>NZ_RQXV01000010.1 GCF_003858655.1 Amphritea balenae
ATAACTTCCACCACAAATATATGTTGATAGGAATAAGCAACCATAGTGATCTCCAGTAGTCTTTTTTGCCTACCAAAAGGCTACTTTTGGGTGGTTGGTAAATATCCATATGATTCCTAACGCCCAGTTAAACGGCGAGCCGCTTTTTGCTCGTCCGAGCTGTGCGTTTTTTGCACAGCGATTTAAACGCCTTGTTAGGCTTCTTTATGCCTAGACTGGCTTGCAATTTGAATAAAAGTAACAAGAACAAGACAAAATGCAGTATATGGTTCGTATTCTTTTGGATCATTAATTATCCAGGCACAAACTATTACTTCCGCTATTGCCAATAATATTAAACTTATGATATTCCATTTAGTAAGACCGCCTTTTAATCTTTTGGTAGCCTCGTATACACTTACATCATGTCCCGATTCTGTTTGAACAAATGCAGATGTTCCGTCTTCTGTAATAATGTTGCCACGTAATTCAATATTTGTGCAATTATTAGGCGGTCTTATTCTCCAGCTACTAATTATTACTGTGACTGGTAAACGTATACCACCCGCCAATACCTGACCACCTTCCGCAGTAACAATGTCAGGTATTACCATATTTTCTGACCTAGCTAGCCAGTTTTGTGTTGGCCGGTATATGTCTCTTACAACATCAATGACAAGTGTTCCATCAGGCCGAACATCATCCTCACTAAACTCTATTAATTGCCCCTGTACATTGTATTGTGGGGTATTCATTTTATAAGCCTAACGCCAAGCAAAGCGGCGCAGCTTGCTGCGTCCTTGCTTGTGCGCCTTGTTATGAACTTTCATGCAGTAGTCTCTACGATTAGGAAAGTAATAAATAGCAGAACAACTATACCAATACTAAAGAATGCCGTAATGAAGTTGCTTAGGTACTTAGTATATGAACCTCGCTTAATAAGCCATAACAAGAGCGCAAAAGCAGCGGAAAGCAAAAGAGGCACTGCTACCGCATAGATCGTTTCAACAAAGTAATTAAGTTCAGCTTCTGGGGTGTAGACAGGCCCCGCGATGTACAAAAAATAAATGTAACTACAAATGAAAAATAAAATGCTTGTTGAAGCTAACAGTTTTCTACGCACTCTCAATTACTCTCCCTAATTCATAACGCCCAAAGCAGCGGCGCGCTTTAGCGCGTCCAGCCCGCAGGGCGATGCTGTCTTTGCTTGTTATGAGCTGGATAGCAATTCATCTAGCTGACCTTCAATTTGCGAAAATTTAATACCCTTTGCAATTGCTTGGTCTTCCTCCCAAACCTCTTGATCTTCCCAGTAGCGTGATTTTTCGTTTAGAGCGTCGGCAAACGGGATATTTGCTCTCCTAGCTTTGATCGATGCTTCGCTCCAGAGCTCTGCTAGTTCATATTCTTTTGCTCGGTCTCTTTCATGACCGCCCAGTTCAATATGCTTTTTCGTTTGTAGTAGTGCAGATTTTATAGCCAGCAATGCCTCGTCAGTATTCTTATCTTTGTAGTGTCTTTCACTTTGTAGCGTACTTAGAAGCCCCTGTAGAGGGCCAAGAAATATCTCAGCTATACCTGCCATAAATATTCTCCGAAAATTGTGGGCTCATAACGCCTAACACAGCTGGAGGCGCGCAGCGACGATCTGCTGCTGTTACTTGTTAGCTGTTTCATAGTAAGCACTATATAGCTCCTTGCCTCTTTTGCTCTTGAATAAATATAAAAAACCATAAGCATTTACGAGTACTGAGAGTAGTGCAATATATCCTGCTCCATCACCCCATATCGGTACATACTCACGCCGAATGTACATAAGGATAAACAATGAGAGGAACCACAAACAGAAAGTCACCAATACCCATTTATATTTCATAGCATGTGCAAGAAAGGCAGAATTTCTATAAAGCAAAACAATTAGTAGAAGCATTACTACTGCTAAGATTTCTAACTGACCTTTTACAATATATGTAGCAACAAGGCCGGGAAGAAATATAAAAGGCACTATGGCATCTTGGTATTTTTTAATCGTTTTATTCTTCTCATAGGCACCCGGTATGGCATGAAGCTCAATATCCTCAGCGCTAGCATATGCTGATAATCCGCACTCCGAACACTTATCAATGCCAGGCAAGTTCACATATGAACAAAATTTACAGGACCATTTAAAATCTGGCATTCACTGGAGTTCCTATTTGACAGCTAACGCTCAAAGCAGAGGCTCGTGTAGCGAGTCCTGCTGACTTTTCTTGTTATATATCTATTGATACATTTAATTGGCATCATCATTTCTGAAAGCTATTCAATGCTGGCTTGACGCACGACTCATATTTCGACCTATCAAGACTTAATTCTTTTACAAGGGATCTATTGATGCATGCACCATATTCAATAGTAGCTTGTGCAAGCTTACGCGCATCACTGCCCTCGGATAACAGAACTGCATGGTCGCACTGTGATACAGCAATAAAGACCTTTTCTTTACAGCTCATCATATTCAGCTGTGCACAATTCATAAAAAAATCATTTTCGCAAAATGTGGCCTGATAGCCTTCAACAAAGAATTGGATGCCGCTGTCTTCATCAGCAGCGATTAAAAGTGGTGATAGTAATAGTAGAACAAGTGTTAGAATTCCCTTCATTTAAAACTCCATAGATACATAACGCCGCAAACACTGGTAGCAAAACCAGAGCGAAGCGGCGGTTTTGACATCCGTGTGATTTGCCTTGTTAGCCCATTGACTTAACGACAAATGCAATATTCTCTATAGCAATTACAGCAATATGGCAAAATCCAAGAATATAAAAAGCCAATGAAGTCCATATCAGCTTTTGTCTATGCTTGTCCGAAACTTCATGAACAAAGTAAAATGCGTTACTGTTTTTACCTTTATTTGATGCAATATCGTCAAATAGTTTTTTTGCATTTTCTTCGATAGTCTCATCATTAATTACTGTTGTTTCAGAGATATTTGAATATGAATTAAAGTAGGTAACAAGGAATGGAATATATTCCGCTTTAGGCTTTGAATTTTTGTAGTCCCACGTTACTTTTTTAAATGCGTGGTTTATTTGCATCCTAGTTTTCCCATCACTTTCAAACTCTGAGAAGTTTGAATATTTTTTTATGATATCAGGACAAAATACTGAATAAATAATACCTGCTATAGTAAAAAATACGGCCGCAAAAAATAACAATTGCCAAGAGAAAGGTAATGACGTAATAAGTTTAAAATTGCCACCGAAAATTGTCATTGAAATTGTACCATCTAGTTCATCCAGCATTTTTGCAGTTAATGGAACAATAATAAGCCAGAACGCAGAACTCTTAACAATTTTGCTATTTGCTATATCTCTTTGACTACTCCAATGAAGATCCATGAAACTCCTTTTAGGGCTAACGCCCCGCATCAGCGGCGTGGCCGTAGGCCACGTCCGACTGCATGCGTTTGTTATGTGTCTTGGCTGCCATACTTGCTATGCCTCTTTTGCCAACCCCCCTCTCCATATAGTTCCTGAGACAAACTAGGTGAAAGATCTTTTAGATTCTTGGAGTCAATCAACATGTCTATTCCGCCAGACTGGCGCAGTTCTTTATCTAGGTTGAAAACGAAATCGTTTATGCCGCCATCCACGCAGTAGATTACGCATTTTAAAAATATCTCTTTTTGTTTTGTCGATAAACTCTGAATCTCGTTCTGTATCTCCTTATGTCCAGGAGACTCGTATCTAGACTCAACTATACCTTCGCTTAGTTCGATTGATACATCTCGCAATTTCTCCATCACGAGCTTTCCAAAGACATCTGCTTCATTTTTCATTGATAATCCTTCACGGACACATAACAGCTAAATATACGTCAGATTGACGTGTTATAACGCGTCAATTTGACGTATAACTCCGAAATGGACTTATTTGAAAGAAGTGATAATTCGTTGAAATTCATAAGCTTTCCCTTGCTTATTGCATTGCGATGTTTGTGGGAAAAACATCAAATTGACGTATATCCTTACACAAACTATCCTTTCATTAAATACTGTATATAAACACAGCATAAGGATATGCTATGTCTTCCCCATTTATTCAGGCACTGCGTGATCACATGCGTGCCCGGCACTACAGCAAACGCACTGAAAAAACCTATATCTACTGGATCTTATATTTCATTCGTTTCAATCAGCTGGCTCACCCTGACACATTAGACAAATATGATATTGTCCGTTTTCTTGAATACCTGGCAGTTGAGCGAAATGTTACGCCAAGCACCCAGAAAACAGCTCTTAACGCTTTAATGTACCTTTATAAACGTTTCTTAGGCCGGGATGAGAAAGAACTGCAGCTGGAGGACTTTAAGCGCGCCAGTAAACCTAAGAAATTACCGGTTGTTCTATCCAGAAATGAGATCAGGTTACTGTTGGCACAACTTAACGGCGATTATGCCCTTTGCGCTCAGTTAATGTATGGTTCTGGACTCAGGTTAATGGAAGTATGCAGACTCAGAATTAAGGATCTCGATATTGAGAGGTTATCTATATTTGTATTTGACGGCAAAGGCCATAAACAACGTATTACAACACTCGCCGAGAGCTGCGTCCCCGCATTACGACGGCAGATTGCCCAGGCACGTTTATATTGGCAAGAAGATAAAAATGCTCAGAGCTGGGAGGGTGTTTATCTACCTAACGCCCTCGCCCGCAAATACCCCAGCGCGCCATTTGAATTTGCATGGCAATACCTGTTTCCAGCCTCCAAACGAACATCAGATCCACGAGATAACAACAAGATTCGACGCCACCACATCTATGACCAGTCACTACAACGCGCAGTAAAGCGAGCACTATTAAAGTCAGGAATTCAAAAACCTGCATCCTGCCATAGCCTACGGCATAGCTTCGCAACACACTTACTAGAACGTGGCGCGGATATAAGAACAGTTCAGGAGCAGTTGGGACACTCGGATGTACGAACAACAGAAATTTATACCCACGTATTAAACCGCAGTGGCAAAGCCGTTATCAGCCCTCTTAATGAACTATAAGGTAAAAACAATTCAAGCCTGCCCTTTACGAAGGACCTGATACTCTAGACATGGCCCCAGGTATGGAAAGAAGGCTATTACATTTACTCGAACAACTAGAAAATCGACGAAGCTACGTCCGGCAAGGATACCTGTCGCCGTCTAATCAGCGTTCATTAGAGGGAGTACCTCTTAAGAGCAACGACAGCGTATCCCCCTTCAGGTAATATGTGTTTTAATTTTATAGATGCGCTTATAGAAAAGCTCTGACGACAGAAGCCTGACAAAGAAGACATGAATAATGAACGATAGTAAAGCTCTGGCCCTTTCCCCGCTGATAACGCCGTTTGCGTTCACCATTTACGCTTACTTTGCCGATATTTCCGGTTTCAACATGGATGCCGGTATTCTAACCTTTATCGGCTATTTTTTAGGGGTCGCTTTTGCCAGTATTCCGGTGGCTTACTTGTATATGTTTTTCATCGGCTACCGCTTTTATCGTCTGATTCTGAAAAAGAAAAAGGTTAACTTCTTCAGCCTGACGCTTGGCGGAATCTTTGTTGCCGATATCCCAATGCTGTTGATCTGGCCTGCAGCTGAAGTGACCGGCTCTACCGGTTTCTACACCACTTTTCAGCTATTCTCTTTCTGTGGTTTCATGGTTGGCCTGAGCTTTTGGGCATTACTCAACTTCGGCACCAAACCTCAGCCTGAACGGTACTGAGTCAAAACCCTCTTCTATATTGTACTAACAAAAAAGCCTTCTTCAGATAGTACTGAAGAAGGCTTTTTTAATTTTCCTAATCACTACAACTAGCAAGCTCGAAGCGTGCTCCAACACCTCATAGCTCTTTTGCAGAGGAATATCTCTGCCGCCTATAAGGCAAGCTGCTGCCTTCAAATGAATATACCTTTCTGCCCCCCCCTCCCTGTGCCCCTATAACGGCTATCACAATTCTAATCTGGCACAAATATCGCTTATAAAAATGGAAAGGAAAACAAAACCATTGCCGATCAGGATTTAGAAATGCCAATAACAGGACCTATCCCCATCAGTAATCCAAATGTACGCCTGGTTACCCCACCAGAGGGCCCGATTGAATTAACGGATAATCTCCAAGCCTTACTCAACGTTCCTAAGCTAAATGAAAAGCCGCAGATGTCGCTTGGACTGTGGGAAAAACAGATTAACACCCCGCAAAGTACCGTAGTTAAATTGCAGGGCGAGATTGTTGCGACGTTTGGCGAAAATGGTTTTCAAACTTTCTTTAAGAACAGCGATGGACGACTTGTTCAACCAGGTTCAAGCCAGTATGAAGTGGTTGCAGCGCTAAAAAGTAAATATGGCGCTGCGCTGGATATCAACACCTTCCCTAGCGGAACAGGCCCGACAGAAGCTGACATATTTGAGCAAATGCACGGTTACAGGCCACAACCGCCGATTAACATTCGAGTATAACCTGTGCAGCTTGTTGTTAAGTGAACAGCATTATGAAGAGGTATCAAATGCAAATTAATAGCACATCGTTCTCAGTCCTGACCACTCAAGCGCGTAAAACTGCTTACAGCCTTCCTGCCAGTGAAGAGCAATCTTTACCGTCCACGCAAGAAAGGCCATCCACACGAGAGTTGGCATCAACTATAGACCCTAAGAATATGAGTCGAAATGATGCCGCCGCTTTAGGTGATGCTTTAGCTCGCGCCGGTGAAACTGAACTTGGAATGTTCTTTCTGGCGCAATCAATGATACTGGTAAATGAAAACGGCAACTTGCGAACCGCTACTAAAACCGACTCAGTCATGAATGAACAATTTAATATGTTCGATTCATTACAAAGCCAGATTGAATTTGCGAAATCAAAAAGCCTATCGACGGATACATTAGATAGTGCCCTGAAATTCTTAGACAAATTTCAGTTAGCCGGAGTCACTCCCGAAGTTAACCTATACACGTAACAATCAAGAGAAGCACTAACCAGAAGCTGCTAATCAAAATCAGAACACTGTTACCCCTTCAATCTTACGAAGCAACAATAACCCCCTAAACAAAAAAAACCTTCTCAATGCATATTAAGAAGGCTTTTCCGATTTTTCTAACCACTAGTAAGCACGGAGTACGTTCTAGCAAGTCGCATAGCGGAGTTCTATCCACTCAAAAGCGTTGCTTTTGTTCTGGCTATTTGTCAGATTTATACTTCGGAATAACCCCTTCCATTCCAACCTGCAATCGAGGACGATCAGCTTCTACTTCAGTCAAAGCATCAACCTCCTGCATAGTCGTCATACTGCGAACGGCCAGATTCTGGTACTGACGGGTGCCAGCAGACTTCCAGTCGACCTCTTTATCGGTCAGCTCTTTAATAATCTTCGCCGGTGAACCTGCAACCAGGGTTCGCGGTGCTACTTCCATTTTTGCTTTAACGAATGACATCGCCGCAACAATTGAAGATTCACCTATCACTGCGCCATCCATAATGACTGAGTTCATACCGACCAGTGCGTTTTTGCCGATTACACAACCGTGCAACACTGCACCGTGGCCGATATGGCCGTCCTCTTCTACTACGGTATCGGTACCGGGAAAAGCGTGCATAACACAGGTATCCTGCAGGTTTGCACCACGCTTCAGTTCCAAACGACCAAAATCACCGCGCAAACAGGCCGCAGGACCGATATAACAATCGGGACCGACAATCACATCACCGATCAGCACGGCGGTTGGGTGTACGAATGCGGTAGGATCTACTACCGGCGTAATGCCATCGATCGAATAGACTTTCATTTTCTGTTCCCTATAGCCAGTTGGCAATCCCATTAAAATTGCCACAAAAAAAGGAGCCGAAGCTCCCTTTCATAATCTTGATTTCAATAATCAGGTAACTCTGCTTCAGCCTGTACTTTAGCTGATTTTAATATACAGGAATACCCTTATTTCGTATAACTAGCCTAACACTACAAACGCTTCGTTAACGAAGCACTGTAGCTAAAATAGATAAACGTAATGAGCGTAACTTAGGCAAGGCGAAAGCTGATGAGACAGCGGAGCTTACATGTGTAAGTGAGCATGTATTCGCTCCGCTCCCCCTTCGGGCCGCACTAAAAGTGCGTTCTGGCAAAGCCAGTCAAATCAGCTTTCAACGCCGCATAAGCAAGCGCAATAGTTTATCAGGCGTGCTTACGTGACTGGATTACCCTGAACCGATTCGCCACGTATGCCAGATCCGACAAACAAGCATTCGCCGCCGGGTTACAGCCCGTCGCATGGAAATCACTAAACGCTGCGCTCTGGTTCACGAAGACACCGCCGGTCAGGTTGCTCGACAGGGCAACACCGCAATCCAGTGCCGCTTCTTCGATCTGATCCAGCACCGCATCAGTCGTGGTGTAACAACCCATGGTGATCGCACCGTGGTTGCTAACCGCCTTATGTGCCAGCTCTACAGAGTGGTTAGTGCTGTCGGTCTTGATCAGGAAAGTGATCGGGCCGAACAACTCTTCCATGTAGGTATCTTCTTTATCTGCATCGATGCTCAGGATCAGCGGGCTACGCATGCGCGCCTCTTTGAACCACGGGTTCACCGGACGGTCAGAATCACGTACCACTGTACCCAGCGCTTTCGCGTTGTCGATACGCTTGTCGGTCACTTCTGCCTGGATACAACCTAAGACCATACCAGCACGTTCCGGATCAGACAGGAACTTGTCCAGACCGGTTGCCAGTGCGCTCGCTACATCATCAAAGCTCTTGTGGCCCTGATCTGTCTCGATACCACCGGCCGGGATGAAGATATCCTGCGGCGTGGTACACATCTGGCCGGAATACAGGCTCAGAGTGAAGGACAGATTCTGAATCATGCCCTTAAAGTTGTCAGTGGAGTCGACAATAATGGTGTTTACACCGGCTTTCTCGGTATACACCTGAGCTTGTGGGCAGTTCTGCTCCAGCCAGTCACCGAAGGCGGTATTACCGGTAAAGTCGATCAGCTTAACGGCTGCGTGCTGAGCCAGCTCTTTAGTGCATGGCTGCGCCGGATCGGCATCGATAACCATCGATACGATGTGCGGCGGCAAGCCCTGCTCTTCTAATACCTCTTGTGCAATCTGGATAGAGATCGCTGCTGGCAGGATACCCGCTGGATGCGGTTTAACCACAACCGGGTTACCGGTAACCAGTGATGCGAACATACCCGGGTAAGTGTTCCAGGTTGGGAAAGTTGAACAACCAATCACCAGACCCACACCACGACCTACAACGGTAAATTTCTTATCCAGTACCAGTGGATCATGCTTGCCCTGGGGCTTAGTCCAGGTAGCAGCACCCGGTGCGCTGGTCATTGCTTCGTAGCCGTAAGCAACCGCTTCAAGACCACGGTCCTGAGCGTGTGGGCCACCGGCCTGGAAAGCCATCATAAAGCCCTGACCGGACGTGTGCATAACACCGTAACCGATTTCAAAGCTACGGGCGTTAATCCGCTTCAGAATCTCAAGGCAGATCCCTGCACGGGCATCAACACCGATATCACGCCATGCTTTCTGTGCGTCTTTCATCGCCGGCAGCAACACATCGATATCAACTGTCGGGTATTTTACGCCCAGATCAAAACCGTACGGAGAGACTTCGCTACCCGCTTCACCGGTGATACCCGGCATCTTCAGTTCAAATGAGCCATTCAGGTGCGCTTTAAACGCTGCCTGACCATCTTTATCGGCGGTCTCGCCGTACTTGCGCGGGCTCGGGCTTTCCGGGTACGGGCTCCAGTAATCACGGGTACGGATCGCTTTCAGTGCACCTTGTAACGTATCCTGATGCTGCTCAAACAATGACTGGCTCATAATAGTTCTCTTTTCCGTTTTGAAACCTGCTAACGGGTTTCTTTTTAAGCAAAAGGCCGTGTCGATGACACAGCCTCACTGTATTTGGTTATCTATTTGTATCGTAATATATAGCACTAGGCTTTAGGTTCACATCAAAATCTTAAAGCGTTATAACCGAGCGCAGTAGCTTTAATTAAAGTAAAGAATGCTGTTTAAGCGTTATGAGCGCAGCGTAGACAAGGAATAAAATTAGCTTGATAGCGGAGCTTACGACTGTAAGTATTCGCGTTGCTCACCCTAAAGGGCCGCCCTTTGGACGTTGTGACAGTAAACTGTCGCTGAGCAGATTAAGCTGATTTTTGACGCGGTATCCGCCAGCGCAATAGCTTAAACAGTATTCTTATAGTTCTGACATGAACTCTTTAGCCCAGTCCAATGCATCCTCATCTGGCAGCGGCTGCGTACAGGCATCGATCTCTAACCGCTCACCTACACGAACGGCACCACGGGCAGCAAACACCGCATCCATATCTTTACCGGCCTGACAGAAGGTCTGATGATAGGTCTGATCACCTAACGCCACGATACCGTATTTGATATGAGAGAGGTCCATATCGCCCTCTTTCAGTGCATCATGCAGAGGGATAATGTTATCCGGCAGCTCACCATCACCGTGGGTAGAGCAGCAAATAATCAGAATTTCACGGCTGGCCAGATCCAGTTCATCGGCTTCCGGCTCTTCATGAACTACTACATCATGATCCATACCCAGCTCATCACTCAGGGTATCTGCAACCATCTGGGCATTGCCGGATTCAGTTCCTACCAGGATAGCGATATCAGCCATAATTCCTCTCACACTATTATTCTAAGGGTCTTAATCGATGCAGTATCTTGCTTAAGGCTTACTGTATTAAGACATAGGGTATCTTGCTTATTAAAACCAACGATACACCAAACAAAGTGATACGGAAAGAGCAATTATTATCATTTGTATTGTATCTCTTTATGTTTTTGCGTTAATCTAATAAACATTAAAGTAAGCAGTCTGTATCTGACCATTGAACAGACAGATAATTAACTCTGGATGCTGCACTTGTTTAAGCATCTGAATGCTCTGCAAATAATAGAGAGGCTTCTATGGCGATGGACGACAAAGCTCTACTGGAAAATGATCTGATCGAGCGTATAAGCAAGGGAGATAAAATTCAGCAAGGTGAAACACTGCCTGCTGGCTACCGTTCTGAACTGCTGCGCCTGATGGTGGTATTTGTTGATTCTCAGCTGGCCGGCGCCGCCGGTTTTGCCAATATGATCAACTTCGGACCGGGCTTACGTGAACGACGTAACGCAGCTCAGATTGTTGCTGATCGTTTTGATCATGCCGAGAAGGTTCTTGATCTGTTAAAAGAGTTTAACGTTGAACCTCGCCTGTATGTCTCTTCACATGCATGGTCTTCCCGTCTGGATCGTACCATCGACCTGGGTAATCGTCGTATTGGTGGCGATAAGCGCCTGAACGTCTTTCACTACCCTATTGAGGGCTGGGTAGATGCATTAGTGCTGAACATGCTGATGGGTACCGCCTCTGTAGTGCAGCTGGGCGAACTGCGCCACGCATCATACGCACCACTAGCAGCAGCGATGACCGACATTGTTAAGTCAGAACAGTCTCATATTGAGATCGGTGAAAAAGGTCTGCAGGACGCCATTGATCATGATGGTTTAGCCGCAGCACAAGCAGCCGTTGAGTATTGGTATCCGCGAGTAGCAGCCACCTTTGGCCGATCTGACTCTGAGCATACTGCTCGCTTCAAACAGTTTGGCCTGATGAAGCAAGCCAACGACGAGCGTCAGGCGGCCTGGGAAGGACAAGTTAACGATATATTGGGTCGACTGGGTCTGGAAACGCCAGCCTGAACGCCCAGCTCCTGGCCCTTGAAAACGAGCCGGGATAAAAAGTTTCACTTGGTTTTTAATGCGATCTTCACAAATCAGTTAAAAACATGCCCTTTTGGCAGACCCCTGGTCTGCCATTTTTTATTTCTGATTGCATTAGCGCCCCGAAAAACACATTTGAGCCTTTTACAGAGATAGCCAATCAACTGATCTGGGTATATTCTGATGCCCGATAATTCATTAGTAAGAAAAGCTCTGCTAAATAAGCTTTTCTGGTAAGCCCTGTCGTAGCGGAGATTGTTTATGCTTATTTACCCAAATTCCTCTTGCCTGCTGGTCGTTGATATCCAGGAAAAACTGGTTCCGGCGGTACATGAAAATGAAGCTCTGATTGCCAATACTCGCTGGCTGGCTGAGGTCGCTAAACTGGCTGGCGTACCTGTATTAACTTCGGAGCAGTATCCTCAGGGGCTAGGCCGAACAGTGGAACAGCTACGGGATGTATTGCCTGACGACGGTTATATGGAGAAACTTCACTTCTCCTGTATGTCTGATCCTTCCTGCAATGAGAAGATTAACAGTATTCGCCCGAACCAGGTCATCATCGTCGGTATGGAGGCCCATGTCTGCGTTCTGCAAACGGCTATTCAGTTAAAACAGCAAGCGCGTGAAGTTTATGTGGTTGCCGACTGTGTTTCATCCCGCAACCCAGAGGATAAAGCGATGGCACTGGAGCGGATGCGTCATTGCGGCATCCATATAGTGACTAAAGAGATGGTCGGCTTTGAATGGATGCAACAATCGGGCACGCCTGAATTCAAAGAATTCAGTATGAACTATCTGCGTTAAGCCGATTTTGAGTTGATAAAAGAGCCTTAATGGCTCTTTTTTTATTCTGGATTTTAAGTGTTAAGTGCTGAGCCAAACCTACAAACTTATCTGGTCAGATAACGACTCCGCTGAACTTTCGATAATATCGACCAGGCTTTTGGCGGCGGTTGAAAGCGGATAGCGTTTACGGGTAACGATACCAACCGGCCGGGACATGATCGGCGTAACTAGCTCCCGGCACTCCGCACCTAACTCCCGCATCTGCTGTATACACAGTGAAGGCACGGCGCTGACGCCCAACCCGGTCGCCACCATCCGTCCGATAGTGGCTAACTGATGAGTTTCAAACTCTGGCGCTACCTGCATCCCTAATTGACGTAATTTATTTTCAATCAACAAGCGGATACTGGAAGGACGCTGCAGCGCGATAAAGTCATCTTTAAGTAACGCCTGCCAGGGGATAGATTCCCGTGTCGCTAGCTGATGCTGGGGATGAATAACCGCAACAAAACGATCATCAAATAATGGGGTGAAGGCCAGATCTTCAGAGCGCCCCGGATCAAAGGTTATGCCAACTTCCACCACGCCATTGCGCACCATATCGACAACATCTTCCGCAATAACATCGTTTATAGTAACGCTGACATTGGGATACAGATTACGATAATCGCCGATAATCTTAGGTAACAGGCTACTTGCAAAGGAAGGCATGGTTGCCAGTACAACACGACCACGATTCAGTGCAAATCGCTGTTGAAGATCATCCAGCGCCGCATCCCACTCGTGCAACATTTTTTGCGCAACCGGATAAAACTCTTCACCTTCCGGCGTGAGTGCCATGGCCCGGGTTGTTCGACTGAAAAGCGCCCCTCCTACCTCCTCTTCAAGATTTTTTATCGCAATACTTAGTGCCGGTTGCGACAGATGAACCTGCACACAAGCTTCTGTAAAACTTTGTGTACGTGCTACTGCTACAAAGGCTCGCAGCTGTTTTAGTGTGATATTTACCATGCAAGCCCCAACACTTATAAAGAAAGTAAATAAATACTTTAAATCATTAAATTTGATAAATAATACGCAGTATATGAGACTTAGATAACTCTTTAAACAGGTATCTGGTGTTCTGGTCTCAGAACAGTCCCCCCAGATACCGCCCTATAACAAGGGGATCTGCTGCACAGCAACGGTTCCTAAGAATAAAAGCAAAAGTGGAGTGGCAAAATGTCGGGTTTCAACAAAGTTGTAAACAGCTACGAAGAAGCGATGGCCGGTCTGGAAGATGGCATGACGGTAATCGCGGGCGGCTTTGGTCTCTGTGGTATCCCTGAGAATCTGATCGCGGAAATCAAGAAGAAAGGCACCAGAGAGCTGACCTTTGTATCCAATAACTGCGGTGTAGACGATTTCGGTCTGGGCGTGCTGCTGGTTGATCGTCAGATTAAGAAGATGATCTCCTCCTACGTGGGTGAAAACGCGCTGTTTGAAAAACAGTTACTGGCAGGCGAACTGGAAGTAGAACTGACACCACAAGGCACACTTGCTGAAAAAATGCGTGCAGGCGGTGCGGGTATCCCTGCATTTTTCACGGCTACCGGCTACGGCACGCCCGTAGGCGAAGGTAAAGAAGTACGTGAATTCAATGGCCGTAATTACATTATGGAAGAATCCATCACCGGTGATTTTGCCATAGTAAAAGGCTGGAAAGCCGATACATACGGTAACGTTATCTACCGTGATACAGCGCAGAACTTTAACCCGATGGCTGCGACCGCCGGTAAAATCACGGTTGTTGAAGTAGAAGAAATTGTCGAGCCTGGTGAACTGAGTCCAACAGAGATTCAGACCCCTGGAATCTACGTTAACCGCGTAATTAAGGGCACCTTTGAGAAACGTATCGAGCAACGCACCGTGCGTCAGGGCTGATACTGAATTTCATTTAACGGCAACAAACACTAATTTTTCAAATAGCGGTCCCTGGCTGACGGCTATTGAGGAACAGAGGAAAGACAATGGCACTCTCTCGTGAACAGATGGCACAACGTGTAGCCCGCGAACTACAAGATGGCTTTTATGTAAATCTGGGAATCGGTATCCCTACCCTGGTAGCAAACTTCATCCCTGAAGGTATGGAA
The DNA here is from genome assembly GCF_003858655.1 of Amphritea balenae. Lineage (GTDB taxonomy): Bacteria > Pseudomonadota > Gammaproteobacteria > Pseudomonadales > Balneatricaceae > Amphritea > Amphritea balenae. The sequence goes on from NZ_RQXV01000010.1 coordinate 14,674, forward strand.
GTAATGCTGCAATCGGAAAACGGTCTTTTAGGTATGGGCCAGTTTCCTACCGAAGATGAAATCGATGCCGATATGATTAACGCAGGTAAGCAAACAGTAACGGCTGTAACCGGCGCATCTATTTTCTCATCGGCTGAATCATTCGCTATGATCCGCGGTGGTCATGTAGATCTGACCGTCCTTGGTGCATTCGAATGTGACGTAAACGGCAATATCGCTTCGTGGATGATTCCGGGTAAGCTGATCAAAGGTATGGGCGGCGCGATGGACCTGGTTGCCGGCGCTGACAACATTATCGTCACTATGACCCATGCATCTAAGCATGGCGAGTCTAAGCTGCTGACCAACTGCTCTCTGCCTCTAACCGGCCAGGGCTGCATCAAGAAAGTTCTGACTGACCTGGCTTACCTTGAAATTGCCGATGGTGCATTCCACCTGAAAGAGCGTGCACCGGGCGTCTCGGTTGAAGAGATCATCGAGAAGACTGAAGGAAAACTGATCGTACCTGATCACGTACCTGAAATGACTTTTGCTTAAAAGCAAAAGCCAGATCAGCTTACAAATAAAAAACGCGTCTTATTAGACGCGTTTTTTTATAAATGTAATTCTTTATTCAGCGGACTTAGCAAACTTATAATATTCCCGGTTCATATAAGCGGCGACATCGGCAACATCTTCCGGGAACCAGCCCACATCAAGGTTAGTATTACAACCTTCGACCTGAGCCTCGAGCTTAGCGTAAGTTGTTACCTTACGGTCACTGCGTTCGTAAAATGCAGTATCGTGACAGGTTTCACAGCTAATATCGGTACGATGTTCACCTTGATAATCCCGTTCAATCTGAACATCATCGTAAAGTTCTTTGCCGCTATCGGCATCAACCGCCAACAAAGGCCCCGCCATCAGCATCAGGGCTGTAGCAGCAAGCACAGCATTTTTCATACATTCCTCCTTGAGGTTCTTATTATCAGGAAGATAAGCAGAATAAGACTGCCAGACAACACTCCCTGTCAGGAACCTGCGAAGAAACGTATAGAGCTTGTTCGCAGGTCCTTAATTCAGTAAAGCAACATGATTCACAAATACATCAGGATCGATGACTCCGATCAACGTCATATTCGGTTTCAACTGGCCCGCTTTATCAAAAAAGATAAGCGCCGGTGGCCCGATAACGCTGTATGTTTCATTTAATTGTTTAGCCGCTGCATCATTGGCGGTAACATCGACCTTAACTCTGAGAAAGCTATCCAGTGAACGCTGTACCGAGCTATCCGCAAAAGTCACCAGATCCAGCTCAACGCAAGAGATACACCAGTCAGCATAGAAATCTAACATTACCGGCTGGCCCTTCGCCTTAGCTTCACTGAGTAACTGATTAAGTTGCGGCTCGTTTGTCACCGTAACAAACGCCATCTTTGATGCATCGGCCTGAACCGAGCTACCTGCGTTAAACCCTTTCAAAGGCTGTAAAAGACTGGTACCACCTGTCAGGCCGCCGATAAACAATGTGCCGCCGTAAAGTAACAGTACAACACCTATGCCTTTCCAGAAATAACGCCAGCCAACAGCATCATCTTTTAACCGGTCGAGCGCTTTCATATGTACAGCAGAGACCAACAAAATAACCGCATAAAGTAACAGCGCGATACTGTCTGAAATAATTCGATCCAGCATCCATACTGCGAGTAACAGCATCATCACACCAAAACCGGATTTAACACTGTCCATCCAGGCACCAGCCTTAGGTAGCAGCTTACCTGCTGAAGCACCAACAATAAGTAAAGGCACGCCCATACCCAGGCTCAGGGTAAACAGCGCCGCACCGCCAAGAAGCGGATCACCGGTCTGGCCAATGTAGATCAGAGCACCTGCCAGGGGGGCAGCCATGCAAGGCCCGACGATCAGCGCTGACAGCAAGCCCATCACCGCAACACCCATCACCGTACCACCCTTTTGATGGTTACTTATCTTATTAAGCCGGCTCTGCCAGCTATTGGGCAGCTGTAACTCATAAAAACCAAACATTGAAAGGGACAGCAGTACAAAGATCAGACTGAAAAAGCTGATAATCCAAACGTTCTGGAAAGCGGCTTGTAAATTTTCACCAAACAAACCCGCAAACACGCCTGCAGCGGTATAGGTTACTGACACTGACAGCACATACACCAGTGAAAGCAGAAAACCGTGTTTAGCGGTCGTTCTGTGCCCCTGCCCTGCAATAATACTCGATAGTATAGGGATCATTGGGAAGACACAGGGTGTCAACGCCAGTGCCAGACCAGCGACAAAGAAAGCGCCTAATGTGAGCAATAAACTACTACCTGAAATCAACGCAGCAAACTGGTCTTGCTCACTCTGTAATGAGATCGGGGTTGTAGTAACAGATTGGGGTGCAGCAGAAGCACTATTATCAGCTACGCTAGCAGGCGTATTTTTAACAGGAGAACTGATCAGCGCAGCTGATTTAACCGGTACCTGAGACAGATTAATTGTTTTAGTTACCGGCGGGTAACAAATACCCCCATCCCAGCAGCCCTGGTAATTAACTGTCAGCGCATAATCTGCCGGCAGTTCAGTAGCGCTGTTGTAATCTAACTCGACAATGGCCTGATTATGATAAACCCAGACCTGACCGAACAACGGATCCTGTTTTTGCTCAGCTACAGAATAACGTCGATCAGCTTCAATAAGCTCCGGCGTATGGGATAGCTCTATCTTGTCACGGTAGAGATAATAGTCATTCGGTATAGTCCAGACCAGCTTTAGCTTACCGCCGTCCTGCTCAGAACCAAATACAAACGCCTCTTCAACCGGTAAAGGTCCGTCCTGACTGGCAAACGGATTGGCATTATCAAACAAGCCCGCATGGGTAACCTGCGCAGATATAAGCAATATCAGCGCAAATATTTGCATCAACCATCGAACTGTTAAGTCTTTTATTACTGACAACACGGTAAGCCCTTAATTTATAAGTCAGATCTGTTTGCCAATGGACAATATACCGGCGTTGTAGTTCGATCTGATGGCAAAAAAAATCACCACGAAACTTATAGATATATATTAATAACCTTTAGATATATTAAAGGTCAATAGATTTACGACGATTGTATCACCTCATGCTGCCATGCAGCACTTAACCCTGCCCTTCATATGTGTTAAAAAGAGTATCCTTTATGGAACTTTATAAGTAACTACGCGCTAACCTGCGTTGCGACAAGCATCTGTCGCTGACGCTATAGGAAAGAAGATGTCAGATAAACGAGTCGAAAATCTCAATGTAGAGAGTAATACAGTACTGCTAACCCCAGGTGAGCTGAAACAGAAACTGCCACTGTCTGAAGCTGCTGCAGCATCAGTTATGGAAGGTCGCCAGGTTATTAAGAACATTCTTAAAGGCGAAGATAAGCGGTTATTCGTTGTTGTAGGCCCTTGTTCTATTCACGATACTGAAGCGGCTATTGAATATGGTCAGCGACTGAAAGAACTTTCTGCCAAAGTACAAGACACACTCTATCTGGTCATGCGCGTCTATTTTGAGAAGCCTCGTACGACGGTTGGCTGGAAAGGCCTGATTAACGATCCCCATATGAATGACTCTTTTGAAATTGAAGAAGGTCTTCATATCGGTCGTGAGCTATTGCTGAACCTTGCAGAAGCGGGACTGCCATTAGCAACCGAAGCACTGGACCCAATCTCACCACAGTATTTGCAGGACCTGATCGCATGGTCTGCGATTGGAGCCCGCACCACTGAATCACAAACCCACCGTGAAATGTCCAGCGGCCTGTCCGGCGCTGTTGGCTTCAAAAACGGTACTGATGGTGGTCTTACTGTTGCAATTAACGCTCTGGAATCAGTGTTTCATCCGCACAACTTCCTGGGTATTAATGAAGAAGGCCAATGCTCTATCGTTAAGACCAAAGGCAACAAATACGGTCATGTCGTATTACGCGGTGGTAACGGTAAGCCAAACTATGACTCAGTCAACGTAGCTCTGTGCGAACAGGCGCTAGATAAAGCAGGCCTGAACAAGAACATCATGATCGACTGCAGCCATGCAAACTCTAATAAAGATCCTGCCCTGCAGCCATTGGTTATGGAAAACGTCACTAACCAGATTATCGATGGCAATAAATCCATTGTGGGTCTGATGGTTGAGAGTAATCTTGGCTGGGGTAATCAGAAAATGACTGAAAACCCAGAAGATTTACAATACGGTGTATCAATCACTGATGCCTGTATCGACTGGGAAGCCACCGAGAAGACATTGCTGGGTATGCATGAAAAGCTCAAGCCGGTTCTGGCAACTCGCTAAGTCGCCAACAACTTTTTCAAAGGGGCCCTATCGGCCCCTTTTTCGTATCTGCCTGTCGACAATGCAAAGCGCCTTTTGCTGCGCTGCGGTAATAAAACTACATTCGTACTATCATTTAGTCGACAATACCCCGCTTAATCCGTGACTCCCCTTCAGTTTTGGTAGTATTTTGACGTATAATGCGCGCGCGGAAAAATTATAATCCATAGGCTTAAGTGCGAAATGTAGGTGTAGCCACAAGCTGCTCTACTAAGCCTCTGGCTACCAGCCGAAACAAAAGGGGATAAAATGACTACAAATAATCAAACTATTTACTACACCCTTACCGACGAAGCACCATCACTGGCAACCTGTTCTCTTCTACCTATCGTTAGAACATTTACAAGTGCTGCGGGCATCGACGTTAAGATTAGCGACATCTCTCTTGCAGGACGCGTGCTGTCAGCATTCCCCGAAAATCTAAGCGCTGACCAGAACGTTGAAGATGGTCTGTCGTTCCTGGGTGAGCTAACTCAGGATCCAAATGCGAACATCGTTAAGCTGCCAAACATCTCTGCATCTATTCCGCAGCTGAAAGCCTGTATCGCTGAATTACAAGCGCAGGGTTACGATATCCCTGACTACCCAGAAGCCCCTAAAACTGATGCTGAAACTGAAATTCAGACTCGCTACGGCAAAATCCTTGGTAGTGCTGTAAACCCGGTACTGCGTGAAGGTAACTCAGACCGTCGTGCACCTGGCGCAGTTAAAGCCTTCGTACGTAAATTCCCACACTCTATGGGTAAGTGGAGCAAGGCTTCCCGCACCCACGCTGATTACATGCGCGGCGGTGATTTCTTCTCCAGCGAGCAGTCTATCACTATGGAAGATGCCGGCGACGTTCGCATCGAATTCGTAGATCCTGCAGGCAACGTTGAAGTTAAAAAAGAACTCAGCCTGGAGAAAGGCGAGATTCTCGACAGCATGAACATGAGCTGCCAGGCGCTGCGTGATTTCTTCGAAGAGTCTATGAACGACGCTAAAGAAACTGGCGTTATGTGGTCTCTGCACGTTAAAGCAACCATGATGAAGGTTTCCCACCCGATCGTTTTCGGCCACGCGGTAACCGTATTCTATAAAGAGCTGTTTGATCAGTACGGCGAGCTGTTTGACCAGTTGGGCGTTAACCCGAACAACGGTATCGGTAGCGTTTACGACAAGATTGCCAGCCTGCCACGTTCTAAGCGTGAAGAGATCGAAGAAGCGATCCACGCATGTCACGAGCACCGTCCTGAAATGGCGATGGTAGATTCCGTTAAAGGCATCACCAACCTGCACGTACCTTCCGATGTAATCGTTGATGCATCTATGCCTGCAATGATCCGTAACGGCGGTAAGATGTGGGGCCCTGATGGTAAGCCTAAAGATACTAAGGCGGTAATGCCTGAGTCTACTTATGCTCGCATCTATCAGGAGATGATCAACTACTGTAAGACTAACGGTGCATTCGATCCGACCAATATCGGTACTGTACCTAACGTCGGCCTGATGGCGAAAAAAGCTGAAGAGTACGGTTCTCACGATAAGACTTTTGAGACTGAAGCCGGCACCATGCGCGTTGTAGCAGCAGACGGTACTGTTCTGATGCAGCACGAAGTTGAGAAAGGTGATATCTGGCGTGCTTGCCAGACCAAAGATGAGCCTGTTCGCGACTGGGTTAAACTGGCCGTTACCCGTGCCCGTCAGTCCGATACTCCTGCAGTATTCTGGCTGGACCACAAGCGTGCTCACGACGCTCAACTGATCAAGAAAGTTGAGAAGTATCTGCAAGAGCACGACACTGACGGTCTGGAAATCCTGATCAAGACTTACAACCAGGCGATCCGCTACAGCATGGACCGCATGTTCCACGGTAACGATACTATCTCTGTAACCGGTAACGTACTGCGTGACTACCTGACCGATCTGTTCCCAATTATCGAGCTGGGTACTTCCGCTAAGATGCTTTCTATCGTACCTATGCTGAAAGGCGGCGGTATGTACGAAACTGGCGCTGGCGGTTCTGCACCTAAGCACGTACAGCAGGTTGAAGAAGAAAACCACCTGCGCTGGGATTCACTGGGTGAATTCATGGCACTGGCTGTATCGCTTGAAGATATGGGTATCAAGCAAAACAACAGCCGCGCCGCTATCCTGTCTAAGACACTGGATGCTGCAACAGGTAAGCTTCTGGAAGAGAACAAATCTCCTTCACGTAAAACCGGCGAACTGGACAACCGTGGTAGCCACTTCTACCTGGGTATGTACTGGGCACAGGCTGTTGCTGCTCAAACTGAAGATGCCGAACTGGCCGCTCAGTTTGCACCATTGGCTAAGACTCTGACTGACAACGAAGCTAAGATTGTTGCAGAACTGAGCGAAGTTCAGGGTACAGCTGCCGAGCTGGATGGTTACTATCACGCTAACCGCGATATGGTGAAAAAAGTTATGCGCCCAAGCGCAACTCTGAACGCAGCCCTGGCTGCTCAGAACGCTTAATCATCTGATACAAAAAAAGCCCGGAGCAGTGGCACTGCTCCGGGCTTTTTATTGCTTAAAGATCAGTTCAGAAACATCAGTGCAGCTTCATCTTCGGTTTAACCGTGCTACTGATTTTTTGCGCCAACATCACAGCCCCCGCCTTCAGCCAGCCATGAATGGCCACCTGATGCATCCGGTACAGCGAGATGTACACCAGGCGCGCAATACGCCCTTCAACAAACATTGAGCCCTTGGTAAGGTTACCCATCAGGCTGCCCACTGTACTGTATCTACTCAAATTCACCAACGAGCCATGATCTCTATAAATATAACCCTGCTGAGACTTATCCTGCCGGGCGCGCATAATATTATTGAATACCAGCGTCGCCATCTGGTGCGCGGACTGAGCCCGCGGCGGCACCCAGCTACCATCAGCCTGCTGACAAGCACAGCAATCGCCAATCACATAGACCGAGTCATCCACTGTGCTTTGCAACGTATCCTTCACCAGAATCTGACCACTGCGATTGGTTTCAAACAGATTTAGCTGCTGAATAAATTCCGGGGCTTTTACACCTGCTGCCCATACCATCAGGTCTGCCGCCACCCGTTCAGTGTCATTGGCAATAAACCCCTGCTCGTCCGCACTGGTAACCCGCATATGCTCATGAATAGTCACCCCAAGGCGATTCAGTTCACGCTTAGCAGCCTGGGCAATTCGCTCAGGTAGTGCCGGCAAAATCCGTGGCCCCGCTTCAATCAAGTCAATCTTAAGCCGCTGCGAAGACATATCCGGCATACCGTATATTTTTAACAGATCCGCAACGTGATTAAGCTCTGCTGCCAGTTCAACACCAGTAGCCCCGCCACCCACAATAGCCAGACGCAGCTCAGCAGCAGACGACTGCTGATTGATCCGCATAAACTGATTCAACAAGGCACGATGAAACCGTTCGGCCTGCAGATGGGAATCGAGAAAAAAACTGTGCTCAGCAACACCCGGCGTACCAAAATCATTGCTGACACTACCGACAGCCATTACCAGCGTGTCATAGGCCAGTTCACGCTCAGGTAATACTTCCCTGCCCTGCTCATCGGACAAAGCCTGTAACCGAATCGTTTTAGCTGCCAGGCTCAGCCCCACCATCGTACCAAGTTGGAACTGATAGAAGTGCGAACTGGAATGAGCCCGGTACACCACTCCATCGGTATTAATATCCAACGAACCTGTTGCTACCTCATGCAGTAACGGTTTCCAGATATGGGTACGATTTTTATCTACCAGAATAATCTTGGCCCTTTTCTTCCTGCCCAGCTTTTGTCCCAGCCTTGTCGCAAGCTCAAGACCGCCGGCTCCTCCTCCTACGATTACTATTGTTTCCATGGTCAATCCTCAAAATAATGTCAGGTTAGCGTTCGGCATACTTACTTCAGAAAGTCTGACTTAGAACAAAACGCTAACCTGACCTATCTCAGATAAAAAACCGCCAAAAGCGGCTATTTATAACTAAAACACAGAAAAAAATAAGTTTATATAAACCAAGAGCATAAAACATTAGACCCCATTGGGTACAGACTTTAGTCGAAAGTTAAGTATCAGGATGCAAAACGCCCAGCTACAACTGTCGAATATATACAATACGGGCAGCCATACCCCGGCTAAGCTGGTTCCAAACTAATTAACAGGGAATCCAGACCATGACCGAGCGCATCAACTATTTCGCAGTTGCCCAGAAGGGCTTACAAAACCTACTCAACCTGGAACAGTATATCGACAGTCTCAGCACCGAAGGCGTGCTAAGCAGGACACTCATTACATTAGTAAAACTAAGGGCTTCGCAGATTAATGGCTGCGCATATTGCATCGATATGCACACCAAAGAAGCACGTCACGCAGGGGAAACTGAACAGCGACTTTATCTGCTCAGTGCGTGGCACGAGAGCAACCTTTATTCCGCCCAGGAACGCGCAGCCCTGACCTATACAGAGGCGGTTACCCTGATCTCCAATAGCGCTGTCAGCAATCAGCTGTTTCAGGAAACCCGTGAGCATTTCAGTGAAACAGAGCTGGTAAACCTTACCCTGGTTATAACCACCATCAACAGCTGGAACAGGATAGCAATCAGCTTTGCAACTGAAGCGGGCAACTATCAGGTTAACGATCAGAGATAATCAGAAAACTGGTACAGATGTACATAAATGGCGACAGATTAGTGCCATTTATGTACTGGCGTGAAGTAGAACAAGAATGGTACCGTTTATTAATGAGCCAACTCAGTGAAATCAACTTCCGGCAATTCCAGCCATGCCCAGAACTTAGCCCGTATATTCAAAGTTACTGGAGTATTAAGCGATCAGCAGCAAAGGACACTGCACCTGCCTTTTTCCTGCATCCTGATGGCGGCACCGGACTGGTATTTAATTTTGCTGATGCCTGGTGGCTGGATGGTGAAAATTTCGACTCCACCTACCTGTTCAGCGGCCCGACGCAACACACCTCCCGCCTCAACCTGACCGGAAACATTGATGCCTTCGGCATCCGGTTTTATCCAGGAATGGCTTACCCTTTTTTACGACAATCCCTGGCGGAAATCCAAACTCACATTGCGCCCAGTGAATCCATATTTAATTCAATACCACTGACAGAGGTTATGGATCAGTTGCACTCCGCCGATGCTCTGATCAATAGGATAGCCGCTATTGAGCGACACCTGATCCGACGCTTAAGACTTACTAAGCACGACCTGAATTGCATCAGTTACTCCCTCCGCTGGCTCAATCAACAACAGGGACAAGCCACTATTTCAGACTTGTCAGCACAATGCTCAATCAGCCAGCGTCAACTGGAAAGAAGCTTTAAAAACAAGGTTGGCATGTCCGCCAAGCAATACAACAAACTTCTCAGGGTAAGGAACAGTCGAACTTTGATTCACGCCCAAAGCCAAAACCGTACCGACACTAAGAGCACAAGCCTCAGCGATATAGCCCTGATGGCAGGCTATTATGACCAACCTCACTTTAACCGTGAATTTAAGTCCGTTATCGGTATCAGTCCTGGCCAGTTTATGAAGAAAGTTATTAACAACAGCCAGTAATTCTATATCCCATAAAATGCTAACTTATTCGTTAACTGAACCCTGCTGAAGATACCAGCGTAGCAGAAGCGGATGAACCACCAGCGTATATAAACAAAGCACAAACACCAGACAAAGCATCAGTATTCGATACTCATAATCTGGCGGAATCATCAGCACCAAAGCAGCCGATACCGCCCCTCGCAGCCCACCCAACATCAACACATGCTGCCAGCTTTTCGGTAATTTTCGCGGTCCCAGGTTTAGCAACAGCGCAAAACCATATACGACAACCGCTCGGGCATAGAGCAGGATTAGCACCACGCCGGGTATTATCCAACTCACAGGGAACTCATGGGCGCCAACAGCAACTCCCAGAGCAAAGAACAACAAACTGCCGGCCAACAGCTCAAGGTACTCCCAGAAGGCCATAAAGAACTCCTGATTATTGACACTACCATGATTAGTACCCGCCTCTAGCTTATCTGTTTCCACTTGAACCTGAGACTGCCGGAATCGAATAAAACTCAGTGATGTGCAAAGCACAGTAATTACCCCCGATACGTGCAACAAGCTCTCTGCAATCAGATAACCACTATAGGCAATAACAATAGTGACCGTCAGTCCGGTAAAGCGGTTTTGCTCATGCCAGTGCGCAACTAACTTTCCCGCCAGCCAGCCCAGCAGCAGACCAAAAGGTATCGCAACCGCAATTGACCAGATAAATCCCCCTAAAGCCTCCCCTAACTTAAGCTCTTGCCCGGTGATGACCAACATTCCTATCAAGCCAAAGATCACAATAGCGGTACTGTCATTAAATACCGACTCACCCTCCAGAATGATCGAGAGTCGCTCGGGTATAGAAAAACGCTGAAAAATTGCCGCCACTGCCGAGGGGTCTGTCGCTGCGACTGCTGCGGCAAAAAATAAACCATCCAGTAGTGGAACCTGCAACGAATATGATAACGGAATACCTATCAGAAACAGGGTAAGCACTACCCCAAACACGGCGTAACTGAATACCGGCACCCATTCACGGGTCAGTGCACGGGCCGATATATTCCGACCACTGGCAAAGATTAAAATTGGCAACAACAACCAGATAACCAGCTCGGGGCTTAGTTCAAGCAGAGGCAGCTCAGGCAAATGACGGCTTTGCAGGTAGCCATACCCCGCGCCGATTAATAATAACCATGACTCAGCAGGCAGAAAACTATCCCTACTGTAGTGGCGCAATGTCGCCACAAACAGAAGAAACAAACAGCCTGAAGTCAGGGCAAGAACCAGCTGATAATCGATGGAATGCATTACAACCTACCTGAAAGCGCTCAAGAGTGCATACTCTCAAGACTAGCAGCAGATCTAACGCTGCGGTTTAAAAATCCGACGACAGGCTACATACCTTTAGGCTTTGAACCAGTAACCAGCCCCCTTCTCTAAAACAGATCACAGCGCCTTTTATTACAAAGCTCAGTAATTGGAACAACTCTTGCCTTATTACTATTAAAAATAATAAGGCATTAGCTTTTATAGCGTAATGACTATTTTTTGCTCAATTTTGGGCAGCCATATGGCTTGATGCACCAAGATAGTGATTTTATTGAAGCGTTGATAAATAAATTTAAAGATACAGAAGGCCGAACGATGGATTATCAATATTTTACTACTGACGTTTTTACCAATAAAAAGTTTAGTGGCGCAGCGATAGCTGTCTTTCCTGATGCCCGTGGCCTGACTGACCAAAGCATGCTGCAATTAGCCCGGGAAATTAATCAACTGCAAACAGTATTTGTTGATACCTCCACAACAGCGGAACACCCCAGATTAAAAGTTTTCAGCCCCCAGGGTGAAGCACCTGTCGGCAGCCACACCAGCGTCGCAGCAGCCCACGTTCTGGCAAAACTAGGCGCCAGCACTGAAGCTCGTGATGCGTTTGTATTCGAACACAACTCAGGTTTTATTAAGGCCCATGTCGATAAAGTAGAACAGCAACCTGTATTTACCCAGATATCGCTCAGCACAGTTCCAATCATTGATCATTACACGCCAACAGTATCTGAAATTGCGGATATGCTAATGCTGACCATCAATGATATTGAGCAGCTCAGATATAACTCAATGCAGGTTGCAACCGATACCCGTTATCTCATTGTCCCTCTGCGTAGCCTGAAAGCACTGAAACAGGCTAAATTCAATCTAGCCGCCTGGGGCCGCACCTCCGCCGCCTCTTCTCTGGTTGAAGAGATACTACTATTCAGCACTGAAACTGAGCAAGACATTGCTAACTTTCACTTTCGTTTAGTTGGCCCTGATATCGCTAACCATTCTAATCCTGCCGTGGGTAGCGCCATACCTGCTTTCAGCGCTTACCTTTGCGCTGATAAGAAAACCCGTACCGGCACCCACATGTACTCAGTAGAACGGGGCTACTCAGTATCGCGACAAAGTATTCTGAACGTTGAATTTGATCATAAGGATGAACCAGAGCTAACGGTACGTATAGGTGGAGAAGTCGTCATCTCCACTCAGGGCAGTGTGAGTGTCGATTAACCAATGTCAGCTGAATACAAAAAAACGCGCCAGGGGCGCGTTTTTTATAGTGACATTTTCTAACGACTTCAGTTTAAAAAGCACTAGCCGTATTAATCAATAAGCGTATCAATCAGATCGATCATAAACTCAGTCTGCTCGGAGTCCATCGGCTCCCAACTGCTGATACCCATACTTTCAAGAACGCCTCGACCTTTGTCATTTTCATGCATAGTGAACAAAGCATCCTGCAACGCAGGCACGTGCTCAACCATATCAGGACCAACCAGAAAGCTATGATGCACCACACTGATCTGACTGCTAACCAGCACTCTCATTTTGGAGCGAATCAGGTCGGAAAGCTCATCATAGGCATCTTTAAGAAAGAAGCCGGCATCGGAATCGCCATTAAGAAGGTTCTTAGCCACCACAACATAGCTTGGGTGCTCTTTAATCTGCGTATTGGTTTTATCCAGATCCGCCGATTCCAGCATGATCATACCCATAGTATGAACATCCGGGTCATCTGTTGTTGAAATTCGACTGCCAGGCACCAGATCTTCAACTGTATTAATTGAAGATTCGGCATTAACCGCGATCACTGTCTCATCTGACTTATCTGCAGGCCGGGCTATCGCTTGGAAGCCAAGCTCCCTTACTAACATAGAGGCATCGTAAGGGTTGGCGTAAATCAGATCGAACTTATTATTCTGAATATCATCACGCTGTTCATCAAAGCCATCATACAGCTCCAGATGAATACCGGTATCGAGCTGACGCTGTAGCCAGGTGTTAAAAAAATACCAGCCGGATATATGGTCAGGCGCAAAATCAGGGCTGACCGTTAGGTTATATGTCATGATTTCTACTCCTCAGCCAACAGGGTTTTATACAACGCTTCGCTTTCAGAAATTTTACTGCGCGAAGGTTTTCGTCGGACTGAGGTATAACCCACTAGCTTTCCATTCCGAATGTTCGGAATAACCGTGGCTTTTACCCAGTAATAGGCGCCATCTTTACGCAGGTTTTTCACAAAACCATGCCATTTGGTGCCCTGTTCAATGGTATCCCACAGGCCCTTAAAGGCTACTGCAGGCATATCCGGGTGTCGTAGAATATAGTGATTAATACCGATTAATTCCTCTTCGGTATAACCAGACATGTCAATAAATGCCTGATTCGCATGGGTAATAATACCCTGCGGATCAGTACGCGACACGATCAGCTTGCCGTCAGGATAAGGAACCTCCCTATCGACAATCTCCGTCGTGCGAGATGTACCATCGAAATACTTTATTTCGACAGTACGAATTTCACCAGTGTCTAGATCAGACATACATACAGCCTTATTCGCTCAGACACCGACCACTTCCCTGGGGTATTTTTCATTACCTGAATACGGTTGTTCTGATTTTGCCCGATTAAAGGATCTTACCAATTGCTTCAGCAGCACGTTTAACATCCAGAAAGATCAAACCCAGACGTGCATTTGGCTTAGCGACAACTGTCAGAACTGAATCCTGATTTGCATGCGTCATCAGAATATAACCCGCATCACCTTTTACCAGCACCTGCTCAAGCTCGCCCCGAGTCAGTTCTTTCGAGGTACGCTCACCCAGAGACAACATGGCGGCACTCATAGCACCAACACGGTCTTCATCCATACCTGATGGTAACAACGCAGCTATCATCAGACCATCTGTAGAGATAACAGCAGAGGCTTCAATATCAGCAGATGTACCGTTGAGATCACTCAAAATTGAGGTAAGCATCTCAGAACGCATAGAACACTCCTTAACTAAATTCTCCCTTACCGGGAGTTGTTATAAACTTTAAAATTAATATTCCAGATAACGACGCGCCAAACATCCCAGTATTTCAGCAAAGGCTTGCTGATTGAGCTTTGGCATATCAGAGATCACCAGACAGAAACGCTGATGACCAATATGAACTACCCAACAACCTATTTGACTTTGACCTGCCGCATTCATAATGCCCCAGGAATCACCCGCCAATCCCATCTCACCATTAAGCAAACGCTTGTGCCGCTCTTGTAGCGAAATAAGATCGGCCGCCAGCGCAGATAAAGTTTCACTTTGTTCAGCAGAAAAGCCCGTTGATGAAAGACAGAAACCCTGATCATCTGCCAACAACGCCTTACCTGCGCCCGATAACTGCTTCAGCATATCTGGCAATAGCTCTTCCAACGGCCCACGATGAATTTCCGGGGGCGCCTCTGTCAGCGCCACAAAGCCCCGATCAAGCAACTGCTGAAATAGCCCCATCGCCTGAACTTCGTCCAGGTCAGCCAGCTCTGACACCAGTTCTAATGAGTACAGAAGGTCAAAATCGGTCGACAACAATTGCAATAGCAATGCACGGGCATCATCCGGGGTGGGGTTTAACGTTGCAAAGTAAGCCCCACTGGGCGTAATTGCTATATAGCGAATTGAGTCCTTATTATAATCTCCCACTTCCCTCTCTCCGGATTTACTACAGAAAATACTTTACTGCCCCGGCCATCCATCTGGCCGCTTTTCAATATCCGTTACTACCAGGCACCTGATGACTACCGCGCTACTTAAACGCCCCCAGGGCATTCGCCGCAGTCATAAAAGAAAATACATAACGCTGATTAATTTTAAGAACTTTAACCACCTCAAGCGCTGATAAACTATGACGCCCCCACAAACTATTAATAGTGGTCGCATGAGGGATAGCTAACAAACGGTTAAAGTCCAGCTGTCTGGCCAGGCGCAGCGGAGCTTCAGGATCAAGAGTCTTATTCAAACGGCCTTTAGCAGTCCATAAAGCCAGCTTCCACATCAGTTTGTCACTGGCTTCTATTACCACTTTTGCGCTGCCAATACTGGGCCGATCAACATCAAGATCAGGGCGCACCTTAAGCGTTAATTCCTGATAGCCAAATCGTGTTAACGCTAATGGCACTAACAGGTCTTCACTGAAATCAAACAAGAAGGCCTTCTGCGCAGGCAGATAAGCCAGCGTACCAGGCAACCCCGTTATTTCGACCGGGATATTCTGACTTTCACCTTCAGCAATCACTTCCTGCAAAATCGCCAATAAAGTGGAATCGTCTTTAAAAAACACCCGACGGCGCTGATCCGGCTCATACATATTAACGTCCGGAGCATTACCACAACACTCATACACCATCTGATAAGATAGTTTGGCTCTTACTTCGGCAGGTTTTTTCTCCGGTACTTTATGCTCTACCGGAACAGACTTTGCCTTCACTTTTACTGAGGCTACAGCCGGAGTATCCGACGACACCTCAACGGTTTTATGAACCGGTCGACGCTGCGCTTTGACCGTAGCTTTAATACGCGGCGCAGACGCTTTTTTCTCATCTTCCGGTTTATCATCAAGTATAAAACGCTGACGTACCTGATCTGATTTTTGCGCCCGATCGCTGTTCGTCGATTTATAGTCTGATATAGCCTGACGGCCAGCGGCCAGACGTTTCTGGTAATCCTGAAATGCCCGTTCGCCATCACTACTCACCGCCCGGGCATTATCCGAATCAGATTGACTGGTCGGAATAAAAGCAGCGATAGCCTGATCAATGGCGGTAATCAGACGCTTTCCTTCAAGCGGCTTACGTAGCGTAACAAAGCCCTCAAATGACTGTTCAGTCGCGGTAACAGCCACGATTGGCCGGCTATTCTGATATCGCTCCACTACGGGCCCCACCGAAGGGTGCTCCATGTCGACGATCAATAGCTCGGCGTGTTCGGCAGAGACCAGACTGTAAGATTGCTGATGCTGCATAAAAAACAAGCTGATTGCTGTTTTAGATTGGGTTTCGAAGCCGACTATCGCAAGATTAATTATGTCGCTCGCAGTCCGTTTGCTAAGTTTTATTTGTGACATCCCCACAACGACTCTCCGCCTCTTATTGTTTATATCTTAATTTTAATGAAGCGAAAAACTGCCATTACACAGAACCGAGTTCTGCATATTTAATTGCAATAATAAAGAGCTATCATTTTGCTCAATTGATAATTTAATTAACTCAAGATCTTCTTGCCTCAACAGAGGCGAACCCTGTTCAACTAAGCGTTCGCGTAGTGCCTGACCCCGGTCTTTCAACGTCAGGAACAGATCAAGTAGCGCGCCTGTCAGTTCGGCAGCATCATGGCAAAGAATGGATAGATAAACCCGCTGAACGTGACTGCGTAAGTTATTGGGTTGCGAAGCGACTAAGCGGCTGAAGTGATGCAGAAGTACTGATTTATGAGGACCATCGTATATCAACCCCTTACCTTCTAACGCGGTAAAGAGCGTTTCTATATTCAACGCATTAAGCCCTTCCAGCTCAGCGTTGAGTTCCCAGCCGGAAACAGCAGCCCAAATTGGTGAATTCACAAACCTGTCCTCTACATTACAGCAGTTCATCATTTAATCCGGCATATGACTATAACCAGACTGACTAGTAGTTAACTGATAATATATAAACGTACGTTTAAGTAAATAAAAAAGATTAATTACTTAAGGAACCTGCGAACAAGCCCCAAGCTTTCTCCGTGGACAGTAAATCAACTTTGTGCGCGAAAGGCAGCGCAACGGAATGACTAGTCCTTTCTAAGCGGCCTGACAAAGCAGGAAGTTGATTTAATGCCCACCCTCCGGGGCTTACAGAGCGATCCAATTTCTTTATTAACGATTTTCGACAGGCAACCAGCATGCCTGTAATCGTTGCCTCGAACTTGAAGCGCTCTGTAAGCCTGAGGCGTTTAGGACTTGTTCGCAGGTTCCCTAAGCATCGACACATCATACGTATTTAATTATCCATTTCACGAATACGAACCAGAAAGATGATCTGTATCATATAGTTGCAGTGCAGCATTCGGTTTCTTCATCAATCAAAAACAATGGTTAGATTCATCTTCTTAATAGAAAGTAGAAGCTGAGAAACTGTCTACAAATCTAAGCATTAGCCCGCCCTCCCTGATATTCACGCGCTAATTCAAGATCGATAGACGATTGATCGATCAGCTGTCAGACCTATACTTACAACAACACTATGCCTGACACAGGTAACAGATGAGGGCTATATCGTGCTTGGAACTTACCGTAAACATGCAGAAGAACGCGCCCAGGAAGGCGTGCCAGCTAAACCTCTGGATGCTGACCAAACAGCAGCCCTGGTAGAGCTAATTAAAAACCCACCAGCTGGAGAAGAAGCCTTTATTCTGGATCTGTTGGAAAACCGCGTACCAGCCGGTGTTGACCAGGCTGCATACGTAAAAGCAGGCTTTCTGGCCGCCATCACTAAAGGCGAAGCAACTTCCCCTCTGGTCAGCAACGTTAAAGCCGTTGAACTGCTGGGCACAATGCTGGGGGGTTACAACATCGAGCCATTAATCGCCGCGCTGGATGATAACGCACTGGCTCCGACTGCTGTTAAAGCACTGTCCCACACATTACTGATGTTTGACGCATTCTACGACGTTAAAGATAAAGCAGAAGCGGGTAACGCTGCTGCTAAGCAGATTATGGAATCATGGGCTGCCGGTGAATGGTTCACTTCCAAGCCTGAACTGGCTGAGAAGATCACTGTTTCAGTATTCAAAGTTACCGGTGAAACTAACACCGATGACCTGTCCCCTGCACCTGACGCTTTCACCCGCCCTGACATCCCGCTGCACGCTAATGCGATGCTGAAGATGGAACGTGACGGTATTGAGCCAATGGAAAACGGCGTTGTTGGCCCTCTTAAGCAGATCGAAAAGATCAAAGCTAAAGGCCACCCTGTTGCTTACGTAGGTGACGTTGTAGGTACGGGCTCTTCCCGTAAATCTGCAACTAACTCGGTACTTTGGTTCTTCGGTGACGACATCCCTAATGTACCTAACAAGCGTGCTGGCGGTTACTGCTTCGGCAGCAAGATTGCACCTATTTTCTTCAACACTATGGAAGATGCTGGCGCACTGCCGATCGAGATGGACGTTGAAAAGATGAACATGGGCGACGTTATTGACGTATACCCATACGATGGTGTTGCTAAGAACGCTGACACTGGCGAACTACTGTGCGAATTCGGTCTGAAGACTCCGGTTATTCTGGACGAAGTACGCGCTGGCGGCCGTATCCCTCTGATCATCGGACGTGGTCTGACTGAACGTGCCCGTGAAGCACTGGGTCTGGGTGAGTCTGATCTGTTCCGTAAGCCTGAGCAGCCTGTTGATACTGGCAAAGGCTACTCTCTGGCACAGAAGATGGTTGGTAAGGCGTGTGGCGTAGAAGGTATTCGCCCTGGCACTTACTGTGAACCTAAGATGACTACCGTCGGCTCTCAGGATACTACTGGCCCAATGACCCGTGACGAACTGAAAGACCTGGCTTGCCTGGGCTTCTCTGCTGACCTGACGATGCAGTCTTTCTGTCACACTGCAGCTTATCCTAAGCCGGTTGACGTTCAGACTCACCACACTCTGCCAGACTTCATTATGAACCGCGGTGGTGTATCCTTGCGTCCTGGTGACGGTGTAATCCACTCCTGGCTGAACCGTATGCTGCTGCCTGATACTGTAGGTACCGGCGGTGATTCTCATACCCGTTTCCCAATCGGCATCTCCTTCCCTGCTGGTTCCGGTTTAGTTGCATTCGCAGCAGCTACCGGCGTTATGCCTCTGGATATGCCTGAGTCCGTTCTGGTTCGCTTCAGGGGCGACAAGCTGCAATCAGGTATCACTCTGCGTGACCTGGTTAACGCGATCCCTTACTACGCGATTAAGCAGGGTCTGCTGACGGTTGCTAAAGCGGGTAAGAAGAACATCTTCTCTGGTCGCATCCTGGAAATCGAAGGTCTGCCAGACCTGAAAGTAGAGCAGGCGTTCGAGCTGTCTGATTCTGCTGCTGAGCGCTCCGCTGCGGCTTGTTCTATCAAACTGAACGATGCGCCGATCAAAGAGTACCTGACCTCTAACATCACCATGCTGAAGTGGATGATAGATCAGGGTTACGGTGATCCTCGTACCATCGAGCGCCGTATAGCAGGAATGGAAGAGTGGCTGGCTAACCCAGAACTGATGTCTGGCGATGCTGATGCTGAATACGCAGCTGTGATCGAAATTGATCTGGCTGACGTTAAAGAGCCTATCCTGGCCTGCCCTAACGACCCGGATGATGTGAAGTTGCTGTCTGAGCTGTCTGGCGAGAAGATTGATGAAGTATTCATCGGTTCTTGTATGACTAACATCGGCCACTTCCGTGCTGCTGGTAAGTTGCTGGATGCGGCGGGTACTGCACTGCCGACTCGTATGTGGATCGCCCCACCAACCAAGATGGATGCGGCCCAGCTGACTGAAGAAGGTTACTACAACATCTTCGGTAAGGCGGGTGCACGTATGGAAATGCCAGGCTGCTCCCTGTGTATGGGTAATCAGGCACGTGTAGGCGATAACACGACTGTGGTATCGACTTCTACCCGTAACTTCCCTAACCGTCTGGGTACTGGCGCTAACGTTTATCTGTCTTCTGCTGAGCTGGCCGCTGTTGCTGCTCTGACCGGTAAGCTGCCGACTGTAGCCGAGTACATGGAATACGCGCTGAAGATCGACAGCATGGCTGAAGATGTTTACCGTTACCTGAACTTCGATCAGATCAAGACCTATCAGGATGCAGCTTCAAACGTTATCGCATCTGCATAACGTTTAAGCAGCCTTAAAAAACCCGCCTGATGGCGCAATGCTGTTCACTTAAGCATTTAAGCTACAGAATGTGGGCTTTAAAAGGGCTTGATAGAAAATCCGATGTTGATACCAACATCGGTTTTTTTTGGTTCATCGTCAGTTAGCGGGGTAAGCAGAGGCTACAAAGTGCCATACTTCTCCACCATTGGCGGCAGCCAATGCGAGGAAGCGCAGCCAGCCCTTTTTTGTTACAAGAATGTTCCATTGCGCCTGCTGCGTAACACCGACATCTGTTCAGGCTGCACAGAGGTGGTTAGAAAGCCAGGCCCCGAGCCTGAACAGGTTGTCTAGCCCAGATACAAAAAAAGCCCTGAAAAATCAGGGCTTTTTGTTAGTCACGTTATCTGTGATCAGATACGTGCAGCCGGAATAGCCGTAGGTGCTACGCTCAAGTCTTCGCTAGGCGGAGCGAAAGTAGTCAGGTTAATACCTTCAACAGCTTCTTTGTACTCTTCCAGAGTCGGGAAGCGACCCAGGATAGAAGACAGTACAACCATTGGGGTAGAGCCCAGTAGAGACTCTCCTTTCTTCTCTGCAGTATCTTCTACAACACGGCCCTGGAACAGACGGGTAGAAGTAGCCAGTACGGTATCACCCGCTTCTGCTTTTTCCTGGTTACCCATACACAGGTTACATCCAGGACGTTCCAGGTACAGAATGTTTTCGTACTTGGTACGTGCTTCTTCTTTTGGATTCTCGTCAGAGAACTCAAAGCCAGCGAATTTCTCCAGCAGCTCCCAGTCACCTTCCGCTTTCAGCTCGTCAACGATGTTGTATGTAGGTGGCGCAACAACTAATGGCGCTTTAAAGGTGATAGGACCTTTCTTCTCCAGGTTACGCAGCATCGCAGCGATGATCTGCATATCGCCTTTATGAACCATACAAGAACCAACGAAGCCCAGATCTACCTGACGGCCATCGTAGTAAGAAGCCGGACGGATCACATCATGGGTGTAACGCTTAGAGATCTCTTCGTTATTTACATCTGGGTCAGCAATCATTGGCTCGTCGATTACGTCCAGGTCAACTACAAGCTCAGCGTAGTACTTAGCGTTGTCGTCCGGGGCCAGAGCAGGTGCTTCGCCGGATTTCACTTCAGCGATACGCTTGTCAGCCAGGTCGATCAGACCTTGCAGCATACCCGCTTCGTTTTCCATACCTTTGTTGATCATGATCTGGATACGGGACTTAGCCAGTTCCAGAGACTGGATCAGCGTCTCGTCAGTAGAGATACAGATAGAAGCTTTCGCTTTCATTTCTGCAGTCCAGTCAGTGAAGGTAAAGGCCTGGTCAGCCAGCAGAGTACCGATTTGTACTTCGATTACACGACCCTGAAAGACGTTTTCGCCAGCGAACTTCTTCAGCATTTGTGCTTGAGTCGCGTGTACGATGTCACGGAAGTCCATGTGAGGCTGCATAGAACCTTTAAAGGTTACCTTCACAGACTCTGGGATTGGCATTGCAGCTTCACCAGTCGCCAGTGCGATCGCAACGGTACCGGAGTCAGCACCGAACGCCACACCTTTAGACATACGGGTGTGAGAGTCACCACCGATGATGATTGCACGGTCATCAACTGTGATGTCATTCAGTACCTTGTGAATAACGTCAGTCATTGAGTGGTAAACGTGTTTCGGGTCACGTGCTGTGATTACGCCGAACGCGTTCATGAAAGCCATCAGCTTAGGCGTATTTGCCTTAGCTTTGTTGTCCCATACAGATGCTGTGTGACAACCAGACTGGAATGCACCATCAACGCTTGTAGAGATAGTAGAAGCAGCCATGGCTTCCAGTTCCTGACAGGTCATAGGACCCGTAGTATCCTGAGAACCTACGATATTCACTTTAACGCGAACGTCAGAACCCGTGTGCAGAGGAGCTTTAGAAGTAACACCAACTGCGTTGCGGTTGAAGATCTTCTCAACAGCAGTCAGGCCCTGGCCTTCGTGAGAAATTTCTTTTGATTGTGCATAAACAGCTGGCGCTTCAACGCCCAGAGTTTCAGCAGCGAACGTTTGCAGCTTCTTACCGAAGGTTACAGCATAAGAACCGCCAGCTTTCATGAACTCCACTTTTTGTGGCGTGAAAGCATCAGCTATATCAACAAGCTCTTGGTCGCCGTTGTACAGTTTCTTAGCTTTAGTATCGATGGTCAGAACGGTACCAGTAGCAACTGAGTATGCTTCTTCCAGTACCGGGTCGCCGTTTGCGTCACGAACAACTTCGCCGTTTGCGTCAGTTTTCTTAACCCAGTTTTTCAGGTCCAGACCGATACCGCCGGTTACACCAACTGTCGTCAGGAAAATAGGAGCGATACCGTTAGTACCAGCAACGACCGGATTGTTGTTGATAAATGGGATGTATGGAGAAGTTTTTTCACCAGCCCATAGTGCAACGTTGTTAACACCAGACATACGGGAAGAGCCTACACCCATGGTGCCTTTTTCAGCGATCAGCATCACTTTAGCATCAGGGTTTTGCTTGCCCATCTCAGCGATTTCCTGCTGAGCTTCTGGCGAGATCATGCACAGGCCGTGTAATTCACGGTCAGCACGGGAGTGAGATTGATTACCCGGAGACAATAAATCAGTAGAGATATCACCCTCACCAGCAATGTAGGTAATAACTTTGATGGTCTCTGGGATGTCAGCCAGCTTGGTGAAGAACTCAGCTTTTGAGTAGCTTTCCAGGATCTCTTTAGCGATGGCGTTGCCCGCTTTGAAAGCGTCAGCCAGACGAGCGGAGTCTGCGTCGTACAGGAATACCTGAGACTTCAGAACTTCACCCGCGGCAGCAGCCTGAGCATCATCAGACAATGCGATATCCAGCAGAGCTTCAACAGAAGGACCGCCTTTCATGTGAGATAGCTGCTCAAGAGCGAACTCAGGAGAGATCTCTGCAACAGTTTCTTTACCCAGAGTGATGTCTTTTAGGAAAGCCGCTTTAACGCCAGCCGCTGGAGTAGTACCAGGTAGAATGTTGTAGATGAAGAAGTTCAAAGATGTTTCGCGATGCTCATTACCAACGTCTTTAATCTGGGCAATGATTTCAGAAAGTAGCTCAGCGCTATCAATCGGTTTTGGATTCAGGCCAAGGTCCTTTTTACGAACCTCTATTTCTTCTAGGTAGTCAGAATAATAACTCATAGCGTAAAGCGTCTCGTCTCAATTAAATCTAATTATGATTCGTTAACAGATTATAAGGAAAAAGTTATAAACAGCTCAATGAAAACTATTTAAATGAAGCCTATAGTCAGTATAAATAAAATAAATAGTAGCAAAATCAACATGTTTCGGATGGTATACATTGGTTGTAGGTACAAATTATTTTTACAAACAAGGCTGGGACGCTCCTTTCATTGATAATAATAATCATTTAGGAGGAGTGCTTGAATTTTTAGGGTCGGCCAGGGTGAGTCCATCATTTTTTATTACACTGTTGATTAAGTGATTTAATCGACCGGTTAGATACCCTGAATCTTACCCCGATCCTGGTCGACTTCAGAGGATATGGAACCTCCGGGCACTACCAAGGTGAATATAGTCGTACCAAAACAGTTGTACCTAAATAGTTGTACCAAAAATGCAGAAAATTGACTGACGCTCGCTAATCACTTAGACATAGATACATTCTCGATTACCATCCATGCAACCTCTTCTCTCATTGGCTTGAATTTAACAGCCTGTTTACCTATTCGTGAGACTTCGAAATGCTTATTTAATCCTTGTTCCTTTTTTATTCAATCTTTATTCATTCAATCTTTATTCATTCAATGAAGTAGCGCCTCAGTCATTCTACGTTGCACCAACTGGCCCAACACCACTTCAAAAGTGTTCAGAGAAAAGCATATGCATTAGCAAATAGTCTTAGATTGTATGTAATTTATGCAAAAACAAGCCGGTATCACTTGCTTTTAGACGCTGTATGGCTAACATTGTCGACAATCCTGACAAAATAATAATTTATGGCGCCGGAAATAGCGGTTCGTTTGACGACTGAAAATATGACTAACAAAGAGATCGAGCAGCTCCACAATGACCGGAGACTCGAGCGAAAAAGGTTGTAGGTTCAGAAACGTCCCATCTGCGTGAGGTATAAAATATGACAAGTACTATCGATTTCGATCCATCCAGTTCTGTTAGAACTCTCCCGGGTACAGCACACAGCTACCATAGCCTTCCAGATACCGCTGAGCTTTTTGATATAAAGCTTGATGAACTACCTTTTTCTCTTCGCCCTATCCTGGAAGGTATCGCCCGGAATGTTGGCCAAAACGGTGTAACCGCTGAGCAGGTTCAGGCGCTTGGAAGCTGGACAGAACATCAAGGCACAAAGCCAATCGAAATTCCTTTCACGGCAGGTCGCGTCATTATGCACGACCTGAGTGGCACACCCGCTATTGTGGATTTTGCTGCTATGCGATCAGCGGTTCAGCGTATGGGCATGGACCCTGCGATAATTGAGCCTTTGGTACGCGCAGATCTTGTTATCGATCACACGGTTACCATGGATAATACAGGCAGCCCCGCTTCTCTCAGAATCAATGGGGAGCTGGAGGCAGCCAGAAATATAGAACGTTATGCATTTTTGAAGTGGGGCGCACAGGCGTTTGATACCATCCGGATTATTCCCCCACAAACAGGTATCGTGCACCAGGTTAACCTGGAATATCTGGCACAGGGCTATCTCAACATTAAAGGTCTGATGGTACCGGATACCCTGATTGGTATGGACAGTCATACACCAATGGCTAATGCCCTGGGCATTGTAGGCTGGGGTGTTGGTGGTATTGAAGCCGGTGCATCCATGCTGGGTCAGCCAATGCAGATGCTGGCACCGGAAGTTGTCGGTGTTGAGCTGACTGGCGCACTAAGAGAAGGTGTTACCGCAACAGATCTGGTACTAACAATTACCGAGATGTTGCGTAATTATCCGGGCGGTGTTGTCGGTAAGTTCGTTGAATACGTCGGTGAGGGCTGTGCCAACCTTTCCCTGCCTGACCGTGCGACCATCGCCAACATGTCGCCTGAATATGGCGCAACCATGGGCTTTTTCCCATTTGACGAGATCTCTGCTGATTATATGCGAGCTACTGGCAGAGACGGTGATCTGCCACTCGAATTTTATAAAGCTCAGAATATGGCTTGGAAGCCAGGTCAGGCTCTGCCACTCTACACAGATCTGCTTAAACTTGATCTGTCTACTGTTGAGCCTTCTGTGGCTGGTCCAAAAAGACCTCAGGACAGACTACCTCTTGCAGAGATCGGTAATGTATTCAGAAAAGCAGCCGCTGAAGGCGAGCGCAACCCTGAAGTCGTAAAAGTTACGCCGATGAAGGCTGACAACGCGGGTATTTTCGCACCGCTGCCAGAAAGGGAGTTAAAAGACGGTGATATCGTGATTGCGGCGATCACAGCTTGTACCAATACATCTAACCCTGGTCTATTGATTGCGGCGGGCCTGCTTGCCAGGAAAGCCAATGAGCTTGGTATGAAAGTACCTGATGGTGTTAAGACATCACTGGCTCCTGGGTCACCGGTTGCCACCGACTTCCTGACCAAGGCAGGACTGCAGCAGCACCTGGATGCACTGGGCTTTAATACTGCGGGTTACGGCTGTACAACCTGTGTAGGTAACTCGGGTCCTCTGGCTCCAAGCATCGAAGCAGCACTGCAAAACCACGATATTATCGCGGCATCTGTTCTGTCTGGGAACCGAAACTTCGAAGGTCGCGTACATCCTGATGTAGATACCAACTTTCTTATGTCGCCACCGCTGGTTGTTGCTATGGCGATAGCAGGCAACGTGAATATTGATGTGACCACTCAGCCTATTGGCCAGGATGCACAAGGTAACGACGTATACCTGAAAGATATCTGGCCAAGCAACGCTGATATTTCTCAGACCATGCTTGAGTGTATGGATCCTAAAGCCTTCAGAGAAACCTATGAAAATTCTCTTGATGGCCCGGCCACATGGCAGAATCTGGAATCCCCTACCGGCCCTGTTTATGACTGGGCTCCGGATTCTACCTACATTCAGGAAATCTCTTTCTTCGACGGTTTCTCACTGGAAACACCAGAGGATTCATTAAACAATATTTCAGCGGCACGCATGCTGGTGATGTGTGATGACAACACAACCACAGACCATATCTCACCGGTAAGCCGTATCCGCCCAGACTCACCTCCAGGTGAATATCTGAGTTCACAAGGCGTTACAGACGAAGATATGACATCGCTTGGTGCCCGCCGTGGTAACCACCATGTAATGCTGCGAAGTATTTTTGGCAATGTAAAAGCCAGAAACCTGCTGCTGCCGGGCACTACAGGTGCAGTAACGAATTATTACTCGTCTGACAGTGCACCCGCTCAAATGTCTATTTATGATGCCGCAGAGCGTTACCGTGAAGAAGGCACTTCCACTGTGGTATTTGGCGGCAAGCTTTATGGCACAGGTTCATCACGCGATTGGGCCGCAAAGGGCCCTGCTCTACTGGGTGTCCGAGCGATTATCGCTGAGAGTTTTGAGCGTATCCATAAATCAAACCTGGTGGGTATGGGTGTTTTACCGCTGCAACTACCAGAAGGTGTGACACGTGCTTCTCTTAATCTGGATGGCACAGAATCCTTCGACCTGAATGGTATCGATACCCTCGAACCACGCGGTACTGTAGGCCTGACCATTAACAGAGCTGATGGCTCATCTCAGCAGTTGGAGTTGACCTCACGTGTCGATACCTCATCTGAGCTGGATCAAATACGTCACAAAGGCATCCTGCCAATGGTATTGCGAGACATTATCGCCTCAAATACATAACAGGTAATAGTGATGGCCGGTGCTCAACCGGCCTCAGGAACAGGGCGACGATTATCTGATCTCAGATCAGGCATCGCAGCCCTGTTTTAGAAAGGCGCCCGAGGCTGACTACACACCGGACAGTAAAAATATCAAAGACCAGCTATCCAATGGTTCATAATGCTGCTCTGTTTAAATACTCTCTACTTAAGTGAACTGCATTGCGCCATCAGGCGGTTTTTTTTGCTTGCAAAATATCAGGAAAAACTTCCTTAGATAGAATGCTTCAGGCCTCTTCAGCCTCCATACGTTCTAAACGTTCACGTTCTTCCTGCATTACAGCCTTAATCTCATCCATAACCGAATCAACATCTGCACTATCAGCATCGCCGGCATAAAGACCCGTTAACTCAGTATCGGGATTTAGCTCACCCTCTTCATAGAAAGCCCACATCTCTTCACCGTAGCGAGATGACAGTATTTGCGGAGCATATTCGCCATAATAACGGGTCATATTATTTACATCGCGCAGCAGCATTGCCCGGGCACTGTTATTAGCTGAAGCATCGACCGCCTGCGGCAGATCAATAATCACCGGACCATAATCATCCACCAGCACGTTAAATTCGGACAGATCACCATGAACAATACCGGCACACAACATCAGCATTACGTAGTACATCATGACCGCATGATCTTCCAGAGCCTGCTCTTCTGTTAACACCAGCTCTCCCAGACGCGGGGCAACATCACCTTCGTCATCGGTGACCAGTTCCATCAACAGTACACCATCGATACAACCGAAAGTCTCTGGCACACGCACTCCTGCCAAATGCAGCCGTGATAACGCATCTACTTCAGCGTTTTGCCAGATCTCTTCCTGCTGCTTACGGCCGTAGGCTGAATTCTTTTCCATAGCCCGTGCACGGCGGCCACTGCGCACCTTACGGCCTTCCTGATATTGCGCAGCATTCTTAAAGCTGCGTTTTACTGCATCTTTATAAACCTTGGCGCAACGAACAATATCACCGCAACGTACGATATAAATATCCGCTTCTTTGCCGCTCATCAATCGGCTTAAAACTTCATCAATTAAACCATCTTCAACCAGTGGTTGAAGGCGTTTAGGTACTTTCATAACAACCTTTACAACTAAAAAGCGATGACAAACTGCTGTATCGCATAATTAAGATTCAGACGATTCTAACATCAATAGCTACGCTTTTACTTTTTAGATACAAATTCACAATACTGAAGCCTACCCTGCTACATCTGACACAGGACAACCAATGACTATTTACCCAGCCCTACCTGCCTTTCCCTCTTCCGAGGTATTCATTCCCAATTACAGCACTGATATAGTGCAGCTCTGAACTAAGAGGAGATCCGACCTTGGATACAAGCCAGTACTTTTACCGCAATGTAGTTTTTACCCGTAAAGGCGGCAAAGTCGCCCTGGTCGATATTCACAACCCCGAGCACACTACCGATATGGAAGACTGGCTTGGCATCGTGATCTCACTCGCCGATGGTAAACACACATTACAGCAGCTAATCGATTACATGGCTGCGCAATATCCTGCCTCAGCGCCTACTGAGTTAAACAAAACCATAGAGTCGGTTGTAGAGCGCCTGACTGAAGGTAACATGTTGAAACTGACTGATAAGGAGATTGAACTGCCCTATTATCTGTCAGAGCCTGTTGAACGTCTCAGCCTGGACGTTGCCCGCCAGAAAATGCATGACGACGGCTACACTCAGCACTAACAACAGGTATCACCTTTACTTAGCCCGCCACAAAAGCACTCTGTCTGATCACACATCAGACAGAATGTCTCTCTTACCTGTTCAACATACTTACTTAAGCTTTTATATTTGGTTTTCTGTGCAATACTTAACAGAACAACATCAGCTATCCCCTTAATTTATATAGGGAATTTAGATGGAAAAGCCAGATATACCCTATAACGAGCAAGCTCGATTAAAAGCCCTTCACTCACTCGAGATCCTTGATACTGCGGCGGAGGAACGTTTCGACCGGCTAACCCGGCTCGCCCAACGTATGTTCAATGTACCCATCGCGCTTGTGAGTCTGGTCGACCGGGACCGACAGTGGTTTAAGTCTGCTATAGGTTTAGACGTTACAGAAACTCACCGGGATATTTCCTTCTGCGGTCATACTATTCTGGGTGATGATGTTTTTAATATTCCGGATGCCAGCCAGGATAAACGCTTTGCCGACAACCCTCTGGTAACTGAAGCACCCAATATCCGACTCTATGCCGGCTGCCCTCTTAAATCCCTAGACGGTCATAAACTTGGTACGCTCTGCCTGATTGATGCGAAACCGCGCCACCTTAATCAGGACGATATTCAAGCATTAAGAGACCTGGCCTGCATGGCTGAACAAGAGTTAATGGCCGCACAACTGGCCACCCTGGATGATCTGACAATGATCACCAACCGCAGAGGCTTTATGCTACTGGCAGACAAAGCCCTTCAAATATGCGCCCGCAACAGACAAGCTGCGACCTTTCTTGCTATTGATCTTAATGACTTTAAACAGATCAACGATCGATTTGGTCACCACCAGGGCGACCAGGCATTAGTACAGTTCACGCATTTATTATTACAGACCTTTCGGGATTCAGACATCATTGCCCGAATGGGCGGCGATGAATTCAGCGTACTATTAACCAACACTACCGAAGAACAGGCACTGGATTCGCTTATGCGACTGCGCTATCTGGTAAGCGACTTCAACAAAGATTCCGAACAGCCCTACCAACTCGACTTTAGCGCTGGCATCTGCCCGGTTAACTTCCAACAGCCCTACGATATGCTAAGCCTTCTTAAGCAATGCGATAAACAGATGTATCAGGACAAAATGAGTCGACAATTACGCTAAACTTTGTCTTTGAAAGAGCGTAAAATAACAGGTTTTTACAGAATGCCGGAGTAATTATGAGTTTCGACGATACCAAAAAGCCAGCCAGCAATGAGGATGAAACCTCCCAGACTAAGAATGGATTTCTGGCACTGGTGTCCAAACTGGTTTTTGACGAGAAACTTCCGGTACGTTTCATGTATAAAACTGTACCCGCGCACCTTAATGATACCGGTTGGCGCATGTTTACCGGCTATGAAACCCCGGAATACCTTGAAGATGATACAACCAATCTGATTCCCGTTGCCGTTGATAAGATGACTCAGCTGGACCCATCGCTGACAGAACTGGTTGAATATAATGCCGGCACCGTTTGGGAACGCACACCCGAATCTGAAGGCTGGGAGCGGGTCCACGATTTTAAAATTCCTGCCGATTACGTTGATGTTGAAATCACTAACGATGTAGATGATTTTAAACACTAACAACTGAATTTATTAAAGCCTTTCCCTTGAAAGGCTTTTTTTTGTCCTCATAAAGTAAATTAACGGAGGCTCATGAGAGGTCCGTTAACCGCCTGATCATTGCGATAGGCAACTTTAAACATATTGCTCTATGAGGATATTATTATGCGTCAATTCGATCTGTCACCACTATACCGCTCTGCTATAGGTTTCGACCGCCTGGCTTCAATGCTGGATAACGCCAGCCGTAACGAACAAAGCCAGAATGGCTACCCTCCTTATAATATTGAACTGATCAACCAACACGCTTACCGCATTACCATGGCGGCCGCAGGTTTCAGCAAATCGGAAATCAGTATCAATACAGAACATAGCATGCTCACTGTTAGCGGCAACAAAAACGCTGATGAAAGCGAACGCCAATACCTGTATCAGGGTATCGCAGCCAGAGGCTTCGAGCGTAAATTTCAATTAGCTGATCATGTCCGGGTTACTAACGCCTCAATGGAAAACGGCTTGTTACATATTGACCTGGTTCAGGAAATTCCGGAAGCGATGAAACCACGCAGCATTGAAATTAATTAAGCATACAGGTGGATGACAGGGAGCTCTTAGCTCCCTGGCTATTTTATTTAGTTCAGATTCAATTCTTTCTACAAACCAGGTTTTTCAAGATAAGCATCCAACAGGCCCTGATACAACTCAGCCATTGTCTGATCGAAACAACAGAATACCACCTCTTCCAGCCTCGCCTTTAGATACCCCTTAGTAACAACTTCTAATGCAATCTTAGCCGCTTCGGCTGATGGATAGCCATATATGCCACAGCTAATGGCAGGAAATGCCACCGACTTAATTCTATATTGCTGACAGAGATCCAGCACTGCCCGATAGCAAGATGCCAATTGTTGCGCTTCATTTCGCTCTCCCCCCTGCCAGACAGGACCAACCGTATGAATCACATATTCAGACGCCAGATTATAGCCCCCGGTAATACGCGCTTCACCGGTGGGACAACCATTAATCGTTTTGCATTCAGCCAGCAAGCCTGAACCCGCAGCCCGGTGAATTGCACCATCCACCCCGCCACCACCCAGTAATGAACTATTAGCTGCATTGACGATAGCTCCGACCTGCAATGCTGTAATATCTCCCAGCTCAACTCTGATCATTATCTTTCTCACTAATCTTGATCGCCTGATAGACAAAACATTTCACATCATCGCTCCAATAATCACTGGCTAGCCCGGCCTTCTGCCGCAGATGATTCAGAAACAACTTAGGCTCCTTCAATTGCTCCCATACCGCAGGTAAGAATGTTGCTTTGCGACCTCGTGCCTCAAAAATCAGCCCATCAACATTCGGCCGTAGCTTTTTTAGTAGCTCTGCTTCACTATTCACCAATAGAGGCTCTGCCGGCGTTAGTATTGATATCTCATAACTGAGACCATCAAGCTCATCAGCCCGTACCGGCTCAAAACGGTGATCTTTAAAAGCCGCAAGGTAGCTGTTTCTCAATACCGAATCGATCAGACTGCTATTAGCCTCGAGATTACCGATACAGCCTCTCAACTGATTATTGAGTTTTAAGGTAACGAAACTGGCAGCAGGACTGTTCAATGCCAGATGAGTATCAGAAATAGCAGGCTTGCTAAACGTTTCTTCGCTCACCCCTGCCTGCACAACACGCCGGGCAAGATCTAACAATAACCGCCGGTCTCCAGCGGTATATCGATCTGCACGGTTCTTATGCAAACTGCCAGAATCTTTTTCTACTGCACTCTTAGCTGAGTAATTCGCTGAGTTATCGGTAAAACGCATACGAGGCATACCCCACTACCCTGTTTTTATCGCCAGCAGTATCACCCGAGTTACAATAAGCCAGCTGCTCAGCCTGCCAATCGTGTTGTGCTACGTAATACAGCAAGCCATTCAATGCAAAGCAGCCACATGCCTGCTGTGGTCGCAGATCAGACCTGGCAACAGAGATTTTACTCATCGTCTCAAGATCAATCTCCCGAGCCTCCTGATAGGGATGAAAATGACTAAGATCCGAACTAATCACCAATAAAGTCGCAGGCTCCTGCAACAAATTCGCAATCAACTTATAGACTTCAAGAATATGAGTCTGGCCCACCAGAATAGGAACTAAGCTACATTCACTTTTCAACAACTGTAAAAAAGGTAGCTGAACCTCCAGGCAATGCTCCTGTGCATGCACATTATCATTAACGCCAACCAAGCCCGCCGCCACAAGCTGTTCACTGAATCTATAGTCCAGCACCATATCGCCCAGTGGCGTACGCCAGCAATCAGCCTCCATGACAGCCATACCGTGAAGAGGTACCCGATGAGACGGCCCCAACAGAACAATGCGTTTTATTTGATTAAGGTAGGGCCGAATTAAATTATAGGCTCTGGCCGCTATAGCACCGGAGTAAATCAGGCCTGCGTGGGGCACTAGGATTGCCTGAGGCAAACGACCCACCTGAGGATTGTCGGCCAATAATCGTTTAACCATCTGCACCAGCTCTTCTGGATTGTCTGGATAAAACATTCCAGCCACAGCAGCTTGTTTAATTCTCATATACACCGTTCCTGTAAAGCCTTAAAAATTAATAACAGGGCACTCACAGTATAGCGTCAAGAAGCTATACCCAGACCTAAACTCAAGCATAAACATTATGGTCAGTCTAAAACCATTTCATCCTACCCAGTACTAGCATCGACTTGATGACCAACGCATACAATGTGATGTTTGCCCCCATAAGTGCAAGCTTAAAGAGGGGCAACGGGGTCTTTGCTATGTCCGTGGCAATCATCACAATGAAGTTGTTCTTTTCAGTTACGGCCGATCCAGCGGTTTCTGTATCAATCCGATTGAAAAAAACCACTGAATCACTTCCTACCTGGTACCCCGGTTCTGTCATTCGGTACTGCCGGCCGTAACCTGGGCTGCAAATTCTGCCAAAACTGGGATATGAGTAAGTCTCGTCAGATGGATACCCTGGCCAGTCAGGCAACACCCGACATGCTTGCCAAAGCCTGCCTTCAGACTCATTGCCGCTCCATTGCTTACACCTATAACGATCCAATTATTTTCATGGAATATGCTATAGATGTAGCTAAGGCCTGCAAGGAGCAAAACATATATTCAGTAGCCGTTTCAGCAGGCTTTATTAATCCAGCACCCCGCATCGAATTCTTCAAACATATGGATGCTGCGAATATTGATCTGAAAGGCTTTAATGAAACCTTTTATCGCAAAATATGTGGCGGCCATCTACAACCGGTGCTGGATACTCTGCAATATCTGGTGAACGAAACTAACTGCTGGGTCGAAATTACCAACCTGATCATACCGGGTAAGAATGATGACCCTAAAGAGTTAAGAGCGATGTGCGAATGGATCAGAGAACAGTTCAACCCGTTTGTCCCTCTGCATTTCACCGCCTTTCATCCTGACTTCAAAATACTAGATAAGCCCCGAACACCTTTGGAAACACTCGTAATGGCCAGAAATATAGCGCTGGACTGTGGCCTTAAGCATGCTTATACCGGCAATGTTGCCGAAGCAAGCAGCGGCTCGACTTATTGCAGCCACTGTCATCAGCTACTGATAGAACGGAGCCATTATCAGTTAGGACGCTGGCAATTAGATGAATCAGGATGCTGCAACAACTGCAAAACACCTTTAGCAGGTTTTTTCGAAAGCGCACCCGGCACCTGGGGACCTCGGCGCCAACCTATTCAGTTCAAGTAGCGCTTATCTGGCCTGGTCTCGTCTGCATTACACCAAGCCACTTCAGACAGCCTGCTCATCAATGAGGTCACACTTTAAATTTAGACAGAGCCTGATTCTGGTCGGTGGTCAGTTCAACCATGGTTTTACAGATACCGGACTGCTGCGCGGTCGTTTCAGATACGGCCCGACTCAAATCCCTGATGGTCGCAGTATTACGATTTATCTCTTCTGATGTATTACTTTGCTCTTCAGCTGCGGTCGCAATTTGCTCGGTCATTTCATAAATCTGGCTAATACTGCTGCGAATATCGCCCAAAGCAGCATCTGCTTCAATTGATAACTCACTGGTATTGCCAGCAATATCCCGACCATGACGTATGGTCGCCTTAGCGTTATCCACCCCCTGCTGCAACTGCTGAATCATATGCTGTATCTCTTCAGTAGACTGCTGAGTTCTGGAAGCCAGCGCTCTGACTTCATCTGCTACCACAGCAAATCCCCGTCCCGCATCACCGGCCCTGGCGGCCTCGATAGCCGCATTAAGCGCCAACAGATTTGTTTGTTCAGAGATATCTGTAATAACCGTAAGAATAGTCTCAATATTACCGCTAACCCCTGCCAGCTCGCCGATAGTGGACACCGCCTCATCCATCCCGGAAACTAATTCTGAAATTGAACTGGTCGTTTTAGAAACTACCTCAGCACCATGGTCCGCAGCCTGATCCGCCTGCTTGGCAGATTCAGCCGTCTGATTCGCATGTTGAGCGACCTGCTGAGCAGATGCCGACATCTGATACATCGCTGTTGCCAGCAGATCCAGCTCTTGCAATTGATGTTCCAGATCTTTCACCGCCACGACGGTGGCACTGTTATTATCGTCAGTTTGCACCCGAATGGAGGCAGAAAGCTGCTTCACATCACCGATCAGCGTTTGCAGAAAACAGAGAAACTGATTGAAGTCGTGACAAACCAAACCAAATTCATCATGACTATTAATTGCTATTCGCTGAGTCAGATCACCATCCCCTTTATTGATATCCTGCAGGGACTCTCGCAACTGCTGCAAAGGCGATAACATAAGCGAAACGATCCAATACAGGATGACGCAACAGATAATGACGCTGAGCAAAGTGACAAATATCGCTTTGGTACCCAGCGCCGTTGCTGGCGCCATAGCCAGATCCTTTTCTAATACGACACCCACCATCCAGTCACTACCATAGAGATTTTTGAGCTTGCGGAAGGTCACTAACAAGGCCTGCCCATCAACCACAATTTCTTGAAATTGCTCAGTTAAACGGGGTAATTTTTCGATGAATAGTTGGTCCAGAGGTAAACCATTGAGCTCAGCATTCGGGTGACTGATAATTTCACCCTTTGCATCCAGTAGAAATGCATAGCCGGCGTTATTTATCTTTACACGATTAAGCGCATCGGAAATGGTTTGAAGACTCAGGTCGCCACCAAACGCGCCTTTGAACACCCCTTTATCTGTAAAATTAGCAACCACTGATACCAGTATTTCACCGGTAGCAGAATCAGCATAAGGCGCGGTTAACAGTGCTTGCTTATGAGCTTTGGCATGGGGATACCAGGGCCTGACACGGGCATCCCAGTCTTTTCCGGGATCCCAACTCGGGGTGTTAGATATTTTCTTGCCATCCGTATCAAGCGCACCAAAAATCAACAAAAACTCATCATGTAGTAGCGGCGTATCAAAAGATGACTGGATAGACTCCCGACTGTAATCAGTATCGATTGACTGAGCCATCATATCGATCAGTCTCAATTTACCATTAAGCCAGCTGGTGATTTGAGTACTGAGCATCAGTGTGGTTTCGCTGGCAGTGTTCTGGGCTGTATTGTAAAGCTGAGCCCGCATCGCCTGATACTGATACCAGGAGAAACCAGAAAACGCTATCGCAACAACAAGTGATGCAATCAGTGCTATCTTATGTGAAACCTTCATTAATACCTCGCCTGACTACTTTTAAGTAGCTCCCTGTGCAAGCGGATGTTTTTTAACCAATTATTATCAAGATATAGGCGGGGTTACTCACTGCCAAGCAGACAGCTACACAGTTTGGGATGTATTATTTAAATCAGCTGAGTAACAGGTTAAATAATGTCTAACCTCCGGGGCTAGTTTGAGCGTTCTAATCTCCTGCAGCAGCGATCCTGCTTGAGGATACTCCCGGGACATCATTTTAAGCCATTGTTTAATCCGGCCGTGTACGTATTTAGGTGCCAGATGCCGTTCAACCAGCTCCAAAAACTGCAGCATAAGCAGTACCATTTCAGGCCAGCTTAAATGCTCAGGGTCATCCCCCCGCTGTAAGGCCTTAATCCGCAGGCCAAGATCCGGAGCCGCCACCAACCCCCGACCGATCATCACATCATCACAACCACTCACCTCACGACAACGTTGATAATCCTGCCAGCTCCACACTTCTCCGTTCGCAGTCACCGGGATAGCAATATGCTCTCGTATACGAGCGATCCACTCCCAGTGTGCCGGTGCACGATAACCCTCCTCCTTGGTGCGGCCATGCACAGTTACGCCATTAGCACCGGCATCAGCGATCGCTGCAGCATTTTCCAATGCCAGACTTTTATCATGGAACCCCAGTCGCATCTTAGCGGTCACCGGGATGTGCCGAGGTACCGACTGACGTACCCACCAGACAATTTTATGAACCAGTTCAGGTTCATTAAGAAGAATTGCGCCGCCTTTGCTTTTATTGACTGTTTTCGCCGGGCAGCCAAAATTAAGGTCGATCGCATGGGCACCAATAGCTGCAGCTTTGCGGGCGTTTCCTGCAACAACCTGCGGATCACCTCCCAATAACTGTAAAACCACCGGCGTACCGCTGCTGGTCTTACAATCATTAAACAGTTCCGGACAGATACGGCGAAACACCTTAGCCGGCAATACCCGATCAGATACCCGAACAAACTCGGTGACACAGTGATCGATACCGCCAATACGGGTTAGCATCTCCCGCATTGGAGCATCAACAACACCTTCCATCGGTGCAAGTACTATCTTCAACTTAATTTCCAACCTAAAGTAAGTCTATGCGACTATTTCTTTCTATTGATCCACCCAGAACAGTCAGAGAAGCGATTCACAGCTGCTGCCCAGCACTTAAACAGATAAAGCTGGAACCAGCAGAACAGCTTCATCTGACACTGTTGTTTCTCGGTGAACAACCGCCAACGACTGTTGACCTGATTGAGCAGGCTAGTCAATACCTGACAACAGCCCCCTTCGAGCTTAGGCTCGCCGGGGTGGGTCAGTTTCGTTCTGGCATTATCTGGCTGGGGGTGCAGCCACAACCGGCACTGATGAAACTACAACAAAAGCTCAGCCAGCGCCTGACTAACGACGGTATTGATCTTGAAACCCGAGTTTACCACCCACACCTAACCCTGGCGCGCAGCCGAAAGCCATTACGAAATCAACAGCTAAGAGCCTTTCTGGACACTTTTCAGGACAGATCATTTAGCTTCCAGGCCAACTCGATATTACTGAAACAAAGCCAGCTATACTCCACGGGCGCCCGACACGAATGCCTGGCTGAATGGCATTTCAGCTAACATAAAAAATGCCCGCTCCGATCTGCATCAGGCGGGCATTCATGATGTATCACTATCAGATAGCAGCCAGTCCAAGTAGCAGATCAGCTTTAATATCCGCTACCGATTCAAGGCCTACAGAGACCCGGATCAGGGTCTGCTTAATGCCTGCATCGGCCTTTGCCTGCTCAGTCATACGACCATGAGTCGTAGTATAAGGGTGTGTAATGGTGCTTTTCACATCACCCAGATTGCCCGTAATTGAGATCATCTTTGTGGCATCGATAAAGCGCCAGGCGGCTGCCTGATCCCCTTCAACTTCGAATGACAGTACACCGCCAAAGGCAGACTGTTGCTTCTTAGCCAGCTCATGCTGTGGATGCTCAACCAATCCCGAGTAATGCACTGTTGCGATACCCGTTTGTTGTTGAAGCCACTGAGCCAGTTCAAGCGCACTGGCACTGTGCGCCTTCATGCGTAGTTCCAGTGTTTCTAAACCCTTCATAAAGACCCAGGCATTGAACGGGCTAAGACAGGCTCCACCGGTACGAATAAAGCCGAACACCTCTTCCATCTCAGCGTCACGACCGACTACAACACCACCGACACAACGACCCTGACCATCAAGGTATTTAGTGGCAGAATGAATCACGATATCTGCACCCTGCGTCAGCGGCTGCTGCAACGCCGGCGTACAGAAACAGTTATCTACCACCAACAACGCATCATGTGAGTGAGCCAGGGTCGAAACTGCTTCAATATCCGTTAGCTCTGATAACGGGTTAGACGGCGTTTCCATGAAAAACATACGGGTTTTCGGTGTAACCGCTGCCTGCCACGCGCTCACTTGAGTCGGATCGACAAAAGTGACACTAATGCCGGTACGACTCAGATATTTCTCAAACAGAGAAATAGTCGAACCAAACACACTTTGGGAGCAAACTACATGATCCCCCTGCTGCAGCAATGCGATACAGGTACTCAGTATTGCCGCCATGCCTGAAGAGGTTGCTACCGCACGATCACCGCCTTCTAAAGCTGCCATACGCTTTTCAAAAGCGATGACCGTTGGATTAGTAAAGCGGGAATAGATATTACCCTCTTCATCTCCACTAAAACGAGCAGCAGCCTCCCTGGCACTGGAATAAACAAAGCTGGAGGTCGGATAGATAGGGTCATTATGCTCACCCTCATCGGTCCGCTGCTGACCGGCACGGATAGCCAGAGTGCTGAAATCATAATCAGCATCTTCAAACTGAATCCGATCCGGACGCTCAAAACTGGAGTTGGACATCTGTCACTATTCCTGAGAAAAATTAGTACAAAACAACATCATAAGCTGAATTGCTTAATATGAAGCAATTCAGCTTAATCAACTCGACTCAAACAATTACAGCCTACCATCTAAATGGTCGCGTGCAGATCCGCATTTTCGTTGCTGCCAGGCTTATTTTCGCCATCTTTAGCATCATCATTACGCTCAGCATCGATTCGATTCAGATAAGCTTCATCTATATCGCCAGTAACATATTGACCATCGAAGACTGAAGCATCAAAGCTAGTGACAGAATCATTACCGGCCTTTACGCAATCTTTAAGATCATCAAGATCCTGGTATAGCATCCAGTCCGCGCCGATCTCTTCACCTACTTCATCGTCTGTACGACCGTGAGCGATCAGCTCCGTTGCTGAAGGCATATCGATGCCATAAACATTCGGGTAACGAACCGCCGGAGCTGCAGAGGCAAAGTAGACTTTCTTTGCGCCCATCTCTCGGGCCATCTGAACGATCTGCTTAGACGTTGTGCCACGAACAATAGAATCATCAACCAGCATAACGACTTTATCTTTAAACTCGAGCTCTATCGGATTGAGCTTACTGCGTACCGACTTCTTACGCTGAGTCTGGCCCGGCATAATAAAGGTACGACCGATGTAACGGTTCTTAATAAAGCCTTCTCGAAACTTAACATCCAGATGGTGAGCCATCTCAAGCGCAGAAGTACGACTGGTATCAGGAATCGGGATAATGACATCAATATCGTGATCCGGACGTTCACGCATCACTTTTTCAGCCAGCTTCACACCCATACGCATTCGTGCTTTATAGACGTTTACTTCATCGATAATTGAATCAGGACGAGCCAGATATACGTGCTCAAACAGACAAGGTGTCAGCTTAGGGTTTTCTGCACACTGACAGGTATGCACATCACCATCCTGTGAGATAAAGATCGCTTCACCCGGAGCGATATCTCGCACCAGTGTGTAACCAGGAATATCCAGCGCCACCGATTCTGAAGCCACCATGTACTCGGTACCCTTATCAGTTTCGCGCTTGCCATAAACCAATGGACGAATACCATGGGGATCACGGAAAGCAACAATACCGTAACCGGTTATGACGGCCACAACCGCATAGCCACCCGTGATACGTGTATGCACCGCCTTAACCGCAGCAAAGATATCTTCGTGAGTCGGTTTAAGCTTACCGATCTGTTGCAGCTCATGCGCCAGGATATTCAATAACACTTCAGAATCCGAAGTGGTATTGATATGACGCAGATTTTCTTTACGCATCTGCTCGCGCAGATCCGGCGTGTTCGTCAGATTGCCGTTATGGGCCAGAGCAATACCGTAAGGTGAGTTCACATAAAACGGCTGAGCTTCAGCAGAACTAGAGCTACCAGCGGTAGGATATCGTACATGGCCAATACCCATATTACCCAGCTGACGCTTCATATGACGGGTACGGAACACTTCATTCACCAGACCGTTATCCTTACGCAGGAAGAAACGATCGGCTTCACAAGTCACCATACCGGCAGCATCCTGACCCCGGTGCTGAAGCACGGTTAAGGCATCAAAAATTGTCTGATTTACATTAGATTTGGCAACAACGCCAACTATACCGCACATTCGGGCTACCTCAGGTGTTCAGTTAGTTACTGCAAGTATAAATGAAAAAACGCTTAGCTATTACTACCACTAAAATTCCATATCATCTGACCGATCTCTGACGCGGTATCCCGGGTCCAGTTTTCCATCAGTAAAAAGTGTGGAATAAGCTGCGAATCCGCCCACCAGGTATCGTCAATAACCGGGGTTCGCACAAGCAGCGCAGTAATAACAATAATTATAAGACCACCCCTGATTACGCCGAAACCAACCCCCAGAATACGATCGGTGCCACTAAGACCCGTGGCATTCACCAGCATTCCGATAAGGTTATTGATAACAGCGCCAACCATCAGGGTAGCAACAAAAAGAAGGATAAATGCGGCGCCAATGCGTAATGATGGCGTCTGTAGAAAGTCGTCCAGTAATGTACTGAGCGAAGGCGCGAACAGCCGGGCAACAATAAATGCAGCAACCCAGGTAACCAGTGACAGCGCTTCTTTTATAAAGCCGCCACGCAGGCTGTATAAGCCAGAAATTGTGATGATGCCGATAATAGCCCAATCGGCCCAATTAAGTACCATGAAAGATCTCTAAGTCAGGGTCACATTCAAGAGGCGGATTCTATCAGAGCTACCCGATTAACCCAATGTTTATCGTGTCGTAAAGCGGACAATAATACCATCCAGACCAAACTCTTTCTTAATACTGGCCTGTAACGCTGTCAGGCGGGTTTTCTGCATATCCGGGCCGACAAATACTTTTATCAGGTCACCATTTTTACGACTATAGACTTTGTGACCTGCCGCATTAAGTTTTCGACGCAACCCCTTGGCATTGTCTTCATCTTTAAAACTGGCCAGCTGCAAACTCCAGGCAACCGGCACCCCCTGTTGATCAAGCGAGGGAGGATCATTACGTAAGTCTACTTGAGGCTTTTGTTCAGCCACCGCCTGAGCGATTTTTTCTGGCATCACGGCCACCGTAACCGGCTCAGCCGGCTCAGCCGGTGCTGAGGTATCTTCCAGCTGAGGTGATTCAGTTTTTATTTCAACCAGCTGCGGCTCGACCGGCGGTGTAGGAATGGAACTTTCAAGATGACGCTCTTTATATCCGGCACCATCAAACAACACCGGGATCAGTATGACCGCTGCAAGAATCAGAATTGCCGCGCCGACAAGGCGCTGTTTAAAACCGTCATTCACAGTATTCAGTTATCCATATTCAGTGCTGTTAATGCATCACTTACAGTAAAAAAAGAACCCGCTACTATTACCCGGTCGCCGGGCAATAAACTGGTTTTAACTGCAGCTAATGCTTCCTGCACAGTACCATAAGCAGCTTGCGAATCAACTGCTACCCCCAGTCCATTAAGTTTCTCAACCAGTTGATCCGAAGATTGTCCACGTGGCACAGCCAAACTAGCCAAAAACCAACGATCAACCACTGGTTTTAGATGAGCCAGCACCTGATCGATATCCTTATCAGCCAACATTCCCAGCACCATGAGCGTTCTGCCTGATACCGGACTCATCTCTAGCCGGGACGCCAGATACTGCGCTGCCTCAGGATTGTGGGCAACATCAAGGGTATACTCGACCCCATCAAACTGTTTCTTTTGCATCCGCCCGGTCAGTGAGGCCCGCATCAGACTCACTTTTAACTGTTCAGGTGGAGGTAGCATATCCAGCAATTGCAGCACTTGTATAACAGTCGCGGCATTCGCCTTTGGCAAATTTATTTCTGGTAGGCCAGAAATAGTACGGATATTGCCGTTAGGCGCTTCACCCTGCCAGACCCAACCGGTCGACGCTGAAGACTGTCGATCAGGTTGCTTAATATTCAGCTGTTGAAGATTAAAATCACGCCCCCTCAGATAAAGCTGCGCACCGATTTCAGAAGCATAATCGATCAGCTTCTGTGGCGCGACAGGATCACCACATACAGCCGGTTTTCCTGCTCGATAGATACCTGCTTTCTCAAAACCGATCTGTTCCCGGTCATCACCCAACCAGTCGATATGATCAACCGATACAGTAGTGACTACCGAGATATCCGCATCAATTATATTGATTGCATCCAAACGGCCACCTAACCCCACTTCGAGCAGCATTACATCCGGTTGCTGTGTCGCAAATACATGCAAGGCTGCCAGAGTGTTATATTCGAAGTAAGTCAGACGCGTTTCACCACGCACCTTCTCTATCGCCTTAAATGCAGCAATAATTAACGCATCACTGACCGGCTCTCCTGCTAGCTTGATCCGCTCGTTATAACGCAAAAAATGTGGCGAGGTGAAACAACCTACCGTTTTACCCTGATCCCGCAATACCTGATCAAGCATCGCAATGGTGGATCCTTTACCGTTAGTGCCTCCCACAATCAGTTTACGACTGCTACCAAAATCAAGTTTCATTGCCAGATAGACTTTGCGAAGACGCTCAAGACCCATCTCAATTTCACTGGGATGACAGCTCTCAATCCAGTTTAACCATTGATCCAGTGTTTCAAAGTTAGTAGTCGACATAAGAATAACTTCGCCTATAAAGACAATATAAAACAAGAGCTTGAAGCACAAACTTAATGTTAATACATCAAGCCTGCATTAATAAATTGCTAGCATAAGACAGAAAAAAGGCCGCCTTTCCAGCAGCCTTTAACGTATCAGTCGAATGTTAAGCCGCAGGCAAACCCTGCATCATGCGTAACACAGAAGACAACCGCTCACGCAGTTCGCCACGGGAAATGATCATATCAATCTGACCATGCTCCAACAGGAATTCACTACGCTGGAAGCCTTCTGGCAACTTTTCACGCACGGTCTGCT
The DNA here is from genome assembly GCF_003858655.1 of Amphritea balenae. Lineage (GTDB taxonomy): Bacteria > Pseudomonadota > Gammaproteobacteria > Pseudomonadales > Balneatricaceae > Amphritea > Amphritea balenae. The sequence goes on from NZ_RQXV01000010.1 coordinate 58,007, forward strand.
CAATAACACGCGGTCCGGCAAAACCAACCAATGCGCCTGGCTCACCAATATTCAGATCACCCAACATAGCCAGTGATGCTGAAACGCCACCATAAACCGGATCAGTCAGCACTGAGATATAAGGGATACCGGCATTCTTTAATTTTTCCAGAGCCGCGCTTGTTTTAGCCATCTGCATCAGCGAGAACAAGGCTTCCTGCATCCGCGCGCCACCGCTGGCGGAGAAACAGATCATCGGAATACCTTCTTCCAGGGCAACATTGGCTGCACGCACAAAACGCTCACCAACAACAGCACCCATTGAGCCACCCATAAACTTAAATTCATAAGCCACAGCAACACAAGGCAGACCATTAACTTCACCACGCATAGCGATCAGGGCGTCTTTCTCACCCGTCGCTTTCTGCGCTGCAACCAAACGATCTTTATACTTTTTAGAATCCTTAAACTTCAGACGATCAACCGGCTCGACCTCAGCACCAATCTCACGGGTTGTACCTTCATCGAGAAACGCATTCAGACGCTTTCGCGCAGTCAGTCGCATATGATGATCGCACTTAGGACAAACGTTCAGATTCTTTTCCAATTCTGGACGATACAGAACGTTTTCACATTTAGGACACTTCTTCCATAGTCCTTCAGGGATGTTGGTACGCTTCTTCTCAGAGCGAACCAGGGAAGGAACAATTTTATCCAGCCAGTTACTCATTATTACTCCAGCTACTGTCTACAGTGACAGCCTTATTTATCCATTGCCTGACGCATGCTTGCAGTAATAGCCGCAACTGCCTCAGGGATCTGTTCCTGATTGCCAGATAACTCGGCAATCTTATTAACCAGTACGCTACCGACGATAACGCCATCTGCAACTTCGGACACCGCCCGGGCAGACTCATCATCACGGATACCAAAACCAACACCAACAGGCAGGTCGGTATGGCGACGAATCATCTCAAGCTTTTCAGCGACTTCGGCTACATTCAACGATGCTGAACCGGTCACACCTTTTACTGAAACGTAGTAAACATAACCACTGCCGGCCGCACATACCTGCTTAACCCGCTCCTCTTCAGTAGTCGGAGCCAGCAGATAGATCACATCAATATTAGCGGCTTTCATCAACTGGTTGAATTCTACCGCCTCTTCAGGTGGAAGATCCACCGTCAGAACGCCGTCAACACCTGCTGCAGACGCTTTTTCTGCAAACACAGCGTAACCCATCACCTCAATAGGATTCAGATACCCCATCAAAACAACAGGCGTCGTTTTATCAGTTTCACGGAACTGCGCAACAATATCCAGCACATCAACCAGACGCGTGCCGTGCAGTAAAGCACGTTCACACGCCAGCTGAATCACCGGGCCATCGGCCATCGGATCAGAAAAAGGAATACCCAGCTCAAGGATATCCGCGCCAGACTCTACCATTGCATGCATCAACGGCAAGGTTACTTTCGGTCCGGGATCGCCCGCTGTCACATAAGGAATCAGCGCTTTACGACCCTGGCTTTTAAGCTTATCAAAACACTCAGTAATACGACTCATTTTTGCTCACTCAGTCAGGGCAGTTATACGACAATGCCATCAATTTCTGCAACGGTATGGATATCTTTATCCCCACGCCCGGACAGGTTAACCAGCAAGATCTGGTCCTTATCCATGGTCGGCGCCATTTTAATCGCTTCAGCTACCGCATGGCTTGATTCAAGTGCCGGCATAATACCTTCAACCTGAGTCAGGCGACGGAAAGCATCCAGCGCTTCATCATCATTGATAGCAACATACTCTGCACGCCCGATATCTTTCAGGTAGGAATGCTCAGGACCAACACCAGGATAATCCAGACCGGCTGATACCGAATGAGTACCGATAATCTGACCCGCATCATCGGACATCAGATAAGTTCGGTTACCATGCAACACACCCGGCTCACCGGCGCTCAAAGGCGCCGCATGCTGTCCGGTTTCAATACCGTAACCGCCAGCTTCAACACCGATCATGCGCACATCCGCATCTTCAATAAAGGGATGGAACAGACCGATAGCATTTGAACCACCGCCAACACAAGCGATCAATGCATCCGGCAGTTTGCCTGTCTGGGCCAGACACTGCTGACGCGCTTCACGACCAATAATCGCCTGAAAATCACGTACCAGCTTAGGGTAAGGGTGCGGGCCTGCCGCTGTACCGATAATATAAAAGGTATTATCGACATTGGTTACCCAGTCACGCATCGCTTCATTCATCGCATCTTTCAGAGTACGGGTACCCGATTCAACGGCGATAACTTCAGCACCTAACAATTTCATACGGTAGACATTAAGCGCCTGACGACGAACATCTTCGATACCCATATATACCTGGCACTCAAGCCCCAGACGTGCAGCTACCGTTGCGGTTGCAACACCGTGCTGACCGGCACCAGTCTCAGCGATAACGCGAGGTTTACCGGTATGCTTTGCCAGCAATGCCTGCCCAATGGTGTTATTCACCTTGTGAGCACCGGTATGGTTCAGATCTTCACGTTTCAGGTAGATCTGTGCGCCACCGAGCTCTGCAGACAGACGTTCAGCATGGTACAGAGGTGACGGACGACCTACATAATGCGCTAGGTCATAATCGAACTCCGCCTGAAACTGTGGATCCCGCCAAAGCTTTTCGTAGGTCTGTTCCAGCTGCTGTAGAGCTGCCATAAGAGTTTCAGACACATAACGGCCACCGAAGTCGCCAAAATGGCCACCTGCATCGGGCATCTGCTTCGCAATCGCGAGATCTTCTTTAGTTGGCACAAGCCACCTCTTTCATAAATAGTGTTATTTTTGATCTGTCTTTCAGGCCTTTAGACGCTTCGACGCCTCCGCTGACATCTACAGCGAAGGGCTGAACCCGACTAATTGCCTGCGCCACATTTTTGTCATCCAAGCCACCCGCCAGAATCAGGGGCTTGCTCAGATTTGCCGGGATGCGGTCCCAGTCGAACGCCTCTCCAGTCCCCCCCGGCACGCCGGGACGATAAGCATCGAGCAAAATGGCCCGAGCTTTAGTGAAACGTTCAGATTCTGCCACTACATCAATGTCAGGCGACATACGCAGTGCTTTAAAATATGGCCTGCTAAACTGCTCACAGTACTCCGGCGCTTCATCACCATGGAACTGCAGCAGATCAATACCTGCCGTTTTAATTATATTTTCAACCTGATCTGCTGTTTCATTTACAAACAGCGCTACCGTCGTTACCAAAGGTGGTAGCTGCGCGATAATCTGTGCAGCCACTTCCGGCGTAACATAGCGGGGACTAGGCGGATAAAAAACAAAACCCAGCGCATCAGCACCAGCTTCTACTGCCGCCAGTGCATCTTCATATCGGGTTATACCACAGATTTTTACGCGGGTTCGCATCACTTAGATCAGACAAATTAAAAGGAGCTTAATAGTAACAGATTGCACGGAGCCCCGTTAACCGTTTTGCGTCAGGAAATACGGCCCTAGCGAAGATTTTGGCAACTCATACTCAGACGGGTACTTCACATCGACAAAATAGAGCCCGTAAGGCGGCGCTGTTACACCACCTTTAGCACGATCTTTTGCATCCAGCACTTCTTTTGCCCAGACGGGACTAGCCTCTCCAGCACCAATAGTCATCAATACACCGGCAAAATTACGGATCATATGGTGCAGAAAAGCATTTGCACGCACATCAATGATAATCAATTCACCCGACCGGTAGATATCCATCGCTCTGACTTCACGTATCGGGCTATTAGCCTGACAGGCAATCGCCCGGTAAGAGCTGAAATCATGCTCACCCACAAGATAGCCAGAAGCTTCTTGCATCGCTTCAAGATTTAACCTTTTATGCGTCCATGTTACACCTTTAGCCAACAGGGCAGGCTTTACCGGCGAGCTGTAGATCAGATACCGATAGCGGCGCTCCAAAGCAGAGAATCGGGCATGAAAACTATCATCTACCGGTTTAGCCCAGCGGATAGCAATTTCATCAGGCAACTTGGTATTTGTACCCATCACCCAACCGCGTTCAGAACGCTCTGCATGGGTATCAAAATGAATAATCTGATAAGTACCGCTGACACAGGCATCCGTTCTGCCGGCACAAACGACAGAAACAGGATGGTTGGCGATTTTTGATAACGCTTGTTCGACTGTCTCTTGAACAGTAGGCACATCTTTCTCTTTTTGAGTCTGCCAACCGCGATAATTGCCACCGGCATACTCAACACAAAGCGCATAACGACGAAGTTTAACCTTAGTCTTTTCTGAGTTTTCTGAACTGCCAGGCTCTAAATCAACAGAGGCGACCGAAGTCGCCTCTTGCTGATTGTTACTCTGGGTTTTATCCCGCTCTTGCATTGTATGATCTTATTTAACTGTTAATAGTTTCCAGCAAAGTATTTGCTTCTTGCTGCTGGGCATCACTGCCTTCTTTAAGAATTTCATCAAGAATATCCTTGGCGCCATCCACATCTTCCATATCAATATAGGCACGCGCGAGATCCAGCTTAGTTTCAACTTCATCAGCCCCCTCCAACAGGTTAAGGCTATCAAAAGCTTCATCGTCTGAATCGTCGATTGATTCCAGGCTCAGATCATCATTACCCGCTCCGCCCAGTAGCTCTTCAAGTTCAGAGTCCAGCTCAGCGTCAAGATCATGATTAATCGAAGCTTCAAGATCATCAACATCTGCTGAAAGATCTTGCTCCTCAAGAACCACATCATCAGCAACCGCGCTCTCGAGCAACTCTTCAAGCTCAGGATGCAGCTCAGAGCTATCCGCAACCGCTGCCTCTTCTACCTCTGCTGCCAATTCAACTTCTAACTCAGAACCTGCGATCTCTTCAATGTCACTATCTGCAACACCTGCCAGCAACTCATCCAGATCAGAGTCTCCGGTTTCGAAATCATCGTCATCACTACCTGAATCATTAATCAGATCTTCAAGATCAGCGAATTCGTCTGAATCATCATCCAGCTCATCGTTCTCTTCAGCATTACCTCCCAGCAGTGATTCCAGATCTTCAAGATCACTATCATCCTCTGCCAGCATATCGCCCAAAGCCTGATCATCTTCAGCGATATCCGATGCGTCTGCGCTATCGGTTTCAAAAGCAGTGGCTGCTGTAGCTGCAGCGGCGGCAGTTGCTGTAGCGGCTGCCGCTATCGCCAGGCCATCCGAACTATCATCTTCTGCTTCAGGCTCATCAAGATTGAAGTCCAGTTCGAGATCATCATCAGCTAATGCGTCATCGATGTTATCTAACTCGAGCTCTTCTTCAACCGCTGCATCTGACTCTGCCTCAAGCGACTGCACATCAAACTCTAGCTCGTCATCGTCAGCGCTATCGTCTTCAGTACCTGCCAGCAGGTCCTCAAGGCTTTCAACTTCATCGTCCGCCAGATCAGCAAGCGATGAATCAACGTCATCAATAGAGAGATCATCCAGATCCATAGATTCGGTATCTTCACCCAGGATGGAATCTAGCGCATCATCAACCTCTTCTTCCTGAGGCAGTTCTACTTCGGGTTGTTCATCTGTTATATCGAGCGACTCTTCAGCAACTGAGTCTTCATCACCAAAGGCGTCATCAAGACCCAGATCAAACTCATCATCTTCGATAGTTGAATCCGGACTTTCAAGCTCATCCAGGTCCATATCAAGATCAAGATCATCAAGATCTGCATCAGAGATATCTTCTTCTTCCGCAACAGCATCAACAACCTCTTCCACTGCGTCATCAGCCACTTCTTCAGCAGCCTCTTCAACCACCTCTTCAGTGACCGCGTCGTCTATTTCATCTGCAATCGCAACCGGAGCTGGCTCTTCACCGGCTTCAGGTTCATCTTTTTTACGGCGACGCATCATGACCAACAGGCCCGCCAGCAGTGCAACTACCGCTGCACCCGCACCGTAAATATACATACCAAACTCGTCCATCAGCCCTTTAGGCTGGGGCGCTGGTGCAACGGGCGCTACTACCGGCTGGCTCTTAGCCTGATCCAACTCGGCCTGCAACTCAGCCAACTGCTGATCTTTAAGTTCGAGTAAACGCTGTAGACTTTCCATCTGTTGAGCCAATGCATCAACACGTCCGGTAAGCTCTTCGTTTTCACGCTGAATCTGATCAACACTCTCTAGCGCTGTCGCTAATTCGGTTTCTAACTCTTTATTTCGCTCTAGCAGAGCTGAATCTGACTGGCTAACATCCGTATCGGCCGCCTGGTCTGACACCTTCCCTGTATCAGTGTCTTTATCCTGTTTTGCAGGAGAGACAATTTTTAGTTGACCGTCGGCGGACTTAACGGCAACTTCATCATCCTTTTTTACAGAAGCAGCGTCCTTTTTGTCAGCAGCGCTGGCATCCATCTGCTCAGCTTCAGCGGCTACTGCGGAGCCACCCTGCTTCCAAAGATTGGTCTGACGCCAGAACTCTTCGTTAGCCTGTTTCTGCGATAACGCTTTAGCTTCTTCAAGAGTTGGCAGATCGAGAACGACTCCCGCCTTTAAACGGTTTACATTGTTCTGTGCAAAGGCAGTGGGGTTTTTACGCTGTAATGCCAACATCATCTGCGCTTCAGAAACTGATGCTGCAGGCTTATGACGCTTAGCTATATTCCAAAGCGTATCGTTCACATCAACGTAGATCTGAGAACCTGTCATCCGGGTACGGATATTATCAACCGGTTTAGCATCAGCCATTGCCGTCGATGTAACCGGTGCTGGTGCTATTACTGCACCCGCACTAGCAGGCTGAATCGCCTTAGGTGCAGGCGTAGGATCATAAACAGGTGGATCAAGCAGAACGGTATATTCTCGAACCAGTCGACCACTTGGCCAGTTAACCTCTACCAGAAAGTTCAGGAAAGGTTCGTTAACCGGTACCGCGGACGACATAGTGATAATACCGCGACCACCGGGGCCCGGCTTTACCTGAAACTGTACATCTGAGAGAAAACGTAACTTCTCAATACCTGCCAGGGCAAATTCATCAATATTTGCCATTCTGGGTTGAATCTGTTGCGGATCAACATCCCTCATCTGCAACAGTTGAATCTCAGCCTGTAATGGTTCATTCAGCGCTGAAGTAATTTTTATTTCACCGAGACCAAGCGCATTTGCATTTGAGGTTCCTAGAGCACCTGCAATTGCCAAGCTTAGGGCTAATTTGCGCAGCATATTTTCGCTTCCTTATTTCCCCGGTTTCTGAATCTGATAAAAATCGTCAATATTCAGAAAGTTACGTATCCAGTATTGTTCGACAAAGTATTCATTAAAACTACTGTTTAATCAACAACTCAAAGGCCTACAAACCCCTCTAATCTGTCATTCATTTCTGACTTACTGGCACATCAATAGCGTATCAAGCAGAGCAAACCCAGACCCACCAGCAACAAATCGCTTACTTTTTAGTAACTTATTTAACATTTTCACGACTTATACCAACTTAGTACGAAACAGTATCAAGTACCTAGCCTTGATTACCTAAGTTGGGGACTGTTATCGGATTACTTATTTCAGCGACAACAAAAAAGAGTCTTTTTTGACTTGAATCAGTAACTTATGAACAGAAAAAAACCGACTACGAGAGCCGGTTTTGTTTTAAGCTTTTTTGATCAGTCCTGCAGCAGAATGCGTAGCATACGACGCAATGGCTCAGCAGCACCCCAGAGTAACTGATCGCCAACACTGAATGCATTCAGATACTCATCACCCAGGTTCATTTTACGCAAACGTCCCACAGGCACATTCAATGTTCCGGTGATCTTAGCAGGGGTTAACTCCTGCGCAGTGATATCACGATCATTCGGAACTACACTAGCCCAATCATTCGCTTCAGCGATCATGGATTCAATTTCATCCATAGGCACATTTTGTTTCAGCTTGATAGTGAACGCCTGACTGTGACAACGCATGGCACCGATACGCACACAAGTACCATCAATAGGAATCGGATTGTTATCCAGCCCCAGAATTTTGTTGGTCTCAGCGTAAGCCTTCCACTCTTCACGGCTCTGGCCGTTTTCCAGCTTAGTGTCGATCCATGGGATCAGAGAGCCGGCCAGCGGCACGCCAAAGTTATCCGTTGGCATCGCATCAGAACGAATAGTATCTGCTACCTGACGATCAATATTCAGAATAGCGCTGGCAGGATTAGCCAGATCTGCGGCAACCGATTCTTTGATCACACCCATCTGCGAGATCAGTTCACGCATATGGCGCGCACCGCCGCCGGATGCAGCCTGATAGGTCATGGATGTCATCCACTCAATCACGCCCGCATTAAACAGGCCACCAAGACCCATCAGCATCAGAGATACTGTGCAGTTACCGCCGACATAGGTTTTTACACCTTTAGACAGACCATCTTTGATGACATTCATGTTTACAGGATCAAGTACGATGATGGCATCATCTTCCATCCGTAGCGAAGAAGCAGCATCAATCCAGTAGCCGTTCCAGCCGGCTTCGCGTAGCGATCCGTAAACCTGTTTCGTGTAGTCGCCACCCTGACAGGAAATAATGGCATCCATCTGTTTCAATTCATCAATGGATGTTGCATCTTTCAAGGTCGGAATATCTTTACCAATATCCGGACCTGCCTGACCTACCTGGGATGTTGTGAAAAAGACCGGCTCATCGATATAATCGAAATCACGTTCTTCCATCATGCGCTGCATCAGCACGGAACCCACCATTCCGCGCCAACCTACAAAACCTACACGCTTCATTTGTTCCACCAAAAACTTAGAAATTAGAAACAACAAAGCCACTACATTCATCTGTAGTAGCTTGTTATGGCTCCGGACTACCCGGAGCGCTTTAATTATGCAACATTTCGCCTGTTTAGACTATCGCCAACAAGCGAATATACCCCCGACATCCGGAGATAGTTGCACTTATCGCCGAGAATTATGCCTGCAAAGCAGCCATAACCGCATCGCCCATCTCGGTACAGCTAACTTTCTGCATACCTTCAGACCAGATATCACCAGTACGCAGGTTCTGATCCAGCACATTACTGACCGCCGCTTCGATACGCGCAGCCGTATCGCCAGCCCCAAAGGAATACCGCAGCATCATGGCAGCAGAGATAATGGTTGCCAGTGGGTTTGCCAGGTTTTGTCCAGCAATGTCTGGCGCTGAACCATGACAAGGCTCATACATACCCTTACCATTCACATCCAAAGACGCCGATGGCAACATACCGATTGAACCGGTCAGCATTGCTGCTGCATCGGACAAAATATCGCCAAACATATTACCGGTAACCATTACATCAAACTGTTTAGGCGCACGTACCAGCTGCATCGCTGCGTTATCCACGTACATGTGGCTCAGCTCAACTTCCGGATACTCTTTCGACAGCTCTTCCATAACTTCACGCCAGAGCACTGTCACTTCCAGTACGTTGGCTTTATCGACAGAACACAAACGCTTGTCGCGGGCCATTGCCGCTTCAAAGGCTACCCGCCCGATACGACGAATCTCATTCTCGTCATAAACATAAGTATTGTAACCTTCCCGGATACCACCCTCTTTTTCACGTACACCACGAGGCTGACCAAAATAGATACCACCGGTCAGTTCACGGACGATCAGAATATCCAGGCCGGATACTACTTCAGGCTTAAGTGTTGAAGCATGAGCCAGCTGCGGATAGAGAATGGCTGGACGTAAGTTACCGAACAAGCCCAGGTTAGAACGGATACCCAGCAGGCCTTTTTCAGGACGAATCTGAAAATCAGGATTAGTATCCCATTTAGGCCCACCAACAGCGCCCAGCAGGATTGCGTCAGCGGCATGAGCTGCTTCCAGGGTTGCTGCAGGCAGCGGAACACCATCCGCATCGATTGCAGCTCCACCTACCTTAGCTTCTGAAAATTCCAACCCCAGGCTATCTTGCTGGTTTACTAGTTCCAGCACCCGCTGCGCCTGAGTTACAATTTCAGGACCAATACCGTCACCCGGCAAAATCAATACATTCTTAGACATTACTCTGTTCCTTTAACCTGAGCGGCAGTCTGAAACCGTTACCGGCCAGACTGCCCTCATAAATTCATTTTTTGTGCGATTACTTATTTGCAACTACTTAATAGCGTCAAACAACCAGGGTGAGCTCTGGCGACGTTTTTCTTCATAAGCACGGATATCATCGGCATGTTGCAAAGTCAGGCCGATATCATCCAGACCATTCAACAGGCAGTGCTTACGGAAATCGTCTATTTCAAACGCAATTTCCTGACCGGATGGCGTCACAACAACCTGACGCTGCAGATCTACGCTAAGCTCATAGCCTTCCGTTGCTGCAGTTTCAGCAAACAGCTGCTCAACCTGTTCATCACTTAATACGATTGGCAACAAGCCATTCTTGAAGCAGTTATTGTAGAAGATCTCAGCAAAGCTCGGCGCGATAACCGAGCGGAAGCCATAATCATCCAGCGCCCATGGCGCATGCTCACGGCTTGAACCACAACCAAAGTTCTCACGGGCAAGCAAAACACTGGCTCCCTGATAACGGGCCTGATTCAAAACAAACTCTTGATTCAATGGACGACCGACACAATCCTGATCCGGTTGACCTTCATCCAAATAGCGCAGCTCATCAAACAGGTTTTTACCAAAACCTGAACGTTTAATCGACTTCAGGAACTGCTTAGGGATAATCATATCGGTATCGATATTAGCCCGATCCATCGGCGCGGCAATACCTGTATGCAATGTAAATTTATTCATGTCGCTCTCCTCAGGTATCTTATTTAACCAGCTCAGGCTTAATCAATTCACGAACATCGATGAAATGGCCGGTCACCGCTGCTGCAGCTGCCATCGCCGGGCTCACCAGATGCGTACGACCACCAAAACCCTGACGACCTTCGAAGTTGCGGTTAGAGGTTGAAGCACAATGCTCACCATTACCCAGCTTATCCGGGTTCATCGCCAAACACATAGAGCAACCCGGCTCACGCCATTCCAGCCCTGCTGCGGTAAAGATCTTATCCAGACCTTCCTCTTCCGCCTGGGTTTTCACCAGACCTGAGCCCGGTACCACCAACGCCTGAATAATGTTGTCTGCAACCTGGCGACCTTCAACTATCTTCGCGGCATCGCGAAGATCTTCAATACGGGAGTTGGTACAAGAACCGATAAATACCCGGTCCAGTTTGATATCTGTGATTTTCTGATCCGCATTCAGCCCCATATATTGAAGAGCACGGTTAATACCGTCGATCTTCACCTGATCAGTTTCATTGGCCGGATTAGGTACCTGCGAAGAAACGCCTACGACCATCTCTGGCGAAGTACCCCAGGTAACCTGAGGTTCAATATCAGCAGCCTGAATCACAACCACTTCATCAAATTCAGCATCAGTATCAGATACCAAACCCTGCCACTGGGCAACAGCCGTATCCCACTGCTCCCCTTTAGGCGCAAACGGACGACCTTCAAAGTAATCAATAGTGATCTGATCAACCGACACCAGACCAACACGCGCACCCGCTTCAATCGCCATATTACAAACGGTCATACGACCTTCCATCGACATCGCACGGAATACTTCACCGCCAAACTCGATCGCATAACCCGTACCACCGGCCGTACCGATCACACCGATAACATGCAATACGACATCTTTAGGTGTAACACCCACACCCAGCTCACCATCAACACGCACCAGCATGTTCTTCATTTTTTTGGTGATCAGGCACTGAGTTGCCAGTACGTGCTCAACCTCCGAAGTACCAACACCATGCGCCAGCGCACCCAAAGCACCCAGTGTAGCCGTGTGAGAATCACCACATACTGCAGTGCAGCCGGGTAATACAGCACCCTGCTCAGGCGCCATCACGTGTACGATGCCCTGGTTATGATCATTCATCTTGAATTCCAGAATGCCAAACTCATCGCAGTTTTCGTCCAGGGTTTTTACCTGGATTTTAGATACCGGATCAACAATCTGGTCAACACCACCGGAACGCTCGGTCGTAGGTACGTTATGATCCGGCGTTGCGATATTGGCATCGATACGCCACGGCTTACGACCGGCTATCCGCAGACCTTCAAACGCCTGTGGTGAGGTAACTTCATGCAGCACCTGACGATCGATATAGATCAGGGAACTACCGTCTTCATTGGTTCGCACTAAGTGCGATTCAAAAAGTTTGTCGTATAACGTTTGTCCAGCCATGGGAACTTACCTCACTACGTATCTATACAGCTGTTTTGGCACAGCCTTTTTATATGCCGCCATCCTATGCCAGACGTCGTCAGAAAACAAATTCATATTTTTTATACTTTGCATTCCAAATAGGAATAGATAAGCTAATACGATTCTATTCAGGAATAACTTATCAATAACAGGTGACCTCAGATGGATACTAATGCCTTACAGGCCTTTGTTGCCGTTGCTGAAGCAGGCTCTTTTTCAAGAGCAGCCGAACAGCTGTTTCTGACCCAGTCCGCCATCAGTAAACGTATCTCGTTATTGGAGCAACAACTCAATAGCCGACTGTTTGATCGTATCGGCCGACGCATCAATCTCACTGAAGCGGGACAGAATCTACTACCCCGTGCGCGCCGTATTCTGATGGAACTGGCCGATGCACGTCGCTCATTAGAAAGCCTGAGTGGCGAAGTCGCAGGTACTCTTTCGATCGCCGCCAGCCATCACATCAGCCTGCACCGCTTACCACCCATCTTGCGGCAGTTTGCTAATGATTGCCCCAATGTGACTCTGGACCTGCGTTTCGATGAATCAGAGATCGCCTACGACAATGTATTAAAGGGTAATCTGGAGATCGCGCTGATAACTCTATCGCCCCACCCTGATGAAAATATTCTGGCACAGACTATCTGGCAGGATAAGCTCCGATACGTTATCGCCCCGGACCATCCCCTGGCTCAACTCGACAGTGTCTCACTTGAACAACTCACCCGCTATCCGGCAATATTACCCGGCAGCACAACGTTCACCCGCCAGATTGCACAACATCAATTCTCCGAGTTGGGGCTAAGCCCGGATATCGCCATGTCGACCAACTATCTGGATACTATCCGCATGATGGTTGAGATAGGTTTAGGCTGGTCTCTGCTACCCGAAACCATGACTCAGCCACTTAAGGTATTAAACACGAACACGCCCCCCATGACCCGGGACCTAGGCTACATTGTCCATAAAGAGCGAACCCTGAGTAACGCCGCCCGCTACTTTATCGACCTGCTACAACGTCAGGACCGGTAATTCTCCGAAATTAAGGAATAAGTTCACAAACCCGCTTTTTATCGAGCCGCTAGAGCGTCAGGACCTGACATGCCTTTAAACCTAAAAAAGGGGGTTCATAAAGCTGGCACAGTTCTTTAATATGGTTTAACGAATAAGGTGGTTAAGGAACAGAGCATGGCCGATTACTCCGGTACAGACACTGATAACTGGCTGAAGGAACAGCTACAGCGGTGGCAGGACATCGCTCAGGGGGGCACGCCCGGCAGCAATGAACAGTGGCACAATTTTATTAATAGCTTTGACAGCCAAAGCTTTCCTGACCTGTCGGAACAGCAGGCCGGACTGCTCGACCTGGTTAAACGTCAGTCTGATCATTACACCACCTTTAGCGAAACGTTACTGAACCCAGACGCTTCCGCCTTCGACCCAGAACAGTTAAGCGAGCAATTCCAGCACTACATGCAGCAACAATGTAACGAAATGCTGGGCCAGCAATGGAACCTGCCAGAGCCTTTCACCTCACTGATTAAAAGCACGCCCCTGACGGCTGAATCTATTAAAAAACTCCCGCTCAGGGAGTTATTAGAAAAACTGGCTCAGTCACCTGATATCGCCACCGGCCCCTACAACGCCACACAAATGCGCGACATCTCCCAGGCCATGCTCGATTACCAGGATGCCCTGGGGGGGTATCTGGAGCATTATGACCAGATATTTAATCAAACCGGTGCAAAGTTAAAACAGATTTTAGCGCAGGAAGAGACCCGGATAGAGAGCGTCAAAGCCCTGCACAATCTCTGGGTCGACTGTTATGAAACAGCCTATAAAGAGACCGTCTTTACCGATAGCTACCAGTCCAGCCATGGACGCATCAGCAATAGTTTAATGCAGGTTCGTAAACAGGCATTTAACAGCCGCGACAAAAAGCTACAGGAATTTGGTTTTGTTACACGGGAAGAACTCAACAGCACCCTGAAGAAGCAACACCGGATGCGCAAACAACTACGCCAACAGCAGCAGGAAATAGAAGCGCTTAAGCAGTTAGTGGGTGACCTGCAACAACAGTTAGCGCCCCCGGCTAAAAAGAAATCCACCAGACAAGGGAAGTAGGCCTGTGAGCAGCATCAAATTCAGCCCGGAAAACCTCGCCGCAGAGCTTAGTCAGTTCAACGAAAAACTGGTGCAAAGCTATAACACCTTGCAGGATCTGGGGGAGATTCAGGTCGGACAGACCGCCAAGGACATTATCTATAGCGAAGATAAACTGCAGCTGTACCATTATCATGCAGAGAAAACCCCAGGCCGGAAACGCTGCAAAACCCCGCTATTAATCTGCTATGCACTGGTTAACCGCCCCTACATGGTCGACCTGGATCCGGAGCGCTCGTTTGTAAAACGATTATTAGAACTGGGCATCGACGTCTATCTGATTGACTGGGGCTACCCGGATGCCGCAGACCGCTATCTGGATATGGACGACTATATCAACTGCTACATCAGTAACTGTGTTGATCAGGTTCGCCAACACAGTGACAAGCAGCAGATCAACTTACTCGGCATCTGCCAGGGAGGCGCGCTGAGCTTATGCTACACCGCACTCAATCCGGATAAGATTAAAAATCTCATCACTATGGTCACCCCGGTGGACTTCCAAACCCCTGATAACATGCTAAGCCACCTTGCCCAGCAGATCGACGTCGATCTTGCAGTAGAAACCTACGGCAATATACCAGGCGCCATGCTTAACGACGCGTACAACTCACTGATGCCGATGCGCCTGGGTATTCAGAAGAATCTCAATATTCCACAGCAACTCAAAGATCAGGCTTCGGCACTGAGTTTCCTGCGGATGGAGAAATGGATCTACGACAGCCCGGACCAGGCTGGCGAGATGTTTCGTCAATTTGTGCAACTGTTCTTCAAACAGAATGGTTTTATCCACCAGCAAATCTGTGCCGGCGATAAAACGGTCGACCTGAAACAAATTAAGCAACCCATTCTGAATGTCTTTGGCAGTTTCGATCACTTAGTTCCACCCGATGCTTCCCGGGCCCTCAAGGGGCTGACAGCCAGCTCAGATTACACTGAGTATGAAGTTACGTCCGGACATATCGGCGTGTTCGTTTCCGGCAAATCACAGAAAGAGGTCGCTCCCGCTATCAGTGACTGGCTGAAGCAGCATGATCAGTGAACCTGAAAATAAGTGCCAGCCTTTCACAATGGCCAGTAAATAGACCCAGGCGAACAAAGTAATAACGCGAAAAGGCAAGCTATACATATGGGGCCTGACCAAGCAGAAAGTCGAATTAGCGCCCCCTTTTTTTTAACACTTCATTTCAGGAGGGGTTAACAGGCTTCTCTAAGCATCTTTTTAGTTACAACTATATAAGATTTCACTTTTTTCCAGCGCCAATCTCATCTAAAATCCGGCCAATTATTTCCAATGGCTGTTTAGAAGCTTCGTGAACCATCACAAGCGCAGGCTATAGAAGGCAAAACATTACCGACAAGCGGGTTTACTGTTGTAAATATTCGCACCGCTCAGCTGAATAGCCCTGACCAGGAATACTGTCACGGCTAGCTATCACTGAGCATTATGAGTAATTTTTGACTGCTTTATAGCCAGGCGCAACAGGTTTCACACAGCTTTGTTTTGTGGAGTTACAAAGTTGCCTACTAACAGAAAAATCAAGCTACAAGGCTTTAACAATCTCACCAAAAGCCTGAGCTTCTGCATCTACGATGTTTGTTATGCCAAAACCGCCGAGCAAAAAGCGGAGTACATCGAATATATTGATGAGCAGTACAACGCCGACCGTCTGACCGAGATCCTCACCGAGGCTTGCGAGATTATCGGTGCCAATGTCCTTAACGTCGCCCGTCAGGATTACGAACCACAAGGGGCCAGTGTTACTATTCTGGTCGCTGAAGAACCGGTAAAAGATTCAGACAATGTCGATACCACCGAAAAGCCCGGCCCGCTACCGGACTCGGTCGTTGCTCACCTGGATAAGAGCCATATCTGTGTACATACCTATCCTGAAGCACACCCTGATCACGGTATTTGCACCTTCCGTGCCGACATCGAAGTCTCAACCTGCGGTATTATCTCGCCACTGAAGGCTCTGAACTATCTGATCCATAAACTGGAATCCGATATTGTAACTATGGATTATCGCGTAAGAGGCTTCACCCGTGATGTCCATGGAGTGAAGCATTATATCGACCATGATATTAATTCGATCCAGAACTTTATCAGTCAGGATATTCGCGACCAGTATCAGATGGTTGATGTAAACGTTTATCAGGAAAACATCTTCCATACCAAGATGCTGCTTAACGACTTCAATCTGGATACCTACCTGTTCGGCACCACTACCGCCGATCTGACTGGCCGTGAAGTAACAGAGATTACTGACCGCCTGTACAAGGAGATGAATGAGATCTTCTACGGTCGTAATATGCCGGACATGAGCACTAAATAATTACCTGTTCAAATCACAGAAAAGCCCGCACTCTTGCAAAAGAGCGCGGGCTTTTTTGTTATCCGGCAACACTCTTTATTAGCCCATCATTTGCGTGGCCAGAAAACAGATAACCGCTACTCTGTCGTTCAGCTTAGCGTCGGACTTATCTTCCATTAAAAAAGCCCCAAATAAAAAAACCAACTAACAAAGTACTGACTACCAAAAAACAGCGCCCAACCGACTTCAGATCAATGAATTGCTACCTTCGTCATATATCGCTGTCGCTAACTAACCACAAACTGGATAACTAGCTGGCAATGCAATACTATTGCGCCGATTTATTTTTGTCAGATTATCATTAAGGGCCCGTATGCAGACCGATATTCAAAAGCCTAAGGGATTGGGTGTATTTCGCTACAAAGAAGATCGCTGGCCGGTGGCCATTATTTTAATGCTGACCGTTATCGATTTTGTGCTGTACTTTACCGTTGATGATCTACTGCAATTGTCAGCCTACTATCTGCTGATGATAATTCCTAAAGGCACTATTTGCGCCTGGAATCATCATCACCAGCACCTGTTTACCTTTCGTAATAACGCACTAAACCGTAGTCTGGAATTTTTCTACGCGCTGCACACCGGCGTAACTACACATCTTTGGCGTCTGCATCATGTGCTGGGACACCACCTGAATTTTCTTGATCAGGAAAAAGACGAAAGCCGCTGGATGCGTAAAGATGGCTCTAAGATGGGGGTTATTGAATACACCTGGGATGTTGCCATTACCGCTTATCCGCGCGGCTATACGGTAGGCAAACGCCATCCGAAACAGTTAAAACCCTTTCTAATTTACAGCCTGATTACCTTCCTCGTTGTTGCATTGCTGGTCTGGTATAAGCCTGTCCCTGCTCTGCTGCTGTTTGTATTACCGATGATAACCAGCCTGCTCTTTACAGCCTATGTAACATACGAGCATCATTCAGGTCTCGATACAGAAAACGAGTTTGAAGCCTCATACAATAATCTCAATCCGATGTTCAACCGCTTAACCGGCAACCTGGGCTACCATACCGCCCATCATCATAAACAAGGCGTCCACTGGTCCAGACTACCGGAATTACACGCCAGCATCGCTGATAAAATTCCTGAATACCTTTATCAGAAATCGATCATAACGCGCACCTTGTTAAGAGGATAAAGATGGCCGGGCTGCTGTCTTTTTAATGCAAGCCACACCTAAGCCGAACATATGCACTAACTAAGTTCGTCAGAAACCAAAAAGCCCGCACTGCTTCCTAACAGTGTGGGCTTTTTCTTGCACGATGCTTTTTAAGAAAACCTTTAACCCGCCTCTTTCCACACGCTTTCGAAGGTTTCACTAAATTCATCATCCACCTCAAGATCCGCTGCCATAGTGATGGTATTAAACATCACCGACAGATCAGCTAAGGCAAAAATTTCCTGAATTTCAACATTAGTAAACCCCTGGTCGCGGAGCTCTTCGATATCTTCATTACTCAGTTCTGTTGGCTCCAGCGCGCACTTGATGCCTTTTTTTATCGCCACATGATACTGCTTAGGCAATATCTCATAGTTATCATCATGGGCTATGGCATCCAGATCTTCATAGGTTAGTGAGGAATCCAGTTGTAAGGCGCTATGGGCGTGGGCGCTACTACAGTACTTTGAACCCCGCTTTACTGAGATACAGAAGATAATTAACTCTTTAATCACATTAGGCAGCAGACCTTGTATCTCTGTATGCTTAACTTTCTCCCAGTTTCCCCGCAGCAAGTTAGCATTCTCTCCCATACATTTGATCCAGTTGGGCAGCTCAGTGACCCCCAACGTGTTCTTTACGTCATCGTATATCTCTTGCACATCAGGGCTCGCCTGATCATATTCGACAATACTGTAAAAGCTCATATCCATACCTTTTTTATTATTCAAATGGCTATTCAATTTCCAGCTCACATCAGTTTTACAGTTATAGCCTTTTCTAGCCACATAGCATTACTCAAAATAGGGATATTCATAAATTCATGTATCACGAAGCCAAACACTCTGATCAAAACTGTTTCAAGTACACATAAAAAAACCCGCACTATTAAATAAACAGTACGGGTTTTTATTTGTGATGCTGTCAACTACTTATTCATCTTCTTTTGGTTTCTCTTTGGCGGCATCCTGATTGGCCGCTTCAGCCGGATTTTCACTACCCGGTGGCGTAAAGATGTTCCACATTGCCATATTCTGATCGGCAATTTTATTCATCATATTCAGTGGATTTGTGGCCCCGATCATATTCTGCATCTGCTCGCGAATACGCTCCTGCTGATCGATAAAAGTGGCGATACTTTGCTCCAGATACTGGCTCATCATGCCCTGCATACTATCACCGTAGAAGCGGATCAGCTGTTGCAATACCTGATTGGTCAGTAAGGTGCCATGTCCAAGCGCTTCTTGCTCACTAATGATTTGTAGCAATATATTACGGGTCAGATCGGCACCGGTCTTAGAGTCCTGCACCTGAAAATTTTCCTGACTCAGAACCAACTGCTTTACATCTTCCAGCGTGATATAGCAGCTACGAGAGGTATCGTATAAACGACGATTGGTATATTTTCTTAAAATTCGCAAAGGTATCTCTCTCTTTACCGCGTCCGTCCCTGGCCTGAAGTTTCTTTAATCAGGTTACGGATATATGTTTATTTTTCTTTGCCAGCTAATTTAGCTATGCAATTAACAACCTGATTTAATCAGGGCTATTTTTCTGAGCTTTTACTGCCACTGGTATAACTGGTCATCATACCCAGTAACATTTTCTGAATAGATTCCATAGAACCCAGGCCACTGGCCATATAAGGCTGGAACAGCGTTAACGGATCATAACCATCAGCACCCGCGTCCATTCGTTCCTGAATCTTATCCATCATCTCTTTCTGAAAGGACTCAACATCGGGCAGTCCTAACACCTTACGGAGTTCTTCGGGTGTCATTTCAACATCTACTTTGAAATTCATACGCACCTCATATTTTCGGTCAGGCCAGTATTTATGTTGAGTCACGCCCCACCGATAAAGATCAGGCTGCCTTACGGAGCCCTATGGGACACAGATGTGCTGCAACAAGCCGCACAAACTCATTCAATAACTTAATCTAATACTATACCAACTGCAGTGCAAAACAAATTCAGCGATTCGAAACTGCACAATTTTCTGGTTTTATCCATATAGTTGCGCACAAAGCCGCAATAAACACTGCGACTGCTGCCAGTAAAAATGTTGCGGTTGCACCAAAGCTATCCCACAACAAGCCACTACCCAACGCCCCTAACGCACCTCCTAAGCCGAAACCAAAGCTACTGAACATCGCCTGCCCCTGACCATGATTTGCTGGACTGAAATAATGATGCACCAATGCGATACCTACCGCATGTAACGCGCCAAAGCTCACCGCGTGCAATGTTTGAGCAAACAGCATCAACGGCTGGTTTTCAGGCACCAGCCCAATTAGCATCCAACGTAGCACACAGAGCAGCAAACTAATAATCATCACCCGCCGCAAACCAAACCGACCGATAATATGGTGCATATAGATAAAAATGATCACTTCTGCGATCACCCCGATCGCCCACAAGAGACCTATCTCAACCCGGCTATAGCCCAGACTATC
The DNA here is from genome assembly GCF_003858655.1 of Amphritea balenae. Classification (GTDB taxonomy): domain Bacteria; phylum Pseudomonadota; class Gammaproteobacteria; order Pseudomonadales; family Balneatricaceae; genus Amphritea; species Amphritea balenae. Next base: position 78,384 of record NZ_RQXV01000010.1, read on the forward strand.
CATCAATACGGAATAGAAAGTGTAGTATGGGCCGTGACTCAGCTGTATCAGCAAGCATATAACAAAGAACGCAATAACCTGAGGACGCAACAATTGCTGTATAAAGCCACTCTCATCACTACTACGATCTACCGGCTTGCCAGTAACACAGAGTGACGCCAGCCAGATCATTACCATCAGCCCCAGCATCATCCAGGGTAGCCAGCGGATATCAACCAGATCCAGCAGCCAACCAATAGCCAGTACCGCAATGATAAAACCTATCGACCCCCACAGCCTTATCCGACTATAAAGCTCGCTACGAGCCCCCAGATGGCTTAGAGTCAGCACTTCAAACTGCGGTAGCACCGCATTCCAGAAAAAACTGAAACCAGCCATTACCAGCGCAATACCCAGCGCGTCCTCCTGCCAGAATATTAAAATAAAGATCAGACAGGTAATAAATGATCCATAGCGCACAATACGTAGACGCTGACCGGTACGATCCGCCAGCCAGCCCCAGATATTGGGAGCAATAATTCTGGATGCCATCAGAATAGCCATGAGCATACCGATGGTTTCAGCATTGAAGCCAAATGATTTCAGATACAGACTCCAGTACGGCACCAACGCCCCCAGCAGAGAGAAGTAAAAGAAATAGAAACCGGACAACCGGGTATAGGTATTCAGATTCATCGCTGTTTGCAGAGTCCTTAGCAGCCAGACAGGTCTAATAAAGCTACGCTAGCACAAATAAAAAAGGGAGACTAACGTCTCCCTATCGATCATTCAGATATCAACTTTTCAGTCATCACCCAGCACTTCCAGTACATACTGTGGCAAGGCGAAACTACCGGTATGAATAGCAGGGTTATAGTAGCGGGTTTTGATATCACTCGCCTTATAGCGTTCACTAATCAGTTCTACCGATTGCTGACGTATCGCTTCGTCATCGCAACCCCAGGCAAAGGTCATAGCGCCACCGATGTAAGTCGGTACTGCTGCCGTATAAAAGGACTGGTCTTTGAAGTAAGGACTCAGACGCTGACGGGTAGTCAGCACTTCGTCAGGCTGCATATAAACCACACCGTTCTGTGCAACAAAAACACCACCCTCGCTCAGGCAGCGCTTACAACCTTCATAAAACTTACTGCTGAACAGGACTTCACCCGGGCCAACAGGATCGGTGCAATCAGAAATTATCACATCGTATTTTTCATCGGTCTGACAGACATAATCGATACCATCACCGATAACGATATTCGTACGTGGGTTTTCGTAAGCACCCTGAGAATGATTTGGCAGATACTCGATACACATATCGATAACCGCCTGATCAATTTCAACCTGAGTCACAGATTCAACCGAATCATGCTTCAGTACTTCGCGCAGCATGCCGCCATCACCACCACCGATGATCAGCACTTTCTTCGCATTACCATGTGCCAGCAGAGGCACATGGGTGAGCATCTCATGGTATACAAACTCATCTTTTTCAGTGGTCTGAATGATACCGTCCAACGCCATGACCGTACCAAACTGCGGATTACGGAAGATAATCAGATGCCAGGAATCAGTTTGCTGTTCAAACAAAACTTCTTCTACATCGAAGGCCTGGCCGTAGCCATCGTAAAGGGTTTCTTTATAAACTGTCATAGCAGGTACACCACAACTACAGGCGATTATTCGCCAGGGTTAAAAACAGAAACCCCTTCCTTACGGAAAGGGTCTTACTAAAATAACTTACTTTGCTGTGCGGTTTTAGCCTGGCAGTACAGGAGTTGCACAATCAACATCGGCATTTTGTGCACGATGACGCAACAGGTGATCCATCAGTACAATCGCCATCATCGCTTCAGCAATAGGTGTCGCACGAATCCCCACACAAGGATCGTGACGTCCCTGAGTGACCACTTCTATCGCTTCACCTTTGTCATTAATACTGCGACCCGGTAAACGCAGACTAGATGTCGGTTTCAGGGCAATATGGGCTGTCACATCCTGACCGGTAGATATACCGCCAAGAATACCGCCAGCATGATTTGACAGAAAACCTTCAGGTGTCATCTCATCCCGATGCTCGGTGCCTTTTTGCTCGATACAAGCAAAACCATCACCGATCTCAACCCCTTTAACCGCATTAATACTCATCAGCGCATGGGCCAGATCCGCATCCAGACGATCAAATATAGGCTCACCCAGACCCACAGGTACACCGCTGGCATTGACACTGATTTTAGCGCCGATGGAGTTACCCTCTTTGCGCAGGGCATCCATATAGTCTTCCATCTCGACGACCTTATTAACATCGGGACAGAAAAACGGGTTCTGTTCTACCTGATCCCAGTCAAAGGTTTCAATTTTGATCGGTCCCAGCTGCGACAGGTAGCCACGGACTTCGATACCTTTCTGTGCCAGATATTTTTTGGCTACCGCACCGGCAGCGACCCGCATAGCAGTTTCGCGGGCCGATGAACGACCACCACCACGGTAGTCACGAAAACCATATTTATGGGTATAGACATAATCGGCGTGAGCTGGACGGAAGGTTTCAGCAATGTTTGAGTAGTCTTTAGAGCGTTGATCGGTATTTTCGATCAACAGACCGATCGGTGTTCCTGTGGTTTTACCTTCAAACACACCTGAGAGAATCTTCACTTCATCGGCTTCGCGACGCTGCGTAGTATGACGGGACGTGCCTGGTTTACGGCGATCGAGGTCTCGCTGCAGATCAGCAACAGTCAGCTCAATGCCCGGAGGGCAGCCATCGATGATACAGCCGAGTGCCGGACCATGACTCTCACCAAAGGTGGTGACTGTAAAAAGCTTACCGTAAGTATTTCCTGACATCGTCTGTTCCCGATTCCATACCAATCAATTAATTAAAACGAATTATACCTCAGGAGTCGGTCAGGCTTAACGCTAATCTATTACGAAAGCTCTGATTTCGGCCCTGTTTTTACTTTCTTTTTAAAAACAACTTACTATTCGCCGCAAAAGGACAAAAAACAGACCTCAAGTCTGACTAATCTCGCTACGAACGGTCAAACCAGACAAACTCCAGCGACTCAAACAGTGCCGCAATACTGTTTAACTTCCTGTGCAGTCAGTAAAAAAATCCCATTGCCGCCCTGCTCCAGCTCTAACCAGGTAAAAGGGATCTGCGGGTACTGTTGCTGCAGGTGTACTTCACTGTTGCCGACTTCAACCACCAATAGTCCATCATCAGCAAGGAACTGCGTTGCCTGACGTAAAATCTGTTTAGTAATATCCAACCCATCGGGACCCGAACCCAGTGCCAGATCAGGTTCATGCTGGTATTCATCGGGCATGCTACTCAGATCCGCCTGATCTACATACGGAGGATTACTGATAATCAGATCATATTTACGGCCCTGCAGATTACTGAACAGGTCACTTTCAATCGCGGTAACCCGCTCACCTAGCTCATGTCGGGCGATATTTTTCTGCGCTACGTCAAGCGCATCGGTAGAAATATCGGCCAGATCCACCTCGGCCTCTTCAAAGGCATAAGCGCAGACAATACCGATACAACCACTGCCCGTACAAAGGTCCAGAATGCGTTCTACCGGGCCTTCGCGTAGCCAGGGACTGAAGTGCTGCTCAATCAGCTCCTGAACCGGGGAGCGCGGAATCAATACCCGCTCATCGACACAAAACGGCATACCGGCATACCATGCTTCGCCTATAATGTAGGGCAATGGCCGGCGCTGAATAACCCGCTGCTCGACAAAATCCAGCACCCGCGCTTTTTCATCACCGGTCAGCCGTGCATCCAGCAAGGCAGGATCAGAATTCCAGGGCAGGTGTAGTGCACCTAACACCAGCTGCACTGCTTCATCCCAGGGATTATCCGTGCCATGACCAAAATAGAGGTCGTATTCATAGAAGCGGCTCATACTGAAACGGATAAAATCCCGAATCGTGTGCAGTTCTTTACATATCTGTACTTGATTGATGGTCATATCTGGATGGATAATTCGGCTAATTGAAATTCTGCCGTATGTTAATGAATATTGTCTGCGAACGCTATGCCTGAAAACGATCTGCCTGAAAACGAGACTGATGAAAGCCCTGAGTTTGATTTTTCTGCTGCCATGCAGGGCGTCACCCGTCATAAAAATGATAAAGCGGATTTACACACTCCGCCAAAGAAACTGCGTGCGGCGGATGATGAAACCTCGCGCTACAAACGCATGGTTGCTTCTCAAAATGAAGAATCATTAGTCGACGGTTTATCATCTGAAATCGTTAATTTAGTCGAGTCTGAGGATGAGCTGATCTATGCAACGCCCGGCATTCAACTTAAATTGATGAAACGATTAAAACAGGGGCACGTACCCTGGGATGCGGGCTTAGACCTGCACGGCTACACCCTGGATGATGCCCGTAATGAACTGAGCGGCTTTATCCGTGAGTGCAGCATTCGTCAGCTTCGCTGTGTGATGGTTGTCCATGGCAAAGCATATAGTGGCGAAGGACAGCTACCGCTGATGAAATCTTACGTGAATGACTGGTTGCGTCAGATGCCGCAAGTTATCGCTTTTTCATCGGCACAACCTAAAGATGGCGGAACCGGCGCGCTTTACGTACTTCTCAAACGTGCGAAATAGTCGGATACAACCCTTTACCTCGGTGGGCGAATAACGTAAGTTAGCCCCCTTTTTAATAATCCCGTTCCCAAAGGAGCAGGATTCAGACAGACCTAAACAGGATTTTCACTGTAATGGAAAAAGAATTTGCCAGCATAATCGAACAGCTGGGTGAAGACCTCACCCGCGAAGGCCTGGTCGATACCCCTAAACGTGCCGCCAAAGCGATGCAGTTCCTGACCCGTGGCTATCAGCAGGACCTTGATGAAGTAATCAATGGCGCCCTGTTCCCGACTGAAAACAGCGAAATGGTTATCGTAAAAGATATCGAGCTGTATTCGATGTGCGAACATCACATGTTGCCGTTTATCGGCAAATGCCATGTGGGTTATATCCCGAATGGCCAGGTTATCGGTCTGTCAAAAATCGCACGTATTGTCGATATGTTTGCCCGCCGCCTGCAGATTCAGGAAAACATGACTAAACAGGTTGCCGATGCCATTATGCATGCGACCGGAGCTGCGGGTGTTGGTGTAGTGATCGAAGCACAACATATGTGCATGATGATGCGTGGTGTCGAGAAGCAAAACAGCAGCATGAAAACATCGATGATGCTGGGGTCTTTCCGTAAGAGTCAGGCTACCCGTACCGAATTTTTGGCATTAATTCATTAAGAATGATCCCACGCATCACTAAATTCGACTTATAAATACAAAGGAGCCAAATGGCTCCTTTTTACTGCCTGTTTCTTTCAACGCATCGAGACTTCCATCGACTCAAGGCTTCTTTCAGAAATGCAGCGGCCCAATTCAATCATCTCTGATGCCCGGTGAAAGTCATAAAAACTACAAGCGTCCTTAGGTATCTGAATCAACAGATCGGGAGGATAGCCAGCCACTTTATATTTACCCAGCGATTCCTGCATCACTTCCACAGCATTCAACAAGACATCGATACGCCCCGCCCCTTTATTGGGTAAGGACACCTCTTCAGTCTCGCCCTCCCCCTGCGGACTACCATCCAGGTGCCACTCATCACTAAACCCGGAACGATTCAGATACTGAGTATCCGGCAGGCTCACCTGAGGCATTTTAACGTCTGAGTTCAGGTCCACTGCAATAATCAGATCAGCATGGGCCGCTACTGTCGGAATAATAGGAATAGGATTAAGCACCCCCCCATCCACCAGCATGCGCTCTTCTTCGATAACCGGTGTAAAAAATCCAGGAACAGCAATGGACGCCCGAATCGCATCGAGTAAAGAACCGTTCTGAAACCACACCTCTTTCTGATGGGTAAGATCAGTAGCTACCGCAGTATAAGGAATGGCAAGCTCTTCAATAAGAGGGTTGCCCAGAATTTCTGTCAGACGCTTTAACAAGCGTTCCCCTCGGATTGTCCCCTCCCCCCTGAGCGTAAGATCCATCAGTTTAAACACGGACACCCATGAAAGGCCGGTTACCCATTGCCGGTATTCCTGCAACCGACCTGCTGCATATACACCGCCAACTAAAGCCCCCATCGAACTACCAGCAACGCACACGATCTCATAGCCACGCCGCTCCAACTCTTCGATCACACCTATATGGCTATATCCCCGCGCGCCACCGCTACCCAGAACTAACGATACTGTGGTTTTCATCGGTCAGCCCCCTTCACCCCTGTTAATCAGTGTCTTTGCAGCCACACCCCTTCCAGAGCAGGAAGGTTTGCAACGGCTACTGCAGGCCCCACACCTACCACTCTGATTCGTTGCGGATTAATACCCTGTTCTACCAGCCGATCTGCCAATGCCTGGGCTTTAAGTGAAGATAAGTGAACTAACTCGCTATACTCCTCATCATTCAGCCCTTCCAGACTCTGGTCTGGCAACTGGCGATAGCCAACAATCATTAACCTGAAGTCGGCTTCATTTTGCATAAACTGCACCAGAGATTCGGTACTTTCATTTTCATTCCACCAGCTAAAACCCTGCTGTTTAAGTATTTCGAGGCTGACTTCTGGTGCCGACTCTGACGGTTTTTTATCAACCTCAGCTTCTGCCAGGCTTAAAATATCCAGATGCACATAAACCCGTCTGTTGCCTCGCTTAACAGCGTACAAAGCAACCTGTTGATCAGGTAACTTAGCTGACAAAAATGACTGGCTTCGATCCACCCCATATAACTCTGAGACCTTAAAGTAGTTGTTAGCCCACTGATTACTGCTACCGCATTGACGACTGCTACATTGAAACAGAATCGTCGCATCTAATGCTTGTAGCTTTTTCAGATAAAAATTAAACACTTCTTCAGGCTTATGACTGTCGGGTACCCGATAAGTCACCCGGGTCAGAAAACCGCGCGATAAAATAATACTTTCCGGGGCGATCACGCCTTCCAACTTCTTCATAGGACCTGACGCTAAGCGATATTCCGGCACCTTTGCAGTATTAAAATTTACAATCCAGGCCTGGGGGAAACGGGGTAACAGTTGCGGGTCACTACTGCCGCGGATATCCCGCTCAGCAAAGGCGGAACTATTCAGACAAAATAATAAGGAGAAGGCGATCAGAATACGGTTTCGCATATACAACCCTTTGATATTGTTAATAATCAGCCATCAATGAATCTGTTTATCAGTGTAGCAATCTGTTGCGCTGCGTGCTTCTCTAAATGCAGATGATGGCCTCCTTCCAACTTTTCTGTCTGAATTTCATGGAATAACTCAATCCGCCGCTCACTCTGAGCAATTCCCTTATCGCCCAATATCAATAGGGCTTGAGCAGTCACTCTTTGAATAAAACTTTCAACTTGTGGCTCTGACATACGCATGATCGAAGGCAGAACCAAACTGGGGTCGCTGCGCCAGTAAAAACCGCCACTACGTTGAATAATACCCCGCTCTACCAGCCAGCGAGCCGCTTCGATATCAACCGGCCAGCGGCCATTCATTCGGGCTTCAACCGCCGCATCCAGATCAGGATAGGCCTTCTGAAGCCTGCCCTGGATACGATTACGACGATTAATCGCCTGGGCTAGCTGTTCAGCAACATCGTCAGGTTCAGTGACCAGAGGAGCAATACCTTCAATCAGTATCAGTTTGTTTATCCGTTGCGGAAAAGCCCCTGCGATCAGCGTAGCGATACTGGCACCCATGGAGTGGCCCAGAATATCAAAACTATCAAAGCCTGACTGATCCGCTACGCCCAGAACATCCAGTACATTATCCCAGATATAGTAAGGCATCGACTGTGGCCTGTGATCAGAGTAGCCATGCCCCATCAGATCCAGTGCTATCAGCCGCACATCTTTGAGCAACGGTGCTAATCGATTGAAGGTAGCAGCATTATCCAGCCAGCCATGCAGGGCTATCATCGGCCGGGCATTTTCAGCCCCCCAGGCTTTTGCCGCAATCAGGTGTCCATTAACCTCAAATCTAAGCTCTTGATAATGCTCATGGGAAGGCTCTTGAGTATGCTCCGGTTTCGGCTCATCAGACATGCTTTGATTTTGCTCCAATTGATCTACACCTTATTTTTAGTAGTCGCGTATCTCAGCATACAAAAATACGCTAGTATCTCCACTGTTTTTTCTTTTATCACATAGAGTTATGCAGGGATGCCCGGACATATTATGCAATCCAGTAAAACCAGTACAGCTATAACACCACAAACAACCGGCTTGCTGCTAATCGCGCTACTATTTCTACCTGCATCATTTTTCTTCCAGCCTAACCTCGGCGGTGAAGGTCTTTCGATCTCTCACAACATTACCGTATGGATAGCTGCAGTGCTGACCATATCTTCTGCAACACTGCTGATACTGAAACAGCAAATACTCTACTACCCCAAGATGTTGCTGGCATTGGCTGCAGTGCCTGTCAGCCTGATTTTGTTGGGTTTTATTGTAGATTCCTTCCTGCCGGGAGAGTGGTTATTCCGCCAACTCTATATTCTGGGAGGCTTTCTGTTTCTTCTGGCGCTGTTTCAGTTTAACTTTAGCCCCCGCAATATTGAAACCGCCCTGCTGATCTTCCTCGTTGCAGCCATAGTTCACGCTCTTTATGGCATCAGCCAGATCTACTGGCCCAAAATAATACCAACATTGCGTACCCCCAGTAATGGCACACCCTACAGTATCTTTCAACAGATCAATCTCCACGCCAGTTTTCAGGCGACAGCCTTATTAGTCAGCCTGTACCTGTTAAGTCGTCCGCTGTGCCGATTTTCAGCCTTAAAAACACGACCTGCCAGTCTGCTCATCATCTTAAGCACTGTGTTTCTCAGCAGCTTTATTGTGGCTTACTCAGGCTCCCGCGTAGGACTGTTATCGGCCACTGTTGGCGTTATTATCATGCTGCTATGTTTCTGGCGGATCTATCTGACCCGTAAGCCATTGATGGCTCTGATCATCATCGCTGTTATCAGCGCCACCCTGTTAGGCAGCCAGGGAATAAATCGCAGTGCCGCTAAATTGGACGCACTGGCCACCACCAATAGTGAAGGGATCGCAGTCTCAGGTGCCAGCTCCCGGGTGAACATTTACGCGGTAGCACTCAGCCTTTTCAAACAAGAGCCATTTACCGGGTATGGTATTGGTAGCTTTCAAAAGGTCTGGCTCGATGAAAAAGCCACTTATCTGGATAAACATCCAGACGCTCTTTTTCCTAAAGAGCGTTTAAGCCATCCTCATAATGAATTTATGTTCTGGCTGGTGGAGGGGGGATTAATTGCTATCACAGGTATTCTTATTACCCTGATAGCGATCCTTTATGCAGCATTAAGCTGCGGCTGGCGCCGCGGTACTGCTTATCTGGCACTGCTACTACCTATTGGCTTGCATACACAGGTTGAACTGCCTTTTTATATCAGCAACATCTCCTGGTTTATGCTGCTCTTTCTTATCTTTATTGTTGTTCGACATCACACGAAGCAGCGCAAAATAAGACTAAGTCGCTCAGCCGAACTCACTTCAGGCGCCGCCGCCAGCCTGTTATTGGTCGGTACCACTGTAGTAATGCTACAAGCGATCCAGGCAAACACGAGTATAGTGCGCTTTTTACAGGGAAGAATGGCCGAACCCGCGCTCCTTGAATCGGCATTACAAAGCCCTGTATTCAGGGATACTGCAGAGATTCACCTGATGCGCACTCTACTGTTACGGGAACTAAATGCGGGTCAGGGAAGCTTTGCGCCGCAGTTTATCAGCTGGGCTGAGCCGGTTATCGAATATAAGCCTATTACACAGCTTTATATCGACCTTGCCAGAGCCTATCTGGCGGTTGGACAGCCTGAACAAGCCCTGCAGACAATCAGAAAAGGACAGCGTTATTATCCGGCACTGCCCGAGATAGCTTCAGCAGCAAAGCAAATAGAAAATCTGATTAGCGCACCTGCATCTGCAAGCGACCCAGGCCTGCTGCCAGAAACTCAAGCTCAATAACCGCCATTGCGCCCGGTAACATAGGCTCCGGGCGTGACAGATCCCCTTCACAGAGGAGCGACACCAGATTGCCAATCAATGGCTGATGCGTGACGAGTAACAATGCCTGATCCGGCTGCAGAGCCAACCATTCAATCACCGCCGCCGCTGAAGACTCAGGGGTTAACAGAGACAATGCCTGCAGCTCCGTCTCGCGATACTGATTGACCAGCTCCGCCGTCTGACAGGTACGCAGGTAAGGGCTGTGTACAGCCCGCTCAACATCATCCAAAAGACCACAGTGTTGCTCAAGCATCTGCTCTAAACGCAACCTACCGTTAGCCGTGAGGCTGCGCTGTTCGTCGCTGATGGCATCAAAGCCAGCTTCACCGTGCCTTAACAGAACTAATTTCATTTGGCGGTCCCAGATACAATCCCGAATTAAAAATCAGATCAAATAGATCTTAAATCCAAAAGCCGTTTACTTGCCCTAATCTCTTGGCAAAATAAATTCTACATCGCTACTTTGGGTGTTCAGCATCATCATTTTTGCTACCTGAGACACCGGTGCACCGTTGAATACCACTTCAAACAGACCACGCACCAGAGGCATATAGATCCCCAGCTCATCGGCCTTCTCTTTAACGTAACGCAGGGTATTAACACCCTCTGCAACTTCACCCAGCGATTCAACCGCTTCAACCAGACTTTTACCCTCACCCAGAGCGAAACCAACCCGGTAATTACGACTTAATGGCGAGGAACAGGTAACAATAAGATCCCCCACCCCCGCCAGCCCCAGAAACGTCATAGGGTTAGCACCCAGCTGTACCGCAAAACGGCTCATCTCAGCCAGGCTTCGGGTCATCAGCATACTCTTAGTATTTTCCCCCATGCCCAGCGCAGCACTCAGGCCTGAGGCGATGGCATAGATGTTTTTCAGTGTACCGCCCAGTTCCACGCCATACATATCGGTACTGGCATAGATTCTGAAGTAGGCGCAGTGCAATATATCCTGCACCGCTTTACGCACCTTTTCGCTTTCGCTGGCGATAACAGTTGCAGTCAGCTGTTGCTGCACTATCTCTTTGGCCAGATTAGGACCACTCAACACACCGATAGGGTTTTCAGGCAACTCATCTGCAAGTATCTGACTCATCAGACTGAACGTATCGGCTTCAATACCTTTGGTCGTACTCACAACAATCTGATCGGGTTTAAGATAAACCTTAGCCTGAGCAATTACGCTACGAAATGACGAGCTGGGTATCGAAACAAAGATGATATCGACATCAGCGAGAGCAGCTTGCATATCCGCCGTCGCTGTAATTGATTCAGCAAGTTGGCGACCCGGCAGGTAGCGACTGTTTTCGCCCGTTTCATTAATCTCTTCAGCCCGCTGTACATCCCGCATCCACAGGTTTACTGCCTCACCTTTAGTACCTATCAGATTAGCTATTACGGTACCAAAACTACCACCACCCAGCACTGCAACCTTTGCGCCGTTTGTCATCAGTGAATCCTTATAAAAAATAATATTAACCAATACTACTGGTCAGACTTATTCTGCACTGTCTTTTCGACTGTTTTCCAGAGAATCAAGTAACTTATTGACGCCCAAAAACAATAACTTAACAATAAAGTAACCCAGCACGGCCAGCAATCCGAATAATAAAGCGACGCTTATATCACCGGTTTTCTGATAACCGGTCACCGCAATAAACAAAAAAAACAGACTGACGACAATCGCCAGTATCTGACTGATTCGGCCGGTATTATGCTTATCCATCTAATATCCTTAATGCTTTCAACAACGCCTTCAAAACTCTCAGAAAAACCTGAATATTTGTAACCATGTTCTCAGGAGGAACAGCTGATCGACAGGTTTTTACCCCACAATGGGGTGGGTTCAGAGTATATCCCGAAATCGTTTTTTTGATAGGGTCTTTGTAAGACTGAGTGTAACTCACCTAGCTTACGATAATCCCCTTGTTCAGCGGCATCAATCACCTGCTGGATCAGATAACTACGCAAAACTATCCGGGGGTTGCTCTGTTTCATAATTGAAACTGCATCACTATCAATGCGATTAAGCAACTGATCAAACCAACACTGCATTTCCGAAGAGCGATTAAACAGACTAAAAAAGGGCTCTGTTGATTCAGTTAACGCTTGTCCTAACAAATTAAATGACAGACTGTAATCGACATTGCATTGCTCAAGTAATGCCAGATACTGCTCAATCAGGGCGGCATCACCGGCCTGAGATCCGGCCATTCCCAGCTTGGCACACATCAATTCCGTATACTTCACCGCATAGACCGGCTCAAACCGACTCAGCGCCGCCTCCAGCTCACTTTTCTCGACCAGACCACTCAGTGTCTGAGCCAGACAAACACAGTTCCACAGCGCGATTGAGGGCTGCTGATTAAAAGCATAACGACCCCGCTCATCAGAAAGATTACAGACAAAACCCGGCTGATAATCATTGAGGAACGCGAAAGGCCCGTAATCTAGGGTCACGCCTGCTATCGACATATTGTCGGTGTTCATTACACCATGACAAAATCCGATCGCCTGCCACTGCGCAACCAGCCGTGCAGTCGACTCCACAACCGCAGTAAAAAAGGCCAGATAAGGGTGTGCAGTCGCCAGACAGTGGGGATAGTGCTGACGAATCACAATGTCAGCTAACTGCTTAACGGTTTCAGACTGACGACTGTAATAGAAGTATTCAAAGTGACCAAAGCGAATATGGCTGGGGCTGAGCCGTACCATGGTCGCGGCAAGCTCTATAGATTCCCGGTAGATCTGAGTATCACTACCGATAATACAAAGCGCACGGGTGGTAGGAATTCCCAGCGCTGCCATCGCTTCGCTAGCCAGGTATTCTCTGATAACTGAACGCAGTGCAGCGCGGCCATCACCATGACGGGAGTATGGTGTTTTACCACTGCCTTTAAGCTGTAATTCCCACTGCTGACCATCCGAAGCTTGCAGATCGCCCAACAGTAAAGCCCGACCATCCCCCAGCTCAGCCGTATAGCTACCAAACTGATGGCCCGCATAGACGGTAGCAAGTGGCTGACTTCCCTGCGGCATAGAATGGCCGGAAAACAGCTCAGTTAAATTTTTGGCTTGGCACAGACAGGGATCAAGTCCGATTAATTGAGCAGCGCTGGTGCTGAAGGCGACCAGCCGTGGATCCTTTAAAGGAACAGGCTGGACTGCTGTACCAGAATCCGGCGGCAGCGCCAGGTGTCGGCACTGCAACAGTAGCCGATCAGGACCGACAAGCTGCATCGGCTATGCCATGCGACCGGTTAAACCGGCTCCAGCAGGTTAGGATCGGGATACACACATTCCATCTTCACGCCAGCAACCTCTTCGATCTCTGGTAGCAAGAATGCATCATCTTCGGTCGCAAAACTGATAGAGGTACCGGTAGAACCCGCCCGCCCCGTACGACCAATACGGTGTACATAATCGTCGGCATCTTCCGGCAGCGCATAGTTAATAACATGGCTGACCCCTTCAACGTGAATACCCCGGCCTGCCACATCGGTAGCAACCAGAATATTAATTTTACCGCTGCGGAAATCTTCCAGGGTTTTCAGACGTTTCTGCTGGGTAATTTCACCGGACATCAGTGCTGCGGCAAGGCCATCTTTCTGAAGACGCTCGGCCAGACGGCGGGTTTCATCCCGACGATTACCAAACACAATAACCCGCTCCAGTTGATTGATCTGCATAAAATTACGCAGTAAGCGGTATTTGTCCTGGCGGGACACCAGATAAACCAGCTGTTCCACCGAATCAGTACTTTTCTGCTCCGGTGCAATCTCTACAACTTCAGCATCAACTGTCCATTGTTGGGCAAGGCTCATAATATCGTCGGTGAACGTAGCACTGTAAAGCAGTGTTTGCCGGTCACCTTTACGCGGAGTATGTCGGATAATGGTACGGACATCTGGAATGAACCCCATACTCAACATCCGGTCAGCTTCGTCCAGCACCAGTACTTCAACATCACCCAGATCAACATCTTTAGAGCGAACAAAATCGATCAGTCGCCCGGGGGTTGCTACTAAAATATCAACCGGACGGGCAGCCAGCTGTCTGCGCTGCTTTTCATAATCCATGCCGCCAACCAGAGCCACCACACTCAGGTCGCAATATTTACCGGTCTCTTCAGCATCCGACGCTATCTGCAAGGCCAACTCTCGCGTCGGTGCAATAATCAACGCTCTGGGTACGCCCCGGGCTGGTTTATATTCAAGTGGATAGTCCACCAGATCAGTAATAATACTGATCAGAAACGCTGCCGTTTTACCGGTACCTGTCTGGGCTTTACCAATCATGTCCTTACCTTCAAGGGACAAGCTCAGAGTAGCCGCTTGAATATCAGAACAATACCTGAAGTTAAGATCGGCTATTGCATGCATGACCACATCGGGCAGTTTGAAATCATGAAAGCGCTTTTTGCCCTCTTCCGGCACAACCGGAAAATCAGCAAGACTCCATGGTTTAACCTGTTTTTTTGCTTCAGCCTTAACTGTTTTGTTAGCCGGAGACTTTGCTTTTGGCTTAGCCGCTTTTTTATCACGGCCAGTACTACCTGAAGCATTTGAGTTACTGCTCCGCTTCGTAGCGTTATCGTTAGCCGGCTTAGCATCCTGAGCCGGTACAGTGGTTTGATTCGTATTCGCAGACTCATTGCCTGCCGAACGATTAAATAATTTTTTTAACAAAACGTTACCTTATTCGCAGCGCGAACGGTTAGGGAACCTGCGAAGATCCGTTTCGGACTTGTTCGCAAGTTCCTTAGCTAATATTCCTTCGGAACGGTGGTAATGAATCCAATAACTGACGTCCATAGCGTCGGGTTACTACCCGTCGATCCAACAATACGATACGCCCCCTATCCTGCTCAGTTCGCAGCAGCCGTCCTGCGGCCTGGGTAAGACGTACCGATGCCATCGGCACCGACCACTCCATAAATGGGTTACCCCCATGCTGTTCAATCCACTCAGCCATGGTGGCATCAACCGGATCATCCGGCACACTAAAAGGTATTTTAGTGATAATTACTTCTGTGAGGTAATCACCGGGGAGATCAACTCCCTCGGTAAAGGAAGCAAGACCGAAAATAATACTCCCCTCGCCCTCATCTATGCGCTTTTTGTGGCGTTTCAGAATTTCATTTTTACTGAAATCACCTTGAGAAAGCACCCTATTGTTGAGCTTTTCGTCCAGACTGGCAAGCACTGATCGCATCTGTCGCCAGGAACTGAACAAAACCAGCGTACCGGAAGCGATATTAAGCTCTGAATTCAGGTAGTCGACCACCGCCTGAGTATGCAATTCAACATCATTTGCCTCTACTTTCATTGGTGGAATATACAGCTCAGCAGCGTTGTAATGATCGAAAGGACTGGCCAGTGTGAAACAAGGGGTTTCTGCCGGCAGGCCTAAGTCATCAAGCAACCGGTCAAACCGCCCAAGTGCGGTCAGTGTGGCTGATGTCACTACAGCGGCATAGCAATGCTGCCAAAGGTTCATCCTTAACATCTCTGCAGCTGAAACCGGCGCTGTGCGACACTCAAAGTCATAACCCTGAGCGGTTTCAACCAATGAAATCCATCGTGCTGTAGGGGTACCATTTTCTGCATCAGGATGCCCCATTGAACGTCCTAATCCGGTAATACCCTGCATTCTCGCTACCATCATGCCGACACGGGGAAACCAGAGCTCTGCTGGCTGCTTATCAATGCCACCCTCACCATCGAGGGACTCTTTTAACAGATCAAGAATCATCTCCAGCTTAGTCGCCATACGCGCGGCCAGATGTTCTACCTGAAGACCAAACTGTTTGACTTCATCGGGAACCACGCCACCCGGATAGCGATAACGTTCCTTCGGCCGTTTGAAGGAATCATCCATCAGCACAGGGCGTAATAGTTCAGCCCAGTTATTCACCACCACCTGAAGATCTTCGCCCGGTTTTTGTAACTGTTTCACATAATCACTTAACAGCTGCGGCGTACCGGTTTGTTCCAGCATTTTTGTCAGCTGCTTAGCCGTACTGTTTAGCCATCGCTCGGTTGATTTAAGACGCAGATTAAAAGAAAAGTGATTGCTGGCCTTATCAGCCAGATGGTGGCCCTCATCAAAGATATAAATAGTTTCAGCAGGATCAGGCAAAATAGCACCGCCACCTAAGGCAAGATCGGACAGAACAATATCGTGATTAGCGATCACACATTCCACCTGATCAAGGTCTTTGCGCGCTTTAAAGAAACTACAAGCACCAAAGTTGCTACAACGACGATTAGTACACTGGTGGTGATCACTGGTTAAGGGCTGCCAGTCCTGATCATCAATATCCTGGGTCAGATTATCCCGGTCACCATCCCAGCGGCCTGAAGCAAACTCATTAAGTAAGCTTTTATAAAACTCCAGCGTTTCAGTATCCAGCCGCAGTGACGCCTCATCTTCGTAAAGCGCCTGCTGACCAGTCGCACCGTGGGCATCAAGATGCTGCTCTGCCTTACTGATACAAAAATAGCGGCCACGGCCTTTAGCCAGACCAAAGGTTACCGATAGCGATGCGTGTTCCGCCACCTCAGGAAGGTCTTTGTTGAGCAGCTGTTCCTGCAGAGCAACTGTCGCCGTCGACAACACCACCTTTTTACCCTGGGCTTTTGCTATAGGCAGAACGGCCAACAGATAGCCGATGGTTTTGCCCGTACCGGTACCCGCTTCTATAACACTGACGTGCTTCTCGCCCAGCCGATGAGATTTGTCATCCTGCAGGATTCCACCAAGCACTTTAGCGATCTCGGCAATCATCTGTTTCTGCCCTAAACGGGGCTTTAACTTCCGACTTTCAAGGAACTGACTATAACTCCCCTGAATCTCTTTTTTAATCTCATCCGATAACATTGATAGCTCTGCATCTCTTATGGCCCGGCTATTCTAGCAATAATACTGGATATATAAACATAAAAATGTTTACAAACCTGAATTACTGTATATAGTTACAGGTACTGGATATAAACACAGAGTACATCATGAAACTGACACAACGCCAAACAGATGTTCTGGATTGCATAAAAAAATGCATCACCTCCACCGGTTATCCGCCAACCCGCGCTGATATTGCCCGAGAGTTGGGTTTTAAATCAGCTAATGCTGCCGAAGAACACCTCAAAGCCCTGGCCCGTAAAGGGGCCATTGAGATGATTCCCGGCACTTCAAGGGGTATACGTATTCCCGGCTTCGACGAAGAACAGGGCTTGCCTATTGTTGGTCAGGTGGCTGCAGGTGAACCGATCCTGGCAGACGAGAATGTTGAGGACAGGATCACCATAGCCTCAGACTTTTTTAATCCACCTGCCGATTATCTGTTACGGGTACGTGGCTCCAGTATGAAAGATATAGGCATTATGGATGGCGATTTACTGGCTGTACATCAATGCCAAACCGCCAAGGATGGTGAGATTGTCGTTGCGCGTATAGACAATGATGTCACCGTTAAGCGCTTTAAACGTGAAGGTAATATTGTTTACCTGATCGCAGAAAACGAAGAGTTCGAGCCGATCATAGTCGACCTGAAGGAACAGGAACTCTCAATTGAAGGCCTCAGTGTCGGGGTTATCAGAAGAGGACAGTAATCATGTTGCAAGCAGCAAACAGATATAATCATTCAGAACCAACGCTACCCGGCCTGATTCGCCCTGTTGCACCGCCCCAGTCTGATCCAGCCGGATTAGCAGGGAAAGTAACAGAAATAGTTCTGCAAAGTAGCAACTTTGAACAGATGACTATGCTACTGCCACTGCTTGCACAACTAAGTAAAGATGACCGCTGGTTCGCATGGATAGCCCCGCCGGCAACTCTGCCAAAGGACCTGCTCGAGGCTGCCGGCATTGACCTGAACAAAATTATGCTATTGCAGCCAGATCAGAGCCACTCGACCTATCAGCTAGCCTGCCAGGCGCTAACAGCAGGCACTTGCCATGCGGTTATCAGTTGGCCGGGCAGCCTGACAAATGAGCAACTACACGGACTGGAAGCCGCTGCCAGCAACGGACAAAGTCATGGCATTGTAATTCGTGACCGACAACTTTCCTAAGCTTCATAATCAGGACCTCGCAATCACAACACCTGGCAACCCTCTGTAAATAAAAAAACAGCGCTTAATGCGCTGTTTTTTTATTTAAGTATCCGATATTAACTAATGAATAGTTCGCGGCGCTTCTTCAGCAGGCTCTTCATTTGTTTCTATCTCAGATGCTGCTTTAACATTGAGATCAGAGATCATATGAATACCCGCTGTCAGCATTACTTTAGCTATATCGATACAGTCACCGTCCATTTGCTCGCGAACATCATCAGAAAAACTGATTTTCATGATCGGTTCATCATCGGAGTCGGCCCTGCGCAGCGCTATCTGCCCGTCATCTAACTCAATAATTTCCAGAAACATATCAGACATAACATTCTCGGCTTTAATATTTTACAAGTCTTACTGCTACCATTCCTGCATACCGGCTCTCAGCCGCTCAACAAGCAACTTAAACTCAGCAAACCAGTCCTGATACTCACGCACAATATCGGCATCTTCTGAGTGATCAGGGTTTATCTGCATTACATGAATTTCAGAAACACTTTCTGCCTGAGCCGCAGACTGCTGATGATCTTCCGCTCTCCAGCAAGCCTTATATGCAGCTAACAGATGATGTAGCCAGCTTTGCGGGTTGTTATGCAGCAACTGAAGCTCTGACACCTCTGGCGCTTCCAACCCCTGACTCTCCATCTGCGCAACCAGCTGACTTAGCTTTGAAATTTTATCTGCTTCAAAACTGTATTGCTCTGCGATCTCACGTAACAACGAACTATATGCTGATACCATATGGAACAGCACCGATTCATTGTAGGACTCAATAAGAGCGTGCTTACTCCATCCGGTTGAGTCTTGAGCATCTTTCAACGCATCCAGGTGAATCCGTGTAAAGTTTAGCTTCTGATTAGTTCTGGTCAGATACACGCCACTCATTCAGGCTCTCCGTCAGTTATTTCTTCTTAGCGGGCTTTTTTGCTTTAGCTTTAGCCTTCGCACTTTCAGCCACCCAGCTACCACCCTGATAGAATGCCCGCCATCCGGTCGCTTTGCCATCAACTTCTGTCATTACATACTGTTCTTTGGTCTTACGACTGTAACGCACAATCGTCGGATTACCGTCATCATCTTTCACCGGCGCACTAAACAGAAAGCTGTACTTCGGATCTATCTCTTTCTGATGCGGTAATAGCTCAGCGACTTTGGGTGCGCGGGTTTCACGCTTACGCGGGAACTGACTCGCAGCAAGAAAGAGTCCGGATGCCCCATCCCGAAGGATATAAGTATCTTCAACTTTTTCACATTCCAGTTCAGGCATAGGCACCGGATCCATCTTCGGCGGCGCTGCCTCACCACTTTTCAGAAGCTTACGGGTGTTCTTACACTCATCCGCAGTACAACCAAAGAACTTACCAAAGCGGCCCGTTTTAAGCTGCATTTGAGCGCCGCATTTATCACAGTCGATTACCGGACCGTCATAACCTTTGATTTTGAACGTACCCTGTTCAACTTCAAAACCTGAACAGTCAGGGTTATTGCCGCAGATATGTAGTTTACGCTGTTCATCAATAAGGTAACTGTCCATCGCTGTGTCACAAATTTTGCAGCGATGCTTATTGCGAAGAATCCGTGATTCCTCTTCCTCATCACCATCAACACTCACAACTTCATCACCATGAACAAGGTTCATTGTGCTCTTGCAGCGCTCTTTTGGGGGTAAGGCATAACCGGAACAACCCAGGAATACGCCGGTTGTACCCGTACGAATCATCATCTCCCGGCCACAACTAGGGCAAGGAATATCCGTTGCCGTCGGTGCATTCAGTCGCATACCCGTTTCTGGATGCTGAGCCAGCTCAAGACGATTGATAAAACCGCCATAGAACTGATTCAAAAGCTCTTTCCACTCGGCACTACCCGTCGCAATATCATCAAGCGACTCTTCCATTCGCGCAGTAAAGCCAAAATCCATCAGGTCAGTAAAGTTTTCAACCAGACGCTCCGTCACAATATCGCCCATCTTCTGAGCATAAAAACGTCGATTCTGAACTTCAACATAACCCCGATCCTGAATGGTCGAGATAATCGAAGCATAGGTAGATGGTCGACCGATACCCCGTTTTTCAAGTTCTCGTACCAGGCTTGCCTCCGTAAAACGCGGCGCAGGCTTAGTAAAATGTTGCTTGGGATCAAACTGATCAAGTGTTAGCAGATCACCGGATTTAACTTCTGGCAAAATAACATCATCATTTTTGCCCTGGGCAGCCATCACTTTGGTGTAACCATCAAAGCGTAAAATGCGACCCTTGGTGCGCAACTCAAATTCACCGGCATTTACAGTAATCCGGCTACTGGTATACAGAGCTGGCATCATCTGACAGGCAAGGAACTGACGGCGAATAAGCTCGTACAGTCGCTCAGCATCACGCTCCATACCTTTTAACGAAGTCGCCTCAATAGTCACATCAGAAGGACGAATCGCCTCGTGAGCCTCCTGCGCGCCCTCTTTACTGCTATATAGATTGGCATTCTCAGGGAGATACTTAGAACCGAAGTTTTCCTGAATATAATCTCTACATGCTGCTACAGCCTCGCCACTCAAGTTGGTCGAGTCGGTTCGCATGTAAGTAATATAACCCGCTTCATAAAGGCGCTGAGCCAGCATCATGGTCTTCTTTACGCCGAAACTAAGCCGGGTACTTGCGGCCTGCTGCAGTGTCGAAGTAATAAACGGAGCCGAAGGCTTACTGCTGGTCGGCCGGTCCTGACGACTGGCAACTTTCAATTCCAGCTTAGCTAACTGATCCAGGTGCGACTTTACTTCCGCCTCACTCACCGGACGAAATGCTTCTCCCTGGTATTTTTCTACCTGAAAACGAATCGCCTTATTATCAGGCGTTTGGGTGTCAGCATGAATTTCCCAGAACTCTTCCGGAATAAAACTACGGATCTCTTTTTCCCGTTCCACCAGCAGACGCACAGCAACCGACTGAACCCGGCCGGCAGACAAACCACGGGCAACTTTCTCCCACAACAGGGGCGAAACCATATAGCCAACAATACGGTCCAGAAAACGTCTGGCCTGCTGAGCATTAACCCGGTTCAGATCCAGATCACTAGGCTGCTCAAATGCTTCCTGTATCGCCTTTTTGGTGATCTCATTAAAGACTACCCGACGATATCGGTCATCATCACCACCGATCGCTTCACGCAGATGCCAGGCAATCGCCTCCCCCTCTCTATCCAAATCGGTCGCGAGATAGATAGTGTCGGCGTCTTTGGCTAATCGTCTGAGTTCATCAACGACCTTTTCTTTGCCCGGCAGAATTTCATACTGCGCTTCCCAGTCCTTCTCAGGGTTAACACCCATTCGAGCGATCAACTGAGTTTTAGCCTTCTTCGCTTTATGCTTAACCTTAGCTTCAGGCGACATTTTCCGTGTCAGAGCTGCCTGACGGGCACGCTCTTTAGGATCAGATTTAGCTGCGCTGCCAGAGCCGCTGGTAGGCAAGTCACGAATGTGACCCACACTTGATTTAACCACAAACTGACTACCAAGATACTTATTTATGGTCTTCGCTTTAGCAGGTGACTCTACAATAACAAGGGATTTACCCATATTTACACAATCCTTCGGAACAGATGTAGCAATACAAACAGCGTGCATATATAAGGTCTGTAACATGCAGGGTCAAGCTTAAGATAGAAAACACACTGTTTTTTTAAGAAAAATGGCTAATAAAGGTATATTTCTGGTAGCGTAAATACAGTAAGCTGCCATCCATTATCACTCTCTTATTAATTACAACTACCTGAGATTATGCTGCAAGACAACCTGATTCTTATTTTTTCTTTACTCGCAATAGGTCTGATCGCCCTGTTGGTGAATTACTTTATTTCCTCAAGGGAACAAAGACATGAGTACCGAACTAAGCGTTTGAAGGAGCTGCGTAAGAAGTCAGATGAAGCGCTGGTGACCTTAACTATCCTGAAAGAAGCCAACTGTCGTAATGAAATTTCTGACACGCTCAGTAGCTACATTGTTTCCATGATTGAAGAGATCACTTCATTAGCACCTGGCTCCGACTTATTAGCTGATATCAGTGCCCAAAAAGAGACAGTTGACCGGGCAGCGCCCATGCCGGGCGGTTTTACTAACGACAGAGCCCTGAAAAAAGCTCAGATACACATTCAACATGCAGAAAAATTACTGGTTGAGATGACCCGACTGGGTAAGTTGAGTGTAATAAAAGCGAAACAGTACCAACAAGACCTGTACTGGTTACACGTTTGTGTATTTGCCGATGCTCATATCGAGCAGGGCAATCACTATCTTAGCCGTGACGAAAAGCTGATAGCGATGTCACATTACAAGCATGCTAAGGCGATTATTGCCCGAACCAACGTACCCCAGAAGAAAAAACAGGACTATATAGACAAAATAAGAGCACTACTTAACAAAGCCCGCCCAAGCAGCGCAATGGCGGCAGGCAATCTGGCCGCCTCACTGTCGCAACTGGAGGAAAAGAGTAGTAAGGAAGAACAGTAGCCATATAGATCGCCAACAGATCTGGCGCCTAAACTCAGCCCTTAGATTCAGCCCCTAAACACAGAGACAGAAAACGCTTAAGCTTCTGCTACCAGACGGAACCTGGGAACAACCTTCCCTTCGGCATCAGTTACAGTTTCACTAAACATCGCCAGCGGCCTTGCCCAGAGCCCCTCATCGCCATAACACTGCTGATAAACCACCAGCCACTCTTCAGTTTCAGAATGACGCACAGTATGCAATACGCGGTACTCAGCGCCTTTATAGTGCCGGTAAATACCGACCTGTAACGGTTCCATCCAAACCTCCATCAAAACTGTTGTTCCAGCATAGGCTGCATCAGATCGTGCAACTGCTGAAGTGTATTTTCATCACCTTTTTCGTCCCAGAACAACGAAAAATGCACCGGAGTGGATTCGATTGATACAACCCCATCAGGCAATTCAGCAATGAAATTATTCAATGTCTCAAGCTGAACTTCAGATAGCGCCCGTTCCCCAGCGCCCCAACTCCAGCCTACCGGTAAGCCTTCATTTGCAATTGCGCTTTGACGAAACACCTGCCATTCAGAAAAATTTTCCCGTTGCTTTTTTTCTATATTAAAACGCGGCAAACGATACGCCGTCGAATTAAGCGTTTCAGGCTCAACCTGGCCGGCAGCACGGGGAGGCGTCATTCTGACAATCTGTACATGAAACCCCATTCGTGAAGCCTGCAGCCTAAGCGTCGCCAGAAAACGCTGACGAGGGCTTGGCATCACCCACATCATTGACCCGAGCAGTGACATCATAATCACAACAATAATGGCCCACTTCATTGAATTACCTCAATTAACTATTTTGATCCTGGTCAGATTTAAAACCGGATTCTCTATGCTACTCTCATAGACAGGAAACAACAGGAGATATTCCGGATGTCCCTTTACAAACATATTCTGGTCGCGGTCGACCTGTCAGATGAATCTGATCAGCTTGCCAGCAAAGTTAAACAGCTGGCAGAAAACTGCAATGCTCAACTATCGCTGGTGCATGTTATCGAACCACTAAGCTTTGCTTATGGCGGTGATGTCCCTATGGACCTGACAGCCATTCAGGAACAATTGGATGAACATGCTCAAAGTAAGATGAAACGTTACTGTGAACTATTGGATTACCCAGTACACCAGCGACATGTCGTATCCGGCCACACTGAAACTGAGATTCACCGCCTTGCTGAAGAGCAAAACTGTGATCTGATCATTGTTGGCAGCCATGGACGACATGGTCTGGCTCTACTGCTAGGTTCAACAGCTAACGGCGTTCTCCACGGTGCGAAGTGCGATGTACTGGCTATCAGGGTTAGTGAAGAGTAGCAGCGCTACTTCAGCTTTCAGTGCTTAAGCTAATGCAGTAGCGCCCTGCTACTGCACTGTTCTAACTGAACAGGCTTAGCTTTAAGGCCTTGCCTGATCAGCATTAGCCTCACCGTTACTGCATCGCCTCCAGCTCAACCCAACGATCCATCAACACTTCTACCTGCTGCTCAATCGCCTCCAGCGCCGCCAGTTTCTCAGCCACTAAAGCATGGTCTTTAGTGTAAAAATCTGCCGCGCCGGTCTCTTCCGTTAACTGTTCCAGCTCAGCCTCAGCTTTTTCCAACTGCTCTGGTAACAAATCGAGCTCCCTTTGCAGTTTATAGCTCAATTTTTTCTTCGCAGGTTTAGGCGGCTCAGCTTCAACAGCCTTAGGCAGCTCTTGTTTTGACTTTGCAGAAACCGTTTTAACACCTACACCAGGGCGCTGCCTCAACCAGTCGTTGTATCCACCGACATATTCCTGAATTTTGCCTTCACCCTCAAACACCAGAGTCGAAGTAACAACATTATCAAGAAAGGCACGGTCGTGGCTGACCAACAACAAGGTTCCCTGATACTCAAGCAGAATCTCTTCAAGGAGCTCGAGAGTCTCGATATCAAGATCATTGGTTGGCTCATCTAGTACCAGAAGATTAGCCGGCTGACTAAATAATTTTGCCAACATCACCCGGTTACATTCGCCACCTGAAAGTGCTTTAACCGGTGTTCTGGCCCGCTCGGGAGAAAACAGGAAGTCCCCCAGGTAGCTGATAATATGCCGGGACTTACCGTTTATGGTAATGCTTTCACGACCTTCAGAAATATTATCAATGATGGTTTTTTCAGGCTGAAGCTTGCCTCGCAGCTGATCAAAATAGGCAACATTCAGGCTGGTTCCCAGCTTCACATTGCCTTTTTCCGGCGTCAACTGCCCCAACAGGATTTGTAACAGGGTACTCTTACCTACACCGTTAGGGCCTATCAAACCGATTCGATCGCCGCGCTGTATAGAAACCGTCAGGTCTTTGATAATCAGGTCGCCGGCAAACGCATGACCGATATTCTCAGCCTCAATAACCAATTTGCCGGAACGGTCAGCCTTGTCCATCTGAAACTTAGCTTTACCTTGCTGTTCACGTCTTTCAGTTCGCTCAACACGTAACGCTTTCAGCGCTCTTACCCGCCCCTCGTTACGGGTTCGACGTGCCTTAATACCTTGCCTTATCCAGCGCTCTTCTTCTGCCAAACGCTTATCGAACAACGCATTATGACGAGCTTCCTCTTCCAGCATTTTCTCTTTTTGCGTCAGGTACGCGGCATAATTGCCAGGAAAAGAGGTCAGATGACCACGGTCCAGCTCTACTATTCGGGTCGCTAGCTTTTCAACCAGGGAACGGTCGTGGGAAATAAACAGTACACCGCCCCGGAAATCCATCACCTGTTTTTCTAACCACTCAATAGTTTCGATATCCAGGTGGTTGGTTGGCTCATCCAGCAACAGAATATCAGGCTCCTGCACCAGAGCGGCACCTAATGCCGCGCGTCGACGCCAACCGCCTGACAAGGCTGACATTTTTTGGTCGCCATCCAGTTCAAGACGGTCGAGTACGGCCTGAATTTTCTGCTGTAAGTGCCAGCCATTAACATCTTCAATCTTATGCTGTAGCCGTTCCAACTCTGCCATATCTGCAGTTTCATGGCTGACAGCTAGTGCCTCATACCGTTCAAGCATTGCAACCACAGACGCGCAGCCCGAAGCAACAACATCTCTGACAAGCCGTTCATCCGCTGCGGGCAATACCTGTTGTAGCTCTGCAATTCTGGCACCACCGTCTTGCCAGATTTCACCTTCATCGGTTACCTGATGACGTGCAATAACCCTTAGCAAGGTTGATTTTCCGGCACCATTAAGCCCTACCAAAGCGACCCGTTCACCTTTATCCAACTGAAAGTCGATTTTATCCAGCAACTGTTTGTCGCCAAATGCGACAGAAACCTTGTCCAGCCTGATCAAAGCCATGATTCATTCCACCTGAAATATTGGAGGCATATTCTACAGAAAAATTTGCTTCAGGAGGGGTTAAATAGCTGCTAATTATTCCAACCGCTGGTTTTCGGTGGCAACTCAGATAGAAACAGTAGTTAGCGGTAATCAAAATTCATGAAAAATTATTCAAATCTGATGTTTTTTCTCGAACTTAGTCCGGCTTTCCAGCTATGATGTGGTTACTGCCGATTACAGATGTTATGGATAATGACTCACTGCAACCGAATACTCAAAAGCCTGTTTCTTTTCTTCCCCCTCCTGCTCAGCGCTACGTTGTCCGCTAATAGCTATGCCAGCCAGAGTCTGGAGCAACAACGCAAGCTATATCAACAAGCCGGTAAACAGCTGAAAGCAGATCAGCTTGAACAGTATTTCCAAACTAAGGCCAGACTCACCGACTATCCGCTGTATCCCTACCTGGAACAACGTGAGTTGGAACACAATTTTGATAAGGTTAGCCAACACCAGATCGATCTTTATGCAAAACAGTATCAAGACATACCGACCAACTATCTGCTACAGCAACGATGGTTAGGTTACCTGGCAGGTAAACAACGTTGGCAACAGTATCTGACTGCGTATAACAACGCGGCTATCAGTAAAGAACGCTACCAGTGCCATTACCGCACCGCCTTATTAAAAACAGGCAAGAAGGCCGAAGCACTTAAAAACATTGAAACACTCTGGAACAAGGGCCATTCAATCTCGGATGCCTGTAATCCGGTGTTCGATCACTGGATCTCAAAACATAAAGGCCCGGACAGTGACCTTGCATATCAACGTTTCTGGAAAGCCGTTGATAAAAACAGCATCTCGCTGGCTAAATATCTACGACGCTTTATTACAAAAAAAGACCAGAAACAAGCGACTGCAAAATTCCTTCAGATACGTAACAATCCTGCGCTTATTAAGAACACAGACATTCTGCACGGCGATAATATCGCCAGTCGTTCGAGCTACCTTTACGGGATTGAACGCCTGTCTCGCAAAAGCCCACAGACAGCTACAAAAATATGGTTAAAGGTTCGCCCACAACTCAGCATTGGTAACAACCAGCAACTGAAATTAAATCAGACACTTGCCCGCCGTTTAGCCAGTAAAAACGATAAACATACCGATGCGCTGATCGATCAGGTAAACAGTCCGCTTGATGAAGAGATCCAGAGCCGAAGATTCAAACTCGCATTAGTGCAACAAAACTGGAAAAAGATATATAACCTGATCGATAAACTGCCTGATGACATCCAGCAAAATGAAAACTGGGTTTATTGGAAAACGATTGCCGCCAGCCATTTAAGCGGCCTGAAACCTGAATACTCAGATGCATTTTTAAAACTAAGCAAGGCCCGTAGCTACTACGGTCTGTTGGCAGCCCAGGTACTTAAAACCCGCTTCAGACTAAATCCGGCGCAAGACAAACCCGATGACGCTCTACTTAGTGAGTTTGCTGATCAGGCTGCCGTAAAACGAATGCAGGAACTGTACTGGCAAAATGAGCTCTACCTTGGCAGACGCGAGTGGAATCAATTAACCCAGGCAATGGATACTGACCAGTTAAGAATTGCGGCAACAACAGTACATAGCTGGGGTTGGCATAGTCTTGCAATCAGAGGGATCGCAAAAGCCCGTCACTGGGATGACATCAGCCTGCGTTTCCCTATGCCTTACGAGAAACTCTTTGAACAACGGGCGGGTAAATTCGCTATTGATACGAACTGGGCCAGAGCGGTCGCACGGCAGGAAAGTGCTTATCAGCCTTACGCTCGATCCCACGTTGGTGCGCGAGGGCTAATGCAGTTAATGCCTAAAACAGCGCGAGATACTGCCCGAAAAAACAAAATCAATTACAAAAACACTGCAGATCTGTATATACCTGCAACCAATATCAGCCTGGGTGTTGCCTATCTTGCCGAGATGCAGAAACGCTTCAAGGAAAATCAGGTATATGCCACCGCGGCTTACAATGCGGGTCCTCACCGGGTAAAAAACTGGCTTAAAGCTAGGGGAGATCTGCCTATCGACATCTGGATTGAAACCATACCTTTCAATGAAACCCGCAAATATGTCATGAGCGTTATGGCTTATCATGCTATTTACCGAACGTTGGCAGGCCAGCCTGCGCACCTGCTGAACAATAAGACAGCCTTCCGGCTGGCAATGAAAAATTCAACCGGAGCCCAGCAGGCAAAACAATTACGGGACTTCATTCAGCTAAACAGTAAAGCCACACTGACCCAATGACCGATCAACAAGCTTACAAATTAACCGACATTGGCGTAAACCTATCCGATAGCGTATTTGAAAAAGACCGTCAGCAGGTAATTGAAAATGCCTTCAAAGCAGGCGTAGAGCGCCTCATTATAACCGGCACCACTGAACAAGAATCAGAGCAAGCTGTTGAACTCTGCACACAACAGCTTTCAACACTTTATTGCACAGCCGGTGTTCACCCCCATTACAGCAGTCAATTTACCTCTTCAACCCGTTCAATGCTGTCAGCACTGAGTCAAAGCAAGCACGTTATTGCCATCGGTGAAACAGGCCTGGATTTTAATCGTAATTTTTCTACGCCCGAGCAGCAGGTTTTCGCATTTGAGCAACAATTAGAAATAGCAGCAGAAACCAGCCTGCCACTTTTTCTGCACGAACGGGATGCTCACAAGAAACAAACAGAGATGTTAACGCACTTCAGAGACCATCTTCAGGGTGGTGTAGCCCACTGCTTTACCGGCACCAGAGAAGAGCTGTACAACTATCTGGACCTTGATCTCTATATTGGTATCACAGGCTGGATCTGTGATGAACGTCGGGGGTCCGAGCTATTCAACCTATTGCCAGATATTCCCGCAGATAGACTGCTACTGGAAACAGATGCCCCTTATCTGCTTCCCCGGAGCATGCGCCCAAAACCCAAAAGCCGCCGCAACCTGCCGCAATACCTGCCTTATATTCTTGAACAGGCTGCCCTTAGCCGCGCAATTGATCCGTATCAGCTGGCCGATCAGTGTGAGAACAACTGTGAGCGCTTGTTTAGCCTCAAAGCTGCTAGCTAAATAAGCTGCTGAATAAAATGATGAAGCTGGTCCGCATCAAATGGCCAGCCAAGTTCAGCGCCTGACTGCTCATCCACTAGCACGGGAATTCGAATCGAGTATTTATCCATCAGAGCATCATCGAAAGCGATATCAACCTCTTCCAACTGATGTAACTCCGGGTTCATATTCTGCACCAGAATATCGATTGCCTGTTCGCATAAATGACAACCAACACTGCTCATTAATAAGAAATTTCTCACTGCTACTCCTTCGTAGGCTTACCCAAATTAGGCAAGTATCACTGGCAATCCCAAACCAATTGTAACTTAATGAAATAATCTGAGAAGTGGAGATACAGTATTGAGCAACATTTCATCCTCACCTGCACCCTCCCGGGAACAACTACTAAGCAGGCAAGAGCTGATTATTAGCAAAACCGATCAAAAGGGCATAGTAACTTATGCCAATCGGACTTTTATGAAAATATCGGGTTACAGAGAGGACCAGATAATCGGTTGCCCGCATAATTTCATTCGCCATCCGGATATGCCCAGGACTTGCTTCAAGCTTTTATGGGACACCATTCAGACCGGCAACGAGTTCTTCGCCTATGTGATTAATCGTTGCAATAACGGCGATTTCTATTGGGTGCTGGCCAATATTACCCCTGACTACTCTGCATCTGGTGAACTGCTGGGTTACTACTCAGTTCGCAGGGCGCCAACCAGAGAGGCAATTAATAAAATCATTCCTATATATCAAAAAATGTTAGAAATTGAGCAACAATCCTCTGCTGATACGGGCATGCAACGCGCCCAACATTATTTAATCGAACAGATAGCGCATACCAACCTGAGTTATCAGGAGTTCATTCTAAATCTGGATCAGGGTGAATGCTAATATGAAAACTGAACAACATGTCAGCGCTGGCAGCCCTTTTCTTTCAACCCGAATCACCATGCTCTGCAGCACCCTGATTCTGGTTGCCCTGTCGCAGCTCATTCTGTGCGCCTTACTAGGCTTTTTTCACCCAACCCTTCTACTACCAACCCTCTTAATTATTGTTCTATCGATCTATATCTGGATAAAAAGCACTCCTGTCATTGCCGCTCTTAACAAAATTCACAGCACCCTGCGCAATGCTAATAGCGGTGAATACCATCAGCGTATTACCAAAGTTAAAAAGCTGGGTGAGGCTGGCAAAATAGCCTGGGAGTTAAATGAATTACTCGATTATATTGAGTGCTATTTTAAAGAGGTAGATGCATGTTTCAGCCGTACTGCCGAAGGTAAGTATGATCGCCCGGCACAAACCATAGGCATGCCCGGCATCCTACAGAAGTCTTTAAATCAGATTAACCGCTCCATCTCCATTATGGGTGAAGGTGCGGAATTCATCTCGAGCAACGCTCTTCAATCAGAGCTACACAGCCTGAACACCCGCAATCTGATCGCAAATCTTAAGCGAAATCAGCAGGACCTGCTGCAAATTAGTGATGAAATGATCAACATTGAGAGCATTGCCGCAAAAAATGATGAGGCAGCAATACTCAGCCAACAGTCGGTAAATGATCTCACCCACCTTTTAGATCAGGTCAGCAACACAATCAACTCTGTTGCCGACGTTGTACTATCAATGGGCGAAGACAGTAAGCGGGTACAGGAAAGCCTGAGCACTATTACCGACATCGCAGATCAAACCAATCTGTTAGCCCTCAACGCATCGATTGAAGCTGCCCGGGCCGGCGAGCATGGTCGTGGTTTTGCTATTGTAGCGGATGAGGTAAAAGCCCTTTCCAACCGGACTAAAGGCGCTGCCGCCGATATCACAGCGACCATCAACCATTTCAGCAATCGTGTTAATGATATGGCGGAACTTACCACAGCCTCTCAGCAACGTAGCGCTGACCTATCCGAACTGGTAACCAGTTTTACTGATAGGTTTGAAAACTTTTCAATGGCTGCTCAACAGACACTGGGGTATATCACCCGGGCGAAAAACCGCACCTTTGGTACGCTGGCGAAAGTCGATCACATAATCTTCAAACAGAACGGCTATATAGCACTGGATCATACCAATCAGCACGAAACTGAAACCGCGGCAATTTGCACCTCTCATAAACAGTGCCGGCTGGGTAAATGGTATTATGAGGGGGAAGGCGCTAAAGAGTTCAGCCAGACCAGTGCATATGCACAAATTGAATCTCCTCATGCTCAGGTACATCAGTCGGTCCAGGAGGCAGTAAGACTAAGCGAAGAAGACTGGAAAAACAGCACTGATGTTCGGCAGAAAATTGTCTCAGCTATGGACAACGCTGAACATGAGAGCAATAAGATCCTTCAATGTATCGATGATATGATGGACGAATATGATCGAAAGAACCCCAAACATCTAACTAAAGTAGCGCCACAATGACTTGCTGCGGCGCATCAAATTGTCTATGCTCAACAGCTCTGTTTGATAAGTAACCAATATATGAGCATCAATAGATAATCAGGGTGTACAAACAGAATCCGATTCTCAGCCAGATATCCAGATACGATAGCCGCCTTTAGAAGCTGGCATCGCATCCTAGGTAGGCTTCAGAAAGAAGGCAGTTTTATGGAAAACAACAGCAATATTCTCTCCAACCCTCAAGAATTCATTAACTATCTGAACCAGGAAAGCCAGAAAGTTCTTGATATGTATTCTTCTGCTGGCAGTGAAGATATTTTCAAGCAATTTACCCAATCATGGACTGATCTTGCGTCTCGCTCTTTCGAAGATCCAACCGTATGGGTACGCGCCATTACTGATTATCAGCAAGCGCAAATGAATCTTTGGCAAAATATATTCTCCGGTAAGTCCGCTGAGTCACCTGTTGCACAGCCACTTAAAGGTGATCGCCGTTTCGCTGCTGAAGAGTGGAGCCAGAACCCGGTTTTCTCTTACATCAAGCAGTCATACCTGCTGAGTTCTAACCTGCTGAATGAGATGGCTTCAAATGCCAATCTGAGCGAAAACGAGCAGAAGAAACTCGAGTTTTATACCAAACAGTATATCGATGCGATGTCGCCAACAAACTTTGCGGTAACCAACCCGGAAGTTTTACAACAGGCATTAGAGACTAAAGGTCAGAGCCTGATCGATGGCCTGCAAAACCTGTTAGGCGATGTGGAGAAAGGCCGCATCACCATGACCGATGAATCCGCTTTCACTCTGGGTGAAAACATCGCTACCACAGAGGGTGCTGTGGTATTTGAAAACGAGATGTTACAGCTGATTCAGTACAAGCCTACCACTGAACAAGTGTATAGCCGTCCGACGCTGATCGTACCGCCATGTATCAACAAGTTTTACATCATGGATCTTCAGGAGCATAACTCCTACGTTAAGTACTGTGTTGATCAGGGTCAGACCGTATTCCTGGTATCCTGGGTCAACCCAACCATCGATCAGCGCGACATCAGCTGGGATGATTACGTTGGAAACGGCACCCTGAAAGCCATTGATGCCGTTAAACAGATTACCGAGCAAGAAAAGATCAACGCTGTATCCTGGTGTATTGGCGGTACTATTCTGTCCTCTACCCTTGCCGTAATGGCGAAGCGTAAAGATGAGAGCGTTGCCTCTGCAACTTTCCTGACCACGCTGACAGACTTTACTGATCCGGGTGACCTGTGTGTATTCATTGATGAGCAGCAGGTTAAACAGCTGACTCAGAAAGTTGATGATGAAGGCCTGCTGAACGGTCGTAATCTGGCGACCGCCTTTAATATGCTTCGTTCAAACGATCTGGTTTGGTCCTATGTGGTTAACAACTACCTGAAAGGTCAGAATCCGGCACCATTCGATATCCTGTACTGGAATGGTGATTCAACTAACCTGCCAGCTAAGATGTACAACTTCTATATCAATGAGATGTACATTAATAACAAGCTCTCAAAGCCAGACGCTCTGACTATCTGTGGTGAGAAAATCAACCTGCGTGATATCACTATCCCGGTTTACTTCCTGTCCACCATTGAAGATCACATCGCGCCATGGAAAGGTACCTTCAAAGGTACTGAGATGATGCAGGGCAAGATCGAATTCGTTCTGGGTGCCAGCGGCCACGTTGCCGGTGTCATCAACCCAGCTTCCAAGAATCGTCGTAACTACTGGACTGGTGGTGAACTTGGCCAGGGTGCCGACCATTGGCTAGAGACAGCTGAACGTCAGGAAGGCAGCTGGTGGCCAAACTGGTCCAAGTGGATTAAGCCTAAGGCCGGCAAGAAGGTTGATGCGCCAAAAACCTATGGCAATAAAACCTTTAAAGAGATTGAGCCTGCGCCAGGCCGTTATGTAGCGACCCGCGTTGACTAATCTGCTGAACTGCTGATAATAAAGCCGAGCTATGCTCCGGCTTTTTTGTTTCCATACTCACCTGAACAGACTATCACTTTGAAAGCAGCTCGTTTTATCTCTTTTTCTGAAGCCCGCACCATTCTCACGCTAGCCGTTCCCATCATGATCGCCCAGTTATCTCAAACAGCCATGGGCTTTGTCGATACTCTGATGGCAGGACGCTATGGCGCCGAAGACCTCGCAGCTGTCGCGCTGGGTGCCGGTATCTGGTTGCCGATCATGCTTTCATTAGGCGGCGTATTGATGGCTATCACCCCTATCGTCGCTCATCAGGTGGGTGCTAATCAGCTATTACGCACTCGAATCACCTTTAATCAAGGCTTATATATCGCAGCTATCGCCTCATTCATCGCATGGTTTACGCTACGCAACACCGGCATGCTACTTGATTACATGCAGGTGTCAGGCAACCTCAAATTAAAAACACTCGCCTACCTTGATGCACTGTCATGGGGCGTGCCAGGGATGATGCTCTATCAATGCTGCAGGAGTTACTGTGAAGGATTTGGTAAAACCAAACCTTTGATGAAAATTGGCATCCTGGCACTGCTGTGCAATATTCCGCTTAACTATATTTTCATCTACGGCAAACTGGGTATACCGGCTATGGGTGGCGTAGGTTGCGGCTGGGCAACCAGTATCGTGATGTGGATTATGGCTATCATCGCCGTTTTCTATCTCCACCTATCCAGCCACTTTCATAAATTGAAACTGATCAATTTGCCACGCATTGTCACTAAACCTCTGATCACCCTGATAAGTCTTGGTCTGCCTATTGGTATCACGCTGTTAATCGAGGTCAGCATGTTTTCCGTTATTGCCCTCATGCTAGCCAGACTGGGTGAGACCGTGATCGCAGCGCATCAGATAACCTTAAGCTTTACCGGCATGGTATTTATGATTCCTCTTAGTATAGCGATGGCACTGACTATACGAATCGGCCACCTGGCGGGTAGCCAACAGTTTTATGAGGCAAAAATAGCCGCCCAGACCGGCTTTATGATTACCGGCACCGGCGCCCTGCTCTCATGTACTCTGATCAGTTTATTCGCCGTACCTATCGCAGGCCTTTACACCGACAACCTTATTATTATCAAAATGGCCAGCCATCTGATCATCATCGCTGCAATCTTCCAGATACCGGACGCCATACAGGTTTCAAGTGCCGGAATACTTAGAGGCTACAAAGATACCCGGATCCCACTACTCATCGTTTTTATCGCCTACTGGGTCATCGGACTACCAACCGGATACCTACTTTCACTGACTGATTATCTGCTGCCCGCCATGGGAGCTGCAGGTTTCTGGTACGGATTAGTTATAGGCCTTTGTGTAGGCGCTATACTGTTACTACTTCGCTACCGGACAATAACTATAAAATGCAGACACGCTGTGCACACATCTTAGTACTCCTGATCGCGCTAATATTAAGCGGGTGCGACCAAGGGCGACCAGAAACCATGATGGAGACTTATAGTAGCCGTCTTGCAAACAGTCTCAACAGCGATAAACAACTAGACCTGAGCAGCCCGTTAAAGATTCCCGTCTTTCCTCGACGTCGGGATAGAATACTCCCTGTAAAAGACCTACGTCAGGGCCTGTTAGAAGTATTCAACCTGCGTCATTGCCGCCTTATTCATCTGGTTGCAGAACGAAATAGCTCTCTGGGTAAAGTGATGCCACCATCGAAGCAGCTGGTTTATGAGATAGAGCTGTTTATCGGACTCAGAGACTGCCTGCAGCAACTAAAGATGGCCAATGCTGAGCCAGAACTAATCACCCAGGTAGAGTCAATATTCAGGATTAAATCTGATAATTTTGAGAAGGCTCTCTGGAACGGCATCTTCATCAGTGAAGCGGTCGAACGGAATTTTTCTCTGTCTGAACCTGCCCTCTCCCTTGATGGAGAAGACGGTTTCCAACAAAGTGTACGGGCACTGGAGGTGCTGGATCAGATAGCAGCACTGAACAAAGGCAACAGAGACTGGACCCGCCCTGAGGCGCTTGATCAAATGGAACAGCAGTATCAAACACTCTATAACCACCGCTATGGAAGCCGCTGGCTGCGCTCTTTGTATCTGGTTACTCAGACCCTGAGGTTCAACGCAGAACTCATTCAGCATCGACTACAGCAAAGACCCTTATGCTATAACCAGACAGCGACATCTAAAGCGAATATTGTTAAAAATGTTTTTCAGAAATACTATATTTCACAACTACAGCCCTACATGGCTCGCCTGGATCAGCAAGGTAAAATCTGGCTCAGAATCAACACCCAGCTTATCAACCAGTTTACTGTAACGCCTGCCAGCACGAAAAATTATTACACCAGGGTTATAGACCCTGAAACCTCCCAGCTTTGGCACAACTACCTTGAAGCGCGAAACCAGCACACTAAAGCCTGGCAGAACTTACTACGCCAGTGTGGATTAATGCCTAAACGCTAATTCCCAGCCCGCCTTCCTGATTACCGCAATCTAACAAAACAATTCAGGTATTCGTTAACTTAACCCAAAGTTAGCACCATTTTGGGTAATGAATAAAAGCAGAGCCGATATGGCTATGAAACAATGACTAGTAATCATTATCAATCAAACTGCTACTTTGACAAAAGCCAGATCAATTAAACGACACCCTTTAAGCACAGGCCGTACAGCTAACAGCCTGGGAGTGTTATTGTTTATTGCAACGGCCAGCCTTGCGGTCTCTATTGTTGCTGCTCCCGGCTTAAGTGTGAAAATGTCTGAAGCTCAGATAGTCAAACTGGGCAAGAAGTATGGCGCGATGGCAGAACGACGTTTAAGAGCCTGGCAGAATCTTATTCAGGACATCCAACACTTTGATGAGGACGAGAAGCTTCACCGGGTAAACAAATTTTTTAATCAGTTACTTTTTGTTGACGATATTAAACACTGGGGCAAAAAAGACTACTGGGCCAGCCCGGTTGAATTTTTAATTACCAACGGCGGCGATTGCGAGGACTTCTCCATTGCCAAGTACTACACCCTGCGTCAGGTCGGCATCCCCATCGAGAAGCTGAGCATCGCCTACGTAAAAGCCCTAAGGCTCAATCAGGCGCATATGGTACTAACCTATTACCCTAAACCAAGCGCTACACCACTGGTTTTAGACAACCTGATAGGTGAAATAAAACCCGCTAACCGCCGAACCGATCTACAACACGTATACAGCTTTAATGCCGACAACCTGTGGCTTTCGAAAAAAGGCAAACGTAGCACCCTGGTAGGTACATCTGATCAGCTTAAGCCCTGGGTGCAACTGCAATCAAGAATGGTAAATCAGGATTACTAATCCTGAAAAAATAGTAATGAGGAATCAAGCATGTCTATCGTAAATCAGTTAATGGCCGCCGTGTTAGCCGTCCTCATAGGACTGGTATCGGGAACGGTGTATCTGATGTCCGACAGTTCCAAAGCAATGCTACTCAACCAGCTTGAATCCCACGGACAGGATACTGCGACTCACCTGGGCCTCTATCTGGCCCCTTTTATGTCTGATAAAGATACTGCAGCCATAGAAACCACAGTGAATGCCATTTTCGACAGTGGCTTTTACCAGCAGATCCGGGTTATTGACGCAGAGAATAAGCCACTGTTTATCAAAACATCGAATGCTCAGGTAAATGATAAAGTACCTGACTGGTTCATTGATCTGGTTCAGATCACGCCACCGGAAATGACCCGGGAAGTCACCAATCAGTGGCAAAAAGCCGGTTCAATCTTTGTTCAGAGCCGTGCTGGCTATGCGTACGAGCAACTATGGCGCGGCACTAAACAAACCCTCATCTGGTTTGTCGTGCTTTCACTGCTAAGTATGTTTTTTATCAGCTTATTAATGAAGTACATTCTGAGCCCGTTAAAAGGGGTTGAAGAGCAGGCTCTGGCGCTATCTCAACAAAAATATATTGAACAAAGCCGGATTCCCGGTACCCGGGAACTAAAACAGGTTGTTCTGGCAATGAACATGATGGTACGACGGGTACGTACAATGTTTGATGAACAAGCCAAAAATATCGAAGAGATTCGCCGTGCAGCCTATCAGGATGAACTGACCGGACTAGCCAATCAGCGCGCCACTAAAACCCGGCTAAATGAACGTATTGATTATCGCAATGACTTTGGCAATGGTAGCCTGATCCATCTTCACATCACTAACCTGCAACAACTTAATACTGAACTGGGCATGGAAAAAGCAAACAACTTTATCCGGGCTGCCGCCTCTCAGTTAGAGCTATTGTCGAAAAAAACCGATGACCCGGTGCTGGGCCGCATTACCGGATCAGACTTTATACTGCTCAGCTCCCTGACTGATCCCGATCAGTTACAAAGAGAGATGAACACAGTTATCAGGAATCTGAACGATTTTTATCATCAGCTAAGCCACAAACCCGCTGAGAAGCCGGCTTGCATTGGCGCAACGCCCTATATTGAAAGCTACGCCTCAGAGCAGCTATTAGCTAATGCACGACTAGCTGCGGATCAGGCTGCCAATAACGCTACGCCGGTACACTGCGATGAAATAGGCAGCGCAGAGCGACAGGAAAGCTGGCATCAGCACGTCAGCGATAAGATCAGTAATGGTGATATTTTTCTACAAGCGCAACCGGTTAAGTCCGTCGCAGATCAGTCTGACATTCTTCACAGTGAGGTCTACGCACGCATTCTTAACCAGTCACAGCTACCTTCAATGGCCGGCGAGTTTATCAGCGTAGTAAAGCAGTTAAATTTAATGTCCGCCCTGGATAAGAAAGTTCTGCAATCGGTATTTAAAAAGCTTGAGCAGGCGTACGATTCGCCGATCTGCGTTAACCTGAGTAATGATTCACTGAAAGACCTGTCGTTCTGTAACTGGTTAATAGAGATCGCAGCGACGTTACCGCAACCACAACAGCTCTGTATCGAGATTAACGAAACATCCGTACTGAACAATATGGAACGCATTACCGCGTTTCGTGAACAGCTACGTCAGCTGGGTATTAAATTCGGTGTTGATAATTTTGGTATTAACCCGGCGGGCTTTTCTTACCTGTATACGCTCCATCCTGATTACATCAAAGTTGATGGTTCGCTGGTCAGAGAGCTGGACAGCAGCGCCGAAGACAGGTTCTTTGTCCGTAGCCTGGTAACCGCGGCCCACAGCCTCGACATTCAGGCGTTTGCTGAACATGTGGAACGGGACAGCCAG
This sequence comes from Amphritea balenae, assembly GCF_003858655.1. Classification (GTDB taxonomy): domain Bacteria; phylum Pseudomonadota; class Gammaproteobacteria; order Pseudomonadales; family Balneatricaceae; genus Amphritea; species Amphritea balenae. The sequence goes on from NZ_RQXV01000010.1 coordinate 117,059, forward strand.
TTAGATAGCCTTCGACAACTTGAGATTGATGGCTCACAGGGATGGATTCACGGACAGCCGGAAGCACTCAACTAAACCGCTTGTATCATCACCTACCTCAGAACCACAAAAAAACCGCCCTAAGGCGGTTTTTTTACGGGTAACTAAACCTATATATCAGCGCTTAGTTACCAGCATATCCAGCTTACTGCTGATACGATCTTCACGCTGCTTGGCTTTTTCATCGCGCTGCTTCTGCTGACGAAGCTTATTGATCTCTTTTAGCTGCTGCTTAGCATGCTCAGCTTCTGAATCCGACACGGTACCTGAAGCCTGACCATCAAGGCCGATACGATCTGCACCCTCTTTCAGACTACGGAAGTAGTAAGGTGAACGAACATAAGACGCCAGTGCCCGTTTAATTTTGTTTTTAGCGACTTTCTCATCGGCAATCAGATCTTCCTGAATACCAATTTTCAAAGGCCTGATGTTATCGCGGCTGAATACTTGTGGATATGCATCGCAAAGTAATTGCAGGGCCGCCTGATTAGCAGCTCTGTTTTTAGAACGGGTACGGGATTTAGCTTTATCCGCGGGTACTTCTGTTGCAGTATTTGCGTCTGTTGCTGTCGCAGTCACAGTAATATCTCTCAACTGTATTAATCATCAGGCCCGGATAGCAGGCCCGTTAAGTTTGTTCATAACCTGATTAGAAGACGAGTTAACTACTCGCCTTTTCTGATCAGATACAAAAATTGATCATCTTCTGATTTCTGGTCAATTAACTCATGCCCCAGAAAAGTACAGAACTTTGGAATATCGCGCTGGGTTGAGGGGTCTGTAGCTGTTACCTGCAACACCTCACCTGTTGTCATCTCACGTACTTTGTTGTGCAACAACATCACCGGTTCAGGACAGAACAGGCCGCTGGCATCCATGACCTGATCCGCTTTTACTTCAACCATCATTCAACCTCAGAAACTACTTTGGCCTATATTGTCGCAAATTCAGAGGTATAGAAAAACCCTACTTTTGCGAAGATATCATTTTACCCGGGCATAGTTAGCTATTATATTGAAATAAAAGCAGTAAATATTCAAAGGAGACCACAATGATTCGTGTTCTGATTGAACGACATATCGCTGACGATCTTGCCGAACATTACGAAAAAGCCGCCCGCAACACTTTACAGACCGCTATGCAGGCGCATGGATTCATTTCCGGTGAGTCGCTGCGCAATAGCAATGACTCTAATCATCGCATAGTGCTAGCCACCTTTCGCACCATCCAGGATTGGCAGCGCTGGCACGCCTCCCCTGAGCGTAAAGAGATCATGGAAGCCATCATGCCAATGCTTGAAACAGAAGAAAAGATCACCGTTCTAGAGCACTAAAGCGGCAAACCGGAGCGACTAAGCATTAGCAATATGCTTTTTGCACCGGCATTATCACGGCTGACACTCAGCCGTGATAATCCAACAACCTCACATGTACCGTAATCTCTTCCCGGTCATGGTACAGATGCTTTGCAGCAACACTGGCTTTCAGACCGACTTTATCCAACTCTTCCTGCAGATAATTCAGACAACTCCTGACTTCCGGGTAGCGCTGTTTCATCGGCAACTTCAGATTAAAAATAGTCTCACGACACCAGCCATTGACCAACCAGGATGTCATTAGAATAATCACCCGGGCCGGCTTATCTACGATGTCACAGACCATCCAGTCAAACCGTTTTTGCGGTTCATAGGTAAAGGCGTCTTCAGTCAGATGCTTAACCTGCCCTGACTCCATCAGCGATTCAGCCATCGGCCCGTTATCAATAGCGGTAACAAACATATTCTGATTGACCAACTGCCAGGTCCAACCGCCGGGTGCTGCCCCCAGATCAACCGCGCGCTTACCGCTACTGATATATTGATGCCACTGTGATTGAGGAATAAACCAATGCCAGGCCTCCTCCAGTTTAAGAGTCGAACGACTGGGCGCCTGATTAGGAAATTTCAGCCGCATAATACCCATCGGCCAGGGTGCTGAATTATCAACCGGCGCATAACCCACATAAAACTCACTCCCAGACAGGGCAAATATATGCAGTCTGTTCGGCGCTCGTTTATCTAATAACCCCTTTTTTCTCAATGACTGACTGAAAGCAGAACCAAAGCTATTACAGAAGCGCTGCATTTCACGCCCTTCTGTCGTATCAGCCGGCTCAACGACTAACTCACAGCAAACAGGTAGCTGTTCAACAGTACCGGTTAGCGAACCTATTCGGTCATCGGTATCAATATCCTTGATCAAGGCCTCACAAACCACCCACTGCCGGGCAAATATCAGTTGATCAAAATCCAGCTGCTCAACCGCCAGCCTTGCGCCGTCAGGCTGATGACTGACAAACAGTGCATAGCCGCTGTTCTCTTCAAGCTTACAGTAACCATAAATACCGTTCTGTTCACACAGTTCACGGGCTTCAGCTGCACATTCTTTCTCAAAGCCTGGACGACAATAAAGTAACAGATGGTTCACTCAGTATTTCCTCAGGAATAACGCCGACAAATTCGGAGGGTTGATTCTACTGCATTTGCTATATGTTCGTCCTGAGTTAATCCAGACATTTTTCTGGGTTTAAGATCATGATCGCCATCTTCAAGCCAATACAGCGAGACAGTATCTGAAAGTGAATAACCTTTCACAGTCTCAAGATTCCCCATCGCATCCCGGGTTCCCTGAAATATATGTACCGGCGTTTTTAAATCAGTCAGATGCTCAGTACGGGGCTTATCTTTTTTACCTGTGGCATAAAACGGGTATCCATAAACGAAGCAGCTCGCTATATCGGCCCGCTCAACAATCATTGTCGCCATTCTTCCCCCCATCGACTTTCCTGCTACAAAGGTGGGAACGGCAAGAGGATCAAGCTCGTCTAACAGATGATTATAATGTTCGAGCAGTTTAGGCTGACGATCCGGTGGCCGTCTTTTTCCATCCTCCCGACGTTTTTGCATATAAGGGAATTCAAACCGAATAACCTGCAGCCCTCCGGCCACTAATCCGGCTGCAATTTTGTCCATAAATTCACTGTCCATTGCTGCACCTGCACCATGTGCAAGCAGTAAACGACCAATGTTTGGCTCACCCTGTATTAGCATTTCTTACCCTGTTTAGCTTAATAAGTTGAAAAATCAGACTAAAATAGCGCTTGATCCATATCAAGAAAACACAAAATAGTAACTTTTGATACTGGAAAATAACCTTGTTGCAACTGATCAAAAAGTAGAAAAAACATGGATTTAGCTTAATTTCCCAATAATAATTAACAAATTAACTTCTTATTAATCAACAGCTTGACTGTTTATATCAGTGTTTTGCGATATGTAAATAGACAGATGTAACGTTTTTTGCAGTGCGGCAGTATGTCGCAACTAATACACAAGACGCATTGAAATGTTACTAGTGTTTCATGATAATAGCCGACGGAAATTTACTTTCTAAACCTTTCTAATAGCTTGTTGATGAGAGCCTGATATGAGCACAGCAGCTGAACACCCAACCTACAATTACAAGGTGGTGCGTCAATTCGCCATCATGACAGTGGTATGGGGCATTGTTGGAATGGCCGTGGGCGTGTTAATCGCGTCGCAGTTGGTATGGCCTGCACTTAACTTTGATACTGCCTGGTTGACTTACGGTCGTTTACGTCCGTTACACACCAACGCGGTTATCTTTGCATTCGGAGGCTGCGCACTGTTCGCAACCTCTTACTACGTTGTACAGCGTACGAGTCAGGTTCGCCTGATCTCTGACAAACTAGCCGCTTTCACCTTTTGGGGATGGCAGCTGGTAATCCTGAGCGCAGCGATTACTCTGCCTCTGGGTATCACCTCTTCTAAAGAGTATGCTGAACTGGAATGGCCAATTGACCTGCTGATCACAGTAGTATGGGTAGCTTACGCTGTCGTATTCCTGGGTACAGTTAAGATGCGTAAGACATCTCACATCTATGTAGGTAACTGGTTCTACATGGCATTCATCATCACTGTTGCAGTTCTGCACATTGTAAACAGCGCAGCGATGCCTGTTTCTCTGTTCAAGTCTTATTCTGTATACCCTGGTGCTGTTGATGCGATGGTTCAGTGGTGGTACGGACATAACGCGGTTGGTTTCTTCCTGACTGCAGGCTTCCTGGGCATGATGTACTATTTCGTACCTAAGCAGGCTGAGCGTCCAATCTACTCTTACCGTCTGTCTATCGTTCACTTCTGGGCGCTGATTGCGACCTACATGTGGGCTGGTGGTCATCACCTGCACTACACCTCTCTGCCAGACTGGACTCAGTCAGTAGCGATGGTAATGTCTCTGGTTCTGCTGGCACCTTCTTGGGGCGGTATGATCAACGGCATGATGACCCTGTCAGGTGCATGGCACAAGCTGCGTACCGATCCGGTACTGCGCTTCCTGGTTGTATCTCTGTCCTTCTACGGTATGTCTACCTTCGAAGGCCCGATGATGTCTATCAAGACTGTAAACGCACTGTCTCACTACACTGACTGGACTGTTGGCCACGTACACGCCGGCGCTCTTGGCTGGGTTGCGATGATCTCTATCGGTGCTGTTTACCACATGATTCCTAAACTGTGGGGCAAAACCCAGATGTTCAGCGTTGGCCTGATCAACACTCACTTCTGGCTGGCGACTATCGGTACCGTACTGTACATCTGTGCAATGTGGGTAAACGGTATCCTGCAGGGTTTGATGTGGCGTGCAGTTAACGAAGACGGCACTCTGACTTACAGCTTCGTAGAAGCTCTGGAAGCAAGCCACCCTGGTTTCTTCGTACGTGCGTTAGGTGGAGCATTCTTCCTGACTGGTATGCTGCTGATGGCATACAACGTATGGCAGACTGTACGCAAAGACAGCACAGCTCCTGTAGCTGATGCATCTGCGCAAGCAGCTTAAGGATCAGAGGAGCACATTGAAATGATCAAACACGAAACGATTGAAAAGAACATTGGCATCATGATCCTACTGATCATCCTGGTGATCAGTGGCGGTGGTCTTGCTGAAATCGTACCTCTGTTCTTTAGCAACTCTACAACTAAGCCGATCGAAGGACTGCGCACATATACTGCGCTGGAACTTGAAGGTCGTGACATTTACATCCGTGAAGGTTGTAACGTATGTCACTCCCAGCAGATCCGCCCTTTCCGTGCTGAAACTGAGCGCTACGGTCACTACTCAACTGCCAACGAAGGCGTTTGGGAGCACCCTTTCCTATGGGGTTCCAAGCGTACAGGTCCTGACCTGGCTCGTGTAGGCGGTCGTTATAGTGATGACTGGCATCGTGCCCACTTATATGACCCTCGTGATGTTGTACCTGAGTCTAAAATGCCGTCTTACCCTTGGTTGTTTGAAAACAAACTATCTGGTCAGGATACTGCAACTAAGATGCAGGTATTGGCTAAGATGGGTGTTCCATACACCGAAGCGGACGCAGCAGCAGCTCGTGAGCAGGTTGAAGGTAAAACAGAGGTTGATGCTCTGGTAGCTTACCTACAGTCGCTCGGCAAACTGCACTCCGTTTACAACAATAAGCGGTAATTATAGTGAGCTACGAAGTTTACGGTCCTTATCTTCCGGTGTTGATGTTAATCACCTTTGTCGGTTTATTTATCTGGGTTCTTTTACCCGGCAACCGCAAAGGATTTGATGAAGCATCTAACCTGCCCTTCGATGATGATGAGCAGGATCAACGGACGCTAAGCACTGATAACGGGAGAAAAGAACAATGAGTGCTTTTTGGAGCGCATGGATAACTGTTATTACTCTGGCAGTTATATTAGGTTGTGCATGGTTACTATGGTCTACACGCCGGAGTGAGCCGCACAAAGAAACGACCGAGGAAACCCTGGGTCACGCATTCGACGGTATTGAAGAGTACGATAACCCGCTACCAAGCTGGTGGTTGCATATGTTTGTTGCAACTATCATCTTCGGATTGCTTTATCTGGCTGCTTATCCGGGTCTGGGTAACTACAAAGGTTTCCTGGGCTGGACTTCTACTGGTCAGTGGGAAGAAGAGATGGCGCATGCGGAAGAGGTTTATAAGCCTGTTTTCGCTAAGTATGCTGCCATGTCTGTTGAAGACCTGCAGTCTCAGTCTGAAGGCCTGAAAATGGGTCAGCGGATGTTCGCCAATAACTGTTCACTGTGTCACGGTGCAACCGGTTCTGGCGCACACGGCTTCCCTAACCTGACCGACAGCGACTGGCTGTACGGTGGTACACCAGACGTCATCAAGCACACTATTGCTGCTGGTCGTACCGGTGCAATGCCACCTTGGGGTGCTGTACTGGGTGAAGAAGGCGTACGTGACGTAACCAGCTATGTTATGTCTCTGAGCGGCAAGGAAGCCGATGCCGACGCGGCTGCCCGCGGTGAGCAACAGTTCCAGGCGCTATGTACTGCTTGTCACGCACAGGATGGTACTGGTGTTCAGGCACTGGGCGCACCTAACCTGACTGACAATGTATGGCTGTATGGCTCTACATTCGACAAGATCAGCCACACTATCCGTACGGGTCGTAGTGGTGTTATGCCAGCTCATAAAGATCTGCTAAGCGATGAGAAGATTCATCTGATTACCGCTTACGTATACAGCCTGTCTAACAAGTAAGGCTTTGATCACAGAAAAGGCGATATGATACTGATCATATCGCCTTTTTTTTTGAGCCACTGGTTTTCTGACGCGCCAAACAGAGTATAATATTCAAACTCGCTAATAAACCAGTTGAGCCCTGGTTTTGCGGTGACCGCAATTCGACATACTTAGGTGAGGGATGGTATGAACCAGATACCAGTGAAAGATGTTACACCGAAAAGCAAAGGCAAAGCTGAGTCCTATGACCTGTACGCCAAGCGCGAACATATCTACGTAAAATTCTACAAAGGATTGTTCAAAAATTTCCGCACCATATCCGGCTTTTTGATGCTGGTTATGTTCTATGGTTTTTCCTGGATCCAATGGGATGGCCACCAGGCAGTTTTGTTTGATCTGCCTAGCCGCCAGTTCCACGTCTTTGGTTTTACTTTCTGGCCACAGGACTTCATGCTGCTGTCCTGGCTATTGATTATTCTGGCCTTCGTACTCTTTTTTGTTACCGTATTTGCCGGACGTCTCTGGTGTGGCTACGCCTGCCCTCAGTTTGTCTGGACCTGGTTCTTTATGTGGGCAGAGCGAGTAACGGAAGGTGATCGCAACCAGCGTATGCGCCTCGATAAAGCCGCCTGGTCCGGCCAAAAGCTCGCTAAAAAAGCAGCTAAGCATACACTCTGGCTCATCATTGCTGCCGCTTCAGCAATCGCTTTTGTTGGTTACTTTACCCCTATTCGTGAACTCAGCCCTGCTGTATTTTCCTGGAATCTGGGTCCTTGGGAAACCTGGTGGATCGGCTTCCTGACTGTTGCCACTTACGCTAACGCGGGCTGGTTACGGGAACAGGTTTGTATCTATATGTGCCCTTACGCACGCTTCCAAAGCGTTATGTTTGATCAGGACACATTGGTGATCTCCTATGACGAAAAACGCGGTGAAAACCGGGGCAAGCGTAAGAAAAGCGCTGATTACAAAGCGGAAGGTATGGGCGACTGTATCGATTGCAACGCCTGTGTTCATGTATGCCCTGTCGGCATTGATATTCGTGACGGCCTGCAATATGAATGTGTTGCCTGCGGTGCCTGCGTCGATGCCTGTGACGATATGATGGACCGTATGGGTTACGACCGGGGACTGGTTCGCTACACCACTGAACACGCCCTTGATGGTGGAACCACACATATTATGCGCCCACGCCTGATCGCCTACTTTATCTGCCTGTGCGCTATGTTTATCGCTTTCAGTTACACCTTGTATAGCCGAATTCCGCTCGAAGTCGATATTATTCGTGACCGGGGACAACTGTTTGTAGAGGCATCTAACGGCAAGATTGAGAACGTCTACAGGCTAAAGCTGGCAAACAAATCACAGGATGATCACAGCTACAGCATCGAAGTATCTGGTATTGATGGTCTGTCGATGATTGGCGCCAGTGAAGTAGTGATTCGCTCCGGTGAACTATTGGATCACCCGGTTAGTTTGCAGATTGATCCGCGCTTCCTGGAGAAGTCTAATTACGATATTTTCTTCCGGGTCCAGGCTCTGGATGATGAAGATATTGTGTTAGAACAGGAAAACCGGTTCATCGGTCCGGCCAAACGTCGATAACTACATCTAAAGAGAGGGTAATTTAAGGCTAATAGCCCTACCCTCAAACATCATGTCTGAGTTAAAATAGCTGCGCGGATAATCTCCGTGCAGCTATTTCTTTGTTTAAGGTATTATATGACTGATCAAGATAGTGTAGCCCCATGGTACAAACAACCGTGGCTCTGGTTTATTTTAGCCCCGCTGATTGCCACCCTGCTTTACTCTACCGTGTACATAACAGCATCAATAGTGACCCACGACGGTGTCGTTCTGGAAGAGTACACAAAGAAAGCCAAAGCGTTTCATGAGAATAATGAACTCAGAGAAAATGCACGCTCAATGGGCCTGTTTGGTGATCTGCGAATGGATCAGCTGACCGGTGATATCGTGGTTAAGTTACAAGGCGATGGCGATGTCCAACTGCCAGCCGAACTGGAACTAATTATTGGCCATCCGACTAAAGCGTCTCTGGATATCATGGTCCAACTGCGTGAATTGCAACAGGGAAATTACGTAGGCTCTGTAGAGAAAAACCTGCTTGGTCGTAAGTTTCTGATTATTCAGCCAGCGGATAAAACCTGGCAATTAGGCCTGGAAGTTGAACCGCCATATGACGAGCAGACTTTCAAACTGGGCGTTCAGTAAATATCATAAATGAACGCTCATCAGACCCATCAGGTTGATCCGAATCCGGCTGATCAAAATCCGGTTGATCAAGATAGTACCGATACAGATCAGGGCTGCTTCCATTGCGGCCTTGATGTACCTGTGCACAGTAACTTCGTTACCGAGATTAGCGGCAAGCCCCGCCGCATGTGCTGTCCGGGCTGCCAGGCTGTCGCACAGGCGATCGCTGATGGTGGGTTGGATAACTACTATAAGCATCGCACCGGTGAGATTCGCTCCCCCGAGCTAAGGGATCAGGCGATACCTGAACAACTTCTGGCTGAACTTGCGCTCTATAATCAGCCTTCGATTCAAAAAGCCTTTGTTACTGACAGCGATGATGGCACCAAACATGCCGCCCTTGTCATTGAAGGTATTACTTGCGCCGCCTGTGTCTGGCTACTTGAACATCACATTGCCAACTTCGAAGGCGTAAATAAAATCTCCGTTAACCTGACCAATCACAGGGCCAGCCTGAACTGGGATAATGATGTCATCCAACTGAGTGATATTCTCAGCGAAATATACCGCATAGGCTATCAGGGTCACCCTTACCATCCTGATAAAGAAGAGCAGATGCTGGCGACTGAAACCCGTAAGGCGACTCGCCGACTTGGTATTGCCGGCGTATTCTGTATGCAGGTAATGATGTTGGCTGTCGCCTTGTATGCCGGTGATACTCAGGGCCTTGAAGACCACCTGGTCACTTTTATTCGCTGGGCCAGCTTTGCCCTCGCCACTCCCGTTGTCATCTATTCTGCCCGGCCTTTTTTCGAAGCGGCAATCCGGGACATTAAAACCCGCCATCTCACCATGGATGTGCCCGTATCCATTGCCATAGGCGGCGCTTATCTATCCAGTATCTGGGCTACCATAACCGCCTCTGGTGAGGTCTATTATGACTCGGTCACCATGTTTACTTTTTTCCTGCTTATTGGCCGCTTCCTTGAAATGAAGGCCCGCCATCGCACCGGCCGCGCGGGTAACTCACTGCTTAACCTACTGCCCGCCAGCGCTATTATCATCAGCAACGGTGAGGAACAGATGATTCCCGCCACCGATCTGAATGCCGGCGACAGAGTTCTGGTTAAGCCGGGCCATACCGTGCCGGCAGACGGCGTTATTCTGGTTGGCCAGAGTAGCATTGACGAATCAGCCCTGACCGGCGAGTACCTACCGGTTAGTAAATCTGCTGGCGACCCTATCGTTGGCGGCACGATCAATGTTGAAAACCCGATTCAGATTGAGATCACTCAGGTCGGCGCATCGACTCAACTGTCTGCCATCGTGCGACTACTGGAACGCGCCCACGAAGAAAAACCGCCAGTTGCCAGGGCGGCAGATAAGTTAGCCGGCTATTTTGTTGCCGCGGTACTTATTACCGCACTGACGGTCGGTATCACCTGGTGGTTTATCGCCCCGGAACACGCATTCTGGATCACGTTATCAGTACTTGTTGTCACCTGTCCTTGCGCACTGTCACTGGCAACGCCTACCGCTCTGACTGTAGCAACCGGTACACTCCGCCAAAACGGCCTACTGGTTACTCGTGGCCACGTACTTGAAAGCCTGTCCCGCGCTACGCATATCATATTTGATAAGACCGGCACCCTGACCGAAGGCAACCTCTCTTTACAACAGGTTGTTGTATTAGAAGATCAGGATAGAGAGCAGGCCCTGACCATTGCCTGCGCCCTTGAAGCACACTCAGAACACCCCATAGCTAAAGCATTTCATAAGCAGGCACAGTACCTCCCTGCTATTAAGAGCGCTGAAATAACCAACCACGTAGGTCAGGGACTGGAAGGCTGTATCGACTCGAAACGCTATTATCTCGGCAAACCCCGTTTTGCCAGTCAACATAGCAACAGAGTGTTGGATTATTGCGATGCGCCGGATAATCACAGCCAGTGGCTATTATTGTCATCCGAAACCGGTCCGATCGCCTGGTTTGGTCTGACCGACCCTCCCCGCAAGCAGTCCCAGACAACCCTGGCACAGCTCAAAGCTGCGGGGCTCCAGATAGAAATGCTAACCGGAGACAGCTCAGCGGCGGTTCAACAAGTTGCATCAGAGCTCGGTATCAACAAAGTTATTGCCGGTGTAACACCGGAACAAAAGCTACAACATATTCAACAATTACAGGACAGTGGCGCCCGGGTCATTATGGTCGGCGATGGTATCAATGATATCCCCGTCCTGGCCGGCGCACAGACGTCTATCGCGATGGGCTCAGCCACTGATCTGGCGAAAACCAATGCCGATGCGGTACTCATATCCGGTGAACTGCAACGCTTACCTCAGGCGCTTTATCTGGGACGAAAAACCCAGGCCATTATCCGCCAGAATCTGAGCTGGGCAATCATTTACAATCTGATCGCACTGCCATTAGCGGCAACCGGTATGATCGCGCCATACATGGCAGCAATCGGCATGTCTGCCAGCTCGCTCGTTGTCGTAGGCAACGCCCTAAGACTCTCTAAACTTAGCCGGATAAATCGGGTAGAATTACCTGATACATCAATACAGACAACCGAATCATGAATATCTTATACCTGCTTATCCCTATCGCTATCATACTTGCAGGTCTCGCTATCTGGGGGTTTTTCTGGTCCGTCAACAGCGGTCAGTACGATGACCTTGAGTCCCCTGCCCACAGCATTTTGTTTGATGACGATGAACACCTGATTCCAAACGACGCCAAGCCTGAGCGCAACAAAGATCAATCTTGATGACAGAGACCCTGACCATAGCGACCGCCATTATGCTGGGTCTGCTCGGTAGCGCCCACTGTCTGGGAATGTGCGGTGGCATATCCAGCGCTGTAGCCATGGGTATCGATAAAAAGAATCGTAACCCCCTGCTTTTGCTGATTGGCTTTAACACCGGCCGCATTTTTAGCTACGCCGTTGCCGGCGCACTGATCGGTAGTATTGGCTGGCTGATCAGATCACCCGAAGTCTCGCTGATCCTGCGCACACTGGCCGGGGCCATTCTTATTTTAATGGGCCTTTATGTTGCTCAGATCTGGAAAGGCCTGAGTTGGTTAGAAAAACAGGGTAATCTGATCTGGCGTCATCTTCAGCCCTTCAGCCGTCGTTTGCTGCCCGTACAGAACATATCTCAGTCCCTGGCGCTTGGCGCCTTGTGGGGCTGGCTGCCCTGTGGTCTGGTATACAGCACATTAATATGGAGCGCTACCGCCACAGACTGGAAAATATCTGCGCTGATGATGGCCTGCTTCGGTATAGGCACTCTGCCTGCCATGTTTGCAACAGGATTATTTGCACGTCAGGTACAATCACTATTAAAGAATCGAAACGCACAGACTATTGCTGGCCTGCTGATTATTATGTTTGGCCTGTATACCATTCCCTGGCGGGGGCTTGGCCTGTAGCAATCTTGATAAACATCAATACCGGCCGGATTTAAACCGCTATAATCGGCCTTTTGCAGTATGAAGTGAGAAACATTGTGAACCCGAACAATCTGATTAAATGGGATCTGGACCTGATCCGCCGCTATGACCTTTCAGGTCCGCGCTATACCTCTTACCCTACTGCTATTCAGTTTGATCCAGAACTGTCACCTGCAGATCTGGTAGCAACCGGACAACAAAGTTCTGATACTACTGCGCCACTATCGCTGTACGTACATATCCCTTTCTGCGCCCATGTTTGTTATTACTGTGCCTGTAATAAAGTCATTACCCGCAACCGTAAGAAAGCACAGCCCTATCTCGATACGGTTTATAAAGAGATGGAACAACTGGCCAAATGGTATGCCAACGACCAGATTGTTGAACAACTGCATTGGGGCGGTGGCACACCAACCTTTATCAGCAACGAGCAGATGACTGAGCTGATGCAGAAGTTGCGTGATAACTTCAAACTGCTGGATGACGATTCAGGTGATTACTCTATCGAGATCGATCCTCGCGAAGTCGACAATGAAACCCTGAAAGTACTGCGCGAAATTGGCTTCAACCGCATTAGCTTTGGTGTTCAGGATGTAGAACTAAAAGTTCAGGAAGCGGTAAACCGGGTACAGCCGGTTGAACAGGTTGCTGCTGTTTTAGCAGAATCCCGTCGTTTAGGCTTCCGCTCCATCAACATGGACCTGATCTACGGTCTGCCGCATCAGACACTGGAAAGCTTCAGCAAAACCCTGGATACCATCATCGACCTTGATCCAGACCGCCTGTCCGTATTCAACTATGCGCACATGCCAGACCGGTTCCGCTCACAAAAGCATATTAATGCTGATGACCTGCCGAGCCCGGAAACAAAACTTGCCATACTCGAAACAACGATCAATAAACTGATCGCTGCGGGTTACGTGTATATCGGTATGGACCACTTTGCCAAGCCCGATGATGAGTTGGCACTGGCTCAGCAAAACGGTAAGTTACACCGTAATTTCCAGGGCTATACTACTCACAGCGACTGCGACCTGGTCGCCATGGGTGTTTCAGCTATCAGCCAGATTGGCGATGTTTACTACCAGAACGAACACGATATTGCGGCCTACACCGTCGCTGTTGAAGAGCGTGACGATGCGATTAAACGTGGCGTTACTCTGACCCGTGACGACAGCATTCGTCGCGCAGTAATCACTCAGCTGATTTGCCAGTTTGAACTGACAATGAGTGATATCGAAGAACGATTTGATATCTGCTTCGCCGAGTATTTCGCAGAAGAACTGGAAGATCTGCAACGCTTTACTGAGGATGGCCTCATTATTCTCGATGACAAACATATCGAAGTAACACCTGCTGGCCGCTTGCTGATTCGCCGTATATGCATGTCTTTTGACGCCTATATTCCTAAGCAGCAGCCAACTAAAGGCTTCTCCCGTATCATTTGATACGGGAAACGCTTCACCCTGTATAGGATTTAGTAGATAATCGATGATTAGCTACACAAAAAATTATAACGAAATAACAGGACCTTATTATGGGCAACCATAAGGCAACAGAAGGGAAACTACACAGCTTACAGCAGGTTCATTGCGGCACCTGCAGTTTAAGTTCGTTATGTTTACCCGTCTCTTTAAACATGACAGAGATGGACCGGCTCGATGATATTATCGATAAAAGCCGACCGCTTAAAAAAGGCGACCATCTGTTTCACCAGGGTGAACCATTCTCATCGGTATACGCATTGCGTGCCGGTTCCATTAAAACCTACACCCTGACTAACGAGGGTGAAGAACAGATTACCGGGTTTTATTTCCCAGGCGAACTGGTTGGCATGAGCGGCTTTGATAACGAAGAGTATCCCGTTTCGGCTAAAATTCTTGAAACCACTACCGTCTGTGAAATACCCTTCGAACGACTCGATGACCTCTCCGGTCAGATGCCTGAACTGCGTCGCCAGATTTTGCGCACACTCAGCAAAGAGATTCGTGAAGATCAGCAGATGATGCTACTGCTCAGCAAGAAAAATGCTGAACAGCGGGTAGCGACTTTCCTGGTTAAATTATCAAACCGCTTCAAAGCGCGTGGCTATTCCGCCACTAACTTCCGCCTTTCCATGTCTCGTAACGAGATTGGTAACTATCTTGGCCTGGCGGTAGAAACGGTAAGCCGTATCTTTACCCGCTTCCAGAAAATGGAGCTGATTAGGGTAGATGGCAAAGAGATCGTATTAACCGATCTGGAAGAGATCTACAACCTGTCGGGTGAGTCGCCTGATGCGGATATCTGCGAAGATAAGACCTGCCCTAGCGCCTGATCTGCGCCGGGACAGAATACCCGCTACGGCGGGTATTTTTTTTCTGTTCAGGAATGTTTCTTTTGTTTTATTTAAGGTAGCCCAATGTCTTTTGATGAATGTTATATCAAGTCTGTTATGCGTACGATTCCGGACTGGCCTGAGCCCGGTGTCATGTTTCGTGATATTACGCCACTATTTAAAGATCCTAAAGCGTTGCGAATGATCTCTGATTCATTTATTCAGCGCTACATAGATACTGATATTACCCATATAGCCAGCATCGATGCCCGGGGGTTTCTGATCAGCTCTATCATGGCTTATCAGTTAAATATCCCGTTGGTACTGGTACGAAAGAAAGGCAAATTGCCAGGCAAGACAATTCATTGTGAATACGATCTTGAGTACGGCAAAGCGGTTGTCGAGATGCAGATTGATGCGGTAGCTGAAGGCGATAAAGTACTGATTTTTGATGATCTGATCGCTACCGGTGGTACGATTCTCGCTGCCAGCACTATTATTAAAGAACTGGGCGCGGAAATTTATGAAGCCGCAGCATTGATTGATCTGCCAGATCTCCAAGGTTCTGAAAAGATCCAGGAAACCGGTATTCCTGTTCATACACTACTGGCCTACGAAGGCCTGTAATCAGGAGGCAGGTTGAATCACTTCAACCTGCAGCCCTTCACAAGCTTGTAAAACCATTTTCTTAACACTCGCTCCTGCTTTTAGTCCTTGTTACACATCGCTCTTCCCGGCTCATCTATTCTACTATTCTATAGTTGCTAATCTTGTTTGGTTATAAGAATATAACCAAAAATAAAAAACAACTCTGGATATTCTATGCTCAATAAAATTCTGCTTAGCTCATGCATCTTCGCACTGACCTGCTCTGCTCAGGCAGAAGAAGTAACACTCGGACACAATAACCTGTCTCTGAATGCCAACCTCCAACGAATAGATGACCAGCCTTTAAGCGGTCGGGTGATGCTAATTACCCATGGCACGCTCGCCCATAACGGTATGGAAATTATTGCCAGCCTGCAGGAACTGCTTGCCGACGAAGACCTGCCCAGTCTGGCTATCAATCTAAATCTGGGAATAACTGAACGTAAGGGGATGTATGACTGCAGCGTCCCACATAACCATAAACATACCGATGCTGTAGACGAGATCGGTCTGTGGCAAAACTGGTTATTAGAAAACGGGGCTGAAGAAATTATCCTGATCGGGCATTCAAGGGGCGGAAACCAAACAGCATGGTTCAGCCAAACAGCCTCACAAAAGCCCCTGGCTCAGGTTCTTATCGCCCCAGCCACCTGGAATGAACAACAGGCCAGTGCAAACTATCAACAACGCTACAACGCCCCTCTGGATGCAACATTAGCCACAGCCTATAAGCTAAAGCCCGACCACTGGATGGGTAATACCGGATTTATCTACTGCGCTGATGCAAAAGTAACCGCCCGGAGCTTTATTAGTTATTACCAGCCTGACCCGATGTTCGATACACCCCGACTATTAAAGAACAGCCAGACACCTAGCCTGGTATTTATTGGTTCAGAAGATCAAACAGTAGCTAATCTAGAATCAGGAATGATGCAGGTAAAGAACGATAAGGTACAATCCATTATCATCGAAGGTGCTGATCATTACTTTCGAGACCTGTATGCCGATGAAGTCGTCGAAGGCATCGTCGAATTTATGGAAACCCTATGAAGTTACCTGTTTCATTCGTGAACTACAGCATGGCAATATTCTGGCTGTGCCTGAGCCTGTCGGCTCAAGCCAGCCCACTGCCACTGCTTGAAGACCTGCAAAAGGATCAACAACAGGCCGGCAACCGCTTCCTGTTAGTACTGATCAGCCAGCCTGATTGTAGCTACTGTGAGCTAGTCGAAGAGGAGATCCTTAAGCCTATGCAGATTAGCGGCCATTATGACCAGCGGCTACTGTTTCGTAATCTCATTATTCACGATGGCCAGGAGCTGATTGACAGTGCAGGCAACACTGTTTCAGCGACCCGCTTTGCCCATCGCTATGACAGCCCTCTAACGCCAACCCTGCTGTTTCTCAATCCCGCTAACGGAGAACAGCTTATCGAAAAAATGATCGGTATCAGTACCCCTGAAATGTATGGATTTTATGTTGAGAAAGCGGTACGTAAAGCCCATAAAAAAATGCTCGGCTTAAAATAATAATCTGTATCAGGTCCTGTTCCGCAACCACTTATCTCTTTACAATAGCGACTCAACTCCTGTTATTTCTTTTCTTACATACTAAGGGCGCGTTTCATGTGGTTTAAAAATGCCATCTATTATCGTTTCAGTCAGCCGTTCAGTTACACCCCGGAAGCCCTCGAAGATAAACTAAATGAAAAAGCCTTCACCCCCTGCGGTAGCCAGGAACTGAGCCGCTTTGGCTGGGTCAGCCCCAGCAACGGGCTGTCAGACATGCTGGTTCACGCGGGTAACGGTTTTCTACTGATAGCCGGACAGAAAGAAGAGAAGATCCTCCCTGCAGGCGTTATCCGCCAGAAACTCGATGAAAAAGTAAAAGTCATCGAGCATGAGCAGGCTCGCAAAGTCTACAAAAAAGAGAAGGATCAGCTCAAAGATGAGATCGTACTGGACCTGCTGCCCCGAGCGTTCAGCAAGTATCAGAAAACCTGGGCTCTGATCGCCCCCGAGCACAACCTGCTAATTGTTGATGCCAGTAGCCATAAACGAGCTGAAGAGTTACTCAGTCATCTGCGCAGCCTGCTAGGCTCTCTGCCGGTAGTCTTGCCCGATGTTAACCATTCACCTTCGGCAATTATGACGCAGTGGCTGGAAAAGCCGGAAGATCGTTTCGCCGGTCTTGAGCCTCTGGATGAGTGCGAACTGCGCGATAGTGCTATCGAAACAGGCGTCATTCGCTGTAAAGGACAAGACCTGGGCAGTGATGAAATCATCCACCACCTGGAAGCAGGTAAACGTGTGGTTAAGCTGGCAGTAGAGTGGCAGGAAAGTCTTAACTTCATCATACAGGATGATCTCTGCATCAAGCGTATTAAGTTGTCTGATCAACTTAAAGAGAAGCTGGATCAGGATAGCCCGGATGAAGCCTTTGCCCAGTTTGACGCAGAATTTGTTCAGATGTCGCTGGAACTGACCCGATTGGTACCGGCATTAACTGAAGCCTTCGGCGGGGAAGCTCAGCGTCCCTGATGGGTCACGGAATCGTCACTAACAAGTAAAGGCAATGCCGAGTATTGCCTTACATGTAAAAACGCGCCAACGTTATGAAATCACTTCTAACAGGCGCGTTTTTTATTAACTAAGCTTTACTCTACCGCTTCACCGACAACGGTCAGACCCAAACTGGTCCAGGCTTGCATGCCACCGCGATAATATTTAAGCTGCTCTTCAGGGTAGCCCGCTTCCAATAGCGCGCGTCCCATCGCCGGCGTTTGTCCACACCAGTAGCCGTTACAGAACATCACTAGTTTTTTAGCCTTACTGAAATCGTAATTATCACCCTCAACCACAACACCAAAATCATCCAGCGCATCTTCCATATCATCCTTGTCATCCATCAGGGTATAGGGATAATTTTCAGAACCCGGAATAGTCAGCCGTGCATGCCAACCAACAGTACGAGTATCAACTATCATGATGCTTTCATCTTTCTGGGCATCCATCATATAACTGGTGAATTCACGTTCACCCAGAGTTTCGACATCGTGCGGTGCAAATGGATTCATCGCTTGAGGTGTACCACGAAAAGTGGTGCTATACAGCTCAGAAATTGTGTTATCCGGATTCTGATTACGCATAATTTCAACCATATCCCCCTCATGGGACACCTTGAAAGAATACAGATCCGGCGCAATCATCGCCTTTCTCTCAGCCTGAGCCAATGGTGAACTGAGTACTACAGCGCCTAACACTACACCTGCAAATGCCTTCTTGATCATTTTCCGCACCTTGAAAATCTTTGTTAATTTTTTTGATTATTGTTATTCAACTAAGTCAATCAACCCACCTGCTAACTTATAGTTATAAGCTAATCTCGTTAAGTTATATTGTATTTATACATCAATCTTCAGAACGGGTCATTTAATCGCTCTAGTGAATTAGTCTGATATTTATCAAGATTTTACTCAGCATCAGCGGCTAAGCTTCGGTACTCATACAGGGGCTTATGTAATTAACCGTTGTTAAACCTGACGCACCACATGCAGGTACTTTTAATACCTTATGTACATTCTGATCAGTTCCCGGCTTTATCTTTTGTTAAATCTCCGTTGCACTATGCTAGTCAGGGTGTAGACTACGCGCATTCCGATATACAGGTGATTTTGTGAGCAGTATTTACAGCGTAAAAGAGATGTTTTATACCCTTCAGGGTGAAGGAGCACAGGCAGGCAGACCTGCAGTATTCTGCCGTTTTACAGGCTGTAATCTCTGGTCAGGAAGAGAGCAGGATCGCAGTAAAGCCGTATGTGACTTTTGCGATACTGATTTCATAGGCACCGACGGCCAGAATGGTGGAAAGTTCCATAGTGCTGAGAGTCTGGCCAAAGCAGTAAGACAGTTATGGCCCGGTGATAAAGGCCAGCCCTATGTTGTCTGTACCGGTGGAGAGCCCCTCTTGCAGCTGGACCCACAACTAATCACTGCATTCCATAGCGAAGGCCTTGAGATCGCTATAGAAACTAACGGTACTCTACCCCTGCCTGAAGGTATCGACTGGGTCTGCGTCAGCCCTAAAGCCGACAGTAAAATAGTGGTTACCGATGGCGATGAACTTAAACTGGTCTACCCTCAGCCATTAGCTTTGCCGGAGACCTTTGATAAGCTGAATTTCAAACACTTCTATCTGCAGCCGATGGATGGACCTATGCAAAGCATGAATTCATCAGATTGCATACAGTACTGCCTGAACAACCCGCAATGGAAACTAAGTCTGCAAACCCATAAACTACTGGGAATTGACTGAACCGACGATATTACCTTGTGGTAGATTACGCCAGATAACAAGCAATAACGCTGGAATCTGCATCAGAATACCGTACATCAGCACACTCATAGACATCTCAGGCTGTTGTAAAATAGCACCCGTGATCATCAGTCCCGTACCCGCATTCTGAATTCCGGTTTCAATACCCAGGGTTAGCGCTGTTTCGGCGCTATATTTAAACAGATAGCGTGCTATTAATACCGCCATCAGCATAGCCCCGCCCGATAATAGCAGCACCACGGGTGTTAATACTGGCAGTAGTTCAGGCAGCTGCTCTTTGTTTGCCCAGCTAATCAGCAAAACCACACTGAACATAAATATCAGCGATATGATTTTTACCGGTTTTTGCATTGTCTGACTCAGCTCAGGCAATCGGACATGTATCATTACACCCAGCAATACCGGAATAATGGTCACCATTAACAACTTCATAATTGTTGTTATCACCGGTAAATTGATCATCACCCCCTGTGCCATAAAATACTCAAGACTCAACCAGGCCAACCAGGGCAATGTCAGCGGGACTAACAGGCTTGAAATAGCCGTTAAGGTAATCGATAAAGCGGTATCGGCACGACACAGATAACTGATCATATTTGATGTTGCGCCACCCGGTGCAAAGGACACTATCATCAGCCCTACAGACAGTGCCGGAGATAGCTCAAACGATGTCACCAGAATGAACGCCAATACAGGTAAACAGAAAAGCTGAAAAACTAGACCTACCAGGATAACTCCAGGGCGTTCAATTAATCGGCTGAAATTGCTCAGGTTAAGACTAAGCCCCATACCCAACATAATGATAAAGAGCGCCGCGGGTAGTAATATCGAGAGAGCGCTTCCGCCTTCCATAGGTTTAAATTTCCATCTGTCGCTAAATTAGTGAGGGCTTATATTATTGCCCTGTGGATGCTATTACAACCGCCTGACAACCCACAGTCAAAGGGCTGTCTCAATCTACCCACACAAGCTGTGGATAACGTTGTGGGTACAGCGACAAATACCCTTCTGAAGACCCGGTTAATAGCCTTTCCAGATAAACTGATTAAAATTTAACCACCTGTTTTATGTCTTTTAAAACAATCAGTTATAAAAGAATAAATTGAATCCAAAGCCCGTTTTTGTGATTTTATCCAGTATTTGTTGCTATTCCGCGTCATTACTGTGACTGAGAGAAGTCAACACTTTTCTAGTAATAAAAAGCTATAAAAAAACGTTCTTAAACTGGTCAATTAACATAGTTCCCCTTAACATATGGCATCGCACTTTTAACCACAGTTTTTCATCTAATGAATTCAACAACAAATAATCAGGCAGAAGCCCAACGGATCACCCTTATTGGTGCCTTTATTGATCTGATACTGGGATTATTAAAAATAGTATTCGGTGTCATATCCCATTCAAGCGCACTGCTTGCGGATGGCATTCACTCACTGTCTGATCTGCTGACCGACTTTCTGGTTGTCGCAATCATTAAATACTCCCACCAGGAACCCGATGAGGATCATCCCTGGGGGCATGCCCGCTTTGAAACCATTGGCACCGTTATTCTCGGCTGCATACTTGTTGCTGTTGCCGGCGCCATGGCTTATGAAAGTGTACTGGCATTATTAGAGTCTGCCACAGCTCAGTTACCTGAATGGCCGGCACTGGTGATTGCGGCCATCTCCGTTGCCAGTAAAGAAGCTATTTTCCGCTATACGCTGGCGGTAGGACAACGGATAAAATCAGACCTGATTATCGCCAATGCCTGGCACAGCCGTACCGATGCATTTTCTTCGATTGTCGTGTTTGTCGGAGTTGCCGGCGCAATGTCCGGGCTGGCATGGCTGGATGCTTTTGCCGCTATTATTGTTGCATTTATTGTTGCAAAAATTGGTTGGGAACTGACCTGGAAAAGTATCAAAGAACTGGTTGATACCGCCTTACCTGAAGAACAGCTGAAAGCCTATACCGAGAGCATCATGCAGGTAGAAGGCGTTATCAGCGTGCACAGCTTTAAAAGCCGTAATATGGGAAGCCAGAGCCTACTGGAAATGCATCTTCAGGTTGCACCGCACCTGAGCGCCTCTGAAGGACATTATATTGGCGACGCCGCCGTGTACCGCCTTAAGGGACAGTTTGAAGACATCGGCCATGTTATCTTCCATATCGATACCTACGATGATGAAGAGGAAGAAAACTATTGTAAAACCCTGCCGATGCGTACTGAAGTCAGTGGTATCCTCTGGGATGCATTAGATCAGTGCCATGCCCCTCACCTGGATATCAGTCGTCTGACTCTGCACTATCGCAGCGATGCGATAGAAATTGATCTGATGCTACTTGATAGCGAGTTAAATCGTTCGGTTAATACCTCCGAGTTGGAACAACAACTAGGTCAGCACTTCAGTCATTACCCCTGGTTTGGTGGATTGCATATCTGGTATGGCACTAAAGCCATAAAATTATGACCACCAGACGATGAGTTACCTGCGCCCCGCTGCTGCGGTTGAAACAGAAATTGAGATCAATCGCAGCCGCTTTATCTGCAATTTGGAGATTGTTGAGAGCCGCCAACAGGCAGATCAGTTTATTAGCGCTATCCGGGAGCGTCACCCTAAAGCGAACCACCATTGCTGGAGCTATATCGCGGGTCTCCCGGATGACTTCCATCAGTGGAATTTCAGTGATGATGGTGAGCCAAAAGGCACCGCGGGTCAGCCGATGCTGAATATTCTCTGTCACAGCGGTATGGGTAATATATGTACCGTAGTCACCCGCTATTTTGGTGGTATAAAACTCGGCACCGGCGGTCTGGTCAGAGCCTACGGCCAGTCAGTTCAATCAGCACTGGCCCGTTGTGATACTGAAACCATTATCCCTAAAAAACAGATTCGCTTAATCGCACCCTACAGCCTGACCGGTGAGCTTGAACAACTGATCGTTCAGTTTAATCTTAGCCAGTGCGAAAGAAGCTTTGACTCAGATCTAACTGTCGTCGCGCTGATAGAAGAAACCCGGCTGGCGGAGCTTAAAACGGCCCTGACGCCTCACCAGCACCTCATCTCCCTTAAGCTCTGTTGAGTATGCATCAATTGAGTTGAACTCAGTTAAGTTCATCCCTAAACACCATCGCATGAGCGGTTTCCAGCGCCTTACTACGCTTCGTATGACAAAAACTAGCCGGAATAAGATCCAGAATTTTTAACCGTTGCAGGATCTCCTGCACAATAGGATTGAGACCGATGATATGGACATTCCGCCCTACTCCCTGTGCCTCAACTATCATATCTTCGATAGCCAGCGCAGTAGATACGTCGATCAGAGGAACCCGGCTAAAATCCAATAACAAAGCATCATGAGGCCGACAATCCTGAAGTTTACCGGACAGGCCTTTCGCTGCGGCATAACTGACAGGCCCGTCAAACTGATACAACACAACCCGCCCCCGGGTCTCTGCCAATAGCTTTCGTTCGCGTTTACTTAAGCTCTCATCATTACCGGCGTGGCTATCGATTATCCTGATACTGTCCAGCTGGTTATCTGACAACCGCTTAACAGTAACAACATTGGCGATAAACACGCCTACAAACACCGCGGTGACCAGATCTGCCAGCACTGTAAGGCAGAGCACCAGTAACATTAATACCGCAACAAACAGCGGTGCATGATGCAAGCGCAACAGAAAGCGCCAGTCGATAATATCCAGGCCAACTTTTATCAGAATACCCGCCAGTACAGCATGGGGAATATTTTCTGCCAGCGGGGCTGCCCCCAGCACCACAAAAACCAACACTAAAGCATGCACGACACCGGCAATCGGCGTACTGCCACCCGCTTTAATATTTACCACCGTACGCATCGTTGCACCGGCACCCGGCAGACCACCAAACAGACCAGCCATCATATTACCAACGCCCTGACCGATCAGTTCACGGTCAGAATCATGATAATTTTTGGTCATGTTATCGGCCACCAGCGACGTTAACAGCGAATCTATTGAGCCTAATACCGCCAGCATTAATGCAGCAAATAACATCTCGCTAAGCAGATCTAAAGACAAAGCGGGCATCAACAGCTGCGGTAGACCAGTAGGAATAGCTCCGATAACCGTCAAGCCAGAATCCAGAAATACCAACAGGTAGATCAGTGTACCCAACACCAATGCCAATAATGGCGGTGGCACTGTGACACTGATAGAACGGGGACAGAAGAGAACGATTGCCAGACTCACCAGCCCCAGCATCAGTGCCGGACTATCTGCACCGTTGAGATACTCTGGAATAAGAAACAACGCCTCTTTAGCACTGGAAGACGCACTAAAGCCAAACAACGGGCCTAACTGTAGCAGGATAATAATGAGACCAATACCACTCATAAATCCTGATATCACCGGAAATGGGACCAGAGTGACATACTTGCCCAGTTTTAGCAGACCAAACAGCATCTGCAATATTCCTCCCATAATAACCACAGTGAAGGCTAATACAGGGCCTGTTGCAGGATCGATCGCAACAAATTGAGTAAAGACAGAAGCCATAACGACAGTCATCGGCCCGGTGGGACCTGAGACCTGTGCCGGCGTGCCACCAAAAAGTGCAGCAAATAAGCCGACAAAAATAGCACCGTAAAGTCCGGCTATCGCACCCGCACCGGAAGACACACCAAATGCCAGCGCCAGGGGCAAAGCCACAACCGCAGCCGTTACTCCCCCCAGCAGGTCGCCTTTTAGGTTATTAAAATGAAGCCCGTGGATCAGTGACATTGGCTAGCCTGATGATATTTTATTGTTATTTTCTTCGGGGGCTGTCGCTATCTAAAATACAAGATTCACTCAGCAGCTGTGCTGGCACAATGAATATTTAGTCTAACGATGGAAAAAATTCTTTAAAACAACTGTTTGATAATCATCACTTTGAGAGATAAAGTATCAACCTTACAGTGAGTTAAATGTTATTGTGTTTCATTGAACTGCTGTAACCTGTCATTTCATTTGATTACAGCGAGATAACCAAGGGTTTATATGAAGTTCGCCGATAATCCGAAGCAAGCTGCTGAATTTTTGCGCCAGGCAATTCCATTAATGGTTAAGCATAGTATTCCGCCTAACCCGCTCAACTACTCTCTGTGGTATGCCTATGTTTCTCAGGCTCTACCTGAGTTAAATACACAGATGGACAAAACACTGGAGGTATACGGGACCTGTCCCAATATTGTCAGTGAAAAAATGTTCAGGGAGTATCTGCTTAAAGGTGAAATAGAAAACGCAGAAGATATCCAGAATGCTCTGCTTTCTGTGATGGGGGATCTTGAATCTTCCGCCTCATCCACCGCGCAGGATACTGAAGCATTTAATGAAGTGTTGCAGGATAGTCTTGCAGCACTACGTGACAGCAGTGATGATCAGTCACTTGAAACTATTATCCAGAAGCTGGCTGTAAATACCGAAACCATTAGCGAAAGTGCACGTCAGTTTCAAAAGAAGATCGATGATGCCCAGGCCGAGATAAATACCCTAAAGGAAGAGCTGGAACAAACCCGTCAGGATGCAACTATCGACCCTCTTACCGGGCTGTTTAATCGCCGGGTGTTTGATATGGAACTGGAGCAGTATTCCAGTGCAGCCAAACCTGATGTATCTCTGGTGATGGTTGATATCGACTTCTTTAAGAAATTTAACGATACCTACGGCCATCAAATGGGCGACAAAGTGCTTCAGTATGTCGCAAAGCTGGTGATGAATGAATGCCCCGCTCCATTTCTTCCGGTGCGCTTTGGCGGCGAAGAATTTGCCATGCTGCTGCCTGGGCAAGATACCTCAGCTTCTGCAGCACTGGCGGAGAAGGTACGGTTAAAGATTCAGTCGATCAGAATAAAGCAAAAGAAAACCGGCGATGTGATCAGTTCAGTCACAGCCTCTTTCGGTGTGGCCCGTCTAGCGCCAGGAGAGTCAGTGGAAAGCCTGATTGCCAGAGCGGATGCATCGCTATATAAAGCGAAAGAAGCTGGTCGGAACAACGTTCAGACGGCGGATTAGAACAAATCCAGACGGGACCCACTCCCATCAAGCAAGTTCTTTTTAACAAGTTCTTTTTAAAAAAGCCCCCTTCCGGGGCTTTTTTTGTACGCTTATTTAGCCAGCTTAAATTCAGACAAAAAAATCCCCGGTCTGAAATCAGCCGGGGATAATAATCGATGAAGGTATTACTTAACTTGCTGGTTCACGCATAGTCACAAACTCTTCAGCCGCAGTCGGATGAATACCTATGGTGGAATCAAACACAGCCTTAGTCGCACCGGCTTTAAGTGCAACCGCGATACCCTGAATAATTTCACCGGCATCTGGCCCAACCATATGTACTCCCAGAACCTTATCGGTATCACGATCAACCAACATCTTCATGAAGGTTTTTTCGTCACTACCACTGATCGTATGCTTCATTGCTCTGAACGTGGATTTATAGACATCGACATTAGGGTAGAGTTCACGACTTTTTTCTTCACTTAAACCAACAGTACCGATATTGGGCTGACAGAATACTGCAGTTGCGATCAGATCATAATCAACCTGCTTACTCTCTCCTGCGTACAGATTGCGTACCAGCGTCATCCCTTCGGCCAGCGCAACCGGTGTTAACTGAACCCGGTCAATTACATCACCTACGGCATAAACCGAAGGTGTAGCTGTCTGAAACTGATCATTAATGACAATAGCACCATTGCTCTGTTGCTCTACAGAAATGTTCTCCAAGCCTAGATCCATCACGTTAGGAACCCGACCTGTTGCATACATAATAGTATCGGCTTCCAGCGTAGTACCGTCGGTCAGATATGCTAACAGAGAACCATCGGCCTGCTTTTCAATTTTCTCAATATTGGTATTGAAACGCAGGTTAACGTTTTTCTTAGCGACCTCTTCTGCTGTAAATTCACGTACTTCCTGATCAAAGCCGCGCAAGAACATATCACCACGGTAGATCAAAGACGTTTCAGCACCAAGCCCGGCAAAGATACCAGCAAACTCAACTGCGATATAACCACCGCCAACCACGATAGCCCGCTTCGGGAACTGATCCAGATAAAAAACTTCATTCGAGCTGATAACATGCTCGCTACCCGGAAATTCAGGAACAAAAGGCCAGCCGCCCGTCGCAATCAGAATGCGCTCAGCGGTGTATTCTTTCCCGGCAACAACAACCGAATTCGGTCCGGATATTTTGGCCCGGCCATCAATTAGATTTACCCCGGAATTCGCCAGCATATTGCGGTAGATTCCATTAAGACGCTCGATTTCCTTGGTTTTGTTATCCCGCAGAGTTGGCCAGTCAAACTTCGCTTTGCCAACATTCCAGCCAAATCCAGCTGCATTTTCAAACTCTTCGCTAAAATGAGAGCCATAAACAAACAGTTTCTTAGGCACACAACCCACATTCACACAGGTACCACCCATGTAGCGGTCTTCAGCCATACCTACCCGTACACCCATCGCGGCAGCCATACGTCCGGCACGTACACCACCGGAACCGGCACCGATAACAAACAGATCAAAATCAAACTCTGCCACAGGAATCCCCTCAATACTGAAACGAAATAAAGACCTTTTAATTATATGCAGGCAAAAAAATTAAGTCGCCGCACAGGCCTTTTTTAAGATGGCACCTAATCTACCTGTAGTTATGCCCTGATGCCAATAGAGTTAAGCAAAATAGCTGATAGTGCTTTTCTATAAGATGCCGATTGAACTTTACTAAAGAGAGCGTTAACGTATCCGCCCACTGTTAACCCGCCACCGGAACCTCCATGAAACTGATCTCTTTTAATACCAACGGTCTACGTGCCCGCCCACACCAGATCAAAGCTCTGATCGAATCCCACCAGCC
Source organism: Amphritea balenae (assembly GCF_003858655.1). Lineage (GTDB taxonomy): Bacteria > Pseudomonadota > Gammaproteobacteria > Pseudomonadales > Balneatricaceae > Amphritea > Amphritea balenae. Next base: position 144,525 of record NZ_RQXV01000010.1, read on the forward strand.
AGATGTGATCGGTATTCAGGAAACCAAAGTTCACGATGACGAGTTTCCGGTATCAATGATCACAGACATGGGCTATCACGTAGAGTTCCACGGTCAGAAGGGACATTACGGGGTTTGTCTGATCTCTAAGCAAGCACCACTTAGTATTGAAAAAGGCTTCCCCGGCGACGACGAGGATGCTCAAAAGCGCATGATCATGGGCGAGTACGATATCGATGGCTGCCGTATTAAAGTGCTTAACGGTTACTTTCCTCAGGGCGAAAATATTGCTCACGAAACTAAGTACCCAGCCAAACGAAAATATTATGCCGACCTGCAGGACTACCTGGAGCAGCAATGCGATCCAGAACAGGCGTTAGTGGTTATGGGGGATCTGAATATATCAACCGAAGATAAAGATATCGGTATCGGTGAACCCAACCGCAAGCGCTGGCTAAAAACCGGTAAAGCAAGCTTCCAGCCAGAAGAGCGGGAGTGGCTCAGCAAATTACTGGGCTGGGGACTTAAAGACACTTTCCGTAAACTACAACCGGATACCGATGATCGATTCAGCTGGTTTGATTATCGCAGTAAAGGCTTTGACGCAGAGCCTAAGCGTGGCCTTAGGATTGATGCCGTACTGGTCACAGATTCACTCTATCAGCGCTGTGTAGCCGCCGATATCGATTATGATATCCGGGCGATGGAAAAGCCTTCGGATCACGCACCGATCTGGGCTGAATTTAAATAAGTGATATTAAAGGCTGACGTTTAGCCTGGCAAAAAACAGGGCCTGATCAGGCCCTGTTTGTTTATTCAGAGACGCTACTGACAAAACCTGGCGGTTTAACTACTAACAGGTCCGCATGCAAATTATCCAGAATACGTTCAGTGGTACTGCCGATTAACCAGCGATCCAGTATCCCTCGGGCGACTGCACCAATAACCAGCACATCAATATGCGCTTCTTCAACGTACTCAAGCATAGCCCGATGGGCTTCAGTCTCCTTCAGAGTAACCGCTGTACTATGTGTACTTAGCCCAAAAGGCTCTAGTAGCAGATTCAGGGCTTCGACATGCTCGCCACGCACCTTACGCTGCATTCCCTCAAAATCTGTTACCAGATGTTCATCAAAAATTGCCGAATGCGGCAGCACATTAAAACTATGCAGCACCTTCAGGTCCCCCTCAATCGTCTGCACTATACGGCGGGCCCAATTTAAAATCTGTTTATCCAGCGCCGCCGGGCTATCACTCTCATGGAATGGATCAACGGCAGCAGCAATATGCCCGCCATCCGACCAGGGCTTCTGCTTAACCAGTAGCAAGGGCACTGGACACTGTCTGATCAGCATCCAGTCACTCTGATCGAAGATGTAATGTCCCAATCGACTGTGTTGTTCAACCTGATGTATCACCATATCTGGCTGATACCGTAATACTTTACGTACTATCGATTCCGCGTGGTGCCTTTCCCAACACACGTCAGTAGCCGCTTCTATGCCCTGAGCCTCTAACTGACTGGCGATAAGCTCAAGGTCGTCTTCCGCTTTATGAATATAGCCATGCTCCGCACGCAACAACGACTCTTTATCAAACAGATAACTGTTACGCAGAGATGCGTTATAGCAACAACGAAACAGCTCAACCTTTGCACCGCTGCCCTCTGCCATTCGTAATACTTTCTCTATCAGCAGATAGAGATCCTTGCCCTGCTCTACGTTCACCAGAATTTTACGGATATCCACGTTAAAGCCTCCAGTACCTCAAGTCCTCACATAAGCATGATTCAGACAGGCCAATTTGCAAATCTAATCTTCAATTAAACACAAAGCTTGTCCTAATTATCGGCTTAGGGCTTTACAGGTGAGACGAGTAAGAGCTTTAAAATTATCCTTTAAACATGAGGTTTACTCTCAGAGTCCTATAAATCTCTTTTATATTAGATATTAGCAATATATAATATAAAAATTCTGGCCTACTGGCCTTCTTATAACTTTAATTAAACAGTTCTGAGGTTTTTATCATGACGCTTAATGCTGCATTGCGCCTGATGGCCGGTTCCGTAATTCTTATCAGCCTTGCACTAGGTACTTATGTTAACCCAGCCTGGTTCTATCTGACCGGTTTTGTTGGCCTGAACCTGCTGCAATCAGGTATCACTAAATGGTGCCCCGCGGTGACTATTTTCCGTATGTTCAAGCTGAAAGAGCAAAGCTGCATGACCGGCATGAGCGTACATCAGGGAGTACATATTATTGCTGGTTCAGCGGTACTCATTACTGTCGCTGCATTTATGTTCTTCAATGCTCCTCAATGGGTGCTGTACATCACAGCAATCATGGGTGCGAGTCTTTTACAATCCGCATTCTCTGGCTGGTGCCCGGCATTTACTATTGCAGGCCTGCTGGGTTTCAAGAAAGCCACCTAATATGAAGGGTCATTAGCACACCAAAAAAAACGCCGTTTAACGGCGTTTTTTTATGATTTTAAATTGTATTGAGAGAGTTCTAACGGCTTCCAGATTCATTAACGCTGCTTCGATTTCGCTAAAGCACGGGCTAACGCTTTCTTTTTCTGACTCCCCTTGCTGCCTTTACGAGCCCTGTTGAGTTTACGATTCATATCCGGCTCAAAGCCGGTTAGCCACTGTTGTAATAACTGGCTATCCAGGCGTTCCTGAATTGCATCCAACAGCTCAGACTCTTCTGGGCTGACCAGTGAAATAGCTTCGCCGCTATTACCTGCCCGACCGGTTCGACCGATTCGATGGATATAATCTTCAGAATTAAATGGCAATGCATAGTTAAGTACTACACTTAACTGCTCTATATCCAGGCCTCTGGCCGCCAGATCTGTGGCCACCAGCGCTTGCAGCTGCCCCTCCCGGAACTGCTCTAACACAGTATTACGATGCTTCTGACTTTTATCCCCGTGCACTGCAGCACTACTGATACCCGCTTCTGTCAAAGTCTGTGTCAGCTTATCTACCTGCTGCTTTGTCCGGCAAAAGATAAGCACCTGTTGCCAGGCCTGGGTTTTCAACAAATATTCAGTGGCTGCCGCTTTGCGATCAGGATCGATAGTATAAATCCGTTGTAACACATCAATCGCGGCACTGTTACGCTTATCAACCTCGATTAGCGCAGGCTTGTTAAGCAACTGCTTACTAAACTTAAATATCTGATTATCAAAGGTCGCCGAAAACAGCAGTGACTGATGTTCAATGGGAAGTTGTTTTAGAATCTTAGCGATATCTTCACTGAACCCCATATCCAACATCCGGTCAGCTTCATCCAATACCAGTGTTTCTACGGCACTCAGATCAAGTTTTTGCTTAAACAACAGGTCTAATAACCTGCCCGGTGTGGCGATAACGATATCTGCACCTTGTTCCAGCTGCAGTATCTGCTCGTCAATTGAGGCCCCTCCGTACACAAGTACCGACCTGAGCTGAGTATGACAACCGTAAGCGATAAAGCTCCGGTGCACCTGTCGCGCCAGTTCACGGGTCGGAATCAATACCAATCCCCTGATAACAGAAACGTCTCTCTCTTGTTGTGAGCGCTCGGCCTTGAACTTTGCCTCAGTAATACGCTGTAGTAATGGAAGAGCAAAGGCCGCTGTTTTGCCGGTACCGGTGCGGGCTCCGGCCATCAGGTCTTTACCCTGCAAAATTACCGGAATAGCCTGTTCCTGAATGGGAGTCGCTACCTGATAGCCTTTCTCAGTTACCGCACTGATCAGTGCTGCGTTAATACCTGTTTCGCTGAATTGCATAGCCGCTTTCTGTCTGAAAATTTACCGCTATATTACCAGATTGGTCGCTCAGATCAGGCAGTGATAGCCGGCATCCTGGAAAATACCCCCTTATTCGTTCACATCAGAGCCAGCATAATTCCGGTAATAGACAGCAACATCAACATGCCGATTACACATCGTCTCAATAGTTGCTCAGGCAGACGCTCAAACAGATGAGAGCCGATAAAGATACCGCATAACATAGGCAAGACCATTACCAGGCTTTGCAGTAATAAGGCTTTATTAACCAGACCATGCCCCGCCGATGACATCAGCAGAATAATATCGGTGGCCAGAAAGAACATCACCAACGTAGCCCTTAACGTGCGGATCTCAATATTGGTGGCGGTAAGAAACACAGCAACAGGCAGCCCCCCTACCGCAGCCGTGCCATTACAGATCCCCGATCCCATCCCGAGTACCGCTAAGGTCTTCACGCCACTGCTGCCTTTATACTGCCAGCCGCTGAAGAGCAACAGGCTGAGTATCAGCACCATCACTGAGATCAGCAAACGCACTATATCCGGCTCCAATATCACTAGCAGCATAACCCCCACCGGCGTTGCTATGAGTGTTCCTCCTAACAGAGGCCACAACACAGACCAGGCAGTATCACGCCAGGAATGAATAATCATCTGAGCACTGGCTACTATTTCTAACATCGCCAGCATAGGCACCACTAGCACGGGTTCTAAAAATAGCGTTGCTGAAACCACCACCAATGACGAAAAGCCAAACCCGATACAACCCCGGACTAAACCGGCAACCATAACGACAAGACCCAGCAACAGCCATTCTATTGGCGACATTAGACACTCCATGAAAGATGACGAATTAAGGAGCCGGCGAATAAGCCCCTAACGCTTCTTTCAGTGTCCGGCTTTAACTAATGCATAAACAGCACCAGCTATCGCCTTGAAATAGAGCCAATATTAGGCAAGGATATCTGTCTGATAAATCGCCAGCTGCTCAGCTGTTCGCCGAACATCAGGGTCGTTGACAGAACTGATAGAGCAAAGATAATTGATATAAGCTGAGGGTAAACCGGCCTCTTCAGCGCCAGTTATAACGTGCTGTTTATACCAGTTAAAAGGCTGTAGCCTGGCATCAATAGCAGTGGCGTAATAAAGAAAGGCGGAAAAGCTCAGGCTATCCTGCTGTAGCAGGATCTGTTTTCGCTCATATCCCTTCCCCAAACCTTCATAACTATCCAGCACAATCCTTTCGCCCGTTGTCAGGCTGAATAAGACGCCATGAATAACATGCTCATTATCCCCGGTATAAAACGCATCACACTTGGCCGAACCGTCGCGGCCCTTTTTATGGAATCTCAACTGATGCCGGGCTAACACTGCCCGACCTTTAAAAACACAACCAGGCACTCTGGCTCTGATACGAGCCAGTGACATATTGGAGCCATAGGCAAAATAATTAAGAATGTCATCCATCTTTTGAGCATAGCTCAATATCGATACAGCTTTAGCTTGTATGAAAAACTCTCGGCAACACAACAGGTTACTCAAACCGGTTACTGTCAAGCCATCAGCCAGGGCACATCATGCTAGGATGTTGGCATAGATTCAGGGGATTCGGTTTGCTGCAATATAACCTACTAAAAACACTTAAATTACTGTTACCAGCGTTGGCTTTAGCGCTGTTATCACCGCTATTCTACGGTTGGCTGCAGGAGTTTGATTACGCGCTTCTTAAATTATTAGGCCATCTACCCACGCTTCTGGCAGTGATTAGCTTGCTGCTCTGCATCAGTTTTAATCAGGGCAGGTTACTACTGGCAACGGTAAACCTGTTACTGCTGTATCTGGTGATTCAGCATCAGTTACAAAGCTCGCTGAATATTCCGTCAAACTTTGTGCTCTTTAGTTTACTTAGCCTGCTCTTCCCTGCGCTTCAGATATTGATTAGTTTCCTGCCCGAACGGGGACTAAGTATGCGTTGGCTGGCGAGACGGTTACCTATCATTGTTGCCGGTTATCTGTTCTGTTGGCTGGCTGCCGTCAATAATCTGCTATCCGACTGGATCAGCAGTCTACCCGTTGGATTAATTCAGCTGGCATTTGAGAACTGGCTTATTAGTCAGTGGGCTGCATTTGTATTTCTGCTTGCCGGACTGGCTGGCAGCCTGATTCTCTATTTCAGAGGCACACTGGCTGATGCAGCCTTGCTAACGGCTAGTTTGGGCTGTGCTATTATGATTTCGCTATTCAATCTGCCTTACATTTCACTGACAGCCGTCAGTGTCTGCTTACTGCTGATTCTGTTTACCATTCTCTTTAACTCCTACAGCATGGCCTTTATTGATGAACTAACCCAGCTACCCGGCCGCAGAGCGCTTGAGAACACCCTGAGTAGCGCCGGACGCCGCTATACACTGGCGATGGTCGATGTGGATCATTTTAAAAAGTTTAATGATACTTATGGCCATGATGTGGGCGATCAGGTTTTACGAATGGTCGCCAGCCAAATGAAGAAAGCGGCTAAAGGTGCATCGGTCTACCGCTACGGCGGTGAGGAGTTCACATTGGTATTCCGCGGAATGGACGAAGCGACAGCCCTGCCTATTGCCGATAAAGTACGACAAGCCATTGCCGATTATCCCATGCGAATCAGGGATAAAGATCGACCGGATGATGAAAAACAAGGTCGTAAAAAGCGTAAAAAGAGAGGCCCGACCAAAGACACTGAACAGGTCTGTATCAGTATTGGTTTATGTCAAAAAACAGACCAGCATAAAGATAGTCAGATGGTGATAAAACAAGCCGACGAAGCCCTGTATATGGCAAAACAACAAGGCCGGAACCGTTGCATTGCCAGTCACACAAAGTCACCGCGAAAACCTAAAGTAACGGCAACCGCATGAACATTTTTCACGCAACTTGCTATACAACCGGCCGATAATCTCTTTACGCTATACATACTAAAACTCTAACGGAGCTGTTGTGATGGATATCAATCCACTTCAAAGCCAGACTAATTCGACCGGTACCCAACCCGCAAAGCAAACCGAGTCCTCTGCCAGTCAGGCTAAAGCCCAACAAAATCAGGCCATTCTACAAAGCTCATTGCAGGTGAGTATTAATAGTGGCAACGATTCCCTTGCCCTGCTCTATCGTACCGCCGTAGAAGAGCTGAACAAGGTGCTAGAAACTGATCTGGGTAACAATTCAATCCAACAGGCCTATGACTCAGGCCTGGATGTCAGCCCGGAAGCAACCGCTGAACGCATTGTCAGTATGACCACCGGTTTTTTCAGCAGCTATCAGACGCAGCATCCTGAAATGGACTTTGAAACTCAGGTTCGTTCTTTTACTGATCTGATCTCAGGCGGTATCGATCAGGGTTTTAGCGAAGCCCGGGAGATTCTGGATGGTTTACAGGTGCTGGAAGGTGATATCGCTGCAAATATCGATCAGACCTACGATCTGGTGCAGGCCAAGCTCAATGCCTTTATGGATACAATGCTAAATCCGGAACAGCAGTCACAGGGTACCGAATAATAAACTTAAACATCTGTATTCAATAAAAAAACCGGCCTTTAGACCGTTTTTTTTAAATCTCAAAAAGCATACCTTATTCGCCCATAAACCGAACTGGCATCTTCAAACTGACCAAAGAAGGTATGCGGGTTATCGCCCCCAAACAGATTGCCACCCAGCGCCATGCTCAGATTATCATCAAAGCGATAGCTAACCGATGGTCGGATAAAATAATCATCATCACTGGGCGAATAATAACTAAAGAGTGACCAGATAAGATTATCCTGCCACATTCGATAATTTAATCTGGCGGTATACAGGTTCCGATATTGAGCGGGATGATAAGGAGATGCCGACGCGCTTTCTAAAGCGGTATAGTCCAGCGTCTGTTCCAGATAATACTGCACCCCAAGGGTTAACTTAGGCAGCAGCTCCCGCTCATATCCCAACAGAAAACGAAACTGATCATTGGGTTTTAGTGGATCATCGCCAGCGCTATCATCAGCCATATGCAAAGCGATTTCGGCGTTAGCCACCCCTTGCCCCAGATTACCCCGCATGCTGGCACCCAGCACATCCAATCGGGTAAAAATCGGTTCATTCAGAGCATTCAGGCCATTGGGTTGTTTCTGAAAGCCACGATAACCATAAAGCGCCCACTCGTTACTGTTAACAGTACCGGAAATACGTACAGCTAACTCGCCATTTGCAAAGCTGTTAGACGGCTCCTCAGCATCTATTTTACCGGCAGGTGCCGCCACATTCTGGCCGACCTGAGGTGAAAACCATGAGAAGCGGTCGCCATTAATGTAGCGATCAGAGGTGAAATCAGGCATCCACACCAGATCCAGACTGGCTGTGTCACCAAAATAACTGGCCTTCGCGGCGGTTACCGGCGCTTTAAGGTATTCGGTATCACGCCCGGCGAAATAGGACTGCCAGTCTTTGGGGAACATATCATTGAGAAACAGAAGGTCCCCGGTTCCCCAGGTCAGTATCTGTTGGCCCAGTTTAATATCAACCGATTCAGTGGCGCTGAAGCTATATGATGCCTCGCGCAGATCCGCCCGCATTCCATGCTTTATGCCGTCAGCATAAAAGTCAGCCTTCAGACTGTAGCGGTTGTCATTGTGAAAACCGCTGGTTTCCAGTCTGACCCGGATATCCGCTAAGGTATATTCTTCATCGAGGGCCGGATCGTCCTGTAACCGATGGCCTGTGCCGGCTTCTATAAAGCCGTTCCAAACACTCGATTCCTCTTCAGACCAGCTGTCATCACCCCAGCTATCATCATTTCTTTCATCCGCCCGGGCATCGCCAGAAGACTGATTATCTGATTGATCATCTAATTGGGCCATAACGGGATTTGTGATGAGAGAACCCGCTAACAACAAAGGGAACAATACAGTCTGAGTTTTATTCAGCATTCCGGCTCTCCACTACTGTTTCGGACGCTTAAGCCACTGACGAGGTGGGTTACGTAACGAACGTTCTGAAAACACAGCCGTCTCCATACCCAGATCGTAACGAATAAAACGGAACTCCATTGTGGTACTGGCACCACTCAGCAGATCACTGACTTTTGACTTAGTCACTGTCGGAAAGCCCTGAATAGTCTCAGTAGCCAGCACTTCTACCCGACGATAGAGTTTATCGTTGGCGTTATAGTATTCAATTTTAACCGGCAGCATGCTGCTCTTTTCGATCCATACCTGATAACGACTAAATTCGACAGAAGCCGCATTTTTAGCGCTACTTTCCAAAACATAATGCTCAGCATTTGTTTCAAGTAAACGATGATTATCATCGCTCAGATTGCGACCTGAAACATCTTCATAGAAAAAGTGTGAGCCAACAAAGCTGGTACGCTTATCGCCGGCAGAGATACGCTTAACCAGATCCAGCCCCGGCAGATAGAGCCAGCGATCGTCATCCCCCTGAGCATGCTTTTCAACCAGAAATACCGTATTGCGCACATCGGCAGGGCGACTGAATACCACCAGAAACTGCTGATCACCACCATCGGCGTGATCACGGCGAAGAATAGTAAACTGACGCTGCTGCTTACGACCTTGTGCGTCTTCAATCAGCATGCGGGCTTCTGAGCGACCATCATCACCCCGATAATAGGATGCGACATTGGCCTTTTTCACAATCTCATTTACATCGGTTAGTTCCTCAGCCTGCACCGCTGTAGTCAGGCCTAATACCCCAGCCAGAGCAATACTTAAAAAATGCTTAAACATGACTTTTCTCCTTCTCTAACTGGTCTTTCTTAACGCCGAATAGTGCATCTTTATTACTAATCATCTGCATTACAGCAGGTAACAGAACAATGGTAACAACCGCCGATACCGCCATAATGGTGGCAAGGAAGAAACCAACCGTAATATATGGCACTAATGGCGCAAACAGTAGTGGCGTAAAGCCAATAGCGACAACCACTGCGTTACGACTGATGGCACGGGATGGCCCTTTATAAACTTCATTAACGGTTTGCTGCCAGTCACCACACCGACGATAGATAGCCCGGGTACGTTCCAGAAAGTGAATGGCGAAATCAACCGACAGCCCCAGCGTCAGCGCTGACAGAACCGCAATTGGCATATCGTAATCTTTTCCGATTACCCCTATCAGACCATAGATAAACAGGATAGTGACCGTCAGAGGCAACATCGACAGCAGACCAATTTTCACCGAACGGAACAATAAAACCATCATCACCAGCACCATCACAAAAGCGCCCATCAGGCTCTTCAGCATGCCGTTAACCATGGCATCCTGCCATACCACGTTGATATAGGTCAGCCCTGCCCAGTTAAGCTTTACGTCCTGCGGCAGAGGATGCTCAGCTACATAGGCATCCACCAGTGCCAGCACCTGACTCATATCCTGATTATCACCGCTACTTAACTGCAGCCAGAGAACAGTCGAACGATAGTCAGGGGTTACCATGTGCCATAGATCATCAGGTCGGTGTGAAGACTGAAAACTCAGGATTGTCTGCGCCGCCGCGGTTGCATTTGATGGCAAGCGATACTGTTCTTGCTCTCCTCCCTGCAATTCACGGTATACGGTTTTCAGTAAAGTAGGCAGGCCGTTACTCTTACCAATATATTCAGAGCCATCGAGATAGTTCTGTAGGTTGTCCAGATATTGCAGCGCCTCAGGGGTTAAAAAATACTTCCCTTCGCTTTGTGCCTGCTCAGTCAGATCAAGTAACGCTAACCATAAAGATTCATTATCTGCATCGTCATAACTAAGTTGATCAAACAGGTTAATCAACTCATCACTATAAGCGGTAAAGTCTTCACCGGACACCCCGGCCAGTTGCGGCTGCAGATCGACACCCTGCTCAGCGGCTCTGTCATTGAGTGATTGCAGTAGTTCAGTTTTAAGATCACCTGATTTATCTAACACAAGGAATGCATTATAAGTGCCTGGGAAATGGTGATTCATCACCCGGTCAGCAACCCTTAGCGGATGGTCTGATTTAAACCAACGCACCGGGTTATCATTAATCTGAATCTGTGCGACGCCGTAACCACTACCGACAATAACCAGCACAAACAGCACCAGCAATGTCTTAGCTTTGGCAATAGAAAAGCGACCGGTATATGACAGCAACCGTCCCAAGCGAGAGCGATCATCTTCTTCGATATTGTGATCCTGCAACTGGGCCATACGCTTAGGTGACAAGCTGATGATATAAGCCGGCACCAGAACAATGGTCAACAGGAATGCCAGCATAATACCGAAGGCCACATGCAGTCCGAAGATCTGTACCGGTGGAATCGGTGTAAAGGCTAGCGAGGCAAAACCTACCGCCGAGGTCACTGAGGTAAATAACATCGGTGTAAACAGATGACTCAGCACTTCTTTCAACGCCGCTTTGGGATCCTCTCCCGGACGATAGCGATCGGCAAACTCCGACAAGATATGCACTGAATCAACCACCGCGATCGGCATCAGAAATATCGGGATCATTGAGCTCATGATATGCACGGTGTAGCCCTGGCCAATCAATAGTCCCATAGTGATAATAACTGAGCCCATCGCCACAATCATTGGCGCACTGATCAGTAACAGACTACGAAAGAAGAACCACATCAGAATAAAAATCATCAGACCAGCTAAAGGTGCTGAAATCGCCATCTGGATAAACATCTCTACACCAAAGGTATCCTCAGCGACCGGCAAACCTGAAATGTAATACTCACTGCTACCCTTCAGATTATCAATCTCTGTCTGAATCAGATTGGAGATGCGGTAGCTTTCGGACTTTTTGACAATCGGGATATAGATACCCGCCGCCTGTCCGTCACCGGACACCAGAGTATTATTCAGCAGGGGCAAGCGTTCAACTGCAGTACGGATCTGGTCGATGCCGGCCTGATCCTGTGGTACCTGTTTCATCATCCATTCAAAACGGATAGTACCTGGTCCGTCGCTATCAGAGCTTAGCTGACTGATGTTATCAACCCGGTCCAGCGACATAAGATCCTGACTGATCACACCCTCCATCCCGACGATCGCTTCAGAGAGTGTCTGTAACTCGGTCAGACTCTGACGATTATAAATCCCCTGCTCACCGGTATTAACCACACCCAGGACAATCATGTCATGCAGGCCGAAGGTCTGTTTAACCTGATCATGGAATAAACGTGCCGCATTATCATGGGGCAGCATGTTTTCCGGGTCGGTATCCACCTTGATCGAAGGGATCTGTAAGCCTGCCAGAACAACAAGAAGAAATACCCCCCAGAACACCGTTTTCGGGCGATTCATACTCAGATTGATCAGTGCGGATTTAAGCATGTTGAAGACCTGTTTTACGTTATAACTTTTTGTCGAATGAATGTATTATATTAGAATATACTAATATTTTAAAGAGCTACATTAGAAAATTGAGATTTAGCCGGTAATACTCTAGAATCGGCTGATATATGCGGGGTTTAAAGTGATCCTTAAAATGCTGCAGCAATAATAAGATGATGGAGAAACCATTGAGTATTACAGATCAGCAGATGAGCCCAGAGACCCTGGCGATGATGAAAGAGAATTCAAGCAAAGCCGCAAAGCTGATGAAAGCACTGGGGAATGAGAGTCGACTGCTGATACTCTGCTATCTGGATGGCAAAGAGCTTTCCGTGACCGAACTTAATCAATGCCTGGACCTGAGTCAGTCCGCGCTGTCACAACATCTGGCGGTACTGCGAAAAGATGGCTTGGTAAACACCCGCCGAGAATCTCAAACTATCTACTACTCCCTGTCAGGCAATACTGCGACCCGTATTATCCATACCCTACACGAGATGTTCTGTCCGACGATCTGATCCGCGAAATAATTATCGGCATAATAAATTATCGACAAAAAAAAGGGCTTAATATAAGCCCTTTTTTAATCCTACCTTCAAAACCGGCAATACCAAGCATAAGTACTACATGGCAGTAGGCATAAAAACCCGCTATACGACAGGTTCTTAGTGCTTGTTCAGGTTCAGGTTCACTTAAACAACCGTCCAGCTCGATGACAGCAACGGCTGTAGCTGCTCTTTAACCTCATCCGGTATCACGCTACCCACACCTGTTGGTGCATCAAATGCCGCCATTGCTTGTACCAGAGCATCGACATTTTCATCGTGCAAAATAGCATCGCGGGTTTCTATCTGTTCAACCTTATAAGTATCTCTTTTATACCAGCGCTGAATCGTTACCTGATCATCACTACCAATCACATCAACCACCAGGTCTTCACCGTTACGGCTAAACCACAGGCTATCGGTGGTTTCGGCCTGACCGAAGACAATGCGATCAAGATCATCTATTCCACCTCCGTTCAGCTCATAGACAACATCCTGACCATCACCTTCATCAAACAGATATTCATCTCCGCCAAGGCCTCCCAACAAACGGTCATTACCTGTTCCACCGATCAATACATCATTCAGATCAGTGCTTTTGATATAATCGTTACCAGCAGCGCCATCTATTGCAGCAATATTAATAAGTTCCGTTTGTGTAAATATCAATCGGTTAGACATGTGATTACCCAGGATAATATTACTGCCTGCACCGCCATCGATCTGTTCAATACTACTGGTCGCGGCATGGCTCTTTAAGCCAATCTGATCATCAGCATCCGTAGCTATCACCCTATCAAAACCTTCTCCACCGTTATAACGGTCATACCCTTGTTCAGATGCTGTCAGGAATCGATCATCGCCCTCACCACCAAAGAGACTGTCATCGCCTAATCCCCCTATCAGGAGGTCATTGCCAGCGGAGCCTTTCAGAGTATCGTTCCCCCCTCTGCCATCGATATGAGCAATATTAATTAATTCTGTTTCGGATAAATCGAGGTAGTTTTTACCGTCATGCCCGATAATCACATTGTGGCCTTCAGCCCCATCAATCAGTTCAAGAGACTGGTAAGGTTTGTGTTTTTTAAGGGCAATTTGATCGTCCTGCTCAGTGCCCATCAAGATGTCATAGCCGAGATCACCGAATACAGTATCAAAACCATTATCGCCTGCGGTTAATACGAAGATGTCATCTCCATCACCGCCGTTCATCACATCATTACCAGCACCACCGACAATGTGATCATTACCGGCATGGCCATAGAGCTTATCGACGGCATTCCCCCCTTCAAGACGATCATCTCCCTCATTACCGTAAAGGGTATCTCTACCTTCACCACCTTCAAGCCAGTCGTCACCCTGAAGTCCGCTAAGAATATCATCACCATTCAAGCCTAAAAGATGATCAGTTCCATCAGTACCCCGCATGTCGTCCTTACTGTTTGTACCCACAATCTCATTATATAGAGGCTCGATCGTTAGCGAGAATTCATTGCTGACAGATAGTCCGTAGCTATCGGTCGCTGTGACTTTTAGCTGCAAGTTTGGGGCATCCATTGGAGGAGTACCTGAGAGAGTCAGTGTTTCAGCATCAAAGGCCAGCCACTCTGGTAGAGCAGATCCATCGGCGTCAGTCACCTGATAGTTTAAAGTATCTCCAGCATCGGGGTCAGTGAAGCTTTCAGGAGGGATAGTGTAGGAGAATAAAGAACCTTCGGATAATGATTGATCTGAGATTTCAGCAATCAGCTGAGGGGCGTTGTTGTAAGCAGCTTCAGTAAGGTAGCTACTGCTCAAAATCGTACCGTCGGCGAACTCCACCGACTCCATCTTGGAGTATGCGTTACTAAACGCATTGATCAGCGTTATCTTGTCATCCGCCACCCCGGCAGGATCGGTGATCGACAACACAATATGATTGCCCTCACGGCTGACAGACACATGCTCGCGCAGGATCCCTTCACCCAGGATCACCTTATCCGCACCACCGTAATTAGCGTTGTTATAGTCGTTTATCGTATCCTGACCATCACCCCGGTTGAACCGATAGGTATCGGCTCCGGTCCAGCCTTCCAGCCGGTCATTACCCAACCCGCCAACCAGCGTGTTGCTGTAACCCCGCTGGCTATAACCGTTACTGTAGCGGTCGATCTTCAGAACATCATCGCCATCACCACCAGACAGGCTGTTATGACCAAAACGGGCTTGTAGAGTATCGTTGCCTTCGCCGCCCTCCATCTGATCATTACCGTCGCCTGCATTCAGACTATCATCACCAGCACCGCCCTCCAGTAGGTCGTTACCCGCACCTGAGGTCATACTGTCACTGCCCGCATCACCACGCATTACGTCATTGCCA
>NZ_RQXV01000011.1 GCF_003858655.1 Amphritea balenae
TCAGTTTAAATCAAGAACACCGGAATAAGGTGTTCTGTAAATCTAGCTCAAAGCATTAAACAACTTTAAATAAAAACATATAAATGAATTCACATATGGTCGCTGCTTTGATAAAGCTTTTGTGCTTCATCTCAACAAGCGCCCACACGAATTATCTGATCAATCTGTTAAAGAGCGTTGCTTAAGTGACTCAAACCGTTGCCGGCGTGTCTCTCAAGCGAGGTGCGTATTCTACTCAACACCCTGATGAAGTCAACCGTTTTATTTAAGAATTTGTAATAAATTTTCAAACAAACTGTTGTGCTTCGTGATTCGTTTAGCCTATCTAAAAAGCGTTGCTTTTCAAGTAGTTAAAAGAACCACCTCAACCTGTGTCAGTGACCGTTTCCGGTGGCTGTCTCAAGCGAGGAAGCGCATTCTACACTGGGGGCGCTGGGAGTCAACAGGGAGGCACGAAAATAGTGGAATTTTTATGAAAAAGTCCGAATTTCGAGGTGGCTCGCCGCCAAACGCGACTTATCGCTTGCAGAGCCTTCTATATAGCTATGTGAAAGCGCACTTCGTATGCGCATTAACTACGAGCACTTTCTCTTTAAACAATAAAACCGCCTGACGGCGGTTTTATTGTGTATGCTTTCTTTTACTGTAAATAAGTAACCTGATTACGCTAACAGGTAAGCATAACTTAACATCCCAATAAGCTCGATTGCAGGGGGCTAATCTATTAACCCTGCTTCTTTAAAGTATTTGGTTGCACCCGGATGCATTGGTACATCCAGATTAACATTCGCCATATTCTGTTTATTCAGGTCAGCAAACGCCGGGTGAAGTTTTCTAAAGATATCAAAGTTATCAAACACCGATTTAACTACGGTATAAGCCGTCTCTTCAGAGACATCGGTAGAAGATACAATAATGGCTCCAACACCAAAGGTATTAGTCGCGCTATCGTTACCACGATAAATGCCTCCAGGTATTAACGCCTTCTGATAGTAGCTATTCTCTGACACTAACTTATCAACAGCTTTGCCAGCCACATTAACCAATACGCTATCACAAGATGTTGTTACTTCTTTAATTGCACCACTTGGATGACCGATGGTATAGATCATCACATCAATCTTATCTGCACAGAGTGCACTGGCCTGCTCTGACGCTTTAAGCTCTGAAGCCATAGCAAAATCTGATTTTTTCCAGCCTTTAGCGCGCATTAGTACTTCCATCGTACCGCGCTGACCTGAGCCTTCATCACCTATATTGACCCGCAGACCTTTCAGATCGTCAAAATCTTTAATCGCTTTGTCTGCCCGGGCAACTACAGTGAAGGGCTCCGGATGCATTGCAAACAATACTCTCAGTTTTTTATCCGCTCCTTCCGTACTGAACTCACTAGTACCTTTGTAAGCATGATGGACCCAATCAGACTGCGCAACACCAAACTGCAGATCACCCGAGTTTACATTCTCAAGATTGTACATCGCCCCAGAAGTGCTTTCAGTGGAACAACGGATACCATGATCTGAACGGCTTTTATTAACCAATCGGCAAATAGCCCCACCAGTAGGATAATAAACACCTGTTACCCCTCCGGTGCCGATATTTACTGTTTCCTTAACCGGCTCTGCCGCTATAGCCCCAACATTAAACAGACCCAGCGTCAGTGACACTAACATTGAGGTAACGTTAATTCGCAAAGCCATTCTTAACTCCTTCCCACTATTAAAAGGGATACGCACAGATATACTATGTTGCATATTTGCGACTTATTTAATCCATTGTTTTGACTAAGAAAGCTTACAATACTACACCAATAGCAGTTACTAGGAACTCTTTTAGTCACGCAGATATTGATCTGTATTTCTGTTTCTTATTCTTGTTTTACGGGGCACGAGGAAAACGCACTATTCTGCGGTAGGGATACAGATCTAACAGTGCGCCTGAAGCCACTTTCTGCTGGATATTTATCCACCAGCTAAGCGTTAACAGATCACCATGCAATTCATTAAAGATGATACGAATACGACTATCGCAAGCGGTTAGAATCTTAAACTCTTCAGGAAACACATCTTGCTCAGCAACTGAGTACCAGGGCTCACTCGCCAATTCTTGTTCTGGATACATAGGCTCTGGAATATCCCTGAAGTTACAGTCAGTCAAATAGAGTATTTCGTCATAATCATAAAACACCACTCTATTATGTCGGGTCACGCCAAAGTTCTTAAACAACATATCACCGGCAAAGATATTAGCAGCAGCTAACTCTTTAATACATTTACCAAATTCATTGATAGCCAGATACACCGATTCTTCATCACTCTTGCTTAACATTTCATTCAGGTAAATATTGAGCGGAATCATGCGCCGCTCGGTCCACAAGTGACTAATAGTCAAATCATCTTCAGACAAAGTAATAGATGAACAAGCCACGCTCATTAGTTCGCACAATAACTCTGCCGAAAGTCGCTTTCGTGGCAGAACCAGATTAACGAATTCCTGTGTATCCGCCATCCGTCCAGCCCGGTCATGCCTTTTCACTAGCTGATACTTATTAATCACTCCACTTCGGGTGATATTTTTTGATGATGAGAATCGGTCTTTAATCACTTTAAACACGACCGGATAGGAGGGTAATGTAAATACTGTCATTACCATTCCCTTGGTTCCTTCCGCTACTTCAAACTGATCAGTCGAAGCATCTAGATGATCCATGAAGTCCCTATAGAACTCAGCCTTACCCTGTTTATAAAAACCTAAAGAGTTATAGAGTTCGGCGATTGATTTCATTGGAATCAAAGAGTGCAGAAAGCGGATAAATTCTGCGGGGATATCCACATCGACCAAAAAATATGCCCGGGTAAAACTAAAGACTACCGATACATCATTTTCATCACTCAGAGCCGTATCAATATAAACACCCGCTCCTTCTGTGTTCAGTACCGGCAACACAAACGGAACTGATTGATGATCAAATTGCACCCGGCCGACGATATAAGCCGCTTTATTACGATAGAAAACACTTCGTATTACCTCGATGACAGTACCCTCCCCCGCCACCACATCATCCGGTATTGTATTGCGTATATAACGCATAAGGTTTCTAGAATCCCTACGCTTATTCTCCCAGGGAATAGAAAAGCCGTAGTCTTCAAACAACTTCTTCAAAAACGACGGCACCCCCTCATTCAGCGCATAACGGCGAAAGATCTGTTCACCTCTATATGCTTCAACCTTTGGCTTTTTTGATTGGATAAACATATGCCGGTCAGAAATATTAGAGTGCTGCATCAACTTACAATATATTGAGTTGTAAAAGGTTTCGCCTAACTCCGCATCACTTCGCTGATTCAGCACTTCTGTGTAGCACTCTTTTATTAACAACCAAAGCTCAGGTTTTGGAATACCATCATTCGACAGGCTAACTATTTTTTCGCTGATTCCATCGATCATTTCTTCGTAACGATCAATTCTTTCAACTGATAAGCACTGCAGTGCATGCCAGTCAGCGGCTGCAAAATAGCCGGGCGCCTGTCGGGTAATAGCCTTAAATTGCTGACGATAGTCTATAAAACCTTCCAGTATTAACCGGGCGATTAAATTTGCATCACGTGCCCTCATTGCTTGCCCCTGCAAATACATACGATGTAATAGGGTGTAGCAGTTAACTTATCAGGATACCAACATCTGAATTTAATAAAGCCTTAAAAAAGATTGTCTAATATTGTTAAGCGCTTAATATTAAAGAATATATCTTTCATTGGGGTTTAGTTATGTATCGTCTGCCAGAGCTTGAAAAAACCGCCAACATCCGCGCTATCGCCTTATTAACCAGCGGTGGTGACTCACCGGGTATGAACCCAGCGGTACGTAGTATCACCCGTGCCGCATTGAATCAGGGCATTAAAGTATTTGGTATCAACCGGGGATACAGCGGACTCATTATCGGCGACATTACCGAACTTCATTCGTCTGATGTAACGAATATTGTGCAACGTGGCGGCACTATTTTAAAAAGTGATCGCTGCGAAGCGTTTAAAGATCCTGTGGTCAGAAATCAGGCCGCTGAGATTTTACGAGAGCATGGTATTGATGGTTTGATCGTGATTGGTGGTGACGGATCGCTGAGCGGAGCGCATTTGCTAACCCAGGAAACGGGTATACCTGTTATTGGTCTGCCTGGCACTATAGATAATGATGTCTATGGCACCGATGACACTATCGGTTTTGATACGGCGGTCAATACCGCTTTGGAAGCGATTGATAAAATACGTGACACCGCTATATCTCACGAAAGAATATTCTTAGTTGAAGTCATGGGCCGAAACTCAGGCCACATCGCGTCACAGGTAGGTATAGCTTGCGGTGCTGAAATGATTGTGGTGCCCGAATACGAGTTCAACCTTGAATCCCTCTGTTTTTCTCTGGCAACCCAACGTGCACGAGGTGAAGGCAGTAGCGGTATTATCATCGTTGCTGAAGGCCCCAGACCCGGCTTAACCAGTCGGCTGGCAACTCAGTTAGAAGAGCACGGTGAAAAACCCGGCGTCTGTATTCTTGGTCATATTCAACGGGGCGGCCGGCCAACCGGTCATGACCGGGTACTGGCTTCCTGCCTCGGTGCCGCCGCTGTTAACTACATGTTAGCAGGCTTCAGCGATATGATGATCGGTATGGTTAACAATGAAATAGTTGCCACTAACTTGCAGGACATCATAGAGAAGAAGAAAGTGCTAAATCCTCAACTGGTTGAACTGGCTCAGCTCTTACATAAATAACTTTATGACAAAACCCGGAAGTCATCCGGTAGCTGTTCATGGAATGCCTGAATTATTTCAGGTAGTAATACATCTTCAGCTCTACCGGATAAGCTTTGTGCATCAGAATTAAGTGCTTCTAGCTGCACACCCTGTTCTGGGTTATCGACGACGATAGAACTCAGCTGCTGCCAGTCACAAGGATACAAATGTAGCCCGCTGACCAAAACCACCCCTTTCTTCTTTCTAATTTGCGCTAAACCAACCAGTTTCCGGCCATCTTCACTGACTACTTCACCATGGGACAGTGACGCATAACAGGCCCATTTCAGATTCTGAGACTCACTTACCTCTTTAGAATGGTCAATAAGCGCTTTATCTACCCCCTTACAGGGAACATTGCACTTCTCTAATGCAGCAATCCAGATTTGTTCCAGCCAGCCAAAGATCTGAATAATATTCTGTTGAGCGATTAAATGCTCCGTCGGTATAAACACACTGATACTCAGCATCCAGGGGCCGGCTAAAACAGCACCGCCACCAGAGTTACGACGCATAATTGGCAACCCAGCAGCCATAGAACGTGCAGACTGTTGTTCGTCGGGCCTTTGTGAACATCCCATGATGATTGCAGCCTGATCATACTGCCAGAACAGCACCCCCGGGTACTCAACCCCGGCATCTAGCCGTTCAGTAATTTGGTTCTGCTCAGCGGGCATAGAACCTGTCACCAGATAATTGATACGATCACTCATGTTGGTTTCCAAAATTGCGAGCCGGAAAGATTACCCTATCCCTGAACAAGGTAAAACTATTATCATGCAGGGATAATTAAACAGGCTCCTTTTTGGATGATTAACCGGGTCTGACTATTAAACTCTCTACAGAAGACTAAACCGATGCCTGACAGCTTTGTTGAAATCTATCACAGAACAATAAAAGCAAATCATTATCAGGATGACCCTTGTCAGGCTGAACTGGCACAGCAACTTGATCCTGTTTTTCGTCACAGCGCCCCCCTGACTACTTCTCTACAGGCGCCTTCCCCAAAAGCTATCACTCAAGGCATCTATATCTGGGGTCCGGTAGGCCGGGGGAAGACATTTATTATGGATCTGCTATTTAAGCATATGCCAGAGAAAACAACTCTCAGACTCCATTTTCACCGATTCATGGCCAATATCCATGAACAGATGAGAGAGTTACAAGGCCGGAAAGATCCCCTAAAACTCATAGCAACAAAACTTTCAAAGCAATACCAGCTCATCTGTTTTGACGAGTTTTATCTTAACGACGTGGCTGATGCTATGATACTTAGTCGTCTTCTGAGTGAACTGTTTAAAAACGGTACTCTGCTTATAACAACGTCCAATCGCCCTCCGGAACAACTGTGTAAAGATCCTCTATTTGAAGACCGGGTCAAGCCAATCATCGCAACCATTCATCAGCAGATGTCAGTCTTTAACCTTGCCGGAGGCACCGATCACCGCTTACGACAGCTTACTCAAGCGCCCTCTGTTTTTCACACTGGGGAAACGAAACAGCTACAACGTATATTCAATTCCTGCAGCCCCCATAATAAAGAGCCTGCCAATGCCGAGATGATATCCATACTTGGTAGGGATATTCCTGTCAGAGGGTTTAATACCCACTGCGCCTGGTTTGACTTTGAACATATCTGTATGGGGCCCCGTAGCCAGCTCGATTACATCGATCTGGCCAACCGTTTTAACAACATCATTGTTAGTAATGTTCCACAATTAGGTGGCCACACCCAGGAGCAGATTAAAGCGAGAGGAACAGAAGACGGTAGTCGTGCAGTTAAGGCCGGTGAAAGGCAAGTTTTGCTTGGTAAGATGGACGACCCTGCCCGCCGTTTTATCAGCCTGGTTGACGAACTTTATGATCGTGGGGTTAATCTGTTTCTTAGTGTAGAAGTGCCACTGGAGCAGATCTATACGGAAGGTAGTCTGACATTTGAATTCGCCAGGACTTATAGCCGCTTAACAGAGATGCAATCGGAACAATATCAATTTGCGAACTGAACAAGGTAAATGCGAGCTATTTAAGAACAACTTCCCGGGCAAATTTAAGCAAATATCCGACTAATAAATAACCGACTAATCAAAGGCCAGTGCAATCGTCCGATTTTTTTAACGCAGCAATCAAAAAGAAGCGAAAGGCGAATAACCATTCCACCTTAATGAAGATCAGCATCAATCACCAATTTACCTAATTCAAAACACTGCTTGATCGCTTCCTCTTCGGTATTGGCCATCACCTGATTCTCAGGTACCTGCTCCAGCTCTCCTGCATTATGGAAAATCGTATCTTTAAGGTCCTTATGATAGATTTTAGGCACAAGCAGCCAACGATTACGACCTACGGGCCTGACCATGGCAGTGATTCGATAGTCACCATAACTAAT
Organism: Amphritea balenae; assembly: GCF_003858655.1. Lineage (GTDB taxonomy): Bacteria > Pseudomonadota > Gammaproteobacteria > Pseudomonadales > Balneatricaceae > Amphritea > Amphritea balenae. The sequence continues at coordinate 7,180 of NZ_RQXV01000011.1, forward strand.
CTGATGCATTGATCTACTCCCACTTATTATCGCATGGGGTAATTATAGCTAAAACACCCGTCGTTACTGGGTTTCAACAGGAATTATATTCATGAAGACTGTTTTACGTTTTTTCTTTCAGGGACTTTTGATCCTGTTGCCATTCGTTCTGACTATCTATCTGGTCTTTCTGATTTTTACCGCTCTGGATGAAACCCTGTTTTCCGCAGTAGGCTCAGCACTAACCTACTTCATACCCGGACTGAAACCCGGCCTTACGGAAACGTTACTGGGCATTCTGATTACTATCGGTGTCATTATATTAACGGGGATTGCTGGCTCTCTTTATCTGACCCGCATCCTAATGCAGGCGATTGGTAGTCTGATGGAACGAATCCCTCTGGTTAAACTACTATATAACTCGTTACGGGATCTGTTTAATGCACTTTTGGGAGAGAAGAAAAGCTTTGATCAGCCGGTGCTTGTCTGCCTGAATAGTGACAGAACAATTAAAGCGATGGGATTTATGACCTGTAGCGACCTGCAGAGTTTCGGTCTGACCGATGAAGTTGCAGTATACCTGCCTCAGTCTTATAACTTTGCCGGCAACCTGATTATCGTCGCCAGTGATCTCATTGAACCGATGAACGCTGAAGCGGGACAGGTTACTACCTTTGTTGTCAGCGGTGGCGTATCAACCACCGCAGAGTCATCAACTAATAAGAAGTCGTCAACTAATTAGAAGCCCTCAACTAATTAGAAGCCATCAACTACTTAGAAGTCATCAACCACAAAAAAGACGGACAGCATTAACCCCGAGAGTCACTGACAAAAGGGTTAGTTCTGCGTTCCTGCCCAAAGGTGGACATAGGACCATGCCCGGGAATAAAGGCGATCTCATCACCCAACGGAAATAGCTTTTCGCGGATTGAGCTGATCAGTGTTGCATGATCTCCCTGGGGGAAATCTGTCCGACCAATAGAGCCCTGGAATAATACATCACCCACCTGCGCTAACTGACTCTCAGGACTGTAAAATACAACGTGACCAGGCGTATGGCCGGGGCAATGCAATACCTGCAAAATTTCCTTACCCAGCGAGACAGTGTCGCCATCTTCCAGCCAACGATCCGGATCGAACATCTCGACATTAGGAAAGCCAAACATCTGACTCTGCTGTGCCAGCCCATCGATCCAGAATTTATCGCCAATATGTGGCCCTTCAATTGGAATACCTGCCTTTTGAGCCAGCTCTGCAGTGCCCCCGGCATGGTCGATATGCGCATGGGTCAGGAGTATTTTCTCCAGCTCAAGACCTAACTCTTCGGCCTTGGCTATCACCTGTGCAATGTCACCGCCCGGATCAATAACGGCTGCTTTCTTGGTTTCTTCACACCAAAATAAGGTGCAATTTTGCTGAAACGGGGTAACTGGAATAATACTGTATTTCATATTGATGCCGCGGTGATTGAAAACTGGTCCCGAAGTATACCCTATTTGTGAACTATCCTTCGATATGTGAAGGTATTTTCGACTGATAACAGTAACGAAAATACAGACTCCAAGACAGGCAGTGCACACTGTCAGGAGGATTGAAAAATGTCTGTTTCACCTACATTGCAAAACTTCCTTAATCGGGGAGATATCCCTTATCGCCTGATTCGCCACCCCTACGCGGAAACATCACTGAGTTCAGCAATTGCTGCCCATGTTCCTGCTCGTCGCATGGCTAAAGGCGTTGTTCTCAGGGATGACGAAGGCTTCATGATGGCAGTAGTACCTTCAGACCGACGGGTCGATCTACATGCAATCAATCGCCAAATGGGTCGGGTATTTTCACCTGCCGCACAACGGGACGTAAAAATTCTGTTTAACGACTGCGCTAAAGGTGCGGTCCCACCCTTAGCACAAGCCTACAATATGAAGATGATCTGGGATGATCACCTGGCGGAAGAACCCGACTGCTATATGGAAGCGGGAGATCATCAGGATCTTCTGTGCCTTTCCCAGTCAACATTTAAAAAAGTTATGACAGACTCCCCCCACGGTCTGATTAGCCACTAAATCCGCTGTTTCAGACAGAAGCGATCCGGGACAGACACTCTGTCCTGGTCTCTTTTGTATTTTCGTTATTCCCCTGATCCACTTCCCTGTATTTAAGCCCTTTACCCGACTCTATGCCCTATGCCATAGTTGGCACAATTATCACTATCTTAGAATGCTGATGGAGTACCCCTTGAAGAAACTGAAACACGAAACAGAACTGGTGAAAGAAGCGATCCGAGTGGGTGCTGTATATATGCAGAAACGGGGCGCAGGTCAGATAGAAGCAACAGACAGTGCCGGCAATAAAATCACCGCAATTTATCGTTTATTAGTATTGGACAAACTAATTCAGCCTCTGGCAAAAGGTGAAGATAACGAACCGAATATGAGACACAAACTGGCACTATGGATAAGTCGTCAGCTACCTGCAGGTCATCCCTTGTTAGAAGATTAGTTAGGTGAGTAATCAGCAAAACCGTTCGATCTACCTGGCCGGGCCTGATGTATTCTGGCCCAACGCGGTCGAACTGGGAGCGGCAAAAAAAGCGCTATGCCTGCGCTACGGTTTTAGCGGCCATTTCCCTCTGGATACTGAGCTGGATATTGAAGGTCTGCAGCCATTCCCGGCTGGTATAGCTATCTACCAGGCTAATATCAATATAATGGATTGCTGCGATATCATCATCGCAAATATGACGCCGTTTCGCGGCCCTAGTATGGATGTCGGCACTGCATTTGAAATGGGCTATATGGCGGCACAGCAGAAAATCATCTGGGGCTACAGCCTCGATGGTCAGCTTTATAGCAACCGTATTGAAGGTACGGCAACAGATCAGGATGGCTATACGATCGAATCATTCGATATGGCCGATAATCTGATGATGATCGGTGCCACCGAAAACAGTGGTGGCGTTTTGACAGAATCACTCCCCCAAACGTTGGAAAATCATCTCCGCGTATTTGAAAAAGTACTGCAACAACTTTAAGAATCGATCGCAAGCCCTAATGCTAGAATTCCGATCGCTTTAAAACATCGAAGTCCGATCGTTTCACTTGTCCGAACACTACGTTTGTCCGATGCGGCTTCGCCGCGTCCGAAAAACCCCAAAAGATAAGAGCGGAAAAACAAAAATGATTTACCACGGAGGGCACAGAGGACACTGAGAAAAGATTAAACATAAAGTTTTTTCGCTCTTCGTCTGTGTCCTTCGTGTTCTCTGTGGTGAAAACGCCTTTGAACTTAATCAATTCCGGACAAGTTGCGCAGCAACGTTCGGACAAACGTAGTGCTCGGACGCGGCGGAGCCGCATCGAACAAGCAACGCGTTCGGTTTTTTAGATCTTATGATAGATCTCAGCGCCGGTTTCTTTAAACTCTTCAGATTTCTCCTGCATGCCTTTCTCCGCCGCCGCTTGCATCGCTGCCACTTCGGTCGAATCCAGATTACGTACTTCCTGTGAAATCTTCATCGAGCAGAATTTAGGGCCGCACATAGAGCAGAAGTGCGCCACTTTAGCGGATTCTTTCGGCAGGGTTTCATCGTGGTACGCACGGGCAGTATCCGGGTCCAGACCGATATTGAACTGATCTTCCCAGCGGAATTCAAAACGTGCTTTAGACATCGCATTGTCACGGATCTGAGCACCCGGATGACCTTTCGCCAGATCGGCTGCGTGTGCTGCGATCTTGTAAGTGATAATACCGGTCTTCACGTCATCTTTGTTCGGCAGACCCAGGTGTTCTTTCGGGGTTACGTAACACAACATGGCGCAACCGTACCAGCCGATCATCGCCGCGCCGATACCGGAGGTGATGTGGTCATAGCCTGGTGCGATATCGGTGGTCAGTGGCCCAAGGGTATAGAACGGTGCTTCATGACACTCGGTCAGCTGCTTATCCATATTCTCTTTGATCATGTGCATCGGTACATGGCCTGGGCCTTCGATCATGACCTGAACATCGTGCTTCCAGGCGATCTTAGTCAGCTCGCCTAAAGTTTCCAGTTCGGCGAATTGAGCTTCGTCGTTAGCATCGTAAACAGAGCCCGGACGCAAACCGTCACCCAGAGAGAAGGAAACATCGTAGGCTTTACAGATCTCACAGATCTCTTCAAAGTGGGTATAAAGGAAATTCTCTTCGTGGTGCGCCAGACACCATTTCGCCATGATCGAACCACCACGGGATACGATACCGGTCATCCGTTTCGCCGTCATCGGCACATAGCGCAGCAGTACGCCGGCATGAATCGTGAAGTAATCCACCCCCTGTTCAGCCTGTTCGATCAGGGTGTCACGGAACACTTCCCAGGTCAGGTCTTCAGCCACACCACTGACTTTTTCCAGCGCCTGATAAATTGGTACTGTACCGATAGGCACCGGCGAGTTACGCATGATCCATTCACGGGTTTCATGAATGTTCTTACCGGTGGACAGATCCATGATGGTGTCTGAACCCCAGCGGATACCCCAGGTCATCTTCTCCACTTCTTCTTCGATGGAGGAGCTCAGCGCAGAGTTACCGATATTACCGTTGATCTTGACCAAAAAGTTACGACCGATAATCATCGGCTCTACTTCCGGGTGGTTGATGTTGGCAGGGATAATCGCGCGACCTTCGGCAATCTCCTGACGTACAAATTCCGGTGTAATCTCTTCGGGTAGCTGAGCACCAAAACTATGGCCCGGATGCTGTTCCGCTACCACATTGCCTTCAGCCTTGGCTTTAGCCAGTTTCATATTCTCACGGATGGCGATGTATTCCATCTCAGGCGTGATAATGCCTTTACGGGCATAGTGCAGCTGAGTAACGTTAGCACCTTCTTTGGCGCGCAGTGGCTTGCGCGTCAGTTCAAAACGCAGGTGATCCAGGCGCAGGTCCTGTTCACGACCACGGCCGTATTCAGAACTCAGACCATCTAACTGTTCGGTATCGTTACGCTCTTCGATCCAGCCAGCCCGCAGTGGTGCCAGACCTTTGCGCACATCGATTGATACTTCAGGATCAGTGTACGGACCAGAAGTATCGTATACGTAGAGAGGATCGTTCTTCTCGCCACCCATATCAGTCGGCGTATCATCCAGACTAATTTCACGCATAGGTACGCGGATATCCGGGCGGGTGCCTTCGATATATACCTTACGGGAACTTGGAAATGGTTGAACTGAAGCTTCATCAACCTGAGCACTGCGGCTCAGAACTGTAGCGCCGTGGCCTTGATCTGTATTGTTATCTGCCATCTGTTTTACCTGCTTTTTGAGTATTTCTTATCTTGGAAATATCCGGTCACTACTTCGGTGACCAGAGCTTATAAAAATGATGTACCGGGCCATGCCCGAGCCCTACATCAAGGGTGTCCGCTGCCTGAATAGCAGCGTGAATATAATCTTTTGCCTGCTTTACCGCTGCCACTACATCCAGTCCGGATGCCAGTCCGGCAGTGATAGCCGAAGCCAGGGTACAGCCAGTACCATGGGTATTGGCCGTCGGAATACGTTGAGCTGAAAAACGAGTTATCTGTTGCCCATCAAATAACAGATCTATTGACTCATCACTCGATTCCAAATGCCCACCTTTTAACAAAACCGCAGCGGCACCCAGTTGATACAATTGCTGCACCACCGTTTCCATTTCAGCAACAGAGGTTGGTTCCGGGCAACCCAAAAGCACGGCCGCCTCAGGTAAATTTGGCGTAATCAACGTCGCCTGAGGAATCAGCTTACTTTTCAACATAGCGACCGCATTTTCCAGCAACAGTGCATCACCACTTTTAGCCACCATAACCGGATCAACCACCAGCTGCTCAGGCTTATACTGCAATAACCTGTCGGCCACCCGCGCTACTGTATCTACGTCGCCCAGCATGCCAATTTTTACAGCATCGACCCTCAGGTCATCAAATACTGCATCAATCTGTGCGGCAATAACTTCTGGTGGAACTGGATGGATAGCACGGACTTCGCAAGTATTCTGAGCGGTCACCGCAGTAATGACTGATGCGCCATAAACGCCAAGGGCAGAAAACGCTTTCAGATCGGCCTGAATACCTGCACCGCCACCGCTATCGGAGCCCGCTATGGTTAACGCTATAGGTATGTTCATTTCTGACATCGATACAAATCCAGCTTTTATGAGCTAAACCGGACATTGCATAAGGAGGGCATTTCGGTTTATCTCGGTTTCCTACGCCGGTATTAGCCGGATCAGGTTCGCGGGTTGTTTATATACTCTCAGCCTAAGGAATCTACGAACAAGCCCCGAACGCCACAGAGAAAATGCGGGACTTAATCGTAGGTTCCCTAAGGCACCCCGACAAGATTCAGCTAGTTTAGGTGCTACGGGTTTCGCTGTCTATCATCATTAACTGATTAAGGAACTTAACAACCCGTCCAAAGGCCTGATCTTAATAAAAACCTGAAATTAGGAATTTTTCCTATATGCGGGAAACTCCTGATAGACGACAATGTGCCACAGGGATTGAGAGAGTTCAGGACTGAACAACGGACGGCCTAGACAAGCGGTAAAGGAAGCATGGAGAGCTGGCAGGAAGCCTTGGATTAACCGCACGGAAGATGGATGCCATACCGAAGAGAGTGCTTAAGGGGAACTAAGCACTCTCTTTTTTTTGCCTGAATTATATCCCCCTTCACTTAATCTTTTTTAAACTTCTAGTTAGGTTCAGACTTTAGTTCACGCCATAAATGCTGGGCCAGCTCTTCTGGAGATAATCGTCGACCACCACTTATCCACCTTGCCAGTTCAACAGCGACATCAGGGTAAACAACTTTCTCAGGATCCGGCTGAGTAATCCAGCGATAGAATTGCTCTTCTTTAAATTCAGTAAACACTTCAGCCAAGCCAAGCTCGTTAAGTACTGCCGCATTCGAGAGCTGCTCGGGCTGACCTGCAAGCGGCTTAGTCAGCAACTTTTTTCCCAATTGCAACACTTCACTGGCCAGGCCAAAACCACAATTAGCAATCACCCCTTCACAACAAGCCTGAGCCTCTTGAAACTTTTGTCTTGAGAGCGGCATCCAGAGTATGTGACCATCATATTGCGGCCTGTCTACATCAGAGTAGACATGAAACTCAAACTCCTGAAATGGCATTAACCAGTCACGAATTTGATTTTTACTTTCAAAGGGCAGGTACACCAGAATCATTCCCGACCGTTTAGACACCGGATAGATATTAGGCTCAGTCAAAGGGGGTAGAATCGATTGATTGAAATGATGCCAGTGCAAGCCAATTTTCTGCTGCACCGGCGCTAAAAACCGCATTATCATCTTCGTCAGCAACCCCATTCCAGACCCGGGTAGCGGATAATGCAGTGCATATTGATGCGCTATACCAATACAGCTTTTTTGTTGAAGCTTTGCCGCCCAGGCACTAATTGGCTCAAAATCACTGATAATCAGATCATACTCATTGAGTTCCAACGCCCGGATATCCCTCATTAACTCAATAAGGTTATTACCAGTTACACTTCGCCAGCGATTTATCTTTCCGTTTTCGGTATGAAATGTCAGTCCCCGATGCACCCGATAGTTACCGAATATCTCCATATTGAAAAGTTTTTCGGGGTCACGCCCGCTAAATAAAAAATCAACTTCAACACCTTCTGCTGCAAGAGCCGTAGCCATGACTCTTGCGCGGGTAATATGCCCATTACCAGTTGCCTGCACACCATAAAGAAGTTTCATATACAGCGCTCTATATCAGAAAGCTATTCAGAACTAATCCCAATAGCCCAGCCCCAACTCCCAACACAGATCCAGCGATAATATCGGTCGGGTAATGGACACCAAGAAAGACACGAGACAGACCAATAAGCCCGGCAACAGCATAGGCCAGTAGCATCAGGTCCGGATAATAAAATCCGATCAATGTGGCAAACACAAAGGCAGCAGCAGAGTGACCGGAAGGCAAACTAAATTTATCAGCAGGGATAATCTGAGGGGTTATATCGTTGAAACGATCACAGGGCCGATCACGCTTAATAGTCTGCTTTAAAAACAGATATACCGGCAACTCTATGGCAAAAGCGAGTAATCCGGTGAGCAAAAAATTGATTCCATGTACCGGCTCTAACCATGCCAACAACAAACCAATTATGAGATAAAGACTGCCATCACCCAGCTTTGACAATGAACGACTGACAGTAGATGCAAGAGGCCAGTGCCTGGCACCAAAACACCAATAATAAAGACTTACATCGAAGGCAATAAAACGCTGCTGTAATACACTCATCAGACTGAAATCCAAAGCATGTTGTTTTACAACATTGTCGCTCCGAATCTATTACAGAAGAATGAAAATACCTTTACTGTTAAGTTACAGGCGTCATGTGCTCAGCAATGGCTTCCATCAGATCAGCGTTAACTTTATCTCCCGCGACAGGACGACTAAACAGATACCCCTGAGCTTCACCGCAATTAAGCTGCACTAATAAGCGCTGCTCCTCGAGAGTTTCAACGCCTTCAGCAATGACCGCCATATTGAGCGCTTGCCCCATCTGCAATGATGCCTTAACTATCTGCAAACTTGAGTGATCCGTTGTTATTCCCCGAATAAATCCCTGATCAAGTTTCAGTTTAGCGACAGGTAATTCTTTAAGATAAAGCAGGGAAGAAAAACCCGTACCAAAATCATCGATTGAGAAGCGTACACCCTGAGATGTCAGCTTATCCATTGTTTCCAGTGCCACTTTCTTATCACCCAAGAACAATGATTCTGTAATTTCCAACTCAAGCTTATTCGCAGGCAGACCAGAAAGACTCAGTGCATTCATCACCTTACTGACAAAGTCTGTTTCAACAAACTGCTTAACTGATACATTGACTGCTATACGGTCAAACTCGATACCTTCACTCAGCCACTTCACCGCCTGATCACAAGCTAACTGCAACACCCGATCACCCAGGGTTACAATAATCCCTTCCCGCTCTGCCAGAGCAATAAACTGATCTGGCGGAATGTTACCTTTGACCGGATGATTCCAGCGTGCCAGTGCTTCAAATCCGATGACCTTACGACTGCTTAGTGAAACCTGCGGTTGGTAATTCAGGTAGAACTGATCAGAGTTGAGTGCTGCGATAAGCGCTTCTGCTAACTGCTTGTTTTCCAACAACGTCTCGCTCATTTCATGAGCATAAAATAGATAACCACCAATATTCTTACGCTTTGCCTCATGTAGCGCTATATCCGCCTGCTCCATCAGCCTCATAGGATCATCCAGGACTTCAGTTTGCACTGATATTCCAGCGGTTGCTGTTATAGCGACGCTCTGATTACCGTAAACTATTGGCCTTTTAATCTCGGTAATCAGTAAGTCAGCCAGATGCCCCAGCTCAATCCGGTTACTACTATGGCGCAATAAAATCGCAAACTCATCCCCTCCGGTCCGAGCCAGCACTGCTCCATTTGATAATCGTGAGGGCAGCCTCAGACTAACTCTCTGTAGAATCTGATCTCCCATCTTATGACCATGAAAATCATTAATAAGACTGAAGTTATCAAGACCCAGTAAAATTATTGAGGAGGTCTTAGCCTCATTACTAGGGAGACGGGTAAACTCCGCCAGTGACTCAACAAAAAACAGGCGGTTATACACCGATGTCAATTCGTCATGGTAAGCCAGGAAGCGCACTTCTTTTTGAGCTTCAAGCCGTATCGCCATTTCTCGCTTGAGGGAGCGGTTCCACAATAAAACCACCAGAAATCCTGCTAATAGCAGAGCAAAACCTATGTATATTGATAACTGAACAACCGTCTTCAGATCAACTCTCTGGCTATCTTCAGGCTGAACCCAGCGCTCTTCAATCTGTTTTCTCTGTTCGGAAGTAATCTTCGCCAACGCTTTGTTTAACACCTGCCCCAGTAGAGGCCAGTCATTTCTCGAACCAAAGCTAATGTGGTAGTCATACCCCACACTACCCACAATACTGACATTCTCTATCCCTTCTAAGCGGGTATAAAAATAACCTGCAGAAGCATAAGAGCCAACACCATCAACATCGCCCGCCGCCAGTAAACTAAATGCATCCCTTAAACTCTTTACCTGAACCAGTTCAATGCCAGGATAATGCCCTGATATATAACTCACCAGGGCCGTCCCCCGAGGCACAGCAAAGCGCTTCCCGACAAAGTCGGTCATTTCCGCCTTGTCGAAGTGACCTTTCCGGGTAAATATTTTATTCGCCAGATGTGAATATACCGGAGTGAAATCCAGATACTCAGAGCGCTCAAAATTCTTTGAAATGGCAAACACGAGATCTATTTCACGTTGTTTAGCCGCTCGAATCATCGCTCCATAGTTATCAAAAATCTTATACTGAAATGTTGTATCCAGGTTATCTTCAATAAGCTTCAGGTAATCCAGGGAAAGTCCCTCAGCACCCGATTTTTTATCCGGATTGGAAAGGTAAGGGGGAATAATAGCGACACCAACGACAACAGACCGCTTGTTTTGACTTAACCAGCTTTGCTCTTGCTCAGTCAGGTTTAACTGAGCATCGGCAAAAGCACTGTTTATCAGCGTAAATAGAACAAGAAATAATGTTAAAGCGTTGGAGATATATCGCATCAGATAAAGTAAATCGTTAAGGATTTACTTAAATATAGCCGTCAAGTATGTAACCAGTCAGCTATGATGCCTGCCAGTTTGAGAGGTGCGGTAAGTGGCATCATATGCCCCTCACCAGGCACCGTAATTAGCTCAATCGGTTGTTTCGCTTGCTCAGCAACCCGACGGCTATAACCGACCGATAAAACTTCATCCGCATCACCCTGAACAATAGCCAGTTGAAACGGATACTCACGCTGCATGATACCTGATTTATGACTAAACAGGCTGGAGAGTGTTTTGAAGGGATAGTCCAGAACCAGCATCGGATCCTGATTAATCAGCTTACCTGCCGGATGCCCCGCCAGTAACTGATCGTAATCCACCAGCAATGAAAGCGGTACTTTGAGGTGGGGAAACAGCATGGCGCTACCCCAGGTCCATTGCCACCCCAGATAATGAAAAAAATCAGGAGGAACTTCTGTTGTTAGCAATGTGCCACAGACCACTTTAGTAATACGACTATCCTGTTCTGCAACCGCAACGGCCAGTAGCGCCCCTATTGAGTAACCATAGAGATATACAGGACCGTCGTAACGCTGTTCAAGCGCATCAATAACCAGCTCGACTGTGTCCCGGACCAAATCGACAGTGTAACAACCACGCTCCCCACCCGAGTAACCATGTCCAGGAGGATCAATCGCGACCACATTAAAGCCTTTATCCGATAAGTGTGACAGCATCGCTGCATACAACTCACCATAGGTTCCGATACCTGGCAGGAAGATTAATACAGGGGCATTCGCACTATGTTCATAGATCTCACAATGAACAGGCAGATCACCCACGTGAAACGTCTCTCTCTTTTGCAGAAACAGGCCACTCCCCAACGCCCGCTGTAGATCCTCACGGGTTGGACAGGTTTCACCACCAGTCGGCGTTGGTTTTAATAAAGGGTCTAAAATTCCCATCAGCGCTGACACTCCGGACAATATACCGTACTGCGTTGTCCCAGCCGGATCTCTTTTAAAGTTGTTTCACATACAGTACAAGGTTGATCACCCCGCCCGTAGACCTGCAGTTCCTGTTTAAAATAACCCGGTTTTCCATCACCACCGACGAAATCTTTCAATGTCGTGCCGCCCTGCTCAATCGCCCGGGACAATACCTTTTTTATCTCTTCTACCAATATCGACAGCCTGGCTACAGATATTTTCCCAGCCTGACGCTTAGGGTGAATACCGGCACTGAACAGCACTTCGTTGGCATAAATATTCCCCACACCCACTACCACATGACTATCCATAATAAACTGCTTAATCGCTTGTTTACGGGCCTTACAGCACTGTGTCAGATAAATAGCATTAAAACTATCTGATAAAGGCTCAGGACCCAGCTTAGCTAATAGTGCATGGCTCGTGCCTTTATCCTGCCAAAGCACAGAGCCAAAACGACGGGGATCGGTTAAGCGTAGCGCTCTGCCACTGCTTAGCACCAGATCAACATGATCATGGTAAGCCGCAGGCTGCTCTGCCGCGACCAGGTACAAACTACCCGACATCCCCAGATGGATCATTACCGCCCCGGCTGGGAAGTGAAGCAACAGGTACTTACCCCTACGCTCAACCGATGCTATACGCTGATCTTTAACTTTTAATAAAAGGTCATCAGGTATTGGCCAGCGTAACTTAGGTTGACGAACGACAAGATCGACAACGGTTTCGCCGGTCAGATAAGGTTCGATCCCTCTTCGGGTTGTTTCAACTTCGGGTAATTCTGGCATAGACGGATTCTGTGTAGAGGAGACGGGCACAAAAAAACCCGGACCAGCCGGGTTTTTTTTCGATGCCAGATTATTACTTAATCTTAGCTTCTTTGTACATAACGTGCTGACGAACAACAGGATCGTACTTTTTCATTTCCAGCTTGTCTGGAGTAGTACGCTTGTTCTTAGTAGTGGTGTAGAAGTGACCAGTACCAGCAGAAGAAACCATCTTAATCTTATCGCGCATTGTACTGCTCCTTAAACCTTAACGCCGTTCTTACGAACGTCAGCCAGCACAACATCGATACCTTTCTTATCGATGATACGCATACCTTTAGAAGAAACACGCAGACGAACAAACTTCTGCTCGCTCTCAACCCAGAAACGATGCCAATGCAGGTTTGGCAGGAAACGACGGCGAGTACGGTTCAGTGCGTGGGAAACGTTGTTCCCTGTTACAGGACGCTTACCTGTAACCATGCAAACTCGAGACATTATAAATACCTTTTAACTAAGTTCATTAACCTTCTATCAGATACTTATTGAATGAAAAGTGGTTATCCCGAAAAACTGGGTAACTTATTCATCCTCAGGCGGAGCGTCCGAACTCAGACGAAATCCCGTACCGGTGGATAGAAGAGCGCGCATTGTACAGAAATTAAACCCTGCCCGCTACCGTAAATAGTAATTAATTCTTAATCCTCAGATCACATCCTGTTCTGTCAGATAAAGTAACCTGGGTATCACCTACAACCATATGATCCAGCAAGCGGATATCCAATAATTGCAACGCATCCCTGAAAACCAAGACAGCATTACAATCAGATCACGCCCTGTTCCGCTAGTGAAATAACCTGGGTATCGCCCACAACCATATGATCCAGCAAGCGAATATCCAGTATTTGTAGTGCATCCCTGATGACCAAAGTAATATTGCGATCTGCCTGACTGGGTTCGGCCACCCCCGAAGGGTGATTATGCGCCAGTATCACTGCGGCTGCATTATGACTCAGGGCCACTTTAACTATTTCTCGAGGATGCACTGTCGCACTATCGATAGTTCCTTGAAACAGTTCTTCAAAACAGATCACTCTATGTTGATTATCAAGAAACAAACAGGCAAATACTTCTCGCTGCCGGTCAGCCAGCTGTAACCGTAGATAATCCCGCACTGCATCCGGTGACTCTAATACCGAATCCCGCTGCAGTTTTTCAGATTGGCAGCGACGACTTATTTCTAATACCGCTTGTAACTGAGCATATTTGGCCGGTCCCAGCCCAACTTCCTGACAAAAGCTTTTCTGATCTGCTGAAATCAATGCACGCAAACCACCAAACCTCTGTAATAACTGACGTGCAAGATCTACCGCACTACTTCCTTTAACACCGGTACGCAGAAATATAGCCAGTAATTCACCGTCGGATAGCGACCCGGCTCCCTGTTGTAATAGTTTTTCCCGCGGTCGTTCTGCTGAGGGCCAATCCCTGATTGTCATATCGCATCTCCTGACGTCCTGTCATTCGCTAATAATAGTCCTTCTTAAAAGCTTTCGTTAAAACAGCAGGCCTGATGAATCATGCAAAACAACCCGATACTACCTGGCAGAATCACCTATAAATCTATATAGGTGTAATAAAAGCTGTATCGCTGATATGTGACCCACCTTTGATTGTGGTATCTTATGGCTCCCGATTTAGCCCAGATATAGTAGTTACCCGGTATGCAGAGACTAACTAACAGACAGATTATTTTAGGTATCACCGGCGGCATCGCCGCTTATAAGAGCGCTGAACTGACCCGTATTCTTAAGACGGCAGGTGCGGATGTCAGGGTTGTTATGACTCCTGCCGCCACCGAATTTATTACCCCGCTGACCATGCAGGCGCTTTCAGGACATCCGGTTAATCTGCATCTGCTGGACCCTGAAGCAGAAGCTGGCATGGGTCATATCGAGCTGGCTAAGTGGGCTGATATGATTCTGATAGCACCTACGAGTGCAGACTTTATGGCCCGTATGGATGCCGGGCAAGGTAATGACCTGTTAACCACAGTCTGCCTTGCAACTGATGCGCCCATTGTCCTGGCGCCTGCAATGAACCAGGCCATGTGGCGTGACCAGCAAACCCAGAACAACGCCGCCAGCTTACAACAGAAAGGGGTTCGATTGCTTGGCCCGGCATCAGGTGAACAAGCCTGTGGGGATACCGGCCCTGGTAGAATGCTTGAGCCACTACAGATTGCCGAACAAGCCGCTGAGATGTTTGATCGCGGTCTGCTGGCAGGCCAGCATGTTGTCATTACTGCAGGTCCGACCCGTGAAGCTATCGATCCCGTTCGTTATATCAGCAATCACAGTTCCGGCAAGATGGGCTACTCCCTGGCTGAAGCCGCTATTGATGCCGGCGCCCAGGTAACCCTTATCAGTGGTCCTGTTAACTTGCCTGCGCCAGCGCGTTGTCAGCGCGTTATGGTTGAAAGCGCTGAGCAGATGCTGGAAGCCAGCCTGAATCATGTTAGCCAGTGCGATATTTTTATCGCATCCGCGGCGGTTGCAGACTACCGGCCAGCAGCGATTGCCGAGCATAAAATGAAGAAAGGCAAAGAGGAGATAATGGAGTTACATCTGGTTAAAAACCCGGATATTGTCGCCACTGTTGCCGCGCTTGAGAATAAACCTTTCACCGTTGGTTTTGCAGCAGAGACAAAAGACGTCATCGGTTATGCCCAGGGCAAACTGGTACGCAAAAACCTTGACCTGATCATTGCCAATGATGTGTCCCGCAGTGATATTGGGTTTAACAGTGACGATAATGCAGTCTCTGTTATCTCAATAGACTCGATAAAGGAATTACCTTTATGCAGCAAACGTCAGTTGGCAGCGAAGCTGGTTGAAATAATCGCACAGGCTCAGACAGGATCAGCCAAACCGGGCAGTTGATCTAAAATAAGTCATTGCGAAAAGTGCTACGACAAACAGTTACAAGAAAGAGTAACGAAAAAGAGTTACAAGGATATACTGCCGTTGACTAAGACGCTTAACCGAAGCATTTTTCGCGCATATGATATTCGTGGTATTTACCCTGAAACTCTCAGCCTTGCCGACGCCGAACTGATCGGCCGTGCGATAGGTTCCGAAGCGACAGACCGGGACCTTAGCCTGATCTGTACCGGTTACGATGGTCGCCTTTCCAGCCCGGAACTTAACCAGGCACTCACTCGCGGCATATTAGCTACGGGCATCAACGTTATTGAGCTCGGGTTGTTACCTACTCCTGCGCTTTACTATGGCGCTATAGAGCTGGGAAATGGCTCAGGCGTCATGATTACTGGCAGCCATAACCCGAAAGATTATAACGGTTTCAAGATCATGCTCGACGGCCATACTTTGTCTGGTCAGGAGATTGATCAGCTATATCAGCGTATTAGCAACAACAACCTTTACCAGGGCTCAGGCGAACGACACAGCGAAACTATTCAGTCAGCTTATCTAAAGCGGCTACAGCAAGACCAGCAACTAACCCGACCGTTAAAAGTGATTGTTGATTGTGGTAACGGCGTACCCGGCCCCTGGATTGAAGCTCTTCTCGAACTGTTAGGATGCGATACTACAGCCCTGTTTTGCGATGTTGACGGTAACTTCCCTAACCATCACCCGGATCCCGAGAAACCCGAAAATCTGCAGGACCTTATTGGCGCTGTTAAAGCGCAACAGGCTGATATAGGGCTGGCCCTGGATGGTGATGGCGACCGCCTGGCTCTGGTAACTGAAACCGGACAGATCATCACCCCGGATCAGTTACTCTGCTTGTTTAGTGAGCAGATACTAAAAGATCATCCCGGCAGTGAAATAATTTATGATGTAAAAAGCTCACTGCAGTTACGCCACCTTATTGAACGAGCAGGTGGCATTGCAACGATGTGGAAATGTGGTCATTCGATGATTAAAAACCACATGAAGCAAAAAAACGCACTGTTTGGTGGTGAGTTCAGCGGTCACATCTTCTTTG
This sequence comes from Amphritea balenae, assembly GCF_003858655.1. GTDB lineage: Bacteria > Pseudomonadota > Gammaproteobacteria > Pseudomonadales > Balneatricaceae > Amphritea > Amphritea balenae. Next base: position 23,538 of record NZ_RQXV01000011.1, read on the forward strand.
CCGATCACTGGTACGGCTTTGATGACGCGCTCTATGCCGCCGTACGCTTTCTGGCGCTATTAAGCAGCTCGGGGGTTGCTGCAACCGAACTCTTTAACCCGTTCCAGCCACTCCCTTCAACACCGATGATTAACATTCCAATCGCTGATGAAGATAAATTTGAACTGATAAATCAACTCAGCCAGCAGCCATTTGCCGATGCCGATATATTTACCATCGATGGTCTGCGGGTAGAGTTTAACGATGGCTGGTTCGGCATCCGTGCATCGAATACCACACCAATGCTGACTCTACGAATAGAAGCGGGCAATCAACAGGCCTTGCTAAGAATCAGCAATATTTTACTCGAAAAACTTAAACTGGTTAATCCCGGCTTGCAAATACCGGAGTTAGCAGTTACAAACGACACAAACACTGCAAACAGAGACATATAGAATGCCACTGACGCGTAAAGAAGCGATTAATACCGCTAACGTACTTAGCGAAGCACTGCCTTATATCCAACGATTCGCCGGTAAAACCGCTGTTATTAAATACGGCGGCAACGCCATGATTGATGAGAAGCTTAAAAACAGCTTCGCCCGCGACATCGTTATGATGAAACTGATCGGTATTAATCCGATCGTTGTCCACGGTGGCGGTCCACAGATCGGAGACCTGTTGGAAAAACTATCCATCGAATCTCACTTTGTAAATGGTATGCGGGTCACCGACACCAAGACCATGGACGTCGTCGAGATGGTTCTGGGCGGTATGGTAAACAAAGATATCGTTGGTCTGATCAACAATAACGGTGGCAAAGCGATAGGCATGACCGGTAAAGACGGTCAGTTACTGGGTGCCCGCAAATTAAAAGTGAAGCACAAAACACCGGAAATGGAAGCCGCTGAAATTATCGATATCGGTCACGTTGGCGAAGTAGAGCATGTCAACGTTGATGTTCTGGATATGCTTGTTAACTCTGATTTCATCCCGGTCATTGCCCCTATTGGTGTAGGCAAAGACGGCGCATCATATAACATCAATGCTGATCTGGTCGCAGGTAAAGTGGCTGAAGTCCTGAAAGCGGAAAAGTTGATTCTGCTGACCAACATTGCCGGACTGATGGATAAAGAGGATAACGTCCTGACCGGATTATCCACCGAACAAGTCGATGAACTGATTGCTGATGGCACCATCTATGGTGGCATGCTGCCTAAGATCGACTGTGCACTGAGCGCAGTTAAGAGCGGCGTAACTAGTGCTCATATTATCGATGGCCGGGTTGAACACTCCTGCCTGCTAGAAATATTTACCGATGAAGGTGTCGGTACCCTGATTACTAATCAACTGCCTGAGGTTTAATACATGGACGCTCAAGAGAAACTTTCCCGCCGGGAACAGATTCTTCAATCTCTGGCAATGATGCTGGAAAATGATCCGGGTGCCCGGATTACTACTGCGGCACTGGCTAAGCATGTCGGCGTTTCTGAAGCGGCACTGTATCGCCACTTCCCCAGTAAGGCTCGGATGTTTGAAGGCCTGATCGCCTTCATCGAAGATACGGTGTTCAGCCGTATTAATATCATCACCGGCTCTGATGCCAATGCGATGAAACAGTGTGAACAGATTCTTACTTTGCTACTGGCATTCGTTGAGAAGAATCCGGGCATGGCCCGGATTTTGACCGGCGATGCTCTGTCCGGTGAAACTGATCGACTGCGCCTGCGTATCAATCAGTTTTTTGAACGGCTGGAAACTCAGCTTAAACAGATTATGCGTACCGCTGAACAGAGCGAAGGCCTGCGTACCGAGCTTCCCGGTGGCGCCACAGCTAATTTAATGTTGGCTTGCGCTGAAGGTCGGATTCGTCAGTTTGTTCGTAGTGAATTTAAGATTCGCCCGACGATAAACTGGACAGATCAGTGGAGCGTTATTGCCGTAGCTGCGGCCCGTTAGTATCTCTTACTGACGCCCTGGCAACCAGTTGTTACGTATACTCTCTCGTAACAACTGGTCTTGCTGAACATCCCATTCTCAGCCCTTTTCAATAAGGATAAGCTGATAAAAACAAGCCTACGAACACTATCCAATGATTGAACAACTGGGTTTACTGTTGATCTCTTTACTGGCCAATGGTCTGTCAGCAATGGCAGGGGGCGGAGCAGGCCTGTTACAACTGCCGGTTCTTCTGTTTTTGGGGTTAAGCTTCAGCACCGCACTATCTACACACAAAATCGCCAGCGTCGCCCTGGGCATTGGCGCAACCCTTCGCCATATGCGCGAAAAAACCCTTAACTTAAAGTTCTGCCTGTTTATTCTGGCTGCAGGCCTTCCTGGCGTTGTTCTGGGGGGGATTATTATTCTGCAGTTACCGGAGAGACTAACCATTTTAAGTCTGGGTATTCTAACAACAGGCTTAGGTCTGTATTCGGTGTTTAAGCCTCAGTTAGGACTGCAGCATCAGCCTCGTAATCGCCACCTTAGCGGTATGCTAACAGGCGGCGCGGTACTCTGTTTTATTGGTATTCTGAACGGTTCACTGACATCAGGCACAGGCTTATTCGTCACATTGTGGCTAATTCGCTGGTTTGGGCTCGATTACAAAACCTCAGTTGCCTATGTATTAGTATTAGTTGGATTGTTCTGGAATGGTTCTGGAGCAATTACCGTGGCAGTACAGCAGCCACCTCAATGGGACTGGCTACCTGCCCTGCTTATTGGCGCTGTCATAGGTGCTTACACAGGCAGTCACATCGCCCTGAGTAAAGGTAACAAAGTTATAAAGCGGTTATTTGAAACCTTGACTATTCTGATCGGCTTAAAGCTAATCTGGGATGCACTGCTACTGTTCTAAAGTTTCCGCTCTAGTCTGTGCCAGAACATCATCGCAACTGCCTTGCCCTTGTTTACAACGCTGCCTAAAACGTCGCTCAGCTCGTCGGGCATCCACCAATCGTCGCGCTTCAGATTGCTGTAGCAAAAAACCACTTGGGGCCACCAGCTGAATCCCTTGCACCCCTAACCGGGGTAAGGCTTCACGCAGGTATTCCACAGTGACAGGATAAGTATGGCCAATAAGTACAGCAAAGCCCTGCTGCCGGGCTAATTTCAAACCATATTGAAACTGTTGATCAACAAACTCGGTGGTCTGTTTATGGTCCAGAAACACATCCCGCATCAACCAGGGGATGCCCTTAGAATAAGCTGACTTCCAGGCCATAGTTTTAGTGGTCGTCACACTATCAAGAAAGAACAACCCCTCTTCTGCCAGCACATCCATTACCCAGTCCATCTTATGGCGCTGCTGGGTCAGCAGACTTCCCATATGGTTGTTCACACCAGATACATGGGGTATTGCAGCTATATCACTCTGCAGCACCTTCTGCAGCTGAGCACGATTCAACTGATTAGTCAGCGCTCCCGGACCCAACCTTAAACTTGCGGTATTGGCCATGGGTGCATGCAGCATCACCTCTTTACCCTGGCTATGCGCCATTTCAGCCAAAGTAACGCTATGCGGGGTATGTGGCAGGAAAGCATAGGCAACAGGGCCTGGCAGATTAATAGCGGCCATGCCCTTACTCAGATTATCCCCAAGATCATCGATGACAACGATAAGCCTGGGCTGACGCGTTTCTGCGGCTACCGGAGCAATGAATGCGGCATACAAAACCAGCACCGGTATAACAGAGGCAATCGCCCTTCGGATATGAAAACCAACGCCACTGAATAACAACATAGTTACTCAGCAGTCACCGGCTGGGCTTCAACTTCAGCTTTAACTTCTGCTTCAGCAACTTTATTCGTTTTTACTATAGCCAGGGCTTTTAACAAATTCAGCGCTTCATATAACTGGAAATCAGTTTCTGCTAATGAGGCTTTAGTATCAGCCTGTTTTGCCCCGTTATTTTCGCCATTTTCCAGATGACCACTCAGGTCACGTTCTTTAATGAAGTCGCCACTCTCTTTTAAACTGATATCAGCTTGCCCAACATAGATATCAGGCACTATTCCCTGCGCCTGTATGGAGCGGCCATCAGGAGTATAGTAGCGGGCGGTAGTCAGCTTAACTGCCCGATCTTTGTTCAGCGGCAATATGGTTTGCACTGAACCTTTACCAAAACTGTCTACACCCATAATAACCGCGCGCCCCTGATCCTGAAGCGCTCCGGCTACAATTTCAGAAGCCGATGCCGAACCTTGGTTAATCAACACAACCAGAGGTATTTCAGCCCCGATCAAGGTTGCAGAGGTTGCGTTATATCGGAGCTCTGAATTAGGCAAACGACCCTGAGTATAGACAATTAACCCCTGCTCAAGAAAAGCATCACTTACCTCGACAGCCGCTCTCAATACACCACCTGGATTATTACGCAGGTCCAGAACTATGCCTTGCAGCTCGTTCTGTTTTGTTAGTTTTTCAACAGCGCGTGTAAGATCTTTAGCGGTATTAACCTGGAACTGGGTAATACGCAGATAACCGACATTACTGTCTAACATCCGCTTCTTAACGCTGGCAACCCGGATAACATCTCTGACAACGGTAATTTCCAGCGGTTTATCTTCACCATCCCGTACCACGGTGAGAATTAACTCTGAACCCGGCTTACCGCGCATCAGCTTAACAGCGTCATTAAGATCCATCCCCTGAACCGGCTGATCACCCAGCTTAATAATCAGGTCTCCGGCTTTTACACCGGCCCGCTCAGCAGGCGTATCATCGATGGGAGTGATAACCCGGACAAAACCATCCTCCATTCCCACTTCAATACCCAGTCCACCGAATTCGCCACTGGTATGACTTTGTAAGTCAGTAAAAGCTTCAGGCTCAAGATAAACTGAATGAGGGTCGAGACCCGCTAGCATGCCACGTACAGCGTCTTCCAGAAGCTTTGCATCATCAACCGGTTCTACATAAGCATTTTTAATACGCTCAAACACTTCAGTGAACAGGCGAATCTCTTCCAACGGAATTCCCTGAGCTTTATCCTGATTAGCCGCTGGATCAGACTCTGCGGCATTCAAGGCGGTCACTGAACCGGCCAGCAGGCAGGTAAATAACAGCGGCTGACACAGACTGGATAACTGTTGCTTCAGCGTCATGGTTAATCCTTTTTTGTAACGTGTTGTAAATATTAGACTGTTATCAGACAGCATAACCGTACTAACTACCTTCTCGCCAGCCATTTAACCGGATCGCTGGCCTTTCCTTTATACCGGATTGCAAAATAGAGCCCCGGTTTTGTACTACCACCACTACTACCTATCGTTGCTACCTGATCACCGGCAGAAACCCATTCGCCAACATCGGTTAGCAGGGTTTCGTTGTGGCCATAAAGGCTCATATAGCCGCCCCCATGATCAACAATTGTTAACAAGCCATAACCCCGTAGCCAGTCTGAAAAAACCACCCGCCCATGGTGAACCGCTTTAACTGAACGGCCAGACCGACCAGCCACCAGAATACCTTCGTAGCCAATGCCATCACGAATATTGCCAAAGCCCCGGGTAATCTTGCCTTTTACTGGCCAGACCAAACGTCCCTTAAGCTCTCGGAAGGATCGTTCATCACCACCTATCGCAATTTTTTCAATAGAGGTTCGGATCTGGGTCAATAACGATTCAAGCCGTTTCTGATTCGCCTGCATCGTCTTCAACTGCTGACTACCACTCTTCAGCTGCCCCTCAATCGCCACCAGCACTTTTTTACGCTCCTGACGAACGCCTTCTAAGTCCTGCGATCGGGCACGCATAAGGTCACGCCGATCAAAAATATCCTGTTGTGAAGAACGGATATCCTGCTCGGTCTGGTCCAGTTTAGCCAGGTCATTACGAAACGACTTTAAACTAAGCGATAAGGTTTGATTAATACGGTCGTAGTAACTCAGCATACGTGACACCTGCTCAGGGTCTCGCTGAGTAAGCAGTAACTGCAACCGGGGCTGACTCCCGGTTTTGTATTGCTGGCGCAGCTGCGTCTCTAACTTTACCGCCTGCTTCTGCAATGAGGTCAGTAGGGGTTTGCGCTGTTTTTCTAAGCCTGACAAGCGCTTTTCAGCACCTTTTAATTGTGAATTTAAGCGCAGCAACTCACCGGCCAGTTCACCGATCATTTTATCGGTGCGACGCAGTTCTTTCTGAACAGACTTTCGCTCACCTTTAATCTCGCCCAAGGTCTGAGCCAGTTCACGAATATTCTTTTTCAGCTCATTAATCTGCCCTGTTGTCGCCTTCTCTTGCGCAGCGATTACAGTTGCCGTAGGGCTTATCAGGCCGATAGTCAGTAAAACCAGTAACAGTTTTCTCAGCATATATAAAACGGCCGCTCAATGAGCGGCCCTGTTCCTTTCCCTATCAGACCAGCGATTGGCCGGTCATCTCTTCAGGCTGTTGCAGTCCCATCAACGCCAGCAGCGTTGGTGCCAAATCACACAAGGCACCATCTTTAAGCTGCAGTTCTGCGCGCCGCGGACCATCATATACCAAGGCAACCGGCCAGATAGTATGCGCTGTATGTGCCTGCCCTGTTTTAGGGTTAACCATTAACTCCACATTACCATGATCGGCAGTAATCAGTGTTTCTCCAGCTACTTTTTCCATCGCTGCCAAAACCTCGGTAATACACTGATCGATGACCTCTACCGCTTTCACTGCAGCATCAAAATTACCGGTGTGACCTACCATATCCGGATTAGCAAAATTACAGACAATCAGATCATATTTTCCACTACCAATAGCAGCAACTAACTTTTCGGTCACCTCAGGGGCACTCATTTCTGGCTTGAGGTCATATGTCGCTACATCAGGAGATGGCACCAGAATACGATCCTCTCCGTTATATGGCTGTTCCTCACCACCATTAAAGAAGAAGGTAACATGGGCATACTTTTCAGTTTCGGCTATCCGTAGCTGTGTCTTGCCCTGCTGGGCCAGGAAATCCCCCAGACTATTGATCAGTTTTGTCGGCGGATACGCGCAGCTTGCAACAATGCTAGACGCGTATTCAGTCATCATCACGTAATCTGACAGCTTTGGCGATACACTGCGGTTAAAACCATCAAAATCTGTATCTACAAAGGCACGGGTAATCTCACGCGCCCGATCAGGCCGGAAATTAGCACAGATAACCGTATCGCCGTCTCGTACCAAACCTTTGGGCTGACCATCTTCACCCAGAATACTGGTTGCCTGAACAAACTCATCATTCTCATCCCGCTCATACGCATTATTTAACGCATTCAGAGCAGATGTTTCATAGCAAGGCGCCTGACCTTTCGTCATTGCATCGTAGGCCAGTTGAACACGATCCCAGCGGTTATCCCGATCCATGGCAAAGTAACGTCCAACGATCGTAGCGATGGCACCTACACCCAGCTCAGCAAACTTAGCTTCAGCGGCTTTAATTGAAGGTTCTGCACTGCGTGGCGGCATATCCCGGCCATCAAGAATACCGTGCAGGAAAACCTGCTTAGCGCCGCGTTTTACTGCCATTTCCAGCAATGCGAACATGTGCTCTTCGTGGCTGTGTACGCCACCGGGCGATAACAAACCCGTTACATGTACAGCACCACCGGCAGCAACCGCTTTATCAATAGCAGTGGCCAATGCCTCATTTTCAAACAATGTTCCTTCATCGACGGCTTTGCTGATACGGGTAAAGTTCTGATATACCACCCGACCAGCACCGATATTCATGTGCCCCACTTCGGAGTTACCCATCTGACCATCAGGCAGACCTACCGCCAACCCAGACGTTGCTATACGGCTATGAGGCGCATTGGCCATCAAACGATCCCAGGTGGGTGTATTGGCAGTTGCTATGGCGCTGGATTCGGTCTGTTCCACACCAAAACCATCGAGGATAATTAACGCTTTCGGAGCACGCTGATCAGTCATAGGAGTCTTTGTCATTCAGAGTAATTTCAGAGGCTGTGCATTTTACTGGGAAATGATAATGATAGCGAATTCTCGCCCTATTACGCATCAGATAAAGACAGTAGGTCAATTAACCCTTGAATTGTTAATTTTTAATCCGGATTTCAGCCTCAGGTTGTTACCTGTTTTGCCTTTGCAGGGTATACTTACCCGCTTTCAAACTATCATGCACTCCCAACTGATAGCTGACGCTATCAAAACAAGGTTGTGCGACTGGCCGGATATAAAGAACGATGGAACAAGTGCTCGATTTTGCAACTAACAACTTTATGCTGGTAGCCGCCTGGGCTCTTACCCTGGCAATGCTGCTCTGGACTGAACAGATGAAAGCTGGAAAATCTGTCGGCACTCACGAAGCAACCCGCATGATCAACAAAGAAAACGCGGTCATTTTAGATATCCGTCCTAAGAAAGAGTTTGTTACCGGTCATATCACTAACGCTGTCCATATCCCGGTTACCGAACTGGATAATCGTATGACTGAACTGGAAAAGCATAAGCAGAAGCCGGTTATTGTTGTATGCAACCTGGGACAGACTGCAGGTTCTGCCAGCAAGAAACTTAAAGCCGCAGGCTTTGAAAATGTTATCCGCCTGTCTGGCGGTATGACCGAATGGCGAGCTCAGAGCCTGCCGGTTATTAAATAAGATGAAAGCGATCACTATTTATAGCAACAGTTGGTGCCCTTTTTGTCGCAGAGCGAAAATGCTGCTTGATCACAAGGGCCTGACCTATAGTGAAATTAACATCGAAGCTGAACCTGCTAAACGTCAGGAGATGATCGAGTTAAGTGGTCGCACTTCTGTCCCTCAAATTTTTATTGAAGATCTGCATATCGGCGGATGTGATGACCTTTTTGCTCTGGAACATCAAAGCAAGCTGGACCCACTGCTGAGCAGCTAATAAATTACTAACAGGAAAATAAGATAATGGCCGAGAACGAAGCAAACCAACAACAAGAGCCACAGGCGCCACAATTCGCAATTCAGCGTGTTTACCTGAAAGATGCATCTTTTGAAGCGCCTAACTCACCACAGATGTTCACTAAACAGTGGCAACCTGATGTCAACCTGGACATGAACACTGCTACATCTTCTTTGGATGAAGGTGTTTTTGAAGTGGTACTGACTCTGACCGTAACAGCTAAAAATGACAACGACACTGCATTCCTGGTCGAAGTTCAACAGGCTGGTATCTTTACTATCGCCGGTCTGGGTGAAGCTGAACTACACCATACACTCGGTGCATTCTGCCCAAGCATTCTGTTCCCGTACGCTCGTGAAGCCGTAGACAACATGGTCAACAAAGGCAGCTTCCCTGCCCTGATGCTAGCTCCGGTTAACTTCGACGCACTATACGCACAGCAGATGCAGCAGCGCGCCCAGGAAGAAGCTGGCAACGAAGCTCAGCACTAATCTTCAGTATTTCTGATACTTAAAAACCGGGCAATGTCCGGTTTTTTTTATATACATCTGAGGGATTCTTTTTACTTCTCTCCACCAAACTCCAACTGCCGCCAGGCTTCATACACCATAACTGCAACCGTGTTTGAAAGGTTAAGGCTGCGGCTATCGGCTTTCATCGGCAATCGTAATCGCTGATCAGCGGGCAGCGACTCAATAACATCATTGGGCAAGCCCCGGGTTTCCGGTCCGAATAACAACACATCACCGGCACTGAATTCGACAGTCGAGTAGTTCTGACTACCTTTAGTTGTCAACGCCCAGACTTTTCCTGGATTAATCTGCTCCAGACAGCTATTCAGATCAGGATAACGACCCACCTGCGCAAACTCATGATAATCCAGTCCTGCACGACGCAGCTTCTTATTATCAAAATCAAAACCCAACGGTTCGATCAGGTGCAGTTTAAAACCGGTATTCGCGCAGAGACGGATGATATTTCCTGTATTGGGTGGAATTTCAGGCTGATACAGCACCACATGTAGCGCCCCATCAACTGGCGCAGGATCAGATTGGATTTCGTCGCTCATACAAATCTCTGTTTATTTTCACTGTCAGCGATTGTACCGGCTTACGCCAGACTGACAAGCTAACAAGACGTCTCCGATGCAGAAAGTACTGACTGAGCTACACTCAGAATACGCACCAGAGTGGAGAGATTAATGAATTACTCGCTACGCAGCACTCTTCTAATTAGTTTACTTATAGGCTGGCACAGCTCTCTTACTGCAGCACAATGGTATAACGAACAATTTGTTAGCTACTTTATCGCTGAAGTTAAAATCGATGACCAGGGACCTATCAACCGACTGGCAGTAACCTGCGATCAGAATAACCGGGATAGTCTATACCTGAGGCTCGCACTTAACCGGCCGCCCCACAACAGACGAGAGAGCTATACAATTGAATCCCGAATAGATATCGGCCAGCAAAAATTCATGGTTGATTTTGTCTACGACAATCAGCAGCACCCCTACCTCAGATCAGCCAGCCAACTGAATTCACAGCTAATAGCAGCATTAAAGCGGGGATACCGGTTAACGTTGCAATGGCAGGAATCCAACGCAACAACTACCTTAAAAACCAATCTGAATCGCAGCTACCGAGCTATCCGCGCAATTGAGCGAAAATGCAGCACTGAACAAACTACCAATAACTAGTCGTCAGCCGCCTCAGCATCCAGCTCCCCATCCATTCCCAGTTCTTTGATTTTACGGGTAAGGGTATTACGCCCCCAGCCCAGTAATAATGATGCATCACGGCGACGCCCTGCAGTCTGCTTCAGAGCTGCCTCTATCATTATTCTTTCAAACGCTGGCACCGCCGTATCAAGAATAGCCGAACTGCCTTGTTGTAACTGCTGCTCAGCCCAGTTACGTAACGCTTTTTCCCAGTTTGAGGTGACGACTAGCTCTTCAGATGTTTGCTCTAGCAACTCAGGTGGCAGATCGCTGACCAACACCTCCCGTCCAGACGCCATTACCGTTAACCAGCGACAACTATTCTCTAACTGTCGTACATTTCCCTGCCAGGGCAGATTACTCAAAAAAGCCTCGGTATCAGGGTGCAGCAACTTAGCTTCTACATTCAGCTCTTCCGCTGAAACCTGGAGAAAATGCCGGGCTAGTCGAGGAATATCTTCTCTACGCTCTGCCAGTTTAGGAATATGAATACGAATAACATTGAGACGGTGAAACAGATCCTCTCTGAACCGCCCTTGCGTAACCAGTGACTCTAAGTCCTGATGGGTCGCGGCAATAATTCGCACATCAACTTTAACCGACGTGTGCCCACCTACCCGGTAAAACTCACCTTCTGCCAATACACGCAACAGCCGGGTCTGGGTATCCGCCGGCATATCACCTATCTCATCAAGAAACAGCGTACCGCCATTAGCTTGCTCAAACCGCCCCGGACGCGCAGCAGCAGCGCCGGTAAAGGCGCCTTTTTCGTGACCAAAAAGTTCAGATTCTATCAGATCCTTCGGAATAGCGGCCATATTCAGCGGGATAAAGGGAGCAGCCGCACGAGGGCTATGTTGATGTAAAGCATTAGCAACCAGCTCTTTACCCGTACCGGAGTCACCATTAATCAGAACGGTAATATTTGACTGAGACAATCGACCTATCGCCCGAAAGACCTCCTGCATTGCCGGTGCTTCACCAATAATCTCCGTCTCAGCTTCCGTGGTTTCATTGCGCTGCAACTGCTGCTCTCTGGCATGCTCGATAGCACGCATGACCAGAGAGGACGCTTCATCAATATCAAATGGTTTCGGCAGGTACTCAAATGCCCCACCTTTATATGAGGCAACAGCACTATCAAGATCAGAATGCGCGGTCATTATGATAATAGGCAATTCTGGATGCTCTGCATTAACCCGCTCTAACATATCAAGACCACCAATACCGGGCATCCTGATATCACTGACAACCACATCCGGCACTTCGCGCTTTAACTGCAGCAACATACTGTCGGCACTTTCGAACGGAGTAACACTAACCCCCTCGCCGGACAACGCTTTATCCAGAACCCAGCGTATCGAGCGATCGTCATCAACAACCCAAACATTTGCAGGTTTACTCATTTTTGTTGCTCCAGAGGAATCAGTAATTGAAAGCAGGTATCGCCGGGCTCACTCCGACATTCGATCAGCCCCTGATGCTGAGCCAACACCGACTGAGCGATAGAAAGACCCAACCCGGTGCCTGCGGCCCGACCGGAAACCATTGGATAAAAAATCTTCTGCCGCAACTCTTCCGGAATGCCGGGTCCGTTATCAATAATCTCAACACTGCAAACCAGACGGTGCATCTCAGCGCCTAGTGTCAAATTACGCAGCACCCGGGTACGCAACTTAATCGAAGGCGACTCCACTGCCGCTTCCTGAATCGCCTGCATTCCGTTACGTACGATATTTAAAACCGCCTGTATCAGCTGCTCCCGGTCTCCGGAAAATTCAGGCAAGCTGGGATCGTAGTCTCGTTGAAGATTGATAGCGCCCTGGGTTTCTGCACCAATAAGGCTGCACACATGCTCCAGAATTGAATGAATATTCACCTCTTCAAGCAAAGGCATCTTATGAGGACCTAACAGGCGATCAACTAAGTTTCTCAGTCTGTCAGCCTCTTCAATAATGACCCCTGTATAGTCATGTAACGACTCATCAGGCAGTTCACGTTCCAACAACTGCGCCGCACCTCGCAATCCCCCTAAAGGGTTTTTAATTTCATGGGCCAACCCTCGCACCAGAGAGATTACCGTTTCATGGTTACTTAACAATTCTTCTTCACGGGAGATACGTATTAGTCGGTCCCTGGGGGTCAGCTCTATCAACACCAACCTGCCATGCTTCTGTGGCAATGGGTTAACACTGTAATCAATCGTTATTTCGTGGCCGCCCAAAGTCACCAGTTTAGCTTCACGCTTAGTGAAGGGGTGACCATTCTCTAACGCCCCCACCAAAGCATTCTGATCATCATCAACCATAAACCAGTCATGAAACGGGATCTGCTGCAAGCGTCGCGCACTGGCCTCTAAAAGCATTTCAGCCGAAGGATTCATGTACACCAACTGCAACTGACCATCGACCAGTACCGTGGCAGTGGTCAGGTTATCAATAATATTCTTATGCAGGTCGGGTGTATTCATCTGTCACTATTCACCTTATGAGACGGTCCGCTAATAATTAGCGTTAACGCTTTAACGTAATTTTGCAATAACCGAACCAACTCAGCAGTTTTTAACAGAAACCTGTAAAACCCCAAGTTCCGTACAACCTGGAGCCTTGAATTCGATCGATACTACTTACACTTATATATTTTATGCACCATTAAGGTGCATTGCCATTTTTTAGGGCAAAAAAAAACCTCCCAACAGGGAGGTTTTCTTAATGTTTATCGCGAACGATTAAACAGAGTAGTACAGATCGAATTCAACCGGGTGAGTCGTCATGCTCACACGCTCGCACTCTTCACGCTTCAGACCCAGGTACGCGTCGATCATGTCGTTGGTGAATACACCACCGGCAGTCAGGAAGTCACGATCGTTGTCCAGCGCATTCAGAGCTTCTTCGAAAGACGCTGCTACTGTAGGAATCTCCGCCGCTTCTTCAGCTGGCAGGTCATACAGATCTTTGTCTGCAGCATCGCCAGGGTGAATCTTGTTCTGGATACCGTCAAGACCAGCCATCATCAGTGCTGCAAAGCACAAGTAAGGGTTAGCAGATGGATCAGGGAAGCGAGTCTCTACACGGTATGCCTTAGGGTTAGTTACATAAGGGATACGGATAGAAGCTGAACGGTTACGAGCAGAGTATGCCAGCATTACCGGTGCTTCGAAGCCAGGTACCAGACGCTTGTAAGCGTTAGTAGAAGCGTTAGTCAGTGCGTTCAGTGCTTTAGCGTGCTTGATGATACCGCCGATGTAGAACAGGGCAGTTTCACTCAGGCCTGCATATGCATCGCCGTGGAAGATGTTAACGCCATCTTTAGACAGAGACATGTGAACGTGCATACCTGAACCGTTGTCACCAACGATTGGCTTAGGCATGAAGGTAGCTGTCTTGCCGTAAGCGTGAGCAACGTTATGTACACAGTACTTCAGGATCTGAACTTCGTCTGCCTTAGCAGTCAGAGTGTTTGGACCCACACCGATTTCACACTGACCAGCAGTTGCTACTTCGTGATGGTGTACTTCGATAACCAGACCCATCGCTTCCATTGCGTCACACATAGCGCCACGCAGATCATGCAGAGAGTCAACCGGTGGTACTGGGAAGTAACCGCCTTTAACACGTGGACGGTGACCAGTGTTACCGCCGTCAATGCTGTGGCTAGAAGCCCATGAAGCTTCCTGAGAACCGATAGAGTAGCCGCAACCACTGATATCAGCGTGCCATTTAACTTCGTCAAATACGAAGAACTCTGGCTCAGGACCAAAAATAGCGGTATCAGCAATACCAGTGGACTTCAGGTACGCTTCAGCACGGTTAGCAACAGAACGTGGATCACGCTCATAACCCTGACCAGTTGCAGGCTCAACGATGTCACAACGAACGATGATCGTTGAATCTTCAGAGAACGGATCCATAACAGACGCGCTGTCATCAGGCATCAGAATCATGTCAGACTCGTTAATACCTTTCCAGCCACCGATGGAAGAACCATCGAACATCTTACCTTCTTCGAAGAAATCTTCATTTACTTCGGTTGCAGGAATAGTTACGTGATGCTCTTTACCATGAGTATCGGTAAAACGCATATCTACCCAACGAACTTCATTCTCTTTGATCAGATTCATAGTCTCTGACATTAGGCTTTCTCCACTAGATTATATTGCCAGACGCTTATCTATAGTTTGCTACGACTCAATAGAGCCTAACCATAGATAAGGTTGTTTCGCTTTACAGAGCAAAGGGTGTGCCAACTTCTCACAAACGCCTAAACACTGAATTTAAAGCGGCCTCAAAGGTCTTTCAAGCCCAAATGACGACCCAACATAGTGCACAAACAAAGCGTTGCGCACCAATATGGTGCAAGCAGTGTCGTTATTGTTATACCTTATTATCCACCGCCTCAAAAAGGTGCCGATATCATACTCCAACAGATCCGACTTATCCTCTAAATCAGCCCCGCAAACCGGAAAAAAAACTATTTTCATCTTTATAGACACAAGAAAGCCACCGCTGCGACTGAACTCATGTATAATGCCCGCCTTATTAAATTTGTCTGCACAGGTTCCCAGACGTGATTGAAAAACTAAGAAACATCGCCATCATTGCCCACGTTGACCATGGTAAAACTACTCTGGTTGATAAACTTCTTGCACAGTCCGGAACCCTGGGCCGTCGTGACGAAGGCACCGAACGAATCATGGATTCGAACGACCAGGAAAAAGAACGTGGTATTACCATCCTGGCTAAGAACACTGCCATTGAGTGGAATGATTACCACATCAACATCGTTGATACTCCTGGACACGCCGACTTCGGTGGTGAAGTAGAGCGGGTTCTGTCGATGGTTGACTGTGTTTGCCTGCTGGTTGACGCTGTTGACGGTCCGATGCCTCAGACTCGTTTCGTAACTCAGAAAGCCTTCGATCAGGGCCTGCGTCCAATCGTTGTAGTTAACAAAGTTGACCGCCCTGGTGCACGTCCTGATTATGTTATCGACCAGGTATTCGAGCTATTTGACAGCCTGGGTGCAACCGATGAGCAGCTCGACTTCCCGGTAATCTACGCTTCAGCACTGAACGGCATTGCCGGTCCTGAAGCTGACGAGCTGGCCGACGACATGACACCGCTTTTCGAAGCAATTGTTGAACACGTTGAGCCACCTAAAGTTGATACTGAAGGTCCTTTCCAGATGCAGATCTCCGCTCTGGACTACAACAGCTACGTTGGCGTTATCGGTGTTGGCCGTATTACCCGCGGTACAGCTAAAGTAAACCAGCAAGTTAAAGTGATCGATGCCGAAGGCAAAATCCGCAGCGGTAAGCTACAGAAAGTGATGGGCTATCTGGGTCTTGAGCGTGTTGAAGTTGACTCAGCCCGTGCTGGCGATATCGTCTGCGTAACAGGTATCGATGTTCTTAACATCTCCGATACTCTGTGTGATCCAGCTCAGGTTGAAGCACTGCCGGCACTGTCTGTAGATGAGCCTACAGTATCCATGACCTTCCAGGTTAACGACTCTCCTTTTGCTGGTAAAGAAGGCAAGTTTGTAACCAGCCGTAACATTAAGGATCGTCTGGAACGTGAACTTATTCACAACGTAGCACTGCGCGTTGAACAGGGTGACTCACCTGAGAAATTCCAGGTTGCTGGTCGTGGCGAACTACACTTGTCAGTTCTGATCGAATCTATGCGTCGTGAAGGTTACGAGCTGGGTGTATCACGTCCGGAAGTAATCCAGAAAGAAGTTGACGGCGAAATTCATGAGCCTTACGAAGTTGTACTGATCGATGTTGAAGACCAGCATCAGGGCAGCATCATTGAAGAGCTGGGTAACCGTAAAGCTGATATGACCAATATGGAAGTAGATGGTAAAGGCCGTGTACGCCTGACCTTCCTGATGCCTTCCCGCGGTTTGATCGGTTTCCGCTCTCTGTTCATGACAATGACTTCCGGTAGCGGCATCATGACCTCTGTATTTGACCACTACGGTCCAGTAAAACAGGGTGAAGTTGTCAGCCGTAGTAATGGCGTTCTGGTTTCTATGGTATCCGGTAAAGCACTGGCGTATTCTTTGTGGAATCTACAAAGCCGTGGCCGTCTGTGCGTTGTACCTAACATCGATGTCTATGAAGGCATGCTGCTGGGTATTCACAGCCGTAATAACGATCTGGCAGTTAACCCTATTAAAGGTAAGCAGCTGACCAACGTTCGGGCTTCCGGTACTGATGAAAACATTCAGCTAACTCCGCCAATCAACTTCACACTTGAGCAGGCACTGGACTTCATCGAAGACGATGAGCTGGTAGAAGTAACGCCTGAAAGCATTCGTCTGCGTAAGAAGCTACTGACTGAAAACGAACGTAAGCGTCAATCACGTGCGGCCAAATAAGTCTTTTTAGACTAACAGCTAACGCGTAAAAAGCCCGGACAGCGACCACTGTTCCGGGCTATACTCCCGGTGTCTTCTTAGTTTGCCTGATAAGGACGCCACAACATGAATACCCTTTACCCCGATATCCATCCTTATAAGCAGCACCAGCTGGCTGTTGATGATATCCACACCCTGTATATCGAAGAAAGTGGCAATGCCCAGGGCATTCCCGTGCTATTTATCCATGGTGGTCCCGGCGGCGGCACCAGCAGTTTCAATCGCTGTTTTTTCGATCCAGAAAAATATCGCATTATTCTGTTTGATCAGCGCGGCTGCGGCCAATCTACACCTCACGCCGAACTGCAAAACAACAACAGCACACACCTGATTGATGATATTGAAAAAATCCGTACCCATCTGCACATAGATAAGTGGTTACTGTTTGGCGGGTCATGGGGATCAACCCTGAGCCTGCTTTATGCACAGGCCTATCCCGATCGCGTTCAGGGGCTTATTCTTCGCGGCATCTTCCTTTGTCGGGATCAGGATATAAGCTGGTTCTATCAGAAAGGGGCCAGCGCAATATTCCCAGACTACTGGAAAGACTATCAGCAGGTCATACCTGAAGCCGAACGCGGCGATATGCTAACCGCCTTCTATCAGCGCCTGACTTCAGACAATGAAATTGCCCGCATGTCAGCAGCAAAAGCCTGGTCAGTATGGGAAGGACGCTGCTCGACACTGGATCCGAACAGCGATGTCGTCGAACACTTTGGTGATCCATATGTAGCTTTAGCAATGGCTCGAATTGAAGCCCACTATTTTATTAATCAAGCCTTCATCGAGCCGGACCAGATCATCCGCGATGCCAATAAAATCGCGCACATTCCCACCGTTATAGTGCATGGCCGTTATGATGTCGTCTGTCCGATTGAACAAGCTTTTACGCTTTACGAAGCACTTCCGCAAGCAGAACTACACATAATACGGGACGCGGGCCATAGCGCGCTGGAACCAGGTATAACCGACAACCTGATTAAAGCGACAAAGCAATTTGCACTATCTTTGGCATAAGCCTTTTACATGAACCTCTTGCTCTCATCTTTTACATGATCCGCTGATACAGAGCATCAGAACATTGACCGTAAACTAGGGAATCACATTGAAAGCGTTAATTCAGCGGGTCAAATCCGCAGCGGTAGATATAGCAGGACAGCGCCATGGTGAAATAGGAGCTGGTACCCTGGTCCTGCTAGGTATCGAAAAAAGCGATACCGAAGCCTGCGCAGATAAGCTGCTACAAAAAGTCCTTAACTACCGAATCTTTCCTGATTCAGAAGGCAAGATGAATCTCAACCTGCAACAACATAATGGCGGATTATTAGTGGTTTCACAGTTTACCCTGGTAGCAGATACCGCGAAGGGACTACGCCCTGGCTTCTCTAAAGGCGCAACACCAGCACAGGGTGAGGCTCTGTATAATTACTTTGTTAGTCAGGCTACACAGTTGCACTCAAATGTCGCTACCGGTAGCTTTGGTGCCGATATGCAGGTATCCCTTGTTAATGATGGCCCTGTAACTTTCATGCTTGAAGTCTGAGGCCCATTAATGGACGCCACCGCTTTGGCGCTCACAGAGCGCATTTTCCTGACCGTATTCCCGCTGTTTGCTATCGTATTGTGCGGCTATCTCTATGGCCGATACAAAAAGCCTGATATGGCCCTGGCCAACCAGCTAAACATGGATATTTTTGTCCCAGCTCTGATCTTTTTTGTTCTGTCAGACAAATCATTTGATCTGGTCAAATATCAATCTCTGGCAATGGGCGCAGCAATTGTAATTCTGGGCTCAGGACTATTGTTATGGCCCGCATGCCGACTACTTAAGATACAAGCCAAAACCTTCCTCCCCCCAATGATGTTCAGTAACAGCGGCAACCTGGGACTACCACTTATCATACTGGCATTCGGTGAACACGCTCTTCCTGCGGCGATCATGCTGTTTATTGTTGAGATGACTCTGCATTTTACGGTGGGTATCTACATGATGGATCATAAAACCAACCCATTCCGGCTATTAAGAATGCCGATTATCATTGCCACTATCGCCGGCTTAAGCTGGAGTAGCTTCAGTCTGACAGTTCCCCCGTTTATAGCAACTTCGCTGGATATGCTGGGCCAGATATCAATTCCTCTTTTACTATTTACTCTGGGTGTTCGACTCATTACGGTAGATTTCAGCTCATGGCGCATTGGTGTAACAGGAGCGATTCTATGCCCGGCCGCCGGTATATTAATCGCACTTGCAGCTCAGCAACTATTACAACTACAGGCCGAACAGTACGCCTACCTGATCATTTTTGGTGCGCTCCCCCCAGCTGTTCTCAACTATATCGTGGCTGAACAATATAATCAGGAACCCAGACAGGTCGCCTCCATCGTTCTACTGGGTAATATGGGGGCTCTGTTCTTTATACCCGCTACCCTTGTTTTTGTGCTTTAGTCTTTAACAAAAAAAGCTGCCCTCAGGCAGCTCTGTATTTCTGTGAACTCATTATTTCAGGGAGCTCTTTCATCGAGCTTTGTACTTCATTGAGCCTTCTTATCACCAACCGTTATGACTTTACGATTTTTCTCTACGGTCGCCGCCCCGATCCCTTTTACCAGCACCAGATCATCTGAGCTTTTAAATGGACCATTCTTATTACGATAAGCAATAATATCCTTGGCTTTCTTATCACCTATCCCGACTAACATCTGTGAAAGCTCGGACGCAGAAGCTTTGTTAATATTCACCTTCCCATCTGCATGTAATGGAAATGAGACAAGCATTGCCGACAACAGCAACACCTTAAAAAGCGATAATAGTTTCATGCCAAACTCCTTTTCAGCAATTATAAAAAAGCCGGTCTAAACAGACCGGCTAATTATTAATAGCAGAAACTTCAGATGTGACAACTAGCGTGCTGCAAGTACTTCTTGTTGAATCCGCTCTAGCGCCTCAACCGGAACAGACGCTTTAGTAATTGGACGACCTATTACCAGATGGGTACTTCCCGCTATGATAGCCTTACCCGGCGTCATAATTCGCTTCTGATCACCAACGTCCGCATCCGCAGGTCGAATACCCGGCGTCACCAACTGAAAATCCGGCTCTACCAGCTCACGTAAAGGCGTGACTTCTTGTGCCGAGCAAACAACCCCATCCAGACCACTGTTCTGAGTTAACAGAGCCAACCGCTTAACATGCTCGAGCGGCTCAATATCCAGCCCTATATCGGCAAGATCCTGGCGCTCCATGCTGGTTAATACAGTGACGGCAATAAGCAAAGTACGGGAGCCATTGACCTGATCAAGCTCATTCCTGGCCGCTTCCATCATTCGACGACCACCGGAAGCATGAACATTGACCATCCACACACCCAATTCAGCCGCAGCCCTAACAGCCTTAGCTGTAGTATTCGGAATATCATGAAACTTCAGATCAAGAAAAACCTCAAACCCCCGCCTATGCAGCGCATCGACAACAGCAGGACCGGCACGGGTAAATAGCTCCTTACCAACCTTCACACGGCATTTTTCTGGGTCCAACTGATCCGCCATGCTCAAGGCTGCCGCCTGCTCAGGATAATCTAACGCTACAATAACCGGCTTTTCTTCTCTCATGAATCTTTACTCTTACCTTTATTCTTACTCGTGAAATCAGTCCAGGCTATTCGCCCTCTAGACCCTGGATGGGCTTAGTCGTTCCCCAACTCTGACAGGTTGGACATTGCCAGTTAAGTGATTTTGCTGAAAAGCCACAACGATTACATTGATACACAGGCTTACTTAGTTCCAACTGTCCGGTCAGCCCACGCAATACCACCAGACTCTCGTTAGCACCATTTGAGGCATGTTCTATATATAGATCAATTAACTGATTAAAACCTTTAACAGAAGGACGCTTCTTAAGTTCATCCGTAATAAATGCACCGGCGACATAAGCACCTTGCCGCTCTAAAATTCGCCCTGCCAATGCCAGCATAATACTGGTTGAAGGTGTCTTTACCAACCATTGCCTCATTAGCTGTTCAAATTCATTATCTTGCTTGAGTTGACGATAACAGGTTTCTAATCGCCCGACCGCTTCTGGTAAAAACAAAGGATCCTGAACAGAGATACGCTTCAACGCTTTAATGGCGGCTTTCCAACCTGATGACGCCATCTCTATATCAGCAAGCAACAAGCTGGCCCGCACAGAGTTCTTGTCATATGCCAATGCTGAATTCAGTTTATCGCGGGCTTTGCGATAGCTATGCTGGGTGATATAAGCCTCGGCTAACTCACAACAATAGTGCCCAAGCTCTACCTCCATTCCCAGAGTATCGGAGCCTGGCAATTGTCCAGCCACTTGAAGCGCTTGCTCCCACTCCCGCTCTTTTTCATAGAGTTTAGTCAGTAATGTCAGCACTTTCTTGCGTGTCTGAGCATCTGGTCGTTGAGCAATAATCTCTAACAACAAGTTCTCAGCACGATCAAACAGGCCTACAGCAAAATAATCTTTTGCCAGCGCCATCTGGATACGCAAGAAATCATTTCGTGAAAGATCGCTACGAGCGAGAAGGTTTTGATGAATCTGGATAGCACGCTCAACATCACCCTTCTTACGAAACAATTTAGCCAGGGCAATATGAGCAGGGATCGTATCTGAATTAATTTCCAGCGCACGGATAAAGCTATCAATAGCCTGATCCGTTTTCTCACTTAACAGATAATCCAACCCGGTAAAGTATTCTTTATGCAGAACCTGTTGAGCCGTCGGTTTGTTATTCTTCTGAATTCGCCCCAGCAGCCAGCCGGCCCCCACCGCGATCGTCAGAGGAATAACAAACAGGTATTCATTCATTTATGCTGAGTGCTTCAGTGACGCAGTACGTAACTGATCAAGCTCCTTATTTGCAGCAGCAATCTTTCTGCGCGCAGCCTGCAGTCGAACTTTCAACAACATAACTACCAGGCTACTAACAACCACCCCAACAATACCACCCATGACAAAGCTCGCCATCAACCATAGCGATAAGCTGGCTTGCGGCAGGGTAATGAAAAACAAATCAATTGAAACCTGCTCTGTATTAAGTGTGGCAAAAGTCCAGCCACAAAACAGAAACACAATCGCAAGAATCAGTACTAGCAGCGTTTTCAACCAACGCATGATTAACCCCTAAATTTATAAACAATCCCTTTACGACAGTCTAATTATTAAGACTGTCATTCACCTGCTCACGCAGTTCCTTGCCCGGCTTAAAGTGGGGCACATATTTAGCATCCAGTGATACCGAATCACCTGTCTTTGGATTTCGGCCAACTCTGGGTGAACGAAAATGCAGACTAAAGCTACCAAATCCCCTGATCTCTATCCGATCGCCCTGGGATAATGACTCAGTCATATGGTCCAGCATAGTTTTAACCGCGAGCTCAACATCCTTAATCGACAGCTGTTCATTCTGGTCTATCAAACGCTCGATCAGTTCAGACTTGGTCATGGCCACCCCCTGATAATTTAAGGCCAGATAATTCATTAATATCTGACCATTGCACTAGCAGACACTCTGCTACTTATTTCTTATCTAACTGAGCCTTAATCAGATCACCAATAGTGGTAGGTCCACTCGACTCAACTTGTTGCTCTTTAATGGCATCCATCGCCTGCTTTTCTTGCTTCTTCTCTACCTGCTTAACCGACAAAACAATATTTCTACTGCGACGATCAATATTCACAATCAGTACTTCTAACTCAGATCCCTTGGAAAACAGAGAATTCAGATCATCAAGCCGCTCAAAACTTGCTTCCTGGGCCTTAACTGTCCCTTCAACCCCCTCTGCTAACTCAACGGTTAACTGCCTTGGGGTAACTTCGCCGATAGTACCTTTGACGATAGAGCCTTTACCATGAGCTGCAACAAATTCTGAAAAAGAATCCGTTCCTAACTGCTTAATACCCAACGAGATACGCTCACGCTCAGCATCGACAGCCAACACGATTGCCTCAACGGTATCACCTTTCTTATATTCTTTTACTGCCTCTTCACCGGGCTTGTCCCAAGACAGATCAGACAGATGCACCAGCCCGTCAATACCACCTTCCAGACCGACAAACACACCAAAATCGGTAATTGATTTAATAACGCCCGATATTTTCAGATCTTTTTCATAGGTTTCAGAGAAGGCATCCCATGGATTTGATTTGCATTGTTTCATACCTAATGAGATGCGACGCCGCTGATCATCAACATCAAGGATCATAACCTCAATCTGATCACCCAGCTGAACCACCTTAGAAGGATGAACATTCTTATTAGTCCAGTCCATCTCTGAGACATGCACCAACCCTTCGATACCGGTCTGTATCTCTGCAAAACAACCATAATCAGTCAGGTTAGTTACTTTTGCAGTGGTCTTAGTACCTTTAGGGTGAGCTGCTTTGAACTCATCCCAAGGATCTGCAGTTAACTGCTTCATCCCCAAAGAAACCCGGCTCTTCTCACGATCATAGCGGAGAATCTTAACATCGATCTCATCGCCGATACTCAGCACTTCGCTCGGATGCTTAACCCGTTTCCAGGCTATATCCGTGATATGCAGTAATCCATCTACACCACCCAGATCGATAAAAGCACCATAGTCAGTAAGGTTTTTAACTATACCTTTTACGGTCTGACCTTCATCCAGGGTCGCGAGTAATTTTTCACGTTCTTCGTTATAGGCTGTTTCAAGCACTGCACGACGAGATACGACTATGTTGTTTCTTTTCTCATCGAGCTTAACCAGCTTGAACTCAAGTTCCTGGTTTTCAATATGCGAGGTATCTCTTACCGGTCGAATATCTACCAGTGAACCCGGTAGAAACGCACTAATCGAATTAACGCTGACCGTAAAGCCACCACGGACTTTACCGGTAATCCTACCGGTAACAATCTCATCATTCTCATGTGCTTTTTCAAGAACCTGCCAGGCTTCGGCACGTTTAGCTTTTTCACGGGATAACTGAGTTTCACCGGAGCCATCTTCCAGAGCAACCAAAGCCACCTGAACAGCATCACCAACAGCCAGCGTTAGCTCACCGTTTTCATCAAGAAACTGACTTCGGGGAATGACACCTTCAGATTTAAGGCCAGCATTAACGGTAACAAAATCACCATCCAGAGCGACAACAATACCGGTTATAATTGAGCCCGGCTGCATATTCAGCTCTTTCAGACTCTCTTCAAACAGCTCAGCAAAACTCTCACTCATACCGGCTCCCGCACTCTTTTTTGCCGTTAACGCAGACCCTTATGCCTTGCCTGATCCAGCACTGACGCCAATACTTCCTCAATACTCAACTCTGTAGTATCTAGGGAAATGGCATCCTTTGCCGGCTTGAGAGGCGCTACTGCACGGTTCATATCCCGCGCATCCCGGGCCTGTATATCATCCAATATTGCCTGAAGACTAGCACCCAGCCCCTTATTTATCAACTGGTTATACCGGCGGTTAGCGCGCTCTTCTGCGCTGGCTGTCAGATAGACTTTCAACTCAGCCTGCGGAAACACTACAGTTCCCATATCACGACCATCGGCAATCAGGCCCAGCTCTGTTACAAATGCCCGCTGTCGCTCTAACAACGCATCTCTTACCGGCCCTAAAGAAGCAACAACAGATGCATCAGCACCACAGTCTTCAGTTCTGAGGCTATTACTAACCTCCTCACCTTCCAGAATAATAGTCACTTCATTCTGGTCTTCCACTGTAGAAAACTGAACATCCAGATGCGCCGCCAATATGACCAGCGCATCAACATCATCCAGTGCAACACCATGATGCCTGGCAGCCAATGCCACCAGACGATAGAGAGCACCGCTATCTAACAAATTCCATCCCAACTCTCTGGCAAGCAGACTACAAATAGTGCCCTTACCTGAACCGCTGGGTCCATCCACCGTAATAACCGGGAAGCGCCCCATGTTATTGTTCCTCCTTGCGTACCCTTATACCTACCTGCTGCGCTAGCTCCACGAAATTAGGGAATGAGGTCGCCACATTGGCACATTCACGAACCTCAATTTCACCTTTTGCTCTCAGTGAAGCGATAGTAAATGACATCGCGATCCGGTGATCGTCATGACTTTCGATCACACCACCACCCATTTCACTACCACGAATAATCGCACCATCAGGTGTACCTTCTATATCAGCGCCTAAAATCTTCAGGCCATCGACCATTGCCTGAATTCGATCACTCTCTTTTACACGCAGCTCTTCTGCGCCGGTCAGTACTGTTTCGCCTTCAGCGCATACCGCCGCGATAAACAGCGCCGGAAATTCATCAATAGCCAGAGGCACCTGATCTTCAGGAATCTTAATTCCCTTAAGGGGAGCATAACGAATACGGATATCAGCAACAGGCTCACCGCCTACTTCCCGCTCATTAAGTAGCTCTAAATTACTACCCATTGCTTTAAGAATATTAATAACGCCGACACGGGTCGGATTAATACCAACATGCTCCAACGTAATATCTGAATCAGGCGTAATAGCCGCCGCAACCATAAAGAAGGTTGCAGAAGAGATATCTGCAGGCACATCAATCTTGGTAGCCTTCAGGCTTCCCCCACCGCTCAGCCGAACCTTATTGGCATCGACATCGACCTGATAACCAAAGCCTCGCAACATACGCTCGGTATGATCACGGGTGGGTGCAGGCTCAGTGACCTGAGTTTCACCTTCGGAGTAGAGACCAGCCAACATGACACAGGACTTCACCTGAGCACTGGCAATCGGCATGTCATAGCTAATCGCTTTAAGCTGTTGACCCCCTTTAATCTTAACCGGAGGACAACCGTTTTCATCGGTTTCGACATTCGCTCCCATCAACCGCAAAGGCTTGGCAACCCGCTCCATCGGACGCTTACTCAGAGATGCATCACCACTGAGTTCAGAATCAAATGCCTGCCCAGCTAACAGACCCGACATCAACCGGATAGTCGTACCTGAGTTACCAACATAGATAGGTCCTGGTGGCTGTTGCAGGCCATTAATACCTACACCATAAATCTTAACCTCACCCTGATGGGGGCCCTCAATCACGACCCCCATATCACGGAATGCCTGCAGTGTTGCCAGACTATCCTCCCCTTCCAGGAAACCGGTTACTTCAGTCACACCATCTGACAGAGAACCCAGCATAATAGAGCGGTGTGAGATAGATTTGTCACCAGGTACTCTGATAGTACCTTGCACCTGTCCGCCAGGCTGAGCGTGGAATGTTGTTTCTGTATTAGTCATAGTCTGCGAGTAGGCTGAGCCTGATAATATTTTAGAAAAATGTTCACGGGCGGCTTTAGCCCGGGTAAAAATCCCCAGCATTGCCCGACTATCTTCAGTTTCAATAGCCTGTTTAAGCTGTGCCAGCCCGGTCGTGAATTCGTCAATCTTTTGTAGAATAGCCGTCTTATTAGCTAAACCTACGTCGTGCCACATAGTAGGGTCACTGGCAGCGATTCGGGTAAAATCCCGAAAACCACCCGCCGCGTAACGAAATATGTCATTGCGATCCTGCTCTTGCGCCAGCGTATCGACCAGCGAGAATGCAAGCAGATGGGGCAGATGGCTGGTAGCCGCCAACACCTCATCATGTCGCTCTACATCCATCTGTAGAACTTCAGCACCCACCGACTGCCACATTCGGGCAATCAGTGTAACCGCATCAGAATCACTCTGCGGCAGTGGCGTAATAATAACTTTGTGATGTTCAAATAATGTTGCATCGGCAGCAGCAACGCCACTTTTCTCAGACCCTGCAATAGGATGGCCCGGGATGAAGCGATTGGGTACCGAACCAAACAACTCCTGAGCGGCTCTGATCACATTACCTTTGACACTGCCAACATCTGTGATGATCGTTTCTGGGCGTAATGCAGGTAGCATTTCAGCCAACACCGTTTCCATCGCTTTAACGGGTACTGCCAGCACAACCACATCAGCGACTTCTACCGCACCCAACAGGTCGGTAGCCGCTTCATCGATAATACCCAGTCGCAGCCCTGCGGCTAATTCATCTTCATCCCGGTCATATCCAATAACGGTTTTACAGATACCCCGGGTACGCAGCGCTTTCGCCAGCGAACCACCAATCAAGCCTAAACCGATTACAACAACTTTGCCGGTCAGATAACTCACGAATTCAGCACCTTAGCAAACGCCTCTAAACAACGGCTATTCTCGTCTGGTAAACCGATAGTTACACGCAGGTGATTAGGCATCTGGTAATTCGCAACAGGTCTGACAATAACCCCTTCAAGCAGTAAAGCCTGATACACCGGCATTGCATCCTTACCGCAATCAACACTGATAAAGTTTCCAACCGAAGGCACCCATTCAAGACCTAAAGCTTTAAAGCCCTGCTCAAGCTGCGCCATACCCTCGTTATTAACCGTAACACTGCGCTGAAGATATTCTGTATCACTCAGTACCGCTTGCGCTGCTACTAAAGCCAGCGAATTAACATTAAAAGGCTGACGAACCCGATTAAGCAGGTCAGTTATGGCTTCACTGGCCACAGCATAACCAACCCGAAGCGCGGCAAGACCAAAGGCTTTAGAAAAGGTACGGGTTACAACTAAATTGTCATATTCTGACTGTAATTTCAGTCCGTCTGGAAATTCGCTCTGATCAACATACTCGGTATAGGCTTCATCTAATACGACCACAACACTATCAGGCACCTTGGTCATGAAACTACGCAACGCCTGCTCACTAAACCAGGTACCGGTTGGGTTATTAGGATTTGCCAGAAAGATTATCCGGGTTTTATCGGTAATCGCTGCCGCCATAGCATCAAGATCATGGCCCCAATTTTGGGCCGGGGTTACTATCGCTTTAGCACCGGTACTCTGAGCCACCAGCATATAAACCACAAAGGCATGCTGTGAATAAATCACTTCATCACCCGGCTGAATAAATGCCTTACCGATCAATTCCAATACATCATTGGAGCCGTTACCTAAGGTAATGCGACTGGTTTCGATACTGTAACGCTCAGACAATGCCTGCTTTAATTTAAAGCCATTGGCATCAGGGTAACGACAGCTGTCCTTTACTTCAGCACTAATCGCATCCAGCGCCTTGGCACTCGGCCCCAGTGGATTTTCATTACTGGCAAGCTTGATACTATTGCTGATACCCAGCTCACGCTCTAATTCGTCGACCGGCTTGCCGGGAAGGTAAGGATGTAATCCCTGAACACCGGGAGTTGCCAGCTGATAAAAATCACATGCCATACAAATATCTCCAATAATAGCCTGTCAGAGAACCGCAACAGGATAAGACCCTAACAACTTAAGTTCAGTGGACTCCGCCTCAAGCTCTGCCAATAGTCTGGTGATTTTAGGTGCCACAGAGTGTCCTTCAAAATCGATATAAAACATTGAGTTGGTCGCATCCTGTTGTCCTGGGCGAGTCTCAATTCGGGTCAGACTGATCTTATGGCGCTGAAAATGCTCTAACAGTTTATATAGTGCACCCGCTTTATCTCTGACAGAGATCAGTACAGAGGTTTTATCCTGACCACTTTCACCTACTTCCTGATCTCCAATAATCAGGAAACGGGTACTGTTATCTGACTGATCATCAATATTCTTTGCCACTATATTCAGCTGATACAGATCAGCAGCCAGATCACTGGCGATAGCCGCCGCTGAAGATCCTTGCTCAAGCGCAAGGCGTGCAGCCTCGGCATTACTACTGACAGGGATACGTTCCACTGATGGGAAGTGGCTATCTAGCCAGCTACGGCACTGAGCCAGTGTTTGTTGTGGTGAATAAATTCGGGTAATACCGGCCAGATCTTCAGCTTCGGCCCGTAACAAATGATGGTGAATTAGCAGTTCCACCTCACCACAGATTTTCAGATTAAAGCGCTTAAACAGATCCAGCGTATGATGCACCATACCTTCAGTAGAATTTTCGATCGGAACTACACCATAGTGTGCACCACCTGACTCTACCTCACGGAACACTTCATCACTGCTGTTAAATGGAATGCAATGAGCTGAATGGCCAAAATGCTTACTGGCCGCTTGCTGGGTAAAGGTTCCTTCAGGACCAAGAAAAGCAATATACATCGGCTTTTCAAGTGCCAGACATACCGACATCACCTCACGAAACAGACGTGCGACCTCTTTATCTGCCAGCGGGCCTTCATTACGGGTCATGACACGACGCAATACCTGTGCTTCCCGTTCAGGACGATAAAAAACGGCATCCTGATTTCCCTGATACTTCTCCTTCACATCAGCAACCTGTTGCGCACAACGGGCACGATTATTTAGCAAAGAATGTATCTGCTTATCAATAGAATCAATCTGATCCCGTAAAACTTTAAGCTCTTTTTCCTGTTCACTCATCGTCATACCCCTTCTGGCTCAGGCGTGGCGCTGCTCGAAATCATGCATGAAGGCAATCAATGTATCCACACCGGCTTCAGGCACTGCGTTGTAGATACTCGCTCGCATTCCACCGACAGAGCGATGACCCGGAAGGTTTAGCAGGCCTTTGTCATCCGCCTCAGCAAGAAACTGCTTATCCAGCTCAGCGTTAGCCAGTATGAAAGGTACATTCATCCATGAGCGATTATTCAAAGCCACCGGATTAGAATAAAAAGGACTGTTATCAATCGCCGAATACAGTTTTTCAGCCTTACGACGGTTAATCTCTTCTATCGCAGCAACACCACCCTGGGCTTTTAACCATTGGAACACCAACCCGGCGAGATACCAGCCAAAAGTTGGCGGGGTGTTATGCATAGACCCCGCATCAGCAGTGACTTTATAGTCATACAATGCAGGCGTTTGTGGTAGCGCCTTACCCAACAGGTCTTCACGGATGATCACTACCGTCAGGCCTGCCGGTCCAATATTCTTCTGAGCACCGGCATAAATCATGGCGAAGCGACTCACATCGATCTGACGCGACAGTATATTTGATGACATATCTGCAACCAGCGGCACATCACCAGTGTCAGGAATATAATCAAACTCTACACCGCGAATCGTCTCATTCGGCGTGTAATGCACATAAGCAGCATCCGGATTCAGCTTCAACTCGCTTTGTGACGGCGCACTGGTGAAGTTATTTGCCTCACTACTGGCAATCACATTCACATCACAGTAGCGCGACGCTTCCTTGATCGCTTTTTTCGACCAGTCACCGGTATTGATATAGTCAGCGCTGGTCTTATCACCTAACAGGTTCATCGGAATCATGGTGAACTGACTAGTCGCACCACCCTGCATAAACAGGACCTTATAATTATCAGGAATCTGCATCAGTTCGCGCAGGTCCTGCTCGGCCTGCTCAGCTACCCCTACAAACTCTTTGCTACGGTGACTCATCTCCATAATCGACAAGCCATTGCCATGCCAATCCAGTAGTTCCTGCTGAGCTTGCTGTAACACCGCTTCTGGTAATGCAGAAGGACCGGCGCTGAAATTATAATTACGTGTCATATCAATAATCTTTCTATTCAGTCTGAGACAAAATATGCGGCCGAAGCCGCACATTTTTGTTAGTACTAAGAGTTACTCGTCGCCGTCACCGGCAGGCAGATCCGGCTCGGTGGCATCAGCATTATCAACAGCCTCTGTGTCAGAGTCTGTTTCAGCGTCAAGCACCTCGGCATCCAGATCATCCTCGGACTCTTCCGGCTCTTCTATTCGCGCCACACCCACAAGATTTTCATCTTCAGCAACCCGAATAACCCGAACCCCCTGAGTATTTCGACCCAGCACAGAGATCTCTTCACTGCGGGTACGTACCAACGTGCCCTGATCACTGATCAGCATCACATCGTCGCCTTCGAACATCTGCACAGCGCCGATCAGCTCACCATTACGATCGGTACACTGCATAGCGATAACGCCTTGTCCACCACGACCATAGGTCGGGAAGTCATCAACCGCAGTCTGCTTACCATAACCGTTAATACTGGTGGTAAGAATACGGCCCTGCTCCTGCGGAATAATCAGCGAGATAACATGGGCTTCATTCTGCAGTTTAATACCCCGAACACCACGTGCTGTACGGCCCATAGGACGAACATCATCTTCTGGGAAGCGAATCGATTTACCCTGATTAGAGACCAGCATTACTTCTGCAGTACCATCAGTAATCGCAGCACCGATCAGCGTATCGCCTTCATCAAGCGCCAGTGCGATCAAACCAGTTGATCGCGGACGTGAGAAGTTAGGCAATGGTGTTTTCTTAACTGTACCGGCAGACGTCGCCATAAACACATAATGCTCTTCGGCATATTCGTTAACCGGCAGAATAGTCGTGATCCGCTCGCCTTCCTGCAGCGGCAGGATATTAACGATAGGACGACCACGGGCAGCACGACTGGCCTGCGGAATTTCATACACTTTCAGCCAGTACACTTTACCAAAGTTGGTAAAGCACAAAATAGTATCGTGGGTGCTGGCAATCAGCAGTTTCTCGATGAAGTCTTCATCTTTTACTGCGGTAGCAGATTTACCCTTACCACCCCGGCGTTGTGCCTGATACATCGTCAGCGGCTGAGTCTTGGCATAACCACCGTGAGAGATGGTTACTACCATATCTTCTTCAGCGATCAGGTCGGCAACAGTAAAGTCCTGCTGGGATGCGATAATATCAGTACGACGCTCATCACCGTACTCTTCAACAATAGCTTCCAGCTCTTCACGGATGACTTCCATCAGACGCTCAGCACTGTTCAGAATTTCTAGCAGCTCAGCTATACGTTCCAGTAGTTCGCGGTATTCCGCGATTAGCTTATCGTGCTCCAGACCGGTCAATCGATGCAGACGCAACTCAAGAATTGCCTGAGCCTGAACAGGAGAAAGGTGATAAACACCTTCATGCATTCCGTACTGCGCTTCAAGATCTTCCGGACGGCAAGCATTTTCACCTGCGCGGGACAGCATCTCAGTTACATCACCCGGCTGCCAAGGTGTAGCGATCAAACGCTCTTTCGCTTCAGCAGGCGTCGGCGAACTCTTGATCATTTCAATAACAGGATCAATATTCGCCAGGGCAATCGCCAAGCCTTCAAGAATATGGCCCCGCTCACGTGCTTTGCGCAGCAGATATACCGTACGACGGGTAACCACTTCACGACGGTGACGAACAAAGCATTCCAGAATCGATTTAAGATCCAGAGTCCGCGGCTGACCATCAACCAGCGCAACCATGTTAATACCAAACACGTTTTGCAGCTGAGTCTGAATAAACAGATTATTGACGATAACTTCAGATACTTCGCCACGACGCAGTTCGATCACGATCCGCATGCCATCCTTATCGGATTCATCACGCAGCTCAGTAATGCCTTCGAGTTTTTTCTCTTTAACCAGCTCGGCAATTTTTTCAATCAGCCGCGCCTTGTTAACCTGATAAGGAATCTCAGTAAAGACTATCGATTCTTTACCGTTCTTATCGTTGGTTTCAATGTGGTGTTTTGCCCGGATATAGATCCGGCCACGGCCGGTCTGGTAGGCTTGCAGGATACCTGCGCGACCATTAATAATGGCTCCGGTCGGAAAGTCCGGACCCGGGATGTAATGCATTAACTCATCGATACTCAGCTCAGGATTATCAATCAGCGCAATACAACCCCGAACAATTTCGCTCAGACTGTGTGGCGGAATATTGGTTGCCATACCTACAGCAATACCCGCTGAACCATTAACCAGCAACGCTGGTATCCGGGTCGGCATTACTTCAGGAATATGCTCTGTGCCATCATAGTTCGGCACAAAATCCACAGTCTCTTTATCCAGATCAGCCAGAATCTCATGAGATATCTTGGCCATCCGGATCTCGGTATATCGCATCGCAGCAGCAGAATCGCCATCAACTGAACCGAAATTACCCTGACCATCCACCAACATATAACGCATAGAGAATGGCTGCGCCATACGTACGATAGTGTCATAAACAGCGCTATCACCATGTGGGTGATATTTACCGATTACGTCACCAACCACACGGGCAGATTTCTTGTACGCTTTATTCCAGTCGTTACCCAACTCGCTCATAGCGAAAAGAACACGACGATGTACCGGTTTAAGACCATCCCGCACGTCTGGTAACGCACGACCCACGATTACGCTCATTGCGTAATCCAGATATGACTGCTTCAGCTCATCTTCGATGTTTACTGGCAGAATCTCTCTGGCTAAATCACCCATAATAGCTTTGGCTATCCTTGAATCTGATTGCTGAGAATTGACTGGCTTTGCTGACAACGGATACAGCTCACCTTAAGCGCCCGAGTATACCATAAACAAATCAGAACATTCCCGTAAAATTAAGACCTTGGACAGCATTCTGCGAGTCTGGAAAGCAACCATGACCCACGCCCTGTATTCAGCCCGGCTGCAGTGCTAGAATGTCGCCAATTTTGACTATCAACGAGCCAGCGGCAGTAAATTATGACCGACCAGCAAAATCAAAACAGTGCCAATATTGATCCTCAGGAAATTGCCAAGTTTGAAGAGCTTGCCAGCCGTTGGTGGGACCGCGAAAGCGAATTCAAGCCACTGCATGACATCAATCCTCTGCGGGTCGATTTCATCGATCGCATCGGCTCCCTGAATGGCAAAAAAGTACTAGATGTTGGCTGCGGCGGCGGCATACTGTCCGAAGCAATGGCTCATCGCGGCGCCGAAGTTACCGGCATCGACATGGGCGAAGCTCCTCTCAAAGTGGCCAAGCTACACGGTCTTGAAACCGGTGTTTCCATCTCTTATCGACAGATCACTGTCGAAGAGCTTGCGACAGAACAACCTGGCAGTTATGACATAGTGACCTGTATGGAGATGATGGAACACGTACCAGACCCTTCATCGATCGTAGACGCCTGCAGCCGACTGGTAAAACCTGGTGGCAAGGTATTCTTCTCCACCCTGAACCGTAATCCGAAAAGCTACCTGATGGCTATCGTCGGGGCTGAACAGGTTCTGAATCTGGTACCCAAAGGCACCCACGATTTTAAGAAATTTATTCGCCCATCTGAGCTGGCAAACTGGATTCGCCTGAGCGGACTCCAGAGCCTTGAAATAACAGGCCTGACTTATAATCCGCTAACAAAAGTCTACAAGCTCAACCCTAAAGACGTTGATGTAAACTACATGATCGCAACTCAGAAAGCAGAATGATGCATAATCAGCTACCTGCAGCAGTCCTGTTTGACCTGGACGGCACCTTAATAGACACCGCACCTGATTTTCACTTCGTTATAAATCAGCTACTGGCAGAACACCAGCGATCCGCCATCAGCTATGACTACCTGCGCGGCTATGTATCCAATGGCGCCCGCGCCATGATTAGCGCCGCGTTTCAATTGGATGAAAACGAACCCGGCTTTAACAACCTGCACAAAAGAATGCTCGAACTCTATCTTGAGCACCTGAGTGTAGATAGCAAGCCCTTCCCCGGCATCACCGACCTGTTAAGATGGCTGGGTAGTAAAAACATTCCCTGGGGTATAGTAACTAATAAGCCTGAGCTTTATACCACCCCGGTAATGCAGGGTCTTAACTTGCAACCCTCCGCCAGCACAGTTATTTGCCCGGATCATGTTACCGAGAAGAAACCTCATCCTGAAGCCCTGCTATTAGCCTGCCAGGAGATCTTCGTTACACCGGCACACTGTGTTTATGTTGGTGACCATCAGCGCGATATTGAAGCGGGATACAGAGCAGGCATGAAAACCATCGCCGTAAGCTATGGCTACATCGATGAAGACGAAGATATTGAGGCCTGGAACAGCGATTATCTTGTCGATCATGCCCGTGATATCCAGCCTATTCTCGAAAATATTTTTAAACCCGCATTCGACAATAGTGTTTCTAATTAATAACCTTACATCCTCAGCCTGAAGCCTATATTCAGGCCATACAACCTGACCCTATATTGAAGGAATTGCCATGTTTGATTACCAGGCACCAGAAAACCTGCTACAAAATAAAGTCATTCTGGTAACCGGTGCCGGCGCAGGCATAGGCCGGGCAGCAGCACTTAGCTACGCATCCAAAGGCGCTACCGTTATCTTATTAGGCCGCACAGAAGAAAAGCTGGATACGGTATACGATGAAATTGAAGCTGCCGGTTATCCACAGGCTGCAATCATTACGCTAAACCTACAAACCGCAGGTGAAACAGACTATTGCAACCTTGCCACCAGCCTCCAGCAAGAATTTGGCCGACTCGATGGCATCCTTCATAACGCCAGCATACTCGGCCTGCGCACACCGCTAGAAAGCTATGATCCTACTATCTGGCAACAAGTTATGCAGATCAATGTGAACAGCACGTTCATGCTGACTCAGGCACTACTACCGCTAACCGAAAATTCGGACGACGCCTCAATCATCTTCACAACCTCCAGCGTTGGTCGAACAGGACGCGCATACTGGGGCGCATATGCCGTATCAAAATTTGCCACCGAAGGCTTAATGCAAGTACTGGCAGACGAGCTGGATCACAACAAAAACATTCGGGTCAATTGCATCAATCCAGGCGCTACCCGCACCAATATGCGTGCCGCCGCCTATCCAGGTGAAAACCCTTCTGCCAATCCAGCAGCAGAAGAGATCATGCCGCTATATCTATACCTGATGGGCAAAGACAGTAAAGAGATCAACGGACAATCTCTGAACGCTCAATAAACCTAATTTACGAACAAAAAAAAACGCAGCCATCATCACCCTGAGTAAGCTGCGTTTTTATTATTTCATATCCGAGACTACTTAGTCCGAACGCTTTGGCCCAACTTCGCGACGTGTTTTCTGTCGTTTAACCCGACGATTGGCCTGCTCTTTCTCTTTAACCGTCAACGCTTTATTCTTCTTCTGCTTCATGCCCATCATACTGGAGAGCATATTAATCTCTTTCTGCTCCAACTCTTTCCAGTGCCCGGCCTTTACTTCACTCGGCAAAAAGAACGGTCCGTAACGAACCCGCTTCAAACGACTAACCTGAACACTCTGTGATTCCCACAGACGACGAACTTCCCGGTTACGCCCCTCCATCACTACCACGTGATACCACTTGTTAGCACCATCACCATCGAAGTACTGAACATCACTAAAGCGCGCCATGCCGTCATCCAGCAACACACCCTTCTTAAGGCGAGCGATCATATCGTCATTAACATCACCCAGAATTCGTACCGCATACTCACGGTCGATATTCGCAGAAGGGTGCATCAGGTTATTTGCCAGCTCGCCATCAGTAGTGAACAACAGCAAACCAGAGGTATTAATATCCAGCCGCCCAACAGCAATCCAGCGCCCCTGCTTCAATGGCGGCAAATGATCAAACACCGTTGCACGACCTTCAGGATCATGGCGAGTTGACACTTCACCCAGGGGTTTATTGTAGACAAGTACCCGACGTTCACTATCACGGTCAAACACCATCTTCTGGGCAACCCCATCAACCTCAACTTCATCCCGAACAGAGATTCTGTCGCCGAGCGTTGCCAGCTCACCGTTTACACTTATACGGCCAGCTTCAATCCAACGTTCCATCTCACGACGTGAACCAACTCCGGAACGCGCCAAAACTTTCTGCAGTTTTTCGTCATTCATCGACGCTTCCTCAAATTCATATTACTAACAAGCTTTATAGAAAATAAAAAAGCCCTTCAACCAGAAGCTGAAGAGCTTTAACTATTCTACAAGAAAAGCGTTACTTAATTAAGCAATCTTCCTTGGTGTTACCACTTTCAAAGAAAGCTTTAAATACTGCTGGCGTACGACCACGGCCAGACCACTGATGCAGCTCACCATTTTCATCCGTTACCTGATACTTAGGCTCAACTTTTTTCTTAACCGGCGCATCAACGAGATTCATCAGATCATCCAGATCAATTCCTGCATCCTGCATACTTTTCTTAATCGCTTCAATCTTTTCCAGACGTTCCTGCTCAACAGCCTGAGCCGCCTGTTCTTGCTCTTGCTTCTCTTCCAGTATTTCTGTCAGATCAGCAATCGCTTTTTCAACATCAGCACTTGAAAGCGCCTGACACTGTTTACGAAGTGAATTTTTACGAGTAAGCAGCTTTACGAAATCGGTCATTATTAATTACCAATAATAAATTAATATGGGGGAACTAAATTAATTATTATTTATTAAAACCTTTTTTACAACTATTTATATTTCTTACTATTCAAAATCTGAAATATCACCGGCACCGTTTCGAACAACCACTGGTACATCATCAACAAGATTAATAACCGAAGTAGCTTCCATACCGCAATACCCACCATCAATAACAAGATCAACTTCATGCTGCAGAAGATCCCGCACTTCATAAGGATCAGTTAACGGCAACTCATCACCCGGCATTATTAACGAGGTACTCATTATAGGTTCACCAAGCGCTTCCATTAACTGCAGAGCAATATTATTTTCAGGAATACGCAAGCCAATAGTACGCCGCTTAGGATGCATTAAACGACGCGGCACCTCTGTAGTCGCATTTAATATAAAGGTATAGGCGCCCGGCGTATGAGCCTTCAACAATCGATAGACTGAGTTATTTACTTTTGCATAAGTACCGATCTCAGAAAGATCCCGACATACCAGTGTAAAGTTATGTTTTTCATCCAGCTTTCGAATACGTTTAATTTTTTCTACCGCATTCTTATCACCAAGATGACAACCCAGCGCATAGGCGCAGTCGGTTGGATAAACAACCACACCACCCTTCCTGATAATATCGACGGCCTGATTAATCAGACGCTGCTGGGGATTATCCGGATGAATCTGAAAAAACTGGCTCACATGAAGACCTTTAAGTTCTTTAAATAATATTGATATTCTACTGAAAACAGCACTAAGACAGAAGCAAACGAGTTAAAACATGTTCATTATCTGTACTGAAACCAGGATACTTTCCTAAACCAGTCCAATGAAACTGTTTTTTATGAAAATCACTGCCAGCAGACACCATCAGATTATGTTTCTTCGCCAACTTATCTAACTGCAATATATGACCCGACTCAATGCCAGGATAGCTTATTTCAATTGCATCACCTCCCTGTTCAAAAAAAGCATCAACTAAGAGACGAATTTTTGTAAAGGTAAGATTATATTTAGTCGGATGCGCTAACACAGTTATTCCACCTGCATTTTTAATAATCGCTATCGCTTCAGATAATTCAGGCCAGTCAACTTTAACATCACCAACCTTACCTGAGCCTAAATAACGATTAAATGCCTGAGCTTCAGTATTAACCACCCCAGCCTCAACTAAAGCCTGTGCAAAATGCGGCCGACCCACCTGCCCTTTATTAGCAAGTTCAAGCGCTCGCGCAAGCAGATCGGGCAGCCCCTGCTTTATTAATTTCTGCGCTATCAGCTCGGCCCGATATAACCGCAATCCATCAAGTTGTTTCATATACTGAACAAGCGCCGGATCCTGATCATCAAAGCCAAGCCCAACCACATGTACTGAGCGACGCCCCCAGTAACAGGTCAGCTCGGTACCACTAACAATATGAATACCGGCACCTGAAGCAGACAGACGCATCTCAGCTAAACCTGCAACGGTATCGTGATCCGTCAAAGCCAGCACTGCAATCTGTTTTTCAATAGCCATTGCCACCAGTTCAGAAGGCGTTGATTCACCATCAGAGAAGCTTGAATGGAAATGTAGATCCGCTATCGGCAAAGTATCACCGTTTTCGGGTTTATAACTTATCTGGCTCACTCTATAATCAACCCACTTCTAACTAACAATATGTTGTCATGAAACTACTTTTAGACTTCCTACCGGTCATTATCTTCTTTATTGTCTATAAAAGCACCGACGATATCATTCTGGCCACCGCCATTCTGATTCCGGCAACTCTGCTACAGATGCTTTACACCTGGATCAAAACCCACAAAATAGAGATGATCCAGATCGTCACACTGGTACTGGTTGTCCTATTAGGCGGCGCCACCGTCATCTTTCAGGATAAGACCTTTATCCAGTGGAAACCGACAGTAGTGACATGGCTATTCGCAGCTGCATTTTTAGGCAGCCAGTTCATTGGTCAAAAAACCATTATTCAGCGCCTCATGGGTGGCACTATCGAATTGCCAGCGCCAGCCTGGAAACAGCTAAACATTGCCTGGATAGTTTTTTACCTGATTCTGGGTGCCACTAACCTGTTTGTTGCTTTTACCATGAGCGAAGAAACCTGGGTTAACTTTAAACTGTTCGGCATGTTAGGCCTGACACTTATTTTTATTCTGCTACAGGGCTTTTATATCTCTAAACATATGGAGCCAGAAGAAGCTGACAGCAACGGCAGCAACAATAGCAACGAAAACAAAACTGAAAATTAATAAACAAGGATCACTCTATGTTTTATGCAATTATTAGCGAAGACAAGCCCGGTACCTTAGAGCAGCGTATGTCTGCTCGCCCCGACCACCTGGCTCGCCTGGAAGCATTGCGTGATCAGGGACGATTACTCATCGCTGGCCCACACCCGGCCATCGATAGCGAAGATCCCGGTCCCGCTGGATTTACCGGCAGTTTAGTGGTTGCCGAGTTTGATTCACTAGAGCTGGCACAGGCCTGGGCCGATGAAGATCCGTATATTTCTGCCGGTGTTTATCAACGCGTGGTAGTCAAACCTTATAAAAAAGTTTTACCATAACAGCGATTTATAGGCTTTAATTCCCATGGGGGGGATGCTGGCGCCTGCCTCGTTTATACTAGGTTCAGGTTAAGCTGGTATAAATAGCCACAAACAGATCACTCTTACATAAAAAAGGATGTACATGATGAAGAAGCTTGCTCTTACAACGGCTCTGGCACTGACACTGGGAATTTCTGCTACCGCTCAGGCACACCCAAACCATGCTGGTTATGCAACCACAAAAGCAGATACTGTATGGATATCCGGTACCGGCGATTGCTGGCAGCACGGTTTCTGGACTGCTGATAATAAAACTGTAGAGTGTGGTGCTGAAGCAGCTGCGCCTGCACCAGCTCCGGCTCCGGCGCCAGCACCAAAAATGATGATGATGGATGCTGAAGAAAAGCATATCGTTTACTTTGATTTCGATAGCAGCGCAGTAACTGACGTTAGCGCTATCGTGAACTACGTTGGCTCTCTGTCTAAACTGACTTCAATCGATCTTAAAGGCTACACTGACCGCATCGGTAGCAATGCATATAACGATGCACTGTCTCAGCGCCGTGTAGAAGCAGTTGACGCAGCTCTGGCTAATGCCGGTATCGATACTAATAAGATCGCTACCCACTCTTTCGGTGAAACTAACCCAGTTAAAGAATGTACTAATGCTGGCGCATCACTGAAGAGCTGTCTGGCTGAAAACCGTCGTGTAGAAGTGACCATCAATGGTCA
The DNA here is from genome assembly GCF_003858655.1 of Amphritea balenae. Lineage (GTDB taxonomy): Bacteria > Pseudomonadota > Gammaproteobacteria > Pseudomonadales > Balneatricaceae > Amphritea > Amphritea balenae. Next base: position 63,897 of record NZ_RQXV01000011.1, read on the forward strand.
GAAGCAGATGAAGCACTAAGCTATACAACAGTAAAGTCTAATATAAACCGATTACCCGGGTATTCTATACTTGGGTAATCGGTTTTTTTATACCTGAAAAAAGACAAACATCAGTCCACAGACAAAAACAAACTAAGAGCTAATGAATAAGCCCTGCTACAGTAAGTGCTATTAAATAAGCTCAAATAAATGCCCGACTAAAAAGCCCTGACATTATGAAGACTTTAATGACCACTCTGTTCGCCATATTACTCGCCAACACCGTTTTGGCCGCTAATCAATATGACGAGCAAAAAGTACTCTACCACGTTAACTACCATGAGCAGTCTCGTATCAATGAGACACTGGTTAACGTCGCCAACCACCTTGAAGCTTTAGGTGAAGATCGGGTAGACATTAAAGTGATGATTCATGGCAAAGCGATTGAATACCTGATTGCTGCTAACGACGATGAAGGCAAGCAGATGCAACTGGACAGCCTGCGCATGAACGGCGTGCAATTTCTGGTATGCGGCAACACCCTGAATGGCTACAACATCACACTTGAAGACCTGTATGAAGTCGAGCCTGAAGACATGGTTCAGGCAGGTCTCCCCGCCATTGTCGACCTACAGCAGAAAGGCTATATCTACGTACGCCCATGACTTTTTTCAAAAACTTACCAGACTGGCTTAGCTGGCTCCCTCTAGGCACGGTTCCATCTGTTCCTGCAGATAAAGCAGCTATGCTTTTGAAGCAATGCACTTTACTCGATGTCCGCAGCCTCTCGGAATTTAATAAAAGCCATATACCCGGGGCAATTTCTATCCCACTATACAAGCTAAGTAAAAACAGAATAAACCAGCTACCAACTGACAAACCTTTTATCTGTATCTGCCTTTCTGCCCATCGCAGCAAACCAGCCGTCCGTAAACTTTTAAAAGCAGGACTCGACGCTAAAGAATTAGAGGGCGGTATGCTGGCATGGTGGAAACTTAAGCTGCCAATAGAAAAATAGCCATACTTTGCCACCCGCTTAGCCGTTAGATTACCGCTATATGGCTGCGAGAGGCCACTCCGCTGCTTGCTCGCCACTAGAAAAAACCTCTTTCTAATTCTTCTCCAAATTTGTAAAACACTTCTCTATATCGAAAGCACCTAAAACAAAAAACCGCCATAAGGCGGTTTTTCTTAGCTTTGACTAACGACTGATTCAACCAACCCAAACCCGGGCATTACGGAACATCCGCATCCAGGCACCATCCTCATTCCACTCTTCCGGCGCCCAACTGTTTGTTGCAGCACGGAATACACGCTCAGGATGTGGCATCATCAGGGTTACACGACCATCAGCAGAAGTCACACCAGTAATGCCATCTGGTGAACCATTAGGGTTCGCCGGATAGGTCTCAGTTACTTTACCGAAGTTATCCACATAGCGTAACGCAACAGTCCCTGAATCCTGCAGGCTATCCAGATGCGCCTGATCAGAAAACTCAGCACGACCCTCACCATGCGCAACCGCGATAGGCATACGAGATCCCGCCATTCCCTGAAGGAATACTGAGTTACTTTCCTGAACTTCAACCATCGCAACCCGAGCTTCAAACTGCTCAGACATGTTACGCACAAAATGAGGCCACTGTTCAGCCCCCGGAATCAGTTCATGCAGATTGGACAACATCTGACAGCCATTACAGATACCTAGCGCAAAGGTATCTTCACGGCTAAAGAATGCCTGGAATTGCTCGCGAGCACGGGCATTAAACAGAATAGACTTAGCCCAGCCTTCACCTGCACCCAATACATCACCATAGGAGAAACCGCCACAGGCAACCAGACCCTTAAAGCGATCCAGCGTAACCCGGCCTTCCAGAATATCGCTCATATGCACATCAACAGCAGCAAAACCAGCACGATCAAAAGCCGCACCCATCTCTATCTGACCATTAACACCCTGCTCACGAATAATAGCAACGGCTGGACGTACACCTGATGCAATAAATGGTGCCGCAACATTGTCATCCTGATCAAAGTTCAGGGATACATTCAGACCCGGATTTTCTTTATCCAGCAACACATCGAACTCTTGCTGCGCACACTCTGAGTTATCACGCAGCGATTGCATGCGATAAGAGGTTTCTGCCCACCAGCGCTGCAGCTGAATACGGGACTCTGCGTAGATCTCTTCATCATCAAAATGACAACGCAGCTCATCATCAGGGTTCAGAGAACCTATCACCTTGGTAATATCGCCCAGGCCCGCTGCGTTCAGTTCAGTCAATACAGTCTGCAGATCATCACGCTTAACCTGAATCACTGCACCCAGCTCTTCAGAGAACAGTGCGGCAGTAAATTCAGAGCTATCTGCAGCCAACATATCCAGATTGATATCGATACCGGTATGGCCAGCAAACGCCATCTCGGCAACTGTCGCGAACAAACCACCATCTGCACGGTCATGGTATGCCAGTAGCACCCCCTGCTTATTCAGTTCCTGAATAGCACCAAAGAAAGCTACTAGCTGTCCCGCATCGTCAACATCCGGTACATCCCTACCTACTTCGTTATAAACCTGCGCCAGCGCAGACAGACCCAAACGGTTATTGCCGTTACCCAGGTCCAGCAGAATCAGGTCAGTATCGCCCTTATTCGTTTTCAATTGCGGCGTCAGCGTCTTACGTACATCAGTTACCGGAGCAAAACCGGTAATAATCAGCGAGGTCGGTGCTGTAACAGACTTATCTTCACCCTCGTCATTCCATACGGTACGCATGGACATAGAGTCCTTACCTACCGGAATAGTAATACCCAGTTCCGGGCACAACTCCATACCTACCGCTTTAACGGTATCGTAGAGCTTCTCATCTTCACCCGGATGACCTGCAGCACACATCCAGTTAGCGGACAGTTTGATATCAATAATATCGTTGATCTGAGCGCTTGCCAGGTTTGTAACTGTTTCACCTACAGCCATACGACCAGACGCTGGAGAGTCAACCAAAGCCAGCGGAGTACGCTCACCCATCGCCATTGCTTCGCCGGCATTAGTATCAAAAGATGCCGTCGTTACCGCACAGTTGGCTACGGGAACCTGCCATGGACCAACCATCTGATCACGGGCAACCTGGCCGGTAATAGAACGGTCACCGATAGTGATCAGGAATGACTTAGAAGCAACCGCAGGCAGTTTAAGGACCCGCTCAGCAGCATCTTTCAGGTTAATTGAAGTCGCATCGAACTGTGGCACTTCATAAGATTTGCGCTCAACGGTACGATGCATTTTTGGTGGCTTACCGAATAGCACACTCATCGGCAGATCAACTGGCTTATTCTGGAAGTGAGTATCCCCCAGCGTAAGATGATGCTCTTCCGTTGCAGTACCTACGACAGCATACGGGCAACGCTCACGGGCACAGATCGCTTCAAAACGCGCCATGTCCTTTGGCTCAACCGCCATAACATAGCGTTCCTGAGCTTCGTTACACCAGATCGCCAGAGGAGACATACCTGGCTCATCATTATTAACATTACGCAGCTCAAAATCGCCACCCCGACCACCGTCTTTTACCAGCTCAGGGAATGCGTTAGAAAGACCACCAGCACCCACATCGTGGATAAATGCGATAGGGTTCGCATCACCCTGCTGCCAGCACTGATCGATCACTTCCTGACAACGACGTTCCAGCTCAGGGTTATCACGCTGTACAGATGCAAAGTCCAGATCAGCAGAAGAAGTACCGGAAGACATAGAAGAAGCAGCGCCACCACCTAAGCCGATCTGCATTGCAGGTCCACCCAGACAGATCAGTTTAGCCCCAACCGGAATCTCTCCTTTATCAACATGCTCATTACGGATGTTACCGTAACCACCAGCAATCATAATCGGCTTATGGTAACCACGCATCTCTTCGCCAGCAGCACCATTAACCTTCTGTTCAAAGGTACGGAAATAACCGTTCAGCGCAGGACGGCCAAATTCATTGTTAAAAGCCGCACCACCGATAGGACCTTCCAGCATAATATCCAGTGCACTTACGATACGCTCCGGTTTACCATACTTAGACTCCCAAGGCTGTTCAAAGCCCGGAATATTCAGATCAGATACAGTGAAACCCGTCAGACCCGCCTTCGGCTTTGAACCCTTACCGGTTGCGCCTTCATCACGAATCTCGCCACCAGATCCTGTTGCAGCACCAGAGTGTGGCGCTATCGCAGTAGGATGGTTGTGGGTTTCTACCTTGATCAGGATCTCAATACTTTCCTGATTGTACTCATACTCTTTAGTTTCAGGGTTAGGGAAGAAACGACCCGCCTCACTACCCACCAACACCGCTGCGTTATCAGAGTAAGCAGACAGGATATTCTCACCGCCCAACTCATTGGTATTACGAATCATCGCAAACAGTGACTTATCCTGAGCTTCACCATCGATATCCCATGAAGCATTGAAGATCTTGTGGCGACAATGTTCAGAGTTTGCCTGAGCAAACATCATCAATTCGATATCGTTTGGATTACGGCCCAGCTCAACAAAGCTATCGACAAGATAATCGATCTCATCATCGGCTAGCGCCAGACCGAGTTCAGTGTTCGCCAGCGCCAGAGCCTCACGACCACCCGCCAACACATCAACCGCAGTTAAAGGTGCTGGCTCATCCTGACGGAACAGTTCAGCCGCTTCTTCAACGCCACTCAGAGTCGCTTCAACCATACGGTCATGTAGCTCAGCTACCACTTCAGACAGCTCAGATTCAGACAACGGTTGCTCAGATTGCACATAATAGGCAGTACCACGCTCCAGACGCTTAACGCTCTGTAAGCCACAGTTTCTGGCGATATCAGTGGCCTTAGATGACCAGGGTGAGATAGTTCCCGGACGAGGAACCACTAAAACTAATTGACCTGAAGGCTCTTCCACTTTAGCTTTAGGTCCGTAACGTAGTATACGTTCCAGGGTGCTATGCTCCTGATCGGAAAGATCTTTTTCCAGATCAGCAAAATGCATAAACTCACCGTAGATCCCGGAGATCTGAGAAACTCTGGATTTCAGGGCAAACAGCAGCTTATCGTGACGAAAAGCAGAAAGAGCGGGAGCTCCACGCAGTACCAGCATGTTAGTATCAAGCCTCTTGAGTACGCCTAACAGATAGGTTGGATGTAGGAGAAAATTAAGGGCGAATTTTACTTAAATCGAGGTTTAGTTACCAGAAAAAGCCCAATATTCTTATGCGAATTAATATATTTCATGCTAAAGAGCTGTTATTCCTGCTAATTTCAGTCTCACTCTTCGCCGCACTGTTCTTTTTAAGTGAGAGTAGTCGCACTCAGCTGGACGCTATTCAGAAAACCGGCGTCCTGCGTGTCGTTACCCGAAACACCCCTACAACTTACTATCTTGATAATAATGGCCGGCCAACAGGTTTCGAATATGAGCTGGCAAAAGCCTTTTCTGATTATTTAGGTGTTGAACTGGAGATTTTAATACCGGATACCTTTGGTGAGATTTTTGATCGCGTAAAAGATCGCAGCGCACACATTGCCGCAGCCGGACTCAGTATTACCGAAGAGCGCAAACAGGACTTTCGCTTCTCTCCTGCATACGCCTACTCTACTCCGACACTGATCTACCGTGTAACCCGCGGCAAGCCTGCGCCAAAAACCATCGCAGACCTGGAAGATAAGAAAATTCATGTCATTGCTAATAGTAGCCATGCAGAATTAATGCGCACCCTCAAACAGACTCATCCGTTCCTTAAATGGCAGGAAAGCCCCACCAACAGCGTTACCGAACTGCTCGAAGATGTTTACAACAAAGAGCTGGATTACACCGTCAGTGATGATCTGGTGTTTGATGCACAAAAATCCTACTTTCCCGGTTTAAAGAAATCCCTGGTACTCAGTAAGCCCGAACCTGTTGCCTGGTTGCTCATAAAACAGAATGATCAGAGCCTGCAACGAGCACTACGACGCTTTTTTGAACGCCCTGAGACTCAGGAACTACTGGTCAAATTGAAAAAGAAATATCTGACCCGACAAAACCAACTAGGCTTTGTTGATATCGAAACCTTCCGCAGAGATATGGAAAACCGGTTCTGCAAGCTAGAACAGTACTTCATGATGGCAGAACAGGAAACCGATATAGACTGGCGCCTACTAGCCTCTATCGCTTATCAGGAATCCCACTGGAATCCCAAAGCTGTTTCCCCAACAGGGGTTAGAGGGATCATGATGTTAACCCAGGCAACAGCTAAAGAGATGAACGTTGCTGACCGTACAGATCCAGTGCAGAGCGTCATGGGTGGTGCCCACTATCTAAAGAAAGTAATGGGCAAAATCCCTGAGCGTATTACCGGAGATGACCGCCTCTGGTTTGCCCTCGCCTCCTATAATGTTGGTTATGGTCATCTTGAAGACGCACGCATCCTGACCAGCAGAGCAGGAAAGAACCCAGACCTCTGGGAAGATGTTAAAGAGTTCTTACCGCTACTGACTCAACGCAAGTACTACACAACCGTCAAGCGCGGTTATGCCCGGGGATACGAGCCCGTCCTTTACGTAAAAAATATTCGCAACTATTTTGACCTGCTCGACTGGGAGCTACAACAAGCCCAGATTGAAGCCAGCAAAGCTGCAATTACGCCGGCTGAAAATGAAGGTGAAATTCTGATGCCGGGTAATAGCGATGAATCGGGCGAAGCGGTAAAAACTATGATTGAATCGGTTCCTTCCACCCTCTAATAGCAGTCTTCCTCAGGCTTTAATAGCTTTCATGTGGCAGCGCTCCACTTCTTCAGTAAAGCAGATTACAATAGCCCCCACCTGAACATGTGGTTATTAACGTTATGCCTGCTCGCCTGATACATCTGATCGCCCTATACCTTTGCCTGATGGTTACTACAGTCTGCCAGGCCGAGCCCGCCGACCTGCTTTCTGATTACGATATAGCTGAATCAGACAAGGGCATTAATGCACTGCCCCATAAACAGATCGTAGATATTTGTAACCGTATCGGCAAAAAATTAAGCAGCGTATCTAAACAGGACTGCTTAGATGGTAACTTCGATTCACCGCGTTTCTATTCGAACCGCAACAACCTGATACTTGAAAAACACTTTCACGCCCGGCCCGACCTGCACAACGCCCCCCGCATCCTGTTCTTAGGCGGTATTCATGGTGATGAATACTCCAGTGTCAGCGTGTCATTTAAATGGCTAAAGACCTTACAAGAAAATCATAGCGGTATTTTCGACTGGCACTTTATGCCACTCACCAACCCTGATGGTTTATTGCAAAAAAAATCATCGCGAGTTAATGCCAACAAAGTAGACCTGAACCGCAATTTCATCCCGGCTGAAACAGCGATCAATCCGATAAAACACTGGCAAACTTACGCCAAAAAACGTGCCCGTTATTATCCTGGCACCAGCCCACTGAGTGAACCAGAAACCCAGGCTATTCATCAACTGATTGAAGAGATAAAGCCAGATGTCATTGTCTCTGTTCACGCGCCCCATGGCATCCTGGATTATGACGGCACCATCACGCCACCTAAAAAGCTAGGACCGCTGCGCCTCAAACAACTAGGTACCTACCCCGGCTCTCTGGGTAATTACGGCTGGTTTGTTAAGCAGATCCCGGTAATGACAATTGAGTTAAAACACGCAGGCATCATGCCTAAAAGGAAAGATATCGATCGCATGTGGACCGACCTTATTCACTGGGTAAAACTACGCACCGATGGCGATGGCACCCTGCTGGCACGTAAAAGCACACCTTAGACCAGACAGTAAGCCAAAACTTTTACCAACAGTTTGGTTTACTTTTTCTTCAACGCTTTTTTCTCAGCCCTGCGTCGTTTAAAAAAAGCACTGATAATCCCGCTGCACTGCTCAGCCATTACGCCACCCGAATGCGTCGGCCAGTGATTCAGCCAACTCTGCTCATACAGCTGACTATTACTCACTATTGCACCGGCTTTTGGCTCAGTCGCACCGAACACAACACGATCGATTCGCGAATGAATAATAGCCCCGGCACACATGGTACAAGGCTCAATAGTGACATATAGCGTCGCACCGACAAGACGGTAATTTTCAAGCCGGCCTGCAGCATCCCGCATAGCCATAATTTCAGCGTGCGCAGTAGGATCATGGCCTGAAATTGGCTGATTCCAACCCTCACCTATGATCTCGCCATCCAGTACGATTACGGCACCCACCGGCACTTCATCCAACTCAGCGGCACGCGCCGCAAGCTCAAGGGCACGCGCCATCCACTTACGATCTGAATCCTGATCCGTTATCTCTTTAGTCATAGCCAAACAATATATTTATCGCTTCTATTAATCACTTCTATTAATCACTTCTATGTATCGCCTCGATACATCCACGACATACCTATATCCCGCATATAAAAGCCTGTATACAAAAAGACCGCATATAAAAAGCCCGCATTATGCGGGCTTTGTCATTAACAGATTAAGGTCGCTTATTCCCACTCGATAGTGGCCGGCGGCTTAGAACTGACATCGTAAGTCACACGAGACACATGTGGAATCTCGTTGATAATACGAGCAGAAACTGTTTCCAGTAGCTCATAAGGCAGATGCGCCCAACGGGCCGTCATGAAGTCGATAGTTTCAACGGCACGCAATGCAATAACGTATTCGTAACGACGACCATCACCTACCACACCAACAGACTTCACCGGCAGGAATACCGCAAAAGACTGACTGGTCTTGTGATACCAATCGGCAGCGTGCAACTCTTCCAGGAAGATCGCATCCGCTTCACGCAGAATATCCGCATATTCTTTCTTAACTTCACCCAGAATACGCACACCCAGACCCGGACCCGGGAACGGATGACGATAAACCATATCGTATGGCAGACCCAGCTCAAGGCCGATCTTGCGAACTTCATCCTTAAACAGTTCACGCAGTGGCTCAACCAGATCCATCTTCATATCGTCTGGCAAACCGCCAACATTATGGTGGGACTTGATTACATGTGCTTTACCGGTTTTCGCAGCAGCCGACTCAATCACGTCTGGATAGATAGTGCCCTGCGCCAGGAAGTTAACATCCTGAAGCTTAGTTGCTTCCTCATCGAACACTTCGATAAAGGTATTACCGATAATCTTACGCTTTTTCTCTGGATCATTTTCGCCCAGCAGACGACCCAGGAACAGATCTTCCGAGTCAGAACGGATCACGCGAACACCCATATTCTTAGCGAACATGTCCATCACCTGATCGCCTTCATTCTTACGCAGCAAACCATTATCAACAAACACACAGGTTAGCTGATCGCCAATCGCCTTATGCAACAACGCAGCGACCACTGAAGAATCAACACCGCCAGACAGACCCAGCAGTACTTTCTGACCACCAACTTGCTGCTGAACCTTCTCGATCAGATCAGCAATGATATTAGCCGGATTCCACAACGCTTCACAGTCACAGATCTCGCGTACGAAACGCTCAAGGATACGACCGCCCTGCTTAGTATGAGTTACCTCAGGGTGGAACTGCACACCGTAATAGTTTTTAGCTGGATGGCACATCGCAGCAACCGGCGCACTCTCTGTGCTGGCAATAACACCGAAGCCTTCTGGAAGATTACCTACTTTGTCACCGTGGCTCATCCATACATCGAGTAACAACGAACCGTTATTGGCGATATGATCTTCGATACCTTCCAACAGACGACTCGGACTGTCTTCCAAACGCACTTTGGCATAACCAAACTCGCGCTTATCAGAAGTAACTACGGAGCCACCCAGCTGCTCAGCCATCGTCTGCATACCGTAACAGATACCCAGAATTGGCACTTCCAGATCGAACACCACATCCGGTGCACGGGGAGAATCACCCTCAGTAACTGACTCAGGGCCACCCGCCAGAATAATACCTTTCGGTGCATATGCACGGATGTCAGACTCATCCATATCCCAGGGATGAATCTCACAGTAAATACCGATCTCACGTACACGACGCGCGATAAGCTGAGTGTATTGTGAACCGAAATCCAGAATCAGAATTCGCTGAGCATGAATATCTTGTGACATTTCGATGACTCCGAAATCATCGCCCCTAACTCTTAGAGTAAACAGGACGATCAGACTGCTTTAGCAGTATATTAAAAAAGAAAAAGTGGGAGGGCCGAAGCCATCCCACCTGCTTTATCAGTAAAGAGCCGATTATCCTACGCGATAATTCGGCGCTTCCTTCGTAATACTTACATCATGTACATGGCTTTCAGCCATACCTGCATTGGTGATACGAACAAACTCAGGCACGGTACGCATGGTCTGGATATCCGCACTACCGGTATAACCCATTGATGCACGCAGACCACCTACCAGCTGGTGCACTACACCACCCATAGGGCCTTTACAGGCAACACGACCTTCAATACCTTCAGGTACCAGCTTCTCGGCACCTTTAGATGCATCCTGGAAGTAACGGTCTGAAGAACCGGTACTTTGAGCCATTGCACCCAGAGAACCCATACCACGGTAAGACTTATAAGCCCGACCCTGGAACAGCTCAACTTCACCCGGCGCTTCATCGGTACCCGCCAGCATGGAACCAACCATCACTGCAGATGCACCGGCAACAACAGCCTTAGAAACATCACCAGAGAAGCGTATACCACCGTCAGCGATACAAGGAACGCCATATTTCTCCAATGCTGCAGAGACATTAGCTACCGCACTAATCTGAGGCACACCAACACCAGCGACAATACGTGTAGTACAGATAGAACCCGGACCGATACCAACCTTAACACCATCGGCACCCGCTTCAGCCAGAGCAATCGCTGCCGCTGCTGTTGCGATATTGCCACCAATTACCTGCACTTGCGGATAAGTTTGCTTCACCCAGGCAACACGATCGATAACGCCTCGGGAGTGACCGTGAGCTGTATCAACGATAATCACATCAACACCCGCTTTAACCAGGGCATCAACGCGCTCCTCAGTCTCAGCACCTGTACCTACAGCAGCACCTACAATCAGGCGACCTTTATCGTCTTTAGCTGCATTAGGATGGGTCAACGCTTTGTTCATATCCATTACGGTCATCATGCCGCACAGACCGAACTTATCATCAACGACCAGAATTTTTTCAATGCGGTGCTTGCGCAGCAAGTTACGTACATCATCGGGATCAGCCCCTTCCTGTACAGTAACCAGGCGCTCTTTCGGCGTCATGATGGACGCAACAGAGGCATCCAGTTTATTCTCGAAACGGGCATCACGGCCGGTAACGATACCAACCAGTTCACCGTTATCAATAACAGGGTAACCGGAAAAACCAAGACGGTTAGACAGGGCATTCAGTTCGCCAACTGTCATATCAGGACTGCAGGTCACAGGATCGCTAACCACACCGGCTTCGAACTTCTTAACCCGGCGTACTTCTTCAGCCTGCTCATCTATGGTCAGGTTTTTATGGATAATACCGATACCACCTTCCTGTGCCATGGCAATTGCCAGACCAGATTCGGTTACAGTATCCATTGCAGCGGAGACCAGAGGGATATTCAGCTCAATGCCTTTGGTCAGGCGAGATTTCAGCGATACGTCCTTTGGCAGTACTTCAGAGTAACCTGGTACCAGCAGAACATCGTCAAAAGTGAGGGCTTCTTCAGCGATTCGCAACATATGTGAGCGTGCCTGTAGTGTCTAAAAAAATAAGACGCGGGATTATAGCCTTTTGTCGAACTTCCGACAATCAAAAACAACACTCTTTCCAGCATTTTTCAACAATTAATATATTCCACAAATCCTCCGTTACAAACCTGCCGCAGGTTGGTTTACTATGCGCAGTATGCAATCAAATTCTTTCTCTCAAAAACGCACAACTCATCAACCTGTGGGCGCTACCCATAACCAGGCCCTGAGCGTTAGTGAACTCAACCGGCAGGTTAAATCCCTGCTCGAATCATCCTTTCTCACTATTCATGTTGAAGGTGAACTCTCTAATGTTGTCCGCCCCAGCTCCGGGCATTGGTATTTCACCCTGAAAGACAGGGATGCTCAGGTACGCTGCGCCATGTTCCGTAACCGTAACCAGTACCTGAAGTATCAGCCTAAGAATGGTGATCAGGTCGTGGTCCGAGCCAAAGTCAGTCTCTATCCAGGCCGGGGCGATTACCAACTGATCTGCGATTACATGGAAGAAAGCGGTACCGGATCACTGCAACGCGCCTATGAAGAGCTTAAGCTCAAACTACAGCAACAGGGACTGTTTGATCCGGCATTTAAAAAACCAATCCCGGAACACCCTCAACACCTCGGCGTGATCACCTCCTCTACCGGTGCAGCTGTTCACGATATCCTGACCGTATTGAAGCGACGCTTTCCATCACTTCCTGTCACACTATTCCCGACTTCGGTACAAGGCAATGAAGCAGCACCACAGATCGCAGATGCTATCCGTATAGCCAATGAAGATGGCCGCTGCGATGTATTGATCGTCGGGCGTGGAGGCGGCTCCCTTGAAGATCTCTGGCCGTTTAATGAAGAGATTGTCGCCCAGAGTATTTTCCACAGCGAAATACCTGTAATCAGTGCAGTAGGTCACGAGGTTGATGTCACTATTGCGGATTTTGTCGCCGATATGCGAGCCGCTACCCCCTCCGCAGCGGCAGAACTGATCAGCCCGGATCAGCAGCAACTGCTATTACAACTAAACCAATTGCAGCACCGTTTAAACCAGGCCTGGCAACGCAGCCTTCAACACCGACAGCAGCAATTACAATGGACCCGCGCCCGCCTGCGCCATCCAGGCGAGAAACTGCGTGAGCAGGCCCAGAAACTAGACGATTTTGAACTTCGACTGCAACGGGCAATCAACAATAAAGTCCAGCGCCAGAAAGACCGCTTTAGCGCGGCCGAGCAACGCTACCAACGCTGCTCCCCAGTACCTCAGATACACAACGCGCAGACTCGTGTCGAAGCGTTAAAGCAACGGCTTCAAAGCCTGATTACGCATAACCTGACACAACAATCATTAAAGCTAAAAGGTATTGCAGGCACGCTACACAGTGTCAGCCCTCTGGCCACACTGGAACGTGGTTATGCCATCGTTCAGGGTGACGACGGCAAGGTAGTACAGGACATCAACCAGCTTAGCCAAAACAAGACTGTCGAAACCCGCCTGCATAACGGCCGTTTCCAAAGTCAGATAACGGAAATCATCAAAGATTAAGGAATCAAAGCCATGCGTTTAACCCGTCTGATTCTTACCGGCCTAATCAGTATCGGCGTCAGCTACAATGTCGCTGCAGTAGATCTACCCGAGCAATCAAGAGTACCCGGCGGCATCGCTCTGATCCCCCTGGCCGATCTTAATTCTCAATCAGCACCTTCAGCCTGGTACCGGGGCAATCGGGTTATGGTCATCCCAACCACCGACACCCCTTATGCTGAACAGTCTCCCTGGCTGGCAGTCATCGGTATTCCATTGTCAGCCAAGCCCGCCGATGAACAATTAATGAAAGCTGATGGCAAACGCTTCCCTTTCAGGATTGACGATAAGGAATATGTCGAACAACGACTGACTATCACCAACAAGCGCCACGTTAATCCGAACCAACAGGACCTGGCTCGCTATAAGCAGGAAAAGGACGAAATGACTGCCGCCTTCAAAAACTGGTCATCTCCTGAACTGGAGACACTGGCGTTTAATCTGCCATCCGAAGGACGCTTCAGCAGCCCCTTCGGACTAAAGCGTTTCTTCAACGATCAACCCCGCAACCCGCATAGCGGCCTGGACATTGCTGGCGGCCAGGGTGGCGCTATCAATGCACCTGCGGCAGGTACTGTTGTTGCCGTAAGCGAATACTTTTTTAACGGCAATACCGTCATTCTGGATCACGGCTACGGCCTGACCACCATGTACTGCCATATGAGCCGCACCGACGTTAAGGTGGGAGATCAACTTAACACCGGAGACAGTATCGGCGCGATTGGCAAAACAGGCAGAGTTACAGGACCACACCTGCACTGGAGTGTCAGCATGAATAATACCCGGGTCGATCCACTACTCTTCGTAGATGAGAAATAACCGGCCAATTATTATCTGCACTGGAGCATCAGTATGAATAATACCCGGGTCGCCCTCCCCCTGTTCTTTATAGATGAGAAATAACCGTGCAGTTATGATCTGCACTGGAGCATCAGCATGAATAATACCCGGGTTGATCCGCTGCTTTTCGTAGATAAAAAATAACCAGCCACTTATGATCTGCACTGGAGTATCAGTATGAATGAGACCCCGGTCGATCTTCTACTTTTCGTAGATGAGAAATAACCGGCCATATATGATAGGCTTCGCCATTCTTTTAAAACCGAACCGACAGAGAAATCATGTCTGAATTAAAACTTGAAACAAACGAACAGATTGCCAGCTACGGTATCGGCCGTCAGATGGGCGATCACATTGCGACTCAAAGCTTTGAAGGCGTTGAGCTGAATGCAGTTATTGCTGGTATCCAACAGTCTTTCGCTGGCGAAGAGCTGAGCATTGAAGCTGAAAAGATTCAGGAAGCATTCAACGTAATCCAGGAACGCATGCAGAAGCAAGCTGAAGAAGCGGCTAAAGAAGCAGCTAAAGAAGGCACTCAGTACCTGGAAAAGAACGCTCAGCGCGAAGAAGTAATCGTTACAGATTCCGGTCTGCAATACGAAATTCTGACAGCTGGCGAAGAAGGCGGCGCTAACCCGACTCGTGAGTCCACTGTTCGCACTCATTACCACGGTACATTCATCGACGGTAAAGTATTTGACAGCTCTTACGAGCGCGGTCAGCCAGCTGAATTCCCAGTCGGCGGCGTTATTGCAGGCTGGACTGAAGCTCTGCAGCTGATGACTAAAGGCGCTAAATGGCGTTTGACTGTTCCTTATCAGCTGGCTTACGGCGAGCAAGGTTCACCAGGCGGCATTCCTCCACTGGCGACGCTGGTATTTGATGTTGAGCTGATCGACATTCTTTAAAAAAGATTCCAGGCAGCTATGCCTGGAAACTTTTAAAAGTGAATTATCACTTTAAGAAAAGACTGGTCAGGTATTTAACTATACTTCCCGGTCTTTTTTATGATCTGCTGGAAAGCCATTTCTAAATCATGAGTACTGGAGAATTAACAATATGCAGCTGAATGTTCAGATTCATGGCAATGGCGAACCTCTGATCATAATGCACGGCCTGTTTGGCACCCTGGAAAACTGGGGCGGACAGATTAAAGCACTGTCTGAACACTTCACCGTATATGCGGTAGATATGCGCAATCACGGTCGCTCTCCACACTCAGATACCTTTGATTATCCTTCGATGACGCAAGATGTATTGCAGTTAATGAATGATCATCAGCTAGCCAAAGCCCATATACTGGCTCACTCCATGGGTGGCAAAGCCGCGATGCAGCTAGCCCTTAACTATCCCGATCGCGTAGATAAGCTCATTATTGTCGATATTGCGCCGGTAACTTACCCCCACCACCATCAGGATGTCATGCGCGGCCTCAACGCGATACAACTGGCCAGCCTTAAGTCCCGCAACGAAGCAGACCAGCAGCTTAGCCAATACATCCCCGAGCTATCGGTACGTCAGTTCTTACTCAAAAACCTCTACAGGGATGAGCAAAAGCAGTTCGCCTGGAGAATGAATCTGCCAGTGATAGAAGCAAACTACCCAAATATCAGCATCGCACCGATCGGACCGCCTTATACAGCCCAAGTACTCTTTATCAAAGGCGAGCACTCCGATTACATCACTGCCGAGTACCGCGAACCTATTCTTAAACTATTTCCAAAAGCTGACTACAGAATGATACAAGGCACCGGCCACTGGCCTCACGCCGAGAAGCCCGGTATCTTCACTAAGATGGTTTTAAACTATTTATCGAAATAAATTTGCGCTTCTAAATTTCAAAGATGCAAGCAGCCAGACGGAGTGCTTCAGCTGCTTGCTAAAACCAGAGATTGGCGGGCACTTAATTCAGTTAAAAGCACTCGCTAAAACAGAACCGTCCTATTACTATGCATACCAAATTCATTTAAAGAAGTAATACTGTATGTCTCTTCCCCCTTGCCCGAAATGCAGCTCTGAATTCGTCTACCAGGATCAGGATATGTTGATCTGCCCGGAGTGCGCACACGAATGGAACCCCTCGCAAGCACTTGCTGAAGAAGAAACCCTGGACATCAGAGATGCCAACGGCACACAGTTACAAGAGGGCGATAAGATCACATTCATAAAAGACCTCAAGGTAAAAGGCAGCTCTCAGGTGCTTAAGATCGGCACAAAAGCCATAATCAAACGAATGGTTGAGGGCAAGGATCACCAGCTTGACTGCAAAGTAGATGGCACGGGAGATATGATGGTAACCGCAAAATTTGTCAAAAAAGCATAAGAATAAGAAGGATTTCGCTAACCATTAACAAGCGACAACGCCGCGCCTGGCCAACCACGAAAAGAGCTCAACCACTGTTATTAAATAAGCTGATCCAGAATAGAGCCTTCAGGAAAGAACTTATTTAGTACACCAGCATCGACCAGACGCTGGTTTATCTCAGCCAGACGCTTATTAACATCTTGCAGTCGCTCATTAAAATCCTGTAGCTGATCAGCCTGATCTTCATGACGGGACTGCAGGTCTTCGATGTTATTCTGTAACGCCTCAGAACGTCGGGTTTCACGTAACGAATCCGCCTCCTGACGACTGGTATTAAGCGCCTCAGAACTCTGCTCCTGACGCGCCAGTTCAGCCCTGGCATCGGCAGCTAATGCCGCAGCTCTTACTGCCACTGCCCGATCCTGGGTTGAGGGCTCTGATACGGCCAATGCCGCCCGCAATATAATCTCAGCCTTCTCCAGCGTCGCTTGCGGATCGTTAGGCACGGCCGAGGTATCAATACTCACCTCTCCCCCCACCGCATAGAGCCGGCCATCTGGCCCACGCTGATACTCAAATGTCGGCGCCCCGGCATGAGAACCACCTGCTGCCGCATGGCTCAGCTCGTGCTGACGCACCTCACGATCACGGGCAGCCAGCTCCCTGATCAGCTTTTGCTCATCGTCACTGACCTGCTGCTCAGATTTTGAATCACGACTAACTTCTGGCTGTCCAGAACCAGACTCTTTATCCGACCTATTCTCAACACTATTACCATAGGACTGACGAGCCCCAGATGCATTTTCGACACCTGAACCAGCCACACTGGGCGTAACCGTCAAAGGGGATGGAGTAGATTGTAACGCTTGAGATTGGGATGAAACAGAAGCAACAGTACCGGATACCGCAGCCTGAGGCGCAGCGGTAGAAGAGAGTGGCTGATTAGTATTAACAGCCAGTGAATTGACAGCTGTGGGTAACTGCATCAATCTCAACTCCTGCCAGATTAATTCCTGCTAGTCTGATTCCTACTGGAAAAGCTCCTGCTCAATGACGTATTTCAGATCTGTTTGATGTACTGCGCTTTCTTTAAATAGAGAAAACATTAAACATACCGAACAATTACGCCCGAATATCTATCAGTGTACCTAGTGTTTCCTCAGCAGACTGCACCACTTTAGTTGATGCCGCCACTGCATTTTTTTCGACTGCCAGATCGGTTAGAGCCTTATTTACATCATTACCACTGGCTTGCTCTGGTGACTCAGGCTTACCTGCACCGGCAATATCACTTGCCGCTTTCTGAACCCCATCAAGGCCCCGGTTAACACCCAGAACCCCAGTATTTAATGCAGATGTAACATTCATGATCACACCCCATGCTGTATTTTCTAAATCAATTCTGAATACAAAGCAGCTTTTTCGGATCCATGAAAACAAACTGCCCTGCCAATAATTCAGAATTATTATAGTCCAAAACACAACCTGGTTATTTTATGAACATCCCACAATGGGACCTATATCCAGAAAGCTGGCAACATGCTCTGGCGATGTATCACTGACATTAGGTACTTCGCCTAAGAGAGGTGCAGACAACATACCCCTCAGGGTATCCAGGTTTTCCTGATAGCAGCTCATATCAGGATCAACTTTATTAGCCACCCAACCCGCCAGACGCAGACCATCCTTAACAATCGCTTCAACGGTTAACAGGGTATGGCTTATACAACCCAGTTTCATACCCACAACCAACACCACAGGCACTTTTAACTGCTTTGGCAGATCAGCCAGTGTCTGACGGCTATTCAACGGTACCCGCCAGCCACCAGCCCCTTCAATCACCATGAAATCTGCAGGTTGCATCATCACCCCTCGACACAACGCCGCCATACGATCAGCATCCAGTCGCCGCCCGGCCTGGACTGCCGCAATATGAGGGGCAATTGCAGGCTCAAGCGCAATAGGATTCACCTGCTCATAGGCCAGCTTGATTGACGCTGTCTGCTGCAACAAAAGTGCATCTGAATTACGCAGCCCTTCATCAGTCTGTTCACATCCAGCCGCCACCGGCTTAACCGCAACAGTACGCAAACCTTTATCATTAGCGGCCTGCAACAGACCCGCAGCGATCACTGTCTTACCCACATCGGTATCAGTGCCAGCAACAAAAATAGTATTCTTAGCCATTGATCAGCTCTCCGTAAAAAACCTGGTATGTCGCAGGCAGCTTACCGTCACCACTTCGACGAAACTGCTCATAGGCCTGCTTAAACGCAACAATGCGGGCCTTACCCGTAAGCCCTTCCTGTCGACCTGCGCTTATATTATGTGCGCCTATCCCTTTAAGCTCTGTAGTCAGCTCACGCAACTCGCCATAAAGCAGCACGCGTTCTTGCTCTGCAATTGTCACCTGATCAAAATACTGATCGGCAAAATCACTCAGCGTTCGATAGCTAACAAAGCGGTTTACGTGCTGATACTTATCCACCGTCGACCAGGCATCGCGCAATTCATGTAACGTATGCGGGCCCAGAGTAGAGAAAAGAAACCGACCTCCCGGACGTAATACCCGCGATACCTCAGTAAACAGCGCCGGTAAATTTTCACACCACTGTATCGCCAGACTGGAAAAAATCAGATCAACAGAATTGTCAGCCAACGGTAACGCCTCAGCATCTCCGCACAACCAACTGCCTTGCTCAATATCCCGATGCGCTCTGGCATACTGCAACATACCGGGGGCCAGATCGATAGATATTAAGTGGTCAGGTTGCAGCTTACGCTGCAAGTGAGGGCCAAAAAAACCCGTACCACAGCCCAGATCAACCACCACAGCAGCGTCACTTTGAGGCAGTTTTTCTAACAGATCAAAACCCACCTGACGTTGCAGCTCAGCCACGGAATCATAACTCAACGCGGCTTTACTGAAAGACGCAGCAATATCCGCCTTATCAAACTGTGACGTATCTGATCCGGTACGCACAGCATTCATAACCAGGACTCCAACAACGCTACCACTTTCTCAGGAGCCGACACTAACGGCACATGTGATTGTTCAGACAGCACCTCTACCTTCGCAGTAGGACAAAGCCCTACTAAACCCGAGGCTATTTCAGCGGGTGCCAGGCTATCAAGCTGACAAAGAATATGCAGCACCGGCAGCTTAATGCCTGAAAAAAGATATCGGTAATCATCACGCAGTAGGGCCAGTGAATGACTCAACCCTGTCTCCGATGGCTGCGATGTTTCAGCCAACAATAATTTCAGCTGCTTAAGATCAGATCTTGCAGACACACTCCCCTGCACCTGTAGCATATTAAAACGCTGCAGAGTCTTAACCGGGTTATCCTTCAGAGAAGCTTCAAACTCGGCAAATACTTGCGGTGCCATTCCGGCACTCCAGTCATCACGCTGTACAAAACAGGGACTGGTTGCCAGGGTAACCAGCTTACTCACTCGCTCAGGGTACTGCTCAGCAAATGCCATCGCGGCAATCCCGCCCAGCGACCAGCCTAGCCATGCGGCTTTTTCAGGCGCCACATCTGCCAGCAGCTCAACAACAGCATCCAGAGAATAGGGATCCGGAATCAAATCAGCGCTACGCCCTAATCCAGGCAGATCGATCAGAGTAACCGAGTAATGAGCCAATCGCTCAACAAGAGGGTGCCACACAGAACTGTGCATCCCCCAGCCATGAATAAACACCAAAGGCTTGCCGTCTGGATCACCATAATGAGCCACATATAACTGACTCATAGACCACATTCCTGCTGCGCTTTCTCAAGTGCATCAAGCAGACGATCCAGCTGTTCCTCGGTGTGACTCGCGCTCAGCGTCACCCGTAAACGCGCCTCCCCCTGAGGCACAGTGGGGGGACGGATAGCCCCGATAAATATACCCTGCTGTTCCAACGCTGCGCTCATCTGCATCGCCTTCTCAGACTCACCCACCATGATCGGCTGGATAGGTGTTGGAGAATCAATAAGAGTCAGACCCAACTGCTCACAACCCGCACGGAAACGTTGAATAAGGTGATTCAGTTTTTCCCTGCGCCACTCTTCCTGCTGTAATAGCCTGAGACTGGCACGGGTCGCTTCAGCAACCGCTGGCGGCATACTGGTAGTGTAAATATAAGTACGGGCATGCTGTACCAGTGTTTCGATAAGCTCTTCAGAACCGGCCACAAAAGCACCGGATGTACCAAAGGCTTTACCCAGAGTACCCACTAAGACCTGCACCTGATCCGGTGTCATATCAAAATGGTCGACGACACCCCGCCCACCTTTTCCGATACAACCAAAACCGTGAGCATCATCAATCATCACCCAGGCATTGTGTCGTTGGGCTGCATCACTGATAGCAGGCAGATCTACCAGATCACCATCCATGCTAAACACACCATCTGCAACAACCAGCTTACGACGCGCTTCACTGCGCTGCAGTCGGGTTTCCAGATTCTTAGCATCATTGTGAAGGTAACGTTGAAAGCGTGCTCCGCTGAGTAATCCGGCATCCAGCAGTGAAGCATGATTTACCCGATCCTGAAATACCGCATCGCGCTTATCTATCAGCGCATTTACCGCACCAATATTTGCCATATAGCCCGTCGAGAACAGCAGCGCTTTAGGGCGCCCGGTGAACTCGGCCAGTTCTTCTTCCAGCGCATGATGCGCCTGACTATGGCCATTAACCAGGTGGGATGCTCCGCCGCCAACACCGTATTTTTCAGCACCTTTTTGCAGTGCTGAAATCACTTGCGGATGATTAGCCAGACCTAAGTAGTCATTAGAGCAAAAGGCCAGATAGTTTTTGCCATCGACCTGAACCTCGGGTGCCTGCGGGCTTTGTAAAATACGACGTTGCCGGTAAAGAGATTGCTGTTTACGCGCTTCCAGCTCTTCGCCCAGCTGATCAAAAGACATCGGATAAGATCCCTGTAATGCAGACCGGCCTCAGCCAGTCTGCAGGTGATGATTAAGCTTCGTAGAAATGCCCGGCATCCTGCTGCTTTTGCAGGTCTTTGATGATAGCTTGCTCCTGCGTATCATCGGTTTCAGAGATGCGCTGCTCAGGATTAATTCCCAAACGCTTAAACAGTAACAGGTCCCGATGAGTTCCCGGATTAGGTGTGGTCAGCAGACACTCTCCATAGAAGATTGAGTTGGCGCCCGCCATAAAGGTCATCGCCTGCATCTCATCACTCATGCTCTCACGACCCGCTGACAATCGAACATGGGACGCCGGCATCATGATACGTGCCACGGCGATATTTCGAACGAAGTCCAGATGATCCAGATCTTCAACATTTTCCATTGGCGTGCCAGCGACTTTAACCAACATATTGATAGGCACACTTTCAGGATGCTTAGGCATATTCGCCAGCTGACGCAGCAGACCGATACGATCCGTTGCCGTTTCACCCATCCCCAGAATACCGCCACTGCAAATCTTCATACCAGATTCACGCACGTGATGAAGCGTATCTAAACGATCCTGATAGGTACGGGTAGTAATAATTTTGTCGTAGAACTCTGGTGAGGTGTCCAGATTATGGTTGTAATAATCCAAGCCCGCATCCGCTAATTGGCCAGCCTTACCTTCATCCAGCATCCCCAGTGTCATACAGGTTTCCAGGCCTAACTCTTTCACCCCTTTGACCATCTCAACCACATAAGGCATATCTTTATCTGCCGGATGCTTCCAGGCAGCCCCCATACAGAAACGGGTAGAACCGGTCTCTTTCGCCTTGCGGGCTTTTTCCAATACCGCTTCAACCTGCATCAGGCGCTCTTTTTCCAGACCGGTATTGTAATGACCGCTCTGTGGACAATATTTACAGTCTTCAGGACAAGCGCCGGTTTTAATAGAGAGTAGAGTACTTACCTGAACCTCATTTGGATTGAAGTTCTGACGATGAACAACCTGCGCCTGGAACAGCAGATCATTAAATGGCAGATCGAACAGCGCCTTTACTTCCTGCTCAGTCCAGTCATGTCGGGGCTCTTGTCGAAGATCTGTCTGGTGTTGTTGCATCGCGGTGACTATCCTGTGTTATGCCTGATTTCAGGTATTTTTTTCAGAAGGACTAATTTTAATCCGACAGAAGGATCTGTCAACTATGTTTTTAAAATACAAAAACAACTGGTTATTATTTAACCAGAAGAAACCCTGCGTTTTATGCCGCCAAACAACTGAAAATCCCGACGCTATCTGTAGCGGATGCGCAGCGGACCTACCCTGGCTAACATTGTGCTGTAACCGTTGCGCCCTTCCACTTAACAGCACACCTGAACACCCAACCCTCTGCCCGGACTGCCTGAAAAAGCCACCGCCCTTTACGCAAATCATTGCGCCATTTGAATACCGTTTCCCGATTGACCAGATGATTTTGCAAGCCAAATTCAACAACAGAAGCTACCTGCTACCACCCCTGGCATACCTGTTGGCAGATAAACTAAAACAGTCAATGACAGAACATTCCCGGATACCAGACCTGATTGTTGCCGTCCCCTTACACCCCAGCCGCCTACTCGAACGCCAGTATAATCAATCAGCGATACTGGCTAAGATAGTCGCCCAACAACTGAATATTCCTTTATCAAATAACTTACTGATCAAGCAGAACAAAACACCTCACCAGGCCAGTCTCGATCACAAAACCAGGCAAAAGAATCTGAAAGACAGTTTCCGCTGCCTGTCGACACCTCCGACATCGGTAGCCATTATCGACGATGTAGTGACTACCGCAGCAACAGCCACTGAAATATCAAGACTACTACTCCGAAAAGGGTGTCAAAATGTTGATGTATGGGCTATCGCCCGCACCGGAAAAGAGTTATTTTTTTAGTAAGTCGGTATTTTACATTGAATTATCAATAACACCTGAAGATGTAATAAGTCGTCAGCTGCCAACATTCAGACACTTATTACCTGCCTGTTATTTTCTACAAGGAGCCCGCAATGGATCTGAGTAACATTGGCGACCTGTTCGGCGGCCTGGGCCTGTTTTTGCTCGGCATGCAACTAATGACCAGCGGCCTTAAACGCGCAGCGGGTAACACTCTTCGCAAAGCTTTGGAGGCTGCAACAAAATCCCGTTTAAGAGGACTTATCTCTGGCACCGCCATTACCGCACTGGTCCAGTCATCCACCGCAGTAACCGTTGCCACTATCGGTTTTGTTAACACAGGTCTGTTAAATCTTGGCCAGTCCGTCGCGGTTATTTACGGCTGTAATATAGGCACTACTATGACTGGTTGGCTGGTAGCCACCATCGGCTTTAAATTAAAAATCAGCGCGTTTGCCCTGCCAATGATCGGCGCCGGCATGGCCATGCGGCTTATCGGTGGTGAAAAAAGTTATGCCCATATGGGCACCGCCCTAACCGGTTTCGGACTATTCTTTATCGGCTTATCCTTTCTGAAGGGTACTTTCACCGGCCTCGAAAACAGCATACCTTTCGAAGCGATCGGCCAGACCGGATGGGGGCTGGCCCTGTTCGTCTTTGTCGGCTTTATGCTAACCGTGTTGATTCAGTCTTCCAGTGCAGCCATGGCTATAACACTATCGATGGCCGCCACCGGGGCCATCCCTCTGGCGGCAGCCGGCGCCCTAGTCATCGGTGCTAACATGGGCACTACATCTACCGCCGCTTTATCCGTCATAGGCGCGACATCTAATGCCAAACGAATCGCCTGCGCCCACGTATTCTTTAATTTGATAACCGGATTTGTCGGGCTATTATTACTAATTACCCTGGCCGGCACCATTAACAATTCAGGCTGGGCCCAGAGCTTTGATCTGGTGATTTTACTCGCTCTGTTCCACACTATATTCAACACCGCTGGCGTATTGATCATGTGGCCGATCACCACCCCCATGGTAAAATTTCTTAAGACCCTGTTTCGCAAGGCTGAGGAAGATCAGGCAAAAGCCCGCTATCTGGACAAAAACATCCTGGAAACCCCTCCACTAGCAATTGATGCTATGACCCGCGAATTAAGCCGGGTTAGTCGAATGACCGCCTCTTTAGCCAAAGCATCCCTGAGCGCAGAAGTAGGCGAGCGCAAGCAGATTCGCGATCAGATGAATATCATTAATAAGATCATCGTTCAGATAGGTAGTTTCAACCAGAAACTTGCACAACAAAACCTGAGTGAAGAGTCCTCTCAGATTCTGCCGAGCGCAATGCGGGTCGCCCGCTACTTTAACGAGATGTCCCGGCTATCCTGCCTGATCGTTGATTACAGCACCCGCTTCGATAAAGTAAATGACAGCAGTACCCAGAAAGATATTTATGAACTCAAGAAAATCACTAACAAGATCATTGATGCTGCAACTATTGATGACGAGATTTCTGTTTCATCTTCCGATAGTCGGGCTGTACTGAAAAAACTGGAAAAGAAATATCAAAAAATAAAACAACATACACTGGATGCCATGATCGAGGGCAGGCTTAGCCCGGATGAGGGTACTGACCTGCTTGATTCTCTGAGTCATATTCATCGCCTGGGCCAGCAGGCCGAGAAAAGCTCCCGCTATTGGAGCAGCCTGAGCCCGATAGAGCACCGATCTCCAGTATCAGGCACAGAGGAAAGCAGCGGGGACTCAGATTCACATCAAAAGCACAAAAGTTCTAAAAGAGAGAATTCTAAAAAAGAAGACTCTAAAAGAGATGATCCAGATACAAAAGAATCGCTGGCCATCGACTAATCTGAATTGCAAAATAGGCGGTCAAACCTGCTTGCTAACAAACTGGAGAGGCATTATGGATAATCTTGAAAGCAGAGCCTGCCAACTGGCCCGGGAATTTTTAGGCCACGCAATAAAAGTCCGTGCCGAGAACCCGGAATACGCCCAATCGCCAGAACAGAGCTGCTTTATTGTCGGCATGGAATTGGGAAGACTGGCTCAGAACGCAGACCAACAAGGTAAGCAGGATATCCTTAACGGGCTAACCAAAGCCCTTCAACAACTCAAACTCAGTGAGCAGGAAAGCCAGACGATCTACAACACACTGGCCCCACAGATAATGCCCGCCGATAAATAAAAGTTCCTATGACTCATTCAAGCCTCAGCATCAATCCTATCGCCTTGATTCACAGCGGTTATAAAGAAAAATTTGGTATCCCTCGTCAACCCGGATTAGCCGCTTCGATGACGGCAACTATAGAGTTACTCCCCCCCTTCGATAGCCCAGACACCGTCAGAGGATTAGAACACTGCAGTCATATCTGGCTGCTATTTGTCTTTAGCGCCTGCGTAGATAAAGGCTGGTCGCCTCTGGTTCGCCCACCCCGACTAGGCGGAAATGAAAAGCTCGGCGTTTTCGCAACCCGCTCTCCCTTTCGGCCCAATCCTGTTGGCCTGTCGCCAGTAAAGCTCGATCAGATCAGAAAAGATAATGGCAAAGTATTTCTTGATGTCAGTGGAGCCGATCTGCTGGATCAGACACCGATTATCGATATCAAACCCTATCTGCCTTACGCTGATATTATTCCTGAAGCGGAATTTGAACTGGCGTCTTCAATCGAGATGCTCGACCTGCCCGTACACTTTAATTCTGCGGCGACTGCCGCTCTGCTGACACATAGCAACCGCCTTCAACAACCATTACAGCAGCAGATAGAAGAAGTACTACAGTGTGATCCCAGGCCGGCGTACCATAAGGGAAAGGACAACAATCGGGACTATGGCATTAAGCTACACGACCTGAACATTCGCTGGCAGATTTCTGATAGCAGAATCGATGTAACCATCATCGAAAAGGTCAATTGAACCGACCACCTTTCTTCACCCCACCCTCACAAGTCAATAGGCAAACAAAAAAACATACCCAAAGTGCGCAGTTTGCTTGACAGTATATGCATAACTCCTTATGTTATTGGCCGTAGGCAGGGAAAGCCTGAAATAACAAATGGATAACATCCATCCCAGTCTATGCCCCGACTAACAACAAAAGAAATAAGGGCCCATTACGATGGAAAACTATAAGTTTCAGTTGTCTTTTAGTTTACCCGGATATCTTAACGATATTTCCCACCGATTTGATTTCGATACACTGAGCACTCAGGGTTTTGATATCAACCTGAATCAGCATCAGGTTATCTGCCAATGTAAGCGCCCAGGCAATTCAGCCCTGCGCACGATCAAAGACTCGATCACTCATATTCAGGATATTTTACCTGAAGCATCACTTCAGGCTGTATCCCCGGATCTGGTGCCTTATGATGCCGTGGCCAAAGTCCTTAAATTAAGTAACGTTAAGTTTAAGGCTCTCATTGCCAGTGAATCCAACGCATTCCCCAAGCCTTCACCAAGATCTGAAAAGCCAGCCTGGCACTTGAAAGAAGTACTGGAGTGGAATCGGGATCATCGACTACAAGAGATCAACAGCACCATATTTGAAACCTCTTTGGCAGCACATAAACTTAATTCCCTGCAGCACAGAACCCCGACCAGAACACAAAGCCAGGGCTATGAGCTACCCGACAAGTATGCCGCCAGAAGCTTTGCAGCCAAGCCTGTCGCCGAACCTAAGCTATACAGATAATGTGCGATGAAACTATATCAGTAGTGAGATTAAACTCATAAGTCAGGCCCGAAACACAGAACAGCCAGACAAAAAAAGGCAGCGCATAGCGCTGCCAAAGACTTGTTGCTGGAGAACAACTTCTAAACCTTTACTTACATCCTTTACTCAATCCAACCTGAGCCTTAACACCTTTAAACCTGAGCCGGTGTTCGCAATCCACGCGCCACCCAATAGTCAACACTAAAATAACGTCCCGCCCCAGTGAAGAACAAACTCAGTAGCATAATGAAATAGGTCGCGGCAAATTCAATACCATTATTCAGAACAACCACTGATCCCCGCCCCGTTATCCAATCATAGTTACTGTTATCCTGAAGAATAGACTTAGCTCGCGCTAATCGCTCACCGGCTTCCATTACCCGTTCATTTGCCAACCAGCTTGAGCTGTCAGCAATCGCAAGCCAGCCGTTTTCCAGATGCACTGTCACCGCAGCAACAATCATTGTGATCATCAGTGGTATAGAGATCCAGCGAACAGCAAAGCCAATAATAAGCAGAATTCCGCCAAAAAACTCGGTACCCGCCGCCATCGCAGCCATCACCTCAGGCATTGGCAACCCTAACCCCCAGTCAGGATTACCAAACCATGCTGCGGTATCTTCAAAATGCGAAAGCTTGTTATAACCCGCCTGTATCATTATCGGAGCCAGATAGAGACGTAATAACAGCGGTGCAACGCCCTCCATCATCCGGGTTTTATCCAATAAATCATGTAATGAATTTGTGTGTTTTATCAATGCATTAGCCATAACAGTTTCCCCAATGCTTATAATTTAATCTGTAAATCCAGCTCATCATCTCAGGCCAGAGGCCTTAATAACGAACACCTGAAATAATTTCGCTATTGCGCAACTGCTGCAAAATGGTCAACCCACCCTCAACAATTTGTTCCGACTCAGGCTGCCCCATCTCTGCTGCAATACTCAACAAAGCCTGCCGCCCACTCAGCTGAACATCTTCACTTAACAGATAAAGCAGACGCGCGGTGAGCTGATTAATCTCCATAAACTTCACCCGGTCATCACTATTGCGATAAACCACCAGAAAAGTTGATAGCTCCGGCGCCATCTCAGGTAGGTAATCACTGCTGATCCGGTGTACAGGAAACTGATACATCAGCGACCAGGCCAGAGGCGACTGTTGTGGATGCCCCTTCAACAGGTCACCCTGCACATTCACTTCAACATCTGACAAATCTGCCTCAGATGTATCCAGCGCCAATTCAACCCATTCGTAATGCACCAGCTCCTGCAAAAACGGATAATCCCACGGTTCAGGCTCCCGCTCATTAGTAACCCAGGCCACAAACTCTCCGGCTATTTCAAGAAAGTAAGGGGTGTGGCTACGGTATTGATCAAAGAACTTACGCACCATCTGCAACCAGTTTTTTTCACTGGTAATAGATTTCAGCACCGGAAAGCCGCCACTGATAAAACCTTCAATATTGTTAAAAAACAGATCCCGATAGATCGCCATTCGCCGATCTTCAATATCAGCAGGTTTCGAATTTTCCTGCGGATTACGAATATGCGCTGCAAACTGATACTGCAGTTCAGTAAAGCTCTGCTTAGGCACCGACATGAGCAACCTCCTGCTGCGAAGCTGTCTGAGATGACACTGCCTGGGTCTGATAATCCCGAATCTGATCAACCTCTGTCAGCAATTCAGGCATCGCCGGAATATTGAAATCACGCTCCAGAAGTGTTGGTTTAACGCCAAACTGCTGGTAAGTCTGCTGCAGCAACGCCCATACCGGATCTACTACATCTGCACCATGGGTATCGACAATCAGGTCATCCGCTTCGTTATAGTGACCCGCCACATGGATATAACTAATACGCTCGCCCGGTATCTGCGCCAGAAACTCCGCCGCATCGTAGCCATGATTAACACTGTTCACATAGATATTGTTTACATCCAGTAACAAGTCACAGTCAGCCTCTTGAAGCACCGCACGAAGAAACTCCATCTCACTCATCTCAGCACCCGGAGCGGCATAATAAGAAACATTCTCTATAGCAATGCGCTGCTGCAAAATATCCTGAGTCTGACGGATACGACCGGCAACATGCTTAACCGCCTCTTCTGTAAAAGGGATCGGCATCAGGTCG
Organism: Amphritea balenae; assembly: GCF_003858655.1. Classification (GTDB taxonomy): domain Bacteria; phylum Pseudomonadota; class Gammaproteobacteria; order Pseudomonadales; family Balneatricaceae; genus Amphritea; species Amphritea balenae. The sequence goes on from NZ_RQXV01000011.1 coordinate 92,987, forward strand.
TATAAGTGACCTTCATCAGTGCAGTAGCTCAGATGTTCGGAATAACCTCGAATATTATGCACCTCGATAAAAGTTTTCAGTTTCCCGAGAAACTCCAGATCCAGTGGCGATGGACCACCCAACGAAAGTGATAAACCATGAGTAACAAAAGGAAAACGCTCGGTATATTCACGGAACGCTTTACCGAATCGACCACCCAGCCCCATCCAGTTCTCCGGGGCGACTTCCAGAAAATCGACTTGCGAAGCATCTACCTCAGCAAAGCTTTCAGTCATGCAACGACGAAAACCCAGGCCCGCTCCAGAAATTTGAAAGGTTTCGTTATTCATGATTTATCCCTTTGATAATATTTATGACCCCTCCGCAGAGGGGCTTTAGCGCCAGATATCAGCTATCAACTACAAGCTTTGAGCTTTAAGCTTTAAGCTGATTTCTTATCTCCACCGCATTTACCTTCACCACACTTACCTTCGCCTTCCGCTTTTTTATTGCTGTCGCCGCCACACTTACCTTCGCCGCACTTGCCTTCGCCTTCCGCTTTTTTACTGCTATCGCCACCGCACTTGCCTTCGCCGCACTTGCCTTCGCCTTCCGCTTTTTTACTGCTATCGCCACCGCACTTACCTTCGCCGCACTTGCCTTCGCCTTCAGCTTTTTTACCGCTATCGCCGCCGCACTTACCTTCGCCGCATTTGCCTTCACCGGTTTTATGGTTATCTGCTACTTCGTAACCTGAGGACAGTTCCTGGGCAGCAAAAGGATTTGTTGTTGCCGCGTTTACAACAGACGTTGCAGCCATACCTGCCAGTAGAACAGCACCAACAGCAGCAGTAATAGGTTTGATCGTGGTTGTTGTTTTCATGGTTCACCTCAGTTGAATCTATGTGATTTCATTACAAGTTAAATGTTGGTTAACGTCATGGGATCAGCGCTTGCTGCTCACAATTTGCTACCCTGTTTAAGATGGCTCTACTATAAATTTGCATTCTGAAACTAAACTGAAAACATGAATAAAATTTCATTAGATTTTGATTTTCTATTATTTTACTATATTAGAATATCCTAATTATAAAGATTCATTATGAGAAAACAGCTATGCTAAACACTATCGAAAGCCCCGCAGCAACAAGGCTGGAGCACTTTCCTATCACTTTCTTCGCGATGATTATGGGAATCACCGGACTGACACTCGCATGGGAAAAAGCAGCTCAGGTATTTGGCGCACCAATCGTTATCAGCCAGGCGCTTCTGATCATCAGCGCTTCTCTATTCGCTATTGTGACAATCATTTTCCTACTCAAAGTCCTACTCAAAGGTGCAGCGGTTCAAGCTGAATTCGCGCACCCAATCAAACTCAGTTTCTTTCCTGCGTTCTCTATCAGCATGCTCCTGCTCAGCATTGCTACTCTGAGTCTGTCTGAGCAGCTATCACTCCTGCTATGGGCTGCCGGTAGCGCTCTTCATCTGTTATTTACGCTTTATGTACTGACCCAGTGGATTCACCATCCTAAGTTTCAGATCGCCCACAGCACACCCGCCTGGTTCATCCCGGTGGTCGGTAATATTCTGGTGCCTATTGCCGGGGTAGAGCATGGTTTTATTGAGCTAAGCTGGTTCTTCTTCTCTATCGGCCTGGTGTACTGGATCATCTTAAAAACACTGATTCTGAATCGAATGCTGTTTCATGATCCGCTACCGGAAAAAATGCTGCCAACCTTGTTTATCCTGATAGCACCACCTGCCGTGGGCTTTATCTCCTACATTAAACTAAATGGAGAGCTGGATAACTTTGCCCGCATTTTGTACTACTCAGCGATATTTTTAGTACTACTGTTACTCAGTCAATTGCCCCGCTTTACCCGAATTAATTTCTATATGTCGTGGTGGGCCTACTCATTCCCCCTGGCAGCATCAGCCATAGCCACACAATTGATCTACAGCCTCACGGGCGACGCGTTTTTTTATTATCTGGCATTTGCCCTTCTGGCACTTACAACAACAGTTATCCTGCTGTTACTTGCTCGTACAGCCGTGGCAATCGTGCGCAATGAGATCTGTCAGCCAGAGTAAGTGACTAATCTGTTCAACCGTACAGCCCGATGATCAGATTTGCTTTATCCTAAAAACCGGGCTGTAATAGCCCGGCTTTTTCTATTCAGGGATTAATCATGACTATCACCAGCACACAGATCAGTTTTGATCAGCAGCATATCTGGCACCCATACTCATCAATGATCAGCCCTCCGGCTGCTTATCCGGTTGCTTCTGCAGCAGGCGTTCGCCTGACACTTACCGATGGCCGTGAGTTAATTGATGGCATGGCTTCCTGGTGGTCAGTCATACACGGTTACAATAATCCCGCACTGAACGAAGCAGCCCACAGTCAGATCGACAAAGTCTCCCACGTTATGTTTGGCGGGCTGACCCATGAACCTGCGATTGAGCTATGTAATCAGCTAGTAGAGATGACTGCAGAACCGCTCCAAAAAGTATTTCTGGCAGATTCGGGCTCGGTTGCTGTTGAAGTTGCATTAAAGATGGCAATTCAGTACTGGCACGCCAAAGATAAGCCAGCAAAACATAAACTCCTGACCATCCGTAATGGCTATCATGGCGATACGTTTGGCGCTATGTCTGTGTGCGATCCGGTAACCGGCATGCATGAGATATTCAGCGGAGTATTGCCGCAACAGTTCTTCGCGCCAGCCCCTCAGACAAAGTATGGTCAGGCATGGGATCCCAGCGATTGCGCAGAACTTGAACAACTGATCAGTGATCATCACAACGATATTGCCGCCCTGATTCTGGAACCTATTGTTCAGGGAGCTGGCGGTATGCGTTTCTATCATCCGGAATATCTGAAACGCGCCCGCACATTGTGCGACCAGTTTGGCCTGCTGTTAATCGCTGACGAAATAGCCACCGGCTTTGGCCGCAGCGGTAAACTCTTTGCCTGCGACCACGCGGGCATCACACCGGATATTCTTTGCCTGGGTAAAGCGATAACCGGCGGCTATATGACACTGGCTGCCACCCTGACCACCACCGAAGTTGGTGAAACAATATCTGCCGGTGGTGCAGGCTGCTTCATGCACGGCCCCACTTTCATGGGCAATCCGCTGGCCTGCGCCGTAGCTAATGCCAGCCTTAAACTACTACGTGAGTCTGACTGGGAGAGCAACATAGCCCGTATCGAACAGCAATTGAAACAAGGCCTTGCAGCCTGCGCCGAACTCGACTCCGTAGCAGAAGTACGCTGTCTCGGCGCCATCGGCGTAGTAGAAATGAAAGAGCCTGTTGTTACTGCCGATATTCAGCCACTGTTTGTCGAACAAGGGATCTGGATCAGACCATTCGGTAAGTTGGTTTACGTGATGCCGCCTTATGTTATGACCGATGAGGATCTGGCAACACTTACAAGGGGAATGTGTGACGTGATTCAGCAGTACACTGCGAAGAGTCGCTAGCTGAAAAGCCACGCCTTTCTTGCTAAAAAAGTTTAAAGAGCGCTTCCGGCGCTCTTGTCATTTTTGACAGCACTGCCTGTAATTAATTGCCTGACCAGCGCCGGAAAACTATGATGCTGATAGCGCTGATAATCATCCAACTGAAAACCTGCCTGCTCTATAAACTCCGCTGTAGGTCGATTCAATTGACACCCCCCGGCGCAACGGTGCCAATAAGGATTCAAACGATGCTGCCAGCGCTGTATCGCCTCACTATCCGCCAGCACATGCTCAAAAAACAGGAGCTTACCTCCCGGCTTAAGCACCCGACCAATCTCATTCAGAACCTGTTTTGGATCAGGCACTGAACAAAGCACTAAGAAACAGACAACGGTGTCACAGCTATTCTCAGCCAACGGAATATCCATTGCATCTGCGATCAGCATCTCAATTTTTCCACTTTGCGACTGCGGCAGTCGACTCAAAGTAGTTTTTGCTTTTCTCATTACCGCCACATCAGGCTCAAGCGCCAGTAACTTATTAACCTCAATACCATAACAAGCGAAGCTGGTTCCGGTGCCCGCGCCTATTTCTAGCACCACTCCTTTAGCCTGAGCCAAAAGCTGTTCTCTTTCGCGGGCAACAACCTTAGATACACGATCCAGCAACCAGGGAAATATCCAGCGATAGTAAGGGTTAAAACGTCGTAGACTCACTCCAATACTTCCTCTATTCTTTAATCTTTGTTTCAAGGTTACATTGCCAAATTTCTATATGGCTATCAGGGAGTTACTCTATGGCACGTATCAAAATTGATATGCCCGACAATTATAGTTTCAGCACCGAGATGCCGGTACGCATCAGCGATATTAACTACGGCGGACACCTTAGTAACGATGCCGTTCTGGCCATGGTTCATGAAGCCAGGGTACGTTTTCTAAACTCGTACAATTACGGTGAACTGGATATCGAAGGCGCCAGCATCATTATGACCGATTCTGCCATCGTTTATAAAGCAGAAGGCTTTCACGCCGACCTGGTACAGATCGATGTCGCTGTAGGCGATTTTAATAAGTACGGCTGCGATATTTACTACCTGTTAAGCAATAAAAAGACAGCAGTTGAGATCGCCCACGCTAAGACCGGTATTGTGTTCTTTGACTACAATGAACGCAAAGTCATTCCGGTACCTGAAGAGTTTCAGAATCGAATTGTTAAAGTCACCGAATAACTGTTCATAAATCAGCCAAAAACAAACTTCAACTGATTGAATTATATACAGAAAAACAGCACTGGACGGTTTTTAACCCACTGACGCAAAGCCCCGTATTACGGGCCTTAACAGAGGTTATCCCAGAGTTACGCACAGCTTTGTATTACTATTTCTGTTTATAACTATCCACAATTCAGAGCACAAAAAAACCGCCTGTAAGAGGCGGTTTTTTTTAAGCTTTCAGCCTGTGGATAATACTCTTTAGACTGATCCTATTCGTATTCCTGATATGAACCCAACGCCAGGTTTTCAAACTTGGTGAACTGGCCAATAAATGCTAAGCGGTTACTACTGAATAAAATACCCTGACGCAGGCTCTATTCTTAGTCCTGATATGAGTCCGGAACTAACTTTACTCGTATTCCTGGTATGACCCCAACGCCAGGTTTTCAAACTTGGTGAACTGACCGATAAAGGCTAAACGGTTACTACTGAATATAACCACTTAAGCTGACGCTATTCATAGGCCCGATAAGAATCCAACAGTAAATTTTATTCGTATTCCTGGTATGAGCCCAACGCCAGGTTTTCAAACTTGGTGAACTGACCGATAAATGCTAAGCGATTACTACCGATCGGTCCATTACGCTGCTTACCAATAATAATCTCGGCGACACCTTTATCGGGTGAGTCTTCGTTGTACACCTCATCACGATAGATAAACATAATAACGTCGGCATCCTGCTCGATGGCACCTGATTCACGCAGATCCGAGTTTACCGGCCGCTTATTAGGCCGCTGCTCAAGTGCTCGGTTAAGCTGTGACAATGCGATAACCGGACACTCTAGCTCTTTCGCTAAGGCTTTAAGGGAACGTGAGATTTCAGATATCTCAGCCGTACGACCTTCCGAGTTGCCGCCTTTTATCTGCATCAACTGAAGATAATCGACCATGATCATGGCGATATCACCATGCTCTCGTACGATACGTCGGGCACGGTTACGCATCTCCGTTGGGCTGATACCGGCAGTATCATCAATAAACAGCGGCTTATCCCGCAACATATTCACAGCGGTAGTCAGGCGTGGCCAGTCATCCTCTTCCAGCTGACCGGATCGTACCCGTGTCTGGTTGATTCGACCCAGCGAGGAAAGCATACGAGTTACCAGCTGATCTGCAGGCATCTCCAGACTGAAAACCAGTACCGGCTTTTCCTGCGCCATCAAAGCATTTTCAACCAGGTTCATCGCAAAAGTTGTTTTACCCATGGATGGTCGGGCAGCTACGATAATAAGATCGGACGGCTGCATACCACCTGTCGCCTTATCCAGCTCATCAAAACCAGTGGTAACACCGGTCATCGCACCATCAGAGTTAAACAACTCATCAATCTTATCCACCGCCTTTTTCAGCAGCGGATTAACTCCCATCGGACCACCCTCATTAGGACGATCTTCAGCGATCTGGAAAATTTTCTGTTCAGCTTCACTAAGAATATCAGCGCTGGGACGACCTTCCGGCATAAAGGCGTTGTCAGCGATCTCATTAGCAACATGAATCATCTTACGCAACAGCGCCCGATCACGAACAATCTCAGCATATGCACGGATGTTAGATGCACTTGGTGTGTTACGCGCCAGCTCAACCAGGTAATCAAGACCACCGGCAGCATCAAGATTAGCGGTGCGGTCCAACTCCTCAGAGATAGTCACCACATCGATCGGCTGCATATTGCCGACCAGCTTTTCGATGGTACGGAAAATCAGCCGATGGTCATGACGGTAAAACTGATCTTCCAAAACAATTTCGGATACCGCATCCCAGGCATTGTTATCCAGCATCAGACCACCGAGCACAGATTGCTCAGCCTCTTGTGAATGGGGCGGAACTTTTACGCCTTCCACCTCTGCCGAACCGGGATCCAGATAATCCATAAAACCTTATACCTCAAGCCAAAACAGGCATATCAAAAAAATAATAGCCCTGAAACGAAAAAAGCACTGCGCAGTATAATACTACGCAGTGCTTCTTAACTCACCTGAACTGATCAAATCAGTTCAAAAGTAATGCTTAGTCGCCAACAACAACGATGCCGACAGTAGCAGTTACTTCTGGGTGCAGCTGGATAGCGATTTCGAACTCACCAGTGTGACGCAGTGCGCCTTCTGGCAGACGAACTTCGCTCTTCGCTACTTCGATACCAGATGCAGTGATTGCATCAGCGATATCGTGAGTACCGATAGAACCGAACAGCTTACCTTCGTCACCAGCTTTAGCAACGATAGACAGTTCGATTTCGTTCAGCTGATCTGCACGTGCCTGAGCACTGTTCAGTTTTTCAGCAGCTGCAGCTTCCAGATCAGCACGACGTGCTTCAAAAGCTTCCAGGTTACCAGCAGATGCTGGTACGGCTTTACCGAAAGGGATCAGGTAGTTACGACCGTAACCGGCTTTAACAGAAACCTTGTCACCTAGACCACCCAGTTTGCCAATTTTCTCGAGCAGGATAACTTCCATCTCGCAAACCTCTATTTTTACACTCGCCCGGCAATTTTAATCGCCAGGCTGAAACTTGTTTAATCACCCGTACTCATTTTACTGAGCAACGGGCTAACCGTGATTACTGGTGGCTGTCAGTGTATGGCAGCAGCGCAACGTAACGGGCACGCTTGATAGCAGTTGCCAGCTGACGCTGGTAACGAGCTTTAGTACCAGTGATACGGCTAGGAACGATTTTACCGGTTTCAGTGATGTAACCTTTCAGGGTATCCAGATCTTTGTAATCGATCTCGGTAACACCTTCAGCGGTAAAACGGCAGAATTTTCTACGACGGAAAAAACGAGCCATGGTATATCTCCTCTAAATAAATGTTGAACCGATTACTCGGCAGCAGCTTGATCAGCAGCTGGAGCTTCAGCAGCAGGTGCCTCAGCAGCAGGTGCTTCAGCAGCAGGAGCTGCAGCAGCAGGCTTCTCAGAACGCTCTTCGCGACGTGGACGACGCTCTTCACGGCCTTCGGCAGCTTTAATTGGAGATACATCAGTAACTGCATCTTTACGACGTACAACCATGTTACGGATAACCGCATCGTTGTAACGGAAGATGTTAGTCAGCTCGTCCAGAGTTTCCTGAGCACATTCAACGTTCATCAGAACGTAGTGAGCTTTATGGATCTTGTTAATTGGGTAAGCCAGGTGGCGACGGCCCCAATCTTCCAGACGGTGGATTTGACCTTCAGATTCTTCAATCAGCTTGGTGTAACGCTCTACCATAGCTGGAACCTGTTCACTCTGATTCGGGTGAACCAGAAAAACGATTTCGTAATGACGCATTATTGCTCCTTACGGTTTATACAGCTTTCAGATCGCATCGAAACACGAAAGAAAGCAAGGAGTTAAAGTTAATTCCCGACCACATACACAACTGCACAGGTCAAAAGGGAGCGCGCATTATACGTGAATTGATGAAGCTTTCAAACTGCTTTATAAGGGAAACTTAAGACGTTGATTCATTTTGGCGCAAAATAGCTTACGGGAATTTTTTTCCGGGGCTTTACGAATTGAAGCCCAACAACTATTCAGGCTAGGAAATTCAGAAAACCTGAGGCTATTGCGCTGATCGACAAGATAAGTGTAACGATAAAAATCTCGTCCGTTCCACAGGGAACCTTCAGTACCATCATTAAGACAGAGGTAATATTTAAAGATGTATACCCCGGATTGCTTAGGCCCATTCAGGGTTCGGTAAAAGTTTAATGGTTCTGTACCATACTCATGATGGCCACGTAATTGTTTTACATAGCTTTTACAGGTATCAATATCTTTTACCTTGTCATCATAAAACAGTCCTGCCATAGAAACAGGGGTCCCTTTATAGTTAAAGACGGCTAACAGATAGACATTATTCGGATCAGCTATGGCCCGCAAACTCAGCAGCATCAGACAGAGTAATAAGGTATAGCGATACATAGAAGTCCCCCCGAAAACCTTAACCGATAAAGGTATTCTGTAACCATAGCATTAACCGAAGAAGTTTATCATGTACTTTCCGCCCGTCCAGCGGTGTTCCATAGCACCGGCTAACAACATGTAATACAACATCTTTATGCAGGTCCGGTATTATCTGATTGTTTCGCAACAATGCTTCTTCTGATTATCAGCTCCCCCTGTCACTGACACCTTCTAACAATAACTGATAAAGCGCATGTGCCGCCGGTCCGGTTTGTACTGTTTTAGGTAAAGCAAGATGAATTGGCACCTGATAACAGGAGCCCCCCAGAATCGATAATTGCTTGATATTAGAAGTATCCAGACCAGATAACATATGTTCTGGTACACGACAAAATCCCACCCCTGCATATACCGCTTTCCAGGCATGATAAAAATTATCAACGGTGATTCTTTGCTGCGACTTCAACCAGCCTACATTCTGATCATCTTCTTCATTTACACTCCCCAGGTCACGTACAATAATCTGAGTTGCAGTTAATAGATCCTCAGCACAAACCGTCTCCTTCTGTGCCAGGCAGTGTTGCCGGGCAACCACAGGCACCATTGTCACCACACCAAAAGCTTCCGCCAGATAATTCGTCACCGGCAGATTAATAATGGCGATATCCGCTTGCTGTTCTAATACCGCATCACGGGTACTGCTCAATGAGGTTTCCCGTACCTGAACCGACGTCCCTTTATTAACGCTAAGAAATTTATTCAATGGGCGATATAGCCAGTCAGGATTACAAAGATGATCAATACTCACGGTAATCTCTGACTCAATTCCCTTTGATAGCTGCCCCCCCAGCATTTCAAGCTCTCGCGCCTGTGCTAATAACGGTTCGGCACGGCGCAACATCGACTTGCCTTCATCAGTCAACACGGCCCTACGTCCATCAATCCGGATCAGTGTGACACCTAACTGTTGCTCAAGCTTTTTAACTGCATAGATCAGTGTGGTATGGCTCTTATTCAGGCGTATCGCTGCCCCCTGAAAGCTGCCGGCCTTGTCTACTTCAAATAGCGTGAGCCATTGGTCCAACGTTGTCTTTAATCTCATGGTGTAAATTTTACACAGTTATTAGCAGTTTTATGAACTTTATATTGCATTTTATCGACGTATCATCAACTCATCTCCAGAGTTTAAGGACAACCACTTTAACTTCCAGAGTAAAAAATTAACGAACTCAGCGACAAGGTATTAACGATGAAAACATTACTGCAGGTAGATTTTGATTATCAGGGACCATTTGGTGAAGTCATGAGCGATGCTCTTAAAGAACTGGCTGCGACTATCAACAACGAACCCGGCATGATCTGGAAACTCTGGACTGAAAATGAAAAAACTCAACAAGCAGGCGGTGTCTATCTGTTTGAAAGCGAGGAGACTGCGCAAGCCTATCTAGAGATGCATACCGCTCGCCTAACGACGATGGGTATTCCCAACGTTCAGGGGCAAGTATTCAATATTAATGAATCACTCTCAGCCATTAACCAGGGCCCGTTTAACTTGAGCTCTTAAGTTTAACGGCCTATGCCCGGACTAAATTCCGGGCTCTATCTGAATATGCACCTATACGGGGGCTAAATCTAAATGAGTAACAAAACATTCTTAACTATTCATAGCGCTATATATGCGAGCTTTGCTATCGCGCTGTTCTTTGTACCGGCCCTGTTATGGCCCCTATACGGCGTCAGCGTTAGCGATCCAAACGCTTACTTCCTGTCCCAGCACAACAGCATATTTCTCGGCGGATTAGCGGTTATCAGTTTCCAGTTCCGGGATATTGAGTCTGACAACCCGATGGCCGGAAAGCTATTTAAAGGGTTAATGTGGACCAACATCTTTGGTCTGTTCATCACTCTTTACGCTTGTATAACAGGTACATTTACAGGCTTCGGCTGGTCCGACCCGGCTTTTTTTGGCTTACTGGCTATACTCAGCTTCCGTCAGTTACAAAAAACTAACAACAGTTAACAGAAAACCAGATACTGCCATAAAACAAAAAACCGCCAACAGGCGGTTTTGTTCTAACTACTGTCGAATTTATTCGACCTCTTTAATCTCATAGCTGTGGGTAATCTCTACCCCGCCTTTCTCCAGCATCAGTGATGCAGAGCAATACTGTTCAGCAGACAGTTTAACTGCCCGCTCAACATGCTTCTCTTTAAGACCACGACCAGATACCACAAACTTCACATGGATCTTTGTGAAAACCGCCGGTACTTCATCTGCACGCTCAGCATCGATCTCAGCAACGCAATCTACAACATCCTGACGGGTTTTCTTCAGAATACCGATTACATCGTAGGAGGTGCAGCCACCTAAACCCAGCAATATCATTTCCATCGGGCGAGGGCCCTGTTTCAACTCACCATCAAGGGTGATATCAAAACCTGAACCAGTGGTACCTTTGAAACGAACATCGCCGTCCCATTTAACTTTTGCTTGCATAGTAACTTCTCAATAATCTTTACAATTCTTATATTGCATCCAGTAATAACGAGGATTTACGTTTGAGAGCAAGGCAAATTTTTTCGAAAAAGCGGAGCTTACTGCTGTAAGTACTCGCTTTGCTCGCCCTCCGGGCCGCCCTTTGAGCGTTGTAACAGTAAACTGTTGCTGAGCATTTTGAGAAAAAATTTAACGCCGCTATCGAGCGTAAAGACCGTTATTTAGCAAATAGCTCAGCAAGTTTCTGACCTGGCTCATCCGCCCGCATAAAGGCTTCACCCACCAGGAAACTATCCACATTGTGTTCACGCATCGCAATCACATCATCACGATTCAGAATACCGCTTTCGGTCACTACAATACGGTCATCCGGAATCATATCCAGTAGCTCATAAGTGTGCTCCAGGGTTACTTCAAAACTGTGAAGATCACGGTTATTGATACCCACCAGCTTATTACCTAGTGGCAGCGAACGCAGCAGTTCTGCTTTGTTATGCACTTCGATCAGCACATCCATACCTAAGTCAATTGCCAGAGCATTCAGATCAGCCATCTGCTGATCTTCCAGTGCCGCTACAATCAACAGAATGCAGTCAGCACCCATTGCGCGCGCTTCATACACCTGATACGTATCGACAATGAAATCCTTACGTATAATCGGCAGTGAACAGGCGGCCCGGGCTTCCATCAGGTAAGCTTCGCTGCCCTGAAAATAGTCCGCATCGGTCAGTACTGATAAACAGCTGGCACCACCCGCCTCATAAGATCGGGCAATATCGGCCGGGATAAAAGGATCACGGATTACCCCTTTAGACGGGCTGGCCTTCTTCGCTTCAGCAATGATTGCCGAACGACCTTCAGCCAGGGCTTTTTCCATATTAGCAACAAAGCCGCGGGGATCAGTTGCACTGCCTTTCTGATCTTCGATCTGCGCTTTCAGGTCAGCGATACTGACCTTCGGCTGACGCTCAGCCACTTCTTCATGCTTACGGGCAATGATTTTCTTGAGGATGGTTGGAGTATCTGGATTGCTCATTATTCTTTATTCGCCCTTAAACGCTTGCGTAAATTCAGCCAGCTGTTTCATTTTCGCTGCAGCTGCACCGCTGAGGATAGTCTGCTTCGCCTTAGCAACACCAGCAGCAAGACTCTCAGCCAGATCTGCCGCATAGATTGCAGCACCCGCATTCAGCGCGATCATATCAACCGCCTTCATATTTTCACCGGCAAATGCAGCTTCAATCAGCGCCCGGCTTTCAGCAGAGCTGTTAACCTGAAGGCCATCTAAAGACTGAACCTGCAGTCCGGCATCGACAGCGTTGATCGTATACTCACTGATCGCACCATCCTTCAGCTCAGCGACAAAAGAGTTTGCCGCCAGACTGATCTCATCCAGCCCATCGCCTGCATGTACGACCAATGCATGTTTAGCACCCAGTGCCTGTAGTGCTTCTGCCATAGGGCGACACAACGACTTATCAAATACGCCTAACAGATAATGTTTAGCTGATGCCGGATTTGTCAGCGGACCCAGAATATTAAACAGCGTACGCAGCCCCATCTCTTTACGAGGGCCAATAGCATACTTCATTGCACTGTGGTGCTGCGGTGCGAACATAAAGCCGACACCGACCTCATCAATACAGCGACCTACCTGCTCCGGCGTAATCGCCAGATTAACACCTGCCGCTTCCAGTAGATCCGCGGCACCTGAGCTGGAAGACACCGAACGGTTACCATGTTTAGCAACATGACCACCGGCAGCTGCAACCACAAAAGAGGAAGCACTGGATACGTTAAACAGGTTTGAACCATCACCGCCGGTACCCACAATGTCCACAGCGTTTTCAGCCTGCACGGTGACCGGAATGGCAAGCGCACGCATACCATCGGCTGCGCCGGTAATTTCAGCAACGGACTCGCCTTTCATACGCAGTGCTATTAATAGCCCGCCAATTTGAGCATCCGTTGCATTGCCGGTCATGATTTGATTCATTACGGCTTTCATCTGTTCTGCCGTCAGGTCCTGACGATCGACGACCTTAGTCAGCGCTTGTTGAATATCCATCGCGTTGTTACCTGCTTCTCTTATTATTTGCGCTTTAAAAAATTAGCCAGAAGATCATGACCCTGCTGGGTCAGAATCGATTCTGGGTGGAACTGAACCCCTTCAATATCCAGCTCTTTATGGCGTACGCCCATGATCTCATCCATGGAACCATCTTCATTCTGGGTCCAGGAGGTGATTTCCAGGCAGTCTGGCAGCGTCTCTTTATCAATGACCAGAGAGTGGTAACGGGTTACAGACACAGGGTTCTCCAACCCTTCGAATACTCCGGTGTTATTGTGATACACCGGCGATACCTTACCGTGCATAACCTGACGGGCACGAATTACATCACCGCCAAACGCCTGTCCCATACTCTGATGTCCAAGACAGATACCAAAGATAGGTAATTTACCGGCAAAATGATTAATTGCCGCCACTGATACTCCCGCTTCATTAGGGGTACAAGGTCCGGGAGAGATCACCAGTTGATCCGGATTCAGGGCTTCAATCTGCTCAATAGTAATCTCATCATTACGGTGCACCTGGACATCGGCGCCCAGCTCACCCAGATATTGCACGACGTTATAGGTAAAAGAGTCGTAGTTATCGATCATTAACAGCATATCGGACCTGGCCTGTTGAATTCAGAACATTAAACGGAACATTAAAAGAAAGAGCCGGTAATACTACCCCAAGCGAGAACAGGTTCATATATAGGTGAAAAGCCTTAACGCAATAATATTGTTTATCAGAAACAATTCTCGCACTGAAAGTTGCTGAAGTTAGATAGTAACAATTTGAGTCTGCTACGCTAAACATCAGATATTAAGCAACTTTTTACCAAATGTTTCAGCTTAATTTCAGGTTAGCTGGATATAGTGAACACAGATTAAGTAAGTAACACATCGGCGACTATAAACCGGTCAGCTTATGAATAAGACAAATACATAGCGTCATTAAGCCAAAAACATTAACAAAAGATCAGGGGCCGTAAGAAATGAAAACGTTAGTTAACCGAAAAAACACTTTTAGCTCGCTGTTCACGCTCCTGTTAGTGATGTTTTCATTCCAGGCTCAAGCGAAAGACCCGATCTATACATCCTTCTTTAGCAACGTAGCCGTGTCAGGCTATGACACTGTTGCCTATTTCACCGACAACAAAGCCACTAAAGGTAGCAGCAAGTATGTCACAGAGTATCAGGGCGCCCAGTGGCAGTTCAAAAACGCTGACAACCTGGCGGCCTTTAAAGCGGAACCTGAAAAGTACGCACCTCAGTACGGTGGTTATTGCGCCTGGGCTGTGGCCAGCAATGATACAGCGTCCGGTGATCCGCAACAGTGGACTGTTGAAGACGGCAAGCTCTACCTGAATTACAACGCTAACATTCAGGCTAAATGGCTGAAAGACAAGTCCAATCTGATCGAACAGGCTGATAACAACTGGCCGGCGGTTATCCGTTAAACCCAGGCTCTGCTAATAACATTTAATATTTAAGGATCTGCCATGAAATCTCGAATCATCTCTATCGCCAGCTGGGTCATCGTTCTCTGGATTGCAAAAGTATTCCTGGGCTCACTGCCTTATAAATTCACCAATCATCCTGATACCCAGCATATTTTTTCTACCATCGGTGGCTGGATGAGTAATACAGTTTCTACAGGTTTAGGTAACTGGTTCACCCAATACGGTGCTTACGCGGTAGGTTCTGCCGAACTGATTGTGTCTGTCATCCTGTTGCTACCGGCAATTTTCTTTATCCTGAAAAAACTCAACCTGATTGGAAAGATGCCTGAGCGAGCAATAATTCACAGCATCGGTGGCATTATGGCTTCAGCAGTCATGCTGGGGGCAGTATTTTTCCATCTTGCAACACCTCTAGGTATTGTCGTGCTACATAACGGTCAGAGCGATAACGGATCACTGTTCTATGCTGCAGTTTCAATTCTGGTTCTGGGCTTTACAATGGCTCTGGTTAACTTTACCCACTGGCGTTCGCTTAAGTCGGCCAGCTAAGCTGCCGCTACATTATTGATTGGTTACACTTTTATTAGTCAACATAAGCCACAGAGAGCTAACTGACTTTTATGATTATTCGAATAGTATTAGTAATTTCATATATTGCTTCCTGCATCCGGTTGAGAGCTAAGCCATGGCGCTACTTTCAACTGAATGCTGACTATTTCAATAAGGAAAAAGGGCTCTATTCCAAGCAGGATATAAATGACCTGATTCCTGAGCAGTGGCGCCTGAATCAGTGGATAGATAAAGCTACGAAAGAAACTAAAGATAAACCTGAGATTACAGCTGATGCCTACCCGGTTTTTGTTAAACCTGAATGGGGCCAGAACTCACAAGGCATACGACGGGCCGACAATCCAGAACAGTTAACCCGGATCAGGGCCCAACGGGATAACAGTCAGCCAGTTCAGTATCTGATACAGGAAGCTGCAAAAGGTAAAATAGAGTTTGAAATTTTTGCCATTCCCTGTGATCAGTCAGCTGATCGTTACGCCATGCTGTCGGTAACTCAGGTAGTAAACCATAGCGACGATGATTACCCGATTAACGGTATCTATAACCAGCAAACCGAGTATCTGGATATCACCCGCTCACTGAGCCTGGAGCAACTTGAGCAACTATGGGGATATCTTAAAGCGATCGGGCGCTTCAGAATCTCCCGTGTCGGAGTTCGCGCCGACTCGATAGAGCTGCTGATCGCCGGTGACTTTAAAGTGATTGAGATCAACCTGTTTCTGCCAATGCCCTTGGTGCTACTGACCTCAAACACAGGTACCCGAGAGAAGTACAAGACCGCTCTGAGATGCACCTGGCTTCTGGCAAAAAACACGAAAACACTGCCAAATATCAAGAAAGAACCGGTCATATTTTTTAAGAAGCTCGCTTTTATCCGACGTACAAATCGAACCGATTAAGGCTATCTAGTAAGGACATATCTGATGCAAGCAATTAAGAAAGCGATCTACAGCTGGATCAGCCAGAAGTATATGAATGGCTGTAGTAGCTATAACAACCTTGAAGTCCGAAAGAGCTGTCGTTCAAAGGAACAGGCCCGCGCCGTGTTTGATAAAGGTAATGTTCCCCATGCCAAAGGTCTGATCTTTTTTAACCCGTTAAAAGCCCACAGTTTTGCTAAGCAGCATGGCTTCCCGTTGGTAATAAAGCCTAACGTCAGTGGTTATTCCCGTGGCAGCTATTTCCCGATTAATAACTTCCGTGAACTCTGGAAAGCGATCTTCCTGGCTAAGATATGGTGGCCAACAACCGTCGTTGAGCAATACCTGAAAGGCTGTAATTACCGAGTCGTGGCAATTAAGGGTGAGCTGATGTCTGTCATTGAGCGCTACCCGCCAACAGTAACCGGCGATGGCACACAAAGTATCGGCACACTAATCGATGAAGAGAACGCCGTACGGGCAGCGATGAAACTGCACCCGACTATCTACCCGATTCAGAAAAACGAACAGACCATTAACTATCTGAAAAAACAAAACCTTAATATGGACTCAGTGCCAGCTAAAGGTGAGGTCATTACGCTGTTCTATCGTATATCACTGGCCCCGGGCGGCACCGTCAGGACAGTAGAAAAAAGCACCATTCCCGAAGACAACAAACAGCTGTTTCTCGATGTACTGGAGATGTTCGACGCTAACATTCTGGGGATCGATGTAATTTTTGAGAAAGGTATCGAACATTCCTATAAAGATCAGAAATGTATCTTTCTCGAGGTTAACTCCCGCCCCTACCTGAAGATGCACGATTACCCTCGCTTTGGTGAGAAAGAGGATCTGACCCCCTATTTCCAAAAGCTTGATCAACTCGAAATAAGCAACGCAGATACCTACTGATGACTAGCATTGCGCGTAACTTTTTCCAATTTGCCGGGGCACACTCCCTGCTGATCGGCCTGTTGCCATTCTTTATTCCGGTCCTGTTACTAAAACAGGGCAACTCTATCGAAGTGATCGCCCTGTTCATAGCCCTCACTGGCCTGAGTTTTATTTTCTCACTCAAGCTATGGGAACGAATTTATCATCAGGCTAACTGGCGACTGATCACTGCGGTCTCATTTATCACTGAGATTATGCTGGTAGCCGCGCTACTGTTTATCACTGATAACAATACGTTACTGATCATCGCCGCCCTGCTGAACGGCGTTTACAACTGCTTTTACTGGACCACTCAGCGGGTTATGTTCAGCACGATGACCGCAGAATCGACGCAGCATTCAGATACTGACAAGAGTGAGCAGCCGTCTGCAAATCATCACACTGGCCGGCATTTCGGTAACTTTCAGATAGTCGTTGTGATACTGCTGAAGCTGGGTATTCTTATCAGCGCCTTCCTGCTTGAAGGCGGTTACGAATTCCAGTTATGGTTACTCAGCACGCTGATTTCTGGCAGCGCTATGCTGTGGTTTTTACGTGCAGACAATAGTGCCACATTTGTAGGTATCAACCGCTGTTTAGCGATGGAAAACTCGTCAGAGGTTGCCGATACAAATAATCAAAGCCAATCTATTTTTCATTTTAAAGACAAACACAATTCGGCGGTGGTTTTTTATCTCGACGGTGTATTCCTGTTTCTGGAGAGCTATTTCTGGATCATCTCCCTGTATTACATCACCCAGGAAAACGTTAAACAGTTAGGTCTTATTGTGGTGCTGTTAACCGTATTCCTGTCGGTTATATTCTTTCTGCTAAAGAATCGAATCGATGTGATGAATCGCAATAAAGTCTACATCGTAGCCGTTATCTTCTACGCGGCTTCCTGGTTACTGCGGAGTACGCTGGACACCAGCCTGCCTGATTACTGGGTCTACCCGGCCATTCTGCTTATCGCCTTCCTGACGACTTTCTTCCGGTTGAGCTTTAACAAACGCTTTTTCGATAATGCCCGTCAGCAGCGTCCACTTAATTACCTGCTAGCTAAAAGTTATCTGTCACAAACCGGTATCGTTATTTTTTACAGCCTGATCGCATTGCTGGCCCTTTACTTTGAAGATGCTCAGTCCGCACTGTCTTCTACCTATCTGATCCTGACCCCTATCGCGCTGATCTATCTGGTTTATAGCGTGCCTAAAGGCGCGGAGAACAAAACCAATACTGAGGCAAAAATTATCACTCCTGCGTCCGCATCAACCCAGAATTTACAGCTTAGTAAGACGGAAAATTAATATGAATAAAGTGATCAGCAGCAGTGTAAACATCCTGGATCAGCTGCATGACTTTATTGTCAGCATCGATGCAGTCACTTATCAGACAAACCACAAACCGCTGTTTGACAGTAGCATTGGTCAGCATCTGCGGCATATTCTGGATATGTTTCAGGCCTTGATTCAAAACAGCGATGCTCCGGTTATTAACTACGATATTCGTCAGCGCGGCATCCCGTTAGAAACCGTTCAGCAGGAAGGTATTATTGCATTAAAGAGTGTCCGGAAATGGATGGAGAACCTGAACGAAAACGACCTGAAACGCTGCGTAACCATTCACACTGAAGTCGATATTGCAGAACAATACAGCGCTCAGTTCAAGTCATCTTTTGGCCGTGAACTGGCATTTGCTTCCACCCATGCGGTACACCATCTGGCGTTAATGGCCACTATCGCAAAAGTATCAGGCTGTCAGGTCGATGCCCAGTATGGCGTCGCTCCGGCCACCGCAACTTATCAACGTTCTTTATTGCCAGAAGCTAAAAAGCCTTCGCAAGTTGAACAGCCCGCACAGCCGGCATAAATAAAAAAGGTTCAGCCCGTATGTGCACAGTAAGCTGGCTAGTGAATACTGAAGGTTATCAGTTGTTTTTTAATCGTGATGAGCAACGCAGTCGTAGCAAAGCGCTTCCGCCTCAACAGTTCCAGAACCAAAACGTAGCAGTATTAATGCCGATCGACCCCGATGGCGGAGGGAGCTGGATCTCAGTGAATAATCATGGGTTAAGCCTGTGCTTGCTTAACTTTTATCAGGGCCGCTTACCGGGGGGGATTTTAAAGAGTCGCGGACAGTTACTAAAAGCTCTGTCTAGCCTGACAACAGAGCAAGAAATATCTATTCGACTAAGCGCTCTTAATCTGCATCAGTACGCACCCTTCACCTTACTGACTTTTACGTTAGAAAATCAGCCACAAGGTTTTCAGTGGGATGGTAATACCTTAACAATACTGAGTATTCACAGCCCGATAACATCCTCATCAGTGGAATTTGATCGGGTATATAGCGCACGACAGGCTAACTACTTAACGCTGGGTGAGTCTCCTGATGCCGATCAGTTACTGGCGTATCATCAAAGCCATCAAACCAGTCCCTGGTTAGACCAGAACAACCCGCCAACTAATAAATATCTACGCGAAAAAAACGGCCTAAGCATTCAGGGAGAGCAATCAGTTTGTATGCACCGAGACGATGCCGAAACCGTTAGTCTGAGCCACATAGAAGTAACTCAGGAGAAGGTCTGTTTCAACTATATTGATGGCTCACCTTGCGAACTCCAGCCATCAGGAATGAAATCGCTATTAGTGGCGGCAAATCAGAACTACCTGATACGTGCGCAGTAACCTGAGAACATGCTTAGACATAGATAAAAGCTTATAACCGGACAAACCTTTATGCTTTTTTTCGTGATTTTGCATACCTACTCTTAACCACTTTTTAAGAGCAATTCACCACAGAGAGCACAGAGGACACTGAGAAGAGATAACTGCTGAACAATTAGAGTGATGTTTATAAAGTTTTAAAAAGCTTTTGAGCTTTTCCTCTGTGTGCTCTGTGCCCTCTGTGGTGACAATGTTTTTAGATTTTTCTGTTTGCAAAAAATATACAGGAAGAATTTAGATAAAGGTTCCAGGCTATCTGACGATGAACCTAAAATTCGCAAATCAGTGATCCTGACAGCAGTGTTTCTCCAGGGTCAGCGATACTGAGTCGGCAAAACGCAAAGCATGAGGCTTATCAATAGTGACACTGGCAAAGGTCACCCAGGGATGGCCGGACGCAATATCCAGCACATCACCGACCAGCTTTTCTAACAGCAGAAAATGCCCCTCTTCAACATGCTGAATAATCTCTTTGCACACTATTTTATAATTCAGAGCCTTAGCTACATCATCGGTAAGCGCCGCTTTTTCAGCCGGGTAATGGATCTCGATATTGATCACCACATCCTGCAACTTCTCACGCTCTTCCGGGTTAAACCCGATATAGGTACGCAAACGTAAGTTAGTGATACGGATAATGGCGTTGCTGACACTCGGCATTGGCAATCCTTTGTTGTTTTGTGACTCTGACATTTTTTGTAGTTTATCAGAACAACTCGTCTGAACTTCTAGTCTGAACCTTTAACCTGAATCTTTAGCCAAAACATAGCTTGAATAAAAGCATGTCAGACTCTGAATTCATGCATAATGACTGAAATGAGATGCATTCAAATTTGCTGTATTGAGGTAATCGTATGACAACGCTCATTGTAGGCGCAAGTGGCGCAACCGGTCGTCTACTGGTAGAACAGCTGCTCCATAAAGGAGAGTCAGTGCGAATTATTGTCCGCTCAGACTCTAACTTACCAGAACATATCAAACAGCATTCTAACCTGAGCATCACTCAGGCCAACATTACTGAAATGAGCGATTCCGAATTAGCCCAACAGGTCACAGGCTGCACTGCTGTTGCATCCTGTCTGGGGCATACATTAAATTTCAAAGGTATCTATGGGCAGCCCCGCCGGTTAGTAACGGGTACGGTTCGGCGGATATGCGGTATCATCACAGACAACTCACCAGAGCAAACCGTTAAGTATTTACTGATGAATACCACCGGTAATAAAAACCGGAATCTTCCGGAACAGACATCGTTTCGTCATAACGCGGTTATCGGTTTACTACGCCTGCTTCTGCCACCCCATGTTGATAACGAACAAGCTGCCGATGTGCTACGTCGGGAAATCGGTCACTCTCACCCCTATATTGAGTGGGCAGCCATTCGCCCCGACGGTTTAACGAATGCAACAAAGGTCACCGACTACGATCTGCATCCCTCTCCTGTTCGTGATCCTATCTTTGACTCGGGTAAAACCAGCCGCATCAATGTCGCTCACTTTATGGCCGAGCTGATTACCAGTGATGCTCTATGGCAAAACTGGAAAGGGCAGATGCCGGTCATCTATAACGCCGACTGAAATCAGAACAGAAGCAGAATACCCTGGTTGTGTCAGTTAATTAATCAGCTGCTATATTTTGTCTGTAACTTGAAGAGTATGATGACGCCCATAACACGCCTTTATAAAAGCTTATGCCGGACAGAATTATGACTGACGAGATCAACTACACCAACAACCCTCTGCATGGTCTGGGCCTGAAACAGCTACTGACTGAGATCGTCGATCACTACGGCTTTGAGATTCTCTACGCCTACCTGAATATTAACTGCTTTAAAACCAATCCCAGTATTGAATCCAGTATTAAATTTCTCAAGAAAACTGACTGGGCGCGGGAAAAAGTTGAGCAGTTCTACCTGTATAAATTTAAAAGCCTGCCACGGGTCTCTTCCGAGCAGTTTGCACTACCACCCCGTGAGCGGATCATTCCCAAAGGTCAGGTACCCTGCGAACCGGCCGAGCTGAGCCTTGAAGACGCCGAACGCGAGCGGGAAAAGAAAGCAAAGAAAGCCTCTGAATTCAACAATAGCGGCAGAAAAGGCTCTGGTAAAAGCTATGGCGCTAAGCGCGGTGGTTATTCGAGTAAAGCGGAAAACGCCCGGGATAAAGAAGACCGCTGGCAGGCTAACCGCAAACCTTCTGGCTCCCGGGATAGCTCTCAGAGTGACTCCCGCAGCAGTTCAGATACTTCCGGCTCTGATCCATGGTCAAGCTGGAAGAAGAAACATCAATAAATCAATGTTAAAACCGCACAGTTAGTAATGATAAAAAAACCAACCATTTAATGATATATTTTAGCCTGAATAATAAAGCTACGTTTTTCATAGAGTAATAACGGACTACTGAACAAGGCCGAAAAAGCAATGAAAAAAACTATTTTCAGTAAGGCACTGCTTTTTAGTGCCTTTCTTATGCCATTTACAATTCAGGCTAAATGGATAGACAACCCCGGCGAAAGAAATTTGCTCAGCATGGACCTGATGGCCCTGGCTTCAGTTCAGGTTTACACCGCCAGCCGTGAATGGACTCCGATACACGAGGCCCCTTCTGTTGTAACCGTTATTACTGATGAAGATATTCGTCGCCGAGGCTACCACAACCTGAAAGAAGTACTGGACCAGGTCCCAGGCTTCTTTAACTCCCCCGACGAATCATTACCTCTTATCGCCAACCGTGGTTATACCCAGAATCCCAGTAATAATTACCTGTTACTAATTGATGGCCATGCCATCAATAGCGTCGCAGATGAAGGGATCGGCATTAATCATATGCTGCCATTTCTACACCAGGTAAAACGTATCGAAGTGATTCGCGGCCCCGGCTCTACCCTTTGGGGTGGGGATGCCGCAAACGGTATCATCCACCTTATTACCTATAACGGAAAAGATCTGGCTCAACCAGGAGAGCTATTTTCTCAGGTCACTCTGGATTACGAATTCAGCCGTCCGAGACATATCATCAACAGTTTGTTTGGTATGCGGCTGGGTGATGAAGGCGATCTGATGCTATCCCTGACTCAGACTGAAAACGAAGCGGAGTTTTTACCTTTAATGAAAAGAGGCAGTTCCGATCTGGAACCACACCCTCGCAGACGTTATAAGCATGAAGCTCAGCGTCCCAGTTATGAAGTCCATATGAAAAGTAGCTGGCGGGACTTCAGGCTGGCACTACGCTCCGCACGGGAGGCAGGTTTTTATCGCAACCAACAGATCGATGGTATCGATATTCCCCGAGATAATGACGGCAAAGACTTCAATTTTGATTTTATGGAGCTTAGTTACTCTCCCCTGATAACTGATGACCTTTCACTGGAAACAGATATCTACCGCAACTGGAGTGAAGTGTCATGGCGAAACTATGACGCGAATAATACTCTGGATAACGGCTGGGACAGCACTTATACCGAAACTGGCCTGAATACTATTTTAAGCTATAGCGGAATTACCGATCACCGGGTAAAAGGCGGTATACAATGGCGTCGCAGAGTGTTTGATGGCCAGTATTTTGTGACTCCAGGCAATGAGCGGTTTGAAACACTGACCGGGACAGAAAACGCTGTCGGTGTCTTCGTAGAAAACCAATACGCCGGTATCGAAGACTGGCTCTTTACGCTGGGGGCTCGCTATGAAGATAACGACTTCCGACAGGCCGGTAGCGATCTGCTATACCGTGGCGCTGCCATCTGGCAGTTCAATGATCACTGGACTTTTAAATATCTCTATAACAGCGGAATCGTACCTGCTACCCTGACCCGTAGTCGCGGATCACTGGATAATCCATTAATAGTCACCGATCCCTCCTATGCATCGGGGACCGTTGCTGAATTAGGTCCGGAAAATCCGCAACTGTCATATTCCCATGATCTACAGGCCAGCTACAGAAACGATAATACTGAGGCGAGTATTACCCTGTTTAAACAGGATATCGAAGGCTACATCGCCCGCGTTATAAGTTTCAATACGGGTGAGACACTGAGCGACGGTACCCCGATCTGGATTCGGGAAACCAACCTGGGTGATCTTGAGGCAATAGGTATTGAACTGGACGGACGCTACCAACTGAATCATAGCATGCAGGTATATGGTAATTACGCCTGGGCCGTTAACAAAGCCAAGTCCCGGACTGGCAATATATCTTCACTACCCGGGTCTGAATTTGATCTGGCCATAAATACCAGCTATTTCAATGAAGATAGTCAGATGACCGGCGTGCCTGAGCATATCTGGAACCTTGGTCTCGACTGGTCTTTTTCATCAAAACATCGCATGAACCTGCATTACAGAGGTTGGACCGGTAACTGGGGTAAGATCACAAATGAGCCCGACTTCAAAGTCTATGGCCCTGAGCACTATGTAGACCTGAATCTACTTTGCAGCAATTGCTATGCTCAAGGCTTTGAGTTTCAGGGTTATATCAAAAATATTTTTGATAACCGCTCACTTTTGCCCTCTTCAGCGCATGGGGGTAACTCTGAGGGCCTTGGACGTGAGATCGGTGCTTCAGTTGTCTATAGATTCTGAATAGTCGCTATTAAAGCCGCTACCTCAATAACAGCGATAGACACCACGCTAGCACAGCAAAGAGTAGCCTAATGATCGAAGCAGCCCCTTGGGCAAATTGGTAGAAAAAACACCCCAACATTCCCGGAAGCATTTATGGGCACTGAAAAGACAGAATATGGCGTAGACGACAACTCCTACAAAGCCGCCGGGGAGCTGGAAGGCCTCACCCGCCTGGTGAATGACTTCTACGACATCATGGACGATATCCCGGAATCAAAACGTATCCGGGATATGCACCCCGACGACCTGAGCGAATCAAGAAAGAAACTGATCTACTTCCTGTCCGGCTGGCTAGGTGGCCCAAGACTCTACCGGGAAACCTTCGGCCCGATCAGCATCCCCGCCTCCCACAGTCACCTGGATATCAGTCACAGCGAAAGCGATGCCTGGATCCTTTGCATGCAAAAAGCGGTCGAGCTGCAACCCTACGATGAAGCTTTCAAAGAATACCTGATCAAACAGTTAAGAGTCCCTGCTGAAAGAATCCGCATGGTTTGTAATCGCTGACAGTCGTAAATGTCCGATACCTCCCCCCAGACAACAGATACCTTCTACAGCTATGATCAGAGTGTCACATCTGCAAACCATATGTTCGTATCTGGCTAGCCATAAAAAAAGGAGCATTGGTTAACCAATGCGCCTGAGAGCCAAAAGGCAAAGGACTATCTGGGATAAAACACTGAAGTCAGGACGCGTTTTCTAACAAAGAAAATACAGTTTTCCGTCTGGCAAGCGCGCAGCCGCATCTAGCAGTCAAGCTTGCTCAACGTTATAGCCACGGTCACGTTAGCGACAATCAAACCAAACCCATCATGTTCAACTTACTGTACAAGTATAATTTTTCTCCCTATACTTGTCCCACTAGTTGTACATATGGAGATTCTTATGAGAATTGTGTCTTTTACAGAAGCTCGAAATAGTTTAAAAGCTGTTCTTGATAGTGTCGTAAACGATGCGGACACTACCGTGATCACCCGAAGAGATTCGGAGGATGCTGTCGTGATGTCATTAGAGTATTACAACAGCCTTATGGAAACGGTACATCTACTCCGCTCTCCAGCAAACGCTGAGCACTTGAATCGTTCTATTGCTCAATATAAAGCAGGAGAAGTAACTCAAAGAGAACTAACGGATGACTAAGCGATTACTATCATGGACTGATGATGCTTGGGCCGACTATCTATACTGGCAAACACAAGACAAGAAAACGATCAAACGTATCAACAAACTGATAAACGATGTTAAGCGCTCTCCTTTTGAAGGTATTGGAAAGCCAGAGCCCTTGAAAGAGAACTTGACGGGCTTCTGGTCAAGAAGAATTGACGATACAAATCGTCTTGTCTATGTCGTGGATGAACAGGCTATAACAATAATTTCATGTCGCTATCACTATTAATCTTACGGGCAGCTAACAGATTAAGTCAGCAAAGCCATTAGCCGCAGGCTAGCAACTGCCTCCCCTTGCTACTCTCCTGAGTAGCATAGCTTCGCCACCTCTTGAAACGTTTCCCACAAAAAAGGCGCATCGGTTAACCAATGCGCCAATAGCCTAATGGCTTGGACTATCTGGGATAAAACTTTGAAGCCAGAACGCTTTTTTCTAGCAAGGAAAGCTCGCTTTCCGTCTAACCACTAGCATAGCTCTACTAACTAGTAGGTACCGGAGCGACGTTCTAGCTACTGTCGCGTTAGCGACCCGCAGGAACCGCCGCGTAAGCAACAACTTCACAAAGCATCTCTTCACGGGCCAGACCGGCAACGATCATCGCGGCACGATTAGGGTAAGGTGCTTCAAAGTAGTCTGCGTATACTTTGTTAAATACTGGCAGCTGGGAACGGTCAGTTACGTAGATCAGTACCTGCGTTACATCGGCCATGGTCAGTTCAGCCGCTTCAATAGTGTGTTTGAAGTTTTCCATGGTCTGACGTGCCTGAGCTTCGATACCACCCTCAACAACCTGACCTTCAGCATTGATTGGAATCTGTGCAGTGGACAGCTGGCCGTTAGCAATAACAGCCCATTCCAGTGGAGCCTTAGAAGCGAACAGTTCAGTCTTTACAGCTTGTTTCATAGTAATTCACTTTTTAAAAAATATATTTAAAACATATTCACCACTAGGAACACTGAGTACATGGAGGAAAACACTTGATAACCCCTTCTCTGTGACCTCTGTGCTCTCTGTGGTAATAAGCTCTTATCAAAATCCTGCCTGCCACATCACTGGCTACGCAGTAAAACCTAAAGAAATTGTCACCACAGAGGACACTAAGAACACGGAGGAGAAGCTCAAAAGCTTAATTGAAACTTTATAAACATCATTCTGATTGTTCAGCAGTTTTCTCTTCTCTATGCACTCTGTGGTAATCATTTCTCTAAACAAAAAAGCAGCAGCAACAGCCACTGCTTTTTCCAGACTTATTTACAGACCCTGCTCGTCAGCCATCTTGCGAGCGATCTGCGGTGCCGTCCAAAGGGATGGCAGCAATACCAGGGATACCGGTACAGCAGTCACTACGATGAAGGATTGCAGAGCTGAGATACCACCGGAACCGATAGAGATCAGCAATGCAGCAACTACACCCATCATGATGCCCCAGAACACACGTACAGACGCCTGTGGATGGTCAGTACCAGTCATTACCATAGAGACCGCATAAGTCATGGAGTCACCGGTAGTAGCTACAAAGATAGTGGTCAGGATCAGGAACAGTACCGAGATAAAGAAGCCCATCGGCAGTTGCTCAGTAATCGCTAACAGTGCCGCAGGCAGATTGAATCCTGTGAACGGCTCAGAGATAACCCCTGGAGTCGCCAGTTCGTATGCCAGACCGCTACCACCTACGATAGTGAACCAGAAGCAGGTGATAACCGGCGCTACAATCGAGATCAGCAGTACCATTTCACGGATAGTACGACCCTTAGAAATACGCGCAACAAACATCGCCATCAGCGGACCGTAACCCAGGAACCAACCCCAGAAGAATACTGTCCACCAGTCCAACCAGGCTGGGCTGGCACGGAAAGTTGCCATAGGGATGAACTGATCAAGATAGATACCGAAAGAGTGCAGGTAACCATCAATGATGAATGCCGTAGGGCCAAAGATCAGGATGAAGGCCATCAGGACAACCGCAAGAATAACGTTAGCACGGCTAAGAATCTGAATACCTTTAGTGACACCGCTTACCGCAGAGATGGTGTAGATACCGATCAGGCCGACCAGAATCATCACCTGAGTCATATAGGTATTAGGAATGCCAAACAGTTTTTCCAGACCGAAGCTTACCTGCAGGCCCAGAAAACCGATCGGCCCCACAGTACCGGCAACAACCGCCAGTACACAGCTTGCATCAACGATCGCACCCAGAGGACCGGTCATCACCTTGTCACCAAATACCGGGTACAGCAAAGTACGGGGTTTCAGCGGCAGACCTTTTTCATAGTGCAGGTACATGAATACAATACCGGTCAGACTACCCAGGATAGCCCAGGCCAGAAAGCCCCAGTGCATGAAGCTCTGTGCCAGCGCGTTGTAAGCCGCATCAACAGAACCCGCTTCCGTACCCGCAAACAGCGGCGGAGCTGAAGTGAAGTGCGCCATCGGCTCAGCCGCGGCCCAGAACACACCACCACCGGCAAGCAAGGTACACATGATCACTGAGATCCATTGGAAGGTTGGCATTTCTGGCGCCTTTACACCACCCAGCACCACAGACCCGGTACGACCGATGGTCAGGAACAAACCAATGACAAAGGTCAGTAGTAACAGAACTTGCCAGTAAGCACCGAAATACTTGGTTGAAGTTGCGAATGCAGTGTTAACCCAACCTGACATCATTTCGATGTCATACAGGGCAAATACTGCAAACAAGACCAGTACACCACCACTGATCAGAAATACCGGCAGGTCGACACCCGCTAAGAATTTTTTATCGGCCATAGAAGCCTCGGGATTTGCTGTCTGTTGTCCGGCAACAGCAGCTTGCGTTGTGTTACTCATTTTAGTCTCCTGACGGATCTTTATATTTATTGTTTTCAGGCGTAGTTATAGAGTGAACCGGACTCTCATCAGTCCACTCCATAGCGGTTTAAAATTTGATTATTGCGGCTTCAAACCTTGTTCAAGGAAATTCAACCAGTTCAGGCCCATGATCTTTGCCACGTCTTCATTGCTGAAGCCCCGTGCCAGCAGACCATTGGTCAAGTTAGGGAAGTCACGGCTATCGCGGAACCAGGACAGTGGACGTGGCCAGTCGGCATTCGCCTTCGAACCTTCACCGTAATCCATGGATTTCGACCAGCGCCCATTACGCATCCACTCCAGAATCGACAGCGGCTGTTCCTGACACAGATCAGTACCGATACCAATCTGATCAATACCCATCAGATCAGCGGTACTGGCAACCATGTCGCAGAAATCTTCCAGGGTGCAATCCGGACCGTTCTTAAGATGGAACGGGTACAGACTGAAGCCCAACAGACCACCGGACTCGCCCAACGCCTTCAGTACCTTGTCGGACTTATTGCGCTTAGCTTCGTGGAAGCTCAGTGGATTCGCATGGGAGATCACAATTGGACGCTCAGAAATATCTATCGCATCCAGTGTGCTGCGCTCACCACTGTGGCTCATATCGATAATCATGCCGACCCGGTTCATCTCTTTGATCGCCTGGCGACCAAAACGGGTAACACCGCTATCTTCAGCTTCGTAGCAACCACAAGCTAGCAGGCTCTGGTTGTTGTAGGTTAGCTGCATGATCATCAGGTTCAGCTCGCGCATCACCTCGACCATACCGATATCATCTTCGATCGGAGAGCAGTTCTGCGCCCCGAACATGATGCCTACTTTGCCCAGCTGCTTCGCCAGACGAATATCTGCTGCACTTCTGACCGGCATGATCAGATCACTGTTCATCTCAAAGTGACGGTTCCACTCGGAGATGCGCATCAGGGTTTCACGAATCTGTTCGTGGTAAACGATGGTGGCATGCACCATCGTTACCCCGCCTTCGCGCAGCTGTTCGAAGATCTTACGGTTCCAGTTAGAGTACTGGAGCCCGTCGATCACGATCATGTCGTTGTGTAGTTCGTTATGCATGGCAATACCTCCAGGCCTAAGTTCGTAACAAGTTCAAACGTTAGGCGCTGATGTAGGTTGTCTTCACAACGGTGTAAAACTCTTTGGCGTAAGTTCCCTGTTCACGTGGGCCAAAGCTGGAATCCTTACGACCACCGAACGGTACGTGGTAATCAGTACCTGCCGTTGGCAGGTTAACCATCACACAACCGGTCTTAGCGTTACGCTTGAAGTCAGTCGCATATTTCAGAGACTGAGTACAGATACCACCGGTCAGACCGAAGTTAGTATCGTTCAGAGTCGCCAGCGCTTCATCGTAATCCTTAACCTTGATAACACAGGCGATCGGCGCGAACGCTTCTTCCCGGTTGATGGTCATAGCATTAGTGGTTTCAGTGAACAGTGCAGGCTGCATGTAGTAGCCTTCGGTCTCTTCAGTCAGTACTTCACCACCACATACCAGGTTGCCGCCCTCTTTCTTAGCAAGCTCCAGGTATTCCAGGTTCTGTTCCATCTGACGGGCATCAGCAACAGCACCGATATTTACGCCAGCTTTCAGCGGGTGGCCGACGACCAGCTTCTTCATGCGTTCAACCATCGCTTCAACAAAGCGATCGTGAATACCTTCAGTAACGATCAGACGGGAAGAAGCAGTACACTTCTGACCGGTACCGCCGTAAGCACCGCCTACAGCACACTCAACCGCGTTCGCCAGATCAGCGTCATCCAGTACAACCAGGGCGTTCTTGCTACCCATCTCCAGCTGACACTTAACCAGGTTTACAGCAGTCGCTGCAGCAACCTTACGACCCGTTTCCAGAGAACCGGTAAAGGTCAGTGCATTGATACCACGGGAGTTAATAAGCACATCACCCACTTCTGCACCCGGACCCATTACCAGGTTAAAGGTACCAGCAGGCAGACCCTGACGAGAGATAATTTCAGTAAGCGCCCATGCAGATGCAGGCACCTGGTTAGCAGGCTTCCATACAACAGCATTACCGAATGCCAGTGCCGGTGCAATTTTCCAGGCACCTGTCGCCGTCGGGAAGTTCCAAGGCGTGATGATACCTACCACACCAACCGGCTCGCGACGGGTTTCAATTTCAATACCCGGACGTACAGATTCAGCGGTTTCACCCATCTGACGCAGAACTTCTGCTGCGTAGTAATGGAAGAACTGACCTGAACGATAAGTTTCACCAGCGCCTTCGGCCAGCGTCTTACCTTCTTCACGGGCCAGCAGTTCACCCAACTCATCTTTACGGGCAATCAGCTCATCACCAATCGCCATCAATACTGAATAACGCTGTTCCAGACCACTCTTCTGCCATTCTAGCTGGCCCGCTGTAGCTGCAGCGATAGCCGCTTCAGTCTGAGCCTTGTCAGCCTGAGCATACTGACCGATCACATCGCTGGTATCGGCAGGGCTGATATTTGCCACGTTGCCTTTGTTACCTTCGACCCACTCACCTGCAATGTAATTACGAAAAACTGAATCAGACATATAAACCTCCTGAATGTAGATGGATCAATAGTAAGCCCTGTGCTTTAATAAAAATAATTAATAAAAAATATCTCGCGATAAGGTTTTCTTATTTAGAAACAGAATCGCCCGGAACTACTGCTGGGGACGTTATGCTGCCGGAATTTAAAATCGCTCAACTACGCCACTTTGTCTGGGTTGCCGAACTTAAAGGTTTTCATGCTGCGGCTGAAAAAGCCCATCGTACTCAGCCGGCTATCTCTCTCTCAATCCGGGATCTGGAAAATAAGTTAGGCGAAGCACTGTTCGAAAAACGCAATGCTAAAACAGCCAAAACCGAGCTGACCCCTTTTGGGCAACACTTCCTGCCTAAAGCTAAAGAGCTGATCGAACACCACGACCGTATCTCGAAAGATATGACTTTGTTGGCTGAGCATAAGACCGGTCACCTACGATTAGCATCGGTGCCTTCTATTGCCAGCCAGGTATTACCCGAGTTGTTACTGGAGTTTGTTAACGATACCCCGGAACTACATATCAGCTTCTTTGATGATAACTCCGACGCGGTTTATCGGATGGTTGAAAACCAGCAGGTGGATTTTGGCATTGCTCATCTGTTCCATGAACAGGAACACAGTGATAAGAGCTTTATACCAATCTGGGAAGATCAGATCGGCGTGGTCTGTCCCAAAGACCACCCGCTGGCTGCGCATAAAGAGTTGCACTGGAAAGAACTACGTAAGCACCGCTTAATAAGCAACGGTACTTCTCGCCTACTTGAAGACAGCGAAGCCAGCCCGCTGCTGGGTCACTCCCAGTTTTATATCTCTAATATGATCTCGCTGATTGCGATGCTGGAAGCCGGCTTCGGAGTGACTACACTGCCCCGTTACGCCGTGCCTAAAGATAGTGAGACCTTGTGTTTTATCCCGCTAAGCACACCCACAGTTGTACGTCGAATAGGTATTGTTAAGCTAACAAATAAGTCTCTCACCCCTCCGGCACAAGCACTAGTGGACTTCATTCTGGCTCGCAATAATTCAGCAGAATAACCCCCTGAAATAAATAAAAACGCGAGGGCTGCCCCGGTGCAGCACCTCCACAGCTATAGAAAAAATAATGGTTTGACCCTGCTTGATAAGTTTCACTTATTAAGCGATATAACCTTTTGATTTGTGTGCTATCCGCTTTCTGCCCCATGATAAGTGCCATACAGGAAGGTAAGGCGAGCTAACAGGTCCTGATTCTGATCCACATCCAGATCTGAGCCATACTTAGCTAATAAGCGTATCAAATAACTTATTCCTTCCTCGTATGGCTCTGCATATAACCATTACAAACGAAGCCCGCAGAGCAAATTAAACATGAGGTTTCGGACGCATCTGTGCTGTACACCCGAAGATGTGCTGTTAAAAATGAGGATAACAATAATGACCACGCCAGCTGCTATAAAAGCTGCCCTTCGCGGCGACAATGCACTGCCGCTGCGACCAATCAATCAGGTAATGGACCTGGAACGACTGGGCGCAATTCACCAGAGCCGACTTAGCTTTATGCGTACACTGGTACGCCGGATTATGCGTGAGCGCTGGCAGATCGAACCTGCTCGCTTTGAGCTGGATGATCAGGGCTACGGCACCGTCATCTATGAGATCAAAACACCGAATAAGCTGTACAATTTTGTGCTGTTTTCCGATTACCTTTCCCCGGATGAGCGTAACGACCGGGTTATCGCCACCAAATGGGACCTGACGATGGCCCTGGTAGATGGTGAAGTTGATGATATCTATCTGGAAAAACTGCGTCAGAATGTACCTAAACAGGAAGCCGGCCGGGTTGATGCACGGGTATTCGTTCTGTCTCGTGCCAACCGTAGCGCCCGTAACTTTGACTATGTAGTCGATCAGCTTGCCAATGGCAAACAGCCTGATGTGGCTCAGATCGCAAAAGTAGGTTACCTGTACCGCACCACCGCCGTATACGGCAGCGGTAAGCTGGGCATGGCTGACTGGGAAAAAGTGGCCAGCCGTCACGCTGATTTCGCCCGCCCTTTCGCAGCCGAAATGTTTGTCTGCCTGATGCTACGAAACTTCAGCCTGTTACAAGCTGAGCATATTGCACAACATAAAGCACCAGAAACATACAATCCGATGCAGCCTGAGATTAAGCGCTTCTTCGGTATCGGTAACTCTACCGGTCTGGGTATGGCACCTTATCTGATCAACCATCCCTTACTGATCAATCAGTGGGTTGAGATGCGTGAACTGGCACTGGCCCGGGTCCGTGTTCTGGGCAACATCAATAACCGTATTCAACAGCAGTTCCCTGAACTACTGGAGCGTTGCGCCGCGCATACCGCACAGACCGTCACCGAAGACGAGTGGCAGACTGGCAACAACCAGCAGGTCCTGAAAGATCTGGATGCGATTCGCGAGCATACCCAAAACGGCTTCGATAGCTGGGAAGATCTGCTGCAATGGAGTGAAGACAACTGCTCACTTCAGGGTCAGGAGATGCTGGTATCCGTGATGCTGGAACTCTATCCTGAGCTGGTTGATGATCTGGAAGATTACCACTCTGCCGAAGAGTTTTTGGACCTTGATCCGGTAATGCCACTGCAGCAACTAAAGCAGGTGATTGAAGATCGTTATCAATGGGCTCTGACTTTTGATTTCGGTGCGGAAGGTGCAAAAGATACTTTCTGGTACCGTTCTGAAGAGAAGATGGAACCTCGTCTGGGCGATGCCCGTGACGAAGATGGGAAAGAGAAAGAGATGGCTCTGGGTGTCGCTTACGCGGTGCGCCGATGCTACGACCAGCTATCTGAGTACATGGCTGAACACCCTGAACACAGCACAGCCCGCTTTATGGTGGCGCAGCCTAAACTACGGGGTATTGTACGCCGTATTCAGAGCATGAATCGCTGCATCTATGGCGATATTCAGGCAAACCTATTGGACCGAGAAATCCTGCCAATGCATCTGTTGCGTGCCAAACTGGCATTCTTCGGTGTAGGTAAGTTTGATCCCCGCTCCAAGCTTTGGGTACGTAACACTATGTTCCAGGGTGCACCACTGCTGGAAGATATCGGTAAAACATTCAACGATGACTGGTTTATGCCTCTTGCGCCAAATCAGACACCAGCTCAGGAAGGAGAATACTGATGCATGTATCTATGATTGAGCTGAAAGCCGCTCTGCGTCGTTGCTTTGAAGCGACCGGTTACTTTGTGGGTAACTATGAAGATGCCGCGAATATGATTCTGTGGTTGGAGAAACATGGTCTTAACGGGCTGGCTGAGTTACAGCGGGCACTGCCCTTCATTGGTGAAGACAGTGCAAAACCACTAAGCACAGTAGTTTATGAAGACAGCACCTCAGCCATTATCGATAGCAACGGCCGTAGTGCACTCAACTGCATCGCCGCCTCCGTCGATCTGGCCCATGCCAAGGCACTGGAAAATGGTATTGCTACCGTCACTGTACATAACTGCCATAACCGGATGTTTATCCTTAAAGCGCTAACCGATTGCGGCCGCCGAGGCATCAGTGTTGCTGCTTACTGGCAAAATGGTAGCCAGACGGTAACCGAGCATACTGCCGCGATCAAAGCGGGCGAACGTTACCCGAGTTACAGTGAGGCCACCACCACGCTGTCTTCGAATGAAGAAGACAAGCAGGCGCTGACTATTATCTGTAGCTCCCGGGTTGATCTGACTTCGTCACTGCAGCGCTCTAAAGGCAACCGCAATGCGAGTTATATCAGTGCTAAGCAAGTTGAGTTGAACAAGGAACACAGCGTTGATAACGGTATCGATATCGATGAAGAACTCTGGGCCCGGATCAATAAGATCGGCGAAGGTGTACTGGTCGAAAATAGCGACCGTTCCCGTCAGGGAGCCGGTGGCCGCTAATCGTTAGCGCCAGCGTCCTACAAAATTGGGTGCTATCGATATCATAGAGGTGTAACGATAGCACTTGATACAAACGACCCTGTTTCTGGTTAGCACCAATCGGAAACAGGGTCTTTTTTTAACTGAATTTCTGCTCGCTTCATTACTAACAGCAGGTTATGCTGCTCGCGTTCCCAGCAAGAAAATCCTGGTTTTCCATCTGGCTATCATGCAGGAGTTTAAGGCTCTGCTCTAACCTCTCGTTTTTATATGGATACGATGCTTTATACCTTTCCCGAATTAATAGCCCTACTCATTGTCATCTGCGGTATCGTACTGCAGACATGGTTTGGTATTGGCTTCGGTCTGGTGGCGGCACCACTACTCTTTCTTATCAACCCCTCTTATGTCCCGGGCCCAATTCTTATTCTGGGAACCAGCTTGTCAGTTTTAGTCGTATCGCGGTTGATGCTGATGAATAATCAGGGCGAATTCAGTTGGCGCAGAATAGCCCCAGCCATTTTTGCCCGCTTACCCGGTGCATGGTTGGGTGCTCTGTTACTGGTCTCTATCCCCGCCTGGAGCCTCAGCCTGCTGTTTGGTGTGACCCTGCTACTGGCAGTACTGCTGACCTGGAAAGTATTCAAAGTACAGACGACAAAAACCAGTCTGATTATCGCCGGTTTTTTCTCTGGCTTAATAGGCACCGCCACCTCGGTCGGTGGCCCACCAATGGCGCTGGTATATCAGGAACAAAACCGCATCACCATCCGCAACGAACTGGCCGCCTTCTTCCTGATAGGTACCCCGTTTTCAATTCTCGCCCTTTATCTCCAGGGGAATATCGATACTGAGATCGCAATGCTTAGCCTGAAGATGCTACCGGGGGTTATTATCGGCTTCTGGTTAGCTAATAAATTCGACGGCAATATAAGTCCTAAGAGCGCTAAACCGGTCTTGCTTCTAGTTTCAGCAGTTTCGGCGTTGC
Source organism: Amphritea balenae (assembly GCF_003858655.1). Taxonomy (GTDB): domain Bacteria; phylum Pseudomonadota; class Gammaproteobacteria; order Pseudomonadales; family Balneatricaceae; genus Amphritea; species Amphritea balenae. The sequence goes on from NZ_RQXV01000011.1 coordinate 128,821, forward strand.
TCGTTATCGGGAAAGGACTTTCGGGGTGGTTGGGAACTTAATCGGACAGAATGTCGGTGCGCGGTTACGCCACTTGCTAGATAAAGTAAAACTTTTTATTATGAAACCGTTCCCTTTATTTTTTAGTGTCTTAATTTTTCAGACGATTACTGCAATATCTGGCATATTTTTATTTTTTCTTCTCGAATTTCAGACAATAAAAAAACTGCATAAGCCGTAATGTTATTAACGTTACTTTATGAGAAAAAAGTTTCTCTGGCCTTGGGGTATAACCCTAAAGCAGTATTCAATTTCAATCTCTGCGGAGTACCTTCCTGAAAACGTTCGTCTATCACATAAAGTATCATTAACTCGTCAAAACATCCTCTCCTATCCAGCTCATTACGCATATCTTCGTATTGCTCTGCACACAGCATCCAAAAAACCAGCTCTAAAGTGGGTATTGCTATCGATGAAAAAAGGTGCCGATAGTATATGTCTTTATCGTAATTTGTACCCAAATTCATATACGTTAGCTCTAACATACGAACTAGCTTTCGAACTTCACTCACCCTTTCTAAACGGCTAATCACTCTTTCAAGAGAACCGTTTATTGAGTCTTCTGCATCTGGATCAAAACCTCTTAACCGAGCGTTACAAACCTCTTGAATGACAGAAATAGGGGCACGCCTTTCATTCACCTGTACATCGAACAACTTTGCTTGAAACTGCTCAATATAACTTACAAGTTTGAAGTAAGTATTTTCAACTCTCTGTAATTCTTGAGTTTTCCCTATCTCATCTTGGACCTTCCTAGACTCTTCAAGCTCATCTTTAACATTCCGTTGCTCTTGAATACTAATTTTCAACTGAACTTCTGCATGCTTCAATGCTGCAGCTGATTGCCTCATCGCTCGTTGGTTTTGCATCAACGTAACTATAAGAAAAATAATGCTAATGAAGGTAAGAAAAGGATTAAATATTCCACCCACCGCATCACCGAGACTCCCAAACTGGCTACGTAGATTTTCAGAGGTTGCAGCGCTAGTTTCACTTCCATCAACCGAAGCAATATACGGTATTACATTACCAACAACATCGATGTACTCTTTTAAAAAAAAGAATGCCAGTGCAGCCAAAATAATACTGACAATCCCAACAAGCCCACCCCACCACCAGGTTGAATGACCTGCTGTATCAATTTTTTCAATTTCTGCTTCTAACTCTTCGATTGTTTGCTCTTTGACAGACATCAGTCCTTCCTTTGACATAATTCGAATCACATAACTATAAAGCGCTACGGGATTTGAATAAATCATTTAAATCTCAATTTAATTGCCAATCCATACCTACCAGTTGGATAGCTCACTATTCTGCCCAGACAAGTACTCTAGAAAGAGGTTTAAGTATGTTTCCCTCAAGCCTTCGAAATATCCTCTATGCAATTCAGCGCACCAGCCCTGCCAACTTGACTCTCCTCTCTTCACTATCAGAGCCAATTGCATTATCAATTCAAACTGCAGGTACAAAAAAGCCCGCTCTAGGCGGGCCCAACTTCATACTGCAAAAAATCCTAACCAACGTCTCTTACCTTAACTGACTTTTTAGAAGGTTTCATAACAGTTTTCCCATTTTCATCAACAAAACCTACTTCCGAGATATAATAATCCAGACTTTCTAAATTCGCACCTTCAAAGCTACTATCATCACTTTTGTCAATAATATTGTGTAACACTCTATTTCTCTTAGATCTCATTAAGGCATCCAGTGCCCCCGATTTATAACCGTCGTTTGGTCCTTCAATTCGGCCTATTCTTCTAGATAAATTATGAATCTCCTGGAGTATCAACTTCGAATCTTCTGACACTTCTGTTCGTTTAGGTAACACTGCCGCATCAATATCAACCAAAGACATTAGACTAGTGATGCTCCCTAAATCATCGCGTGTCTCACAAATCATGTCAGAAAGCAGCTCAACATTCTTCTCAACCAAATCAGCACGCATACCAGAGGAATATTCGCTATACCTCAAACCGCTAATATCAAACACACTACTCGTTTTTTCATCTTTAATCAGCGCAACCGGTTTACCAAAAGCCTGACGAATACCAAGCTCAAACATCACGTTGGCATTAAGGCTGCTGATATCGCAGATCGCCATCGGGGCTTCAACAATCCTCTTCAATATATCTGCTACGATAAAGTGCGACGAGGATACATCATCCGCCCGAACGGGCTTATATCCGGCTTTCTCACATGCGGGTTTAACGATCCAATCATACACCCGCTTAAAATGACCTGTTTCATATCCATCCCGGTCTGCGATCGGCATGATAATAAAGCACTCAGATTGTTCTACCGAAGCTGTTGATTCCTGATCCTTAACTTTCTCACTTACTTTCTTCTGCGCCATTCCCAAATCCCTTGTCAAATTTACAGCTAAAAATGATAGTGACACCAATAACCGGGGACACGCAACTATGAGACTACCCAAAGCAAATGAGTAGTTTTTATTTCAGAAGGCATTCCAAAATTAGAGATCATAAAAAAACCGCCTAAAGGCGGTTTTCATCAGCGTTCATCTAGAACAAAAAGTTTCCGTCTGGCTAACTTGCAACAGAGCTGAAGACTCCGTTCTAGCCACTGCCTTTAAGAAGCCTTTTGTTGCTCCTCTGCATCAGGTTTTTCCTCGTTTCCGAGAACTTCTGCCAGGGTACTTCTTGAAAGCCGACCGGTCATTTGACCATCGTCGTCTACCACGGGTAGCGAGTATTCAGACTCCAGAGTATCCGGAATTACTGTCTCCAGTACCGCATCCGGCGATATCGGATCCAGATCTTCACAGCATTCAGCGGTCATCTCTGCATTATTATCTTCGTCATAAGCTTCCTGCAGCGCTTCTTCGGTAACAACCCCCTGATAACCTTCATCATTGATGTAATAACCGTAATCCTCTTTGAAGCCCTTCATCTGCTTTAGCGCTTCTTCAATGGTATCAGCAGTGATCCGATAGGCCGGATCTTTCATTACTGTTTCAACCGTCAGAGCACGGGCACGGTTTACGTCACGAACAAAGGCTTCTACATAATCAGTCGCTGGATTAAGCAGGATATCTTCCGGCTCACCCTGCTGAACCATTTCGCCATCTTTCAGGATCGCAATCCGGTCACCGATACGCAGTGCTTCATCCAGATCGTGGGTGATAAAGATAATGGTCTTATGCAGTTTTTCCTGCAGTTCAATCAGCTGATCCTGCATCTCAGAGCGAATCAGGGGATCGAGCGCGGAGAAGGCTTCATCCATCAACAGAATTTCTGCATCGGTACAAAGTGCACGAGCCAGACCGACCCGCTGCTGCTGACCACCGGACAACTGCGCTGGATACTGATCTTCGTATCCCGCCAGCCCTACGGTTTCCAGCCACTCTTTAGCTTTATCCAGGCCTTCGCTTTTGCTTACACCCTGAATAGATAAGCCATAAGCCACGTTATCCACAACGGTTTTATGGGGTAACAAACCAAAGCGCTGGAAAACCATCGACATTTTATGACGGCGGAAGTTCTGCAGCGACTTTTCACCCAACTGCATAACATCGGTGCCTTCAACCTCAATCACCCCTTCAGTAGGATCGATCAGACGGTTGAAATGACGAATCAGGGTGGATTTGCCCGAACCGGACAAACCCATGATCACGAAGATTTCACCCTTGTTGATCGTCATATTGATATCTTTCAGACCCAGAGTGTGGCCTGTGGCCGCCAGGATCTCATCTTTACTCTTGCCCTGATGTACCAGCGGCATATGCTTTTGCGGATTATTACCAAACAGCTTATACAGCCCTTCAATCCGAATCAGAGTTTCTGCTTCTTTAGCTGCTTCAGCCATTGTCCAGACCCTCCATATGTTGCTGACTGCGTTTCGCATACGCCTGCGATACCCGGTCAAAGATAATAGCCAGCGCAACAATCGCCAGACCGTTCAACAGACCCAGGGTGAAATACTGATTTGTGATAGATTTCAGTACCGGCTGACCCAAACCTTTAACACCGATCATCGAGGCGATTACTACCATCGACAAGGCCATCATAATGGTCTGGTTAATACCGGCCATAATTGTCGGCATCGCCAAAGGTAACTGAACCCCCATCAATCGCTGTATCGGACTGGCACCATAGGCCGTGGCGGCTTCAAGTACATCTTTATCGACCAGCCTTATACCTAAGTTAGTCAGACGTATGACCGGCGGTATAGCATAGATAATTACCGCAATAACACCCGGAATTTTACCGATACCCAGTAACATAACCACTGGTATCAAATACACGAACGCCGGCATGGTCTGCATAATATCGAGCATCGGTGTGACCGTTGACTGAATCCGGTCAGACCGGGCCATCGCAATACCTATGGGTACCCCGAGCGCTATGGCCATCATGGTACAAACCAGAATGATACTCATGGTGCGCATGGTATCGTCCCACATACCGAAGTAGCCGATCATAAAGAATGAAACCACGACCCCCAGAACAAGCTTCCAGGAGCGGCTGGCCATCCACGCCAGGGCTGCAATAACGGCGATAACTAAAAACCATGGCGTCGCCAGTAGCAATTTTTCAAACCACACCAGAAACGCAAGCAGCGGATCAAACAGCGCTTCAATTGTTTCACCATACTCCCGGGAGAAATCCCGGTAGATACCATCGAGCCCTTTACGAATATCCCGCAACTCACCCCGGCTCAGCTGAGGAATCTCACTCAACCAGCTTGTTTCAGCCATACAACACCTCTTTCAAACAACCCTGTTAATAACAACAAAGCCCGATTACCAAAGGGTAACCGGGCTGTTGATCAGGCTGTGTAAACTAAACTCACTGCAATGCAGCTTTAACTTTCGCTGCTACTTCAGGGCTAACCCAGGCAGTCCAGCTTGATTCATACTCTGTCAGGAAATGCTCCGCAGCAACTTCACCGTCGGCCTGATTATCTTCCATCCAGGCCAGCAGACCATTCATCTGATTATTGGTAAATGAACGATTCGCTACATAGTCATATGCGGTTGGCGACTTTGCAGCAAAGGTTTCAGTCGTTACTGTCTGTACGACTGAAGGCGGGTACATAGTTGGCTTTGGATTTTCACAGTCTTCAGACGAAGTACAGTTAACGAATTCTTCCTTATCAACACCTGAACCGAAGTCCACTTTCACCATTTTGTACTTACCCAGAACCGCTGTTGGCGCCCAGTAATAACCAAACCAGGCTTCTTCACGGGTGAAGGCTTTAGCGATAGAACCCGCCAGGCCTGCACCTGAACCAGGATCGATCATCTCAAAACCAGAATCTTCCAGATTCATCGCATTAAACAGGTTACCCGCTGAGATCTGGCAGTTCCAGCCAGCTGGACAGCCGTAGAAAGCAAAGCGGTCTGGATCTTCAGGATGGGTAAACAGCTTGGCATGCTTCTTTACACCTTCGATGGTGGCCAGTTCAGGATACTTATTAACCAGAAACTCTGGCACCCAGAAACCCTCTTCACCACCATCAGACAGGGAATTACCGGCATAGCGCAGGCGCTTCTCAGCAACACCTTTATCCAGCGCATCCTTCATGGAGTTACTCCACATTTCAGGCGCTACATCCGGTTCACCTTTTTCGATCATGGATGTACCAGTCGGCATTGTATCGCCAGGCACCAGTTCAGCTTCACAACCATAGCCGTGTTCCAGAATAAAACGGTCGACGTTAGCAATCAGAGTGGCTGAACTCCAGTTCATATCGGCAATGGTTACTTTGCCACAATCATCAGCCGCTTGCGTAAAAGAGCTCGCCAGTATAAACGGTGCCGCAGCAAATAATGCTGTTTTAGCCATTCGCTTCATGTTGCCTCCAGTCCTTCTTAGGAATTTTTTTAATTTTTAATTTTTTAACGTTGATCTAATCATCTTACAGCCCTAATATTTAGAGTTCAAACTATTACAGCACTAATATTTTAGATTAAGCTAACTTAATCCCGGCTGAAGTAACTAACTGATATCAAATATGAATAACACACCATACTGGCAAGAAATACTTATCTCCCTGCGACGTATTATTAGGGCAACTGATTTGCAGTCTAAACGTGTTGTAAAAGCCTGCAGTCTGACAATCCCTCAGGTAATGGTGCTACGCTCAATTAAAACCCTGGGTGACGTAACCGTAAAAAGATTATCGGATGAAGTGTCTCTGAGTCAGGCAACTGTAACTACTATTCTAAACCGACTGGAAGACCGGAAACTGGTAGAACGGGTACGCAGTACCAGTGACCGAAGAATAGTGAATGCACGCCTGACCCCCGAAGGAGATACAGTACTGGAAAGCGCCCCACCCTTGTTACATGAAGCTTTTCTTGACCGTCTGGACAATCTGGAGAACTGGGAACAAACTCAGATCCTGTCATCACTGCAACATATCGCCAGCATGATGAATGCTGAAGGCCTTGATGCCGCACCGCTACTGGATATTGCTGCACCGTCAAATCAGCCCTGCAACACCAAAGAAAAGCAGAATGAGATTTTAAAGTAGAATGTCAGGTCCGGACTCAGAATCCGGATTCAGAACTAATAATTCAGAGCCGAATGCTGTGCTTCAGTAACTGAACTTCCAGATCCCGCCAGTTATCCGGGTTCTGGCCGATCACTTCAATACGGCTATCCATCACTTCATCCAGCGCTTGTACCTTAAGTACAGAATCGGCCAGGTTGAAGGCGAAAATACCTTCATCACTAATCATTACCGCCTTCAGCCGTTCAACATCCAGCCCCATAAACAGGCTTTCTATAGCGTTATAACTGAATTCAAATTCCGGGCTGAAAACCCAGCCGCTACTGCAATAACCTTCACCTTGATTATCCTTTCGCAGATAACCGCACTCAGGCAGGCAATCGGGCTCTGAGATAGTAGCCTGATGGCTGTGGCCTTCCTGACCCTCATTTGTCACAGTACTGATGTCTGTTTTATGCCTGGAAGAAGGAATCAGCCACTCGGGCTCTAGCTGACCGTTACTACAGCTCACGACAGCAGCATCACTCGTCAGCGTATCCAGGTATTCAGATAACCGCTTAGCTTCAATCCCCTGATAGAGATCGGTTTTATGGGCGACTACCAGATCAGCAATCATAATCTGCTGATTAAAAGTTTCATGTCCGGTATAACGTGGATCTTCTAACTTACGGGCATCAACCAGCGTAACTGTGGTACAGAGATCCAGAACACCGGCGTACTCAGGCTGCTGTAATGCACGAATGACTTCTAGCGGATGCCCAAGGCCTGTCGGCTCAATAATCAGGCGGTCTGGCTTAGCCTGACGGATTAACTGATTCAATGCGATCTGCATCGGCAACCCCGCAGTGCAGCACATGCAACCACCCGGCACTTCTTTCATAAACACGCCACCGGATTTTTCTTCATTGCTCATCAGACCCGCATCGATGCCGATCTCTCCGAACTCATTCACCAGTACAGCCCAGCGCTCTGTGTCAGGTTTATTCTGTAACAGGTATTGAATAGCCGTGGTTTTACCTACCCCTAAAAAGCCGGTAATGATATTAACGGGGATCTGACTGAACTGAGTGGACATAGAAAATCTACTGCTAAATAATTTGTTATAATATAACAAATTACTATTTATTCGTCACCGGTTACCACGCAGTTACGACCACTTTGCTTAGCAGCATAGAGACAGGTATCTGCTGCATCTAACGCAGCATTCAAATCTATATATTGTTCTCCTGCCTGAATGGCTCCGATACTGATAGTAAATTGAATCTGCTCAGCTGACACAGATACTGAAGTTTCTTCCACCAGCTTTCGTAAACGCTCCAACCCTTGCTTTGCCAAGCCTACCGGTAAATTTATGATCATAGCGAACTCTTCACCGCCGATCCTCGCGATCAGATCTGATTCACGCATCTGCTCTGACAGTAGCTTTGAGAGCTTGCTTAAAACCATATCGCCTATCGCATGACCAAACTGATCATTTATCTTCTTAAAGTGATCGATATCGATCATAACAACTGTTAACGGTTGTTCATTACGCTTAAATAGCTTCCACTCTTTATTGCCTGAAAGCGCAAAGCCTCGTCGGTTCATCAGTCCGGTTAATGGATCAGTTATCGCCTGGGCATGAAACTTTTGTTTTTCAAGCTCCAGCTCTGCCAGTGCCAACTCAAGCTTATTTTGAGAATCATTCAGCTCAGAATTCTGCTTTTCCAGAATACGTCCGTTCTTCTCTTTTTGTGCAACCAGCCGTCTCAAACTAACTATCATCAGCGCAAACGCCCGAGCCAGTGAGCCTATCTCTGTCGGTTGTGAAATTAATCTCTCATCAACATCAACATTGAGGTCTCCCATTGCGGCCCGGCTCGCAAGTCCTTTCAAGTGCAACACCGGCTGGGTAATTTTTCGGGCAAACATATAGGCCAAAAATGAACCACTTATAATAAAAAAAACACAAACGATAACTATCTGCTGTCGAATTTCCTGCAACCCGGCATAAAACTCATTCAGGTTTGCACTGGTTCCCACAATCCAATCCCATTCGGATACATAGGTCACAGCAGCTGCTTTAGGCTGAGAAACCCTATCTCCGAGACCACGCCAATGGTAATAGATCATACCGGGCGTACCATTTTCATGTTCCTTACCGGCAGACACCATATGCCGAACGATAGCCACCCCCTGACTGTCCACCACATCCAGCATATCCTCACCATTTCTTAGGTTACCCCTGGAGAGAATATAACGACCTTCACTGTTCAGTACCCAGATATAGCCTTGTTCACCGATACTCTGCTCTGATAAACGCTGCTTAAATTCAGCCTGCAGCATGCCCTCCAGATCAGAACTTCGAAAGTCCGTTTCATTTATGGTAACCCCTATTACCATATTCCAGTTAGGTGCGTACGCCAGAGAAGTAAAACGATTCACATAACCCGAACGCTGCTGTATCCAGGGATATCGAATAGTAATGACTTCACCTTTTTTCAAGCGCGGTAGTGCCGCCTGTATACGACTATAAAAACTATCTGAAATACTGCTATCTGTAGCATTGGTTAGAAAAGCCTGATTCCATACCGGTTTTAAAGATGGATCTAATAGAAAAACATGGCCACTGCGATTTATACGCATCATTTTCAACTGATCAAACAGTTTATGTTCCTGTTTTCTCTGTAGAGTCTGATAGTCAGAAATCGGCAGGGTCGTGATCACCTCACGCATTGTCAGTGCAATTGATTCTATACGCTTTATAACCAGTGCTTCCTCACGTCTGAGCACCCGCTGGTTCTGAGAAATATAGTCTGCTGCCTGAGCGCGAACATCCAGAGCCTGATCCTGCAACCGGCTCTCAAGCTCATTTTCTGCAAACTCCTGGTAGGTATAATACCCAATCACACCCATCAGCACTGTTGGCAGGCTCACCAACAATATACAAAGCAGCATTAATTCCCATTTAAGACTGATTCGGTTCATGATCTACTCTTTGTAGTAACCACCGTATTCGAATACTTTATCCCACTGCTGAGCCAATCGGTCCAGACTCTGTTCTGCTGTCAGCTGGTCTGTATTCAGGTATTCATCCCAATGTTGTTGTGACAAGTCCAGCAATTGAGCATATTCCGGTACTGCCCAGAAATCTTGTACAAAACCAAAGGATTCACTAAATGCAGGATGCATAGGAGACGCCTGTAGAAAAGATTCTGAGTTCAGAATTTTCACATGACAACTCAGGCCACCCAGGTCTGACCACTTCTGTTGGGTTTCCTGTTGAACAAACCATTCAAGAAACGCTAGCGCATACTCTTTTTTCTTCGAATAACTGATCAGTGAGAGTCCTTGCCCACCCAGGGATGTTGCCCGACCGGCAGGCCCGGCTGGAGTCGGAAAAAAACCGATCTTATCAGCGTAGGGATTAGTGACCGGATTAAGCAGTTCAGGAGTGATGGCAAAGTAGACCATCGCCATCGCGGCTTCACCACTGATCAGGGGTTGATTATGGCTTTTATCGGTATCAAGGTAATACTCTTTCCAGGCCGGATTTGTGTAACTTGTTAACTGCTTATAAAACCGCAGGGCCTCTGCCGCCTCCGGTGTATTCAGGACACCAACAACTTCATGATTTTGTTGATTTCCCAGCTCTGCCCCCCAGGCCCATAAGACTGACTGCAAGGCCATAGTCAGGCCATCATAGTTAGGTTCAACCCAGTTCATAATGCCCCACAAATGCTGATCCGGGCGGTAGAAATGCTGAGCGATATCGCTGAGTTGCTGCCATGTTTCCGGCACTTTTAGAGGGTAACCATAGCGTTGTTGAAATAACCGCTGCTCATGTGGGTCTTCAAACAGGTCTTTGCGATACGCAAAGCCCATTGCATCTCCCTCAGCCGGGATAGCCCAATAGCGCTGACTGCCTTTCGGGTATTCGGCATAGCCTTGCATCGCAGTAGGCACGAACTGAGCTTCTATCTGTTGCTTGGCAATCCACTTTGTTAAATCAATATAGTGACCATTTCTGGCACCATATCCCAGCCACTGAGAATCACCTATAACCAAATCATACCGCTTACTTTTCTGCTCCATTTCACTGATAAAATGCTGTTGCCAGTCAGACCAGGAACGTTGCACAACGGTTACTTCTATGCCTGTTTCACGGGTAAAGTCATGGGCGAGGATTTGTAGATAATCTGCAGGTTTCCACTCAGCCCAGAGGATAGTTATTGAGGCTGTTTTAGGTGGCTCGACAAACGAAATAGTACGGTGTCCATTGTCCTTGTAGAACAACAGAATAAACAGTAACACTGCGACAATCAGCAGCAGCGGAAAGAAAAAACGCAATAGAAATGGAATGAATCTAACCAAGGATGCCCGCCCCCTAAGCAGCCGATCATCCCTGATCTGAATCCAGACTTTAATTCAGAATAATCATTTTCTCAGTTAAAGCTACAACTTTATACTCACCATGAAGATTCACGAATCAAAACAGACAATGCCGTGGTCAGATAATAGCCAAGCACACTCTCCGCTTCACCACTGATCATCACCTGTCCACGCTGCACCTGAACCAATTCTGTTTCAGGATTCTCCACCGACAAAACAACCCGGTATATTGCCTGTTCAGGTATCAGGGTTTCTTTCTGAGGCCGTACCGAAATAGAACCTCCATTCACTGATGCCAGCATAGGTTCTTGCAATACCCGGCTGCTATCGCGATCGATATTAACCACTTTAAGAACAAGCGGATCACTACCCGGTGTTTCAGCATAGAAAAGGGCACTGTCCCCCTGCTTAATCCGGGAGATATCACTCTCCCCAAGATAGGTTTCTACCTGCCAATGGGCAGGATCAATCAGGGTCGCAATCGCGGCATCTTTTTGAATCCAGTCGCCCACGCGCAAGTCAGGCATTGGATCAACCAACTGACCGGTAAAAGGCGCAACCGGCTTAAGTAGTTTTTTCTCCTGACGAATACCATTGAGCTTAGAATTCACCTCTGCCAACTGTTTCTCAAATAACGGCAACTGAGGTCGCATCTGCATATCCAGTGCCGCCGCCTGACGCTGCCAGGCCACCGTTGTTAACTCCGCGATGGTCAACAGTTCACGCTGTTCCAACACCGGAGACTGTAATTTAAGTAACAGATCACCTGCGGCCAACTCACTGCCGGAAGGCGGCAGTTCAGCCATTAACTGAGCGGGAGCCGGCGCATACAAAGTAAAGGAATTAACCGGTTCCAATACCGCCTGACCATTTATACGGAAATTGAGTGGCAAAAATCCGACAATTATCAATATCACTAACATAATCATCGAACGGATATGCCGGCGCCGCTGTCGAATTTCAGGCCAACGCAGATACCACTCTTTCAGTTCTTTAAACACCGGGAACGCGATAAACCAGAGCAGTTCCACCACGAACAGAATAATACCCAGTGCCTTAAAGAAAAACTCATACACCATCACAGCGATACCCAGGAACAGTACCAAACGGTACAGCCAGGTTATAAACGCAAACCAGGTCATAAAGCGTTCCCGCTCTTTCGAGAACACTTCCGGCTTCATATCGCCCAGATCAAATAACCACTCGCGCATGCGCCATTTTGCTAACGCCCCGGCACGATTATGCAGATTAGCGACATTAAGCCAGTCGCTCAGCAGAAAATAGCCATCGAAACGAAGAAACGGGCTGGCGTTAATCAATATCGAGGAGATGATACTGGTAGTAGCAATGAAGAACGCTGAATCGCGCAGGTTACCTTCAGGCAGTAAGCTCCACATCAACAGTGCCCAGGATGCCAGGGCCAATTCGACCGCTATACCACCAGCACCAATGGCTAGCCGATGGAAACGATTCTCAAGTTTCCAGCCATCATTCACGTCGGTATAAGCGACGGGGAACATCACCAGAAACGCCACCCCCATAGTCGGTACGTTGCAACCATAACGTTTGGCGGTAAAGGCATGACCAAACTCATGTAAAACTTTCACCAGCACCAGCGTAATCATATAGCTGGTCAGGCCATCCCATGTGAAAGTATCCACCAGCGTGGTAGAAAACTCTGACCACTGTCGACTAATACCAAACAAGCCCATCACAAAAGCGATCAGGGTGATAATTCGAAACGCTTTAGAGTAAAAAATTTCAACGGCGGGCAGCATATGCTGCAGAAAGTCGTTAGGCCGGAATAATGGTAAACGGAAAAACAGATAATGATGCAGCAGCCACTTCCACCAGACCTGTTGCTGGCGATCAACCGCTTCAGTCAGACGGGCTGAATCAGTTGCTGATACGCATTGAATCAGTTCCTGAGCGGCAAGAAACTCAATAACTTTATCAATATCATCAGGCACAATATCCAGTGGCGCATGCTTCTGAATAGCGGCACAGATCAGCTCTGGGTCACCTAACTCCCAGTTAGAGATAATAAGAAACGTTGCCCAGTCGATACGAAAAAACTTACTCCGGGTCGGATCATGCAGGCTCCAGGTAGGCGAACCATCGGTTGCTGCCGGTGCCTGATGGATCGACAAATCATCACGTAATGGAGGTAACGCCATATCAGACTCCGATCATCTGTCGGGCCATCGCAAGCGGACGACGCAGTATCCAGTAAAATAACGGTACCCGACTACCTGACATTTTCACCGTACCTTTAAGACCGACGCGGGCAGAAACACTGTCCTCGTTCAATACTGCACGCACCCGATAGGCATAGGTGCCATCAGGTCGCTGTTGTGCCCCATGGGTAATATATTTAACCCGGGCATCTACCGGTGAAAGTGGGTTAGCATTCAGGAACAGTGTTACGGCAGCTTCCTCCGGTAGATCAATCGCATCACCCGGCGCCAACCAGGCCTCAATTTCTACCTCTCGCTCCTCAGTGACAACCGCCATACGCTCGCCAGTAACAACCGGACGACCAATCCATTCAGAAGGTGCATCAAACAGAATAATGCCGTCTAACGGCGCCATTACAGTAGCAATACTTACCTGATGCCGCAGATAAGCGACCTCAGCCTGTTTCTCTGCAATAGAGCCCTGAACCAACGCCAGCTGCCCCTTACTCTTAGGATCAAACAGCGCCTGTTGTGCTTGCTGACGATATTCAGCCTGCACTTTGGCCAGGGTCTGTTCAGCCACATCCAGTTGCGCCTGAATCCGGGTTTTATCCAGTTCAAACAAGGCTTCGCCACTGCTCACCTGCTGATTCGGTTGAATCAACACTTTATCGACGACACCATCCAACGGTGAACGGATAACTGCCGGATTTGCCGGTACCAGTTCTCCCGGTGCCAATACCGAGATGCGGATAGGGATCATCAGAATAATAAGCGCAGCCAGAATTATCCGGTTACGGGGCAGGCGCCATAATCGTTTAACACCACTGACCAACTGTTTTGGACTCAGTGCATGCCCAACACGTTGCAGCATAGGTAGCTGAGGCTCATTTCCCTGCCCGGTTTTGTCTGACAAGTTGCCCGGAGCAACAGAGCCAAATAAACTACGTAGAAACCCCCGACGAGTTGGTACGTAGCGTTTATGCCAGGTGTAACCCCAGACATCAGCCCACTCGTTGGCGAAGATAATTTCATTTTCCTGCCACTTGGTTTCCCGCGCCAGTATCAGGCCACCTAACAGCTCGCCATTAGCACCTTTAAGGGGAATCCAGGCGCCGTACTCCGGCAACCATTCCTTCCAGTGTGAAGCGATATGCTCGGGCATCGCCGCTGGATTGATCAGCGCGGGCTTATCTAATCCCCGGGTCCAGATCTCATCTCCTAGCTGTCCCAACCATTGCACATACGCAGAGTTATGATCAGGCGCACCGACACCAGACAGAGAAAAAACGCCCTCCGTCTGCAGCCACAAAGCCGCCTGGCGATATTTCACCAACTGATATGTTTCATTAACCAGAATAAACGCTCGTTCACTGGCAGTTTTTGCATGGCGGACACGACGAGAAAGATTGAGTATCGCCGCCAGTGGTTCCAACCCTACCCTGGGTTTTTGGACAGATGCAGTCACAGATAGCCTCTAAATAAAATCAAGCTTTAGATACACCCTATACTGCTACACTTTGCAGTGCAGCAGTATTCAGGGTTACCCATTTTAAGTTCCTTATACTTTCTTAGCGGCCATCTCCTTGGCTAATTGAATGATTTTATCCCGCTGCTCCTCATCTCCCCAGTCATTGGCCAGCTTCATCTCTTCGCTCAGGCCCTGTTTCCAGAGATCATCATCAGTTGCAGCAGTTTCATGCTCATCCAGCTTCTCGCGGAACTCCTCGTCAGTCAGAGCCTCTTTGATCACTACCCGGAAGGTAGTCTTAACCTGCCGACCAGAATCATCAGTTGCCAGAATCAAGACTTCAATGATGCCATCGAATCCTTTCGGAGGAATTGCCTGGAACAGACCCTCTTTATCATCAAAGATCAACCAGTCAGGCAATGCATTACCATTGGACTGTCGTGCTTCCAGCTGTACTACTGCACTGGCACGGGTATGAGCGAAAGCATCGCTTTCAATCTCAAACTCAAACAGTCTGGCGGTATGGTTAACCGGTACATCATCAATACCCTGATAGATGAAGAACAGATCATCTTCTGGACCACTGTAATATTCCGGAGAACGATCACCATACTCAAACAGAGCAACCGGGAAGCCCTGCTCACTGGTCAGACGATCAACCTCAGGCAGAACAGATTCTCTAATGACACTGAGAGTATCAGTATCGGCGCCCTGATTATCAGCAGTTTCGCCGCTATTAAGACCCGCTACAGTCGCGCTGGTACGACTAGTACCTTCGGTCTGAGCATGTCCGGCATCAACTCCAGCGTTACCTGATGCAATGCCTGCAGCGCTGCTGCCAGTTGCATTCGGTGTGCTATCAACAGAGCCCAGCGTATTGCTTAACGGCGCAGCTTGAGCCAACGGATCAGCACTGCGTTCAACTTCAGACATCGTCAGATCGAACAAGGTACCGTTGATAATATCAAAGGCGATACCTTCATCAGGCCAGGTTGAGGCGATGTCAGTTTCATCCTGAATAGTGTCAGGCGCACCGGTTTTCGCCTCAGTAACAGGTACTGATTCAACACCGATCACCAGACCACGATTATCAGTAGTCACTGACTTATTACCAACGCTGTTGGTTACCTCAGCAATGACGCTATAGATACCTACCTGTAGATCCTCCTCCAGAGTCAGTGTCCAGCGATTGCCTTCAACAACCAGTTGACCATCACCTTCTGTATATTCCTGGCCATTAACAAAGACTTTGAAAGTACTGCCAGCTTCCAGATCTACTTGTCCGGTAATAACAGGCTTCTCACCAGGAGCAACAAGGCTCATATCGATTATTGCTTTATCCGGAACTGATGTATCAATATCCAGAGTAATAGCATCGCCAAGGCCGTCATTACCCGCAATATCAGTAAAGCTGGCGTTAGCCACTCTGATATCAAGGCTGGTATCAGTTACATCCACCGCTGGTATATAGGTTGCTGTCCACACTAACGGATCTGTGGTTGCCTGCAGGTTATTAATTCGACCCGACTCAAGCTCGACATCCGCAGCAGTAAACTCTCCCGGCACCTCACTAAAGGTAAAGGTCAGAGTCGCTGTATCATTCTGCATCAAACGGGCTGTGGCATCAGTCGTAATAGTTACGCTAGGCGCCGCAGTGTCCAGAGTAAAGACCAGCTCTGTGGACTCACTCACGTTTCCGGCAATATCTGTCTGACGAACCTGAATACTATTCAGTCCTTCTACAGGTGTTACTTCTGTAGAACTCCAGCTAACACCGTCGGTGCTATATTCAACCAGCGCATCAGTTTCAACACCGCTGATACTCAGAGCTGGATCGTTGGTGATCAGATCGCTACCGGAAACACCACTATCACCTGCCAGACTCACTACCGGCGGCGCTACAACTGTATCCAGTTCGAAGCTGAACACCGGACCATCGATACTGACATTGCTATTAACATCAGTAATCGTAGTGTGAAGATCCTTGTCACCGTCCGCGCCTAAATCCGATAGCGTCAGATCGACATAACCGTTGCTGATATCAGTACTGGTCAGAGTCTGGCTATGCAGCTCATCTCCGGCAGCATTAAATACCCGTAATACATCGGTCTCTTCCGCACGATCAGCGCCGCTTGTTACCAGAGTAGCCCGCATAGAAGGGGTATTATCGTAAGTAATATCATCGGTATCAGATACACCACTATCAGATGGTGCATTCAGGTCCAGGATTGCCGGAGCTGGAGGCACATCATTAACAGTCAGCAGGAAGGTGTCACTGGTGATACCGCCCTCACTGTCATCCACAGTCACTGTAATGCTGTATGGAGGATTTACAGATGCATCTTCCGCCAGGGTTCCGCTAATGACACCCGTATTGGCATCAATAGTGAAGCCAGCAGGCATGCCGGTTGCACTGTAGGTCAGGCTATCAGCATCAACATCAGCAAAGTTAGTGCTGACATCCAGGCTAATCACATCACCATCCAGAGCAGTCTGATCGGCAATCGGTGTTGCGACCACAGGTGCCGGGTTGGTGATGGTCCAGTCGAAAGTATCGCTGACCACACCACCTTCACCGTCATCTGCAGTAACGGTAATGCTATAAACACCACCGGTACCACCCTGAGAGCTATCAGCTGGCAAGTCACCGCTGATAACACCGTTGCTGGCCATAGTGAGACCCGTTGGCAGACCACTGGCGCTGAAGCTCAGGTCATCTGTATCGACATCACTGAAGTGGCCACTGATATCCAGATTGATACTGTCGCCATCCTGATCCGCCTGATCTGCAATCACCACATCTACCTGCGGTGCAGGGTTAGTGATTGTCCAGTCAAAGCTATCAGTTGTGGTTCCGCCCTGGCCGTCATCTGCAGTCACAGAGACAGTATACGGGCTACCCTGAGACGCTGAATTATCCAGTGTACCGCTAATTTCGCCGGTAGCACTATCGATAGTCAGGCCAGTTGGTAAACCAGTAGCACTGTAGCTCAGTGTATCGCTATCGACATCGGCAAAGTTAATTGCAACATCCAGACTAATCACGTCTGCATCTTCAGAAGCCTGATCCACTATCGGAGTCGCTACAGTCGGTGCAGGGTTAGTGACAGTCCATTCGAAACTGTCGCTGACGATAGAACCACCGTCGGTAACAGAAACAGTCACTGTATGCGGTGAGCCGACCGAAGCATCGGCTGCCAGAGTACCGCTGATCTCACCGGTCGCGCTGTCGATTGACAACCCGTTAGGCAGACCACTGGCACTGTAGGTCAGGGTATCGCCATCCGGATCGGAGAAGCTGCCACTGATATCCACAGTGATCAGATCACCATCCTGATCCGCCTGATCGGCGATTGCCAGATCCAGTACCGGTGGGGCATTAGTACCGGTCAGTTCAAAGGTATCGCTGACGGTACCACCCTCGCCATCATCGACCGTAACGGTAATGCTGTATGGAGGATTATCGGAGGCATCCCCCGGCATGGTACCGCTAATCACACCGCTATTGGCATCGATAGTGATTCCAACTGGAAGGCCGGTGGCGCTGTAGCTCAGTGTATCCGGATCGACATCACTGAAGTTACCGCTGACATCCAGACTGAAGGCTTCGCCATCAACCCCAGCCTGATCCGCTATTTCAGTATCAACAACCGGTGCAGGGTTAGTAACTGTCCAGTCGAAGGTATCGGTGACGACACCCCCTTCACCATCGTCGGCAGTCACTGTTACGGTGTATGGTGAACTCTGAGAACTATCCGCAGGCAGATCACCCGTGATAA
>NZ_RQXV01000012.1 GCF_003858655.1 Amphritea balenae
GAATTTGTAATAAATTTTCAAACAAACTGTTGTGCTTCGTGATTCGTTTAGCCTATCTAAAAAGCGTTGCTTTTCAAGTAGTTAAAAGAACCACCTCAACCTGTGTCAGTGACCGTTTCCGATGGCTGTCTCAAGCGAGGAAGCGCATTCTACACTGGGGGCGCTGGGAGTCAACAGGGAGGCACGAAAATAGTGGAATTTTTATGAAAAAGTCCGAATTTCGAGGGGGCACCCCGCTTAACGCGCCTTACCGCTTGCAGGGCCTTCTATATAGCTATGTGAAAGCGCTCTTCGTAAGCGCGCATTAGTACTTTCTCTTTAAACAATAAAACCGCCTGACGGCGGTTTTATTGTTTAAGCATCGTTTAGTAGTAAGGCTTACTTTTCGCTCCTCTGCTTAATTCATCTAAAAACGAATGCTCCCGCCTCCACATCGATACCGATCTCAGTACCGGGCTCATATCTACCCGCAAGAATCTCCTGCGCCAGCGGGTTTTCTATCCACTGCTGTATCGCCCTCTTCAAAGGACGAGCGCCGTAGACCGGCTCGAAGCCAACATCCACCAGCTTATCTAATGCTGTTTGCGTCAATGTTAGTGATAATTCACGCTCATGCAGTCGTTTTCTTAATCGATTCAGCTGTATCTCCGCTATTCCGCGAACCTGCTCTTTACGCAGACTATGGAAAACCACTACTTCATCTATACGGTTGATAACCTCAGGACGAAAGTGCGTACCTACCACTTCCATCACTGCGCTACGCATTAGCTCATAGTCGTCGTCATCGCTAAAGTTCTGAATCAGATCAGAACCCAGATTTGAGGTCATCACTACAATCGTATTACGGAAGTCTACCGTACGACCCTGACCATCGGTCAGCCGGCCATCCTCCAGCACCTGCAGAAGAATATTAAAGACATCAGGGTGTGCCTTTTCCACTTCATCCAGCAGCAATACCGAATAGGGTTTGCGGCGAACCGCTTCTGTCAGGTATCCACCCTCTTCGTAGCCTACATAACCAGGAGGAGCACCTATCAACCGAGCGACGGAATGCTTCTCCATAAACTCTGACATATCTATCCGCACCATCGCCTCTTCTGTATCAAACAGAAAACCAGCCAGCGCTTTACAGAGTTCTGTTTTACCGACACCCGTTGGGCCAAGAAACAGGAAAGAACCATTCGGTCTATTTGGATCTGCCAGGCCTGCACGGGAACGTCGCACTGCATTCGATACAGCCAGTACAGCCTCATCCTGACCAATAACCTGCTTATGCAATGCATCTTCCATACGTAGCAATTTTTCCCGCTCACCTTCCAACATTTTAGATACAGGAATGCCGGTCCAGCGAGACACCACTTCTGCCACTTCTTCTTCACCCACACGATTTCTTAACAGCTGATTTTGTTGTGGCTGATCTTCTGCTTCCGATGCGGCTTGTAGTTGCTTTTCTAGCTCTGGAATTACACCATATTGAAGCTCAGACATTTTACTCAGATCACCGGAGCGCGTTGCCTGATCTAACTCTGTCCGGGCCTGATCCAGATTTTCTTTAACTTGTTGCGACCCTTGCAAAGCCACCTTTTCTGCTTTCCAGATCTCTTCCAAATCTGAATACTCTTTCTCTACTTCGCTTATATGCGCTTCTAACTCTTGCAAACGCTTTATCGCTGCCGGGTCTTTCTCTTTCTTTAGCGCTTCACCTTCCATCTTTAACTGAATTAAGCGCCGCTCCAATCGATCCATGTTTTCAGGTTTAGAATCGATCTCCATGCGAATAC
Source organism: Amphritea balenae (assembly GCF_003858655.1). Taxonomy (GTDB): domain Bacteria; phylum Pseudomonadota; class Gammaproteobacteria; order Pseudomonadales; family Balneatricaceae; genus Amphritea; species Amphritea balenae. Next base: position 1,782 of record NZ_RQXV01000012.1, read on the forward strand.
GACTACCCGCCTCATCAATCAGGTCGATCGCCTTATCGGGCAATTGTCGATCGGTGATATAACGTTGCGATAATTTAGAAGCAGCGATAATCGCAGAGTCCGTAATATCTACACCGTGATGAATCTCGTAACGCTCTTTCAGGCCGCGCAGTATCGCAACGGTATCTTCTTCACTAGGCTCATCCACCAGCACTTTCTGAAAACGCCGCTCAAGTGCTGCATCCTTTTCAACATATTGTCGATATTCATCTAAAGTGGTGGCGCCTACGCAATGCAGTTCACCCCGGGCCAAAGCAGGCTTAAGCATATTACCGGCATCCATCGAGCCTTCACCTTTACCTGCACCCACCATCGTATGAAGCTCATCGATAAACAGAATGATCTGACCTTCCTGTTTCGACAACTCATTGAGAACCGCCTTAAGCCGTTCTTCAAACTCACCTCTGAATTTTGCCCCCGCAATAAGAGCACCCATATCCAAGGACAAAACCTTCTTATTTTTAATGCCTTCAGGGACTTCACCATTGACTATTCGCTGCGCTAAACCCTCTACTATCGCGGTTTTACCCACACCCGGCTCACCGATTAAAACCGGGTTATTCTTAGTCCGGCGCTGTAACACCTGAATAGTTCGGCGAATTTCATCATCACGGCCAATCACTGGATCCAGCTTGCCTGATTCAGCCTGTTCGGTCAGGTCAACGGTATATTTATCCAACGCCTGACGTGCTTCTTCTGCATTAGGATCCGTCACACCTTCGCCTCCACGCATCTGAGTAATTGCCTGCTCCAGTGATTGCTTAGTCACCGCCGCCTGCTTTAAAAGTTTACCTACACCACTACGGTCATCCAGCATCGCCAATACAAATAATTCGCTGGCGATATATTGATCACCCCGTTGCTGCGCCAACTTATCGGTAACATTAAACAGCTTGCCCATGTTTGGTGAGAAGCGCAGGTCACCCTCGCTGTTTTGCACCTGAGGCAGATCATCCATCAATTGCTGCGCCTGACTGCGCAATAGATTCACATTTGCACCGGTTTGCGCCAACAGCGGCTTAACCGAGCCCCCCTGCTGATCCAGCAAAGCGATTATCAGATGGACCGGCTCAATGTAGTTGTGATCTTTACCTACGGCTAATGACTGAGCATCACCTAGAGCGGATTGTAATTTACTGGTAAACTTTTCGGGTTGCATAGACCCCTCCTGAAACGGTTGCATACTCAAACCAGCCGATGATGGATTATGCTTAGAAACCCGGACGGCGGTGAGTGAATTTCGCTTTCAGTAAATTAGATAGGGGTGAATTGAGTGTTTTTCAAGATATACATTAGAACAGAATGATATAGCGCAGTGTTTTAAGCGATGCTTAGTCTGGCCTTCCTCCTTTGCTACAACCATTGCAACTATGGCAGCCGGAACCAGGGCATTTAGCACTGAAAGTCCGGGCAATATAGCGCCACAGCCACCAACCTAGCGACGCTAGAATCAATAAGAGAACCGTCAGATCAAAGGTTGTCATATCACCTCCTTAAATCCAGATAGATGCCAGATTAAAAACAATCCAGGCACCGATCCACGCCAGTACTAACCCCATCAGAATAGAAACACCAACCCATCGCCAGCTGCCAGTCTCTCGCTGGATAGTCGCGATAGTTGCCAGACAGGGCATATATAGCAGGGTAAATACCATCAACGCCAGACCCGACGCAGGGGCAAGTGATTCACCCATTGCCGCCTGCAAACCGGCCATATCACTCATTCCAGTTTGATACACCACCACCAATGAGGCGGCAATAACCTCTTTGGCAATGAAACCCGACAGCAATGCAACGGTTTCTTGCCAACCAAACCCCATAGGCGCAAACAATGGTGCGACAAAATGACCAAGCTGCTCCAGCCAGGGCGTTCCATTCTGCGGGAAACTCTGTAACAACCAGATCAACACTGAGCCCACCAGAATCACGCCACCAATCTTACGTAGAAAGTCACCAGCTTTATCCCATACATGCAGTAACAATGAGCGAATCGAGGGCATCCGCCAGGGTGGCAACTCCATAATAAATGTTTCGTCATGTTGCTCAGGAATAGTCCTGGCCAATACTGCAGCGACACCAAATGCCACCAGAATACCCAGCATATATAACGCGAAAAGCACTGTTCCGGCTTGTTCAGCAAAGAAAATGCCTGCCAACAAGACATAAACAGGTAACCGGGCAGAACAACTCATAAACGGATTGATCAGAATAGTAATAAGCCGGGCTCTGGGCTCTTCAATTGTACGGGCCGACATTATCGCAGGCACATTACAACCAAACCCCATTACTAGTGGCACAAACGCTTTACCATGCAGCCCTACCTTACTCATCAGATTATCAGTCAGGAATGCAGCACGAGCCATATAGCCACTTTGCTCTAGTAGTGCGATAAAGAGAAATAACAAAACCACATTTGGAAGAAACACTAATACGCCACCGACACCTGCAATCAAGCCATCGACCAACAGGCTCTTCAATAGCGATTCCGGCATTAAAGACGCAACCTGTTCACCCACCCAGCTAACAGAAGTATCGATCCAGTCTGCGGGGTAGCCTCCTAAGGTAAATGTAGCCTCAAACATCAACCACAACAGCCCCAGAAAAACAGGAATCCCTAACCAGCGATTGAGGGCTATGCTATCTAACCAGTGATCTGCTGAAGACTGATCCCGATGTTCACTACTACTTTTATGCAGCAAGCCGTGAATGTATCCATATCGACCTTGCGCCACCATTTCGGCTGGATCTTCATCATGACGACTCCCCAACAGGGCTAAAGCACTCTGCGCTGCGCTTAGCTGGTTCGCATCAAAATTAAAATCATTTTCACCACTGGACTCCAGCCAACGCACCGCCATCCAACGTACTATCCCTAAAGCTTCAAGTTCGGATATAGCCTGTTCAAGATGGGGCTCATATTCAATATGAAGCCCTTGCTCAGCACATTGCTCCGTTCGACAGACGACTAACAGCTGCTCCAGTAACTCAGGCAGATACTTCTTCGACCGGCCATCACTGGCCAAAACAGGTAATCCAAGGCTCTCACTTAATGAGCCCAGGGCAACACTATGCCCCTGTTTCTCCAGCTCATCAAGCATATTCAACGCCAGCACGACGGGCAAGCCCTGCTCCATTAGCTGAGTAGTTAAGGCCAGGTTTCGTGCCAAATTGCTGGCATCTAAGACATTTAGAATCAGATCTGGAGGGCTATCAATCAGATAATCCCGCGCCACCTTTTCTTCGACCCGACTGTTTGAGAGAGAGTAAACACCCGGAAGATCAATAAAATGAAATTCAACACCCCGCCATTCACAGTTACCTTCTCTGCTAGTGACAGTAACACCAGCCATATTGCCGGTACGCTGCCGGGCTCCGGTGAGTTGATTAAATAGCGAGGTTTTACCACAGTTTGGATTACCAATAAGCGCAATCGTAAAGGCGCTATTATCAGAAGAGCTCAGATCAGTTCCATCAGAAAAGCTCAGAGCTGCGCTTTCATCAGGACTCATGCCTGCAACTCAACATGAATATAACCGGCTTCTTTGCTGCGCAAACAAACCTGCTGCTTACCAACAGAGTAAGTACGCGGACTGCCAAACAATGATGTCGCTGCTACAGAGATGGTATGACCTTTAAGCACGCCCAATGCAACCAAGCGCTGCCGCAATGCCACCGGGCCGGTAATAGAAATGATGCGGGCAGTCTGTCGGGAATTCAGCTGTGCAAGGGTCATATGATCACCAAATATCAATGAGAACCATTGTCATCTGATAATCAGAATCAATACATGACTTGAGTCAACCGGAAAGGAAACACCGTGCGCATAGGGGGGAGATAATAACGGAGCACTGGTAAAGCTTATTTTATCCAGATAATACTCGCCATCCGGCCGGTAATGCCATCACGACGATAAGAGAAAAACTCTTCTGACTGGCTGTATGTGCAATACTCACCGCCAGAAATACTGCTAACACCTGCTTTCAATAACCTTAATCGTGCCAGCAGGTAAATATCCGCAAGCCATTTTCCAGAATTAGCTGAAGGCTTAAAGGCTTGTTGTGATTCTGTCAGATGATTACAGAACTGCTGCTTCACCTCGTCACCCACTTCAAATGCCTCGGGTCCAATTGCAGGACCAAACCAGACAATGACATCGGCTGGATTTTCAAACACTGCGAGAGTCTGTTCAAGCACTCCATCTGCTAAGCCACGCCAACCGGCATGTGCAACCGCCACTTTACTGCCTGCGCTATCAGTAAAAAAAACAGGCAAACAATCGGCCGTCATGACAATGCAAGCCTGACCTGCGGTATCACTCCAACAGGCATCTGCCTCTGTTATACGACCGTTATCACAGGCTTTTATCGCGTCTGTACCATGTACCTGAGTCAACCACTGGGGTGGTTTAACCAACCCCAACTCATTCATCAGTAACTGTCGATTTTCCAGCACCTTTTCAGCACTGTCTCCAACATGGTTACCCAGATTAAGCCCAGCATAGGGCGCTTCACTTACGCCCCCTTGCCGGGTTGTGACAATCGCACCTATATGATCAGGAGCGGACCAGTCAGCACTGATCAGTTTCACTGTTCGATCTCATGCCTTACAGCATCACGCTGCAATCCATCTAATAACTTTTGCAGATCTTCAGGCAGATCAACTTCCCAGGCCATCAGCTCACCCGTTGCAGGATGAAACAATTCTAATCGCTTGGCATGCAACGCCTGACGCTGCAAATCACGTAACTGCCCCTGCAACTGTGTACTGATACCTTTAGGTAACCGGAAACGCCCGCCGTATAGCTGATCACCAACCAGAGGGTAGTTAATATAAGCCATATGAACACGTATCTGGTGGGTACGACCTGTTTCCAGCTTCAAACGGATGTGAGTATGAGCTCGAAAGCGCTTCAATACACGATAGTGAGTAGTCGCTTCTTTGCCTACCCCGACCACCGCCATCTTCTGACGATTGCGGGAGTGACGCCCCAAAGGCTCCTCAACCGTTCCACCACCGGTCATCACACCATTCACAACCGCTTCATATTCACGGCCCATGGTCCGTTCTTGCAGCTGAGAAACCAGCTCAGTTTGTGCCTGCAGGTTTTTAGCGACCACCATCAAACCGGTGGTATCCATATCAAGGCGATGCACGATACCGGCTCTTGGCACCTGGGCAATCTCAGGACAGTAATGTAATAAACCATTCAGCAGCGTGTCATCCCAATGACCCACCGCAGGGTGCACTACCAGCCCGGCAGGCTTATTGATAATCATAATATCGTCATCTTCATAAACGATATTCAGCGGCATCTCGACCGCCTTATATTGATCGATCACATCCAGAGCAGCATCAATGGCGACCAACTCACCGCCCATCAGCTTATCCCTCGGACGTTTAACCTCACCATCCACCGTCAGGCAGCCATCTTTAATCCAGGCAGTCAGACGGGATCGTGAATATTCGGGGAAAAGTTCAGCCACCGCCTGATCAAGGCGTTTACTAATCAATTCATCGGGCACTGTGGCACTTAATTGAACCTGCTCAGTCATTCTCGGTATCGATCTCAGATAAATAGATAGAAAATATGGGTAAAATGGCAAGAAAATGCTCAGACGCTTTGGCTTGCCTTTCGGTTATGTTTAAATAGGCCGAAATAAATTTTGCATAGTATACCCGAAACTAATTGCTACCGCTGTTATCAAACGGGATACCTTCATTTATAGCAGGAAAATTATTTATGCGTTTGGCCCGGTTGCTCGCTATTTTTTCTATCGCGTTATTTGCTTCAGGCTGCTCATGGTTTGGTGGTGACGAAGTTGAAGCGCCCGATGTTCCTGAACAGGAGCTATATGAATCTGCTCTATCCGCGATGGAGATCGATAACTTCGCGCTGTCTATCGAAAAGTTCCAGCTGTTGGAAGCCCGCTATCCGTTCGGTCGTTACTCTGAGCAGGCACAGTTGGAACTGATATACGCATACCATAAAAACTTTGAGCCGGAAGCGGCACGAGCAACGGCAGATCGTTTTATTCGTCTGAACCCGAATCATGAAAACATCGATTATGCGCTGTATCTGAAGGGTCTGACTGCTTTTGAAAAAGACCGTACTTTTTTCGAAAAATACCTGCCAATCGATGAAACCCAGCGCGATCCTGGCAGCGCCCTGGAGTCATTCCAGAGCTTTCATCAACTGGTATCGCGCTTCCCTAACAGCGAATATGCACCCGACGCGCAAAAGCGGATGACCTACCTGAAAAACCGTCTGGCAACTTATGAGATGCATGTAGCCCGCTATTATGTAAAAAGGGAAGCGTGGGTAGCAGCAGCCAATCGAGGCCGTTACGTACTTGAAAACTATCAGGAAACCCCTGCTACTCCCGATGCGCTCTCGGTTATGGTTCTGGCATATAATGAGTTAGGCATGACTGATCTGGCGGCTGATTCTCAGGCAGTTCTGGATGCAAACTTCCCCGGTTATCAGTCAAATATCGAGTTAGCCAAAAAAGAATCTCTGCTGAACTCAGCAACCTTCGGCCTGCTGGGGAGCAGCGAAGAACAGCCAGCAGTCACGACTACTCGTACGCAAACAGAAACCAAACAAAAGCGTTCCTGGTTTAGCCGGTTAACCTTTGGCGTATTTGATGACGACGAAGAGCAGGCTGAGTAACTGCTCCATAAATAAACAAGGCGCCTGATGGCGCCTTTTTTATTCCATTTTTTGCACAATTTTAGTGCAGGAAAACAGCAAACAAAAAAGAACTTCACAGCCTATCTTTCAGGCCATAGAATATTCCTGCACAGAGCCAACAACCATGAGACCTATAATGGACAGAGCCACGATAATCGCAGCGATGCGGGTTAAACCAGAGATCGATATCACCGCTGAGATCAATCAACGGATAAACTTTATAAAACGCGCACTCAAGCAAAGCGGCTGCAAAAATCTGGTTCTGGGTATCAGCGGAGGCGTTGATTCAACCACCTGTGGCCGTCTGGCGCAACTGGCGGTTGAACAACTCAACCAGGAACAGGCCACCAACGACTATAAATTTATCGCGGTTCGCCTGCCATATAACACCCAGCATGATGAGCACGATGCCCAAGCCTCTTTGCAGTTTATCCAGCCCAGCGAGAACATCTCTGTTAACATCCACGCCGGTGCCGATGGTCTGCACAACGCCACTCTCAACGCATTAAAGCAGCAAGGTTTAAAACCCGATAGCGCTGACGCAATCGATTTCGTTAAAGGCAACGTTAAAGCCCGGGCCCGGATGGTAGTTCAATATGAAGTTGCCGGACTGGTTGGCGGTCTGGTGCTGGGTACTGATCATTCAGCGGAGAATATTACCGGCTTTTATACTAAGTGGGGCGATGGCGCCTGCGATCTGGCACCACTATTTGGCCTGAGTAAACGCCAGGTTCGTTTGCTGGCCAAAGAATTAGGCGCACCGGAACAGCTGGTTGAAAAAGTCCCAACGGCAGATCTTGAGTGCGATGCGCCGCAGAAAGCAGATGAAGCGGCTTTAGGTCTGACTTATGACCAAATCGATGATTTCCTTGAAGGCAGACCTGTTTCAGCAGAGGTCGAAAATAAGCTGATTTCTATCTACAAGCGTACTGAGCATAAGCGCCAGCCCATTCCGACGTTATACGATTAAAAAGTATAATTAAGTCAGCGGTTTGAAATACATTTAAAAAAGGCCTCTTTACGAGGCCTTTTTTATACCCGGCCCTGTAACTGATAAGGCTGCGGATCAATAACCGGCGTCCGCTCTAACAGCAGGTCGGCCAATAACCGGGTAGACGCTGGCGCCAACACCAGGCCATTACGATATTGCCCCGCATTCAGGTACAAATTCTCAATACCTGGCACCGCGCCAATATAAGGAACGCCTTCAGGAGAACCCGGCCGCAGACCCGCCCAATGATGCTCCAGCTCAATATCTTTTAATGCCGGACAGATATCCAGTGCCGTTTTTCGCAACGATTCTTTGGCATCATCGGTGATCTGCTTATCAAACCCCACCCGTTCCAGTGTACTACCCACCAGAATCCGACCATCATTACGGGGAATCAGATAGCGCCCCCCCATCAACACCACCCGACTAATCAGGCCCGGCGGTGCTTTAAACAGCATCATCTGCCCTTTTACCGGCTCAACGGGCAACTCAATACCTAGCGAACCAAGTAATTCACCACTCCATGCACCTGCGGCAATAATCAGTTTCTCAGCCCTTAACTCAGCATCTGATAACTTCACGCCCACTGCCCGACCATTTTCAACGATCAGGTTGTCGACTTTGCTTTGCTCAACCAGTCGAATATTAGGTGTAATCTCCATACTACGACGCAGTGAACGCCCCAGTCGTGGATTACGAATACTGGCTACCTCAGGCATCCACAGCGCAGACTCGCAACCGGCGACCAGATTCGGTTCTTTCTGATATAAGAAATCAGCATTTACCCGCTCCATAGGACGATGGAATTTTCGCCCCCAGGCCAAGGCTTCTTCTTCATCATCAACCCCGACCATGAACATCCCTTTCAGGCGCAACTCCGGGTCGATACCGGTTTCTTCCAGAAGCAGCTGCGCCAGATGGATGTAACTGGTCTGCGACCAACTGGCCAGCGCCGTCACCGGCTCAGAATAACGCCATGGGTACAGTGGCGAAACGATACCGCCACCCGCCCAGGATGACTCCTGCGCGCAGTTGTTCATATCCACCAGCGAGACATCAGCACCCGACTGAGCCAGCTCTCTGGCAGTCAGCATTCCAATTACACCAGCACCGATAATCAGGTAGTCAGACATCTAAGGGCCTTAGTTTTATTTTCAAAGAGTCGAGTATATAAAAAAACGCGCCAGAGGCGCGCTTTATTAGACATAAATATGAGGTTTACCAATCTTCTTCACCTGCATCAGGAATACTATCAGCATCGGCATCCAGTTTTCGATTACCTCTGGAGTCAATTAGCAGATTAAGATCTCCCGCTTGAGCGCCTGTGGCAGCCGCAACCCCAACAAAGCAGTTAGGCAAAGTACAACCAGCCCCACTGACTATAGAAAGATTATAAAAACCCTCAGGAGATTGAGCAGGCGCACTAAGCCCGGCTATTGATGCAGCATAAGTTCGTTGATCATAGAAAAAGCGTTCTTGCCGTGCAGCCAGGTCCATCAATGCTGCCTGTCCATCTGCACGTCGAGAGTCCTGTAACATCGACAAATACGATGGATATGCGACTCCTGCAATAATGCCAACAATAGCAACGGCAATCATCAGTTCAAGCAAGGAAAAACCTTTTTCGTTATTCATAAATTTACTCACCAAACAACTTACGCCAGCTCATTTCACCACTGTAAATCGAACCTTCATTATCCTGTTCAATACGTACAGTTTTACCATCCGCGGTATTAACAAAAGCACTGGTACCATCACCATCTGCATCGTCGTAACCATCACCACGATGCAAACTTGGAGTTACCGCAGGCGAACTACCCACCTCAACTACCGATTGAACGTATTCGGTTGAGCTTTCGGTGTAAGTGCCTATTATCGGTTTAGCATTAGCGGTACCGGTTATATAATTCAACACATACAGGCGTGATGCTCCTTTATAGTTACAAGCGGCAGGTACTGGCTCATAGCCTGTATAGGTCAGAGTACCGCCAAGTAGGGCCGGACCTCCTATTACCTTATTTCCTGCACCAATGTCTTTCTTCCAGCCATGATAATAACCCAGGGCCGCGGTATCAGTTTTATATTGAGAAAGTATGGTTTCTAACTTTTTCTGATTATCGCCGCTACTTAAACCATCAACACTACTAACGCCGGTCAAAGATGAATTACCGGCCTGTACTTTCGCATTACTCACATCCACCAGGTCATCAGCAACCGTCCAGGTCAGATCTCCACTGCCACTACCCGTACCCACAACCCGGGGCTCCTTAATACCATAGTAAGTATGGACGGTAGTATCGGTAGCATCGGAACGATTGAAGAACCGACCTGTACCAGCATAGATCCAACGATTCTCCCTATAATCCAACCCTACACCTGGTTTGGAAGAAATAGGTTTACCTATCGGACTAAGTAAAGAAACAGCCCAGTTGGCAACAGACCGGTAACCACCGGATACGCCATTATCTTCGATTTGAATCCGATACATATCACCGGCCCAACTGCCAGTCTCTCCAGTCACTGAACCGAAATATACCGCATCGGCAACTTCATCAAGCTCATAGTCGACAACCACCGGTTCACTAATAAAGCTCTTACTGTTATCTATTGTGCTGCTGTTGTAGGACACATCAGGAAGGCTCATTTTCCCATTGGTACCAAAATCAGTTTCCAGCGAAATCTGGCCATCTGTATATTCCAGATCCAACAGATATAGCTTCGCACGATTAGTACTTTTCACATGCAAAAAGCCAGATGGGTCATTGGTAGGCCCTGAAGTAAGCATCAAATACCACTTATCAGTAGTCGAATTATACTTTACCCGCAACGGGTGAGGCCGAGCCACTGTAAAGCCAAGGTCGGCATCGGTAAATTCCAACATTAACTCAGGTGCACTCTCAGGGTCGGTTACATCAAAGATAAAGTAAGAGGATGTTATTCTTCGGTCAGCGGTCGCCGGATTATTATCATGATCCACTTCAACTCCGCCCCCACCCAGTCGCATTCCACCGACAAGTACGGTTCCCCAGCCATTCGGGTGTTCGGTATCAGGAGTAAAGATTTGCGCATCAAAAACCCGGGGAGTCATATCTACACCATAGATATGATCCCCCTTCACAGCACCATAGCTCTTGGCCGCCAAATATTTCAAGTGCGGCAGCATTGCCTGAGGAATATATGCCCACATCTCGGAACCTAGTTCATAGGTACTGTCATCACCATCTGAAGCTGAACCCGTTGGTGGGCCTTTATAGAATTTTTTATCGCTAGAATTATACCAGCCAGCGTTAAAAGCGTGCAGCATGCCATCATTGCCGCCAACATAAAGTACATTTCGACGATTCTTCCACTTCTTGCTATAGGCCAAATAACTAGAGTCATTGTGTAAAAGATCAAGTGCTTCAGCAGGAGTGCCGACCACAGTAGGAACTGAATAAATAATGTCTCCCAGGCGAAGAGTTTCTCCATCAAATGCCCGGCTGCGGTAAGCTGAGCTATCTTTACCTCGTACCCAGTTAACAAGATCAGCAACATCTGTGGAAGCAACACCCAATAGATTTTCATATCCGCTAAAGCTAGTCGGCATAAAATCAACCGCTTCAGAGTTATGAATCATCAGATTATCTGTCGTCCGATCACTATCGATCCCGGTAATAATGTAGCGCTGCTTACTAGTACTACCATAGCTTCGCTGTACTATAGCATTGGCATCGGTCATGCTATTTAGCCAGCTAGCCCCCTGCCATAGGTACTTATTATTATCCTCAAGTGATTGAAGGGTTTCATTAAAGACCCCCACATCGCAACTGACAGACTGCGCATTTGTTGGCTGCAACGACTTACTAGTAGATAACTTGACCCTTACAATCTCCTCACCATCATCAAAACACATATCTACAATCGGATCGTTGGCATAGCCATCCAATACCCGGTCACTATCACCATCAACCCGCATAAAGCCGGAGTTGTCCACCATCATGCCGTAAACGTTACCCACCCAGGCAACCTCTTCATTACCTTTAATGCGGGAGTCCTGGAACAAAGCAGTATAAATTGCACCTTCACCCGAGGTGGAGGAAGCTACAACCGACGCTGCACCACCGGACGATGATCTACGTAAAATTGAAGCAAGTGCGGCGTTAAGTTCAGCCACTAGCGCCTCACCGTCATCCGCCATAAAGAAAGTATCAGGGTTACAATCACCATCCTGATCCCACTCGGTTATATCGCACTCGAAAGTTGGATCATCAATCTTTTGCTGAAAATAAGTTTGAAAATTTGCCGGATGTTTAGGGGTAGGAATATGATCACCTTCACCTGTTTTATCCCCACCTACACCTTTATCAAAGAAACCACCATTTGCTGCAGCTTCTCGCATCCGGGTAGTTGAACCGTTATTCAGTTCCCCTTCGCCTAATGCCGCATAAACATAATATGATACGATTTCCTGATGCTCTTGCATTCCGGTATCAGTACGACAATCGTACTTACGCATATTCCAGGCAACATCATCAAGCATATCATTCTGGCCTGTCGCACCTACGCCATCGGTTTCAATCGAAGGGTGACCCGTTCCATTCCAATCGGTATAAGGGGCACCATCATTAAAATGAAGTACGAAGGATTTAGCACATTCCAGCTTTACACCATAATCAGCATAGTAATATGGATCCCAGTCAGAATTCACTTCATAGGCTGGTTTCGGACTTTGTGAGTTATAATAAGCACTACTGCCGGGCCTAGCGGGCGCACTCGAAGAGATACTACCCTGACCATAGTAACCCCAAATATCGTATAAGGTTTCAGCAATCGGTGTAGTACCCCAAATTAATGGATGCTCTTCAATCACCTTTACAATATTGCTCTCATTACCATACAGGCCATCGGGATCTTCATCGGTATAACGTATATCAGTACGGACACAGATATCTGTGGTAGTCCGTGCGGAAGGGGTCTTCGAGGTGTCCGGATAACATGGCCAGAAGGTACTGCCATGCACTGAGTTGCCGTTATACAGATTAGTTGGTGTTTTAGTATTATGGTTGTAATTATAAACAGCCAGACCAAAGCGCATAGTCTGAGCGTTATCCTGAATGACTCCTGTTGGCTCTTCATCAAGAGCTACCCGAATTCGAAAACCAGCAGAACCAGTCACAGCGATATAACCTACAGTTTCATCCGCATGCCCTGTTTCAGTATCTTCAGACTCTTCTTCATCAATCTGAATATCGATAATTGAAGTTGTCGGAGTAGAATCACCATATCTGATATTAGCAGGATCAGAGCCGCCGACTGTCTGCATCGCAGCACCAAAGAAAGGCACCGTAGAAAAACTATTCGCACTCAGATCTACATCTTTCCAACTATGAGTGACATTATTGATACTATTTATATTCAGCTTTACCCCAGTTGACAAAGTCGCTCCTGCGCTGATGGGGTCAATTGCTATATAGTGGATTTTTTCATTTTCTGGATGATTATTCGTATAGTCTTCTTCATTTTGTAAAATGGTATCAAAAGAACCAGCACTTATATTTTTTGTTCTAACGTGAACAGCACGGTTACTCCCATCTGAAGAAATACCCGTAAACACAACAGGCGTACCAGAAAAACCTGATAAGCTAACCGTTTCATAAGCATCACCATCATTCAATGTTTGCTTAGTTTCCCGTTCCCCGGCATATACATTAATCGTACTACTATCAGATAAAGTGAGAGTATGATTACCCTCTTCAGCTACCAAATAGACAATATTCTCTGTTGTATGATTCCCATCTTTGTAATCATACTCCTGCAAGCGTATTTTGAAGCCACTCGTCGTGACATCTTTAACCCTTGAAACAGTAGGATCTCCACCGTTATAGGATACTGAAAGCGCTACAACTATTGGTGGATCATCATAAGTATTCTGATAACTAATCGATTTCCAATTGTCTCCATTGGACCAATCCATTGTGACCTGGCCAATCTCCATATTGTTACCCAGGGGAGTTGCAGTAACCGCATTTCCAGCGCTAACACTTATAGAGCCTTCATTCATCAAGAACTCTGTATTATCCGGAAATACTGAAGGGGTGAACTCAGAAGAGTTACTATAGGCTTTGCGAAAACTATAGTCATAGGGCTCATGTTGACCGAGTAATACATAGCGTTTTTGGCCATCAATAGCATAAAGGTCAGCCGAAACCCGGCTTTCAACTTTACCACCGACCATCACTTTACGAATAACATCTATTCGGCGCATCGCCATCCAGTTAAGGAAGTTACCGTTCCACTCATCAGCGCCGAGAACCCCCTGAATATTACCAGCACCCGTCAGATCACCCGATGCAAGAAAGACCCCTGAGGCCAGATTATATTGGTACTTTTTCTCACTATCAAAGTAACCGTAATAACGTCGCGTTGGATTAAAATCATCGTGCAATCCGGTCCTCCAGTTTCCTGCTGGTACATCTCGATAGGCAACAGCTTTCATGGAGCCTGAAATATCCATGGCGATGACAACATTTGGTTCGCCCGATTCTGCAGCTAAGAACGGTGGTATGCCCGTGTAATTTGCAGAGGTATCTACCGCAGATACAGATGATGACAACGTGGCCAGGACTACCAGCCCACCAGCAAAGACTGCAGTCTTAATTTTATTGAGAATACACATTGATACTCTCCTGTCCTGTTTAGTTAACATAGCGATAATCCGTTGAAGTTGTTGCTGCTGCATTGGCAGCTGAACGCCCCTGACTCATAAGCATAAAGAAGTTATAAGTACCGCCACCAGCAGCCCCTTTTCCATCACCTTCATAGCCTGATAGTTGCGCTGTATTAGCACCTTCTGCAGCCCGGGTATCAGTTTTAATCACCATAATATTGGCAACCGCATCGACACCATCATTGGTATCACCATCAGCATTTCCGTCCAGAGCATACTGCAAGTCAGTGGTCAGAGTCGTCAGGTCTCCATAGATACCTGTTCTCAGATCTGCTGTTGATTCTTCATTACCCATGAACAACTCTCGGTTTGTATCTTCGACAGTAACACCCGCCGGAATAGTAAAACCAAAACCACTCCAGCCACGGTTTTTAATATATTGAAACAGCAATTCAGAGCCTGCAGTTTGGCGAGCAGTCTCAGCATTCTCAAAAGCGTCAACATGAAATGCAGTATTACTACTGATCTTATAATCCACAGTACTCAGATTCATTGAAGCTACTCCAACCAGAGTTATTACCAGCAAAAACAATAAGCCGGTCACAAGAATGTAACCAGTTTGAGCTCCTGAAAAACGCACGAAACGATTCTTGCTACTCATTTTCGGCTCCGGTTTCGTATTTGAATAACCCGACTGTACTGCTTACGATGGAACGTTTGTTGAGCTGAAGCGATAGTGGTACTGGCAGCACCACTCACCATATATCCATCATGGATATAGCTTCGGGTATCAGAAAAATTAGCATCTTCATCAGGTGTCCTGGCTAATATTGAAAAACGCACTGTCTGAACTTCGGTCCAGTCGGGAACGCTGGCTGCTGTATCAAATCGATCAACATCGCCATTACCATCAGAATCGCTGCCATATTGAAACTGAAGCGTTTCTATATTTTCGACTAACGGTTCTAAATTTAACTGTGTCGCATTTTGTGATGTCTTATGGATAGTCTGTCTGATCAGGGTAGGAATGCCATCATCACAAGCCCCCCCAATATTACTGCAAGGACTAACAAAGTAAGTTTCGATTACAAAGGGATAAATAACCCAGCCATCGGTTATCGGGTATGTGGCTGATACATCACTATCCCCCTTAAACATCGTCGCACCACTTCCTGTTCTGGAACGAATATACAATCGATTTAAATCATCACCTCCAGAATGATCATCCGCCATTCCGCTGGTTCCTGCATATTTAAGCGTTAACAAATCAGTACCCGGTTGATATTGTGCAACACTAATACAGCCGTTAGGAAAGTCTGGCACCAAGGCTATAGTGTTCGCTCCTTCATAACCACGTACACTATCACTCAAATCAGTAATCCAGGCACCATCACAACTACCCGTAGATGATACAAGCCCAGAGGCCATATCGACTTCACTACGCTCTACACCACCCCAGTGATCTGCCATAGTTATGCTCTGGGCCAGAAAATCAGTAGCAAAACGGCCGTTCTCCTGCATTGCCCCGATATTCGAAACCATCCGATTAGCCGTCTGACTAGAAACAACTACGCCGATGAGGCCCGCCATTAAAAACAATCCCATAGCCATAGAGACCATAAGCTCAATCATTGACAAGCCCAACTGACTACTGGCTTTTCTCTTGGAACTGCGTATCAAAGGCTTCATCTCAGCTCCTTACGGTTCAATACGAATGGCATAGAATTTAGCGACAGTATCACCGGCAGTATCCTGGTTCTTCTCGTTCCATCTAACAGTAATATTAAACGCATCACCGGTTCTGGCGATTGCCGCAGCACCATTGGATAAATTTTGAACAGCTATCTGCCAGTCATTCAGGTCCTTTGCAGCGATTTCTGCTGAGGTGCAGCCAGTACTACAATCTTTATCGGCAGCATTTCCAATACTATCGTAGGTCGATGCGGCAAGAGCATGGCGTCGATTCGCTCTGATTCTTTCGGCCATATCTTCAGCGAGAAACACTGCATCTGACAGTTGGCCAGAGCCACTAAGGCCCTGCATACTGCTATTTTGCATCAGAGCGAGTCCTAACAAACTGACTGAAAAAACTACCAGAGCTATTAATACCTCCAACATACTAAAGCCATATGCAGCTTTTCGGGAATAAGTTGATTTATGGGCAAACAAAGACATCGGTCGAAACCCTCCCCGTTAGGCTAATAGAAACCTGCCGCCCCTCTTCTCCAGTTCTGGAGTCACAGAACTGCAAAGTGCCTGCTGCAGTTGTTATCATTCCCCGAGAGGTATAACGAACATTGGCAAGCCCAGTAGTAATAGCAACATCAGATTGTTTATTGAACGTCATCACATTAACGCCACCCGAAACAGTTTCATCCACCGTCCAACCATTATTCCAATTGCCAGATATTGGCTGAAGAACAATTGATTGCCCAGTTTTAAGCGCTTCGCTTCGTGAGGCATGAATCGCGGCAACAAAGTGATTCACATCTGCAGTGATACGATTATTTCGAATCATCTCTTGAAAGCCGGGTGCCACAACTCCTGCTAGAATGCCCGCAACAGCAACGACCACCATCAGCTCAATCAGAGTAAAGCCCTGCTGAAATCTTTTGCGCAAAAAGTTCACCTATGCCATATCGTCCATTAGCGACAAATAAATAACAGCACAAATCCTTTTGCACAGACTACTGACTAATTTTTAAACAGTTTATTATTTTAAACAGCGTATTCCGGGTTACTAGCACAGGTGTACCCAAAACAGTTAGTGAAGTTAAAACAATTGTACGAAGTTGGCTAAGACTAAACCATAATGACGCGCACTTGAACTAATATCAGGTTTATCTTAGATGGGATGTTTAGCGGAGTAAGAAGAATGAGTGATTCATAATAAAACACCCACACTTCCGACAGTAATAATTAACTCAATCAGTGTAAAACTATTTTACTTTATATAACGCTCATACTAATGGGGCCTTATTAACTAATTATTTACCTAATCTCAATATCCTGACCAGTCAGATCTGAAGTCACACCTGAGCCGCTATAATCCGGGTAGGTGTTAGTGATTCGGAAACCTGACGGAAGATTAATCAGTGTAATCTGGCCATTAAAGCCGTCACTGACCACACAGCTATATTCAGCAGTATTCTCACCGTCCCGAGCTGAGGACAGAGTACCCAGAGAGCCTGGGCATTCGATGACATCTCCCCCCGACTCAGCCTGCACCGATGTTGAGCTCAGATCTGCACTGTTATTCTGATCCAGGTTTCTTACCACTCCGGTAATAGTAAACTGGGAGCTGCTGCATGATTCTTCGTTGCTCACTTCAAAATCAAACACGTCGGAGCTTCCCCCAGACAGTTCCACGAGGTTATAGCTGCTTACGGTACAGATTTGTAAATTCTCAGACGAACTGGTTAGCGCAATATTACCGCTCCATGTACCGGCCATATAGATACTACAGTCCCAGTCGGCTGTCGCCGCACCTGTATCATAATTATCAATCAAACAGTCTTCACCCTGGGATGTGGTCATAGCAAGGCTGTTCAACAGTGTTTCAGACAGATTGTCGCCTTGTAAACTGATAGTCCCTGTTAACGTATATCCGGTAGCGGCAACCGCTTCTCCAAGAGACGTTGGTAATATATCCGGACAATTGGTCTCGTCCTGAGCATCCACAATACAGACAAAATCACCGTTATTACTATAAAACTCATCCTTTGCCGGATCAGTGTTTCCTGTTAAGGAGCTCTCATGGGCAGAGCCTTCCAACGGTTCCAGACAATCACTGTCGGATACTGTTCCTGTAATGCTCGTCAGCAGGAAGTCGTGGGTACCATTATCATCGGAATCACCTGTGGTATCGCCGTACAGGGCTGCAGCCACCATACCGGCAGAAAGGTAGAGTCGATTGCCATCTGCATCCACCGCAGGTGTTGAATCAAGATTGACCTGTTTGGTATATCCGCGATAGGTTCTGGTAGCCATTAATTGCGGATGCCGGCTAGCGTCCGTACCATCATCAACCGCCACCGGGTCGCCGCCACAGATCCGGTCATTTGTATTAGGGTTATCGTCGCGAATAACACCAATGTTGCCATACCAGCCGGTACCGAAATAGCAGGTATAACTGAAGTAATCATACAGGTGAGTTACAGTGCCCGTGGCGCCGGAAGTAGTATTAGTGAGCGTATCAGCATCAACATCGAAATAGACCGATGTCATTGCTGTCGGAAAACCATCCGTATCAGTCAACGTTTTACGACATACCCCGGTATCGGAAGGTACAATCAGTATATCGGCTTCATCAACACTAAAACCGGAATCGATATAGACCCGGCCCACAACCCGGGTAAATGAATCACTGTTCTTTAGTAAAACCTTATCATCTTCTGAACTGGTCAGAATATACTCATCGCCATCATGATAGATCTTAGTCCCGATAGGCGTGTCGCTATCAGAAACTTCATTGTCCCCTTCATCGTCATTCTCATCGTACGTCTCTATGCCATCGCCATAGGTAGCCGAACCATCCGGTGGATCAATCAGCCCTCCACCTTCAAGACTACCGGCGACCAATCCACCAAGAGCATCGCTGTCCGACACCGCGATCAGACTGTTAAGACTGACTGACTGATCTCCTTGTTTATCCGTCCAGCTCACCGCAACTGAAATAGCTGCATGATCAGGGTCAGTGACAAATGCGATCGTAGAAACCAGATTGTAGCTGGCATTCACACCGGGGATAGTCCGCCCAGTTTCTTCGGTTATTGTGGTCAATCCATCGCTTTCAGCATCTTCTCGCAGAATTTCCAGCTCTTGCTGCGCCAACTGTAAAGCTTCGGTTTTTGCTTTAACCTGTCCGGAATCGGAAAACAGGCCATTACCAAACATTGCCAGGGCAACCAGTCCAAACCCCATAATAAAGAGCCCTATGACCACCTCGATAAGGGCAATACCGGTCTGGTGTCTAAGCAGTTTCATATTTTCACCCCATTATTCTGTTGTTACCCTCAGATAGCCGTTAGCACTCACGTAAAGTCATTACTGGCGCCAGCTCAGATCAATAATTCAGGCTTCGCCAATAATATCTGAGTCAGTTCCATACAAAGCTGGGAAAATCAGTCCAGGTTCCGGGTAACCCGACCCCCTTCCCCGCAGTATTAAGATTCCCCAACAGGCTACTGTCATAAAAAACATCCAGACTACCGGTACCGTTTACATCCCCGCGCACCACCGCAGCACCATTAATATCCAGACTACCTGTTCCGGTCCAGTTTCCGGTCACAAACAGAATGCCATTGATGGTAACGTTACCCGCACCGAACATATTGCCATCTACTATCAGCACTACCGGCTCATCTGCGGTACCAATTTCAGGACTGCCGGTAAAACTTGCATCACCATCAACCCAGATGACTGTGGCTTTCTCACCATCCAGAGTTGATAAGCTGGTTTCAACGGGATCAATTACGATACCCGCCGCTGACGATCGGTAGTTGCTTTCACTCAGCCCGAAAAAGTTCTGAAAGTAGTCAGTATCTGACAACGTGGACAAGCTGGTATCGTTATCGACTATATCGATGCCTTTATTACTGGCGTTACTCGCCTCGATACCACCACCTGAACTCGGATGCTTAATAATCGTGTTCGCCGCCATCGCGGTGAAATCAACCTGCTCGCCACTCCAGATAGTTGTATTTGATTCCAGGTTGGTAATAGTCCCGCTGCCCTGAAGATCGATAAATCCCCTCGCAGTCAGCGGATTAGACGGCGGCAATGCTAGCGCAGGAGAACCCGATGCTATGATAGAAAGAGACTTAACCGCGGACTGATCATCACTGCGCCCCTGAGCCTCGATGGTTAAAACTTTGAGATCACCCATCTCCACATCATCATTAAACCGAACCCGAAAAGAGGGGCCTGCAGCACTCGCAACATCGGTCCAGCTACTGAAGCCACCCGGAAGATCATAATAATCCCCTGAGCTGTTCGTCGTACCACCAGCACCATTGTTCGCCTGAAAATAGCCAAGCCCGTAACTCAAGCCTGCCGAAGCGGCCTCAAAGGCTTGCTTAGCCCGCAGTTCGTTCGCGATAATCCGCTGCTCGGTAACTACCGTCTGTGCCGAAACCAGTACGATCAGGGTAACGGACATCAACATAACGATTGATACCATCAGGGTTGCCATACCCCGCTGTCTAGCTGCTGATTTCAGATACTTGTTCATTATCACTATTCCCTTATCAGGCTATTGCCCAACTTAACCGAGGTCGTCAGGGTCTTACGCACCGAACTGTCA
Organism: Amphritea balenae; assembly: GCF_003858655.1. Lineage (GTDB taxonomy): Bacteria > Pseudomonadota > Gammaproteobacteria > Pseudomonadales > Balneatricaceae > Amphritea > Amphritea balenae. Next base: position 22,453 of record NZ_RQXV01000012.1, read on the forward strand.
TTGGACAGCTCCGCCGTTAACTGAATTTCCACCTGCATAGTTTCGACGAACAAATCGGTACCATCGGACGCAGTTATTGTATTCACGGCCCCACTAACCAGGTCAAAACTCAAACCGGTTACATTAATCACATCTATATCGGAAAGCGCGGCCCAGCTTCCGGTGTCACAAGTAAAGGCTGATTCACCATTTACCGGCCCTGTTCGCATCTGTACTTCACCGTTTTGCAGGCGATAACCAAACATCTCCATATTGTCGTAATCATAAATAGCCGCATCATTGAATGGCGCTGTTGCAAAGCCACAACTGGCACAATAACCGATACGGGCATCATCAGAGGCACCGTCAACAATCGCTTCCACATCGCCCTTGTTGCCATCTAAGTTGTAACTGTACAGAGCACAACTATCGGTCAAACCACTCGCCGCCGAACTCACCGTTTCGCCTATGCTGATACCGGGAATACCTACGACGTTATCAACGTTTTCAGTAAATGGATTCCGATCGCCGTTACCCCAGTCAGCTTCAAACCCCTCTGCACCCCAGTAGCCCGCACGGCGGATATCATTACTCATCCAGTGCAGCATACTGTTCAGATCATTTTCCAGACGCGCCTGACTAAGCAGCTCCCGACTACCAACCAACGTAGAGACAAAAACCTGCAGAACCCCTGCGGTAATAATCAAACCGACGGTCATCGCGATCATCAGCTCAATCAGGCTTAATCCCGTCTGCTGCCTATTCTTGTTAAAATTATCAGCATTCATTTTTATCACCTAGCATCCCGGATATTGATCCAAATCATCAGAGCAGATTTCAATCCGCCCCAGCACCGTCATACTGACCTTCGCATCGTCGCCGGTCACAGAAGTTAGCGTAACCTCCCCGGCATCACTTACGTTGCCACGCGGATATAAGAACGACGTTTCCTCACTGGTAAAAGAGGTGGTAATTGATATATCGGGAAAATCAGACGCTTGCAGCATTGCCTGAGGCATACCTGTTAAAGTGCATTGCGCTCCTGTCACACAATTACAGAGCGCATCCTCACTGATCGCCATGCACCATGATCCGCCTTCTGCAAAATCAATGCTTATGGTCTGATTCCTTGCCAGGGATACACTTCGGGCCAGCTGCATCTGGGTGTATATCGCTTCAGTAGCAGATACCAGACGAGCCCCCTTCCAGTAGGACGACATATTAGGCACAGCTATAGCTAGCAACACTGCAACAATTGCAAGCGTTACCAGCAGTTCGATCAGGGTGAACCCACGCTGCGGCTTAAGCATCGAATCAGCGATTCCAACAATCTGCATCGGCATACCCCGCTGTATGATTAGCCCCGCCTTGATCCACAGCGAAGGTTCCGCAGCCATCCCCAATCTGATTACCTGCGGGTGTTGCTGTAACAATAAAACTATTTGCCGCTGAGCTGGCCACGGCGATAGAATAAAAACTGTCCGGTGAGGTTGTTGATACGCCTAACGAAGCTGCAGTAGATGCATAAGTAATATTGTTGGCCCGGAATTTCTCCTGCTCCAGTTGAGCTGTAAGCAGAGTAGACATAGCATCTGTGCGTCGGGCCTCTCTGACAAATTCCAGATAAGAAGGGTACGCAATAGCAGCCATAACCCCCACAACCGCTACCACGATCATCAATTCAATCAGTGTAAAACCATCAGATCTTTTAACCACTGGAACCTCCTCCTACTTTCCTTGTCGTTAACTGACAAAAAACGTATAGCAAATTCCTTTTTAATGTTTGATTAAAATTTAGACAGTAAAAAACCGGTCTCCCAGTCAGGAGTACCCAAAATAGTTATCTGAGGTGAAACGAGCGTATGAATAGGCTTATGAGTAAACTACATTAGAAATGTAGTAAAATAGCTTAGTTTGAGACCAGACTAAAAAAATAGCCATTCTGCCTCAATAACTTATGTCCATTAATTTGGAAAAGTGCAGTTAAGTTATTATTTCTTTATTGTTGCGCGACCAATGGATGAGATGGTCAATTTAAATGGGTTAGATCCATCGGCCTTTTTGAGGGTAAAACTACCCGCTCCTGTACCGCCCTCAGAATTAATTGTCATCAAATAAGTATTTTTCTTCCAATCCAGAGTGATATTCTCTGGAAAAAGAACAAACTTCAATTTTTCATCTCCAGACTGAAACTTACTGCCTCCTGCTTTATTTATATAAATCAGAACGCCTTCTGACCAGTTGTTTGTACATTGAGTTGGTTTAATACGCTTAATCGGGCAGATACTAACCCCCTTCCCCCTATGAACAGCTTCCTGCCTGGCAAAGGTGTAGGCACTTATCAGTTTAGAAAAAGCTGTTTTTTGCTGGGTATCATGTACAAAGTCACCTAATGCAGGGGCTCCAACGGTTACCAATATTCCCATTACTGCCAGAGTAACCATCAACTCAATTAGAGTAAAACCTTTGCCATGAAGGTAGTCTTTAATACTCTTTTTCATAACTCCCCATCCTTGGGTTTAGTCATATCTCAGTTCCAACAACCAGCCTTAACCGGCCGTTTATCGCCCTGTTGATCAACTGAAATCTGCCCACAATCATCATTCAGTTGACCGTTCAACGGAGTTGCCTCAACAGCAAAGCTTGCAGCACCACCTACGACCAACGCAGGATTAAATGCAAACCGGTATCTGCCTGACATCCCTCCTTCTGAAACACAACCAGCTTCCAATAGATCATCGACTTTATTTCCATCGCTATCTATTAGCAGATATGAAAACGAGGTGCTATAGCGTTGCTCCATCTGTTGAGATACTTCCAGCAAACACATTTGAGCAGTATTACGCCAACTTTCAGTTACATACTGCGTATAAGCTGGATATGCTATCGCAGCAAGCACGCCTACAATTGCAACACTGATCATCAACTCTATCAGGCTGAAACCCCGCTTATTTTCAAAAATACTTTGCATCCATGCTTACCTTAACTGCTGCCAGCTCTTACGGCCTTTAATAATAGTTCCAGGTTTATCGACCATGTACTCCTGCTCAAGAGTTGATGTTATCAAACTCACATCTACATCTTCTTCACTATCATCTTCGTCATCTTTTGGTTGTTCCAATATAGCAACACCAGTATCAATCCCTTTAATCCCACTTAAACCACCGTCAACATTACCTTCACTATCTGGCTCCAGAACATCATCAGTAGCATTGACCCTGCCATCACGGTTTGTATCAAAATATCGGTAATTAATACGACTACCACTTGCTGTATCCAGAATCATTAACCAACCATCTAAGTCATACTTATCCTCATCACAGTAGCCACCATCTCCGACAGGATTATATATTCGCGTCGGAAAAATAACCCTATCCCGCCAAATGATTGACTGAGTCACTACCCGCTCCCCCGTGGCTTCCTTATTGTAGGCAATATCTAAATACCAGCCCTGATGATGAAGCTGCATTGGTTTTTTCGATGAGATTCTTACTTCTCGAATCAGGTCACCATTGGTATAAGTAGTTTCGTCTTCAATGGCTTGCTGCAATAGAGATGTCTTTGCTACTTGCGTTCCGACATCGTAAATCCCGTAAAAACTCTGAATCGACATATCTTCAGGATCATTTTTTTCAAAATCTTTGCCTGTACCAAAGAGAATAAGTCTGTGATTATTTACATCAGTAATTGTGACTGCAGTGGAAATGGGCTGATAGCTACTTTCTATACAATCATTGTCCGCATCTGATTTATAGCAGGCCTGAAAAAGTTTAATAACTCCATGGCCATTCCATTCATCAGGATCACTAGAACTAACATCTATTCGCCACAAGTTTCCTTTAAGGTCTCCACCATAGATAAAATCCGCTTTTCCATCACTCTCACTATCATAGGACGTCAGTGTCGATAGCCCCGCCTGGCCATTTTTAATTGGGATCTTCTTTGCCTCAGCGGTAGCTATATCGACAAGGTATACAAAATCATGCCCCTTGCCTGTAGTCGGACCATCTTCCGCAGACAGATAACCACTACCGAATGCCGCATACCATCTACCATCATTTAACTGAACTATCTTTGGTTGACTAAATGTATGACCGAGATCTGAATCCTCAAACTCCCAGAGAAAAATATCTGATGCATTTTTTTTACTAAATAAAGCGGGCTTCGTAATATCTAAAGCATAAACGGACCTGCCGCCAGAATTTAACCCACCTACCAATATTTTTCTGGGCTTATCATTGATGAGAACCTCTTTAATAACGGGTGTAGCATCAACATAAAACTGATGTTCGTACTTATAATCAGTTAGCAAAGGCAATTTAGATAACAAGGAACCTGGAACATACGCTAGCTTTTCAACACCATACCTGGCATCAAACCCATGCAGCATGCCATCATTAGATCCGATATAGACCATTCCGTCGTTTTCATCCGACACAAAGACCGCAGTGGAATGGATAATATCCCCTAACTTATGCTTGCCCCACGCTCTGAAAGCGGTGCCGCTTAGCTCTTCTCCACGGATAAACCTAACGACGTTTTTACTGTTGATTGCTCCTTTTACCTTGTCATACTCAAACGGCACGGCGGAGGCTTTACTCATATTGGTAATTATCACTCTCTCTTCGGGAGAGGGTAATTTCAGACTTGCTTGCCAACTTGCTGTTTGATTTATCTGACCGTATGTTGGACTGCTTTCATCACCATCAATATTGTAAGCTGCTAATTCACCGGTCCAGGCACCTTCTTTATAACTACTACTGAATAGCTGCAATCCTTGCCGCAGCTCTCCTGCTGACAGAGAAACAGGGCTAGTTCCTATAACATCACGCGAAAGTATATCTGTCAGAATATCTCTAAAGCCTGAGGTTAACTGTTCGCTGGTAACTGATTTAAACGAAATGCCATCACCGTTTTCTGCAGCTTTGTCCATCATGCTTATAGCAGCATGACTAAAATTACCAAAGGAAATAGTATAAGTACTCAACGACTGCTGATCTTTATAATCATCACTCAAATCTATCTGGGCACCGAATAGTGCTAAATCATCCAGGTAAAAAGAACTATAGTTGTTGACGACACCGGCCTCATCATTGTCCTTTTTATCCCAGTTAGGAATATTACTTCCAGCGAGCGCGTCAATACTGCTATTTATCGCTTTCCCTTCAAACATATCCTCTCTAGGAGCACCATCTGAGAGTACGACCACATAGTTCTTCTGACACTGATGAGTTATCGGGCTAGAGTATTGAGTACCAAGAGCAAAAAAACCATTCATGCCTCTGAAATAACGTGTTATTTCATAATAGGTTTCTGCAAGAGGTGTATTCCCTCCTGCCGACATCTTATTCAATACGCCTTCAAGGGCTTTTTTCGTAGAGCCGCAGCTTGCCTCAATACTGCCGCCATTATCACCCTGAAAACGAGACAACCCCAGTCGACTTTGAGACATAATCACCGGGTCATTGAGTAGCGCTTGCACCGCAGTTTTAGCTGCTTCAAATTTCGAAGTCCGATCGGTATCTGAAACTTGTCTATTCATACTTCCAGACGTATCCAGCAGTAGCATTACATTAGGCTTTTCTCCCACCAGCCCCTTCGTAGTCGGAGGATAATTATTCAGATCCCAGCCATCTGATAATACTGGTACGCTAAACATTATCAGCAACACAGATGAGCAAGTTATAATATTTCTTTTAGCAAACATGCACACTCCCTGTGCTTTCTATTTAACTACCACCGACCTCAGAATTACTTCAGTATTTCCCGATGCCCCACTGCTATATGCCAGAATTAAATACTCAGAAGGTGATAACAGCTCAACGGTCACCTTAACCTGCTGATCCAATAGATCATTACCTGCTAATTCACTAAAATCTGTTGCATCGTAGGCATGTGCTAACCAGTTAACAAACTGAGTACTATCTAAAATATCTTGTTCAGTAAGAGGCTTTTTACCTTTCTCTGCATTAGCGATGCCATCATATGCAGATAGAACTGCCGGTCTTTTTTTTGTATAAACTGCCGTCGCTGCGCTGTTGTTAAGAATCCAGTTTTCAACAACAATTAGAGCGTCTTCCGCGGCATGAAAAGCAATACTTTTATCCTGCATATTGCCAGCCATTCGCTCCTGCAACGTAATATTCTGAAGCGCTGATGCCGCAGTAATACCCATTGCCAAAACAATAACCAGCGCAATCATTAAAACTGTTCCCCGCTGCTCAGGCGATTGAGATGCTAGCGCAGTTATCTTGTTTACCCCGCTCATAACACCTTATTCCGTAGCACAACAGTTGTCGTAAAAATCCGGTACAACGCACGATCATTGATAACAAAAGGATCTGGAAGCGTTTGTTTCTTCTTCAGTACCTGCTCCGTGCTAGAGACTAAAAAGCTAACTCTTACCGCTACAACCCTGGTCCAGTCTTTAACATCGCTTACCAATTCAAAGCTATCGACAATCTGATCACTATTGCCATCAACGCCATATTCAAGGGCTATCTGGCGGACACCGGATACTATCGCCTGAGGCTTGTTTTTATGAAACTCTGGGTCATAACGATACAAAGAGTCGCCAACACCAAGGTTCGCGATATAATAAGCAATATCACCACCTTCATCATGAACAGGGATATAAAGCACAGGACTTGAAATCTTGTCTTTTTTAGCCAGCAATACATCTTTTGCATTACTATCAGCATACGCAGCATCAGCATTAACAAACCCAACAACTGCAATTTCATCAGCTGTAGTACCCAGGCCCGCATTTCGCAGATCATAGGCTGCTTGATTCAGGACAAACCGACCAATTTCCTGTACTTCAGACATCGCTTCCTGCATCCGATAATTCATGCTATTAGCCACATATGCTGTCAACAGGGCACTGATCATCATCAATCCTATAACGGTAGATATCATTAACTCTATCAGAGTAAAACCAGACTGATCTGCTCGACTAGCGAAACTCATAGAAGGATCCTTAACAGATAGCTCTCACTGCAACTATTGTTACGATCTTTAGTCCAGCAGATAGTAATAGACGCCTGACGATTAACGGCATCGACAGATATAGCACCATCCCCTTCTGGCAACAGCGTTGATACCGAGTTAATCCAACCAGAGAGGTCCTGACTTGCAATAGAAGAGCCTGCAACAGGGTCTGCTTTTAAATTTAGCGTATAGCTGCCATCAATGACTGCCTGTGTGTTCAAACGCATACGCTCAGCCATATCATAAGCAAGACTAACTGCCTGAGAGCGACTGTAAGCATGGAGGTTTTGTTGCGCTACCCGAGCCTGAACGCTAAGCGTTCCCAGAACGGAAATTGATACAAGAACAAGTGAAACTAATACTTCTATCAGGGTAAATCCCTGAGAAGAAAGGGAATAGCTGTGGGTTACCCGTCGGTTCAAATACCGACCAGATAATAAGCTTGGAATATATCTTCTTAGACTCATTTCACAACATCCTTGTTGTTGAAGCGAGTAGAGTCTAGTTATAAAAACAGAATCTGGCCAGATTCTGTTATAAAATCAGCTGGAAAGTTAGACCATCAATTAACATCAATAATTTTTACTTCAAACTTAAGATTTTTACCCGCCAATGGGTGATTAAAATCTACCATCACTTTGCTGTCATTAAATTCAGCAATAACACCCGGCAGCTCACCGTTACCAGCATCGGCAAAGGAAATAACCAAACCCGGTTCCAGCGCCATATCACCGAACTGTTCCCGGTTAATACGTTGCATATTGTTAGGATTCGGCATCCCAAACCCCTGTTCAGGGGCGATATCATAAATAGCTTCTTCACCGGCTTTCATACCCAGCAATGCTGTTTCAAAGCCAGGTAATAGCTGACCATCACCCACGACAAAGGTTGCTGCAGGGCCTTCAAAGTTGGAATCGACTACCGAACCATCTTCCAGCTTAATCGCGAAGTGAAGCGTAACTTTTGAATCTGCAGCGATCTGTTGTTGCGACATTATGCAGCACCTTTGGTTGAATTCTTATCCGGCTCAGAAAACCAGATCATATCGATAATCAGCATACCTGCGCCAATAGTTATAGCAATATCTGCCAGGTTAAAGGCGGGAAAGTAATACTGATCATAATGTAACGAAATAAAGTCGATCACATAGCCATGCACGATGCGGTCATAGAGGTTACCCAATGCGCCGCCGAGCACAGATGCAAGACCACAGCCCAGCCAACGCTGTTGTCGAGGGGTTCGGGCCAGCCACACGACCAGCACCCCGCTCATAACGATAGCGATAGTAGCAAAGAACCAGCGCTGCCAACCGCCTGCATCAGACAGAAAACTAAACGCAGCGCCTTTGTTATAGAGCAATGTCAGATCAAATATCGCCAGCTGCGGGTGCGCAACACCATAAGGTAGCTGCGCATTAGCCAGATATTTGGTCAGCAGATCAGCCACTACAATCAGAACAACCAGCCACAGCCAGATCAACGCATTACGTTGCTTTGCCATCAAATAGTCCTTATTCAAAAGCGCTTAAACAGGTGCTTTTATGCATAAGCCCGCTGTTCACCGGCACCGGCAACGTTCTCAACACAACGATTACACAGTTCTTCATGCTCAGAAGTGCTACCCACATCTTCACGGTGATGCCAGCAACGGCCACACTTCGCTTCGGTCGTTTTAACAACCTGAACCGACAGCCCTTCCAGCTCAGTTGCAACGGCATCGGTCGCCTCGCTCGCCGGGCGTACTGCCGCCTGCGAAGTGATTAACACGAAACGCAATTCATCTTTCAGCTTATCCAGCTGAGCCTGTAACTCAGGAGAACAATACAGAGTCACTTCCGCTTCCAGGCTGCCACCGATATCGCCGGCATTACGCTGATTTTCCAGCTCTTTATTGACCGCAGTTTTAACTTCCAGAATCTGCTGCCAGTAATCACGGCCCAGCTCTGCGCTATCATCCATCTTGCTCAGGCCTGTATACCAGGTTGATAACTGAACAGACTCAGCCCGCTCGCCCGGCAACTCTTTCCAAATCTCATCCGCAGTAAAGCTCAGAATTGGCGCTATCCAACGCACCAGCGCTTCTACAATATGGAACAATGCCGTCTGACAAGAACGACGCGCGGTAGAATCTTCTTTGGCGGTATACTGACGATCTTTGATGATATCCAGATAAAAACCACCCAGATCCAGCGAACAGAAATGGGAGATTTTCTGGTACACCTGCAGCATCTGATACTGATCGTAATGACCTTCCAGCTCATCCTGCAAAGATGCAGCACGATCAACGGCCCAGCGATCCAGCGCCACCATATCTTCCGGAGCTACCATATCGGTAGCCGGATCAAAACCGTTCAGGTTGGACAACAGAAAACGCGCAGTATTTCGAATTCGACGGTAAGCATCGGACGTACGCTTCAGAATCTCATCGGATACGGTCATCTCAGAGCTGAAATCGGTCGACGCAACCCACAGACGCAGAACATCTGCGCCGTATTTATTCATCACTTCCTGCGGCGATACCACGTTACCGACGGACTTAGACATCTTACGGCCGTCACCATCAACGGTGAAACCATGAGTCAGTACTTGCTTATATGGTGCGCAACCGTTGATAGCAATACTGGTTTTCAGGGATGACTGGAACCAACCACGGTGCTGATCGGAGCCTTCCAGATAGAGATCCGCCGGGAACTCCAGTCCTTCGGTAGGGCGCAGAACAGAATGATGGGTTACACCGGAATCAAACCATACATCCAGAGTATCCAGCACTTTCTCATACTGATCAGCCTCACTACCCAGTAGCTCTTCAGCGTCAAGATCAAACCAGGCATCGATACCGGTCTGCTCAACTTTCAGCGCTACCTGTTCGATCAGGTCCGCAGTTTGCGGATGCAGATCACCCGTAACCTTATGTACGAACAGGGCGATAGGTACACCCCAGGTACGCTGGCGGGAAACACACCAGTCCGGGCTCTGCTCAACCATACCTTCGATACGGTTCTGGCCCCAGGCAGGGAACCATTCAACCTGCTTGATAGCATTCAGAGCATCGGCTTTAAGACCTTTCTCTTCCATGCTGATGAACCACTGCGGTGTTGCGCGGTAAATCAATGGCGTTTTAGTACGCCAGCAATGTGGATAACTATGACTGAACTTATTCTTCAGAATTAACCGGTTATTAGCTTCCAGCGCCGCAACGATACTGTCTTCAACTTTATAAACATGCTGACCGGCAAACTCACCCGCCGCTTCAGTGAAAACACCGTTACCGGCCACTAAGTTCAGCGTGCCGATACCGTAAGCACGACCGACATTGAAATCTTCCACACCGTGATCCGGTGCGGTGTGTACTGCACCGGTACCCGCATCGGTGGTTACATGTTCACCCAGAATGACGGGCAGCGGCTTATCGTAGAAAGGATGCTGTACCTGCTGGTTCTCCAACGCAGCGCCCTTACAACGACCAACAATGCTGTAATCTTCAACACCGTAACGCTGCATGGCATCTTCCACCAGCGCTTCAACCAACAACAGACGTTCAACACCGGTGCCGGTATCACACTGTACCAGCACGTAATCCAGTTCAGCATTCAAAGATACCGCCTGGCTGGATGGCAACGTCCATGGCGTTGTTGTCCAGATTACAACCGATGCGGCACCTTCCCCTGAAACGTCGTCAAACGCATTAAGGAATGCAGCTTCGTCAACCGGCGCATAACGCACATCTATCGCCAGTGAGAACTTATCCTGATACTCGACTTCCGCTTCAGCCAGCGCCGATCCGCCTACAACACTCCAGTAAACCGGCTTATAACCTTTAACCAGATGGCCATTTTCAGCGATACGGCCCAGAGCACGGATAATATTTGCTTCGGTATCGAAATTCATCGTCAGGTATGGGTTTTCCCAGTCACCCTGGACACCCAGACGGATAAAATCTTTCTTCTGCCCCGCAACCTGACGCGCGGCGTATTCGCGGCATTTCTTACGGAAATCACCGAAAGAAAGTTTTACGCCCGCTTTACCGGCCTTTTTCTCAACGTTGTGCTCGATCGGCAGACCATGACAGTCCCAACCAGGAACGTAAGGCGCATCAAAACCCGCCAGCGTACGTGACTTAACGATAATATCTTTCAGAATTTTGTTTACTGCGTGACCGATATGGATGTCACCATTAGCGTATGGAGGGCCATCATGCAGAATATATTTTTCACGACCTGCGCTGACTTCACGAATCTTTTTATACAGATCCATTTTCTGCCACTGTTTCAGCATCTGAGGCTCTTTCTGAGCCAGATTGCCGCGCATAGGGAACTTAGTATTAGGTAAGTTCAGAGTCGGTTTGTAATCGGTCATTTTCGTATCGCTTCTGGATCTTTTTTAGTTGGCCTTAGCGGCACCTGCCAGGAAGTATTCCCTGACCTCTCGAATATCAGTTTCTATCTGCTGTTTGAGTTTTTCCAACCCGTCGAACTTTTGTTCCGGACGGATAAAGGCTTTAAACTCTACCGCCAACAGCTGGCCGTAGATATCACCATCAAAATCAAATAAGTGGGCTTCCAGTACAGGTAACGTGCCATTAACGGTCGGGCGCATTCCCACATTAGCAACACCTTCTGCCTGAAGCCCTTCGCCGGTCAATGTAACGGCATAAACCCCGGTCAGTGGACAAGGAAAACGATGCATTCGAACATTAGCTGTTGGCACGCCAATAGTACGACCCAGCTTCTGGCCATGCATTACTCTTCCGGTTACCCGGTAAGGCCTGCCTAACAATTTTTCAGCCAAAGCCAGCTGGTTACTCTGCAACGCCCGTCGGATTCGGCTACTGCTCACCCGTTCGTCGTCGACATCATAGGTTTCGGTATTAACCACACTGAAGCCATAATGCCTGCCACTACGCTTTAACATGCAGTAATCGCCGCTGCGGTCACAACCAAAGCGGAAGTCATCGCCAACGACAAAGTGCTGCACTGCCAAACCCTTGAGCAACAACTCATCAACAAACTGATCGGCAGTCATAGAGCGTAAGCGTTCATTAAACGTAAGACATAACACCCGGTCTACACCCTGAGCTTCCAGCAACCGTACCTTTTCATCAAAGCGCGTTAAGCGGGGTGGTGCATCATGGCCAGAAAAAAACTCACGAGGCTGTGGCTCGAAAATGATAACAACCGTCGGCAAACCTAACTCTTTGCCTTTTTGCATCACCTGAGCAAGCACCTGCTGATGACCCAGATGTACACCATCAAAGTTGCCGATCGTCGCTACACAGCCTTTATGCTTGTCGCGCAGATTATGCAAACCCCGAATTAATTCCATGTCACCCAGTTCTCATCAACAAATAAAAATAAGCGCGAAATTATACCCTAATTACAGGCCTCATAGCCATTAATCTGGATGATCTATAACCTAAGGAACCTGCGAACAATTCCCTAACGCCTCAGGCTTACAGAGCGTTTCAGATTCGAGGCAACGATTGCAGGCATGCTGGTTGCCGTCGAGAATCGTTAACAAAGGAACTGGGGCACTCTGTAAGCCCCGAAGGGTGGGCATTAAATCGACTTTCTGCTTTGCCAGGTAACTTGGAAAGGACTTGTCATTCCGCTGCGCTACCTTTCTTACATTAAGTCAATTTACTGCCCACTGAGAAAGTATTGGACTTATTCGCAGGCTCCCTAATTCAATGTCGCAGATCTTTTGCCCGCATACCCAGCAGAGCCAAAACGATTAAATAGACTGCAGCACCACCCAGAACCAGTATCGCCATCTGCGCTACACGCTGCCAAAGATCATAGGCAAGCCACTGATCAGGCGTACCCGCCAACCACACTAACAGGCCAATCATCGACGCATTTGCCAATAGCAGCTTGAGCAGAAACGCCCCCCAACCCTTCTGCCAGACAAACACACCCTCTTTCAGCAACCCACGTAACAACAAACCGGCATTCAGGAAAGCCGACAAGGTTGTGGCTAACGCCAGACCCACATGAGCCAACGGTCCGATCAGCGCAAGGTTAAGCGCCATATTCACAACCATAGCGATAATACCGACCTTAACCGGCGTTTTAGTATCCTGACGCGAGAAATAACCCGGCGCTAACACTTTGATCAACATAAAGGCCAGCAAACCACAGGCATAAGCCCGCAAACTCATCGCCGCCATAGTGACATCACTATCGGTCATCGCTCCGTAATGGAATAACGTTGCCAATAAAGGCTCTGCCAATACCAGTAAAGCCATCGCAGCCGGAAAACCTATCAGCAACACCATCCGCATCGCCCAATCCAGCGTTCTGGCAAATGTCTCAGTATTTTTCTCAGCATGCTTACGGGATAAGCTTGGCAGTATCACGGTCGCTATCGCTATACCAAACACGCCTAACGGCAGCTCAGCTAAGCGATCAGAATAATACAGCCATGAAACACTACCGACCTGCAGAAAAGAGGCCAGCAGGGTATCCAGCAACAGGTTAATCTGACTCACAGACACGCCAAATAGCGCCGGCACCATCAACCTCATTATCCGACTAACGCCCTCATCCCGGAAACCCAACCGCGGACGGGGTAACAACTGCAATCGCCACAAGAATGGCAGCTGAAACAACAGCTGCACTGAACCGGCTATCAATACACCTAAGGCCAACGCCATCACCGGCTGATCAAATACAGGCTGCAGCCAGATCGCCGCACCGATAAGCGACAGGTTAAGCAACACCGGCGTAAATGCCGGCACCGCAAACCGCTCATAACTATTCAACACACTACCCGCCAGGGCAGTTAGAGATATGAGTAACAGATAAGGGAAAGTAAATCGCAGCATATCCACTGCCAACTCATATCGCAGCGGATCATTCAAATAAAAACCCGGCGCAAAAACGGCCGCCAGAACCGGCGCACCCAACACCCCGATACCGGTGACAAAGACCAACACTAAACCAAGACTACCGGTTACCCGGTCAATCAGCGCTTTTACTGCCTGTAGATCCTTAAGACTGCGATACTCAGACAAAACCGGTACAAAAGCCTGTGCAAAAGCACCCTCAGCAAACAGGCGCCGCAGAAAGTTAGGGATTTTAAACGCAACAAAAAACGCATCAGCGCTACTGCCGGCACCAAAGAAATTTGCAACCACCACATCCCTTACCAACCCCAACACCCGGGACAGCATCGTCATCACACCAACCACTGCACTTGATCGAAGCAGACTACGCCCCTTACCGGCTTCAGGTTGCTGCGGGTTATCTGGTGTTGATTCTGACTTACTCAATGGCCCATTCCTGTTGCCGTTATCGGTTTGCCGAAGATAATACCGGTTAAAATGCAAAAATGCTTGCACAGCCTCTCATCACAAACGCACCAGGGAGAACCAACTCCCCACTATTTATTAGTATTTATATGTTGACAGCTGCGCCGCAAACATGAATAATCTCGCGTCTTAAATTTCGATGATCGGACTGCTTAAAATAAGCATCTGATACATCTTATTAACAATTAATCTTTCCAAATTTAGAGGAGTCGGATTGTGGCTAATTCCGCAGGATCCCGTAAACGCGCTCGCCAATCTGAGAAGCGCCGTCAAAACAACGCGAGCCTGCGTTCCATGGTTCGTACCTACGTTAAAAAAGTAGCTGCTGCTATCGAGTCTGGTGACTACGCTGCTGCAACTGCAGCTTTCGTTGCAGCTCAGCCTGTAATGGATGGCGCTGTAAGCAAAGGCATCTACAACAAAAATCAGGTTGCTCGCAAGAAGAGCCGCATGAACGCTGAGATCAAAAAACTGGCTGCATAATCCAGTTTCTCGCAATAAAAAAACCGGCTTATGCCGGTTTTTTTGTGTCTGAGACAAATTCAGTTTAAAAAGCCTTTTAACTCTTTGAGAGCAAGGCTTTTGGCATCTAACAAACGGAGTCATCGTACCCCTGCGGTATTACTCGTGTAAATGAGTATTGATAGATACAAAGTAACGCAACTATCGGTAACTTAACTCTCGGTAACACAACCCTCGAAAAGACAGACAACTGTTAGGCTAGCACCAGGTTATCACGGTGAACCAACTCAGCCTCGCCCACAAACCCCAGCAATGACTCAATACGCTTACTCGGATTACCGATAATCTTCTGCGCATCTTCGATGCCGTAGTTTACCAACCCCCGGGCAATAACTTTGCCGTGCTCATCCGAGAGAACCACCATTTCACCACGAGAAAACGAACCCGTTACCGCACGAACTCCCGCCGGCAATAAACTCTTGCCTCGCTCAACCAGCGCAGCAACCGCCCCCGCATCCAGCGTCAGCGTACCACGCGCCTGCAGGTGACCCGCAATCCACTGCTTACGCGCTGCCATAGGTGACTGCTCAGGCACCAACAGTGTACCCAACTGCATACCTTCACGCAGTTTTAGTAAAACTTCATCTTCACGACCGCTGGCAATAACCGTTACCGCACCAGAACGTGCCGCCAGCTTAGCCGCACGCACTTTAGTCGCCATTCCACCCTGACCCAGCACACCACCGTCACCCGCCATCGCATCCAACGCCGCATCACCGGCCTTAGCCTCACTAATCAGAGTAGCATCGGGATTACTGCGAGGGTCTGCAGTACAGAGACCATCCTGGTCAGTCAATAGAATCAACGCATCGGCCTCGATCAGGTTAGCAACCAAAGCCCCCAACGTATCATTATCACCAAAGCGGATCTCTTTGGTTACTACCGTATCATTCTCATTAACAACCGGCACAACACCCACTGACATCAGGGTTTTCAGTGTCGCCTGAGCATTCAGATAACGCTTTCGGTTTGAGTGATCTTCATGGGTAAGAAGGATTTGGGCGGTATGGGTTTTATGGCGCTGAAAATTAGTCTCATAAGCCTGCACCAACCCCATCTGACCTACCGCCGCTGCGGCCTGAAGCTTATAAATCTCATGGGGACGGGTCTTCCAACCCAGCCGGACTATCCCTTCTGCGATAGAGCCCGATGAAACCAACACGATCTCAACACCCTCGCGGCGCAAATGAGCCAGCTGATCTACCCAGCGACTAATTGCCGCCAGATCCAGGCCTTCACCATCATTTGTAAGTAACGCACTACCGATCTTTACTACCCAACGACGGGATGTTTTCAGTTTATTTCGCGCTTCGCTCACTGCTGATCACTCTCTCAAGGGGCTATCGGCTTTTACAGATCGCCCTAATGCTTTACGTATTCCACTTCAACGTCATAATCATCATCGTCGAAGTCATCAAAATCATCGTCTTCGCCACGGCGCTTAGCACGCACTTCTTCACGCATCTGCTCGATTCGCTCACGACCTTCACGGTCAATTGCCCGGCGTAACGCGGCCTCTTCCTCAATCAGATCGGGATTCTCAGCAAGCTGCTCAGCCAACTGATCCAGGAAGCCCTGAATATCCTGCACCAACTTCTGGGTACCCATCTTATTGATAGCCGAAATCCGATACACAGGACCTTCCCAGCCCAACGCATCAACGACCGCCTGACAACGCTCTTCCTGCTCGTCTTCAGGCACCATATCCAGCTTATTCATGACCAACCAACGCGGCTGAGCCGCCAGGGTAGGACTGAATTTTTCAAGCTCTCTAACGATGACCTGAGCAGATTCAGCAGGGGTAACATCATCCCAGGGCGCCATATCAACCAAGTGCAAAAGAATACGATTTCGCGCCAGATGCTTAAGGAAGCGAATACCCAGACCCGCACCTTCAGCAGCGCCTTCAATAATGCCGGGAATATCGGCAATCACGAAGCTACGATGCTTCTCGGTACGTACCACACCCAGATTAGGGACCAGCGTAGTAAAAGGATAGTTTGCCACTTTAGGTGTTGCCGCAGATACCGAGCGAATAAACGTCGATTTACCCGCATTAGGCAGCCCCAGCAAACCAACATCCGCCAGCACCTTCAGCTCTAACTTAACATTACGGGTCTCACCCATACTGCCATTCGTTGTCTGACGCGGCGCACGATTCACGCTGCTTTTAAAACGCGTATTACCCAGACCATGAAAACCACCCTGAGCAATCTTCTCGATCTGACCAATCTTAGTCATATCTGCCAACACTTCATCAGTATCAACATCAACCACCGTGGTACCCACAGGCACCTTCATGATCAGATCTTCACCTTTCGCACCGGTACAGTTACGGCTCTGACCACCCTTACCGTTTTCTGCACGATAGCGCGGCTGAAAGCGATAATCGATCAGGGTATTCAGCGAATCATCCGCTTCTACGAATACCGAACCACCGTCTCCGCCATCTCCGCCATCGGGACCACCTTTGGCTACATATTTTTCTCGACGGAAACTCAGGGTACCATTACCCCCTTTTCCGGCTTCGACAGTTATCGTCGCTTCATCTACAAATTTCACAATTCACCTCCAGACTTACTGGACTCAGGTGCAACACATATGCCATTCAAACCAGCTGTTGAAAACACACCCCTTCTTCAAGGATAGACTTTCAACAACAAGCTTAATCAGCTACCAGAAACAAAAAAAGCCCCGCAACCGCGGAGCTTTTTTAATATTAAAGCCGAATTAAGCGGATTCTACAGTGATGTATTTACGCTTTTGCGGGCCTTTAACAACAAACTTAACAACACCGTCTGCCTTAGCAAACAAAGTGTGGTCTTTGCCGATACCTACGTTTTCACCAGCGTGGAACTTAGTACCGCGCTGACGAACCAGGATGTTACCTGCAAGAACTGCCTGACCACCGAAGCGCTTAACACCTAAGCGTTTCGACTCGGAATCGCGACCGTTACGCGTACTACCTGCTGCCTTCTTATGAGCCATTTTTCACTCTCCTATCAAACAGTCTTAGGCGTTGATGCCTGTGATTTTAACTTCGGTGTAATGCTGACGGTGACCCATCTGCTTCATGTGGTGCTTACGACGCTTGAACTTCATGATATGAACTTTCTTAGCGCGACCATGGCT
This sequence comes from Amphritea balenae, assembly GCF_003858655.1. Classification (GTDB taxonomy): domain Bacteria; phylum Pseudomonadota; class Gammaproteobacteria; order Pseudomonadales; family Balneatricaceae; genus Amphritea; species Amphritea balenae. The sequence goes on from NZ_RQXV01000012.1 coordinate 40,384, forward strand.
AACAACCTCAGCTGTAACCTTGGCACCTTCAACTACTGGCGCGCCGATTTTAACATCATCGCCATTAGCTACCAGCAAAACACGATCAAACTCAACGTTAGAACCAGCTTCTACAGCCAGCTTTTCCAGTTTTAGCGTATGACCTTCCTGAACTCGGTATTGCTTACCGCCGCTCACAATTACTGCGTACATTTTAATCTCCAGTTTAAAACCCAGCCTGCTACTAAGAATAAGACGCCTACTTTTAATGGTTGAACCATATGGTAGGGAGCGAATTTGGATGGGTTAGGGCGCGAGATTATATAGAAACAGTTGTCCTGACTCAAGTACAAACACAGATATAGTTCTACTTTCTTGACACCCGGATACGCACCCCCTAGCATGCGCCATACATTTTCAGAGAGACAGTACTCAGTTCCCATGCTGCCACATCAGTTAAATCCAATCATCGAGCCGCAATTTGAAGCGGTAAACGACTATATAATCAACCACTTACACTCAGGTGTACCTTTGGTTGAAAAAATCGGTCATTACATCGTCGAAAGTGGCGGCAAACGTATCCGTCCTTTATTAGTATTACTGGCGGCTAATGCAGCAGGCTATAAAGGCGAGCATCATATCTCGCTGGCAGCGGTTATTGAGTTTATTCATACCGCAACCCTGCTACATGATGACGTTGTGGATAACTCCGACCTGCGGCGCGGCAACGATACCGCCAACGCAAAATGGGGCAACGCCCCCAGCGTCCTGGTGGGTGACTTCCTATATTCCCGTGCGTTTCAGATCATGGTTGAAATTCGCAACATGGAGATTATGGAAGTTATCTCCAATGCAACCAACATCATCGCTGAAGGCGAAGTACTGCAGTTGCTGAATGCCAAAAACCCGGACACCACAGAAGATGCTTACATGCAGGTAATTCTGGGGAAAACAGCAATGCTGTTTGAAGCCGCCACCGAAGCCGGCGCTATTTTGTCCGGTGCAGAAAAAGAACAGCAAGAAGCCCTGCGTCTTTATGGCCGCCACATAGGTATCGCTTTCCAGATCATTGATGATGTGATGGATTACCTGAGCACAGCAGAAGAGATGGGCAAGAATGTTGGCGATGACCTTGCCGAAGGCAAAGCAACCCTGCCATTGATCCATGCGATGCGTGAAGGCAATGAAGAACAACGCCAGCTGATTCGCCAGGCTATTCGCAAAGGCGGCCTGGAAGACCTGCAACCCATTATGGATATCGTTCACGCAACAGGCTCTATCGATTACTCTCGCAACACTGCATATGCAGAAGCGGATAAAGCCATTAAAGTACTGGATGCACTGCCCGACTCATCCTTTAAAACCACACTGATTCAGCTAGCAGATCTGGCCGTTAAGCGTAAAAGCTAAACAGCTGACAGCAGCAATAAAAAACGCGCCCTGATCATGGCGCGTTTTTTTTGTACGCTTAGTCATTAATTAGCGCTGAATTTAACGATCGCGCAACAGATACACGCTTTCAATTTCCTGGCGCCCACCACGACCTTCCATCTGCTCAGCCGCCAGCCGCTTAACGCTAAAGCGACCTTCATAAAGCGCTCGTACCTCGGTTTCAGATACCGAGAACGGTGGCCCTTCAGCCGATTCAAACTCCAGGGTTACCAACAACACTGACACCCCTGTTGGTAATTTCAGCTTTAACTCAGCCGCATATTGCTGACGCATCTCTGCAGGCAAAGCGATCAGTGCAGCACGGTCATAAACCCAGTTCACATTGTCATAACAACTCTCGGGCAACTTAAAAAAATCACCACACCAAAGCGCTAACCCATCAACTTCACGCACCGAGAAGTCAGCATTGCAGGCAACTGATACATCGACCCCTTGCGCACTAAAGAACTCATTACAGGCCAGTTCACTCAACTCCACCCCTATCACGTCATGACCCTGTTCACGCAACCAAAGCATATCGAGACTCTTACCACATAGCGGCACCAACACCTGCCCCTTTCCAGAGGTTGTCATTTGTGACCAGTAATTTTGTAAAAAAGGATTAACCCGATCAAGGTGAAAACCGATACGCCCGGTCTGCCAGCGCTCATGCCAAAATTCACTCTGCATTGCTAAGAATCTCCGAAAAAATGCTGTTATCTACCGGAATTTTCCGTTTTTGATGACAGAAGTCGTGATACTGGCCGACTAACCCGGTATAATTGCCTGATATTTTGGCTAAAAAAACAGTGGATATACAGCTCAAATGACAAAACCTTCCTCATTTAATCGAGAAGAACTTCTTCAGTGCGGTAACGGCGAAATGTTTGGCGAGGGCAATGCCCGTCTGCCAGTTGGCAATATGCTGATGATGGACCGTATAACAATGATCACCGGCGAAGGCGGTAAATATGGCAAAGGCTATATTGAAGCTGAGTTGGATATCCATCCTGACTTGTGGTTCTTCGACTGCCACTTCCCAACTGACCCGGTTATGCCTGGTTGTCTGGGACTTGACGCTATGTGGCAGATCGTAGGCTTCTATTTGGGCTGGCGTGGCAACAAAGGCCGCGGTCGTGCTCTGGGATCAGGCGAAGTTAAATTCACCGGTCAGATTCTGCCTACCGCAAAGAAAGTAACATACCGCATCGACCTGTCACGCGTTATCGAACGCAAACTGGTAATGGGCATCGCTGATGGCTCCGTTTCCGTTGACGGCCGCGAGATCTACACTGCTAAAGATCTGCGTGTTGGTCTGTTCGTATCTACCGATAGCTTCTGATCGAGTGCTGCCTGCCAGTCAGGCAGCTGATCAGCTGTACCGATCAAATAATTTTTAAAGAGGGCATCCTATGAGACGTGTCGTTGTTACCGGAATGGGCATCGTATCTTGCCTGGGCACAGACAAAGAAACCGTTTTGGATTCACTGCAACAGGGCCGTTCAGGCATCAAGTTTCAGGAAGAATACAAAGAAATGGGCTTTCGCAGCCAGGTAGCTGGTAGCGTTGATCTGGATTACACCAGCCTGATCGATCGTAAACTGGTTCGCTTTATGGGTGATGCTGCTGCATACGCTTACCTGTCTATGGATCAGGCGATCAAAGATGCTGGTCTGACAGAAGATCAGGTTTCCAATGTACGCACCGGCCTGATTGCAGGTTCTGGCGGCGCATCATCTGCTGATATCGTTGAAACAGCCGATATCCTGCGCACCAAAGGCGTACGTCGCGTAGGACCTTACCGCGTAACCCGCACTATGGGTAGTACGGTATCCGCTTGTCTGGCAACCCCTTTTAAGATCAAAGGCGTTAACTATTCCATCACCTCTGCCTGCGCTACCAGCGCCCACTGTATCGGCAATGCGATGGAACAGATTCAGCTAGGTAAACAGGACATCGTCTTTGCCGGCGGCGGCGAAGAACTACACTGGTCCCTGAGCGTCATGTTTGATGCGATGGGTGCTCTGTCCAGCAAATATAACGACACACCTGAAAAAGCATCCCGCGCTTACGATGCAAACCGTGACGGTTTCGTTATCGCTGGCGGCGGTGGCATGTTGGTACTGGAAGATCTGGAACACGCTCAGGCGCGTGGTGCCAAGATTTACGGTGAGCTGGTTGGCTACGGTGCTACATCAGATGGCTACGACATGGTTGCTCCATCAGGCGAAGGCGCGCTGCGCTGCATGAAACAGGCGATGAGCACTGTTGATGGCAACATTGATTACATCAACTCTCACGGCACATCGACTCCTGCTGGCGACATTCAGGAACTGAAGGCAATGAAAGAAACCTTCGGTGCAGATATGCCTCCGGTAAGCTCTACCAAGTCACTGACTGGCCACTCTCTGGGCGCCACTGGTGTTCAGGAAGCGATCTACAGCCTGCTGATGATGGAAAACAAGTTCATCTGTGCTTCAGCCAACGTAGAAGAACTGGACCCTGAAGCGCAAGGCCTGCCAATCGTAACTGAGCGAAAAGACAACGTTGACCTGCAACGTGTTATGTCTAACAGCTTCGGTTTCGGCGGCACTAACTCGACCCTGGTATTCCAGAAGTTCGAAGGCTGATCCTCTAGCTAAAATAAAAAACCCGCCAAATGGCGGGTTTTTTATTATCTGACTATTGGCAACAGACTACTTATCAACAACCTTAAGATCATACATCTGTGCTTCAAGCCAACCGACAGAATCGGTATGAATCTCATCAACACTTCGATCCACTGAAGCTACCGGCTTACCTACTCTGACCGTTATCGTACCCGGATACTTAACGTAACTCTTACCTGGCCAGAACAGACCCGCATCATGCGCCAAAGGCACCACCGCTACCTGGGCACTGGCAGCGAGCATCGCGCCACCTTTATTAAACTTACCCAACTTGCCTGTTTCAACCCGCGTGCCCTGAGGGAAAATAACCACATTAATATCATCTTCCAGACGCGCCTTACCCTCGGTTAGCAACTGCTTCAACGCCCCCCGACGCTTACTTCGATCCAGCGCGATCGGTTGCAACATCCCTAACGCCCAACCAAAGAAAGGTATCTTCAATAACTCCTTCTTTAAGACCGCACTTTGCGGACGAATCAGGGTTTGAAGGAACAATGTTTCCCACTCACTGGAGTGATTTGCCACCACCACGTAAGCACCCTCTTTTGGCAAATTTTCACGACCTTCAATCCGATACTTTACGCCGCAACACAGCCGCAACCAAAACATGGAAAAGTAGTTCATCAGCGTGAATAACTTAAAGCGTGGTCGAAACGGCAGCGCCCAGCCAACCATCACACAGAAAGCGGCAAAGACCAGGGTAACCGGATAAAAGCCAATATAAAAAAGCGTCGCCCGAAGATACAACAAAGCAGAGGGTTTATTAGTCATAGCCTGATTACTTTCCTGTTCGACATTGGCTGCCGATTCTACAGAGGGCTTCAAGCGTCCACCTTGTAATGGCCACTCTTACCACCTTTCTTTTCTAACAGCTTCACATCGGAGATAATCATCCCCTTATCCACCGCTTTACACATATCATAGATAGTCAGTCCGGCAACCGATGCTGCCGTCAATGCTTCCATCTCTACGCCAGTCTGACCGGCAAGCTTACAGGTAGCGGTAATCAGCACCGTATTGCTCTCTTCCCGGGGCTCAAGCTCAACAGTTACTTTGCTCAACATCAGCGGATGGCACAATGGAATCAGATCAGAACAGCGTTTAGCCGCCTGAATACCTGCGATACGGGCAACTGCCAATACATCACCCTTCTTATGCTCACCAGCGGTGATCATCTGCAGGGTTTCCGGCAGCATAGTCACAACCGCCTGGGCAACCGCTTCACGGGTAGTGACTGATTTTTCAGACACATCCACCATGTTGGCGTGGCCATTTTCATCAATATGGGTCAGACGGCTCATGCTGCCTCCTGTTGTCTGTTTTTATTAAGTACTGGATTAGCATACATCTGCTGCAGAATTTCTGCTGCGGTGGCATCCAGACCTTCTACCCGGGATTCAAATGCCTGACGATCTGCATCAGAAATCTCAGCAGAATCTACACCTGCCGCTATCAGGTTTGACGGATGTAGATAGTAATTATTAATAATCTGACGATCGATCTCCACCGCCAGCTCATCGGGATTATCAATACCGGTAATCACATCGCCAAAGGCCACATGCACATGCCCTTTCTCGCCAGTAATTCCTGCGACGATACTCTCGATGTCTTCAAACTGTGACTTCTCATAATTTCCATCCTGCCGCTTTGCAGCTAGCTCAAGGGCTTTAGCCCGGTCACAGGGATCAAATTCATATGAGATAGATACGGGTACTATCTTAACCCGCTCCAGAAATTCCTCAAAAGAGCGCTGCTTACGGTGCGCCATATAAAACATTTTCAGAATCGCAGGATCGGTGACATCGTTACCGTCTTTGGCCCGCCCTTCTCGCTGCGCAATCCAGATACTGGCTTCATCATGCACCAGAGAGTGATCGATATACGATGACAACTGCCCTAACGCCGTCAGTACGGCCCGACCTTTTGCCGAACGATTAACGATAAAGCTTTTATTTAATCGCATCAGATCAGAAACATAGGGCTTACGCAGTAAGTTATCGCCGATAGCGATACGCAACGTATCCAGCTTATTCTGATACATAACCCAGTTTACAAATGCAGGGTCCATCGCAATATCGCGATGATTGGAAACAAACAGATAAGCCTCATCAGGATCAAGATTTTCATAGCCTGTACAGCTCAACTTAGTTGTACTGCGGGCGATCATCTTCGACATATAGCCGGCAACCAGATTCTGGAAATCCTGGACACTTTCTATATCATCTGTTTTCTGTGCCAGAAAGATTCGCACCATCGGTTTAAGTAGCCAACCAAAGGCACTTGCCGTACGAGGAAACTGATAACGTGTAATCGCCGAAATCAGTTCGTCATCGCGAATCAGCCGGTTCAGGACATCGCCCACTTCATTATCATGGTAAGGCCGGATGTTCTGATAAGGATCATTTACAGCACTGGCTGACATTCTGCCTCCAAAGGCACTAAGAAAAGCCGGTATTTTACAGGGAGAAGGGAATAATTTCAGCGCAGAATGATACTTTTTTGATTCAAAGTAAATTTTGACAAGGAATGACTATCCACCGGTCATATTCATAAAGCGAACAATCTGAGGTTGCTCTTCAGACAGATCAAAATGGTGCTGCTCGGGTTTCAGATCCATCGCCTGAATCATATGCTGTTTAAGTACTTCAATATTATCGGGATGATCACGCATCACCTGACGCAGATCCATCGAGTGCTCATTACCCAAACACAGCAGCAGCCGCCCCTCTACAGTCATCCGCACCCGATTACATTCACTACAAAAGTTATGACTATGGGGTGAGATAAAGCCAACCCGACTATCGCTGTCTGGCATCCGATAATAATGGGAAGGTCCACCGGTTTTTTCAGTTGAATCAATCAGATCATAACGCTGGGATATAATCTGATGCAACTCATCACTTGAACAATAAGCTTCTTCCCGGTCATGCTCAGTAATAGCTCCCAGCGGCATCTCTTCAATAAAGGTAATATCTACGCCCTTGTGCCGAGCAAACTCCACCAGGTCCAGTACTTCGTCATCGTTACGACCTTTTAGCACTACAGCATTGAGCTTTATCCGCTCAAATCCTGCAGCTATCGCCGCATCAATACCCTCAAGCACCTGATTTAGCTTTCCGGTACGGGTTAAACGCTTAAATTTGTCAGCCTGTAGACTATCCAGGCTTATATTCAGACGATCGACACCCAACCGCTTAAGATCGTTCGCCATGACCGGCAACTGAGAGCCATTAGTTGTTATTAACAGTTCAGCAGGCAGCTGCCCTAGCTGTTCGATCAGACCCAATATTCCTTTACGCACCAAAGGCTCGCCGCCGGTCAGGCGGATCTTGTTAACACCCAGCTCAACAAACGCCCGGGAGACCTGATATAACTCCTCCAGTGACAATACTTCATTGCGCGGCAGAAACTGCATCTCTTCCGCCATACAGTAAACACAACGAAAGTCGCAACGATCGGTTACAGAAAGACGAACATACTCAACCCGACGACCAAAGCGGTCGACCAGCTGGTCTGCCAAGTTATTTATATGGGTATCGGCATGGTTATCTTTCATTTCAGAACTGGCATCCAAAAGCTATTTGAGCAAAAATATACCCGATCATTTTAATCGGTTATTCAACAAAAATTAAGTGAGTTTATCTACGATGTATATGGTACTTAAGCATACCCATATGACCTGCGCCGCTATCAGCATTCTTTTTTTCTCAATAAGAGGTTACTGGATGCTAACGGATTCACATATTTTACAGCAACGCTGGGTCAGAATTCTGCCACACATCGTTGATACACTCCTGCTCGCTAGCGCCATCGCTCTGACTATTCTGCTCAGTCAGTATCCCTTCAGCCAGAGCTGGCTGACGGCAAAACTATTTGCCCTGATCGCTTATATTCTACTGGGAACTATTGCGCTGAAACGCGGCAAAACCAAAGCCATGCGAATACTGGCGTTAATGCTGGCATTAACCACTGCAGGCTACATCGTATGGGTCGCCCTGAGCCATTATCCATGGCCCTGGCTGCTGTAATACTAAGATAAAAACCGAATAGTAAAACACACCACTGAGTCAGACCGACTCAGTGAATTCTTCGTTCTGATACTGTTCACGAATCATCACAACCAGCTCACTGCGCCAGGGAATCTGACGAATGCCAAAGTTATTGAGCAATTTGGTGCACACCAGTACCGAAGATGCCGGGCGTTCTGCATCACTACAGAGTTCAGATGAGCTGATAGGTTTAAGCTCTTCAGCTTTAAGTTTTTCATACTGACTCGCCGCAGCCAGAACCGCTTCTGTAAACCCATAACGGGAGGTCACTTCAGCACCACAGTAATGATAGGTACCCCAGTTTTCAGCACCGTTATGCAACTGCTTTAACATCGCCATGATGACACGCGCAATATCAGTTGCAGAAGTAGGACAACCACGCCGATCATCTACAGCGCTGATACACTTCTGCTCCCGCGCTTGCTGCAGTGAGCGGCGCATATAGTTATCACCTACCGTACTGAACACCCAGCTAACCCGAAGAATCACATGCTGAGGTAAGGCGGTACGCAATCGCTCTTCACCCTGCCATTTAGTCTCGCCATACAATCCAAGCGGGCTGGCCTGATCTTCTTCGGTATAGCCACTTTCATAATGCCCATCAAATACATAATCAGAAGATAGATGAAACAGAGGTATAGAGAGGTCACCGCAAGCTAAGGCAAGATTTTCAACACCATCAGTATTCAGTGCCACACAGCGCTCAGACTGAGTCCCGGCCCGGTCAACGGTATTAAATCCAGTGGTATTGATCACGTAATCAGGCATATGCAAATCCAGCTGCCGCTGCACCTGTTCAGGGTCACTTATATCAAATTCATGATCAGTGAGCGCAACGACCGAAAAAAACGGATCCGTTACTGCTGCCTGATTAAGGAAATACCCGATCTGGCCATCAGCACCGGTAATTAATATCCTGGCCGGCGTGGTCAGAAAATCCTGCTCCATTATTCAAAAACTCCAAATATTCAGACTAGGGAACCTGCGAATAAGTCCCGGATTTTCTCTGTGGGCAATAAAACGGCTTGATGCGCGAAAGGCAGCGCAGTGGAATGACGAGTCCTTTTCAAGCTGCCAGACAAAGCAGAAAGTCGTTTTAGTGCCCACCCTACGGGGCTGTCAGAGCGACCCAAATTCTTCGTTAACAATTTTCGACAGGCAACCAGCATGCCTGCAATCGCTGCCTTGAACTTGAATCGCTCTGAAAGCCAGAGGCGTTCGGGACTTGTTCGTAGGCTCCCAAATCTCAACGATACCACAACCGCTAAGATTACCAATACGAAACCGCCCTTCAAACACAGAAAACCCCGCAATAGCGGGGTTTTATCAAAATCGATCTAAGCTATACCTTAGAACGGGATATCATCATCAAAGTCATCCATTCCCGGTGCAGCCTGAGGTGCGGCGTTTTGCTTCGGCTGCTGATATGGCTGCTGCGGAGCCTGTTGCTGCTGTTGCGGCTTAGGCTGATATTGCTGCTGTGGGGCCTGTTGCTGTTGCGGCGCCTGCTGCTGATAACCACCTTGCTGCTGTGGTGCTTGCTGTTGCGGAGCTTGTTGCTGATATCCGCCCTGACCTTGCTGCTGGAAACCACCTTCACCCCGGCTATCCAACATCTGCATTTCGCCTGCAACGATCTCAGTCGTGTAACGATCCTGCCCTTGCTGGTCTTGCCATTTACGGGTACGCAAAGAACCTTCCAGGTAAACTTTAGAACCTTTACGCAGGTATTCACCGGCAATTTCGGCCAGACGATTGAAGAAAACTACCCGATGCCACTCAGTACGTTCCTGCTGCTGGCCGGTCTGCTTATCCTTCCAGGATTCAGAGGTCGCAACGGTGATGTTAGTTACGGCATTGCCGCTCGGCATATATTTAGTTTCAGGGTCGTTACCCAGGTTACCAACCAGAATGACTTTATTAACACCGCGTGCCATTGATCTCTCCGAAAGTCTTAATTTTTTCTCATCAGACCAGTTAATTAAGCCGGTCTCTGTAATGAGTCACAGCATATCATAAATATACCGCTAAAATATCCAGTTCAGGTGTTGATGAAGAGCATAAATCTTTATAATTAGTCCTTTTACATCTGACACGGAAATACCGATGGACAAGATACTGGTTCGTGGCGCAAGAACCCATAATCTGAAGAATATCGACTTGGAAATCCCACGGGATAAACTGGTTGTTATTACTGGATTATCTGGTTCAGGAAAGTCGTCACTGGCGTTTGATACCCTTTATGCGGAGGGACAAAGGCGCTATGTAGAATCTCTCTCGACCTATGCCCGTCAGTTTCTTTCGATGATGGAAAAGCCTGATGTAGACCATATTGAAGGTCTCTCACCAGCAATCTCTATTGAGCAGAAGTCTACCTCACATAACCCCCGCTCCACGGTGGGAACAATTACCGAGATATACGACTATCTGCGTTTGCTGTACGCCCGGGCTGGTGAGCCTCGCTGCCCCGATCATGACCTGCCTTTAGCCGCACAGACAGTCAGCCAGATGGTAGATCAGGCATTAGAACTGCCTGAAGGCACTAAACTGATGCTACTGGCCCCAATTATTCAAGGCCGCAAAGGTGAGCACTTACATACCATAAGTGAACTAAAAGCTCAGGGGTTTGTTCGCGCCCGCGTCAATGGCATTGTCTGTGATATCGACAGCATTCCCGAGTTAGATAAAAATAAGAAGCACAACATTGAGGCGGTGGTCGATCGGTTTAAAGTGCGTGGCGATCTTCAGATTCGACTGGCTGAATCATTTGAAACCGCATTGAACATGGCCGACGGTATTGCCACGATCAGTTACATGGACGGCGATGGTGACGATCTGGTTTTCTCTGCCCGCTTTGCCTGTCCAACCTGCGGTCACAGTATCCAGGAGCTAGAACCGCGGCTATTCTCATTCAACAACCCCCATGGCGCCTGTTCAGCATGCGACGGGCTGGGCGTTAAACAATTTTTCGATCCTAAAAAAGTTGTACACGACAATAGCCTGACACTTTCAGAGGGGGCTATCCGTGGCTGGGATCGTCGCGCACTATACTATTTTCAACAGCTGAAGGCCGTAGCTGAGCATTATGGCTTTGATATGGACACGCCATTTTCAAAGCTCAGCGGCAAACAGCAGAATGCTATCCTGCACGGCAGCGGCAAAGAGTCTGTCGCCTTTCGCTATCTGAATGACCGCGGCGACGTCATTAGCAAATCCCATCCGTTTGAAGGTGTTATCAACAACCTTTCACGCCGCTATCGTGAGACAGAATCGGATATGGTTCGGGAAGATCTGGCTAAATATATCAACATGCAAGAGTGCCCTTCATGTGATGGTAGCCGGTTGCGCCGGGATGCCCGCCACGTATTCATCGATAACAAGACCCTGCCAGAGATTGTAAAGCTATCAATCGGAGATAGCTGTGACTACTTTGATGGCTTACACCTGACAGGTAAACAGGGTGAAATAGCCGAAAAAGTTCTCAAAGAGATACGTCTGCGACTCGAATTTCTGGTTAATGTCGGGCTTGATTATCTGTCTCTTGAACGTAGCGCAGACACGCTATCCGGTGGTGAAGCCCAGCGTATACGACTGGCCAGCCAGATAGGCGCCGGCTTAGTCGGCGTGATGTATATTCTAGACGAACCGTCGATTGGCCTGCACCAGCGCGATAACGAACGCTTACTCAGCACACTGATCCACCTGCGAGACCTGGGCAACACTGTCATCGTCGTTGAGCACGATGAAGATGCCATTCGCCTGGCCGATTACGTTATCGATATCGGTCCGGGAGCCGGCGTTCACGGTGGCGAAATTATCGCCCAGGGTACACCTAAAGAGCTGTTAAAGTCCGAGAAGTCGATGACCGCTGACTATCTGTCCGGGCGGCGTAAAATTGAAGTACCACAAAAAAGAAATATCCCAGATGGCCGCTGGTTAAAACTGCATGGCGCGTCGGGTAATAACCTGAACAATGTCAATCTGGATATCCCCCTGGGTTTGATGACCTGTGTCACCGGCGTTTCGGGCTCAGGTAAATCTACCCTGATCAATAGCACCCTTTACCCACTAGCAGCTACTGAGCTGAACAATGCCACAACACTCGATGCGTCACCGTATCGCGAGCTTGAGGGCATTAAACAGCTGGATAAAGTAATCGATATTGATCAGAGCCCGATCGGTCGCACTCCGCGTTCTAATCCGGCCACCTACACAGGGATCTTCACCCCGATTCGTGAACTCTTTGCCGGCACACAAGAAGCCCGCTCACGCGGCTATAAGCCAGGTCGATTTAGTTTTAACGTTAAAGGTGGACGCTGCGAAGCCTGTCAGGGCGACGGTGTTATCAAGGTAGAGATGCACTTCCTACCTGATATCTATGTACCTTGCGACGTCTGTAAGAGTAAACGCTACAATCGTGAAACCCTGGAAGTGAAGTACAAGGGTAAAAGCATCGATCAGGTACTGGAGATGACGGTTGAAGATGGCCGGGAGTTCTTTGATGCCATCCCAGCGCTGTCACGCCGACTACAGACCCTGATCGACGTAGGCTTGTCCTATATCCGCTTAGGCCAGGCAGCCACCACACTGTCCGGCGGTGAAGCCCAGCGGGTTAAACTGGCCAAAGAGCTGAGTAAGCGCGATACAGGTAAGACCCTTTATATCCTGGATGAGCCGACTACCGGTCTACACTTCTATGATATTCAGCAACTACTCAACGTACTAAATCGCCTAAGAGATCACGGCAACACTATCGTCGTTATCGAACACAATCTGGATGTAATCAAAACAGCCGACTGGATCGTCGACCTGGGTCCTGAAGGTGGCATTAAAGGTGGCGAGATCATCGCAACCGGTACACCGGAGGAGGTTGCCGAAGAGCCTAAGTCCTATACCGGGCAATTCCTGAAACCGATGCTTGTTCAGCCTTAAATAAACAAGCAAACAGAATGACTTAACGCCGACTAGTATTCGCCCCTTTAGCGTTTACTAGCCGTTAGGTTAGAAACAAAAAACACCCTTTTGGGTGTTTTTTTAGGCCTTTTACTCGCTACTGACTGAATGTAATGCACTAACAAGCCGTCTTTGGAAGCGAAGACATGCATGGTTCTGTATTGCACTTTTTACAGACAATAAAAAACCCGGCATAAGCCGGGTTTTTTTAAGAGGCGAAGAGATTAATCTTCAGAATCTTCTACCGCAACTGCATCAGCTGGACGGTCAACTAGCTCAACAAAAGCCATCGGCGCGTTGTCACCAGTACGGTAACCACACTTCAGGATGCGGATGTAACCGCCTGGACGACCCTCGTAACGAGGACCCAGTTCATTAAACAGTTTACCAACAGCTTCTTTGCTGCGAGTACGGGCGAAAGCCAGACGACGGTTTGCAACCGAGTCAACCTTTGCCAGTGTGATCAGAGGCTCAGCAACACGACGCAGCTCTTTAGCTTTAGGCAGCGTGGTCTTGATAAGCTCATGTTCGAACAGGCTTACAGCCATGTTCTTGAACATTGCTTTACGGTGCGCACTTGTACGATTAAAGTGACGACCTGATTTACGATGACGCATCTTTATATCCTTGCCAAACTGTTAGGTTTAAAACCGCAGATCAGGAAGCGACTTTATCGTCGTTTCTGATGCTCGCAGGAGGCCAGTTTTCCAGGCGCATTCCAAGCGACAGACCTTTAGACGCCAAAACGTCCTTGATCTCGGTTAGCGATTTCTTACCTAAGTTCGGAGTCTTAAGCAGTTCTACTTCGGTACGCTGAATCAGGTCACCGATATAGTAGATCTGCTCTGCCTTCAGACAGTTGGCGGAACGTACAGTCAGCTCCAGATCATCAACCGGACGAAGCAGGATCGGATCGATCTCTGGCTCTTCCGGCTCATCGTTAACCTGATCCTTACCACCTTCCAGATCTACAAATACAGCCAGCTGCTGCTGCAAGATAGTAGCAGCGCGACGAATGCATTCTTCTGGATCGATAGTACCATTGGATTCAATGTCAATAACCAACTTATCCAGGTCGGTGCGCTGCTCTACACGTGCACTTTCTACTACATAAGACACCAGTTTGACTGGGCTATAGGTAGCATCAAGCAGCAAACGGCCGATAGTACGAGACTCGTCTTCTTCAGATACACGCGCGTCAGCTGGCACATAGCCACGGCCGCGAGCGATCTTCAGTTGCATGTTAAGGCTTGCACCTTCGCTCAGATGAGCGATGACATGCTCTGGATTAGCGATTTCAACGTCCTGGTTCAGCTGAATATCAGCTGCAGTAACAGGACCCGCTTCGCTTTTTGACAGAGTCAGGGTAACTTCGTCGCCATTATGTAGCGCAACCGCAACACCCTTCAGGTTAAGCAGGATTTCGATAACGTCTTCCTGCACACCTTCGATGGTGCTGTACTCATGCAGTACACCTTCGATCTCTACTTCAGTGATGGCACAGCCAGGCATTGAAGAGAGAAGGATACGGCGTAGCGCATTACCCAGCGTATGACCAAAACCGCGCTCCAGTGGTTCTAGAGTAACTTTTGCACGAGTAGTACTAATTTCCTGAACGTCAATATGACGCGGACTTAGAAACTCGTTAACTGAACGCTGCATAGTTCCACCAATTAAGAAGTCAATTATTACTTAGAGTACAGTTCGACAATCAGCTGCTCGTTGATGTCGGCAGACAGATCGCTACGCTCTGGCAGGGACTTGAAAGTTCCTTCCATCTTCGCAGTATCTACTTCTACCCACTCAACAGCGGTACGCTGAGAAGCCAGCTCAAGTGCGCCTTTAATACGCAGCTGAGTTTTTGACTTTTCACGTACTGCAACCACGTCACCAGCTTTAACCTGGAAAGACGGGATGTTTACAGACTGACCGTTAACCGTAATCTGGCGATGAGAAACTACCTGACGTGCTTCTGCACGAGTAGATCCAAAGCCCATACGATAGACAACATTGTCTAGACGCCCTTCCAGCAGCTGAAGAAGGTTAGTACCAGTCGCTCCAGAGCGACGGGCAGCTTCCTTGTAGTAGCTGCGGAATTGCTTTTCAAGAACGCCGTAAGTACGACGAACTTTCTGTTTTTCACGAAGCTGTAGACCGTAGTCAGATAAACGACCTCTACGAGCACCGTGTACTCCTGGAACAGCTTCAGCTTTACACTTGCTGTCCAGGGCGCGCACGCCACTCTTCAAGAAAAGGTCGGTACCTTCACGGCGAGACAGCTTACATGTTGGTCCTATATAACGAGCCATATTCTTACTGTCTCCGGCTTAAACGCGACGTTTCTTCGGTGGACGACAACCGTTGTGAGGAATCGGTGTCACGTCCGTGATGTTGTTAACCTTGTAACCACAAGCGTTCAATGCACGCACTGCGGATTCACGGCCTGGGCCTGGGCCCTTAACAAAAACGTCTAAATTCTTTAGACCATACTCTTGAGCAGCTACACCCGCACGTTCCGCAGCAACCTGTGCAGCGAATGGTGTACTCTTACGAGAACCACGGAAGCCGGAGCCACCCGCAGTTGCCCAGCTCAGGGTATTGCCCTGACGATCAGTAATAGTAATGATCGTGTTATTAAAAGAAGCATGGATGTGAGCGAATCCGTCAACAACCTGCTTTTTAACCTTCTTACGTGTGCGATTACCTGGCTTAGCCATACTGGAAATTCCTATCGCTTACCACTTACTTACGGATTGGCTTTCGTGGACCTTTACGGGTACGCGCATTAGTCTTAGTGCGCTGACCACGTAGAGGCAGACTACGACGATGTCGCAGACCACGATAACAGCCCAGATCCATCAAGCGTTTGATGTTCATGGATACTTCACGGCGAAGATCGCCTTCAACTGTTAACTTAGCAATTACGCCACGTACGTTATCCAGTTGATCTTCTGACAACTCTGCAATCTTGGTGGATTCTTCAATCCCACAAGTGGAGCAGATGTCCTTCGCTGTCGTGCGGCCAATTCCGAAGATGTAAGTCAATGAAATTACCGCATGCTTATTGTCAGGAATATTGACGCCAGCTATACGGGCCATTCAATTTACTCCAGCTTATTAGCATGTCACCTGCTTTAATAAACAGGCACTGCAGATTCTTCTATTAATGGAAGGCGCGAGATTCTACCCTCTGATCAAAAATAAATCAAGGGCCTCGCACCTACCACTCCCAGACCAGGCGTTAATTAACCCTGGCGCTGCTTGTGTCGTGGTTCAACCTTGCAGATAACCCGCAAAGTACCGTTACGACGTACGATCTTGCAGTTACGGCAGATTTTCTTTACAGATGCACGTACTTTCATGATCAACTCCAATAGCAGGGGCTAGCGCAGCAGGCCAGCACCACCACCTTTAAGATTCGACTTCTTCATCAGGGATTCATACTGGTGAGACATCAGATGCGATTGTACTTGTGCCATGAAATCCATCACAACAACAACTACGATCAGCAGCGACGTACCACCGAAGTAGAAAGGTACATTCCAGGCCACAACCAGGAACTGGGGCATCAGAGATACCGCAGTGATGTACAGAGCGCCAAACAGTGTCAGGCGTCCCAGTACGTTATCGATGTACCGAGCAGATTGCTCCCCTGGGCGAATACCCGGGATGAATGCACCAGACTTCTTCAGGTTATCGGCTACATCTTTTGGATTGAATACAATCGCAGTGTAGAAATAACAGAAGAAAATGATACACACAGAAAACAGCAGGATGTACAACGGCTGACCCGGACCCAGCGCTAATGCGACATCCTGTAGCAATTCCATACCTTCAGTCTGACCAAACCATTGGCCAAGTGATGCAGGGAACAGCAAAATACTTGAAGCGAAGATCGGCGGAATTACACCGGCCATGTTGACCTTCAGCGGCAGATGACTGGTCTGTGCAGCATACATACGACGCCCCTGCTGACGCTTCGCATAGTTTATAGTGATGCGGCGTTGACCGCGCTCCATAAACACTACGAAACCGACAGTAGCTATCGCTAGCACAGCAATGGCCAGCAGCGCCAGGATATTCAAATCACCCTGACGTGCTGATTCAAAGGACTGACCGATTGCACTCGGCAAACCAGCCACAATACCAGCGAAGATCAGAATCGAAATACCGTTACCGATACCTCGTTCAGTAACCTGCTCGCCCAACCACATCAGGAATACTGCACCAGCAACAAGGGTAACAACTGCTACAAAGTAGAAGCTCAAACCTGTACTGAAGGCAACACCCTGGTTAGCCAGGCCTACGGCCATACCAAATGACTGGATTAGAGCCAGTAGTACGGTACCGTAGCGGGTATACTGATTGATCTTACGACGACCAGCCTCACCCTCTTTCTTCAACTGCTCAAGCGTCGGACTGACAACAGTCATCAGCTGCATGATGATCGATGCTGAAATGTACGGCATGATACCCAAAGCAAGGATACTCATACGTTCCAGCGCACCACCGGAGAACATGTTGAACAGACTCAGGATCGTGCCCTGATTCTGATCAAAGAGTTGAGCCAGACGATCAGGATTGATACCAGGTACCGGAATATGTGCACCGATACGGTATACAACGATCGCAATCAGAACGAACAGCAGACGCGACTTAAGCTCGCCTAAACCGTTTTGATTTCCTGCTGGTACTGGTCCTTTCTTAGCCATTTATTCCTCGACTTTTCCGCCTGCAGCTTCAATTGCAGCCAACGCGCCTTTGGTCACTTTCAGACCTTTAACGGTAACTGCCTTGTTGATCTCACCGGACAGGATCACACGCGCACGCTTGATGCTGTCTTTGATGATATCGGCTTTCTTCAGTGCTTCCAGATCAACAACATCTGCATCGATTTTTGCCAACTCATTCAGGCGAATCTCTGCAACGAATGCAGCCTGACGAGAGGTGAAACCGAACTTAGGCAGACGACGCTGCAGTGGCATTTGACCACCTTCGAAACCTGGCTTAACTGAACCGCCTGAGCGGGATTTCTGACCCTTATGGCCACGACCACCGGTTTTACCCAGGCCGGAACCAATACCGCGGCCTACACGCTTTGCAGCGCTCTTAGAACCTTCGGCAGGACTCAGTGTATTAAGACGCATAACGGACTCCTTATTCGCCTTCTACACGAACCATGTAGTTTACTTTGTTGATCATACCGCGAACGGAAGGAGTATCTTCCACTTCAACAGAATGACCGATACGGCGCAGACCAAGACCCTTCACGCACAATTTGTGCTTAGGCAGGATACCGATGGTGCTGCGTACAAGTGTAACCTTGAGAGTAGATGCCATCGCTAATTACCCCAGAATGTCTTCAACGGCCTTACCACGCTTCGCAGCAACATCTTCAGGAGATGTCATGCTAGCCAGACCATTGATAGTTGCGCGAACAACGTTTACTGGATTTGTAGAGCCGTAGCACTTAGCCAGTACGTTGTGAACACCTGCAAGTTCCAGTACAGCACGCATCGCGCCACCGGCGATAACACCAGTACCTTCAGATGCTGGCTGCATGTACACTTTAGAAGCACCGTGACGGGCTTTAACAGCGTATTGCAGAGTTGTGCCGTTCAGATCTACAGAGATCATGTTACGACGCGCTTGTTCCATTGCTTTTTGAATAGCTACAGGTACTTCGCGTGCTTTACCACGTCCGAAGCCTACGCGGCCATTACCGTCACCAACAACAGTCAAGGCGGTGAAACCGAAAATACGACCACCCTTAACTACTTTGGCAACACGGTTAACCTGTACAAGTTTCTCTTGCAGGTCACCGTCTTTCTGATCGTGATTTGCCATTGTCAAACCCCTTAGAATTCCAGGCCGCCTTCACGGGCTGCATCTGCCAATGCTTTAACACGTCCATGGTATTTAAAACCAGAACGGTCGAAAGCAACCTTAGTCACGCCAGCGTCTTTCGCACGCTGAGCGATCAATGTGCCAACCTTAGTAGCTGCATCTGAGTTACCAGTTGCATCACTACGCAGATCCTTCTCTACAGTCGAAGCTGCAGCAAGAACCTGACCACCATCAGCGGAGATTACCTGCGCATAGATGTGGCGAGGAGTACGGGTTACGCACAGACGGACTGCACCCAGCTCACGCATCTTGAAACGAGCACGGCGGGCACGGCGAATACGAGATGTTTTCTTATCGTTCATGACCCTACCTTACTTCTTCTTAGCTTCTTTACGGCGAACATATTCGTCAGCGTAACGAACACCTTTACCTTTATAAGGCTCTGGTGGACGGAATGCGCGAATTTCTGCTGCGGCCTGGCCTAGAGCTTGTTTATCGGCTGCATTCAGCACGATAGTAGTCTGGCCTTCCATAGCAGCTTTAACGCCTTCAGGAAGTTTGTAATCGATTGGGTGTGAGAAACCCAGAGTCAGGTTCAGTGTGTCGCCTTTAACAGCAGCACGGTAACCAACACCCTGAAGCAGCAGTTTCTTTTCGAAACCTGCGTTCACGCCAACAACCATGTTATTAACCAGAGAACGAGTAGTACCAGCCAGCGCATTGGCTGACTTGCCGCCATCGCGTGGGGCAAACTTAACTACGTTTTCTTCACTGGTTACTTCTACAGACTGGTGTACAGACAGATCCAGGGTACCGTTCTTACCCTTTACAGTGATCGTCTGACCATCAATTTTAGCTTCAACACCTGCCGGTAGGACAACGGGACTTTTAGCAACTCGAGACATAGTTCTAGCTCCTAGAATACCGTACAGATGACTTCGCCGCCGATACCGGCAGCACGAGCAGCACGGTCAGTCATCACACCTTTAGAGGTGGAGATGATAGCCACGCCCAGACCGCCAGATACTTTAGGCAGATCATTCGCGCCCTTGTAAACACGGACACTTGGACGGCTAACACGCTGGATAGACTCTATAACCGGCTTGCCTTCGAAGTATTTCAATTCAACAGTCAATACTGGCTTAGCTTCGCCTTCAACAGCGAAGTCAGCAATGTAGCCTTCCTCTTTCAAAACGGCAGCGACAGACGCTTTCATTTTGGAAGCAGGCATAGCTACAGCTGTTTTCTCAGCCATATGACCATTACGAATACGCGTTAGCATATCCGCAAGAGTGTCTTGCATACTCATGGATTATTTTCCTTTGTGCAGCGTAATGCGGTAGCAGGGTGCGAATCACCCTGCCCAGACCATCATGCTTACCAACTTGCTTTTTTCAGACCCGGAACATCACCACGCATAGCTGCTTCACGCAATTTAATTCGGCTCAGACCGAACTTGCGGTAAACGGCGTGTGGACGACCAGTAACCTGACAACGACGTACCTGGCGAACCGGGTTAGCGTCGCGCGGCAGCTTCTGAAGAGCTACCTGTGCATCCCAAACTTCATCTTCAGAAGAAGCAGGGTTTTTAACGATTGCTTTAAGAGCAGCACGCTTCTCAGCATACTTAGCAACCATTTTTGCGCGTTTTGATTCGCGCGCTTTCATACATTCCTTAGCCATTATTCTACCCTTACTTTTTGAATGGGAAGTTTAGGGCTGCCAGCAGGGCACGACCTTCATCGTTATTGCGAGCAGTGGTGGTGATGGTAATATCCATACCACGCAGCTTATCAACCTTATCGTATTCGATTTCAGGGAAGATGATCTGCTCTTTAACACCCATGCTGTAGTTACCACGACCGTCAAAAGACTTAGGGTTCAGACCACGGAAGTCACGGATACGAGGAATGGAAATATCAACCAGACGGTCAAGGAATTCCCACATACGCTCACCGCGCAGTGTTACCTTGCAACCGATCGGCCAACCTTCACGAACCTTGAAACCAGCGATTGATTTGCGAGCCAGAGTAACAACAGGTTTCTGACCAGCGATCTGCTGCATCTCTGCAACAGCGTTTTCCAGCTGCTTCTTATCACCTAGCGCTTCACCAACACCCATGTTCAGGGTGATCTTGGTCAAACGAGGTACAGCCATCACGTTAGGGCTTTGCAGCTCATCTTTCAGCTGAAGCTTAACGGATTCATTATAAAGGGTTTTAAGTCTAGACATGGCATCAACTCCTATTACTTAGCGATTACTTCGCCGTTGGATTTGAAGATCCGGACTTTGTTACCATCTTCCAGAACCTTGAAGCCAACACGGTCACCTTTGCCGGTAGCCGAGTTGAAGATAGCGATGTTAGATACTGCAATCGCTGCTTCTTTCTCTACGATACCGCCAGCTTTACCCATCATAGGGTTAGGCTTGGTGTGTTTCTTAACCATGTTGATGCCAGACACGATCAGACGATCGCTAGATAGTACGCTAAGAACCTTACCGCGCTTACCTTTGTCTTTACCTGCGATGACGATTACTTCGTCGTCACGAACGATTTTACGCATTATATATCCATCCTTTCCTACTACCCTCTCATGCTTAAAAACGCCAAGCCCTTACGAGCTTAGCGTTTTTGCATAAATCCTGACTTTAGAAGTCGAGATTCTTTATAGCACTTCAGGCGCCAGGGAAATGATTTTCATAAACTTCTCATTACGAAGTTCACGAGTTACTGGGCCAAAGATACGAGTACCGATTGGCGCGTCACTGGCGTTCAATAGAACCGCTGAGTTAGTATCAAAGCGAATTATTGAACCGTCCGGGCGACGAACACCTTTACGGGTACGTACCACAACAGCGTTCAGGACCTGACCTTTTTTCACCTTACCGCGAGGAATTGCTTCCTTAACAGTAACTTTGATGATGTCACCTACACCGGCATAACGACGGTGTGAGCCACCCAGGACCTTGATACACTGTACTCGCTTGGCGCCGCTGTTATCAGCAACATCAAGCATAGATTCTGTTTGAATCATGGGTCTTTACTCCAAAATTCAGACTATTTTCCTTGCTCTTTCGGGCTTAAAAAATAGCCTGCCAGAAGCAAAGGTGCGTTATCTTACACCTTTACTGCCTGTTCTTCAATCTTAACTAGCGTCCAAGACTTACTTTTTGAAAGCGGACGGGATTCAGCGATAATAACCGTATCACCCATCTGACATTCATTCTGTTCGTCATGCGCATGCAGCTTGGTAGAGCGAGTTACGAATTTCCCGTAGATCGGGTGCTTCTCTTTACGCTCAACCAGAACGGTAATAGTTTTATCAGCTTTGTTGCTGACAACTTTACCGGTCACAGTACGTGTACGTTTTTCTGCAGCCATCATTAGTTACCTGCTTTCTCATTCAGTATGGTCTTAACACGCGCGATATCGCGACGCACTTGACCCAACATGTGGTTCTGAGCCAGCTGACCAGTCGCTTTCTGCATACGCAGATTGAACTGATCCTTCAGAAGACCTAGCAGCGTTTGCTGTAGTTCTTCAGCGGACTGTCCACGCAGTTCAGTTGCATTCATCACATCACCGTCCGTTTAACAATGGTGGTAGCAACCGGCAGTTTAGCCGATGCCAGGTTGAATGCTTCGATTGCTAGATCATCAGGCACGCCGCTCATTTCGAACAGAACTTTACCTGGCTTGATCTGGGCAACCCAGTATTCAACACTACCCTTACCTTTACCCATACGTACTTCAAGTGGCTTGCCGGTAATCGGCTTATCTGGGAAAACACGGATCCAGATTTTACCACCACGCTTTACGTGACGAGTCATAGTACGACGAGCAGCCTCAATCTGACGAGCAGTGATGCGACCACGACCGACAGCTTTCAGTGCAATCTCACCGAAGCTGACAGCGCTACCGCGCTCAGCCAGACCGCGGTTGCGGCCTTTCATAACCTTACGGAACTTAAGTCTCTTAGGTTGCAGCATTGATAATTACCCCTACTTTGAACCTTTCTTCTTAGGTTGAGCATTCTTCTGAGCGCGCACTTCTTCAATGCCACCCAGAACCTCACCTTTGAAGATCCAGACTTTAATACCAAGCACACCGTATGTGGTATGCGCCTCATAAGTACCGTAATCGATATCAGCACGCAGGGTGTGCAATGGCACACGACCTTCGCGGTACCATTCAGAACGTGCAATCTCTGCACCGCCCAAACGGCCACCTACCTGAATCTTGATACCCTGAGCACCCTGGCGCATAGCATTCTGTACAGAACGCTTCATAGCACGGCGGAACATAACACGACGTTCCAGCTGACTCGCTACGCTTTGAGCAACCAGTTTAGCATCCAGATCTGGCTTACGGATTTCTTCGATGTTGATGTGAACCGGAACGCCCATCATTTTAGAGACAGCGTTACGCAGTTTTTCTACATCTTCACCTTTTTTACCAATTACGATGCCTGGACGGGCTGTGTAAATGGTGATTTTAGCATTCTGTGCAGGACGCTCGATTTCGATGCGGCTCACAGATGCGGCTTTCAACTGACCTTCCAGATACTCACGTACCTGAAGGTCGTTCAACAGCTTATTAGCGTATTCGTTCTTGTCTGCATACCACACAGAAGTGTGATCTTTAACAATACCAAGACGAATACCTGTTGGATGTACCTTCTGACCCATAGTGGTATCTCCTAGCAGTCAGCTACCTTGACGGTGATATGTGAAGAACGCTTCAAAATGCGATCTGCACGACCCTTAGCACGCGGACGGATGCGCTTCATCGTCATACCTTCATCAACGAAGATCTCAGATACGCGCAGCTCGTCAATATCAGCACCTTCGTTATGCTCTGCGTTAGCAATAGCAGACTCCAGTACTTTCTTAACAAGACCCGCAGCTTTTTGAGGGCTGAAAGCCAGAATATTCAGGGCTTCACCCACCGCTTTTCCGCGGATTTGATCGGCTACCAAACGCGCTTTCTGAGCGGAGATATGGGCGCCTTTATGCTTTGCGGCTACTTCCATTTTCTAAACTCCCGATTAGCGTTTAGCTTTCTTGTCTGCTGCATGACCCTTATACGTACGGGTAGCAGAAAACTCGCCTAATTTATGACCAACCATATCCTCGGTGATAAACACCGGTACGTGCTGACGGCCATTATGAACTGCAATCGTTAGTCCTACAAAGTTTGGAAAAACTGTAGAACGACGAGACCAAGTTTTGATCGGACGACGATCATTGGCCTCAACTGCAGCCTCTACCTTTTTCAACAGGTGAAGGTCGATAAAAGGACCTTTCTTCAGTGAACGTGGCACAGCTGTATCCTCTGATTATTTCGCTTGACGACGGCGTACGATCATCTTATCAGTACGCTTGTTCTTACGAGTTTTCTTACCTTTAGTCGGTACACCCCATGGCGTCACAGGATGACGACCACCAGAAGTACGACCTTCACCACCACCGTGTGGGTGATCAACCGGGTTCATCGCCACACCACGAACGGTAGGACGAACACCACGCCAGCGTGTTGCACCAGCTTTACCCAGTACGCGCAGAGAGTGTTCGGAGTTACCTACTTCACCCAGAGTTGCGCAGCAATCAACCAACACTTTACGCATTTCGCCAGAGCGCAAACGCAGAGTCGCGTGAGCGCCTTCACGTGCAATCAACTGTGCGGAAGTACCAGCAGAACGTGCAATTTGCGCGCCTTTGCCTGGCTTCATCTCGATACAGTGAACTGTGCTACCAACAGGAATGCTGCGCAGTGGCAGACAATTACCAGGTTTGATATCAGCGTTCTGACCAGAGATCAGCGTGTCACCAGCTTTCACACCTTTAGGTGCGATGATGTAACGACGCTCACCATCTGCATACAGCATCAGTGCGATGTGTGCGGAGCGGTTTGGATCATATTCCAGACGCTCAACAGTAGCAGGGATATCAATCTTGTTACGACGGAAATCGATAACACGGTAATGCTGCTTATGACCACCACCAATGTGACGAGTCGTAATGCGACCATATGTGTTACGACCACCAGTCTTGCTTTTCTTTTCGACCAGAGCAGCGTGAGGCTTACCCTTATGCAGATCAGGGTTAGTAACCTGAACTACGTGACGGCGTCCAGCGGAGGTCGGTTTAGATTTTATTACAGCCATTCTTGTAACCCCTCTTATTCGCCATCGATGAAGTCGATGTCGTGACCGTCAGCCAGGCAAACATATGCCTTGCGTACGTCAGAGCGCTTACCCATACCGCGCTGTGTGCGCTTGGTTTTGCCCTTAACGTTGACGACGTTCACGCCAGTTACTTTAACGTCAAACAACTGCTCAACAGCCTTTTTGATCTCAGGCTTAGTTGCATCAGCTGAAACGCGGAATACTACCTGCTGAGAACCTTCAGCAACGATAGTTGCTTTCTCAGAGATGTGCGGCCCTAGCAGCACTTGATAGATGCGTCCTTCGTTCATGACAACGCCTCCTCAATCTTCTTCAGAGCAGCAACGGTCACTACAACCTTATCGAAGCCCACAAGACTAACAGGGTCGATACCAGCAGCATCACGAACATCTACATGAGGAACGTTACGTGCCGCCAGGTATAGGTTCTGCTCTACGTCTTCTGTAACAACCAGCGCGTTAGCCAGCTCAAGCTCGTTCATCTTAGCGACGAACTGCTTAGTCTTAGGTGCGTCGATCTGGAAGTTTTCAACAACAACCAAACGCTCCTGACGTACCAGCTCAGACAAGATGCAACGCATCGCAGCGCGATACATTTTCTTGTTAACTTTTTGAGCGTGGTCACGCGGCTGAGCAGCGAATGTTACGCCACCAGTACGCCACAGAGGACTACGGATAGTACCGGCACGTGCACGGCCAGTACCTTTTTGACGCCATGGCTTAGCACCACCACCGCTTACAGCGGCGCGGTTCTTCTGAGCCTTGGTGCCTTGACGACCACCGGCCAGGTATGCAGTAACAACCTGATGAACCAGTGATTCATTGAATTCTTTAGCAAATGCCAGATCGGAAACTTCTACGCTTCCTCCAGCTCCTGTAAGATTCAGATTCATTTCAAACCCCCTCAGGCACCAACTTTAACAGCTGATTTTACGATTACGTCGCCACCAGTAGCACCAGGCACTGCGCCTTTAACTAACAGTAGATTGCGCTCAGCATCGATGCGAACAACTTCCAGGGATTGAACGGTTACACGCTCAGCACCCATGTGTCCTGCCATCTTCTTGCCTTTCCACACGCGACCAGGAGTCTGACACTGACCAATAGAACCAGGAGCACGATGAGAAAGTGAGTTACCGTGAGTCGCATCCTGCATGGAGAAGTTCCAGCGCTTAATACCGCCCTGAAAACCTTTACCTTTGGATTGACCGGTTACATCAATTTTCTGACCCGCTTCAAAGCGTTCAACAGTCAGTTGATCACCAACATTTATTTCTTCGTCACCCGACAGACGGAACTCCCACAAACCACGACCAGCTTCGGTCTCAGCTTTAGCGAAATGACCCGCTGCAGCTTTAGTTACGCGGTTAGCACGACGAGTACCCACAGTTACCTGCACAGCAGAATAACCATCAGTATCTTCGGTCTTAACCTGAGTAACACGGTTCGGTTCCACCTCGATAACAGTAACTGGCACTGACACGCCGTCTTCAGTGAAGACACGAGTCATACCTGCTTTACGTCCGATCAAACTTACAGACATTTTATTACCTCAATTGCCAGTTGTGTACGGGGCTATATACCCACTATGGCTGCCTATCCAAGGCATTCCACACGCAAACTTTTGGTCTGCGCATCGTTCTAATTAGCCGAGGCTAATTTGCACTTCAACACCCGCTGCGAGGTCTAGCTTCATCAGTGCGTCAACAGTTTTTTCTGTTGGCTCAACGATGTCCAGAACACGCTTATGCGTACGGATTTCATACTGATCACGTGCATCTTTGTTCACGTGAGGAGAAACCAGCACTGTAAAGCGCTCTTTGCGAGTAGGAAGTGGGATCGGACCATGAACCTGAGCTCCAGTACGCTTAGCAGTCTCAACGATCTCCTGAGCGGAAGAGTCAATCAGGCGATGATCAAAAGCCTTCAGACGAATTCTGATTTTCTGGTTTTGCATATCGATCACACAATTCCTAAATTGTTAATACGGCTTTCGCCGGCCTACCCCCATTTAACGGGGTAGCGCATTCTACTTACACCCCACCCCCAAGTCAAGGGTATATTGCTTACCAAACATACAGAGCGTTTTTTGAACACTACAAGAGAAAACAGAAGCGTGTAATTAGCAGGAGTAAAATCTGAAATAAGAGCATCCAGGGAAGAGAATTTGACCACCGTTTACAGTACAAATACGAAACTGCAGATTCGGACTTCACTTCGTTCACTCCGACCTAAATCCTTACGATTAATGATGCGAAGCAATTAAGCTTTGTTTCATTTGCGAACGCAAATGCGAGCAAGTAAAACCAAGCAAAGCTTCTTTGCGCCCGGTTTTACAATGCGACGTTTGATATGGCCGCACAATGTTGTCAAGAACACCAAGCCACAGCCATATCAAACACAAACAAAAAAGGCTCCCGAAGGAGCCTTTTTTAAGTCAGCGAATTATTATTCGATGATCTTAGATACAACGCCTGCACCTACAGTACGACCGCCTTCACGGATCGCAAAACGCAGACCTTCTTCCATCGCGATTGGGTTGATCAGGGTAACATCCATCTTGATGTTATCACCTGGCATTACCATTTCAACGCCTTCTGGAAGCTCACAAGCACCGGTGATGTCAGTTGTACGGAAGTAGAACTGTGGACGGTAGCCCTTGAAGAAAGGAGTGTGACGACCACCTTCATCTTTGGACAGTACGTATACTTCACCTTCGAAACGAGTGTGAGGAGTGATAGAACCTGGCTTAGCCAGTACCTGACCACGCTCAACGTCATCACGCTTAGTACCACGCAGCAGCGCACCAACGTTCTCGCCTGCACGACCTTCGTCAAGCAGCTTACGGAACATCTCAACACCAGTACAGGTAGTAGTAGTCGTTTCACGAATACCAACGATTTCAATCTCTTCGCCAGTCTTAACGATACCACGCTCAACACGGCCTGTTACTACAGTACCACGACCAGAGATAGAGAATACGTCCTCGATAGGCATCAGGAATGGCTGATCGATTGCACGCTCCGGCTGAGGAATGTAAGAATCCAGCGCTTCTACCAGCTTCTTAACAGCAGTAGTACCCAGTTCGTTATCATCCTGACCGTTTAGAGCCATCAGAGCAGAACCAGCGATGATTGGAGTGTCGTCACCTGGGAATTCGTACTGGTCCAGCAGCTCACGCAGCTCCATTTCAACCAGTTCCAGCATCTCTTCGTACTCTTCAGAGTCAACGCCGCCGCAATCTTCAGCCAACAGGTCAGCTTTGTTCAGGAATACAACGATGTAAGGTACACCAACCTGACGAGACAGCAGAATGTGCTCACGAGTCTGTGGCATAGGGCCATCAGTCGCACCACATACCAGAATAGCACCGTCCATCTGAGCAGCACCGGTGATCATGTTCTTCACATAGTCAGCGTGCCCTGGGCAGTCAACGTGCGCGTAATGACGCTCAGTTGAATCATACTCAACGTGAGACGTTGCGATAGTGATACCACGCTCACGCTCTTCTGGTGCGTTGTCGATACCGTCGAATGCTACTGCAGTACCACCGAATACTTCTGCACAAACACGCGTCAGTGCAGCAGTCAGAGTTGTTTTACCGTGGTCAACGTGGCCGATTGTACCAACGTTCACATGCGGTTTATTACGTTCAAATTGCTCTTTAGCCACGATTAATACCTCATTAATATATTGGGCAAATTATCTTGCATTAATTACCGCTTCGGCGACTTTATTGGGCGCTTCTGCGTAATCAAGGAATTCCATTGAGTAGGTTGCACGACCCTGAGTAGCGGAACGCAGATCAGTAGCATAGCCAAACATCTCGCCCAGCGGTACCTGAGCATTGATTATCTTGCCTGAACTACTATCTTCCATACCTTGTACAAGACCACGACGACGATTCAGGTCACCCATCACGTCACCCATGTAATCTTCAGGTGTAACAACTTCTACTTTCATCATCGGCTCAAGCAGACAGGGATTAGCTTCCTGTGCATACTTTTTCAGTGCCTGAGAGGCGGCAATTTTAAATGCCATCTCATTGGAATCCACATCATGATAAGAACCATCATAAAGACGGGCCTTCAGGCCGATAAGCGGATAGCCGGCAATAACGCCGTTCTTCATCTGCTCAGCGATACCTTTTTCGATTGCCGGAATGTATTCCTTAGGAACAGCACCACCAACAATTTCATTAATGAACTCCAGACCTTCGTCATCAGACGGACTGAATTCGATAACAACATGACCATACTGGCCACGACCACCAGACTGACGCGCAAACTTATGGTTTGCATCGACCGACTGACGGATTTTTTCGCGATATGCAACCTGCGGCTTACCGATGTTCGCTTCAACGCTGAATTCGCGCTTCATACGATCCACCAGAATATCCAGGTGCAATTCGCCCATACCAGAGATAATTGTCTGGCCGGTTTCTTGATCAGTTTCTACCCGGAAAGAGGGATCTTCCTGTGCAAGCTTGCCCAGCGCAATACCCATCTTCTCCTGATCAGCCTGTGAACGAGGTTCAACAGCAACTGAAATTACCGGTTCAGGAAACTCCATGCGCTCCAGAACGATTCGATCGTCCGGGCTACACAGGGTATCTCCGGTAGTAACATCTTTCATACCGATAAGAGCAGCGATATCGCCTGCGCGAACCTCTTTTATCTCTTCCCGGTTATTTGCGTGCATCTGCACCATTCGACCCACACGCTCTTTCTTGGTCTTAACAGAATTAACAACACTGTCGCCCGAATTAAGAACGCCGGAATAAACACGCACGAAAGTCAGCGTGCCAACGAATGGATCAGTTGCAATTTTAAAGGCCAGAGCTGCAAACGGCGCTTTATCATCAGCTTCACGACTCGCTACGGTTTCAGCTGCATCATCAAGGGTACCCTCGATCGCTTTCACTTCAACCGGCGAAGGCATAAATTCGATAACTGCATCCAGCACTGCCTGGACACCCTTGTTCTTGAATGCAGAACCCGCCTGCATCAGCACAAGATCGTTATCCAGGGTACGGCTACGCAGTCCCGCTTTTATCTCTTCAATGGACAACTCACCTTCTTCAAGGTACTTATCCATCAGCTCGTCATTTGCCTCTGCAGCGGACTCAACCATCTGCTCACGCAGTTCGTCAGCCTTATCCTGCAGCTCGGCCGGGATATCTTCCAGCTCGTATGTCATTCCCTGATCAGATTCATTCCACATAATGGCTTTCATCCGAAACAGGTCAACAACACCCTTAAACTCTTCCTCAGCTCCGATCGGAAAATTGATCGGCACAGTGTGAGCACCCAGACGCTCTTTCAGCTGGTCAATGACCATGAAAAAGTCTGCGCCGGCACGGTCCATCTTATTGACGAATACCATGCGTGGTACATCATACTTGTTTGCCTGACGCCATACAGTTTCAGTTTGAGGCTGAACACCGGAAGACGCACACAACACCACAACTGCACCATCAAGCACCCGCAGAGAACGCTCAACCTCAATAGTGAAGTCAACGTGCCCTGGAGTATCGATGATGTTGATACGGTGCTGATCAAACTGCTGACTCATACCGCTCCAGAAACAGGTGGTAGCAGCGGAGGTGATAGTAATACCACGCTCCTGCTCTTGCTCCATCCAGTCCATGGTCGCCGCGCCATCATGTACTTCACCGATCTTATGGGACATACCGGTGTAGAACAGAACACGCTCTGTTGTTGTGGTTTTACCCGCATCAACATGGGCAACGATACCAATGTTACGGTATCGGTTAATAGGCGTTTTACGAGCCAAAACGTAATCCTCAGAACTTTATTAAAAAGCTTAGAAGCGGTAGTGAGCGAATGCTTTGTTCGCTTCAGCCATGCGATGAACGTCTTCACGCTTCTTCACAGCTGCGCCGCGACCTTCTACTGCATCACCGATTTCGCCGGCCAGACGCAGAGCCATGGATTTTTCACCACGCTTACGAGAAGCGTCAACCAACCAACGCATCGCCAGTGCTGCACGACGGGAAGGACGTACCTCAACAGGTACCTGGTATGTCGCACCACCAACACGGCGGGATTTAACCTCAACCATTGGCTGAATAGCTTCCAGCGCCTTGTTGAAAGACTCGATTGGATCTTCTGCGCCACGCTCCTGGAGTGTTTCCAGTGCAGTGTAAATGATTTTCTCAGCTACAGATTTCTTACCACTGATCATCAGGTGGTTAGTAAATTTAGCCAGTACAATATTTCCGAATTTAGGATCCGGGATAATATCGCGTTTTGCCGCAACTCTTCTTCTTGGCATGATAAGCCCCTTTAAAATAGGTCTTCAGGTTATTTCAGGAATGGATACCTGACCTTACTCTTATTGCTTGCGGTATAGCGCAGTTGTATGACACATCAATGCCGAACTTCTTTTGCTGTCCCGAAAAACGATTAAGACTTAGGACGCTTGGTTCCGTACTTAGAACGCCCCTGTTTACGGTCGTTAACGCCACTGGTATCCAGTGCGCCACGTACTGTGTGGTAACGAACACCCGGCAAATCTTTTACACGGCCGCCGCGGATCAGAACTACAGAGTGTTCCTGCAGGTTGTGACCTTCACCACCAATGTAGGAAGTCACTTCAAATCCGTTAGTCAGACGAACACGACACACTTTACGTAGTGCTGAGTTCGGTTTCTTTGGGGTCGTTGTATAAACACGGGTACAAACGCCACGACGCTGAGGACAAGCCTGCAGTGCAGGTACATCGCTTTTAGCGACTTTACGCTTACGCGGCTGTCGAACCAGCTGGTTAATAGTTGCCATTAAGCAAACTCCACGCTTTTAATTAAGCACCAAAAAACAGGAATTTTATAAACTCCTGTCACGAAAGGGCCGAGATTGTACTCAATCCCGGCCCATCAGGTCAATATTCGAACAGATATTTAGTTATCTGATTTCAAATTGACTTATTCTGAATCGGGCATCGCTGCCTGATTCAACGCTTCAGTCAGCGCCAATTGAACGTCTTCTGCACTTACAGAAACGTTATCATCGACTTTCTGAGCCTTACGCTTACGCTCTTTGTGGTAGGCCAGACCGGTACCAGCCGGAATCAGACGACCCACAACAACGTTTTCTTTCAGACCACGCAGGTAGTCCTTCTTACCAGACACTGCACCTTCAGTCAGTACGCGGGTTGTTTCCTGGAAGGAAGCCGCGGAGATGAAGGATTCAGTTGCCAGAGAAGCTTTAGTGATACCCAGCAATACGCGATCGTATTTAGCCTGGATCTTACCTTCTGCTTCCAGTCGCTTATTCTCTTCAACAACCTGGTGGAATTCTGCTTGCTCACCGTTGATGAAAGAGCTATCGCCACCGGCAGTGATATCAACTTTACGCAGCATCTGACGAACAATTACTTCGATGTGCTTATCGTTAATACCTACACCCTGCAGACGGTAAACATCCTGAATTTCGTCAGTGATGTATTCAGCCAGCTTGGTAACACCTTTGATTCGCAGGATATCGTGCGGGTTAGACGGGCCATCGGAGATAACCTCACCCTTCTGCACAGTCTCACCTTCAAATACGTTCAGGTTACGCCACTTAGGAATCATGATCTCAATTGGATCTGCATCCGCAGGACTGATAACCAAACGCTTCTTACCTTTAGTCTCTTTACCAAAGGTAACGACACCAGAGATCTCAGCCAGAATAGAGGAGTCTTTCGGCTTACGCGCCTCAAACAGGTCAGCAACCCGTGGCAGACCACCGGTGATATCCTTGTTCACAGAACCTTCCTGTGGGATACGCGCCAGAATGTCACCAACACCCACTTCTGCACCGTTGCTCAGGTTAAGAATCGCCTTCGCTGGTAACAAGTACTGTGCAACCTGATCAGTTCCCGGATGGCAAAGATCATTGCCCTGCTCATCAAGCAACTTGATCATTGGACGGATATCTTTACCCGCTGCAGGACGTGCCGCAGGATCAAGAACCTCAGTCGTCGACAGACCGGTCAGCTCATCCGTTTGCTGCTTAACGGTAATACCGTCTTCCATGCCTACCAACAACACTTTACCCGCCACCTCAGAGATGATTGGGTGGGTATGTGGATCCCAGTTAGCAACGATTGCTCCAGCATCTACGCTGTCGCCATCTTTAACTTTGATAACAGAACCGTAAGGCAGCTTATAACGCTCACGCTCACGACCGTGCTCATCGGTTACACCCAGCTCACCAGAACGGGAAGTCGCTACCAGAGAGCCGTTAGCCTTCTCTACAGACTTCAGGTTGTGCATCCGGATAGTACCGGAGTTCTTAACCTGAACACTGTCAACAGCAGCTGCCCGCGATGCCGCACCACCGATGTGGAAGGTACGCATGGTCAGCTGTGTACCCGGCTCACCGATAGACTGAGCGGCGATTACGCCGACCGCTTCACCCGGGTTAACCCGGTGTCCACGACCCAGATCACGACCATAACAGCTAGAACACAGACCGTAGCTTGTTTCACAGCTAATCGCACTACGTACAACGATCTCATCGATAGAGGAGTAATTCTCATCATCATCAAGACGCTTAACCCATGCTTCATCCATCAGCGTGCCACGTTCAATCAGAACGTCTTTACCAGTTGGATCCAGCACGTCACGGGCTACAGTACGACCCAGAACACGATGACCCAGACCAACAACAACGTCGCCGCCTTCGATCAACGGCTGCATTGTCAGACCTTCTTCGGTACCACAGTCATCAACAGTGATTACCAGATCCTGTGCAACATCTACCAGACGACGCGTCAGGTAACCGGAGTTAGCTGTTTTCAGTGCAGTATCGGCCAGACCTTTACGAGCACCGTGGGTCGAGATGAAGTACTGTAGTACGTTCAGACCTTCACGGAAGTTCGCGGTGATTGGCGTTTCGATGATCGAGCCATCCGGCTTAGCCATCAGACCACGCATACCGGCCAACTGACGAATCTGAGCAGCACTACCTCGTGCGCCAGAATCGGCCATCATATAAACCGAGTTGAAAGAGTCCTGGTTAACCGTTTCACCATCGCGGTTAACTACGTCTTCTTTCTTCAGGTTATCCATCATCTTCTTGGCCAGAATTTCGTTGGCACGAGACCAGATGTCGATAACCTTGTTGTATTTCTCACCCTGAGTAACCAGACCGTCTGCAAACTGCATTTCGATCTCTTTTACTTCAGCGTCAGCTTCAGAAATGATCTCAACCTTTTCATCCGGGATAACGAAATCGTTAACGCCGATTGAAGAGCCGGATACGGTCGCCTGACGGAAACCCATATACATCAGCTGGTCCGCGAAGATAACAGTGTCTTTCAGACCAACGATACGATATGCCGTATTAATCAGACGAGAGATCGCCTTCTTAGTCATCGCCTGGTTAACCAGCTCGAACGGCAGACCAGTCGGCACTATATTAAACAGCATCGCACGACCAGCAGTGGTCTCGATGATACTGGTACGCTGCTCTTCGTTGCCTTCGATATCGCGGATAGTCTCGCTGATACGAACCTTAACGATAGCCTGCAGATCTACTTTCTTAGCACCGTAAGCACGCTCAACTTCCTGGATATCAGCAAAAATCGAACCTTCACCCGGAGCATTGATACGGTCACGGGTCATCCAGTACAGACCCAGTACTACGTCCTGAGATGGTACGATGATTGGCTCACCGTTAGCTGGCGACAGTACGTTGTTAGTCGACATCATCAGCGCGCGTGCTTCCAGCTGCGCTTCGATTGTCAGCGGTACGTGTACCGCCATCTGGTCACCGTCAAAGTCAGCGTTGTATGCCGCACACACCAATGGGTGCAGCTGGATCGCTTTACCTTCGATCAGAACCGGCTCAAATGCCTGGATACCCAGACGGTGCAGAGTCGGTGCACGGTTAAGCATGATCGGGTGTTCCCGGATAACTTCATCCAGAATATCCCATACCAATGCTTCTTCGCGCTCAACCATCTTCTTAGCCGCTTTAATGGTAGTCGCGTGACCACGCAGTTCCAGCTTAGAGAAGATAAATGGCTTGAACAGCTCTAGTGCCATCTTCTTAGGCAGGCCACACTGATGCAGACGCAGGTATGGACCTACCACGATTACAGAACGACCGGAGTAGTCTACTCGCTTACCCAACAGGTTCTGACGGAAACGACCCTGCTTACCCTTGATCATATCAGCCAGGGACTTCAGAGGACGCTTGTTAGAACCGGTAATAGCACGACCACGACGACCGTTATCCAGCAGCGCATCAACAGATTCCTGCAACATACGTTTTTCGTTACGTACGATGATATCCGGAGCACTCAGATCCAGCAGTCGCTTAAGACGGTTGTTACGGTTGATAACACGACGGTACAGATCGTTAAGATCTGAAGTCGCAAAACGACCACCATCCAGCGGTACCAATGGACGCAGATCTGGCGGCAGAACCGGCAGAACCTGAAGAATCATCCACTCAGGCTTATTACCTGAAGAGTGGAAACCTTCCAGCAACTTCAGACGCTTAGACAGCTTCTTGATCTTTGTTTCAGAGTTAGTCGCTGGCAGCTCTTCGCGCAGCACTTCAATCTCTTCAGCCAGATCGATAGATTTCAGCAGTTCCTGAACCGCTTCAGCACCCATACGGGCATCGAAATCATCACCGAATTCTTCCAGTGCTTCGAAATACTGCTCGTCATTCATTAACTGACCGCGTTCCAGAGTAGTCATACCCGGATCGATCACAACAAATGATTCAAAGTACAGTACCCGTTCGATATCACGCAGGGTCATATCCAGCATCAGGCCGATACGGGACGGCAGTGACTTCAGGAACCAGATATGTGCAACCGGAGATGCCAGTTCGATGTGACCCATGCGCTCACGACGAACTTTAGCCAGTGCAACTTCAACGCCACACTTCTCACAGATAACACCACGGTGCTTCAGACGCTTGTACTTACCACACAGACATTCGTAATCCTTAACAGGACCGAAGATCTTGGCACAGAACAGACCGTCACGCTCAGGTTTGAACGTACGGTAGTTAATAGTCTCAGGCTTTTTAACTTCACCAAATGACCATGAACGGATCATCTCAGGTGATGCCAGACCGATACGGATCGAGTCAAACTCGTCGTTCTGTCCCTGGGATTTCAACAGATTTAGTAAATCTTTCATTTCTCTCAGCTCCTCGGGGGAGTTGACCGCGCAGCGGTTAATCGGCTGCGCAGTAAACTATCTGTTAAAGGGTTACTCGGATTCCAGCTCGATGTCGATACCCAGCGAGCGGATCTCTTTCACCAGCACGTTAAACGATTCTGGCATGCCCGGCTCCATGCGGTGATCGCCATCCACGATGTTCTTATACATCTTGGTACGGCCATTCACATCATCGGACTTAACAGTCAGCATTTCCTGCAGGGTGTAGGCAGCACCATATGCTTCAAGTGCCCATACCTCCATCTCACCGAATCGCTGACCACCGAACTGCGCCTTACCACCCAGCGGCTGCTGAGTAACCAGGCTGTAAGAACCGGTAGAACGTGCGTGCATTTTGTCATCAACCAGGTGGTTCAGTTTCAGCATGTACATGTAACCCACGGTTACCGGACGGCTGAATGAGTCACCGGTACGACCATCGAACAGTTTGAACTGTCCGGTATCGCTCAGATCCGCCATGCGTAGCAGCTCTTTAACTTCGACTTCTTTAGCACCATCAAATACGGCTGTTGCCAGAGGCACACCGCCTTTCAGGTTCTGCGCCAGCTCCATAACCTCATCGTCAGACAGAGAAGCAATATCTTCATGACGACCGGATTTGAAACCACCCAGCTCGCTATTGTAGACACGCTCAAGGAACTCACGCAGCTCCTTAACCTTTTCAAGACGATCACGCTCAGCCTGGAGCATCTTGTTAATCTTAACGCCCAGACCTTTAGCCGCCATACCCATATGCGTTTCAAGTACCTGACCTACGTTCATACGAGACGGTACACCCAGTGGGTTCAATACGATATCAACCGTATCACCGTTCTCATCGTAAGGCATGTCTTCAACAGGCATGATTACAGAGATAACACCCTTGTTACCGTGACGACCCGCCATCTTGTCACCAGGCTGTATGCGACGCTTAGTAGCAACATAAACCTTAACAATCTTCAGGACGCCCGGAGCAAGATCATCACCGGTCTGCAGTTTGCTCTTCTTGTCTTCGAACTTAGCATCCAGCTCAACACGACGCTCTTCCAGCTGTTCCTGAGCTTTTTCAAGCTGCTCCTGAACAGTTTCATCAGCGACACGAATCTTGAACCAGTCACCTTTCTTCAGCTCAGCCAGGGCTTCAGCTGTAATTTCTTCACCCTTTCTGAAGTCAGCGCCGCCTTCAGCTTTCAGGCCAACCAATGCACGTCCCAGACGCTCATAGGTCGCACGCTCAACGATGCGCAGCTCTTCATTAAGGTCTTTGCGGATACGGTCAAGTTCAGACTCTTCGATAGAAACTGCACGCTCATCTTTCGGCACACCATCACGGGTGAATACCTGAACATCAATTACCTTACCGATAGTACCGGTCTTAACCCGCAGAGAAGTATCTTTAACGTCGGACGCTTTTTCACCGAAGATTGCACGCAGCAGTTTCTCTTCTGGTGTCAGCTGAGTTTCACCTTTAGGTGTCACTTTACCAACCAGGATATCACCAGGACCTACTTCAGCACCGATATGTACGATACCTGCTTCGTCCAGCTTACCCAGTGCAGACTCACCCACATTAGGAATATCTGCAGTAATTTCTTCAGAACCCAGCTTTGTATCACGCGCCACACAGGTCAGTTCCTGAATGTGGATAGTGGTGAAACGATCTTCCTGAACAACACGTTCAGAGATCAGGATGGAATCCTCAAAGTTGTAACCATTCCAAGGCATGAATGCGATACGCATATTCTGCCCCAGCGCCAGCTCACCCAGGTCAACGGACGGACCGTCAGCCATGATATCGCCACGCTGCACTGTTTCACCTTCGCGAACAATTGAACGCTGGTTAATACAGGTGTTCTGGTTAGAACGGGTGTACTTAGTCAGGTTGTAGATATCTACACCCGCTTCACCCGCCTGAGTCTCTTCATCGTTAACACGAACAACAATGCGTGCCGCATCAACCGCTTCGATCACACCGCCACGCTGTGCAGTCACACATACGCCAGAGTCACGTGCAACATAACGCTCCATGCCAGTACCTACCAGCGGCTTATCAGCGCGCAACGTTGGTACAGCCTGACGCTGCATGTTCGCACCCATCAGTGCCCGGTTAGCATCATCGTGCTCAAGGAACGGAATCAGCGCTGCCGCAACAGATACTACCTGACGTGGAGATACATCCATGTAGGTAACTTTATCTGGCGTCATTACAGTAGATTCGTTCTGATGACGAACTGCTACCAGCTCATCGGTCAGCTTATTGTTATCATCCATTCCGGCAGATGCCTGGGCGATAACATGACGGCCTTCTTCGATAGCAGACAGGTATTGAATATCATCGGTAACCAGACCATCAACAACTTTACGGTATGGTGTTTCCAGGAAACCGAAGTCATTAGTACGGGCATAGGTTGCCAGTGAGTTAATCAGACCAATGTTTGGTCCTTCAGGAGTCTCGATAGGACAAACACGACCGTAGTGAGTGTTGTGTACGTCACGTACCTCAAAGCCAGCACGCTCACGGGTCAGACCACCAGGTCCTAATGCGGAAACACGACGCTTATGAGTAACCTCAGACAGCGGGTTGTTCTGATCCATAAACTGAGACAGCTGAGATGAACCAAAGAACTCTTTAACCGCAGCAGCAACTGGCTTGGCATTGATCAGATCCTGAGGCATCAGGTTATCTGATTCAGCCATACTCAAACGCTCACGAACAGCACGCTCAACACGTACAAGACCTACGCGGAACTGGTTCTCAGCCATTTCACCTACAGAACGGATACGACGGTTACCCAGGTGATCGATGTCATCCACAACACCTTTACCGTTACGGATATCGATCAGGGTCTTCATAACATCCAGGATATCTTCTTTATCCAGGACACCAGAACCCGTTTCGATCTCACGCGCCAGGCGGCGGTTGAACTTCATTCGACCTACGGCAGACAGGTCATAACGCTCTTCAGCGAAGAACAGATTTTCAAACAGATTTTCCGCAGACTCTTTGGTCGGTGGCTCACCAGGGCGCATCATACGGTAGATTTCTACCAATGCTTCCAGCTGACTGCGAGTCGAGTCGTTGCGCAGCGTGTCAGAGATGAACGGACCACAGTCCAGCTCATTCGTGTACAGCGTTTCGAAAGCAGCGATATTCGCCGCACGCATCTGCTCAAGCAGTTCGTCAGTGATTTCACTATTACCTTCGCAGATCAGCTCGCCGGTAGCCGGATCGATGATCTCTTTCGCCATCACTTTGCCCAGCAGGTACTCAACTGGTACGTCCAGCTGAGTCATGTTCTCTTTTTCCAGCTGACGGATGTGACGAGGGGTAATACGACGACCGGATTCAACGATTACGTTGCCACCGCTGTCTTTAATATCGAAGGTTGCGGTTTCACCACGCAGACGAGTTGGTACCAGTGTCATCAATACACTGTCGCCATCTAATGTCCACTCAGTGTTCTCAAAGAAGGTTTCGAGGATCTCTTCAGTGGTATAACCCAGCGCGCGCAGCAGAATAGTTGCTGGCAATTTACGACGACGGTCGATACGCACAAACAGGCTATCTTTAGGATCAAACTCGAAGTCCAGCCATGAACCACGGTAAGGAATAACACGAGCAGAGTACAACAACTTACCAGAAGAGTGCGTCTTGCCCTTGTCATGGTCGAAGAATACACCCGGTGAACGGTGTAGCTGAGATACAATTACACGCTCAGTACCGTTAACAACGAAAGTACCGTTGTCGGTCATCAGCGGCATCTCGCCCATGTAAACTTCTTGTTCTTTAATGTCTTTGATCGCTTTATTTGAAGATTCGCGATCGTAGATTACCAAGCGTACTTTTACGCGTAGCGGGGCAGCATAAGTAATACCGCGCATCTGACATTCTTTTACGTCAAAAACCGGCTCGCCCAGACGGTAACCTACATATTCCAACGCCGCGTTTCCGGAATAGGAAACGATCGGGAATACGGAACTGAAAGCCGCATGCAGACCAATGTTATTACGCTCTGCAGAATCAGCATCCTGTTGCAGGAATTTCAAATAAGAATCCAACTGGATTGCCAACAGATATGGCACATCCATCGCTTCTGGCAGCTTTCCGAAGTCTTTCCGGATGCGTTTCTTTTCAGTGTATGAGTAAGCCATCTAAGTTCCCCAGCATCTGCACCTGAAAGATTCAACCAGATCGAAGGTATTTTCTCGATCTGTGAAACCGTTATTATTTGCTCTCGCTAATAACGGAAAAAGGCCGGTGGCATTTTGCCACCAGCCGTATACGTATCAGCTGTCAAACAGCCTGATACGAAGCGTAGCGCTGTTTACTTAACTTCAACAGATGCGCCAGCTTCTTCCAGAGCAGCTTTAAGCTCTGCTGCTTCTTCCTTAG
Organism: Amphritea balenae; assembly: GCF_003858655.1. Classification (GTDB taxonomy): domain Bacteria; phylum Pseudomonadota; class Gammaproteobacteria; order Pseudomonadales; family Balneatricaceae; genus Amphritea; species Amphritea balenae. The sequence continues at coordinate 81,083 of NZ_RQXV01000012.1, forward strand.
TAACGCCTTCTTTAACAGAAGCAGGTGCGCCGTCAACCATACCTTTAGCTTCTTTCAAGCCCAGGCCAGTTGCTGCACGAACAGCCTTGATTACGTTAACTTTCTTGTCGCCAATAGACGTCAGGATAACGTCAAATTCAGTCTGCTCTTCAGCAGCTGCACCAGCATCACCGCCAGCAGCGCCAGCAACAGCAACAGCTGCAGCAGAAACACCGAACTTTTCTTCCATTGCTTCAACTAGCTCTACAACGTCCATTACGGACATGTCAGCGATTGCATTCAAGATATCGTCTTTAGATACGGACATGATTCAATTCCTAAAAATATATATGAGCCAGAGGCTCTAAACTCGTTTCTAAGCGGCTAATGTAATTAAGCTGCTTCTTGTTCTTTCTGATCGCGAACAGCCGCAATAGTGCGGACCAGCTTGCCTGCAGCTGCTTCTTTCATGCAGCCCATCAGCTTGGCGATTGCTTCGTCGTAAGTTGGCAGTGATGCCAGCATAGCAACGTCTACAATCTGTCCTTCGAAAGCAGCGGTCTTAACTTCTAGCTTGTCATTCCCTTTCGCGAAATCCTTCAGGATACGCGCACCAGCACCTGGGTGCTCAGTAGAGAATGCAATCAGAGTTGGACCTACGAATGCTTCAGAGATGCACTCGTAATCAGAGCCTTCCATTGCACGACGTGCAAGCGTGTTACGTACGACTTTCAGCCATACGCCAGCTTCACGTGCCTGCTTACGCAGGGTAGTCATATCCTCAACGGCTACGCCGCGTGAGTCTGCAACTACAGCAGATAGAGCGCCCTTAGCAGCTTCCTGGACTTCAGCGACAATCGCTTTTTTATCTTCGAGTCCTAATGCCACAATTAACTCCTGGGTTTAGTCATTTCGACTGTTTACCAATCGCTTTATCTGATTATCCAAACAAAGCGCCGAGCACGGTGGTTGAATTGATCCTGTTAAGGGGATCACACCGTCTGCGCAGGCTATAAGATTAAGAGTCTGGCAACGCCATTCTCACCTGCGGTCTTTGACGACCCCTGCACAAGTGCAGGGACCCTCAATTTTTTCTGGTGCTGATTTAGAAGCTCAGAGAGCTCTGATCAACTACCAGACCTGGCCCCATAGTGGTAGACAGGGTAATTTTCTTCAGGTAAATACCCTTTGCAGAAGCAGGCTTCAGTTTCTTAACTTCAGACAGCAGTGCTTCAACGTTCGCCTGGATAGCAGCAGGTTCAAAACCAACTTTACCAACACCAGCGTGGATAATACCGTTCTTATCAGTACGGAAACGTACCTGACCAGCTTTAGCATTGTTTACTGCAGTCGTAACGTCTGGAGTAACAGTACCAACCTTAGGGTTAGGCATCAGACCACGTGGGCCCAGAATCTGACCCAGCTGACCTACAACACGCATCGCATCCGGAGTCGCGATTACAACGTCAAAGTTCAGGTCACCGCCTTTAATCTGCTCTGCCAGGTCTTCAAAACCTACAACATCAGCACCAGCCGCAGTTGCTTTTTCAGCGTTCTCACCCTGAGCAAAAACAGCAACACGCACTTCTTTACCAGTACCGCTTGGCAGTACAGAAGAACCACGAACGTTCTGGTCAGATTTACGAGGATCAACACCCAGGTTTACAGCGATGTCTACAGACTCTTTAAAGCCAACAGTCGCAACGTCGTTCAGCAGAGCAACGGCATCCTGTACAGAGTACTGCTTACCAACTTCTACTTTCTCAGCAATCGCCTTTTGGCGCTTAGTCAGCTTAGCCATTATTCAACACCCTCAACATTCAGACCCATGCTACGTGCACTACCAGCGATGGTGCGAACAGCCGCATCCATATCTGCAGCAGTCAGATCAGCATCTTTAGTAGTTGCAATCTCTTCCAGCTGAGCGCGGGTAACAGTACCTACTTTCTCAGTGTTAGGACGGCCAGAACCGCTCTTGATACCAGCAGCCTTCTTCAGCAGGATTGATGCTGGAGGCGTCTTAGTAATAAAAGTGAAGCTGCGATCAGCATATACTGTGATAACAACAGGAATAGGCATGCCTTTTTCCATGCTCTGCGTAGCAGCGTTGAACGCCTTACAGAATTCCATGATGTTAACACCGTGCTGACCCAGAGCAGGACCAACTGGTGGACTTGGGTTAGCTGAACCAGCAGCAACCTGCAGCTTGATATAAGCTTCGATTTTCTTAGCCATGTTTACTCCTAGTGGGTAATAGCGCCTTTCGGCTTCCCGGTTTCAAAGACGGAAAAACCCCAGCTCCATAAAAGGACCGAGGTTTTATCCTGAAATTTGTTTATCAGGCTTTTTCGACCTGACCAAATCCCAGCTCAACCGGAGTTGAGCGACCGAAGATCAGAACTGCAACCTGCAACCTGTTCTTCTCATAATTAACTTCTTCCACAACGCCATTGAAGTCTGCAAAAGGCCCCTCGATAACGCGAACCATTTCACCCGGCTCAAACATTGTCTTAGGACGAGGCTGATCGACCCCACTCTCAACACGCTGCAGAATTGCATCTGCTTCTTTCTCGGTAATTGGCGCAGGCTTATCAGCAGTACCACCAATAAAGCCCATTACGCGCGGCGTATCTTTAACCAAGTGCCATGTTTCATCGTTCATATCCATCTGAACAAGAACATAACCCGGATAAAACTTACGCTCAGACCTGCGCTTCTTACCTTCACGAATTTCTACAACTTCCTCTGTAGGAACCAGGATTTCGCCGAAGCCATCCTGCATACCGTGCAATTCAACACGCTCCTTCAGAGTATTCATTACACGCTTCTCATAACCGGAGTACGCATGTACAACATACCAACGCATAGCCATGCCTCTTTCCTCTTATCCGATTACGCCGGAGACACCCCAACTCAGCAACGAGTCAAGACCCCACAAAAACAATCCTACAATCAGAACAACCGCTGTAACGATTAACGTTGTCTGAATAGTTTCCTGACGCGTAGGCCAGACAACTTTACGAATTTCAGATTTGGCTTCTTTAAACAAAGTAAAGAACGCCGCGCCTTTAGCAGTCTGCAAGGCGATAAAGCCAGCAATACCCGCCAGAACCAGAAGCGCAATAACGCGATACAGCAAAGACTCTTCTGAATAAACAGAATTTCCTACTACACCGGCAGCGACCAGCGCTACCACAACAGCCCACTTCAGGCCATCTAGCTTTGAACCTTCGGAAGTCACTTTTGAGCTCACGATCGGCCTCGGTATTTGATGGTTTGCTTTGACTAGGTTAGATACCAACTCAGAAAAGAGTTGGCAGGCCAGGAGGGACTCGAACCCCCAACCTGCGGTTTTGGAGACCGCTGCTCTGCCAATTGAGCCACTGGCCTAGTGCTAACTAGGGAGGCGTATATTACACGCCACCCTAGCAGGTTGCAACACTTAAGTTGCTAAAAACCAACGATTACTCGATGATTTTTGATACAACGCCCGCACCTACAGTACGACCGCCTTCACGGATCGCAAAACGCAGACCTTCTTCCATCGCGATTGGGTTGATCAGGGTAACATCCATCTTGATGTTATCACCTGGCATTACCATTTCAACACCTTCTGGAAGCTCACAAGCACCGGTGATGTCAGTTGTACGGAAGTAGAACTGTGGACGGTAGCCCTTGAAGAAAGGAGTGTGACGACCACCTTCATCCTTGGACAGTACGTATACTTCACCTTCGAAACGAGTGTGAGGAGTGATAGAACCTGGCTTAGCCAGTACCTGACCACGCTCAACGTCATCACGCTTAGTACCACGCAGCAGCGCACCAACGTTCTCGCCTGCACGACCTTCGTCAAGCAGCTTACGGAACATCTCAACACCAGTACAGGTAGTTGTAGTCGTCTCACGAATACCAACGATTTCAATTTCTTCGCCAGTCTTAACGATACCACGCTCAACACGGCCTGTTACTACAGTACCACGACCAGAGATAGAGAATACGTCCTCGATAGGCATCAGGAATGGCTGATCGATTGCACGCTCCGGCTGAGGAATGTAAGAATCCAGCGCTTCTACCAGCTTCTTAACAGCAGTAGTACCCAGTTCGTTATCATCCTGACCGTTTAGAGCCATCAGAGCAGAACCAGCGATGATTGGAGTGTCGTCACCTGGGAATTCGTACTGGTCCAGCAGCTCACGCAGCTCCATTTCAACCAGCTCCAGCATCTCTTCGTACTCTTCAGAGTCAACGCCGCCGCAATCTTCAGCCAACAGGTCAGCTTTGTTCAGGAATACAACGATGTAAGGTACACCAACCTGACGAGACAGCAGAATGTGCTCACGAGTCTGTGGCATAGGGCCATCAGTCGCACCACATACCAGAATAGCACCGTCCATCTGAGCAGCACCGGTGATCATGTTCTTCACATAGTCAGCGTGTCCTGGGCAGTCAACGTGCGCGTAATGACGCTCAGTTGAATCATACTCAACGTGAGACGTTGCGATAGTGATACCACGCTCACGCTCTTCTGGTGCGTTGTCGATACCGTCGAATGCTACTGCAGTACCACCGAATACTTCTGCACAAACACGCGTCAGTGCAGCAGTCAGAGTTGTTTTACCGTGGTCAACGTGGCCAATAGTACCAACGTTAACGTGCGGCTTATTACGTTCAAATTGCTCTTTAGCCATTTTAAATACCTAACGAAAATAAGTTGTGAATTTCCACGCTGCCAAATACAACAAAGGGCAGACATATTGCTATATCTACCCTCTGAATAATTCTGGAGCTCATGGGCGGATTTGAACCGCCGACCTCACCCTTACCAAGGGTGTGCTCTACCCCTGAGCTACATGAGCACAACGACTGGAGCGGGTAGCGGGAATCGAACCCGCATCATCAGCTTGGAAGGCTGAGGTTCTACCATTGTACCATACCCGCCTTTTCAGTCTGATGGTGGTGGGGGGTGGATTCGAACCACCGAAGCTCGCGCGTCAGATTTACAGTCTGATCCCTTTGGCCACTCGGGAACCCCACCTTACCAATACTTCGCCACCAAAATGGTGCCGGCACCAAGAGTCGAACTCGGGACCTACTGATTACAAGTCAGTTGCTCTACCAACTGAGCTATACCGGCATCAGCAGCGAAGTGGCGCATATATTAATCACGCACCCCCACGCTTGCAACCCCTTTACAAAGTTTTTTTTCAATTTTTATTTCCTGAGGAAAATATTGCGCTAGCCGTTTGATTTCATTGGTAGTTTTATCGGGATCATTTAACTCAAGCCAAACCTCAAAATGGTTTTCTTTAGCTACAACCTGATAAAGACTGGGTTCCAACACACCAACCAGGGCAATCCGGGCTTTATTCAGCTCCGCCCGACTACTATATCGACCAATAATATACGCAGAATTTCCATTTAACATCGCCGGTTCCTGCATCAGGTTCAGCTGCGCCAGTTTATTCAATAACGCCTGGCGCTGCTCTGGACTACCGGGCTTTTCCAACACGAGCTCAAAGGCGATTGTCCTTTCTACATCTTTTAACTCAATCTCAGCATCAAATCCTGCATCCTTGAGGCGCTGACGAATCTCCCCGGCAACGCTTTGTTGCCGCACACCACTGATAACCTGACACCAGCGCTGACTTACTTCAGATTCAGATTCAGATTCAGCTTCCGATTCAATCTCAGACCCCGCCTCAATTTCAGCTGATGAATTTGGTTTATCAGCCCTACCATCAACCAACTCAGCCTCTGATACTTTATGCCGTGGCAGCAGTAATGAGCTATCGACTTCGCCCAACAACCGAATTCGGGCGATATTATCGGGCAGCTTTTGCTCAACCACTTCATTTGCGGGTCGCATCTGCCATGCAAAAAACAGTAAATTGACCAGCAAGAGTGCCATGAACAACCAACGCATTCTATTGCCCCATCGCCAATGGCAAACCTTCCATAACCAGATCAGGACACCAGACAGACCCGGACGCCAAAGAACAAAACAGTTCCCCATCCCCACCTGTCACGTAGACCGGTGCTGACCCGGCACTGCGCATAATTTTCTCAGCCAGCGCTGAGAGCATCAGGTTAAGACCATGCTGTACCGCCTCTGAGGTATTGGTACCCGGTTCAGCATTAAACTGTGCTATTGAGTGATCAACTATGATCTCGGCAGTATTACTAAGCAGATTTTTACTCATCAGTTGCAGCCCGGGAATAATGTAGCCCCCCTGATGCACACCATCGCTACTAATTTGTTCAACCGTTATCGCACTACCGCAATCAACCACCCAACATTCTGAGTTTGTTCTGTGCCAGGCACTCAAAATTGCCAACCAACGATCAACCCCCATACGGGAAGGATCTGCATAGCTATTGGTTACACCCGCCCCCACCGCTGTTGTTCGGGCAAATTCAGCGGTGACATTCCATCGCCTTACAACGAACTCACTTAAGCTCTGATTAACCTGATCACCCGCGACTGATGCCACCCGCACCCGGCTAACCAGCTCTGGCCAGTCCGCCTGAACAATATCCGCATGACGAACCCGGCCACGTAATGCCTGACCTTCTATTCGCCATTTAAGAAAAGTGTTGCCTACATCTATATCCAGAGTACTCATGCCAGCCGCACACTCACTTCTCCGCCATGATAGCTTTGCAATTCACCATCAGTACCTTCTAACAGCAGAGCCCCTGACTTATCCACACCCCGGCACACCCCTAATTCCTGCCGCGGCCCTATCTGCAGACTGATCGCCTGATCGCTATGCGCATTAACACGCTGCCACTCATCGACAAAAGGCGCGAAGCCAGTCTCAGAGAATTGCTCAAGCACTGGCACCAGCTCATTCATTAGCTCAGCAATAAGCACACTGCGTGACGGAGCGTTACCGGCGATCTGCTGCAGATCTGTCCAGGGCTGATCGATTGCCCCGGATGCTGACTCGGGCATCTTCACATTGATCCCTACACCGATAACCACATAGCACTCACCGGATGCATCGCCACTCATTTCCAGCAACACGCCCGCCAGCTTACGACCTCGCCAGAGCAGATCATTAGGCCATTTAACTTCAACGCCATCGATACCTATACGCTTCAGCCCCCGCACCAGAGCAACGCCTACCGCAAGGCTTAACCCTTCCAGCGCTGCCGCCCCATTATTAAACTGCCAGGTCAACGAGAAGTAGAGATTACCTGCGAACGGGCTAACCCAGTCCCGCCCCCTTCGACCACGACCCGCGGTTTGCTGTTCAGCCAGATAAAGTGAGCCATGGCCATCGGTATAAACCGCCTGCATTGCCATCGCATTGGTTGAAGGTATGGTCAGATTAACCGATATATTCGATAGCCGCTGTTTTACATCTGCCAGCAGAGCTTCATCAATCAACTCCGGGTTAAGCAGATCCAGACCACCAGGAATCCGATAGCCACGGCCTTTAATGCTGTAGACCTCTATCCCGGACTCTTCAATCAGCTTTATCTGCTTCCAGACAGCGCTTCGACTAACACCCAGCATTTTCCCCAGATCCTGACCCGAGTGAAACTTCCCATCGGCCAGTATTGCTAACAGCGGCTCAATCATAAGTGTTCCGTTCAACTGATACGTTGCAGGACAATAAAGCTGTAATCATAAGGATTATGCCCCTCGGCTTGAAAATCATCACGCCCTATCTCTACCCAGTCTCCCGGATGAAACGCTGGGAACCAGGCATCACCATTCACTTCGGCATGCACCTGTGTCAGATACAAGCGGTCTGCCATAGGCAGGGCCTGATCATAAATTTGCGCCCCCCCAATAATCATCGCCTCATCACAACCATCAATAGTGCAGATACTTTCAGCAAGATCCCGGGCGGCTTCCAGGCTATTCACCACTTTTACATTATCCGGCTGATAACTACTATCCCGGCTAATAATGATATTTGTTCGGCCGGGTAACGGACGCCCGATAGATTCGAAGGTCTTGCGCCCCATGATGATCGGTTTACCCATAGTTACCTGCTTGAAATAACGCAGATCCTCCGGCAGATGCCAGGGCAGATTATTATTAATACCGATCACCCGGTTTTCGGCCTGGGCCACAATAATTGCCAGCTTCATTACTTCCCCTTAATACAGATACCGTACGCTGTTCAGCTTTGATAAGATTGCTTAGCGAATTTAAACACAGCTCTGGATAACAAACCAATGAGACAGTACCTCGATCTTTGCCAGCAAATTGTTGATGAAGGCGTTTGGGTGGAGAATGAACGCACCGGGAAGCGCTGCCTGACCGTTATCAATGCCGATCTTACCTACGATGTAGGTGCCGGAGAATTCCCCCTCGTTACAACCCGCAAAAGCTTCTGGAAGTCTGCTATTGCTGAGCTACTGGGTTATATCCGCGGTTATGACAATGCTGCTGATTTTCGCAGGATCGGTACCAAGACCTGGGACGCTAATGCCAACAATAATGAAGCCTGGCTGGCAAACCCTTACCGCAAGGGCGCCGATGATTGCGGTTTTATCTACGGCAAGATAGGCCGTAACTTTCCGAAGCCAGACGGCGGCAGTATCGACCTGCTGCGCAAGATTGTCGACGACCTGTCAAAGGGTATCGATGACCGGGGTGAAATCTACACCTTTTACCATCCCGGAGCGTTTCATATGGGCTGCCTGCGTCCCTGCATGTATAGCCATCATTTCTCGTTGCTGGGTGACACGCTATATCTGAACAGTACTCAGCGTAGTTGCGACGTCCCCTTAGGGCTCAACTTTAATATGGTACAGGTCTACTTCTTCCTGGCTATTATGGCCCAGATCACCGGCCATAAACCGGGTAAGGCATACCATAAAATTGTTAACGCCCATATCTATGAAGACCAGCTGGAACTGATGCGCGATGTTCAGCTGAAACGAGAGCCTATGCCACTACCAACCTTTAAGATTAATCCTGATATTAAAACACTGGAAGATCTGGAAACCTGGGTCACTACTGATGATTTTGAAGTTGAAGACTATCAGCATCACGAGCCGATCGCCTATCCGTTCTCGGTATAGCCCCAAAATAAAAAATGCCCGCTTTCAAGCGGGCATTTTTTTTATCACAACAACGCCTCTCAGCAAGCTTTCACTGCAGCGCTGTTCCGATAAGCCAGCATAATGAGCACAACACCTAACAGAATCATTGGCAGCGACAACAACTGACCCATGGTGAGCCAGTCCAGGGCGATAAAACCTATATGACCATCGGGCTCCCGGAAGAACTCAACTGAAGAGCGGAACAAACCATACAACAACAGGAACATGCCGGAAACGGCCATCTTCGGCTGTGGACGGGCAGAATATAGCCATAACAGAATAAACATGACGACGCCTTCCAGCACAAATTCATACAGCTGTGACGGGTGACGCGCTAAGGCATCACCTGCCCGGGGGAAAACAACACCCCAACTCTGATCGGTTGCTCTGCCCCAGAGTTCACCACCGATAAAATTACCCACACGACCGGCACCCAAACCGATAGGTATCAGAGGTGCAATAAAATCACCTATATCAAAAAAACTCTTTTGATACTTGTAACCGAACAGTGCAATCGCTGCGATAACACCCAACAAGCCTCCATGGAAAGACATTCCCCCTTCCCACACGGCAAATAGCCACAACGGATCTGCCAGAAACTGGCTAAAGTTATAGAACAACACATAACCAAAACGCCCACCCAGCACGACACCGATCGCACCCCAAAAAATCAGATCAGAGATCTGCTGTTCGTCCCAGCCCGAACCCGGCTTACGCGCCCTGCGCATACCCAGATACCAGGCCGAACCAAAGCCAACCAGATACATCAGGCCATACCAGTGAATTTTTAGCGGCCCTAGTGCAATGGCAACCGGGTCAATTTCGTGAATCCACATGAATTCCCTATTCCTCTTTTATCAAAACTGCTCAGATATAAACATGCCCAATGCGCATGACACAATAGGGACCTACTAATAAGCCCACAGGTTCCATAGATATCTGCATCAGATTAGTTTTTAATAAAAGCCTGATAACCAACAACGGACCAGAAAGTGTGCCTGATCGTTTTTGCCTATAAATATCATCCCGACTATAAACTGATTCTGACCGCTAACCGGGATGAGTTTTTTCCCCGGCCGACCCGAGCGATGCAATTTTGGGCAGAACAACCTGAACTGCTCGCCGGTCAGGACCTGGAGCAGGGAGGCACCTGGCTTGGCATGAACCGCAACGGTCGTTTTTCCGCCCTGACCAATCATCGAAACGGTCGTATAAAAGCGCAGGGCAAACAATCACGGGGGTTTCTAGCGCTGGATTTTATTAACAGCAATCTTAGCTGTACAGATTTCATCAAAGCCACAGAACTACCTGCTTACGATGGCTTTAACCAGCTGATCGATGATGGTCATTCGCTCTACTACCTTTCTAACCGAAGTGAGCAACCCGCCCAGATACAACCGGGAATTCACGGACTGAGTAATGCGCTATTGAATACACCCTGGCCAAAATCAGACAGCCGTAAATCAGCTCTCAAGCAGGTTATCGATAGCGGTGAAATCAATGCAGAGCAACTGATTCAGCTCATGGAAAATAAAGACCAGTATCCAGACCACCTGCTACCTGATACCGGTATCAGCCAGGACTGGGAACGAAAGCTATCCTCCAGTTTTATTCAAATGGAGAACTATGGCACCCGGGCGACTACCGTTATCTTGCAGAAATATGATGGCCAGACCGAAATACTGGAACAGAATTACGATCACAGTGGTGCAATAGAGAGAAAACGCTTCATGCTGCAGCTTCCTGCATCTAGCGCTTAGCTAAACAACTACCGGGGCTGGTAACTGTTTAGTCTGGAATAGTTGGCCGGGGAAGCTGCCCCAGACCAAGATCTTTGAGCGTCTTACGCAACATCATATGAATCTTATCCGGATCATCCATAACGATAATCCGATCCAGCAGGTCCTTGGCCCGCTCAAAGCTTACGCCCCGAATCGCATACTTCACTTTCGGTAAGTTCGTCGCGTTCATCGACAACACATCATAGCCCATTGCCATCAGCAGAATCGCACCACCGGGATCGGCTGCCATCTCACCACAGATACTGACCGATACATTTTCTTTATGCGCTTCACGGGCAATAAACTGCAACGCTTTCAATACCGCAGGATGATAAGACACATACAGCCCGGCAACCCTGGGATTATTTCGATCGACCGCTAACAGGTATTGAGTCAGGTCATTTGAACCTACCGAAATAAAATCAACCCGTCGGGCAAAACGGCGTACCTGATAAACCGCAGCAGGTACTTCGATCATGACGCCGATAAGCGGCTGATTGACCACGTGACCTTCTTCGCGCAGCTCATCCACCGCCTGATTAATTAGTTTTTTGGATTCTTCTACTTCCTGCACATTCGTTACCATCGGCAACATGATACGCAGATTATCCAGACCTTCTGCAGCCCGCAGCATCGCACGGATCTGCACCAGAAAAATCTCAGGATGATCCAGAGTCACCCGAATACCACGCCAGCCCAGGAACGGATTGTCTTCCTGTATAGGGAAATAAGGCAAAGGTTTGTCACCACCGATATCCAGCGTTCGCATCGTCACAGGCCGCGGAGCAAAGGCTTCTAACTGACGCCGGTAAGTTTCCATCTGATCATATTCACTGGGGAAGAAGTCCCTGATCATAAATGGAATCTCTGTACGATACAGACCGATACCTTCAGCACCCCGATCAAGCGAACGCGCCACATCAGTCACTAAGCCGGTATTTACCCACAACGGCATACGGTAACCATCGGTGGTTTCTGCCGGCAGCTCTTTCAGCCCCTCAAGTCCGGCATTAACTTCATTCTCTTCACGGATGATGTCCCGATAGCATTGCTCAAGATCGTCTGAAGGGTTTACAAACACCCGACCAGAATATCCATCAAGAATCACAGGCAGGCCTTCAATCCGGGTATATGGCAGATCAACGGCACCCATCACGGTCGGGATTCCCATGGAACGGGCAAGAATTGCCGCATGGGAGTTACCTGAACCATTAACTGAAAGCAGCCCCATCAACTTTTCAGTGGGTACTTCACCCAGCATGGCCGGGGTAAGCTCATCGGCAACTAAAATGGTATTTTCAGGAAAAACAATTTCAGACAGAGCCGGGCCGGATTCCTGCAGGCAGGTGAGCATTCTGCGGCCCAGATCTTTTATATCGGTGGCCCGCTCTCGCAGATAAGGATCATCCATCAGGGAAAACTGTTTTACATGTTCCCCGATGACAAGCTTAAGTGCCCCCTGAGCCCACTGACCTTCCTTAATACGGGCAATAATCTCACCCGCCAGGGCGTTATCATCCAGCATCCGGATATATACATCGAACAGCTCTCGTTCCTCTGAGCGCAACCGCTTCGCCAGACTACGCCCGACTTTCTTAATATCCCGACGAACCTGAGCTAATGCCTGTTTAAACTTGGTAATCTCAGCTTTGATATCGTCGATCTTACGTTCCGGAACACCATCAAGATCTGCCAACGGCGTCATTACTACCGCCGGGCCAATAGCAACACCAATGCAACCCGATACACCTTCAAACTTACGGTCTGATTCAGATTTTTCCTGGCCAGCCACCTGGGTAAGCGAGCCGGTCGCTTCAGCATGGGCGATAACACCTGCCAACTGCGCCGACATAGTGACCATAAAGGCCTCTTCGGCCTCATCGAATTTACGGATCGCTTTTTGTTGAATTACCAGTACGCCGAGCAAACTGCGGTGGTGGATAATAGGCACACCCAGAAAGGCGTGAAACTTATGTTCGCCGGTGCCTTTAATGTAGGTATAGGAGCTATGGGTCGCTGCATCTTCAAGGTTGATCGGCTCGGCTCGCTGCCCCACATGGCCAACAACACCTTCATCCAGAGACAAAGATGCCTGACCCACTGACTTTTTATTAAGTCCCTGGGTTGCCATCAAGACATAACGCTCCCGCTCCTGATCAAGCAGATAAATTGAGCATACATCTGTACGCATTGCGCGCTGTACCCGGCGTACAATAACATCCAGCACCGATTCAAGGTCCGGTGCGGCGTTAACTTCCTGTACAATCTTGCGCAGCGTTTCCAGCATGCAGTCAATCTCCTTTTAGCTTACAAACTCTCAGGAAGCCTGCGAATAAGTCCCAGACTACCAGCCTCCCAAAACCAGCCGGGTTAGCTTCGGTGATAACTCACGCATCGCTTTACGGTATACATCCCGTTTAAACGCAACTACCTGACCCAGCGGGTACCAGTAACTAACCCAGCGCCAGCCATCAAACTCGGGGGAATCTGTGTCATCAATTGACACAGCATTATCTTCACTCAACATTCGTAACAGAAACCATTTTTGCTTCTGTCCTACACAAACCGGATGGGAATGGTGCCTGATCATACGTTTGGGCAGTCGGTAGCGTAACCAACCCCGGGTGACAGCAATCACCTCGACATCAGCAGAGGTGAGACCGATCTCTTCTTTCAATTCCCGGTACATCGCCTGTTCTGGCGTCTCTTCCTCGTTAATCCCCCCTTGAGGGAACTGCCACGCATTCTGACCTATTCGTCTTGCCCAAAGCACCTGACCCATCGAGTTAGCCAGAATGATACCGACATTCGGCCTGAACCCATCTGAATCTATCACGGTGAATTCCTTACAAAATCTTTTCAGCTATTGTTCCATAATATCAGGTAGTTCAGCAAATAGAGCTGATTAACAATTGCCTACGCCATGCCGAGCCACTATCCTAAGCGCTCTTTCAAACGGTTGGAGATACAAAATTGAGTCTGGCGATTTTCGATTTAGATAATACCTTGTTAAATGGTGATAGTGATCATGCCTGGGGCGAGTTCCTATGCGAAAAGGGCATTGTCGATGTTGAGGCATACCGTCAGGCAAATGACTATTTTTATCAGCAGTACAAAGCCGGCACTCTGGATATATTTGAATTCCTGGAATTTGCACTAAAGCCGCTAGCCGAAAATGACGCTGCCACGCTACAAGCACTGCATGATCAGTTTATGCAGGAAAAGGTAGCGCCGATGATGCTGGATAAAGCCGCAACGTTATTACAAAAGCATCGGGATCAGGGCGATTTCCTCCTTATCATTACAGCAACCAACCGTTTTGTTACCGGCCCTATCGCCGCAAAACTAGGCGTTGATGATACTCTGGCAACCGATCCTGAACAGATAGAAGGTCAGTATACCGGTAAGATAGCGGGTACTCCCTGCTTTCAGGCGGGCAAAGTTGAACGCCTCAATAGCTGGTTGAATGACAATGATCACTCACTGGAAGGCAGCTATTTTTATAGCGACTCTATCAATGACAAACCTCTGTTAGATCTTGTCAGCAATCCGGTAGCTGTTGACCCTGATGAGCTACTCAAACAAGCCGCTGAAGCGAACAGCTGGCCGATTATCAGCCTGCGATAATGCTAAAGATTTTTAAAAGCCCGGCTTATGCCGGGCTTTTTTATGACCAGCAAAGGGATCTTAGATTGTCGCTATCGGTCAGATAGCCTTATCTGATTGGTGAAATCCTGTATTCAGTGCAACACTGTAATTAGTAACCAAGGAATCTGCCAATAAGAACTGATTCAAAACCATGGTCAATGATGACGCACTTCAGCTAGCACCTGCTAATTTCAGGGCTTGTTCAGAGATTCCCAAACAGGAGGATAAGACAATGATTCTGATACAGGACATCATGTCTGAACACCTGGTTCCATTGCATGAAGAGATGTCTCTGGCACAGGCGGTAGATCATTTAATGAGCAACAAAGTAATCGGACTACCGGTTGTGGATAACCAGAAAAAACTGGTGGGTTTCTTATCCGAGCATGACTGTATCCCCTACTTACTGGATGACAGCTATCATTGCGACAGCCATGTTCTGGTCAGAGATATGATGCATAAAGAGCCATTGACCGTTAAACCAACCAATACCATTCTTGAAATGGCCCAGATGATGGCGACTAATAAGCCCAAAATTTACCCCGTAATGGATGGCGATAAACTGGTCGGCGTAGTACGCAGAGGCGAAGTCATGGCGGCCCTGAATCAGCAACTAAAACATTGCCGGGTTGCATAAAGAGCAGTCTGAGAGATAAAAAAAAATGCGCCAATGGCGCATTTTTTTAATTCCGCAATACCCCATCGGGCATCAGGATACAGGCAGCATCCTGACAAAGTAGGATTTAAGGTAATCCGTTTCCGGGATGGCCGGATGCACCGGATGGTCACCGCCCTGATGACCCTGATCAAAGATCTGCGCCTGACGATCCAGTGCACGGCTTTCAGAGCGAATGATATCCACCAGCCGCTCACGCTGCAGGTGCATAGAACAGGACGCCGAGATCAGGATGCCATTCTTAGCCACCAGACGCATCGCCAACTGGTTCATCCGCTTATAGGCCTGCTCGCCGTTACGGATATCCTTACGCTTCTGAATAAAGCCCGGTGGATCCAGAATCACCACATCAAACTTTTCATCTTCTTCCAGCAACATTTTACAGCCATTGAAGGCATCACCATGTAATGTCTGGAAGCGATCTGAAGCATCATTCAGACGGGCATTCTCATCAGCAACATCCAAGGCAAACTCAGAAGCATCCAGACAAGTCACATGGTCTGCACCCGCAGCCAGCGCCTGTACGCCCCAACCACCAATGTAACTAAACAGATCCAGTACCCGCTTGCCCTGCACATGTTGTTGCATCCGCGCGCGGTTAAGGCGGTGATCATAAAACCAACCGGTTTTCTGGCCTTTATGAACCGGCGCCACAAAAGGCACACCGTTTTCTTCAAAAGGCACCAGTTCAGGCACTTCGCCAAACGCCACTTCAGAGTAACTTTCGAGCCCTTCCGTCTGACGCATTTTGCCATCATTGCGGAACAAGATACCCTGAGGTTTGAATACTTTTTCAATCGCAGCAACGATATCCTCTTTCAGCAACTCCATACCTGCGGTAGAGATCTGCACAACAAAGATATCGAAGAAACGGTCGATCACCAGACCAGACAAACCATCACTGTCGCCAAACACCAAACGATAGCAAGGCTTATCAAAGCACGCTTCACGCAGAGAAAGCGCAATATTCAGACGGTGCACGATCAGCGAACGATCCAGTGGCGTCTTCACTGTACGACTAAATAAACGGCCACAGATGAGTGTATTAGGATTAATATAAGCCAACCCTAACGCCTTACCGCCCGCACTCTCAACCACTACCTGCTCACCAGGTTCAAACTGCTTTAGCGGTGTTTCCTTTGTGTTGACTTCATTACTGTAGATCCAGACATGGCCACCACGGAGACGCTTATCGGCGCCAGCATTCAAACGTAGTTGTTGCAAGGGAATTACCTTCAGAAAATTTTATTCAAATGGATAGCAGGAATTATATCGCCCACGACCCTGAAAACAGAAAGCCCTGCCAAAGGCAGGGCTTATGAGTAGACACCAGGTTTTAAGCTTCTGCTTCACACAGCTCAGCGTAACCTTCTGCATCTAACAGGGCATCCAGCTCAGACGTATCTGACAGACGAAGCTTAATAAACCAGCCATCACCATAAGGGTCGCTATTAACCTGCTCAGGTGAATCTTCCAGCTCTTCGTTTACGGCAACAATCTCACCGCTTAGTGGCGCATAAATATCTGATGCCGCTTTTACCGATTCAACCACACCGATATCATCGCCATTATCGTACTCAGTACCCACATCTGGCAATTCTACAAAAACCACATCACCCAGAAGGTCCTGTGCATGGTCAGTAACACCAATAGTTACTACACCATCGCCCTCATCTCGGATCCATTCATGGCTGGCAACATACTTCAGATCGCTTGGGATATCGCTCATTTTCTCTTTCCTACATTAAGAGTTTATGAAAATACTTTTGCGCCATTACGTACAAATGACGGTTTCACTACTTTTACTTCAACCTGCTTGCCACGCATATCGACATGACAGCTTTCGATCGCACCGGCTGCTACCCTGGCCATCGCAATTGAGCAGCCCAGTGTCGGAGAGAATGTACCACTGGTTATCTCGCCAGCTTCCTCACCATTGATAATTACTTTCTGATGGCTGC
Source organism: Amphritea balenae (assembly GCF_003858655.1). Classification (GTDB taxonomy): domain Bacteria; phylum Pseudomonadota; class Gammaproteobacteria; order Pseudomonadales; family Balneatricaceae; genus Amphritea; species Amphritea balenae. The sequence goes on from NZ_RQXV01000012.1 coordinate 98,194, forward strand.
GCAGAACACCACGGGCCTCCAGCACCAGCCCAATCATCTTTTCTTTCACGCCGGCCTGACGTTGCTGCTCCAGCACCTCACGACCCACAAAATTACGTTCGGCAGGCTCCCACGCAATAGTCCAGCCCATGTTGGCGGCCAGCGGAGATACCTTTTCATCCATGTCGGCACCGTAAAGATTCATGCCGGCTTCCAGTCGCAAGGTATCCCGCGCACCCAGCCCACAAGGACTAACGCCGGCATCAGCAAGCGCCTGCCAAAAACCGGCGACTTCATCTTCAGGTACCATCACCTCAAGACCATCCTCACCAGTATAGCCAGTTCTTGCAAAAAACCAGCCTTCAGACTCTACACCCTGAAAGACCGTCAGATCATCAATCAGCTTAACCCGGGATTCACTCAGTACCGATGCGACTTTACTACGCGCGTTAGGCCCCTGAATGGCAACCATTGCCAGGTCCGGCTGTTCGGTTAGCGCGACATTATCAAAATGAGCAGTATGGTCAGCCATCCAACGCAGATCTTTTTCACGGGTAGCGCAGTTCACAACCACCCGAAACCATTCTCCGCCGACATGAGGCTCAGTCATCAGATAAACAATCAGATCATCAACCACGCCGCCGGTCTCATTCAGCATCGCGCTGTACATCGCCTTACCCTGCTGCTTTAAACCAGCAACATCATTAGCCAGCAAGTACTGCAGATACTCTTTAGCATCAGCGCCTGTGACGTCAACTACGGTCATATGCGAGACATCAAACATTCCCGCATCTTTACGCACTATGTGATGTTCTTCTACCTGCGAGCCGTAGTTAATCGGCATATCCCAACCACCAAAATCAACCAGTTTGGCATTCATCTGCTGGTGCTTTTCGTAAAGTGCGGTCTTCTGTCCCATAAATGTAACTCTTGTTCCTGAGGCCGGTGTACGGGCCTTTATCCTTAGTTCTTATTCTCAGACTCAGCCTGGCGATAACCTGCCAATGCCAAAAAGGGATGCCAATGTATATAGATTAAACGGTTAGTGCAAATTTTGCGCAATCCGGACACTCAACTGATACCCATCTGTTAATCTAAATAATAGTCTAGTCAGTTTTTAATCTCGTACAGGGCGCTGAGCCAGCTTAGGCAGATTGCCACTCAGCCCCATAGCCTGCTGTACGATATGATTTTTCACCGGAGCCAATTGGTTCATCAGATTCATACCGGAATTACGCAATAATAACGCCAGTGGCTGGGAAGAATTAAACAACCGCTTAAAGCTTTCCATGGTGGCAGCCATCTGTAAATTATCACTCTGACGGGCCCGTTGAAAACGGCGCAGATGAAACTCAGAATGCCAGTGCTTGCCTGTCTCAATACCTTCCAGAATATTCTCTGCCAGTGCCGCAGCATCCATCAAACCTAAGTTCACGCCCTGCCCCGCCAAAGGGTGGATAGTGTGAGCCGCATCACCTATCGCAGCAAAACCCTCTTTAACATATTGTCGGGCATGCCGTTGTCGCAGGGGAAAAACAAAGCGTTTATCGGTCGCCGTCACTTTACCCAGACGCGACTCAAACGCCTGCTCTAACGCCGTACAGAATTCAGCATCATCTAACTCCATCAATACACGGGCATGATCAGGTGAGGTAGACCAGACAATAGAACTGAGACACTCATCAGACAAGGGTAGAAATGCCAACGGCCCATCTTCAGTAAACCGTTGCCAACAGGTTGCCCGGTTCGGTTGCTCGGTTGTCACTGTCGTTACTATCGCGTGATGGCCATAGTCCCATTCCCACATGCCTATTCCAGCCAAACGACGGGTATTAGACAAGGCGCCATCAGCAGCCACAACCAGCTTAGCCTGGATCGACCTGCCACTACTCAGCTGTAGCCTGCGTAGACCTTCTGCATCCACTTCGGTCAGATCGGTTAGCTGTTCTCCGGCACAGAAGGTGACATTATCCTGCTCAGCCACCACCTGACACAGCGCCGCCTGGGTCACCCGGTTTTCAACAATATGCCCCAGACAGGGCTCATGCAGCTCTGTACAGTCAAATTTAATCTGTCCGGTACCTTCACCATCCCAGACATCCATCTGGCGATAAGGCATTAACCGCATCTGTTCTATATATTGCCAGGCACCGGCAACGCTTAAGACCTGCTGCGAAGCGATAGTTAACGCGCTGACCCGGGGATCATACCCGGAAGCTCGTATTCCGGCTTCCCACTGCAGGGCATCCGAGGGGTCCAGATCCCGACTTTCCAGGATATGAATCTGCAGATCGGTATCGGCCAACAGTGCGGCCAGTGTCAGGCCAACCATTCCCGCGCCTACAATAACCAGATCGGCTTGAGTCTGTTCTGTCATGATCGGTTCTCCAGCTCAGGCTAACGCAGATCAGGGGTAGCAACATCTAACCCCATAGCACTGCGGGCAAAAACAGTTTTCGCCAGAGGACAGCAATCCATCAACTGCAGTCCGGCGCTACGCCCTAAAGCCAGCAATGAATTACTATTAGAAAATAGCTTCATGGTTTTATCACTGAAGCCTATGGTTTTGCTTTGATCACTTTTCACCTGATCAGCAAAACGGGACAAATGATCCAGTTCGCCCAAATTAACACCCGCTTCACGGGCTCGAATAAGCTCTGCAGCCAGAGAGACAACGCCTCGCAACGCCAGGTTATACCCCTGTCCGGCAATAGGATGCAGCGAGTGAGCAGCATTACCCAGAACCACCAGCCCTTTACGCACCTGCTCATCAGCAAGACTCAGTTTGAGAGGGTAACTAAAGCGTTCACCCACTTTTACAAATGCTCCGGCACGATAACCAAAGCGCTCATGAACCCGGCTGATAAATTGCTCATCTGACAGCGCCATCACTTCATCAACCTGCTCATCAGGCAAAGTCCAGACCAGCCCTATACGATGATTCTTGCCTTCATCTTCAAGTGGCAAAAGCGCCATAGGCCCGGTATCAGTAAAACGTTCGTAAGCGATATGCTTATGGCTATCGGCTGGGCTGATATTAGTCACCAACGCATGCTGTTGATAACTTTGCTGTTGATAACCTATGCCTAACTGTTCGCGCAGCTCTGAACGACCGCCGTCAGCCATCACCACTAACTCTGCCGTCAGCTGGTGCTCTGCCCCCTCATGCTGCAGGCTTACCGCCATATTATCCGTCTGATAACTTACTGCGGTGACCTCAGCCGGACAAAGCAGATCAATATGCTCAGCATCAGGTTGCTCTAATCGATTTAACAGCACCCGACCCAGCCAGTGATTTTCTACCACATAACCTAGTGCCGCGACGTTTTCCTGAGCAGCATTAAGCCGGGTAACGCCGAAGCGCCCCTTATCAGACACATGAATATCGCTGATCGGGCACAGATGCTGATTTAACTGATCCCATACGCCGATCTGTTCGTATATCAGGCGACTACCGTAAGCCAGCGCTGTCGCTCGGGCATCGTAACTGGGCTGATATACCAGGCTGCCACTGGCGGGCATAGGAAAAGCTTCAACCACAGCGATCGACAGACCTAACCTTTGACCAGCCGGAATCAGTGCCGTTGCCAGACTAGCGCCAACCATACCGCCACCAACAATCAGGATATCGTAATGCTGCTTCATCGTTTAACTGCCCATTAGCGCTTCAATCTCGGCAACAGACTTAGGCACGCCACTGCTTAATACATCACTGCCCGTTGCGGTTATCAGAACATCATCTTCGATACGGATACCAATACCGCGCCACTTTTCATCAACCTGTTCATTCTGTGGCGAAATATAGATACCCGGCTCAACCGTCATCACCATACCCGGCTCAAGTGGACGCCAGTCACCGGCAATTTTGTAGTCACCTACGTCGTGTACATCCATACCCAACCAGTGACCAATACGGTGCATATAAAAAGCCCGGTAAGCGCCACTTTCAATCAGCTCATCCCGCTCGCCTTTTAAAAGACCCAGCTCAATCAGCCCTTCTGTCAGCACTTCAACAGACAGGTCATGAATCCGATTCCAGGGCACGCCCGGTTGCAGGGCATCAATACAGGCTTGCTGGGCTTTTAATACCAATTCGTAAACCGCACGCTGCTCGGGACTGAACTTGCCTGACACTGGAAACGTTCGAGTGATATCACCGGCGTAATAATCCAGCTCACAACCCGCATCGATCAATACCAGGTCACCGGAATGTAACTCGTCCCAGTTCTCGGTGTAGTGCAACACGCAGGCATTATCACCCCCTCCTACAATTGAAGAGTAAGCGGGCTGTCGACAGCCATTAGCGGCAAAATGGTGGGTGATCTCAGCTTCTAGCTGATATTCCGTCATGCCCGGCTTACAAGCCTGCATCGCCCGTACATGCGCTTCCGCCGAGATACGCCCGGCTTCGCGCATCATCTCGGCTTCATCTTCCGCTTTAAATAACCTCATTTCATGCAGCAAATGATCCAGCATGACCATTTCGCCCGGCGCTACCGCACCCATGCGCGCCTGGGCACGAATATCATTGAGCCAGCCACGCACCTGGTTATCGAGTTTTTCATCCGTGCCGATCGAGTAATAAAGGCGAATACAGCCTTGTAGTAACTTCGGCATCTGCTGATCTATCTCATCAATCGCATAAGCCTGGTCAGCACCGTACTGATTGCACACCCCTTCGGGGCCTGCGCGATAACCATTCCAGATCTCCATTTCAGGATCACGGTCGCGGCAAAACATCACTACAACACCCTCGGTACGGCCAGGAACCAACACCAGAACAGCATCCGGCTCATTAAAACCGGTCAGATAGTAAAAATCGCTGTCCTGACGAAACGGATAATCAACATCCCTATTCCGTGCTATTTCCCGGGCGGAGGGAATAATTGCCACACTACCGGCGCTCATCTGCGCCATTAATTTCTGACGGCGTTCAGCAAAGCTTTGTTGACTGATTCGCATCTGGCTACCTTTCTGTCAATGCAGGGTTGTTCCCGGTGCTACCGGTTCATCCGGCTGCTGGGGATTAAACTCGCTAAAAATCATCATCGAAGCCATACGGACATATTCCTGCAGCTCCATCAGATCGGATTCATTTTCTTCATCTTCTTCCGGGGCCAGCTCAATCTGAGCTATCTGTTCCATGTCACTCAAGGCTTCTTTCAGCTCATCAGTAAGAGATTCATTTGTATGACCGCCATGTAAGCCAAAACCAGTCAGGTATCCCTGACACCAGCTACCCAGCGCCTCAGCCCGTTCAGCCAGCGTCAGATCATCATCAGGCAACAGTAACTGAAAACCAAAGTCAGCGTTTTCCAGCTGTGCGACTACACCGTCATACAGGTCGGTCAATGCCAGCTTTGAGCTTTCATGACGAAATTCGGCAACATCGATAAGTTCGCCAGCCAGCTTAAGCCAGGCTTCGTGACCAAATCGGGCACCCGCAGACAGATAACCGCACAGCAGACCATGCACTTCAGCAGCACTACTGGTCATACTGTCCTCTGCGGTCAGCACATCGGTCAGTTCATAATATTCAGGGATAAATTCTTCGGGGGACTGAGTCTCGGACATGAGCGGCACTACTCTGTTTCAGCTTATCTTAATGGACTCATATCCTAGCACTTCAACACTAACGGCACCACGAATCAGGTCTCGATTGATGAGCAATTTCCGCTTATTATACTGGCTCCTACAAAAGAGCCTGAAACTATGTCTGCATATGTCTTAGACAAGCTGGAAAATCAAATCTCGCAACTGGTTAGCCATTGCCAGAAATTAGAGCAGGAAAACCAGGCTCTGCGCCAACAACTGAGTAGCATGCGCGAAGAACGTAGCCAGCTACTGCAGATGAATACGCATACCGGCCAGAAAGTCGATGCGATGATCAGCCGCCTGAAAAACCTGGAGCAACAGGCATGAACAACACTCCAAGAAATATTTCAGTGACCTTGCTTGGCAAAGAATATGTGGTTGCCTGTCCATCTGATGCAGAGCCGGATCTGATTAAATCAGCAGCTTACCTGGATAAGAAAATGCAGGAGATCCGAGCTGGCGGAAGAATAATTGGCGCCGAAAAGGTCGCCGTCATGGCGGCCCTCAATATTGCCTACGAACTGCATAGCAGCAATAAATCAGAGCAGCAAGCAGTCACTCAACGACTGGAATTGATGGGGCAGTTAATAGAGCAAGCTCTGCCAGACAAGGATTCAATTCAGGTTACCAAGTAAGACTATAGAGTGAATTCTTTTCATCAGAACTTAAATCAGCATTATTTTCATAAACTTACGGCAATAACACCGGCCGATCTTTAGCACAATAAAGTTTTAATTCAAGAGCTGACTTTCCCTTTTACAGCAGTATAATAGCGTCAGCTCCCTGGGGCTATTGGTTGTCTGGTTACGTCCCTTGAGCCGATAATCACACCTTAGGAAGTCTTTCGTATAGATGATGCGCATGTCCGCCAGTCGGAAAGCCTAATTCTATACAGAGGCTACCACCTTGAACCTTCGGGTTCAGGGCCAGAACCAGCGCCGCAGCCTTGGGGAGTCATTCTTTTTCTCTTTTTCTCTTTTTCCGTTCCGGACTATGAATAAAAAACCTGATTTTAAGCAAAAGCTACGTCGCGAAATGCGTAATGCCAGACGTCGTCTTACTGTGCCCCAGCAAAAACAAAATGCACTGGGGCTGCTACAGACTATCCGTCGCTTAACGCAGTTCCGTCGTAGTAAAAATATTGCACTCTATCTGGCTAATGATGGTGAGATCAGTCCGGAACAGGTCATTCACTATTGTCGCCAGCTGGGAAAACAGTGCTATCTACCGGTCCTGCACCCGATTAAACACAACCGGCTCTGGTTTGTTGAATACAACAGCGACACCCAACTGAGAAAAAACATATACAAAATTGATGAGCCACCGCTGATCAAAGCGCCTCGCCGTCCAGCATGGGCGTTAGACCTGGTACTGCTACCTCTGGTCGCCTTTGATGAGGAGGGCGGACGCCTGGGTATGGGCGGCGGTTATTACGACCGCACATTCTCCTTTAAACAGGGTTGGAGAAAAGGACGCGGTACCCAGCTAATTGGATTAGCTCATGATTTGCAGAAGGTTGAGCAGTTAAAAACTGAAAGCTGGGATATCCCGCTTGAAGGTGTGGCGACAGAAAGCCACTTCTATCCTGCACGCCGTTAACCTGCAAAGACTAAAAACAGGCTCCCTGCTCGTAAATAGTTTTTTTACTCAGAAGCTAACACTGTATGACAAGGCTGAAGCTTCTATTCCAATGGTAAAGGTTCTTACCCTGAAAAAGAGGCTATAACGCAGAAGTCGGGGCCTTACACTAAAGCTGAGGCTTTAATGCAGAAGAACGATGGGTAAACAGGATTGCTAACAGCGGTTAGCCCGTAAATACCTGCCCCACCAAAGATACAAACTCAATATTGCTGTTACTTACACCGGTAGCAACTGTTCCTAGTACAAAAACAGCTATCAGTACTACAACTAAATCCGGACCTTTTTTCATTTTCTCTCTACTCAAGGAATTGGTTGGCTTAAAGCCCAAAAAAACGCGCACAAGTTTTCCATATTGAGAAAAAAAGGCAAGCTTTTTCTAGAACTTATACGCACTTTATCGACACTTTTACTAAAACCTTAATAAAAGACCGTGAATTTCGGCAAAAAGTTCCATTCATTTCGAAGAAATTCAGATAAATTCCAGAAAAAAGACTAAAACAAACGGCATCGTTAACATTGAGAGCAGAGTTTGAGCAGTAATAATGGCGGCCATCATGGGTGCATCGCCACCCAGCTGTCTGGCCAATACATAAGCGGTCGACGCTGTGGGCAAGGCGCTAAACAACAATAACACCTGGGCCACTAGCCGGGATTCTATAAAAAGCAGACAAACAAGCAACATAATTAATGGAAACAGCACCAGTTTAACCAGGCTGCTATAGAGCACGGCACCGCCAGCACTACGCAACGCCGACAGACTTAACCCGGCACCAACGGCCAGCAAGCCCAAAGGTAACGCCATACCACTTAAAAGTCCGGCAACCGACTGGAGCATGAAAGGCAAACCAACCCCGGAATAGTTGAGAAAAATACCGATAACACAGGCCAGAATCAGTGGGTTTTTTATTACCGCCAACAACGCACTACTGAAACCCGCATCACGCCGGGTATAAAGACTGAATATCAGCACACATAACAGATTCAGCGAAGGCACCATTAAAGCAATAATAACCGCAGCGACCGCCAGCCCCGCATCCCCAAACATCGCCGCACTCGCTGCCAGCCCGACATAGGTATTAAACCGCATCCCGCCCTGATAAACCGAAGTAAAGCTATGATTCGCAATAGGCTTTAACTTCTGCACCAGAATCAGCAACAATGTCCCGGTTAATAATAAAACACCTATCGCAACCGCAACCTTTTGTAAGGGAACAGCACTCACATCAGCCAGGCTCAGCTTGTAGATCAGCAATGTAGGAAACAACAGAAAATAGATCAGCTTTTCAGCGGGTTCCCAGAAGCCATCGCCGGGAAATCCAAGCCTTCGAATACCGTGACCTACACAAAGTAGTGCAAAAACAGGCCATAAGGCCGTGAGTATCTCGCTCATCTGTGTTTATAATCCTAGGTAAGCCTGTTCTGCACAGGCGTGCTATAAGCCGGGATCAACGGGGACAGTGATCCCGGCCCAGATACAATATACAGGAGCAGACAATAATGACATCTCTCGTACTTACAGTGATCGCTCCAGACCAGCCCGGTCTGGTAGAACAGCTGTCCCAAACTATTGCAGCACACCAGGGTAACTGGCTAGAAAGTAGCATGTCCCGTCTGGCGGGAAAGTTTGCCGGCATTCTTATTGTCGCCGTTCCAGATGCTCAGACAGAAGCCCTGCTCAGCGCCTTAGAGGCCCTGGATTCACAAGGATTAAAAATTATTGCGGAGAAGAGTCAGGAAGCTAAGCCTGAAACCAACTGCAATAGCATCTCTCTGGAGCTGATAGGCCACGACAAGCAAGGTATCGTGCGGGAAATTTCTCAGGCACTCAACGGTTACAATATCAACGTTGAACGCCTGTCCACTGAGCTGGTCAGCGGCTCAATGTCCGCAGAGCAACTATTCAAAGCCGAAGCAGACCTGCTGGTACCTGCCGGAGTGGACCTGGATGACCTGCAACAGTCGCTGGAAGATATCGCCGGCGACCTGATGGTCGATATCACCCTGAACTAAATGCACTGATTCAAAAAACCCGCACTATGCGGGTTTTTTTTGTTTTATCCGTTACTGGTTGAGAACGTTAATTCATAGAGAGCTAACTCATTGAGAAGCGCCCCAGTAATGTCTGTTGCTGCTGCACCACATCTAATAGCTCGTGGCTACTTTCTGCCGCACTATCAGCCCCCTGTGAAGTCTCTGCCGCCGCCGAATTAATAGAGACCAGTGTCTGACTAACCTCCGCCACCGCCTGCGTTTGCTCATTCGCCGCATTTTCGATGAAGGCATTCAGGTCTCTGATATGCGAAACCGCATCATTCATAGCCTGCAGAACTTCCTGCGAACGGTTTGCCTGATCAACACAGTTCTGGGTTTGCTGATAGCTCTGATCCATCACCGATGAAACTCGCTGTATAGCATCCTGCATACTCCCGACCATGGTTTGAATATCCTGTACAGACTCCCGGGTTCTGCCCGCCAGCGCACGTACCTCATCGGCTACAACAGCAAAGCCCCGGCCCTGTTCACCGGCCCGGGCAGCCTCTATCGCTGCATTGAGTGCCAACAGGTTGGTCTTATCTGCGATTCCCTGAATGCTGGTCAGAATAGTGACGATCTGCTCACCAAAGGCCGACAGCTCATTACTCACACCCATCGCATTATCTATACCTTTGGCTTGCGTCTCGATACTGGCAATAGTATCCAGCATCTGCTGACTTACATTTTGACTCAGCGACTCAAACTCATGCACCGCGTTCAATGTGGTTTTACTGTGACCCGCCACTTCGGCAACACTATGCTCCATCTCGACAGCCGCTGAAGATGTTTGCTCCAGTTGCATACTTTGCATACTCATGGATTGGGTCGTTTGTTGACTGATTGCTGCATTTTTATGCGCCACATCCGACAAACGCTCTGAGCCTTGCGCTACCTGCTGAAGAATCTCATTTAAGCCTTTTACAACGGTATTCAGATAACGACTCAGATCACCAAATTCATCCTGACGTTTTACTTCAAATGAAACCCCCAGATCACCCTGACGCATAGCACTTAGTCCCTGATGAATATGGGCCAGAGGAATACGGATAGTTTGTACCAGAACAACAGCAATAATCAGCGCGAAAACAACCGAACCTACCAACAATCCTAAAATCCAGATATGGCTAAAACTGACCTGTTCCTCAGCCTCACTACGAGCCGTTATCGCCAATTGATTATTCGCAGCAATAAAACCATTCATCGCTTCTCTTGCCTGGATGATCAACTGGTCTGTTTTCGCTAACTCATCTGCCAGCTTCGCATTAGCCCCAGCCTGTTTAGTATAAAAAGCCACTAAACCATCGCCATATAGATGATTAAGGATGGAATCAACTGTTCGCTTTAACACCTGGGGATTTGGCACCACCTTGGCAAGTTCCTGATAGGCCCGCAGTAATTCGCCCTCATTATCAGCCAACACGGTATTTAGCTCGTCTAAGCCTCTGGTACGCTGATAATTTACCAGCTGAAAGCGATGCATACTAAACATCAGACTCAGCTCTTTCGCCCGTTCTATCACCAAAGGACCGGGCTGAGTTTCGGATAAACGCTGCATCCAGGCATTCATAGAATCGCCAAAGCCCTGAAACTCAATTTCTGCCTGCTGCGTTCGAAAGCCTAATATCAAAGACTGTTTGCGATCTGCCAATACTTTTTCAGTCACACCAAAAAACTGTTGACTCAGCGCCTGAACGTTATTCAATTGTTCCGTCAAAACCGGGTTACCTGCAACCTTTTCAGCAACCTGAGTCTGAGCTTCATTAAACTGAGCAATACGTTTTTTTACCGCCTGACGTTTACGATTCAGGTCTTTGACTTTGTTCTGGGATAACGCAGCAAAAAGCTCAGAATTCACCTCTTCCAGATAGATCATCTGCTGGAAACTACCGGACAGCGATGGGATTACATTATCAGACACTTTAAAAAAGTGATCCGATATGGTCCGGCTGGCAATCAGGCCACCAGCGCCTACAACAACGATAAACAGTACCATCAGGGCGAAACCGGCAGTCAGTTTATAGGTGATATTAATTCTCATCCATCAATCCGGTTATACACTAACCGACCTCCATTATTAGGCGAGCAACCCAAACTTATTTGTAGCGCTTATTAATTTTTTTATTACAACCTATGACTCCTAAATGTAACCCTTTAGTAGAACATTTGTTTAACCTAATAAACCATGTTGAGTAGTCATCTGAATTAAGTGGCAGATACGCGCAAATTGCGGACAATAAAAAACCCGTTGCGGCCAGACCGCAACGGGCTTTTGAATAAAGAAAGTTTAACGCTGAGCCAACATCTTCTCAGCACGATCACAGGCTGCAAGCACCTGCTTCGGAGCTGTACCGCCAATATGGTCACGGGCACTGACCGAACCATCCAGAGTCAGGACATCGAAAACATCAGCGGTAATCTGATCAGAGAACTGCTGTAGTTCTTCAAGCGTCATCTCGCCCAGATCTTTATTTTGCTCGATCCCGTAGGCAACGGCTTTACCTACTATCTCGTGCGCATCACGGAATGGGATACCTTTACGTACCACATAATCAGCCAGATCTGTCGCAGTAGAGAAGCCGCGCAACGCCGCTTCACGCATGCTGTCACGCTTAGCTTCAATGGCCGGCACCATATCAGCAAAAGCTCGCAGACAACCTTTTACTGTATCAATCGCATCAAACAGCGGCTCTTTATCTTCCTGATTGTCTTTATTATAAGCCAGGGGCTGGGACTTCATGAGCGTCAGCAAAGACATCAAATGGCCATAAACACGACCGCTCTTACCCCGTACCAGCTCAGGCACATCCGGATTCTTTTTCTGCGGCATGATAGAAGAACCAGTGCAGAAACGATCCGGGAGGTTAATAAAGTTAAACTGCGCAGATGCCCACATTACCAACTCTTCCGAGTAGCGGGTCATATGCATCATCAGAATACTTGAGGCGGCACAAAATTCGATCGCAAAGTCACGATCTGACACAGAGTCCAGCGAGTTTTCAGTGGGCGCAGTAAAGCCCAGTAGCTCAGTGGTCATGTGACGATCAATAGGATAAGTGGTGCCAGCCAGTGCTGCGGCACCTAATGGCAGAATATTGACCCGCTTGCGGCAATCGGCAAAACGCTCGTAATCACGACTTAGCATTTCAAACCAGGCCATCAGATGATGACCAAAAGTGACCGGCTGAGCTGTCTGAAGGTGGGTGAAGCCCGGCATCACAGTATCAGATTCCTGACGAGCCAGACCGATAATACCTTGCTGCAGACGAGTAATCTCAGCCAGCACACGATCGATCTCATCGCGAACATACAAACGAATATCGGTCGCTACCTGATCATTACGGGAACGCCCCGTATGCAGTTTCTTACCGGTTACACCGATCTTCTTAGTCAGTGCCGCTTCGATGTTCATATGTACATCTTCGAGCTCGATAGACCACTCGAAGTTGCCATTTTCAATATCAGACTGAATTTCAGCCAGCCCGGTCAGAATATCGCTGCACTCAGCTTCGGTCAGAACACCCACTTTGGTAAGCATCTTGGCATGAGCGACAGAGCCTTCGATATCCTGCTTATACATACGCTGATCAAACTCTACCGAGGCGGTAAAGCGGGCAACAAAAGCATCCGTTGGTTCATTAAAACGGCCACCCCATTGCTGGTTTGTTTTTTCGTCAGTCATATTAAAACCTCAAATCTGTGCATTCCGCCTGCCAGGGACAGGAACTTGTCCTGAATCAATGGCGGGCATTATACAGCAAGCTGGACGCATACCACATGCCTGATCAGCTGTTCCCTGCCCACTTATCTGATAAAATCACTGAATATTTTGCATCGCAGACCGGGCCATTGCCCTCCAGGACCTTGTATGACTGATAAAGTAATTCGTATTGCCACCCGTCAAAGCCCTCTCGCCCTGTGGCAGGCTGAGTATGTAAAAGCTGAATTAGAAAAATTCCACCCGGGAATTCAGGTCGAACTATTAGGTTTTACCACCAAGGGTGATGTGCTGCTCGACTCACCGCTATCCAAAATCGGCGGCAAGGGTCTGTTCGTTAAAGAGCTGGAAGTCGCCATGCTTGCTAACGAAGCGGATATCGCAGTGCACTCGATGAAAGATGTTCCTATGGAGTTCCCAGAAGGCCTGGGACTTGCGGTTATCTGTCCCAGAGAAAAGCCAACCGATGCTTTTGTGTCTAATAAATACACCACACTGGACGAGCTACCTCAGGGCGCCGTAGTAGGCACCTCTTCTCTGCGTCGCGAAGCGCAAATTCGTGCTAACCGCCCTGATCTGCAAATCAAAACCTTACGTGGCAATGTGAATACCCGGTTACGAAAACTGGATGAAGGCCAGTACGATGCCATCATTCTGGCAACAGCGGGTCTGTTACGACTAGAAATGGCTGACCGAATAGCCAGCGAAATATCAGCTGAAGAAAGCCTGCCAGCTGGCGGCCAGGGTGCTGTCGGTATCGAGTGCCGGACCGATGATGAAGTAACCAAAGCGCTTCTAAAACCTTTACATGATCAGGAAACCGCCTACCGGGTCACGGCAGAACGCGCGATGAATCGTCGTCTAGAAGGGGGCTGTCAGGTACCTATCGCTTGTTTTGCCACACTGAATGCAGCCGGTGATGAGCTTTTCCTACGGGGCTTAGTCGCCAGTACTGACGGTACTAAAATTTTACGTGATGAACTGCGCAATACACCTGACAATGCCGAACAGATGGGCATTGAGTTGGCTGAACGCCTTCTGGATGCAGGCGCTGCAGAAATACTGGCTGAAGTGTACAAACAAAGTAATGATGGCTGAACTGCATCCCAGAATACTGGTAACCCGACCTGTGGCTCAGGCTGCAGGTCAGTCTGAACTACTCAGACAACAGGGAGCAAATCCTGTTGAATTACCGTTATTGGAGATCATTCCAACGGCAGAAGATGATAGCGGCTACCCCCTGTTAAAAAGTCGGGTAATGGATCTCGACCTGTACCATAAAATCATCTTCATCAGTGCTAACGCCGTGATTCAGGGCATGGAACTGATCGACCAGTTCTGGCCACAATTACCGATCGGTATTGAATGGCTGGCGATAGGCCAGCAAACAGCGAACAAATTAGCCGATTATGGCATCGCCGCACAGCAGCCTGAGCAAGGTTATGACTCGGAATCATTGTTACAGCTAGAGCAGCTGCAACATGTTGAAAACCAACGCATTCTGATCATGCGCGGTCAGGGTGGCAGGACCACGCTGGCAGAGCAACTAGAGCAGCGTGGCGCCAAAGTTGAATATGCAGATCTCTATCAACGACGCGCACCTGACTATACCTCTGAGCAGATCAGCAGTACTATCGGTACTGATATGCCTGCCGGAATATTGCTGACCAGCGGTGAAGCATTATCTAATTTCACCGACCTTATCGGTCAGTATTCGCTACAACAATTACTCTGCTGTTTGATTGTTGTACCCAGCGAAAGGATAGCCCGAATTGCAAAAGATTTAGGCTATACTCGGGTGATAATCGCCAAAGGACCGGACAACCGGTCTATGGCCGAAACAGTTTTATCGAACATCGATACGGATGACAGACCATGAAAAAAAGCGGGAACAACAATCCAGACACTTCAGGTAAGAAGGAAGATGTGATTGAGGGAGAACTGATCGACAAGGAAAGCATCCCCGCCGAACCGAATGAAAAGGCACAAGGTTCTGAAGCGGATAACCCGCCTGAAGCTGCGCCAAAGGCTGACAAACCAGCCAAGCAGCCTGCAGGCTGGCCAGGCAAGCTGGCTCTGCTGTTGGCACTAATTGCCATTGTCGGGGTGGTTTATCTTTACTGGATGCAGATGCAGGCAGGTAATCAACTGGCTCAATCGCAGCAGCAAACAAATTCCTCTGTGGATAAAGCGATAGCACAAAGCCAGCAACAGACAGATCAGAAACTAACCTCCCTAAGCAAACAACTGAGCAGCCTTGAAAACAACGCACAGCAAGAACAGGCTAATATCAGTGAACTTCAGGATCGTCTGACCCGCAGCATCAAACAGGTCACTGCGGAACAAAAGAACACCCAAAAAGACTGGTTACTGGCTGAAGTTGAATACCTTCTTCGACTGGCAAATCAACGGGTACTGATGGAACAGACGCCTCAGGGGGCATTACAACTACTCCGCTCCGCCGATAAGATCCTCAGCGAGACCGACGATGTTACTATCTATGAAATCCGTAAAGCTGTTGCGGCTGACATCGCTGCCTTAGAAGCCGTTCCGGCACTGGATACCGAAGGTGTGTTTCTACGTCTTGGCGCTTTGAATGCTCAGGTCACTCAGCTGCAGGTAATTCCCCTGACCGAACAACATAAGCTGCCTGAAATTGTGGGCCAGGTCACCAGCGAAGACTTCGCCTCCAGCTGGAGTGAAGATGTTAAGCAGGCCTGGGCGAAAGTATCTGACAAGTTCAACCAGCTAGTCGTAATACAGGACCGCAGCGAGCCGATCGAGCCACTGCTGTCACCGCAGCAAAGTTATTACCTGCAACAGAACCTGCACCTGATGCTAGAGCAGGCTCAGTTGTCATTGCTACAGCGTAAGCAGAAGAGCTATCAGAATAGCCTGACTAAAGCACAGAGCTGGGTTAGCACTTACTTCGAGCAGAACCATAGCAATACTCAGGCACTGCTTAAAGCACTCAAAGGGCTTGAGGAAGTTGAAGTAGCCCCTGAAATGCCTGATATTTCCGGCTCTTTAGCCGCACTGAAAGGCTATCTCAAGGATATGCGTAAGCTGAAGGAAGGAGCCGCCTGATGAAACGTCTATTTATCCTGCTACTGGTATTAATGTTTGCCGGTGCCTGGGTTGGTCAGATGATGATCCAGGATTCCGGCTATACCCTGCTCGCCTATGGTCAAACCACCATTGAGATGAGTATGTGGGTGTTTGTCGTACTGTTGATAGCGCTCTTCCTCGCACTGCACTGGGGCTTAAACCTGCTTAACAGCTCGCTTAAGTCGGGTACCCGTTTGCGTCTTTGGAGTGGCGGTAGAAGTCAGCGAATTGCTCAGGCTAAAACCCTGAAAGGACTGATTGCACTGTCAGAGGGTAACTGGTGGAAAGCCCAGCGCTTACTTTCACAGTCCGCTGATAAAAACAGCCTGCCTCTGATTAACTATATCGCTGCAGCCCGAGCCGCACAGGAGCAAGGCAGCGAAGCCACCTGCGATGAGCTATTGCAGAAAGCACTCGCCTCAACACCGGGCGCCGAAGTTGCTGTCGGTGTCATTCAGGCACAAACACAACTTTCCCGGGGACAGCTGGAGCCCTGCCTGGCAACACTGCTGAGCTTACGTAAGAAAGCCCCGAAGAATACTTACGTTATGAAGTTGCTGCGGGAAGTCTATATTCAGCTATGTGACTGGCACGCACTGCAACAACTGATTCCTGAGCTACGCCGTCATAAAGTACTTAAAGATGACAAGCTAACCCAGACCGAACAGCTCTGCTATCAGCGCCTGCTAGAGCATAGTATCGCGCTTCCAGAGGGCACGGCCCTGGAGGATAAGCGTAAAGCATTAGGAGAGACCTGGCATAACATGCCTGGTCAGTTAAACAAAGATGATGTTCTGGCACGTCATTACACTCAGCTATTAGTGAGTATCGGCGCTGAAGCCAAAGCAGAACCTGTATTACGTGAGCTGATTAAACGTAAATGGGATGATGAACTGGTCAGCCTGTACGGCAAGATTGAAGGCGAAAATCCTAATAAACAGTTGGATGCGGCACGAAAGTGGCTGAAAGATTACCCGCTAAACCCATACCTTCTTCTAACATTAGGTCGCCTGTCACAGCGTAATCAGCACTGGGGAAAAGCCGTTACTTACTTTGAACAGAGTCTGGAACAGCAACCACAAGCCGAAACCTTAAGTGAACTGGCCCGCTTACTTCAGAATCTGGGTGAAACTGAACGGACTCAAAAACTGATGGAAAAACATCTGGGTCTTATCGGCGGCGGACTACCTGCACTACCACTTCCGGAGAAAGGCACTACCCTGGCCGCACCTGAAGTACAGTAGTCAGGCGCTGCTAAGCGACTTACCTGAAGTCACCTACGGCGCTTACTAGTAAACACAAAAAAACGCACCTCAGTGCGTTTTTTATTGTCCAACCTTTACTTCAGACCATCCAGATCAATAGCACAGCTATCACCCAGCCAGTAAGCATGCTCGGTATGATCCCGGATAGCATCTTCTGACTGGGCATGCACTAGCACACTCAATCCCTGGCGATGCTCATCCAGCCAGGGAATAAATCGATCAAAGTCTTTAGTCGAAAACAGAATCTGTACACTCCAGCGGGTATGCGGACCAACAAGACGCTGATGGATACGTCCTACTTTAAGACTGAACAGCCGGGCTATATCTTCTGCCAACGGCTCAACATAGCCGACAGTCTCTGCATCAAAATAAATATGTGCGTGATAGGCCTGATGAATATTTACCGGCCGACGAGGTTCTGTAACCACATTACTCTCCAACAAAAAGCGCACCCAGAGGTGCGCATCAGGTTCACCTACAAAAGGATCTGCCTTTATTTATTTCTCGGGGCGTAAGCAAACACATCGGCATGCATATGAGACTCCTCAAAGCCCTTTTCTTCACAAGCATCAAGCAATGCGTAAACCATAGCAGGTGAACCACTGGTGAAGATTTCAACATCATCAAAGCTATTAAAATCAGCAACCAAAGCCGTAGGCAGCAGGCCTGTACGACCGGCCCAGCCAGGACTATTACCCGGTTCACTCACGACCAGATGAACATGCACATTAGTATGCTCTGAAGCCCACTGCAGTGGTAACTTCTCCAGGTAAAAATCTTTTTCTACCCGAGCCCCCCAATAGATATGGATAGGGTTGCTCACCTGATTAGCTAGCAGATGCTCGGCCATACTCTTTATCTGGGAGAAGCCCGTACTGGCCGCCGCTAGCACAATAGTGGTTTGTGGGTTTAGCTGACCCGCCTCCAGATAACAATCACCTTTGGGTAGTTCTATCTCAACACTAGGGTTGTTTAGCAGATGATCCATGATAGCGAGGGACATCTCCCCATCAGGAATTTTGCGAATATGCAGCTCCACATCACTACTAAAATCAGGCGCACTGCCAATTGAAAACGCCGCACGACGCTGATCTGGCAAAATAATTTCCAGATACTGCCCCGCATGAAACTCTATCGCCTGACGCCCGGTTACCGGCAAGTGCAGACGCACACGATAAACATCATCACTCAATTGTTCGACTGCCGAAATATCACAAACCAGTTTTTTCACTAGCAATTCTCCAGGACGTAACAGCCCTTCAATTTTCACCCTAATATCACTACGTGGTACCGCGGTACACGCAAAAACCTGCGAGGACTTATGCCCCTCTTCTATACTGAGATCCAACTCAGGATAACGCTGAATAATACTGCCCTGCATTAGGGTGAGCTGACAAATTTCACACACCCCGTTACGACAGCTGGATCTCATTTTATAACCTGCAGCAACCATACTATCCAGTATTGGTTGGCCTGCATGTGCCGTTATTTCATATCGTTCATTGATTGAAATAACGAAACGTTCAGTCATCCAGAATGCCTAGCTCATCCCAGATGGCATCTACTTTCTGTTTAACCGCTTCATCCATGACGATAGGCTCGCCCCATTCACGGTCTGTTTCACCCGGCCATTTATTGGTCGCATCCATACCCATTTTAGAACCCAGGCCTGAAACAGGTGATGCAAAATCCAGATAATCAATCGGCGTATTATCGATCATTGTCGTATCCCGACTAGGATCCATACGTGTAGTGATTGCCCAAATGACATCATTCCAGTCACGCGCATTAATATCATCATCACAGACGATAACAAACTTGGTATACATGAATTGTCGCAAGAACGACCAGACACCCAGCATGACCCGTTTAGCGTGACCCGGATACTGTTTCTTTATCGTCACTACCGCCATGCGATACGAACAACCTTCAGGCGGCAGATAAAAATCGACAATTTCCGGAAACTGCTTTTGTAGAATGGGCACAAAAACTTCATTCAGAGCAACGCCCAGGATGGCAGGTTCATCCGGCGGACGACCGGTATAAGTACTGTGATAGATAGGATCTTTACGATGGGTAATTCGCTCTACCGTAAACACCGGGAAACTATCCACTTCATTATAATAACCGGTATGATCGCCAAATGGCCCTTCGTCGGCCATCTCTTCCGGATCGATATAACCTTCCAGAATAAATTCGGCACTGGCAGGCACCTGAAGGTCGCTGCCAATGCACTGAGTAACTTCAGTCTTACCACCGCGCAGCAAACCGGCAAATGCGTACTCTGACAAGGTATCCGGCACTGGAGTAACCGCACCCAGAATCGTTGCTGGATCAGCGCCTAACGCGACAGCCACTGGAAAATTCTCACCCGGATGCTGTTCTTTCCATTCACGGAAATCCAGTGCACCGCCCCGATGAGACAACCAGCGCATAATAAGCTTATTTTTACCGATAACCTGTTGTCGATAGATACCCAGATTCTGACGCTGTTTATAGGGCCCCCGGGTAATAACCAAAGGCCAGGTAACCAAGGGAGCCGCATCGCCAGGCCAGCAACGCTGTACCGGGATAGTGCTCAGATCCACCTCATCACCTTCAATAATATTAGCCTGACAAGGTGCCGACTTAACGACCTTAGGCCCCATATTCAGCACTTGCTTATAGATCGGCAGCTTATTCCAGGCATCTTTAAGCCCTTTAGGTGGTTCAGGCTCCTTCAGCATGGCTAATAATTTACCGACCTCACGCAGGCTGGCGACATCCTCTTCGCCCATCCCCATAGCCACCCTTTTGGGTGTGCCAAACAGGTTAGCCAATACCGGATAATCATAGCCTTTCGGATTTTCAAACAGCAGCGCCGGACCAGCGGCACGCAAAGTACGGTCACAGATCTCGGTCATTTCAAGATCCGGGTCAACCTCTACAGTGATACGCTTCAGCTCACCTTGTTTTTCAAGGATCGCAATAAAGTCCCGCAGGTCCTTATATTTCAGGTTACTCATAGTGTCTCGACAACAAAAAAAAGGGCAAGCCTAAGCTTACCCTTTTTTAATTTAGAAGTGGATCAGGAACGACGCATAGACAGGAAGAACTCGTCGTTGGTCTTGAAATCCTTCAGTTTATCGAGCACAAACTCGATCGCTGCAGAATCTTCCATCGGATCCAGTAGCTTACGCAGAATCCACATCCGCTGTAGCTCTTCTTCCGAGGTTAGCAGGTCTTCACGACGTGTACCGGAGCGACGGATATTGAAGGCAGGATAAACCCGCTTCTCAGCTACCTTACGATCCAGATGAACTTCAGAGTTACCAGTACCTTTGAATTCTTCAAAGATGACTTCATCCATCTTAGAACCCGTATCAACCAGTGCTGTCGCGATGATCGTCAGGCTACCACCCTCTTCAATGTTACGAGCCGCACCAAAGAAACGCTTAGGACGTTCCAGCGCGTGAGCATCAACACCACCGGTCAGGACTTTACCTGATGAAGGAATAACGGTGTTATAGGCTCGTGCAAGACGAGTGATGGAGTCCAGCAAGATTACAACATCCTGCTTGTGTTCAGTCAGGCGCTTAGCTTTTTCCAGCACCATTTCAGCTACTTGAACGTGACGGGAAGGCGGCTCATCAAAGGTAGAGGCAACCACTTCACCACGCACGGTACGCTGCATTTCGGTAACTTCCTCAGGACGCTCATCAATCAGTAATACAATCAGATGCACTTCCGGGTTATTACGGGTAATCGAGTTGGCGATATTCTGCAACATCAGTGTTTTACCCGCCTTAGGCGGAGACACCAACAATGCACGCTGGCCTTTACCCATAGGGCAAACCAGATCGATAACACGGGCAGTCAGATCTTCTGTACTACCGTTACCTTGTTCCATTTTCAAACGATCCTGAGCAAACAGCGGCGTCAGGTTCTCAAACAGAATCTTATTTTTAGCGTTTTCAGGCTTATCGAAGTTAATTTTATCAACTTTCAATAATGCGAAATAACGTTCACTGTCCTTCGGCGGACGAATCTTACCGGAGATGGTATCTCCGGTCCGCAGATTGAAGCGTCGAATCTGGCTAGGGGAGACATAAATATCATCCGGACCCGCCAGGTAAGAGCTGTCAGCAGAACGCAGGAAGCCAAAGCCATCCTGTAAAATTTCCAGCACACCGTTACCATAGATGTCTTCACCACTCTTAGCGTGACGCTTAAGAATTGCAAAAATAACATCCTGTTTTCGGGAACGCCCCAGATTATCCAGTCCCATCTCTTTTGCTATTTCTAGCAATTCAGGAACGCTTTTCTTTTTAAGTTCGGTAAGGTTCATAACGTATATGTAGACAGACGGATCAACGCCTCATGGAGAGCAGTTTAATAACCATTCAGGAAGATTGAATTGGTATTGTGGAACCGGATCTCGACACAGATCCCGGTAGTTGGAGATGACACTATAATGACTTGGTCAAAAAGAGTCCAGTTAATTGGAGAGTAAACCTTGATCCCGGTCACTCTCCTATAAAGTTACAGGCTGGCTTCAATAAATGCGGCCAGCTGAGATTTAGACAGAGCACCCACCTTAGTAGCCTCAACATTACCATCTTTAAACAGCATCAGCGTTGGAATACCACGGATACCAAATTTAGGCGGCGTCTCATTATTCTCATCAATATTCAGCTTACAAACCTTCAGTTTGCCAGCATAGTCTTTGGCGATCTCTTCCAAAACCGGCGCAATCATTTTACAAGGACCACACCACTCAGCCCAGTAATCAACCAGCACCGCACCTTCGGCCTTCAGAACATCATCTTCGAATGACCCATCGGTCACGTTTACAATATTTTCACTCATAAAAAGCCTCTGTAGCGAGATTCACTCAATATTAATTACCTCGATCATAACATTGTCGCTAAACTATTGTGAATACTACAGATTGCTCAAGCAGCCTTATCAACCCGGATCTATGCTCCACATGATATTGCTCATCCGACAGACCGGTGATTTCTGCTAAGCTGAAGCCAAATTCAATTCTGAACAGCATACTATGAATAAAGAAATATCTGCCCTGGATAATAGTGATCAGCCTCTCCTAGCCGCAATAGACCTGGGCTCAAACAGCTTTCATATTGTTGTCGCTAAGCTGGTTCAGGGTGAGCTTCAACCGATCGACCTGCTATCGGATAAAGTGCAATTAGCAGCCGGACTGGATTGCAATCGAATGCTGACCGAAGAAGCGCAGCAGCGAGGACTTGCGTGCCTTGAACGCTTTGCTCAACGGGTTCGGGACATTCCTTCCCACCGCATCAGAATAGTCGGCACCAATGCACTGAGAGAAGCCGCTAACACCAGTGAATTCATAGCCAAAGCAGAAAAGCTGATGGGCTGTCCCATCGAAGTTATTTCCGGCATTGAAGAAGCCCGTCTGATTTATCTGGGTGTATCCCACACCCTGGCGAGTGATAGCGAACGCCGACTGGTGATCGATATTGGTGGCGGTAGCACCGAGTTTATTGTCGGCGAACGCTTTGAGCCACTGGAACTTGAAAGCCTGGAAATGGGCTGTGTCAGCTTTACTAAACGCTACTTTAATGACGGTCTTATCACCGAGAAAAAATTTCAGTTGGCAGTATTTGGTGCGCTACGGGAGCTGCTATCAATTAAGCGTCGCTACCGCCGTCAGGGCTGGGCAGACTGTGTTGGCTCTTCCGGTACTATCAAAGCGGTACGGCATGCCTGTATCAGTCTGGGATTCTGTGAAGACAGAGTCACCGCCTCAGCGTTGAAGAAATTAAAAGAGAAGATACTCAGCTATAACCATGTCGACGATATCGATATCGAAGGTTTAAAAGCACAACGCAAAGCGGTGCTGCCTGCAGGTATCGCCATTTTATCCGCAGCTTTTGATTCCCTTGGCATTAAACAGATCCGCTTCTCTGCTGGCGCGCTCAGAGAAGGGTTGCTATACGACATGATCGGTCGCTTGCGTCATGAAGATGTACGGGAGCGCAGCATTAGCGCTCTGATAAAGCGCTATCATGTCGATCAGGATCATATGAACAGAGTTGAGCAAACCGCGTTGATCGCGCTGACTCAGGTAAGAGATAGCTGGCATCTGGATAATAATGAATACCATAACATGCTCAGCTGGGCCGCCCGCTGTTTTGAAACCGGCTTAACTATTGCGCATAGCCAGTATCATAAACACAGCGCTTATCTGCTGCTCAATTCAGACCTGCCCGGCTTTACCAAGCGAGAGCAATCTCAACTGGCATCCATGATGCAGGGTCACCGACGTAAGTTTCCATTAACCCTGTTTGATGCCCTGCCCGCACGTGAAGGCAAACACTATGGCCGTCTGACAGTTCTGTTGCGTCTGGCGATTGTCCTCCACCGAAGCCGCAGTAAAGAACGTCTACCGGCCTTCAGGCTATCCGCCAAGAAGGGCCAGATTCAACTGACTTTTCCTGACAACTGGCTCAGCCATCACCCTCTGACCCGAACCGACCTGGAGCAGGAAGCAGGCTATCTGGCGGATGCTGGATTTGAACTCAAGATAAAATAGCCGATAGAACACAGCTATCCTGGCCGCTGAAACTTAGACCGAATTCGAAGCGCTGGTCAAAGCGTTTCGATTTGCAGGCACAAAAAAGGCTTCTGAATAGAAGCCTTTTTTTAATTGCGTATAGCAGTTACGCGTGCGGGCCCGCAGCGATGATCGCCTCAGCAACACCTTCGAACTTCTTGAAGTTCTCAGTGAACTGACCAATCAGATCGTTTGCAGTCGCATCATATGCGCCTTTATCAGACCATGTAGCACGTGGATTCAGCAATGCAGAATCTACGCCTGGTACCGATTTAGGTACAGTCAGATTAATACCTGGCAGCTCTTCAGTCTCAACACCAACCAGAGCACCATCCTGAATCGCACTGATAATACCGCGCGTCGTAGGAATACTGAAACGGGAACCTGTTCCGTAAGAACCGCCGGTCCAGCCGGTATTTACCAGATAAACCTGGCTATCAAACTCTTCGATACGCTTAATCAGCAGATCAGCATATTCGCTCGCAGGGCGCGGGAAGAAAGGTGCGCCGAAGCAAGTAGAGAAGGTAGACTTGATGCCACCACCTGATCCCATCTCGGTAGAACCTACCAGAGCGGTATAACCAGACAGGAAGTGGTACGCAGCCGCTTCTTTAGACAGGATAGACACTGGTGGCAGTACGCCGGTCAGGTCACAGGTCAGGAAAACGATCGCTTTTGGCTCGCCACCTTTGTTTTCTTCTGTACGCTTTTCAACGTGCTCCAGCGGATATGCACAACGGCCATTCTCCGTCAGAGACGTATCGCTATAATCTGCAGTGCGGGAAGCGTTCAGAGCAACGTTCTCAACGATCGCACCGAAACGGATAGCATCCCAGATGATTGGCTCATTCTTCTGGCTCAGATCGATGGTCTTAGCGTAGCAACCACCTTCCAGGTTGAATACAACACCTTTACCCCAACCGTGCTCATCATCACCGATCAGGTAACGAGAAGGGTCGGCAGACAAGGTTGTTTTACCAGTACCGGACAGACCAAAGAACAGCGTTGTATCACCGTCTTCACCAACGTTGGCAGAGCAATGCATTGGCAGAACATCTTTCTCAGGCAGCAGGAAGTTCTGTACCGAGAACATCGCTTTCTTCATCTCACCCGCATAGCGCATACCCGCCAGCAATACTTTGCGCTTAGCAAAGTTGATGATCACACAGCCATCGCTGTTGGTACCATCACGTTGTGGATCACACTCGAAGCCAGCAGCATTGATGATCTGCCACTCTTCTTTAGCTTTAGGGTTAAACTCTACAGGACGGATAAACAGATTCTGACCAAACAGGTTCTGCCATGCAGTTTCAGTAGACATCTGAACCGGAAGATAATGGTTAGCGTCAGAACCAACATGAACATTAGAGACAAAATGTTCGCGTTCTGCCAGGTGTTCTTCCACCCGGTTCCACAGCGCATCAAATTTGTCAGCATCAAATGGACGGTTAATCGGGCCCCAGTGGATCGCATCGGAAGTGCTAGGCTCTTCAACAATATAACGGTCCATTGGAGAACGACCCGTACGCTTACCGGTTTTCACAACCAGGGCGCCATTGTCAGCGAGAGTGCCTTCGCCACGCTGGATCGCTTTTTCAACTAGCTGAGCCGGGCTCAAATTTTCGTGTACAGTGTTCACGGTTTCTTTGCTCATTACTTGATTCCCTTGGCTTTTAGCCAAAAAAAATAATTTTACCTGAAAAGCTGCCTGACTCCTGACAACCAAAATTTAACTCTAAATTCTGCGGAGCCTTATTATTAAGGAGGCGTATTATGTCAAAAAAGTGTACAAAACACCATCAACTGAGATCGATTCCTATCTGGCAGCCAAGTACCTTAGAAAAGCCTGATCAGTGAACCTGATCAGAGCCTTCAATATTCGCACTATCTGAAAACATCATGGTGATATCAGCCTGGTCAAACTGATACAACTGGTTGCAAAACTGGCAACTCACATCAATAGTTCCCTCGTCCCTGACAATCTCCTCTAATTCTTTCTGGGTCATATATCTCAATGCATCCCCCGTGCGTTTGCGCGAGCAGTCACATTTAAATTGTAGAGGCTCTGCATCATAGAGCCGGCAATCCTCTTCATGAAACAGTCGCCGTATAATCGTGGCATTATCCAGCTCTAACAGTTCTTCATCTTTCAGAGTGGCGGCCAGATAACTGAAATGCTGCCATTCATCTTCAGCATTACCTTTGGCAGGCATAACCTGTAACAAAAAACCCGCCGCACGCTGTTCATCAGCAACCAGCTGAATTTGAGTAGGTAATTGCTCTGATCGACTAAAATAGGCTTCCAGACAACTGCTCAGGTGATCACCTTCAAGCGGTACCACTCCCTGATAGCGCTGACCTTTATCCGGCTCAATGGTAATAACCAACTGACCACCTTTTAACAGCTCACAAAAATTTGCACTGTCGGGTAGCTCACCATCAAAACGGGCAATAGCGCGCAGGTCACACTGATGATTACACTCTGCCATCAGTACTTTAACCTGATTATTACTTTGCGCCTGTAGCATCAGTCGACCTTCAAATTTCAGCGTCGAACTGAGCAGGCTGACAGCAGCCATCATCTCACCCAAAAAACGGTTAATCAGGGCTGGATACTGATGATTATTGATCGCTTGTTGATAACTTTTTTCGAGACCTGTGATCACACTGCGGATATCGGCCTGTTCAAAAATGACCCGTTGAAGCTGGTCAGAACTACTCATATTTGTCTCTGAAACCCTGTCGTTGAAATGTCTTACCGGCACATGGCCGGGAAAGGCAAAATATTACCACATCCGTTATGCGGCTAGCGATCCTTAAACTGTATAATCTTGCGCCGATCTTTCTTATTGGGCCGACGCTCCGGACCCAGATTTCCTCGCATCACTTTTCGCTGAGCGGCGGCCTCTTCACGCTGCTTAAGGCTGTCTTCAGTTTCGCTGTAAAGTAACTGGGCTTCCGGCGCGCCGCGGCGTTGATCAGAAATAGCCTGAATGACTACCGTCTTCTCATCAAGTCCTTGCCGTATTACCAAGGTTGCGCCGATTTCAACATGACGGCTGCATTTACCCCGCTGCCCTTCGTAATGCACCTTGCCACCCTCCACAGCATTTTTAGCAAGCGCCCGGGTTTTAAAAAATCGGGCGGCCCAAAGCCATTTATCCAGGCGAACTTTTTGTTTCTGATCACTCATGTTGGTTTCTTTATAATCTCATTGAAATGCTGAATCGCCTGGAAGTCATCAATCTGACGTTTCGCCTGCTGGCTATCAGGCTGAATAATACTCAATAAGTAAGCGATACCATATTGTCGCGCCGACGCCAGCACTGCCAGACTATCATCCACTAACAAGGTTCGCTGAGGATCAAAGGGTTCATCCTCCTGCAATTTATGCCAGAAGCCCTGCTCTTCTTTAGGTAACTTATAATCATGGGAGCAGATAATGGCATCAACCAGTTTATCCAAACCGGTTTCCTCAAGTTTAAGCGACAGACTATCCCGGTGAGCATTCGTAACAATAACGCGACGAATATTTTCACTTTCAAGATGTGCCAAAAAGTCATGCACATGTGGACGGAAAGCGATTCGCTCTTTGATCTCATGCTTTAACTTGGCGATATCAACATCTAACTCCCGCGACCAGTAATCCAGACAATACCAGTTCAGGGTGCCTTGCTCCTGCCGGATGCGTTGATGGAGCCATTGTTGCGCCTGGGTCTGATCAATACTATGCAGTTCGGCGTATCGCACCGGTAGATGCTCAAGCCAGAAAAAGGTATCGAAGTGCAGGTCCAGCAAGGTGCCATCCATATCCAGCAGCACCGTATCAATATTTTGCCAATCCATATAAAAAGTCTGAGCAGAGGGTTAGTATTAAAGAATCTACTTTTAGTTTATTACTTATATAGCTTCTTATTTATATAGCGTCTTAAATAGGACAATCATTTCCGAGGAACGATCCAGTATGCCTGTAAAACCGGATATTTTGAAGGTAACAGCGACCGCTAAAAGTCGTCTGTTCCAGGTCGAAGAGATTGAGCTACGTTTTTCTAATGGCGTTGAACGTACTTATGAACGTCTAGCCACCCGGGGACGTGGCGCAGTCATGATTGCCGCTATTGATGAACAGGAAAATGTATTGCTCATCAAAGAGTACGCCGTTGGTCTTGAAGATTACCTGCTAACCCTGCCTAAGGGCCTGATTGATCCGGGTGAGGACGCCATCGAAGCGGCTAACCGGGAACTGAAAGAGGAAGCAGGTTTCGGAGCTGAACGACTTGAAGTCATTAAACAGATGACTTCGGCACCAAACTACATGGGCCACAAGATCACCTCTGTCTTAGCCCGAGGTCTATACCCCTGCAGGCTGGAAGGCGATGAACCTGAAGAGATGGAAGTTATGCGCTGGCCACTCAGCCAGCTTGATAAACTGTTTCAACGGGAAGACTTCTCTGAGGCCAGAGCGATTGCCGCTCTTTATATGATTAGGGATAAACTAAAACAGGAATAAACTGAGGCTAATACGATGAATCAGCACCTTCTGCTACCTGAGCTAATCGCTATCGCAAGAGACGCTGGCAAAGCGATCATGAACATCTATAGCCGGTCTGATTTTGGCATTCAGGAAAAACAGGATAATTCCCCTCTGACTGAAGCAGACCTGGCTGCTCATCAGATTATTCGTGAAGGTCTGAATCAGCTTACTCCTGATATTCCGCAGCTCAGTGAAGAAGATACAGACATCCCCTATAGCATTCGAAAAAACTGGACCTGTTACTGGCTGATCGATCCGCTCGACGGTACTAAAGAGTTTATACGCAGGAATGATGAGTTTACCGTTAATATCGCCCTGATTCACAACGGAGCCCCGATACTAGGGGTTATTTGCCTGCCGGTATCAGGTATCTGTTATTACGGTGGCACCCGTATTCCCGCAGCTAAACAGCTGATTAATCAGCCCGCAGAGGATATTCGCTGTAGAAAGTTGCAAACACCGATCAAAGTACTGGCCAGTCGCAGGCATAAAAATGACAGGGATACTCCCTTATTAGAAATACTGGAAGATCGGTTTGGAAAACTACAGATCGATAATTACGGCAGCTCTCTCAAAATGTGTGTCATCGCAGAAGGGGCCGCCGATATCTATCCCAGACGATACCCTACCTGCGAATGGGACACCGCAGCAGCCCAGGCGATCATAGAAGCGGCCGGGGGGAAAATTATCGGCCCCGACATGCAGCCGCTGCTCTATAATAAAGAAAACCTGCTTAATTCAGATTTCTATGTACTGGGTGATCCGGCCTTTCCTGTCGCTATTCTCAGGCAACAGAAATAAACACAGCGGATGCGTACTATCAGAATTCGCCCTTTCAGATACGCTCTGCTAATGAAGCCCTATTAATCAGAGCTATGAGTTTTTACACTGCTTTGAACCGACCCGAATCACTCCTTCAACTTTCTCACGCATTGCCGGACTGGCAATAGTCCCCTGCATAATGCTCTCAACTTCTTTATCACTGAAATGCTTATGTACATAATCGGATAAACAGCTACATTGCTCTTCTGTCGCTGTTCCGCCAGCCATGCACCCTTCTTTAAAAGGAGTCCAGGTTTTAGAGGTAAGATACTGAGTTTTCACAGTAAAGATCACCAGCATAACCGCCGCAATCCAAAGAAACACTTTACCCATATACAGTTAACGCCTGTGTCATTTTAATATTTATATGCCCTGATTCTACCAGCTAAGCATTTGCTGTCAGCTTACTTTAGTCTGATACCGATAATTAATAAGCGTTTGATTTACCAATAGCCTGCTCCAATTTAATCGCGAATGCTCAGACAATGAAAACCTTTTATAAGGGTGCTATTATGCTGCCTCCAACAGGGAGCCTGTAAACAACTACCCCTGATGCTTGAATTATTATTAGAAAGACCCTATCTATACT
Source organism: Amphritea balenae (assembly GCF_003858655.1). Classification (GTDB taxonomy): domain Bacteria; phylum Pseudomonadota; class Gammaproteobacteria; order Pseudomonadales; family Balneatricaceae; genus Amphritea; species Amphritea balenae. The sequence continues at coordinate 128,056 of NZ_RQXV01000012.1, forward strand.
TACAGCTTCACAATCTATGCTGAACCTGACACTGAAAGGTAAATACTTATGAGCTTTGAACTACCAGCACTGCCATTCGCCAAAGATGCACTGGAACCACACATCTCTGCTGAAACTCTGGACTTCCACCACGGCAAACACCACAACACTTATGTTGTTAAGCTGAACGGTCTGGTACCAGGTACTGAATACGAAGGTAAATCTCTGGAAGAGATCATCATGTCAGCACCTGCTGGCGGCGTATTCAACAACGCAGCTCAGATCTGGAATCACACTTTTTACTGGAACTGCCTGGCACCAAATGCTGGCGGCGAACCAACAGGTGCGGTTGCTGATGCGATTAATGCTAAATGGGGTTCTTTCGCAGCATTCCAGGAAGAACTGAACGATAAAGCCGTTAACAACTTTGGTTCAAGCTGGACCTGGCTGGTTAAGAACGCTGACGGTTCTCTGGAAATCGTTAACACCAGCAACGCTGGTACACCTATGACCAATGGCCAGCAAGCACTGCTGACAGTTGACCTGTGGGAACACGCTTACTACATCGATTACCGCAATGTTCGTCCAGATTACCTGAAAGGTTTCTGGGCACTGGTTAACTGGGAATTCGTAAACCAGAACTTTGCTGCATAATTCTGATTCAGATCAGAATTACTCAAAAAGGGCACCTTAGGGTGTCTTTTTTTTTGCTCTGAACAAAAATAGATTACACTTACGTAAACGACAGGGAATTGAGTTAAGCATCAGGGACGAAACCACACACTATGCAGAAACGTTACTTTCCATTTATAACGCTTGGCTGGCTAGCCCTTACACTGTTACTGGTGGGTCTGAGCCTGTTTTCAGATTACAACCGGCTACAGAAGTCTCTCAGCAGTGATGCTCATTTCATTTACTCTTCTGTTTATGAAAAAACCTATATAAATGAAGTGCTATTGCAAAATTTCACGGTACTTGTCAGTGCCAGACCGGATGATGTTGACGCTATACGTAGCTTTGCTAATGAGATGCGTAAGCGCTATCCCCATATTGAACGCCTCCAGATACACCATCAAGCACCGCCGCTCACTACTGGCTATGGAACGACCAGCCAGTTCAATGTTAACCCTGATGCTAATAGCTATAATGCCAGTTTCCCCATTGTTTTTATTGAGCCTCTGACCCCTGACACCCGTTATTTGCTAAACAAAGATCTGTTATCTGATCCGGTGTTTGCTGAAACGATTAATTTTGCGCGACGCTACCATCAACCGGTTGCCTCGCCGCCTTTTACATTAAATAACAATCGTTCCAGCTACGGACTTTTTCTGGCCTTTTTTGATCGCAATACAGCGCCAGATGGAAATAACCTTTATATCGCCTCGCTGGTTATCAATATCGCCAGCCTGCTTCCCAGCTCTAGTTTTCTTTCTGAAAACGCCATCATCAGCCTGAAGGATGAATCGGGCGCTATTCTGGATCAGCGCTTTACCTCAACCAACAATGAGCCGATGCCACACTGGCTGCCTATCCTAAAAGAGCAACGTACGATCAACCGCTTCGGACAATCTTTCCAGCTCGAAATAGCACAACAATTCAGTCCTAAGAACCTCAGCATCAGCCAATTAGTGATTCTGCTGTTATGCTCAATTGCCGTTTACCTGCTTCTGATGGCCTATCTACGACAAAAAGTGGCTGCCGAGAGTGAACAATCCTCAATTTATTCCAAACTGAAAGATGAGCGTCAGCAACTTGAAAACAGGATTCATACCCGTACTCAAGAACTGCGGGATCAACTCATTGAAAATCGACGCCTGACACACCAGGTATTAGCGGTACAGGAAAAAGAACGCCGAAACCTGTCACGTGAGCTCCATGATGAGCTAGGCCAATCCCTTACCGCTATCCGTACCGATGCCAAAATTCTGAAGCGTATCCATCCAGACGAAAATAGTCTGGTTAATCAGACCGCAGAATCTATCGATGCAATTGCACAGAACATATACGACGTCACCTATGGCATGATGCGGACGCTTCGCCCATCCGCGTTAGATGATCTGGGGCTGATGGACGCTATTCAGGAATGTATAGTTTCCAACCGTTTCGATGAACATGGCATCATATTACACACCGATTTCCGGGGTGCATTGAATGAGATGCATGAAGATTACAATATCACCCTGTTCAGACTCACTCAGGAAGCATTCAGTAATATTATAAAATATGCCAAGGCCCATAATGTATGGATCGACATTCACCGCACCAGCCAAGGCCAGCGCAAGGAGATTAGTGGTGATCGCTTAGAAGTCATGATAAGTGATGATGGTATCGGCTTTGATATTAAACAGATAGCGTTCAAATCCGGCTTCGGTTTAATCGGTATGCGTGAGCGGGTAAGAGCACTCGGCGGTAATTTCAAAATAACCAACAATCACGAAAACGGTACCCGAATTGTCGTTATCATCCCGATTCATTCTGAATCTGTAACAGGGGTTGAAGCGTCTTCCATATCTGATCCAGCAACACCGGCTGAGCCTGTTCATTAGGATGTAAACCATCGCTTTGCATCAGTTCCTGCTGTAGCACCACAGGGGCCATAAAAAAGGGGACTAATGGTACCTTTTCCTGCCCTGCCACTTTACTAAATAAAGCCATAAAGCCATCAGCGTATTTTGGCCCATAATTAGGAGGTATCTGCATCTCAAGCAGCACCACCCGTGCCCCGGCATTGCGTGATTTCTGAATTAGGGCGATTAGGTTTCTTTCTATCAGTGATAGCGGAGCCCCTCGCAAACCATCATTGGCGCCAAGCTCGACTATCACCAGTTCAGGCTGATGTTGTGCAAGTGCCTGAGGCAATCTGGCGAGCCCGCCATGGGTGGTTTCACCACTGATACTGGCATTCACTATCTGATACTTATAACCCTGTTGCTGAATCCGCTGATCCAGTAGTTGAACCCAGCCATACTGTGGCGACATACCATATGCAGCAGACAGGCTATCACCCATCACTAATATTGAGCTACTCCATGCTAAGCTAGACAGAAGCATTAACCAGACAGCGAAGAAAGGTGCCATGCACACTCCGGAATCAGAACCTGTATTAATCGCCACTCAAATTGCCAAGACATTTCCTAATCAAAGTGGCGGACTGAACATATTTAATAATATCAGTATCACTGCGGCTGCGGGTGAAAGTATTGCAATTATCGGCCCTTCCGGGGCGGGAAAGTCAACGTTGCTTAGCCTTCTGGCCGGATTAGATATCCCGACTTCGGGTAACATCCGTTTGCTGGGACAGCCTATCAGTCAACTCACTGAACAATCTCTTGCTGAGCTCAGAGCTCAACATATAAGCTTTATTTTTCAGTCTTTTCAGTTACTTCCAGAGCTGAGCGCCTTAGATAACATTCAGTTAGCCCTGGATATTCAGGGCCAGAATAACAGTCTGAATCGAGCCAAGGAGTGGCTCGATAAAGTAGGTCTGGCCAGTCGCTATCATCATATCCCGGCACAGCTTTCTGGCGGGGAGCAACAGCGGGTGGCTATCGCCAGAGCCTTTGCCACCTCACCAAGTCTGCTGTTTGCAGATGAACCTACCGGAAACTTAGATGAACAAACCGGTGCAGCGATTATTGACCAACTTTTTAAGTTGAATGAAGAGTTAAACACTACCCTGATTCTGATTACCCATGACCCATCCCTGGCACAACGCTGCCAGCGCCGCTTAAAACTGCATAATGGAGAGCTAGAGGAGCTATGACCAACCTCGGGATTCTGCGTTTAGCACTAAAGCAAGCAGGCTCAGATCTGCGTTCAATGGAATGGCGGGCACTGTTAATGGCGCTTATTCTGGCAACCTCTTTGGCCAGTTTTCTCGCTTTGCTGGGTCACCAGTTAGAAAAGGGCCTGGGCCAGCAAAGCGCGGCAATGCTCGGAGCAGACCTAAGTCTGAGTGATAGCCAGCCGATCCAGCAAAACCTGTTACTTCAGGCCAAAGAACTGGGGCTAGAATCGACCCAGGTAGTTCAGTTTTCAACCATGATCAGCACCGGGGAGCAGATGCTACTCAGCTCGGTGAGAGCGGTGAATGATCCCTATCCGTTACGGGGCCGCCTGACCACCCTTCCAGAGCAGTCAGCGGCGATACCCGAGCCTGGCACTGTCTGGGCGGAACAAGCTTTATTAGACAGGATAGGCATCAGCGTCGGTACAACCATCTCGTTGGGTTATAGTCAGTTTAAAATCACCGCTGTTCTGGTTAGCTCACCGGATCGGGGTACAGGCTTCCGTAGCTTTAGTCCGCAACTGCTCATCAATCAATCTGATCTGGCCGCAACAAAAGTAGTCCAACCGGGAAGCCGGATCGGATATCGCAGTCTGTTCAGCGGCGACAAAGATGGGGTGACCGCCTTTGACGAACTGATTCAGGCCCAGCTAACACCCCAACAGAGGCTCTTATCTGTCTATTCAGATCAGCCCATGGCCGAAGGGGCGATGCAACACGCATCAACTTTTTTAAGACTCTCCGCATTATTTGGTTTGCTGCTCTGCGGTCTTATGATCACCCTGAGCCTGCGCCGCTATAGTGATGCCCAATTACCGCGCTGCGCCCTATTAAAAAGTTTAGGCATGGAGCAGCAACATATTCTTAAACTATATCTCTTTAAGTTATTTAATGGATGGCTGCTGGCTGCAGTACTGGGTTGTCTATTCAGTATCGGGCTGATTCAACTTACCGAATACCTGTTACGCTCGCTCCTGCCAACCGGACTGCCTGCTGCAGATCTGGAATATTACCTAAATGGACCGCTACTGAGTCTCGGGCTATTACTTATTATCGGTTTATCTCCGCTCATACAGATGAGTCGGATCCCAGTCATGGGGCTGTTACGTCACGATCAACTTAGCCAAACAGCACTGAATAACCCTGCCCGCTTGCTGATTTTTATCTCACTCTGCGGAGTACTGGCGCTTTACCTTGGCTCGCCTGTCACTGCGCTCTTAGCAATTATTTCAATAGGCCTGGGTACATTACTGGCGGGCACCGTTGCCAGTTTTCTGTTAACGCCCTCAGCAACTATTCTGGCACGGCACTTTCGGCTCGGCAGGCTACTTAAATATCGCTTACGACAGCAACAGCACTGGCACAAAATCCAGTTAGGTATTATGAGCCTGTTACTGGCACTGCTCAGTAGCTTATTACTAAGCCAAAATGAACTGGTAAACCGCTGGCAGCAACAACTGCCTGAAGATACACCCAATCAGTTTGTTATTAATATACAACCCTGGGAGCTGGCCCCACTGAGCCAATACCTCAAAGAGTCAAAAATAGACCATCAACTGTTTCCAATGATACGCGGTCGAATAACACTCATTAATGACAAGCCTCCTGCAGAACGCCTGACTACAGAGCAGTTGCAGCACAACTCTCTCAATCGGGAGTTGAATCTGAGCTGGTCGGCCAAGGCACCGGTCTATAACGAAATAATAAACGGCACCTGGTGGCCAGCACAAAGTAATGAAAACCTTATATCAATAGAGCAGGAACTGGCCGAAGCGCTACAGCTAACCCTGGGTGACAAGCTGGGCTTTGAAGTAGCCGGCCAACGCTTTGATGCTACCGTCAGCAATATCCGTAAGGTCGAATGGCGCTCCTTCCGGCCAAATTTTTATATTATATTTAGTCCTGCGGTACTGAAGAACTACCCACATACTTACATCACCAGTTTTAGTACCGGTGAGGGCCAACAGAAATTTAGTCGAAACCTTCTGAATACTTTTCCAGCGCTAACGCTGATCGATGTCAAGCAATGGATTGATCAGGCCAGCCAGCTAATTGATCAACTGATTCGAGCCGCATCACTGATTCTGGGCCTGACACTGCTAGCTGGCATGATGCTGGTGCAGTTATTACTACGTCAGGAATTAGAGCAACGGCGCCATGAAAATGCACTATTGCAGGTACTTGGTAGCACCCGGAGTCAGACCCGACAGCTTGATCTGTTAGAGTTTTCTCTACTGGGTGGACTCAGTGGAGCCATGGCCGCCGCCCTTAGCGAGCTGATTACCGGATTATTAAGTTACCAGCTACTCGAGTTACCCCTGACTCTGCATCCCTGGCTGTGGATTTCACTCCCCGCAGGCGGAGCACTACTTTTTATTGTTGGCACCCTTTTGGGCCGACGCCAAAGCGGCTATCAACAACTCCAGCAAAGCTAAGCTCAGTTAAATTAAGCTAAGTAACCGATGAATAAATCCGAAGTCAGGTTCGCTGTTTAACGACAAAGATTCGGATTTATTGAGAGAAACTTATAATTAAAGACCTAGTGTCGCTGTAGGTAACGCCTTAGGGTCATCCAGCCGTGGGACAGGGAAGCAGCCAAACAACCGCTCTCCGGGAATGCTGGCGATAAGCTGTGTTTTTACCGCATCAGTCCGCAACTGAGCCAGCTCAGCCAGCTGTTTCAGCTCCTCTTCGGCCAACTGTTCGGCCGTTAAAGGTTCATCGCGCTTTTTATTCTGTTCTTCAAGGGTAGTTCGTATCAAAGCCTGGTCCTGCTGTACAACCTGACCACAGATATTCAGACGCATCCCTTTGCGGTCCGACATCATGGTACTGATCTTCGTTAGGTAATCACGCCCGGTATCATCCAGCCCAGCCTTGCCAGGACTAAAGGCAACCGGTTGTAAGCTAATAAACGAACCATCCTGCGCAACGCTAACAGCCAGACTGATCAAAGCACCGTAGGGCTGCAATGACTTAGTTAAAAAGCTAAAGGCCGCTTTCTTAAGCCCCTTACCTGCCAGCCGGTTAATGACACTCTGAATGCCAAAATCAGGATCATCCAGCGAGCCTGTGACAGGTATATCCAGATCAATATTATCGTCTGAATCCTGTAAAACAGAGATAGCTGTTCCTAAAGGCATTGATAGCTTTTTACTAAACTTACTCATCTGGTCCTGATCAGCCACCTCCACTTCCAGGCGGTTTATCTGGATATGATTTGTGCCGTCAATCTTGCCATCTGCCAGCTCACCTTTACTGCTCAGGTGTAACTGTCCGTTCTGCAGATAGTAACCGGTATGAATAATACTGTAAGGACTCAGCCTGGGCAGATCTAACTGCTTAAGATCACCCTTCCAGATCGCAGTGTCACCACCACCAGCCATGTTAGTAGAACCACTCAGATCCAGGCCGGTAAAACCATTCAGCTTAAGACCCAGATCAAACCGGGCGGGCTGTTTACTACCCGTATCAAGCTGATTAATCTCAGCACGGACAATACCAATTTCAGAACTGAATACCGGCTGAGTACTGTTATCGGTAAAGAGTATTTTACTATCCTCAGCCACCACAACCTTACCCAAGGTGACCCGTAAGGGTTTATCTGGCTGGCTATCATTACCTTCAATTGCAGTCTGAGAATTATCTGCCGGCCCCTGCAGCTGTTCCAGATCTGCGAGCAGCCGGTTAACATTTTGCGGCTGTTGTGCCTGATCTAATGTCTCCTGAAGCACTAAATTACTCAACCTAACCTGCTTAATATCCACGGCTTCAGCCAGTTTCATTTTGATCCTCTGGATCTGAACATCAGTAGAAACCAGTGTCTGTTCCGACTTTGCTTCTGAGCCCGGAGCCACCCTCAGAGCATTAATATCAACACTACCGACAGATAATTCTTCTGGTAGGGAAAGGTTAATATTCTTAACATTCAATCGATTAAGTAGCGCAATTTTTTGTGCCTGCTGACTTTCTGGCGAGGCTAAGCCTGACAGCTGAAACCCTGATAACTGAAGCGCTCCCGAATCCCCGGACACCAATACTTCCGGCTCCCTAAGCTTCACGTTAAGGGGGCCGTTCCAATCCAGGTCGGCTAGTTCGACCTGTAAACGCTTCTCAGACTGAAGGTTAAGCGCCTTCGCCTGCAAACCGCCAATGAGATTAATCTCACCCAGCGCTCCATCGTTAAACTGCAGATCAGCATTACCCTGCCAATGACTACTGAGCAGTTCGACCAATAGCTGAGGATTTTCCAGGCCCAGTGCCCCGGCCTTCAACTCACCCTTTATATTTACTTTTTGTAACTGGCTGTTCGTTATCAACAGATCCGTATCACCTTGCCAGCCCAATGACTTTTGACTCAGATTCAAATCACTGTCTTGCCAACTGAAGTTATCAACACTGATATTGCCTTTCTGGGTGATGGCGATCTGTTCACCGGCTTCCACCGAAATAGTCAGATCCGCTGATAAGGTCGCCTTTAAACCCGGCACAAAGGGAGCTGTGAAAGAGTGAACCGGTAACGCCTTCAGGCTAATCACTATCTCGGAACGCTTGGTCTCTGGTAGTGGCTGACCACGGGTATCCAGATCAAACTGAGCACCATTAATTGAGCCAAGCAACTTCAGCTCGGTGGTAGCCTGTTCTCGCCACATGTAAAAAGTTGAAATACTGCCCTGATCTATCGCTAGCTGATGCGTTCCCTCAGGTAAGCGGGCCTGCCAGTTCAGATCTGAAATCGTCAGTTTGTCTAACCCGACCAGCCAGTCTGAGGAATCGGAATCATCCGGCTCAACCGCCTCTTCAGTAGTATCGGAAACGGGTATTTGAACCGGCCCTATCACGTATTGACTGCTTTCATCGCCGGACTGCTGCAAGAGGTCGGCTGAAAGGCCTTCAATAGATAACGCTGAAATTAAGATTCGTTTCTTAAATAGTGCCTGATAATCCAGGTCCAGTTCCAGATTGGCTAACCTCAGATCGGGTTGATCAGGGGTAATAATATGAACACCATGCAGCCTGACCTTACCCGTAAACCAGTTTACTGACAGGGAATGGATATGAGCCGACTCAGCCCCCTGATTCAGTAGCCATTGAACGGCATAGTCTCTCCCTAATTGTATTGAGGTATGCAGGAACAGAAAAAATAGCGCTGAAAAAATAATAAATTTGCGCAAAAAACCTTTCACACTCATAACCACCTACCTGTGACACATCCTGACTCAGTTCTATGATAGTACCAGTCCAGTCCGAACTTAGAAAAGGTCTGTTAAATAGCCGAACAGCATAGAAAAGACTACCGGCATCATAATTTAAAAAAGCGTTGAGCTATAGCATCTAGCAATATGAAGCATACTCAAGAATAAAATTAGCTCACTTACGCCTGGCTCTTCATTTGCCGACACCGGCTAAAGTGCAACTATCCAGCTTACTCAGATACTGTTAGAATCGCCGCGTGAAACGGTTAAAGAAGATGTCAAAAGACACAAAATTGTACGTTTCCCAACAGTTCTATTAACAATAACGGGTGAATAATCATGGCAAACCATGACGAAAACTTCCGTGACGGCTCAGGTCCTGTATGGATTCTGATCAACCTCTGTGCGCTGGCCTGGATCACTATGCCTGCCAGCATCGCATGGTCTCGGGTTGTTCTGTAAACGGCCGTTTATGGATAAAAAAAAAGGCCTTCATATGAAGGCCTTTTTTTATGCGCAGGATTAATGCTTATTTGATGGTTTCAACCCCGTTAGGGGTACCCATCAGAATCACATTGGCACCACGACGGGCAAATAAACCGTTAGTCACTACCCCAACGATATTATTTATCCGGGTTTCCAGCTCTTTAGGTTCTTCAACTTCCAGACCATGTAGATCCAGAATCACATTACCGTTATCGGTAACAAAGCCTTCACGATAAACCGGCATGCAATCCAGCTTTACCAACTCACGGGCGACCTGTGAACGGGCCATCGGAATCACTTCGACCGGAAGAGGGAAGAGTCCAAGAAGATCAACCTTCTTACTCTCATCAACGATGCAAACAAATTCTTTGGCAACATCAGCAACAATCTTTTCTCGCGTCAGTGCACCACCGCCACCTTTAACGAGATTAAGGCGACCATCAAATTCATCAGCCCCATCAACGTAAACATCCATCTGGTCCACTGAATTCATATCAAATACATTAATACCATGGCCCTTTAGTCGCTCAGCTGTGGCTTCTGAACTGGCAACTGCGCCTTCAAAAATGTGCTTTATTTTAGCCAGCTCATCGATAAAGAAGTTTGCCGTGGAACCAGTGCCTACGCCAACAATTGAATCTCTGGCTAGCTTTGGCTGGATATATTCAACTGCTGCCTGAGCAACTGCCAGTTTCATCTCATCCTGTGTCATTTTGTGGGGAACCCCGTATAAAGTGGCTGGAACAGGCAGAGATTATACGCCTTATCATCGATATCTTATAGACGAAAACCGTCTCAGCGATTACCATTTGTTGTTTAATTCACACTGTTGTTCATCTTAACAACGACAACCAACTGAAAGCAT
>NZ_RQXV01000013.1 GCF_003858655.1 Amphritea balenae
CTTTTACTTACATTGGACGAAAACCTAAAAACGCAATTTCTCAGCATCTTGATAATTTACTTAAAAAAATAAGTTATGGCTGTTGGTGGCAGGAGCCTACAACAATAGGTGCGTCTTCTCTGGTAGATAAGGTTTATGTTGCATATCCAGATTTAATAGATAAGCGATTGAAATCTAAGGATGTTGTTGGTTTAAGTAGCAGCATGTTTTTGGATGAAGATGTAGTTGAGTTTTCCAAGCTATTGTTATCGACTCACTCCTTAGATATTAAAAGCCTGAAGAACCTTGATGCTGTATTAACTTTGCCACATGAATCGTTATTTGGTGATAATGAGCGTTACCGCTCTCACGTACTAGAAACACTGCATAGGTATGGCGAAAATAGCGCAGTTAAGTATCATCCTCGATATAGTGAATATGACCTGCTTAGACTGGAAGATGAAGGGGTCACTCTATTACCTGCGGAGGCAGCATTTGAAAGTTTATTGATGCTGTTACCTACCAAGACAACTATCATTGGGGATGTTTCCTCGACACTACTAACTACGCGTTGGATTAGGCCTGATCTTAATGTGATCTCGGAAAGTAGAGGGGGGGTGAATAGGAAATTAGAAAACTTATTTAAAGAATTAGATATTCTTATTTCTTGAATAAAGCTTCTGTTTTATAAAATTTAGTTGTTTTCTCTCGTTGTGTTTTAAATCGTTTATGAACCCACATGTATTGGCTTGGTGCTTTGCGAATCCCTGCTTCAATCGCTGCATTTATAAGACTTGCATCTTCGGTTTCCTCACCTGAAGGGAAGCCCTGTACAGCACTAGCCTCAAGGACATAACCTGAATTGTCAGGTTTGCGCCAGCAATCAAGCTTTACCAGAGGTGACTGATTCAATTTGTGCATTTTTGTTGTAGCGACAGTTGTCGCAGCTGATTGGCCAAAAAAAGGCACAAAAACAGTACCTTTACGACCCAGGTCCTGATCCGGGGCATACCAGATACAGCGGTTTTTGCGCATCGCTCGCAGCATCTGACGCGTCTGTTTACGTTCTATCGGTTGGCTGAATCGCTCTCTGCCGGAGGTGAAAAACCACTCCAGCATCGGATTGTTGTGGGCGCGGTACAAGGTACTACAGGGGGCGCCGTGTAGGGAAAACAGTAAACCTGCAAGATCCAGACATGAGAAATGCCAGCCCATCAGGATGACACCGTTGCCCTGTTTCAGATAGTTATCCAGCAGTTCGAAATTTCGAAATTCAGTATTTGAACGAAAAAGATCTTTGTCTTTCCAGTAGGCCCAGCCGGTTTCGATGAGGCCGATACCGTTGTTTTCAAATACTTCCTTAACCCTGTTTTGTTGTTCTTCCTGGCTCAGTTCAGGAAAACAGGTTGCTATATTTACCTGGGTGACATGGCGTCGAGAGGGCATCAGGCGGTAAAGCACACGGCCAAGTGTCCTGCCTATCCGGTAACCTGCGGCTAATGGAAGTGCGCATACCAGCCGTAACAAACCAATACCGAGCCAGAGCCCCCAATATTTTGGTGCTAAAAAATCTGACCAGCTCACTTCTTTATCGCCCACAATCTATCCAGATGCTGTAAAATCAGGCAATTATAATGTTTGCCTCCCCTGAACTCTAGTTCTGATCAGAATGCTGGAGGCTGAATAACTAAGAGTTTGATTAATTGTGAAGACAGATAACAGTATGCAGGTTTATCTTCGGTTACTGCAGTATGTGAAGCAGTACTGGCCTGCCTTTATCGTTAGTGTGGTTGGTTTTGTGATTTATGCGGTATCACAGACAGCTTCGGCCAAATGGCTCGAAGCTTTCGTTGATACGGTTGAGCGGGGAGCGTTTGAAGACCGAATCTGGCTGGCGCTGGCTATACTGGGGATCTTTTTTATCCGGGGTATCGGCACTTTCTTGGGTAATTATGGACTAGCCTATGTTGCCCGTTATGTTATCCATAACCTGAGACTTGATCTGTTTAAGCATCTGATGATTCTGCCTAGCAGTTATTATCATAAAAGCTCAAGTGGGGAGCTGTTAGCCAAGCTTACTTATAATGTTGAGCAGGTCACCGGAGCTGCGACGAACGCACTTAAAATAGCCCTGCGGGAAGGTCTTACTGTTATTGGTTTGTTCGGTTATATGCTTTATCTGAACTGGAAGCTGACGTTATTGTTTTTAGTTATAGGACCGATAGTGGGTGCGATTGTGGGGATTGCTGCCCGTAGAATGCGTGGGATCAGCCGAAATGTGCAGAAAAGTGTTGGGGATATAACCTCATCTGCTGCTGAAGCAATCAAAGGCTATCAGGTGGTTAGAATCTTTGGTGGTAGCCAACTGGAGATTGACCAATTTACTGATGTAAGCCAGCAAAACAGACGGCAAACGATGAAGATGGTTGTGACACAATCGGTTACCACGCCTATCGTGCAGATGCTGGTTGCTGGTGTTATAGCGCTTATGACGTTTTTAGCGATGGATCCCGATCTGATCCAGGAAATGAGTACAGGGCAGTTTATTGCTTTTATTTCTGCTGCTGCATTGATGGCTAAACCGGTTCGTTCATTAACCGAAATAAGTAGCATGATTCAGAAAGGTCTGGCCGCATCTGAAAGTGTTTTTGATGTTGTTGATACCGAGCCAGAAAAAGATAGTGGTACTCTTAAGCTTGAGAACGTTCGCGGTGCTTTGCAATTCGATCATCTCAGTTTTACATATGATTCAGACGGCAAAACTGTTCTTAATGATATCAACTTAAATGTAGCGCCAGGTGAAACCATCGCGCTGGTAGGTAAGTCCGGTAGTGGTAAATCGACTCTGGCTGGATTGTTGCCGCGTTTTTACGATGCCAGTGAAGGTGAAATACTGTTGGATGGTCATAATATCCAGGAGTATTCGCTGGCTAGCCTGCGTAATCAGATCGCCTTGGTTAATCAGCAGGTGATTCTCTTTAATGGCAGCATTGCTGAGAATATTGCCTATGGTGCTATGGCTAATTGTTCAAGAGAGCAGATTGAATCAGCCGCCCAGGCCGCTCACGTGACCGAGTTTGCAAATAACCTGCCTGAAGGTCTTGATACGCTGGTCGGTGAAAATGGTACTTTGTTGTCAGGCGGGCAACGGCAACGTATCGCCATTGCCCGGGCAATTCTGAAAGATGCGCCAATTCTGATTCTTGATGAAGCGACCTCTGCCCTGGATACCGAGTCGGAACGCCATATTCAGGATGCGCTTGAGAATGTTATGCAAGGTCGTACAACGATAGTGATTGCTCACCGACTATCTACAATCGAAAACGCAGACCGGATCATGGTAATGGATGCCGGTCGTATACTCGAGCAGGGCTGCCATGCTGAACTTCTGCAGCAGAACGGTATCTATGCCAACCTCTATCAATTGCAGTTCTCTGAAACTGCGGATCTGCCAGCAACCAAACAACAACCGGATCAGGAATAAATAATATGAAACTGGTAATGCCCCGTTTTGATAAAGCTCAGGTGCTGGTTGTTGGAGATCTGATGCTGGACCGTTACTGGCATGGCCCGACATCCAGAATTTCACCAGAGGCGCCGGTGCCTGTGGTTAAGGTAGATCAACGTGAAGACCGTCCTGGTGGTGCCGCTAACGTTGCGCTTAACATCACGGCATTGGGTGCGGGTGTGTCGCTGGTAGGTATTGTGGGTGAAGATGAAGCCGGGCTAGCTCTGGAACAGCAACTGAGTTCAGCCAGAGTTAACTGTGCATTCTGTATGAGTAATTCTGAGCCGACGATTACCAAACTACGGGTAATGAGTCGTCACCAGCAACTGATTCGACTGGATTTTGAAGAGCGATTTGCGACGGATTACAGTCAGGCTTTACAGCAACAGATTCAGGCTTTACTGAGCAATGTAACAGCGCTGATATTATCGGATTATGATAAAGGGACGCTGAGCGATCCTCAGGTGTTGATTAAGGCTGCCCGTGCGGTAAAAGTTCCGGTACTGGTCGATCCCAAAGGCTCAGATTTTGAACGTTATCGTGGCGCAACCCTGCTGACTCCGAATATGGGTGAGTTTGAAGCGGTTGTCGGGCCTTGCCATACCGAACAGGAGTTGGTGGATAAAGCTCAGCAGCTGGTGACGAAATTGGAGCTTGATGCGTTACTGGTAACCCGAAGCGAGCAAGGGATGACCTTGATAAAGCCTGGTCAGAATGAGGTGCATTATCCTGCGCAAGCACGTGAAGTCTTTGATGTAACCGGTGCCGGAGATACGGTTATCTCTACACTGGCTGCTGCGCTGGCCTCTGGCGAAACCCTCGAAGTGGCTACCGGTCTGGCTAATATTGCCGCGGGTATTGTTGTAGGTAAGCTGGGTACGGCAGCGATCAGTGGGCCGGAATTACGCGGTGCGGTGAATCGGGAACAAGGCTCTGAGCGAGGCGCTGTCAGTGAAGAGCAGTTACTGATCGCGCTGGATGATGCGCGTTCTGCCGGTGAAAAGATCGTTTTCACAAATGGTTGTTTTGATATTTTGCATGCCGGGCATGTGGGGTATCTGGAACAAGCCAGAGCCCAGGGAGATCGTCTGGTACTAGCGATCAATGATGATGATTCGGTTAAACGGCTTAAAGGTGAAGGTCGGCCAATTAATCCGGTAGAGCGTCGTAAAGCGGTGCTGGCTGGATTGGAAGCGGTCGACTGGGTGGTTAGTTTTGCTGAAGATACCCCTGAACGATTGTTGCAGCAGGTTAAGCCTGATGTGTTAGTCAAAGGCGGCGATTACGGACTGGATCAGGTCGTGGGTGCTGAGTTTGTAAAGGGTTATGGTGGTGAGGTGAAAGTGCTTTCATTCCTCGATAATTGCTCAACTACAGCGATAGTTGAAAAAATTCAGAGTAAATAATTTCGCTTTAATCAGTTTTCCTTAGAAATGCTTGGCTTTCTGCTTGGGCGCAAATACTTCACTCAGATGGGTGTTGGCGGGAATTTTTATCGCCTGCACCCGATCTCTTATCAGTTTGTTTAAACTAAAAATTCCTTCCCGGTTGAGTCGGGCCAGCCAGAGGTCTGTGTTCATCACTACGCTGAGCTCGTTAGAAGTCAGATCGTATTGTTCTTCCGCATGTAGCAGCGAAAGCTGATCCGTTCCAGGTAATTCCAGCCTCAGAGGGTAAACTAGCTGTGCCGAGCAGGTCTGTTTATGGATATAGAGAAAAGGATTACCCAGCAACGGCTGGCGGTTGATATAGACCTGAGCTTCGGGAAGCTTCAAAGGGTTACGCCGCTCGCTGAATAGCTGCATGCTGTGTTCAGTATGATATTCCAGTGTGGAATAGGGCTTGATAAGACGCTGAGTATTCAAATCGGTGCGGCAGAACTGTTTGCCTTTCAATAACAGACACTCTTCAACCAGTTCCTGAGCAAGTGTCAGATAGGGATTGGTTAGCTGTTCCAGTGGTACATATCCCGAAGGTAGTTTAAGTACCGCATGGTCGGTGCGTTGTTGGCGAACCAGTACCAGATATTCTTTATTATCCAGCCGCAGATGAATCTGCGCAGAAACGCCGAGATTAGCATATTTACCAGGAATCTTAGGGGTACAGGCCTTGCGGCGCATCTGCATGGTTTCAAAGTCGACAGGAATACCAACCGGTGTGATATTCACCCCCCCGGCAAAAGGTGCAATCTCAATTGCCTGAGTGCGGAATTCGTTAGGATCTTTACTGGCAAGGATCATGCAGTTTCCTTCGTAAAATACCGGCTATTTTCAGTTCTTCCTGAGGCTATTGTATGCTGCTGCAACATTAGCCCGTAGATGATCCGGGTTTATCGTACCGATAATGGCACTGCTGACACCGGGGTGTCCGAATATCAGATCAAAGCTTGCCTGCAGTGGGTTTTCATACTGCTGACTCAAGTGGCCTGAAGCCAATGCTTTTTTAACCAGAATTCCCTTGTTGTTCGTTGCGGCAAAGTCGATAACGGCCAACTCTTCCTGATAATTCAGGTTGTGCGTCACCATAGCAATATCAGAACGTTTAAGGGTTTCGATACCGCCTTCTACCGTTTTACCCGACATGCCTGCCGCTCGAATCTTGCCCTCTTTTTTCAGGTGTTCCAGCTGTTCTAAAATACCGTAGCGTTGGATAATCTCAAGATCATTACCATCGGAGTGCACCAGTACGATATCAATCACATCGGTCTGCAACCGCTGCAGGCTTCTCTCTATACTTAATCTCACATGTTCGGGGGTAAAATCAAAATGTGATTGCCCAGTCTGGTTATTAAACTCTTCGCCTACTTTGCTGCAGATTATCCAATCATTACGCTGTCCCTGAAGCAGAGGCCCTAAACGCTCTTCACTATTGCCATAAGCGGGAGCTGTATCAATCAGGTTGATACCCAGCTCACGGCTCAAAACCAGTAATTCTTGAGCGGCCCGGGTATCCGGTATGGTAAAACTGTCCGGGTATTTTACGCCCTGATCCCGGCCTAGTTTTACCGTACCAAGGCCGATAGGACTAACTTTAATATCAGTGCCAGCAATTACTTCAGGGGTTAACAAAACATTGTCTCCCATACAGGTTCAGCCACTTTTGCTTCAG
This sequence comes from Amphritea balenae, assembly GCF_003858655.1. GTDB lineage: Bacteria > Pseudomonadota > Gammaproteobacteria > Pseudomonadales > Balneatricaceae > Amphritea > Amphritea balenae. The sequence continues at coordinate 6,596 of NZ_RQXV01000013.1, forward strand.
GTAACTGATTCAGCGTAGCAATATCGGACCGGTATTCAGGAGTGATGTTCTGTTGTTGCAGCAGATCTAATATCTGGTCACTGAGATCGGGTGCCAACGCCAGTTTAGTGGGCCAGCTGATGATGGTATTGCCGAACGATTGGGCGAAAGCTGCATCCGGTCGGGTAAGGGATGATTGTTTTGGCTCAGCCCGGTTTATATGAAAGCTAGCCCAGCGAGCCTCTTTCAGTTCAATCCAGGGTAATAGTTTGCCAAGAATTTTCTGAGCTTCAGCGATCTGTTGTTCGGTTGTACGTTGAACGCCGGTTTCTGCCAGATCCCCCCCCAGATACCACACTTGCTCGCCATTGCGGGTCGGGTGTGTGGTAATAGTCACGACGGGCTTAGTACCACTGCTGATACAGTGAGCAAAGGTTGGCAGAACTGAGCGGTGACGTACCATGACCATATGTAGGGGACGACGTTGCATCTGTAGTTTTTTAATCTGCAGTTCTTGCAACAACTGTTCGCTACCCTCACCTGCAGTGGTGATATAACGCTGTGCGTTGATTTTCAAATTACCCAGAGTAACGCCGCTCACCTGGCCAGATTGTGAATCCAGTTGTATCTTCGTCGACTCTACTTTACGAATATAATCAGCGTAAGGGCTGGCCAGTGCGCTGATGACGGAGGGTACGTCCAGCACAATTTCATTAAGTTTATATAACTGGCCACGAAACGTCGGGTGTTGAAATACCACTGGGCGCTGTTCAGGTGCTATCTGATCAACCCTGCCTTTAAGTGCTTTACTGGCGAAGAAGGTGGTCATCTTAGAGCCAAGAGAGCCCGCCGACCACATATAGTGGGCATCTGATAATACCCGCGCACTGCTCAGATCCAGTTCACCGGTGCCGGCCAGACATTCACGCCAGCGGGCTGGCATATCTGCGATGCTGTTTGATGCCTGAGTCAGGGCACCATTCAACGCATACTTTGTCCCGCCATGGATAATGCCCTGGGAACAAACGCTCTGGCCACCCCCCAGGGTGTTGGTTTCCAGTAAAATAGCATCATAGCCTTGCTGCCGAACCCTGTTTAGCAACCAAAGCCCGGCGATACCGCCGCCGAAAATAACCAGATCTGTATTGATAGTTTGCATGCATAGTCCTGCTGTAGGTGCGCCCATTATACCCTCGGTATCCCGTTCTGATAATGGTAGACTGCTGTTTTACTTGCGGAAACTGATCAACCGTATGGCTCGCTTGCTTTATACACTGGTATTTTATTGTCTGACGCCCATTATTCTTCTAAAGCTTTGGCTGCGGGGGAAGAAAGCGCCTGAGTATCGTTTACGCTGGGCCGAACGCTTTGGTCTTGTTAAATGGTGGCAGGGTGAACGGCCGATCTGGATTCATGCTGTATCTCTGGGCGAGACTATTGCTGTTATACCCCTGGTGGAACGGCTGTTGCAGGAACACCCGGATATACCGGTTATTATCACCAGCATGACACCCACAGGTAGCGCCCGGGTGTTGGCACAATTTGGCGCGCGGGTACAGCACTGCTACTGTCCTTATGATCTGCCGGATGCTCTGAGCCGTTTTCATCAACGGATTCAGCCACGCAGTTGTGTCATTGTTGAAACCGAGCTCTGGCCCAACCTTATTCATAGCTGTAAGCGCAGAGATATACCCGTCTCTGTTATTAATGCACGATTGTCATCCCGTTCTGCCAGGGGTTATGGAAAAGTCAGCTGGTTAAGCCGGCCTATGTTGCAAAACATTAGTCGGATAGCGGTGCAGAACTCTGATGATGGCGAACGCTTTATTGAACTGGGGCTGGGTGCTGAAAAGCTGGAAGTCACCGGCAGTATTAAATTCGATATCTCGGTACCAGCAGACAATGATGAGCGGATTAGTGAGTTACGAGAAGCCTGGGGTTGTGAACGGCCGGTACTCATTGGTGCCAGTACCCATGATAATGAAGATCAGCAACTGCTTGAAATATATACTAACCTCCAGTCTCGTTATAACAATCTGTTGTTGATACTCGTACCCCGCCATCCCGAGCGTTTTGCTGAGGTCTATGATCAGAGTGTTAAAGCGGGCTGGCACACCTGCCGTCGTAGCCTCGGACAATTGCCAACTCATGATTGTCAGGTCTATATAGGCGACACTATGGGTGATCTGATGTTGTTATACGGTGCTGCTGATATCGTGTTTGTCGGCGGCAGTCTAATCGAGCGGGGAGGGCATAACCCGCTGGAACCTGCTGTTCTTTCTAAACCGGTGTTAATGGGCGCCAATTATTTCAATTTTAATCAGATCGTTTCTCATATGGAGCAGGAACTGGCGTTGCAGACTGTGGCTGATAAGCGGGAACTGCAGCGGGCTGTTGCTGAGCTGATCGAACATCCGGAACAAGCCCGGGCAATGGGTATGAGGGGGCGTCAGTGTATCGACGCCAATCGTGGGGCATTAGAAAAACAGCTGCAGTTGGTCAAGCAACTGTCAGGCATATAAGTTCTAGGTTATAAGCTTTAGGTTTAAACCAACAGTCTTAGTCGCTGCTAAGGCGGCGATCCATCTCTTCACACAGCCAGTGGCCGATAAAGATATGAGCCTCCTGAATACGCGCGGTTTCAGTACTGGGTGCTTTAATCAGGTGATCAGCAATCGCTTTTAGTTTACCGCCATCTTCACCGGTCCAGGCCCAGCAAGTCGCGCCTTTTATCTGAGCGGCCTCGATCGCATTAATCACGTTAGTGCTATTGCCAGAGGTGGATAAGCCGATCACCAGATCATTCGGTTGGCAGAGTGCTTCTATCTGTCGCGTAAATACCGAATCAAAGCTGTAATCATTTGAATGTGCAGTAAGAATGGAGCTATCCACGGTTAGTGCGATAGCTGGTAACGCTTTACGCTCGGCTTTATAGCGCACCACAAATTCAGCCGCCAGATGTTGGCTGTCTGCTGCACTACCCCCATTACCCATAAACAGAAGCTTGCCGCCGGCGGTAAAGGTTGCGGCTATCTGTGTAGCCAGTTGCTCAACCTCTGCTCGTATTTCAGGTAATCGGTTGAAGGTTTGCATATGACGTTGCAGGGCGTTTTCAAATGACATCTGAGTATTCCTTACAGCTCAAAACTGAACTGTTCGCCGGCCTGTTCGGTGAATACTTCAGACAGTACAGCGTTTAACGTTGCGCCGTCACTGTCTCGTATCCAGCTATCCGTATCAACAGAGTAATCGAAGTGAAAGCCGCCGCTACGAGCTGCGAGCCATAACTGCTTAACCGGAGTCTGGCGGGTAAAAATAATCTGCGATTTGTTTTCACAGATAACGGTCAGAACGCCGCCATTATTGATGAAATCAATGTCAGTTTCAGCATCGTCGAGAATATCTTCGACAGCGGTCAGGGTGTCATCCACTTTCTGGTTAAATTCAGATTCGTTCATCAGTTAGCTCTGTAGCTGCAATTTATCGTTGTGACAGAGTATATAGCAGTTCTTTCAGCTACTCATCATTGGCGTGGTCCAGCAGAACGCTGCTCACTCTGTTTCTGCCGGACTGCTTAGCTTTAAGCAGTTCCTTATCTGCCAGCTCTAGTAACTGGAAAGGCGTTTGCCGCGTAATTATTTCGACGGTCGAAATGCCTATGCTTAAAGTAATAGCAGGTAACTTTTGATTACTTTGGGAGGCTAGCTGTTGTTGGATTTTTTTGGCTACAAATAGAGCTCCCTGATGATCCGTTTCTGGTAATAGTAGAATAAATTCTTCGCCACCATAACGGAACGCTTTGTCACCAGGGCGTTTAATATGTTGTCCGATTGTCAGGGCAGTGGTTCGTAAACAATCATCTCCGGCAAGATGGCCATAGCTATCGTTGTACTGCTTGAAATAATCGATATCCATCATTAATAATGAGAGAGATCGTTTAGATCGCGTCGCTCTGAGCCACTCAAGTTCCAGTTGATGCTCAAGCTCGCGACGATTATAAAGGCCGGTCAGGTGATCTTTATTTGATTGTTGTTGTAGCTGATCGGTCAGACGCTTCAGGCTGATCAGTCGGCTGATCCGCGAAACGATTATCTGGCTTGGAACGTCTGGGTGCAGGTAGTCGTTATAGCCCAGCTGACAAGACTGTGTGTGTTCAGCAGAACAGTATTGTTTGCTTAGCATGATTGTAGAAAGGTGTTGTAAAGAGCGCTGCTGTATGACCTGCAGGCAGCGTTGATTGTCACCATTGTCAGGGGGGCCAGTAAAGAGTACAAGATCGATAGTTTCAGGGCTGTCTAAAAATTCCACAAATGTTTCTGAGCCGGAGATAACCCGCAAGTCATAATCATTTCGTAGTGGCTGAATTAACGGCCAGTATTCCGTCATGGAGCCGAGCAAGACTATAATCGGGCGAGGTTTGAAACTGCAGCTGGCGATAGTATGTAAGGGCTGACGACCCGGTTGAGTCAGATAACTCAGAATATCCTCTTTACTGGCTAGGCCCAGCAGCGGTTGTCCTTCAGGATGGTGCATCACCGGGATACGTTTATCGTAGTTGCTTTGTTGCCAAAGGTCCTGCCATTCATCCAGCTGCTTTTGCGTTTGCGGGCCGGGAATAGGTAAAGGGTGATCGAGTTGTTCTAACAGTGATTGCAGTGTTTCGGTTTTCGATATATCCAGTCCTGAGCACCACAAAGCCCGGTACACCAGCGTGCGGAATTGTTGAGCTAGTTGAGCACTGAACTGCCTGAGTGATTCAGTGATCTGATTAGCTTGCCGGGTATTTGGTCTGTTAGGAGGCAGAGCTATAGTCAGATCCGGTGCGCGATGGCGCACTGTAGCAACTTCATTGGTGAGCTCCACCTGATCGTCAGTAGTACAGACATTACTAGTTACATCCGGTGCGTGTTGAATTAAGCGCCATTCAGTCAGATCCTGGCGTTCATCGGCTTGCAGATGCTCATGTAGTGCATAACAGAACGGACAATTGTAATCGCCATAGATAACAACTTTAAGATCAGTAATTGATGGCATGATCCCCAGAAACCTCTGTATCTGAATCCTAATAATAGGTAGATGATGTTGCGACTTGCAAGTTATCTTTAGTAATGCCGTCTGTATGCGGTATACGCAGGTACTCATCATGGCGGCAGCGCTGTATAATCGGCTTATTAACTTCAGATCAGGAATTTAAAACGTGAAAGCTTGTTGGATAGCGATCTTTTTTAGTGCTCTGTTAATCAGTGGATGTGGTCAAAAAGGACCGCTCTATCTGCCCTCTGATGCACCGCAGCAGACACAACTACAGTCACAACAGTAATTTAACCTTTTCTGACCCGATATATTTAAACAGTTGAAGACCATGGATAATTTTGAATACCTGAATGGCCGCCTGTGCGCCGAAGAAGTACCGGTAACCCGTATCGCTGAAGAGTACGGTACACCAACCTATATCTATTCCCGGGATGCACTGGAACGTGCTTATCTTGATTATGCGCAGGCGCTTGAAGGCCGTGATGCGTTGGTTTGTTATGCGGTGAAAGCTAATTCTAATATCGGTGTGCTGAATGTTCTGGCTCGCCTGGGTGCTGGCTTTGATATTGTTTCAGTGGGTGAGCTGGAGCGGGTGATTAAGGCGGGTGGCGACCCGGCTAAAGTTGTTTTTTCCGGTGTGGCTAAGCGTGAAGGCGAGATGCGCCGCGCTTTGGAAGCGGGTATTCACTGTTTTAATATTGAATCTGAAGCGGAACTTGACCGGTTGAATAAGGTTGCTGCTGAGCTGGATAAAGTCGCGGCAATTTCATTAAGGGTTAATCCCGATGTGGATGCAGGTACCCATCCGTATATTTCAACAGGGCTGAAAGATAATAAGTTTGGTGTGGCGATAGAAGATGCCGCGCGTATCTATGCTTATGCGAATAGCCTGAGTCATCTGGATGTACAAGGTGTGGATTGTCATATCGGCTCTCAGCTAACAGAGATTGCGCCGTTCCTGGACGCGCTGGATCGTTTGCTGGTACTGATCGATACCCTGGCTAGTGAGGGTATTACTATTAAACATCTGGATCTGGGTGGTGGCCTGGGTGTTTGCTATACCGATGAAGTACCGCCAACACCTCAGGAATATATCGCTGCAGTGATTGAAAGGCTGGGTGATCGGCCACTGAAGTTGATTTTCGAACCGGGCCGTTCGATCGCCGCTAATGCCGGTATCATGATCACTAAGGTCGAGTTCCTGAAATGTACTGAGCATAAAAACTTCGCCATTATTGATGGTGCAATGAACGACCTGATACGTCCGGCGTTGTATAGCGCTTACATGGAAATTATTCCGGTTGAAGTACGAGAAGGGGAAAGCCGTAGTTTTGATCTGGTAGGCCCGGTATGTGAGTCCGGCGATTTCCTGGGTAAAGATCGACAGCTAAACCTGGAAGCCGGTGATCTGTTAGCTGTTTGCTCGGCCGGTGCATATGGTTTCGGCATGAGCTCAAACTATAATACCCGAAATCGTGCAGCGGAGGTGATGGTGGATGATAACCAAATCCATCTGATCCGTAAGCGGGAAACCGTTGTCGATCAGCTGCGTGGTGAATCAGTTTTACCGGGTTAGTCTCTGAAAAAAGGGCTGAGATTAAACTTTTCTCAGCGCTAACAGAGACCCCGAATATAGAGGCAAATGCTGTCTTAACAGCAACGCCTGGCGAGAGAGATATGTTAGTTCGATTTACAAAAATGCATGGTCTGGGTAACGATTTTCTGGTGCTGGATACCATCACCCAGAAAGTTAAAGTGAACTCAGCGCTAGTGGCGCGTCTGGCGGACCGTAATTTTGGCGTGGGCTTTGATCAGATGCTGATAGTAGAGCCGCCGGGCAATCCTGATATGGATTTCCGTTATCGTATTTTTAATGCCGATGGCAGTGAAGTTGAGCATTGCGGTAACGGTGCACGTTGTTTTGCTAAGTTTGTTCGGGATAAGCGACTCACCGCTAAGGAAACCGTTGCGGTTGAAACTGAGAAGGGGCCTATCTACCTGACGATTACTGAAGACAAGCAGGTAGTCGTTGATATGGGCGTGCCCGTTTTGGAGCCCCAGCAGATCCCTTTCAGTGCTGATCAGGCTGCAGCCACCTATCCAATCGATGTCGATGGTCAGGCGGTTCAGATCAGTGCGGTTTCTATGGGTAACCCTCATGGTGTACTGGTGGTAGATGCGGTTGATACGGCGCCGGTTGAAAGCTGGGGGCCTGAGCTGGAACGGCATCCCAAGTTTCCAGCCAAAGCGAATATCGGTTTTATGGAAGTGATCAGCGGTGCTGAGATCCGGTTAAGGGTTTTTGAACGTGGCGCAGGAGAGACACTGGCTTGTGGCACGGGGGCCTGTGCTGCCGTTGTCGCCGGACGTTTACGTGGTCTGCTGAATGAAGAAGTGACAGTACATCTGCCCGGTGGCACACTGCATATTGAATGGGCTGGCGCAGGCGAGCCCCTGAGAATGACAGGACCGGCAACAACCGTCTATGAAGGACAGATTTTCCTATGAGCGAATTAAAGCCAGAAGCGACCAGTGCAACTGAAAATGGACATCTAGCCCTGAATGCTGAACAGGTAGCTGAATACCTGAAACAGCATCCGGACTTTTTTACTGGCAATGAGCATCTGCTGGAAAAACTGTATGTCCCTCATCAGCGTGGTAATACGGTTTCTCTGGTTGAGCGTCAGACCAGTCTGTTACGGGAGAAAAACCGTGAACTGCATGATTACCTTGGAGATCTGGTCGGTGTAGCCCGGGAAAATGATATCCAGTTCACAAAAACTAAAAAAATGATTCTGGCACTGCTGGATGCTGAAACACTGGATGATGTTGCCGTCGCTATCGATGAGAGCCTGTGTCAGGATTTTCACAGCGATACCACTGCGCTGCTACTCTTTAGTGAACATGCTGAAGAGCAGAATAATTTGCATCTGATTAAGCGTGAAGATGCTGCAGCGATTGATGGGCTGGTGGATCAGTCACAGACCCGCTGTGGTAATTTGTCAGAGTTACAGAACCAGTTACTGTTTAAAGAACATGCTTTTAAGGTTAAATCTGCGGCGGCAGTACCTTTGGTGAAGGGCGAAACACTAGGTTTACTGGCCATTGGTAGCTTTGATCCGACCTACTTTCAAAGCAATCAGGGAACTCTGTTCCTGGATTATATTGGTCAGGCAGTAAGTCGGATTGTCTCGCCGATGTTACGGAACACTCAGGCCTGAAAATGAAAACCGCGGATGCTGCTCTGGATGGATTTTATCTCTATCTGGGCAGCGAGCGTCAGCTATCCCGCCATACACTCAGTAATTACCGCCGTGACCTGACCCGCCTGCAGGAATATCTGCAGCACAGTACTCTGTTTCCTGATGGCAAGGTGAACTGGGCCAAAGTTGAAACGAAACAGATTCGCAACTTTGTCGGCTGGGTGCATCGGGAAGGGCTGTCGGGAAAAAGTATTCAGCGGCTACTGTCGGCCATACGTAGTTTTTATAAATACCTGCATCGCGAAGGCCTGGTACATCAAAACCCTGCACTGGGGGTACAGGCACCTAAAAGTCCCCGTAAACTCCCGCAAACACTGGATGTTGATCAGCTTAATCAGTTGCTTGAATCGGAGGCTACTGATGATCCACTGGAGTGCCGTGATCAGGCGATGATGGAACTGATCTATTCGTCGGGGTTGCGATTGTCTGAATTGGTTAGTCTCGATCTGCATAGTATTGACTGGCAAGATGCCAGCTTAAGGGTTGTGGGTAAGGGAAGCAAAGAACGGTTATTACCTATAGGCGGTAAAGCGATGCAGGCAATAGATTGCTGGCTTAATCTGCGTGATAGCCTGGCCCGACCGGAAGAGATGGCCCTGTTTGTGAGTAAGCGGGGTACCCGGATAAGTACCAGAAGCGTGCAGTTACGGATCGACCGACGGGGTAAAATGCAGCATACTCAAGGTAAAGTTTATCCACACAGACTTCGTCACTCCTTTGCCAGCCATATGCTGGAATCCAGTGGTGATCTGCGGGCAGTACAGGAGCTACTGGGTCATTCAGATATATCGACGACTCAGATCTATACTCATCTGGACTTCCGGCACCTGATGGATGTTTATGAAAAAGCCCATCCAAGGGCTCACAAGCAGACTGAAAATAACGATGATTAAATGTATAACCTTTGATCTGGACGATACTCTCTGGGCAGTTAACCCGGTAATCGTTGCCGCGAATAAAACCCTCTATGGCTGGCTCAGTGAAAATGCTGAAGCCTTTGTTAAATGTCATCAGCTAAGGGACTTCGAAAGCCTTAAGCAGCAAGCACTGCAGACGTTTCCTGATATCGGCCACAGTGTCACTATGATTCGGATGAAGCAGTTGGAAATTGGCTTGTTGCAGGCGGGTTATCCACAGGAGCAAGCGTTGGCACTCGCCCACCAGGCCTTTGAAGTCTTTATCGAAGCACGTAATCAGGTCGAGTTGTTTGAGCATGCCAGAACGATGCTGGAAAAGCTCAAACAGGCGGGCTATATGATTGGGGCACTGAGCAATGGCAATGCGGATGTCAATCGGGTAGGTCTCGGTGACCTGTTTGATTTCGCCCTCAATGCCGATGGTGTGGGTAAAGAGAAACCCCATCCATTGATGTTTGAACTGATGCTGGAACAGAATGGATTGCGGCCCGAGCAGGTCATCCATATCGGAGATAACCCTCATCATGATATCGAAGGTGCGAAGAACGCCGGCCTTTGGACTATCTGGGTCAATCTGGATAACCGTCACTGGCCTGATGGCCTTCCGGCGGATCAGGATGTTGGCTGTCTGGGTGAGATACCCGATGCTGTCGCTGAGATTTCAGTGCGGGCAACACAGCGAGTTACGCTTTAATATTTATCAGAATACATATTTAGACAGGCAGGCTATGACCGAACAGGCGACTCAGAATCAGATCAATTTGAGCTATGACCCGGCAGAAGATCGGATTCTGATTAAAGCAACCGAGAAAGGTAAAGAGTATCGAGCCTGGTGGACCCGCCGTTTGGCATTGCGCATTTATAAACTCTTTGCTGAACATAGCTTTCCAACTGAGAATCAAGCAACGCATTTACAGCCTGAGCAGCAGCAGAATCTCGGCCATATGGAAAAACAAGGCGCTGTAGAGGACGCTGATTTTGCAACACCCTTTCAGGAGGATGCCAGTCATTATCCGCTCGGGGAAAATGGTATTCTGGTCCAGCGGGTTGATATTAAAACTGAAGGTAAAGTAGTTAAATTTATTATGCTACCGGCTGAAGGTGAAGGTATGACTCTGGCTCTGCCACCCGGACAGCGTTACTCATTTGAGCATATGCTACAGCGAGTGATGCAGGCTGGAGAGTGGATCACCACAACACCGCAAGATAGCGCCGGTAACCCACAAAGTCCCCGTATAGCTCACTAATTATTCTTGTTTAAGGCTGAATGCTCGGAGTTACACAGCGAGTGATCAGCCAGAACCTCCAATACCCGACACTGATGCTCATCTTCATAGTGACAGTTGTCTATCATTCGCTGCAACTCTGCCTCCATTGCCTGTAACTGAGCTATTTTCTGTTGCACATCGATCAAATGCTGTTTCGCTATCTGATCTGCCTGCAGGTGATCATCCAGACAGCAGCTGCACAGTTTCTGTAGCTGTTCTATCGCCGGAAGATCAAACCCCAGTTCCCGGGCGTGACGGATAAAGCGCAACAGGGTCAGATGCTGGCTGTTATAGCGACGCTGATTACCTGAGTTACGGTTGGCTGCGGGTAGTAACCCGCGTTCTTCGTACCAGCGAATAGTGGGTATTTTACAGTTGGTTAGTTTTGACAACTGGCCAATCGAATAGTCATTACTCATTCTTCTTTCACTTTTTTCAATTATCCCTTGAACCTCTAGTCACTAGAGACTTTATAGTATTGGTATTGATAAATATAGAATAGAAGTTTTTCTTATGTCCCACTGCTGCGCAAAGTCTACTTTTACAGGCCTGGATCCGGTTTATATACGCATACTCTGGCTGATCATCACGATTAACGGATTGATGTTCGGTGTCGAGATGGTCGCGGGTATTGCTGCTCAGTCCCAGGCACTGCAAGCGGATGCATTGGATTTTCTGGGCGATACCCTTAGTTATGGCATTAGTCTCTGGGCCATAGGTAAAGCGGTCTCTTTTCGAACCAATGCTGCCCTGTTCAAAGGTTTCAGCCTGCTGCTAATGTCCTGCTGGGTGACAGGCTCTACCATCTACCGGATTTTTGTTTTGAACAGTCCTGATGCGGTCACTATGGGGGGCGTTGCGATAGCCGCATTCATTGCAAACATGGTGAGTGTTCTGTTACTCATGCGCTATAAAGATGGTGATGCTAATGTACGCTCAGTCTGGCTTTGTAGTCGTAATGATGCCATTGGAAATCTGGTGGTTCTGATAGCTGCTTCAGGGGTGTGGTACTCAGATACGCCCTGGCCAGACCTGGCTACGGCTTTGATTATGGCAGGTTTATTCCTTTCTTCAGCCTGGCAGATTACCCGCCAGGCAGTGCTTGAAAAAAGAGCCTCAGGAGGTGCAGCACAAGGAGTGGATGAGCCTCCATCTCATCCGGCATCCGGGTGTGCATCAGAGCCTGGATTAGATAATCGTCATTCCGCAGAGTCTTAGTTAAGAGGTAGGCGACAAGGTTGGGAGCTGAGTCCTGAGTTACACAGGCTGCGAAGGGGGCTTCAGGGCCTGTGTAACCGATTACTCAGGGCTCATGCGACCGGGTTTCTGTTTTTGCTGCTCAGGCTTTTTATAGCCGGCGATTAGGGAGCCTGCCACTATCGCCAGACAGGCAATCCCCAGCGTCAGGCTGGCTTCTGCCAGCCCAGTCATAACCAGTAATAATGCTGAAATTAATGGGGCTGAATATGCGAGTACACCTAGTAATTGTAAATTGCCGTGTTTAATACCGTAATCCCAGGTGAAAAATGCGATACCCACGGGACCTATTCCCAGGCCTATAATGCCCAGCCATTGAGTGCTGGTTTCAGGCCATACTGTCGTCTCCCACAGCAGGTGGCAAAACAGAGCCAGAACAGCAGTCACTGCGCAGAACCATCCGACCGCGTCGGTGGTGACCTGTTTAACAAGGCGACTGAGGACAGAATAACCTGACCAGATAAAAGCACAGGCTAACGCCAACAGATAGCCTGTCATGTAATCAGCGTTATAGCTTCCATCATCTCCGATTAATAACCAACAACCATACAGGGCGAGAACGGCGCCGATAATGTGCTGTTTATACACTTTTTCATTAGGTAGTAAACCTGCGAGTAAAACGATAAGCAGTGGCCACATGTAGGCTAGCAGGCTTACCGTGACGGCCGGTGCTTTAGTCATCGCGATAAAGTAGCACAGGTGATAGCCAAAATAACCGCCAACCCCTAACAGCCACGCCAGCTTAGGTTGTCGGAGGTATCGTAAGCCTAAGTGTCCCTGACGCCACCATTTCATACTCATCAGCAGAAAGGCCAGAGTGAAGGTCATCGCCATTAGCTGAAACGGGGGGATACGGCCTTCCGTCAGACGGGTTAATAGCGCCAGGGTACCCCAGAGAAAGATCGAAATTGAGCCGATCAGTGTAGCCTGCAGTGTTGTGGATAACTTCATGAAATGACTCCGACAGTGATCAGCTCAGAGTAACAGTTGTTGCTTTCGGGGGCTTTGCCGTTATAGCGGAGTTATTTGCCGGAACGGCGAAAGTGACTGGGCGGGATATTAAAATGTTTACGAAATCGATCACTGAAAGCCGGCAGGCTGGTGTAACCGACCTTATCGGCCACCTGTTGAATGCTGAGTTGGTTCTGTTCCAGCAATTGCCAGGCTTGTTGCATGCGTTTCTCGATCAGATACTGCTGCGGAGTCATACCCAGTTGCTTACGAAACAATTCACTTAACTGGCGCGGGCTGAGGCTGGCGATGCCCGCAATCTGAGTAAGGCTGATAGCCTGATTGAAATGGTTATCCAGATAGTCCCGGGCGGTTGAAATACGGCGATCAATACTGGTTTTTTCGCCATGCTGTTCGTGTAAAAGTTGTATGAGCAGTAGCAACATCTGGCGCTGGCTACTGGTGGAGTTGCTTTGTTGTAATTGCTGTTGGAGGAAACAGACATACTGCATCAGGGCCGGATTAAGATTGATAAAAGCGGGTAAACGTTCCAGTTCCGGCGCCAGCAGATCAGGAATGTCGGCGACCACAAAGCAGTTATCGACTGATCCGGCAAAACCATGGCTCTCACCTGCTGCAACAATTGCGGCATGTTGACAGGAAACCTGACCGGAGCGTTGACCTACGGTCATATCCAGCTGTCCGGCAACCGGCAATACCAGCTGATGAAAATCATGCTGGTGGCTGTCAGTTTCTGCGCTATAGCTGCGCAAATCCAGGGTAAGGGTGTTTTGATCCATGTTACAGATTGTAACAGCCTTACCCTGACAAATATGCCGCGCAGGATAATCTGATTAGCTCATATACTCGCCGCCGTTAACCGACAGATTTGTGCCTGTGATATAGCCAGCCTCTTCTGCGGTCAGAAATGCCACGGCTCTGGCAATCTCTTCAGGCTGACCCAGACGTCCCACAGGAATGCCTGCAACAATAGACTCCAGTACATTTTCAGGTATCTGGCGTACCATCGGTGTATTGATAAAGCCGGGTGAAACAGCGTTTACGGTTACGCCCTTACGGGCACCTTCTTTAGCGATTGCTTTGGTAAACCCATAAATACCCGCCTTGGCAGCAGAATAGTTGGCCTGACCAAATTGCCCCTGTTCCCCGTTCAGGGAAGAGATATTCACAATTCGCCCGAAACCGCGGCTACACATAGCGTCAAACACCGGCTGACACATGTTATACATAGAATCCAGATTGGTACGTAGTACATCTTGCCACTGCTGCGGCTGCATCCGTTTAAGTGGTGCATCACGAGTTATACCTGCGTTATTAACCAGTACATCGATTGACCCCAGCTCTTTTTCTACTGCAGCTATGAAGCTACAGCAGTTATCGTAGTCAGTAACATCCAATGGGTAGATGGCTACCTCGTAACCTGCCGCTTGCATCGCTTGTTGCCATTCTTTTGCATCGGTATCAGTACCTGGCAGGTAGCTACCAGCAACTTTATGGCCCTGATCCACCATCGCTTTGCACATGGTTTCGCCCAGCCCACCACTGGCACCTGTTACTACTGCTATACGTTGAGTCATCTTGTTCTCCTGAAAATATTATTTTTATTGGATTCGCTAAGTTAAATTTTATTTGCCTGACCAGAATGTCGGTCTCAGGTCGCATATTTCAGCGCTCTTATTTATGAGCTTTGAGCAATGGCTTAAGATTCTGAGCCAGTGATACTTTGCCTTGCTGGTCATAATTCTGACTGCGGGCTTCAATATCGGGTAGCTGGTACAAATAGTTCACCATGATGCCGGCTGATTGCTGCAAACCTTTTATCGATGAGTCTGCCAGCCAGTTTAACTGGGCTATCTGAGCGCCATTACTCAGATGAAAATGAGCCACCGGATCTTTACTGAAGTGACTCCGGCCTTTGACCTGACTGAGGTAATGACAAGCCAGACTTAGTAATGAATCACGGCTTTCAGGTGATGGATTTTGTGTTTCTGAGTCTGAAGCTGACGTATCTTTATGTTGTAGCCACTGCTTTCCGCCAGGCAGTTGACTGAGTTCTGAGGTATCTAGTTGCTCCAGCCAGCGGCAGAACCCTGGCATTGGCGACAGGGTAGAAAACTGCTGTAGCTGAGGGTGTTCCTGCTGTAACCGTGCAACCACCCGTTTGATAAGAAAGTTACCAAAGCTGATACCTGCCAGGCCCTGTTGAGCGTTGGATATTGAGTAAAAAATGGCTGTGTCAGCTTGCTGTATATCTTGTAACGGCGCCGTTTCATCTAATAGCGCCTGAACATTATCAGCCAGCCCTTTGACCAACGCGACTTCAACAAATATCAGTGGTTCGTTGGGCATATTCGGATGAAAAAAGGCAAAACAACGGCGGTCAGAATCGAGTCGGTTTTTCAGGTCATCCCAGCTTTGAATCTCATGTACTGCTTCATAAGCGATCAGCTTTTCCAGAAGCTCAGCGCTGGATTGCCAACTGATCTCCTCCAGTTGTAGAAGGCCAATGTCAAACCAGCTAATCAATAAGCGTTTCAGGTCTGCTTCCAGTGCGCTGAGTTGGGGGTAAGATTTTTTCAATCGAAGCAGCTCGCTACGCATATCGACTAAAAATTTTACGCCCTCAGGTAAGCCATTAAATTGCGTAAGAAGCTTCATTCTGGCGGGATCCAGAGCTTCTCTAAGTTGCTGCTCGTATTGACCAGGAGCCGTCTTCCATAGCTGAAAACACTGCTCAACATGGTCATTGTCAATACCGTAACGTTCAGCCAGTAGCAGCAAAAAACGGCTACGTCCCTGCTCATTTAACATCAGGTAGCTGCGCCCCAGTATGACTGCACGGTTACGGGCGGTGACTTCATCACCTTCATGTAACAGGCAGCCATCCATCCATTTAATCAGCTGCTCCAGATCACTCTGTTCCAGCTCTGGACTAAGAGACAGCTCGCTGGAAGATCTGTTATCTGAACCGGCAGGCCAGATACGGCGCAGGTGACCTACAGTACGTGCCAGCAGGGTTGGAGCGTTTCTTGTTAAGGGGCTGATAGTCTGACTGGTCATGCTTTTCTCCCGGCCTGATATAAGGCTCTGCCGACATTTCGCTATTTAAGCTAGCAGGATATTTTAAAAAAACCAAGGGTTTTTACTTGGTTTTATAGGTATAAACCAGTATTGTTGATCCTATGCTTAGTCTTTAAACCCGGTTTATGGGTAAAAAAATAATAACTATTGAGGATATAGAGATGGATGATTTACACGGTTTTTACCTGGAAGATCTAACCGTTGGACAGACCGCCAGCTATGCAAAGACAGTGACCGAAGCTGATGTGGTGCTGTTTGCCGGAGTATCCGGGGATGATAATCCGGTGCATATTAATGCTGAGTATGCGGAACAAACGATGTTTGGTCAGCGTATTGTGCATGGCATGTTTAGTGCGGCGCTGATCTCAGCGGTATTAGGCACGCGGATGCCGGGACCCGGTGCTATCTATATCGATCAGCAGTTGAAGTTCAAGGCGCCGGTACATATTGGCGATACAGTGACGGCGACAGCAAAGGTATTGGAAATTAATGAGGAACGTCGTCGTGTAACCCTGGAAACTGTGTGTACGGTAAAAGGTAAAGTGGTTGCTGCCGGTGTTGCTACAAATATGGTCGATCGTCGTCCGGTTTGAATAGGAAGAAATAATATGCTGATTAATAAAGAAAAAAGTGCGCTGTTAGTGATTGATGTTCAGGCTAAGTTGCTACCGGGTGTGCATGAAAGTGAGCAGCTGGTAAAAGGCTGTCGTTGGTTGATGGAGCTGGCGCAGCTGGTCGGGGTGCCTGTACTGGGTTCAGAACAGTATCCACAAGGCGTAGGGCCGACCACTGATGAGTTGAAGAAGCTGTTACCGGCTGATGATTTTATCGGTAAGACCTATTTCTCCTGTGCGGACTCCCCTGAATGCAGTGCCCGTATTGATGCGATGGACCGGGAAGAGATCATTATCTGCGGTATGGAAGCTCATGCCTGTGTGATGCAAAGTGCTTTACGCCTGTTAGAGCAGGGTAAGAAAGTCTACGTGGTTGCCGATGCTATTTCTGCGCGTAATCCGGTAGATACTGAGTATGCGATTGCCCGGATGCGTGATGAGGGAGTCAAAATAGTAACCCGTGAAATGGTCGGTTTTGAATGGATGATGCGTTCTGATGTGCCGGAATTCCGGGATTTCAGTATGAAGTTTTTACGTTAATGAAGCTGTTGCGACTTGGCTATAGGTCGTTAAAAGTTCGCTCAAATTACTTTATTACATAAGTGAGCTGCGCTTTTTTACGATCTTTTACCTACTTTGGTGTGCGCTCATGGCGTATGAGAATTTTTTGACAAAAAAAGCGGGAAGCAGATATGGAAAATAAAAATAACAATCCGTACGAGATGGGGCTGGAGCAGAATAGTGCAAACTTCTCTGCACTGAGCCCGATCGGCTTTATCGAACGGGCAGCCAGTGTTTACCCGCAGCGTACAGCGGTTGTTTATGGTGATCTGAGACGTAGCTGGTCGGAAACCTATCAACGCTGTTTGCGCCTGGCGTCAGCACTGAGTAAGCGGGGTGTAGGGGTAGGTGACACGGTGTCTGCGGTTCTGCCAAATATTCCGGAGATGCTGGAGCTGCATTTTGCAGTGCCTATGCTTGGGGCGGTGCTGAATGCGCAGAATACCCGGCTGGATGCTGAAACAGTGAGCTTTATGCTGGATCATGGTGAAGCAAAGGTGTTGATTACTGATCGTGAGTTCTCCGCTACGGTGGGTAAAGCACTGAAAATGTCACAACAAAATCCGCTTGTTATCGATGTTGATGATCCACAGTTTGATGGGGGTGATCTGCTCGGCGAGCTGACCTATGAGCAACTGCTGGCTGAAGGTAAAAGTGACTTTCAATGGCAGCCGCCAGCAGATGAGTGGCAGGCGATTGCGCTGAACTATACCTCAGGCACAACAGGTAATCCTAAGGGCGTTGTGTACCATCACCGGGGTGCTTATCTGAATGCCATGAGTAATATACTGGGGCAGAATCTGCCGCCCCATGCGGTTTATCTCTGGACCCTGCCAATGTTTCACTGCAATGGCTGGTGTTATCCCTGGGCGGTGACCGCGGTAGCCGGAACCCATGTTTGTTTACGCCACCTGCTACCCGAAAAAGTGTTTCAGGCGATTGATAGTTATGGTGTGACTCACTTCTGTGGTGCCCCGGTGGTATTAAATATGCTGCTTAATGCACCAGATGAGGATAAGAAAGAGATAAATCATCCGGTGACGGTAACGACCGGCGGCGCAGCTCCACCGGCTTCTATCATCGAAGGGATGGAACAGTTGGGGATTCAGGTTGTGCATGCTTATGGCCTGACTGAAACTTATGGTCCCAGTGTGTTTTGCTCTTTTCAGGAAGACTGGGCACAGCTGCCGTTGCCTGAGAAGGCGGCGAAAATGGCCCGGCAAGGCGTTCGGGCTCCGGCGATGGATAGATTGATGGTGGCTAATCCTGTCACTTTAGAGCCAGTAGCGATGGATGGCCTTCAGATGGGGGAAGTCTTTATGCGGGGCAATACCCTGATGAAAGGCTACCTTAAAAACCCTTCAGCATCGGCGGATGCTTTTGAAGGGGGGTGGTTCCATACCGGTGATCTGGCGGTCTGGCATCCCGATGGATATATCGAAGTTAAAGACCGGTCTAAAGATGTGATTATCTCTGGCGGAGAGAATATCTCCACTATTGAAGTGGAAGATACGTTATTCCGGCATCCGGCCATTATGGAAGCCGCAGTCGTGGCGCAACCCGATGATCATTGGGGTGAAGTACCTTGTGCCATAGTGACGCTTAAACCGGAAGGGGAGGTGAGCGCAGCAGACATTATCAGCTTCTGTCGTGAAAATATGGCACATTTTAAGTGCCCTAAACGGGTGTTGTTTGCCGATCTGCCAAAGACCTCAACCGGTAAAGTCCAGAAATTTGCATTGCGTAATATGCTGCAGCAACTGGATGATTAAGCGCTGTTGCTGGCCGGATAGTTTGTGGATAACTGAACTGTCCGGGCAAGCTTGCTATGATCGGGGGGATCGATAATGTTTATGAGCCAACCACCTGAGAGTACCCGGATGAAATCGTCTGCAGACGAAGAGCAAAGCACCAGAGTATCAATGCCATCCGCAGATACAGAGCGCCATCGACTGCTTGCTGAGATGGCTGAACAGTCGACTGATATGATCTCCCGGCATACACCGGATGACTGGCGTTTTATTTACGCGTCTCCTGCAGTGACTCATCTGCTGGGCTATAGCGTTGACGAAATAGTCGGCATGTCTGCCTATGAACTCTATCACCCCGATGACGTGGAAGACTTCAAACGTCGCTCCCCTAGTGTCAGCTACGAACGGGGCCTGTATACCCATACCTATCGATTTCGTTGTAAAGATGGCCACTACACCTGGTTAGAAAGTACCAGTCGTTCGATTCGTGATGCAAAGACCGACGAGTTAAAAGAGATCTTAGTAGTATCCAGGGATGTGAGTCAGCGTATTAATGCAGAACAAGCGAATCGGCGCCTGGCCAGAGTACTTGAACATAGCAGTGATCTGGTTGCTTTTGTCACGCCGGATCATCGCGTGAGCCAGCTAAATGAGGCGGCCCGTGATGCGTTGGGGCTGGAGGTTTCTGCCCATGAATCTTTGCAGCTCACAGCACTCTTTACGCCTGAAAGTTATTCGTTGTTACAGCAGCAGGCTTTTCCTGAGGCCCATGATCAGGGGCGGTGGCAGGGAGAGGCCGAAATGTTCAGCCGTATCCATCAGCGGACTATTCCTGTCATGCTTGAGGTGTTGGCACACCGGAGTCTTGATAACCGGCTGGAGTACTTTTCCACGGTGGCCAGGGATATGACGGCGATAAAGCAGGCTGAAGCTAAGCAACAGCAGTATCAGCGCGAGATTGATCATGCTGCCCGACTGATTACTATGGGTGAGATGGCAACAGGGCTTGCCCATGAAATCAATCAACCTCTGACAGCGGTAGTAAACTATGTCCGGGGGATTCAGAGGCGGATGGAATATGACCGGGAATCGGCTTTGGGAGATATCGAACAACCATTAGAGCGGATCGGTAATACCGCTTTACGGGCGGGGGAAATTGTTCGTCAGATGATGGATTTCACCCGTAAAACAGATCCTGAATGGGAATTGTTAGAGCTAAATCCTATTGTTGATGATTTGATTGGTTTCTGTGGTAACGCAGCTAAACGGCATAATGTGCAGTTGATGAACCGCATTCCTGCTGGAATACCCGCGGTATATGCTGATCGTATTCAGCTGGAGCAGATTCTGCTGAATCTACTGCTAAATGGTATAGAGGCTTGTCATCGGGATGAGAATCAACCGGCTCTTATGGTGTGGCTGGAGGCTTCAATGGGGCGGGCGGATCAGGTTATAATTTCGGTGCAGGATCAGGGGCCGGGCTTGCCAGTGGATGATCCTGAACAGTTGTTTGAGCAGTTTTTTACCACTAAAGCTGATGGCTTAGGGATGGGGCTGGCGATTAGTCGCACGCTGATTGAACGGCATGGTGGACAACTTCAGGCAGAGAATTTACCTGATGTGGGCGCGAAGTTTAGCTTTGTTCTTTCTACAGAAGGAGCTTAAAACGCTTCAGATCTGAATCGGGCATTGCGGTTATTTATAAAAGACAGTTAAGGGCGATATGACTGAGCAGACAGTTTATGTAGTAGATGATGATGCCGATGTACGGGACTCTCTGCAGTGGTTGCTTGAATCGGTTGGTTTGAGCGTACGCGCCTATGAAAATGCTCAACAGTTCCTCGATGGTTATATCGCTGATTCTAGCGGCTGTATCCTGATGGATGTACGAATGCCGGGCCTAAGCGGTATCAGTGCGCAGAAGAAGCTACCGGATTACGGTATCGAGATGCCTCTGATTATGATCTCTGGTCATGGCAGCGTTGATATGGCGGTAACGGCCATGACTCAGGGAGCCCGTACCTTTATAGAAAAGCCCTTCAATGACCAGGTATTACTTGATCATGTGCAGCAAGCACTGGAGCAGGATCTGGCAAACCGTGCCAGTCAAAATCAGCTATTGGTAGTACAGCAAAACTATACCGCTTTGACTAAGCGTGAGCGACAGGTGTTTGAACAGGTTGCCAGAGGTCTGGCAAACCAGGAAATCGCAGATTTATTGGGTATAAGCCGTAAAACAGTTGAGGGTCACCGGGCCAATCTGATGAATAAAATGGCGGCGCAATCTCTGCCTGAGCTGATCCAGATGGCGATTAGTCTGGGGTTAATCACAGGTCTGGCGAGTCATTAATATCCAGTATGGAGGAACTGTTGTAGAGCATAGAACTGCTCTATTTTGATAGAGAATGGCCGCTTTCCCAGGCATGTATTGCCTGTTTTCGATCAGCTCCCCAACGATAATTACCGCTTTCGCCGCTCTCCCTTATTACCCTGTGACAGGGGATCAGAAAACCAATATGGTTAGCGGCGACAGCGCTGCCGATAGCCCGTTGAGCTTTAGGTGATCCGGTTGCCCGGGCCAGTTGTGAATAGGAGATAAGCTGTCCCTGCCCGGTATTAATCAACGCTTCCCAGACTTTTATCTGAAAGTTAGTGCCCCGTAGCAGTAGATGCAACTTACCGGGTTGCGGGGTCGCGGGGAATATTGTCTGACTTATATAATCGGCGCCATTGCTGTCTTCAATCACCGTGGCGTTTGGCCATTGATTCAGTAGCTCTTGCTGCTTTTCTGGCAAATCATGGCTAATAAAGGCGAGATAGCAGATCCCCCGGTCAGTCCAGCCAATGAGTGCGATGCCAAACGGGGTAGATGCCTGGCCGTAATTGAGTTGAACGCCATTGCCGCCGGATTTTATCTCGCCCGGCGTCATCGCTTCACAGCTGATCATCAGGTCATGTAGCCGTCCACTGCCCGACAGCCCTGCATCAAGCGCAGCAGACAGAGTATCGGTAGATTGCTGTAACGCCTGCTTGGCATGCTCTTTGGTGAGATACTGTAGAAAGCGTTTAGGCGAAATGCCTGCCCAGCTACTGAACAAACGTTGCAGGTGATACTCGCTCAGATTGACCGCGTCTGCTATCTCTGCAAGTTCTGGTTGCTGTTTGGCATGCTGACGAATGTAACAGATGGCGTCGGCAACGGTTTGATAGTGGCTATCTGTTTTGAGTTCAGACATTTGCAGTGGCCCTCCTGCGTAACAGTGCACGGGGATTAAAACCGGTAACCAGTGCGGTACCGGTAAGGATAATGCTACCCCCGAGTAAGGTATGCCAACCGACCGGTTCATTTAATAGCAGATAGCCCCAGAGCACACCAAAGATCGGGACCAGATAAACCACGGTCAGAGCGGAGGCGGCGCCGACTTCTGCGATCAGTCGGAAATAGAGCAGGTAGGCCACCCCGGTGCAGAAAATACCCAGCAGGATAACGGCACCGATTATGGTGCTGTCGCTGGTGGGTTGCGCAGGAAACAACGGTAACAGAGGGATTAGCAGGAACGTTGCGGCCCACATACTGCCGTGGGCATTGGCGAAGGGCTCAACGCTGGCTGCGCCCTGCGCATAAGTGCTGGCTATACCGTAACTGAAGGCGGCACCCAACGCCGTAATAACGGCAATACCTGAGCCAGGCAGTAGCAGGTTAGTATCAAATCCGAGTAGCAGGGCAACGCCAGCGATACCTAGTAATAATCCTATTATATTTTTCAGTGAGATTTTTGTCTTGAAACGCAGGGCGATCAGTACACTACCCCAGATCGGTGCCGTGGCATTGAGGATTGATAGCAGGGATGCGGATAGCGTCTGGGCAGCATAGGCTAACAGCAGGAACGGCAGGGCTGAGTTGAACCAGCCGAGCATAGCGTAGTGTTTCCAGTGTTTTCGCGTCTGCAGTTTTCGCTTCATTAGCAGCGCGACAGCCAGCAGAAACAGGGCTGCGAATAACAGTCTGAATTCAATCAGGATAGCCGGTCCGATGACAGGGGCGGCCATCCGCATGAATAGGAAGGAACCTCCCCAGAGAGCGGCCAGAAGCAGTAGCTGTAACAGACTTCGTAAACCCATAACAATCTTCCATAAATGTCATTACAAAATGATTAGCGGCTGTAGTGTGATCTTTTTTGGAGTCTTAGACTACCCGATTCTTGCGCAACGAAGGATTATTCGTTGATGAACATTTCTAAAAGATCATTCAGGAATAGACGGCCCTGTTCGGTAGGAGCGATGAGATTGCGATCATTGATTAAAAGGCCTTTATTTCGGGCCTGGGTTAGTAAAGGTTCGATCTGCTCAATACTAAGTCCGGTGCGTGGACTAAACATTGAGCTTTCTACGCCTTGTGTCAGCCTCAGAGCGTTCATCATAAACTCAAAGGGTAGTTCATCCCGGCTAATATCCTGTTCGCCGGATACCGGGTTGAGGGCGTCCATGTAAGCTTTGGGTTGACGCTTTTTCCAGCGTCGGCTAATGCGCTGCTGCTCTGGCCAGGTAGCTTTACCGTGGGCGCCGGCGCCGATGCCCAGGTAATCACCAAAACACCAATAGTTAAGGTTATGACGGGACTGACGGCCGGTCTGGCTATAAGCAGAGATCTCGTATTGGTTATAGCCGTTGGCGGCTAACAGGACCTGACCTTGTTCCTGAATTGCCCAAAGGGTTTCATCTTCCGGAAGTGTCGGTGGCCGGCTGAAAAATTCGGTGTTCGGTTCGATTGTCAGCTGATACCAGGACAGGTGTGTGGGCTGCAGATCAATTGCCAGTTGCAGGTCGTTGAGCGCTTGTTCAGGGGTCTGATTCGGTAGTCCATGCATCAGATCCAGATTAAAATTATCAAAGCCTATTTCGCGTGCTTTTGCTGCCGCATGCAATGCATCGCTACGATTATGGATACGGCCTAAATGCTGTAACTGGGCACTGTCGAAGCTCTGAATGCCGATGGATAAGCGGTTAACCCCGGCGGCTCTGAATCCGGCGAAACGCTCCTGCTCGAAGGTGCCCGGATTGGCTTCCATAGTAATTTCGGCATCTGCAGAAATAGGTGTCAGTTCACCAATTTTCTGTAAAATCTGGCTGATACCCT
Source organism: Amphritea balenae (assembly GCF_003858655.1). Lineage (GTDB taxonomy): Bacteria > Pseudomonadota > Gammaproteobacteria > Pseudomonadales > Balneatricaceae > Amphritea > Amphritea balenae. Next base: position 30,430 of record NZ_RQXV01000013.1, read on the forward strand.
GAGCGTCAAATAGACTGGGAGTACCGCCCCCGATAAAAATTGTTTCAATCTCACGGCCCTGAACAGCTGCCAATTCTCCCTGCAGGTCCCTGATCAGGGCATCAATGTAACGCTGCTGAGGAATTTCACCGCTGATAGCATGGGAATTGAAGTCGCAATAGGGACACTTCCGCACGCACCATGGGATGTGGATATAAAGAGAAAGCGGCGGTAGTTGTAACATCTCAGAGATAGGCCTGAATTGTTCCAATTAACTGCTGCACCGCTTTACCCCGGTGGCTGAGTTGGTTTTTTTGCTCTGCTGGAAGTTCGGCAGAGGCTTTATCTAATTCGGGAATCAGAAAAAGCGGGTCGTAGCCGAAGCCATTCTCACCCCGTGGAGCCTCCAGTATCTGGCCTTCCCAGCTACCCTGACAGATCAGTGGTGTGGGATCTTCTGCATGACGCATAAACACCAGTACACAGCGGAAGCGGGCGCTACGCTCAGCGCCCTGTTTGCCTTCCAGCTGTTGTAACAGTTTGCGGTTATTATCGGCATCATTAGCATCGCTTCCTGAAAAACGGGCTGAATAGATGCCTGGCGCGCCTTGCAAGGCGTCCACTTCAAGGCCTGAATCATCAGCCAACGCCGGTAAACCGGTTAGCTGGCAGGCATGGCGGGCTTTAAGAATCGCATTTTCGACGAAGCTCAGGCCGGTCTCTTCGGCATCAGGAACCTGAAATTCAGACTGAGGCAGAACTTCAACGCCCAGCCCGCCCAGTACCTGATTAAACTCTTTCAGCTTGCCTTTATTGCCACTGGCCAGAACAATTTTTTGACTCATTGGTTTTCCTTAGTCGACGTAAAAGCGCTGCTCAAAATTGATTTCGTAAGCCGATGTGTTCGGATCCGGTTGTACCTGTAGGCTGAAACGCAGCACCTGATCATCGGTAAAGCCAAAGTCGCCGATATAATAGAGGGCATCGGTTTCCTCTACCTTACTGAAGTCCAGAGTCTGATTTTGTGAGATCAGATTGGTTACTTTGCCCTGTACTATTGCTGAGACAGCTTTAGCCGTGCCGTCAGCCTGCTTATGTAGTACTGAAACATTCAATAAACCGATAGTTTTACTACGTTTAATACCATAGGATTTGGCAACATTCGGTTGAATAAAACTACTATTAAAGGCGTTGTAATGGATGATGTAATCGCCATGAGCGACCATCTGTTCTGCCTGAACAGTACTGGTTAACAAGCCTGAAAACAGACCGATAAACAGCGTCAGAGCTGCTGTAAATCCTTTGCTCCAGAATTGCATTTTCATAACCTACTCCTTATCGGGTGATCCGGTAGATGGCGACTTCGCCGAGCATGTTTGGCCAGAGCCGGATCGACCAGTGATGTTTATGCTGATTATCCACTACAGTACGCTCAAGAATATGAATGTTGCGTTCCAGGCAGAGGTTTTCAAAATCCTTAAAGGTACAGAAATGGATATTGGGTGTGTTGTACCAAGTATAGGGCAGGAATTTTGAGACTGGCATTTTCCCGCGCAACGCCAGATACCCCCGCGCCCGCCAATGGCCGAAATTAGGAAAAGTAACAATACATTCTTTACCTATTCGCAGCATCTCATCAACAATCTGATCCGGACGGTGCATCACCTGTAACGCCTGAGTCATAATCACGGTATCGAAGCTGTTATCCTCGATACCTGCCAGGCCTTCATCGATGTTTTTTTCGATGACATTGACGCCCTTTTCGATACAGGCAGTAATATTGTCGTGACCGAACTCAACCCCATAACCGGTGATGTTTTTTTCCTGTTGCAGGTAACATAACAGTTCGCCATTACCGCAGCCCAGGTCCAGTACTTTACTCTTTGTTTTCACCCATTCCTGAATGATATCGAGATCTGCGCGCATTAGTTGGCCTCCTTACCTGTGGTTGGAATATCAGCGCCTACCCGTTGCATATAGGCGGCAAATATATCCATATAGCGAGGGTTGGGAATCAGGAAGGCATCGTGGCCATGATCTGAATCGATTTCGGCATAGCTAACCTGCTTCTCTGCTTCAACCAGTGCATCGGCAATCTCTCTGGACCTTTCCGGTGAGAAACGCCAGTCAGTCGTGAATGAGATCACCATAAATTTACATAATGCGCCTTCTAATGCGCTGGGCAGGCTGTGGTTGTAGTCGGCTGCCGGGTCGAAATAATCCAGCGCTTTGGTCATTAACAGATAGGTGTTGGCATCAAAGGCGGTAGAGAAACGCTCACCCTGATAACGCAGGTACGATTCAACCTCAAATTGCGGATTAAAGTCGTAGCTGATTTTACCTTCTCTGAGCTCGCGGCCAAACTTTTCCCGCATACCGTCATCAGACAGGTAGGTTATATGCCCCAGCATACGTGCCAGCATCAGTCCGGTTTTGGGGATCTGATTCTCTTCGTAATAATGGCCATTGTTAAAATCCGGATCGCGGGAGATCGCCTGACGAGCGACCTCATTGAATGCGATGTTCTGGGCGCTAAGCTTAGGTGCCGCAGCGATAACCATGCAGTGACGCAGGCGTTCAGGATAGTTAATCGACCACTGTAGTGCCTGCATGCCTCCCAAACTACCACCAACGATCGCAGCCCACTGCTGTATGCCAAAGTGGTCTGCCAGCCTGGCCTGACTTTCAACCCAGTCTGGAACAGTCATAAGGGGAAAGTCAGGGCCGTAAGGCTTACCGGTTTCAGGATTAAGGCTTTGAGGACCGGTAGATCCATGACAACCGCCCAGGTTATTCAGACCGATAACAAAGAACTTGTTGGTATCTATCGGCTTACCCGGGCCTATTGCTGAGTCCCACCAACCGGGTTTCTTATCTTCAGCGCTATGGTATCCGGCCAGATGGTGGTTGCCCGACAGGGCATGACACACCAGTATGGCATTGGATGCATCCGGGTTTAGTTCGCCATAGGTTTCGATAACCAGATCATAGTTTTCCAACGTCTGACCGCAGGCCAGCGCCAGAGGCTGATCAAAATGTATAGTCTGTGGTGTAACAATACCAACAGAGTCTTGAGGAATAGATTGAGGCATAATTCTCACTTAAAGCAGATAACACGGAATAGAAGGTAGAGTCTGTTATCGCGCTTCACATCTCGTATAACAGAGCCTGACTATCCAAAATCAGATAGCCGGTAGGGCGATAGTTATGTTGAGAATGATGTTTCACTTTATTGTTGCTCAATCTTTAATGGATCGGAATAGTCTATCAGATGGGCTCAGGCTTTGCCCTCTGGCGGCGACAGTGAGATATGAATTCTAACCTTATTATCGGACTGGTCAGACTATTATCTCGCTGCCTGGGCCGGAACTGACTCAGAGAAGAAACTGAGTCAGACTAGTCAGCTGGCTGCGGGCGATCTGAATGACAATAAAAATCAGAATCGGAGACAGATCCAGTCCACCTAATGACGGAATTACCTTACGGGCCAGGCTAAACACAGGTTCGGTCAGCTGTGTAATTAGTTGTGGGCCTGGGTGATAACTACCCGGAGCAACCCAGCTGATAATCACTGAACCGATAACCGCATAGAAATAGATTGTTAGTATAGTATCCAATACGCTGACGAAGGATATGACCAGAACCGCGGACAGGTTTTCACCGATCCCCTGACCTTTAAATATCAGGATCAGGAACCAGCTGAGCAGATGCACCAGAAATGCCAGCAGCAGGGGTGAAAGATCGATATTGCCCGGACGTGGCACTAGCTTTTGTAGCGGTGCCAGGGGGGCTGATGTGATTTTAACTACCGCCTGGGAAATGGGGTTGTAGTAGTCTGCTTTGGCAATTTGCAGCAGAAAACGTAACACCACAAGAAAAGCGTATAGTTGGCCAAACAGTTGAATTATTGAGCTCAGAGGATCTTGTCCCATAGCTAGTAAATCCCGTAACAGATTAAAAAATCAGTAAGTTATCAGAGTATAGTGGCTTTCGGCGGTTCTATGAACCACCTTTATACTCTGTTTTAGCATCTCACAGGAAACTTATTTACCCAGCTCTTTGGCCAGCGCTTCGGAGCGATCACTACAGGCCTGCATTCCCTGGGCAATAATCTCTGGTAACCCCTGTTCGGTAAAGGTTTTAATTGCCTGCTCAGTGGTACCTTTTGGTGACGTGACTCTGCGGCGTAGTTCTGCCGGACCGACATCACTCTGACGTGCCATCTCAGCAGCGCCCTGAGCGGTCTGAATCGTCAGTTGTTGAGCAACTTCACGACTCAATCCCAGTTTCTCACCCGCAGCCACCATCGCTTCCATCACCATGAAGTAATAGGCAGGACCACTACCGGACACGGCCGTCACTGCATCAAGCTGAGCTTCAGTTTCAACCCATACGGCAATACCGGTAGCCTGCATGATTTCGCTGGTTTGCTGACGCTGCTGCTCTGTTACTGCTGCATTTGCATATAATCCACTGGCACCCAGCTTAACCAGTGCCGGGGTGTTCGGCATACAACGGACTATTGCCAGCTGTCCGCCAAGCCAGCTATCCAGGCTATTACATAGAATCCCTGCCGCTACAGATACGATAAGTGGTTGGTGTTTTTGTACTGCGGCAGCCATATCCTGGGCAACGACTTTAAGCATCTGGGGTTTGACTGCCAGAATAACGATATCAGCAGCAGCTACCGCAGCATCATTATCTGTGGTGGTATTGAGCCCCTGTTGCTGCAGATCGCTCAATTTTTCCGGGTTAGTGCCGGTCGCCCAGATTTTTTCTGCCGGATAGCCGTTGTTGATCAGACCACCCATGATTGCCCGGGCCATATTGCCAGCGCCGATAAAAGCCAGTGTCGGTTGTGTGCTCACTTAATAATTCCTGATTCTGTTAGGTCACTTATGACCATTCGTTAAATTTTGTTGCTGTAATCCCGCGGGCCGAACAGTGCTGTACCTATTCTAACCATGGTCGAACCTTCTGCTATGGCAGCATCCATATCACCGGACATGCCCATCGATAACGTATCTAAAGGCTGTTGCGGGAGTTGTTCTTGTAGTTGTAGCAGCAGTGCCTGCATCCGGGCAAAAGGGATACGTTGCTGTTCAGGGTCTTCGCAGTTCGCAGGTATCGCCATCAATCCCCGTAATCTGATATTGGGCATTGCGGCAATCTGTTCTGCCAGTTTTGGCAATTCAGCTGGAATAATCCCCGATTTACTCTGTTCTTCACTTATATTGATCTGCAAGCAAATGTTCAGGGGAGGCAAACTGTCAGGACGCTGATCATTCAGGCGTTGGGCAATTTTTAGCCGGTCTACACTGTGGACCCAACTGAAATTTTCAGTAATAGAGCGGGTTTTGTTGGACTGAATCGGGCCGATAAAGTGCCAGCAGATATCGTTGCCCTGCAATAGTTTAATTTTATCCAGTGCTTCCTGCAGGTAGTTTTCGCCAAAGTGGCGCTGTCCTTCCTGCCATAACTGCATCAGTTCTTCTGACTGGCGGGTCTTGCTAACAGCCAGTAATGTCACCTCATCGGGATTTCGGTGCGCATTTTGTGCTGCAATGTTGATTTTGGAACAGATTATACTGAGGTTATTTGCTATGTTTGTCATATGGTTATATCTGGCGATAGCTAAGGTTACATCTTATAACAAGATGAGTGCGTTAACCGTATCTGATTACGGTCGTTATATTAATAGAGAACACAGACTCCAGAGACATTATGGATATTACAGAACTCTTATCTTTTACGGTACAGCAAGGAGCATCGGATCTTCACCTGACAGCGGGTATGCCTCCCGTAATCCGGGTGGATGGAGAAGTACGCAGGATCAAATTACCCTCTCTGGAACATAAACAGGTTCATACGCTTATCTATGACATCATGAATGATAAGCAGCGTAAAGATTATGAAGAGCGCTATGAAACTGACTTTTCATTTGAAGTGCCGAAACTGGCCCGTTTTCGTGTTAACGCATTCAATCAGAATCGCGGTGCTGCTGCGGTATTCCGGACTATCCCCAGTAAAGTGTTAACCATGGACGACCTGGGTATGGGTAAGGTATTTCAGGACCTGTCTGAAAAGCCCCGTGGTCTTGTGCTGGTCACCGGTCCGACAGGTTCAGGTAAGAGTACCACGCTGGCAGCGATGGTTGACTATATTAATGAGACCCGCAACGAGCACATCCTGACCATTGAAGATCCGATAGAATTTGTTCATAACAGTAAGAAATGCCTGATAAACCAGCGCGAAGTACATCGTGATACGCTGGGCTTTGATGAAGCTTTACGTTCAGCTCTGCGTGAAGATCCGGATGTCATCCTGGTGGGTGAGATGCGAGACCTGGAAACTATTCGTCTGGCGCTGACGGCTGCTGAAACCGGTCATCTGGTGTTTGGTACTTTGCATACCACCTCAGCAGCTAAAACCATTGACCGTATTATCGATGTATTCCCTGCCGCGGAGAAGTCGATGGTGCGCTCGATGTTATCAGAATCACTACAGGGTGTTATCTCGCAAACCCTGCTAAAGAAACCTAAAGGTGGGCGAATTGCTGCCCATGAGATTATGGTGGGTACCCCGGCAATTCGTAACCTGATACGTGAAGATAAAGTGGCACAGATGTACTCTGCAATTCAGACCGGATCGGCATTTGGTATGACCACCCTGGATCAGACTCTGACTGAGTTGTTGCAGAAAGGCCTGATCAGTCGTGAAGCGGCCCGAGAAAAAGCGATGATGCCGCAGAACTTCTAACGACGGAGCGTATATTTTGGATATTACTCAACTACTTAAGGTCATGATTGACCGGAATGCCTCAGACCTGTTTATAACGGCGGGAGCCCGGCCAAGTATTAAAGTGGATGGCAGTATTAAACCACTGACGAAGGAGTCGTTGAAACCGGCACAAGCCCGCTCGCTTACCTACAGTACGATGAATGACAGGCAGTTGTCTGAGTTTGAAGGGAGTAAGGAGTGTAACTTTGCCATCAGTGCGCCGGGTATCGGTCGCTTCAGGGTATCGGCGTTCTTCCAGCGTAACTCGCCGGGTATGGTGTTACGCCGGATCAATACCCGTATACCCTCGTTGGAAGAACTGAATTTGCCGCCAGTGCTTAAAGATCTGGCGCTGACCAAGCGGGGTTTGATTCTGTTCGTGGGTGGCACCAGCACGGGTAAATCGACCTCTCTGGCATCGATGATTGATTACCGTAATACCAATACCGCGGGCCATATCATCACCATTGAAGATCCAATTGAATATATTCATGAGCACAAGCAGAGTGTTATTACTCAGCGAGAGGTGGGTCTGGATACAGAATCATTCGAAGTTGCTCTGAAAAATACCCTGCGTCAGGCGCCGGATGTGATACTGATGGGTGAGATTCGAAGTGCCGATACGATGGGCTACGGTCTGACCTTCGCAGAAACCGGTCACCTCTGTATGGCTACCCTGCATGCTAATAATGCTAACCAGGCATTAGACCGGATAATTAGTTTCTTTCCCCCAGAGCATCATGCTCAGATCTGGATGGATCTGTCGCTCAACTTGAAAGCGATTATTGCGCAGCAATTGGTGCCCACTAAAGATGGTAAAGGGCGTCGGGCTATTATAGAGGTTCTGATTAATACGCCGCTAATGCAGGATCTGATCCGTAAAGGAGAGGTTCATGAGCTCAAAGAGGTGATCAAAAAGTCGACCAATCTGGGTATGCAGACCTTCGATCAGGCGCTGTATAACGAGTATAAAGATGGCAATATTAATTATGATGTTGCTATTGCTCATGCTGATTCACCGAACGATCTACGGCTGATGATTAAGCTTAATTCTGAAACTAACCCCGATATTGATAGCGAAGAAGATACTGGTTTCTTCCTGCAGGACGACGAAGACTTCCTGCATAATGAAGGTTCGCTGGATGTGAAAGGGATGTAGGATCCTGAGCCCGAACTTGAAATAAAAAAATGGCGCCCTGAGGCGCCATTTTTTATTACACTGCTTAACTGTATCGGAAGCTTTAGCTTTGCTGGAACACTATCTGACCTTCCAGCAAGGTGTAATGCACGACACCTTTCAATGGATAGTTCAGGAACGGTGTATTGATACCTGCAGAACGGCAATTCTGCTCTGTTAACATCCACTCCTGCTCAGGATTGAAGATACAGATATCTGCACTTGAACCCGGTTGCAGAGCGCCTAGTTCGGTGCCCAACACCGCCGCGGGTCCTGCGGTTAGCTTATGTAACATCTGAGGCAAAGATATGAGTTCCTGCTCAACCAGCATCAGTGAAAGCGATAACAGGGTTTCGACACCGGTCATACCCGACTCAGTGGCTGCGAACGGTGCTTGCTTAGCTGCCAGTTCGTGGGGCTGGTGGTCGGAACAGATCGCCTGGAAGCCATCGGCCAGCAGCGCCTGGCGCAGACCCGCGCGGTCCAGCTGGCTGCGCAGTGGTGGAATCAGGTGGAAGTTAGGGTCAAAACCGCTGACGTTTTCATCGGTGAGTAGCAGATTTTGAATAGCAATATCCGCTGTTACATTGAGCCCTCGTTCCCGGGCATCCATAACCATCTTGACGGAACGTTCACAGGACAGCTGACCGAAGTGGGCTCTGACGTCAGTCTGCTCAATCAGTAACAGGTTGCGGGCAACTTCAATTGTTTCGGCACTTTCAGGGATACCATTCAGGCCTAGCCGGGTACAGGTTGTGTCATCGTGCATGGCACCATCGGCGGCCAGATCGGCATCCTGTGGCTGGAAAATGACCAGCAGATTGTGGGTGGCGGCATATTCCAGACAACGAACCAGAATTAATGAACTGCGAATCGGTTCGCGGACATTGCTAAAACCGATACATCCGGCCTGACTCAGGGCGTGCATCGGACTTAGCTGTTCACCTTGCAGACCCTGCGTCAGTGCACCCATCGGTAATACCCGGGTATTACCCGCAGCTTTTGCGCGATCCTGGATCAGATCAACCACGGCGGTGTTATCCGCAATCGGTTTAGTGGTCGGTGGCGTGCAGATGGTGGTGATACCCCCGGCTGCAGCTGCCGCGGTTTCACTGGCGATGGTGCCTTTGCGGGTATAACCCGGTTCGCGCAGCTGTGCGCACAGGTCGATAAGCCCTGGACTGACAACCAGACCCGTGGCGTCAATTACCTGGTCAGCATTGAAGTCAGCAGGAGTCTCTCCGAGTGCGGCAATTTTTCCGGCACTGATAAAAACACTGGTTATCTGATCCAGGTCGTTAGCAGGATCAATAACGCGGCCATTTTGAATCTCAATATTCATGGTCATTCGCCTGTTTCACTCTGTCGCTCTGCTTGCTGTTCAGTCATCTGACCACCCATCGACATCGACATCACCGCCATACGAACGGCAATGCCGTTGGTGACCTGTTTCAGAATCATCGACTTTGGCCCGTCAGCGACGGCGGTTTCGATCTCGACACCACGATTGATCGGTCCCGGATGCATCACAATAGAGTCCGGATGGGTCAGCTTGAGTTTTTCTTCAGTCAGACCGTATAGTTTATAGAATTCTGCTTCACTGGGGAGAAGGGCGCTCTGCATACGCTCCTTTTGCAGACGTAACATCATCACTACATCAACGTCTTTCAGGCCCTGATTCATATCAGTAAAGACTTTTACGCCCAGTGCTTCGATATGGCGGGGTAACAGTGTAGTCGGGGCGATGACTCTTATCTCCGCCGCGCCTAATGCCCGCAGGGCATGAATCTGGGAGCGAGCTACCCTGGAGTGAAGTATGTCACCAACAATGGCGACAATCAGTGGTTCAAATGAACCTTTGTGCTGACGGATAGTGAGCATGTCCAACATCGCTTGTGTCGGGTGTGCATGACGGCCATCGCCAGCGTTAATTACCGCTACATTCGGGGTTACGTTAGCGGCGATATAATGCGCTGCACCGCTATCTGAATGACGCACTACAAACATATCCGAGTGCATCGCTTCCATTGTCATCAGGGTGTCTTTAAGGGTTTCGCCTTTAGAGGTTGATGAGGTTTTGATGTTCAGATTCAACACATCGGCAGACAGGCGCTTGGCCGCTAGCTCAAAAGTGCTTGCGGTACGGGTGCTCGCCTCAAAAAACAGGTTTACTACCGTCTTACCCCTTAGCAAAGGTACTTTCTTAACCTGTTGGGCGCTCATATCCACAAATGAGTCAGCGGTGTCCAGGATCTCTGTAAGCAGCTCCCGGCTTAACCCTTCGGTGGTAAGGAAGTGTTTTAACTGTCCGGCATTGTTGAGCTGGATCAGATTTGGATCTTGTTGTTCAAACATATCAGTTCCGGCAGTAGGGTTAAGGGTTAGACTTCTTTCGGATCTCCAGAGATAAAGGCTCCGGGCCTGTCAGTTTAACCTGTTCATCATCGGCCAGCGCCAGGGTATCACCTATCACATCTGCCTGAATGGGCAGTTCCCGACGGCTCAGGTCTAACATGGTTACAAGTGTAATAGAGGCAGGGCGACCATAATCAAACAACTCATTCATCGCTGCGCGAATAGTCCGGCCGCTCATGATGACATCATCGACTAAAATGATATGTCGGCCTTCAGTAGCGCTGGGCAAAACCGATGGCTGTACCTTTGGATTAAGGCCCGCACGGGAGAAATCATCCCGATAGAATGAGATATCCAGCGTGCCCAGTGGACCAGAAATGTCCAACTGTTGATGCAGATGCTCCGCTAGCCAGACACCTCCGGTACGAATTCCTATCATCATTGGGTTTTCAATTCCGCGTACCTTAACCAGGTTGCGCAGATCAGTGGCCATTTTGTCTAACAGGTTATCTACTTTAATGACGCCCGATACCATAGAGGTCCTCCAGTCGGGTTTCACTGGATATTAGCTGGTCTGATTCAAACCAGCTTTCCAGAATCAGTTGAGCGGCAATTCCGTCAACCGAGTTTTCTTTAAAATTAGTGCTGCCACCCCGGGCCAGACTGATCTGTTTTGCTTCCCGGGTCGAGAGGCGCTCATCAATCAGATAGCAGGGGACTTTGCAGCGTTCTTTGATTCGGTTAGCGAATTTACGGGCCCGACGGGACATATCACTGATACTGCCATCCATATTTAATGGGATGCCGACGACCAGCGCAACAGGCTGCCATTCAGTGATCAGTGCTTCAATCAGTGACCAGTCGGGAATGCCATCACGGGCATTTATCGGAGCTAAGGGAGATGCGGTACCAGTAATAGGCTGTCCGGCGGCAATGCCGATTCGGGTGGTACCAAAGTCAAATCCAATAACGGGACCTGTTATTGTGTTCATTCCGCTTCTTAATCCTGGTTAGCGGCACAGAAGAGTGTTCAGGCGTGGCCACTCTGGGATGTCATCAGATTCAGATTAACACCCAGGGTTGTTGCAGCTGCCTGTAATCGTTCTTCAGCCGGAATGTTGAATATTATATCCAAATTAGCCGGGCAACTTAACCATACATTGTCACTCAGTTCCTGTTCTAGCTGTCCAGCGCTCCAGCCAGCATACCCCAAAGCTACCAGGTACTGTTCAGGGCCTTCGTTATTGCTGATCGCGTGCATTATATCCATCGAGGTGGTAATCGTCAGCTGACCATTAATTTCATAGCAGGAGTCCCAGTCGCGCTCGGTAGGGCTGTGAAGGATAAAGCCCCGATCATCCTGCACCGGTCCGCCGGCGTAAACCGGGGCCTGTATTTTACACTCCTGGGTCAGTTCAAGGTGATTGAACAGCTCACCCAGGCTGAGCTCAGTGGGACGATTGACCACAATACCCATGGCGCCGTATTCATTATGATCGCAAATGAAGGTCAGGGTATGGTCAAAATTATGATCATCCATATGAGGCATGGATAGGAGGAAGTGTCCTTGCAAACTGCCTGGCAGATACGGAAAAGGTTTGGAAATAGCCATAATATGTACCTGCATCTGGGCAGAAAAAAGACTCTGCGACACCTTAATTCTTAGTATACCCGAGTAGTTTTCTCAAATTTCCAGGTGCGGATGATTTCCAGTATATCGGTATTTTTTCGCATCTCTACCGGGAACTGTTGGAAAGGTGATGCCAGCTGCACAATACGTACAGCAGCATCGTCCAGTACTTTATTACCGGAAGAGTGCAGTACCCGGATCTCCTTCACATTGCCGTTTGGCAGTACAACAACCATCATGCGAAGGCTACCGTACAGGCCGTTTTTACGCGCCTCTTCAGGGTAATTAAGGTTGCCAACGGACTCAATCTTGCGGCGCCAGTTAGCCAGGTAAGTAGCGTCAGAATGACTACGAGTCGATGCCGATGTAAGCCGTTTTATACGTGGGCGTTTAGCATATTCCTGACGCTGAAATTCAAGCTGGGCTTCGAGGCTGGCGATCTCCAGACTACGCGCCAATAATGATTTTGAACTGCCCGGGGCCGGTGGAGGTGGTGATGATTTCTTTAACAGAGCGGGAGAGTTGTTACTCTTTTTCGGTTGCTTAGCTGTTGTTGTCAGTACTTTCTTTTCAGGCGCGACAGTTGTTTTACTAACCATGGCATCCAGATTTGGAGCGGGTTCAGTTGTGACTGCAGGCGCCGGGGTGGTCGCGTTAGGGTTGGGCTGTGTTACCGGCTGTAGCGGTGCTGTTTCCTGAATATCCCGGTGTTGAAAGTCAGCTTTTTCACGGGTTGCAGGCAGGGCTTTTTCTTCCAGTTGGCCACTACCCTGTTGATCCGCCTGGGCGATAAAGTCAGCCTGCTCAGGTGCGGTCTCACTTTTATATTGCGCCAGGGTGACCTCCAGCGTTTGGGCTGGAGGTTGTTTGGGTGACATTGTAAACCCGATACCCAGAATACCTGCTGCATGAACTGCCAGGGCCAGGAACAAAGTAAAGCCGAGTCGGTCGGCTGATGTAACAACAGCGACAGCTTTACTCATGTGTCATTCCGGTGATCAAAGCAGTATCAGCTCCCTGTGCCTGGCTCTGTATTAGCGATTTAATTCTGATGGTAAGGTTTTTAAGGCTTTAGCTTTGCCTCAATTACATTCATCAGATCCATACCGATATCCAGGCCAAACTGATCATCCAACTCGCGGATACAGGTTGGGCTGGTAACATTTACTTCGGTCAGATAGTCGCCTATGACATCGAGTCCGGCAAACAGAATGCCCTGAGCTTTGAGCGTTGGGCCAACCTGTTCTGCAATCCACTTCTCTCTGTCGGTTAGTGGACGACCTTCGCCCCGGCCTCCGACAGCCAGATTACCACGGGTTTCACCGTTGGTTGGAATGCGCGACAGACCGTAAGGTACGGCTTCACCATTCACCAGCAGAATACGTTTATCACCATCGACAATCTCCGGCAGGTATTTTTGTGCCATGATGGTTTCGGTACCAAATTTAGTCAGGGTTTCGATAATCACCCCCAGATTTACACCCTCTTCCTGAATTCGGAAGATCGAGGTGCCGCCCATACCATCTAACGGTTTAAAGATGACATCTTTATATTCGGCGTGGAAGTCTCGCAGCAGGTCGTCGCGTCGTGTCACCAGTACCGGCGGGCAGCATTCAGGGAAGTGGGTAGCAAATATCTTTTCGTTATAATCCCGTAGCGCCTGAGGTCGGTTTACCATCAGGGTGTTACCTTCAGCGGCGGCAATTTCCAGCAGGTGAGTGGTATAGATAAATTCGTTATCAAAAGGTGGATCTTTACGCATCAGAACCACATCAAGACTGCTGAGCTCTTCAACCTGGTATTCGCCACGTTCAAAAAAATTGTCTGGGTTCATATCGACACTCAAAGGTGCCATTTTAGCCAATACTTTGCCGTCGCGCAGATAAAGGTCTTTTTGCTCCATGTACCATAGTTCCCAGCCTTTGCGCTGAGCGGCCCAGAGCATTGCCAGTGAACTGTCTTTTTTGAAGCTGATGGATTCAATCGGATCCATCACAATACCGACTTTAACTGTCATCGAGTAACCTTATTAATCTGTTGATTAGGTGGATTCTACCTGCCTGCTATTATCATCACCAGTGGTTAGCTCAGATCGCCCCATAGATACTGCAAAATAGATATGGCTGCTACCGGAGCTGTTTCAGTACGGAAAACCCGTGGACCGAAGGCGACAGGTTTAAAGCCCTGGGCCAGTGCCAGTTCGACCTCTGCTTCAGTTAATCCTCCTTCAGGGCCGATCAGTAACGCAATTGAGCCGGGTTGTTGAAAATCACCTAAAGGTTGCTCTGTATGATGATGCAGAACCAGTTTAAGGTCAGCTTCAACACTGGTGACCCAATCAGTTAAAGATTGAGGTGCTGACACCTCTGGGACATCACATCGCAGACTTTGTTCACAAGCACTGACCGCGATCTGTTGCCAGTGCTGGCGGCGTTTTTCCTGACGCTCGGCATTAAGTTTTACTTCGCAGCGCTCAGAAAACAGTGGTGCCAGAGAGTTTATGCCCAGTTCAGTGGTTTTCTGAATGGCGAAATCCATACGTTCGCCACGGGAGATCGACTGGCCAACCGTGATATTCAACGGTGAACGGCGAGCGGGTTCTGATACTTCGGTGACTCTGGCCCGGGCGCTGCGTTTAGCAACTTCAGTCAGTTCTGCCCTGTACTCAAAGCCGTCGCCATTAAACAGAATAATCTGTTCACCGGCGCGCATCCGTAACGCCCGGGATACGTGTTGAGTGACGGTATCGCTAAGATCGATTTCCAGGCCATCACTAAGAGGCTGAGTTTCGTAAAAACGGGGTGTTCTCATAATCTGTCTTTAACTGTATTGATAAGCATCAGGATGCATTATGCAGTGTTTGGTGGGTTGAACCAAAAAAATGTACCAAAGAGAAGAATGACACCACGGAGAGATCAAAGGACAGGGAGAAACATAGTTACATATATTGTTGATCTTCTCAGTGCTCTCAGTGCCCTTATCATGCCCTATGGGTGCTGTGGTGAAGTAAGCTCTTAGGGTTCCCTTTAGCCTGAGAATAAGCAAAAAAAAGGCAGAGTAAAATACTCTGCCTTTTTCGAATGACTCAGCTCAATCTTAGATGCCTGCAGCAGCGCGTAGTTCGTCGGCTTTATCGGTCTTTTCCCAGCTGTAAGCTGTAAATGTATCGTTACCGTTGGTCATCTCAAACGGGTTGTGGCCAAAGTGACCGTATGCCGCTGTCTGACGGTACATCGGGTGCAGCAGGTCCAGCATGCGGGTGATAGCATGCGGGCGCAGGTCGAAATGGTTGCGGATCAGCTCAATGATCTTGCCATCGGAAACTTTGCCGGTACCAAAGGTGTTGATTGACATTGAGGTCGGCTCTGCAACGCCGATCGCATAAGAGATCTGAATTTCACATTTGTCTGCCAGACCCGCTGCAACAACGTTCTTGGCAACGTAACGGCCAGCGTATGCGGCTGAACGGTCAACTTTTGATGGGTCTTTGCCGGAGAATGCACCGCCGCCGTGGCGGGCCATGCCGCCGTAGGTATCCACGATAATCTTACGACCGGTCAGACCACAGTCACCTACCGGGCCACCGATAACAAAATTACCGGTTGGGTTGATGTGGAACTTAGTGCTCTTATCGATCCACTCTTCAGGCAGGGTGTGCTTGATAATCAGCTCCATCACCGCTTCCTGAAGGTCTGCCATAGAGACATCCGGGTTGTGTTGCGTTGAAAGTACAACCGCATCGATACCAACCGGCTTGCCGTCTTCATAACGGAAAGTTACCTGGCTCTTGGCATCCGGACGCAGCCATGGCAACAGTCCAGACTTACGCGCTTCTGCCTGACGTTCAACCAGACGGTGAGCGTAGCAGATAGGCGCTGGCATCAGGACATCGGTTTCGTTGCTGGCGTAGCCAAACATCAGACCCTGATCACCGGCACCCTGATCTTCGGGTTTAGCGCGGTCGACACCCTGATTGATATCAGGTGACTGCTTACCAATGATGTTGATCACACCACAGGTCTCGCCATCGTAGCCGACTTCAGAAGAGGTGTAGCCTATATCGCAGATAACGCCACGTACCAGATCTTCCAGATCGACCCAGGCAGAGGTAGTGATTTCACCGGATACCACAGCAACACCAGTTTTAACCAATGTCTCACAGGCAACACGGGCATGCTTGTCTTCAGCAATAATGGCATCAAGTACCGCATCAGAGATCTGGTCG
Source organism: Amphritea balenae (assembly GCF_003858655.1). Taxonomy (GTDB): domain Bacteria; phylum Pseudomonadota; class Gammaproteobacteria; order Pseudomonadales; family Balneatricaceae; genus Amphritea; species Amphritea balenae. Next base: position 46,576 of record NZ_RQXV01000013.1, read on the forward strand.
GCAATTTTATCAGGATGACCTTCGGAAACTGATTCCGAAGTAAACAGGCTGTATTCGCTCATTTCGCGTCTTCAATCCAAACTTTAGGGAATAAGGTATGGCATCTGATCGGAGACCAGAGCATAAGAATGGGCGTATTTTAATCTGGTTACGCATCGATTGCATGACCATGATTAGCTTTTTGGATGATTTTTTTACTTTTTTAGATGAAAACCACTCATTTTCATCAAATTCTGCGTAAATAGGTTTGAAGCTGATGACCGGTTGCGAGAAAATACCCGCCTGTTTTTTGTTGCTGCTGCGGGAAACGCCTCATAAGGGAAATCCCGAAAGCATCTGACATATTTAAAATCTCAATATGGGTTTCACCCCTGGAGTTAATGAATGTCCTCGCGTAGAGAACTTGCCAATGCAATTCGTGCCCTCAGTATGGATGCTGTTCAGAAGGCTAAATCTGGCCACCCTGGTGCGCCAATGGGTATGGCTGATATCGCTGAAGTACTATGGAATGACTTCCTGAAACATAATCCGGCGAACCCGCATTGGCTGGACCGTGACCGTTTTGTACTGTCAAACGGCCATGGCTCAATGCTGATCTACAGCCTGCTTCACCTGAGCGGTTATGATCTGTCTATTGATGACATCAAAAACTTCCGTCAGCTGCACTCTAAAACCGCCGGCCACCCGGAATACGGTTATGCTCCGGGCGTTGAAACCACTACTGGTCCACTGGGGCAGGGCATCACCAACGCAGTAGGCTTCGCCGTTGCAGAGAAGTCTCTGGCGGCGCAGTTTAACCGCGAAGGCCATGAGATTATCGATCACCACACTTATACGTTCCTCGGCGATGGCTGCCTGATGGAAGGTATCTCCCACGAAGCCTGTTCTTTAGCGGGTACTCTGGGTCTGGGTAAACTGATTGCGTTCTACGACGACAACGGCATCTCTATCGATGGTGAAGTTGAAGGCTGGTTCACCGATGACACGCCGAAGCGTTTTGAATCTTACGGCTGGCAGGTAATTCCTAATGTGGATGGCCACGATGCTGAGCAGATTAAAGCAGCAATCGAAGCGGCACAGGACAACGAAGATCAGCCAACGCTGATCTGCTGCAAGACCATTATCGGTTTTGGTTCTCCTAATAAGCAGGGCAAAGAAGATTGCCACGGCGCACCTCTGGGTGACGACGAGATCGCACTGGCGCGTAAAGAGCTGGGTTGGGAACACGATGCATTCGTTATCCCTGAAGATATAGCCAGCCAGTGGAATGCCAACGAGCCTGGCAAGATCCTGGAAAATGAGTGGGAAGAGCGTTTTGCTGAATACAGCAAGGCTTACCCGGCTGAAGCCCGTGAACTGATTCGTCGTTACACTGGCGAGCTGCCAGCAGACTTCTCTGCTCAGGCTGATACTTATATTAAAGAGCTGCAGGACAAGGGCGAAACTATTGCGTCCCGTAAAGCATCTCAGAATGCACTGAATGCATTTGGTCCTCTGTTGCCAGAACTGATGGGCGGCTCTGCTGACCTGGCCGGTTCTAACCTGACCTTGTGGTCCGGTTGTAAAGGTGTGACTAAGGATGATGCATCCGGTAACTACATGTTCTACGGTGTACGTGAGTTCGGTATGTCAGCGATCATGAACGGTATTGCACTGCACGGTGGTTTCATCCCGTACGGCGCGACCTTCCTGGTATTCATGGAGTATGCCCGTAACGCACTGCGTATGGCGGCTCTGATGAAGCAGCGTGCTATCCATGTATACACCCACGACTCTATCGGTCTGGGTGAAGATGGTCCGACACACCAGCCGATTGAACAGATCGCTAACCTGCGTCATACCCCTAATATGAGCACCTGGCGTCCGGCGGATGCAGTTGAATCCGCTGTTGCATGGAAGTCTGCACTGGAACGTGCCGATGGTCCTACAGCGATGATCTTTTCGCGTCAGAATCTGCCACATCAGGCGCGTACTGATGAGCAGCTGGCCAATGTTGCCCGCGGTGGTTACATCCTGCGTGACACTGCAGGTACACCGGATGCGATCATCATCGCTACAGGTTCTGAAGTAGGTCTGGCAATGGACTCTGCTGAAGCGCTGGCAGCTGAAGGTAAGCAGGTACGTGTAGTCTCTATGCCTTGTACAGATCTGTTTGATAAGCAGGATGCTGCTTACCGCGAAGCGGTACTGCCTTCATCTATTGCTGCGCGGGTTGCTATTGAAGCTGCTCAGGCGGACTACTGGTACAAGTATGTTGGTCTGAATGGCGCGATCGTAGGTATGACCAGCTTCGGTGAATCTGCTCCGGCGGGCGAGCTGTTTAAACTGTTCGGCTTCACGATTGAGAATGTAGTCGAAAAAGTTAAGTCTGTTCTGTAACAGCAGACATAAGCAAAGGGCCAGCTGATTCAGTTGGCCTTTTTGGTTAAAGACCCTGATGCCCCTTTATTATGAGTTTTAAAGTTGCCATAAACGGCTACGGCCGGATCGGACAGTGTGTTTTACGCGCCATCTACGAGAGCGGTTACCGCGATCAGTTACAGGTGGTTGCCCTGAATGAACTGTCGGATATTGATACGGTCAGTTATCTGACCCGGTATGATACGACCCATGGCCGATTCCCGGTTGCGGTGGATCATGACGGCCAGAATCTGCTGATCAATGGCGACTCTATTCGGGTGTTGAGCGAAGAAGATCCGGACAAGTTGCCCTGGGCCGAGATGGATATCGATCTGGTATTGGAGTGCTCCGGTAGTTTTAGTGACCGGGACTCTGCTCAGCAGCATATCAAGAGCGGCGCACAACGTTTGTTGTTTTCCCAGCCTGCGGATACTGATGTAGATGCCACCATTGTGTATGGCTTTAACGATCAGTTGCTACAGGCCGATCAGCAAATAGTGGCGGCAGGGTCTTGTACCACTAACTGTATTGTTCCGGTACTGAACCTGTTACACCGGGAACTGACTATTCTAAGCGGTGTGACTACTACTATTCACTCCGCAATGAACGATCAGCCGGTCATTGATAGTTATCACCAGACCGATCTGCGCCTGACCCGAAGTTCGATGCATTCGATAATCCCTGTGGATACAAGCCTTAATAAAGGCATTGATCGATTGTTGCCAGAACTGGCAGGACGATTTGAATCCCTGCATGTGCGGGTGCCGACCATCAATGTATCGCTGCTGGATATCTCTTTGAATGTTGCTAATACCACTAATGCGAATCAGGTAAACAGCATTTTGCAGCAGGCAGCTCAGGGGCCCCTTAAGGGACTTTTGGGCTATACCGAAGAGCCCCATGCTTCGGTAGACTTCAACCGCGATAGCCGCTCAGGCATTGTAGATGGAACTCAGACCCGGGTAAGCGGCGGTAATATGATCAAGCTGTTGTGCTGGTTTGATAATGAGTGGGGCTTTGCCAACCGGATGCTGGATGTGGCACAGGCCTGGCTTAACAAAGAATAACAAGGCGATATGGCAGGACTGATGAGTTGTATCTGGCCATACCAACAGAATTTTATACAATCTTAGAAAGTAGGAAGCGTAATGAGCGTACTGAAAATGACCGAGCTGGATCTGAATGGCAAGCGCGTTCTGATCCGTGAAGACCTCAATGTACCCGTCAAGGATGGCCAGGTAACCAGCGATGCCCGTATCCGTGCATCACTGCCAACAATCAAACATGCATTGGAAGCCGGTGCAAAAGTGATGTTGATGTCTCACCTGGGTCGTCCTACTGAAGGTGAATACGATGAAGCCAGCTCGCTGGCGCCAGTCGCTAAACATCTGGCTGGCCTGCTGGGACGTGAAGTGCCGTTAATCAAAGACTGGCTGGCGGGTGATTTTGAAGTTGCTGAAGGCGATCTGGTGCTGCTGGAAAACGTACGCTTCAATGCCGGTGAGAAGAAAGATAATGAAGCACTGTCGCAGCAGATGGCTGCGCTGTGCGATATCTACGTGATGGATGCTTTCGGTACCGCGCACCGCGCCCAGGCGTCTACCCACGGTGTGGCTAAATTTGCCCCGGTTGCTTGTGCTGGTCCTCTGTTGGCCGGTGAGCTGGATGCCCTGGCTAAAGCGCTGGATAATCCGGCCCGCCCAATGGCTGCTATCGTTGGTGGTTCTAAGGTTTCCACTAAGCTGACGGTGCTTGAGTCACTGTCCGATAAAGTTGATCAGCTGATCGTAGGTGGCGGTATCGCCAACACTTTCCTGGCAGCTGCAGGCAAGCCGGTAGGTAAATCGTTGTGCGAACACGACCTGATTCCTACGGCTAAGGCATTGATGGAAAAAGTTAATATTCCATTGCCGGTTGATGTAGTTGTAGCGACTGAGTTTGCTGAAACAGCGACGGCAACGGTTAAGTCTGTTGATGACGTGGCTGAAGACGATATGATTCTGGATATCGGTCCACAATCTGCAGCTAACCTGGCAGGTCTGTTAAAAGACGCCGGTACTATTATCTGGAATGGTCCTGTAGGCGTATTTGAATTTGATCAGTTCGGTGAAGGGACTAAAACCTTATCACTGGCGATTGCTGAAAGTAACGGCTTCTCTATTGCCGGTGGTGGCGATACGTTGGCCGCTGTGGATAAGTACGAGATTGCAGAGCAGGTCTCTTATATCTCTACCGGTGGTGGTGCTTTCCTTGAGTTTGTAGAGGGTAAGGTATTACCAGCAGTCGCAATGCTGGAATCCCGCGCTTAATTAAAGCTATTGGGCTCAGGATTTCGGCGTTAAAAGCTGGCTTAGAATGCTCACTTACAAATGTAAGCTCCGCTTCTGCACCAGCTTTTGCCTTGAACTCCCATCGCTCATGACGCTTTAATGATTTGAAGATAAAATACATAGCAGCTGTATCACTTGGCTGCTTAAGATAGAATTTAAAGCCGTTAAGTGGCTTAACAAAGACCCTGGCAATCCATAAGGGGATTGGAATTTCTGGGAAATGTGGCTAAGCAGTGGAGTTGATCTGCTGTATTGCTTTGGTGGTTCCAAGGCTTTACAGCAGATCAGCTTCAACGCAACGACAGATTTTTCAGAAAACCGATCAGCGACGCCAGATGAACGACAAAATTTATTAATTTAACGACAATACCCGGCAGCATAAGGCACTTAAAACTACTAAGCGCCCTTATGGAATGTCAGGGTCAATAGGTGAACATATGGCTCTTATTAGCATGCGTCAGCTGCTGGATCATGCAGCAGAGAACGACTACGGTATTCCGGCATTTAACGTAAATAATCTGGAACAGATGCGCGCTATCATGGAAGCGGCGAATAAGACCGATTCTCCTGTTATCGTGCAGGCATCTGCCGGTGCGCGTAAATACGCGGGCTCTAACTTCCTGCGTCATATGATTCTGGCGGCAATTGCTGAATTCCCGCATATCCCTGTTTGTATGCATCAGGATCACGGTACGTCTCCTGCTATTTGTCAGCGTTCTATTGCGATGGGCTTTTCATCTGTAATGATGGACGGTTCCCTGATGTCTGACGGCAAAACGCCGTCCAGCTACGAATATAACGTGGATGTAACCCGTCGTACCGTAGAGATGGCGCATGCATGCGGCGTTTCTGTTGAAGGTGAACTGGGTTGTCTGGGTTCTCTGGAAACCGGCCAGGCGGGTGAAGAAGATGGCGTAGGCGCAGAAGGCACTCTGTCTGCTGAGCAGATGCTGACCGATCCTGAAGAAGCGAAAGATTTCGTTGCTCAGACCGGTGTTGATGCTCTGGCAATCGCTTGCGGTACTTCTCACGGCGCTTACAAGTTTACCCGCCCACCAACCGGTGACATTCTGGCGATCGATCGTATTAAAGCGATCCACGAAAGTATCCCGGATACCCACCTGGTAATGCACGGTTCTTCTTCTGTCCCACAGGAGTGGCTGGCAGTTATCAACGAGTTCGGCGGTGAGATCCCTGAGACTTACGGTGTGCCGGTTGAGCAGATCGTTGAAGGTATCAAGCACGGTGTACGCAAGGTTAATATCGATACTGATTTGCGTCTGGCATCAACTGGTGCGGTACGTCGCTTCCTGGCTGAGAACCCATCTGAGTTTGATCCACGTAAATTCCTGAAAGTAACCATGGATGCGATGGGCGATATCGTTACTGACCGTTACGAAGCATTCGGTGCTGCAGGTAATGCCAGCAAGATCAATGCGATCTCTCTGGAAGATATGGCTGACAAATACGGTCTGTAAAACGCGTTAGTGTTTTATAGATAATTTGTTAGATTAAAAAACCGCCAATTGGCGGTTTTTTGCTTTTGTAGGCAATGGTCTGTTAAACCTCTTCCTCTTCAATCACTTCTGTTTCCTGTCTGGCTAACTCAAGCCACTCTTGGCAGGCGGGGAGGTTAAGTACCCGCTCTTTATAAGCTTCCAGCTGAGGTGTCAGCGCAACGCCGTAGCTATTAAAGCGGTATATTACCGGGGCATAGAAGGCATCAGCAATACTGAAATCCCCATAAAGGAATTGCTCGGAACCGCTTATTTTTAATGCCTCGTCCCAGAGTTGGCAGATCCGCTCAATATCTTTCCGGCTGGCTTCTGAAGTGGAGAAATTATCCACAGTCCGGCGACAGTTCATCGGCATCTCGTTACGTAGTGCCATAAAGCCGGAATGCATCTCGGCGCAGCTGCTACGGGCATGGGCTCGTAGTTGAATATCTACCGGCCAGCCAGCGCCATTTAAGTGCTGCTCGCTGATATATTCGCAGATCGCCAGTGAATCCCAGATAGTCTGACCGTTATCGAGTAACACCGGTACCTTAGCGGCGCTACTGTACTGTTTTATCTGATCGGTAAAGCCCGGAGTAAACAGTGCGATGCGTAGGGTTTCAAATTTCAGGCCTGTATGGCGCATTAATAGCCAGGCCCGCAGTGACCAGCTGGAGTAGTTGTGGTTGCCGATAACTAATTGCATCATTATGTGTCCCTGTTTACGGATAGATTGGATTGATTTAGTCTGGCGTTTAACCGGTTGAGTCTCAAACCAATTAATCTGATAACAGGTATTTATTCCGCTGATGTTAGACCATGAACTGCTTCGTACTTTTATTGCGGTGGTAGATACCGGCAGCTTTACCCGTGCCGCGGCGCAGGTGTTTCGCACCCAGTCTGCAGTCAGTATGCAGATGAAGCGGCTAGAGGAACAGCTGGATAAGGTCTTGTTCCTGAAAGAGGGACGTGAGCTGCAGCTTACCGATGACGGGCTGAAACTGGCAGGATATGCGCGACGGATACTGAAACTGCATGATGAAGCGTTGAGTGAGTTATCCACAAGTGAGAACCGGCGACCACTGCTGCTGGGATGCCCGGATGACTATGTTCAGGGGGTATTGCCGGATTTGTTGGCGCAAATCCATTCAACTGTACCCGGCATTCAGGTTCAGATAAGTACAGGATCTTCATCGGTGTTGCGGGATCTGATGGACCGGGGGCAGCTGGATCTGTCGGTTTTAACCCGTCGTCCGGAGCGAGAGGAAGGCTATCTGCTATTGCAGGATAAAGGGGTTTGGGTAGCGCCCTCGGCGGACTTTATCGTTCGTAACCAGCCTTTGCCGCTAGCGTTGGTCGAGCCTGACTGTAAATTTCATACGACCGCGGTAGATGGACTGACGAAACAGGGCGTCTCATTTGAAATTATCTGTATCTCGGGCCATTGTGCACTATTGATTGAGATGGTTCGCAGAGGTGAGGCCGTGACTATGTTGTCGGACTGTGGCGTGCCGGATGATCTGTATCGACTTCCGGCAACCAGTGGCTTTCCTGAGTCGCCAACGGTGGATATTGTTCTACAGTCGGCTGCAAATCCTCATCCGGATTTTGGCTCAGACCGGCTGACCCAGCTGGCCAGCCGGACAGCCGGGATGTTAGCAAAATTTTGATAAGCAAACGGATTAGCAGCAACCCCCACCCGTGTCAGCCTGAGAGGCTGTCAGATCAAACGGCAGGCTGGTGCCGCAACCATCGAAGATACCGTAGTGGGTATCGAAGTTACCGATAAATTCAAAGTGCTCTTTAAAGCGGGTGTCGTGCAACATCTTCCAGGTATTACCGCAGACAGGAAAGACCTTACCTTTCTCTATGCTATGGTGCTTATCCAGAATAAAAGTGTGAGGCTTATGCTCTATCGTCCCTTTGTAGATCACCGCCTGACCGTAGTCTTCGCAATGGCTTTCAAGCTCCGGTAGCTTGAACAGGCGGTAGGTGGCGGAGAAGAAATTAATATGGCCAATGCGCTCGCTAATCTTTGGGTTATCGATGGTAATTGGCCGATCGTCGACCAACCGTGGGTCGATAAAGCCCGCCTTTTTAGCAAGGTTGTGGAAGTCGTTCCAGTACAGAGCGCCGCTCAGGCACTCCCCATACAACACCGGATCATCAATCAGCTCCGCGGGAATACGGCGCTCGGCGTAAACATCGGAGAAGTAGATCTCACCACCGGGCTTAAGCAGGTCGTAAGCTTGCTTTAGTACCGCTTCTTTATCCGGGGAGAGGTTAATGACGCAGTTAGACACAATAATATCGAAACTGTTATTTTCCAGTCCCAACTGATCCAGCTGTTCAATATAGCCTTTCTTAAATGTAGTGTTGGCTTTGTCGAAACCAAATTTTTCACGGTGATACTCGATATGACGGTTGGCTACATCCAATTGCTCGTCGGTCATGTCTACACCGACCACCGATCCCTGTTCACCAACCAATTGAGCCAGCGCATAACAGTCACGGCCCGAACCGCTACCCAGGTCCAGTATTTTCATTCCCGGCAACTGCTCAGGACAAACCAGTCCACAACCGTAATAGCGCATCATCACTTCATCATGAATATTGCTAAGCACAGGTTTCAGGAATTCGGGCATACCCTCGTCGGTGCAGCAAGCGTTGGTTTGAAGGTCATCGGAGCCTTGCAGGGTTTTACCGTAATATTCCTGTACTTGATCATGCATTGTCGGTTACTCATTGGCCGTAGTGTCGGGTTATTGCGGGTTATAAATACCATAAGGCTGCAGGTATTAGAAATGACTTGTTAGTCTAACAAAATAGCCTTTAACTCTCCGCTTAGATCACCACATAAAATCACTGGAAAACTTTGCCTGAAATGCCGGGGAAGGAGGTAGGAAAAACCTCAGATTTCAGAACTCTAGACAAGCTCTTTCCATGAATAAATATCATCAAATATTTCCAATAGGAAACATTGACTTTGGTAGTAAACAGGCAGATAAAGCGACCTGTTTCTAACTGATCAGGGAGTATACAGCGACTATGAATGCTGTAATTGTTGGGGTTCTGACTATGTTGGTGCTGAGCCTGTTGCGTACCCATGTGGTAATGGCGCTGTTAATCGGTGCGATGGCGGCGGGTTTGGCAGGCGGCTTAGGACTTGAAGGTTCAATCGCGGCCTTCAATGACGGCATTGGTGGTGGTGCCAGCGTTGCCCTAAGCTATGCCTTGTTAGGAGGCTTTGCGGTGGCGATTTCCCAATCGGGTCTGCCCCATGCTCTGGCCGACAAAGTTATTCTGATGTTAGGGCGCGAACATAATCCGCGACGGGTTGAGTTGGTAAAAAACCTGTTATTGCTGATGATTATGCTGGTGGCGATCTCTTCCCAGAATGTGATGCCTATCCATATCGCTTTTATTCCGTTACTGATTCCACCACTGCTGTTAGTGATGAGTAAGATGCAGCTGGACCGTCGTTTGGTCGCCTGTGTACTGACGTTTGGCCTGGTAACCCCATATATGTTTTTACCGGTCGGCTTTGGCGGTATCTTCCTGAACGAGATTCTGCTGAAAAATATCACTACCAGCGGCCTGGATGTGACGGGCATCAGCGTTATTGAAGCGATGGGTATTCCTGCCCTTGGCATGCTATCAGGTCTGCTGATCGCTGTGTTTATCAGCTACCGTGGTAAGCGTCAGTATAATGTTGATCAGATTGCGGCAACAGAACATGCGGCCATTCAATACGATGGTAAACGTATCCTGTTAGCGTTGCTGGCGATTGGCGTTGCCTTTGTTACTCAGTTATACACAGGCTCAATGGTGATGGGGGCATTGCTGGGCTTCATCCTGTTCTCGGTGACCGGAGTCGTGCGCTGGAATGAATCCGATGATCTGCTGACCGACGGCATGAAGATGATGGCAATGATCGGCTTTATTATGATCGCGGCGGGAGGTTTTGCTCAGGTGCTGCGTGAGACTGGAGAGATCGCAACGCTAGTCAGCAGCTCGGTAGAGATTATCGGTCAGAACAAAGCGCTGGCGGCGTTCCTTATGCTATTAGTAGGTTTGTTGATAACTATGGGCATCGGCTCATCGTTTTCGACTATCCCTATTATCGCTTCTATCTATGTGCCGTTGGCGATGGAGCTGGGCTTTACGCCGCTGGCTATCGTTGCCTTGGTGGGTACCGCTGCAGCGTTGGGTGATGCCGGTTCCCCTGCATCTGATTCAACCCTGGGGCCAACTTCGGGCCTCAATGTTGATGGTCAGCATAACCATATCTGGGATACCGTGGTACCGACTTTTGTTCATTACAATCTGCCGTTACTGGCGGCGGGTTGGGTCGCTGCGGTGATTCTCTAAGCTGTTATTTTGATAGGAAAAAATGCACTGAACACTCCCGCTAATTCGGGGTGTTCAGGCTAAGAAATGGAACAACAGCAGGCGTTGTTCCACAGGCTGATCGAAGCGGCGTTTAAAGCCTCTTAATGCTTAATCTTCAGCTTTGACTGTTAAATATCAATCAAAAATTTCGGGCTGTATCGGCTCCATTTCTAATATCAGATCCCGGTACCGCTGTGGTACAGCGGCTTTGCAATTCTTCTCATAGTCGACGCAGACCACTACCGCATCCCCTTCCGCTGCAACGGCATTATGTTCCGGGCTCCAGACCAGGTGTTCCATGGTAAAACGATCTTCTTCCAGACGCGTAATCCGGGTGGCTGAGATGACGTTGCCGGGAAAGGTTAGCGGGATACGGTAGCGGATCCGGCTGTCTCTTAAAATCGGGCCAATACTGCTTTCTTTCATCACGTCCAGATATTCACAGTTGCCGAAATAAGCCATTCGGGCACTTTCAAACCAGCGCAGATAAACCAGATTGTTTACGTGCTGAAAGGCATCCATTTCACCCCATGCAATGGGTATCTCCAGTTGTACCGGAAATCGTTCCAGAATCTCACTACCCATAATGGCCTCTTACCGTTTTTAAGTTCTACCCGGTCTATTAAGGATTAATATTAAGAATAAGTGAAATTTTTAATTATTATTCTTTCTATAAATCTAATTTATAGTTGTAATGAAAAGATATGATTTCTCAATCGGTATCGCTGATCTTAAGCTGTTATCTATCCAGTCGAAGTGGGATGTATAAGCAGCAGAATATGCGTAGCTCTTTTGACAATACCCAGGAGACAAGTTGATGGAAATTAGACAGATACGTTACTTTCTGGCGGTACAGGAAACCGGCAGCTTCACTAAAGCCGCTGAGAAAATGTTCGTCACTCAACCAGCACTGTCAGCCGCGGTTAAAAATCTGGAACAGGAGCTGGGGGTAGAGCTGCTCAGGCGTAGCCATAAACAGGTGACTCTGACGCCTGCCGGCCGTCGTTTCAGGGATCGTGCCTTTGCCATCCTGGCTGAATGTAATGCCGCTAAGAGTGAGCTGATGGCTGAGCAACATCCAAGACAGTTGCGTATCGGTGTGCTGGATACCCTGAATACGCCGCCGGTTAATCAGTTACTGCATGAATTTCATACCAGCTATCCGGAGATAGAATTGCACCTGCATTCGGGTAATAAGCTGGCGCTGGCGAATAAGATGGGGCAGAACAAAGTCGATCTGTTGTTAACTTCATTATCCGGGGAAGACAGCTCAGATACTAAACTGCCGTTATATCAGGAGCGCTTTCAGTTGATGGTGTCGCGTCAGCATGAGCTGGCTAACCGGACCTGTGTCAGGTTATCGGATCTGCATGGTCTGCCCTTCGTATTACGTAAAAATTGCGAAGTATTAAATGAAGGCAAGCGGGTTTTTTTGGCGGAGCAGGCACAGCCGCATATTACCTGTCGCACCGATAATGATTCATGGGCACTGACGATGGTGCGGAATAACCTGGCCGCCGCCATATTGGCCGAAACGGTAACCGAAGAAGGTACGGTGAGTATCCCCATTGTTGACTTTGGCTTAGTGCGAACAGTGGCCTGTGTCTGGCGTCAGCATTCGGATCAGGAGACGGTGCAAACCTTTACCGCCTTTGCTGCACAGGATAGCTGGCGTGGACTGGCAAAGGCCGTTTGAACGACTGTCTGAAAGGGAGCGTGATCGCTTGCCTGAGATGCTCAGGATATAGCAACCTGCTTATTGCAGCTTATCTACTGGGAGGCATGGACTCGATACGATCAAGCCGGAGTCTGCGTTGCTGCCCTTCACGATTATCTGCGATGAGAAATTCTTCGCCGCGGTGGATCTCAATATCCAGATAGCGTAGTTTCTCCCGATGTATATGACCGCTATCATCACGCCAGATCACCTCAGCTATCAGCTTACGCATGCAGGCAAGTTCGTATCCATCATGGAGTTCACACTGTATCGGCTTGTACTCGCTCATAGCACCACACTTGTTTTCCGTTTGCCTTACACCATAGCAGATAGCCACAGAGACGTGTTTTTGCGGTAGATCAGCCTGTGGGTCAGGTTACTAGCCGAGCATGAGTCGGGCTGTGGATCTGCGTTTTATCTTCAGTGGCCGTTTCACTGCTTTTTGGGTGTACTCATTCTGGTTATCCCTTCAGCCCGAAGCATGGCTACAATAGCAAAAGCTGTGCTGACAAAACGGTAACTAAAAAAGTGTTATCCGCTTATAGGAAACGTCTGGCGGTCAGGCTTTCTATGTGAAACAGGCTGCAAGAGACAAAGGATCAGGTATGGAATCTGAAACAATCGTTGTGTTATTGGCCGGGCTGGAGGCTGATACCGAAGCGAGCCTGCAAACCGCTTTGGCGGATCACCCGGTCACTATTCTGACGGCAGCAGGAATCGAGCAGGCCGTCGCTATTATCGGTGCTCAGGATGTGCATATTGTCGTGCTGGATCAGCGTCAGAGTGAGTCTGTTACGCTGGATCATTTGCAGCAGCTCAAGCAGATCAACCCGGAACTGGAAGGATTTCTGTTAACCACCGACTGCCAGTATGAGCCTGAAGGTCAGGTCGCGGCTGGTGGGCTGGTACATCACTATATTCAGTTCCCTTCAGATAACCAGATATTGGGTTACCGGATGCGTCAGGCGCTCAGGGTTGCCCGACTGAAGCAGGAGCTATCTGATCTGCGTTGCGATCTGCATCATGACCTGGATACCCAGCGCAGTACTTTTGCCCGTCAACAAAAGCGCCTTGTCAGCCGGGTGCAGATGAGTGAAGCGCAGGCGAAACAATCCCGCAAACAACTACAGCAGGCTAACGAGCAGCTATCCGGCGGCTATCGTCAGATGGTGCGCATGTTATCCAACCTGTCGCTGCGCCGGATGGGTCAGAAAGCCAGCGGTCAGAACCAGCACTTGAATCAGCTGGTGGCGTTGATGGCTGAAAACTGTGCTTTGGATGAGGCGGACCATAAGCACCTGACCATGGCCTGGATGCTACGTAATGTGGGTAAACTGAGCTTTAACGATTATCTTCTGGCGACACCTTATGTGCAACTGACTGCTGAAGAACAGCGTGAGTATCAGGGGCACCCTGACAATGCCTATGCCGCGATGGCGATTGTCCGGCCGATGGACAGGGCAGCAACTATCGTGCGCCAACATAAAGAGTATCTGGATGGCAGTGGCTACCCGCTGGGTCTCAAAGCGCTGCAGATTGAGCTGGCGGCGCAGATCCTGGCGGTGCTGAATGATTACACCGAGCTGACTGGTGGACGCTATCTGGAACGCCAGACAAGTACCGCCGAAGCGCTGGACTACCTGCGTAATAAAGCCGGAGAACGTTATAACCAGCAAGCCGTTGATGCGTTAGAGAAGGCGCTGACAGAGCTGGCACCTGTTACCGAACTGTATCAGGATCGCATAGTGACCAGTGTCGATCTGCAACCGGGTATGGTACTGACCCGCGACCTGATCAGTCAGGATGGTGTGCTGTTATTGGGGCACGGAGAAGAGCTGGATCAGGAAACCATTGACCGGATTCGTGACCTGGAATTTAATTTCGCTGAATTCTTCCAGCTGTTTATCGAGCAGCGTTAAGTACAGTTAATGACCGATACCGATTGGATTGAACGGGCGTACCAGGTATTTAATGGGGCCAGGCCCGATCATTTCACTGACTTCAGACATTGTGATGAGTGTGCTGAGCACGATCAGACGTTGATCGGCCATGATCGCGATAGTATTGGTCTGGATCAGCTTGGGCATCCGAGCTGGGATCCGCTCTGCTTCTGTTCCGCCGAAGGTAAACGTTATTACATGCCGGCGTTGATCCGTCTGACATTAAACAGCCTCTATGATGAGCCTTATCTTGATCAGTTTCTGTTTCATCTGGCGGACTTTGGTAATGATAATGCGCTGTTAGTTCTTTGTAATAGGCAGCAACGACAATTCATTACCGGTTTTCTCAGTTATCTGATTGATCAACATTCCGAGCAATTAGACAGGATAAATCTGGCCGATGAGCTTTTGACGGTTTATCAGATCTGGTCTGGCGATTAAACTAGCGGCATGAATGATTCCTCTTTTCGTCACCGGCTGAATCAGCTGGACCAACTGCTTTGTGATAGCGCTCATTTATGGCGCCCCCAGCCCTTCAAACAGCGTCGCCCCCAATGGTGTGAGGATTATCCACAGCTGACCGACTGGTTGCTGGGGCTAACTGAATCTGAACTGCAACGCTTGAATGATGATCCGGATAGGGCGTTGCAGCAGCTTTCAGGATACCTGCCGGCGCTGAAGGATTTAGCGGAGCTAATTGCGCTACCTGAACTGCCCGCACAGCAGTACGCAGCACCTGAAAACCGGTTTTTTAATGGTATGCCGGGTCGTAAACGCAGTCAGATAGAAGCGTTTGTCAGCCGTATTGGCGAAGTGAAATCACCTTTACTGGAGTGGTGCGGTGGTAAAGGCTATCTGGGTCGTTTGCTGGGTCGGAACTGGCGTAAACCCGTATTAACCCTGGAGTGGAATCCAACCCTTTGTCAGGCGGGGCAACAGCAGGCAGACAGACAATCTATAGCGCAACAGTTTCAGGTAACCGACGTATTAGCGCCGCACTTCTCCCCGTCTATTACCGGGCATCATGCGGTTGCCCTGCATGCCTGTGGTGAGCTGCACCGTCGCCTGCACCAACAGGTTATCGCGCAGCGCTCGCCGGCACTGGATATTGTGCCTTGCTGCTATGCCCTCGGGGTTGAGCAGCAATACCAGCCCCGCACTGAAGGGCTAAAGTTACAGTTATACCGGGATGATCTGCGCCTGGCGGTAACCGAAACAGTGACCGCCGGGCAGCGGGAGATTAAGCAGCGTGACCGGGAGATGGCCTGGAAGCTGGGCTACAGTGAATGGCGTTATACACAGCCGGGTGAAGCTGAGTACCGCACCTTTAAGCCGGTTAATAAGCGTTGGCTACAATCGGGTTTTAGCGGATTTTGTCATGAACTGGCCGAGCGTGACGGACTAACCCTGGGGGATTTTGATGCAAGCGGTTTTGAAGCGTTGGGCTGGCAGCGTCAGCGTGACATGATGCGGCTGCAGGTGCTGCGTCATGGCTTTCGTCGGGCGCTGGAACTTTGGCTGGTGCTGGACCTGAGCTGTGAACTGGAACGACAGGGCTATCAGGTGAGTCTGGGCACTTTCTGCTCACGTGACATGACCCCCAGGAATATAATGATCTCTGCCCGGTTAATGGAGCCCGCTAATGGAGTCAGATAAGCAGTTAATTGCCCGGGTTAAAGCCTGCACTATCTGTGCTGCGCATCTGACCGATGGTGTGCGGCCGGTACTGCAGTTCAGTTCAACGGCGCGTATTCTGATCGCAGGACAGGCTCCTGGACGTAAAGTCCATGATACCGGTATCCCTTTTAACGATCCCAGTGGTGATCGTTTAAGGCAGTGGATGGGGATCGATCGGCAGACGTTTTATGATGCGCAGCAGATAGCGATACTACCGATGGGGTTTTGTTTTCCGGGTACCGGTAAGTCCGGTGATCTGCCCCCGCGTAAAGAGTGTGCGCCCCAGTGGCGTCAGCTGCTGCTGGATCGTTTGCCTGAGCTAGAGTTGGTGTTAGTGATTGGTCAGTATGCACAGGCCTGGCATCTGTCTGAGAAAGGTTCTGTAACCGAGATAGTTTCTAACTGGCGGGATTATTGTCAGGGGGATCAGGTGTTGAAGCAGTTTCCTATGCCGCATCCTAGTCCGCGGAATAATATCTGGTTGAAGAGGAATCCCTGGTTTGAGGAGGAGCTGGTGCCGGTGTTGCAGGGGGAGGTTAAGCGGGTTTTATCCCTTTAGTTTTGGCCTTTTTACAGTTGTCGTAGTGATCCATTACTTTTTGTTCCGCTCTCGCTGAGCGCTTCTCGTAAACAGAGAGTGACTTTTGCGCGGCCAAAAGTCTTAACAATCTAAAGGCCGCCCCACTGCTGGGTCGGCTTCGCCGACTTCCCTGCGCGTTTCAGTTTCAAATGGGGTCTGCCCTCTCTTAGGCAAAGAAGCAGCCGCTTCGCGTCTTCAAACAGTCCTCGCCCTTTATCCATTTAAAACTTCCAATACCCAAAGGGCACGATGTGCTCGGCTGAACAGAAGGGGGATCTTTAGTCCGTGCCATTCTGCTGGATTCTGATTAATTGTCTGATTCTGTTCTTTGAGGCAGTATCAGGGATTGAGTTTGCTTGATTCAGTCTGGTTTGATTAGGAGAGTGTTATGTTGGAATTAAGACCAAACTGCGAGTGTTGTGATAAAGATCTGCCGCCGGAATCGACAGAAGCGGTTATCTGTACTTTTGAGTGTACCTTTTGTTCAGATTGTTCTGAGAATCTGTTGAGGCATGTTTGTCCTAATTGTTCGGGGAATCTTGTGCAGCGGCCTATTCGGCCGGAGGCTGCTTTGGTTAATAATCCGCCTTCTACTGAGAGGGTTCTTAAGGAAGGGGGCTGCTGAAGGCGCATCCTGCGCCGATTCATTGCTGTTTGCCGTAGTGACCCAATACTCCGTGTTTCGCCCTTTGGCGAGTCAAGACTTTTGCGCGGCCAAAAGTCTTAACAATCTAAAGGCCGCCCATGCTGCTGGGTCGGCTACGCCGACTTCCCTGCGCGTTTCATAAATCAATGGGTGCTGCGGAACTCGGCCAAAGTTCGGCCTCAAACAGTCCTCGCTTTATCCGTTTCTAAGCTGCAATGCTCGGCTGCACAGAAGGGGAAAGTTAGTCCGCGCCATTCTGCTGGTTCAGATCAATTGTCTGGAACTGATCTTTCAGGCACACTCAAGTAAATGGATACGTATAGCTATGCTATATAAATTGATCAATGAGCCTTCTCATTTTTAGTGGACGAGAATGTATTAGCTGTCTTTAGCTTTTCTCTTTTTACCGATGATACCTTGCAAGGTCCTGAAGCTTACAAGCTTGTCTACCTTGCATGGGCTCAATATTAAAGTTGTTAGACGGCACTAGGAGGGCCGGGAGATATGTCCGATCTAATTCAAGTTGTCGAGATTGTCTCGACCTTCATTTGGCCTGTGCTCGTTTTCGTTGTGATTCTCATGCTTCGCCGTTCACTAGAGCGTTTCATTAGGGCGTCCAAGAAGCGCACCGTTGGTGATCTTGAGATTAAATTCGACGAGCGACTAAGTGCGCTGAGTGAAGCGGTAGCTGATATCAGGGGGCCCGATCGGCATAAGCGACTTCTCGCAGAGAAGAGGGATCGACTTTTAAAAATTCCGAATGTGTCGTTCCACTTCGCAGATCGCGACCGGATCTCTAGTTTCTACAACGACTACTTTCGCGAGCCAACGGTTGACAGCTTGGTCCGTGAAATCGCCAGCGAAGTGTCAGGCGATGTCAGCGGTAAACTGCCGCAAGTGATTGAGGCAAAGGCCGGTGGGAAGGATCTGACAAAGTGGATCAGCACGATTCGGTTGCCAGAAACGTCACTTAATGGAATGTTTCTTCGATACCAGAGAGAAACGATCAAGAGTGATCAAGTCGAGCTAGGTATGGAGTTAAGCGAGGTTGAGCTCTCTGAACTGGAGGAGTTCGATAATTTGGTGGATAAGTTGAGTCAGCAGTTCTCGCTATCCGTGCTGCCTGAAGAGAGGGAAAAGACTGAGGTGGCACTTAAGGAAAGAGCTGCCGAACAAGCTTTGAGTACACTTGAGCGGGCGACCGGATGGGTACTAGTAGAGGGCTCGTTTCTGATCTCAGACGAAGGTAACGACTTCTACAAATGCATGTACACCCACCCTGTCAGTTCCTACACTGAGCAGTCCGGTCATGCTGTGCACGTTTCTTTTCTTTTGCCGAAGTCTAAGATTGAACCTTCCGTCGCCGGCAATTATCTCCAGTCTATTGGAGGCGAAGTTCCGCTCCATATTTACGGAGAAATTTGGCAGCCTCTGAACCGCAACCAGGGTCGTTGGGAGGTTCAAATCACTCCCCTTGCTGTGTATTAGGAATGCCATACCGTCTAACAATTACATCCAGCCGGCCCAAAAAGCTATCCTCGCTTTTAGGGCAGCTGATGTGAAGCGTTAGCTGTTCACCTTATGACACCCAAACTGATCAACAGACTGATAAAGCCGATAAATAGATATCGTTTTATTATTTTGGCCTCAACCATATTAGGTTGGGGAGTGCTCTGGTTCATATTTCTTGAACCATCAGGCATGAATACCAGTGTTTCTTTTGATGGTAAGCCTATAGGCTTTAAGTCCTCCATATTATTAATGTTCTGGATGACTGGAGTTTCGTTTGTTGTTTTTAGTTACCGAAACTTGAAAGAGCATCCTGGAAGAGAATCGAGCATCCTTAAAAAAACTGACTATTTACTAGCTAAAGGCTTTGAGTGGCATGGTTCAGTTTTTTTCACAATCTGGTTCATTGGGCTTATGCTAGGAACTTTAATTGTGACATTCAAATGGATCATAGAATAAGCGTCTAACAAGGCGCACAAGCAAGGACACGCTAACGCGTGCCTCTGCTTGAGGCGTTAAAGCCTACAAAGCAAACAACTACTCACCCATGGGCAAAGCCCATGAGAGGCAAGCGTAGCGATGCCAACATCTGAATAGGCCGCACTTAGGTGAGGTAGAAAACCATAACTGGAGCCTATTCAGATATAAACGAATAACGAACAACAAAAAAGAGAGCCATCAGGCTCTCTTTTCTTTTTTGCACTTCAGCTATTTCTAGCCGCGGTTGTTAGTGTAGCTCTTCGTATTTCTTTTGAATGGCTACCAGTGCCGGTTGTGCTTCGAGTGGTGCGTAGGCGATAGCCTGATCGAACAGGTCTTTATTCTCTTCGGAAAGACGCTCCTCTTCATCCATTGCAGATAGCTTCTGCATCGCTTCGATAAACTTTGGGTGCTGTTTTTTTGCAGGTTTCATAGGAACTACCTCCTCAGTGTGCAGTGTTAACTGCATCGTTTTCAGCAACTAGGTGCGATAGATGGTTTGAATAAGGTGAAAACCAAATTTAGTTTTCACCGGCCCGTGGATCTCTAATACTTTCTTTTTGAAGACGACATTGTCGAATGCTTTTACCATGGCGCCGGGGCGGATCTCGCCCAGTTCGCCGCCGCGTTTGGCTGAGTTACAGAGGGAATGCTTTTTTGCCAGCTTAGCAAAATCTTCCCCTTTGGCCAGTCGCTGCTTTAGTTTTTCAGCTTCTTCTTTTGTTTTTACCAGAATATGCCGTGCAGATGCTACAGCCATGTTACCCACTCCAGATATGCGCAGTATAACCTGTTTACAGAATTCTTACTTTAAAACGGCGACCTTTGATCTTGCCGTTAATTAAACGACCATGGGCTTTACGGGCCTGATCACGTTGTACTGCTACATAAGCAACAAAATCATAGATATCTATTTTACCGACTACGCTACCCTCAATTCCGGCTTCACCGGTCATGGCTCCAAGGATATCACCAGGGCGGATCTTATCTTTTCGACCACCGGCTATGCATAGAGTTCGCATGGCTGGCTTAGTCGGCTCTTCGGAGCTGATCTTCTTCAGGCTGCTAAGTGATTCTGTGTGCAGGCTGAGGCTCTGGTATTCGCTGATTGCTTCCAGTTTATAGTCTTCAGAGTCCCGGTAGATACTCAGGGCCAGACCTTCTTTGCCCGCCCGGCCAGTACGGCCAATACGGTGGATGTAGATCTCAGGGTCACGTGGCAGGTCGTAGTTGATAACCACTTCCAGATCATCAATATCAAGGCCCCGGGCCGCAACGTCGGTCGCGATCAGGATTGTGTTACTACGGTTGGAAAACTGTACTAATACCTGATCACGCTCACGCTGATCCAAGTCGCCATGCAGGGCGGCGGCAAAGTAGCCTTCATTACGCAGGTGGTCAGATACTTCACGACACTGGTCTTTAGTGTTGCAGAAGATAACCGCAGATTCCGGCTGATGGTGGCTTAGCAGGCGGGATAGTGCTTCGGGCTTCTTGGTCCGTTCTAACGGATAGAAGATCTGCTCAATCTGACTGGTGTTGTGTAGTGATTCAACCGTGACTTCGATCGGATCTGTTTGCAGGTCGGCACTCAGCTTTTGAATCCCTTCCGGGTAAGTCGCAGAGAACAGCAGCGTCTGACGTTTTTTTGGGGTGTAGTCGATGATGCCTTCGATCTGCTCATAGAAACCCATATCCAGCATGCGGTCGGCTTCATCCAGTACCACGGTAGTACAACGTTCCAGATGCAGTTTACCTTTACGAATCAGGTCCTGAATCCGTCCCGGCGTACCAACAATGATATGTGCGCCATGTTCTAGAGAACCGATTTGAGGACCGACAGGCTGCCCGCCGGACAGAGTGACGACCTTGATGTTGTTCTTAAAACGCGCCAGACGGCGAATCTCTTTTGCTACCTGAGTACTGAGCTCCCGGGTAGGACAAAGCACCAGTGCCTGAGTACCGAAGTCTCGCTGGTTGAGGTTCAGCAGCAGGCCAATAGCAAAAGCGGCGGTTTTACCGCTACCGGTTTTGGCTTTGGCGATCAGGTCTTTGCCTTCTAGCGCGAAGGGCAGGCTTTGAGCCTGAATCGGCGTCATCTCGTTATAGCCCAGATCAGACAGATTGCTGAGCATAGAAGTAGGCAGATTTAACGAGGAAAAAGAGGTATCGGTCACGGTGTACTCGGAGGTAAGAGTTGAATTGCCGCGATTATACCTGAAATGAGTAATGAACACCGGGGTAGCGGTTAAGTTTCTTTAAAGCTGAAGGGATAATAGCCGAAGTGTATTATCTGACTCGAATGGAAACAGGGTCTTTATTAGATACGGATCATCTATAAGTGACGTGTTGATTGATACCGCTTTGGGCTTCTAAGGATGCTGAGAGTGTTGCTAGTAACACGTGTAGTCATGGCTAGCTGATGACTCATCCTTTCGGGGATGATCTCTGCTAATTCGGATGAGTCGGCTTTGTTTCTATTACTGTTTTTACGAACACTACTGTTGCGACTTTGTTTGTCGCGATTGTCTTTTTTGCCAGCAACGATAGGGCAAAAACCTCTGCGGTTATTAGTGCTGTTCGGTATTTTTTGCTGCCAGCCTGTCTTTGCTTTCGCTCTGTTTTCGCCGGCTCCCGATGATCATCTCTACCAGCGTTGGCAGGCTCTGCTGGAAACCCCGGCGGGGCAATTAAATACAGCTGAAAAACTTCGTCTAGTGGATGAGTTTGTAAATCAGGTGACATATAGCCCGGATCGAATTGAACAGGGAATGACCGACTACTGGCTGTCACCGGATGAGTTTTTCCGGTTGGGACGAGGGGATTGTGAGGATTTCGCCATCGCTAAGTTCTTCGGTTTGCTGGCGTTGGGTGTACCGGAAGCTTCATTGAAGCTGGTTTATGGTCGTCTACCTGAAACAGGGCTGTATCATGTGTTATTGCAGTATCAACCGGACTCTGGTGCTGAACCTCTGTTACTGGATAACCTGACACTGACTCCCACAGTTGCCTCTAAACGCACGGATTTTAAGCCGTTGTATAGTTTCGATCGGAATTCTGTTTGGTTTATGGATGGCTGGCAGAGCAAGGTTCGTTCTTCTACTCCGTTGAATACAGGGCAGTGGCAGCGGGTTTTAAGTCAGCAATCAGCTGGCAGAGAGTGGCTGGCGTTACGCTAAGCCTATAACGTCAGTATTGCTGTTTTGGCAGTAATTCTACGGTTGGCAGCAAAATATCACTGATCTCACCATCCAGCTTAAGGCTGGATATATCATCGGCCCGGGTTTTACCCCGGGTAAGAGTGACAATGGGTTTGCCCATCTGTTGAGCCTGTTTGCAAAACCTGAAGCCGGAATAAACCATCAGTGATGAACCGATCACCAGTATGCCATCGGCTTGCTGTAGCTGATCTATGGCATCAAAGACCCGCTGTTTTGGTACGTTATCGCCGAAGAACACAACATTGGGTTTCAGTATGCCGCCACACAATTCGCAATCGGTGACCTGAAAACGATTAAAGTCGACACCCTCCAGGTCGGCATCGCCATCCGGTGCTGCGGCAGCAGTTAAACCTGCAAAGGCTGGATTCAGATCGGCCATCTGCTGGTGGATATGATTACGATCATAGTGTTGATCGCATTCCATGCAACGGACCTGATCAGAACGGCCATGCAGATCTATCACCTGCTGTTGGCCTGCTTGCTGATGTAAGCGATCAACATTCTGTGTGACCAGCTGCTGGCAGTAACCTTTCTGCTCCAGCTGCTGCAGACTATTATGAACCGCGTTGGGGCGGGCTTTAGCCATGAGTGGCCAGCCGATCAGGCTGCGGGCCCAGAAGCGTTGGCGGGCCAGAAGGCTGGTCATGAAGTCCCGGTGTTGTACCGGAGGGGAACGCTTCCACTGCCCATGCTTATCCCGATAATCGGGAATGCCTGAACTGGTACTGCAGCCTGCGCCGGTCAGTATAAACAGCTGTGGATGGTTGTGGATAAAGTCAATCAGGGGTTGCGACATTGCTTCAGTTTACTGCTTCTCTTTCTGAGGGACAAAGTCTGTTGGAAAAATAAAATGAACTGAGCTAACGTTTATGCTGGCTGAGTAGTTTGACCATGCTCAGGTAATAGCTTTCATGGATGAAAGTGATGGAACCTAAGACAAGGAATGTCTGTATGTTCACAAATGCTCCGATTTTTCTTCTTCTTATTAGTTTTTCTGTGTTTGTTCAGAGTGTTGAAAAAACCACAACTAAGTCTCCTGAAGACGCTTATCTGACATCTGATTCAGCTAGTCTAAGGCTGTCGCAGTGGCGTAATTTAATCCGCATGAAGCACCGTTTCCGTGCGGAAACAGATATCGTTGCTGTTGTTGATGATTTTATAAACAAGGCCAAATATCAGCCAGATGAACAGCGTCTCAATGGCCAGGACTATTGGGCAGCGCCAAAGGAGTTTGTCGCTGCAGGGCGGGGAGATTGTGAAGATTTTGCTATTGCTAAACTGTTTACCCTGCAAGCGATGGGAGTGCCCGTAAAACGGTTACGACTGGTTTTTACCCTGTTAAAGGGAGAGAAAACGCGTCATCTTGTCTTGTTGTATTCCCCTGAGGATGGATCAGAGCCCTGGGTATTGGATAACCTGACAACTAACATCAGGGTGGTAAGTCAGCGTACTGATCTGCAACCGGTCTTTAGTTTTACACCAAAGAAAATCTGGATGATGAAAGGCTGGCAGCAAACAGTGGAATTATCCAGGCCGTTAAATTTACCAAAATGGACGCGTATAACCCGTAACTGGCAGGCAAGGCTGGATGAATTTACCGGATAATTAGTACAAAAAACCGCGCAGTGCGCGGTTTTTTTATGCCCGGTATTATTAAATACCTGACTTATCCACCAAATTTGGCTTTGACTTCCAAGCGACGACGGTGCAGAACCGGCTCGGTGTAGCCGTTAGGCTGAACCCGGCCTTCAACACACAACTCTACAGCTGCCTGGAAGGCGATACTGTCGCTGAAGTTTGGCGCCATCGGACGGTACAGAGGATCATCAGCGTTCTGACGATCAACCACTGCGGCCATACGCTGCATCGTTTCCATTACCTGGGCTTCAGAGCAGATACCGTGGTGCAACCAGTTACAGATGTGCTGGCTGGAGATCCGCAGGGTTGCGCGGTCTTCCATCAGGCCTACATCATTAATATCCGGTACTTTAGAGCAACCTACGCCCTGATCAACCCAGCGTACAACGTAACCCAGGATACCCTGAGCATTGTTATCCAGCTCTTGCTGAATCTCTTCAGCGGACCAGTTAGTATCGGTGGCAACCGGTACGGTCAGAATGTCATCCAGATTAGCCCGGTCACGCAGCTTCAGCTCTTCCTGACGGGCGAATACATCAACCTTGTGGTAATGCAGTGCGTGCAGGGTCGCCGCTGTTGGTGATGGTACCCAGGCGGTGTTAGCACCGGACATCGGGTGGCCGATCTTAACGTCCAGCATGTTGGCCATCTGATCCGGAATTGGCCACATACCTTTACCGATCTGCGCGCGACCTTGCAGGCCACAGTTCAGACCGTTATCAACGTTCCAGTTTTCGTAAGCGCCGATCCAGGCGGCTGCTTTCATTTCGCCTTTGCGGATCATCGGGCCCGCTTCCATCGAGGTGTGGATCTCGTCGCCGGTACGGTCCAGGAAGCCGGTGTTGATAAATACAACACGGTCGCTGGCAGCACGGATACACTCTTTCAGGTTAACGGTAGTGCGGCGCTCTTCATCCATGATGCCCATTTTCAGGGTAAAGCGATCCAGACCCAGAGCATCTTCGATACGGCCGAACAGCTCGTTAGCAAATGCCACTTCTTCAGGACCATGCATCTTAGGCTTAACGATGTACATCGAGCCGGTTGTGGTATTGCTGAACTGACCGGTGCCTTTGATATCGTGAATAGAGATCAGGCTGGTAACCATACCATCGAGAATACCTTCAGGAATCTCGTTGCCATCTCTGTCCAGAATCGCATTATTGGTCATCAGATGGCCAACGTTACGAACGAACAGCAGGCTACGGCCTTTTACCGCAACTTCAGTACCGTCAACACCGGTATAGGTACGATCCGGGTTCATGCTACGGGTGAAGGTTTTGCCGGCTTTGGTCACTTGCTCAGTCAGGTCGCCTTTCATCAGGCCCAGCCAGTTACTGTAAGCAACCACTTTATCATCGCCATCAACGGCGGCGACTGAATCTTCACAGTCCATAATCGCGGTGAGTGCTGATTCCATGATCAGATCACTTACGCCGGCGGCATCGCTTGCGCCTGTAGGACTGCTACGGTCGACCTTAATTTCAAAGTGCAGGCCGTTGTGTATCAGCAGGATCTCAGATGGAGCGCTGGCTTCACCGTTAAATCCGACCAGTTGAGCTTCATTCTGCAGACCCGTCTCGGTGCCGTTTTTCAGGCTCACGATCAACTTGCCGTCGCGGATGCTGTAACCATCGGAGTCTTTGTGGCAGCCAGATGCCAGTGGAGCAGATTCATTCAGTACGTTACGGGCAAACTCAATAACTTTAGCGCCGCGTACCGGGTTATAACCAGCGGTCAGTTCGGCGCCGCCGTCCTGAGCGATTGCATCGGTACCATAGAGGGCGTCGTACAGACTACCCCAACGCGCATTGGCAGCGTTCAGGGCAAAGCGGGCATTCATAACAGGTACAACCAGCTGAGGGCCAGCCATGGTTGCCATTTCAGGATCTACATTGCTGGTAGTCGCGGCAAAGTCTTCGCCTTCCGGCAGCAGGTAACCTATCTCTTGCAGAAATGATTTATAAGCCGCGAAGTCGAATCCCTGATCGCGGTTAGCGCGATGCCAGGTATCGATCTGTTCTTGAATGGTGTCGCGTTTAGCCAGTAATTCCCGGTTTTTTGGCGCAAGGTCGTGGACGATGCCGTCCAGGCCTGCCCAGAATTGTTCCTGGCTAACGCCAGTACCTGGGATGACTTTATCGTTAACAAAGTTGTAAAGAACTTCTGCGACCTGCAAGCCGCCTGTCTGTACCCGTTGACTCATAATTTTACTGCCTCATTTAAACGTGTCCGGGTCTGATGCGAGGCTATCAGCCCAGTAATTTTTTGTATGCCGCATTACGGAAGCTCCTAACAGCAGTCGTAAGTGGCTTTTTCGTTCTTGTGCGTCGCAACAATATCTTAAATAGCGGGGGCTGTCGCCCCCGACCACGCCTAAAGTATGATGCTAGTCACCCGATCGGGGCAGCTATCGATTTCACATACTAAAAAATCCAGCTGTCAGGCTGAGTCAGCGGCTGTTGTTTGTCTAAAGCACTGAGACCTTTAACACAACGCACAATAAACCAGATCAGATTGAACAGCAGAATCAGGTAGCCAATCAGAATGAACATAGTTAACACGCCGATGAAAGCGTATAGCAGGCCCAGCCAGAAGGTTCGAATCTGCCATTGGTAATGGGTTTTCAACCAGTCGGGAGCATCTCCTTTATTCACATAGGCCATAATCAGGCCAACAATGCCTGTGACACCAATGACCAGACTCACCAGATAAAGGATGTAAACAATTTTGGCATTTCCTGTTTTGCCCTGCTGCGCTTCTGCGACTTGATTCATTAGCGTAAATCTCCATTTTGCTATGGCTTAGATTAAATCGGTGGTTATGAAATATTGGCCCGGATATTTTCCGGTAGCGGTACTGAGCGGCCGGAACTATGATCCATCCAGACGACTTTTGAATAACCTTCGCTGCAGAGCTGATCCGGTTGGTCGGTGGTACTCAGTTCATACCAGACCATAAAGCTGCTGCGGCCAATCTCACCAACATAGCTTTTGATGATGACCGTGGCCGGGTAAGTCACCGCACGCAGGAATGTACAGCCGACATTGATCACCACCGGATCGATACCATTGCCATCCATTGATGCGCCGATCTGCGCCAGAAACTGAACCCGCGCTTCTTCCAGGTAACGCATGTAGAGTGCGTTGTTAACATGGCCGTAGGCGTCCATATCGCCCCAGCGAACGGCTATTTCACACTGATGAAGCAGGCGGCGCGGCGCTGATTCCGGAGTGTCAGTCATTATTTGATTTCCTTATTGTTCTATTTAGAGCAACACAGATATTACTCTATTCAGCGGCCGGTTTGTCACCCTTCAGGTTCAGATCCAGTTGGGGGAACGCGATCTCTATCTGATTAGTGCGGAACAGGTTATCGATGGCGGTATGCAATTCATCGATAGTCTGGCTCCGGTTATCCATTGAATTAACATGGGCGCGCAGTTCAAAGTCCAGGGTGCTGGCACCGAACGCGAGGAACAGCGCGGTAGGGCTGGGGTCTTTCAGTACGTTACTGCTGCTTTCGGCGGCTTGTAACAGTAACTGCCGGACCTGATCGGTATCGCTGCCATAGGCGACGCCAACGTTGATAATGACCCGGGTAATAGCATCGGTCAGGGACCAGTTAACCAGTTGATCCGTAATAAAGGTTTTATTCGGAATAATGACCTCTTTACGATCCCAGTCGGTGATGGTTGTTGCCCGTATCTGAATCCGGCTAACGGTGCCGGTGACGCCACCGATAGTGACGGTATCCCCGATGCGGACCGGTTTCTCAAACAGAATGATAAGTCCTGAGACAAAGTTAGCGACGATCTCCTGTAACCCGAAACCAAGACCAACACCTAGGGCTGCGATCAGCCACTGTAGCTTGCCCCATTCGAGTCCGAGAAAGTTAAGAAAGCTGATCAGACCGGTGATGATCAGGCAGTATTTCAGCAGTGTGGATATGGCGAAACTGGTGCCTTGTGCCAGGGGCAGGTAGTTGAGGATCAGCAGCTCCAGTAAACCGGGCAGGTTACGGGCGGCGATCAGCGTAATAATCAGTGCAGTAAACGCAAACAGCATCTGTTTCAGGGAGATGCTGTCGATCACTTCACCTTCTGAACCCTGGCTGGTGGTAGACCAGAGGGTCACAGTATCGAGGATCTCCAGCGTGGGTAACGTCCAGCCCAGAGTGAGCCAGAGCAGGCTGATAAAGATCACTGCGATAGCCGTTTTTAGTAGCATAGTGCCCTGAGCTGAGATGGTTTTCAGGTCGACAAAATCTTCTTTTAAAAGCGGTTCATCTTTCTGTTCTTCGCGCGCTGAGACTATTTCAGCGCGGCGCGCTTTGACCCGGGCAAAATGAAGTTTACGTTCTTCGATTAACAACCAGCGCTGGCCTAGTTGGAAGAGCAGATAAACCAGAATGCCGATACAGACCAGAATAAAAAGCAGACCAATCAGAATGCTGGCAGAGAGCATGTAGCCCCATAGAATGAGTCCGATCATACAAAGATTGAACACTGTGATCAGACCGATCCAGCCACGAATATTGCTCCATATGCGTGGCTGATTACTGCTTTGCAATAACATCGGTCCGCTACGCCACAGGCTGAGCCAGAACAAGGTAAAGCCGATTGTCAGCAGGATCAGTACTAAGCGTCCCGGTCCGGCCCTGACCTGTTCCGAATCGACGGCGTCGAATATGAACAGCAGCATGATCAACGGCATGTTGGTCCAGAACAGTACCCGAATCCGGTGATATAACGTACTTATCAGCTGTTCGGGCATTTCAAACTGGCCCAGCAACAGACCATAGGGGGTTTGCATCCAGGCCCGCAGGCTGAGGTAAAGCCAGCTAAGGAAAGCGGTGATATAGAACAGGTTGCGTAGTTCCGGGTAAGGATCGCTGGTGGCAAATGCCAGGCCGGTCAGGTAAAGCAGCAGGGGCAACGGGATTACGCAGATGGGAACATAAAGTAAAGGTTTGAGGCTGTGCTTTATATTATCGCTGGAGACATTACCCAGCTGTTGGCACCAGTGTGGCTGCCGGGCAATAAGATAGCTTCGCAAGAGTATCGCAGGTAGCAGGACCAGCAGACAGAGTATCAGTGGCCAGGCCATCCGGGGCATTAATACCTGCCACTGGCGGTGCACTATTTCGGGTAACTGCTGATAGAGTTCTGCGGTGCCGGCTATCAGGTCGCTGAACCAAGAGCTACTGACCGGTAGCGAGCTGGGTAGCCAGAGCAGATGTTTATTGAACAGTGCCCGCGAACTTTCGATCTGGTCATTGGCTTGCTCCTGTACAGAGAGTAGCAGTGATAACTCATTGATCTGTTGCTGTTGCGCCGTGCGCAGTTCGGTAGTCAGGTTGAGCAGGTCCTGTTCTAACTGTTGTAGTTGTTGTTGCTGGTCAGCAGAGAGTGGTGCTTTGCTATCGCTGCTAGGTTCGCTGTCACGCTGATTCAGGTTTAGCTGACTCAGACGCAGCCTGTTCAGCTGGTTTCGGGTTGTTTCGGTATTCAGGGGTTTTGACAGTTGCTGAATATGGTGACGGATTTCAGAACCGAGGTAACCGATACTGAGCTCCAGCTGTAACTGAATAGCCCGGTAGCTTTGCTTAATAAGCAGGAGTTGTTGCTCCAGCGCTTTACGCTGCTGCAGGGTTTGTTCACGGTTAGTCAGGGTGCTGCGCAGTTGTTCAGAGACAGCCTGATTCCGAATGATAGCCTGCTGTAGTAACGGATGATCGGTGGCACTGGAAATTGCCGGTTGAAGCTCGCTGAGTGTCTTTTCTAATGCAGCCCGGTTCTGCTGCTGCAGTTGCTGTTCGCTACTGTTAATCCATTGCTGATACTGATCGATACTCAGCCTGGTGAGTCTTTGTTCAAGCTCGGCAAGTTCGCGGCTACCGGGTAAAGCCAGGATTTCCAGTTCGACCACTTCCAGCTGTGTTTGTTGCTCCCTGAACCGGCTTTGCTCCAACAGTATGCGGGCCTGCTGACGTCCGTTATCCGGGGAGAAGTCCGTGGTTGGCGGACCTGAGCTTAGCTTTTGTTGCAGATCGGCTTGTTGTTCCCTCATATCCAGGAGTTTCTGGTCGCTGCTTTGTAACTGTTGTTGCAGTTCGTCCTGCTGCTTTTGTAGGTTAATGAGCTCGGCTTTATTTTGTACTAGTACCTGTTCCAGCTCGGTGGCTGGTAAGCGGGAAATGTCGGGCAGGGGTTTCAGTGGTTGTTTGGCGATTGTTTTGGTCTTTTTGAGCAGGCCTGGCTGTTGTTCAATCTGTTGGCGTAGTTTATCCGCCTGACGCTTATGCTGTTGTGCCTGTTGCAGGTGCTGCAGTGCCTGTTGATAAGTCTCTTTAACCGGGTTGCTGATGTCCGGATCGAACTGATCGATCTGGCTCTGGACTCTTTGTAATTCTGTCTCCAGATCGGCCCTGAGTATCGGACTGAGCAGAAGCAGTAATAACAGGGGTAACAGTAAACGCATTGAGTATCGATCCCGCAGGCTGTCGTTAACTATTTGAATTTTAATATAGCTACATAAGATACCCTGACAAGGAATATGTTCCCGATCTGACCTAAATTATATAGAGACAGGTTACTGTGTTAGCCGCTCAGGTGTTGTACAGTCATCTGATCAGAGGATGAAAGGAGCCGATTATGCAGATGCTGAATGCTGAATTATTACGCAGTGGTCTGCCGGCTTTTGAACAGGCCAGGCTTAGTGGATCTGATGAGCTGTTAAGAGAATATCTGGCGTGTTATGGCTTGCGCCTTATTCTGGATGCAGGACATCGACTGGAAGCTTGCCAACAGAATGTACTGGGGCAGGCGCTATTTGTGCAGCATTATAGAACCCGGCTGACAGCGAGAGGTACGGTTGTTGTCCTGCATGGTTATTTTGATCACAGCGGCTTATACAAGCATCTGATCTCATACTTGCTGGAAACCGGTTGGGATGTGCTGATCTATGATCTGCCCGGTCACGGCTTGTCTGAAGGCAGAGCTCTGTCTATCGATGCGTTTACCTCCTACGCACGGCAATTAACGGAACTGATACAAAGTCGGGCTGAACAATTGACCGGGCCCTGGGTAATGTTAGGCCAGAGTACCGGCGCAGCTATCGTTATAGAGCAGCAGCTCAGGTTTGGATATCGTGAATGGCCGGTGAAAGCGCAGGTGTTGCTGGCGCCTTTGGTTCGTCCTTGTGGCTGGCAGGATATAGTGAAGAAATACCGTTGGTTACGTTTTCTTATCCGCTCTGTGCCACGTACTTATGGCGCCAGTTCCGGTGATCAGAAGTTTCTCGACTTTATTCGCTATAAAGATCCGCTACAGCATCACCGGATTCCCGTTAAATGGATCGGAGCGATGTTGCGTTGGGTCGAGTCTGTGGAGCAGATGTCTGGCTTGCCGACCCGGCCGCTTTGTATTCAGGGAGTAGAAGATGAAACGGTAGAGTGGCGCCATAATCTGGGAGTGCTGGGGCGATTATATCCGGGGCTGGATATTCATCTGTTGCAGAAGGCGCGACATCATCTGGTCTGTGAAGAGGCCGGGATAAGGTTGCAGGTATTCCAGATGATAGATGAGCATCTGAACAGAGAGCTCAGACAATAAAAAAGGCAGCCTGGGCTGCCTTTTTTTATTTTCGACTAATAATCAGAACAGACGACGAGCACGGATAGTGCCGTTAACCTGCTTCAGCTTACCCAGTGCAACTTCAGAGCTGCCAGCATCAACATCGATAACTACGTAGCCAACTTTTTCGTTAGTTTGCAGGTACTGACCAACAATGTTTATATTGTTCTCAGAGAACAGGTTGTTGATCGCACTCAGTACGCCCGGTACGTTCTCGTGAACGTGCAGCAGACGGTGAACATTAGCGTGTTCTGGCAGTGCTACTTCAGGGAAGTTCACAGACGTAATGGAAGAGCCGTTGTCACTGTACTTGATCAGTTTTTCAGCCACTTCATAACCGATGTTTTCCTGTGCTTCCATAGTGGAGCCACCTACGTGCGGTGTCAGGATAACGTTATCGAATTCACGCAACGGAGAGAAAAACTCATCGTTGTTAGTACGTGGTTCAACCGGGAATACATCGATCGCCGCGCCTAGTAAGCGTTGCTCAGCCAGTGCGCTACATAGAGCATCAATATCAACAACAGTACCGCGGGCAGCGTTAAGGAAAATAGAACCCTGTTTCATCTCTGCAAACTGAGCCGGGCCCATCATATCTTTAGTAGCGGCTGTTTCCGGAACATGCAGGGAAACAATATCACAAGTGTTTAACAGCTCTTTTAGTGAGCCCATCTGAGTTGCGTTACCCAGTGGCAGTTTAGTGACTACATCGTAAAAGTAGACGTGCATGCCCAGGGATTCAGCGATAACGCTCAGCTGAGTACCGATGCTGCCGTAACCGACAATACCGAGCTTCTTGCCACGGATCTCGTAAGAGTCTTTGGCTGATTTCTGCCACTCACCACGGTGTGCCTTAGCATTCTTTTCAGCCACGCCACGCAGCAACAGAATAGCTTCAGCAATAACCAGTTCAGCTACTGAACGGGTATTAGAATAAGGTGCGTTAAATACGGCTACGCCGCGCATGGTTGCTGCTTCAAGGTTAACCTGATTGGTACCGATGCAGAAACAACCGACAGCAACCAGTTTCTTAGCTGCGTCGAATACAGCCGGAGTAAGCTGAGTACGGGAGCGAAGACCGATAAAGTGAACATCTTTCACTCGCTCAATCAGCTCTTCTTCCGGTAGTGAGCCGGTCAGATACTCGATGTTGGTATAGCCGTGCGCATTCAGCGTATCAAGAGCTGACTGGTGCACGCCCTCCAGCAGCAGAATTTTGATCTTGCTTTTGTCCAGAGAGGTATTTTGGCTCATTGTATGGAACTCTTTTTTATATGGTGACTATCCCGTGTGTGGCAGGATACCACCGGATTAACCGGTAAAAGAAAGCGCGCTATGTTAACACAGTGTTCGTTGAAAAGGGGGAGCCTAAAGAGGGGATCTGGTGGATTTTTATTCAACTGAATATGAATCCGAATCAATTAATAGCCAGTGATGTTGATTCTGGTTCATTAAAAGCGTCGTCGATGAATACCGATATCTACTCAGGCTGTACAGCGGTTAGCCAGAAATCCAGATCTTAGCCTGAGCAGATTCAAGAAAAGGCTACGCAGTGCGATAGTTGTTGCATCATTGACGGCAGTCAATGCGAGGTAAGCTCAGCCAGCAATGTTCCATTGCGCCAGCTGAGTAACACCGACATCTGTTCAGGCCTCACAACGGTTAGCCAGAAATCCGGATCTTAGCCTGAGCAGATTCAAGAAAAGGCTACGCAGTGCGATAGTTGTTGCATCATTGACGGCAGTCAATGCGAGGTAAGCTCAGCCAGCAATGTTTCATTGCGCCAGCTGAGCAACACCGACATCTGTTCAGGCCGTAAATGGTTAGCCAGAAATCCGGATCTTAGCCTAAGCAGATTCAAGAAAAGGCTACGCAGTGCGATAGTTGTTGCATCATTGGCGGCAGCCAATGCGAGGTAAGCTCAGCCAGCAATGTTTCATTGCGCCAGCTGAGCAACACCGACATCTGTTCAGGCCGTAAAATGGTAAGCCAGAAATCAAGCCTTGAGCCTGAGCAGAGAATAAAAAAGCTAGCTGTAGTAGCACAGGTATGCAGCAGGCTGAGCTACCTTAACCTGGAACTTCTGGTTAGCAGCGACATTGAATTCAGTTCCGGCCACAAAAGATTGCCATTCATCGCTACCTGGAAGTTTAACAACCAGTTCACCGCTAACAACTTTCATCAGCTCATCTTCAGAGGTACCAAATTCGTAGTCACCGGCAGCCATCACGCCCGAAGTTACTTTGCCTTCGCTGTTTTCAAAAGCGATAGATTTAACAGCACCATCAAAATATTCGTTTACAGTCAGCATATTATTTTCCTGTCTTGGCTGGAGTGGTTGTACCAACACCTAAGGCCGTAATTTGGGAGCGCTATATTAGTCAGCTTTGTGGGATTTGTCACTTGTTCGCCGCAGATGGAGCATGTTCAAGCAGGTAGTCAACAAACACCTGATTGGCTCGGGACAGATAACTGTCGTTACGCCAGGCGATACAAAGATCAAAGATAACCGGCTCTTCAAAAGGAATGCCTAATAGGTCACCGGCATCAGCAATTGCCCGGTCCAGCAAGGCTGAGATACCAAATCCCTGGCGTACAAATGCCTGTATCAAAGGGATAAGGTTGGTCTCAAAATTAATCTTTGGTGTGACCTGATACTGTCTGGCAAGCTGGTCAGTTACTTTTCGGTGAAAGAAACCCTCTTTAAAGAGCACCAGTTCTTCGTCGAGAAATTCTCTGAAGTGGATACTTTTCCGGTTGGCTAGCGGGTGGTCCGGGCTGAGGCAGACCAGCATCTGTTCCTGTATCAGCTTAATCATTTTCAGACTGTCCCGCGAACCTGTATCTACCACGATACCGATATCGAGTTCTCCCTGTTCGATTCGCTCTTGGATATACGAGGTGCCGCCCTCGACTACTGAAAGCTGTAGTCCGGGAAAGCTATGTCGAAAGCCCATCAGTAGTTCAGGTAGATGGTAGGAGCCCAGCATACTGGGGATGCCAACTCGTACAACTCCCCGGTTCAGTCCGGTCAGCTCTTTCATCTCCAGTTGGGCATCGGCAGTAGCCTGGAGAATCTTGTCCGCATGATGAAGTAATCGCTGACCTTCATCCGTCAGGCTTATTTTACGATCATGGCGATGGAACAGTTGTAGATCCAGCTGCTGTTCGAGTCTTTTAATCGACATACTGACGGCGGGTTGAGCCATATGTAGTGCTTCTGCAGCGCGGGTAAAGCTGGCTTCCCGAGCGACGGTCTGAAAATAACGTAGAGTTCTGATATCCATATTAATCATCACAAATACTTATAAGTATGATCATTATTATATATTTCTGTGATTAAGTCGTTGTTGTTACGCTGCACTGTATAAGTGGAGGCTGAGCAATGATTGAGGTGGGAACTAAGCAATTCTGGCGAGCTACGGCGGCGCTTTGTGTCGGCTCGTTTATGATCTTCGCTAATGTGTACGTGACTCAGCCAGTGCTGCCGATGTTGCAGCATGAATTTGGTCTGACAACGCTGGAAGTCAGCTGGTCGTTTACGTTGACCACTCTTACCTTAGGTCTTTCTCTACTGTTTTATGGCCCGTTATCTGATGTGGTGGGACGACGCGGTCTGATGCTAGGCAGTATGCTGGGGGTCTGCCTTTGCACATTCATGCTGTCCCGGGTAGAGAGTTTTTCTGCGTTGCTATTTCTACGTGCAGTACAAGGTGTTTTCTTAGCTGGTTTACCTGCCATTGCAATTGCTTATATGGGTGATGAGTACTCCCGGCGAGGGATGTTGTTAGCTGTTGGTTTTTATATTAGTGGTAATACTCTGGGGGGGATTTCTGGACGGCTGATAGGTGGTTTCGTTGGTGAATGGCTGGGTTGGTCTGATCTGTTTCTGGTGATGGGGGCGCTTAGTACGTTATGTCTGATGGTTTTCTGGTGGCTATTGCCGTCATCACAACGGTTTGAGTCTCAGCCTCTGCATCTGCTGACAATGCTGCGCTATCTGGCAGGGCATTTAAGGAATTACCGGTTAATGCTGGTGTATCTGATAGGTGGGCTGAATTTCTTTATTTTTATCAATCAGTACAGCTACATCACTTTTGTGCTATCTGCGGAACCATTTAATCTGACCCCAGCCTGGTTGGGATTGCTGTTCCTGACCTATCTGACCGGGACCGTGGGTTCTGCTATATCGGGCAAAGTGGCGCAACGTTTTGGCCAGTTAACTTGTATCACGGCCGGCATTCTTATTTTGATAGTCGGCAGTTTGTTAACGCTTAATGATAGATTATCCGTCATTATCCTGGGCTTTTTTATCAATAGTTTTGGTTTTTTCTTCGCCCATTCCAGTGCTAGTAGCTGGGTTAGTCATCAGGCTACTTCTGCCCGGGCTAGTGCCTCCTCTCTATATCTTATGTTCTATTACTTAGGCGCGAGTGCCGGTGGCTTTTACCTTGATCCTTTTTGGCACTGGCAGGGCTGGCAGGGGGTTGTTCTGGGTTCGCTAATTGTATTGGTATTTACCTTACTGCTAACCCTGGCGTTGAGCTGGTTAAGATCCCAGCGTATGATCAGACCTCTCTGAGGAAGGTGTGAACAAGTCCCTTACGCCTCTGGCTTTTAGAGAGATTGAAGATCAAGGCAACAATTACAGACATACTGGTTGTACGTCGAAAATTGTTAACGCTGAGATTCGAAATCTCTGAAAGCCCCCTTTTTTTAAAAAGAAGAGGGGGGGCGGACTCTAGCACGGCCAACTGCTTTGTCAGACAGTTTGAAAAGGTCCAGACATTTCACTGCACTATCTTTCGCGCATTTGGCCGTGCTATAGCCCGCAGAGAAAATAATGGACATATTCACACCTTCCCTAATATATCCGGCCAGGAGTTGAGTCTATGCAGTATAAACATCGGTATGTTGATGGCACCGAAGCAGATCTGCCTGTGGGTAAGGTCGTCTGTGTCGGGCGCAACTTTGCTGACCATGCGGCTGAGTTGAATAACCCGGTACCGACAACGCCGATGCTATTTATGAAGCCTGCAACGGCAATCGTACCTTTGGCTGAGCCTTTTGAAGTACCAATGGACTATGGCACCGTCCATTTCGAAACTGAGATGGCGATACTGATTGGTCAGCCCCTTAAAAATGCCAATAAACACGAGATTGAAGATGCAATTGTGGGTGTGGGCCTGGGTTTGGATCTGACGTTACGTGACTTGCAGAGTAAACTGAAAGAGCGGGGACATCCATGGGAAAAATCGAAAGCATTTGATGGTTCCTGCCCACTCTCTGTGTTTGTTGAACCTGCGGCAATGGGTGATCTGCAGGATCAGCAGATTCGTTTGACGGTGAACGGGGAGTTACGTCAAAACGGTAACAGCAGCTTTATGTTGAATAAGATTTTCCCTTTGATCGCTTATATGAGCCATTATTTTACCCTGCAGCCGGGTGATGTTGTGCTAACCGGCACGCCCGCAGGTGTAGGTGCCGTCAATCCCGGTGATCAGTTGTTAGTCGAGCTGGGGGATGTTCTGCGTATTGAAACTCAGGTTATTTAAGTCAGCGTATTAATAAGCTGTTTGAACGGCGATGTTTTAGCGAAAGATAAGCTTAGAAAATAAGGAATGATGTCTGATGTTATGGGTTAAAGCTTTTCATATTCTGGCGATGACCAGCTGGATGGCGGGGATCTTTTATCTACCGCGTATTTTCGTGCACTACGTTGAAGGTGCTGAGGCGGGTCAGGACGTTAGCCGGCTCGCGATTATGGCCGGTAAGTTGTATGGCTTTATGTCGCTAATGGCGCTGTTTACTCTGGGTTTAGGGTTTTGGTTGTGGTTAGGCTATGGTTTTTCCGGCGCATGGCTACATGCTAAATTATTATTTGTCGGGCTACTGATCGGCTATCACTTCTGGTGTTTTTCCTATCTGAAAAAGCTACGTGCGGGCACATTGGATAACAGTGGTCGTTACTTCCGTTACTTCAACGAATTGCCGTTGATGATCTTCATCCCGATTTTGATTCTGGTAGTGGTTAAGCCCTTTTATTAACTGGCATAGTCAGGCTTAGTTTCAAGAGAGCCTGAAGAGGGTATGAGCTTGGATAAGACTAGCAGGCATTAATACCTGATTGAGCTTAATGCTTTGAACTTAGTGCTTTGAGTTTAATGCTTTGAATTTAAAATTAGCGGGCTTGCAGTCGTTCAATTCGGGCGGCGATACGGTCGGTTTCCTGACGTAGCTCGGCAACCTGATTTGAGAACTGGCTCACTTCAGGTTGGCTGGGTAGCAGTTGTACCTCTTCTTTCAGATACTCTTCCAGATTCATCATCAGGCTGTTGCCGGTGTTCAGATAAAACTCAGCTTTCCAGCGCAGATAGCGGGCCAGTTCATGGGCCGGCAGGTCGCCGATCAGTTGGGCCAGGATCGCTTCCCAGTCCAGTGCGGCATCGATCATAATCTGGCTGAAACGGGTTGCCAGGGCGCTATCCCCGGTGACGCTGATACTTTTGCCAAACATCGCATCACTGCTTTCCTGACTGCTCAGCAGACGAAGAAAGTCGGCAGCACTGCCGCTGAGGGTGACATCGGCATCTTCACGGCAGAGCATGTCGATTTGTAAGCCCTGACTGGAGGGCTGAATTGACAGGGCGGCAGCGGGAGAACTGAGCTGTATAGCGATGACCTTGCCATCCAGCCGGGTCAGACGATCAATAACTTCCGGGTTCAGCAACAGAAGCTTATTAACTGAAGCTTCTGTCAGTGTCAGCAGGGTGGCATTGATCGTTTCCATGCTCATAAACAGGGGCTCATCTTTAAGGTTTGATACCTGTATGCAGGGCTACGATGCCACCGGTCATATTCTGGTATTTACACTGCACCAGACCCGCTTCAGTCATCATGTTTTTCAGGGTTTCCTGATCAGGATGCATGCGGATAGACTCAGCCAGATAACGATAGCTCTCTTCATCACCGGCGATCAGTTTGCCGATCTTAGGCAACAGGCTGAAAGAGTAGAAGTCGTAAGCTTTAGTCAGCACCGGATTATCGGTTTTAGAGAACTCGAGTACCATTACTTTGCCGCCAGGCTTCAGGACCCGGGCCATAGATGCCAGTGCGCGGTCTTTGTGCGTTACGTTACGCAGGCCAAAGGCGATGGTGATGCAATCGAAAGTATTGTCCGGAAATGGCAGCTCTTCAGCGTTTGCCTGAACAAATTCGACGTTACCGGTAATGCCACGATCCAGTAACCGGTCACGGCCGACTTTAAGCATTGAATCATTGATATCGGCCAGAACCACTTTACCATCAGGACCGACCAGGCGGGAAAAACGCATGGTCAGGTCGCCGGTACCACCGGCAATATCCAGTACCTTATGACCACGACGAACGCCGCTCTGCTCAATTGTCAGGCGCTTCCAGATACGGTGTACACCACCGGACATCAGGTCGTTCATTACATCATATTTGCTGGCTACCGAGTGGAATACGTCGGCTACTTTCGCCTGCTTTTCCTCTACGTTAACCTGCTCGTAGCCGAAATGGGTTTTGTCCTGAGAGTCTTTCTGGTCAGTCATGGGAAACCTGTTTAGTGCATAATTTGCGTTGCCGCATTCTACCCTTGCGACAGCCACTTGTCTTTAATCAATCTCAAGCAGGGGCTATTACCCCTAGCCCTTAGCAATCATATTGCCGTGACGAGTCTCACCTGCTTCAGCCAGCGCTTCGAGATAACGATTCCAATACTGGTCGTGATTATGGCAGAGGTCGTACAGATATTCCCAGGTGTACAGGCCACTGTCATGACCGTCATCAAAGATTATCTTCAATGCATAGTTCCCGCTGGCTTCAACGCCTTTAATACCAACCAGTTGCTTACCCGTTTGCAATACGCCGTTGCCACGCCCATGGCCGCGAACTTCAGCTGAAGGAGAATGGACGCGGAGGAACTCGGCCGTTAGCTCGTAGCCTTCCTGATCACTGTATACGAACTCCAGTGTGCGGGACTTAGCGTGAAGCTTGATATCGATCGGCAGCTTTTTAGTCATTGTTCAAAACTCCGCTGACAGGGTAGGTAACTACCCTGCCAGCCTGAACCTGTTAGAGGATGTAGTGACTCAGATCTTCGTCCTGACTTAGTTCAGCCAGATACTGATCGACATAAGCCCGGTCAACACTGATGCTCTGACCTTCTTTATCCGATGCTGTGAAAGAGATCTCTTCCAGCAGGCGTTCCATCATTGTATGCAGGCGACGGGCACCGATGTTTTCAGTTTTTTCATTCACCTGAAAAGCAAGTTCGGCGATGCGGTCGATACCTTCCTGAATGAACTCAACAGTCACTCCTTCGGTTGCCAGCAGCGCGCGATACTGTTCAGTAAGAGAAGCGCTGGGCTCGGTCAGAATGCGGCGGAAGTCATCCGGTGTCAGGGCATTAAGCTCAACCCGGATCGGCAGACGGCCCTGCAGCTCAGGAATCAGGTCTGAAGGTTTAGCAAGATGGAATGCACCGGATGCGATAAACAGTATGTGATCGGTTTTGATCATGCCGTACTTAGTCGTCACAGTGCTGCCTTCGATTAAAGGCAGCAGGTCACGTTGCACACCTTCGCGTGAAACATCGGCGCCGGTGCCTTCGCGTTTGCAGACTTTATCGATCTCATCGAGGAACACGATACCGTTCTGTTCGACGGAATCGATAGCCATCTGCTTCAGATCGTCATCATTGACCATTTTGGCAGCTTCTTCATCGATTGACTGCTTCAGTGCTTCCTTTACTTTAATTCGGCGACTCTTGCTTGGCGTGTTACCCATGTTGGAGAACATGCTCTGCAGCTGATTGGTCATCTCTTCCATGCCCGGAGGTGCCATGATCTCAACGCCCATCTGAGGCTGGCTCAACTCGATATCGATCTCTTTGTCGTCCAGTTTACCTTCGCGCAGTTGCTTACGAAGTAGCTGACGGGTAGCGCTGTCAGGCTTTTGCTCTGGCTGTTCATCGAAGCTGGTCGGGCGGGCCGGTGGTAGCAATGCATCCAGAATACGCTCTTCTGCGGCATCTTCAGCACGGAAGCGGACTTTGGTCATCTCCTGCTCACGTAGCATCTTGATCGCCAGATCCATCAGATCACGGATAATCGTTTCAACATCGCGGCCAACGTAACCCACTTCGGTAAATTTAGTGGCTTCGATCTTGATGAAAGGCGCGTTAGCCAGTTTAGCCAGGCGGCGGGCAATTTCGGTTTTACCAACACCGGTCGGTCCGATCATCAGAATATTTTTTGGCGATACCTCAGCACGCAGCTCTTCATCCAGCTGCATACGACGCCAGCGGTTACGCAGGGCGATAGCAACGGAGCGTTTGGCATCATCCTGGCCGACAATATGGCGGTCCAGTTCGGAAACAATTTCGCGGGGGGTCATGTTAGACATCAGTACTCTCTCAAAATGGGGCTCAGGCTTCTGCTACGGTGGACTGTAGCTGTTCAATGGTCAGATTCGCGTTGGTGAAAACACAGATATCTGCGGCGATCTGGAGGCTTTTTTCAACAATCTCATGGGCGCTAAGCTCGCTGTTAGCAACCAGTGCACGAGCGGCTGCCAGGGCATAGTTGCCTCCGGAGCCAATTGCGATGACGCCATCTTCAGGTTCGATGATATCGCCGCTGCCTGAGATCAGATAAGTCTTCTCATTGTTGGCAACCAGCATCAGCGCTTC
This sequence comes from Amphritea balenae, assembly GCF_003858655.1. Taxonomy (GTDB): domain Bacteria; phylum Pseudomonadota; class Gammaproteobacteria; order Pseudomonadales; family Balneatricaceae; genus Amphritea; species Amphritea balenae. The sequence continues at coordinate 87,953 of NZ_RQXV01000013.1, forward strand.
CAGTTTTCTCAATACCCGATCACCGCGCCACTCTCTGGCGAGGCTGACGACAGCGTTAAAAATATTGCCCTGATGTTTTTCCAGTTGCTGTTCAAACAGATCCAGCAGAGTGATGGCGTCGGCAGTACTACCGGCAAAACCGGTTATAACGTCATGTTTAGCCAGGCGGCGTACTTTGCGGGCAGTGCCCTTCATTACCGTATTACCAAGTGAAACCTGACCGTCACCACCGACAACGACCTGATCGTTGCGGCGTACTGAAACAATAGTAGTCATGGGTAAAATATCCCGAATCTGTTTACGTCATTTACGATGAGTATAGATATGGGAGCTGAGCGGATTATTTCAAGGTGCTGTGAATAAGATGAATGTGAGAGTTCAGTCGATTCGCTTAACAAGAGGCTGAATATTCATACGCACCAGACGGTCCTGTGCTTTATTCAGCATGGAGCGGTTGTCAAACGGGCCGGTACGCACCTGATGCCAGATAGTGCCGTTACTATTGGTCACTTTACGGGTTTGTACATTAGGTAAGCCTTCCAGAATCAACCTTGCCCGCATTCGTTCCGCATCGCTGCCGCTTTGGAATGAGCCGGCCTGCAGAATATAGGTGTGTTTAGACTGGGCGTCTTTAGGCGTTGACTTATAAGGCTCGACATTGGTCGTGTCGACCTGGCTGTTGGGGAGCATCTTATAAAATTCAAACCGTTCTGACTGATCGACAACCGGTGGGCCAGAGTCAGATGGATCTGATTGTTTTGTCTGTTTGGCTGTAGAAGCGGTGGCTGGCGCCGGCTTTTTCACCTGAGCGGGTTTGGCGGCGGGCTTGTTAACCGGTTCAGATTTTCGTGTGGCCGATGGCTGTTGTTTTGCGGTCTGTTCAGCCTGAGAGCTATTAGTTTGAGAATCATCAGGTTTAACCGATGTGAGCTGCCACAGGGCGTAGCCAAATCCAACCAGAAATAGCAGGCTGAATATGACTCTTATTAACGGGAAAGGTTTTTTTGCCGGTTTAGCTGGCGCGCTTTTGCGTCGCGGAGCCCGGCTTGCTGCGGCTCCACTATTGCGTTTTTTTGCGTAATCTTTGCGCGCCATAGTGTCGCTCCGCTTACATCAGTTCCGGAGCGCTAACACCTAGCAGATCCAGTCCGTTAGCCAGTACCTGACGTACCGCGACAGCAAGGGTCAGACGAGCGTTACGCAGATCGGTGTCTTCGACCAGCGTTTTTTCTGAGTTGTAGAAGGTATGGAAGTCGCTGGCCAGTTCATACAGGTAGTTTGCAACCTGATTAGGTGCGCGATTAGCAGCAGCCCGCTTAACAATTTCCGGATAACGTCCCAGATTAACAACTAGACGCTTTTCAGCTTCAAGCTCTAAGTGCCCCAATGCATCGATACCTATTGTTTCATCCCATTGCAGATCGTTTTCTGCCAGCTTACGGAAGATGGAGCAGACCCGGGCGTGGGCATACTGAATGTAATAAACCGGATTGTCGGCAGACTCCGAGCGGGCCAGATCTATATCAAAGTTCAGGTGGCTGTCGGATTTACGCGCTGCGAGGAAGTAGCGGGTTGCATCCTGTCCTACTTCGTCAATCAGATCGCGCAGAGTCAGGTAGCTACCGGCACGCTTAGAAATTTTAACTTCTTCACCTCCGCGCATAACCGTAACCATTTGGTGCAGAACGTAATCAGGCCAGCCCTTGGGAATCTCTGCCTGAAGTGCTTGCAGGCCAGCACGAACCCGGGTGATCGTGCTGTGATGATCGGCACCCTGTTCATTAATAACGGTATCGAAACCGCGCTGCCATTTGTCCAGGTGGTAAGCAACATCCGGAACGAAATAAGTGTAGCCACCGTCGGTTTTACGCATAACCCGGTCTTTGTCATCGCCAAAGTCGGTGGTGCGCAGCCATAGAGCGCCGCCATCTTCGTAGGTGAAGCCATTATCGATCAGTGTTTTGACTGCTGCTTCAACCTTGCCTTCGGTGTATAGCGAAGACTCTAAGAAGTAAACGTCGAAATTAACACCGAATGCTTTCAGATCGAGATCCTGCTCGTGACGCAGATAGGCCACGGCGAAGTGACGAATACCGTCCAGATCGTCGGCATCTTTAGTGCCGGTGAAGCTCTGATCAGCAGACTTAACAGTATCGCCACGCATGAAACTTTCGGCCAGCTCGACAATGTAATCGCCGCGGTAGCCATCGGCAGGCCAGCTTTCATGATCCGGGTTCAGGCCTTTGCAACGCGCCTGAACGGAGAGCGCCAGGTTGTTAATCTGCTGACCAGCGTCGTTGTAATAAAATTCACGGGTGACATCCCAGCCGTTGGCATCCATCAGGCGGCAAAGGCAGTCGCCGACAGCGGCGCCACGTCCGTGACCAATATGTAGTGGTCCGGTAGGGTTGGCGGATACAAACTCCACCTGCACTTTACGGCCTGCACCGTCACTGTTACGGCCATAGTTGTGCTTTTCTTGCAGAATAACTTTGATCAGATTGCCGGTCGATGCGTCGCTGACGAAAAAATTGATAAAGCCGGGGCCGGCAATCTCGGTTTTTTCAACATTGTCTGAAGCTGGCAATGCCGCACATATCTTTTGCGACAGTTCCCGCGGGTTGGTGCGGGCTGCTTTAGCCAGCGTCAGTGCGATATTGGAGGCAAAGTCCCCGTGAGACTTGTCGCGGGTATTCTCTACCATGATTTTGGGCTGAGTGTCGGCCGGCAGCGTGCCGTCCTCAATCAGTGTGGTCAGGGCAGTATTAATCAGATCCGCAATATGTTGTTTCATGCTCAATGGGTACCGGCTTAAATTCAGGGACACAGGGGATGCTGTGTTTATGCTGTCTAAAAAGACCGCGTATTATCCCTTTTCGCAGGCCCTTTGTTAACCCCTGCAACAGCTATATTTGCTGTCTCAGAACATATCGACGGGATCAACATCGATAGACCAGCGTACCTTACGGGATTCAGGGTCTGCGTCGATGATTCGGGTAAGACTCTGTAATTGCAGGTGCAGGGCTTTACGGTTAGCGCTTTGTAATACCAGTTGAGCACGGAACTGGCCGGCCCGTTTCTCCATTGGGGATGGCAGGGGGCCAAGCCATTGAATGCCATCAGGTTGCAGAATATCTTCTTGTAGCATATTGCGAAGATTAGCTAAAAAACGTTCAGCCCTACCCTGATGATTCGCTTCCGCACGAAGCATAGCGCAGTGAATCAAGGGGGGGAGTTGTGCGCCATGACGTTGATTAAGTTCCTGATCAGCAAAGGCTTCATAGCCTTCATTGACCAGACTGTTGATAACCGGGTGATCCGCATGATGGGTTTGCATCACCACTTTGCCGGGATGTTCAGCTCGTCCGGCTCTGCCTGCAACCTGAAGAATTAACTGGGCGGTACGTTCCATGCCGCGAAAGTCAGCGCTGAATAAACCACTGTCTGCGTTGAGAATGGCAACCAGCGTTACTTTAGGGAAGTGGTGACCTTTGGCTAGCATCTGGGTGCCGACCAGGATACAGGGGTTACCCTGATGTACGCGATCCATAATCTGTTGCATCGCGTGCTTGCGCTGTGTGGTGTCACGATCGACCCGGATAATCGGAAATTTGGGGAAAAGTTTTTTAAGTGCTTCTTCGGTGCGTTCAGTACCCGCACCTACCGGCTTGAGTTCAGTGCTACCGCAACTATCGCACTGTGTCGGTACCGGACGCTGACTGTCGCAGTGGTGGCAGTGCAGATGAAATGGCTTTCGATGCAACGTCATATGAGCATCGCAGCGCCGACAATCGGCCAGCCAGCCACAATCGTGACACATCAGTGTAGGGGCAAAGCCTCGGCGATTAAGGAAAATCAGAACCTGTGTGCCCTGTTCCAGATGGCTGCGGATCTGTTGCAACAGGGGTGTTGAAAGCCCATCTTGCAAGGGTAACTGTTTGATATCTAATAGCTCAAACTGAGGAGGGCGGGCATTACCGGCGCGCTGGTTGAGCTTAAGCCAGTTGTAGCGTCCCTGCTTAGCGTTATGCAGGCTTTCTATAGAGGGAGTGGCGGTGCCCATGACTACTGGGATTTTTTCATAATTAGCGCGCATGACCGCGAGATCACGTGCTGAATAGCGAAAGCCTTCCTGCTGCTTAAAGGACGTATCATGTTCTTCATCAATAAAAATAACACCGGGATGCAGCATCGGCGTAAATATAGCGGAGCGGGTGCCGATAATAATGCGGGCGATACCTTCTTTGGCCTGTAGCCAGGCATCCAGTCGCTGTCGGTCGGTGAGGTTAGAGTGCAGCACGACCACTTGTAGATTAAAGCGTGCTTTGAAACGCGCAACAGTCTGTGGCGTCAAACCAATCTCGGGGACCAGTATCAGTGCCTGTTTACCTGCTCTGATGAAGTGTTCAATGGCTTGCAGATAGACTTCAGTTTTACCTGACCCGGTGACGCCCTGTAGCAGGTGGGCGGCGAATCCTGACTTGTCGATGATGCTATCAACTGCCTTTTGTTGCTCCTGATTCAGTGTCAGTGGGGCTTCATGCAGAGGATTGTTGTTGTGCGACTGATGGTCCGGCTTATGAATAAATGATTCTGCTAACTGTTTCTCTTCAAGCTTTTTAAGCAGCGGAGTTTGTCCGCCTTCGGCTCTGATCGCATCGGTGCTGATGCCCTGTGGGTGATCCAGTAATAACTGTAGTAATTCGCGTTGACGGGCAGCTGAGCGGCCTAATGCATCAATAGATGCATCTTTAGCTGCCCGCCACAGGTGTTGGTGAGCGTATTCACAGGGCTCTCCTTTACGAAGCAGAACAGGAAGTGCCTGACTCAGGGCATCGCCGAGAGGGTGTTGGTAATAATTTCCCGCCCAGCGGGCCAGTTTGAGTAGTGTTTCAGGTAACGGTGGTTGCTGGTCGAGAATGCTTATGGCTGGTTTGAGTTTATTAACCGGAACCTCAGTTGTTTCAGTTACTTCAAGAAGAATGCCTGTGACTTCTCGACGGCCAAAAGGTACCAGAACCCGCACTCCAGGTTTTAATTCTGTCAGATCGCATTGAGCCGGGGGGAGGTAGTCAAACAGACGTCTCAATGGTGAGGGAATGGCCAGACGCAGGTAAGGCATAAAAGGTGTTGTCTCCGTAGCTGAGGCGACAGTGTATGTGTTTTTTAAAGCGCTGTTAACCGGGGTGTGTGAAAAGCTTGATGCGATAGTGATCTGTGCGTATAATGCGCGGCCTTAATCCCATAAGGCTTGTATAAGCCTGCATGCGGTGCCCGGCAGAAGATCGGGTGGCGGCATACAAAAACTGAGGTTCTCATGAAAAAAGATATCCATCCTAAGTACGAAGAGATCAGTGCAACCTGTTCTTGCGGTAACGTAGTTAAGACTCGCTCAACTCTGTGCAACGATATGCACATCGATGTATGCAGCGCTTGTCACCCTTTCTACACTGGTAAGCAGAAAGATGCGACTACCGGTGGCCGTGTTGATCGCTTCAACAAGCGTTTCGGTGCACGCGGTCTTAAGAAGTAAGAGAATTTCACATTGTGATATAGAAAAAGGCACTCATTTGAGTGCCTTTTTTGTTTCTGATCAATACAGGCTGATTTTTATTAAACTTTGGCATAACTAGTGAGATCGCCTGTTTTGTAGGGATTGCTCTTTTGTAAATTCTGTTTAGTCCGTCGAAAGTAGTAGAAAATGCACTGTATATCGGGCTTTTGTCAGGCTTTTGGGCTGTTTGCTGTGTTGAGGGACTGCTTGCTTTTCTATATGATGCCAAGTCCCAAATTTTTATAACTATGTTGGAACCGCGACCATGTCTGAAGATATGAAACAAGCTGCACTCGATTATCACGAGTTTCCTCGCCCAGGTAAAATCAGTGTTGAGCTGAGTACTTCTGCTGCGTCCGCCCGTGATCTGGCGCTGGCGTATAGCCCGGGTGTTGCTGAGCCTGTACGTGCTATTGCAGAGAATCCTGAAGAAGCATACCGTTACACTGCAAAAGGTAACCTGGTAGCTGTTATTTCTAATGGTAGTGCTATTCTGGGTCTGGGCGACCTGGGTCCTCTGGCTTCTAAGCCGGTAATGGAAGGTAAATCCCTGCTGTTTAAGAAATTCGCAGGTGTAGATTCTATTGATATCGAAGTTGATTCTGAAAGCCCGCAGGCGCTGATCGATACCGTTGCCCGTATCGCTGATACATTCGGTGGTATTAACCTGGAAGACATTAAAGCACCTGAGTGTTTTGAAGTTGAGCGCGCCCTGATTGAACGTTGTAATATCCCTGTATTCCATGATGATCAGCACGGTACTGCGATTGTAACAGCAGCAGGCATGATCAATGCGCTGGAAATTGCTGGCAAGAAGCTGGAAGATGCGTCTATCGTTTGTCTGGGTGCCGGTGCTGCTGCACACGCCTGCATGACGTTGCTGGTAAATATGGGTGCTAAGGTTGAAAACATCTATATGATCGACCGTACCGGTGTTATCCACTCAGGTCGTGATAACCTGACGCCTCAGAAGGCTGCATTTGCTTCTGAAACGGATAAGCGCACTCTGGATGATGCGATTGATGGCGCCGATGTGTTTGTTGGACTGTCTGGTCCTAACCTGCTGTCTGCTGATCAGTTAAGCAAGATGGCTGCGAACCCTGTTGTATTTGCCTGTGCAAACCCGGATCCAGAGATTCGTCCCGAACTGGCTCACGAAACTCGTGATGACGTGATCATGGCGACTGGTCGTTCTGATTTCCCTAACCAGGTAAATAACGTACTGGGTTTCCCTTTCATCTTCCGTGGCGCACTGGACGTTCGTGCTTCTGCTATCAATGAAGAGATGAAGGCCGCTGCAGTACTGGCGCTGGCCGAGCTGGCTAAACAGCCTGTTCCTCAGGATGTTCTTGATGCGTACGAACTGGATTCTCTGGAATTCGGTCGTGAATACATTATTCCTAAGCCAACTGATGAGCGTCTGCTGGGTGCGGTTTCTGGTGCAGTTGCGCAAGCAGCAATTGATACTGGTGTTGCACGTTTGCCATTGCCGGCTCATTACCCGCTGACTACGGTTGATGCGTTGCTGAAGTAAGCTTCAGTAGGTAATAAAAAAACCCGGCTATGCCGGGTTTTTTTGTGTCTGAGATAATTTCAACTGGCGTTTTAGTCTGCTGTCGTATTACCGGGTAAGAAAATCCGGCCAGTTGACTAGGATCGGCTGTATTGCTTCATTGGTCATTTAATACGGTTAGTCTGTTACTGAGGCGGGTTGCTATAAGTAATAAAAAAGCCCGGCGATTGCCGGGCTTGTTTTAGTCAGGTTGTTTGGATAAGCAGATCAGAATATTTCATCGGTCTGACTGCTGCCGGCAGTATTCGTGTGTGCCGGGTTAGGGGCTATATCTGTGGGTGCGCTGTCTTCCGGGAATACCTCAAACAGAGCGTTTTCCTGACCTGGGTAAGCCAGAAGGCCGGTTTTAGGATCGATACGCACACTGGTCATGCCATCAGGTTGCGCTGCAGGGAGATCAGGGCTGTCGCTTAGAGCGACTTTCATAAAGTCGATCCAGATAGGGAGTGCTGCAGTGCCGCCGAACTCTCTTCGCCCCAGTGTTGATGGCTGATCAAAGCCAACCCAGGCGGTTGCGACTACATCGCTGTTAAAGCCTGAAAACCATGCATCTTTCTGATCATTGGTTGTGCCCGTCTTGCCTGCAATATCGGTTCGTTTAAGCGCCAGGGCTCTACGGCCGGTACCGCGGGTAATAACGTCTTGCATGATGTTGTAGATCATAAAGGCGGTATGTGGCTGCATGGTTCTTTCAGCTAATGGAAGGGTGGTTATCTGCTGGCCGGATACTGGCTGTAAGTTAGTGCTTACTTCGGCAGGCTCTTCCTTCGATTCTTCCGCTGCCTGATCAGATTCTAATGGGATCGATAGCGCGTCAGAGTCTGTTTCAGGCTGTATCTGTAGAGCAGTCAGGTTGCTAGGGATTTCTGATGCATCAGGGCTGTATACACAGTCAGAGCACACTGTCATTGGCTGGGCCTGGTATAGAGTATTGCCTTCGGAGTCTTCGATTCTGTCAATAAAGAACGGGTTAACTTTAAATCCCTGATTGGCGAGTCCGGCGTAGCCTGTGACCAGTTCTAGTGGCGTTACATCAGCGCTACCCAAAGAGAGTGACAGGTTATTCGGTAGGCGGGTTTTATCAAAGCCAAACCGGGTCAGAAATTCCGTTGCGGTATCTATACCGATAGAGCGTAGGATTCTGATTGAAACCAGGTTGCGGGATTTGTATAGGGCTTCCCGCAGACGTGTTGGGCCATAAAATTTCTTACTGTAGTTTTCTGGGCGCCAGTTGGATTCCAGGTTGGTGTCATGAAACACCACCGGAGCATCGTTAATAAGGGTTGCGGGTGTATAGCCCTGTTCTAGCGCTGAAGCGTAGATAAATGGTTTCAGGTTTGAGCCGGGTTGTCTTTGTGCCTGGGTCGCCCGGTTGAACTTGTTATGATTGAAGTTAAAACCACCGACTAGCGCTTTGATCGCACCGTTATCGGGTGACAGAGCTGTAAATGCGCCCTGCACTTTAGGTATCTGCGATAAACGCCAGTTTTCATTAGCCGTTAAGCGAACCCGAATCAGATCGCCGGGACTAAAGATATCGGCCGTTTGCTTAGGCTTTTTGCCCGTTCGGTTAGGGCCTTTAAATTCCTGGGCCCAGTTCATCTCTTCCCAGGCAAGGCTGGTAACACCTATGCCTTTAATATAAACGCTGGCTTGTTGCTTTTCAGTTTCCAGAACAATTGCGGGAGACAGGGAGCCATAGGTGCGCTGTTGTTTGAGGGATTTAACAATGCTTTCCTGGCTAAGATCTGTCACTGCTGCTTTTTGTTCGGGGCCAAAATAGCCGTGGCGTTCTGTGTAAGCCAGTAAGCCATCTTCAACGGCTTTATTTGCGGCGGTCTGCATTTCGCTATTCAGGGTTGTGTAAACTCTCAAACCATCGGAGTAAAGCCTGTCATCGAAATATTGATAGAGTTCATTACGTACCATTTCTGCCACGTATGGGGCGTAAAGGTCTATCTGGGTACCGTGATACTCAGCGGTAACCGGCGAGGTTCTGGCGGTTTCGTAATCTTCATCATTAATGAAGCTCAGGCTGTGCATCCGCTTCAGAATCCAGTTGCGTCGCTCCAGTGCCCGGCTTGGATTGGTAATCGGATTATAAGCTGAGGGTGCTTTAGGTAAGCCGGCAATCATTGCGTGTTGCGCCAGGCTTAGCTGATCGATGTTCATGCCATAGTAGATGTTGGCGGCTGCTTGAATGCCGTAGGAGCGATGGCCCAGATAGATCTTGTTTATGTAGAGTTCAAGAATCTCCTCTTTGCTCAGCTCTTGCTCTATCTGCAGAGAAAGCAGAATCTCATTAAACTTACGTAAAAAGGAGCGTTCCCGGGTAAGAAAGAAGTTTTTAGCCACCTGCATGGTGATGGTGCTACCGCCACTTTGTATGTGGCCGGTGCTGGCCAGTTGAAAGGCGGCCCGGGCCAGTCCTTTTATATCAATGCCGATGTGATTAAAGAAATTCCGGTCTTCTGCGGCCAGCAATGCATTAATAAAATTGTCCGGAATTTGTTCAAATTGAATAGGCGTGCGGCGTTTTTCGCCAAATTCAGAGATAAGCTGATTATCTTCCGAATAGATTCGCAGAGGCGTTTGCAGCTTAACTACCTTAAGGGTCTGCACATCAGGAAGCTTGGGTGCAAGATAGTAATACGCGCCAGCCAGGGCTATGCCGCCGAGGAGACAGCCCAAGATGGTGAGTTTAAGGCCAAGCTTAAGTAACGATGTCAGTAGTTTCATGCTAGGTTATTTAAAGTTAATGTTTTCATTGCCGAGTTATTATATCTGTAAGAAAGTGTTAGCCACTAGTGAAACAGTGGTTTAATTTTTGTTAAATCCGCGCTAGAGTCATTGGCGGCGGATTCTGCGGGATATTTTAAGGACAATTTACTGTGCTCAGCTTTCTTAGCAAACAGGAAAAAGGATGGGTCGGAATCGATATCGGTTCATCTTCGGTTAAAATGGTGGCGCTTTCTAAACGGGGGGGCAGTCTTAAGCTGGACTCTTATGCCGTGGTGCCTCTGCCCTCTACTGCGGTTATCGAAAGTAGTATTCAGGATGCCGCTCAGGTTTCTGAAGCAATTGAGCGTGGTATTAAACTTTGCGGAGGCAGTCTGACGACTTCTGTTGCCGCGGTTCCCTCTTCGGCGGTTATCTCTAAGACCGTTCAGTTAAGTAACGCTTTTACCGAGTTTGAACTTGAAGATCAGGTTAAGCTTGAAGCTGACCGTTTTATTCCCTATCCCCTGAATGAAGTCGCACTGGATTTTGAAGTTCTGGGCCCGGTTACGGGAAATACAGAACTGAATAATATTCTGTTGGTTGCTTGTCGGCGTGATGATGTCGAGATGCGCGAAGATGCGATCAACGGAGCAGGGCTGAAATGCGAAGTGATCGATGTAGATCGGTTTGGTACTGAACGGGTTTTTCCGATGATACATTCAGAGCTTGATCAGGAGCAGCTGGTTGGTTTTGTTGATATTGGTGCCTCCACTCTGACATTGAATGTATTTAAGAACGGTGAAATTGTTTATAACCGTGAACAGGCATTTGGCGGAAATGATCTGAGTAACGCGATTCATCAGCAGTCGGGCCTGAAAGCAGGAGAGGTTGAGAATCTGTTGAGGACGGGGGAACTGTCAGATGAACTTAAGCAGTCGCTGGTATTGCCGTTTCGTAGCACTGTATCTCAGCAAGTGTCTCGTGCGCTGCAATTTTTTTATTCATCCGGCCCTCATAATGAACTGAATAAGCTGTATTTACTGGGCGGCACTTCGGCGATAGAGGGGCTTTCTGAACAGATGGCTGCTGAAGTTGGTTTGTCTGTTGAGGTGGCAAATCCGTTTGCCGGAATGGAACGGGATGCGAAGATCAATGCTGATCGATTAGCTCAGGACGCACCAACGCTGGCGAAAGCCTGTGGTTTAGCGTTGCGTAGCTTTGAACACTAGGATGCGACTATGGCAAAGATTAATTTAAGGGCCTGGCGCGAAGAACTGGCGGCAGAGAGACAGAAGCAGTTTGTGGTCAATATTGTTGCTGCAGCTTTTTTAGCTGCAGTTGTAGTGTTTTTGATCGGTTTCTATTTCGATATGCAAACAGATCGTCAAAAGGCGCGTAATGGTTATCTGCGTGCTGAGATTGCTCAGCTGGATGCGCAACTGGTACAGATAAAAGAGTTAAAAGAAAAGCGTAAGAGACTGTTGAACCGTTTGAATGCGATACAGGAGCTGCAGGGCACCCGGTCGCTGATTGTCAGAAGTTTTGATGAGATGGTGCGGGTATTGCCGGATGGCGTCCATTATCAATCTCTAAAGCGACAAGGCAGTGTGATCTCTCTAGCAGGGCTGGCGTCAAAAAGTGATGACGTATCTGATCTTATGCGCAGTGTTTACGCCAGTATCTGGTTTGGTGAGCCAAACCTTTCAAAAGTTGCCAATGACAGTGGTATGAAAAAATTTGATCTGGCTGTTCCGGTATTGAAACCCTCGCTGGAAGAGGTGAACTGATTATGGCAATGGACGCATTAAAAAATAGCTTCAAAGGCTTTGATGCCGATGACCTTGATCTGAGTACTGCTGGTAACTGGCCGATAGGCGTTAAAGTAATAGCTTATTTGCTGGTGTTCGGAATAGTTATTGGCTTAGGTGTCTATTTCTATACCACGGATAAAGAGAAAGCATTGCAGCGGGAAATCTCGCAGGAGACTGGCCTGAAGTCTCAAATTACAATTAAAACGACTCAGGTAGCGAGTCTGGCGCAGCTTAGACGGCAGATGGAAGATGTATCGGATCGCTTTGCTGAACTGTTAAAACAGTTACCGACAGAGAAAGAGGTGCCGGGGCTGCTGGAGGATATTACCGAAATTGGCCGTTCCAGCGGTTTGGATATTCAACTGATCTCTCTGGCGGCAGAGAAGAAAAATGAAATTTTCATTGAGTTGCCGATTAATATCAAGGTGAACGGGACCTATCATCAAATGGGTCAGTTCGTTAGTGGTGTAGCAGCAATTCCACGAATTGTAACTCTGCATGACTATAGTATTGTGCCAGCTGAAGGGCAGCTGGGTATGACAATCAGCGCGAAGACGTATCGTTATGATGACACTAAATAGACTGTTTCCGGTTGCGTTGTTGGCCAGCCTTTTTCTGGGTGGCTGTGTCTGGATTGATGACACAAATGATCTGCGCAATTTTGTGGCTAAAGAAAAACAGAAAAAAACTGCCAGTATAAAACCGCTGCCTGAATTTAAGCCTTATCATAGCTTTGTCTATGAAGGGGCCAGTATGCGTAGTCCTTTTAAGCCTCTGGTTGCTATTGTGGTGCTTGATCCAGAGGATGATACTAATGCCGCAAATAATGGCATTAAGCCCGATCAGGATAGAGCAAAAGATTATCTGGAAACCTTTTCGCTGGATAACCTTAAAATGGTAGGCAGTATAAATATGAGTGCCGACGGCTCCCGTTGGGCTTTGATTAAAGATAATGCCGGTGAAGTGCATCGCGTATCGAGTGGTGACTATATGGGTACCGATTATGGCGAGATAACGACCATAAACAGCGATAGTGTCGAACTGGTAGAGATTGTTTCAAATGGTCGGGGTGGTTGGATGAAGCGCCCCCGTAGCGTGGTGATGGATTGATGATGATGGTGATTACTGTGAATAAATATATTCAGGCGGGAAGGCTGGCTTATTCCATGGTCGCTAAATTTGCGAGCCTGGTCATCAGTTTGTGCTTGTTGTCATGGACCGTTTCAGCTGCGGATGCGACGCTGAATGAGGCCTCTTTTGTTGCGCTGCCGGATAATAAGCTTGAAATTCGTTTTGATTTTGACGCGCCACCATCAATTCCCAAATCATATATGACCGATAGCCCTGCACGGCTTGTATTGGATATGTGGGGTGTTGAAAATGCACAGGATGTACGTCAGTTAAGTGTTGAAAGCGGTAATGTTGAAACACTCAACTTTGCTCAGGTGGCAGGTCGTTTGCGAGTTGTTGTTAATCTGTATGAGGCCTCCTCTTTTGATACCAGGGCTGATGGTAATAGTCTGTTTCTGACGGTGGGTGATCGCAGAGCGGTTAAGCAAAGTGGAGCTAAGCAACCTGTCGCTACAGCGACTGCAGCAAAAAATGAACCTGTTGCAACACAGAAACCCGCTCAGGTTTCTGATAAAACCCGGGTACAAGGAGTCGATTTTGAACGCACGGCTGAAGGTGCCGGGCGCGTGGTTGTATCTTTATCCGATGATCGTGCTGGTGTAGACGTTATTGAGGAAGGCAATAATATTGTTGTTAACCTGTTAGGTGTTGATCTGTCAGCCAGTATGCAGAACCGGATTGATGTGCAGGATTTTGCCACGCCGGTTATGTTTATTGATTCCATGGCCAGCGGTGAAAATAGTTCAATACTGATTAAACCAACCGCAGAGCCTTATGATTACATGGTTTATCAGACTAACAATCAGTTGTTTGTTGATCTGAAGCCTATCACTCGTGCTGAGCAGGAAGCGATTGAAGAAGAGCGTTTCCCGTATCAGGGTGAGCGAATCGATCTTGATTTTCAGAATGTTGAAGTGCGTTCAGTGCTACAGATTCTCGCAGAAGTAGCCGAGATGAACCTGGTTGTGAGTGAGAATGTGAATGGTAATATCACTTTACGACTAAAAAATGTTCCCTGGGATCAGGCGCTGGATCTGATACTCAATACCCATAAGCTTGATAAGCGTGAGATGGGTAACGTGATGTTGATCGGTACGGCAGACGAGATTGCGGAGCGTGAGCGAGTTGAGCTGGAAAGTTCTAAGCAGGTTGAAGAGCTGGCGCCGTTGCGTACAGAGTTTATTCAGGTCGATTTCCGCAAGTCTTCTGATATGATGGCGCGTCTGAATGAGGCGAAGCTGGTATCTGAACGGGGCTTTATCCTGGCAGACGATGAAACCAATGTGTTGATGGTTCGTGAAACAGCCAAGCGGATGGAAGAGATACGCAGCACGTTGCGTCGTTTTGATACAGAAGTTGCGCAGGTGTTGATCGAAGCGCGCTTAGTCACTGCAAATACTGATGTCTCTAAAGATCTGGGTATTAAGTGGGGGCTGGGCTATGGCGATGCAGGTACCAACTCAATCTCTATCGGTAGTACTATTTCCGATGTCTCTTCGCCGGGTAGTGTGCCTAGCGGCTTGATGGTTGATCTGGGGGCGGCGGTTACCAGTCCTGCATCGGTAGCAGTAGGTATAGCATCCAGTAGTACTTTGTTACAACTGGAACTGTCAGCACTGGAGACCGATGGTCGGGTTGAAGTCATCTCACAACCTAAGATAGTAACAACCAACGGTAAAGCTGCGATGATACAGTCGGGTCAGGAGATCCCTTATCAGACAGTGGAAGATGGTGAGGTCAGTGTTGCATTTAAAGATGTTGTACTCTCACTGGATGTGACGCCACGGATTAATCCGGGTGATCGGATTGCGATGGATCTGATTATTAAGAAAGATTCGGTTGGTGACCTTCTGCCGAATGGCGAAATCAGTATTATAAATAATGAGCTGGAAACATCTGTCGTTGTGCCTGATGGCCAAACGATTGTTCTGGGTGGTGTTTTTGAAAATGAAACCCGCGATGTGGTCAATAAAACACCATTGCTGGGTGATCTTCCTGTGCTGGGGCATCTGTTTCGTAACAGCCAGACAAAAAACAGTAAATCAGAGTTGCTTATCTTTATCACACCTAAACTGGTACGGGAATCGTTATCCAGTCAGTAAGGCTAGCGTAATTTGAATATATTTCTTGTAGGCCCTATGGGAGCTGGAAAAAGCACCATAGGGCGTCTTCTTTCTCAGGAGCTTAAACTGAACTTTGTCGACTCCGATAAAGTAATTGAGGAGCGTGCCGGCGCGGATATCCCCTGGATCTTTGATGTGGAAGGGGAAGATGGTTTTCGTAACCGGGAAGCGAATATGATTGATCTTCTGAGTGCAGAAGATGGTCAGGTACTGGCGACCGGCGGCGGGGCTGTTCTGCGTCCTGAAAACCGCTCAAATCTGCAGGGGCGGGGTACAGTGGTTTACCTCAAAGCGTCTGTTGAACAGCAGTTAGAGCGAACGGCGCGGGATAAAAACAGGCCTTTGTTGCAAACGCCTGATCCCAAGGCTGTGCTAACAGAGCTGATGGAGCTTCGGCATCCTCTCTATGTGCAGGTGGCGGATATCGTTGTTGAAACCGATCGGCGCAACCCTAAAGCGGTTGTTGCTGATATAATTGCAGACCTTCGTGAAAAGCAGATAGTTAAATAGAGAATACCTCCTCATCATGCAAACTCTTAATGTTGACCTGGGCGAACGATCCTATCCGATCTTTATCGGAACCAATCTTTTTAGTGCGGATAATCTGAAACCTTACATTAAGGGTAATCAGGTGCTTATCGTCAGTAATGAAACGGTGGCACCACTGTATCTTCAACAGATCAGGGATATCTTACCTGCAGTGCAGGTCGATGAGGTTATTCTTCCTGACGGTGAACAGTATAAAACGCTGGAGCAGCTGAATGCGGTTTATGATCAGTTGTTACAACAACGTCATAATCGCACTACGACTCTGATCGCTTTAGGCGGAGGAGTGGTTGGTGATATGACAGGGTTTGCGGCAGCCAGCTATCAACGTGGTGTCAATTTTATTCAGATTCCAACCACGTTGCTTTCCCAGGTAGATTCATCTGTCGGTGGTAAAACCGGCGTCAATCATCCGTTGGGTAAGAATATGATCGGCGCATTTCATCAGCCGCAGGTTGTGCTTGCCAGTGTTGATGTCCTGTCCACATTACCTGACAGAGAACTGTCAGCCGGACTGGCTGAAGTGATTAAATACGGGCTGATCTATGATGCTGAGTTTCTTGATTGGTTAGAAGCAAATATGAGTGGTCTGGTTGGGCGTGATACCGGGCTGCTAACCCAGGCGATCTATCGCTCCTGTGAAATTAAAGCCGAAGTGGTTGCGCAGGATGAGAAAGAGTCAGGTATACGGGCGCTGCTCAATCTCGGTCATACCTTTGGTCATGCTATAGAGTCTTGTCAGGGCTATGGCAACTGGCTGCATGGCGAGGCCGTCGCAGCAGGAACCGCAATGGCTGCCGACTTGTCCAGGCGGTTAGGGTGGCTTTCAGACGCCGATTACAGCCGCACTATCCGTATTCTGGAAGCGGCGCAGTTACCGGTTGATGCGCCTAAGGGCATGACAGCGAAGCAGTTTATGGATCTGATGGCGGTTGATAAAAAGGTCATTGATGGTCAGCTCCGGCTGATTTTACTGCGTTCATTGGGTCAGGCTGTTGTTACTGATCAGTTTGATCCGGATTTACTTCAGCAAACACTAGATCAGTTTTGCGCTTAAAGGGGGTTGATGATGGCTGAAAAAAATGGAAATCAGGCCCTGGCTGAAGCATTTTCTAATGCGGCAGAGCGCAAGAGTTTCTTTTTTGAGCCATCTTCCCGGCTACAGCTTGTCGAAAAGCTGGAGCACCTGAATCGTTTCAGTGATTTTCTGCTGCTGGTCATCGGGCCGGATGGTGCGGGCAAATCAACCCTGTTACAACGTTTAAGGGATTCTGAGCCAGACCGTACTATCAGAGTCTGCCATATCGACGGAGCGGTTAATACCAGCCTTACTGCGATGCTTAAGGCGTTGAGTGAGCAGCTGAGTCCGCAAATTATTACTGATACTGATGATCAGCAGATACTGAATGGTATCTATGATTTTGTTCAGGTGATGGCTGCTGAGCACATTCAATGGATAATTATTGCTGATAACGCTGAATTACTGGATGTCGGTGCGCTTAAGCTTCTGTTACAGATGCTGAGTGATGCTCAGGGCTTGCCGCTTAAGCCACATTTGCTAATGGCGGGAACCGATCTTCTGAATAGCCGCTTACAGCAGATTGAGGAATTCTCTCTACTGGAAGCCCAGGTACATAAGTTAGAGCTGCAACGCTTCACTGCAGAGGAGGCGCATAGCTATCTTGCACAACGATACAGTGCAGCACAATCGCTAACAGAAAAGCAGTTAACCGCAGTGTATGAGGCATCTTCCGGCTATCCGGGATCCCTCAATCAGCAGGTAGAGCAGTTCTTTCGTTCAGGCAATGTTAGCCGCACCCGCACTGAACCCGGAATGCCACGCAATTATCTGGTAGGTATAGCGACGGTTATGTTGTTAGTGCTGAGCGTTGCCCTGTGGCAGTTCTGGCCCGGTACTGTTGCCACCGACAACGACAGAACGCAGGTTCAGTTGCAGGTGCCTGTAGAGAAAGAATCGGTTGTTCCTGCTGATACGGCGGCTCCGGTCGATGAAGTCGCTATTGCTAGTACTCAGGCCAATGCGAACACCGAAGCCCAAACGGTTGTGCTGAATAAGCCCGCCACTTATACCCCTGGGCAAGATAGCCAGCTAAAGCAGGATGCTGAGGTTGTAATATCTAAACCTGCGGTAATCGCTGAGACAACTATTGCGACGGTAGAAGCAGCCCAGCCACCGATAGCTCCTGTTGTTGAGCAGATCAGTGTTAAAGAATCTGTAGTTGAAAAGCCGGTAGTGGAAGAGATACGGGTAGATGCTGCCGCTGAGACTAAAACTCAGCCGACTGTCGCGACTTCAACTATTGCTCCAGCTACTATTTCGGCTAAAGAATCTATTGCGACTAAGGCTGCGCCTGTTTCTGTGGCCTCAGCACCCCTCAGTGCGGCAGAAAAAGCGCTGCTTAGCTGGGCTGATACCAGTTATACGCTGCAGATGCTTGGTGCGGGCGCACGCCAGAGTGCAGAAAAATTTATTAACGCTCAGGCTCAGCCGCAAAAATTTTATCTGTTTCAAACAGAGTATAAAAATAAACCCTGGTTCGTCGTTGTATATGGTCAGTATAAAGATCGTGCAGCGGCCGCTGCGGCCAGTAAATCTCTACCTTCGGGCTTAGTCAGGTTGAAGCCCTGGGCGCGTTCAATTCAGGGGATTCAGGCGGACCTGGCTGCCAGAAAATAAAATATTTTTGTATAGCGTTCTGAAACAAAAATATCTTCTGCGTTGCTTATAATTTGTCCTTCCTACCCTCGCTGTGTAAAATACCTGTCCCTTTTTCCCCGTATTCGCAACTGCGGCCGGAAATTGAAGGCGGTAATATACTGATAAATAAGAACTTTTTGGTGGGATTCGTTTATGAGCAAAGGTCTGTATCGCCCTGGTGAGTTCAAGGACAACTGTGGTTTTGGTTTAATGGCCCATATGCAAGGGGAGCCAAGTCACGACTTATTGTTGAAGGCGATTGAAGCACTTGCATGTATGACTCACCGTGGTGGGATCGCGGCAGACGGTAAGACCGGCGATGGCTGCGGATTGTTAATGCAAAAGCCTGATGCGTTTCTGCGAGCGGCTGCGAAAAGCGAGCTGGGTGTTGAATTAGGAGAAAACTATGCCGTGGGCATGGTGTTTCTGTCTAAAGAGCCAGCGCTGGCGGATGCGGCGCGTGAAACTCTGAATAAAGAACTGGCGGCTCAGGGACTGAATGTTGTTGGCTGGCGTGTTGTGCCAACTGATGAAAGCTGTCTGGGTCCAATAGCAAAAGATACTCTGCCACAAATTGAGCAGGTATTTGTAACGACTGATAAGTCGGAGCGGGAGTTTACAGTTAGCCTGTATACCGCTCGTCGTAAGGCAGAGAATGCGTTGTCCAGCGACGCGGACTTCTATATTTGTAGTCTGTCTGACAAAGTTATTTCCTATAAGGGTCTGACGATGCCGGTAGATCTGCCGGTATTCTATCAAGACCTGAGTGATGAGACGCTGGCAACAGCTATCTGTACTTATCACCAGCGTTTCTCAACCAATACTGCGCCACGCTGGCCATTGGCTCAGCCGTTCCGCTTGTTGGCGCACAACGGTGAGATCAATACCATCGAAGGTAACCGTAACTGGTCCCGTGCCCGCTCTAGTAAGTTTGTTACTGAGCAGCTGCCGAATGTTGACGAGTTGCAGCCAATTGTTAATACCACCGGATCTGATTCTTCCAGTATGGATAACATGCTGGAATTCCTGCTGACCGGTGGTATGGGCCTGTACCGTGCTGCACGTATGATCGTGCCGCCAGCCTGGCAGAACGTTGATACTATGGATGCTGAGCTACGCGCATTCTATGACTACAACTCTATGCATATGGAGCCGTGGGATGGTCCTGCCGGCATGGTAATGACCGATGGTCGTTATGCCGTTTGTATGCTCGATAGAAACGGTCTGCGTCCTTCCCGTTGGGTAATGACCAAAGATGGTTATATCTGTACTGCATCTGAAATTGGTGTGTTCGCATACAAGCCCGAAGATATCGTATCTCAGGGCCGTGTAGGTCCGGGTCAGATTCTGTCTATTGATACTCAGACCGGTGAAGTGCTCCACACTGCCGATGTTGATGAACGCCTGAAGAAAGCTCAGCCATATAAGCAGTGGATGCGTGAAAACGCGCTGCCGCTTGAGCAGACCATGAATCTGACTGAAGAGTCTCAGTCTTTCTGTGATATGACCCCTGAAGAGGTCAAAACACACATGAAGATGTTCCAGGTGACCTTCGAAGAACGTGATCAGGTGTTGCGTCCATTGGGTGAAACCGCGATGGAAGCAGTTGGCTCCATGGGTGATGATAAGCCGATGGCAGTGCTGTCGTCTAAGGTCCGTTCTGTTTATGACTATTTCCGTCAGCAGTTTGCTCAGGTAACTAACCCACCGATCGATCCGCTGCGTGAAGCGATCGTTATGTCGCTGGAAACCTGTGTCGGCGGCGAGCGAAATGTATTTGAAGAAACGCCAGAACATGCCCGTCGGGTTATTCTGACTACGCCGGTATTGTCGGCCAGTAAATTCCTGCGTTTGAAGAACAATACTGAGGCAGGCTTTGAAGTTGCTACCATTCAGCTGAACTACGATCCGGCTGAGATGGATCTTAAAGCTGCGATTCAGAATATTGCTGATCAGGCTGAACAGCTGGTGCGGGATGGTAAGGTTATTATTATCCTGTCGGACTTTGCGATCGAGCAGGGTAAGTTGCCTGTTCACGCATCGATGGCGACCGGTGCGGTTCACCATCACCTGATCAATAAAGGGCTGCGTGCCGACGCCAACATTATTGTTGAGTCCGGAACTGTACGTGACCCTCATCACTTTGCAGTACTGTTTGGTTTTGGTGCAACAGCGGTATATCCATACCTGGCGTATCGTGTGCTGACAGATCTTTGTGCGACTGGTGAGTTGCAGATGGACTGGCTGGACAGCCATGAGAACTACCGTAAAGGGATCAATAAAGGCCTGATGAAGATCCTGTCGAAGATGGGTATCTCAACGGTTGCCTCTTATCGTGGTGCACAACTGTTTGAAGCGGTAGGTATGAGCTCGGAAGTGGTTGATCTGTGCTTTACCGGTGTTGCCAGTCGTATCGAAGGTGCAGACTTTAGCGATTTCCAGAAAGATCAGCTGAGCCTGTCTGAAGAAGCCTGGGTTGCACGTAAAAAGATCCAACAGGGTGGCTTGCTGAAGTATGTTCACGGTGGTGAATACCATGCTTACAACCCGGACGTGATCCGTACTATCCACACTGCGGTGCGTAGTGGTGAAAGTAACGATTACCAGCAATATGCTGATCTGGTTAATAAGCGTGGCGTAGCGACTATTCGTGATCTGATGGCGCTGTCGAAAAATACTAAGTCTGTCGCGCTAAGCGAAGTTGAGCCGGTTGAGAACATCTTTAAGCGTTTTGACTCAGCGGCGATGTCATTGGGTGCTTTGTCACCAGAGGCACATGAGTGTCTGGCAATGGCGATGAACGAGCTGGGTGGTCGTTCTAACTCCGGTGAGGGTGGTGAAGATCCAGCCCGTCATGGTACGAATAAGCGCTCTAAGATTAAGCAGGTTGCTTCCGGTCGTTTCGGTGTAACCCCGGAATACCTGATCAATGCTGATGTCATGCAGATCAAGGTCGCTCAGGGTGCTAAGCCGGGCGAAGGTGGTCAGCTACCTGGTGGTAAGGTTAACAGCCTGATCGCACGTCTGCGTTATTCTGTACCGGGTGTGACACTGATCTCGCCACCGCCGCATCATGATATTTACTCTATTGAAGATCTGGCGCAGCTGATTTTCGACCTGAAGCAGGTTAACCCTGCAGGTCTGGTATCCGTGAAGCTGGTATCCCGTCCGGGTGTTGGCACCATCGCTTGCGGTGTGGCTAAAGCCTATGCGGATCTGATTACGATTTCCGGTTATGACGGTGGTACAGCAGCTAGTCCGCTGACTTCGGTTCACTATGCCGGCTCGCCATGGGAGCTGGGTCTGGCTGATGCACACCAGTCTCTACGTGGAAACCATCTGCGAGGTAAGATTCGTCTGCAGACAGACGGTGGCCTGAAAACCGGTCTGGATGTGGTTAAAGCCGCTATCCTGGGCGCAGAAAGCTTCGGTTTCGGTACTATGCCGATGGTTGCTGTAGGTTGTAAGTACCTGCGTATTTGTCACCTTAATAACTGTGCTACCGGTGTTGCTACTCAGAACGATGTTCTGCGTGATAAGCATTATCGCGGTACGGTAGAGATGGTTAAGAATTACTTCCGTTTCGTCGCTGAAGAGACCCGTCAGTGGATGGCCTCTGTTGGTGTACGTAGTATGGAAGAGTTGGTGGGTCGCGTTGATCTGCTGGAACTATTGGACGGTACGACAGCCAAGCATGCCAAGCTGGATCTGTCGCCGCTGATATCTGATGCAGGTATCCCGGCTGAGTATCCTCAGACTTGTCAGGTCGACCAGAACGATCCTTACGATCTGGCTGAGCTGAACACTAAGATGGCTGAATTAGCGCAGCAGGCGATTGATGATAAGTCGGGTGCTGAGTTTGAGCTGGTTATCACTAACTGTGACCGTTCTGTCGGTGCCCGTACCTCGGGTGCAATTGCGAAGGTTCATGGCAATCTGGGCATGAGCGACAAGCCTATCCGCTTTAACTTTACCGGTCATGCCGGGCAAAGTTTTGGTGTGTGGAATGCCGGTGGTCAGGAGCTTTATCTTAAAGGTGATGCAAATGATTACGTCGGTAAAGGCATGGCCGGCGGTAAAATCGTTATCAGTCAGCCTGATGCAGTGACCTTTGCCAGCAACGAAACGGCGATTATCGGCAACACCTGTCTGTATGGTGCTACCGGCGGTAAGTTGTACGCAGCAGGCTGTGCCGGTGAGCGTTTTGCAGTACGAAACTCTGGCTGTCATGCGGTGATTGAAGGTGCTGGCGACCATTGTTGTGAGTATATGACCGGTGGTCTGATCACAGTGTTGGGCGAAACTGGCTATAACTTCGGTGCGGGTATGACCGGCGGTTTTGCTTACGTGCTGGATATGGATAACACCTTTGTTGATAAGTATAACCATGAGCTGGTGGAGATCCACCGTGTGGCACCACAGCATATGGAAGAATACAAAAACCACCTGCGCTCTGTGATCATCGGTTTCGTTAGTGAAACCGGTAGTGAATGGGGTAATCAGATTGTTGATAACTTCGATGACTATATTGGTCGTTTCTGGCTGGTTAAGCCTAAAGCAGCCAGTCTGGGAGCATTGTTGACGGATATGCGTTCGCGTCCGGAGTAAAACAGTGTCATCGGGTTTACAGGTATTAAGTGAAAGCTGTGTCTGCCTACGGGCAGACACCATTAGACGGGGTGGGAAATGTCTGAACGTCTGAGTAATGATTTTCAGTTTCTGGAAGTAGAACGCCAGGGACCAGGTAAGATAGATGCAAACGTGCGAAAGCAGGAGTTTGCTGAGATTTATGAGCCGTTCAAGGCGGATGATGCGTCGACACAAGCACATCGCTGCCTTGAATGTGGTAACCCGTACTGCGAATGGAAGTGCCCGGTGCACAACTATATTCCGAACTGGCTGAAGCTAGTGTCGGAAGGCAATATCATTGAAGCGGCTGAGTTGAGTCATCAGACTAACTCTCTGCCTGAGGTGTGTGGTCGTGTATGCCCGCAGGATCGCCTTTGTGAAGGTGCCTGTACACTGAATGATGAGTTCGGTGCCGTGACGATTGGTTCGGTAGAAAAACATATCACCGATACCGCCTTTGCTATGGGCTGGCGTCCGGATATGAGCAAAGTAACAGCGACCGATAAGAAAGTGGCTGTTATTGGTGCGGGCCCTGCGGGTCTGGCTGCTGCAGATATTCTGGTACGTAACGGTGTTAAGCCGGTGGTATTTGATTCTCATCCTGAGATCGGCGGTTTGCTGACATTCGGTATTCCTGAATTCAAGCTGGATAAAGACGTCATGGTGCGTCGCCGCGAAGTGTTCACTGAGATGGGAGTAGAATTCCGTCTGAACACCGAAGTAGGTAAAGATATTCAGATGCAGGAGCTGCTCGATCAGTACGATGCGGTGTTCCTGGGAATGGGTACATACAATTATATGAAGGGCGGCTTTCCGGGTGAAGATCTGGATGGCGTGTATGATGCGTTGCCTTTCCTTATCTCAAACGTTAACCGTTGTCTGGGCTTCGAGAAAGATGCCGCAGATTATATCGGTGTTGAAGGTAAGAGCGTGGTGGTCCTGGGTGGTGGTGACACTGCGATGGATTGTAACCGTACTTCGATTCGTCAGGGTGCCCAGAATGTAATCTGTGCTTACCGTCGCGATGAAGCCAATATGCCTGGTTCGAAACGTGAAGTAGAGAATGCCCGTGAAGAGGGTGTGCAATTCATGTTTAACCGTCAGCCTGTTGAGGTTGTAGGCGAAGCGGGTAAAGTAACCGGCGTTAAGGTGGTGACTACCCGTATGGGTGAGCCGGATGAAAACGGTCGTCGTCGTCCGGAAGTCGTGGAAGGAAGTGAAGAGGTACTTGCTGCAGATGCAGTACTGGTTGCTTTTGGTTTCCGTCCAAGCCCTGCACCATGGTTTGCAGATTTTGGTATTGAGCTGGAGCAGGATGGCCGGATTAAGACCTCTGCTGATGAGCAATACGCATTCCAGACCAGTAACGACAAAGTCTTTGCTGGTGGTGATATGGTGCGTGGTTCTGATCTGGTGGTTACTGCTATCGATGAAGGTCGTAAGGCTGCAGAAGGTATTCTCGATTACCTGAAGCTGTAATCAGGATAATATGCTACGAAAAGGTCGCTTTATGCGACCTTTTTTGTGACCTGATACAGCAGCAGAAAGGTAGAAAAACCTGTAGAATGCGCACAGTTTTTGAATTTGAGTTGGGAAAGAGTAATGGCTGAACTGAAGAATGATCGTTTCCTGCGTGCGCTGATGCGTGAACCAGTTGATGTTACACCGGTATGGATGATGCGTCAGGCGGGCCGTTATCTGCCAGAATATCGCGCAACCCGTTCCCAGGCAGGAGATTTCCTGAGCCTGTGTAAGAACCGGGATCTGGCTTGTGAAGTCACGATTCAGCCGCTGGAACGCTATGATCTTGATGCTGCGATTCTGTTCTCCGATATTCTGACTATTCCTGATGCGATGGGTCTGGGTCTGTATTTCGAAGTAGGTGAAGGGCCGAAGTTTAAGAAAGTTATTCGTACCGAAGCCGATGTCGATGCCCTGCCTGTACCTGAGTCTGCATCTGATCTTGATTACGTGATGAATGCAGTGAAGACCATCCGTAGTGAACTGAATGGTCGTGTGCCTCTGATCGGTTTCTCCGGTAGCCCATGGACGCTGGCAACCTATATGGTTGAAGGTGGCTCCAGCAAAGATTTCCGCCATATTAAACAGATGATGTATGCGACTCCTGAAGTCTTGCATGAACTGCTTCGTAAGCTGGCAGAGTCGGTTACCGATTACCTGAATGAGCAGATCCGTAGTGGTGCTCAGGCGGTACAGATTTTTGATACCTGGGGCGGTGCGTTAAGTGGTCCTATGTATCAGGAGTTCTCTCTGAAATACATGCAGCAGATTGCTAACGGTCTGATCCGTGAAAATGAAGGCCGTAAAGTGCCGGTTATCATGTTTACCAAGAATGGTGGGCAGTGGCTGGAAGCGATGGCTGAAGCCGGCGCTGATGCACTGGGGCTGGACTGGACCACCAACATTGATGATGCCCGTGCCCGGGTAGGTGACAAGGTTGCACTGCAGGGTAATATGGATCCTTCAGTGTTATACGGTACGCCAGAGCGGATTCGCGCTGAAGTGGCCGATATTCTGGCTCGCTACGGTAGTGGCCCAGGGCATATCTTCAACCTGGGTCATGGTATCCATCAGTTTGTTGATCCGGCACAGCCTAAAATTTTTGTTGATGCGGTGCATGAACTTAGTGCCCAGTATCACGTCTAACAATCTGATTATAAAGAGGGCATACAAGCCCTCTTTTCATATCTGGCCCTGATAACTATCGGATTAACCAGTAGCCTGGATGCAGTGAAATTTGCAGTTCTGTGGAAATTTGATAAAAATAGGGGTATATACCTATACAGAGTCAGATGCTGGTTCAGGTTATAGGCAGAAATTAACTCAATTGTGTACAGACACCTTCAATGAAAAGACTGACAGAATTATTAGAAAGTAACCGCCAGTGGGCGGAAAAGATTAACCAGGAAGACCCAGAATTTTTTGAAACTCTGGCGCAACAACAGGCGCCTGAATATCTGTGGATAGGTTGCTCCGATAGCCGGGTACCGGCCAATGAGATCGTGAATATGATGCCGGGTGAGCTCTTTGTTCACCGTAACGTGTCTAACCTTGTTGTGCATACCGATATGAACTGCCTTTCAGTTATTCAGTATGCCGTTGAGGTGCTTAAAGTTAAGCATATTATGGTGGTGGGCCACTACGGCTGTGGTGGTGTTAAAGCGGCCATAGAAAGCACCCCTCATGGTCTGATTGATAACTGGTTACGGCATATCCGTAATGTGTATAACAAGCATCGCGATCTGCTATCTGCCTGGGATCACTCTCATCAGCAGCTTGATCGCCTGTGTGAGCTGAATGTAATTGAGCAGGCCTATAACGTTTGTGAAACAACGGTTGTGCAGGGTGCCTGGGCGCAAGGGCAGGAAGTAGCAGTGCATGGCTGGATCTATGGTTTGAATGATGGTCTGGTGAATGATCTTGAGTTCAATGCATGCAGTCAGAGCGATGTGGACGAACAGTATCAGTTGGCGATAAGAAAGATCGAGATACTGCGTGAACTGGCGCAGGCATCTGAGAAAGGTCACAATGCCCGAGGCTTATGGGACAAGTTGAGAACTATATTTAACTAGTTTTCGCTGAGCTGAAATAACAGACAGAAACAAAAAAGCCCCGCACTCTTTAGTAGAGATATGTGGGGCTTTTTTATATCAGTATTAATTACTGAGCGGCTGCCTGCAGCGCCTGGTCCAGATCGGCCATCAGGTCATCGATATGCTCGATTCCGATAGACAGACGAACCATTTCAGGGCTTACACCTGCTGATTTCAGTTCTTCGTCATTCAGCTGGCGGTGAGTGGTTTCAGCCGGGATAGATGCCAGAGACTTACAGTCACCGATATTTACCAACCGCAGGAAGATATTCAGGGCATCATAGAACTTAATGGTGGCTTCGCGGCCAGCTTTAAGGCCAAAGCTAAGGATACCGGATGCTTTGCCGTTCATGTACTTCTTGGCCAATGCATTATCTTTGTGGCTTTCCAGACCTGCGTAGTTAACCCAGGAAATCTGATCATGATTCTCCAGATATTCAGCAATCTTCTGGGTGTTTTCACAGATACGTTCCATCCGCAGAGTCAGGGTTTCGATGCCCTGAATCAGTAGGAAGGCGTTCATCGGTGACAGTGCAGCACCCATGTTGCGCAGTGGTACTACACGGCAGCGACCGATAAAGGCTGCAGGGCCAAAGGCTTCAGTGTAAACAACACCGTGGTAAGACACATCTGGTGTGTTCAGCAGCGGGAAGCGATCGGCATTGTCAGCCCATGGGAACTTACCAGAATCAACAATCACACCACCAATAGAGTTGCCGTGACCGCCGATGTATTTGGTAGCTGCCTGAACGACGATATCGGCACCATGATCGATAGGACGCCACAGAGCCGGGCTGGCAACTGTGCTGTCGACGATCAGTGGCAGGCCGTGTTTATGTGCCAGTTCAGCCAGGGTTTCAATATCTGCAATACCGCCAGAAGGGTTGCCGATAGATTCGCAGTAGATGGCGCGGGTGCGATCATCGATCTGCGCTTCCATCGCGGCAAAGTCATCTTTGTTGGCAAAACGAACTTCGATGCCCTGACGTGGCAGAGTGTGGGCGAACAGGTTGTAGGTACCGCCGTACAGTTCGCTGGTTGCGATGATGTTATCGCCAACTTCTGCGATAGTCTGAATCGCATAAGTGATAGCGGACATACCAGAGGCTACCGCCAGAGCAGCAACACCACCCTCCATAGCAGCGACGCGTTGTTCCAACACGTCAGTAGTTGGGTTCATGATACGGGTATAGATGTTACCTGGTACCTTCAGGTCAAACAGGTCGGCGCCATGTTGAGCGCTATCAAACGCATAGGAGGTAGTTTGGTAAACCGGTACAGCGACCGCTTTAGTTGTTTCGTCCGGGCTGTAACCGCCATGAACTGCCAGGGTTTCCAGTTTCATCTGTAGATCCTCATATCAAAGTGATACTTGTATTTCTAATTATGTGTTAGTTACGTAGCAGATGATTGTAGAGCTTCAGGGGAATAAATAAAGCTCTCTTTGGTGTAAGGATATCGTGGCTTCCGTTAGAATGCTTTTCTAATCAGAAGGAGAGCTTGATGGCCAAAGCAAAAAGCGCATACGTCTGTAATGACTGCGGTGCAGATTATTCAAAGTGGCAGGGGCAGTGTTCTGCCTGTAATGCCTGGAATACCCTGACTGAAGTGCGGTTGAGCAGTGCCAAATCAACCGGTGCCCGGGGTGCTCGCTTCGAAGGTTATACCGGTTCGACGAATGCGACCCAGGTGCAGGATCTTTCTGAAGTTAATCTGGCAGATATGCCCCGCTTTGCTTCCGGTTCAGGTGAGATGGACCGGGTGTTGGGTGGCGGCTTAGTGCCCGGCTCTGCAATTCTGATCGGTGGCCATCCGGGAGCCGGTAAAAGTACTTTGCTATTGCAAACGATGTGTCATCTGGCGCAACAGATGCCTGCACTCTATGTGACCGGCGAGGAGTCTCTGCAGCAGGTCGCCCTACGGGCAAGCCGGTTAGGGCTGAATAGTCAGAATCTGAAGATGCTGTCTGAAACCAGTGTTGAGCAGATCTGTACCACGGCACAGCAGCTAAAACCTAAAGTGCTGGTTGTTGATTCTATTCAGGTGATGCATGTCGAGGATGTGCAGTCAGCGCCAGGTAGTGTTTCGCAGGTGCGTGAAGCGGCAGCTTATCTGACCCGGTTTGCCAAGCAGACCGGCACGGTATTGTTTCTGGTGGGTCATGTCACTAAAGATGGCTCGCTGGCCGGCCCTAAAGTGCTGGAGCATATGATCGATTGTTCTTTGCAACTAGAGGGCGACAGCGATGGTCGTTTTCGTACCTTGCGCTCCCATAAAAACCGTTTCGGTGCGGTGAATGAACTAGGTGTGTTTGCCATGCTGGAGCAGGGGCTCAAAGAGGTTAAAAACCCTAGTTCAATATTTCTGAGTCGTGGTGACCAGCCCAGCCCGGGCAGTCTGGTGATGGTGGTGTGGGAAGGTACCCGGCCATTATTGGTAGAAGTGCAGGCACTGGTGGATCAAAGCCATATGAATAATCCGCGCCGGGTGGCGGTCGGCCTTGAGCATAACCGGTTAGCGATGCTGCTGGCAGTGTTACATCGTCACGGCGGTTTGCAGACCGGTGATCAGGATGTCTTTGTTAACGTGGTTGGTGGCGTTAAGGTACTGGAAACCAGTGCCGATCTGGCATTGCTGTTATCGGTCGTGTCCAGCTTTAGGGATCGTGCATTGCCGCAGGACCTGATTGTGTTTGGTGAGGTTGGCTTATCGGGTGAGATACGGCCGGTACCTAACGGTCAGGAACGTATTAGAGAGGCGGCTAAACATGGTTTTCGACGTGCGATAGTGCCTAAGGCCAATGCGCCTAAACAGTCGCCTGAGGGGATGGAGGTAGTGGGGGTTAGTCGCTTATCAGAAGCGTTGGAAGCACTCTGATCAGTGTGCTTCCAAAAGGTGTTCTAACTCTCTTTCAAGTAAGGTTTCATCACCCAGATTAAGCTCAACCAGGCGGCGCAGGTGAGATACACTATCGATATCCATCGTTTCGGCTTTAAAGCCCAGATGGTTGCCCAGTTGGTGTTTTAATATTGAGGGCATCGTTATCGTTATCTCGTTATTCAATTGAATAACAATATCGGCATGATCGCCCACATTCAGTAGTGGCGAAATGATAATTTCAGCCAGTACGCCCTGTAATGAAATATCAATAAGTTTAACCGGCCAGCTACAGTCAGAGGTCCTGACTTCGCAGTCGGCGTCAAAGGAAATTCTCTGGAAGCGGCGACGTTCGTCTGTCATCCGTTGTCCTCCTTCGCTTGAGTTATATTTAATCACTCGTATTTAACTACATAAGCTTAATACACTCTGTCCCTTAGTTGTGATTTCTATACACAGAGTGGGGAGTTTCTGCGCAAAAAAAAACCGGCCGGTCTTGCGTAAGACCGGCCGGTTTTCTGATTAGCCTGTGTTTTACTTAGTCATACGCTTGTACTTGATGCGTTCAGGCTGATGATCTTTACCGAAACGTTTTTTGTAGTCTTCAGCATACTCGGTGTAGTTGCCTTCGAAGAACTCAACTTTAGAGTCGCCTTCATAGGCCAGCATGTGAGTACATACACGGTCCAGGAACCAACGGTCGTGCGATATCACTACTGCACAACCAGGGAAGGCCAGCAGTGCTTCTTCCAGGGCTCGCAGGGTTTCTACATCAAGGTCGTTGGTTGGCTCATCCAGTAGCAGTACGTTACCGCCCTCTTTCAGAAGCTTGGCCATGTGCAGACGGTTTCGCTCACCACCGGACAGGTCTTTAACGAATTTCTGCTGATCAGAACCTTTAAAGTTAAAGCGGCCACAGTATGCCCGTGACGAGGTAGTGTAGTTACCGACGACAATGTTGTCCTGACCGTCGGAGATCTCTTCCCAGACAGTTTTTTCACCGGCCAGGTCACGACTCTGGTCAACATAAGCCAGCTGCACGGTTTCACCCAGTTCAACGGTGCCTGAATCCGGCTGCTCGGTACCATTAATCATCTTGAAGAGTGTGGACTTACCCGCACCGTTACCACCGATGATGCCGACAATCGCGCCCTGTGGAATATTCAGAGACAGGTCTTCAAACAGAACCTTATCACCGAATGACTTAGTGACATTGTTCAGTTCGATTACTTTCTCGCCCAGACGAGGTCCTGGTGGAATGTAGATTTCTGAAGTTTCGTTACGGGTCTGGAATTCGCGGGAGTTCATCTCCTCAAACTGCTTCAGACGCGCTTTGGATTTAGCCTGGCGGCCCTTTTGTCCCTGACGTACCCATTCCAACTCGGCATTAACGGCCTTCTGATGAGCGGCTTCCTGTTTGGATTCCATCGCCAGACGCTGTTCTTTTTGCTCCAGCCAGCTGGAGTAGTTGCCTTCGTATGGGATACCGCGGCCCCGGTCGAGTTCCAGGATCCAGCCCGCAGCGTTATCCAGGAAGTAGCGGTCGTGGGTGATTGCCACAACAGTACCAGGGTATTCCTTCAGGAAACGCTCGATCCAGGCGATGGATTCAGCATCCAGGTGGTTTGTCGGCTCGTCTAATAGCAGCATATCTGGCTTGTCTAGCAGAAGACGGCAAAGTGCTACCCGGCGACGCTCACCACCGGACAGGTGCTTAACTTCAGCATCCCAGGGTGGCAGGCGCATCGCATCTGCAGCACGCTCTAGCATGGTGTCCAGGTTATGGCCATCTTTGGCGGCGATCAGATCTTCAAAACCGGCTTGTTTTTTAGCCAGCTCATCAAAGTCGGCATCCGGCTCGGCATAAGCGGCATAAACCGCATCAAGTCCGGCCAGCGCTTCTTTCACGTCGGCAACGGCTTCTTCAACGATTTCACGAACTGTTTTAGTTTCGTCCAGCTGCGGCTCCTGCGGCAGGTAGCCTACGTTGATACCTGGCATCGGACGGGCTTCACCCAGGTATTCCTGGTCCAGGCCGGCCATAATCTTCAGCAGGGAAGATTTACCCGAGCCGTTTAGGCCTAGTACGCCGATTTTAGCGCCCGGGAAAAAGGACAGAGAGATATCTTTTAAGATTTCACGCTTGGGTGGTACTACTTTGCCAACCCGGTTCATACTGTAAACGTATTGAGCCATTACACTACCTGTTCACTATTAACTCGAAATTGCGCATATCTTAGCGCTACGGGGAATTTTTTACCATTTGATCTGTTGTTTAATGGGCGCTGATAAAGCTGTTTTGGGCCTTTTTCCGCATTTGACGGGGTTATAGCCACTAAACACGACTTTATGAGCGAAATTCTCTACTAAGTGACCCAGTTTCAAGTGCGTTTTATATACAACTTCGACTATAATACGCGGCTTTTCTCAGGCTCTGTTTATCATCACTGCATTGGTGATAACCGGGCCGGTGTTAATCTCAATCTTGGGGACCGCTAATGTTTAGCAAAGAGATGACTATCGCTGATTTCGATCAGGACCTATATGCCGCGATGCAAGCTGAAGCTAAGCGTCAGGAAGAGCATATCGAACTGATTGCGTCTGAAAACTACACCAGCCCACGGGTTATGGAAGCGCAGGGCTCTGAGCTGACTAACAAGTATGCTGAAGGCTATCCTAACAAGCGTTACTACGGTGGTTGTGAGCACGTAGACGTTGTAGAACAACTGGCAATTGATCGCGCTAAAGAGTTGTTTAATGCAACTTATGCTAACGTTCAGCCACATTCCGGTTCTCAGGCGAATGCTGCTGTATACATGGCGCTGTGTCAGCCTGGTGATACTGTGCTGGGTATGAGTCTGGCTCACGGTGGTCATTTGACTCACGGTGCTGCAGTAAGCTTCTCCGGTCGCATCTATAAAGCGGTTCAGTACGGACTGAATGCTGAAACCGGTGAGATCGATTACGCTGAAGTTGAGCGTCTGGCCGTTGAACATAAGCCAAAGATGATCGTTGCGGGTTTCTCTGCATACTCCCGCATTGTTGACTGGCAGCGTTTCCGTGACATTGCTGACAAAGTGGGTGCTTACCTGTTTGTTGATATGGCACACGTTGCTGGTCTGGTTGCTGCGGGTCAGTACCCTACACCGCTGCCGTTTGCTGATGTTGTAACGACGACCACTCACAAAACTCTGGGTGGCCCTCGTGGTGGTCTGATTCTGTCTGCTAACGCTGATGAAGAACTGCAGAAGAAACTCAACTTTGCGGTATTCCCTGAATCTCAGGGCGGCCCACTGATGCACGTTATCGCTGCTAAAGCGGTGTGCTTCAAAGAAGCGTTGCAGGATGACTGGAAAGCGTATCAGGCGCAGGTTGTGAAAAACGCTCAGGCGATGGCTAAAGTATTTATGGAACGTGGTATTAAGATCGTTTCCAATGGTACTGATAACCATCTGTTCCTGGTTGATCTGATCGGTAAAGAGTACACCGGTAAAGATGCTGATGCGGCGCTGGGTCGTGCTAACATCACTGTAAACAAAAACTCTGTACCAAATGATCCGCGCTCTCCGTTTGTTACATCGGGTCTGCGTATCGGTTCACCGGCAATCACTAGTCGTGGCTTTAAAGAGGCCGAAGCTGAGCAGCTGACGCACTGGATCTGTGATGTGCTGGATAATATCGATAATGAAGAAGTTAGCAATACAGTTAAACAGAACGTTCTGGATATCTGTGCTCGCTTCCCGGTTTATAAGTAAACCGTTACAATAGAAACTATCGGGAACCCTGTTCCCAGTCAGTTTCTGCTACCGGGGCGCTTTAAGCGCCCCGGTTTTTATATAAATAAGTTTTATTTGCTGACCTGATCAGCACCGCTCTTTGAGGATGATATATGCACTGTCCGTTCTGTAATGCCCATGAAACCAAGGTGGTCGATTCCCGCCTGGTCGCAGAAGGTCAGCAGATTCGTCGGCGTCGTGAATGTATCACCTGTCACGAACGTTACACTACCTATGAAGCGGCAGAGCTATTGATGCCGCGACTGATCAAGGCCGATGGTACCCGTCAGCCATACGATGAAGATAAACTCCGCGCCGGTATTCAGCGAGCTGTTGAAAAACGTCCGGTCAGCGTTGAAGATATCGAAGCCTGTATTAGCCGTATTAAACAGCGTTTAAGAGCAACCGGAGAGCGTGAACTTCCCTCCCGCTCAGTAGGCGAAGAAGTCATGCTTGAACTACGTAAGTTAGACCAGGTTGCCTATGTTCGTTTTGCTTCGGTGTATCGGAGTTTTCAGGATATTAATGAGTTCAAAGAAGAGATCGATCGTCTTTCAGAACAGAAGGATGATGCTGCTAAGGCAGACTGACGGATTATGGCAAACTGGAGCGCAGCAGATCATCAGTTTATGTCTCGGGCGGTACAGATCGCCTGGCAGGGGCTTTATACGACCGAACCTAACCCCCGGGTAGGTTGTGTGTTGGTTAAAGATGGTGTTGCTATTGCTGAAGGCTGGCATCAGATAGCTGGCGAAGGGCATGCCGAAGTTAATGCATTACGAAGCGCCGGTGATAATGCTACAGGCTGCACCGCTTATGTCACTCTGGAGCCTTGTAGTCATTTTGGTAAAACGCCACCTTGTGCCGATGGCTTGATCAACGCGGGTGTCAGTGAAGTCATTGTCGGTATGGTTGATCCTAACCCTCAGGTGTCGGGTAAAGGAATTAGCAAGTTAGAACAGGCGGGTATTCAGGTCCGTTCTGGCTTGATGGAATCTCAGTGTAGAGAACTGAATCCAGGATTTATAAAGCGTATGGCATCGGGAATGCCCTATGTGCGGTTAAAAATGGCCGCCAGCCTCGATGGTCGTACTGCGATGGCATCCGGTGAGAGCCAATGGATTACCGGGCCGTTAGCACGTCAGGATGTACAGCGGCT
The DNA here is from genome assembly GCF_003858655.1 of Amphritea balenae. Classification (GTDB taxonomy): domain Bacteria; phylum Pseudomonadota; class Gammaproteobacteria; order Pseudomonadales; family Balneatricaceae; genus Amphritea; species Amphritea balenae. Next base: position 122,186 of record NZ_RQXV01000013.1, read on the forward strand.
CAGAGCCCGTAGTTCTGCCATTATCAGCGGCGTTGGATCGATCATTAAAGATGATTCATCACTTACCGTCAGAGAGTCAGAGTTAGGGCTGGCTAATGCCGAGCAAATAGTGAGCCGGCAGCCATTAAGGGTGGTGCTGGATAGCGCTGGTCGAATGCCCGGGTCCGCTAAGATGCTGACATTGCCGGGCAATACTCTGATCGTAAGCTGCGTCCCAGTACCGGCTTATATTGATGGACTGGATCGGGTTGAGTGGCTAAAGTTGCCCGCAGCCGATGGTGGAATTGATCTGTCATTGTTGTTGCAGGAGTTGGCTAAGCGCGATTGTAATGAGGTGCTGGTGGAAACCGGTGCTACATTGGCAGGTGCTTTTATTGATGCGCAACTGGTCGATGAGTTTGTTCTGTATCAGGCGATGAAGTTGTTAGGTAGCCGGGCCCGGCCCATGTTTTTGTTACCTTTTGACCGGATGAGTGAACAGGTGGGTTTTGATCTCCGGGATAGCCGGATGCTGGGAGACGACATCCGTTTAACCCTGGTGCCAAAGAAAGAGAGTAAAGCGTAATGTTTACCGGAATAATTGAAGCGGTAGGAACCATTGCCGCAGCTGAACAGGTGCAGGGAGATCTGCGTCTCTATATACGAACCGGCGAGCTGGATCTGAGTGATGTTAAGCTGGGCGATAGCATTGCCGTAAATGGCGTGTGTCTTACCGCTGTTGATCTGCCGGGGGATGGTTTCTGGGCAGATGTTTCTCGCGAATCACTAGCTCATACGCGGTTTCCTGCCCTGGTGGCAGGTGAGCGGGTAAACCTGGAAAAAGCGATGCTGCCAACGACCCGTTTCGGTGGTCATATTGTGACTGGGCATGTCGATGGCCTGGGCAACGTTGTGTCCCGTGAAGAGGATGCGCGTTCAATCCGGTTTAAAATTAGTGCACCAAAGAATATTGCTCGCTATATCGCAGCCAAGGGCTCGATTACGGTTGATGGTGTTAGTCTTACCGCTAATGCAGTAGATGATCATATATTTGATCTGAATATAGTGCCTCATACGGCGCAGGAAACTATAATAGCCGGCTATCAGGCTGGTCGCAAAGTGCACCTGGAAGTTGATATTATCGCCCGCTATATGGAACGACTGATCAGCTACAACGAACAAAATGAAACGGAACCTGCAGCAGGGGTCAGTATGACGACTCTGGCTGCTGCGGGTTTCCTGAATCGCCGCTAATCCGGCTACAGAGGTTTTAGATTAATGGATCTGAATACACCGCAGGAAATTATTGAAGATATTCGTCAGGGTAAGATGGTTATCCTGATGGATGATGAAGACCGTGAGAATGAAGGTGATCTGGTTATCGCAGCTGAGATGGTGCGTGCTGAAGATATCAACTTCATGGCGACCCATGCCCGTGGCCTGATCTGCCTGACGCTGACTCAGGAGCGTTGCGAGCAGTTGAACCTGCCGTTGATGGTACAAAGTAATGGTGCGCAATTCTCCACTAACTTCACTATGTCTATCGAAGCCACAGAAGGTGTAACCACGGGTATTTCTGCTGCTGACCGGGCATTGACCGTACGTACTGCGGTACGCCATGATGCTAAGCCTGAAGACATTGTTCAGCCGGGCCATATCTTCCCACTGATGGCGCAGCCTGGTGGTGTACTGAGCCGTGCCGGTCATACTGAAGCGGGTTGTGATCTGGCGCGTCTGGCGGGTCTGACTCCGGCTTCAGCTATCGTCGAGATCATGAACGAAGATGGTACTATGGCCCGTCGTCCTGATCTGGAAGAGTTTGCCCAGAAGCATGACCTTAAGATCGGCACTATTGCCGACCTGATCCATTACCGTACTACCAATGAACATACGGTTATCCGTGAGAGTGAAGGTACGCTGGAAACTGAGTTTGGTGACTTCAATTTCGCGACTTACCTGGACGAGATTCAGGGCTGTACACACCTGGCAATGTCACTGGGTGATATCAGCGAGGAAGAGCCTACGATGGTTCGTGTACATCTGCGCACCGAAGTATTGCGCGATGTCGTAGGTGTTGCTCAGACCGAAGAACTTAAATGGACTATGCGTCGGGCACTGCAAAAGATTGCCGAAGAAGGTAAAGGTGTTGTGTTGTTACTGGATACCGGTGAGCGTGTTGATCTGGGCGATGCCCTGAATCAGATGCTGAATACCGAGAAGAAGATCCGTCAGCATAATATCAGTTCATCCGGTTCTTTCCTGACGGTAGGTACTGGTTCGCAGATTCTGCGTGATTTAGGGGTGGGCAAAATGCGTGTGCTGAGTTCACCAATGAAATTTAATGCGATCTCAGGTTTTGATCTGGAGATCGTAGACTATGTTGCATGTGAAGAGTAAAGAATATGTCAGTTCAGTATATTGAAGGTGATTTCCTGACCGGTAATGGTCAGTACGCAATTGTTGTAGGTCGTTTTAACAGCTTTGTTGTTGAAAGCCTGCTGGAAGGTGCTATTGATACCCTGAAGCGCCACGGTGTCGCGGAAGACAATATCCGTGTTATTCGTGTGCCGGGTGCGTTCGAGATTCCATTGGCAGTACAGCGTTTAGCTGCGCAGAAGAAAGACGATGCGATCATCGCTCTGGGTGCAGTGATCCGTGGTGGTACGCCGCATTTTGAATATGTATCGGGTGAAAGCTCTAAAGGTGTTGCTCAGGTTTCTCTGGAGCACAATGTTCCGGTTGCGAACGGTATCCTGACCGTTAACTCTATTGAGCAGGCGATCGAGCGTTCCGGTACTAAAGCGGGCAATAAAGGTGCTGAAGCAGCACTGTCTGCAATAGAGATGGTTAGCTTACTGCGCCAGCTTGAGGTTTAAGATGAGCGATAGTCCTGCGCCTAAAAAGCAGAAAAAAGCCTCTCATACCGAGATGCGTCGTGCAGCGCGTAGCTTTGCGCTGCAGGCACTGTATCAATGGCAGATGTCTGGTAATGCGATCAATGATATTGAGTTGCAGTTCCGCATGGATAACGACATGTCAGGTACAGACCTGCCACTGTTTAGCGAACTGTTACACGGTGTGCCATCCAATGCGTCTGATCTGGATAAGTCTTTCGAGCCATTTCTGGATCGTAGCCTTGATGATCTTGATCCTATTGAGCGTGCGGTTCTGCGAATTGGTAGTTTTGAACTGATTCACCGTATTGTTGTGCCATATAAAGTCGTTATCAACGAAAGTGTTGAACTGGCTAAAATCTTTGGTGCTACTGAAAGTCATAAGTATGTTAACGGTATTCTGGATAAGCTGGCTGCCCGGGTACGAATGACTGAGATCAACGCTAAACGGGGTAAGTAATACTTCGATGGCGACGGATGAATTTGAGCTGATTCGGCATTATTTCTCTGAACTGGGTTGTGACCGGTCGGGTTCTGTTCGTCTGGGGGTTGGGGATGATTGCGCTATAATCGCCCCTCCTCATGATCGTGAGCTGGTGGTATCGATTGATACCCTGGTTGAAGGCACTCATTTTCTGCCTGGCACTTCTGGCGATAAAGTCGCTTCCCGATTGCTGGGAGCCGCCTTGAGTGATCTGGCGGCAATGGGTGCTGTGCCCGCCTTTTTTACCCTGGCACTGACGTTGCCAGAGGTTGATGAAGCTTGGTTGGCAGCCTTTAGTGGCAAGCTTGCTGAGTTGGCAAAACAGCATGCAGTGCAACTGGTGGGTGGCGATACGACGCGAGGCTCTCTTACGCTGAGCGTACAGGTACACGGCTGGACAGCTGTTGGAAAAGCGATTCAGCGCAGTGGTGCTAATGTGGGTGACAGAATCTTTGTTACCGGCACCTTGGGTGATTCTAAAGCGGGGCTTGAGACCTTACTGCAAAAAACGGTAGGTGAGCATGTACCCTATCTTCAGCAGCGTTTTTTTAGTCCTGAACCGCGCCTGACAACCGGTCAGATTATTGCCGATTATGCGACGGCTGCCATCGATATTTCTGATGGCTTGCTAGCCGATCTTAATCATCTGTTACAGCGCAGTCAGGTCGGCGCGATGATTAATCCTGCCGAGTTACCCATATCACAAACTTTGTATCGCTGGGTGGGTGAGAAACGTTCCCGAGAATGGGCGTTAACCGGTGGTGAAGATTTTGAGCTTTGCTTTACCGTACCCGCGTTACTTGAGCCTAAGTTGGCCTGGGCACTGCGTCATCATGATGTAGCCGTCACTTGTATTGGTCAGATTACCGATTCTCCGGGAATTGTACTGGCAGAAGATGGCCGTATCTGGCCTGTTGAGGCCGGTGGTTTTAATCATTTTACTGATGTGAAATAAGCGGAATAAACAGATGAATCATGCACCGGCTTCGGTTTGGAAGAACCCTGTTCACTTTTTGGCCTTTGGCTTAGGTAGTGGTGCGGTACCTAAAGCGCCGGGTACTTTTGGTACACTGGCAGCGATCCCATTCTTTCTATTAATGCAGCCTTTAGCCTGGCACTGGTATGCTTTGATTCTGGTACTGAGTTTTGTTGTAGGTATATATCTTTGTGGTAAAACCTCAGAGGATATGGGGGTCCATGATCACGGCGGTATTGTCTGGGACGAGTTTGTCGGTTACTGGATTACGATGTTCTTCGCACCGGCGGGCTGGCTGTGGATCTGCATCGGCTTTGTGCTGTTCCGTTTCTTCGATATCATCAAACCCTGGCCGATCGGTTGGGTAGATAAGCAAGTGCATGGTGGCCTGGGGATTATGCTGGATGACGTGCTGGCCGGATTTATGGCGTTGGCTTGCCTGCAGTTGCTGGCTTATTTCTTCTGATCTAATGAACCTCTAAACAAGGCCTGATCCTGCTCTGTAGGCTCTTAAACTTGCCATTAATGGTCTAAAAAGCGTTCCTTAACCTGTTTAAATCTCACCTATAATTCAGTTTAATTTCAGATAAGGCTGTTAACCTGAATTTGTAGCAATGTGCTGCCGTCGTGCATGCAGGCAATTACAGGTATGGATCAGGGGAGGCTGTTATGAGACTAAGACGCTTAGCTATTGTGCTGCTGACGCTGATTTTTTTTCAGCCGCTGGTGTATGCGCATCCTACCGTTTTTGAAAAACTGGATTATGAAACCTGTAGAATATTAGTGCAGCAAAAAGAGATTTTATCCCTGCAGCAGTTATCCGAGCGAGTTGTAGAAGTACGTCTTGGACGCATGATCGATATGACCTTATTAAAAAGTAAATCTGAATATATTTATGAGATGGAGATCGCAGAAGCAAATGGCGAGATTAGTTTCTTCTATATTAATGCAAGAACTGGTGATCTTGTTGAAAAGCTTGCCAAAGCACGGCAGAGTGTGAAGGACGTCTGGTTCTGGTCTACCAAACCAAGCGACAAATGATAAAGGTGAGCGAATGAAAAATTGGGGTGGCCGGCTGGCTTTATTACTTTGTATTGCTTCATTTATGGCCCGTGCTGACGGCCTGACAGTGCAATTCCTTGATTACGAAGCTTGTCGGAACTTGGTTCAGCAAGGTGAGATATTGTCTATGAGTCAGTTGATGGAACTCGTTAGTAGCCTGTCAGACGGCAAGATAATAGATACCCGGTTACTACAGAAGGAAGATCTCTATATTTATGAGATGGAGATTGCCGGAACTGATGGTATGGTGAAAATGTTATATGTTGATGCCCGTAGCGGAGCACTGGCGGAGTCGTTGATCGCCAATACTCAGTAGTATGGATAAGGGGAAATTATGCGTATCTTGTTAGTGGAAGATGATGCAGCGCTGGGGCCTGAACTAAAGACCTCGCTGGCCAGAAATGGCTATGCAGTAGATCTGGCAGTGAATGGTATTGATGCTGAGATCATGGGTAAAGAAGATATATACGATCTGGTTATCCTGGATCTGGGACTGCCGGATAAGCCGGGTCTGGAAGTGCTACGACACTGGCGGGCGCAAAAGAATAATATACCTGTACTGATACTGACAGCCCGAAGCGCCTGGCAGGAGCGGGTTGATGGTTTTGATGCAGGTGCCGATGACTATCTGCCAAAACCTTTCCATACCGAAGAACTGCTAGTGCGCATGACCGCTCTGTTACGCAGGGCTAACCAACAGATATCCTCGCAACTTGAAACCTCAGGTCTGACACTAGATGAGAATACTCAGTCTGTCATTCGGGATGGTGATGAAGTTGCTTTAACCGGTACTGAGTATCGTTTGCTGCGTTATATGATGCACAACCCGGGACGAGTGCTGTCAAAGCTTCAGCTGGTCGAGCACATGTATGATGACGGGGCTGAGAATGACAGTAATGTTGTCGAAGCTTATATCAAAATGCTGCGTAAGAAGATCGGTCGTGAAATGATTCAGACTAAGCGTGGTCAGGGTTACGTCTTTGGAGAGCCTCGTTGAGATCGATTCAATCTCGCCTTAACCTCAATTTTATTGTCATCACCCTGGTTTTGTTCTGTCTGTTCTGGGCCGGACAGAGCTGGTTTTTGCGCCAGATGGCCTACGACTTTGTTGCTGCCCGATTGTCCAGCGATGCTTATACCGTTTTAAGAGCCGTCGAAATGGATATTGGTGCCGGTTGGCGGGTCAATATCGATAACACGTCCTCTGTTTATCAGCAGCCGATGTCCGGCCATTATTTTCAGGTGGCAGTAGATGACAAGTGGTTTTTCTCACGGTCGCTCTGGGATGGTCGAATTCCCTATGATGAAGGTCAGGATATCGGCCAGGAAAATGTCCGACTGGTTGAGCAGAACCATAAACCTACGCTGGTCTACTCAAAAACCTTTATGAAGCAGGGGCGTGAAATTCAGGTAGTCCTGGCTGAAGATATCAGCACTATTGAAAGCTCTCTGAGTCAGTTGGGCTGGCTGTTAGCCGGGTTAGGCATTTCGGGCCTGATTATTCTGCTTACGCTACAGATATTTATTATTCGTAAGGGGTTGAGCTCCCTGCAGGATGTTAAGCGGGATCTCACCCGGTTGAAGGCCGGTGATATTCGTCAGCTTTCGCAAAGTACGACTACAGAAGTTGAGCCTCTGGTGACAGAGATTAACTATCTGGTACAAAATATGGAGCTGCGCCTGCAGCGCTCCCGTAATGCCGTCGGTAATCTGGCCCATGCGGCAAAAACACCTCTGACGGTAATTGACCGGCATATAGATACTTTGCTCGAACAAGAGATTCCTCAGGGGGAGGATATAAAAGAGCAGTCGCAACGGTTGCGGGGAATGATTGAGCGGGAGCTAACCCGGGCCCGGATCGCTGGTGCTGCACTGCCTGGTCAGCGGATTTATATCGAAGATGAGCTGGATAAGCTGGTGCGTACCCTGAAAGCTATTTATCGGGAAAAAGCATTAACCTTTGAGTTAGATATCAGTGCTAAAAGTTACTTTCCCGGAGAACGTGATGATCTGGTCGAACTGATGGGAAATCTGCTGGATAACGCCAGTAAATGGGCTGTCAGCCGTATTCATGTTAAAGCGCATATGGATGATCACTGTCTTGAGCTGGTGGTCTCGGATGATGGGCCGGGCATACCCGAAGATGCCCGTGAGCGACTAATGAATCGTGGTGAGCGACTCGATGAATCTACCATCGGCCATGGTTTGGGGATGAGTATAATCAGCGAAATTATCCGGCAGTATCAGGGACGCTTTTTTCTTGAATCCTCCGCTCGCCTTGGTGGTCTGGAAGTTCAGGTAATGCTACCCCGACGTGCCGATCTTGAGCTTCCTGACTAAAATTAATCTGAATATCCCTTTTATATTATGAGAATGCCCCCATTTCAGGGGTATGTGGAAAGCAATTCGGCTGTTAATATAGCCGCTTCTTTTCAGATCCAGGTGAAAAGCAATACGTTTGTTAAACTAGCCGCCTCTTTTTAAAGGCTGTGGAAAGTAATGCAACTGTTTAAGATAGCCACTCTTTTCAGGGGTATGTGAAAAGCAATATGGCTGTTAAAATAGCCACCTCATTTATTTGAAGGAATCAGTTAGTGTCCGTTAAGTATGTCGCATCATCCAAGCTGCCGACCCCCTGGGGTGTCTTTACTATGGTCGGATTTGAAGACCTGACATCTGGTAAAGAGCATGTGGCACTGACGTACGGTGAACTGGGACCGGATTCTCCTGTTCTGGCACGTATTCATTCCGAATGCCTGACCGGCGATGCTCTGTTCTCTTTGCGTTGCGATTGCGGCTTTCAGCTACAGGAAGCCCTGAAGCGTATTACCGAAGAAGGTGCCGGGGTATTGCTATACCTGCGTCAGGAAGGCCGGGGTATAGGTCTGCTGAATAAAATCAAAGCCTACCATCTGCAGGATGGTGGTGCAGATACCGTTGAAGCGAATGAACAGTTGGGCTTTGAAGCGGATATGCGTGATTACAGCATGTGCCAACAGATGCTGGAACATCTCAACATTAAGAGCGTTAACCTGATGACCAACAATCCGCGTAAAGTAAAAGCGCTGCAGAAGTATGGTTTGAATGTTGACCGGCGGGTACCACTGCAAGTGGGTAAGAACCGTCACAATGAAGAATATCTGGCGACTAAAATGGGCAAGCTGGGTCATATGATGACCGAGCACCATTTTCAGGATGAGGAATAATCCTTTATTCTGCTCAAAAGAAAACCGGCGATAGGCCGGTTTTTTTATGTCTGCATTTACTACCCGGAAAAACAATTAATATCTGGACGTTATAGGTAGCCAGCACCGGTACTTTACCAGCGCTTATAGTATGTCCGACACAGCAGCGATAATACCGGAACTATCGAGTCCGCATTCCTGCAGTTGTTGCTCACGTGAGGCATGCTCAATCCAGCGGTCAGGAATGCCCAGCGTCAGTAGCTTATTGTTGTAGTTTTTAGTGTGCAGGTACTCACTTACTTCAGACCCTGCACCACCTTTGACTGAGTGGTCTTCCAGGGTAATCAGTAAAGGATGATCGCTGACCAGCTGGTCAATCATCTCCTGGTCCAGGGGCTTAACAAAACGCATATCAACCAGAGTCAGATCAAGTTGTTCTGCGGCAATTGTCGCCTGCGGCAACAGAGGGCCGAAATTCAGGATAGCTGCTTTATTTCCCTGGCGGAGCAAAGTGGCTTTGCCCAGAGGGAGTGCGCTGATTGAATTCGCTATGTTGCCCCGGCCTGAACCGCGCGGATAGCGTACTGCGGCGGGTCCGCTATATTCATAGCCGGTCTGTAACAGGTTGCTGAGTTCCTGTTCATCAGAAGGCGTCATGATGACCATATCCGGTATGCAGCGCAGATAACTGATGTCGTAACAGCCTGCGTGAGTCGCGCCATCTTCGCCAACCAGCCCGGCCCGGTCGATGGCAAACAGAATATCGAGCTCCTGAATCGCCACATCATGGATCAACTGATCGTAACCACGCTGCAGAAACGTTGAGTAGATAGCAACTACCGGCTTTAGCCCCCGGTATGCCATACCGGCTGCCAGAGTGATTGCGTGTTGTTCTGCAATCGCCACATCAAAGTAGCGTTCGATGTAGGTGCGGGAAAATTCTACCAGCCCTGAACCCTCGCTCATGGCTGGTGTTATAGCAACGGTGCGCAGATCCTGATCAGCCTGTTGACAGATCCACTGACCGAAAACCGAAGCAAAGGTCGGTTGCTTTTTAGTTACCTTAGGTTGACCAATAGGCTCAATCTTAGTGATGGCATGATAGCCAATCGGATCTTTTTCAGCCGGAGCGTAGCCTTTACCTTTCACTGTAGTGATATGCAGAAACTGGGGTCCGGTGCCTGCCAGCGCCTGTTTAAGCGCAGGTAGTAACTGTTCAAAGTTGTTGCCATCAACCGGGCCGCTGTAATGAAAGTCCAGTGCTTCAAACAGCGCAGCGGTAGTGGCGCCCATCTTATCTTTCAGGTTCTTGGCCAGGTAGGTTGCCAGTCCCCCCTCATTATGGGAGATCGACATATCGTTATCGTTGAGGATAACCAACAGATCTGCACCGGTATGTGCCGCGTGGTTGAGGCCCTCAAAGGCCATACCAGCGGTCATGGCGCCATCACCTATGACGGCCACGGTTTTTCTGCTTAAACCCTGCAGCCGGTCTGCCAGGGCCATTCCCAGAGCTGCACTGACGGAAGTACTGGAGTGTCCGGTGCCAAAATCGTCATACGGACTCTCACTGATACGTGGAAACGGAGCAAGACCGCCTTTTTGGCGGATACTGAGTAGTGCTTCCCTTCGCCCGGTCAGGATTTTATGGGGATAACTCTGATGTCCCACATCCCAGATAAGGTGATCTTCTGGCGTCTCCAGCAGGTAGTGCAGGGCGATGGTTAATTCAGTGACACCAAGGCCGGCACCAAAATGTCCGCCGGTCTGGCCGACGGAATAGAGCAGAAAAGCGCGTAGTTGATAAGCCAGATCGGGTAGCTGAGCGGCGGTTAGCTCACGCAGGTCAGCAGGGCTGGAGATCTTATCTAACAGCGGGGTTGAGGGCCGGGTCTGGGGGATAGTGTAAAACATAGTCTTAACAGGCCTTAATATTCACGCTCAACAATGTAGTCTGCCAGCCAGTGTAACGGCTGGGCGGCTTCACCGAAGCTATCGATACTAGCATGGGCCTGTTGATTGAGTAGGGCCAGTTTTTGTTTAGCGCCATCCATGCCCAGTAGTGCAGGATAGGTTGATTTCTCTGCAGCCAGGTCCGATCCCTGGGGCTTTCCGAGTACTTCGGTATTGCCTTCAATGTCGAGAATGTCGTCTTTAACCTGAAATGCCAGGCCGATGGCGCCGGCGTAGGTTAACAGAGCATCCAGATTTTCCTGAGTTGCATAGGTGCTGGAGAGCGCGCCCATTTCAATACTGGCACTGATCAGTGCACCGGTTTTGTGCCGATGCATCAGCTCCAGTTGATCTGTCGAGATAAGCTTACCTTCATTGCTGAGATCGATAGACTGGCCACCGACCATGCCAAGATAGCCACTGTCGCGGGCCAGAATGCTGATCATTTTTAAACGCAGGTCTGCCGACAAACCATTGTCCTGACTCAGCAGATCGAATGCTAAAGACTGTAAGCCGTCACCGGCAAGAATAGCGGTGGCTTCATCAAAGGCGATATGACAAGTGGGTTTGCCGCGGCGCAGATCATCATCATCCATGGCTGGCAGATCATCATGAACCAGAGAGTAACTGTGAATCGCTTCAATCGCGCAGGCTGCTGAATCCGCATGATCCAGCTTTCCGCCTAATAGTTGGTTAGCCATGTAAACCAGCACTGGTCGTACTCGCTTACCGCCGTTAAATAGCGAATAGTGCATCGCCTGACGAACTTGCTCGGCTGCACATGGGGTCTTCAGTATCAGCTCAAGCTGTTGCTCTACCCGTTGCTGATAATTACCTAGCATCAGCTTAGTATCCATTACTTATTCCTCAGGCAGATCGAAGGGAATCTCTTTTAGCTCCCCATTTTGTTGAATTAGCATCTGCACTTTTTGTTCTGCCTGAGCGAGAATAGACTGACAGTCCCGGGTTAAGCGGACACCCTGTTCAAAGGTTTCAAGCGATTGTTCCAGCGATAGTTCGCCCTGTTCCAACTGGTTGACCATGGTTTCCAGCTGGGTGAGAGAGGTTTCAAAATCAGGTGTTTTTTTCTTTGCTGGCATGAGAATTTTCCAACGGTTGGAACAGTTTAAAAGAGCGACAAACTACCGGACATAGCAGTAGCGGTCAATCTGAGCAATAAATTGTACTCTAAACAGAGGGATATAGGTGAACCCGGTAATTTTTTTGATACTATCTAGTCAGCGAAGGCGCCGATAAAGGCCATTATCTTCTCTGCGGACAATAACGAGACAGAATTTCGCTGTTAACATTTTTCGACGTACAACCAGTATGTCTGTAATTGTTGCCTTGATCTTCGATCTCTATGAAAGCCTGAGGCGTAAGGGATTTATTAGCATCTTCCCTAATGTTTTATGGCTATGTGGGCGATAACAGGTGTTACATCGGTGCTGTTAATCTTGCAGCTAGCGATAACTAATTTATAAAACTGGGGATTATAAGTGGATATAGCGACGCTCATCGGTATTTTAGGCGCATTTGGTATCGTAGTTGCCGCGATGGTAACCGGAGGCGATGTTGGGGTGTTTGTCAACGTTCCCTCAGCGCTGATCGTTCTGGGCGGTAGTCTTTTTGTTGTCATGATGAAGTTCCCACTGTCGCACTTCCTGGGTATTGCCAAAGTTGCAGGTAAAGCGTTCAAATTTAATTCAGTTAAGCCTGAAGACATTATTGCTGAAACGGTTGATCTGGCTGATGCCGCCCGTAAAGGCGGGTTGTTGTCGCTGGAAGATAAAGAGGTTACCAGTGACTTTATGCAACGGGGTATTCAGTTGCTGGTGGATGGTCATGATCCTGAAATAGTAAAAACGCTGCTTAATAAAGAGAAAAACCTGACCACCGAACGGCATGATTACGGTATCGATATTTTTAAAGCGATGGGTGATGTCGGGCCTGCAATGGGTATGATCGGTACACTGGTAGGTCTGGTACAGATGCTATCCAATATGTCGGATCCAAAATCGATCGGCCCGGCGATGGCGGTTGCTCTTTTGACTACACTCTATGGCGCGATGCTGGCAACCATGTTTGCTCTGCCGGTGGCAGATAAGCTGGATGCACGTAAATCAGAGGAAGAACTCAATCAGGCTTTAATTATTGATGGGCTGCTGGCTATACAGGCGGGTCAGAACCCTCGGGTAATTGAACAGATGTTACGTAACTATCTGCCAGAAGCTAAACGTGCAGCGGCTGCTGAAGGTTAAAGGGGCAGATTCGGATGAGTGATGAAGAACATAAATGTCCTCCTTGTCCTGCGGGTCTGCCGGGGTGGTTAGCAACCTTCGGTGACCTGATGTCACTGCTGATGTGCTTCTTCGTACTGTTGCTCTCATTTTCTGAGATGGACGTACTGAAATTTAAGCAGTTAGCAGGCTCAATGCGCGAAGCGTTTGGTGTTCAGAACCAGGTGAAAGTGCAGGATATTCCAAAAGGCACCAGTATTATCGCGCAGGAGTTTAGTCCCGGACGGCCCGAGCCGACCCCTCTGAATGAAGTTCGGCAGATGACCACAGATAATGATATGCAAACCCTCGACGTCCGAACCGAGGAGGGTGAGTCAGAGGTCAGTGATAAGCAGGCGGGAGAAACCGCCGAACAGTTGCAACAGATGCTGGAGCAGTTAGAAGCTCAGGCTGAAGCTCAGGCAAAAGATGAAGCGGTAGAATTTGCTGCAGCGCTGCGTCAGGAGATAGGTCAGGGTAGTGTCGAAGTTGAAACCAACGGTAAGAAAATAATTATCAGGGTGAAAGAGAAAGGCTCTTTCTCCTCAGGATCAGCTGAACTGAAGTTTGCATATATACCGGTAATGGCAAAAATCCGGGATGTACTGTTAACCGTTACTGGCAATGTGGCTATTGAAGGGCATACAGATAATATCCCTATATCGGGTGGCCGGTATGAGTCTAACTGGGGGCTGGCAACTGCCCGGGCATTAGCGGTGGGACATGAGCTGTTTGCTGACCGACGTATTGATCAGTCTCGTTTTACGATTGTTGGATTAGGCGATACTAAACCGATGGCACCCAACAATACTGCGGATAACCGCAGCCTTAACCGCCGGGTAGAGATTATTATTCAGAAAGGTAATGATCCTGAAGCCTTGAAAAAGCTGCAAACCCAAGAACCGGGTGATGATAACTTTGGTCCATTGGAGCCCCAGGAAGTATTTTAAGGTTGAGTTAGAATCGACAGACAATAAAAAACCCGGCAATGCCGGGTTTTTTTTAAGCTCTGAAATGGACTTACTTAGAGTTATCCAGCATGTGCTGGATAGCGGCTTTCATTTCGCCATCAGTACAGTCCATGCAAGTGCCTTTAGGAGGCATGCCGTTGATACCGCTGGTTGCAGTCGCTACAAGAGCATCGATACCTTTAGCGGCGCGTGGAGCCCACTGATCAGCTTTACCTACAATTGGAGCACCAGCAGCGCCAGTCATGTGGCATGCCATGCACTTAGTGTTGTAAACAGTTGCGCCATCGCGTTCGGCCATCGCAGCAACAGGAGTCATCAGCATAGCAGTCACTGCCAGGATCATAGTCTTTTTCATTTTTACACTCACCTTAATTCAAAATCCCAATCGGTTTTACCGGTTTGAACCGGCCCCGTAAATTTGGTTAACGCAGTTTATTCGCTTGGGGTACATACTGTAAATACCTCAAATGGTATGAATAGAATCTGAATCAATGAAAGCGCGATCTGCAAAATGTCGGTGAAAACCTACAGATTCATGGCGTAGAGTGCCTGATTATGCTGGTTAGTTACCCTGGCCTTTTCCTGTAGCCGTTGCTCATTAAAGCGCTTCAAAATGGCTGTGGATTGAGTCGCTGGTAGTTCGATGAGTGCAATAACCTGTTGTTCTGTATGCCCATCTTTTAACAGCTGTGTGATTTTATGTTCAATGGAATTCATCGTCATTGTTTTAAACCTTTTCATTTATTTGCCGATATATGATCCATGAATTTTGTTACAGAGTTATTGCAAGACGCTAATATCCCAGAAAAAATGGGGGTTTTTGTTGTTGTTTGGGTACAGAATGGTATATGTTCTATTTATTACTCAAATTGAGGAATTTGTTTGAGTGGGCCCTGCGCGGATAGGATGCATTGCGTGCAGAAAATGAAACACGGGAGTTAACATGGATAAAAACACTGCATTGAAGGCTGGCTCGAACCAAAATAAATCTTCATTTTTAGGAGGAGGTATGCCAACTAGCCTACGTGCCAGTTATGATGCAGATGAACTGGCTCAAAAGCTGGGGTTTGTATCTTTTTCAACGGATTTTCTGATTCGTTGTTATCGAGTTTTTGATGGCGATATTAAATCAGCGATCATCTTTAATGTTATTTCCCTGTGGGCTTTGCGTCAGCGCGAAGAAACAGAGGCGAGCCAGGAGGTTGCTGGTTTTTCCTGTAATAACCACTCGATCAGTATCGCGACGG
>NZ_RQXV01000014.1 GCF_003858655.1 Amphritea balenae
CTTCGTTGTCACTACTGTCACCTGCCCAGACGCTGCTCTCAGTTCCATCCTCATTGTCAGTAATATTTGATGCTACTTCCGCAGCAACATCTCCGGCACTTTCTGGCAGAGCTTCTGCGATAGCAGCAGCAACATCCAGCACATTATCCGGGGCCGCTTCACTTAACCGCTGCGTCAGTTCGACCGCCGCTTCGTTGTCACTACTGTCACCTGCCCAGACGCTGCTCTCAGTTCCATCCTCATTGTCAGTAATATTTGATGCTACTTCCGCAGCAACATCTCCGGCACTTTCTGGCAGAGCTTCTGCGATGGCAGCAGCAACATCCAGCACATTATCCGGGGCCGCTTCACTTAACCGCTGCGTCAGTTCGACCGCCGCTTCGTTGTCACTACTGTCACCTGCCCAGACGCTGCTTTCGCTACCATCTTCATTGTCAGTTATGTTGCCTGCTACTTCTGCAGCTACACCGGCAGCACTATCAGGTACAGCCTCAACGACTGCCGCCGCGATATCAAGCACGTTATCGGGCGCTGCCTCGCTTAAACGCTGAACAAGCTCAACCGCAGCCTCGTTGTCGCTACCCGCTTCGCTAACATCTCCAACAACAGTTTCAACATCATCTGTAGTAGTATCAGAATCATCAGTCCCTATTTCATCATCACCGATATTGCCTGCAACTTCAGCAGCAACATCTGCTGCGCTATCAGGAATGGCTTCAACAACAGCAACCGCCACATCTAACGCCTGTTCAGGTGCTATTTCAGAGATACGTGCAACCAGGTCAACCGTGCTTTGGTAATCCACTTCATCATCAGGAAAATTATTTTCATGCACACTTTCCTGCTGCTCGTGCATAGCATTAGCTATATATTCTTCAGCAACAGAGACTGCGGTTTCAGGCACAGCATCAACCATAGCTGCTGCAACATCCAGCGCCTGTTCAGGGCTGGCTTCCCATAGTTCGGAAACAATATTAAGTGCATCTACTTCACTGGTATCACTTTCCCGGTCAGCCGGACGTACAGCTTCGCGTTCTTCAGCGATCACCCGAGAATAATATTCGGCAACCTGAGTTGCTGATTCCGGTGCTGAATCGGCGGCTATCCGCGCCATCTCTATGCGTAGTTCAGGTAGAACCCGGCCGATCTCTATTGCAACTGCAACCACCTGCTGTGGATACCACTCGGCCAGTTGAGATACCAGTTCACCCGCAAGATCAGGCTTGGCTTTTACAATGGCCTGAGTGGTTTCGAGAATCTGATAAGGTGCTGCCTCTTTCAACACCTCATACAGACGCATGACATCGATACCCGGTACAGTAGCAACCGCTGCGGCAACTTCTGCACCTTTTTCCGGATTATTAATAACCATCGCCCTGGCCATCTTAACCGCTGCCGCTGGATCTGATTCAGCAATAGTAATTGCCGCTTCTGCTTCTTGGCTTAGAGGGGCTTCCGGCTCTATATATTCAGTACGTGGATCAAGATCCAGTGCCGTTGAAATAGCAGCACCTTGCATGACAAAGCCTTCCTGCTCTGCAATTGGCAGGGCTTTTCTGACGGTCATACGGTACAAAGTAAACAGCGCTAGCAACATTTGGCTGACTGCCAGGAAGTAAAACAAGGTAGCACCACCAAAAAGCTCCATTATCAGAGATCCAGTGTACGGCCCGACCGCGCCGCCGATACCAAAGGCAAGTAACATACTGCCCATGGCGGAAACCATTTCACTCCTTTTGAGCTTATCGAATGCTTCAGCAATACTCAGTGGATAGAAACAGGCAATTATTCCTGCCGTCAAACCTGTGAGTACAAAAATGCCGACAATCATTCCCGCTTTAGCCAACGGTATAACCGCCAGACCCGCCACCGAAGATATGATTAGCAGGACAAACAAAACCGTACGTCGATCAAACCGGTCTGACAGGTAGCCCACCGGGAACTGCAGTATAAAAGCACCAAAAATTGCACAACCCATGAATACTGACAGTTGAAAACCGACGATCTGATATTCAGCGGCAAATACAGGCAGTAGATTGAACAAAGCCGAATAGACTATCCCCGCCACCAAACAGCTGGCAACGCCGAGCGGAGAGATACGAAAAAGTGCCACTATAGACATAGGGACTACGGCCTCAATAGAAGGGGCCTGAGCCCGACTAAACAGCACCGGCAGCGCAGCCAGGGAAAACAGAATACCAACAATAATAAACAGCTTATCTTCAGCTGGATCTGCGACACCTATCAGGAACTGACCACCAAACAAACCGACCAGAACACAACCATGATAGACAGCCAGTATTTTACCCCGGGTATCTTCCGATGCACTGTCACTTAACCAACTTTCCATGGCCGTTAGCAGGCAAGCCTGACTAAAGCCAAGCAGAATTCTTAGCCCTCCCCAAAGCCATGGATCAGCATCCAGAGCAAAGGCCAGAATGCAGATAGCTTCAATAGCGACACTGCCAGCAAATGTCCGGATATGGCCTACCCGCTGTACTAACTGTTTACTGTAAAAAGCGCCGATCAGCATACCCACGAAATACAGTGACAACACCATACCAATAGTATCGGTAGCCATACCCTCCAGCCCCATACGAACAGGCACCAAAACGTTCATCAGGCCGACTCCCAAAAAGAGAATCATGCTGCTGATTAATAGCGATAATAAAGACAGTAATGTTGAACGCAATTCGATCTCACTTGCTGAAGCAATACAGCTAAAAAATATAAAAAAACGCAAAAAGCCGACATAAAATGCCGGCTAATTAAAACGCAGTCTAGCA
Organism: Amphritea balenae; assembly: GCF_003858655.1. Lineage (GTDB taxonomy): Bacteria > Pseudomonadota > Gammaproteobacteria > Pseudomonadales > Balneatricaceae > Amphritea > Amphritea balenae. The sequence continues at coordinate 2,787 of NZ_RQXV01000014.1, forward strand.
CCAACTAATTGCCCTGCACACTATTTGAGCAGTGATATTTCCTAATATATCTATGACTTACCGTATTTCGTCATGAATTTACATTTTCACGCCACTGAGTGATAACCGGCAGACCTCTATCAGGAATAACAAGGTAAAAAGATAACTGAATTATTCATCGCATTGGCTACTGATTAGTAAACCTGCTGTGTTTAATTTGCCGACGGATAACAATCGGCTAAAACCTTGTTCCAGCACAAATAATCAGGATTACTGCTCAGTTAGGCTATAACCTGAATAGTCTTTATATCCGACACCTGCATCGGTCTGTGAGGATACAATGGAAGTCCATGATTATCTGATTCAACTGTTAGCCATTCTGGTTGCAGCTCGTTTGTTTGGTGAGATAGCAACGGTATTCGGCGCCCCGAGTGTTATCGGTGAACTATTAGCCGGGATAATCATAGGCCCCAGTCTCTTAGGTTGGGTCGATAGCAATGAATTTATTATTATTCTGGCCGAAATTGGCGTCATACTACTATTGTTTGAAGTTGGTCTTGAGACAGACTTCAATAAACTAATGGATGCCGGCGGAAAAGCGATAGTGGTCGCCTTGGGCGGATTTTTTGCGCCGCTAATTATCGGCTTTTGTGCTGCCCATTACCTGTTTGAACTTGATTACCTCGTCTCCCTGTTCATCGGTGGTACGCTAACTGCGACCAGTATAGGAATCACGGTGCGCACGCTTTCTGACGTTGGCAAGCAAAATAGTCGCGAAGGTCAGATCACGCTTGGTGCGGCTGTGCTTGATGATGTTTTGGGCGTTATTCTGCTGGCACTGTTATTTGAGTTTTCCGTTAAAGGGGAAGTCAACTGGGTTAATACCGGCAAAGTGCTGCTATATGTCGGTATCTTCTTTATGCTGGCGCCTATCCTGGCAAAGTTAATGTCTCAGGTGATTAAGCGGCTTGACCAGCGAATCGAAAATCCGGGCCTTATCCCTACCACAATCGTAGCTCTGGTGCTGTTTTTTGCCTGGCTTGCCTATTGGTTTGGCGCTCCTGAGCTGCTGGGTGGCTTTGCTGCCGGTATCGCACTGTCGCGGCGTTTCTTCCTGCCCTTTGGTTTAGCTATTCAAACTGACCACGAGTTCTCTGAGCGTATTGAACAGCAGATGAAACCCATAGTGCAGCTCTTTACCCCTATATTCTTCGTAGCGGTAGGACTGTCTCTCGACCTGAGTGCGGTAGACTGGGGTTCTCTGTTTTTTTGGGGATTCTCCCTTACTTTGGTAGCGCTGGCTATCTGCACTAAATTCACCGGTGCTTTACTGATTGATGAACCCCTTCCCCGTCGAATTGTTATCGGCATGGCGATGGTGCCCCGCGGCGAAGTAGGCCTCATCTTTGCAGGGCTCGGCAAAGCCGCAGGCGTGTTTGATGATGGCACCTATACCGCACTGGTTATGGTCATTGTCTATACCACGTTGCTATCCCCATTTTGGATCAAGCTTTATTACCGAATGTTTGGCAAACATCTGACGGAAAAAGAACCCGTTAAACAAAAATCTGTTGTTTAACAATCAGTGCCTCCTCCGTGCTATTGCCGGCTTAATTCGATAACACAGACATGGTTAAACGGGAGACACAGATGGCTTTGCCATTATCATCTTCGATACGAATATCCCAGACCTGCGTCGAGCGACCGATATGGACAGGTCTGGCCGTACCTGTAACACTACCGGTACGGATACTCGCCAGGTGATTCGCATTAATTTCAAGCCCGACACAGGGATGACCGGGTTCAGCGGCCAATTGTGCGGCCATACTACCCAGTGATTCAGCCAGCACCACTGACGCTCCGCCATGAAGGATCCCCATAGGTTGATGGGTGCGCGGATCAACAGGCATCGTTGCCCGGATATAGTCTGAGCCTATCTCTGAAATCTCAATTCCCAGATGTTCAACCAGGGTGTTTTTCATAAATGCCTGTAGCTGTGCGACTGACATCTCTGTTTTCCATATCGACATGGATATCTCCTTTAGGAAACTGTTGATTAAACAGACAATTTAAAGAGCTAATGTAATGAGCAATCAGAGGAAGAAAAAGAACAGATAAGGTCATTTTTATGACAATAACGGGCAGCTCAGGCAATCACAAGGTCAGAGCAAGCAAAGCCACATAGGCACAAAGGAAATGGTCAATTGTCAGTGTCAGGCAACCGACCTTCACGTTTAAGACGCCGCGTAACCATTCTGTGATAAAAGAAAGAGGCTAGCGGCCTGATAAGTGGTAAACCCAGTAACCAGCCCAATAGCTTGAGACGTGTCGTTCTGGCCATCAAAATTCGATAGGCATCCAACTCTCGGTGAACTATTCCCTGCTTATCTCTGACATGCAGTTCGGTCAGAGCCAGCTGCGGATCAATGCCTAACGTCTGCAAAACCTCTTCCTGAGCAGTGATGTCAAACCATACCACCTCAGCATCATCCGAACGCTGCAATGACTCATAATATTTTCGATCGTTGACGCATGAGGGACAAGCGCCATCATAAAATACGATAATTTTATCGTCAGGCAGCGGCATGACAGGCTCAGTAAATCGGACCAAAACGGTCAAGACAGGTAAGGTACAAGCGCAGGTCGAGTTCAAGCTGATGGTAATCCGGCTCCATATGCTGGCAGAGATTATAAAAAGCTTTGTTATGCTCTTTTTCTCTGATATGAGCCAGTTCATGCACAACAATCATTCGTAAAAAAGCTTCCGGCGCCTGTTTAAACACGGTAGCAACACGAATCTCTTTTTTAGCTTTTAACTTGCCCCCCTGCACCCTGGAGATATGCGTATGTAGACCCAGTGCGTTATGAATAACATCGATTCGATCATCATATTCAACTTTGCTCAGCGGCGGTGATTTACGCAAAAATTTGTTCTTCAACGCCAAGGTATACTGATAAAGCGCTTTAGAATTGCCTATCTGATGCGCTGAACCATAACGTGATAGCAAATAATCAGGAAGCTTACCGTTATCAATCAGTTGCTCTACCTGTGCCAGTAATTCAGGACTATAACCCGCCAGATAATTAACTCGCTTTGACTGTTTCATGTCTCAACCTCCAGCGTGGCTCTTTGCTGAACGGTTGCTTCCAGCAAAGCCCGCAACTGAACTATCCGCTTACGATTGACCCCCATATCGGAATAACCTACCCGGGATGCCGACCGCAAATGAATCAGCTTGTTCTCGACATCTAAACGTAACTCCAGATCATCGACAAAGCCAAACAAAGCAGATCGAAATTCCGCAGAGAGATAGCGCTCCTTAACAGTTATCTTTCCACCACCTAGCTGCTCTATCAAAGGCACTATTGACTGAAGACTGTTGAGTTCGCTGTTAACAGGTGCAACATAATGAGCTGTATCAGGGTCATTTTCACTGCAGACCGAATTTGGCTTAGTGCCGCAAGGTGCTAACTGCCCACCTACCAGTCCCGGAGGCTGAGCGCTGCGTGAAATAAATCCCAGCAGAATAAAGTAGCTTATCGCAACAACAAGCAGGGCAATTAAAACATAGAAAACTTTCATGGGAGGACCTGGCGTACCGGTTGGATATAAATAATTTTTACTACTCTCTGCCCTGCTAGTATAGACTACCGGCCACCGCTGTTTAATATCCCAAAGGCTCTATTAGTGCTTAATCCTCAACTTATAAATTGGTTACTGCTGGGATTTCTGGTTTTAGTCTGGGGCACTTCATTTATGGCGATCGCTGTCGCTATTCAGGGAGGCCTTGGCCCTGTCGCCATCACACTGCTAAGAATTGCCTGTGCAGTCATAGTACTGATGCTATTTTGCGTTGCTAAAGGCAAAAAACTACCCAACAACCTTAAGTCATGGGCTAGTTTATTACTGTTGGGATTGTTTGGCAGTGCGCTGCCTTTTATGCTGATATCCTGGGGTCAGCAAACAGTTCCATCGGCAAGCACCGGCGTGCTTATGTCAATAATGCCACTGGTCACTATGCTGCTAGCTCATTACCTGATCGAAGGTGAGCGGTTAAATCGTTTTAAGATAATGGGATTTATCACTGCCTTCACCGGCGTATTTATTTTGTTAAACCCGGCAGCAGCTGGCAGCGTAGACTTCTATGGCGCACTGGCCATTCTTGCTGCAGCCTCTAGCTATGCCTTTAATACTGTATTGATTCGTTTACTTCCACCGTTTCATCCTGCTGTAGCAGGTACTGGTATGATGCTCTGCTCATTCATCATACTGCTGCCACTAGGCATATTTGAATACAGTGAAATAACTCAACAGCTAACTGAACTGGCTGAAGCCAAAGCACTTATTGCTGTTATATGGCTTGGCCTGATGCCAACCGGCGTAGCATCAATCATCTACTTTATTGTTGTTAATCGTGCCGGCCCCAGCTTTCTATCAAACTGTAATTTCTTGATACCGGTGGTGGCATTTTTTGCCGGCACTATCCTGCTAAATGAGCCAGCATCATTACAAAGCCTGATCGCACTACTGGCGATACTTTGTGGCATCACGCTAACCAGGATCAGACGATAATTCAGATGAGTCTTATTGGTTAGAGCTTTTGTAAAAAGCAGCTTATTAGAGATTAGATGATGCCAGAGGCGATACTTTAGCTATTTAACCCCGCCAGAATAAAGTCAGCATAGCGATGGGTGTCTGTAGACCATTGCCGGCTTGTCCCTGAACATCATCGTCCGTTCAAAGGTAGCACCTACCGCAACAGCAAGTTGTCTGGATGGCAGGTTTTTCTCAAAAATAAGACTTATGAGTTTCAATTCAGGCAGATACTGGTGCGCCATAGCCTGAACTTCTCTGACCGCTTCACTAGCATAGCCCTGACCGGTATAGCGACTAAGCAAGGCCCATTTAATTTCGGGCTCAGGCCAGTCGCCCGGATACCATAAACCGACAACACCTAAGACCTTTGCTGTTTCTTTTTCTAACAGTGTATAGGGTCCGTAACCATGAATTTCCCAATGACCAATAAGAGTAGCAACCAGACGCCAGCTCTCGCCTTCAGTCAGCGCCCGACCTGTGGTGTAACGGGTGCCTTCGACATCAGAATAGTACTGATGCAGATCGGGCCAGTGCTCTATAGTGACTTTTTTCATTTCAAGCCGTTGAGTAGACAGGGATTCCGGTATTTTATATTTCATAATTATGAATCTTATTAGGGGTTAAAGAATGCTTGCATCAATACTGCCACTGGCTGCATGCAGCGCAAGCGATACCAGAATACCGGTAAATATCATGCCACTGAGGGTAATAATTACCGCCAATAGGCGACTTAAAGCCGAGGTAGGTATCAGGTCTCCATAGCCTAGTGTTGTTCCTGTCACCAGGCTCCAGTATAACGAATCGGAATATCGCCACCCCTCTTTGCGCCCCGCTAATATGCCCAGAGCAAGAATCCAGAAGAGTAAAAAACTTAGCAGGGGTGCTGCCAACACGATTAAATCAAAAAAGTGCGAAATAAAGCTCAGCGTAAAGTCCATTTTATGCCCCCTTAAATGGTTACCCTATCAACGCTTTGTGCAATGGTAAAGTCCAGCTTTTTTAGTTTTCTAATGGTTATTGATAACGGTATAAATACAATATTTAATACTTAACAAACTAATTCTGTATTAATAAAGCAGCATTGTGTTAAATACTAATACCCTAAACCTGATGGAATATCCCTATGGCGCAAACAGCGGCTCTGGTTCACACCCTTAAAAAACAGCTCAAAGCCCAGGGCAAAACCTATTGCGATGTCGCTCAGGCGTTGGGACTGAGTGAAGCATCAGTCAAGCGGCTCTTCTCAGAACAGAACTTCACCCTACAACGATTAGAAGTTGTTGCTCAACTCGCCGGTCTTGAGCTCACAGAGCTGTTTCGTCTCCTGGCCAGAGACCAACAGCGCTTAACTCAGCTAACCCGCGAACAAGAACAGGAGATAGCCTCTGATCTCGAGCTTCTGCTCATTACCGTTAGCGTGATCAATGGTTTCAGCTTTAGTGATATCCTCACTCACTATCAGGTTAGCGAGCATACCTGCATCCAGAAGCTGGCAAAACTTGATCGGCTTAAAATCATTGAGCTACAGCCAAATAACCGGGTTAAATTGTTGGTAGATCCCAATTTTTCTTGGCTACCCAACGGCCCTATACAACAGTTTTTCCAGCAGAAAGTGGAACAGGACTTTTTCAGCTCTCGATTCGATAAGCAGCATGAAAAGCTGATCGTTCTGAATGGAGTAATGACTGCAGAAACCAATTTATCAATGCAGAAGAAAATGGAACGACTGGCTGAGGAATTTAACAGCCTTATTCAGGACGATACTCCCCTGCCAATGGATAAGAAGCATGGCAACACCATGGTGATAGCCATTCGTCAGTGGCAATACAGTTTGTTTAAAAACTATAAAAAAGTATAAATTTTCAAACCAACTATCAATTTTTCTACATATATTTCTACGCCAGGTATCAAAATATGATACTTGGTTCGTTTTGCTTCGTGTTCTCCCCTCACTCTTTCATTATGCCTCTGACACCGATCCAACGATCATTCAGAGGCATATTATGAACATTAAAAACCTTCCCTGTGCGATAGCACTGAGTACCGCATTAACTCTCGGAGCCGTGGTACCAGAAGCCAGCGCTGCCGGTCTGATGTCACCGGTTAATTCAGGCTTTCCGGAACTTAGCATTAAAGAACATCATGTTCAGGTAACAATGGAAGACAGCTATGCCGTTACCAGTGTTGAGCAAATTTTCCATAACCCAGCGAACCAGTCACTTGACGCAATCTACAGCTTCCCCGTGCCTGAGCATGCCGCTGTAGGTGAATTTACCTATTGGATTGATGGCAAACCTGTCACCGGAGAGGTAGTGAAAAAACAACAGGCCCGGGAGATATATGAACAGGAAAAGCAAGCGGGTCATGAAACTGCGCTGGTTGAAAAAGACAGCTACAAAACCTTTGATATCAACGTAGCATCTGTTCAGCCCAACAGTGATGTACGGGTAAAACTGGTCTATATACAGCCAACCCATATCGATTCTGGCATCGGTCGATACCTCTATCCTTTAGAGGATGGCGGTGTAGATGAACATAAGAATGCATTCTGGAACCGTAACGAAGTAGTAGACGAGAAGTTTAGCTTTAATATGACGGTCCGATCAGGCTACCCGATAGATTCTGTTCGCTTACCAAAACATACTCAGGCAACCATTAAACAGCTTGATTCACATAACTGGCAGATCAGTATGTCTAATAATTCAACATCTGCTGTTTCAGGTATTGCTGAAGACTCCGCAGAGCAACAACAGCTATCAGATCAGCAACAGTCCGCCAGCGTCCAGAACAATACTGTCGGCTTACCCGCGGCTAACCTCGATGAAGATATCTTAGTTTACTGGCGCCATAGTCAGAATCTACCAGGCAGCTTAGATCTGGTCAGCTATAAAGAAAGTAACGATAAAACCGGCACCTTTATGATGACCCTGACGCCTGGAGATGATTTAGGCGAAACTAAGGGGGGGCGAGACTGGGTATTCGTACTGGATGTATCAGGCTCAATGAAAGGTAAATACAGCACTCTGGTTGAAGGCGTACGTCAGGGGCTTAACAAGCTTCAACCACAAGATCGTTTTAAGATAGTACTGTTCAACAGCAGAACCACGGACTTTACTCAGGGATTTATAAGTGCCACACCGGAACAGATCACACCGCTTCTTCAGCAATTAGAACAGTATCAACCAGGCAGCGGCACAGACCTCTACTCTGGTATTGCCCGTGGACTTAAAGGTCTAGATGCTGATCGCAGTACTGCCATGATACTGGTTACCGACGGCGTTGCTAATGTTGGTGTTACTGAGAAGAAACGCTTTCTTAAGTTGATGGACAAAGCAGATATAAGGCTATTTACCTTTGTCATGGGCAACAGTGCTAACCGCCCACTACTCGATGGTATGGCTAACATCTCGAACGGCTTTGCGATCAGTGTTTCAAATGCTGACGATATCGTGGGTCAATTGATGCTGGCAACCAGCAAAATGACTCATCAGGCACTGCGGGATATTAAACTGGAATTCGATGGCAGTCGTATTACAGATCTCACACCAGAGCAGATCAACTCAGTGTACCGTGGCGAACAACTCACTGTATTAGGTCATTATCGTAAGCCGGGGCCTGTCAAAGTGACCCTCAGTGCGATGGCCGGCGATCAACCCCGCCGCTACAGTACAGAGATAATACTACCAAAACAAAACCTGCTTCACCCTGAACTGGAACGCTTATGGGCTTACGCCAGTATCGAAAATCTGCAGGCAACAATGGATTACCTGGGTGAAGATGCTGATACCAAACAGGCTATAACCGATCTGGCATTGCAATATGATCTGGTCACAGACTATACATCGATGCTGGTCGTTAGAGATGAAACCTTTACAAAACTGGGTATCAACAGGGACAACCAGCAACGCACTGATAAAGAACGAAAAGCCCGTATAGAGCGAGCCCAGCAACCTGTTATAGCTAAAAGCACTGATAACCAGCAACCTATGTTCAACCCATCTAAAAACAGAGCATCTTTAGGTACTGGTTCAGGCGGCTCAGGCGCTATCGGTCACTGGGTATTACTGCTGATCGGCATCATGTTACTGATCCAGTTCAGTAATAACCGCAACCGTAATAAACACTGAGACCGGTATGTTTAAATCTCTATACAATCATTTACGACAACTCCCCGTCTCTGCGACGGGGAGCAACACAACTTCCGTACCTGTTTGTACCTTATTAATGATCATGATCAGCACCCTCCTGAGTCAATCTCCAGAGCTGTTTCAGCTAAGCTACTTTGACCGGGAGCTGATTTCAGAGGGCCAGTTCTGGCGACTTGTAAGCGGACATTTTAGCCATACATCGCTAAGTCACCTGGGTTGGGATCTGCTGGCTTTTAGTCTTGCTGCAGGCTATCTGGAGCGCCACTCACGCAAGCTACTTTTCATATCTTTGGCAGCAGCTATTGTGACCGTCGACGCTCTTCTATTGTCAGACTGGGCCATGATTACCCGTTATGCTGGCTTATCGGGAATTCTATTCTCTCCCCTGATATTCAGCCTGGTAATCTTTGCACTAAAGCAACCCTCAGCCACCGGCTGGCTGCCTTTGGCTATCTGTCTGATAAAACTTATCTGGGAGCAGTTTAGTCAGGTAACACTGTTTAGTCAGAGTCCCTGGCCCGCTTATCCCGCTGCTCATCTGGCAGGAACTGTAGGCGCATTAGTCTGTCTGGCTATACTGATAAGCTTCCCCAGACTTTTGTCAGGTGGCAAATTTACAAAGCAAATAGTAACGATAGATAAATCTTAGACACTAAGGCAAACCTATTTAATAACAATAACTTAAATCAAGCTATTCAAGTAAAAAATTAACTATAGGCTATATAAAATCTAATAAGGCGCTAAAGCTTAAAACAGTACAATTTCGTCAGTTGAAAGAGTGCGATACTCACCGGGCTCTAAGTCGGGATCTAGTTGTATAGCACCAATGGATTCCCGGTGTAGTGCCGTAACTTCGTTATCAAAGTAACCAAACATCCGCTTTACCTGATGATAGCGCCCCTCATGAAGGGTTAAGCGACACTGGTAATCACTTATCAGTTCCAGTTCAGCGGGACGGGTAGTGATATCTTCATACTTAAAATAGATTCCCCTGTGAAACACCTCTGCCACCTCAGATGAAATCTTGTCTTTGGTGGTCACCAGGTAGACCTTAGCCGTTTCTGTTTCAGGTTGGGTGACTCGGCGAGACCAGAGCCCATCATTGGTCAGAAGCATCAAACCGGTCGTTTTAAGGTCTAATCGGCCGGCATAATGCACGCCAGCCCTGAGGTGCTCTGGTAACAGATCGATAACCGTTTGGTGTTCAGGGTGCTCTGTCGCACTGACAATACCAGCAGGCTTATTAAGCATCAGATAAACGGCATTTGTGTCCTGTAATAGTTGCTCTTGTAGCTCTATACGAACAAAGCTGTCAACCCTGACCTCAGCATCACGAACTACCTTACCGGCAACCCTGACCTGCCCCTGAGCCAGCAACAACCGAACCTGTTGTCGGCTGTAAGCTGTATTAATCTGAACAAACCGATCAAGCCGCACGCTGTTTACTCACAACTGCACGGCCTGACCGGATTTTAGAAGCGATAGTATAGATAACGGTATAAATATTACTCACTAACCGGCTCATCTTCACCATTAGCAAGGAAGAACCAGGTATCAAGTACAGAGTCAGGATTAAGAGAAACTGAGCTGATCCCCTGCTCCATAAGCCATTTAGCCAGATCAGGATGATCTGAAGGCCCCTGGCCACAGATACCAATATATTTACCCTGTTTACGACAAGCTTCTATCGCCATTGCCAGCAGCTTACGTACCGCTTCGTTGCGCTCATCAAAGAGATGCGCAATGACACCGGAATCCCGGTCCAGACCAAGTGTCAGCTGGGTCAGGTCATTAGAGCCAATAGAGAAACCATCAAAATACTCGAGGAACTGATCAGCTAACAGTGCGTTTGATGGGATCTCACACATCATTATCACTTTCAAACCGTTCTCACCCCTGCGAAGACCGTTCTCAGCCAGCAGATCTACCACCTGCTTTGCCTCGCCTACGGTGCGCACAAACGGGATCATCACTTCTACGTTAGTCAGTTTCATCTCATCCCGGACATATTTCAGTGCCCGACATTCAAGCTCGAAACACTCACGGAATGACTCTGCAATATAGCGACTAGCACCACGGAAACCCAGCATTGGATTCTCTTCACTGGCCTCAAACGCTTCACCGCCGATCAGATGTCCATACTCATTAGATTTAAAGTCAGACATCCGCACTATCACTTTCTTTGGATAGAACGCAGCCGCCAGTGTTGATATGCCTTCCACCAGCTTTGCGATGTAAAACTCAATAGGATTCTCGTAGCCGGAGATGCGCCGTTCGATAACCCGTTGCAGGCCTTCCTCTTGCTGATCAAAGTGAATCAACGCCTTCGGATGAATACCGATCATGCGGTTAATAATGAACTCAAGCCGGGCCAGTCCAACCCCGGCATTCGGTAAAGCCTGAAAATCAAATGCACGATCCGGATTACCGACATTCATCATAATATCAAATGGCAACGGCGGCATAGATTCGACTTTGTTGGTTTGGTGCTCAAAGTCCAGACGGCCCTCATAGGCACGCCCTGTATCGCCTTCAGCACAGGAGACCGTAACCTCCTGACCAGCGTCCAGCCTTTCAGTAGCATCGCCACATCCAACAATGGCCGGAATACCTAACTCCCGGGCAATGATGGCAGCATGGCAGGTACGTCCACCGCGGTTAGTAATGATTGCTGAAGAGCGCTTCATAACCGGCTCCCAGTCAGGGTCGGTCATATCCGTTACCAACACATCACCGGGCTGAACCTTATCCATATCATTGATACTTTCAACAATACGTACCGGCCCACTGCCGATACGGTGGCCAATTGAACGTCCTTCCACCAGCACTTTACCGGTCTCTTTTAACAGATAACGTTCAATAACAGCATTGTTAGCACGACTTTTAACTGTTTCAGGACGGGCCTGAACAATATAAAGCTCACCATCATCGCCATCTTTCGCCCATTCAATATCCATTGGCCGGCCGTAGTGTTTTTCGATAGTCATCGCGATACGGGCCAGGCTCTGCACATCCTCATCATTAATGGAGAACTTGCTGCGCTCTGCAACAGGAACCTTGACGGTTTCAACGGCTGCAGCGGTTGTACCTTGAGCGCCATATACCATCTTGATCGCTTTAGTACCCATATTCCGACGCAGAATTGCCGGAGCTCCCTGACGCAAAGTAGGCTTATAAACGTAAAATTCGTCGGGATTTACAGCGCCTTGAACAACGGTTTCACCTAGCCCGTAGGCTGAAGTTATAAAGACTACATGCTGAAAACCAGATTCAGTATCAAGGGTAAACATAACACCACTGGCGCCGGTTTCACTGCGCACCATTCGCTGTATACCCGCAGATAACGCGACCTCGTGATGCTCAAAACCATGATGAACCCGATAGGAGATAGCACGATTATTGTAGAGCGAAGCAAACACTTCATGAATCGCGATTTTAATATTATCTAACCCGCGGATATTCAGGAAGGTTTCCTGTTGACCCGCAAAGGATGCATCCGGCAGGTCTTCAGCGGTGGCAGATGAACGAATGGCGACAGCCATGTCAGCATGACCGTCCATATCCTGATAAGCCTGATCAATAGCCTGATTTAACGACTCAGGAAACGGTGTTTCAAGGATCCACTGACGAATTCTGGCGCCTGTATCTGCCAGGGCGTTTACATCATCAGAATCAAGACTTGCCAGCGCTTCATTGATGCGTTGATCCAGCTGATTATGACCAAGAAAATCACGAAATGCAGTTGCAGTTGTAGCAAAGCCACCAGGAACCCTTACCCCGGCCCCAGACAACTCAGTTATCATCTCTCCAAGTGAGGCGTTCTTCCCCCCCACCTGCTCAATATCATCCATACCAACCTGATCAAGACGAACGATATATTCCGGCAAAGCTCTGCACTCCTGTCTTTTTTATATATCTGGGAATAATACTGTAAACCGATATTAAATTCTGCGCTCTGAAACAGTTTGTTGATCAATATCCGGTTTTCTAGCCCTAACCGCTATACAGCACCCAGCGTTAACCTGATAATAATCAATATTGAATACAGTTTAATGACGTCAGGAACAGATAACATCATGAAACGTACAGCTTTTTTCATATCTGATGGTACAGGTATCACCGCAGAGGCATTAGGTAATAGCCTGTTAGCCCAGTTCGGTTCAATACGCTTTGAAAAAGTAACACTGCCCTATATTGATAACATTGAAAAAGCGGTTGAAGTAGTCGACAAAATTAACCTCATTGCAGAACAGGACGGACAGCGCCCTATTCTCTTTGATACGGTTGTCGATGAAGCGATACGAGAAGTTATCTCAACCTGCGTTGCCTACAAAATTGATGTATTTTCCGCCTTTTTAAAGCCGTTAGAACTAGAGCTTGGCAGCCACTCTTCATATAGCGTCGGTAAATCCCATGCTATCAACGAAGTAAACCGCTATATGGATCGTATTGAGTCGGTAAATTTTGCTATCGATAATGATGATGGCGCCCGTACAGTGCAATATGACCGGGCAGATATTATCCTCACCGGTGTTTCACGCTGTGGTAAAACCCCCTCCTGTCTCTACATGGCACTCCAGTTTGGGGTACGAGCTGCAAACTACCCCCTTACCGACTGTGACCTGAACAGTGCTGAGCTGCCGGAAACCTTACGGCCATATAAAGACAAACTATATGGATTGACGATTGATCCCTTCCAGTTAGCTTCAATTCGTCATGAACGACGGGCAAATAGTCGCTATGCTTCGCTAGATCAGTGCGAGGATGAAGTACGTATTGTTGAGCGTATGTACCGTCAGGAACAGCTACCCTGCATCAACACCACACATTTCTCAATTGAGGAGATCGCGACCCGCATCATGGCCGAAATGGGGCTTGAACGTAGGCTTAACCTATAACCCTAATATTAATGAGTTCAACGCTCTACATTACCCCGGCTATATGAAAACCATGCAGCTAATAATGTATAACCAAAGGCGATAACAAAGCCGGTCTGAACCAGCCTCATTAACTGAGGATACTGATCCGGTTGTATCTGTTCACTGCCCAGAAACAGATTAACCAACAGCATAATAATCGCCATACTGAACATATTACCGCTGGTACGCGACAGGTTGAGTAACGCTGATGCAATACTCAACCTGTCCTGAGGCACTGAACCTAAGGCGGCATTATTATTCGGTGAAGAGAAACAACCAAAGCCTATACCCAGTAATACCATAGCAACCACCAGGTAAGTATAACTGGTTGCTTCCGACAGGAAGACCAACAAACCAAAGCCGCTACTGAATAATAAACACCCAGCCGTGGCGATCAGTCGCGGTTGAAAGCGATCCGATAAACGGCCTGCAACAGGCGCCAATATCGCCATCATTAGCGCCTGAATCAATACTAACTGGCCCGATTCGCTAGGCGACATGCCCTGCAGGTACTGCAAATAGAGACTCAGGAGAAAAAGCACAGGATAATTACCGGAATACATCAGGAAACTGGCAATCAAAGAACGATTCATCACCCGGTTTTCAGCCAATACTTTAAACCGAATCAGCGGTTTTTCACTCCTATTTTGCTGATAGATAAACAACAATAACAGTGCAACCCCGGCAATAAGCATCGCCAGATTTACCAAGGCAGGCAGTCCCGCCAGGCCAAACAGTAACAAGCTGACACAGACCATAAACAACAATGAGCCCAACCAGTCTAGCGACTGTGGTTTCTGAACAGAGTCACGGTTTGAGATGCGATCGTTTTTGACAAAGATCATAACCAGGCTCAAAGAAACTAACGCCAGCGGTACCGGCACCCAGAAAACACTCTGCCAACTTATATGCTCTGTAAGCCAGCCTCCGACTAACGGACCACAAGTTAAACCCAGATAGACCGAGGTGGCCGTAAGGCCTAATGCAGTGCCCCGATTATTATTACTGAATACTGCAGCAACAATTGCCATCGCCGTGGCAAACACCAAGCCACTGAACAGCCCCTGTAATACCCTTACCCCTATCAGCATTTCAACCGTATCAACCAGCAACACTAACAGCGACGCCAGGGCAAAGCCCAGTACTCCAATCAGGTAAATTAATTTACGTCCGACAATGTCTGCAATTCGTCCTGCAGGAAGCATTAACACAATACTGCCCCACAAGTTAGCCGCAGGAATCCAGCTGACTAACACCGCATCGGCCTGCAATGCTTCGGCGATAGCAGGAAGCGCTATATTGACTGAAGACATCGACTGCGGAATCAGGAAAACTGCGATACAGATACTGGCCAGTGCCAGCCAGCGGGCAGACGGGTTTTCGCTATAAAATGTTGATAGGTCAGATGACACGGCGATACCTCAGAAGGAAGGCATCCAGTATAGCGATAGCCGTCTGTTAAATTTAATTACTATTTATTATTAGCTGATTAGTAAGATTCTATAACCGACGAACAGGCTTATTGTTATATTTAAATACAAAGAGTTAGAACATCAATTAAATGTATTTACTTACCACCGGCAAGATCAATAAAACTACCGGTAGTGTAAGATGCCGCATCGGAAAGCAGCCACACAATCGCCTCAGCAATCTCTTCAACACGACCACCACGCTGCATTGGAATTGCCTTCCTCAATCGCTCAATCCGATTCGGCTCACCGCCATCCGCATGCATCTGAGTATCGATAAAGCCAGGTCGTACAGCATTAACGCGAACCCCTTCGTTAGCAACTTCGACAGATAACCCCCGGGTAAGTGAGTCAATCGCGCCCTTAGTCGCTGCATAGTCAATGTACTCTCCGGGGGAACCGGTGCGCGATGCAACCGAAGATACATTAACAATGGCGCCACCAGCACCACCATACAGGGAAGACATCCGCTTAACAGCTTCACGACAACAGAGAAAATAACCGGTTACATTACTCGAAAACAGGTGGTTAATACGTACCGCATCCATCTGATCAAGCCGCATTTGTGGTAATAAAATACCCGCATTGTTGACCAGGGCTGAGACCCTGCCAAGGTCATGATCAACTCGGTTAAACAGCTCAACAACCTGATTTTCATAAGACACATCGGCCTCAACAGCGATAACTCTGCCCCCCCTTTGCTCCAGTTCATCCCTAAGGGATTCAGCCGCTTTGCGGTTACTGCGGTAGTTAATGCAAACAGCATAGCCCTGCCCGACTAATAAGCGAGCAGTTGCAGCCCCAATACCCCGACCTGACCCTGTCACTATGGCGACTTTCTCCTGCAGCACTGCTTCACTCCTCTATCTTTTATAAAATAACCAAGCCCTGATCCAACAGTATAAAAGGTTAATTCAGATATCAGCTTAGCAGTTTTGACACCACGATCTGTTTATCTGTGCGCTCAATACTGATGCAAAACCGCTAAAAGCTGGCAGGAAAATACAAATCTGTGTAATATCCCGTTTCCAGAAACCCGCATAAAAAAGGCTTTTTCATCCCTGTCGTGTTCCGACAAGCATTGAAAGTTCTGGTGTATTAATCTCCTTCTTTTCACGAATTACAGGACAGTTTGCAAATGAGTCTTGCAGATAAGGTTTTGGCAGTAAATAACGATCTTCCGATCCGTACCGACCTGCCGGTACACAGTGGCAAAGTACGTTCAGTCTATTGGCTGACCCAGTCGGATAGTCGCCGTCTGATCAAAGAGAAAGGCTACAATGTCCATGAAGATGCTGAACTTGCAGTTATGGTCATTAGCGATCGCATCTCTGCGTTCGAGTGCATCTGGACCGGTGAAGGCGGAATGCAGGGAGTGCCAGGCAAAGGCGCTGCACTGAACGCTATCTCTAACCACTGGTTCAAACTGTTCCGTGAAAATGGCCTGGCTGACAGCCATATTCTGGATATCCCGCACCCGCTGGTATGGGTTGTTCAGAAAGCTAAACCGGTTATGATCGAAGCGATCTGCCGTCAGTACATTACCGGATCTATGTGGCGTTCATACGCTAAGGGCGAACGTGAATTTTGCGGTATTGAAATTGCGGACGGTCTCCAAAAAGACCAGAAATTACCAGAGTTGCTGATCACTCCTTCAACCAAAGGTATTCTGACCGGTATTCCTGGCGTACCAGAAGTGGATGACGTAAACATCACCCGTGATGATATCGTTAATAACCACGAAGCGTTCCAGTTCCGTTCTAAGTCAGATATCGACCTGTACGAAAAGCTGCTTAAAGAAGGCTTCGACGTAATTAGCGACGAACTGGAAAAGATTGATCAGGTATTTGTCGATACTAAGTTTGAATTCGGCTACGTAACCGACGCTGAAGGTGCAGAGAAACTCATCTATATGGATGAAGTAGGCACACCTGATTCATCACGTATCTGGGATGGCGCTTCATACCGTGAAGGCAAAGTTATCGAAAACTCTAAAGAAGTATTCCGCCAGGAACTACTGAGTCACTTCCCTGATTCTGACATTCTGGTAAACAAAGACCGTATGGAAGAACGCTACGGTCTGGCCCGTGATAACGAGCTGCCAGCATCACTGATCCAGAAAGTTTCCGATACCTATGTAGGAATTGCAGAAAAGATTATCGGCGAAAAGCTGGTACTGTCTGAAAATCCTAAAGCAGAGATCGTCGATATTCTGCGTAACGATTACGGCCTGATCGACTAAGTAAGTTTGACCAAGCCCATACAAAAACGCTGTTAAATAAGCAGCGTTTTTTTATGCCTCATTTTCGTGGTTTAAAGTGACTTGTACGCCTGATTCATCAATAGTCAGCGCAACACTGACGGGCCTGCAGCAGACCTGACAATCCTCGATATACTCTTGTTCACCCACACTCAGATCTAGCACCAACTCAATCATCTCGCCACAATAAGGGCAAGCAGCTGACTTTTGTTCAATAGGCTGCATAGAATAAACCTCTGAAAGGTACTGCATTACGAGTGATCAATATGCAGATCATCCGGAAACGGATGACCCCTGCCTGTTTCCAGAGAACCTTTAAGACTTAACAGGAAAACCGCCCACTTAGTACTGCAATGGGCCAGAAAATCTGAAGCCTCCTGCCAACCGGAATGTTTAAAGCGAACAAACGTCTGACTCTCAGTTTCATCTAATACGAAGGAAATCTCTGTTCCAACCCACTCACTCGGCACATTACCAGTATGCTGCCAGCGCACAAGATTACTGGGTTGCAGTTCCACTACCTTGAAATCAGGTCCTTTACCCTGAAAACGAAAAGCGATCACAGAACCAACAGCACCCGCTCCTGACACATCCCAGGTCCACCAGTGAGCCAGACCTTCGTCAGTTGTCAGGTATGCATAAACAGCTGCAGGCGATGCGCTAATACCGACCTTATGATTAATTTCAGCCACAGACTACACCTCTTTCATCGATCTGTAGTATGAGAATAGCTGTAAAACAGATTAAAAAGGCGTTTGCTTGACTGAATTTTTTACAAGGTAGTCAGCTGTGCCAGCTGATCAGGTATCAGATAAACCATCACAATAAGCGCGGGCACCATATAAAAATAGAAGTTCATCGCAAACCGTATATAAGGGTTAGCATTACGTAGCTCCATTAAACGCTCCACCACTAAACGCCCCTTTAGCATGACACTTAACGCGATCAACAGTGTAATCAGAACATTAGTTTCGCCGCTTTCGGCTAACAACGCACTGCCGATGGTTATCACCATTAGCATTACCCAGACCTGATGAACCGAGGGTTTAGCAAACATAATAAGCTCCGATAACGTTATTGCTTCTAGCGGAAAACATAAAGCAGAGGAAACATGACAATCCAGGTCAGATCGATCATATGCCAATAGCTGGCTATCGCTTCGAGACCTTCATGATCTTTCGCGCTATAGGCACCGGTTTTTAGTCGCCATATGCCCCATATAATGGCGCCACTCCCCCAACCTACATGCAGAAAGTGGTTAAAGGTCATGTAATAGTAAACGCCAAAAAACAGATTGGTTTCGACTTCAATCCCTTGCTCAATGTTCCAGCGATACTCCCAATACTTAATTATCAGGTAAACCACGCCACAGCCGACTGCACCCCACAGAAACCGGCCACATTGAACTAACTGATCCGCACGGATAGCATTCATCGCCCGGGCAACAAAATAACTGCTGGTCAGCATTGCCAGTGTATTGAGCATACCGGCCATGGTATTCAGCCTTAGCGGGCCTTCAGCAAAGATTTCCTGATAGTGAACCCGTGCCAGAAAATACACCATAAACATCAGGGCAAATTCTGTCATTTCGGCAAAAATACCTACCCATACCGCTCCATTTCCAGGAATGCGGTCAGCTTTCGGTGGGTATTCGCCCACAGTGGTATTAAAAAAAGTTGTGGCTATGCTCACGTAAACCTCTTGGCAATACTGACCACAGGGATCAATGCTGCTTATGTAACCGCGTTAAAAATTCTACTTACCTACTTGTCAGGCAATGAATAAAGATTAACCAGAAGCCCAACATTTACACAGGCACAACTAAAAAAAACTGAATAGGCACAGCTGCATAAGTTGATCAATAAAATCAGCTATCGGGGGTTAAAAAGCCTTCGAGCCAGAGAGGAAACAGACGCATCTTTGCATCCCGCCGGGATTCACGCTGCACTTTAGAGAATGCACTACGGCATTGACGTTTTACTTCAGAGGGTAAGTTTTTTTTAATCCATAGTCCGCCTATGGCCTGATCCGCACTGGTATAAATGATGCTCAGATCATTGGCTTTTACCCAGCGTTTAGCCAACGGCCCTGCTATTGCAGCTGCAAATACATCGCCATGCAGCAACATTGTCATTGAGCCCTGATAGCCACCGGTAATATAGATATCATCACTGGCAACTTTAACGCCTGATTTATTTAATGCGGCCTCGGCTAGCTTACGCCCGAGATAGGCATCATCACTTACAAAAGCGATACGCTGACCTTGAAGAGCCTCCAGCGATGAGATTGCAGTACTTTTCTTTACCAATAGTGAACTTGTTAAAGCCTGGCCCTGCCATGTTCTTGGCTGTGCCAAAGACTCATAGGCCGAAACAAGCTCTTTGTCTGCTGGCGCCACAATAAACTTAAGATCAGTGCCTGACTGACCTCTGACAACTCTGATATCACAGCCTTCAGGTTCAAGAAATGATTCCAGTGCTGTTATATTTTTGTCACTTAGTCGCCCCCCTTCCGCTACATCTATATGCAGGGATAGTGGCTCGGCATAAACAGGCGATGTTATCAGTAGCAACGTCGTAATCGATGCTATTAAGCAAGTATTATATTTCCGGATCATAACAGTGCTTCGTTATTAATACATATAAGATACATGTTAAGACAGATAGCATCAGACCAAATTGATATCGATCAAACTGCTATTAACCAAACTACTTTTAACCAGATTACTATTGATTAGTCTAAAGCAGTTTCAGGTTGCTCAAAAAAACACCTGTCTCAAAGACTGTCAGAACCCTTGTGTTCAGCAACCCTCTTTATTTATCATTATCTTTTGCTCTGTCCGGCAATAACATGTTCTTTAAGGAAATTATCAATGACACTAGCTGCCTGGTTTTCACTTTTAGCAATCTGCTGCCTGGGCGCTATGTCACCCGGCCCCAGCCTGGCCGTGGTTCTTAAACAAACGGTTGGCAACAGTCGAAGTCACGGGCTGGCTGCCAGCTGGTTTCATGCGGCAGGCGTAGGTCTATGGGCATTTGCTACTATTTCAGGTCTGGCAATTCTGGTGGCCGAGTCAGAACTGGCTTTTAAGCTGATCACCTGGCTGGGAGCAGGCTATCTTGCCTGGATAGGCGTCAAAGCAATTAGAGCCGGCCGGGCTGGCACGCTCACTATCGATAAAAGTGAAAACGTATCCCTCTGGACAGCGGGCACTGAAGGCGCCATGATTTCGCTGCTTAATCCCAAACTAGCTGTGTTTTTTATCGCACTGTTTTCCCAGTTCGTCAGCCCCGATGCTACGATGACTGATCAGTTGATTATGACTGCCACCGCGGCACTGGTCGATGGTATCTGGTACAGCATAGTTGCACTACTGCTATCCCACGGCCCTATACTGAAAACATTACAAAACAAAAGTGCACTGGTTAACCGGATAACAGGCGGTATTCTTATTGCCCTTGCAGCCCGGGTAGTTACTCTCTAGATAACTACCCTCCAGACACTAATCTCCAGGCCGTTACTCTCTAAGCAGTTGTTATCTAACTAATTACGCCCTAGATAGTTACATACCAATGTGAAATAAACAGCAAATCTCTCATCAACAAACTAGTCATTAAAACAGTACCATCCTCATTTCAAGCTCCAAAGGTACTAGTTAGTACACTAATCAGTACCCCTGGAATATCATTCAAAGCATTTAGCATCATAACAATCACTTTAATGACTATAGCCAACAGCCTTAAAACAACTTATCGATGGTCACCAAAAAAACATTATCATCATGACCCGCTACATGATTCAGATTCTCAATGTGAGTTAGCGAGAACCTGGCACTATCTAAACCTGTGATGCTGGCATCATAAAATACCCGATAATCAGTTTGACGCTCTTGCGGGGCCAGATCGATCTCCGTCTCAGATAGAGCAAACTGATTTCCCCGGTAGCCATCAGATAAGGTCAATGTCACCGGCGCCTTTGTCAGCGCCAAAGGCTGCTGCAGGAGCATTCCAAACACATCACCTTTGGTAAACAAATTATTGGTAAGCCCGCCGAGAGCATAACTACTTGAAAGCCAATTTTGAGTTTGTGTAAATAAAGGACTATTTATACTACCAACGCCGGTCAATCCGGTGTAAAAAGATGAAAAAAGAACTGTTTCAGGAGATAACCTTACATCCGCCTGCAACCCAATCAACGTTGTTTTTGCTACTTTTCGGTTAGCAAATGCCCCCTGCCCCTCACTGCCTAAAAAGCGCTGTGACTCCATTAACTGGCCAACCTGAGCGCGCCAACTAAATGCAGGTAGAGGCCTGGACTCAAATGAAATGACTGTGGCATTGAAATCATCTGAGTTCATGGCTCCGACAACGATATCTGACGTCTCATTAATACTTTGAGATAATGAGAAACCTGCTACAGTATTTTTACCTGAACCTATGTTATCAGACCCCATCTGTACATAAGGATTACTCAGCACCTCCTTGATTGGCTCATAGGCAATATCCGTTGCGCTAACAAAACCTGGAAAATATTCAGGCGAGTGACTAAACCCAGCTGAAAAAATTTGTTCGTTATCCGTTACCTGTACCATCAGCTGATATATGTTGTCCTCAATTAAGGTATCAGAACGAACAACTTCTAACGCCAACCCATTATGAAGAGCCAAACGTTCAAAGCTTTTAGAAATTCGTTGCCGCTCCACTGCTCTGTCAAAGTCGTAATCAGTAGACGGGGAGTTAACTAAACTACCAAGATTGATCCGATAACCCGCATTATATTGATCAGCCACCATCACATCGATCTTTGAAAAAGAGTTGTTAGCGCCCAACACAGCCCCCGGTGTAAACACAGAGCTACTCAGCTCAATATTCTCACCCGGCAACACCAGCGATGTATTACCTACCGGCTGAGTAGCAGCATCAAGATCCAGCGCACCATTACCATACTTATTCTGATCAGCGTAGATACCCGACTTATCGGCCGTATCTAATAATTTCTGACGTAACTGCTGCGGACTCATAGTAGGAAAAGCTTCAAACAGCAACGCTAGCGAACCCGATACCGCAGGCGCTGCCATCGATGTACCCAGGTAGGCACCATATGTATCACGTTCCCCTGAATTTGTAGCATCCGGAAGACCCGAAATAATATAATCACCTGGTGCGGCTATACACCATTGCTCTGATCTACCGCAAGGCTGGGCATATGAAGATAAACTCCCTTCAGGGTCAAGACTGGTGACAGCCAACCAGGTGTCTTCCAGTTCAGGAAAGAATTCTGGTAACGCTGCATACAAGCTTGGTTGAGCATAATCCTCACCACTATTACCGGTTGACCAAACACTGATTATATTGGCACTATCGGCCTCTTTAAGGGCCACATCAAATTGAGGTAAAGTGCTTTTAAACTCGACAGCAGTCACATTACCTGTCGTCGCTGTGGCAGCTCCCCAGCTATTGTTTATTATCTGACTGCCGCTAGTAACAGCATAGTTATAGCCACGAGCCAGAGCGGTATCGGGGAAAACGTCAGCTACTGAAAAATCCGGAAAAATACCGTCTTCATCGGTAACTTTAATATTGACCAACTTCGAATCAGGCGCATAACCAATTCCTCTATAATCATCTTTTTGCGCAGCAATAATACCTGCAACATGAGTGCCGTGTGCGCCGCTATCATTAGCGACCGTCCCCCCTTCAAGTGAATGATATGCATCATAACTGGACAAAAACTGATCATTTGCAAACTGCTCATGATTTTTATAAATACCTGTATCTACTACAGCGATAACAACATCTTTTCCAGTAAAGCCTCTTTGATGTGCAACCTGCCCTTTAGAAATACCGTAGCCTCCCGTAAAGGTATATTCATCATCTGATTCGAAACGGGCCGGCAATTCCTCTTCATACGGATTGAGTGTGTCTTTAGTTTTTTTATCTGATCCACCACCGCCTCCCAGTGCAGCAGCTACCGCCAGACCTCCACCAAGCCACAACAGTGCACGCGCTTTAGTTGGTGGCGTTGTCAGATACTCTGAATCATTAAACGCTGCAGCTGTACGAATTTCCTGGATACTTGCCCCTTGAGCTACCGCCGAAGAGATAACCTGCCGGGCAATAATACGACTCTGACCGGGCGTTACTAGACCGACTGTATCGATATAAACACTTAACCCCTTGTCCGGGTGATATGACAATACCTCCTGCACAACAGGCACCAATGTCTGCCCGTCACCTTGCGCTGCCTGCAATATCGATTCTAACTCTTGCTGGGTAAGACGAGACTCATAGCTTTCTAATTGAGCAGCCTCTTCAAGAGCGACAATATAATCATCAACAGTGGTCACTTCGGAGGGGAGAGAGGCGGCACTCGCAGCCTGCAATAAAGGAAAAGGTGAGGAAGTTAACAGCGAGCAACTGACAACAAAAGTCAGTGCTGATCTTTTTATCAACATATATAAGCATCCTTGCTTTGCTTTCTGGCTTGGTTAGCAAATAAGTTCAGCCCCAATCCATGGGTCTATTTAGGCTTTATAATAAAGCCATAAAGTCAAAAACACACTGATAAATAACAAAAAACAGACCGGTATCGCATAAATCTGTTTTCTATTACAAGCTTTTTAATGATAAACAAAAAAGCCCGGCTAATAGCCGGGCTTTTTAAGATTTAAACTGACTATACCATCAATCGGCAATTTCAGCGTTGTGGTAAATATCCTGAACGTCTTCTACGTCGTTCATCATTTCGATAAACTTCTCAAACTGCTCAACATCTTCACCACTCAGCTCTACCATTGTCTGTGGTACAAACGCTATCTCTTCAACCTCGATAGTCATGTCAGGATAAGCTTCATGCAGCGCGGTCTTCGCCTTGAAGAACTCTGTATGAGGGGCATAAACAGTGATCTTGCCATCCTCATTCTCAATATCAGCAACATCAACATCCGCTTCCATCAAGGCTTCGAGAATTTCATCTTCATCGCTGTGTTCAAATACGAATATTGCACGATGATCAAACATATGCGCAACCGCACCCTGACCACCCAGCTTGGCTTTACCTTTATTGAAGGCTACCCGCACATCACCGAAAGTACGATTGTTGTTGTCTGTCAGGCAGTCAACAATCACCATACATCCACCCGGACCGAAACCTTCATAACGCACAGGAACAAAATCTTCACCGCCGCCGCCTGCAGCCTTATCGATCGCTTTATCGATAACATGCGCAGGAACCTGATCTTTTTTTGCTTTATCGATCAAACGACGCAGTGACAGGTTAGCATCAGGATCAGGGCTACCATTTTTAGCTACAACATAGATCTCTTTACCATACTTAGCATACAGTTTGGATTTAGCTCCCTGTGTTTTAGCCATGGAAGCCTTACGTACCTCAAAACCTCTTCCCATTTGAAAATCTCTTTCAGACAATTGAATCAGTGAATAATTCTAATAGCACAACGCCTATAGCACTAGCACGACTGACCCTTTAGTTAATTTTTTAGCATTTAAGCTGGAATTCAATGATACTGATACAAAAAAACGCGCTATGTGCGCGTTTTTAAAGTATCAGGAGTTAGTCTTCAGCAGCCGCTTTAGGCGCTTCCAGATTCTCATACATCAGAATTGGATCAGACTCACCTTCGATCACACCTTCATCGATAACCACCTTACTCACCCCTTCCGTTGAAGGCAGGCTGTACATGATATCCAAGAGGTTTTCTTCCAGAATAGAACGCAGACCACGGGCACCGGTTTTACGGGCCAGAGCTTTAGCAGCAATTGCATTCAATGCATCATCACGGAAGTCCAGCTCAGCACCTTCCATTTCAAACAATGCACTGTACTGTTTGGTCAGTGAGTTCTTAGGCTCGGTCAGAATCTGGATCAACGCTTCTTCATCCAACTCACCCAGTGTTGCGATCATCGGCAGACGACCCACAAACTCAGGAATAAGACCATATTTTACCAGATCTTCAGCTTCCAGCTCGGACAGCGTATCAGTCACGGTTTTAGCGTCTTCCTTACTGCTTACAGCAGCACTGAAGCCGATTGAGCTCTTTTCGCTACGGTTCTTGATCACCTGATCCAGACCGGCAAACGCACCACCACAGATAAACAGAATGTTGGAGGTATCAACCTGCAGGAACTCCTGCTGAGGATGCTTACGACCACCTTGTGGCGGTACCGAAGCAACTGTACCTTCAATCAGTTTTAGCAACGCCTGCTGAACACCTTCACCGGATACATCGCGGGTGATAGATGGGTTATCAGACTTACGTGAAATCTTATCGATCTCATCGATGTAGACAATACCCAGCTGAGCCTTTTCGACATCATAATCGCATTTCTGCAACAGCTTCTGAATAATGTTCTCTACATCTTCACCTACATAACCCGCTTCAGTCAGCGTAGTTGCATCGGCGATAGTGAAAGGTACATTCAGCATCCGCGCCAGCGTCTGAGCCAATAGCGTTTTACCACTACCGGTAGGGCCGATCAGCAGGATATTACTTTTACCCAGCTCAACGCCTTCATTGCCAGCAGCCTGCTGAAAACGCAGACGTTTGTAATGGTTATAAACCGCAACAGACAGCACTTTCTTGGCCCGTTCCTGACCAATAACGTACTCATCAAGGTTATGCTTAATTTCGGCCGGAGTCGGTAGCTGATCACCCTCTTCCTGGGTTTCTTCGGCTTCCTGAATCTCTTCTTTGATGATGTCGTTACACAGATCAACACACTCATCACAGATAAAGACAGACGGACCCGCTATCAGCTTTTTAACTTCGTCCTGGCTTTTACCACAGAAAGAGCAATACAGCAGCTTGCTGTCTTCGCCACCCTCTTTGCCGTTGATATCATCGGACATTCAACTACCTCTGTCTGTCTTTGCTCTATCAAGCAAAGACCTTATTTTTCTTTACCGCTGAAATAAAAGTATAGCGGATAATGTGCCGCGCTTTAATTGAAACTTCAAGCGCAGATAGGCGACAACCTTAACGGCTCGCCATAACCTGATCGATCAGGCCATACTCTACCGCCTGCTCAGGAGACATAAAATTATCCCGGTCAGTATCTTGTGCGATAGTGTCCATATCCTGGCCACAATGATTCGCCAGAATACGGTTTAATTTTTCACGGATAGTGAGAATTTCCTGAGTATGAATCTCAATATCAGTCGCCTGACCCTGGTAGCCACCTAACGGCTGATGGATCATCATCCGCGAATGAGGCAGACAGTAACGCTTACCTGCAGCACCACCAGACAATAACAGCGCACCCATGCTGGCAGCCTGGCCAATACACATAGTGCTGACATCTGGCTTTATAAACTGCATGGTGTCATAAATAGAAAGACCGGCAGTAACAGATCCACCCGGTGAGTTGATATACAGGTGAATATCTTTATCCGGATTCTCTGACTCCAGAAACAGCAACTGCGCAACAACCAGGTTAGCCATGTGGTCTTCGACCTGGCCTACCATAAAGATCACCCGCTCTTTGAGCAATCGGGAGTAGATGTCGTATGAACGCTCACCACGGGCTGTCTGTTCAACAACCATGGGTACCAGACCATTACTTGTAATTACAGTAGGGCCATTATAAAAATCCGACATTGAATTCTCTCCTAAGTCCTTAGAAACGCTTTAACAATACAGGTCCTGACAAACAAAAACGGCGGCCGACCAAAGCCGACAGCCGTTCTCTATAAACGCAAGATTAAAAGGGGCTATTAAGCCTCTTCTTCAGCTTCTTCGGCAGCAGGAGCTGCAGGCTTGATTGCGTCTTCGTAGCTTACTTCAACTTCGCTTACCTTAGCAGAATCCAGCAGCAGATCCAGTACCTGATCTTCCAGAACAAGATTCTGGATCTGGCTCAGCATTTCCTGGTTGCTGTAGTACCAGTCAATTACCTGCTTTGGCTCCTGGTAAGTAGAGGCCAGATCTTCAACTGTGGTACGAACGCGATCTTCGTCTACTTTCAGTTCGTTAGCCTTAACCACTTCTGCAACCAGCAGACCAACCTGAACACGCTTCACAGCCTGAGCTTCAAACATCTCTTTAGGCAGCATGTTTGGATCGATGTTCGCATCCGGACCACCGAACTGCTGAATTGCCTGCTTGCGCAGCTGATCAATTTCACCATCGATCAGAGCTGCTGGTACTTCAATCGCGTTAACCTCAACCAGCTGACCGAAAGTTGCTTCTTTCAGCTTAGCTTTCAGCGCCTGAGTAAGCTCACGCTCCATGTTTTTACGCACTTCAACTTTGAAGCTATCAACATTATCTTCTTCAATACCGAACTTAGAGAAAAACTCTTCATTCAGTTCTGGCAGAATCTGCTGAGATACTTTGTTCACTTTAACGTTGAACTTTGCATCTTTACCTTTCAGGTTTTCAGCGTGGTATTCCTCAGGGAAAGTAACGTTGATCTCTTTCTCGTCACCCGCTTTTGCACCATCTAAAGCAGTTTCAAAACCTGGAATCATGGTGTTAGAACCTAATACCAGATCCATACCTGTCGCAGTACCGCCGTCGAATGCTTCACCGTCGATGAAACCTTCAAAATCAATGTTCAGCTGATCGCCTTCAGCAGCAGCTTTATCTGCATCTTCAAACGAAGCCTGCTGCTTCTGCAGAGTTTCAATCATCTGATCAAGATCAGCATCTTTTACTTCAGCGGAGCTCTTTTCGATCTCAACGCTGGAGAAATCAGCCAGTGCGATTTCCGGATACACTTCAAAAGTTGCAGTGTAAGAGAAATCTTCACCTTCTTTATCGTTGTTGAATTCAACGTTCGGGCCACCAGCTGGCGTCAGGTTTTCCTGCTGCACTGCTTCGTAGAAGCTCTGCTGAATTACTTCACCTACAACTTCCTGACGGATACCCTGACCGTAGCGCTTCTTAACCACTTTAACAGGCACTTTACCAGGACGGAAACCGTCCAGACGTGCAGTGCGGGCAGTTTGTTGAACACGCTTAGCTACATCACTGTCAACACGCTCAGCTGGTACAACAACTGTCATTTGACGCTCAAGACCTGTAGTGGTTTCTACGGATACTTGCATGGAATTCCTCACAAATTTATTTGTATCGTTACAAATCTGAATTATTGATCGACTGTCCTACCCTGCGGGTCTTAACAACCGATACCAGAATTTCTAAAGGCGGAAATTGTCCGGGAACCGTGCCTATTAGTCAAGTGAAAAGCGTTGAATATCAACGGATACAGAAGACTTAAGCCATACTGGACAAATAGATTAAAAAAGAAAGCAAAAATGAGAACAAACAGGAGTAAAACAAGGGGATAAATTGGGGTGGACGATGGGGTTTGAACCCACGACCGCCGGAATCACAATCCGGAGCTCTACCAACTGAGCTACGCCCACCACAGCGCTTTCCGAAGAAAGAAGAAGTGTTAATGGTGCGAGTGGGGAGACTCGAACTCCCACACCGTAAGATACTGGTACCTAAAACCAGCGCGTCTACCAATTCCGCCACACTCGCATAACACTTTGTAATTTTTACGGTATTACGAACCGAGCGGGATTGTAAATGAGTCCTGAATTAAGGTCCAGTATTTATTACATTTTTTAGTGTCCGCTAAACACTTTTTGTATTGGGGTGGACGATGGGGCTTGAACCCACGACCACCGGAATCACAATCCGGGGCTCTACCAACTGAGCTACGCCCACCATTACAATACAAACTTGCATCAGACCAGTTGCTGGCGCGCCCGGCAGGGGTCGAACCTGCAACCGCTCGCTTAGAAGGCGAGTGCTCTATCCATTGAGCTACGGGCGCCTGATACTGCCCGACCTAGATTGAATGGCTGAACACTTCAGAAGTTTCCTGCCCCTCTCTCAAGGTGGAGCGCATAATATATATCGCTTCAGATTCAGTCAACACCCTTTTTTAATTTTTAAGAAAATAAACTACTTAGGCTAGGAAGGTGCGAATAAGTCCATTGTTTTCTCTGTGGGCTCTAGAACGGTCTAATGCGCGAAAGACAGTGCAGTGAAATGTCTGGACCTTTTCAAACTGTCTAACAAAGCAGGAGGCCGTTTTAGATCCCACCCTTCGGGGCTTTCAGAGAGACTGAATCTCGCTGTTAACAATTTTCGACGTACAACCAGTATGTCTGTAATTGTTGCCTTGATCTTCAATCTCTCTGAATGCCAGAGGCGTAAGGGACTTGTTCGCACCTTCCTTAGCTTAGTAAGCCTTCGAACCTGTCCTGAATACCCCGGGGTCAGTTTATTAAGTCGCCACTCTGATTTATCAATCTACTTAGACAGAACTCAACATTCCGCTGACCTGCCTCTCTCGCATAGAAAAGCCTGGCACTTATTTTCGTAGCTTCCTTATCACAAGTTATATCGACAAAGGCCAGTACCCCAATGGTACCAATGAACTCATCAGCAAACGTAAAAGTGTTATCTGAATAGAAGTTACAATTAGTGAGCAACCTT
Organism: Amphritea balenae; assembly: GCF_003858655.1. GTDB lineage: Bacteria > Pseudomonadota > Gammaproteobacteria > Pseudomonadales > Balneatricaceae > Amphritea > Amphritea balenae. Next base: position 32,631 of record NZ_RQXV01000014.1, read on the forward strand.
CATACATCTTAAGCTCGCTTAGACAATGACAGTTTCAGGAGATACTTCTACAAAAAAAAGCCAAAGGCTATACAGATAGTTTATTAGACATCTGAATAACAACTCCCCCAGACATACTTCAACGCCCTCCCTTGTCCTAATATTTCCCTTTATAGCGGCCATATTTATGCTCCACTGTATCCGCAATGAAAATCCAGACTAAATATAAAGGCTTCCCCTTGGCCGAAAACGACAACCATGAGACAATTCGCGCCACAAAAAAATGACTGAGGAATACAATCGAAAGATGAGCGCTCAGATAATAGACGGCAAACAGATTGCCCGAAATGTTCGCGAACAGGTTGCAGCCGGTGTACAGAACCGCTTAGATGCGGGAAAACGTGCACCATGTCTGGCTGTAGTACTGGTAGGCTTCGATGCAGCCTCCCAGGTTTACGTTAGAAATAAGAAAAATGCCTGCAAAGAGGTAGGTATTGAATCAGTATCCTATGATCTTCCGGCTGAAACCCCTCAGCAACAGTTACTGGATCTGGTTGATGAACTGAACGCTGATGCAAAAATCGATGGTATTCTGGTACAGCTTCCGCTGCCAGAACATCTGGATGCGAATGAGATTCTTGAACGCATCCGTCCTGATAAGGATGTTGATGGTTTTCACCCGTTTAACCTGGGTCGTCTGGCACAACGCCTGCCTGCCCTTCGTCCATGCACCCCTAAAGGTGTTATGACGCTGCTGGAATCTACCGGTGAAGCGATTCGCGGTAAAGATGCGGTTATCGTCGGCGCGTCCAACATTGTTGGTCGTCCAATGACACTGGAGCTTCTTTTAGCAGGTTGCACAACCACTACCACTCACCGTTTTACTAAAGACCTTGCAGGCCACGTTCAACGTGCAGATATCGTTGTCGTCGGTGTTGGTAAGCCAGGGCTGGTTAAAGGTGAATGGATTAAGCCCGGTGCAATAGTTATCGATGTCGGCATTAACCGACTGGAAGATGGTCGTTTAGTGGGTGATGTTGATTATGACATCGCTTCTGAACGTGCCGGATGGATAACACCGGTGCCCGGTGGCGTAGGTCCTATGACCGTGGCAACCCTGATGGAAAACACACTGGAAGCGGCCAACAATAACAGCTGATCAGGCTAACAACACCCGCAACAGTGAAAAGGCCTTTAACCCTCCACACACAGGAGTCCGTTAAAGGCCTTTTTTAATGCTGTTTTTAACTACGGAAGACTTTAATACAGTTCAGCATTAACCCGCCCGCTTGATACTTAACCGGTAAAAATACTGCTTAGGCGTCACCACCAGTGCTACACCAATGACAACCAAGGCCATTCCCAGCCAGGCATTCAAAGAAAGTTGCTCACCAAAGAACAGATATGCCAGCAAGGCCGTCACCGGCGTGACCAGATAAAAGATACTGGACACCCGCGTCGCCTCTCCTGCGCGAATCATCAGCATCAATAAAGGAATAGCACCCAGTGATATAGCCAGCACCATCCAGCTTAACGACAGCACCAATTCAGCATTCCAGTTAAAAACCCATTGCTCAGTCGATAAACTGACTATCAGAAAACCCGTCGCAGCAAACAGATATTGCAGCCAGGTGTTAAACAGCATCAGTCCAGTTTGGCCTACTCTTTTTTGTAACAAGGTTGCTATTGATATAGCTACCAGAGACATGACTATGGCGATTATCGAAGCTGAGCTCATTTCAGACACCCCGGCCAGACCAAATCGGCTTTCAATCACAACATATAAGCCCACCATACCAAGCAATAAACCGGTAACTGAAAACAGTGTCAGCTGTTCCTTAAATAGCCAGGCGGCTAACCAGGCCGTCAGAATAGGCTGCAAACCTACAATCAATGCGGCTATACCAACATCCATCCCCTTCTCTATCGCTATAAAAACGCCCCCCAGGTAACAGCAATGAATTAACAAACCCACGACTGCCTGCGAACACCAATGTATAGCCGTCGCAGATCTGAACAATCCAGTACCATGGCGCCACCATAACCAGCCACCCAATAGCACCACCACAATAGACATACGCACTGCCAGAATCGCAAGCGGCGGAGCGTGATCAACACTGTATTTAGATGAGATAAATGCACTACTCCAGAGCAAGATAAACAGCGCCGGGATAATGTAACGATGCAAAACACTCTGAGTCATGTCCCTATTCCAATTAGCAAATGATTGAAACAGTTTAAATTGAGAACGCTAGCTATAACAGTTTCAGTTTTTTACAATTGATATATAACAGTTACAATATTTACCATCTGTTATCGTTTTTTCTCCGTGAACTGTACCAGAACAAGGTTTCGATCATGACTCAGCCAATCTATCAGAAACTGGCAAACAATCTGCAGCAACAGATAAATCAGGGCAATCTCAGTCCCGGAGATAAATTACCCTCTGTGCGACGGTTGAGTTCAGAACAAAAAGTTAGCCCTGGAACGGTATTGAACTGTTACAGCTTACTGGAACAGATGGAACTGATCGAAGCACGACCTCAGTCAGGTTATTATGTGCTTCAGCCAAAGCCAGATTTAATGCGTCACCCGTCTGTCATGAAACCGGTCAGCAATCCGGTAAATGTCACTATGGGCGATCTGGCCTTACAAGTCGTTACAGCAACCGACAATCCGACGGGCACTCCGATGGGACCCGCCTACCCCAGTAATGAATTCAGTCTCAGCCGACAGCTATGGAAAGAGTTTGGCCGACAGACCCGCCAACATGCCAGCGCTCAGACTCCCCATGCATCTCCACTGGGCTACAGCGTACCTCCGGGAGACACTGAACTGATACGGCAACTTGCCCGGCATTACGGCCCCCTTAGCCTTGATATAAATCCTGAATCTATTGTCATTACTAATGGCTGTCAGGAAGCGTTGAATTTAAGCCTGCAAGCGGTAACAAAGCCAGGCGACATTGTAGCTGTTGAGTCCCCGGTGTTTTACGGCACACTGCAACTTATGGAAGCACTGGGATTAAAAGTAATTGAGATTCCCGCCACGCCTGAACAGGGCATCAGTCTGGAAGCCTTAAAAATGGCGCTACAACAGTGGCCGATTAAAGCTATTTTTCTCAGTGCTAATATTGGCAATCCGCTGGGTTACCTGATGCCTGACAGCCATAAAGAAGCACTGGTTCAACTATTACAACAATACGACCTGCCATTAATAGAAGACGATGTGTTTGGTGATCTTGCCTACACCCAGGGCAGACCCCTTCCTGTAAAGGCCTTCGACAAAGATGGCCGGGTACTTTGGTGTAGCTCTATTTCAAAAACAATTGATCCTGCTATAAGAATCGGCTGGTTATCGGCCGGTCGCTATCATGACCGGGTACGTTATCTTAAATACGTCAGCACTATGGCATCACCGACTATCCCCCAACGAGCTACCGCAAAAATTTTGCAAGGATCCGGTTACTATCGGCACCTGCGTATTATCAGAGACAGCTACCGCAAACGCCGCGATCAGATGATTAGCTGGACCCAACGTTATATGCCTGAGGCCACCCGAATGACCTTCCCTCAGGGTGGTTTTTTACTCTGGTTAGAGCTACCGGAAGGTTGCTGTAACAGTTTAGAGATCTATCATCGCGCGCTGGAACAACAGATCAGCATTGCACCAGGAATACTGTTTTCAGCCAGCGATAATTATCATCGCTGTATCAGGCTGAACTACGCTTGTGCTGATAATGAAAACTATGGCCGGGCTATTCGTACGCTTTCGGGTCTACTGCAATGACGCCGTGTAATTAATTGTTTAATAAATGAAATTTTGACTCTATATGGGTAGCAATTTCAGGATAATTTCAGTTTTCTATGCCACTATCCCCCAATCGTTTTCTATCTGAGCCCTGTACTTTATGAATATCAAAAAGATTGGCCTGCTTTTAGTAATTGCCGCCTTAATCGGCGCATTCTTTATGTTCGACCTGGGTAGTTATCTCAGTCTGGACTATATAAAAGGCCAGCAGGACGCCCTGCAGGGTTGGGTCGCTGACAATCAACTACTTGCTGTTGCCGCCTTTATGCTGATCTATATAGCAGTGACTGCACTTTCACTACCCGGGGCTGCGGTGATGACACTGGCCGGTGGTGCTGTGTTTGGCCTGTTTAGCGGTCTTATTATGGTGTCCTTTGCCAGCAGTATCGGTGCAACACTGGCCTTTCTAATGGCTCGTTATCTGTTTAGAGAGCCGCTGACTAATAAATTTTCAAGTTACATTGAACCCATTAACCGCGGCATAGAAAAAGATGGTATCTCCTATCTGTTCACGCTGCGTCTGGTTCCTCTGTTCCCTTTCTTTGTCATTAATGCAGTACTGGGCCTGACCCGAATGAAGGCTAAAACCTTCTACTGGGTTAGCCAATTGGGCATGCTGCCGGGTACCGTGATTTTCGTAAATGCCGGTACTCAGCTCGCAGCCATCGAACAACCCGGCGATATTCTCTCCCCCGGACTGATTCTGTCATTCTGTCTGCTGGGTATTTTCCCCTGGATAGCTAAAGCGATCGTCAGTGTTATTCAACGCCGTAAAGTTTATAGCGGTTTCACCAAGCCAACTCAGTTCGACACCAATATGGTTGTTATCGGTGCTGGTGCCGGTGGCCTGGTTACCTCTTATATTGCCGCTGCGACTAAAGCTAAAGTAACACTAATAGAGCGCCATAAGATGGGCGGCGACTGCCTGAATACAGGCTGTGTTCCCTCAAAGGCACTGATACGAACAACTCACTTTCTGGCTGATGTTCGCGATGCCGGACAATTAGGCATCCGTAACGCTGAAGTCGAGTATGATTTTGCCGAAGTGATGGAACGGGTTCAGCGAGTCATTAAAACCATTGAGCCCCACGATTCAATTGAACGTTACGAATCACTGGGCGTTGACTGTGTAACCGGTGAAGCCCGTATTCTCTCCCCCTGGGAAGTCGAAGTTAACGGCTCGGTGATCAAAACCCAGAACATCGTTATCGCAACGGGAGCACGACCTGCTTTCCCTGATATTCCTGGACTGGATAAAGTAGAGCCACTCACCTCAGATACAATCTGGGAACTTCGCCAACGGCCTGATCGGCTACTTGTGTTAGGTGCAGGCGCAATAGGTTGCGAACTGGGTCAGTGCTTTGCCCGCCTGGGTACCGATGTAAGTATCATGTTCCGTGGCTCTCAGGTACTTACCCGCGAAGATCAGGATGCAGCAGCGGTTGTTGAACAACGATTACTTGAGGACGGTGTCAATATCTGTGCCGGCCACACTCCGGTGCGTTTTGAAGTCACAGAGAATGGTTATGAGCTGGTTTGTCGCCATAATAATCAGGAAAAACGGATCGGCTTTGATAAGTTATTAGTTGCAACCGGCCGTACAGCCAATGTTACCGGCTTTGGCCTGGAAGAGCTGGGCATTACCGCAGCCCCAGGTGGCACCATTGAGGTCGATGATTATCTGCGCACCCGGATTCCGAATATTCTTGCCTGTGGCGATGTTATCGGCCCCTATCAATTTACTCACGCAGCCGCTCATCAGGCCTGGTATGCCTCAGTAAATGGATTATTCGGCATGTTTAAGAAGTTCAAAGTCGATTACTCTTTCATTCCCTTCACTACTTATACCAGCCCAGAAGTGGCCCGTATCGGCCTGAATGAAAAGCAGGCAATTGATAAGGGCATTCAGTATGAAGCGGTACGTTATAATCTGGAAGAACTGGATCGGGCTATAACAGATGAAGCCGCATACGGCTTTGTAAAAGTACTGTTAAAACCCGGCAGCGATAAAATTATCGGCGTTACTCTGGTCGGTGAACATGCCGCTGAGATGCTACCGGAGTTTGCTCTGGCAATGAAACATAAGCTGGGACTGAATAAAATTCTGGGTACCACTCATGCTTATCCAACACTAAATGAAGCTAACCGATTCGTTGCTGGTGAATGGAAAAAGAAACACGCGCCTCAAAAAGTTCTGCAATGGCTGGAAAAATTCCATGCCTGGAAGCGCGGCTAACCTTTAAACGATAAACAGGTATAGCTAACTCAGTAAGCCTAAACCCTGCCACTGCCCCTTTAGGGGCAGTTTTCATTTTGGCTGTTCAAGCCACAACACATTTGCTCAGTCTTAATCGGTATCATGACTTCATCTGTCTAACTGAGCTAAGCTCAACAGTCAGATCATCAAGCCCGACACTAATGATTGAATCTGTCATTAATATCAACAACTGTCTTCTCCGGATGGAGTATCCAACTAATCATATTAAGGGACCCTGCTTTGCCGCCTGATACTCAATCGCCATCGAATTCAAAACTCTGGATTCGAATCAAACCCTTGCTGAGCCTGAGCGATCATAAACGTCCACTTGGCTATTTAATTATCTCAGCGTTGGCTGTTGGGCTGCCTGCATTTATGGGTGCCTGGTTCGATCAGTTCGCTGCAAGCATGCTTGGCTGTATGGGAGGCATGGTTATTCTCTATATGCAGCAGACAGAAATTGCTCACCGTATGATGACGCTCGCCACCTGCTCGTTTGGTTTTGCGCTTAGCTTTGCACTAGGTGTATTGAGCAGCTTTGACCCATACCTGTCTGCCGCCACATTAACACTGACCGTGTTTCTGGCAACCGCCGTTTGCCGTTTTTATTCTGTGCCACCTCCGGCCAGTTTCTTCTTCATTGTTGCTGCATGTCTTGCAAGAACACTTCCATTTGATCTGACTTTAACAGCGGAACGTACCGGTATTTTGTTATTTGGATCTATGTGGGCCTGCCTGCTGGCTCTGGGGTATAGCTTTATACAAAGCCTGTTCAACAAACAAACTAAAGTTAAATCAGCCCTCCATGAAGCCCCTCAGGTTCTTGCCATCTCGATAGAGTCTGCGGTGATCAGTTTGTTTGTCAGCGGCGGATATTTCCTGGCGCTGCTATTGGAGATGGATAACCCCTACTGGGTTCCTATCTCAACTGCAGCCATCATGCAGGGAGCAACATTCCGCGCCATCTGGCAACGTAACGTTCACCGCATTGCCGGCACTGTTATCGGCATGGGCATTGCCTGGGTTATTTACTCATTCTCCCCGGGCCCCTGGGCGCTCGCGGCTCTGATATTACTGCTGATATTTATAATAGAAACATTGATAACCCGGAATTACGGTCTGGCGGTGATATTCATTACCCCCATAACAGTTATCTTTGCAGAGACTACTATCGCCTCTTCTGACCCAACTCAACTGCTTATCTCACGCTTCTTTGACATTATTCTCGGGTGCTTAATCGGCTATCTGGGAGGCTGGATACTGCATCACCCAAGATTCTCTCAACTAGTGAGCCGCCTGGTAAATAACCCCTGATGTTTTCATGTTCCGCACACTACAACTAGCCTGAATACAGAGGTTCGACAACCTTCTAAACGCTAATTGAGAACTGATGCAGGAAATGATCATGAAACACAGCCGTATTGAGCGAGATAGTTTAGGCGAATTAGAAGTACCTATTAACGCCCTGTATGCATGCCAAACCCAGAGAGCCATCAATAATTTTCCGGTCAGCGGCCAGCAGATGCCACAAGCGTTCATACGCGCCCTGCTTCAAGCTAAAGCAGCTGCAGCAACAGCTAATGGCCAACTGGGACAGATACCTGAAAAAATGGCCCTGGCGATCTGTAAAGCTGTAGAGACACTGCTTGTTGATGGAACGTTAATGCAGCACTTTCCTGTAGACCTGTATCAGACGGGTTCCGGTACCAGTACTAATATGAATGCCAATGAGGTATTGGCAACACTGGCAAGCAATCTATATCACCATCCGGTCAATGCTAATGACCATATCAATCGTGGCCAGAGCAGTAATGACATCATTCCATCGGTAATACATATCAGCGCTGCCGTTATGCTCACTGAAGAGTTACTGCCTGCGCTATCTCACTTAGCTATGAGTATCCGGAAAAAAGCAAAGTCTGTTGATCGCTACGTAAAAACAGGCCGTACTCACCTGATGGATGCCATGCCGGTGCGTATGAGCCAAAGCCTGGATGGCTGGGCTGAGCAGATAGAACTTAACATTGTCCGATTACAACAATTACAGCCAACTCTGCAAACCCTCGCACAAGGCGGTACGGCGGTCGGTACAGGCATAAACACTCACCCTGATTTCGCTCGACAATTCAGCCGCTCTATTAGTCAGATTACCGGAATGACCTTCACCCCGGCGAACAACTTTTTCAGCCAGATAAGCGCTCAGGATAATGCCGTTGCCTTATCTGGACAGCTAAAAGTAACCGCGGTATCAATCATGAAAATCGCCAACGACCTGCGCTGGATGAACTCAGGTCCCCTGACCGGTCTGGGGGAAATCGAACTGGAGCCGCTACAACCCGGCTCATCCATTATGCCCGGTAAAGTTAACCCGGTTATACCCGAAGCTGCAGCGATGGTTGCCGCTCAGGTGATCGGTTACGACAGTGCGGTGACCATTGCCGGTCAGTCAGGTAATTTTGAATTAAACGTCATGCTACCCCTGATAGCGAACAACCTGCTGAAAAGTATTCAATTGTTGGCCAATATCAGCCATTTGCTAGCCGACAAAGCGATCACCAGCTTCAAAGTCAATGAAGTCAGGCTTTCTCAGGATCTTGCACGCAACCCAATTTTAGTGACCGCGCTAAACCCCATCATCGGATACAAGAAGGCATCTGAAATTGCCCGACAGGCGTATCAGGAGAAACGGGCTATCATTGAGGTTGCTGCAGAGAATACCGACTTGTCAATTGAGGAACTGACAAAGCTACTGGATCCGGCAAAACTAACACAGGGAGGTTTGTGAAGCACTTAACGCATTTGAATATCTAAACATTCAGCCTAACAAGGATGATAACCTCCGGTGGCGATTATCACCCCTTTCTTCTGTCAGCCTATTCGATCCAGCCGGTAACTGCTTTTACTTCTAGAAAATCTTCCAAGCCCCAGACTCCGCCTTCACGGCCATTACCCGACTGCTTATAGCCTCCGAACGGCGCTCCGCCGCCCATATGGCTACCGTTAACCTGCACCATACCAGAGCGTAAGCGGCGGGCCACCCGGTTTGCTTTTTCTGAATCCTGGGTTTGAACATAGTTAGTCAGGCCGTAAGGCGTATCATTAGCAATAGCGATCGCTTCAGCTTCGGTATCAAACGGAATAATCGTCAATACCGGGCCAAACACTTCCTCTCTGGCAATTGCCATCTGATTATTAACATCGGCAAATACTGTAGGTTTAACAAAGTAGCCTGTTTCCAGTCCATCAGGCTTACCTGTACCACCTGCGACAAGCCGGGCACCTTCATCGATACCTTGTTGAATTAACCCCTGGATCTTATCGAACTGTAGTTGTGATACCACAGGACCAATATGCCGCCCTTCAACAGAAGCCAGATCGACCTGGGTTTTAGCGGCCACATCCGCCGCGGTCTGTACCGCCTGATCATAGATAGAGCGTTCCACCAGCATTCTGGTCGGCGCATTACAGGACTGGCCACTGTTGTTAAAACAGTGTCGTACGCCGCGGGTTACCGCCTTTTCATCAGCATCGGCAAAAACGATGTTGGCACCTTTACCACCTAATTCAAGGCTAACCCGTTTTACTGTATCCGCTGCATTTTTAGAGATAGCGATACCCGCCCGGGTCGATCCTGTGAATGACACCATATCGACCAGCGGATGCGCGGTTAGCTGAGAACCAACCCCCACACCATCCCCATTCACCAGATTGAATACACCTGCGGGGAAACCAGCCTGATCAATCATCTCGGCAAACAACATAGAAGAGAGAGGCGCAATTTCAGAGGGTTTAAGCACCATAGTGCAGCCGGCAGCCAGTGCCCCAACAACTTTAAGAACCACCTGATTCATTGGCCAGTTCCAGGGCGTGATCAGCGCACAAACACCAATCGGTTCATGCAGAATACGGTTATCTGGCGCATGACCACCTAAGGGCTTCTCGAATTCATAAGCTTTAAGCGCTCGCGCCAGATTCTTAATATGAGCCGCTCCGGCACCACATTGAGCCGTACTGGCCAGAGCCATTGGCGCACCCATTTCACTTGAGATCGCCTCGGCCATTTCAGAGGCCCGCTCCTGATAAATAGCCAATAACTTATTTATCAGATCAAGACGCTGATCCTTAGTGGTCTGACTCCAACTGTCAAACGCGCTACTCGCAGCCTCTATAGCCGCATTAGCATCAGCTTCGCCGCCTAATGATATAACCGAACAAGCCTTCTCGGTTGAGGGGTTAATCACCTCAAAATCATTCGCTTTAACAGGATCTACCCACTGACCATTAATATAAAACTGGCGCTTATCAGACATTTACATATTTCCTTATTCAAAGACTGAAGGCAGACCCGCTGCCACTTCAAGCACAATACAGCCTAACTTCATGTAATAACTAGAGATATAACTTAATAACAGTATCTACAACCAACACTGTATGACAATAGTTTAACGTTACTCATCTAACTGCTTTAGTTTTCTGTACAAGGTTGCACGGCTAATTCCTAACTCATTGGCCGTTGCCGAAATATTACCTTCATGCTGTTCCAGCACCTGCTGAATTGTCATTAACTCAGCATCTTTCAGGGTGCCGTTAGCAGCATTCAACTGTATAGCACCGGAAACCGGAAGCTTCGAACTACTCAACTCTTCAAGGAAATCATCACTAATATGGCTGCTGTCGATAACCAGTTCATCGGGCTCCATAAAGGCGATCGCCACACGTAAGGTTGTTTCAAGCTGACGTATATTGCCGGGCCAGTGATAACCTTCTAGCTGCAGCATCAGTTCATCGGCGATCTTTATTTGTCGACCATCCGGGGTTAACTGATGCAGAAAGTGACTAATAAAGTCCTGTTTATCTGTACGATCCCGGAACGCTGGGATTCGCAGGCACACACCATTGAGCCGATAATAGAGATCTTCCCGAAAACTGCCCTCTGCTACTAACGCCTTTAAATCACGATGCGAGGCACAAATAACCGCTATATCCAGAGCGATCTCATCCGCGCCCCCCAGTGGTGCGATAGTGCGTTCCTGAAGTACTCTTAACAATCTTGCCTGAAGAGCTAACGGCATATCACCGATCTCATCGAGAAACAGAGTACCGGACTGAGCCTGTTCTAAACGACCGACCATGCCGCCCTTACGGGAGCCGGTGAATGCGCCCTCGCGATAACCAAACAGCTCTGATTCGATAAGCCCCTCAGGGATAGAAGCACAGTTAACCGCTATGAAAGGCCCGCTACTGCGACGACTATCAAGATGCAGCGATTTTGCCATCACCTCTTTACCGGTGCCGGTCTCCCCCTGAATCAACACGGGCAGTTCATGGGCCAGCGCACGACTCCCCATGCGCACGCCTTTCTGCAGTCTGGCATCCAGTCCGGCCAGTTCAACCAGATCCGGGGCCTCTATTTCCGGTAATTTGCTGGCCGTACGGGAAGTCTTGGCTGGGGCTTTTGCAATTGAAGCGGGAAAACTGTTTGGAAAGTGCAGCAGTTCACAAACAAAATCGCCACTGCGGGTACGTAACTGTCCCCGACCTTTACGATGCAGATCGGTCAAAAGAGCTTCAGGCCGGACTCCGAACAACTCTTCCAGGTTTCTGCCAACTAACTGCTTACGCTTACGGTTGAGTAGCTGACAAACCTGTTCATTCGCGGCCTGAATATAACCATCCAGTTCCAGGGCCAGTAGCCCTTGCCAGGACGATCGCAGGTATTCTGGACGGCTATGCACACTAAGCACTATCTGTTGCTGGAACTGACCGCTGAACATCCGGTTTTCTATCGAACGAACCGCCTGCTGTACCAGACTCATATTCGGAGGCAGTTCCCTGTTATCGGTTGGCGAGGTCAGATCAAGTACCCCCAGCACATCACCGGCGGCGTCGGTAATAGGTGCAGAACAACAGGAAAGGTATCCGGCACTATCTAAGAAATGTTCATTTCCGGTAATCATAACCGGCGTACGATCGACCACAGCGGTACCTACCGCATTAGTGCCTCTCAGATCCTCTTTCCAGTTTGCCCCCGGTTGCAACGCATATTTCATCTGCGAGTCCAGATAACGCTGCTCACCTTTGACACCCAGAATCGTCGCATCAGCGTCGGCCAACATAACTAACCCGCCGACTGAGGAGAAATACTCTACCAGTTGTTTGACCTCCGGATGTGAGGCCTCGATCAGGGGACGGTTTTTAGCTTTCAGATCCGCAATACTGTCCCGGGACAGGTTTTCCAGATCAAGCGGTGACTCACAATTCAGGCCCGCCTCAACACTGCGTAACCAGGAATCTTCAATTTCACTACGTAGGACACCACTAGGGACTTCGCCTTCCTGCACCAGGTGCTTTCGGGCATTTTTGACGGATTGCTCTGATTCGGTAATTAAACAGGAACTGCTCTGCTTATTCATTACGCCAGGCCTCTTGTTTTTGTATTAGCGGCACTAAAAATAAGTATATTCACCTACTGTAACACTGATCAATTTTCAGTCAATCTATCCAGCTATAACAATCCTCTCAAAGGCTGGATAACCGACAGTTTTAAAACAAAAAAACCAGAGTACAGATAACTGTACCCTGGAAAGGAGATAGACAAGTTGCCGTGAACAACCCGACTACCGAGGTTGAAGGTAGCTGACCTTTTCTTACAAACGGTCAGCCGATTGAACGTCAATGAAATTCCGAGCAAAGACACAATTTTGAAAGCGGTTAACACATCACTACGACCTAAAACCGCACTTTTGGTGCTTTCAGTGAAGCTGAGAGCAAGGCAAGCGCTACAGGCATATGGTTCATATGTCGAAAGCGATTAACACAGCACTTCGCCCTAAGCTGCACTTTGGGCTTTCAGTGAAGTTGCAGAGCAAGGCAAGCGCTACAGGCATATGGTTCATATGTCGAAAGCGATTAACACAGCACTGCGACTTCACTGGACGCACAATTCAGAAGAAATACATCAATACACCCTGTAGATACAGGTTACTGTCGTCATTGCCCTGAGCGGTGATAACATCAGCACCATCTGGCTTGTAGTAACCCACCATCGGACTGAATATAAAGTTATCGTTGATGGACCAGAGGGCATACAGATCGATCTCACTACCGGAATGGTCGGCCGCATCGTTCTGCTTACCAAACTCCCAGTACTGTAAACCTACTGTCAGATCTTCACGAGGTTGCAACGTAAGTTCGATACGGTCCACGTCGTTGCCACTATTGGCCGGTCCTGCATAGTTTGAGGCAACCTCACCCTGGAACCAGGTACCGAAGCCACGGGTAAAGCCGAAAAACAACGGATCAAATGCTTCGTTCTTTGCCGTTGATGAATCATCACCGGAGAATACCGCATGACGATAATTCACATTAGGCGACCAGGGCATGTCCGCGAAGGTCCAGCCCGCTTCCACATACCAGGCACTGGCATCGTTTGTTATCGCCGTATCGCCGCCACTTTCATCAACATATTCAAACGACAGGAACAGGTTTTCTACCCCCATACTCCCTTGCCCACGCAGGCTGACAATATCCATACCGTCACGCTGATCCCAAGCGCCCAGACCGGTTCCCGCATCAACATCCAGCACTGTCATATAACTTAAACCTAAGGTGCCTTTCAGATCATCCACCAGCTCTATATTGATACCTGCCAGTTCGGTGTTCTGGTGATAGGGATTATCTGACTGCAACCAGAACAGATCACCGCGCAGCGCACCTTGCGGGTCAACTTTTAAAACAGCAGTCTTATCAAAACTTTTCTGGCCTGCCAGATAATAAGCACCACCACGATCAACATCGGCGCCCGGAATATCACCCAGACTGATCGCATCACCGGCTATAAGAAAACCATCACCCAGCATAAATTGCTGTCGACCCAGAGAGAGATCAAACAGACCATCAGCACTCTGCCAACCAACAAAAGCATTCTCTATTTTCAACTCACTTTCATCGCCAGCGGTCAGGCCTGCAGCATCACCATCACCACGGGTACCCAGAGCGATTAAGCCCAGCCCACCATAGACAGCACCACTATCCAGAGCATTCCGGCCCACCAAATCGCCTTTAATATAGGCCTCCTGCCAATCATTTCCGCCCGCTACACCGGTGTAGTTTTCATCGGTGGAAAATACGCCGGCCATCGCCTCAACGTTGAACTCAAGGGTTTTACCCTCCTGCTCGTAGATAGGTGCCGCCTGGATCGCACCAGCCAGCATCACCGATGCAGCCAGGGTGTTAACTTTCAGGAATGTACTGTTATTTTTGTTCATTCTCAGATTCCATTGCTGTTCTTTTGTTTGAATTTCACTTTTTTCTGACAAAAAGATCCCCCAGACGGCTTAAATTAAAAGCCGCCCTGACGGGGGTAATGTGCAGAGTGATTTGGTAAAAAATGTGCCGGCTAATCTGCTTGTGAGAGTCGCCGGTTCAGACTGTTCAGCAGACCTTAACGGACGAATACCTGAGCGGTTGTAGTGGACATATCACCACCGGGTAACTCAATAGTATTCAGACGTTCAAGGCTATCGGCATCGAATACCGCTACATGGTTATGGGTACCGGCCAGATAGACCTTACTGCCGGTCTGGTTGACCGTGACACAGTAATAGGAGTGATCCAGTTCAGCCGCCTGTATCAACTCTTGTTTTTCAATATCGTACTTCGCCAGGCGGTTCAGCACCCCATACATAATATTAGGATCCTTTGGCGAACGGGTACCGGTGAAGTAAATTTCGGTAATAGGCCCGAAATCCTTAGTTTCAGTCGCGCCGGTATCCAGGTTTATATTGAAATAACCGTACAGCCAGTCAGCAGTATTCAGATCTTCTGAGCCCTCCTGAAAACGTGCAGTGGTGTAAAGAATGGTGAAATCCTTGGTAGGTGTTTGTACCGCCCACACATTCAACACATCAGGCTGAACATAGCGCTCACGCTCCCAGTTACGGCTTGGAACCACCACTTCATATTCACCGGTCTGGACATCCATCTTGTAGATATCTGCACCCGCCATATACAGGCCACCATCTTTACCGACCTGCATCGCAGTAACGAGACGCGGCGATGGCAATACCCGGATCGGCTTGGCATCCAGACCACCATCGGTGCTGTACACCGCCAAACGAGTCGGTTGCACCCGGTAGTGATCCCGCTCCATCAGTGTAGGATTCTGTATCGTATACAGCTCTTTGCCGTCATAGCTCAGCGCAAAGGCGTAGATGGTTTTAGTCCGTTCTTTAGGATTTAACGCCATTTTTGCATGGAAGGTTACATCACAGGTATCCATGTCGACGCCGTAGATATCTTCATAACCATTATTGAGGATATAAGCAGTTTTCTTATCCGGTGCCACCTGCAATGCTCCCGGACCAAAGCGGTCGGGCATATCACAGGTTTTATAAACGGAATCCGTTGCCAGATCTAACACATGCATCTGATTCGGGTAGTTAGCTACCACCATATATTCACTACCGGCTTTGAGCGCCGGTCCCTGCGCTGCAACCGCTGTTGAGCCAGTTAAAGTAGCCAGCCCCAGTGCAGTTGTAGCAAGCACTGCGGACATAGAGCGACGCAATTTTTTTTTGTTATTCATCGTATGCATCCTGTTGGGTTAGTCTTTATCAGTCGGGAAGACTGTGCCGTAGCTTGAGAGTCGCCAGTCATCAACTGGTTGTTACTCCAGGCTTTTCCGATTGAAATGTGATTAATCATCATCAACACCCCTCCTGATTAATCTTTATCAGTCGGGAAGACTGTGCCAAGATTCCTCCAGTCATCACCCGACTGGGCCGCATTCTTATTCCAGTCCGGATAGGTATTCATCATGTCCGGCACCTGGGCAGGCCACCAGCATGGATCGGCACAACCGTACAGATCAGATTCCATTGGCTGACACAACGAGGTCACAGAACCAAAGGCATCGATCTCCCAACCGGGATCGGTGGTTGCGGTACAGCCGGCCAGTGATTGCATTGCGACGACTTCTTCTACCTGATCATCGGCAACAGCCTTGCTCAGGGTTTGTGCTTTGTTATTAACAGGCTTGAGATGTTTCATATCAGTGAGCCCTCCGGGGAGATATGTAACTGTCGATATAGGCCGGATTTTCGGCCATGATGCGGCTGTAAACTTCGATACCGAAGTCCACCCAGTCGCGCATCAGATCGCAGTAGTGATAAACGGGATGAGTCGGGTCTTCATAACGGGCGTAACTTTCGTGGTAACAGCCGCCTGAGCAGAGATTACGAATACGGCAATCTGAGCAACCGGTGTCGGTACGATCAAGCCGTTGTTCCAGGAACTCTCCCAAACGAGGCTTATCCAGACCAGATTGCACATCGCCAAAAGTATCCAGATCGGAACCGGTAAATCGGTGACACAAGTTCAGACCACCTTCGTGGTCTACCGCCAGCATGGCAACACCAGCACCACAGGGTAGTGCCTTCTTGTTGCCTTCATGCAAATCAGTAATCAGCTGATGCATATTGGAAAAACCGATATTGCGGTGTTCCAACGCCGCCTCAAGGTACTCGCGACCTAATGCCTTCATATTGGCAAAAACGTCAACCAGTTCCTCATTACTCAGGTTGTAATAGCTGATATCACCGGATGTCACCGGGGCAAAACCTACTTCAGCAAACCCCAGCTCATTGAACAGGTGATCCCAGATCTGTCGGATATCGGTAACCCCTTTGGTCAAGGTTACCCGGGCACCTACAGGACGAGACGGATACCGGGATAACAACATCTTAGCCTTACGGCTAACAACATCGTAAGTCCCCTGCCCACCGACAGTAATCCGGTTTTTGTCATGAATTGTTTTTGGTCCATCCATGCTGATTGAAAGTCCGAAACGATGCTCGCTAAGCCAGTCAGCAATTTCTTCGGTCAACAACGTAGCGTTGGTGGTCATAGTGAAATCAACCGGCTTATTCAGTTCAGCAAAACGCTGCTCCGAATAAGCAACTACCTCTTTAATCAGTGCCAGATTGGACAACGGCTCGCCACCGAAGAACACAATGTTATAGCGTGACTCATCCGGCGACTCTATCAGTAGCATTTCAATCGACTGTTTAGCCGTTTCAAATGCCATCTTTTTGCCCGCAGACGGCTTATCCAGATCTTCCTTATAGCAATAACTGCAACTCAGGTTACACCCGGTATTTACATTTAAAACCAGTGTATTGAGTGGAAATTCAGTGATCTTTTTAAGCGCGATCTCTGGTGTTAATGGCGATCCATCGGTAATCAGCTCCAGGGCGATCAGCTCAGCCAGTGTTTCACTGATCTGCTCTACCGAGAACTGCTGCTGTAACTCACTGATAATCTGTTCAGCGGTCTGCATCGGGCTGCTACGCAGCAGCCCTATCAGTTCAGCTGTCAGGCCATCAAGTTCAAACAGACTACTAGACGGAATATGGAACAACATCTGCCGGGAGCTTACGTCGACCAGGTGCAGGTTATTCTCTACCAGATTTAATTGGGCGCCCATAGAACGGCCCTCCTCACTTTTATTATTTTCATCATGCTGTCATTACTCACAGCATCTGTGATTTATAAGTCAGGTAAACCTTATGGCAGAGGTGGATTATTCCAGCGCTGAACGGTCACAATCATCTGAGCTTCAGCAGTCAGTGATTCACCCTGTTCTATAACATCGGCCACCACTTTCAGATTACCGGCATTATTGGTCGACATACGACGCTCTGGGTTTGGTCCGGCAGCTCCAGCAGTAAAGACACCGGTTTTCGCATTCATTGTTCCGGCAAAGTGTGTATCACGATCTGCTTCAGCTTGTGCATCAAAAGGCTCTACATGCCATTTGGCCGGCACAAAACCGATGCGCATGTCATCTTCAGTACCCGCCTGACCGTCTGAGCCATTGGCCCAGGCTTCAGCCTGGAAGTGACCATTAAATTTTGGTGTTGAGCCACCGTTACCACCCACCCGTGCTACCGAGAATTCAGGGATAACTTTAATGCTACCGATCTGATCAAACACATTGATCGTGGCACCATTGGCCTTACCCGCTTTAACCTTACGTTCACCGGGTGTTGCTGAATTAACCGCAGTTGCCTGAACAACCACTTTGTTTTCATCGCGGTAAAGCTCACTAACGACCTTAACGCCTTCACCTAAGGAGATATTCTTACCCAGGCCCGTACCCACTAGAGTCAGCACCTCTGTGCTGCCGGTACGAATATATTCAGGCTGAACAGACAACAATTTTTCGGTACTGCCCGCACGAACGGCCTTAAAATCCATGCCCGATTCATCATGAATCGTTTCAAACATTCGACCATTCAACTCAGTACCATCTGCCGACGCTGCGAATACCTGACGCATCTTTACACCGTCGATATTCAGATTGGCACGCCATTCATAACCGGTATATACAATGGCTGAGCCACCACCTTTCAATGCGGAGCCATCGGCATATTCACCATCAACTTTGACCTTATACTGATCACCTTTACCGCCGGCCACAGTCATCACACCACGGATATCACCTTTACCCGGCATCTGCGCACTAAAACTCCAGCTGCCGCTCATCAGTTGCTTATCCATGTTCTGCCACTTATCCCAGCTGGCCGATTGCAAAGGCAGGTTATTCGCCAGTTCCGGCACCATCTTTTTAAATGCCAGATCCATCCAGTCCCGATCACGGGCAAGCGCCTGATATTCCAACGTTGGCCACTGCCCCATATGGAAATGAACCAGATTTTCCCACTCTGATGCCGGACGACGTTGTAGCGCCACCCTGGCACCGGAATGGCAACGGGAGCACATTTCAGTGAAATCTGATGACTCAAAATTTTCCATGGTATTCAAGCGACGTTCCATCGCGTAACGGGAACCCGCTGTTTCTTCCGGCGCCAGCCCCTGCTTATCAGCAAAGTACTTGACCAAAGTACGGCGTTCTTCATCACTTACCTGAAGACCGTGCATTACCTGCATTCGAGCGATGGTCATTAACCATCCTTCAGGGGTTTTACGCTGGTGGCTCATACGACTGAACGTCGATGTATCAGCATTCTCTTCGGTATGACAGGCAAGACATTTTTCGCGGATTATTGATTCAGCATCGGCTGCGGCTTGCACAGTCCCCTGGGGCAACATCAAACCTGTGAGCAATAATCCACCCGCTATTTGGGGGAGTTTTAATTTCTTCATCAAGGCCAGACTCCTTTTATGTTTATTGTGGGGTAACGAAAAGCTACCCATAGTTCTGTCCTGCCCAGATATATTGCACAGCATATGCCAAAAACATAAAAACTATATTTTTCAATTAGATAGATAAAATAAGGGGATTTACTTACAGATGAACGGCTCGATAGAACTGTTCCATTCCGCGACAGGTTGTTCAGAAATGTAACACTGACCAACCGGGAGCCGCCGCATTGCAGGCTCATGATCAACACAGCCTTGCACTGACTTATTTTTTTACACTCTGTCTCATTGTAAAACAGTCCGCAGAATCCTGTTTATTCTAACAAAACCCTCAATAGCCTTTATAAATCAGTACTTTAAATCAGTTTATTCACTCTGGCATGACGCTTGCCACATTTAAGCAACAAAGTGTCAGACCATCGCAATCGACAGAGTGCCTGGCTGACTTGTTTTTAAACAGTTATCTCGAAACAAATATCTGCTAACAACAATAAGAAGGTTTAAATATGAGCGAATCACAACAGTCACCCTCTACAGCGGCACTGGACTTTATTCAACGTCAACATAAGTTTCTGATTGGCGATCAGTGGCTTGCTGCTGAAGATGGCCGCACTTTACCTGTTATAAACCCTGCTGATGGAGAACAACTGGCAACGGTTCCCAGCGGTACTAAAGCCGATATAGATAAAGCAGTAGCAATGGCGCGGCAAACCTTTGACGATTCAGACTGGAGCCGTATTAAGCCGGTTGATCGTCAAAAGCTGTTATGGAATTTTGCTGATCTGATTGAAAAAAATGCCGGACTTCTGGCTGAGATTGAATCCCTTGATAACGGTAAAAGCGTTGTTATCGCAGAACATGTCGATATTCGCCTGGCGGTGGATTTTCTACGCTACATGGCAGGCTTCGCAACTAAGATTGAAGGCCGTAGTGTTGATGTATCAGTACCCTTCATGCCAGATGCCCAGTTCCACGGCTATACCCGTCGTGAAGCAGTGGGTGTAGTCGGCGCCATTGTCGCATGGAATTTCCCACTGCTACTGGCCTGCTGGAAGCTGGGTCCAGCGCTGGCTACCGGTTGCACCGTAGTACTGAAACCCGCCGATGAAACCCCACTGACCGCTCTGATGCTGGGTGAACTGGCACTGGAAGCAGGCTATCCACCGGGCGTGCTGAACGTCGTGACCGGTACCGGTATTGAAGCGGGTGCGGCGTTGTCGCACCACCCGGATGTCGACAAACTGACATTCACCGGATCAACGGAAGTAGGTAAACTGATCGGTAAAGCGGCCATGGATACGATGACCCGGGTTACCCTCGAACTGGGCGGTAAGTCACCCACTATTGTACTTGAAGATGCCGATCTGCAGAACGCAGCAGCCGGTGCCGCCAATGCTATCTTCTTCAATCAGGGACAGGTTTGCTGTGCCGGTTCCCGCCTCTATGTACATAAGAAGCACTTCGATAACGTAGTTGCTGATATCTCCGATATCGCTTCAGGCATGACGCTGGGCGCAGGTTTGGATCCATTAGCTCAGATGGGGCCGCTGGTAAGTGCGAAACAACAACAACGGGTGTGTAACTACATCGAACAGGGGCGCAACAGTGGCGCTACTATCACAACGGGCGGTGGTGCAGTTGACGGCCCAGGCTTCTTTGTTAAACCAACTGTGATGGTAGATGTTAATCAGAATTCAAGTGTAGTGCAGGAAGAGATCTTCGGCCCGGTATTAGTGGCGATGCCGTTTGATGATATTGAAGAAGCCGTTCGTATCGCCAATGACAGTCAGTATGGTCTGGGCGCTAGCATCTGGTCCAACAACCTGTCGCAGGTGCATCGTATGATTCCACGCATTAAATCCGGCTCAGTCTGGGTAAACTGCCATACCGCACTTGATCCTGCTCTGCCATTTGGCGGTTATAAGCAATCGGGGCTCGGCCGCGAAATGGGTAGCGATGTGATCGAGCACTACACCGAAGTTAAATCGGTACTGATGAGCATCTAAAAAACTTGTCTGTACGCCAATAAAAAGGAGGCTTCGGCCTCCTTTTTTTATTGTGTTATCAAGCCCTTGCTGCCTGATTTGACGGACAATCTGACAAATTTACACACTAGTAATCATAATGCTCAACATTGCAAGGTAACTATACTTGTAACCACTCATTGAATATCAATCTAAATCTAAACTATTCATATCAACAATCTGAACTAGTCTTACTTAACCGCCCCGTTTCAACTTTTAAGTATCGTAATTTCGCTTATATTTAGCGGCTGTTTACGTAAAGCAAGGAGGCTAAAATGATATTCAACAAACGAATTCTGCTGGTATTGGATGGTGGAAATTACTGCACAGAAGCCTATAACCGGGCCAGACTACTCGCGAATAAAACTGACTGTGAACTTGAGCTGCTCTGGTTTGGAAAACCATCATCACAGCCTGAACTAAAAGAAAAGATAAAAGCTTATGACAATGCCGATCAGATATATCGACAGGTA
Source organism: Amphritea balenae (assembly GCF_003858655.1). Taxonomy (GTDB): domain Bacteria; phylum Pseudomonadota; class Gammaproteobacteria; order Pseudomonadales; family Balneatricaceae; genus Amphritea; species Amphritea balenae. The sequence continues at coordinate 54,338 of NZ_RQXV01000014.1, forward strand.
CAATCAACGGAGTTACTCAAGACTGTCCAACAACTCTGGGATGATGACCATTTCACTCTATTGATCAAAGGTTGCGATGACCGGCACAACGGCGAGTCAATGCTCACCCCTACCGACTGGAAATTACTCAGGCATACCCCTTGCCCGGTACTATTAATTAAACGCAGGCATGCCTGGCACGGTGAAAGTATTGTTGCTGCCATTAATCCGCTGAGTAGCAAAGAGCATCAAATACATCATGACCAGAGTGTACTCAGACTAGCATCATTTATCGCGCATCAAGAAAGCGCTAAATTGCAAACGGTGGTTGCGACCCCGGCCAGAATGCAAATGGTACCTGAGCTGCAAGTGCAGAAACTGATCGATCAACGGGCCCGTAGAGCAACCGTTGAATTAATGAATCAGCTGCAAATAACAACGCATCAACTACACATAGGACAAGGGCCTGCTGAGTGCTGGATAGCGCAGATTGCAGGAGAGCAGGATGCAGCACTGGTCATTATCAGTTCAAGGGGCCGCAGTGGCCTAAAAGGAGCTTTGTTAGGCAATACCGCAGAGCAACTTCTTGATCGTCTCGAGACCGATGTACTGGTTCTTAAACCTGGCCTGGCTGAACAGATGCCAATTTATCATTAACAAAAGAGTGATAGGCGTTTATTGAAGCCAGATTACACATCTGGCCCAAGGCTTGATCTTGCTTTTTTCTGGTCAGCTAACAACTGTGGGGGCAATGAGTAACACAACACCTGATGCCAGTATTTTCATGTGAATACGTTGAGTTGCGCCCCTTCCTTCAGCCTACGGGCTAAACAGATAGTTAAATAAAATGAGATGTTTTCGCCAAATTTATCCTAGTCTATACACAATTGGCTGACGCTATTCAGAAGCCGATGTACAGTCGCTTTGAAAACAAGTGCAGGAGATAACGCAGTGATCCAAACGAGATTTATGGTGTGTGTGCGTTTATGTCTGATTCTTTTTGCCTGGCTTCTAATTATGGCTGTGGCCCATCACGTATTACACGCTAATTCTCAATTCGTATTGAAGCTCCTTGCTCATCCTATCCTTACAATTTTGGCCGCAGTTGGAGGATTAAGCGTCTTGATTTACTTCATAATTTGGAGCCTGCCGAAGGCTGAACGACCAGGTTGGAAGGGTGGTTTAACTATTGTGGTTTGGTCGGCATTGATAGTTATAGGGCACGGTGTGTCCCATCTAGGCGAAAGTAATGCAGAAGCTGTTCTTAATCAACTACAGGATATGATGGGGATGGTTGGATTTATCCTTTTAGCCTGCATGTATGCACTGTTTTTGGCCATGCCCTTTGTTGCTGGAGTAGAAATTGGATTATTAATCATGGCCATATTTGGTGTAACAGGGGTATTAGTAGCCTATGGAGGCACTCTGATCGGACTTAATCTCGCCTATGGTGCAGGAAGGTTGTTACCTCCTTCGCTGCTACAAAAGTGGCTACAAAAATTTGGGTTGCAGCATAAGGCCGAAGACGTCGATGATCTCTTAGAACAGCTGGTAAGAGGGCAAACATGGTTATGTCGCTTAGGAGAAGTTCTCCTTCGAAACCGTTATGTAACTCTTGCAGTGTGTTTGAACTTTCCTGGCAATAGCGTTATTGGCGGTGGTGGGGGGCTATCTTTACTTTCGGGAATGAGTAAACGATTAATTACCTGGCCTTATTTTCTGATGATGACTGCGATTGCAACTCTACCTATTCCTCTATTGGTATTATTTGGTTTCCTAAATATTGATAGAGTGACAGAGCATAGTGGTTGGCTTCATGATCTACTCGATTTTCTTTATAGCTGGCTGCCATTAACCTGACCCTACGCAACTCCAGTGTACCTTCTAACGGGGAATAATGTCTCCTCATGGCTACCAAGCAGACACTAAAAAAGAGCCGTAGAATATCAAATCTACGACTCCTCAATGTTATTCCTCAGAGCACACAAAGCACACCTAAATTGAACCGGCTATCGCCCTCCTGAAGGCTCTTAAATTAATTGTTTATGAAACCTGAGGTAACTTGTTGAATTGCTAAGCGGCTCAATTACTCAGGTTTTATTTGTTCAGATAAAAAGAGCTGCTATGTAGCAGCTCATGATTTTCCGGGATTGTTCTGCCGGTTTTATCCGATAATGGGCGCCAGAGGTTTGATCTGCTCACGACTACAGATATATTCCGGTCTCGGGGGCTGTTCACAAAACGGAGCAACCACTTGATTGCTGACCGCGTTATAGACAAAAAACACATTTGAACGAGGCTCAGGAGTAATATTGCCGTTAGAGCCATGCATGATATTACAATCAAATATGATTACGCTGCCAGGTTTACACTTTGCCGTCACAATCCCCCCGCTCTTCACCATATCTTCTAACTGAGTATCTGAGGGCACACCATATTCCTGCTTCTTGAGCGAAGCCTGAAAGTGATTGTCTGGCGTCTCTCCTGCACAAGCGGCATATTGACGATGAGATCCCGGAATAAGCATCAACGGGCCGTTATGTTCAAAGTTTTCGGTCAGTGTAATCGACATACTTAGCGCCCGCATTCGAGGCATACCATCTTCTACATGCCAGGTTTCAAAGTCTGAATGCCAGTAAAATTCCTTACCTCGAAAACCAGGCTTATAGTTCAGGCGAGACTGATGAATATATACGTCATCATTAAGAATATAACGAGCCAAATCCGCTAGCCGCTTATCAGCAGCCAGCGTACTGAATGCCGGACTGTTTTTATGCACCCGAAAAATAGACCGTACATCGCCACTTTCAGGCTCAGTGATTGTTTCTCCAGACTCTTTTACAGCATCATCACTGAGCAGTCGTTTAAGCTCCTGTTGAAACGCTTGTACTTCAGTGTCTGAAAATAGCCCCTCCAACACCATAAAACCGTTTTCTGCATATTCCCGGATCTGCTGCTCAGAAACAGGCGCTACCTTATCCTTGGGTGCATAGACAGTCGGATCCTGACGCTCAACCCATCGTTCCTGACCTTGACGGGAGGGATAGAGATCTGTCGGCTGCTCTTGGCTTGGCATAAAAGTATCCTCTTAAATTTATTATCAGGCCGATACTGCTTCAGCTTCCAGTTCATAAGCACCTTCGGTGTTATGGACCTCTTTTCCGTTTAGCGGCGGGTTGAACACACAAGCCATCTGCATCTCTTCGAACGCGCGTAAAATATGTTTATCGTGCTTATCAAGAATATAAAGCGTACCCGGCTTAATCGGGTATTTCTTACCATCAGACAAGGTTTCAACCTCGCCTTCACCCGATACGCAGTAAACGGATTCCAGATGGTTCTGATAATGCATCTGAAAATCAGCATCCTTATAAATGGTCGTGATATGGAAGGAGAAGCCCATATTGTCATCTTTAAGAAGCATTCGGGTGCTTTCCCAGTTCCCGTCTGGAGATACAATTCGACGATTACTTTGCTCTGCTGTCTTCAAGTCACGAACTATCATCATTATTCCTTCATTCAATCATTCTGTTACTTTGCCGGGCTGTAACAAGATCACCATGTCCTCACTACCAGAAACAGTGACCACTTCATCAGCCGGAATCATTAATTCTTGTTGCGGTTCTAAGCGCACAGGGCGGGAGCGTGACATCAGGCGAATCAATCCTGACCCACTGATACAACGAAGCTGATATCTCCGCCCATGTTCCCTATCAGGCAGGAGTACACGCTCTCCTTTCCAGATATAAATCAGCCCCTGATTTGTCCTACTCAACTAGCAAGATCGACCGGATCGAAATACTTCTTCTGTTCAGGAATAGAGTCTTCTGTAGCACAGACCTCCCGTACAGCTTCTTCAAGAATATCGATGCCTTTAGCCAGGTTCTTTTTATCGATGATGAGCGGGCAAAGAAGCTTAACAACATGATCATCTGCACCGCTTGTTTCGATAATCAAACCTTTCTGAAATGCCTTCTTGGTAATCCTTCCAGCCAACTCACCGTTGACACAGTTGATACCCTGGAACATGCCGCGACCACGGGTAGTGAAGTTGCCGTCACCGTATTCTTCTACTATCTCAGCCAGACGATTGGCGACAAAACGACCTTTACTCATAATCTCTTTGGCGAAAGTATCATCAGACCAGTAGTGATCAATGGCAGCTTTAGCGGTTACAAAAGCAAAATTATTACCCCGGAAGGTACCGTTGTGTTCACCCGGCTTCCACTGGTCCAGTTCTGGTTTGAACAGAACAACGGCAAACGGCAGCCCGTATCCACCCAGTGATTTCGACAGTGTAACGATATCTGGTTTAATACCGGATTCTTCAAAGCTGAAATAGGTTCCTGTACGGCCACAACCAGCTTGAATATCATCGACAATCAGTAACACTTCGTGCTTTTTACATACCTGATCCAGGCGCTTGAGCCACTTTATGTCGGCGGCATTGATTCCACCTTCACCCTGAACCGTTTCCACAATGACTGCTGCAGGCTTATCAATACCACTACTGGAATCACTCAGTACTTTGTCCAGATAGACGGTAGTATCAATATCATCACCCAGATAACCGTCATAAGGCATACGGCTAACGCCACTCAGGCTAACACCCGCTGCCCCCCGATGATGCGAGTTACCGGTCGCCGCCAGCGCGCCCATGCTCACACCATGAAACCCATTGGTGAAGCTGATTACATTCTCACGTCCGGTGATATTACGCGCCAGCTTTAAGGCAGCCTCAACCGCATTAGTACCTGTAGGTCCGGTGAATTGCATCACATAATTCAGATCACGGGGCTTAAGAATTTTTTCATTGAAAGCCTCCATAAATTCGCCTTTTGCTTTGGTATGCAAATCAAGTCCATGGGTGATGCCATCGCTATGGATGTAATCTAATAACTTTTCCTTAAATATCGGGTTGTTATGCCCGTAGTTCAGGGTTCCGGCACCGGCCAGAAAATCGAGGTACTGATTACCATCCTCATCATACAAGTGCTCACCTTGCGCTTTATTAAAGATACGCGGAAACGCACGGGCATATGATTGAACTTCCGATTCAATCTCTTCGAATATTTTCATAACATACTCTTAAATAGTAAATTTTATAATTTGTTTAGAAGGGCGAAGTATCAGCGTACTAAAGGGCCGATTCTGGCAAGTAATTCAGAATCATGCTCATCGTTGAAGTGGGTAATTCGATCAAACATCACTGAACGTTCAAGAGGGGCATTAAAGTGCTCTGCCAATCGATTAAACAATGCCCATGAGGCATTGTTAGTTTCAGTAATTGTTGTTTCCAGATGGGTAATAGCGCAATTTTCATCACGCTCTATCAACTGATTAAGCATCTTGCTTCCAAGTCCGAAACCACGGGCTTCTGAGCTAACAGCAACTTGCCATATGAATAAGATTTGAGGATTATCCGGTTTTCGATAACCACTGATAAATCCTAAAGTAGTCCCCTGCTTTTCAGCAATAATAGAAGTGTCAGAAAAATGACTGCACTGCAGTAGGTTGCAGTAACAGGAGTTGCTATCTAATTCAGGGGTTCGGGTAATAAGCTGATGTACTAACTGACCATCTTCTGCGGTGGGTTTGCGTAAAATTACGCCAGAAATATTCATTGCATCCCTAATAAATTGAATTGCTAAAATTTAGTATTACTAATATTTAGCATTGCTAAGCTTTTCTTTATTATAAAACATACTAAAATGTGTTTAACAACCCATACCTGCTTATATATTGAACAAAAAGGCAGGTAAATTAGTTAGCAATACGAACAAACACAACTAAAGCATCATTGATTGATCGATAGATAAGAAATCCAAATATACGTAGAATGGCCGATTAAAAATCAGCGCAGGAAAATCGATGGAAAATAGCCAGAAAGCACTTGTACTGCTGCGACAGATCATTCGGTCAACTGATATGCAGGATAAGGAGATCAGCCGCAGAACCGGGCTCACTCCAGCACAACTAATGCTGATGCAAACACTGCGGGAAAATTTGCAACTAACAACCGGTGAACTGGCTAAAGAGATGGCTTTGACTCAGGCCACCGTCACCAGCATTCTGGATCGTCTTGAGAAAAAAGAACTTATTGCCAGACAACGTGGAACAGAAGATAAACGTAAGGTATGGGTAAGCCTCACCGACGATGGTGTTGAGCTGATGAAAGGTGCTCCTACCACTCAACAGGACCTGTTTGTCCGTCACTTCGAAGACATACAGAACTGGGAACAATCAATGGTCGTAGCAAGCCTTGAGCGAGTCGCTTTCATGCTCAATGCTCAGCACCTGGATGCAGCTCCTTTGTTAGATATAGGCCAGCTGGATCGGGCGCAGAACGATCACTCAAAAAACTAAATTTACTGCAAATAAAATTGTCGTAGACGATTAAGTCTACGACTGTTCTGTGCCACTCTCTAATAAACTATTTGCCTGACAGCATTGCTTTAGCGTTCCGTGCAAAAAATCTGACTCAGGCTCTTATCCAGTTGTTTTGTACCAGCCAGCGTTCCATACCGATATTCAGCTCAGGCGACAAACCTAATGGTTCCAAACAAGCCGCGACGCTTTCTCCATCCCCCCTGCTCTGCAATGCTTTAACAACGGGCGCCATAGCGATGCCATTAAGATGCCAGATACCTAACGGCTGATCATTGGTAATCACCACATCCTGCTCTTCAATCAAGCCTTCGCTGACAACGGGCATACGAACCACTTGCAGTGAATCCGGATCGGTATCCTGATGCAGAGGCTCTACATCGGGCCAGTTACGTCGTGTAGCCCAGAACGGATTATCCCAATAGCGCTCTTCTGATGCATAAAAATCCCGGCCTATACGGGCAAAACGGAAGAACAGATGATTAACCCGCTGCTGGTAGAACTGTTTTGCCAATTCTGCTTTTGCTGGCTGTTTAAGCAATGTATTAATCACTGCAGGTGCTTGCAGTGCACTGGAGAGCGCCTGAAAAATACCGTTGCCGGATAACGGATCTACCGCCATTGCCGCATCACCCACCCTGATCCAGTTAGCCCCTATCGCTTCTTTACATAAAACAGGTGTACTGGTGCGGGCATGAATAACACCGGTGGCTTCAGCGGTTTCTAAAAACGGCTGAGCACTGGAAAGACCGGACAGTATGTTATTACAGTGGTCGATCAACTGTGCTTTATCCGGCAAATCAGCTGTCGCCACATCAAAAGTCACTTGTAGATAGCGGGTACCATCGGACCAGGCCGCCATCCAGGCCCAGCCATCCTCAAAGCTTTCCGCTGCAGACTGGGGCTTACAAGGCTCGCCCTGCCAATATTGCAACAGGGATACAGTTTCACTGCCACGTAAACGATCAAGTCCGGCAGCCGGCGCACTGCGACCCCGGGCCTCCACCAGAAAATCAGCTGAAATACCCCCACAAGCTGAATCTTTAATCTCTATTTCATGACCACTATCACTTGAACTGACCTTAGCAGCCCGGCCAGTAATTACCTCAACACCTGCCGCTTGCAGGTCTTGCAAGATACCACTATCCAACTCACTTCGATTGATCAGCATCTCAGTATTGGCGCTGTTAGTAGCACCATTCCAACTGGCATTCCGGGGTGAAGGTTGAGGCAGATTAGCTAATGCCTGCGTAAAACCGGCATTACGTAAACCTTCCACTACCCGCTCAGAAATACCTTCAACCGCTTTAAACGGTCTCGGTTCTGCAATCACTGTCATCTGATAACCCAGTTTTTTCAAACCTAAAGCGGTAGCCCCACCCGCAGGACCGCCACCTAATACGACAATTTTGTATTCTGTTTCCATCGGTCCTGTCCTCCATTGTTCCGGGTTATCATGACTGTGCCGGTTCATTGAGATTGCGACTGTTTGGCATCAGGAAAACGCACTTCTGCACCAAAGAAATCAGCCTGTTGTTGCAACCAGCTATCTACCGCTTGCATCGAGGTATCCCCAGCTTCATTCAGGTAACGGCCTATATGGCCTGCCATCTGAGCACAGCCGGCACTGGCTCCGATGACCCCGTTACGGGCTTTTACATAACCACCAAAGTCCGCATATTGGGTGCGCAGGCAAGAGATCTGATCGACACGACAACGGGCATCTCCGGTCATCCTAAACACGCCCGGGTAAGCTGCCGGATATACCGGATCACCTTTAGCCGGCGTAGATGCACAAAGGATTACACCAGCCGCAATCGCTTTTTCGCAGGCAATACGTAGGTTATCCCTATCATTGCGTAGCCCCAGGCTCAGATTAATAACTGCTGCACCCTGCTCCACCAGCCAGTCAATGGCCGCTGCCACTTGCGCCGGTGTTGTGCTTAAGCGCTTGGAAAATATCTGAGCGATCGCAAACTCAGCATCCGGAGCTTGTTCAGCGATCACTTCCAACAGCGCTGAACCATGCCCTAACTGGTCATCCGTAACGGGGCCGGTAACAATCCCATCGTCAAAACTGAATGACTGTGTGACCCTCACCTGATCAACGCCAGTTAACGGTGAATGGGCAAAGCCATAACCGCTATCAACAATACCGATCAGCACCTTTTTTTCAGCCGTATTACCCGTCTCTTTAGTAGCCATTTCAACCAGCCTCCGGTAACGGGTTTTCACTAATCAACTGCCCATCAGTCAGTGCTATCCGCACATCGGCATTAGCTAAGGTAGATGCTCTGTGACTGATCAGAATCCGGGTACGGTCTGCAAACACCCGGTTCACATTGGCAATCACTTCAGCTTCTGTTGCTTCATCTACCGCCGAAGTGGCCTCGTCAAGAATAAGAATAACGGGCTTTTGAAGAATCGCCCGGGCAATAGCGACCCGTTGTTTCTGGCCACCGGACAGTTGACTACCCCGTTCGCCTAGAGGCGTATCTAAACCCAACGGCAAAGATTCAACCAGTTCTGTCAATTGAGCTTGTTTTACGGCGTCATTGATCTGGTCATCGGTCGCATCAGGTGCCGCATAGCGAATATTTTCTGCCAGTGAGCCTCGAAACAGAGTGATATCCTGGCTCACTAAAGCAACCCGCTTACGCAGCGCCATCGGTGCCAGTGTTTTAAGATCAATATCATCGATCGTGATCCGGCCATGATCCGGATCGTAATAACGCATCAACAGATCAATAACCGTTGATTTACCTACCCCGGATGGACCTGTCAGGGCAATACTCATGCCCGGAGGAAACTGAACACTGGTCTGACTAAGAATCGGATCTTCACGCTGTTCATAGCTAAACGAGACCCGCTCAAACCTGATTTCACCTTTAAGTTCCTGAGGCAGGACTACTGGCACCTCAGGCATTTCAATATCAGGCGCTGCCCGGCGCAGGTCCATTACCCGGTCCAGGCTGACCGACATACGTTGAATCGCAACATAAAGACCTAGCAGGCTTTGAACCGGGCCGGTCGCCATACCCAGATAAGTAGAAAAAGCGATCAGAGAGCCGAGCTGCCACTGCCCCTCAATCACCCAGTAACCACCGATCAGAAAAGCGGTCGCCCGGGTCAGCGAGGTTAATGTACCGGGAATTGCCTGGGTAAAGAATTCGGTGACCTGCAACTTTAAAAGATCAGTCAGATAACTATCACTCAGCTTATTCAGCTTACGGGATTCCCGCTTTTCCTGGGACACAGACTGAATAAACTTCATTGCCGGCAAGGTTTCGACCAAAAACGAACTCAGATCAGCAGAACGCTCACGGATTACCCGGGTTTGCCGTTCAACCTTACGTCGCATCCAGCGTAGCCAGAGCACTTCCAGAGGAATCAATACCAGCACCAGCAAGGACAACTGCCAGGACAGGGTCACCAGTAGCACCAATGCGCCGACCAAGCCCAGCACACTGCTTAAAGCCGAGAACATGCTATCAACGGCAAAGCGCTGTATCTGAGATACATCACCGTCAAGCCGCGATAGTATGTCACCTATACGACGCCCCCCATAGAACTGGGGTGACAAGGTTTGTAGATGCTCATAAAGATGTTCGCGCAGGGAGAAAAGAATTTTGCCCGACAGGCGGGTATGCAGATAACGGTTGATACCAGACAGTGCAGTACTGGCAATGCCTACCAGAATCATCGCGATAGCCATAGTAACCAGCATGCCGTAGTCTTTGGCCAGCAAACCATCGTCTATCAGCATTTTGGTTAACCAGGGTTGCAGCAACACCATCGCTGAACCAAATACAGACAACAGCATCAGGCCGATAATCGCTTTTGATTGCGGCTTTACAAAGGTATAAAGCCAGCGAAATGCGTCTTCTAACCGCCCCCGGTCCTGACCGTCAATTGCGGCACTTAGCCATCTAAACATTATCTTCTCAGTTGTTATTATTTTTAATGTGTAAAAGGTTTTTAAAGCACAAAAGGGCTGTCATCGGACAGCCCTTTCCTTGTTAGGGAAAACCCTAGCTATAGCTGTAAGTTACACGCCTTACAGTAAGCGTGCAATACGCAGATCAGAAGTCGACATATCACCACTTAGCTGGATCGATCCGATCTTCTCCAGAGTGTCCGGATTATGGATCGAAATGTCACTGGACGTACCGCCAATATAGATAGTGCGATCACGATCCATATTGATGCTATAGAAGGTATGATCCAGGTCGGTAATAGCGACAGTCTTATTCTGACTAAGATCGTGCTTTGACAGCTGATTGAATGCACCATACAAAATATTGCTGTCAGCAGGATCAGTAATCCAGTTGAACACAATAAATTCAAATGGCACGGTTTCCCGTTCATCAACCTCACCGGTAGCAATATCGATGCGGCTCATGCCCCACCAGAATTCAGCCTGTTCCATGTCCCCTGGTGCGCCGTTCCACTTAATAGTGAAGTACGGCATGATGTACTCCCCTACATGCTCACCCTGGGTAAACATTGCAAAAGCATCAGGTGGAATCCAGTCTGCGCCGCGAGCCCAGCTTTGCAGAGCGCTCAACACGCGGGTTTCACCATTCTCTGGGTTAATCGCTTTAATATCAGCGCCACCCAGAATGACTTCACCATTTTCCATGGTCATGATCTTGGTAATACGACGATCAACCGGGAAAGTACGTACTGATTTAGCATCCATACCATCTTCGGTATTGAATACCGCCAGGCGCGGGGCCAGGACCTCATAGCGGTCATTCAGCTTGCGGGTAGGATTCTGAACCGTGTACAGCTCTTTACCATCACCACTAATCGCCAGCGAGATAAAGGTTTTAACCTTCTCACCGTTTTGCGATTGTTTAGCTGAGAAGGTTATCTCGCAATTAGTGATATCAAAGCCGTATACATCCTCTGCACCATTGGTTAGTACATAGGCTGTACGACCATCCGGTGAAGGCTGTACAGCACCTGTACCAAAGGTTCCAGGCACATCACAGCTACGTAATACCTGCTTGGTTTCAGTGTCGATCACATGAAGCTGATTTGGTCGGGTCACTGTTAACAGATATTCGTGACCACCGGCCTTCATACCATTCAGTGCACTGCTTTGATTCATAGCACAGCCTGATAACAGTGCTACGCTACCCGCAGCCCCCAGCAACGCTGCCGCTTTAAACATTTTAGAAAATTTCATCTGCGCCTCCGTTACTTCTGCTCTTCAGGGAAAATGCCATCCAGCTTACGCCAGTCTTCATTTGCTTTAGCCACATCTTTTGACCATTCAGGGTACTGACTCATAGTGTCTGGTACCTGAGCCGGCCACCAGCAGGCGTCCGCACAACCATAGAGATCAGATTCCATCGGCTGGCACAAAGAGCCCAACCCACCAAAGGGATCAACTTCCCAGCCCGGATCATTGGTGGAGGTACAACCCACCACAGACTGCATCGCTACAACTTCTTCCACTTCATTCTGTGAAGTGGCCTGGTCGAGCATTTTCGCTTTCTTATTAAACGACTTGAGATGTTTCATTATTTGTACTCCTAAAGGGCTTATTCACATTAACGGCCATTAGCGTGAGGCCCTCGGTGTCACATGGGCTTCGAAAAAGCCCGGATTTTCTAGCATGATGCGAGTGTACGCTTCCACACCAAAGTCGACCCAGTCGCGTAACAGGTCACAATAGTGATAGGAAGGCACAGTGGCATCACCGTATTTGGCATAACTTTCGTGATAACAACCGCCAGAACAGATGTTTCGGATACGACAGGTTTCACAACCTGTTTCAGTACGATCCAGCCGGGTTTCGACAAACTCCGCTAGCGCAGGCTTATCCAATCCGTCACTAACATCACCAAACAGTGGCTGATCTGAACCGGTAAACCGATGACATAAATTGATGCCGCCCTGAGTGTCTACCGCAAGTAGCCCAACACCCGCACCGCAAGGTAACTGTTTCTTGTTACCTTCATGGATATCGGTCATCAGCATATGCATGTTGCCGAATCCCATATTGCGGCCCTCAAGCGCAGCAGCAAGATACTTCCTGCCCAGACGTTTCATACCCGCAAATACTTCAACCATTTCGTCAGAGGTCAGGTTAAACGAGCTAATATCACCGGAAGTCACAGGACCAAAACCGACTTCCGAAAAGCCAAGATCCTGATACAGATGATCGAAGATCGCTTCCACATCAGTAATCCCCCGGGTCAATGTAACCCGGCACCCTACCGGCCGTGATGTATAACGAGACAGCAACATCTGTGCTTTCTGTTTCACCACTTCATAGGTACCCTGGCCACCGACAGTAATCCGGTTTTTATCGTGCATCGCTTTGGGCCCGTCCATCGAGATGGTCAGACCGAAACGGTGCTCGTTAAACCAGTCCACCAGCTGCTCATTAAGCATGGTGGCGTTGGTGGTCATGGTGAAGCTGACATCGGCTTCCAGATCGGCAAAACGCTCTTCACAATAAGCCACTACATTGCGGATCAGTGTCATATTGGTCAGTGGTTCTCCGCCGAAGAACACAACGTTGTACTGACGCTGGTCGGGAGACTCTTTAAGCATCATCTCCACTGACTGCACCGCTGTTTCATAGCTCATCTTGTCACCCTCAGACGGAGTGGTCAGATCTTCTTTGTAACAGTAGGTACAGCTCAGGTTACAACCGGTATTAGTGTTCAATACGATGGTCGTCAACGGAAACTGATTAACCGGCTTAGGCTCAATATTAATCTGTGCCTTATTGGCAGCAACCGTTTCAGCGTCAGCAACGATCTTGAGTGTCTTAAACTCTTCGAGGGTATCCACCACTTCCCCGGCATTAAAGCGGCCATCAAACCGCTCACGGATCTGTGGTGCAGATACTTCCCGCTGCTCCGAGAACAGTTCGATAAGTTCCCGGCTCAGATCATCCAGTTCAAACAGACTGGATGTTGGAACATGGAACAGCATCTGCCGCGCCTCTACATCCACCAGATGCAGGTTCGGTTTAACCAGAGTTAAAGATCCCATATCAGCCTCTTTTTTTGTTATTGGTCCAGGCTTTTCGTAAAAGTCTGTTATTGGCAGTTGTTATCAGTACAACAATTACTGAATCGCTCGTTTGATAAAGGTGGGTACAGTCACCAGCAGGTGCGCATCACTCTCAACCGCGTTATCACCATCCATCACCTTAGCAACCACTTTCAGGTTACCAACATTGTTGGTAGAGAATTTACGCTCATGATTCAAACCTGCATCGCCCGGCGTAAATACACCGCTGCTGTCAATAGACCCTGCAAACTGCAGATCTTTGTCATGCTCAGCAACTTCATCAAATGGCTGCAAAGACCATTGCGCTGGCATATAACCCAGACGCATATCATCTTCCGTACCTGGCTGACCATCTTTACCAGCACTGAATGCCAGAGCCCGGTAGCTAGACTTAACTTTCGGTAACTTACCGCCATTACCACCGACACGAGCGATGGATTCATTAGGCGTTACCTGTATTGAGGCAACCGCATCATAAACGGCCAACTGAGCATTTGCCTTAGCACTACCAACAGCTACATTACGCAGACCTACAGAAGCAGTAGCAGACGCTCTTGCCAGTACCACAACACGATCAGCATCACGTGACAGTACTTTTACGACCTGAACACCATCGCCCAGAGATACAGAACCCTTCAGCCCACTACCAATAATGGTTATTTTCTGTAGCTGGCCCTGTTTAATCGCAGCGGGAGACAGCGCAACAACCGCTTTACCAGCAACGGCTGTTACTTCACCGCCGATCTCATCATGTGCACTCTGATACATACGACCGGTCATCGCTGAACCGTCTTCAGACGCCGCCATTACCTGGCGCATTTTCACACCATCAACCGCCAGACTGGCACGCCATTCATAACCGGCAAACACTTTCGCGCTACCACTGCCCTGCAACTTTTTGCCGTCAACATAATGGCCTTGCAGAGTCAGGGAAAAATTATCTTTTGCTGTTTCAGTAACGGTCAGTGTTGCACTGTAGTCACCTTTGCCTGGCATAAAGCCAGCTACACTCCAGCTGCCAGTCAGATCTGGCTTTGCCATCTTCTGCCAGTTAGCCCAGGCCGGATCATTAAAGGCGTAATCGGTTGCCAGCTTTGGCGCTACATCGTTATAAGCGATGTCATACCATGAGCGATCTCGTGCCAACGCATGTAGTTCTGTGGTTGGATTGATCGCCATATGCGTGTTTACATGTAACTGCCATTCACCCAATGTACGGCGCTGCAGGCCGAAGCGAGCGTTGGAGTGGCAGCGGGCACACATTTCAGCATATGCCGGGTCCACGTCCTCAACGACATTTGGCTTCTGTTCTAATACATAACGATGCGGTGCTGTTTCTGATGGTGCCAGCCCCTGGGTATCAGACAAATACTTAATAACTGCCTGAGTCTCTTCATGAGAGATCACCAGCCCGTTAAGCCGTTGCATACGATTAATGGTCATCTGCCAGCCTTCTGGGGTTTTCCGCTGTTGGCTAATGCGAGAAAAAGGAGCCTCCGGATCACCTGTCTGGGTATGACAGAGTAAACACTTCTCCTGTATCAGCGTCTCACCATCCGCAGCTGATGACACCGCAGGGGTCAGCATAGCCCCCATCAGAGCCAGTGCACTGCCGCTTAGCAGCGCCCGCTTGGATTTATTATTATTCAAGGCCAATCACTCCTGTAACAATTGTTTTCGCAGCATCTTAAGAACGAAAGATGCAGGCCCTTATTTTTTTTATTACCTCAACCTTTTGGCTGATTGCAGCTTAAGTTACCCCTCGGGTGTAAATGAATTTCTGGTTATTTGTGCTAAGTTGTAGTCATATGTAACAAGATGTAACACACAAACATCAACCTTGACTATAACTATTTGAAATTACTAAATAAATAATAAATGCCCTGATTTATGATTCGCTTTTATCAACCCACAGCAGTTGCTAGACTCAGATGCACATAATCAGCCCACTGGGATTTTTATAATTAATTGATGGTAATTAGTCTATGAACAACTCACCGGACAGTCCGCATATCCTGATCGTAGAAGATGATTTTGCTTCCCGTGCTTTACTGGTGAGTTATTTTGAAAACGAAGGCTATCGTGTCAGTGATACTGATAACGGTGATGACCTCTGTCAAAAAGTACTCAACGAATCAATTCAGTTAGTACTGCTGGATATTAACCTACCAGGTAAAGACGGCATGACCCTTACCCGTGAACTTCGCTCAGTGTCGCGGGTCGGCATCATTTTAGTGACCAGTAAAGGTGATGAAATAGATCGAATTGTAGGCCTGGAGATGGGGGCTGATGACTACGTCACTAAGCCATTTAATCCCAGAGAGCTTCTGGTACGAGCGAAAAACCTTTTATGGCGGGTGAACGAGCATCCTCCGTTAGGTAGCGAAGTGAGTTCGACGTTGCTGAATTTTGAAGGCTGGTCGCTGGACAGTAAAAAACGACTGCTAACCACCCCGGCTCAGGTATCTGAACGCCTGCCCGAAGGTGAATTCAAATTATTACACTCCCTGATAAGCAATCCCGGACAGGTCCTCAGCAGAGACCAGCTTATGGATGCTATCCATGATCGTGAATGGACACCCAACGACCGCTCCGTTGACGTGATGGTAGGAAGATTACGGCGCAAACTTAATGATAACCCAGCAGATCCCCACTTTATTCTTACTGCACATGGGGCCGGATACGTATTTGCCGGCGAGCTTAACTAAGCTATGCCCGAACTATCACACCTGGCCGGCTATCATATTATTGAGCTACTTCATCAGGGCAAAAACTGCCATATATTTCGCGCAGTTCGCGATACGGATCAACACAAAGTCATCATAAAACAGCTGGTAAGTAACCAGATCACAGCAGAAGAGATCAACCGCTTCGAACACGAATACGAGTTACTAAACAGCCTTAACGCTGAATTTGATACACATATCGCGCCTGCTCCACTGCAATTTACAACAATAGATAATCGACCCACGCTGATCTTTACTGATTGCGGGGGTATTAGTCTACGCCAGCTAATGCAGCAGCAAAGACTCCCCTGGTACAAGCTTCTGCCAATCGTCATCAAAATCAGCGATCTGTTGAGTCAGTTACACAATGCCAAAATCATACATAAGAAGCTGTCACCGGATAATATTATCTATCTGCCTGAAAGCGGCGATATACGGTTAATTGATTTTTCTCTGGCGACCCGGCTTACCCGCGAACAGGCCAGCTGGAATGCCCAGCGGTTACAACCAGAGTTATTACGCTATATCGCACCGGAACAAACCGGCAGGATTAACCGGCATATCGATTACCGCACCGACTTCTATAGCCTGGGAGCAACACTATACGAACTGTTCAGTGGCCTGCCGCCCTTTAATAACAAAGACAGCTTACAGCTGTTGCATGCGCATATAGCAAAACATCCCGAACCACCTCAGGTCTTGAATGATCAGTTACCGGAGATGTTGGGAAGGATCATTCTTAAGCTGTTGGCTAAAGATGCATCACAGCGCTATCAATCCAGTTTTGGCTTATCACAAGATCTGCAGCGTTGCCTTAGCTATTGGCTGACACAACGGGATATTCCGCTGTTCAGCATTGCTCAACAGGATATTTCAGAACAGTTCGCAATCCCCCAACGCCTGTATGGCCGCGCAGCAACTATACAGAAGCTGAGAAACAGCTTTGACCGGGCCGGCCTGCAACAACAAGAGGTCATTTTCATTACCGGCTATGCCGGGGTAGGAAAATCCAGCCTGGTACATGAACTACGCCACTACATCCATGAACAGAATGGACGCTTTATCAGTGGCAAATTTGATCAGTTCAAACGTAACCGGCCCTACTCCGCCATCATTCAGGCTCTGCAGGGGTTAGTACGCCAACTCCTGACCGAAACTGAACAGGAAATTTCGGGCTACCGACAATCCATACTGCAAGCCTTAGGGCAAAATGCTCAGGCCCTGATTCTGCTGATCCCTGAGCTTGAACTGATTATCGGTTCTCAGACAGCCCCGCCACGCCTGTCAGCAACAGAAGAACAGAACCGGTTTTCCCATATGGTGCAGTCCCTGTTACAGGTTTTTACCACCCCGGACCGCCCTCTGCTGCTGTTTCTTGATGACCTGCACTGGGCTGACCTGGCCTCATTCGGTTTAATTGAAGCCCTTGCTAACAGTAATAATCTGCCCAATCTTTTAGTCGTGGGCAGCTACAGAGACCATGAAGTCTCAGCCACGCATCCACTGAGACGTAGCATTGAACGACTCAATTCAGGAAGTTGTCAGCTCAGTGAAGTGACACTAGAACCCTTAAATCAGAGCCAGGTAATCCGCCTGATAGCTGACACACTACGCTGTGAGCCACAAAAGTGTGTACCTCTGGCCAAAGCCTGTATGGAGAAAACACAGGGCAACCCCTTTTTTCTGATTCAGTTCCTGTACTCGTTGCACGATGAAGGATTAATCTATTTTCGGGAGTCACGCTGGCACTGGAATGAACAGAAAATTCAGTCGCAGGAGATGACAGATAACGTTATTGATCTGATGGCCAGCAAAATCCAGAAGCTGCCGCCGCCCACTCAGCATGCTCTGCAGCTCGCGGCAGGTATAGGCAGCCCTTTTATGCTACAAACGCTATCCACCGTGTTACAACAAGCTCCGCGCGCTACCGCCGATAGCTTATGGCAAGCAGTGACTGAAGGCCTGTTAATCCCTCTCGACAGCAGTTTTCCACAAAACCAGGGGCTCAAACAAGATAACCGCCGCTACCGCTTTGTACACGACCGCATTCAACAAGCCGCTTACTCATTAATTCCGGAATCCAAACGCCAGCAACTGCATCTTAAAATTGGCAGAATGATGCAGCAACGTTACAAGAACAGCGACAACTGCCCGGTTTTTGAAATTACCAATCACCTGAACAGCGCTCGCTCCTTAATAGTCCAGCAGCAGGAACAAACAACACTGGCAGAACTCAATTGTCAGGCCGGTATCCGGGCGCTGGACTCTGCCGCTTTTGATGCGGCCCTGGAATACCTCCAAACCGGTATCGAGCTACTGCCAGAAAACTGCTGGCAGAATAATTATCCCCTCGCGCTGGCGCTATATAGTAGTTGTGCGGAGGCAGCCTATATCAAAGCCAGCTTCGGGCAGATGAATAACCTGATAGATCAGGTCATTGAATCGGCAGAGAGTCTGTTGGATAAAGTCCGGGTTTATGAGATCAGAATCCAGTCACATGTCGCGCGTAATCAGTTCGATCAGGCCATGCAGGTTGCGTTACAAGTACTGAGACTATTAGGCGTTAACTTGCCTGGTGAACCTGGAAAATACCAGAGCTGGCAAGGCGTATTGCGAACTCAGTGGTTACTGCACCGTCGCAACAGAGAGCAGATATTAAATGCGCCCCCGATGCAAGATCCCCACCACCTTGCTGCCCTTTCGATTCTTGCCAGTATGTTTGGTGCCACTAAGTTTTCCAGCTCGGGCCTCAGACCGTTAGTCATGGCTAAAGAGGTTGAGCTTACCCTGAATCACGGCCTGACCGCTCACTCATCTATGGCCTTTGCCGGATACGGCGGTATCCTCTGTGGTCAGTATCATGCCATCAATAAAGGTTATGAGCTGGGCACTATGGCGATGGAACTGGATCAGCGTCAACCCGCCCGTTTGATTCATCATAAAACCCTGTCACTATTCAATACCTACGTACGGCACTGGAAAGAGCCACTTAACAACACCCTTGAATCACTATTGGAAGGCCACCAGTTGGCACTTGATTGCGGTGATGTGGAATGGGGAGGCTACTGTCTCGCAGCTTATATTCAATATGCATTTGTACTGGCAGACGATCTGTCCAAACTACAGCCTGCTTTAGAAAAATATACTGATTCCCTGAATCTTCATGGCCAGAAACAGTCGGAGCAATATTCACTATTAGCGCTCCAGGCAATGGAAAATCTCAGTGAAGTGAAAAACAATCCCACGCAACTGTTTGGTAGTTACTTCAATCAGAATTTATTAGATCAGAACCGACTGGAAGATCATCGAACGGCTATCTCTATCTATCATTATTACAGTGCGTTGTTGAACTACCTGTTCCATGATTTTGAACAGGCAGCCTGGCATAGCGAAACGGGTACTGAGTATCTACCCTATATCAGCGGCACGTTTACCTCACCCTGCTTCCAGTTCATCTCGGCATTGTCGCAATTAGCACTGATCTCAGGGGTTAGTATTCTACAGCAGCCGCACAGATTAAAACCGGTACGCAAAACACTGAAGCGCTTCCAGCGCTGGGCCCTTCACAGCCCCGAAAATCACCTGCATTTTGTTTACTTACTAGAGGCTGAGCTATTCCGGGTAAATAAGCAGTATACCAAGGCGATGAACCAGTATGATGAGGCAATCAGCCACGCCAGTGATAACGGCTTTCATCTGGTTGCGGCACTGGCTAACGAACTGGCAGGCCGTTGCTATCTTGAGTGGAACAGAGAGAATATCGCCCGAATTTATCTGAACGAAGCCTGGAACGGCTTCGAAAAGTTACAGGCGAATGCCAAGCTGGAGCAGCTGCGCAAGGCCTACCCTCTACAGCTAAGTGAACGAAGCGTTAAACACCAATCTTTGTTAACCGAGCTCAACCCGGAAAAAAGCAGACAGGAACTGTCCAATGAAAACCTGGACATTATCTCAGTCATCCGCTCTTCTCAGGCCATTTCAGAAGAGATTGTGTTAGAAAAATTACTCGGACGACTAAT
Source organism: Amphritea balenae (assembly GCF_003858655.1). Lineage (GTDB taxonomy): Bacteria > Pseudomonadota > Gammaproteobacteria > Pseudomonadales > Balneatricaceae > Amphritea > Amphritea balenae. The sequence goes on from NZ_RQXV01000014.1 coordinate 74,487, forward strand.
GTCGCTTGCGTTAGAGAGTGCCGGTGCGCAACGTGCAATACTGATACTCAGCCAAAAAGACCAACTGTTTATTGAAGCGGAAACGGAGCTGGACCAACCGCCCCGCTTTTTTGAAAATGAGTTGCTGGATGAAAGTACAATTTTACCCGTGAGTATTTGCCATTATGTAGCAAGAACGAAACAGCATATGGTACTTAGCAACGCTCACAGCCATGAGATGTTCATGCAGGATAGCTATATTCGCCAGCACAAGCCTCGCTCACTGCTGTGTTTACCTATCCTTTATCACAGTGAACTGACCGCTATTCTCTATCTTGAAAACAATGAAAGCCGCAATGTTTTCGACCGGACACGGATGGAAACCTTACAGATATTATCAGCCCAGGCAGCGATATCTATTGAAAACGCTAAGCTCTATTCCAGCCTTGAGCACTCCGAACAGGAGTATCGCTCACTGTTTGAGAATACCGTTGAAGCCATTTTCAGAGCCAGTGCGCAGGGCTTCTTTATCTCTGCAAACCCTGCGCTTGCGGAGTTATTGGGCTATCAATCACCGGAGCAATTCCTCAGCAGTATTAACGATATCGGCAGTCAGTGCTTTGCCAGTCCTGAAGACCTTGAACGTTTTCTCTCCTCACTGGCCTCTGATAACAGAGTCATCGGTTTTGAAACCCGCTGGCTACGTAAAAACGGCACGCAGGTTTATGTCTCGATCTCTGCCCGCCGACAGTTAGACGATCAGGGTATTGCCCAATATTACGAAGGCTCTATAACCAATATCACCGAACGCAAAGCCAAAGAAAAAGCCGAACAACAGCAACGGGAAGCACAGATCGGCCGTGAAAAAGCCGAGGCGGCCAGTCTGGCTAAATCTGAATTTCTGGCCACCATGAGTCACGAGATACGTACCCCGATGAATGGCATTCTCGGAATGGCGCAGCTACTCAATAAAGGCGCCCTTACTGAGCTGCAAACTCAGCAGGTACAAGCGATCTATCAATCGGGCCAGTCGTTGCTCTCAATCCTCAATGATGTACTGGATTTCACTAAAGCAGAAGCGGGCCAGGCAGCCCTGGAACTGGCGCCATTTTCGGTCAGGAAAGTGATTGATGAGCTGACTGTCATGCTCAAACCTATGGCTCAGCAAAAGCAGTTACAGCTGCAACTCAATATCACCGATCAGCTACCTGAGCAGGTAATAGGCGACCGGCGTAGCCTGGGACAGGTTTTGATGAACCTGTGTAGTAATGCGATTAAATTCACCGAGCAGGGCTATATACGCATCACAATTTCCTGCCACCAACAGGACAACCGGGCCAATATTCGCTTTGTTGTCCGGGACAGCGGCATCGGCATTCCGCCAGAATCGCATAACCGAATCTTTCAGCAGTTTTCCCAGGCTGATTCTTCAATCACCCGCCGCTACGGCGGCACAGGTCTGGGCCTGGCTATCAGCAAACAGATTGTCGAGATGCAACAGGGCAAGATTGGCTTCAGCAGCGAAGCAAACCAGGGCAGTCAGTTTTGGTTCGAGATTCCTTATCCCTTACCTGATACCAACCAGCAGGAGCCAATAATCAGTCCGCCGTCACAAGTACTACATACTGATCTGCGTATTTTATTAGTTGAAGATACCGAGATTAATCAACAAGTGGCTAAAGGTTTACTCGAGAGCGATGGACATTATGTAGATATCGCAAGAGATGGTTACAGTGCTCTGAAGCTTCACAATGATAATGGCTACGACCTTGTATTGATGGATATTCACCTGCCTGATATGGACGGTATGGAAACAACCCGACGCATGCGTAACCACAAGCAACCTGCCAAAGCGGACATCCGTATTATCGCTTTGACAGCAAGCCTTACCGAAGCCGAGATCAATAACTATCATGCAGCCGGTATCGACGCTGTTATTGGTAAGCCTTTGCAGTTTGAAGAGTTACAACAATTGATCGGAAACCCGGTAGCAACCAGTCCGGCAACAATTAATGATAAAAATGAAGGTGTTTTGATGGCTACTAAACCGATCCAGTCAGAACAATCATCGGAAACGTTACTGGATTCAACACTTATCAGTCAGCATTGTTCAATGCTGGGACATGATAAGTTTTTAGCCCTGCTAAGCCAGTTACAGCAGCAGTGCGAACAGCTGATAGTAAAATTAGAGGTCGCACAGCAACAGAGCAAAGCTCAGGAAATAGAAAAGCTTGCCCACCAGCTTGCCGGGGCTGCCGCCAATTTTGGCCTGAGTGCTCTGTCTGGTGTTAGCAAAAAACTGGAACAGGCCCCGCAATCAGCCACATCTACCACCGTCGGAGAACTGACTAGCCTGTTAACGCTAAGCTTAGACGAGATCAGGTCCAGCCTAGATTAGCGCTTGATATAACCAGACTTAAATTAATTAGGCTGGAAAACACTCTGCAAAAATCAGTTTTGAATATTCGGTACAGAATAAAAAAGCCCCTCAAATGAGGGGCACAAGAGCTTCCGGTTAAAGAAGGAGATAAAACACCGGGCTTACCCTCCCGGCAGGGTGATCAACTTAGAAGCTGAAAAACTCTATTCATCATTTATAAATAATGCAGAGCCCCAGAAGCGTTACGAGCGCTGGCTAAGCAAGGAAAAAATTGTTGAAAAAGCGGAGTTTACAAATGTAAATATTCGCTTTGCTCACCCTAAAGGGCCGCCTTTCAGCGTTGTGACAGCAAGCTGCCGCTGAGCATTTTGAGACAATTTTTAACGCAGGATAGCCAAGCACAGTAGCTTCTGAATTATTTGTTGATATTGATTACCTGAGCACTGGTGTATTCCATCAGGCCTTCCTGACCAAACTCAACACCAAAACCAGACATCTTACAGCCACCAAACGGCGCATAAGGTAGCAGTTCAGCATGACCATTGATCCAGGCAGTACCGCACTCCAGACGTCCGGCAATTTCAGCAGCCTTGGTAATATCAGCTGACCATACCGAACCACCCAGCCCCACATCAGAAGCGTTAGCACGCTTAACCGCATCATCAATATCAGAGTAACGAATAACCGGAAGAACCGGTCCGAATTGTTCTTCGTCAACCAGGCGAGTGCCATCAGAGATATCGGCAACAATAGTTGGCGGATAGAAATATCCCTTTCCGTCCAACGGTTCACCACCAGATAAGATACGAGCGCCATTTGCACGGGCATCTTCAACCAGCTCACTAACAAGATTGAACTGATCTTTATTCTGTATCGGACCGAAAGTGACACCCTCATTCAACCCGTTACCCAGGGTTTGCTGTACTGCCACTTCTGCCAGCTTCTCACACATCTCTTCATAGATAGAGTCATGTACATAGAGACGCTTCAGACATGCGCAGGTCTGACCCATATTCAGAAACGAAGTCTGGAAAATGCCTTCTGCAATCGCAGCGGGATCGGCATCCGGAAGTACAATACCTGCATCGTTACCACCCAGCTCTAGCGTTAAACGCTTAAGATTATCAGCAGCACCACGCATAATAGTCTGACCCGTAGGCGTTGAACCGGTAAATACAATCTTGCGAATACCCTGATGCTTAGTCATACCGCTACCGATACCACTTTCACCGGTAACGATATTAACCAGACCCGCCGGGGCTACTTCATTAATAATTTCAACCAGACGCAGGGTATTCAATGGCGTCAGACCGGATGGTTTGGACACCACCGTATTGCCTGAACGAATGGCCGGCATTATATGCCAAACGGCGATCATCAACGGCCAGTTCCATGGCGTAATAGAACCTACAACGCCTAACGGCTTACGGTGCACCTCTACCCGCTTTGTATCAGTATCTTCAAGCACATCAACCGGCATTTCCAAATCAGCCGTTGCACGAGTCCATGCGATCGCACCACCGACTTCTGCCTGTGCCAGGAACATAGGTTTGCCTTGTTCCTCAACAACAATCTGCGCCAGTTCAGACGCATTCGCTTCAATACGATCAGCGATATCCAATAACAGCTGCTTACGTGCTTCATGGCTGGAGTACTGCCAGCTTTCATAACATGCCTGGGCGGCAGCAACGGCTTCATCTAACTGAGCGGTGCTGGCCTGTGGGCACTGAGCGACAACTGTTTCGTTAGCAGGGTTCAGTACATCAAAGCTACCCGCCTCACCCGCCACTTTCTGGCCATTGATAATCAGTGAATATGTTTGCATTGCTTTATCCTCATTTAACCGAAAATACCGGCCTACTTATGAGTAGACCGACTTTTATAATTATGTTTTTTCTTAGAACGGTACGATCGCTATAACTTGCGCATAGAAATTGTCGTCATTGGTATTTTGGGTGGTGTTATCGCTATCCGGAGAATAGACACCAATTACAGGGCTGATGATCAAATGATCATTAACCACCCACTCGGCATACAGATCCAGTTCCTGACCATTGGAGTTTGCGCCAAAGGTAGTGGAATCATCAAAGTTAAAATACAGCGCACCAATCGCCAGCGTTTCAGCCGGGTAAGCTTTCAGAGCAACATGCTGTATCTTGGCCGAGCTGCCGAATGGTCCAGCATAATTAGCTGCAACTTCACCCTGGAACCAGGTGCCGTAGCCACGGTTAAAACCGTAGAACAGAGAATCAAAGCCGTCATCGTATTTAGTATAACGGTAGGTCAGCTGAGGCGCCCATGGAGCATCAGCAAAGGTCCAGCCCGCTTCTGCATACCATGCATTGCCGTCAGCAGAGCTATCGCCTTGGGACTGATCAGCATATTCTGCTGACAGGAACAGGTTCTCGACACCGGCATTACCCTGGTAACGTACACTCATGGTTTTCTGACCATCGCGGGCCGTATTGCCTACCGCATCAAGTCCTTTGATATAGGTACCACCAAAGGTTCCTTTATCAGTGACATACTCAATGTTCAGACCAGCCAACTCCATTTCCGACTGAGCTTTGTTATCTGAATGCAGATAGAAAATATCGCCACGCAGACCATCATCGCCGCCAATACGGGCAATAGCGGTTTTATCGAATGCCTTACGGGCTGCCAGCCAATAAGCGCCGCCGCGGTTTGAATCAGGAAAAACGCCTTCTCCAAGATTCAATGCATCACCATTAATTAAAAAGCCATCGCCAATTGAGAAGTTTTGACGACCCACTGAGATATCCAGCATACCGGTACGATAACCCACATAAGCATCTTCCAGTGCAGTACGGCGCTCACTACCATCGGTATTTCCGCCAGCGTCACCATCACCCCAGGTACCTGAAGCAACCAGACTAATACCGCCGTAAACACTGTTCTGTTCCGTTACAGATTTACTACCACTGAAACCAGCCTTAATATAGGCTTCCTGCCAGCTAGAACCATTACCGGCTTTACCAAAGTAGTTCTCGTCACTGCTGAATGTACCAACAATAGCTTCAACATCCAGATTCAGCTCTGCACCCTCTTCTGAATAAAGGTTATAAGCCTGTGCCGGTGCAGACATCGCAGCGGCAACTGCCATGGTCAGTAGGTAACCGGTAGCTTTACGACCAGTAATCATTTTCATCGTCTAGTATCCTCCGCGAAACACGCGTTTTTTCTTATTATCGTTCTAATTTTCTTCTAGCTGCATGGCTCACCCGTTGCGTATTCCGTTTAGAAGGGGGAAAACAGAATATCCTTATGACGGACAAAAAGAGCACTGAGGAAAGCATAACGCCGGGGTGTAAATCAGATACGCGAGGGATGTAGTAACTTGTATAAAAATGTAAGCAGTTGTAACAAGCCCTTAAAGGCTCTGGCTAATTTAGCGGCTAATGGTGATTACTCCGGTAATTATATAGTCGGCCGGCGTTTATCTGTTTCTGATTAATGGTAAACTACAAAATATAATTACTATATTAAGTACTTTTAACCCTCCGTTGATCTCTGTAACCTGCTACTTGAACAGCCCAGGCTCTGAAGTCGCCATTTAAAGTACAGTTATCAGACATTAAAATACGCTTTCTGGTTATATCCCGGTTCGGTTAATGGGTTCGCCAGGTCAGACTCACATGATCTGTCGTCGAGGGTTATTACAACTATCCAGTTCTATGCCATGGAAAATATTATGTCGAATTTAAGTCCGCGTAATCCTAGGAAGGTGCCACAATAATGAACAATGCCAGCACCACTAAACCCGATATCGGATTTACAGAATTTGTTGCGATGATGGGGTTTGTCACCTGTTTTGTTGCGATGGCGATTGATCTTATGCTGCCAGCACTATCTGAGATAGGTCTGGACCTGGGCGTCAGCCGGGCTAACGATACACAGCTCATCATAACCATGGTCTTTCTCGGTGTTGCTGTCGGTCAGATTTTATACGGTCCTCTATCGGACATTATCGGCCGCAAACCCTCCATATATCTGGGTTTCTGCCTGTTCATCATAGGCACTCTGATCTCTATTTTCTCAACCAGTTTAGAGATGATGTTGCTCGGCCGGTTATTTCAGGGGCTTGGAGCAGCAGGCCCACGTATTGTGACTGTCGCTATCGTCAGAGACCATTACAAAGGCCCTCAGATGGCGCGCGTAATGTCACTGATAATGACCGTATTTATTATGGTGCCGATCGTTGCTCCTATTATTGGTCAGGGCATTCTCGCGATTGCAGGATGGCGGGCAATTTTTATATTCCTGCTATTGATGGCACTGGGTATTGTTACCTGGTTTGCACTTAGACTACCTGAAACCCTGCCATCAGAAAAACGGGGAAAGCTATCCTTTAAAACACTGCAGAACAGTTCAAAAGAAGTACTCGCGAACAAAGTAGCAGTCGCCTATATCGTTGCATTAGGTCTGGCTTTCGGATCATTCCTGGGCTTCCTGAATTCAGTTCAGCAGATTCTCCAGGAGCTCTATCAGCTAGGTACCGCTTTCCCTTTCTATTTCGCGGTTCTGGCGATAGGCATTGGTGTATCTAACATTCTAAATGCAAAACTTGTAGTTCGGTTTGGCATGAAGCCTTTGGTAATGGGCGCTCAGGCAGGAACCGCATTACTTTCCCTGGTAGCTCTGATCAGTTGTATCTGGCTTGGTTCAGTACCTCCGTTATGGTTCATCATGACTTATTTCACTATCTTACTTATGGGTGTTGGACTGCTGTTTGGTAATCTTAATGCGCTTTCCATGGAGCCTTTTGGCCATATAGCCGGTCTGGCATCCAGCTTTGTCGGCGTTGTTTCAACTTTAATTGCTGTTGCCTTAGGCACTATCGTTGGCCAGTCGTTCAACGACACCCCTATCCCATTGATGCTGGGTTTTGTCCTGTTACCGGGCGGTTCATTTATCATTACCCGCTGGGCGGCCAGCCAGTCAGCCTGAGTCGCAGCTACCACTGGCTATAGCTCAGGTTGTTTAGCACCAGTCGCTGCCGGCCAGGCTATCAACACTGACGATTAAGCAGGTCTCTTAAAACATAAAGAGGCCTGTTTACCTTCATGTCTTACCTCGCCTGCTTACTGTTCTTTGCTTTCCTTGTTTTCTAACTTCCCTTATTGCCCTTTACTTACGTCCCTTGATTTATATGTAATCCACTGTCGCTACTACTTAGCAGAAAATTCAATAATACCGGGTCAATCAGCTGTTCTATAAACAAGATAAGCTAGACAGATACCCCATCCCTTTAACAGTCTTCACAAGACACAAAAAAACCGCTCTGGCTTGCACCAGAGCGGTTTTTATAATACGGGGAAAGTTATGGTTGTTAAGCTAAGCCTTTGTGAGACGAGCCTTAGTTAACCGAGCCCTTAACCCAGTTTGGCAATCAAACCTTTCAGGCTTCCTTTCAATAGCTCAGACTGCTCCGGAGTCAGGGAAGCAAGCAGAGCTGATTCCTCACCTACCGCCAGCGCCTGCATATTCGCCGCAACCTCAGAACCTTTTGCAGTCACAGCCAGAGTATCACTATCCTGATATGCTACAAGACCACGTTCAGCCATCCAGTCAGCAGTCTGGCGCAGCGCTACTTCAGGCTGCATTACCATCCCACTCAGGTCAGCAATTTTAATTGCAGGACAGCTGATCATACGTGCAAGAATACGCCACTCTTCCGGTGTCACATCACACTCGGCTTTTAGTTTTGGATAAAGGTCAGCGCTGAAACCCTGGTACGCGGCGCGCAGCAGGTATAACAGGTAATCACCAACAAAATCATCTTCGCTGGCTGCGCATGGCGCTGGCGACTTAACCATCTCTGGATGTTGAGCTGAAACTGCATAGCTACCACGAGCAAAAACAAGCGGTTCAACAGCATCATTAAAACGGTAGTCCAGCACTTCACCAACCAGAATCAAGTGATCGCCACCTTCGTATACAGCCCATGTTTTACATTCAAACTGTGCTGCATAATCATTCAGTACCGGCGCACCACCCAGACCCGCTGTATATTCAGCGTTAGCAAACTTATCTTCACCACGGCTGGCAAAGTTGTTTGAAGTTGCCACCTGATCACGACTCAGTACGTTTACAGCAAAGTGCTCTGCATTTTCAAAAGTAGACAGACTGTGGGCACCTTTATCAATACTCCACAGCACCAGGGTCGGATCCATTGACACAGAGTTGAAGCTGCTAGCTGTTACACCAACAGGGTTACCCTCAGCATCCAGTGTAGTGATAACAGTTACACCAGTAGGAAACTGAGATAATGCACGGCGGAAATCTTTAGGGTCAAATGCTGTCTGAGACATGGAGGTCACCTTTTATTAATAGGAGTCGCTTTGATTATTATGCTTTGTGTCTGCGCCAAGCTACGCGAAACTTCATATGTTAACTAATTATAGATTCAATGCTGACAGTTAACATATATTTTTCACTGCTTTAATTGTACTTTTCATAGTTTAAACAATTATATAAAACTAACAACAAAACTCAGCAATGCGGATAAGACACTGTTTATAAAGACTATTTAACTTTTTCTCTGTATTCGCTCGCCGTCACGCCTGCATTTCTGCGAAAAAATCTTGCGAAGTATGCAGGATCTTTGAAACCCAATTGATAACTAATTTCGGTAATTGGCGCTACGGAATAAGTCAGTTGTCGTCTGGCTTCCTGCATCAACCTTTCCATAATCAATCGTTTTGATGGTAGCCCTGCCAGACGACGGCAGATCTCATTTAAGCGAGCTTCAGTAACGCTGATCATTTCAGAATACTGCGTCAGCGTCAGATGTTCACAGAAGTGGGCTTCTATTAGCTCGTTAAAGCGGTGAAAGATTCGCACATCTTCTTTTCGGGTTTTCTGTTTAGGTTGTTTCTGATCAGATAGCCGCGCTATATCAATCAACACTAACTGTAATAATGCTTTAAGTGCCAGGGTATGCTCCATACTGGTATGGTCATTTTCATCGGCCATCAATGTCAGCAGATGCAACATACGTTCCGCGGTTGGATCTTTTTCCGGCGATAAAGCGACACACAGAGGGCTATTAATAAAGCTCTTACTTGCTAATCCGGTTGGAATCATCGCTCCCATTAATTCCCACACCAACTGTTGCCGTGCAGTTATTACATGGCCTGTTGCATTATTATCGGTAACAAAGGCATGTGGAACCGTCGGTGGTGTAAAGAAAAACATCGGTCCTTTAACTGTGTAGCTTGTTTCATCCAGATGTACACGCACCGTACCATTTAAAATCACATGTACCTGATAAAAGCGATCATGATGATGTACCGGCATATTTCGTCCAAAGAAATCAGCCATCTTTTCATGATGCTCATAATGGATCTCTGCATCTACATAATGCTGATCGTAAGCGTGACCTATATCTATATTTGGAATATCGTCGGAATTAGCAGAACCAGTCACAGAGCGCTTAGTCGATTTTTGTCCAATGGGCGTTGAAGTTGTACTTGTACTCATACATAGCCTCACAACTAAAGATGCTTTGATTTCTGAATAGGATTTATTTTAGTTACTTTGAGGCTTTTATAAAGAATTATTCCACCCTTTGTGCAATCACTAACAGTTCCCAAACTAGCATCAAATACCTAAACCCTTAATTATCAATAAGATAACCATAACACCCTCTCCAATCTACCTAGATACAGGGCCATTTTAATTCATATGTTAACTATCAAAAGTACAAGCAAGCCTATGAAAGATCCATTTTAATTAGTTAACTTGTGAACAATAATGGATCCATCACTAGTACAGGATGTTCAGCAAGAGATGATTGAACAGACTGTGTTGTAACAACAGAATAATACAAACAAGGTACTGAACGATGGAAAGAACAAATCCAATGCTCGACCAACTGAAAGAGATTCTGCCTGCGATCGCAGCTAATGCGGTTGAAGCTGAACAACTACGTCGGGTACCAGATGAAAACATCCGTCTTCTGAAGTCAATCAAACTGCACCGTGCACTTCAGCCTAAAGCTTACGGCGGTCTTGAACTGTCTCTGCCGGAAGTAACCGATTGCATCGCTGCACTGGCTGGCGCTTGTGGCGGTACCGCATGGGCATTCAGCCTGCTGATCACCCATAGCCACCAGATGGCTATGTTCTCTAAGCAAGCTCAGGATGAGTTCTGGGGTGAAGACGTTGATGCTACTGCAAGCAGCTCTATCGCACCTTTCGGTAAAGCAGAAGAAACCGAAGGCGGCGTAATCTTCAATGGTGATATGCGTTGGAGTTCTGGTTGCGACCACGCTGAGTGGGCTATCCTTGGTTTCCTGCGTGACAACAAAGAAACTGGCGAAAAAGATTACAGCTTCGGTGTTGTGTATAAAGATGATTACGAAATCATCGATGACTGGTACTCTGCGGGCATGAAGCCATCAGGTACTAAGACTCTGCATATTAAAGAGAACACCTTCATCCCTGAGCACCGTATTGAAAAAGCTAAGGCGATGATGAGCGGCGAATCTGCTGGTTTCGGTCTGTACCCTGACAGCAAGATCTACTACACCCCTTACCGTCCATACTTCGCTTGTGGTTTCGCATCGATGGCACTGGGTATCGCAGAGCGCATGCTGACTGTATACAAAGAGCTGACTCAGAACCGTACCCGTGCTTATACTATGGCGGCTTCCGGTAAAGAGATTCCACCTCTGATGCGTCTGGCTGAATCTACTCACCAGGTAATGGCTGCCCGTGCATTCATGGAAAAAACCTGGGATGAGCACAAAGAGTTTGGTGAGCAGAAGCGCTACCCAACTGATGCTGAACTGGCTTTCTGGCGTACCAACCAGGCTTATGCAATCAAGATGTGTGTTGAAGCTGTTAACCGTCTGTTTGAAGTATCCGGTGGTTCTACCTGGATTCACGACAACGAGATCCAGCGTCTGTGGCGTGATGTGAACATGACTGCTGCTCACGCATACACTGATTACGATGTATGTAAGCAGGTTCTGGGCCGCTCTATCATGGGCATGGATCCAGATCCAACTATGGTTTAATTACCATACTTGTAAAAAAACCCGCGCCTGACGCGGGTTTTTTTTATATCCTAAGCTTCCTTATCAATTCCTCTGCAAAAGCAAAACCAACCACACCGCTTTATCTTTCACCACTCAGCTTTATCAGCCCTAGCCGAAACCCCAATTCCCCGATAGACTGATTATTTCCAGATAGATATCTCATAGGTTAATATCAGGCGATAAAAATATGAATGAGATTCTCGAGTTACAAACGGGTCAGGTATCTTTCATTAGCGGTCTGATGGCAGGCTTCTCTCTATCTATTGCTGCTCAGATTATCCGTAGTAAATCTGAAAGCCCCATGGCCACTCTCAGCTTTATTTTGTTTACCGCGACCTCCCTGCTCTTTCTTATCGCTCTTTACATCGATGTCGCGCTTAGCCTGCGTATTGCTGGTATCGATGAGGTCTCAGCAGAACTTTTAGAAAGCATTACCTTTGTCCGTTCTATAGGTACCTCTGCTGCTACACTTGCACTTTTTCTGTTTATTATCTCAATTGGCATTCTCGGCTGGCTCCAATCCCGCCTCGCGGGGGTATCCTCCAGTATCATCGCTTTAGCCACTTTTATTATGGTCTGGATCGCCAGAAGCATGATCTTTGGGTAATCTCGTTGCTGCAATAACTATACATCCAGAGTTTGAGATGAAACTTTATGGTCAGGCTTAGCAGGCTTTGGGGTGTACCAATCTATCCATAAGATATGGTCAGAACTTTAGAATGAAACTACTTAAAATCTCAGTGCTCAGATAGAGCCTTTTAGGTCATTTAAGCTACCGGAAGCACTCTTCCGGCAGCTTAAAACGTAACCTATCCTTAGCTCCAAACAGCGGTGAGTACAGGTTCAAGATGACTCGCAACGTCCTGCGGAATAATGTCAACATTTCCTGTTGGCCTGTCAAAACTCGCCATTGCATTAACCAATGCTTCGACTCCAGTGTCCGAAATAGAAGCTCCTTCAATACGAATTGTTTCTATTTGGTTGCTTGATGAGCGATACCAATTATCAATTGTCACTTTGTCTCGTGTTCCAACGACATCAATTATCAAATCATCCTGTGATCGGGAAAACCATAATCCCAACTCTGAATCCACTGAACTAAATGTTAACTTATCCCCCCGCCTTCCACTGCCACTATCCAGAATATGGTCATGGCCACCTTGAGCATGCATTATGTAATGATCTGAACCTTCTCCACCGAAAAGAACATCATCACCTTCCCCTCCTGACAAATAATCTCCGCTATCGCCTCCTGATAAAACATCATTACCACGACCACCGACAAGGGTATCGCGACCGGCCTCACCTGAAAGAAAGTCATTACCTGAGCCTCCTACAAGCCCATCGTTTCCAGTGCCGCCATATAATTTATCGTTTCCAGTGCCGCCATCGAGGACATCGTCACCATAATTACCATATAGTCGGTCATCGCCTGAGCCTCCTACAAGGGTATCGTCACCGATAATCCCTCCCGTTAGATAATCATTTCCACCGTTACCATAAAAAACATCATCCCCTAACCCCTTCAGGAATATATCTCCCCAACTATGGCCATAAAACTTAAAGTCTCCATCACCATGAGCCAGCGAAAATACTTGAGAACTGGATTCACCACTCTCATCAGTTGCCGTTACTTTAACTTCAGTGACACCCGGAGTCTGGTAATAGGAATACCGGTCAGCGTTGAGTGAAAGCCTATTAGCATCAAACTCTAACCAACTAGGTAGTCTACTACCATCGGCCTCGGTCACAGTATAAGTTAACGCATCACCATCGGGATCACTAAATGCACGAGACAAATTGATGCTAATTAAATCTCCTTTTGTATAGAGGCGATCTGAAAGTATTCTATTTATTTCGGGCGCAGAATTGGTTGTAAGCTCAACCAACTCCAACAGCTCACTATCAGTTAATACACTACCATCAGCAAATGCAAAACACTCAACGCGATAAGCCTGGTTTGTTGCCATATTCTCAATGGTAATTTTGTCTTGTTCTATACCATTAGGATCCTCTATATCAATAACAATATTATCCCCCTCAATAGAAACCGTAATATCATCTACGGATATTCCTGAGCCAAAAGATATTTTGTCAATATTAGTATCGATTGCTATATCAAGATCATTAATCGTATTGTGACCATCGCCACGATCAAAGTGATAAGTTTCAGCACTTGCCCAGCCTTCTAATCGATCTTCCCCTTTACCACCGTCCAGAGTATTACTGAATTCAGCACCTTGCCCGTCAACTCTTGAGATCTGAAGCAGATCATTTCCGTCTTCACCGAATAAGGTGTTAAAACCTAAATCATCGATAATTACATCATTACCATCGCCACCATAGGAGATATCGTTCCCTTCTCCTCCCATTAAGACATCATCACCGGCATCACCATCAATAATATCGCTGCCATGACCACCATCTAACTCATCATTGCCATCGCCCCCGTGCAAACTATCTTGACCATGACCACCCAAGAGAATATCACTACCATTTCCTCCTGCTAGATAATCTTGACCATGTCCTCCGTCAAGAACATCATCACCATCTCCACCTACCAGATAGTCAAGTCCATTCCCCCCAAGAAGCTGGTCATTACCTAAACCACCATGAAGAGAATCATTACCCACGCCACCATCTAGCAGGTCATCACCTAGATCGCCACTTAAATAATCATTACCACTCTCACCGTATAAATGGTCGTTACCTGAGCCACCAAACAGTGAATCTAAATGATTTCCGCCATATAATATGTCGTTACCTTCTCCACCATCCAGCAAATCATTATCAGCTTCACCGTATAGGACATCATCACCATCGCCGCCCTGAAGCTCATCTAAACCCGCACCACCAAATAACGTATCAGTGCCAGTACCACCAATAAGTAAATCTGAACCATCACGGCCTCTGATAACATCATCACCAGCACCACCGTCGATAATATCGTTTCCTGCTGTGCCGAAGAGCTCATCATTACCTGGCGTAGCAAGCGTAGTTGTGCTTGCTGCGGATATCTTTGAGCCGTATAACAAAAGATCTGCAGTTCTTGTAGTCATAATTTATTCTCCCCACTATTTAATTTTTAGCCCTTAATCATAAGAGCTATTTATCTCAGCAACTGGAAACCCGGCGACTAAGGCATGCCAAGTATCTACTTGCAGAAATTCAAACATGATTCATATAGAAAGGAAGATAACGATAAGAAAGAGCATCCTGGCTCACTATATGCATCCTGCATTGGAACTATAGACGACATTTATTAATTAAAATCTGCCACCTAGAAAAATTGTTATCTACTCAATTAGATAACATGAAAAAGGTAAAACTACGGTTTTTTCAGTTTCCGTATCAGCATGGTTTGCTTCAGCTTTTTATGACTTTATGCCATTAATATTGCTGTACGAGAGCAAAAAATTTACAAATCGCACACAACTAGATAAACACAAGACTATGATTCAATTTAAGGGCGCCAAACATTGAAAACTAAGGAAAAACAATGAACGACAGTACTGATAAACACAGTCAGCTAATCGACCATAAAGTTTCGACAAAGTCATCATATAGCAGCCCTTCTTTGCGGTTTACCAGCATGTGAACGACTAAAAAAATGGTGGGATGTAATACATGATTTGAATTCCTTTTTTCGTTGGGCATCCTTGCTTATGTATATTTCTAACAAAATATTTCCTATATCACAACAACTTATCCTGCTTTATGTTACTTTATTACTTTATGGATCAGGGTCCGAACGCTTTCATCCTGAACATCAACTTCAACATATTCTGCCTAACGTGGCCTCTCTGAATATTACATCTAGCAAGCTTAGCTCTGACAAGTGCTTGATTATCAAAAACAGGTCCGCATAATAACGACGCTTAAATACAGTCAGTACGCCTCAATTTACTGTAAACCGACGCACTCAATGCCGAGCATGTCGCAATCAGAATCATCAATATGAATTGCTCTTCTTTAATATGCCCTATATGCAGCGGTAAGTTCTGGCATTTACCGGTCTGCTTTGTAACAGAAGACTGACTCATAATAAAAACAATGGAGTAACCCTATGTACGACAATACTCAAAGTGGCTCAGGCACAACGGCCACTTCGAATGGGAGTTCAGAATATACCACCGACTATAAAGCCGGTCAGGATAACGTACAGGTCATGGGGATGGATGTCCTCAACCCCGTATTCGGAACCAGCGCATTTGCTATCATCGCATTTGTTGTACTGGCTCTGATCTTCCCTGCTGATGCTAAAGAGATGCTGGTTGGCGCCCGTACCTGGTCGATTGAGACCTTTGACTGGCTGTTTATGATCGGCGGCAACCTGTTTGTTCTGTTCTGTATCGCTCTGATTTTTTTACCGGTAGGCAAAATCCGTCTGGGTGGCAAAACAGCCACACCTGATTTCAGCAGAATGTCCTGGTTCTCAATGCTATTTGCCGCAGGTATGGGTATCGGTCTGATGTTCTGGAGTGTTGCAGAACCCGTCGCTTACTATACCGACTGGTGGGGTACCCCATTAAATGCTGCTGCTAACACACCCGAAGGTGCATCTGCAGCGATGGGCGCAACCATGTTCCACTGGGGACTGCATCCCTGGGCTATCTATGGTGTAGTTGCTCTGGCGCTGGCTTTCTTTACCTATAACAAAGGCCTGCCGCTGACCATTCGTTCCGCTTTCTACCCATTATTAGGTGAACGTGTCTGGGGCCCTATCGGTCATGTTATCGATATTGTAGCGGTACTGGCTACTATCTTCGGTCTTGCGACATCTCTGGGCCTGGGAGCTTCCCAGGCAGCTGCGGGTCTTAATTTCCTGTTTGGTGTCGATAATAATATTTCCACTCAGGTTGCTATCATCATCGCAGTCTCTGCCATTGCGATACTATCGGTAATCCGCGGCCTGGAAGGCGGCGTTAAAGTGCTGAGTAACATCAACATGTGCATTGCAGGCATTTTGCTACTGTTCGTAATCGTTGCCGGCTCTATTACCGCTTTCTTTGGTAACTTTGTTGGTACTGTTAGCAGCTACGCCGGCGATATTATCCCGCTAAGTAACTGGATTGGCCGCGAAGATGAAAAATTCTATACCGGCTGGACCGTATTCTACTGGGCCTGGTGGGTATCCTGGTCTCCATTTGTAGGCATGTTTATCGCCCGTATTTCCAAAGGTCGTACGGTACGTGAATTCATGACCGCCGTACTGCTGATTCCTACCATTGTTTCAGCCGTTTGGATGGCCGCTTTTGGTGGCAGCGCTCTGGACCAGATTCAGAATGGCATTGGTGAACTAACTAACGGTGTTGGTGATGTTTCTCTGACCATGTTCCACATGTTAGAAAACCTGCCTCTGACCGAACTGACCTCAATCCTGGCGATTGTGTTGGTCCTGGTGTTCTTTATCACTTCGTCTGATTCCGGTTCACTGGTAATCGATTCCATTACTGCCGGTGGTAAAGTTGACGCGCCTGTACCTCAGCGCATCTTCTGGGCAGTACTTCAGGGAACTATTGCCGGCGTGCTGCTGTACGGTGGTGGCTCAGAAGCGCTGACAGCACTTCAGGCTGGTGCCATTACAACTGGCTTACCATTTACTGTGGTACTGATATTTATGTGCCTGAGTCTGTATAAAGGCCTCAAGTCTGAAGTTCAGTAAGATTCTCATTCGATAGTTGCTTCAGCAATATAAAAAGCCGGCTTATTTAGCCGGCTTTTTTGTACCTCCATAAAAAATGCAGGAACTATGCAATGGAAGAATATATGACTAAACGAACAGATTAACAGGCACTGGAAACGCTCACTGTTTCCACTTCCGCATCTACCTCCCCAACAGGCAGAGCCAAGTCTTGGTTATGCAACAGCTCTGTACCAAACCAGGCCAGATCATCATGCAGCTGCACCACCTCTCCGACAATAATCAGTGCGGGAGCAGCCAACTGAGCATATTCCTGCTTTTGAGGCAGATCATGCAGAGTCCCGGTCAATACCCGCTGCTCAGGGCTTGTGCCCTGAGAAACAATAGCAGCGGGCGTAGCAGAAGGCTTGCCATGAGCGATCAGTTGCTCAAACAGTTTGTCTATATTCTGTAAGCCCATATAAAAAACAACGGTCTGATTCGGCTGCACTAACTGAGCAAAATTAAGATCGCTGGTATGATTTTTCAGTTGCCCGGTCACCAGGGTAACCGACTGAGCATAATCACGATGTGTTAACGGAATACCCGCATAAGTCGAACAGGCACTGGCCGCAGTAATCCCCGGCACAACCTAATAGGGAATTTTCTGCTGCTGTAGCGCCATAAGCTCTTCCCCGCCCCGGCCAAAAACAAACGGGTCTCCCCCCTTCAGGCGCAGCACTCGTTTACCTTGCAGTGCATGCTTAATCATCAGTTCGTTAATAGCTTGTTGCGCAAGCCGATGATTACCACAGCGCTTACCCACATCGATCTTCTCTATATCAGGAGCACACAATGCCAGTACTTGCGTTGAAATCAACTGATCATAAAGCACGACATCAGCCTGTTGCATCAGCCGCAACGCTTTAAAGGTAAGCAGTTCGGGGTCTCCCGGCCCTCCTCCTACAAGATAAACTTCGCCGGCATTTGAACCGGACTTATGAGCGGAACATTCCTGATTCAGGCATTTTCTCAACAGCGGAAGATAATCCAATTCGATCTCTCCTGATACTAATACAGCCCATCGTTCTGATTGAGTAGCCCGGATCTGTATATTAAGTTTTGGCCAAAGTCACTTCAGCACTGCAACCCAATCTGCCTGGCTCTACTAACGAAACCAACTAACAAAAAGGGCTAACAGTCTGTCCAGAATCTAGCAAAAAACAGAGCTTCCAAATATCCCGGGAGCGACTAGTCTGGTTCAATATCAGGAGCAAAACGACCGCTTCAGGAAAGGTCAAATATCCAGCGATAAGTTTGTCGGCCTGGCGCCAGAAAATGACGCTTTAGAACAGAACTGTGTCGCTAAGAGGTCAGCTCCGCAACAGCTGCAAAACCATACTGTTTGAAAGCTTAGCCATGTCAGGCTGTTGTAAAAAGACATCAGGTCATCAGCCTGAAAATACCGGAGTACAGATAATGAGCGATACAGAAGCCCCAGTCAGATCACGCCGTAGTCGTCGTGGACGCGCAGGCCGGCAGGCTGCCGGAACCCAGGCCGCTGACACTAGCGTACCTTATATCACCCGCAACATTCCTTATTATGAAGTACTGGATGATGATGGCCTGAGTCTGATCGAAAATAATGCTGAAACTATTCTTGAAGAAGTCGGCATTGAATTTCGTGATGATGAAGAAGCCCTGCAGATCTGGCGTGACGCCGGTGCCGACGTACAAGGCCAGCTGGTTAAATTCCCCCGTGGTATGTGTCGTTCTCTTATTCAGACATCTGCGCCTCGTGAATACACCCAACACGCCCGCAACCCTGCCAGAAATGTCCGTATCGGTGGTAAAAACACAGTATTTGTTCCGGCATACGGCTGTCCATTCGTGTATGACATGGATAAAGGGCGTCGTTATGCGACCATCGAAGATTTTCAGAACTTCGTAAAACTGGCTTACATGTCGCCTAGCCTTCACCACTCTGGCGGCACCATCTGTGAACCGGTCGACTTGCCGGTAAACAAGCGTCACTTCGACATGCTTTACGCGCATATGAAGTACTCTGATAAAGCTTTCATGGGCTCGGTAACCGCACCTGAACGGGCTGAAGATACCGTAGAAATGTGTAAGATCCTGTTCGGCGATAACTATATCGATGAGGAAACAGGCAAACCAAAGACCATCGTGACCAGCCTTATCAACGCTAACTCACCGATGACTTTTGACGATACCATGCTGGGTGCCGCAAAAGTTTATGCCCGTAACAACCAGGCTTGCGTCGTCACCCCCTTCATTCTGGCTGGCGCTATGTCACCGGTAACGGTAGCCGGTACTGCAGCACAGTCCCTGGCAGAAGCGATGGCAGGCATGGCCTTCGTACAGTTGGTCAATCCCGGCGCACCAGTCGTTATGGGTAGCTTTGCCAGCTCCATCTCTATGCAATCAGGCGCACCAACCTTCGGCACCCCTGAGCCGGCGCTGGTACTTTATATCATGGCTAATCTGGCACGCCGTCTTGGCGTACCCTTCCGTTCAGGTGGAGGCTTCTGCGCCGCTAAGGTACCTGACGCTCAAGCTGCCGGTGAAGCTGTCAGCACACTGATTCCAACAGCTCTGGCTGGGGTTAATTTTGCTCTGCATACGGCCGGCTGGCAGGAAGGCGGACTGGTAATGGGCTATGAAAAATTCGTCATGGACGCTGACAATGCCGGCATGATGGAGACCTTGCTAAAAGGTGTTGATCTGTCCGAAAACGGCCAGGCCATGGATGCAATTAAAGAGGTAGGCCCGGGTAATCACTTCCTCGGCTGCGCCCACACTCAGGCTAACTTCAAGACAGCATTCTATCGTTCACCTCTGGCGGACAATAACAGCTTCGAACAGTGGGAATCCGAAGGCAGTAAAAGCCAGGAACAACGGGCTAACGCTCACTGGAAGAAGATGCTTTCTGAGTATCAGGCACCAGAACTGGATCCTGCCATTGATCAGGCACTCCTCGATTACATGGAGCAACGTAAAGCATCCTTCCCGGACTCAAATATCTCCTAATTTACAACTATTACTATTTACACTGCGAAGGCTATACTGCCTTCGTGGTGCTATAACAATAACAATGATTACTAACTGTCTATGCTGTCAAAAACTGAGGAAAAGTAGTTTGGTTTTAAGCTGAATTTTCCACATTTTTTACAGGTAGGTTCGCTGTGCAGATTCTACGGATGAGAGCCATAACTTCCTGACAACAGAAGTTAAAATACAAGCCAGCGCACTATAATTACAAAAAATTATGAGCTCTTTCATTACAGCTGAGTATGTATTGATTGAGTGCAGTAATATTATTCCGATGAGGAAGACATGACACCTCAGCAGCAAACACCCGCACCGACTAGAATCGGCTTTCTCCTAGTGGAAAAATTTTCAATGATTGCGGTAAGTTCCGCCATTGAACCACTGCGTATGGCCAATCGACTAGCCGACCAGGCCCTGTATGAATGGCCGGTTATCACAATGGATGGCGAACCGGTATATGCCAGCAACGATCTGACAATCCCGCCAGGCTATTCCATTAACAACATGCCACCGGTAGATATTCTTTTTGTCTGCTCCGGCGTGGATGTATCCGGTGTTTTTTCAAAAGAGATGGAAAAATTTCTCTGTAAGCAGGATCGCCAAAAAGTTAAGCTCGGCGGCTTATGCACTGGCACTTACCTACTCGCCCGCTCAGGCCTGATGGACGGTTACAAATGCACAGTACATTGGGAAAACATGGCCAGCATGCGCGAACAGTTTCCCAAGATACAACTCAGTGATGAGCTTTATGAGATAGATCGAAACCGCTATACCTGTGCCGGCGGTAACGCTCCCATGGATATGATGCTCAACCTGATCACCGAAACTAACAGCGGCAAGCTCTCCGCCAATATTTCTGAACAGTTTATGTGTGACCGTATTCGTGGACGCCATGACCGTCAGCGTATGCCACTGCAACTACATCTGGGCTCTGGCCAGCCAAAACTGATTGAAGCGGTCACCCTGATGGAAGCAAATATTGAAGAACCAATGAGTGTTGATGAGTTATCTCAACTGGTCGGTGTATCCCGTCGTCAGTTGGAAAGGTTATTTCAGAAACATCTGAGTTGCGTTCCCACACGTTACTATATGAATTTGCGTCTCAACTGTGCCCGTCGGCTGCTTTTACAAACCGACAAATCCGTTGTTGACGTATCCCTGGCCTGCGGTTTTGTCTCGGCACCCCACTTCAGTAAATGCTACCGCGATTATTTTGGCTTACCCCCCCGGGATGAACGCAAACTCAAAACGCCGGTTTCGTAATAACAGCAACAAACAAGACCCAGGCAAACGATAGTACTGGATGCATTAATTAAAAAAAAACCGGGCAATAGCCCGGTTTTTTTATATGCAGTGCTAAGGAAGGTGCGAACAAGCCCCTTACGCCTCTGGCTTTCAGAGAGATTGAAGATCAAGGCAACAATTACAGGCATACTGGTTGTACGTCGAAAATTGTTAACACCGAGATTCAGTCTCTCTGAAAGCCCCCCTTCTTTTAAAAAGAGGGGGCGGGCTCTATAACGGTCACCTGCTTTGTCAGATAGTTTGAAAAGGTCCAGACATTTCACTGCACTATCTTTCGCGCACTTGACCGTTCTATAGCCCGCAGAGAAAATAAAGGACTTATTCGCACCTTCCCAAAAACTATGACGCCTTGCGAACTCTACGGCGACGTCGACCTGTACCACCACTAGCATTAACCACACGACGTTCTGGCAGCTGAACCTCTTTAGCCAGCTCTATAAACTGGTCGGTAAGATGCGGAAACGCCATCGACTTAACAAAATGATCCTGAAATTTTGCCTCGGTAGCCGTTTCAATTTTCTCTACCCGACGTAATACCTGTTCAATCTCATTTCGTTTAGAACGATCTAACAAGGCTATTCTGGCCCCCGTCCCTGCTGCATTACCAACCGGCCCTACATTGGCCAGATTACAGTCCGGTATTAAACCCAGCACCATCGCATACTTAACATCGATATGGCTACCAAATGCACCCGCCAGGGATATCCGGTCAACCTTAGTAATACCCAGATGATCAAGTAGCAACTGAGTTCCCGCATACAGCGCAGACTTTGCCAGCTGAATAGCGCGCACATCATTCTGTGTGATCTGGAGGGTTTTATCACCCTCATACAGCACATATGAGAAGGTTCGTTCGTTAGCGATAACCCGGGGACTTTTCTCAGCCATTGCCGGATCAATAACACCATCTGAATCGATCACACCGGCCAGGAATAGCTCAGCTAATACTTCGATAATTCCTGAACCGCAAACGCCGCTGATGCCTATTTTGCGAGTGTGCTCTGCAAAACCGGGGTCATCAGACCAAAGGTCACAACCTATTACCTTGAAACGCGGCTCCAGTGTTTCAGGGTCAACGCGCACTCTTTCGATCGCGCCGGTTGCTGCTCGCTGGCCACAGCTGATCTGCGCACCTTCAAAAGCCGGACCGGTCGGACTGGACGCAGCCAACAAGCGATCTTTGTTGCCTAATACCACTTCAGCATTGGTACCGACATCGACAATCAATGTAATCTCATCCGCCTGATCAGGCCGTTCAGCAAGAATGACTCCGGCTGTATCAGCACCAATATGCCCGGCAATACAAGGCAAGACGAAGCATCGCGCCTGAGGATGCAGATGGATATCAAGCTCAGCAGAACGCACTGTCACCGGACGATCTGTGGCCAGTGCAAATGGAGCCGAGCCCAATGGCGTTGGATCAATACCCAGAAACAGGTGATGCATAATCGGGTTACACACCACGGTCAGCTCTAGAATATCAGCCAGTTTGATACCCGCTTTCTCTGCAGCGTCTTTCGCCATCTCATTAAAGGCCTGACGCACCGCCTGAGTCATTTCACGATCACCACCGTCATTCATCATGACGTATGAGACCCGACTCATCAGATCTTCACCAAAGCGAATCTGAGGGTTCATAACCGATGAACTGGAAACAACGTCACGACTGGTCAGATCACACAGATGCGCAGCAACCGTCGTTGAGCCCAGGTCTACCGCCAGACCATAAACCCGCTCTTTAACGCCCGGCCATACCGCCATAATCTGGTTCTGATCTTCAGTATCATGGTATACAGCAACCGTTATCTGCCGCTCAGCCCTGTCTAATGCCGGCTGTAAGGCCTGCAGCACAGACAGATCGGTACTGATCGCCTGCACATGATGTTGATCCAGTAAAATCTGCTGCACCCGACGCAGATCAGACTGCGGTTCATCCATATTCGGCGGCGGTACCTGCACAGTGAATAGCTTCACAGCCGGATCATGATCAATCTCAACAGCCGTCGCTTCTTTAACTATATGTTGTTTATGTATCTGGCTGTCGGAGGGAACATCGACAACCATATCACCCAGGATCTGGGCCGAGCATCCCAGGCGACGTCCGTGCCTGAGTACCTCATTATTTTTCCCTTCTTCCCGCTCTGTCGGAGGCGAAAGGTGCTCAGCCAGGGAGTTGATCCCATGTTTGGGAAACTCCCCGACACTATGCATAACCTGACAACGGCCACAGATTCCGCGACCACCGCAACTGGATTCCAGGTCTACACCTAACTGCTGTGCCGCCTGCAATACTGAAGTACCTAGCGGGAATTCACCCCGTAGACCGGTTGGTGTAAAAACGACTGTAGCCGTATCAGACATACATTCTCCTTAAGCTGTGCGACGACGGCGACCACTGGTACGACGACCACGGGCACCTTCAGCACCTTCTGCAGGCGCTTCACGGAAACGCTGGATCCAGTTCATGCAATCCGGGTCACGCCCCATCATCACGTCAGCACCTAGTGTCGCTGCGATAACTTCTTTATGTAGTGGGTTAGCGATGGCAGAACTCATACCTGCAGCGATAGCCATACTCAGGAACGCGCCGTTAACACCATCACGGTTAGGCAGACCAAAACTGATATTAGAAGCACCACAAGTAGTGTTAACTTTCAGTTCGGTACGCAAACGATGAATCAGTTTCAATACCTGAACACCGGCAGTGTTCACCGCACCAATCGGCATTACCAAAGGATCGACTACAACGTCACAGGCCGGAATTCCGTAGTCAGAGGCGCGCTGAACGATCTTCTTTGCCACTTCAAAACGGACATCCGGGTCCTGAGAAATACCAGTCTCATCATTAGAGATAGCAACAACCGCCGCGCCATATTTCTTAACCAGCGGCAATACCTGCTCCATCTGCTCATCTTCGCCGGTTACTGAGTTAACCAGCGCTTTACCCTGATACACTTCAAGACCTGCCTCAAGCGCAGCAACGATAGAAGAATCGATACATAAAGGGATATCACTGAAGCCCTGAATCAACTGAATAACTTCAGCCAGAATTCGCGGTTCGTCCGCCAGGGGAATACCGGCATTCACATCAAGTATATGTGCACCCGCTTCGATCTGAGCCCGGGCATCCGCTTCAACGCGGCTATAATCGCCCTCTTTCATCTCAGCAGCCAGAACCTTACGTCCGGTAGGATTGATACGCTCTCCGATAATGGTAAACGGACGCTCAAAGCCGATGATGGCTTCTTTAGTAGCTGAGCTGATAATAGTATCGGTCATGATTATGCTCTCTCTTTGAGTAACTCTTCGTCGCGTCCCGGATACCAGGGCACACGCCCATCCAGTACACCCGAACGATCAATAATTTCAGCTACCGCCTCTTCCTGACGATAAGCCATCACATGCACCCCACTCACTCCTTCGATCTCACGAAGCTCCTGAATCAGGTCTATACAGATCTGCTGGCCCTCTTTTTTCTGATCTTTAGCACCAGCCAGACGATTAATTACTTCATCCGGGATATGAATTCCCGGTACGTTATTACGGATCCAGGTCGCTGTTCTGGCGGAAGCCATTGGCCCCACACCCGGCAACACAAAAACCTTTTCAAGCAAGCCCAGATCTCTTGAACGGGCCATAAACTCTTTGAACCGAGGAATATCAAAGCAGTAGTTGGTCTGAATAAATTGTGCACCGGCGGCAATTTTTTTCGCCATACGGTGAGGGCGAAAATCATAGGGTGGCGCAAACGGATTAGATGCAGCCCCCAGAAACACTTTAGGTGCATCAGTGATGGTACGACCACTGAGAAACTCATGCTTATCACGCATGCCTCGTACCGTTTCCAGCAGAGACATACAGTCAAGATCAAATACCGGCTTAGCTTCAGGATGATCCCCCGCCTGCACACCGTCACCGGTCAGACAGAGCATATTGGTAACGCCCATCGCGGCACCGCCCAACACATCCCCCTGAATAGCGATGCGGTTCTTATCACGACAGGAGATCTGCATGACCGGGGAATAACCCACCCGGGTCAGTAAGGCACACATACCTACACTGGACATATGGCAGTTAGCACCGGAACCATCGGTGGCATTCATACCATCGACATAACCATCAAATACCCGGGCACGGTCGTAAACATCTTCAGGATTAGCTGAATCCGGCGGCGCCAATTCAGAAGTAACCGCGAAATGACCGGCCCGAAGTACCCGCTCCAACCGCCCCTGCGAGGAATGATCCGGCAGATGTGGAAACGGATCGCCCGCATTAGGTTCATCATGAAAAATCACTGCGATTTCTCCCTGGTCTGCTCTTTATTTTTCGAGATCTGACGCACGACACGCAACCAGGAAGAACTCCCTTGCTGACTAAAATCAACCGGTTTTTGTACTGCAAAAATACGATCACCATTCTTCATCTTCTGGCTACCTTTCCAGCCTTCCACCCAGACACAGCGGCGATCGGCGTACACTTCGCAATTACCGTTAAGTCGTACACCGCCACAAGGACCGTTACGCAGATTTTTCGGGCAATTCATAGAACAGGACATACCGGTGGAACTCAGAGCACACTGGCCACACATTTTGCAATCAAAGAGCAACCCTTTGCAGGCTTGTTCAATCTTGCTCATCGGCTTTTCAGCACGCTGATAACCGATCTTGTTCCATACCGGATGCAACTTAACCAGCACCGGTTCAAACATGTTGTAGATACGCTCAAATGCGCCAGCATGGCGTACTACCCAAAGACGAACGGAATACACAAACACCTCCCGCCACGATCGCTTTAACCGTGGGATATGCAAATCAAATCAGTTACTTCAGCTCTACCGCGATTCTGCGGTTAAAGGATTCAAGCGCGGCACCCAGATCACCACTACCGCCAGCGTAATGCTCAAAGGTCAGGTTAAGCCGATCAGCGGCTGCCTGAGCCTGACGCTTCAACCCCTCATCATCGCTCTGCGAGATATACAGCAGCTTGCGATAATGCCCAAAATACATAGGTTCCAGTTCAGGCTTTTTATCCAACCCTAGCCCCCGAATAACCAGACGATCAAAATGTCGCACCAGAAAGTCCGTCAGGTAAAAAGTACCGATCTCATCTTCATGAAACTGGTTAAAACGCTCGCCACCGCTAAAAAACTCATAGCAATGAGCACCCGGTATCCGCTCTATACCTTCTTCTTCCAGCATGGCATCCAACAAACCACCGGTACCGCAATCGCCATAAGCAACAAACACTTGTTGTCCTTTGGCTTTGGCCGCATCGATATGCTGTTTAACCGCCGCTGGAATTTTTTCCGGAAAGTTATGTAACTCTGCACTGATACTTTGCGTCTGCAGGTGAGTCCAGCCGTTAGCTCGGGAGATCGCAGTGATCTCCCGCAACAACGCCGAACAGGTAATCACTACCGCCGAAGCATCCGTTCGCTGATCCGAAAATTCACGAATAGACTGAGGCACTTTGCAGGCCCGTTTACGAGACCGCTCAGCCTGAGGCTCTGAATGTACATCTAACTGCATTTCGGATGCTCCAATATCTATCCAGAGATCAGGCAGCTCGCTTCTGAGCAACCATCTCTTTAGCCATATCAACAGCTACAGCCGCATCACGGCAGTAACCATCTGCACCGACTGCATCACCAAACTCTTCATTCAAAGGTGCACCACCAACCAGTACGATGAAATCATCACGAATACCTTTTTCTTTCATGGTATCGATCACAACTTTCATATACGGCATGGTAGTGGTAAGCAGTGCCGACATACCTAAAATGTCTGGCTTATGCTCTTCCAGTGCTTCGAGGTAATCCTCAACTGGAATATTGATACCAATATCGATAACTTCAAAACCGGCACCTTCCATCATCATCGCTACCAGGTTCTTACCGATATCGTGGATATCACCTTTCACTGTACCGATAACCATTTTACCGACTGACTCTGCACCGGTTTCAGCCAGCAGAGGACGAAGAATCTCCATTCCTCCTTTCATTGCATTCGCTGCGGAAAGTACTTCGGGAACAAACAGAATACCGTCACGGAAATCCACACCCACAATTGCCATACCGGCCACTAGAGCTTCGTTCAGTACTCTGGACGGTGACCAGTCCCGCTCAAGCAGGATATTTGTTCCTTCCATAATTTCTTCACGTAAACCGTTGTATAAGTCGTCGAACATCTGCTCAACAAGCTCATCATCGGGAAGAGTGGTCAGATCAAGCTCTTCTTCGTCATACAACTCTTCAACATCAGACATCTGCATAAACCCCAGTAGTTATTCAAACCTGTCCGTCTCGGGGGACGGAATGTTGCTTTAGATTATGGCCAGAGCGCTATCCGTTCTGATATTTGTGCGACCCGAAGTTACTGGAAAGCGACACCCAAAAATAGCCCGTCGCGAGTTGTAAAGTGCAGGTCGCGCGGGAGCATGCCCGGATGCCGTTCAGGCCTACCCTGTATAGCTGAAAAATAGAGATCTGAAGAGGCGTCGTTACTGGATAACTTTGTGAGCAAAAACTCATTGCGCAAAACTCGAATTAAAATGACCGTGATAGAAAGCACAACATTTTCAGCGCGATAGATTTCGAAGCACTTATACAAAGCCAGGCTGACCTGCGCAACTTTTGGCTTAATCAAAAAAAGCCATGATCAGACAATTAACACCAGTAACCAGAAAGGGCCTTACAAAGATGGCACAACTCATTGATGGCAAAGCGTTTGCTGCCAGTCTCCGTAACGATATTGCAGAGGAAGTAGCCAAACTACACCAGCAGGGAATTACACCTGGCCTGGCAGTAATACTGGTAGGTGAAGACCCTGCCAGCCAGGTTTACGTGCGCAATAAGGGTAAGCAAACGATCGAAGTAGGCATGTCATCTTTTGTTCATAAGCTGCCCGAAAGTACTTCTCAGACAGACCTGTTGGCATTGATAAACAAACTAAATAATGACAACAGCGTGCAAGGTATTTTGGTACAGATTCCGCTACCGGATCATATCGATGCTGATACTGTCATTAACGCCATTGATCCCCGTAAAGATGTAGATGGCTTTCATCCGGTTAATGTGGGTCGGTTTTCTACCGGTGGCAACGGTACTATCCCCTGCACGCCACTCGGCTGCCTGATGCTGCTCAAAGACCAACTTGGCGACCTGAGTGGCGCCCGCGCACTGGTTTTGGGTCGATCTAATATTGTCGGAAAACCGATGAGCACCCTACTATTGAATGAAAACTGCACCGTCACCACCGCCCACTCCCGCACTAAAGATCTACAAGAAGAGTGTCGCCGGGCAGACATCCTGATCGTTGCTGTCGGCCGTCCGGAGATGGTCAAAGGAAGCTGGATTAAACCCGGCGCTACAGTGATTGACGTAGGCATCAATCGTATCGAGCAGGATAGCGGCAAAGCCCGCTTAGTCGGTGATGTTCAGTTTTCCAGCGCAGCTGAAGTGGCAGGTGCCATTACTCCGGTGCCGGGTGGTGTTGGGCCAATGACCATCGCCTGCCTGCTGCTAAACACACTCACTGCCGCACTACGGCAGAATGATCTGCCGATCCCAACCTGGATACCGACTCAGAACTAAACAGTCAAAAGTCAGGTGAGCCTGATAATAAAGCCGGGCAGTATTACTCAATACCTACCCGGCTTCTGGCCTTTAAATATATTGCTTAAATTACCGAATCGCATGCTATCGAAATAGCCGCTGATGCAGAAAAATCTTAGAGTTCAATCTACCAGAAGTTACCAAACGAGCGTTGAACATGCCTGAATCAGGCATCTAGCTTGCTAATAAAATCAGCAGCCTCTTGTCGGGTAAAAAATCGACCCAGACGGACAAACCCAGAGACAATCGCACAGCGGATTTCCTCAACATGACCTGCCAGATTTCTCCTTATGATCCATTCATCCGGTAAACCATCCAACATATGAAACGGTGCCTGGCGCCCATCAGGATAACGAGAAAGCTCAATTCGTCCGGATACAGGGTCCATAAATGCAGGAATAAAACCAGCAGATACATTTCCCACACTGACACCACCACTGCCTTGAAACTTTTTATTTTCGGCAGCCAAACGGCTTTGGTTAGTTTGTTGGTAAGATCTTTGGTTAGCTAGTCTGGTCATTTTGATCACCTATCGGCTTAGCATCAGCATTCCCTTATCGTTATTGCACCCTTACTATTGCATCCCTTAATGAATCAAACGTGAATCGTTTCACTCATATAAAACATTGCAAACTACAGACCAACAACAAATTACAGCGATTTATACCGCTCTATCATTTTGTTTTAAAAGTTGAAATAGAAAAATTGAAGTTATACTTTTCATTTTGATTACACCAAATATCAGCCCGAAATTATTTTTTTGATGCACTCAATCTGACGCAAGATGCTATTTTAATCATTTGATCAAAACACCTGAAACAGCTCATTTACCATCAGCTACGACCAGGATATTTGGTCTCTCTAAACTTCTGCTGCTAGTCTGACCTGTAATGTATCGCGATAAGGACTCAGGTAATGGCACTTTCAACTGCAGGCGCAACACCTCCTTTTCCCACCGTTATACTGTTTGACTGGCACGGCACCCTGGTCGATACCCACGATGCGATGTATCAGGCGATAGAAGAGATGCTGGCACAGCTGGACGAACTCGATCTGATGCGGCATATCCTGCCGGAGGGACAGGCTAAGACAGAGGAGGATGAGAAGCTAATCCGCTATATCCGGATCTTCCGCCACCTACACCCCAAAGTACTGGCCGAGCAACGCATCTCCCGCACCGATATTTTTGACGTCCTGTTTGGCGATAACGATCTCGCCAACGCCATTGCCCACCGCGCTTATGATCGCTGCTATCACAATCATTACGGCAGCGTAGCGCCATTTCAGGACGGCATGCATGACTATCTCTGCTACCTGAAAAAACTGGGTATCAAAATAGGGGTAGTGACTAATCGCAGTGGTGAATTTCTCGCTCCAGAGCTGGCAAAGGTTGATAATGGTCGCTGGCAAAATCTATTTGATTTCACCCTGGGCGGAGACGAAGCGCCACGCTATAAGCCCGCCCCCCATGGTTTACTTCATGCGATAGAGCGACTCGGCGAAACCGCTGATACAAGGGTCTGGTATGTTGGTGACAGCCTGACGGACATGATTACCGCCAGCAAAGCCAATATCACCTCAGTATTTTACAACGGTGCCCTGTGGGACGATAACTGGTTTGAATATGTTTTTTCAGCCGCAGACCATGCTGACCATTCACCTACCGCTATTGCTAATAGTTTTGATCAGCTGATCGATCTGGTAGAAACCGCCGGAAGTGCCTGTTCTGAGCAACCAATAGCGACAAACCTTCTCAATCAAAGACCTGCCCGATTACCCCCTCTCACACCGCCACCACCCCGCGAAGAGCCCGACTGGCACCCTGCGGTTGCAAACCTGACCTACCCAAGAATTGTACTGTTCGACTGGCACGCCACTCTGGTAGACACCCTGGATGCGATGTACCACGCAGTGGATGACATGTTAAAAGATCTGCGGGAAATGGGCTTACTGGATCACCTGGTTCCTTCCGCTTCATGCAAATCACCCGATGATTCAAGACTGGTAGAATATGTCCGTGAAAACCTCAGCCTGCACCCCAAAATAAAACTGGATCGCAAGATATCCCGTACCGATATCTTCGAAATCCTGTTTGCCGATAATCAGGAGGCTAAGCAGATTGCGCACCAGGGATTTAATCGCCACTACCGCAATTACTACGGTACTGCCCTGCCCTTTGAACCCAAAGTGAAGCAAGTGTTACAGGGCTTGCGCCAACTAGGCCTGACCGTTGGCGTAATCACCAACCGCGACCGGGAGTTCTTCAGCCACGAGCTTGCCACCATCGAGGGCACCGGCTGGAACGAGCTATTTGATACCGAAATTTGTGGTGACGATACTGAACGCCGTAAACCCCATGCCGATCAGATCTATAAAGCTGCGGATAATCTTGGCTCTGGCATAGGGAGAGATATCTGGTATGTGGGCGACAGTACTACCGATGTCATTGCCGCAAAAAGTGCTGGAATTACCAGCGTGTTCTTTAACGGTGCCCTGTGGGACCAACCCTGGCTGAATACAATATTTCCTGGATCGGAACGATATCCGCACAAACCGGATGTTGTGGTTAATGACTTTTCTGAGTTTTGGGCGCTGGTATTAGCCTGCCGTAATATCCAGCGCAAGTAAGGTTGACGCAGTAGCAATTGAGAAAACGTAACCTCGATAAACCGACAGCATGATAGCTGCAACCAACCTTTTCGAAACTAGCCTTCTGCTACCCCCGCATCAGCAAAGGTTGCCATACCATTATGCAGATCGCAGGCAACCCGCAGCATAGGTACTGCTGTCGCGGCGCCACTCCCTTCACCCAGTCGCATCCCCATATCCAGTAATGGCTCTGCATCCAGCGCTTCCAACATCGCCTTATGCCCAGGCTCGGCTGAACGATGTGAAAAGATCAGCCAGTCTTTCACGCCAGGCTGCAACTTAACCGCCACTAATGCTGCGGCGGTGGTGATATATCCATCCACCAGCACCGGTAAACCTTGTTGTGCGCAACTGATATAGGCCCCGGTTAACGCGGCTATCTCGAAGCCTCCCAGACAACGCAACACTTTTAAGGGTTCAGACTCGAGCCCCTCATAACGCTGCAATGCTTGTTGCAGAACTTGTGCTTTATGGGACACACCCTCAGCATCTAAGCCGGTTCCAGGACCGGCCAGATCGACAGGATCAGCCCCAAGTAACGCGCAGGCGATCGCAGCTGCCGGCGTGGTATTGCCGATACCCATATCACCACCAATAAACAGATCCGCGGCCATCTCCTTTGCCTGTAGCACCGCTTCTCGTCCGGCATTCATGGCAATAGCTAACTGTTCTGATGTCATCGCATCCTGCTTATGCAGGTTGCCAGTGCCATGGCCAGCACGACGGCTAATCACACCGGGCATTGTCCCCGGATCGGTCACAGTGCCTACATCAACCACCTGCAGGCTTGCCCCCAGCGTCTTAGCCAATACACTAATGGCAGCACCACCAGCGGAAAAATTTGCCACCATTTGTACCGTCACTTCCTGTGGGAAAGCGGACACACCCGCAGCAACTACACCGTGATCAGCAGCAAAGATAGTGATATTGATCTTTTCTGCCGAAGGCTTTTCACTACCTTGCATTGCACTCAGGCGCACTGCCACATCTTCCAACCGAC
Organism: Amphritea balenae; assembly: GCF_003858655.1. Classification (GTDB taxonomy): domain Bacteria; phylum Pseudomonadota; class Gammaproteobacteria; order Pseudomonadales; family Balneatricaceae; genus Amphritea; species Amphritea balenae. The sequence continues at coordinate 107,171 of NZ_RQXV01000014.1, forward strand.
CCAATGATCCGGGCGGTTTTGTCAGTTGCATCTGGCGCTCCAGCGCGGCTGACTGCAGGGCTACATCAGGTACTTTAAGGGTATTACTCAGCCACTCAATGGTCACAACTTTTCACCTTTTAAGGTATGCGGTAAGCCCGCAACAGTTAATACTACGCGATCACAGACCGCTGCCACATTCTGATGAAGCAGACCGGATTCATCCTGAAACTGTCGGGTCATTTCACCCATAGGAACAATGCCTAAACCCACTTCATTACTCACCATAATTATCTCGCCGGGCAACTCGGGTAAGGTCTTCAGCAAAGCATCCATTTCTACCTGAAAATGCCGGCCTTCATCCATAAACATGATGTTTGTCAGCCACAGCGTCAGGCAATCAACTAATATACATAGCCCCTCGCGGGCCTGCTGCTTCAGAGTCGCAGCCAGATGCACCGGCTCCTCAGTCAGCAACCAGTGATCAGGGCGCCGTTGCCGGTGCTTTGCAATACGTTCTGCCATCTCGCCATCACCACTTGTAGCTGTGGCGATGTAAAGCACCTGACTATCAGATTCCGTCGCTAGTCTTTCCGCTATTGCACTCTTACCGGAACGGGCTCCGCCAAGGATCAATTGTTTCATTTAAGATTCCCAAACTTACTGAGGTAAGCCTCGCTAACAGGCCAGGTAATGAAAGTTACACTATCTATCAGTTTCATTGCGCCAACCATTATAAGAACATCCTCAGCATAGAAAAGGGCTTATTCAGCCCAGTACTTAACTTGTATCAAAGCCAACAACATATATCTTTCACCCGCATCGAAAGAAGCCAGAACGCGCATCAAAATGCCGAAACTTTTTCGACTGACAGATCAGGAGGCGATGGTTGGTTAAAAAATGGCGCGCGGATCTTATGCTCTGGAAAAACCTTTACAACAGCCGGCAGCTGCTCCAACTCAGTTAACAGTGCCTGCAAATGCGGCAAACAGATCAGTACATCCGGGCTTAAAGCCCGCCCCCGGGGATACAGCTGCGACCAGCGACACAATATCCCCAGATAAAAGTCCAGAACAGTCAGTTGCTCTCCCATCAACCAGGGGCCAGAACTGTTTTTTGCCAGCTCGTCCTCCAGTAAAGACAGATGCCCGGCAACACGTTCACGGGTCTTTTCTAATAGCGGGCCAACCGCTGATTCATCTACAACATGGCGATCCGGGTAGAACTGCACCCTTAGATCCGCATGCAGGGTATTTGAAAGGTAAAATAGCCACTGAAGAAAGCGGGGGCGCTCTGGCATCGCAGACGCTAAAGGCGCAAGTTTCTGGTACTTATCCGCCAAATAAAGAACGATCGCTGCAGTTTCGAAAACCGGCTGATCACCATCGACTAATACCGGCACCAACCCCTGAGGATTCAATGTACTGAGAAACTGATCTGAACGATGCTCTTTAACACTCCAATCGACCCATTTCAGCTCATAGCTCAATTCATCCGGTCCGACCAAATGAGCCAAATGCTCCAGTACCATGTGAACAATAATATTTGCGCTATCCGGCGCTCCATAAAGGCTATAGCTCATGATTAAACATCCGCATCCCTAATGACTCACCACAAACTGGCGCATATGAAACTGAGCGTGCAAATCATCATAATGATAGTTTTGCCCGACCGGGCAAGCCCTACGGGCTCGACACCCCTTAAGGTTGCAGTCATGCTCTGGATTCTGCGCCAGAAAAGCAGCACAACGTTTCACCTGATACCCCTGGTATGAAAAAGCATCAACCGGACAACTGCTCAGACAAGGTTTTTCTTTACAGTTATGTTCACGCACTTTTGAATCCGGACAATTTGAACAAGGACTAATAACATCAGCCCTTTTCTGATAATCGTCCAACCCTGCTTCGATATCAATATTACCGCTATAGGCCAGCGCAAAGCGGTACGCATGCCACAATCCGAATTCAGGATGCAATGTCAGACCCAGAGGCGATTCAAAACCGGTATCGTTGCGCTTAGCCCAACTAAGAAAAGGATGATAAGGAGGTCCACCGAATGGAAACAGCACCCTTGCATCAAACTCTTCAGCCAGTTGCCGACCCACTCTGAGGCTCCAGCGATCCAGAGGATCAGGTAACAAGTCCTGATACTCCGGCGACTGACTAAAGGCCGGCCAGAGAGACGAACCAACATTACCAATCAACAACAGCGTTACAACACAGCTGTCCTGAGTTGATTCAGCCATCTTTGACCGTTCTTCATCCGGCTCATCAGTCAAGCTCTCAGACAGACATTCAGGAAACAAGGGATCATCCACATCGAGAGATAATTGCGAGCGTATTAGCAACCCCTGCTCAGCCAGCTTTTCTGACAATCGATCTATTAGCCGGGCAGTGTTTACCTGTGGTTTTGCATTTTTCACGACCGAAGCTTCGCTACCTGAATCCTTCATTCTGGCTCCCGAATGAAAACAGTTTATCTATTAAAATCTTATCTATGCACTAATGAATATTATACCGGGATGAAGCATCACTGGCGCTTGCCAGATCAGTGCCTACATCATGGCTTATATCTACACTGGTTTCAGAGTCACCTTTAGCGTTCAGTACTAAAGCCCTGCAGTCCGGTCGACCGGTTGCGGTGGCAATAACCTCACTATCCAGGAACAGATCACCATCGATATCATGAGTGATATGATTCTCTTCTTTGGAGATAACCACCTCAACCGAAGCAGCTCCCGCAGCTAATGCCGCTTTTAGCGCTTCCTCTCTGACAATCTGTTCAGCGCAGTGTTCTGCTTCCTGAAGATTGCTGAATCGCTTAGGTTCACCTTTGTGATACAACGAGAATGCGCCATAGGTTGGCTGGGATATGGTTACTTTTGCCCGCTGGACCACAGACCCCATCACCGCACCGACCGCATTAGCAACATTACCATGTTCCGGTAATATCAATTCAGTTCCCAGCATATCCGCTACGACCGGATAATAACTGGCAGATGGCGCACCCACGGCTACCAGAGGATAGTCCGCTGCAAAGTCCAGATTAAACAGCGCACCGGCACCCGGCTCCTGTTCTGAATTAAAGATAAGTTCCGTCAATAATCCTGCCAGATTCTGTGCCCGCGCCTCACTGAGCTTACCCGCCTGATGCAGACCCGCCTCAACCAGCGTGGTACTGATCTTAGTGACGATCAGCTGATAAACTTCACGGCAAGGCTCTTTCGCATCACCCAGTTCCCATTTACCCATGCCATACAAGTTACGAAGTTGCTTCGCCCACACTTTTGCGGCCAGATTAGCAGTATCAGTACTCCAGTGTTTACTCAGCCCTAACACATGCGCCACATCTGAAGGGGTAAAACCACTATAAATAGCCAGACCAGCACGTTGCAGCTTTGCCAGAGACCGACCTAAGTTACGATCTTCCATCACTGCAGCTTCAAGCTCTATAGGACCATCGGCCAGCCTTTCCCAGGCATAGCGCTCATGCTCACCAAGCTGATTCAATAGCACTTCGTTTGCTTCAAGGCGCATCACAAAACGATTATTACGGGCATTAGGGTAATCATTTAACTGATGTTCCAGACGTTCTAATACCCAGGGGTACTGATGACCTAACAGACACATAGGTACCACCCTACGTGGACCAATACCGATACCCTCGGCAGTACTGTAATGAATTTCACTGTCGCCACCCAGGCCCACAGAATAAACCCGTACGGCCTCAACCATCGGCTGCCAATCACCGACTCTGGCACCTTCTGAACAAAGTTCTGGCTGACCATTACTAACGATTGCTATATCCGTCGTAGTGCCACCCATATCAGCAACAATTGTATTTTTAAGGCCACTCAGAGCACAGGCACCCACTACGCTGGCGGCAGGACCGGAAAGCACCGTAGCAACGGGCTGTTGTAAGGCTGTATCTGTATTTACTAACGAACCATCGCCTTTCACAATCATCAACGGCGCGACAATCTGATGATGACTAAGGATCTCTTTTACTGAACTGATCAAACGCTGAATATATGGCACCATGCGGGCATTTAGCACCGCGGTCAGTGCCCGCTGAGGTGCACCCAGACTACTGGCCAACTCATGGCCACAGGCCACCGGTTTCCCTGTCAGCTCTTCAACCAAAGTACGTAGCCGAACTTCATGGCTGGTATTACGGGTACCAAACATCGCCGAAATAGCAAAAGCTGATACTTTATCTTTAAGTGCCAGTATCGCATTGCGAGCAGCGGCTTCATCCAGCGGCTCACTTTCATCACCATTGGCATCGTGTCCACCAGTGAGCAGCACAGCTCCTTCGTCGGTAACGATATCTAACAAACCACTCTGAGCAATCTGACGCTCATTATAACCCGGCAACAGCACACAGACCGGCGCGCCCTGCCCTTCAACAACGGAGTTAGTGGTCAGAGTAGTCGACAACGAAACCAGGGTAATATCGGTCATCATTTCTGCCGGCAAACCAGACAGAGCGTTATCGATACCGATGGTCAGATCATAGCGGGTAGTCAGGCTTTTATAGGTAGCCACAACCTGTTGCTGGTCATCAACCAATACTGCATCTGTATAGGTGCCACCTGTATCTATACCCAAACGAAAAGCCATACCTTACCTCATTAATAAAAAACCGGGCCAGCGTACAAGCTATCAGGAACAGGGCTATACAAAGGAGCATACTGCGGCACAAACTGTTCGCTGCGCGACATAAGCCCATACCAGGAAAAGGGTTACTTTGAGAAGGAGGTAAGACAGGTAGCAACAGAACCGTTACATAATCATTTCACAGCGAAATTACTTATAGTCATAGTCAGCCGAAAATCTGGCTCTTCATAAACACCCTGCTTTTTAATATGCCGCTACTTAATAGAGCAACGGTTTTGTTCGTGATGGCGGGTTATATTCTTGATATCAATGAAAGCAACAAAGCTTTAGCTCACAGCCTTTCACAATAGCGCATGCAGTAACTCATTCATCAATCAGGACTTTCAGCTTCCAGCTCCATTTCGTAAGCAAAGCAATAATGTTGGCTTGTTTCTTTCTTTGCTACATACATAGCGTCGTCCGCCAAACTGATCAAATGATTGATGCTTACTGAGTCTCGCGGATATAGTGCTATACCAATGCTAACGCCGATATTCACTTCTGTATTATCAATTTCGAAAGGCTGGTTAACCGCATGAAAAATAGAATTTACAACACGATGGGTGGCATCAGTACCACATAGATCCTCCATAACCAGTACAAATTCATCACCTCCGTATCGGGCCACAGTATCCATTTCCCGAAGGCATCCCTTCAAACGATCCGCGACCTCCTTAATTACAAGATCACCTGCGTCATGACCACTTTCGTCATTAACCTGCTTAAAGTCATTCAGGTCGATAAACATGACCGCAACTTCGGTTTTGTTCCTTTTAGCGGCAATAATTGCCTGCTTCAATCGGTCAAATAATAGTCCGCGATTAGGCAGCCCTGTCAAGCCATCATGACTGGCCAGATAGCGGTTTTTTTCTTCCGCCTGTTTTTGCTGCAACTCCCGCTCAGCCAGATTATCGGCCATTGTATTGAACGCGTGAGCCAGATCTGTAATCTCGTCCTGACCCGAAATACAAAGACGCTCGTCCAACCGGCCTTTTGAAATACGCTTTGCTCCACGTTTTAACAGCGCTAACCTAGCACTCATCTTTCTGGCCAGCAGCAGACCTAAAATAGAGCTGGTTAACAGTGCGAATAAACTGACCAGCAGAATTTTCCTCTCCAATTCATTCACCGAACTGAAAGCCTCTTCCTGCGCTATTTCTACCACCAGACAAAGACCGGCCTGTGGTAACCAACGATATGATGCGATTACAGGTCTTTTCTGAGCGCCAATCCCCACCCAGATTCCACTGTTACCGTTCAGACAGCGTTTGACCGCTTCAGTATGAATACCCCGCGACAGCACTGCCGGGTTATGAATAAGCCTGGGTTGAGTGACAAACAGGTTTGCCTTATCAACAAAATAGGCCTGTAAGCTGTCCCGTCTTTCAGCAACTCGTTGAGCAAGGATCTGGAGGTTTTCAAGTTCAATCCGTGCGGCGACTACTGCCAGCGGATGACCCGGAGCTGACTCTATAGGGGCCGAAACCACCATCGAGGGCGATTGGGTACTAATAGAATAATACGGGGGTTGTATATATAGTTCGCGACGACCTTCGATGAAGTAGGATCTATCCTCTTTAAACTGACCTTTCAGGTCAGGATCACTCGAAATAAAAATTTCACCGTTCGCTGCGTTCATTATAAAAATGGAATTATAGCTCGTATTATTGTGATGCCAGTTAGTCAACTCTTGCTGCAGATATTGCTCGGCAAGAAGCCTTTGATCTTCGTCTATCCCGGATATCGAGAGTTCATCGATATGAGTTAACACATGATTCGAGTTTGCGATCATTTTTGGCCCCATCAATTGATGAGCGAACCAAACCTCAAAGGCGGCTGTTTTTTCCTCAATAATAGCGTCCAGCTCAGACACTACAGCAGCCTTCAGCGAATCCCGACTGCTGTTGTAATCAAACAGACTAATAGCCATCACAACGATCATAGCGAACGAACTGAAAGCTAAAGACATCCGTGTTGCAAGGCGCATAACTTAATCCGTAACCTATCCGCTAAGGACCGTAAATTCGGCGCAAGAATTCGAGTGTATATACATCTACAGGGTCGATACCTTTCTCCAGAACGCCACTAAGCTCCAGGGTAGAAGCTATATTTTCCCACACCTTTGGTGACATCGAACCTATACGATTTTCACCGGTATGCACTAATGGAATGCTAGCGGCCATAGCCTGGTTTTGCATAACCCTGTCAACGGCAGGATTATGACGTTTAACTAATTCACCCACCTTTTCAGAATTTTCCACGGCCCACTCCCAACCCTTCAACGTTGCGCGCAGGAATCGAAACACTACCTCCGGTTTTTCAGCGATAAATTTTTCCGTCGAATAGATCACTCTGGCATAGGAGTGCACACCATAGTTATCCGGAAATATCAGATTTACCTTGTGGCCATTGGACATCACAGACTGTGTCAGTCCAGTGATATAAGCTCCCCAGATAGGTACATCCCCCCTCAAAACAAGGTCCAGATTGCTTGCCATTACTACGGTTTCATATTGATCAGGGGTTATATCAAAGCGGGAAAGCATAGCGGTTAAAGCCGGCTTCAAATTGGGCGCTACACGTATTTTTTTGCCTATAAAGTCACTCGGGTGCTTAATCCCGAAATCGGCAAGCGAGAAAAAAACCACAGGACTACGACGAAAACTTGCAGCTAAAGCCTTGACCGGAAGACCTTGGGAACGATGGATAAGCAGCGCTTCACCCGAGCCTATACCTAATTGAGATTCTCCTGATACCACCGGAGCCACCCAATCAACATTCGGGCCACCAGCTTTAAGGGTAACATCCAACCCCTCATCGGTATAAAAACCCTTAGCTAATGCAGCATAGATGCCGCCATAAGATGCGTGATGTTTCCAGTCTAATTGAACAGATATCTGCTCAACAGCAGCAACTGAGCGCCAAACAAACAGAAACAGAAATACCACAAAAACTCTCATTCTCATGATAAACCCTCCTAAGACCTGAACTTAATCTCGTCGTTGATGAATACAGGCGTGAGGGTATAAATACTTTGGGGGAAATGAGGCTCTCCAGAGCTCGGGATCATCGATTCTTGGCAGCAAACGCTTAGCATGACAAAGTCCTTTTAAATGTGAAATTAAAAGTCACGTTAACAGCTTAGTCGGCCATCGCTTATGGTCAATCCTGAAACACCCAAACTGGGATATGACAAATTTTAGAGATAAGCAAGGTGCTCAATTACTCTTAATGCATCCTTTTGTTTTACTCATAAAAAGAATCGAGGCGGGAATATAGACGTTCTTTGTTCAGAGTTAGCAATTAATCCTCAGACGAGATTAATTGCCTTCTCATTCGTAGCAACAAATATCACAACGATAAGTTATATAATCAGAATCAGGTACGTCGGCGACTACGACGCGCTGAGCCACCCCGTTCAGCACGGCGACGTTCAATCAGCTGTTTAACACGCTCAGGCATTTCAGCCTCAAGCCCGACTCGGGTGCCGGCATCATAGCTCTGCCACTGCTCAATCTCAGCATCCGTTCGGCCACAGCCGAAGCACCATCCTGTGTTTTCGTCTGATTTACAGACCCCCACACAAGGAGACATCTCAGCTTGTGCAATTAATTCTTCATCGGTCAGATGTTGCCCTTCAACTGTCATAATTTCTTCACCCTGCTTATTCTTTTAAAAAATTCAGCACAAACAAAATTGCAGGGTAGCCCCAGAAAATCATCTCTGTCGCTTACCCCGCTCTACAGTGCAGATTGCGCAGTTATGCTCTGCTGCATATCCTCACCTTCTATTCTTTACTGCCTAATTTTCACTATCTCAGCTTCACTGCCTTTTCTCAGGTTCTTAGTGATAACCTGTTTAACAGCCCTATTCACCACTAAAGACAACGGTCTTGTTTCCATCCAGGAACACACGCTGCTCACAGTGCAGTTTCACAGCTTTGTTTAAGGTCATCCGCTCAGTATCACGCCCTTTTGCCACCAGACGCTCCGGGGTAAAGCTGTGATCCACCGGCTCAACACTCTGGGTAATAATCGGGCCTTCATCCAGATCACTGCTAACGTAATGCGCCGTTGCACCTACTAGTTTCACGCCTTTGTCATACGCCTGATGATAAGGCTTAGCGCCCTTAAAACCAGGTAGCAATGAGTGATGGATATTGATTGCACGGCCTTCCAGCTTCTTACACAGATCATTAGACAAAACCTGCATGTAACGCGCCAGTACAACCAGATCAGCACCAGTTTCTTCGATGATCTCCATCATCTGCGCTTCTTGTTGCGGCTTAGTCTCGGCAGTAATAGGCAGGTGGTAGTATGGAATACCATGCCATTCAGCCAACCCCTGAAGATCCGGATGATTGGAAATAATCGCCGGGATCTCAATGTTGAGAGAACCGGTACGGTAGCGATACAGCAGATCCTGCAAACAATGATCGTATTTGGAAACCAGAATAACGACTTTTTCCGGTACGCTAGCGTCACGTAGCTCCCACTGCATTGAGAATTTATTCGCAGCTTCAGCAAACTGAGTTGTCAGCTCTTCAATCGGTAACGCATCTGCACCATCGTTTTTGAACTCTACCCGAATAAAAAACCGGTGGGCTTCAGTATCGTCAAAGGTGTGCATCTCATGGACATAACACTGACGCTCACATAAAAAACGGGTTACAACATCCAGGGAACCGATCACCCCATCACAAGTAGCAGTCAGAATATAGTTCGGTGTTTCTCTGTTCATCACTGTTCCTTTAACATTGTTCTGCCCCGCCCCAACAAAGCAGATGGCCACACACTATTGAATACAGCTACCTGTCGACGCTGTATCGCGTACGCTCCGGAGCTAACATGAGATCATAATAATCACAGGGGATATGCGGGTACTACTTGCGAGCGACCCGATGCAACGTAGATGCGACAACCGTAAAACTATCTACGACAACAGAACTGACAATAAGACCAACAGCCGTCTCGAGTACATTAAGGAAACCGTTCAATAAAAAGGTAAGATAAAGCAGCCGAATATAACTTTTGAAAGGTCACTGTTATGACTAACATCCAGCTCTACTCTCTAGGCTCTCCCAACGGCATAAAAATTCCTATTGCTCTGGAGGAGATGGGAATGGCCTACGATGTTCATACGGTTGATATTCTAAAAGGCGAACAATTCGCAGACAGCTTTAAAAAGCTAAATCCAAACTGCAAAATACCCGCAATAGTTGATCCTCAGGGACCTGACGGTACGCCTCACTCAATAATGGAGTCAGGCGCTATTTTGCTATATCTGGCAGAAAAATCAGGCAAACTGCTGCCGGAGAATCCTTCAGAAAGAAGTGAAGCGATCCAGTGGCTGTTTTTCCAGGCGGCTAATATCGGCCCTATGTTTGGCGCTTTTGGCCATTTTCATACTTATGGTAAAGACAACTGCGATCACCCCTACCCTGAAGCACGATTTGCCACAGAAACCCAAAGACTTTTAAGCATTTTAAATGAGCGTCTTGAAAGCCATGAATACATTGTAGGCCACACATATAGCATTGCCGACATCTCAATATTCCCCTGGGTAATCTGGCTCAATATGTTTTATAAGGCGGGTAACCAGCTAAAGCTTGAGTCTTTCTCTCATGTAATGGCGTGGGTTAACAAATGCAGCTCAAGGCCAGCAACCATCAGAGGATTTGAGGTTTATAACTTTACAGAGATGGGCAAAACATAAGCCTGCCTAAAAAGCCCAGTAAATAAAACTTGATAAAAAGCCTTCAATCGAAGGCCCCTAGTTACAGCATCATCTAACGCTATTATCTGATAGCAACAGATAAGACTGATTCAATCAGAACGGTCGCTACCTTAGAACGGAACGTCGTCATCGAATGCCGGCGGGGAATCATGATCAAAAGCCGGTGTCTGATCGAATCCGGCATCTACAGGGTTGCCGGTCTGGATTTTCCAGGCCTGCAGGTTATTAAAATACCGGCCATTATATTCGCGACCACGAATATCAAAAGTAACAGTGACTTCCTGCCCAGGCTGAAGACGATCAAGCAAGCTTACCTTGTCCTGTACAAATTCCAGATTAATTTCCTGCGGATACTTGCCATCCTCAACAGTGACAACCATTTCACGCTTAGTAAAACCACTATTGAATGTCTGAGCATCCTGAATCAATTTAACCTTACCGGTCAACTCGTAAGCCATTACCTGTACCTTGTATTAAACGAAGCGCTTGCCCCGATTTGTTTAGCCTGAAAGACCGATATCTTCTGATACTCCCCAGAAGTTAGCGAGCCTGACAAAAAGTGCCCTATGAAAAGTAAGCAGTCTATTTTAACCGAGTTAATTGTCAACTAAAGGTGATACTGTTTATTCAGAATGATAGCGCCGCCTTAAGCGGATAAAGCTAGCGAAGCGCAAAATAAAGAAAGCGAAGCAAAAAAATAAAGATAGTGAAGCACAAAACAAAGATAACTGTTTTTGTTCTGCTTGCAGGCCTTGTTATGCTTTTCGTCTTGTTAAAGACTAAGCCGGCTTTTCTTTGCGGGCTAACATATCCATAAACTTTTCAAATCGCCTCTGCCTGGTTTCCGGTTTCTTCGCACTGGTTAATCCGTGCGCGATGACATAACGATTCGCTTTAGTCAGCGTTTCAAAGAACTGTTTTTCCTTCGGCTTGCTCTCCAGTGCTGCCAGAAAATCCGCTGGCACTTTCATTTCACTTACCACATAGGCGTTCTCCCACCGGCCATCCGCTTTGGCAGCACGAACCTGCACCAGCCCAGGCTCCGTCATCCGGCCCTCGTTTATCAAACGCTCTACATGCTCCCGGTTCCGTTTCGACCAGTTGCTGCGCGCTTTTCTTGGCGTAATCCGCTGAAGATAGGACTGGTCATCGATTGACTTCTTAATACCATCGATCCAGCCCCAGCACAGCGCCTCAACCACGACATCATCCCAGGTTACACTGGCAATCCCTGTCTTTTTCTTGAACATCTTCACCCACAGCTCAGTTTCGGTGGCGTGGTTCGCCTTGAGCCACCCGCCGAGATCTTCCGGCGCTGCAAAGGTCATGATTTTCGATGTATCGGGTTCAGGCATAAACTAGATTCTCTTTGGTATAACGCATTAATAGACGACGCGCTTTTTTTACACGACTATTGGAGGCCTTTTATGGCCGGAACGATTATTGAGCAACTTATTATGATTGTGGCTGGGGAATCTTATATTCGTAAAAGACAACGCTATTGTCTCCCCCCGTTTGCTCAACAAAGCCTAACTTTTTAAGTAAGTTAGCCGAGGCGATATTAGATGGAGCAACGCCCCCGATAAGCTTAACCCATTGCTCTGTTTTTGAAGATTTCAAAATAAAACCCTGAAGCAACTCATTGGCTAAACCTTTGCCCCAATATTCTTCACTCAGTAAATAACCAATATGAGCATCCCGACCATTTTCGACAACTGCAAACAGGAACCCAATTAAACTATCCTCTACAGACTTACCCTCTATAAACTTACCCTCTACAGACTTATCCTCTGCATACTTAACCAAAAACAACCGGCTTTCCGACAACATACGCGCTAACCAAGCCTGAGCTTTCTCTTGCGAGTCGATGCCATGAAAGTAACCTGGAAGATGCTTAACAACTGATGGTGTAAGGATTTCAGGTATACGATTAAGCAAGACCTCACGCTCGGACAAGCCAATATCACCCGGAACTTCAAATACTTTCAATCTTGAACTTTCAAATGATAAAGCCATGCAGCTTACCTGTTTTTATAAAAACCATAACGCCTGCGTCACGGGTGGCGAAAAGCGCAGCTTTTTGATCCCGTGCACGCACTTGTTAGGTTTTCGAACTTGGGTTTAGCGGCTAGTCTACGAGTGCAAGAGGCTTGACAATAACATCAACACCCGTCAATAGACTTATGTTTTTAACCATATTTCCTTCGACGTTCACGATTTCATCGCTGAGCCTAATCTTCGGGTCAACAATCTTCACTTCAACGCCATTGACAGCTTTGAGTTCCTCTTGCACTTTGGCTAACACTTTGAGCTTCAGCTCTTCTATTCTAGGACCGAGTTTAAATTTCATCTTTTCCTCGATACTTGCTTCTAGATGCTGTTTTATTAAGTTAACGACAGCCGCATAAGCCGGGTTTTCAAGCTTCCCATTTATCTTGACCTTCTCCAGCGAAAAAACATGGTTCTCTGAAATGACAGGTAGCGCGGTCAAGTAAATAGTGCCAGAAGGCTTGAAAAACGATCCGACTTCAAGCTTGAAATCTATGCCGATAACAATTTTCTCTTTGTTCGGGTAAATTTCAATACCCTTTAGCGACACCTCTGCATCTGAAATCTCATCTTGCGTTTTGATGAGAGCGTTTAATTCTGACTCGATGGTGCCTTTTTTAGCATCTAATATCGTGTGAAGCTCTTTATAAGGGATAACAAATGGAAGATTTATATCTATTATATTTTCAATGCCACTTGAGGGGGTGAGCTGTGGAATACCAATTGTTTTAGGTGTATAGCCAAATTCGACTCCCATTTTCAATTTTGCGCCAATGGACATTTCAAGATTTTTGTCGGAGAAAAAGATATTGGGTGAAAAAATATCAATGGGCTGAATTCCGAATGAGTAATCCCCATGTTCTGTACTAATTCTCGCGTTAGAAGGCACAGAAAGCTTGTCAATTTCATTCTTGATAGTAGCGCAATCTATGGCTCCCTCAATAGCTTTAGTTACCATTGGCTGAAGCCCGAGGTTAGCAATCTGTGCTGCAACGTTGAAGTCAAGCCAAGTGTTTCCGACTATTTCAATTCTAGGTCCTTTTTCCCAGTCAATATACGTATCAACTGAAAGTACCGGGCACCACTCCCTATTGAAGTTGAGTCCGACAAGAAACTCTACATTAACATCGACATCAAAATTTTTATTATCAAGCAATCCAATTTTAGCAATGTCGCCTCGGAAGCCTGCTTTGCCTTTGGCAGTTATAGGCACAGTGATCTTAAGCTTATTCCCTGCAATACCTTCGAACTCAATTTTTCTAGCTAGACCAACTTCGTATTTCGCCTTGTAACCGATATCAACTTTAGCACTTGAATATATCCATTTGCTCGGGTGATAGAGAGGGTCTTTCGTTTTTATCCACTTTCTCGGGTGATAAAGAGGATTTTTCGTTTTTACACATCTTTTGTCTTTAATAAAACCCGCATTGTATGAAACGCATTTCTCTATCCATTTATTCGGATTGTACAGCGGATCTTTCGTTTTTATCCATTCTCTTGGGTGATATAAGGGGTCATTGGTTTTTAGAGTATAGGTTTCGCTAAATTCTCCTTTCTCCTCACCAGAAATTGGGGAAGAGAATTTACTTTCGATAACCTTTTCTACCTCATCTAAATTAACTCCTACTTTAATCGCCAATGAGCTGTCAGGAATCTCGTATTTGTATTCTTGATATTGCCGTTCCGGTTTTACGCCAATACTTCCAATATTGTCACAGCCCGTTATGGCTAGTAGCGATGCGGCTATCGATAAAGCTCGTAATAGTTTTTTCATAACCCTCTCCAGTACGAATTATTGGTATACCCCAAATTTACTATCTAGTGCTCTATAAGGTAGATGCTACCCAACAACCTCCTAGGAAACCTAACGCCAAGCAAAGCGGCGCAGCTGCGTCCTTGCTTGTGCGCCTTGTTATATTACGACCGCTCATCAAACATTTTCTTAGTAGCCGGCCTAAGAGAAGAGCTATCTGACATGATAAAACCTGCGCCAGTATGGTACATACTCGTTAAATTCTTAGAGTATCTGAAGTAGTAGGTTTTACCTGACTCGAACTCCCCTTGTAAATTTCCGCTCTCACGGCCTGGTGCAAATACCACTGATTCTCTCGAAGTAAGGGCGTGACTCCCAGGACCGACAATGAATCGTACGAACTGCCCTGTACCGAGTTTGCCGACCAATTTACCATCTACGTAGAAAAAAGGTTTTTCGGGGTTCATGGAATGATAAGCAACATCTGTTCGATATATATAAACAATAGATGCGTTGCTTTCATTTAAAGTCGATGAAGGAACATATGGACTTGTTGATGCGCAACCAGTTAATACAAGAATAATTAATGTAGAGATTAGTAATTTCATTTCCACTCCTTGGTAATATAACGCTTACAGCAGTTGAGCGCATAGCGCGTCAACTGCCTGTTTTTGTTATGACCTTTAAATTTATTAATTCTGATTGCAACTGGCGAACATCATAAAAATACAGCGTAAAATATTTTTTATTTTTCATGCTTAATCTCATGTATGAAAAGAACCAGTAATTCAGAACAAATACTTTTTCTATGTCGCTTATCGCAAATTCAATGTAAAGATTGCTGTTGGGGTTGTTGAATTTAAACATTCCCTCAGAGAGAGAAGCCGTTGCTCCTCTGTTATTTTTTGGAAAGTTTCTAGTCCAGCGCCGCGTCATAAGGGCCATAGAGCCTACAAAAGCAAAAATGAACAATATAACCCCATGTTCAAAACCTAACTCCCACATCAACCAATAAATACCCCAGACAACGGCCCCGAATGCAGTCATTATCCAATTGAAAGTGTTTAACTGATTTTCATTCCACTGTACTTGCATAATCCCTAGTCATAACGCCGCGAGCACGGGCGAGGAGCGCAGCGACTAGTCCAACCCGCTTGTGGGTGTTCTGCCTTGCCTTGTTATAGAAGCGAACTGTTGTTTTAACTACTTCCATGTAATGTGCCTATGCTCATTAATATTGGGCCAGAACTGCAATGCTGACCCGCTAATAAAAGCCTGCTGGATGGCACACCCGAATGACTGAGAAGGCGGTGCCGATTCTGCAAACTTACCTATGGCACCAGGAACGAAATCGCTGAAGAGAATACACAGCACATCCTTGATGCTGGACTGCCAACGGATGGCAGTGATTACCTGATAATAGCTGAACTCAGATTAAAAATCTTAGAGCGCTATAACGCCAAGCTCAGCCGTCGAGGCACGAGGTCAGCTGAAGCTTCTTGTTATGTTCCGAGTTTAGTGTTTGATCAAGAAAGTTCACAATATCAGAGCTTAGCGTCTCATGAAAAGCTCTTCGATCGAACCCGTCTGGATCTTCTCCCACAACTCCCAATTCGTTTTTCATGGCTTCTGGGAAAGGTGTTATAAACGAATAATGCCCAGCATTTGGAACAGTGCAGTAGGTTAAAAGTTTGGGGTTTCTATAATTTTTGGCGATGACTTCAGATTGATATGGCTCAGTCAATTCAGTATCTCTCTCTGCTCTGAGAAGTAGAGCTGGGATATCAACCTTATTTAGGGAATCAGCTGAATTGAACAGAATGCCAACAGGAGCCATCATCACAATTGCTTTAATCCGTTCGTCACGCAAGTTCTCTATCTTAACTTTCTCGGTTTTATTTTCCCTTGCCAAACCACAAAAAGGCTCGTTTATTTGCGAGTTTGAAAGACATAAATCCACAATATGGCTGGTATCAGCTTTCCCGCCAGCTACCGCCAACGCCGTATATCCACCGGTTGAATGTCCAACTACCGCTATTTTTTGAGCGTTGATACTCTCTGACACATTACGGCTAGACAAAATAGCATCAATTGATGCACTAATATGTTGTGGTCTATTTTTCCAATTGCTAACCGTCCCTGCAAACTGATTGTTTATATAATTATTCTTTGGATGTAGCGGCATACCAACAACAAAGCCACTTTTTACTAGAGCAAACGCAATACTTCTATGTCCTAAATTTGTACCGCCCGAGCCATGTGAAATAACGACCAGAGGAAATTTTCCTTCTGCTACTTTGCCGCCAATGGATAACTCCATTTTGAAAGGGCCGAAATTAACTTGCTTTGATGGCGTATCTGAGGGGTAGATCAGTGCAACAGAAAATTGTTCGCCTGTAGCTTTCGACTCAACATCTACTTTTTCGTAACCTATGTAAAACTCTCCATTGTTCTTTTGCACCTCTGTTGATTCTGAACATCCAGCTAAAACTGAGAACGCGAAAGCAACGGTAAATAGTTTAATGTTTTTCACTCTGCTCACCAAAGAAACATAACGCTGCCTTAAGCGGACAAAAGTAGTTGGCTACACTTGTTGAGGCACGAAACAAAGCCAACTGTTTTAGTTCCGTTTAAAGGCCTTGTTATATTTTTATTCTTCTATGACAACACCTACTTTTTGCTCGCTTCCACAATCTTGACATATAACCCTTGCATGTGAGTCATCAGAAGCAACCTCTACGGCATAATTCATACTTGTACACTCAGTACATTTTAATGCAGTATCTAGCTCAATATATTTAAGGTATAAATTTTCAAATATCGAGACAACAGTACAAGTAAACAGAAGGCATATTTTTGCTTCTGGTATGCTTTTATTTGGCGAATGCACTACTTCAGATGAATGCTCCCATGCCATTTCCGCCATTTCTTTACAGCGTTTTCTTAATCTTTGATGACTTTTCCCAGGTGCGTATATTGCTACAGCAGCACTTGTTATTCCTTTAAAGTCAGCTGCTTTTAGATTGTTATCTTTAAGTAAAGTTGGATTTTCATCTGAGATCGATTTCCCAAGGTCTACTAAACACTCTCTACAGGTTAAGCCAATTTTTTGAATATCTTCAGGTGCTTCAACAACGTTTAGATCTAATGATGCTATGTTTAAACGTCGACTGATTGATTTTATTCTTCCAATATCGAGAGGTAACTCGTTTATCACATGTTTAAATGTCAAACTCTCTTTCTGGTGCAATCTTTGAGTAACACCTAAGTGAAACGAAAATGCTTCCTCAGCAGAAAAGTAGTATTCATCTTGAGTGTATAAATTCATCGGTGAATTTTCACCCTCTACAACCCACCACCGACTATCTTTTGCTCTCACATTCCAAACATGGATCTCACCATCTCCTTCATCATAGGTTTTTTCAACTTGCATATCTTTTATAGGGCTAACTTTATAACGTGCCAAGTATGCTGTGATTCGGTTTTCTGCATTTATACGATACTCAGGTGTCATTTATAATCCTTTTGGTGATGAAAAGAGCATTGAAAATATAACGCCGCCATAAGCCGCCGACGACCAGAGCCGTTTTGGGCTAAACTGGCGCTTGCGCCAAGCCCAAAAAAGGCGACGGAAGGAGGTCGGTTTGATGGCTTTGTTATATTCAACTCTCAAAGAACGCCCGTATTTCTGCTGCTAACGTTGCAGGTTCTTCTTCAATTACTAGATGCCCCGAATCGGGCACAGTGACGAGTTTTGAACCTGGTATTTTACTTTGAAGTAAATAAGCCTGCTCGCAAGGTATCCACTGGTCTTCCTCACCCCACAATATGAGAACAGGCGCATTTATCTCATCAAACTTATCCTGAAAGTCATCTGTAAATTTTGAGTCTGCTTGTGCAATTTGTCTGTAAAACGCTGCCTTACCCTGCTCGCTACTCCATGGCGCCAATATCCCATCAATCGTATCCTGCTCCAATTTTTGATGGGCGGCTGTTTTTACATATGTTTCAACAATTGCGGAATGGATATAGTCTGGCACACCTGAAAAAGCGCTTTCATGTTTTTCAATATGCTTGAAAAATTGTGAGCCCCAAGGAGATAACGCGACTGGGTCAATCACGACAATCTTCCTGTAGTTGCGTTTATCTAAGATATGATTTCTCAATACGGTGGTACCACCAAAATCATGACCAACAATAAAAGGACATTCTACTTCCCAGTGTTCAACTAAAGCGTCTAACAGCCTATTTTGTATTCCTAGAGAAACATCCGAATCACTCTTGTCTGAATCTCCGTATCCAAGAAGATCAAAGTAGTAAACTCTGTAATGGCAAGACAAATCTCGAATCAAATGCCTTAAGCTGAATGAAGACCAAGGAGTACCGTGTACTAAAATCAGAGGTTCCCCTTCGCCTTCGACACCGTATTTAACGTCTCGACTTTCAAATTTAAATGTATGAGGAAGATTCCAATTGCTCAATTTTAACTCCTTGAATATAACGCTTCAATAACCGGGCAGCCGTTAGGCTGTCCGGCGCCGAAGGCGCAAAGTTCATTGATTTGTTAGGAAGGTTTGGCATTGCTGTTACGATATTCGTTTATGCTCACACGTCCCCA
>NZ_RQXV01000015.1 GCF_003858655.1 Amphritea balenae
GGGGTTTTTTCGTTTCAGAACGCAGGCTACGTCTGCTTGTCCGATCTTAAGTGCCGAAGTCCGATGTGGCTATGCCACGTCCGAGCGCTTTGCTTGTCCGATCGTAGCTGCGCTACTTGTCCGATATAAAAGCGGTCGCTTCGCTAGTCCGATTAGCGCTGTGCGCTGTGTCCGATCATTGCATTTGTCCGAACGTTGCTTCGCAACTTGTCCGGTAATGCTTTGAGCCGCGAAAGGTTGCGATTCTTATTCTCTGTGTTCTCTGTGGTGGACAGCTCTTAAATGTGGTCGGGTTAAGGCTTACATAATCATCAACCTTAGCGTGGTTGCTACTAGATTGTCTTTAGGTACTCAATAAGGGCCATTTTCTGTTCATGTGAGAGCTTCGGGCCTATCTTGCCTAGAGCCGCTGGGTTGTCATCAAAAATGTGGCCAGTATTACGGTTCCCATCGATGCATGTGTTCAATAGGAAGAGCCCATCATCATAGTTAGAATGCTTGTCTTGTGTAACATCTATACAGTTAAGCTTATCATTGGGCTGTATGATGCCTAGCCGTTCAGGATCAAATTCCTGATTGCCTAGTTGAATTACTTCAGGGCGTTCCTCCTGGGTTGAGAGCAGGTCATAGATGGTTGCAATAGAGCCGTTGTGTAGGAAGGGGGCTGTTGCCCAGGCGCCATTCAGTGGTCTGGCTTTGTAGCCTTGGCCTGCTTGTAGACAGTTTGGCCGACTGCCCTCCAAGCGGTTGATTTGAGATTCATCCGTGAAGCTTTGTTTAAACCACTGTAGATTAGTTCTCTGGACAAAAGCGCCTAATGCCAGTGCAAAGCTCGAGGTTGCACTGTCTCTGAAGGTAACGAAATTGAGCTGTTCATTCAGAGGTGTACAGATATTAGTGTCTAAATTAAGGCCGGTGGTATCAACGGTTCTCTTAGCTAAGATGAGGGCTTGGGCTGGGTCGGTTCTGATCTTCTCTTGTGGGATAATGTTAAGTTTCAAGTAAGTCTGCTCAGTCGTTTTTTTCTCGCCGTTTTCTATATATTTGATTTTCTTCCAGTATTTATCCGTCCAAAATAGCTCTGAAGAAACGGGAGGCAGGTGGCAGTCTTGGCAATGTTCACGATAAATATTTTCGCCTTGTGTTTTTAATTGATGGTCGATGGTTGGAAAACTGGCGGGCCATTGTGGAGCTCTAAGGCCATTGAATTTCTGCTGTTGGCGAGGATGTTTTCCAGCCAGCCACTCTTCAATTTCGATCAGATTGTGGTAGTTAATTGAAGAAGCAAAGCGCTGGGAATCAGGTCCTGTGGTATCGACATAGGCTTCAACACCAAGTGCTTCGCCAGCATTTCTGATTAAAGGCTGCATGATGGAACCGTCATATTGGACCCAGTTAAACCAGGAAGTAGTCCATATATGGGGGAAATTGACCGGGGCGTCAATCGCACTGTAATTTGCAGAACGATTGAGGGCGGTATCGAATACTTGGTTGCCGATTCTGTTGAGTGCATCCAGGCGAGTGAATCCTTCGGTGACATTGATGACATCACTATTTTTCGCCAGATAGCGTAAGGTTGCGCTGAGCTCTTGCTTGAGCTGGTTGCGGGTTAGGATATTGTCATTTAGGCCAAGGACGCGTTGCGCAAAGCGATCAAAGCGACCATTGAACAGAGGGAATTGACTGGAAAGTACAGTTTGGCCGAATGCTGCTCCTAATGATTTCGTCAACAGACCCAAATCGGTCATGGCGGCACCGCCATCGATGATATAGCGTTTACCTTGAAAAAGTAGTTGCCCAGTGTGACAGGCGGCGCAGCTGAAACCGATAGCGGTTGATTTGCGATTGATGCCGGGAAAATAGATGCTGGGGGTAGTGGCTAATCCGATGGGTAGTGCGTCAGGGTTCCCACTGGTGGCGGTTTGTTTAATAAAACCATGCCTGAGTAAGTAATCACCGGTGTAGAGTTCTTCTTCACCCCAGAAAATCAACCATGGAGAAAACTTTGGCTCTTCCAGTGCCATTAACCAGTTATAAGGTATCGGTAATGTAGCTGTCCCCTGAGAGGCATGCTGAAACCATGCTGAGTCTTGTTTCCAACCATCTGTGTTGAGGGCTATCTGTTCAGCAGGTCGATAATCAGGTAATTCGGGTGGTGTTAATCCATATTCCAGGCTGGCAATAGCGGTATGGATTTTACTGATGATAAAAATGCTGAGGATTATGACAGCTAGCAATGATAGCCATGTCACTTTTGAACGGGTAAAGCGAGAGAGAAAAGAGGTTGCTGTGTAATTAGCCATTGTGTTTCCGTCCCTGGAAGTAACATTATTCGGTACTGCGATATTACTAAACTAGTCCAGCAGTACATGGCGTCAAGTTGTGTCAGTTTTTATTTGTTGCTCTGGTAGTTTTAGGTTGATCTCTGTTTGGTGATAAATTTTACCTCTTTCCTATCCATCCAGACCTCAATTTTTTCGGGTCTGCCTGACAGGCTCAGTTCCAGGTAGCCTATTCCATTACCCAGGCTGATTCTATGATCGGGGTGCGTTGATACACGACGCGCGCGGATTCGCATTCGACGACGTTTGGTAAACCAGTTAAGCGGTGATTTCGAGCCATAAAGTAGGCTGTTAAGTCGATCAAACCAGCGAATTAGTTTAGCCGGAAATTCATTTTTGATGCCGCTACAGGTTATCTGCCAGATATCTGGGCTTGATGTGCGTGAACGTAGCTGAATATCGTATGCGAATGAATAGTGCACATCACCAGAGAGAATAATGAAGTTTTCAGGCGTTTTCGGGTGTTGAAAGATATTGAGAATGACGTTGGCTGAACCTGGATGGGCCATCCAGTTTTCGGCATCTACGATGAGTGGTTTGCCAAAGTAAGTAAATATCCTTTGAATTGATTCAATTAATTTAACCCCGAATATTGGTGCGGGGGATATCAGTAGCACGGACTGCTCATCTATCAGCTCATTTTGTAACTCTGATAAAGCTTCCCAGTCCATCAGGCCTGAAGGTTTGTTGGGATCGCTTTCTGAGCGCCAGCGACGCGTGCGGGTGTCCAGAGCTATTAGTTTGGGTGACGTTGGCACCGTGTAATGCCATTGATCAAAGTCGAGTATTTGGCTAATCAGGTTTTGGTGCTGATCTGCCTGCATTGTTGAGAGCGTTTCAGATACATTCTGTGGCCACTCTTCTGCAAATGCCTGTGGATTATTGCCCCAGCCCTGGCAGAGCCAGTATCCAATCAAGGCATTGCCTAACATCTGTCGAGCAAAGGGGTTGCTGTATGCTGTCTCTTCCCAGCCCCGGGTAAGGTTCCAGTCGTCGGTGACATCATGATCATCAAACATCATATAGCTGGGTATGTGGGCCAGTAATCGCTGAATCTGATCCAGATTGTTTGCGAACTGTTCTATCTCTTGTTGTTCCTTTAGATAGAGCTCTCTTTTTGCCACCGGAATTCGGGAGTCTGGATCAAGCTCTACGTAGCGCCATAATGCAGGCGACCAGACGAGCAGGTACATGGCAAAGACTTCAGCAAAAGTGATCAGATGATTGTGGGCTGAATCACTGGTAAATATCGGTTTACGTACGCCGCGAAATAGCTTTTTAAGCGCGTCAGCTGCGGGTTTGTCATCGGGTAACAGTTGTTCGCGTGCATAGTAACTATTTTGATGCAGGTAGAGTTCAGATGAGTTTTTAATGTTGCCGGTCGGTAGTTGTTCGTCGGGTAGGCCAAGCAAAGCGATAGTCTGATGAATGGCTTGAAGCATCGGTCCGGCAACATCGTCCGCATAGATTTGATCGCCAGACATAATCAGTAGTGCGGGTCTTTGTGCCGGAGTGGTATTGCTTAAGCGCCGATCGGCGGTAGTTAATGCATCGGTGCCCGGATGGTGGGGCTTACGACAAGAGCCATGTAGTACGGAATTCAGATGTGGCTGATAGCAGAGCGTAAACTCAGATTCACCGGGATAAAGCAGTTCAGGGAATTCTTCACTTAGACTGAGGCTGTTGTTATCAGTATTCAGCGTCAGATCATAGGTGAGGATATCTCCGGGAGTAAGTGGAATGACAAAGTCGATTTGTAGCAAATAAGTAAAAGCTTTTTCACCGACTTTCACTGAATGTGAATCAAGTTTTATAGATTGTTTATTTCCATCGATATAAATTTCAGAATTAAAATCGATGCATTGGCTGGTTACTAACCATAGATAAAGCTTCTGATCGGTGAAGCGTCGTACGATAGGTCCAGCGAGTAAAAGAGGTAAGTCTGTCATATATAAGCGAATAATTTTTTCGGTTAATGTGCTGGCCGTACCTTAACAGATAATTCTGTACAAATGATTAACACAAGCCTGCCTGCTGTTGAATTTATTGCTGAATCTATGCGAGTGGGATTACCCGGATTGGGTGGTCTTCGACATAGACAATGGTGGCAATATGATCTAAAATGTCGCCGTTTTGCATGCAAGAAATGCAACGTATAAAGAATTCTCTACAGAAAAGCGAGGTGGGCATTTTGTTCTACCTCGCTTTTTTGCAACTTAAGTTTATTAATTCTGTTTAGATTTTGCGCTCTAAGCGGGGAGGTTGATTTGACAAGACCAGCCATTCTGGCCCTTGAAGACGGTAGTATCTTCCGGGGATTAGCGATTGGCGCGGATGGCCAGTCCAGCGGTGAAGTAGTTTTTAACACATCCATGACTGGTTATCAGGAGATTCTGACGGATCCATCATATTGCCGTCAGATAGTAACCCTGACTTATCCACACATCGGTAACGTGGGAACAAATAAAGAGGATGCTGAATCCTCTAAAACATGGGTTGCGGGTCTTGTGATCCGGGATCTGCCTCTGGTCGCCAGTAACTGGCGTAACGAGCAGTCTCTGGATGAGTACCTGAAAGCGAATAATATCGTTGGTATCGCTGATATAGATACCCGTCGTCTGACTCGTATTTTACGGGAAAAAGGCTCTCTCTCTGGCTGCGTTATGGCCGGTGATGATATCAGTGAAGAGGCCGCTTTGGCTGCTGCGAAAGGCTTCCCTGGTCTGAAGGGTATGGATCTGGCGAAAGAGGTTACCACCTCTGAACAGTACCAGTGGACTTCTACAGCCTGGGATCCGGTTAAAGGTCATGTGGATATCGCAGATGGCGACTTACCGCATCACGTTGTTGCCTATGATTACGGCGTTAAAAGCAATATCCTGCGGATGCTGGTTGAACGCGGTTGCCGTCTGACGGTTGTGCCTGCGAAAACACCAGCGGCGGATGTGCTGGCTTTGAATCCTGATGGCGTGTTCCTGTCCAATGGCCCTGGTGATCCGGAGCCTTGTGATTACGCAATCGAAGCGATACAGGAAATCTGTAAAACAGATCTGCCTGTGTTTGGTATCTGTCTGGGCCATCAGCTGTTGGCGCTGGCCTCCGGTGCGACAACCATGAAAATGAAACACGGTCATCATGGTGCTAACCATCCGGTACAGGATTTAGATAACAAACAGGTAATGATTACCAGCCAGAACCACGGTTTTGCGGTTGATGAAACATCAATGCCTGAAACATTGCGTGCGACTCACAAGTCTTTATTTGATGGTACTCTGCAGGGTATTGAGCGTACGGATCGTTCTGCCTTCAGCTTCCAGGGACACCCTGAAGCGAGTCCAGGTCCGCGTGACGTAGCACCGTTGTTTGACCGTTTTGTTAGTGCTATTGAAGCACGTAAAGCGTAACGACGGGCCAGTTGAGACCCATGCGTACTGCCCGGTGAGATATTCCCGGGCAGTGTTAAAGAATTAATTAATTTCGATCGGTTATTTACACATGCCAAAACGTACGGACATACAAAGTATTCTGATCCTCGGTGCGGGTCCTATCGTTATCGGTCAGGCCTGTGAGTTTGACTACTCCGGTGCCCAGGCCTGTAAAGCTCTGCGCGAAGAAGGCTATCGCGTTATTCTGGTGAACTCTAATCCAGCGACCATTATGACCGATCCGTCAATGGCGGATTCCACTTATATCGAACCGATTCAGTGGGCCACTGTCGCTAAAATTATTGAAAAAGAACGCCCGGACGCTTTGTTGCCGACTATGGGTGGTCAGACTGCTCTGAACTGTGCGCTGGACCTTGAGCGTGAAGGTGTGCTGGAGCAATTTGGCGTAGAGATGATCGGTGCTAATGCCGATACTATTGATAAAGCTGAAGATCGTGCTCGCTTTGACCAAGCGATGAAGTCCATCGGTCTGGAATGTCCTCGTGCGTCTATTGCGCATAGCATGGAAGAAGCACTGCAGGTACAGGTGCAGCTCGGCTTCCCTTGTATCATCCGTCCATCCTTTACTATGGGTGGTACCGGTGGTGGTATCGCATACAACAAAGAAGAGTTCATCGAAATCTGCGAACGCGGTCTGGATCTGTCGCCGACCAGCGAACTACTGATTGATGAATCACTGATCGGTTGGAAAGAATACGAGATGGAAGTTGTACGTGATACCAACGACAACTGCATCATCATCTGTTCTATCGAGAACTTCGATGCGATGGGCGTGCATACCGGCGATTCTATCACTGTCGCTCCGGCTCAGACTCTGACTGATAAAGAATATCAGTTTATGCGCGACGCCTCTCTGGCAGTGCTGCGTGAAATTGGTGTTGAAACGGGTGGTTCTAACGTTCAGTTTGGACAGTGTCCGAAGACTGGTCGTTTTGTCATCATTGAGATGAACCCAAGGGTATCCCGTTCTTCTGCTCTGGCTTCTAAAGCGACTGGTTTCCCAATTGCTAAAGTTGCTGCAAAGCTGGCTATCGGTTTTACTCTGGATGAGCTGCAGAACGATATTACCGGTGGTGCGACACCTGCTTCATTCGAGCCAGCTATCGATTACGTTGTTACAAAAATACCTCGTTTCACGTTTGAAAAATTCCCGCAGGCGAATGACCGTCTGACAACGCAGATGAAGTCCGTTGGTGAAGTTATGGCTATTGGCCGTACCCAACAGGAATCTTTGCAAAAGGCATTGCGTGGCCTGGAAGTTGGTGTCTCCGGTTTTGATCCTATCGTCGATCTTGAAAGTGAAGATGCGCGTGCCGATATTATTCATGAGATGAAACAGCCTGGTGCAGAACGTATCTGGTATCTGGGTGATGCGTTCCGCATGGGTATGACTGTAGAAGAACTGTACGAGATCTCCGGTATTGATCCGTGGTTCCTGGTACAGGTTGAAGATATCATCAAAGATGAGCAGCGTGTTTCTGAAATGGCGCTGTCTGAGTTGAATAAAGACAGCCTGTTCCGACTTAAGCGTAAAGGTTTCTCCGATACGCGTCTGGCTGCTTTGCTGGGTGTGTCCGAGAAGCAGGTTCGCAAGCATCGTCAGAAGCTTGAGATTCGTCCTGTCTACAAACGGGTTGATACTTGTGCGGCAGAATTTTCAACTGATACTGCTTACATGTACTCCACTTATGAAGAAGAGTGCGAGGCAAATCCATCTAATCGTGACAAGATCATGGTTATCGGTGGTGGTCCTAACCGTATCGGTCAGGGTATTGAGTTTGACTACTGCTGTGTACATGCAGCGTTAGCCGCGCGTGAAGATGGTTTTGAGACAATCATGGTTAACTGTAACCCTGAGACAGTTTCTACCGATTATGATATCTCTGATCGCTTGTACTTCGAGCCGATTACCCTGGAAGATGTACTGGAAATCGTCGATGTTGAAAAGCCTAAGGGTGTTATTGTTCAGTATGGTGGTCAAACACCTCTGAAACTGGCATTGGCTCTGGAGCAAGCGGGTGTTCCAATTATCGGTACTTCTCCAGAAGCTATCGACCGTGCAGAAGATCGTGAGCAGTTCCAGCAGATGTTGAAGCGTCTGGGCCTTAAGCAGCCAGAGAACGCAACTGTACGGTCCCTGGAAGAAGCGGTAATTGAGGCTGAGAAGCTGGGTTACCCACTGGTTGTGCGTCCATCTTACGTGTTGGGTGGTCGTGCGATGGAGATTGTTTATAAAGAATCTGAACTGCGTCAGTATATGAATACTGCAGTACAGGTTTCCCATGACGCGCCAGTATTGTTGGATCACTTCCTGAATGCTGCCGTAGAAGTTGATATCGATGCAGTATCCGACGGTGAAACTGTTGTGATCGGGGCAATCATGCAGCATATCGAGCAAGCGGGTGTTCACTCCGGTGACTCTGCATGTTCTCTGCCGCCTTATAGTCTGCCTGCTGATGTGCAGGATGAGATGCGTGAGCAGGTCAAGAAGATGGCGCTGGAACTGGGCGTTGTTGGTCTGATGAATACTCAGCTGGCATACCAGGATGGTGAGATCTACGTGATCGAAGTGAATCCACGTGCTTCCCGTACTGTGCCTTTTGTTTCTAAGTGTATCGGTGTGTCTCTGGCTAAGATCGGCGCTCAGGTGATGACCGGTAAAACGCTGAAAGAGCTGGGCTTTACTGAAGAGATTGTACCGACCCTGTTTAACGTTAAGGAAGCGGTATTCCCTTTCAATAAGTTCCAGGGTGTTGACCCTATACTGTCTCCGGAGATGAAGTCTACCGGTGAAGTGATGGGTGTTGGTGAAACGTTCGGCGAAGCCTTTATGAAAGCTCAGAAGGGTGCAGGCGAAAGCATGCCGGCTAAAGGTAAGGCGTTTATCTCTGTTCGTGAAGTGGATAAGCAGGGTATCTTACCTGTTGCCCGTGATCTGATTGATCTGGGCTTCACGCTGGTTGCCACCCGTGGCACTGCAACGTTGCTTGAGGAGCAGGGCTTGGCGGTTAGCGTAGTCAACAAGGTGATGGAAGGTCGTCCGAATATCGTTGATATGCTGAAGAACGATGAAATCGCCTATGTAATTAATACGACTGAAGGTCGTAAAGCGATTGCCGATTCTGCAGAGATTCGTCGTTCAGCATTGCAGCATAAAGTACCATACAGCACGACGCTGGCGGGTGCTGATGCAACGACTATGGCAATGAAGTATGGCGAAGAGAAAGTTGTTCGTCGTCTGCAAGACCTGCACTAAGGAACTGAAGTAATGCAAAAATTCCCAATGACAGTCAAGGGAGAGAAAGCACTGCGTGAGGAACTGGACGATCTTAAGACCGTTCAGCGTCCTACCGTCATTGCTTCTATCGCTGAGGCGCGTGAGCACGGTGATCTGAAAGAGAATGCTGAATACCATGCTGCCCGTGAGCAGCAGGGCTTTATCGAAGGCCGTATTCAGGAACTTGAAGGTAAGTTGGGCTCTGCTCAGGTTATCGATGTGACGCAAATTCCACACAGTGGAAAAGTTATTTTCGGTACCACGGTTGAAATTATCAACCTGGATACTGATGATACGGTGTGTTACCAGATAGTGGGTGATGACGAAGCGGATATCAAGAATGGCAAGATCTCTGTCAGCTCACCTATTGCCCGTGCTTTAATCGGCAAAGAAGAGGGTGATGTGGCTGTAGTACAAACACCTAATGGCGGTGTTGAGTACGAGATCGATCAGGTCCAGCATATCTGATAATTGTAATGACAAAAAAACCGCCGTACGGCGGTTTTTTATTTACTGAAGATTGGAACTGATCGGATAAAAACGATCTAACTCTTTGTTAATAGTGTAGCTGCTATTAACTTATCTGCTTTTAGCGCAACAGGTTAGAAAGTTTTGGATCTGGGTTTTTAGCGGCACGATAGAGCAGGGCGATATTGCCGATTTCCTGAACAATAGTTGCTTCAACTATCTTAGCCAGTTCCTGAATCATCTGTTTTTTGACATCGCGGCTGCCCACAGCGAACTTAACTTTGATAAGTTCGTGGTCTTCAAGAGCGCGATCGGCTTCCAGCAGGATGTTTTCACTCAGGCCGTTGCCGGCAACAGAGATGATTGGGTTCAGGCCGTGGCCAATAGAACGGAACTGCTTTTTTTGCGTAGGGGTTAAGCTCATACTAAAATACTTAGCCTTTAAATTTGGGAGCGGCAGATCCGCTCAGAATCATAATAAAACGATTTTACCTGAGTTACGGTGCAGAAAGTAGGCATTGGCTCAAATTCCGGATGGAGTTATGCGTTAGTGGCAAGATCAAAGAGCAGCGGTCGTTGGCTGCAGGAACATCACGACGATCAGTATGTGAAAAAATCTAAGGAGTTGGGCTATCGTTCTCGGGCCAGTTTTAAGCTGCAAGAGCTCAATGAGAAGGATAAGCTGATAAAGCCAGGCATGACCCTGGTTGACCTGGGGGCTGCGCCTGGAGGCTGGTCTCAGGTTGCTGCTGAAATGGTCGGTGATCATGGGCGAGTAGTATCTTCTGATATACTGCCTATGGATCCGTTGCCCGGTGTGCAGTTTGTGCAGGGCGATTTTACGGAAGAGTCGGTATTGAATGAAATACTGCAAACTTTAGGTGATGAGCTTGCAGACCTTGTAATTTCCGATATGGCCCCCAATATGAGTGGTATGAGTGCTGTAGATCAGCCGGCCGCTATGTATCTGGTCGAACTGGCGCTGGATATGGCTCGTCAGGTTCTGCGCCCCGGCGGTGACTTCGTCGCCAAGGTATTTCAGGGTGAAGGATTCGATGAGTATATGGATGATATGCGCAATAGCTTTTCTAAAGTTTATACGCGTAAGCCTGACTCATCCCGGGCTCGTTCGCGGGAAGTGTATCTGATTGGACGAAATTTCCGTCCCTGATATGGTCAATACGGTGTAACTACTGTAGCTTTGTCTGCCTTAATGCGGACACTAATTTTGAGTAAACAGAGGGTTTTCCTTTGAACGATATGGCAAAGAATCTGGTCCTGTGGCTTGTGATAGCGGCAGTTTTGTTGACCGTTTTCAATAATTTTAATAGCGAAGGTACATCGCAGAACCTTACCTATTCAGAATTTATTACTGAAGTGAAAGAAGATCGTGTCCGCCGTGTCGTGATCGAAGGTTATACCATCGAGGGTGAGCGCATTAATGGCGAGCACTTTGAAACGGTTCGACCTGCGCTACAGGATCCAAAACTGGTTGAAGACCTGTATAACCACAACGTGGTCATTGAAGGTAAGCAGCCAGAGAAGCAGAGTGTCTGGACTCAGTTGCTGGTTGCCAGCTTTCCGATTCTGATCATTCTGGCGATCTTTATGTTCTTTATGCGTCAGATGCAGGGCGGCGGAGGCGGCAAAGGCGGCCCGATGTCCTTTGGTAAGTCCAAGGCGCGGATGATGGGGCAGGACCAGATCAAGACCACCTTTGACGATGTTGCTGGTGTCGAAGAAGCGAAAGAAGAAGTAAAAGAGCTGGTTGATTATCTGCGTGATCCTGGCAAGTTTCAGCGCCTGGGTGGTCATATTCCACGCGGTGTCCTGATGGCAGGTAACCCGGGTACGGGTAAAACGCTGCTTGCAAAAGCAATTGCCGGTGAGGCAAAAGTACCGTTCTTTACTATTTCCGGTTCTGACTTTGTTGAGATGTTTGTTGGTGTGGGTGCATCCCGTGTTCGGGATATGTTTGAACAAGCTAAGAAAAATGCACCTTGTATTATCTTTATCGATGAGATCGATGCGGTAGGCCGTCATCGTGGTGTTGGTATGGGTGGTGGTAATGATGAGCGTGAGCAGACGCTTAACCAGTTACTGGTTGAGATGGACGGCTTCGAGGGCACCGAGGGTGTTATCGTTATCGCCGCGACAAACCGTCCGGATGTACTTGATCCGGCACTGTTGCGTCCCGGCCGGTTTGACCGTCAGGTGCATGTAGGTCTGCCCGATATCCGTGGACGTGAACAGATCCTGAAAGTACATATGCGTAAAGTGCCACTGGGTGATGATGTTAAACCGGAGCTTATTGCCCGGGGTACACCTGGTTTCTCCGGTGCCGATCTTGCCAACCTGGTTAACGAAGCGGCGCTGTTTGCTGCCCGTTCCAGTAAGCGTACAGTCGGTATGGAGCAGTTTGAGCGCGCGAAAGATAAGATCATGATGGGTGCCGAACGTAAGTCGATGGTGATGTCTTACGAAGAGCGACTGAACACTGCGTACCATGAATCAGGTCATGCCATTGTTGGTCGTCTGATGCCAGAACATGATCCGGTATATAAAGTATCTATTATTCCTCGTGGCCGTGCTTTGGGTGTGACCATGTTCCTGCCTGAAGAAGACCGCTATAGCCACAGCCGTAAAATGCTGATTGCTAATATCTGTAGTCTGTATGGTGGCCGTATCGCTGAAGAGATGACGCTGGGTAAGGATGGTGTTACTACCGGGGCATCCAACGATATCCAACGGGCGACAAGTCTGGCGCGTAATATGGTTGCTCGATGGGGTCTGTCTGAGGAGATGGGACCACTGCTATATGATGATGAAGAGCAGGATCCGTTTAATCGCGGTTATGGTCAGCCGGCTAAGACTATGTCTGAAGAAATTCAGCAGAAAATTGATACTGAGACCCGTCGTATCATCGATGAGTGTTATGCCAAGGCACATCAGATGCTGGAAGATAACCGGGACATCCTCGAAGATATGACTCAGGCACTGATGAAGTACGAAACTATTGATAGTGGTCAAATTGATCAGTTGATGGATCGGGCGCCGGTCTCTGCTCCTGATGGTTGGGAAGAAAGTGATAGCAAGGCTGCTGAAGAGGAAGCTAAAGCTCAGACTGATTCTGATTCAGAAGAGTTTGATCTGGATGATTCAGATGAAAGTTCTTCTGAAAAGGACTCATCTGAAAGCGGTCCTTCCGATAAAGATCCGGATGCACCAGATCAGAACTTACACTGATAGTTTGTTGTAATCTGCTTGGTTATAATATGTTAAGGCCGGTCCAGTGACCGGCTTTTTTATAGATTATTTAGCTGACAGGAACTGCTGTGACTGACTTTTCTGCCTTCCGTTTTGGTTCACGTACTCTCGATCTTAGCCGGCCTCAGGTAATGGGGATTCTAAACGTGACTCCAGACTCATTCTCCGATGGAGGAGCGCTGTATGATGCCAGTTCCCTCTGTGTAGATCAGGCGATTCAGCGTGCCTTGCAGATGGTCTCTGATGGCGCAGCTATCATTGATGTGGGGGGCGAATCAACCCGGCCGGGAGCAACGCCTGTTGCGTTACAGGAAGAGATGGATCGGGTATTGCCTGTTGTAGAGCGTCTGAATGCTGAAGTTGATGCGATTATCTCGGTCGATACCAGTTCGCCGGAGCTTATCCTGGAAGCGGCAGGTTTGGGAGCCGGTCTGATCAACGATGTGCGTGCGTTGGGCCGTGAAGGGGCTTTAGGTGCTGCTGCGACGACAGGTTTGCCTGTATGTGTCATGCATATGCAGGGCAGCCCGGCAACTATGCAGAATGCGCCAGAGTACGATGATGTGCTGGATGACGTCTACGGCTTTCTTGAGCAGCGTATCAGAGACTGTGTTGCTGCAGGTATCGGTCATGATCAGATAATAGTAGATCCGGGCTTCGGTTTCGGTAAAACGCTGGAGCATAACTTACGTTTGCTGAATAACCTGGATCGGTTGCATAAACTGGGTGTGCCGCAGTTAGTAGGCACCTCGCGGAAAAGTATGATTGATCATCTGTTAAATCGTTCAGTCGATGACAGGCTGGCAGGTGGCTTGGCAACGGTTGCGATTGGCGTGCAAAAGGGTGCGCAGTTATTTCGGGTGCATGATGTTAAGGACACAGTGGATGTAGTCCGTATGACAGAAGCTGTATTGAATGAAGGAAGAATTAATAATGACTAAACGTTACTTTGGTACTGACGGTATACGCGGCAAAGTAGGTACTGCCCCCATTACACCAGACTTTATGCTGAAGCTGGGCTGGGCCGCAGGTAAGGTCTTCGCCCGGGAAGGGCGTAGTAAAATTATTATCGGTAAAGATACACGTATATCCGGATATATGTTTGAGTCGGCGCTTGAGGCGGGTTTAGCTGCAGCGGGCGTTGATGTGTTGCTACTTGGCCCAATGCCAACGCCGGCCATCGCTTATCTGACACGCACCTTTCACTGTAATGCCGGTATCGTGATCAGTGCTTCACACAATCCTTTTTATGATAACGGCATTAAATTTTTCTCTGAGCAAGGCACTAAATTGCCAGATGATATAGAGCATGCGATCGAAGCTCAGATGGATATGGCGATGACGACCGTTGAATCAGCGGAGCTGGGTAAGGCGCGTCGTATTGATGATGCTGCCGGGCGTTATATCGAATTTTGTAAAGGCACAGTCGGCAGTGAATTGAATCTGCGCGGTTTGAAGATCGTTGTCGATTGCGCCAATGGTGCTACGTATCACATCGCGCCAAAGGTATTTCGTGAACTGGGCGCCGAAGTGATAGAAGTCGCCTCTTCCCCTGATGGTCTTAACATCAATGAGGATTGCGGAGCGACCTCTACCCGGTTGATGGAAACCGTTGTTGTTGCTGAAAAAGCTGACCTTGGTGTAGCCCTGGATGGCGATGGCGATCGTCTGATCATGGTTGACCACAAAGGTGAGCAGGTTGATGGTGATGAGTTGCTGTTTATTATCGCCATGGAGCTTCGCCGCAAAGGTGAGCTGGAAGGGGGGGTCGTTGGTACCCTTATGAGTAACTTTGGCTTAGAGCAGGGTTTGCTGAAGGCTGATGTGCCTTTTGTGCGTGCTAAGGTAGGCGATCGTTATGTTATGGCTGAGCTGGCAAATAATAACTGGCAGCTTGGCGGTGAATCCTCCGGCCATCTGGTTTGTCGTCATCTGACTTCAACCGGCGATGGCGTAGTGGCTGCGCTGCAGGTATTGAAAGCGATGGCTGAAACCGGAGAATCACTGCACAAATTAAAGTCGGCGATGAATAAGATGCCGCAGAAGATGATCAACGTTCGATTGACAGAGAAAAAAGATGTTATTTCGTTGCCAGAGGTTCAATCAGCGGTAGCAGATGTTGAAGCTCGTCTGGGGAATCGGGGGCGTGTCTTGCTCAGACCCTCGGGTACTGAACCGCTGGTACGGGTTATGGTGGAAGGAGATGATGCTGACTGGATTGCCGGGCTCTGTCAGGAGTTGGTGCAGGTGGTCGAAAACGCACTCTAATATTTTGACCCAAGCGGCCTGCATCAGCTTGTAACTTTTTTGGAAACTGGGTACTATGTGCGCCGCTTTGCACGGAGAGGATCTTATGCGTAAGACGATAGTCGCCGGTAACTGGAAAATGAATGGTACCACTGAGTCGAATAAGGCTTTGTTGGAAAATCTAACGGCAGGACTTAATGCTGTTGATGGTCTGGTGACCCTGGTTTGCCCTCCTGCAGTTTATCTGGCTCAGGTTAAGCAGCAACTAGGCAATGCGCCAGTTGCAGTGGGTGCGCAAAATGTATCTGCACAGCCTAAAGGGGCCTTTACCGGTGAGTGGTCACTGGCAATGCTCCAGGATCTGGGTTGTGAATATGTGATCATTGGTCACTCTGAGCGACGTAGCATTTTTGGTGAGACCGATAATCAGGTCGCTGAAAAAGTTGCAGCAACGTTAGACGCTAAGCTGATTCCGGTACTTTGTGTTGGTGAAACACTGGAAGAGCGTGAAGCGGGTGAAACGATTAACGTTGTTTCAAACCAGGTTGAAGCGGTGTTAGCACGCGTAGGTATTGCTGCTCTGGCTAATGCTGTAATAGCATATGAGCCGGTCTGGGCCATTGGCACCGGATTGACCGCAACGCCACAGCAAGCTCAGGATGTGCATAAAGCAATTCGTGCGCAGCTGGCGGCGAGTGACGATAGTGTCGCTGAGAATATGTCCATCCTTTATGGTGGCAGTATGAATGCCGTTAATGCGGCAGAGCTTTTAGCTCAACAGGATATTGATGGCGGCCTGATTGGCGGCGCATCTCTGAAAGCTGACGAATTCCTGACTATCTGCGCAGCTGCTGCAGACAGTCGTAAGTAATTGGATAAATAGATGGAAACTCTGGTTCTTGCTGTACACGTTCTGCTGGCTGCAGCCATAATTGCTCTGGTGCTATTGCAGCAGGGTAAAGGTGCTGAAGCTGGTGCTTCATTTGGTGCTGGCGCATCTCAGACTGTTTTTGGCAGTCAGGGTACAGGTTCATTCCTGGGCCGTATGACAGGCGTCGTTGCAGTTGGTTTGTTTATTACCAGTTTTATCCTGGCTGTCTATGCGAAAGAAAAAGCAACCAGTGTTACTGATGCTGGTGTGCCAGCTGCAGAGCTGATTGAAAGCGCATCTGAACAAGTTGATCAGGTACCTGTTCTGGAAGAACAGAGTGCGCCGGCAGGTGATGCGGACGTACCGCCTGCTGAGTAACATTTTACCTTAGGGTAAAACCTCGAATATTGCCGAAGTGGTGGAATTGGTAGACACGCCATCTTGAGGGGGTGGTGACCTAATGGTCGTGCGGGTTCAAGTCCCGCCTTCGGCACCATATTTAAGAAGCGCTCACTTGAGCGCTTTTTTTGTTTTGCCTCGTCGGGACTGCGCCCCGCGTTGGTTATTCGAAATTGAAAATTCCGAATAAGTCCTGCGGACCATTGTCGCAGGCTCCAATGCCCAATCTGTATGATTGTCGGCACCATATTTAAGAAGCGCTCACTTGAGCGCTTTTTTTATGCCTGGTGCAGCTGTTGTTGTATTACTTTAGGATTGGGTGCTGGTTGTTTTAGCTGTATCGGGTCGGCACCTTTTTGCAATTTTTAAGTGGGCTGGCATGAATGATCGCTTGTTAGTGTTAAATCAGGTTGTACGGTCCTTGTACTATGAAGCAGCTGGGAGTATAATTCACCCCGATTTCTGATGCGGGGTGGAGCAGCCTGGTAGCTCGTCGGGCTCATAACCCGAAGGTCGTCAGTTCAAATCTGGCCCCCGCTACCATTATCAGGAAATGTTTTTGAAATTTAGGTTATGAGAAAGAAGCGTCATGCCAACTCTCATAAAGAACGGAAGATCGCAGATTTATTATCTGGCTTCCGCTACCATTTTTCAGAAATCTCAGAGCCGAATTGACGTGCTCTGCAGTGTTATAAGTTAACTGTGTTTTTTTAGCTTATATCAGAGGTTGATCAGTTATCTGATTTACCTTTTCCAATTTCAGTATCCGGTTTTATTTACTGAAATTGTCGATCAAGCAGTACGTTGATTGGCCCCTTTTTAGGGGCTTTTTCGTACTTGCGGCCCAGAGGGTCGTACGTTGAATGGGTCTTTGACCCATTTTTTGTTTGCATCAAAAGTGCATTTAGAGGTTTTTTGCGTGTCTGCAAAGTTAAGTTTGTTACAGGATCTGATTGAACCGTCCGTTGTGGCGTTGGGCTATCAGTTATGGGGTATCGATATGGTATCTCAAGGGCGTCATAGCATGCTGCGGATCTATATCGATGCTGAAAACGGTATCGATGTGGAAGACTGCGCCAAAGTCAGTCGTCAGGTGAGCGGTATCCTTGATGTAGAGGATCCGATTAGTGGTGAATATACCCTTGAGGTTTCCTCACCGGGGATGGATCGTCCACTTTTTAACCTGGAACAGTATAAAGCATATATCGGACATGTTGTGCAGTTGAAACTGCGGATGCCGTTTGATGGACGCCGTAAATTTAAAGGTGTTCTGAACGGTATTGAAGATGAAGATGTTGTGCTGGTTGTCGATCAGGAAGAGTACCTGTTACCGATCGACCATATAGAGAAAGCAAACATTGTTCCTCAGTTCTGAGAGCAGAGAAAAGAATTGAATTTTGAGGTTGGGGCAGTTGTATGAATAAAGAGATTCTACTGGTTGCAGAAGCGGTTTCTAACGAAAAGGATGTCTCGAAAGAGGTAATCTTTGAAGCAATTGAGCTAGCGTTGGCAACGGCAACAAAGAAGCGTTACGACGAAGAAGCGGAAATTCGCGTGGTTATCGATCGTACTACTGGCGGTTATGACACATATCGTAGCTGGACTGTCGTTAGCAATGAAGAGGTGCCGATGCTTGGCACTGAGCTGACGATGGAAGAAGCTGAAGAGATTGATACGAGCTTACAGCCTGGTGATATCCACGAAGAAGAAGTGGAGTCTGTTAAGTTTGGTCGTATTGCTGCTCAGACTGCAAAACAGGTTATCGTTCAGAAAGTACGTGAAGCAGAGCGCGCTAAAGTGGTTGCTCTTTACAGCGGCCGTCTGGGTGAACTGATCTCCGGTACGGTTAAGAAAGTAACCCGTGACAACATTATTGTTGATTTGGGTAACAATGCTGAAGCGGTACTGCCGCGTGATCAGCTTCTGCCACGTGAAGCGTTCCGTATGGGCGATCGTGTACGTGCAGTGCTGCATGAGATTCGCACTGAAGGCCGTGGCCCTCAGTTGGTCATGAGCCGTATCTGCCCTGAAATGCTGATCGAACTGTTCCGCATCGAAGTACCAGAGATCTCTGAAGAAGTTATTGATATTCGTGCAGCGGCCCGTGATCCGGGTTCCCGCGCTAAGATCGCCGTTAAAACTAACGATGGTCGTATCGACCCTGTCGGTGCTTGCGTAGGTATGCGTGGCGCACGTGTTCAGGCGGTTTCTAACGAACTGGGCGGCGAGCGTGTTGATATTATCCTGTGGGATGATAATCCGGCTCAGCTGGTTCTGAATGCAATGTCTCCGGCTGAAGTTGCTTCGATCGTAGTTGATGAAGATTCCCGCTCTATGGATGTTGCTGTTGCTCAGGAAAATCTGGCAATGGCGATCGGTCGTAGTGGTCAGAACGTACGTTTGGCTTCTGAGCTGACCGAGTGGAAACTGAATGTAATGACTGAAGATGAAGCCGCTGAAAAGCAGCAGTCTGAAGTCGGTTCCATTCTTGAAGTATTCATGAAGCATCTGGACGTTGATGATGACGTCGCAGAAGTGCTGGTTGACGAAGGCTTTACCTCTCTGGAAGAAGTCGCTTACGTACCGGCTGATGAAATGCTTGAAATTGATGGCTTCGACGAAGATATCGTCGAAGAGCTGCGCACCCGCGCGAAAGATGCTCTGTTAAACCTGGCGATAGCGAGTGAGGAGGTTCTTGATAATGTCGAACCTGCTCAGGATCTGCTTGAAATGGAAGGTATGGAGCGTCACCTGGCTTTTGTATTAGCCAGTAAAGGTATCGTAACTATGGAAGATCTGGCTGAGCAGGCGGTTGACGACCTGCTGGATATCGACGAGCTGGATGAAGAAAAAGCTGCTGCGCTAATTATGACTGCGCGCGCTCCATGGTTTGCGGACGAAGAATAAGTCGACGGAGGAGATTAATCCAGATGGCAGAAGTCAGTGTAAAACAACTTGCCGAGGTAGTTGGCGTTCCCGTTGATCGTTTGCTTACGCAGATGAAAGAAGCAGGTATTTCAGGCAAAAATGATGCAGCATCAGTAACCGAAGATGAGCGTCAGAAACTGCTGAATCATTTGAAGCGTAGCCACGGTGAAAAAACCGATGGTGAGCCTAAGAAAATTACCATGAAGCGTAAAACGACAAGCCAGCTTAAAGTGGCTGGTGCGTCAGGTAAGAAAACTATCAACGTAGAAGTACGTAAGAAGCGTACTTACGTGAAGCGCTCTGAAGTTGATGATGCGCCAGCTAAGCCTGCTGCAACCGATGCATTAGGTGCTGAGCTTAAGCAACAGTCACGTCGTGATGATGATCTGCAGGCTGCGCAGCAAAAGCAGCGTGAAGAAACTCGCCAGAAGGCTGCTGCTGAAGCGAAAGCAAAGGCTAAGCGTGAAACCGATGCGAATGCTAAAAAAGCCGCACCGGCCAGACCTTCCAGTGCTAAGCCTGCGGGTAACAAACCAGCAGGTAATAAGCCTACGGGTAATAAGCCAGCTGCAGCACCTGCAGCTCCAGCTAAGCAGGACAAGAAACCTGCTCGCGAGAAGAATTTCCGTAGCCAGGATAAGCCAGCAGCAGGTCGTAAAGATAATAAGCGTCTGTCCCGTAATAAGTCTGGCGGTCGTGATAATCGTCGCGGCAAACCAGCGCAGAAGGCGATGACCAGCGCCAACGTTCAGGCGTTTGAGCGTCCAACTGCACCAGTGATTCATGAAGTATCAATTCCTGAGTCAATCTCTGTTGCTGATCTGGCGAAGAAAATGTCGGTTAAGGCCGCTGACCTGATTAAGGTAATGTTTAAGATGGGTGCTATGGCGACCATCAACTCAGTTATCGATCAGGACACTGCTACGCTGGTTGTTGAAGAGATGGGCCACACTGCTGTGCCTATGTCTGAGAATACCGTCGAAGATCAGTTGGTAGAAACATCTACCGGTGAAGAGATCGTTGGTGATCAGGTTGAGCGTGCACCGGTTGTTACCGTTATGGGTCACGTAGACCACGGTAAAACATCGCTGCTGGATTACATTCGTGAAACCCGCGTTGCGGCAGGCGAGTCCGGTGGTATTACCCAGCACATTGGTGCATACCACGTTGAAACTGGCCATGGCATGGTTAGCTTCCTGGATACTCCTGGACACGCAGCGTTTACCGCAATGCGTGCCCGTGGTGCTCAGCTGACCGATATCGTAATCCTGGTAGTTGCTGCTGATGACGGTGTAATGCCGCAAACAGAAGAAGCGGTTAACCATGCTAAATCGGCAGGTGTTCCGCTGGTTATTGCGGTTAACAAGATCGATAAAGAAGAAGCGGATCCGGATCGTGTTAAAAACGAGCTGGCACAACGCGACGTTATCCCAGAGGATTGGGGTGGTGACGTACAGTTTGTTAACGTTTCTGCTAAGACTGGTGAAGGCATTGATGCGCTTCTGGATGCGGTACTGCTGCAATCAGAACTGCTGGAACTGAAAGCTGTTCCTGATGCGGCTGGTCGTGGTGTAGTAGTTGAATCCCGTCTTGATAAAGGCCGTGGTCCTGTTGCAACATTGCTGGTTCAGAACGGTACCCTGAAACAGGGCGATATCGTACTGGCAGGTCTGCAGTATGGACGTGTTCGTGCCATGCTGGATGAGAACGGTGCACCGGTTAAGTCCGCTGGTCCGTCTATCCCGGTAGAAATCCTGGGTCTTGATGGTACGCCGGGTGCAGGTGATGAGTTCACCGTTGTGTCTAACGAGAAGAAAGCCCGTGAAGTGGCAATGTTCCGTCAGGGCAAATACCGCGAGATTAAACTGCAGCGTCAGCAGCAGGCTAAGCTTGAGAACCTGTTTGAAAACATGCAGGCCGGTGAAGTTAAGACGCTGAACATCGTTCTTAAAACAGACGTACGTGGCTCTTTAGAAGCACTGTCAGCATCACTGGTTGATCTGAGTACTGAAGAAGTTAAAGTCAACATCGTTGGTAGCGGTGTAGGTGGTATCGCCGAAACTGATGCTAACCTGGCGCTGGCATCCAGCTCTATTATGGTTGGCTTCAACGTACGTGCTGATGCTCAGGCTCGTGCAATCGTCGAACGTGAAGAGATGGAGCTGCGTTACTACAGCGTAATCTACGATGTAATCGATGATGTAAAACAGGCGATGACAGGTCTGCTGTCACCTGAGTTCAAAGAAGAGATCGTTGGTATTGCTGAAGTACGTGATGTATTCCGTGCACCTAAGATCGGCGCAGTTGCCGGTTGTATGGTTACCGAGGGTACTGTATTCCGTAACAAGCGTATCCGTGTCCTGCGTGAAAACGTTGTAATCTATGAAGGCGAGCTGGAATCACTGCGTCGCTTTAAAGACAACGTTGCTGAAGTACGTCAGGGTATGGAATGTGGTATCGGCGTGAAGAACTACAACGATGTTAAAGTCGGCGATCAGATCGAAGTCTTTGATACTATTGAAGTTGCACGTACACTCTGAGTTAACGAGATAGCATGCCAAAAGACTATAGCCGTACACAACGGGTAGCTGACCAGATCCAGAAGGATCTGGCCCAGCTTATCCAGCGTGAGATAAAAGACCCGCGTCTGGGGATGGTAACTATCAGCTACGTCAAGATCGCCAAAGATCTTGGCTATGCTGATGTTTACGTCACTGTCATGGCGATGGGTGGTAAAGATGAAGCGACCGCTGTTAAAGAATCCCTTAAGGTTCTGAATAACGCGTCTGGCTTCCTGCGTGGGCAACTGTCCCGCCAGATCAAACTGCGGGTGATGCCGCACTTACGTTTTCATTTCGATGAAAGTGTTGATCGCGGACGTCGCTTGAATGATCTGATCATTCAGGTTAACCGGGATGACAGCAGTCGTTCAGACAGCGATTCGGAAGACGGGGAATAACCATTGGCAAGGCGGGCAAAAGGCCGGCCGGTCAACGGTATCTTTCTGCTCGATAAGCCGGGTGGAATATCGTCAAACCGGGCGCTACAAATTGTAAAACGACTCTATGGTGCCGCTAAAGCAGGCCATACCGGAGCGCTGGATCCACTGGCGACCGGTATGTTGCCGCTCTGCTTTGGTGAGGCAACCAAATTTTCACAGTTTCTGCTCAACGCTGATAAGCGTTATATCACGACCGCTAAACTAGGCCAGCGCACCG
The DNA here is from genome assembly GCF_003858655.1 of Amphritea balenae. Taxonomy (GTDB): domain Bacteria; phylum Pseudomonadota; class Gammaproteobacteria; order Pseudomonadales; family Balneatricaceae; genus Amphritea; species Amphritea balenae. The sequence goes on from NZ_RQXV01000015.1 coordinate 22,464, forward strand.
ATACCAGTGATGCTGATGGTCAGGTTGTTGAAGAACGTCCTCTGCCGGAAAATCTGACCCTGGAGCAGATCGATGATCTGTTGCAAAGTCAGTTTACTGGTCTGATTACCCAGGTTCCTTCAATGTTTTCGGCCCTGAAGCATAATGGTCAGCCGCTTTATAAGCTGGCGCGTCAGGGCATAGAAGTTGAAGTGAAAAGTCGTCAGATCACGGTATACAGTATTGATGTACTGGATTTCCGCGGTGATGAGGTTGATCTGGATATTCGCTGCAGCAAAGGCACTTATATTCGCTCAATAGTGCAGGATATGGGTGAAATGCTGGGCTGTGGAGCACATGTTCAGATGCTGCGCCGACTAGACTCGGGCCCTTATAAGGCCGACAAGATGATGCCATTGGCTGATTTAGAGCAGCTAGTCGCAGATATGGGCAGTGATGCTGAGCCGGAAAGCATACAAAAGCGTCTTGATGAGTTATTATTGCCATCCTGGAGTCCGGTCGCTGATACCCCAGAGGTACAGTTAACTGAATCCCAGACCCGTACGCTCTGTTTTGGGCAGACGGTGGTGTTGGATTTTCCTTCTGGGGAGAATCCTGCAGAGCCATTGATCCGTATTATTGATGCGGACAGTGGGCGCTTTTTAGGTATTGGTGAGATCGACGAAAAAGGGCATATATTGCCGCGTCGTCTGATGAGCACACAATAACCTTTATTTGAATTTGCTGGTGTGGCTCAGGCGGCACCGGCAATCTGACGTTGTACTGAAAATATGCTCGGTCCAACGCGACTTTAAATACCACCACTGAAGTGGTGTGCATATTCATATTAGGAGTTTTGAAAATGGCATTATCTGCTGAAAAGAAAGCTGAGATCGTAGCTGACTACGCTCGTGCTGAAGGCGACACTGGTTCTCCAGAAGTACAAGTTGCACTGCTGACACACAACATCGTTGGCCTGCAGTCTCACTTCAAGGGTCACATCCACGACCACCATTCTCGTCGCGGTCTGATCCGTATGGTAAACCAGCGTCGTAAGCTGCTGGACTACCTGAAGAAGAAAAACGTAAGCCGTTACGCTGATCTGATCAAGCGTCTTGGTCTGCGTCGCTAAGATAATGTTCCGGGGTCATCTTTGATGACCCCGGTTCTTTTATGAGCGTAAAAAACAGAGACCTGTAAACGTACATACCAACCAGCCTGTACTCTGGTGAGTTCTGCTAACAGAGCCCAGCAGAGTACTGGCTACAAAGAGGCCGGTATGGCGAGACAGGTTATTTCAATTTTGCATCAAGGTAAGGAATAACATCGTGCCACAAGCAATTACTAAGACTTTTCAATACGGTAAGCATGAAGTAACGCTGGAAACCGGACGTGTTGCACGTCAGGCGACTGGTGCTGTACTGGTAACTATGGGTGGTGTACAGGTTCTGTGTACTGTTGTTGGCGCTAAGAAAGGCCGTCCAGGTCAGGACTTCTTCCCGCTGTCTGTTCACTATCAGCAGAAGTACTATGCTGTTGGTCGTATCCCAGGTGGTTTCTTCAAGCGTGAAGCACGCCCATCTGAGAAAGAAACACTGACCTCGCGTCTGATCGACCGTCCAATTCGTCCATTGTTCCCTAAGGGTTACATGAACGAAGTACAGGTTATCTGTACTGTTATGTCTGCTGACAAGATCAATGATCCAGATATCGCAGCGATGATCGGTACGTCTGCAGCACTGTCTATCTCCGGTATCCCATTCCAGGGTCCAATCGGTGGCGCACGTGTTGGTTATACCGAAGAGCAGGGTTACTTCCTGAACCCAACGTTTGAAGAACTTGAAGGCTCCATGCTGGACATGGTTGTTGCCGGTACTTCTGATGCGGTTCTGATGGTTGAATCTGAAGCTCAGGAACTGTCTGAAGACGAGATGCTGGGTGCGGTTGTTTACGGACACCAGCAGATGCAGACCGTGATCAATGCGATCAACGAGCTGACCGCTGAAGCCGGTAAAGAGAAGTGGGTGTGGACACCTGCTGAAAAGAACGAAACGCTGATCGAGCAGGTTCGTGGTGTCGCTGGCGAAGGTATTGCTGAAGCTTACCAGACTGCTGACAAGATGCAGCGTCAGGCTGCTCTGAGCACGTTGAAGACACAAGCGGTTGACGCACTGTGCGGCGAAGAAGAAGGTCAGGCTTCTGCTGATGAAGTTTCCGGTATCTTTAGCTCACTGGAAAAAGAGATTGTTCGTGGTCGCATCGTAGATGGTCAGCCACGTATCGATGGTCGTGACGGCAAGACTGTTCGTCCAATCGAAGTAGAGATCGATGTACTGACCGGTACACACGGTTCTTCACTGTTTACCCGTGGTGAAACTCAGTCAGTAGTTACTTGTACTCTGGGTACTGCCCGTGATCAGCAGATCATCGATGCGCTGGAAGGCGAACGTCGTGATCCATTCATGCTGCATTACAACTTCCCTCCATACTCTGTTGGTGAAGCGGGTCGTATGATGTCTGCTGGCCGTCGTGAGATTGGTCACGGTCGTCTGGCACGTCGTGGTGTTGCAGCGGTTCTGCCGTCTCAGGAAGATTTCCCTTACACTATTCGTGTTGTATCTGAGATCACTGAATCTAACGGTTCAAGCTCTATGGCTTCTGTTTGTGGTGCGTCTCTGTCTATGATGGATGCGGGTGTACCTCTGAAGGCGCCAGTTGCGGGTATCGCAATGGGTCTGGTTAAAGAAGGTGATCGTTTCACCGTACTGACCGACATCCTGGGTGACGAAGATCACCTGGGTGACATGGACTTTAAAGTAGCCGGTACTGATGCAGGTATTACTGCACTGCAGATGGATATCAAGATCACCGGTATTACCGAAGAGATCATGGATATCGCACTGGAGCAGGCATACGAAGCGCGTGCTCACATCCTGAAAGAGATGGCGAAAGTTATCGGTTACGCTCGTCCAGAGCTGCCAGACAACGCGCCTGCAATGACACTGATCGAGATCAACCCTGAGAAGATCCGTGACGTTATCGGTAAAGGTGGTGCAACTATCCGTGCGCTGACTGAAGAGACCGGTGCGACTATCGATATCGAAGATACTGGTATCGTACGTATCTACGCAGCTGACAAGGCTGCTGCTAAGCTGGCAACTGATCGCGTTAAAGAGATCACTGCTGAAGCTGAAGTAGGTAAGATCTACGAAGGTAAGGTTGTACGCTTGGAAGAGTTCGGTGCGTTCATTAACATCCTGCCGGGTAAAGATGGTCTGGTACACATCTCTCAGATCGCTAACAAGCGTATTGAGAAAGTAACTGATTACATCAAGATGGACGATGTAGTTAAGGTTAAGGTACTGGACGTTGATCCACGTGGCCGTATCAAGCTGACTATGCGTGATATGGAACAGGACGAAACAGTAGAGTGATAGCTCACTCTCCGTTATAAAAAAGCCCCGCACTGCGGGGCTTTTTTGTTTTTAGAGAATAAATAAGAGATAGAGCAAAGTTGCTAAATTATATTCTGATGATGCCAGCTTGTTTCATTGAGTAGCCTATTCTGCAATGAAAGGCGCTTTTAATTTACTACTATTTAAACCTGTAGTGGCGCTTTCTGAAGAAAGGTTTAAAGGGATATCACTATCATTGATATTTGGTAGTGCCCGGATACGCACGACCAGCGAATCAATTTGAGAGTTGCTTAACTTGTCACTACAGCTGTCTGCATTGTCCTTACTCCAACATTTCTTTGCTCTGTAGTTATTCAAAGCCAATGTAAATTGATCAAAAAACCGACTGGCAGTTAGAGCTTTGTTGTCCTTCTTTTGTTGCCATTGAGATAGTTTGACTGGTTTATCCGCGTTAGGTGTTGGCGGAAGGGGCTGCTCTAATAAATAAAGCTTATCCGATAGTGTACTAAACAGGTCTGAACTGACAATTTGATTAAGCCTTTGACGCCAGATTTTTTCGATTTCAGAAGTACTGGCATCCTGCTTACTTTCCAGCTCTTTTAGTAGAACAGCGAGAGTTTGCTGCTTGTCTAATGATGCTTCTGCAAAGCCTTTCTGAATCTGAACAACCATATAAGTATTTTCCTGATATTCAACACATTGTGGGCTGCTTGAGGTTGTGCAGGTCATAAGTCGCCCTCGGCCGGTATCAAACTTCAGGTTGTCCCAATGATTCGTATTTGAATTATCCTGACGTACAAACAGGTAGTTTCCGGCACTAAGGTGAGGATATGGAACGCCATGGACGCCGCCCTCAGGCGCTAAGACCATACTGAAACTAAAAATACGGTCGTGTTGTTCTCCCTGCAGTAGAGAGAGACCCAAATCTTCAAGTAATGAGAGTGTTGCTGTTGCAGGTGCCAGGCTTTTCTTACCATAGTCCGCCAGTGTCTTGATTAGATTGCTGCTTTGCTCTCCCTGAATATCCAGCTCCATTATATGTAGCTGAAGAATAAGCGGTTTACCCGTATAGGTGATGGGTCCATAGATTGGAAGGTAAGATAAATTCAGTGCCTGGCCTTCCTGTACACCATCAGAATAGTATACAACTCGTCCCTCTTTGCGGCTTTTATCGCTAGGAAGCAAATCACATCCTTCAATACCTTGTTCGCATGCGTAAGCGATAATAACAATCTCACCATTACTTGAACCTGGGGTGTACTCTCCTTTGGTTGGCAGTATCCATTCTGGAAAGTCTTTGATAAACGCCTGACTAAGGTGGATAGATAGTTTGTCGTTTATTCGAACCGGGTTGCTGACCTCAGAGTCATTAAGGTAGCGATTTGTTATTAGTTGGCTATAAGCGCAGTCACTGAAGCAAGGAGTGCTAGCCGAAGGCTCAGACATTGCGTAATCGGTATGTCCCTCTTGAATATGGGAGCAGCCATAAATTATCAGAAAGAACCCAGGTATCAATAAATTAGAAAAACTACGTATAGTTCTCATAAACATTCCATGTAAGGTTTGTATTGGTTTTAATAGGTTTAGTAAAAATGATAGACAAACGCTAATTTAAAATGAATGTTTAGTGTTATTTATTAGTATTAGCTTGAAAGCAAGGGATAGGTATATGAGGCAGAATCTGAAACAGTGGGGGTGGTTATGATTAATCGTTTGTGGAGTGCTGTAGTCGTTTTGATATTTGTTTGTCTAACAGCAGGTTGTAGTAGTGACGAGGTAGGTGATGTCTCGTTGGGGTTGCTCACCACCAAAGATATTAAACTGAATGTATTAGTGGACCCGAAAGTACCGGGTGTCACTTGTCATATCGCCAGTGTTGAGGCCGATCTGGATTTTGCTGACCCTAGTGATTCGTCGATCGCTTGTCGTCAAACCGGTGCAATTACACCGGATATGATCGCCGGGATAGATCGCACAAAAGATGGTGAGGTGGTATTCAGAAAGTCCAAAAGTGTGCTGTTCAAAACCATGAAGGTGCGCCGCATTTTCGATGCAGAATCGCAAACACTGATGTACCTGTCTTACTCAACTAAAGAGATCAACGGTAGCTATAAGCACAGCCTGTCGACGGTGCCGCTGTGGGGAACCATGGCGTATCAAAAAATCACCAATCCGGGTGGTTAGATTTATCGTCGGGAGAGCTTTAAGAGCCGATGTCCGAACGCGTTGCTTGCCCGATCGCTTCACTGGTCCGATGCGGCTTTGCCGCGTGTCCGAAAAGGCGGAAAAGAAGATATAACCACAGAGAACACAGAGAGCACAGAGAAGAGCGTTAAGAGCCGATGTCCGAACGCGTTGCTTGTCCGATCGTTTCACTGTCCGATGCGGCTTTGCCGCGTCCGAAAGAGAGAAAAGATAAGAGCGATTTACCACAGAGGTCACAGAGAACACAGAGTAGAGCGTTAAGAGCCGATGTCCGAACGCGTTGCTTGTCCGATCGTTTCACTGGTCCGATGCGGCTTTGCCGCGTGTCCGAAAAGGCGGAAAAGAAGATATAACCACAGAGGACACAGAGAGCACAGAGTAGAGCGTTAAGATCTCTGTTAATTCTTTTCTCCGTGCCCTTAGTATGCCCCTTGGGTACTGTGTCCTCCGTGGTGCAAAATGTTTTTAGGTTCTTATAGTTTCTGAAGAGCGGTTTACCACAGTACCCAAAGGGCGTCTAAGAGCTGATCACCACAGAGGAAATAGTGAACACAGAGTAGAGCGTTAAGATCTTTGTTTATTCTTTTCTCCGTGTCCTTCGTGTCCTTCGTGTCCTCTGTGGTGCAAACGTCTTTTAAGCTTTAAGTCTGACGAAGAGTTTTAGAAAAGCTTCAAACCAGCCACTTTATACGGCTGTTTTATATTGGCCCAGTCCGCGTATTGAAGGTTGGTCTGCATTGCTGTCGCTCAGTGCCAGTGCTTTGAGTAGCCGGCCGGTGATGCAACTGAAACACTGAGGTCCGTTTCGGCTGCACAGTGAGTTGGCGCAGGCATTGAGTAACAGTTCATGGGCTGCCTGTTGCTGTACTTTTTGGCTATCTGAGAATAGCTCCGCACAAGTCACTATTCCCTGTTCTAATAACTCAGCGACAGCGCTGCCGCGCCATTCGGCAATCAGGCTGTCAGATAGTCCACTATGTAACGCAATAACGGGTTCGCGGCGCTCCAGCCAGGCATTAATTCTCAGTGCAGACATAATGCTTAATTCCTTTAGTTATTGATAATGATTCTCATTATGATTGGTTGAGAGAATATTTCAACTATTATTTTGTGGTGATAGTCAGGGCTGCATATTTATTACACTAAGACCTGAAAGCTATTGGTACCGGGGCTTACGGGAGTTATCCGAAAGTTATGCACAGCGTTGTACGGTCAAAGGTGGGGATAAAAATAATGAGTCGCTAGCCGATGCTTAGCATCTTGTCTGGGGATAAAGGTAGTTGAGCCGTCGGCTTTAAAGAAAAAGTCTGAAGTTCGAGTGATTTTTTTGGACAGCTAATTTTTGTTAGCTCATCTATATTTTTCGAAGACCTGCAACCCTTACCCCTTGATTTTCAGTCTCGATTACAGGCTTTAGACGGACCTGCATATTTATTACACTACCCCCTGAAAGCCAATGCTGACAGGCTTTAGAGGAGTTATCCGAAAGTTATGCACAGCGTTGTACGCCGATAACTGGGGATAAGAAGAGGGCTATTGCTAGATGCTGCTTTGCATCTTGCTCGTGCGAGAACAAAGGTAGATCACCAACGTCATGAACTTGGGGATACTAAGCCTGTCCTATTAGAAACCGGGAGACGCATATGAACTGGATTAACCGAATACCTCAGTTGTTATTTTTTAGCCTGAGTCTGGGCCTTAGCTTCAGCGTACAGGCGGTTCAGTTGGATCGGCCACTGCCAGCACCGAACTTTACTCAGACCGATGCTGCAAGCTGGATTAACAGTCCGCCACTATCCCTGAAGGCGCTACGGGGCAAAGTAGTGATGCTCGACTTCTGGACCTTCGATTGCTGGAACTGCTACCGCTCTTTTCCCTGGATGAATAAGCTTGAGCAGGCGCTCGCTGACGAGCCGTTTACCGTCATCGGTATCCACACTCCCGAATTCAAGCATGAACGTGTCAGAGCGAACGTAGAGACCAAGGTGAAGCAATTTAACTTGCACCATCCAGTGATGATGGATAACGAGTTTCTCTATTGGCAGGCGATGGGTAACAAGTACTGGCCAACATTTTATCTGTTAGATAAGCAGGGGCAGGTACGCTCGGTTTATATTGGGGAGACGCATTCGGGGACTAAGCAGGCTAAGGCTATTGAAGCGGATATTCGGGAGTTATTAAATGAGTAGCTAGATGCTTAATGCCTAAAGCAGTTGAAGCTTTAGTGGTCGATTGTGCAGTGCCTTGTTAAATTGCATTGCGCCCAACTTTCATATGAACAAGCACAACACGTTTACCGTTATTATCAATCCTCTCTTCCAGATCGTAAGGCAGAAAACCGAGTTTCTTATACAAAAGAAAACCACCTATATTTTGATTGAAACACGAGACAGTTACCTCTTGTGCCTTGTGTTTTTTAAAGGCTAAACTCATCATTTGTTTGATGAGGTAACTAGCAACACCTTCACCGCGTACACTTGAAGCTACAACCACATTCCCAATAGAACACCCTTCCTTCCCCCAACGATAGAAGTTAGCAAAAGCAACTAGATGGCCATTGTGCTCTACCACTGTTGAATCAGAACGGTCTGCGATTGATTTACTTACCTCCTCACTAGACAAGGGGAAAGACGCTGTAGGAAAACAATAAAACAACTCTTCAGGGCTATCAGGCAGCAGACAGATCTCGGTAATATCTGATTCCTTAGCTTGGCGGTACTGCACCACTTTCTCCTTGCTATCTAACGCCTTTAGCATGGGCTCGTGCTGCGAAGCAGCGCGAGTCCAACACAGCGAAGCTGTGTGTGCATGCCTAAACTTGTTATATTTCTCTCAGTTCTTTTCACTGGAATTTCACCAGATCATCAGCAGGCTAAGCCTGTAAGGAAGGTGGACCTCCCAAGAAATAATGACACTTTCTACTAGATGCTTAACATATGACTTAACTTCTCTAAAGACCTTAATAACCATAAGCAAACCCTCCTTTGGTTGAGATGATAGATAACCGATTATTTCTGATACTACAAATTGCGCCCAAAAATCGAGCGGATTTATTACAAAAAAGCCTGCCATCATCAGTCTCAGGAGGCCACCTCTGAGAGACACTAAATTGTGTTTCGGCAATTACAGTTATTATAAAAAAATTCATGAAATTTGTTAGCTTATTCTCGACTTCTTAAAAGAAATATAACGCTTCGCTAAGTGGCGAACGTTGGCGAGTCCAGTGGAGGCCGTTTTTTTGGCCGTAACGATGCTTGAGCGACTTGTTATATTTTCAACGATAAACCTACGTGTCAGAGCAATTAATATTTGAGTGATCATACTCTCCATCCAGGTAATATTTTGAATACATGTATTGGAAATATATTGCTAAACTAGTGTATGAAGCTAAATATGAAATAGCTAGCAAACCATTTTCATCACCCTTGCTATATTTATCACGAAATACAATAAGTAAAGATAAATCTTTATGAATATCTTCAATATTCATTTGCGAATCATCAATATATTCTTTGAAATAGCTACGCTTAAGATTTATTTCGAAATCAATAATTAAGGCGTAACCACCATGTTTTGAGTATTCATCAAATAAACCTATATTTTGTTTATCTAGAAAAACATCAAAAAAAGTTTCCATATCTTCTGTATGTTCATTTGAATAACCATTTTCGTTAGAGTTATTTTCAATAAGAAAGCACATCTTCTCATGTCTTGAAAAGAATATAGAAGCCTTATCCATTCGGTACCTGATTTCAGCTAACAAACGTAATCGCTCCAATGTTAATTCTCGCTCTTGGGAATAAACGCTATAAGAAAAGCCAAACGTTCCGACTATTAATGATGAAAGTACCCAAATGCCAAAAGGGGAATTAAGTAATTTCATACTGGCCATAATACTTGCCTCTTTAGTAAATATAACGCCCAAAGCAGCGGGCGGCGAAGCCGTCCGACTGCCTTTGCTTGTTAGCACGTTGCCGCTTGGTGCTACAACTTTTTAAACCTTTCGAGAAATATATCATTATCTCTATAACCGTCTATGACGCTCCAGCCAGCCATGACTTCATAAATGAAGCCCCCAATATATTTAACTTTATCCCCCGAATAAACGTCGAGGTTATTGAGGCGATGCGGATGTTGAGAGAACCTCGTCAAAAACCTCAATACCTCATGGTCATTAGCTGAAGTATTGTTCAGAGCGAATGTTACCTGTTCGGAAAACATATCTATCTCTACCAATAAATCCTGAAGCAGGCCATCATCGGACTCTAGGGCATTTAAAACGACATACCATTTTTCACTATTGTTTTCACTAAAATACTCCCTGAATTTAAGCATCTCGGGGAGGTGAAGTTTAAGTTTCCAGTCAGTGTTATAGCCTCCTGCAATGGCACGCAGACATATCTCCGTCACAGACTCTCTAAAATTTTTGTATTGCCAGAGCAAGTGCCCAACAACAGCATCATGCCTTTTCTTTTCCTGAAGCTCAGCCCGTCTCTCCGATACTGAGTTTAAAAAAAGACCGATTGAAACAATGCCCAGTATAGCTTGTGTTCCTGTCAGTATTCGCCCTGCATCAGTTATCGGAGAAATATCCCCATAACCTAATGTTGTGATTGTAACGACACTAAAATATAGGCTCTCGACAAACCCAAGTGGTGCTTTCCATAGTGAATCGGCAAGCCAGTATATGATTCCGAATATTGGAACCAGAGATAAATAAAAAATACCGACTGATCTGGGAGTTAATCTAATTTTCAATATTTCTCCGTAAGAGTGCTAACAGCTAAATATACCTAAAAGTGACGTGATATAACGCGTAAGTTTGATGTATATTTCCAAAACACTGCACAGCGTTTTGTTGATTAATTATCAATTAAAACAGACGGTTGGATAAGAAATTAGTTTCTAAAAAATCTGCAGAAAAGCATCAAAGTGATGACTATCTACATGACTAATTCTATGGTTCTGTGAGGTGACTGCTGGAAGGAGGTAATACCCTTTCTACCTGTAAACTCAGATCATCCGAGTCTGTGCTACATCCGATACTGCTACATGCACTGTTGGCATTCAACTATTAATGTTGATTCCTTGATCCTGATCTTAAGCAGCGGGCAACAAAAAACCGCCAAAAGGCGGTTCTTAAAGAGCTTTTCTAGCGAGCGGCGAAGCCGCGTTCTATGCCGAGTCCTGCTCCGCAGGGCCGCCTTCGCGCATAACGCAGTACAGACGATAGCCATAGATTGTATAAAGGCAGTTCAGGAAGCCGAAGACGATATCCAGCAGGCGACGGATCATCATGGATTCTATACCCATCATCTGCAGTAACATCTCGATCAGCAGGTTGCCGCCCAGAAGAATCACAAACAGTACGGCCAGGCCATTTAACAGGGGCCAGAAAAAGTCTGAGCTGTCGTCCCAGCTGTTTTTAAGGGCAGTGGCCGGGCCTGCTTTTTCGATGATGCAGTGGTACTCGGCAAATGCCCAGCGGATCAGTACGTAGATACCGGGGATGAAGAACAGGAACAGGCCAATCACAATACCGAAGGCGCCGAGCATCTTAGTCAGGAATAGCGGCCCCCAGCGGGACAGACCAATTTTCAGGGCGTGCAATGTGCTGATCGGTTTCTCATTAACCACTGACTCCAGATAGGCGATGGTGGCGCCGGCATAGAGTGGCAGGAAAATCAGGCTGGTGAGATAGAACATCATCACAGAGTTGTTCATCTGTGGATTTTCCGGATCAACGGACTGCATAGCAGACATGCTGATCAGTGTAATCAGTATGATGAAAGGTAGCTGGATGCGCATAATCGGCATCAAATTAGCCCGGAAAAAGAACCAGGTTTGTTTCAGATAAATGGGGACCATAGCGGCTCCGTACAAAATAACGTTATTGCGGCTGAGCCAGCAGAACTAGTTTAAAACTGCCGTTAGCGGCAACGGTCTCAATACTGTCGAACATATTCAGGGCTTTACGTTCCAGCGGAATATGCAGGTTCACCACAAAGCAGGCCACACCGTTAGCTTGTAGCCGGCGCCGGGCAGTATTAAGAAACCGGTCGGTCAGGTCGCCCTGAGTGCTAAAGCCCTGATGGAAGGGTGGATTACAGATGATCAGCGGGAATTTGCCCTGAATACCATCACCGCAATCGGCGGCGATCACTTCCGCTTCAATACCCTGACGGTCAAAGTTTTCCTGGCAGAGTCGCACGGCGGCAGCGTTGTTATCTGTCGCGGTAATTTTACCGCCTAAAGACGCACAATTGAGCGACAGGTAGCCATATCCACAGCCCAGATCAAGAATGCTTTCCGGGGCGTTGGGTAACCGTTCCAGAAACAGGTTCAGCTCTTCAATCAGGTAGGCACTGCCTTTGTCTATCTTATTCCAGCCATAGACGCCGGGTTTGCTGATATAGCTGTAGTTGTCATCGTTGGCGACTTCACGAAGTTCAGTATAGTGCTGGTCTTCGAGTAGTTCGGTATCTGCGGCGCCGGGGGAGCTGAGGATGCCCATCCAGGTGTTCTTATCCGCTTTAACCATCTCCATCTGTCCGGCAAACAGTTTCTTAGCTTTATCCAGATAGGTTTTGATACCTTCGTTTTTAAGGCCGGAGATGCAGAGTTGACCGCCAGGCTTCAGGATTCTGATGGCCTGATTAATCACATGATGAACGACCGGCTTCTCTTTCGAGATACGGTAGAGAATTTTATCCACACTGTGATCGTTGTAACCCGTAAAATCAAAGTCAGAAAAGGTTGCTTGCCAGCCGGCATCATCCAGCTGCTGGCGCAGATCGAAGCGGTTGGTGATGACGGTGACTTCAGTATTGACCCGGTTCATCTGGTTAAGCAGATTTTCATCGGCGATCCAGAGGGCGGTACCTGATGCGTTGTCCAGTTCCGGTTTTAGCAGGTTAAACGCTTTATCGATCATTTGAAGGAAGTAACCTCTTGTTCGGTAAGGAAGCGGTATTCGCCGGGTTCAAGCTGCTCATCTAATGCTATCGCGCCAACTTGCTCACGGTGCAGACCGATAACCTTATTGCCTACGGCAGCAAACATACGTTTTACCTGATGGTAACGGCCTTCGTGCAGCGTGACCCGGGCACTATTCTCAGACAGTATTTCCAGCTCTGCAGGCAGTGTTGGCTTATCTTCGTTGCGTAGCTCAATACCCTGGGCAAACTGTGCAATGTAATCTTCAGAGACCGGCTCAGCGGTAGTGACCAGATAGACTTTGTCGCACTGATGCTTAGGTGACGTCACGCGGTGGGACCATTGGCCATCATCGGTTATCAGTACCATGCCAGTGGTGTCGATATCCAGCCGGCCAGCTGGGTGAAGACCCTTGATGTTCTCCAGGTCCAGCAGATCAATCACTGTTGGGTGTTCAGGATCTTCAGTCGCACAGACCGTACCTTCAGGCTTATTCAGCATCAGGTATTTTGGGCCCGGTGGTGCCAGAATCCGACCATCCAGTTGTACTTCATCACCGGCTTTGACCTGATAGCCCTGATCCTGATTGATCTCGCCATTGACCTCAACATTTTTACATTTGATCTGACGTTTAGTCAGACTACGGGGTAAGCCGGTCACCTGGCTGAGATATTTGTCCAGTCGCATCGTTATAGATCTGCTCTACAATAAAAAAAGAGGGCTAGTATACCTCATGAGTTCATACATTCCGATAAGCCTTGAGGAAGCTGAGTAGAATGCAAAAATAGCAGTAATGCGATAAGATAGCGGCCTTTCAAATCTGACCTGTGTGATATCAAGTGAAGCTGTTCGTAGATAACCTTACTAATGTTGATTTTTCCTACCTGCATCCGCAGCGAGGCCTGCTGGGCGAGTCCTGGCTGGTACAGCTGGTGTTGGATGGAAGTTTGAATGATCAGGGTATGATCTGTGATTTTGGTATCGTTAAAAAGGCGGTAAAACAGTGGTTTGATAACTGTATCGATCACGCGCTGGTGGTCCCGGCCGGGATGGATAATCTGCAGGTTAAGCAGGCGGATGGTGAAACGTCGGTAAACTGGCAGTATCCGGCGGGCGGTAAGTTTTATTGTCGCTCCCCTGAACAGGCGATCGTGCTGGTGGATCTGGAGCAGATTACCGAAACCAGTCTGGCGCAATGGTGTCGTGATCAGTTACTGGCTATTTTCCCTGATGAGGTAAAAGGGCTGGAGATCAGTTTTGTACCTGAAGCGATCAGTGGCGCGTTTTATCAATACAGCCACGGCCTGCAGCAACATGATGGCAACTGTCAGCGTATCGCTCACGGGCACCGTTCCCGTATTGAGATCTTTCTTGATGGTCAGCGTGATACCGGTGTCGAACAGCAGTGGGCCGAAACCTACCATGATATCTATATAGGTACCCGTGACCATCTGGTGAGTGAGCCGGGTGCGGAGCATCATTACCGTTACGAAGCACCGCAAGGGGAATTTGAGATTCGTCTGCCGGCGCAATATTGCTATCTGATTGATACTGAAACTACCGTTGAGCAGATCGCCTGCCACCTTGCGCAACAGGTTAAGGCTGAGCATTCTGATCGGGATGTGATGGTAAGAGCCTTTGAAGGTGTAGGCAAAGGCGCGATTGCGACGGCCTGAGCTCGAAAGCGATCAATCACTTCATCGAACCTAAGCTATCCGCCAGGAGCTAATTGATCAGCAGATCGGCGGGGCGTCCCATGTCGGGTTTGCTGTAGTCACAGACCCCCTCCGGAAATATCTGTTCCAGCCGGGCTAGCTGAGTGCTCATATCGACCGGCTCATAGAGCCCGCTATCAAGTGCCTCTGCCACGGGTTGTAACTGACATTTGAATATATCACCACTCAGACTTTCTCCGGCTTCAGCACGTGATGTGCTGAAGATAGGAAAGTGCGCCATGCACTGGCCTTCGGGTTTGTTATTCCACTCACCGTCCCAGGTCTGGCTACCGCTGGCAATGATATTGCCCTGACGGTCGTAGCAGCGATCATTTAATCCTTCAGGTCGGGCGGTGAACAGGTCTTTGTTATCAGAAGAGTGCTGATTCTCCAGCCATTGCGACATCGCTTCTAGCGCTATGGGGGTTGGATTAAACTGCTTGTCAGACACCCAGATCAGTTGGTTGTCATGATGCCCCTGCTGTTGTAATAACCGCAGTCTGGCTGAGAATGAGGCGCTGCTGTGATGCATATCCAGTTCCTGTTCCAGATAGTGGCGCAGATCTATCACCGGGATATCCAGCTGGCCTATAAAAATGTGTCCGGCGCGGTAGGCCGCCTGAATTGCTGCCAGATCGGCCCGGGTTCTGATCGCGGGTGTCTCTCCGTCATCCGGGCTGAGGTTCATATTGTGATGGCTCCAGGGGCTGAAGTCCCAGAATGATCCCTGACCATTGAGGCGCCAAAAGTTTTCCTGTTTCAGTAGTGCCGGTTGTTTCCAACCACCGATACTGGCATTCAGATGGAGAAACTCTTTTATTGTTATCTGAAAGTTACGCAAAGCATTAAGACCATACTGAACGCCAACGTTATCCCAGGTGCGCATGGCATAACCATCTTGACGATGACCAAAAATATACTTGAGACTGTCCCAGTGACTCCAGTGCGTGGCTTGTTGTATTGGCTTACTGTAATGGGGCAGGAAACTGGCGTAGCGGGGGTTATAAACCAGCGGTGTTAAGCCGCGCCAGCTACGGACGCATTCGTTACTGCTATCAGAAAAGCGGGGTAGTAAACCCTGATTGATCAGTGCGGCGGCATAGATATAGGCGCGATTTTTGTCTTTTAATTTACCGCTGTTCAGGCCTTCTACTAATTGCCGCTGTTTACGACTTTGCCAGTCTGAACCGGGGGCCAGAACATCAAAGTAATATTCCAACAGTTCACAATCGAACACATAAGATGTCTGGCTGAGCATATCCGGATAGGCATACTGAGCGATAGCGCCATCCAACAATGAGGAGCCGTTCTGGCCGATAAGGTATTGTTGAATAGCACCGCCTGATCCGCCAATGCCGATAGTGAAATCAGGTTTACCATAGAGTGACATGAACTGACGTTTGACTCTCAGGGCGGTGTCTTCAGCCAGCCATATATCGTAATGATTAGAGGTCTGATTAGCGGTGGAGTAAGCCACTGCATAACCCGCTTTAAGCTGTTCAAAATGCTTTGCGGGAATCGATCCCGGCTTAGTTTTACCCTGACGGAAACCGATACCGACGCCGCCTTTGAACTGATAGATCAGGCGCTTATTCCAAGAGCTGGCATCGGGTTTGTCTAAACTGCCTTCAGTACCTTTGAGGGCGGCAATGCTATAGATGAAGCGGTTGATGGTGCCGGTTTCGACACGGATGATAAAGTCCTGGGTCTGACCGGCTATCTCGATTTGAGCGATGTCATCGCTGGCTTGTTCCAGGGGGTAGAATTTTTTAGTACCGGTTCGGTTATACAGGTACCAGGCGTGGGTCGGATACAGACAGTCTTTACTGTAACTCAGTCCTGTGTCGCTATCTGGCGGTGTTTTGGTGCCCCAGCCCTGGTTGTTATCAGGGGTGGGGTTTCCCAGTCCGGCATACTCTCCTTCACAGGAGAAAGGGTACTGTAGAGGGATATCATAATTTGAGGTCAGCGGGCCGGTTTGTCCCAGTTTTATCGGGTAATGGAAGCTATCCTGAGGGCGATTCCAATACCTGGGGTGGGGGCCTGTATAGGGCAGATAGCGTTGCGTAGTGACTGGCGGCAAGCCCTGAACTTTTGCATAAGGATAAACTTTCGGATCAGGCAAAAGATTTAGCAGGGTGGTCCAGTAGATGAATAGGGCGACAACGATACTAAGCAGAAGCAAAAGCAGTGTTGAGATGCCCAGATATTTATAATTCATGGCGGCATTTCAATTGAGAACGATAATGCTAAGTATAGAAGCTGAAACTGGAGTCGGAGATAGGCGGGAATAAAAAAAGCCGCGGTATCTGCCGCGGCTTTTTATCTAGCTGTTTGCTAATGCTATTTTTAAATAGCGATTGCGATATTAGCTACGTTCGATAGCCAGAGCAGTACCCATACCGCCACCGATACATAGTGTTGCCAGACCTTTCTTCGCATCACGACGCGCCATTTCATGCAGCAGTGAAACAAAGATACGGCAACCTGAAGCACCGATCGGATGACCCAGAGCGATTGCGCCACCGTTAACGTTAACGATGTCAGTATCCCAGCCCAGATCTTTGTTTACAGACATTGCTTGTGCTGCGAAAGCTTCGTTTGCTTCAACCAGATCCAGATCAGACACAGACCAGCCAGCTTTATCCAGTGCTTTCTGAGTTGCGCAGATTGGGCCAGTACCCATGATAGATGGATCAACACCTGCAGATGCGTAAGCTTTGATGCTAGCCAGCACAGGCAGACCCAGTTCAGCTGCTTTCTCTGCGGAACACAGAATTACTGCAGCGGCGCCATCGTTGATGGTAGATGCGTTACCGGCGGTTACTGAACCGTCTTTCTTAAATGCCGGACGTAGCTTGCCCAGAGCTTCAGCAGTAGCGCCGTGACGTGGCTGCTCATCGGTGTTAAATACAACATCGTCACCGCGACGCTGAGGAATGACAACCGGGATGATCTCTTCTTCAAACTTGCCAGCTTTCTGAGCGGCTTCAGCTTTGTTCTGAGATGCAGCTGCAAATGCATCCTGCTCTTCACGGGAGAAACCGTATTTCTCAACGATGTTCTCGGTCGTGATGCCCATGTGATAGTCGTTAAACGCATCCCACAGACCATCTTTGATCATGGTATCAACCATCTTCCAGTCACCCATGCGGGCACCGTTACGAGAGTTTGGCAGTACGTGAGCAGACTGGCTCATGTTTTCCTGACCGCCAGCGATAATGATTTCAGCGTCACCACAACGGATCGCCTGAGTAGCCAGCTGAATAGCTTTAAGGCCTGAACCACATACTTTGTTGATAGTCATGGCAGAAACTTCAACCGGCAGACCTGCATTGATAGTCGCCTGACGAGCTGGGTTTTGACCGCAGCCTGCAGTCAGTACCTGGCCCAGAATAACTTCGTCAACCTGATTGCCCGGTACACCGGATTTTTCCAGCAAACCTTTGATAACCGTAGCGCCAAGATCGCTGGCAGCAACAGAGGCCAGTGAACCGTTAAAATTACCTACAGCCGTACGACCGGCAGCTACAATAACAACATCACGCATGGATAGTTCCTCTTGCTTGTATATTTGCTGCAGTAGTCAAGTTTATGGCAGGTGAGTCAGCAGCCAGCCATAGCAACTCAGCAGCTTATTTTATAATCATTATTTATGGTGCAGTGCAGTACAGCATAGTCAAAAGGCAACTGCAATGGGATTAACCCGGTTAGGTGGCATCTGTAAGAAAAAAACGACACAGAACAGAATCTACCAGTTGGTTAATGAATAACCAAGCAGACCAAAGAACAATACACATAATGAGAATACGGTATCCCGGTTGGGATACCGTATAGGAGAGGTGCTGATCAGAGATCGATAACCATGTTATCGATCAGACGGGCTTTGCCCAGGTAAGCTGCTGCTACCAGAACCAGCTCGCTGTCATCGGCTTTCGCAGCCTGAAGATCATAGCGGTTACAAATGTTGTAGTAATCGCGGGAGAAGCCTGCCTCTTCAAGCACTGCCTGAGCTTCTTCCTGTAGTGCACTGTAATCAGTCCGACCCGCTTTAATCTGACTGATTGTGTTACGGATAGTGCGATTCAGTGTCGGCGCAATGGCTAGCTCTTCCGGCGTTAAATAGCCATTACGAGAGCTGAGTGCCAGGCCGTTGTCTGCACGAGCGATGGGTGATCCCTGAACTTCAACCGGCAGGAACAGATCTTCGGTCATGCGACGGATAACCATCAGCTGCTGAAAATCTTTCTCACCGAAGATAGCAACATCGGGTTGAACCATACCAAACAGCTTACAAACCACTGTTGCTACGCCGCGGAAGTGTCCGGGACGGCTTGTACCGCAATGAAGATCAGAGATGACAGGTACCTCAACCTGGGTCTGAATGACCTGGCCGTTAGGATACATCTCGTCAATATTGGGGGCGAAAAGGTAGTCGCAGTCAGCTGCTGCCAGTTTCTCAGAATCTGACTGCAAAGTGCGTGGATAGGCGTCAAGATCTTCATTTTCGCCAAACTGCAGCGGATTAACGAAGATACTGGCGACCGTAATGTCAGCCGTAGCGTTGGACTGGTGAATCAGCTGGATATGACCATCATGGAGATTACCCATAGTTGGTACAAAGCCGATTCTTTTGCCAGCACGACGCTCCGCACCGAGTGCTTTACGCAGCTCGGTGATAGAAAAAATTGTTTGCATGATTATTCGAACCCGTGTTCCGGTCCCGGAAAGGTGCCTTCCTTAACAGCATCAGCATAGGCTTTAAAGGCCCCTGCGATATCGCTGCTATCAGCCATAAAGTTTTTAACAAACTTTGGCTTACGGCCCGGAGTAATACCCAGCATATCGTGCATTACCAGTACCTGAGCATCCGTTTCAGGTCCAGCGCCAATACCGATGACTGGAATATCAACCGCTTGCGTGATCTCACCGGCCAGTATGGTCGGAACACATTCAAGTAACAGCATCGCTGCACCTGCCTGTTCCAGACGTACTGCGTCCTCGATCATCTTCTTAGCGGCACTATTATCACGTCCTTGTACTTTATAACCGCCCAGGACATTAACTGCCTGTGGCGTAAGACCCAGATGTGCACATACCGGAATGCCTCGTTCAGCCAGTAAGCTGATGGTTTCATCCAGCCAGGCAGCGCCTTCCAGTTTGACGATGTGCGCGCCAGCCTGCATTAATGCCGCTGCACTGTCCATCGCCTGTTCCGGAGTGCCATAGCTCATGAACGGCAGGTCTGCCATGATCATAGAGCCCTGATTTCCCGCTTTAACAGCAGCGGTATGGTATGCCATCTCTTCAACCGAGACTGGCAAAGTACTGTCATTGCCCTGTAATACCATGCCCAGGGAATCGCCCACTAACATCACCTCAACACCTGCGGTGCTGATAAGGTGGGAAAAACAGGCGTCATATGCTGTCAGTACCGAAAACTTCTCACCGGCCTGCTTGCGAGCCATCAGTGTATGTAGGGTAATGTTGTTCATAAGAAACCTGTCTATTTGTTACTCACACGGATGGGGATTATACCTATGCCGTATCGGATTAACTATTATCTATTGTGCATAAGCGTAACAAACGAAGTAACCCTTTGTTTATAAGGGGGTATTTTGTAAATTAAATTCTTTCAAGTGTACTTATTTCACAGTTCTTAAGATAAAAAGAGAGGTTTTTTTCACCGGGAATGCTGAGTTTTGGTGCAATTTCAGCAAGGGGATAAAGGACAAAGTTACGCTCTGTCAGATAGGCGTGGGGTACAGTCAGGCGCTCGCAGTTTATCTGCTGGTTACCGTAAAGTAACAGATCCAGGTCCAGTGTTCGGGGTCCCCAGTGCTGGATTCTGACGCGCTCATGCTTCTGCTCGAGTGCTTGTAAGGCGTCTAAAAGATCTAAGGGTGTCAGTGTCGTTTCAATGGCCGCAACCGCATTAATATAATCCGGTTGGCCAGCGGGGCCGACCGGGTCACTGCGGTACAGGCTGGAATGCATCAGGTTGCGACAGTCGGGGAGCTGTTGAAGTTCTACCAAAGCCGTTGTAACCTGAGTAACAGGGTTTTCCAGGTTGCTGCCTAAACCGATATAGCAGCGAGTCCAGCTATCAGCCATCGTTGCGCTCTTTCTTACGTGGTGGCCGACGTCTGCGCCGTTTTTTCTGAGGCTCATCCCGATTGGCTTCACGGCTCATATGGCTGCGGATCTGAGGGTTCTGAACCTGGTAGTCGGTCCACCACTGGGCCAGCCCCTCGAGGTCTTCACCGCTGTTTTCACGCAGTACCAACAAATCGTATGCTGCTCTGAAACGTGGGTGCTCCATAATTCGTTCGGCGCGTTTGCCCTGACGGCGTGGCAGGCGGAACTGTAACTCCCAAATCTCACGAATAGGCGTAGAGAAACGGCGTGGAATAGCGGTTTGGCGAATCTGCTCACCAATTACCTGATTGGCGGCTTCATGCATAGCCGGTACGGTATGCATACCCGCTTCAGTCTGTAACTGTTTCATGCGGCGCTGCATTGGATACCAGAGCAGGGCTGCAAACAGAAAGGCCGGTGTAACACTCTTGCCTTGCTGGAGTCGGCGGTCAGTATTTTGTAGGGCGTTTAGCACCAGTTTTTCAACCGGATAGCCTTCTGGATTATCGAGACAATAGACCGTTTGACCGAACAACTGTTCCATCAGGTTGTAGCGACGGAACTGGTGGTATGATGCAACGCCATGTCCAGACTGGAAAATCTTTAGTGCTTCATCAAACAAGCGTGCCGGAGCAATGTCTTTTAACAGATAGGCCAGTTCTTTTATTGGTGCTTCTGAAGCGGGTTCAATATTGAAATCCAGCTTGGCAGCAAAGCGGGCAGCTCTGAGCATTCGTACAGGATCTTCCCTGTAGCGATCGTCAGGGTTACCAATCATACGCAGGGTCTTGTTCTTCAGATCGCTGTAGCCGTTAGCAAAATCGTAAACGCAGTGATCTTTAGGACAGTAGTAGAGTGCATTGACGGTAAAGTCACGACGTAGCGCATCTTCTTCAATAGTGCCGTAAACATTGTCGCGTACAATCATGCCGCTATCATTCTGGCGGCCGTGCTCTCCGTCGCTGTTCTTCGGCTGGCTGTCGTGGCTGGCGCGGAACGTGGCAACTTCAATCAGGTCTCGGCCAAACCGGACATGCAGGAGCTTAAAGCGACGGCCTATCAGGCGTGAACGGCGAAACAGGGCATGCGCCTGTTCCGGCGTGGCATTGGTCGCTACATCAAAATCTTTTGGTCGCTTGTCTAATAGCAGATCGCGTATGCATCCGCCGACCAGGTAGCCTTCATAGCCTTCATCCTGAAGGTGATATGCGGTTTTCATCGCTGCATCATTTAGATGGCGGCGCGGGATCTGATGTTCCTCTTCAGGAATCAGACGTCGGCCCTGGCTTGACTGCTCTGCAGGCATGTGATTATCGTCCTGGCTCCGGCCAAACAGGCGGCGGATAAATGAACCGATCGGTGATGACTTATTTTCCATGGTTCTTTGAAAAAGCCCTGTGAAATTCTTGTCCGGAATGAAAGCGCGCATCATAGCACGAAATAAGCGTGAAAATATGCAAAGCTGATCGCATTTCGACCATGATCTGTGGATATTAGAAATAGTGAACCATTAAAGCGAGATGGAAGAGTAGTGCGTGATGAAAAAGTAATACGAGATGAAGAAGGAGATGGGCAAGCTGACCGCCTATTAGACAACAACGCTATTCTTAGCTTGTTGTTTTTGTTCTAAGAGCACTGATTCGGGACCGTTGTATTGGGTGTCAAATTCAGCGATCAGCTTTTAAGCCTCATTGTTATTGTTGTTCGAGGCAGGGTTACCTGACGGCACATAATCTGGGTTTTATTTTTATTATGATTATTTGCTACAAGTATTTTTTTTCTTGTTACATGTATATAAGCATGGCTTGTGCCAGTTTTTGTAACTTGTTGTTATTTAAGTAATAAGGTTTTATTTTTTATGTTTGTTACCTGTTTTCTTACAGGAGGGGTAACAAAAAGTGTTACCTAACTACCCATGCTGCAGGTGCGTAAATAGCGAAAAGTAACACTTTTGGGGGATCTGTTGTTACCTGCGGATTACTCCCCTGGTACTACTTTTAGTGCTATTTCGGTTTACGGGGGATGCCAAGTTTCTGACGGCGCTCCCACAAACATTTACGGCTCACACCGAGTTTTTTAGCCAATACCGTTTCGCTCATACTATTTTGATTTTCCAAGACAAAGCGTTGGAAGTAATCATCCAGTGAGAGGTTATGGTCGGCTCGCTGTTCAACTTTATTATCGGTGGTTTCGGCAACCAGTGAGCTACCGCTGGCGAAGCTGCTCTCTAGTGAGGCTAAGGATTCAGGTTCGATATCCAGACCCAGCAGGTCGGTCGTAATGGTATGATCGTCAGCCAGTATAACCGCACGCTCAATAGCATTCTGTAATTCGCGGACATTACCGGGCCAGTTGTAGCGAAGCATGGTATTGCAGGCGTCATCGCTGAATTTAAGTAACCGGGAACCCATTTTCTCGCAGCTTTTTTTCAGGAATTGCTGTGCAATCTGAATAATATCTTCACCCCGTTGACGCAACGGTGGCATCTGGAGCTCCATAACATAGAGGCGGTAATACAGGTCTTCCCGGAACTCGCCGGTTTTAGCCAGTGCCTTCAGGTTACGGTGTGTTGCTGCTATCAGCCTTACATCGACCGTTAGAGACTTAACCGAGCCGACCCGTCGAATCTCACTTTCCTGCAGGAAACGTAGCAAGCGTGCCTGTGCTTCCAGTGGTAGTTCGCCGATCTCATCGAGAAACAGAGTGCCGCCATTAGCCGCCTCAATCAGTCCGTTTCGGGTAGCGTCAGCGCCAGTAAAGGCGCCTTTCTCATGGCCGAAGAGTTCTGACTCGATTAGTGATTCTGGGATGGATGCACAGTTAACAGAGATCATCGGCGCGTTGGCACGGGCGCTTTGCTGGTGGATCGCCCGAGCGGCCAGCTCTTTACCTGTTCCGGATTCACCCTGTATCAACACGGTGGCATCGGTACGGGCAACTTTTTCAATACGTTTAAACAGATTCTGCATAGGCTGGCAGGTGCCAACCATCTGATTACCTGACCCTGTCGGCGCTTTCTGTTCAGTTGTATCCGCCGCAGTTTTATCTGCTTCACCCCTGAGTTTCAGGATATTGGCGATAGTTTCCAGAATCTCATCGTGGTCGAAAGGTTTAGCAATATAATCGACGGCACCCAGTTTCATGGCATCGACGGCTGAGCGCATACTGGCATAACTGGTCATGATCACGACGGGAGTGGCTTTCGCCAGGGTGATAAGATCTGTTCCCGGTGCGCCGGGAAGTCGCAGATCACTGATGATCAGATTGTAATCATTCAGATTAAACTTACTGCTCGCCTCATCAACGGAGGCGGCGTCGTCGACGTTATAATCATTACGTTCTAGCAGCCGCCGAAGGGCAGAACGGATTATAGTTTCGTCTTCAACTATCAGAATACGGCTCATTCGGTTTACCTTTGCTCAAAAACACCTGTCCTTCAGGATTAATTCGCCTGTGGACTTCTGGGAAGGGTGATAACCACCTGAGTGCCCTTGTTCTGATTTTTATTGGCAGGACTCACAACGCTAATACTACCATAATGCTCTTCAATGATGTTATACACCAAAGGCAGGCCCAGGCCAGTGCCTTTCCCCGGGTCTTTGGTGGTGAAAAATGGTTCGAATAAACGGCTCTGGTGTTCGGGTAGAATACCTGAACCTTCGTCTGTTACTGTGATTTTAACTGAGTTGCTGCCGACTTCGGCATCAATCCAGATCGACGAATTAACCGGTGATGCATCACAGGCATTATTGATCAGATTAACGAATACCTGCAGCAACCTCTGCGGATCACCACTAACACTGGTTGTTACATCGGTATGATTAATCAGTTGTATCTGTTTGCCTCGGCTATCCATTGAAACCAGATGGATCGCTTCATCAATAATATGCTTGAGATCTACCGCTTCCTGCATTTCCTGAATATCACTCTGGCCGGTATGGGCAAACCGAATCAGTGATTGAACGATACGAGTGATGCGGTGAGTTTGTTCAACAATCTGCTCACCACTTTCAAGAATGATTTCATCGTCAGTCTCGTACTTAAGATTTTGTGCCAGACAGGCAATGCCGGTAACCGGATTGCCAATTTCATGGGCGACACCGGCGGCAAAACGACCGATAGAAGCTAGTCGTTCATTGTGAGATAAACGGTTTACCAGAATCTGGTTCTCAGTTTCGTTCTCCAGCAGAATAACCATCGCATCGCTATCATCGGCCAGGCTGGCCTTGTGCAGGCTAAGCCAGCAGTTTTCCTCATCAATTAGCAGATGGTGGGATAGCAGATGGTTTTGATCCTGATGGGAGAAGTCAGCTAATAAATCTCCCCAGGGCGGTGCCAGGCTTTTCAGGTTTTTGGTCAGCACCGATGATGCTGCCAAACCGGTAAAGAGCTCCATTTCGCTATTCCAGAAGATAATCTGGCCTTTTTCATCCAGCGAGCAGGCGCCGATAGGTAAGCGTTGCAGGGTCATGCGGTGATGGCGGCGTAAGTTATCCAGTTCCGCCGCCAGACCACTGAGCTGAGTTTGATAGTTTTCCAGCTGGCCTTCAAGCAGGTGAATGTCCCGGGTACGATACTGTCCCAAAGTGCTGTCATGACTCTGTTGATTAAGTAGAGCACTGGCTTCTACAGGACCAAAGAGAGCACTGAGCCGGCTCTCTATTAATGTTCGCAGGCGCATCAGATCGATTGCATTAAGCTCGCCGCTGTTTAGATTAAGTTCATTCAGGGCGTTATCAATTTCACGTTGCGCGGTCAGTCGGCCCAGTCTTTTGCAAAGTAACTCTACCAGTTCATCACTGTGGCGAATATTAAGCTGAGGCCCTACCGGGCGTTGCAGACTGTTGTGCAGGCAGGCGCTGGCACTGGTGATCTCTTCGGCTGAGCTACGGGTTATCAGTGAGGTTAGCAGAAACACCGTAATGTTTGCTGCCAGGGAATAGATGGCGATCTGATGCCAGCCCTGCTCTGCAAGGAAGGTTACTTCAAAGGTGCTCTCTACTTCACTCATCAGCCCTAGCAGCATGGTAAAGATCCAGATGCCCATACCCACGACCAGACCAAGGCAGAACCCTTTACGGTTAGCGCCGGGCCAGAACAGCGTAGCGAGTATACCGGGTAGAAATTGCATAAACGCAATGAATGCCAACGTGCCCAGCCAGTGCAGGTTATGGTTTAGTCCGATACGGGTGTAGAACAGATAACTGCAGAGCATTATCACTATGATCAGTAGTCGACGTAACCATAGTAGCCGGGTGTAAAGCTGTTGGGTGCTGGGCACCGGTAGTAACGGCAGTATCAGGTGGTTCTGCAACATTGAAGAGATTGAGATAGTGGCAACAATTATGATGCCGCTGGCCGCCGCCAGACCGCCGATAAAGGCAAGAATAGTAAGGAAGTCTGAGTGTAGGCCCATCCCTAGATGCAGGATCAGAAAGGCGGGCTGATCGGCTACACCTATCTTAATGCCGGCCCAGAGGATCGGGGGAACAGCCAGTGCGAGTAATAACAGATATAAAGGCACGCCCCAGCTGGCTTTATGCAAACTGTTGGATGATGTGTTTTCGGTAAACATCATATGAAAGGTGTGGGGCATCACTATGACGGCGGAAAAAAAGCCGAGCAGCATAGTGCGCCACATATCACTGTCTAAGGGGGTATTAAAAACGTCCAGTTGCGTAGGGTTCGCCTTTAGCCACTGCTCAAGCCCTGCTGGACCATCCAGAACATTAAAGAAAACATAAATCGCGAAGCCGCCTAACGCGATAAGCTTGATAAGTGAACCGGTCGCCATGGCAACAATAAGACCGGTTCGGCTATAACGTAGCGATGCATGGCGGGCACCAAACAGAATAGAGAACAGCGCAATAACGGTGCAGAAACCGATGGCGATCTGATTAGAAGTGAAATCCTGATTGATGATATGCAGTGAGTCAGCAACTGCCTGAATTTGAATAGAGATCAGTGGCAGTGTGGCTAGCAGCGTAAAGACTGCGGTCAGTGTGCCCGCCGTTGCTGAACGAAAACGGAATGCAAACAGGTCGGCTAGTGAACTGAGCTGATAGGTTCGGGTGATACGTAGAATGGGCACCAGAATAACGGGGGCGAGAAAGAACGCAGCACTTGCCCCCAGATAGGAGGCCAGAAAACTGAATCCGGACTCTTTTGCCATAGCGAAGGTGCCATAAAAGGTCCAGACACTGGTAAATACACCCAGCGATAAAATGTAGGTGATGGGGTGATAAATAATACGCGCCGGAATCCAGCCTCGCTCGGTAATATAAGCGGTACCAAACAGAAAGGTCAGATAAGTAATGCCGATGATCAGCAGTTCGCTAAGATCAAAACTCATCGCTGCGACGTCTCCGTTCTAATATGGCTACAATCAGGATCAGGGCTGCCCAGATCAGAAAAGGTCGGTACCAGGGCGTGGCGGAGTCGGGCCACCACTGATCCAGCACCGGGGATAACAGATAGCCCCCGATGACCATGACGATTAGTAGACGGTAAAAATGCATCAGTGCCCCTCCAACGTGATACCCAGCTGAGCAGGGATTGCGGTTATGTTCCAGTGCTGAACTGCCCAGTTGAGGCATTCTGATGTAGTCGCTTCGGTCAGTTCTGCTGGTGGCTGTTGATTAAGGAAATTCAACGCCTGAATAAGTTGTGGTACGGGTTGTTGGTCATTCAGTGCATCAGCAAAGGTCTGTTTACTGAGCTTTTGCCCCTGACTGTTTGTCGCTACCGGAATATGTGCGTATTCAGGCTGAGGGTAGTTCAGCAGATGTTGTAGCTGTAATTGTTTGGGGGTCGAATCGAGCAGATCGGAGCCGCGCACTACGTGGCTGATCTGTTGCTCCGCATCATCAATAGTGACGGCTAACTGGTAGGCGAAGTAGCCATCGCGGCGGAAAATCACAAAATCGTCTTGCCGGCTGGAAAAGTCCTGTAATCCGAGAATCCGGTCCTGAAAAGCGTAGTGATTGCTACAGTGACAGCGGATCGCGCAGGCTTTATTTCTATCGGCTGAATGGGTTCGGCAATAGCCGTCATACACCGAGCTGCCGGTACGTTTGATAATCTCTTGTCGGGAGCAGCTGCAGCGATAAGCATTGTTCTGATGCAGAAGCTGTTCAAGGATTTCGTGATAAACCGGATGACGCTGGCTTTGATACCAGACGGGGCCATCCCACTCAAAACCGAATTGTTCAAGCGTGCGAAGAATGCTGTCGCTGGCACCGACAATTTCCCGGGGGGGATCAAGATCTTCAATACGAATAAGCCAGCGACCCTGATGGGCGCGTGCATCGAGAAAACTGGCTAGCGCAGCCAGCAATGAACCGAAGTGGAGCGGCCCAGTGGGTGAGGGGGCGAAACGTCCTGTATAGACCATCAATAGCAGCGGTCAGCCGCAGAGCTGACCGCAGACAGATCAGATACCGAGCTGTTTCTCTTTGATCTCAGCCAGAGTTTTGCAATCGATGCAAAGTGTCGCTGTAGGACGCGCTTCCAAACGGCGTACGCCAATCTCAACGCCGCAAGCGTCGCAGTAGCCGTAATCGTCTTCGTCGATGCTTTCCATCGCTTTAGAGATTTTGCTAATTAGCTTGCGTTCGCGATCGCGGGTACGTAGTTCCAGGCTGAATTCCTCTTCCTGGCTTGCGCGGTCGCTTGGATCAGCAAAGTTTGTCGCTTCTTCCTGCAGATGGTTAACCGTGCGGTCAACCTCTTCCATTAATTCCGTTTTCCAGGAATTCAGAATAGCGCGGAAATGATCCTTTTGTGGATCATTCATATACTCTTCGCCTTCCTTAATTGGGTATGGTTCGAAGTGTGTGAACTGTGTATCTTGATTCGGCATAGTCTGCCCCGCTTCTCTCTCTCAGGTCGGGCAACCGTGCCCGAACGTATCTACAGTTATCTACTACTGATCTAAACCAGTAATCAGAAGGGAGCTGAAGTTACCAGAACCTTCAGAGTTTCACCAGCCCCAGTAACAAAAAACTCCTGCATAATGCCATCCGTAACTTTTTCTTAATTCTTTCAGTCTGTTGTGTAGCACATGTTTAATAGAAAGCAGCACATCAGGTAACTATAGCAGTGATCTGCTAGTTTTCAGCTGAAATTGGTTTGTCTCTTATATGGGGGGGCTGGGCGAGGAAGGTGCGAACAAGCCCCTCAGCTTCTTTTAAAAAGAGGGGTGGGCCCTAGAATGGCCATTTGCGTTGTCAGACAGTTTGAAAAGGTCCAGACATTTCACTGCACAGTCTTTCGCGCATTAGCATGCCCTTTGGGTATTGGCTATTCTATAGCCCGCAGAGAAAACAATGGACTTATTCGTACCTTCCTTAATGTATAATCCCCGCCATTGAATAATTCTTAAGTGACAGGAAGTGTCGGGAATGAGTAACTGGTCTGATCGGGTTGCCGAGATTGAATCCTTTAAAGTAATGGATCTGCTGAAGCGTGCGAAAGAGCTGGATGCTATGGGTCATGATGTCGTGCATATGTGCGCAGGCGAGCCCGATTTTGCAACGCCGGAACCTATCGCTGAAGCAGGTATTGCTGCGATACGGGCCGGACATACTCAGTACACACCTGCGGCGGGTATCCCTCAGTTGCGGGAAGCGATTGCCGGCTTTTATCAGCAGCGCTATGGGTTAGACATCCCGGCGGAAAGAGTTATTGTTACGGCAGGCGCTTCAGGTGCTCTGCTAATGGTGTTCTCGACCCTGGCCAATCCGGGCCAGACGTTTATGATGGCTGATCCGGGTTATCCCTGTAATCCTCGTTTTCTACGCCTGATCGAAGCCCGGGGACAGTTGGTACCGACGGATGCCGGAGATAACTATCAGCTTACACCTGAATTGATTGAGCAGAATTGGCAGCCGAATACCGCTGGTGTGCTATTGGCTTCACCTGCAAACCCAACCGGGAGTGTCGTGCCGCGGGAGCAGTTAGAACTCATTTCTCAGACTGTGCGGGCTAACCGGGGGCACCTTGTCGTTGACGAGCTGTACCACGGATTAACCTACGGTTTTGATGCGACATCCGTGCTGGAAGTGGATCAGGATGCCTTTGTTCTGAATAGCTTTTCTAAATATTTTGGTATGACGGGCTGGCGTTTAGGCTGGACAGTTGTGCCTGATGCTGCCGTGGCGGATATTGAACGGCTGGCGCAAAACCTGTTTATATCACCGCCGACTATTGCTCAGCATGCCGCGCTGGCAGCGTTTGAGCCGGAAACCCTGGATATTCTTGAAGCGCGCCGTGAAGCCTTTCGTGAGCGTCGGGATCTGTTAGTGAATGGCCTGCGCGAACTGGGTTTTGGTATACCGCTGACGCCTGAAGGCGCGTTTTATGTCTATGCGGACGCCTCTCATCTGACTGATAATACCTTTGACCTGTGCTGGGAACTATTGGAACAGGATAAAATAGCGGTGACGCCGGGTGTCGATTTTGGTGAACACCGAGCCAATCAGTTTATTCGTTTCTCCTATACCACGGGTATCGAACAGATTGAGAAAATGCTGACCCGATTAAAATATAGGTTTAACTGATGCAGCTTACAAATATGCAGTCAGGGCGACTAATTAAGCGCTATAAACGCTTTCTGGCTGATATTGAGTTGGAAAACGGTCGTCAGATAACTGTGCACTGTCCTAATACCGGCTCAATGAAAAACTGCGCCGATCCGGGTAGTGACGTCTGGATAATGGATTCAGGTAATCTGAAACGTAAATATCTGTTTGGCTGGGAGTTGGTCAGAGTCAAAAATCGTTACTGGGCCTGTATCAATACCGGTCGGGCGAACGGACTTATTCGCGAAGCAATTGAAAGTGGTGTGATCGCTGAATTGCAGGGTTATGGTGTTATTCGGCAGGAGGTTAAATATGGCGATGAGAACAGCCGTATTGATCTGCTGCTTGAAGATGATGCTAAGTCGACTTGTTATGTTGAAATCAAGAATGTGACCCTATTGGAACATAGCGGTGTTGGTGCTTTTCCTGATGCAGTCACTGCCCGGGGGGCAAAACATCTGCGTGAGCTGATGTTGATGGTAGAGCAGGGGCACCGTGCGGTATTGATGTTCTGTGTGCCGCACACGGGTATAGAACAGGTTCGTCCGGCGGATCATATTGATCCTGAATATGGTCAGCTGTTACGCGAAGCGGCTCTGGCTGGCGTAGAAATCTATGCTTATGGCGCAAAAATCACCCCGCAAGAGGTGACGATCAGTCATTCTCTGCCGGTACTGTTATAAATTAATCTGAATCTTCTGCGATACAGATCTTGCCTTCCACTACATCGTAGGTGATCGGTTTCAGGCTGGCCCCGTTACAAGGGCCGGCAATGCAGAGCCCCTGATCGATAGTAAACAGTGCGCCATGAGTTGAGCACTGGATATATTGCTTCTCCGCATCCAGAAAAGTATCCGGCATCCATTCAAGGGGAATCCCCTTGTGCGGGCAGCGGTTTTCATACAGATAGATCTGCCCCTGGTGATTGACTGCAAACAGGTTGCGCTGGCCGAGCTGGATGCCTTTTGCGGCGCCTTCGCCGATCTCATCAATATCAAATAATGTCGTAATTTTAGGCATTTTTAGCGTCGCTCCGGAATTAGATCATCAGGCCAGATGTTACTGATTTGCTTATCGTTGCGTATCTGTTGATAAAGGTGATCAATAGGGTTGCTATGGCCTGTATCAATCAGATAGCTAATCTGTTGCTCTGCGTTATTCAGGTGTTGTTGGCTTTTTTGCTGTTGGCGCATGATGTTGATATCCGCATCAGAGGGATCAATATCTTCTAATTGGCGTTGTTCCAGCCGTTGCTCCAGCAATGGCTGGTCGGTTTGACATGAGATAATACGGATCTCAATGTTTAGCTGTGCGGCCATTTTTATGTAGCTACTGCGGGTGCGTTCGCGAATGAAAGTGGCATCGACGATGACAGACTCGCCCGCTCGCAACAGCTTTTCTGTTAATCCTTTAAGATGATTATAGGTATGCGCGTTCATTTCATGGCCGTAAAGTTCAAGGTTCTCACCTTTTAAACTTAATTCCCGGTGCAAGCGCTTGCGTTCAACATCAGAACGGATTCTGATCGAGCCGGTGCTCTCCAGTAGTTGCTGGCTCAGATAGCTTTTGCCGCTCCCGGATACGCCATGCATAAGAAACAGTACGGGGGAGGGCTTGTTGGCATAGCTGAGCGCCAATTGAATGTACTGATGGTATTCATCAAAATCTTGTTGTGCGCCGATCAGGGCGACTTTGGCCCGCACCATGGCCCGGTAACCTTTGTAGAAGTTAAGCAGGCGGGTACCATCATAATCGCCGGTCAGCTCCAGGTAACGATTCAGACAGCGATGGGAAAATCGATGTTGCTGGTTGGCTTCAAGGTCCATTAGCAGAAACGCGAGGTCGCAAATAGTATCGATCCAACGGAATTCGAGATTGAACTCGATACAGTCAAACAGTCGGACCTGATCGTTCAGCAGGGTGGTATTTGCCAGATGTAGATCGCCGTGGCATTCGCGGATTTTACCGTCCTGTTTACGTTGCACTATTTTTGGCGTCAGGCTGCGGAATTGCTGACTAATCTGGTAAGCCAGTTGCTGTAGTTGCATCCAGTCATCAAGATTGTCCAGATGTTCTGCTGCATGAAGAAAGTTATCGCTCACTACCTGCCAGATTGTCTCTGGCTCCCCCCAGGCTCCATCGGCACTGGCGTGGGGGACCTGTAGGTGGAATTCAGCAATTTGTTGGCTCAGGGCATCAATATGTTGCGAGGTCAGGGCACTTTTATGTAATAAACGGTCTAACCGGAGTGAATCATCAAATTGACGCATCTGTACGGCATACTCGAATGGTTCGCCCGAACCGTTCAATTCAGGTTCAGATGCAGAGCCACAAAATGCCACCACTGATTGATAAATATCCGGAGCTAAACGCTGATTTAATCGTAGTTCTTCATAACAGTAGTGTTTACGGCTCTCCAGACTGGTAAAATTGAGAAAACCAAAATCTACCGGTTTTTTTATTTTGTATGCGATTTCGCCGGTCAGGATCACCCAGGAAATATGCGTCTCAATCACCTGTATTTCAGATACCGGGTGAGGATAGCTTTGGGGGTTGAGCAGAGCTGAAATCAATACTGGAAGCATGTTTTTTATAATCGTTACCGGAAGTCATAGAGGATTATACGTAGCCAATGGCAAAAAAGAGAGGGGCAGCTTCGTCCCGGGCAAAAAAGAGTGCTAAAGCATCAAAGCGCACTAAAGCGGTAAAGCCATCCTGGAAACGGCGCCTGATTAAACTGTTGTTAAAGTTATCTGTCTTGGGATTGGTTATCGGTGCGGCGGTGCTGCTCTATCTGGATGCCCAGGTGCGATCAAAGTTTGAGGGTAAGCGTTGGGCACTGCCGGCCAAGGTGTACGCACGTCCGTTAGAACTTTATCCGGGGCAGCCACTGAGTCGGGATGATTTGAAAATTGAGCTGAAAGGGTTGGGATATCAGTTTCAGTCCCGTGCTACTCAGCCAGGCAGTGCCGAGTGGGCCAGTTCCAGGGTGCGGGTTTATACCCGGGGCTTTGATTTCCCTGATAGCCACGAAGCTGCGCAGCGATTACTGATCGATTTTAGCGGTAATACCATTAGTCGAATCCGTGACGATAAAGGCGCGGTGCTGCCGCTTGCGCGGCTTGAACCTATTCTGATTGGTGGTATCTATCCGAAAGATAATGAAGACCGGGATCTGATTCAGCTGGCTGAAGCGCCACCCCATCTGATCGATGCACTGATAGCAATCGAAGACCGGGCTTATTACAGTCACTATGGTGTTTCGCCCCGGGGTATTGCCCGGGCGATGGTCGCCAATGTGAAAGCAGGCCGCTTTGTTCAGGGGGGGAGTACCCTGACGCAGCAGTTGATTAAGAATTTTTACCTGACCTCTGAGCGATCTCTGAGCCGTAAGCTGGCAGAGATTCCTATGGCGATGCTGTTGGATCGGCACTATAGCAAAGATGAGATTCTGGAAGCTTATCTTAATGAAGTCTATCTGGGGCAAGAGGGTTTAAGGGCGATTCATGGCTTTGGTCTGGCCAGTCAGTATTTCTTTGCACAGCCCATTCAGGAGCTAAAACTACATCAGGTTGCCTTGCTGGCTGCTATGGTCAAAGGTCCTTCCTATTATGACCCCCGTCGTAACCCTGAACGGGCGACTAAACGTCGGAATCTGGTGCTTTCTGTATTGCAGGACCAGGGCAGTATCACGCTGGCGGAACGCCTGGCAGCAGAAAAGAAGCCTTTGGGTGTGGTGCAACAACAAACATTACATAAGGGCGCTTACCCGGCTTATCTGGATCTGGTTAAACGACAGCTGCGTGAAGAGTATCCGGAAGAGGCGTTGAATAGTGAGGGGTTGAGGGTATTCACAGCCCTGGATCCCATCGCTCAGGTTCGTGCTGAGCGCAGTATGGTGAGTACCCTTAACAAGCTTCAGCAACGTTATGGAAAACCTGTCGAAGAGTTACAGGGAGGTATGGTGGTCAGCAACCCTCATAGTGGTGAGGTAATGGCCGTTGTGGGTGGACGTAAAACCCGTTATCAGGGGTTTAACCGGGCACTGGATGCGCAGCGCCCGATCGGATCGCTAATCAAGCCTGCGCTTTATCTGGCTGCGCTGGAGGATGGTTATAGTCTGGCATCCGTGCTTGAAGATGAGCCGATTACGGTTGATCTGCCTAATGGTGATCAGTGGCAGCCCAAAAATTATGATCGAAAAAGCCATGGGTCGGTGCCTCTGCATCGGGCGCTGGCGTTATCCTATAATCAGTCAGCTGCCCGGCTGGGGATGACCATAGGTACGGATAAAGTGATCGATATGCTGCAGCGGCTAGGACTCGAACGGGAGATTCGTAATTATCCGTCGATGCTGCTGGGTGCAACTGCGATGTCGCCGGTTGAGGTGGCTCAGTTGTATCAGACCATTGCTGGAAATGGGTTTCAGGTGCCGATGCGGGCTATTCGTATGGTGACGGATAGCCAGAATGAGGAGCTGTCTCGCTACTCTTTCAGTATTCAGCAAACAGTCGCTGCCGGACCAGTGCATCTGATTCAGTATGCGATGCAAGAGGTTGTACGTGAGGGGACCGCACGGTCAGTGTATAGCGCATTACCTGAAGACCTTAACGTTGCCGGTAAAACCGGTACCACGAATGAGCAGCGCGATAGTTGGTTCGCCGGCTTTGCCGGTGACCGTCTGGCGGTTGTCTGGCTGGGACTGGATGATAATAAGCCACTCCCGTTAACCGGTAGTAGTGGAGCCTTGAAAGTATGGACCGAGTTTATGCGTCAGGCTAAACCTCAGTCATTTATGGCGGAAAGACCGTCCAGTATCCAGTATCATTGGGTTGATGATGTGAGTGGACTCCTTTCCGGTGAACATTGTGAAGGTGCCCGGCAGCTGCCATTTATTGAAGGGACGGCGCCACAGCAGTCTTCCGGTTGTGGAGATGCTGTCGTAGGTAACCCGATAGACTGGTTTAAACGCTGGTTCAGAACGGAATAAAGCAATGAAAAATATGTTAAAGACAGGTTCAGCGCTGGCAACAGCGGCGCTGTTAACGGGCTGTATTAGTGGTAATGCCAATCTCTCTCCACCGGTTGAAGACCGTTCTGACGGGGGACGTGGTCCGGTGGTTATCGATTCTGATGTGACAACGGGTACTGCTGTGACTACGCCAATAGCGACAGCGCAGCCATTTACCGTAGTGACTCAGGAAGTGGCCGCGCCTCAGCCTGTTTCGGCCAGCAATCCGGCGGTTGTTGCATTATTGGATTCAGCCAAGCAGCAACAGCAGCAAGGCGCCTATAGCTCCGCACAGAGCAGTCTTGAGCGGGCGCAGCGAATTGCACCCCGCGATCCTAATGTCTATTACCAGCTGGCCGACCTGCGACGGGATCAGGGGCAGTACCTGCAGGCTGAGCAGTTAGCGCTGAAAGGTCTGGCTGTGGCCGGTAATCAGTTAGCAATGAAACAAAAAATGTGGTTATTGATTGCTGATATTCGACAGGAAGGTGGTGATATCAAAGGAGCAAAGGACGCGCGTAAACGGGCTTATTAAAACGGATTTTAGGTTTTAGAGTGTAGGGTAATCCTGTGAAGACAGAATTACCCTGAGGAACGTAACTGGTTTAATTAGCTGTCAGCCAGCTGGCGTAGAATGTCAAGGGTTGAAATAACACCCGACAGACCGTCGTTGTTGCTAACGAATACTCGGTGAATGCTTTTGTCGGACATAAGCTTTGCTATCGCCGGCAGTGTTGTATCTTCGGTTACGGAGATGATGTCGGCGGTCATTATTTCTTGTACCAGATGTTTACTGTGCAGATCAGCATTTTTCAGACCGAGCTCATCAGCAGTATAACCTTCCAGAGTAGCCATATAGTACTGGCTCACAATGTTCGCTTTTTTGGCTGCTTCAGGTTGGGTGTCTAATTTCAGAATATCACTCAGGCTGACAACACCTTTTATCTCTCTGGTTGAGGAGACAACAGGTGCGCCAGTTACTTTATGCTTACTGAGAAATTCGATCAGGGTTTTAACAGACCAGTTGGCTTCAGCAGTCAGTAGCTCTTTGGACATGATCTGTCCTGCTGTTAGTTGGCTTAAGGTTGTCATATCAGACTCCAGATATTGTTTGTTGGATGGAACTAGGTTATCCGACAACCAAAAATCAAGGTAGCTAAGCCCGTTTCATATGGCGGTAAAGGGTATCGCTTTGGTGTCAGGGGGCTTTTCGATAGCTTAACCTGACTGATTTCATCTTATTTATTACTGGGGCAACCTTTACTGCCGGGGTGAAAGTGCTGGCCACTAATCGCTTTTGCCAATCCGAGAATACCAAGCATGACAAAGCTGGTATGCATGACGATCAGGTACAGCAGTGTCATGGATATGCCTGCGGCATCGTCGGCAACTAAAAGCCAGAGTCCTACCCCGCCACCGACGACCAATACCAGCAACCAACCGCTCAGTACCAGGCTTTGATAGAGGTGGCAGCGCCCCAGAGTATCGTCGCTATGACGGTTCTTGATATATATCATTAATAGTGCGATTAAAGCGATGCCGGGTAGCAATAATAGATTGATCAGGTAGAGTGCCTGGGCAATCAGTGCCAGATTCGATTGCTTTCTATCTAAGTTATTCATTCTCATCCCGCATTAAATTCAAGACATATACTAAGTATTTCTTTGTTATTGATGATGGTCAAGGCTGGCAAATGACGTGCTGAGACAATAGCTTTACCTAGTTTTACTGTCGTATGGTCCGCAAAGCTGTCAGCTTTACGGAAAAGGTCTGGAGATACCTTATGAATCAAACGTTTACCAAGTCGATGGCAAGGAACATCTTCTATGGCGGAAGCTTGTTCTTCCTGCTGTTGTTGATAGGCTTGTCCGCACACACGGTGACGGTTCTCCCTGAACGGGACAATCGTCAGAATCTTACCCCGGAAGTTGTTCTGGGTAAAAAGGTCTGGGAAGACAATAACTGTATCGGCTGCCACACCCTGTTGGGTGAAGGTGCTTACTTTGCGCCTGAGCTGGGCAATGTATATGAGCGTTTTGGTCGCAGTAAAGATGCGATTAAAGGCTTTATTATGAGCCGGCCAGTTGATGGCATCCCAGGGCGTCGCAGCATGCCTCAGTTTAATCTGAGCGAAGAAGAGCTGGATGCAGTTGCTGAATTTCTGAAGTACACCTCAGAAATTAATACAAACAACTGGCCACCAAATATTCAGGGCTAAGGGGCAATTATGAAGTATTCATCTCAAGCTGTTGCCAAACCGTACTTTATTGCGGCGATTGGCCTCTTTGTCGGACAGATCCTGTTCGGTATTATTATGGGATTACAGTATGTAATCGGGGATTTCATGTTCCCTGAGATTCCATTCAACGTTGCCCGTATGGTGCACACGAACCTGCTGATCGTATGGCTGCTATTTGGCTTTATGGGTTCAGCTTACTACATGATTCCAGAAGAATCTCAGACTGAACTGTACTCGCCTAAACTGGCGATGCTGTTATTCTGGGTATTCCTGGTTGCAGGCGCGCTGACTATTGTTGGTTACCTGGCTGTGCCTTATGCACGTCTGGCTGAACTGACGGGCAATGAGCTGTTACCGACCATGGGACGAGAGTTCCTCGAGCAACCAACTATTACCAAGATCGGTATAGTCATTGTTGCACTGGGCTTCATCTTTAACGTAGGTATGACTGTACTACGTGGCCGTAAAACCGTTATCTCAATGGTAATGATGATTGGTCTGATCGGTCTGGCAGTATTCTTCCTGTTCTCCTTCTACAACCCTCATAACATCGTGCTGGATAAGATGTTCTGGTGGTGGGTTGTTCACCTTTGGGTAGAGGGCGTATGGGAACTGATTCTGGGTTCTATCCTGGCATTCACTCTGATTAAAATCACCGGTGTTGACCGTGAGGTAATCGAGAAGTGGCTGTATGTGATCATCGCCATGGCGCTGATTACCGGTCTGCTGGGTACAGGTCACCACTTCTTCTTCATCGGTACTCCTGAGTACTGGTTGTGGATCGGTTCTGTATTCTCTGCCATGGAGCCAATTCCATTCTTCATGATGACTCTGTTCGCATTCAACATGGTGAACAAGCGTCGTCGTCAGCATCCTAACCGTGTTGCCACTCTGTGGGCACTGGGTACTGGTGTAATGGCATTCCTGGGTGCTGGTGTATGGGGCTTCCTGCACACTCTGGCTCCGGTTAACTTCTACACTCACGGTACGCAGATCACTGCCGCTCACGGTCACATGGCATTCTACGGTGCTTACGTAATGATCGTACTGACTATGATCTCTTACGCGATGCCGATGTTGAATGGTCGTGAAGCTGCGAACAGCAACAAATCTCAGGTTGTTGAGATGTGGGGCTTCTGGCTGATGACAGTATCAATGGTGTTTATCACATTGTTCCTGACTGGCGCCGGTATCCTGCAGGTTTATCTGCAGCGTTATAGTGAAACTCCGCTGCCATTTATGGCGGTTCAGGATCAGATCTCTATGTTCTACTGGTTGCGCGAAGCGGCTGGTGTGATCTTCCTGATCGGTCTGTTCACTTATATTGCTAGCTTCTTTGTTAAAGGTGAAGAAGCACGCCTGACTGCAGCTGAAAACGTAGTTTCCCGCTAAAACAGGGTATACTGTCCCCTCCACACCAGGCGGGGACAGTTTTTTCTGATCGATACCATGCTCCAACCACAACAGCTTTACCGAAATCTTAGCCGCACTGCTTTTTTCATACTGTTTTTGCTTGCTCCGATATCCGATCTGTTTCGCTATGACCTGACACTGGGACACTTCATCCTGTTTGGCCAGCCATTAGGGCTGGGCATCGATCAGGCAGTGGCTGGTGTGACAGGGACTGATGCCGCCTTACAGGTATTGTTACGGGTGCTATTACCTATCGTTGTTATTGTCGCGACTGGTATATGGATAGCAGCAAAATATGGGCGTTTGTATTGTGGCTGGCTCTGTCCTCATTTTTCAGTGGTAGAACTGATTAACGGGCAGATGCAAAAATTACTGGGTCGTCCGACGATCTGGGAAAAGGGTAGTAAACCCCACAGTACCCCAGCCTGGCTGATGCTGGTTTTTAGCAGCTCGCTGATGGCACTGGTCTGGTCGATTGGTTTGTTAGGTTATTTAGTACCGCCAATCGAGTTGTATAATGATCTGCTGAATTGGCAGTTAAGTGGTGGCAGAGTGATATTCATCTGCGCTGCGACCTTGATTTTTCTGGCAGATTTTTTGTTTGCCCGACATCTGTTTTGTAAATTTGGTTGTGCTCTGGGGGTGTTCCAGAGCCTGCTTTGGATGATGAATCCCAAAGCCCTGATGGTCAGTTTTGATAGTAAACGAGCTGATCTTTGTAAGGACTGTAACAAGGCTTGTGATACAGCCTGTCCGATGCGGCTACCGGCCCGTAGTATTAAACGCCGTAAGTTTACCTGTACCCAGTGCAGTGAATGTATTCATGCCTGCAACGAAGTACAGAAAGATAATCCGGATGGCGGGTTATTACACTGGACACCCGGTGACCAGCGACGCGATGCTGAGAGTGACCGGATGATTCCCACACTTAATATTGAAAGCCGGAAAGAGGAGGAATGATGACAGCTGCTGAATTACCCCATTCCGCAACCGGTACCAAAATACTGCCAGGTGATTTTGCCATCTGGTTGTTTATTCTGGCTGAACTCAGTGTGTTTGCACTGCTATTTTTGTTGTTTGCTATTACCCGGGCACGTTTCCCCGAAATGTTTGCCAATGGACAAGCGAATGCCAGCATTGGTGCGGGACTGATAAATACCGTCGCACTACTGACCAGTAGTTACTTTGTTGTGGCTGCGCAGCGAGCGTTGTTGAATAATCTGCGGATTAAAACCGTCATTAACATAGTGTTAGCGCTGGCCTGTGCCTGTATCTATCTGGTAGTGAAAAGTTATGAATATATGCATATTGGTGGCATGGGCTTTGGTCTGAGCACTAATGATTTCTATTTCTTTTACTTTGGTTTGACCGGTTTTCATATGCTGCATGTGATTCTGGGCATGCTGGTGCTAATTTTTCTTAGCGTTAAGGTTTATCTGGGGCACTATCATAGCGGCCGGATAAATGAGTTTGAGAGTGGTGCCTGTTACTGGCATATGGTGGATCTGCTGTGGCTGATTCTGTTTCCACTGGTTTATGTGTTGCAGGGGTAACGGACGATGATTTCTGGAACAAAACTAATTGCAGTCTGGATCTTCCTGTTATTTCTTACCGGCGCGACAGCGCTGGTCGCTGAGCCTTATACCTTAACTATTGGCTTAGCGGCGATAGTTTTGCTGGTGACTGTGGTTAAGGCCAGTCTGCTGGTGGACCATTTTATGGGGCTGAAAAATGCTCCGCTGATGTGGCGTGGACTGTTATTGGGCTATGCCCCGGTCCTGGCGATCTGTATTACGCTGACTTACGCCTTTTGAATACAATTTCTTTTAGATATCCGGGAGATGCGCAATGAGCACTGTTTCTCAATTGAGCCAAACAGAAGAACTGCCGTTTTATGAACCTCAGGGCGATGAGGTTGAACTCTTCATGCATGCTTACGAGCATAAACTGCCGGTACTGATTAAGGGGCCTACCGGTTGTGGTAAAACCCGCTTCATCAGCTATATGGCCGATAAGCTGGGCCTGCCTCTCTATACCGTTGCCTGTCATGATGATCTGAGTGCTTCGGATCTGGTCGGTCGTCACCTTATTGGTGATGGGGCGACTGTCTGGAGTGATGGTCCGTTAACGCGGGCGGTTCGGGAAGGTGGTATCTGTTATCTGGATGAGGTTGTTGAAGCCCGTAAAGATACCACGGTGGTTATTCACCCGTTAACCGATGACCGACGCATTTTACCGATCGACCGTACCGGTGAAACGCTGCATGCGCCGGATAACTTTATGCTGGTGGTTTCATATAACCCAGGCTATCAGAACCTGTTGAAGGGGATGAAACCAAGTACCCGACAGCGTTTCCTGTCGATGAGTTTCGATTACCTGTTGCCTGAGGCTGAAGTTGAAGTGTTGCTGAATGAGACTTCAATAGAAAAGGCCATGGCTGAGCGGTTAGTTGTGCTGGCCAATACTCTGCGTGAACTGAAAGACCAGGATCTGGAAGAGGGCGCCAGTACCCGTTTGCTGGTATATACCGCTACCCTGATTAGCACGGGCTTTGACCCGGTTAAAGCCTGTCGAGCGGGTATGATTGAGCCGCTGAGTGATGATCCGGACACCGTGATTGGTTTGATGGAGCTGGTACAAGCTGCCTTTGGCAGTAGCGAGCAGGAATAATCTTTCAGTTAGCGGAGTCGTAGAGCGATGGAAGAACATGTAGGTCAGGTCTGGGACCGATTTATTACCAAAATTGCCAATCAGGGCTACCCTGAAGCGGCGGTTACCCTGGATCAGGTAAAAACCCCGTTAGGTGTTTTTTACCGGGCGTTGGGTGGTGATAGCGCTCTGCGTATTACTGCGACTACTGCAACACTACATAAAGCCCGGCGTAGCTGGTTGCACAAAGTGGCCGGTACCGGAAAAAAAGTTGAACTGGCATGGCAGGATGAAATCTGTCTTTACCTGCCGGCACAACTGGACTTGTTTCCTGATGCTCAACTGAATCGTGATCTGTACTTCTGGTTAGCAGCGATGGCCGGCACGCCGGTACCTGCGCAAACCCATCGTAACCTGAACTGGATTGTTGATAATCAACAACGTACCAGTAAAACATTGCAAAAGTATCGCGGCCTGCATCAGCGTTATCAGCGACTGGTTCGGGCCTTCATTGCTTTGCGTCCTGATCCGGTTAAGTTAAAACCTGAAATTGCCGCTCAGGAGCAGGCAATTCAACAGGCGCT
Organism: Amphritea balenae; assembly: GCF_003858655.1. Classification (GTDB taxonomy): domain Bacteria; phylum Pseudomonadota; class Gammaproteobacteria; order Pseudomonadales; family Balneatricaceae; genus Amphritea; species Amphritea balenae. Next base: position 64,330 of record NZ_RQXV01000015.1, read on the forward strand.
TATCGATCCGGGTTCGATTACAGAACTACCTGAAGCGCGTTTTGCACCTGAGCCGGTGCCACTCTGGCTGCATCCTAATCCACCGCATAATGGCGGTTTGTCCTCTAGCAATGAAACCAAAGACCGTAATGCTTCAAAAGGTGAGACCCGACAGGCTGAGCAACGCCGTCGACAGGCTGAGCGAGTGGATAAGCCTGATGAACAGGGTGCGAACCTTGGTGTACGTCATGAGGCCGATCTGTTCTCTTTTGCTGAGTTCTGCAAGATGGATCGCAGCACCGAAGAGGAAGACGACCTGGACCAGGCGGAAGGTATTGCCAACGATATCGATAAGATGTCGGTAACCCAGGACAACACCACCGTTGCCAGTCGAATTAAATTTGATCTGGATCTGCCCTCTGAAGAGGAAGATGATATCCCGCTGAACGAGGGTATTCTGTATCCCGAGTGGGATTATAAGAAAAATATTATGCTGCGGGACTATTGTCAGATTATTCCCATGATGAGCCGTAAAGCGGTTGATTGTGAGCTACCGGTGCACCTGCAGAAGCCGGCGCGTCGGTTACGGCGACAGTTTGAAAGTCTGGCGGCCCGTCCACAATGGATTCGGGGTCAGTATGAAGGCGATAAGCTGGATCTGGATGCTTATCTAGATTTTCGTGGTTCGGCTTCCAGTAATGGCTCAGCGAATAGTGGTGATCCGCGACTGTACTACCAGAAGCGGCCTTTAGTCAGGGATATGGCTTGCCTGTTACTGGCTGACCTGTCGCTCTCTACCGATGCCTGGGTCAATGATAAGCAGCAAGTGGTTGATGTGATTCGTGATTCAGTACATTTGTTTGCCGAAAGTCTGCACGCCAGTGGCGACCAGTTTGCCATTCATGGCTTCTCATCACGCCGACGCCAGCATGTGCGTTTTAACTGCATTAAAGACTTTCATGAAAGTTATAACGCTAAAATCCGCGGTCGCATCGCTGATATCAGTCCGGGTTTCTATACCCGAATGGGTGCGGCAATCCGGCATGCCACTGATCTTTTAGGCAAACAGTCAGCCCAGAAAAAACTTCTGTTACTGTTGACCGATGGTAAGCCCAACGATCTTGACCGTTATGAGGGGCGGCACGGGGTTGAAGATACCCGTAAGGCGATTCTGGAAGCACGGAACCAGGGTTTAATACCTTTCTGTATTACTATTGATGAGGAGGCAAACCAGTACCTGCCTTACTTATTTGGCAGACAGGGCTATACTTTTATCCGTCAGGCTGAGCAGCTACCTAAGCGATTGCCGCAACTTTACATGACGCTGACTGGAAAACTGCTGGGCAGTTAAGGGCGAAAGTCAAAAAAAACAGTTTAGTGAATGGGTTAACAAAAAAAGATTGCAGTTGGCACTGGCAGTTTAGGCTACTCAGGTTATGATAGGCCCCTCAATCTATCTGTAACGGGTAAACCTGTAATGCCGGAATCCAGACTACAGTCTATAGTCGCTGAACACTTTCTTTTTTCTTCTTTGCCGGAAAAGTCGCAAGAATCGCTGTCGCATCATTGCCGCACTATAAAGCTGAAGAATGATGAGACCTTGTTTCATCAGGGTGGTGATGTACATAATTTCTACATCGTTCTGGCAGGTAGCATTAAGCTGTTCCGGGTTTCGCCTGATGGTCAGACTAAAGTCATCGAAGTGATTCGCACCGGTGGCACATTTGCTGAAGCACTGATGTTTATGGAGCAGGTACGCTACCCTCTGAACGCCTCAGCAATGGGCGCAACCGAGGTAATGGCGATCCCCAATAATCTCTATAAAGAGATCCTTTTGGCTGAACCCCAGTGTGGGCTTAAACTGATGGGTAATATGGCAACTAAGCTGCATCGCCGAATCAATGAAATTGAGATACTGACGCTGCAGAACACCCGGCACCGTCTGGGCAACTACCTGTTTGGTCTGGCCCCTGATCCTGCTGCGAAACAATGTGTTGTACAGCTACCGATGGCGAAACAACTGATTGCATCTCAACTGGGGATGCAGCCGGAAACCTTTTCCCGTCTGATGAAAGAGATGAAAACCCAGGGACTGATCGATGTGAATGGCGCTGAGATCAATGTTTTTGATCTGCAGAAACTGCGAGAGTTTGGTCACTAAACAGATTGAAAGGTTGAGCAATTAAATAAAAAAGCCTGACAGAGTCAGGCTTTTTTTTGGCTGTTTGAAACCTGATGCTTTAAGGCGGTTGCGGTTAATGGCAACGCCGCTGCTAGCAGAACCGGATAGACCACCGGATTGCTGAATGTAGGTAGCAGGTTAGCCGGGCCGAATAAAACCAGTGCCATCGCCATGTTTATCGCCGCTAATAATGCGATACCCTGAATTAACTTCTGCTTTATCAACAAGGCACCGAGAAGCATTACGCCCGAAACAGTTACGGCAACTATCTGGGTATACAGCTCGCCGTACTCCATGCGTCGCAGTAGCTCAAACAGGGCAAACAGACCTATCAGCCAGCGTCCCCATGCCGGACGAGTCCAGTGATCATTGCGGGCTGCTACTAATAACGCTGAAGCAATTAATGGCAGGGCTGCGTAATAAGCCAGATTGCTAAGCATACGCTGCAGGGTCTGGATATCGGCGCCGCCCTGATTTAATAAAATCTCAGCCAGCGCTGAAACACCGATAAAAAGGCTGCTGAGAGCAGCAGCCTGAAGCGTTGATTTAGGCTCATCAGGTAACTTTTCTGCGCTGCGTTGCAGTTGATACGCAGCCATCAGCGCACCGATTAACAGTGCGCCGAATGCCAGACTTATCAATGCGCTTACTCCGCAGCCAGCTTAGCGAATACCCGATCAGCCGCTTCGATGGTAGCGTTGATATTCTCTTCAGTATGCGCCTGAGACATAAAGCCTGCTTCAAACGCGGAAGGTGCCAGATAAACACCCTCTTCCAGCATGCCGTGGAAGAAGCGACCAAACTTGTCAGCATCACACTTCATCACTTGTTCGAAGCTGGTCACTTGCTCCTGATCGGTAAAGAACAGACCGAACATGCCACCTACCTGGCTGGTAGTGAAAGGTACGCCGTGACGTAACGCCATCGCTTCAAGGCCTTGTGCCAGAAGTTCAGTCTTGGCACTCAGCTTCTCGTGGAAGCCTTCTTCCTGCAAGGCATTCAGCATCGCCAGGCCTGCCGCCATAGCCAGAGGGTTACCTGACAGCGTGCCCGCCTGATAAACCGGACCTAAAGGCGCGATATATTCCATAATTTCACGTTTACCACCGAAGGCGCCAACAGGCAGTCCGCCGCCGATAACTTTGCCCATAGTGGTCAGGTCAGGAATAACGCCAAAATGGCCCTGCGCGCCGGTCAGGGAGACCCGGAAGCCGGTCATAACTTCATCCAGGATCAGGACGGTACCGTACTCATCACAAACCTCACGCAGGCCTTCAAGGAAGCCAGGTACGGGTGGGATACAGTTCATGTTGCCGGCAACAGGCTCAACAATAATACAGGCGATCTCGTTACCAATTTCAGCAAAAGCCTGACGTACGTTATCGATATCGTTGTAAGTCAGCGTGATGGTGTGTTCTGCCAATGCTGCAGGTACGCCTGGAGAGCTTGGCTCGCCGAGTGTCAGCATGCCAGAGCCTGCTTTCACCAGCAGTGAGTCAGAGTGGCCGTGGTAGCAGCCTTCAAATTTAACGATTTTGTCGCGCTTAGTGTAACCACGGGCCAGGCGGATGGCGCTCATGGTTGCTTCAGTACCGGAGTTAACCATCCGTACCAGATCCATGCCCGGCATGATATCGCAGACTTTATCAGCCATATCGATCTCAATCGCTGTCGGTGCACCAAAGCCAAGACCGCTATTCATCATCTCACGTACGGCATCCATTACTGCCGGATGCTGGTGACCCAGAATCATCGGTCCCCATGAGCCAACATAATCGATGTATTGCTTATCATCTTCATCAAACAGATAAGCACCTTCACCACGCTTAAAGAAAATCGGGTTACCACCCACACCTTTAAAAGCACGTACCGGTGAATTTACGCCACCAGGAATATGGGCCTGAGCGGCCTGAAAAAGTGATTCTGAACGGGACATAATGATCTCTCTTTAAAATCACACAAGTTCAGATTTTCCCTCATGCTTTGTTGCAAACGTACTCGCTCGGTCATTTATAGCTATAAACTCCCTCGCTGCGTGCGCTTGCGCCTCGCCTGAGAAAAAATCAATTCCTTGTACTAAGGCCCATTTAGGAAAACAGGCTGTTGAATTGGGCTGCACGATTACAGATATTGTCGTTGGCAAACAAGCTGTGTATCACAGCGACCATGTCTGCACCTGCAGTAATAACTTGCTCAGCATTATCCATATTAATGCCGCCTATCGCCACCACCGGAACAGGTAGTGTTGATCTGGCTTCAGATAGTAGCTGTAGCGGGGCGGGTTTGGCTTCAGGTTTAGTGCTGGAAGCAAAAAAAGCGCCGAAGGCAACATAGTCACAACCTTGCTGGCAAGCGGTATTGGCCAGCGCCAGTGAGTCATGACAGGTATTGCCGATAATACTGTTGTTTCCCAGATACTCCCGGGCCTGACTTACAATGCCGTCGCTTTGGCCCAGGTGTACCCCGTGAGCACCGATCTGCTTTGCCAGTTGGATATCGTCGTTGATCAGTAACGGACGGCTGAACTGATTGCATAGGTCCAGTAACGCTCGGCTTTCAGTCAGACGTTTATTTTCATCAGTCGATTTGTCACGATACTGAATGATATGGGCGCCGCCACGTAATGCTTGTTCTACCTGAAACAGCATAGCGTCAGTATCTGGCATTAACTTGCTATCGGTAATAGCGTAAAGGCCGTGTAGTTGGTGCTGTAAATCAAATTCGGTCATCAGTGTAGCTTCTGAGTGTAAAAATGTTCGATCTGATCGCGGGTAATAATACCGGCAATATCGCGGTTTAATTTCACTATATATAGTGCATCCAGCCGATCATGATTCATCTTATCCAGTGCTTCTTTAAGTGTGGCATTGATCGGCAATGGCGCTATATCTTTACGTACTGCCGGTACTTCGGTTAGATCCAGTCTGAGTTCAGGATTGAAGCCATCCCGTTGCGAGATTGCCTGAATAAAGTATTCAAGGTCTGCCGGAAAAAGAATATCGGTAGGTGTGCCTTTTTTGTCTTCAAGAACCATCCATTCAGGCCTGTTTCCCAGTACCTGCAGAGCAGCATCTGCCGTAGCAAAATAGCCTGAGCGCACAAAGTCGGTTTGCATCAGACTGGATACGCCCAGTCGTGATAAGGCCTGAGTCAGCGGTTCCTGACGATAGTCCAAGCCTTGTGCTTTCAGAGAGGTCAGGAAAATCGATGGCTGATTAAAGAAGTAACGCACGGTGGTGGTAGCCACCACAATGGTCAGCATGCCCGGAAAGATAATATTAGGATTGCCAGTCAGTTCTAACAGGGCGATCAGGGCTGCCAGGGGAGCATTCAGTACTGCACCCATCATCGCACCCATGCCCAGCATGGCGTAAAAGCCTATACCTGAGTGTGATTCACCAGTAATAAGGGCGATGATCACACCAAAGCTCGCGCCGGTAACTGCGCCAATGTAAAAGGTTGGACCGATTAATCCACCAGGGATGCCCAGCCCCAGAACAAAAGGCGTAAGCAGCCATTTCGCAATGAGCAGACCGATCAGCAGTTTAAGCTCTGCATTACCCTCCAGTGCCATTGAAACAGTGTCATAACCAACACCCATCACCTGTGGATAAAACAGTGCGACGATACCGGTTAATATGCCCGCAGTTAGAAAGCGAACGGTCATCGGCCATTTTATGCTGCGCTGAGTCTGTACCATGATACGAATAAATACCGCAGCCATCAGCGCAGTAACCAGGCCTAGTAAAAACACATAAGGCAGCTCTGCCAGAGATTGAATCTGCAGTGCGGGTATTGAGAAAGCGGGTTCATCGCCATAGGCGGCTTTGATAAGTAGCGCTGCTGTTACTGAGGCAACCAGAACCGGAGTGAAACCGATGACGGTATACTCCATCAGAATCACTTCCATGGCGAAGATAACCCCAGCCAAGGGTGTGTTAAATGAGGCTGATATTGCAGCGGCAACACCGCAGCCGACTAACAGGCGTAAAGAGTTATTGGGGAGTTTGAGGGTTTGTCCAACCAGACTGCCACAGGCGGCTCCCAGATGCACCGCGGGACCTTCCCGGCCAACCGACTGACCACTGAGAATAGCGATGCCGGCGCCGAAAAACTGAACCAGCATATTCTTCGCAGGCAAGTGGCCCTGGTGATAGCTGAGCCTTTCCAATACGTGCACGACACCCACTTTGCGGGTGGCAGGAAGCAGGTTCCAGAATAAAATCAGTAACAGGATGACACCGAAAACAGGTAAAGTGAATCTGACCCAGGCGGGTAATCCTTCAAAGTTTTCATTGTGATTACCGGGTAGCCAGGCTTCCAGTGGCAGATCTATCATCAGACGAAAAGCCAGGATGAGCAATCCGGACGCCAATCCGGAAAGGATTCCCAGCAGTACCAGCTGCGGCAACGCTTCGGCGTGTGCCAGCCGGTTACGAAAATGTTCGAATGAAAGTGAATCCTTAAACATTAATATTCAGGACCTGTCTGATGAAAAGTGCAAAATTTGCGGGCCCTGTAATAGCAATGGCCACCGAGGGTTTGTATCATATGGGACTAGTATATAAAACCGTAGAGAGAATTGAGAGGTCAATGTGATCAAAGTAGGTATCGTAGGCGGCACCGGTTATACCGGCGTAGAGCTGCTCAGGCTGTTAGCAAACCATTCCGGCGTATCTGTGGAAGTTATTACTTCCCGTTCAGAGGAAGGCGTGCGAATCGACGATATGTACCCGAACCTGCGTGGTCACTACGATCTGCAATTCACGGTGCCTGATGTTGATCAGCTGGCCCAGTGTGACGCTGTGTTTTTTGCCACACCTCACGGTGTTGCGATGAAGATGGCGCCGGAGCTGGTTGAACGCGGCGTAAAAGTGATTGATCTGGGAGCTGACTTCCGGATTAAAGATCTGGATATCTGGTCGCAATGGTACGGAATGGAACATACCAGTCCGGAGATGGCGGCTAAAGCAGTTTACGGTCTGCCTGAAATTAATCGGGAAGCGATCAAAAGTGCTGAGCTGATCGCCTGTCCGGGTTGTTACCCAACCGCTACCCAACTGGGCTTTTTACCCCTGATCGAAAATGATCTGATCGATCATCGTCGTCTGATAGCGGACTGTAAGTCGGGTGTTAGTGGTGCGGGTCGTGGAGCTAATGTCGGTTCTTTGTTATGCGAGAGTAGCGAAAGCTTTAAGGCCTATGGGGTGAATGGTCACCGTCATCTGCCAGAAATTAAGCAGGGACTGAGTGAGGCAGCAGGTCGTCCGGTGGGTCTGACATTTGTGCCACACCTGACGCCGATGATCCGCGGAATACATGCAACACTGTACGGTAAGCTGAAAGATCCGATGGATGGCTTACAGGAGATGTTTGAAGAGCGTTATGCGAATGAGCCTTTTGTTGATGTAATGCCTGCCGGTAGCCACCCTGAAACCCGCAGTGTTAAAGGCGCAAACATGTGTCGTATCAGCGTTTTCCGTCCGCAGAATGATGATACTGTCGTGGTTCTCTCTGCCATTGATAACCTGGTTAAAGGGGCCGCAGGGCAGGCGATTCAGAACCTGAATATCATGTTTGATCTGGCTGAAGATGAAGGTTTGCGTCATGTAGGCATGATGCCTTAGGGCTACAATTATAGAAAAGCATTCTGTCAGGTGAAATGTAATACTTGACTGAAATGCTTGGTTAAATAGATAATGCATCTTCGATATAGTAAGACAGATGTAAGTGGAGCAGATATGACAGAGATGACTGACCAGGCGCTGACCATGGCATTTTCTAATTCGGCAGCAGCTAAGGTGAGAAGTCTGATCGAAGAGGAACAAAACGATAACCTGAAACTGCGGGTATTTATTACCGGTGGGGGTTGTGCCGGTTTCTCTTATGGCTTCACATTTGATGAGGCGGTAGCCGATGATGACACTGCAATTGAGAACGATGGGGTGACTATGCTGGTCGATCCGATGAGTTTTCAATATCTTGCAGGTGCTGAGGTTGATTACAAAGAGGGCCTGCAAGGGTCTCAGTTTGTTATTAACAACCCTAATGCAACGACCACTTGCGGTTGTGGATCATCATTCTCAATCTGATTAATGCTCAGCGTTAAAAAAGCCAGCATAGTTGCTGGCTTTTTTGTCTCTGCATTTTGTATAGCCAGGCTTGGAATTATTACCTGCCGGACCTATGACTAGTTCAATTGCCCCAGTAAATAGCGCCTAAAGGGCGATAACCGGAAGCACCTGTTACCTCTGGAATGTTGCCGCTTTTTTGGTTTAGCGTGCGTTGTGCCAGCCAGGCAAAGGCTGCGGCTTCTACCCAGTCGGGGTCCAGTCCCAGCTCTGCAGTGGTGCTCAGGTAATGTGGTTTCAGCAGGAAGCTTAACTGGCTTTTCAGGCGGCTGTTATGGCTACCACCACCGCAAAGATAGATCTGCAGATTATTCAGATGGTGGCTGTTGATAGCATCGGCGATTGAAGTCGCGGTCAGATCCAACAGGGTTGCCTGTACGTCTACCGGCGGTGGTGGGTTGTCCTGTTTATTAAGCATCTGACGGATCCAGAGGCTGTTAAACTGCTCCCTGCCGGTGCTTTTGGGTGGTGTTTCCTGAAAAAATGGCAGTTCCAGCATATTTTTTAGCAGCGTTGAATTTGTTTTACCGCGGGCTGCCCACTGGCCATCTTTATCGTAACTGCTGTTCTTATGTTGTTGAATCCAGCTATCCATCAGAACATTACCGGGGCCGGTATCGTAGCCGCGTACGGCGGTATGTCGGCCAGCTTCCAGAATAGTCAGGTTGGCCATGCCGCCAATGTTGACCAGAATCCGGTTATGTTCCTGGCTGCGAAACAATGCATTATGAAATGCTGGTACCAGTGGTGCACCTTGTCCGCCGGCAGCCATGTCGCGACGACGAAAGTCGGCTACCGTGGTAATGCCGGTGCGTTCTGCGATCAGATTGGCATCGCCGATCTGTAGTGTAAAGTTAGCCTCTGGGCGGTGACGAATTGTCTGGCCATGGCTACCGATGGCTGCAATCTCATCTTTATTCAGGTTGTGCTTTTCTATCAGATTAAGAGCTGCCTGAGCGAACAGTTCTCCCAGTTCCAGATCAAGCAGTCCCAGCCGTTCGATCTCATTCTCGCCCGGGCTAAGCATTGAGCGAATACGACGATCTATCGCAGCGGGTATCGCTTCACTATGGCTGGCGATCAGTTCAAATGTGGGTTCAAACCGCACTGCCACAGCATCAATACTGTCCAGGCTGGTGCCGGACATCAGTCCTATATAGATCGAAGCCTGCATAGTGGTCCTTTTTGCTGTGTGCGGAATATTAGTTAGCAGCCGATGCCAGCTGGGTGGCTTTATATGATTCCAGTTGAGACAGCGCATTCTTAGCCGTAGCAAAAAACGCATTTCGTTCAGCCTTATCAATGGGCGCTGCATGTGGCAGTTTAACGGTCTGGGGGTTCTTATGAGCACCATTAACACGGAATTCGTAATGCAGGTGTGGGCCTGATGCCAGTCCGGTTTTACCAACATAACCGATCACCTGACCCTGTTTTACCCGACTGCCGGTGCGCTGGCCTTTGCGGTAGTTGTTCATATGCGCGTACAACGTGGTGATGTTACCACCATGTTGCACAATAATGCATTTGCCGTAGCCGCCTTTAGTACCGCGCCAGATGATCTTACCTTCGCCTGCCGCTTTAATGGGGGTGCCGGTGCCTGCTGCATAATCGGTACCTCTGTGTGCACGGGTCAGGCCCAGTACCGGATGCTTACGGCGGTTTTTAAAGCTTGAACTGATGCGGGCAAAATCGACCGGGCTACGGAGAAAAGCTTTACGCATGCTTTCTCCCTGTGGGTTGAAGTAGCTGGTGTTACCTTTGCTGTCGGTATAACGGATCGCAGTATAAGTTTCGCCGCGATTCACAAACTGCGCGGAGATAATATTTCCTTCGCCGATCAGCTTGCCATCCAGATACTTCTCTTCGAATACCAGATTGAAGCTGTCGCCCTGACGTAGGTCCAGTACAAAATCGATATCCCAGCCGAAAATAGCCGCCAGCTCCATAATCATTTTATCGGAAAGGCCTGCCTGAGAAGCGTCATAAAAGAGTGAGTTTTCGATAGATCCTTCGGCAAAACGGGTCTTTACCTTGGGTTGTTTGGTGATATCTTCAACCTGGTAGCCTGTTTCAGTCGCGCTGACAACCGAGCTTTCCAATTGGCTACGGATATGTTTTAGCTTATGTAACTTACTTTCATTGATCACAAAGCTAATAGTCTGGCCAGGGTAGAGCCGTGCCAGAGCCTCGCTGCCTTTCACTGCTGCGGTGACGTTGTATACATCCCGTGGGGTCAGGCCTGCGCGTTTAAAAATTGAGGTAAGGGTGTCTCCGCTTTTAACTTTTACATCCTGCCAGTGCTCTACAATTTTGGGTGCTTCTGCTGTCTGGGACTCGATAGCGGCAATGGGCGCTGTTGCAATACTGGAAATAACTTGTGGCCCGGCGGCCGTTGCTGGCAGTTTGTCGATATCAGATACAGCAAGTGAGTCGCTGCTCTGCTGTGCAATGCCCGCTTCATTTAAGCTAAGTGGAATCTGGACTTGCGCTGAATCTGAAGCCGGGACTTTGCTGGAGGGTAGTAACAAAGCCGTGGTGCCGATAATCAGGGTGCAGATGCCTGCCGCCATCAAGTGGGTCTTCGGAAGATGTTGCTTTAACCGCTGAATTAAAAACACGGCCTGTACCTCAGTTTTATGACAAAATTTGCGGGATTATACCGGAAGCTGTCACAGAATCTAAATATTCAGTGTGTTATCGGCGCAAATCGCGACATATTGAGGATTAACGTTAGAAATAAGCCCAAAAAGCTGCGTTTTGAGACTAAGGAAAGCAGAGAATGCTTGCGCGGCAAATTTTTCAGGCATTAATCATGCTTTGATTTCATCATAGGTTTGTGAGATTAATTTCGGAAGGGTAGAATACGCCCCCAAACTTTGTGTATTACTTATTCTTAAAGGTTACCAGAAGGCAATGACAGACATTACACTGCTACAGGATCTCAATGCGCGCGGACTGATCGCGCAAATGACCAGTGAAGAAGAACTGGAACAACACCTGGCTGACGGTTCTGTCACTCTGTATTGTGGTTTTGACCCTACAGCAGATAGTCTTCATATCGGCTCTCTGGTTCCGCTGCTGGCGCTGAAGCGTTTTCAGCAAGCTGGCCATAAGCCGCTGGCTTTGGTCGGTGGTGCTACGGGTCTGATCGGTGATCCGAGCTTTAAAGCAGCAGAGCGTAAGCTGAATGACGACGCTACTGTTGCTAACTGGGTTGATAAACTGAAAGGTCAGGTGAGCCAGTTTATCGACTTTGATTGCGGTGAAAATAGCGCCGAAGTGGTTAATAACCTGGACTGGACTCAGAACGTCGATATTCTGACGTTCCTGCGGGACATAGGTAAGCACTTCTCTGTTAATCAAATGATTGCGAAAGAATCAGTAAAACAGCGTATCGATCGCGAAGGCGCGGGTATCTCTTTTACTGAGTTTACCTATATGATTCTGCAGTCTTATGATTTCCAGCAGTTGAATGCCAGCCGCAGCTGTACTCTGCAGATCGGTGGTTCTGATCAGTGGGGCAATATTACCGGTGGTACTGAACTGACCCGTCGCATGAACGGTAATCGTGCATTTGGCTTGACGCTGCCGTTGATTACTAAGTCTGATGGTACTAAATTCGGTAAAACAGAAAGTGGCACTATCTGGCTGTCACCTAGTAAAACCTCACCATATGCGTTCTATCAGTTCTGGTTACAGACTGCTGATGCCGATGCGTATCGTTTCCTGAAGTACTTCACGTTCTTGTCAGTAGCTGAGATTGATGCATTGGAAAAAGCCGATGCTGAGCGTGATGGTCGTCCTGAAGCTCAGGCCGTACTGGCGAAAGAAGTGACGCGTCTGGTACATGGTGAAGAAGGTCTTACCGCAGCGATGCGTATTACTGATGCTCTGTTCAGTGGTAATTTGTCTGATCTGAGTGAAACAGATTTTGAGCAGCTGCAGCTAGATGGATTGCCGTCATCAGAACTTAATGGCGCTGATTTGACCGAAACACCGCTGACAACCTTGCTGAGTGATGCGGGAATGGCTAACTCCGGTAAGCAGATAAAAGATGCGTTACAGCGTAATGCAGTTATCGTTAACGGTGTTGCTAAAGGAATGGATGACAACATGAAGGCGGCAGAAGTATTTGCTGCTGAAAATGGTACCTATGATCGTTTCTTCCTGGTTAAGCTGGGTAAGAAAAAGCACCATCTGTTTGTGATCTGATCGTCGATCAGTATAAAAAAACGCGCTATCAGCAATGATAAGCGCGTTTTTTTGTACTCTAACCTGTCTATTCAGGGCTTGCGAGTCTGTTTAGTGCTGCGTTTATTTAGTACAGGGCTTGTTCATCCCGGACCAGATCTTTCAGCATCTCCAGGAACAGTGTGTCAGCTTCACTGTGTTCAATCGGGATCTTAATACTGGTAAGGGAAGACAACTCATCTGCAATTTTTACGTTGGCGTGCTCTTCATTGATATGTTTGCGAGCGATCTCCAGTGCCGCAGCACAGATTTCAGGCTCACCGAATATTTTACGTAAAACCAGAACCAGCTCATCAATGGCACGTTCTTTATTTTTAATTTCTGCAGTGCTCATGCAGGGTCTCCGATTAAAAAGAGTAAGTAGTTTCCTGCACTATAGCATTGTCGAATCACTTTAAGCAGCCTTAGGCTTCTTAGATTTCACCATATGATAAATTTGATTTTTATTACTGGTGATCTATTGAACAATGCCTGAGCTGCTGTCAGAATACGCCAACAATTTGTTGTCTTTGCGCTAAGTAGGTTACCCCGAAGCAGAGACATGATAAGCACACCCAGCTTATCTTCCCGGGTTTTCAGTGTGTACCCACGCTGCCTTCGCCGGATGAAGAGTTGCTTTTGCCCACCTCTCTCTATCACAGAGATCCTGCAAAAGCCTGCTGGTTGATGTTCTTATTCACCAGTAGGCGAATCATGAACATCCTCCAGTTTAGATATATTTAATCAATGCGTTGCTATTAGTTAGCAAGGCAAGTTGAGGATGGAAAAGTGGAATTACTTTCTGGCGCAGAAATGGTTGTTCGCGCCCTTAGAGATGAGGGTGTTAAATACATCTATGGTTATCCTGGTGGTGCACTACTGCACGTCTATGATGCTATTTTCCAACAGGAAGATGTACAACACATTCTGGTGCGTCATGAGCAGGCAGCAACCCATATGGCTGATGCTTATGCTCGTGCAACGGGTAAAGCAGGTGTGGCACTGGTGACTTCGGGTCCGGGTGCGACCAATGCAGTAACTGGTATCGCAACGGCTTACATGGATTCAATTCCTATGGTCGTTCTTACTGGCCAGGTTATGAGCCATCTGATTGGTGAAGATGCCTTTCAGGAAACCGATATGATCGGTGTTTCCCGTCCAGTGGTTAAGCACAGTTTCAGCGTGCAGGATCCTGAAGAGATCCCGGCCATCATTAAGAAAGCCTTCCATATTGCAGAAAGCGGACGTCCAGGGCCGGTCGTAGTTGATATCCCTAAGGATATGACGACACCGACTGAGCGTTTCCCTTATGAATACCCTAAGAGCGTTAAACTGCGTTCTTATAATCCGGTTAGCCGTGGTCATACTGGCCAGATCAAGAAGGCGATGGATATGATACTGGATGCGAAGCGTCCGGTTATCTATACCGGTGGCGGTATTATTATGGGTGATGCCAGTGCCGAGCTGACAGAACTGGCTCAACTGCTGAATGTACCTGTAACTAATACGCTGATGGGACTGGGTGGATACCCGGGTACTGATCGTCAGTTTATCGGTATGCTGGGGATGCACGGAAGTTACGAGTCTAATATGGCGATGCATCATACCGATCTGATCGTTGCAATCGGTGCGCGCTTCGATGACCGGGTAACTAATGGTCTGGATAAGTTCTGTCCAACCGCAAAGATTATCCATGTTGATATCGATCCTGCCTCTATCTCTAAAACAGTTAAAGCGGATGTGCCTATTGTTGGTCCTGCTAAGAATGTTCTGCAAGAGATGCTTGCGCTGGTTAAAGCCAGTAAGAAAGAGATTGATAAAGAAGCACTTGAAATCTGGTGGCAGCAGATTGAAGAATGGCGCGCCCGCCACGGCGGTCGTTTCCGTACTGATGATTCTGAACTGATGAAACCGCAACAGGTTATCGAAATGCTAAGCAAGGTAACCAATGGTGATGCTTACGTTTGTTCTGATGTAGGCCAGCACCAGATGTTTGCTGCGCAGTATTACAAGTTTAATAAACCTAATCGTTGGATCAACTCTGGCGGCCTGGGCACCATGGGCTTTGGTTTGCCGGCTGCGATGGGCGTTAAGATGAATTTCCCTGAAGAGGAAGTTGTCTGCGTTACCGGTGAGGGTAGTATTCAGATGAATATTCAGGAGCTGTCTACGATCAGTCAGTACGATATTCCATTGAAGGTTATCTGTCTGAATAACCAGTCTCTGGGTATGGTACGTCAGTGGCAGGATATGAATTATGAGTCCCGTCACTCTCACTCTTACATGAAGTCATTGCCTGACTTTATGAAACTGGTTGAAGCCTACGGCCACGTAGGTATCAAAGTTGATAAGTATGAAGATCTGGAAGACGCAATGCGTAGAGCCTTTGCAATGAAAGATCGTATGGTATTTATGGATATCGCAGTTGATCCATATGAGCACGTATATCCTATGCAGGTGCCGCGTGGCTCTATGCGTGATATGTGGCTGAGCAAGACGGAGAGAACCTGATTATGAGACATATTATTTCTGTGCTGATGGAAAACGAGCCAGGTGCATTGTCCCGGGTTGTTGGTCTGTTCTCCCAGCGTAATTTCAATATTGAATCTTTGACGGTAGCACCGACGGAAGATTCCACCTTGTCCCGATTGACAGTAACAACTGTTGGCAGTGATAAAGTGGTTGAGCAGATCACTAAGCAGCTGAATAAGCTGATCGATGTAGTGAAAGTTGTTGATCTGACTGAAGGCGAGCATGTTGAACGTGAGCTGATGATGATTAAGCTGAAGGCTACCGGCCAGATGCGTGCGGAGATTAAGCGTACCGCTGATATCTTCCGTGGTCAGATCATCGACGTAACGTCCAGCACTTACACGGTTCAGCTGACCGGTGCCAGTGAAAAACTGGATGCCTTTATTGAAACGCTGGGAACCAGCCATATTATGGAAGTGGTTCGTACCGGTGTTTCCGGTTTGTCGCGTGGTGAAAAGGTACTTAGCCTGTAATCGATGCGTTGTATTGTAAAAGCCGTTGCTCTTAATAAGAGCAGCGGCTTTTTTGTATCGGCCATTCTAAAACTGAATTTTAATGATAGTTATCACAGATGGGTTTTAAATTTGTGTCTATACTTAAAAGTCCCCCCGGCTAAATGGGGTGAGTAGATCGGTAGCACAGCGAAATGCAGTCTTAGTTTTAAGGCAAGATAAGGGTACCGGTCTGAGGAGGCAGATATGATCAGAATTGTTCAGCTATGTATGCTGAGCCTGCTGCTGGCTTTGCCATTGTCTGGTATTAATACGGACAGATTGAGTGAAGCGCAGGCCGCTCCTAGCGTCGCGTCACTATATGATGTAACCCCATACTGGAAACAGGCGATGTCATTTCCTCGCTGGGAAGACACTTATGTTGTAGTTTTTGAGCAGGAGATGCTTGCCTGACCCTGCTTAGGCTATCTCTTTGCATAAGAGAGAATCATTACTGGTGTTTCAAATTTAAGCGTATTACTCTTGATCTTAAATTAATCAGGCATTGATTGAGATCTGTTTATGAGTGGAAAACTGCTCTACCTGGTAGGAGCTTCCGGCAGCGGCAAAGATAGTCTGCTTGAGGGATGCCGCCAGCGTTTGCAAACAGAGCATTGTTGCTTTGTTGCCCATCGTTATATCACCCGAGCTGCTAATATTGGTGGCGAAAATCACATTCACCTGTCGGCTGAAGAATTTGATATGCGTGCCAGCATGGGGATGTTTGCTATGCAGTGGTATTCCCATAGCTACAGCTATGGTATTGGTTCTGAAATTGATACCTGGCTGAGTAAAGGGATTAATGTTGTTATTAACGGCTCCCGGGAATACTTGCAAATCGCGATGCACAGCTACCCGAACCTGGTTCCGGTGTTAGTTGAAGTTGATGAAGAGACGCTGCATAAACGTCTTACTCAACGCGGCAGAGAGACAGAAGAAGAAATTCAGAGACGCCTGGCTCGTCACCGTCAGATAGTCGATAGCTTGCCGGATACTATTCATCGTATAGACAATAATTCGGAGCTCAAAGATGGCGTAGATGCCTTGTTGAGTCTGATTGAGTCAATGGCGCCGCAGAGCATTCAGCCAGTTAGAGCGACACATTAAGTCGCTGGAAATGGCTCTTAAATAAAACGGGAGGGTGCTAATATGCACCCTCTTTTTTTGTCTGATGCATCGTTTCTCGGGCGATGTTTATAGTTTTCTTTAATTTTGTAAAGGATCGTTAGATGTTCAGAGTTGAATTTAAGGTGCGGGACTACGAACTGGATATGCAGGGCATCGTGAATAATGGTGTTTATTTTAATTATCTTGAACATGCCCGACATGAATTCCTGCTCGAGAGCGGTATCGACTTTGCGGCCATGACCGAAGCAGGTATCCATCTGGTGGTTATTCGCTCTGAGTTGGATTATAAGGCGTCACTGAAAAGTGGAGATCGCTTTGTCGTTGAGGTATCGCTTGAACGTATCAGTAAGGTGAAGTTTGGCTTTCGTCAGCGGGTTGTCAGACTGGAAGATGAGAAAGTCTGCGTTGAAGGGCTGGTGATAGGAACGGCTCTGAATCAGCGAGGCCGGCCTTATATCTCGCCAGAGCTGGAAGCGTTGTTTGCAGTATAAGCTGACAGAATAAGTCAGCGGTTATAGGTTCAGGGTAGAAGCTCTCAGGATAAACTCAGGGAAAAAGTTTAGCGCATGATTAAAGAGAAGTTTGATGGCTTAGCCATTGTCCTGCTGATTTTGCTCTGCATGTTATTTGGTTTGAATCAGGTCGTGGTTAAGTTCGGCCTGGAAGGTATTTCGCCATTGATGCAGGCAGGCTTACGCTCACTGGGGGCTACCTTTCTGCTAATGGGGTGGATGCGCTACAGAGGCGAAACTATTTTTTACAGAGATGGTGCTGGCTGGTGGGGAGTATTGATCGGAATACTGTTTACCGGTGAGTTTCTGTTTCTGTATCAGGGCCTGACGCTGACCAGTGCCTCCCATGCCACAATATTCCTCTATACATCGCCATTTATTGTTGCCTTGGGTGCACATTTTTTTATTCCTGGGGAAACGCTGCGTCTGGGCCAGATTGGCGGACTGGCAATTGCTTTTTCCGGAGTTGTTCTGGCGTTTAGTGACTCGCTGACAGAACAGGCTTCAGAGCAGACCTCAGTGCTGGGTGATCTGTTGGTGTTATTAGGCGCGATATTCTGGGGAGCCACCACTGTTGTGTTAAAGGCCTCGCCGCAGCGGCACCAGTCACCGGCCCGGGTCCTGCTCTATCAATTGGCAGTATCAGCCATCGCTTTGTTGGTATTATCGGCGTTGCTAGGGGAAACGGGAGTCACCGATCTGAATGTTACCGTGGCAGCATCGCTGCTGTTTCAGACGGTATTAATGGCGTTTGTCGGTTATCTTGCGTGGTTCTGGTTGCTAAGCCATTACCAGGCAGCAAAAGTTGCCAGCTTTACTTTCCTAACGCCTTTGTTTGGTGTGCTGTTTGCCTGGTTGATACTGGATGAAAGTATTACCGCGAATATGGTTGCTGCTTTGATTTTGGTGGCACTGGGGATCTATTTGGTTAATAAGCCTCGGTCTATCGTCAGAGCGGGTTAACGAATCTGAGACCAGAATGCGTCAATCAATGGGCTTTGCAGTTTTTTCTTCAGTGCAAACAGTCCCACATCATAATCTTTAAGTTGAGGCTCAACCGGCAGGATTCTTACCCGGCCAGATAAAGGGCTGTTATCCAGTACGATCTTAGGGACTACGCCGACGCCAAATCCAAGGCTGACCATGCTAACAATTGCTTCATTACCGGCAACCTGCGCATAAATTAATGGTTTAACGTTGTGCTGCTTAAACCAACGGTCTATGCGTTTTCTGGATACCCCTTCTTCCGACAAAATCATCGGTATCTCTGCCCAGTTCATAGGACCTGCTAATAACTGATCCAGTTCGGAGTTCAGCTTAGGGGCAATAAAGACCAGAGGTGATGAGGCGATATGCTTAAAATCCAGACTGGCAGGCATACTGTCTGGGCGGGCGGCAATAGTGATATCTTCGTCCCCGGCCAGTACCCGGGGAATTGCATTTTCAGCATCGCCGGTATGGAGTTTTATTTCGATCTTTGGATGTAGTTGGCGAAACTCACTCAATATATCGTAGAGAAAACTATAGCTGGCGGTTACCGAACAGTACACGCTGATCTCTCCCTGTAGCTCCTGGGCACCTTCTAACAGCGAGTTTCGCACTACATCCCACTGAATCAGGGCTTCTCGCGCATATTCCTGAAACCGTTCACCTTCCTTTGTCAGGCTGACGGTGCGGTTATCCCGTTCAAACAGCTGAACCCCCAAAGATTCTTCCAGTTGCTTTATTGTCCGGGTTAGCGCTGAAGGGCTTATATGACAGGCCTCACTGGCGCGGCCAAAATGCAAACTATCGCACAGACTAATAAATAGCTTCAGGGATTTAGTGTCCATAACCAAGACCAGTGTATTGCTATTAATGAAATATAGTTGTCTATATATACCATTTAATGCAATTTAAAGCAGATCAATTAAGTAACTGAAGGTGAAGTAAGGTGGAGTAGGTTTCTATGAGAGTCAGTGTATCGGGCCTTGTTTATCAGAGCCGGTTGATCTGGGTTAGGGTAATAAAACCGGTTAGCAGGTAGTGTAGGCATCAATATTAATTAGTCTGGTAAGGACTCAGGGGTTCAAATGAAGTATGACATTGTAATCATTGGCGCAGGCCCTGCAGGGCTTAGTTTTGCCCGTTCACTCAAGGATAGCTCCCTTAAAGTGTTGCTGGTGGAGCGGTCGTCTTTGGAAACCTTGCGTACTCCTCCTGAAGACGGACGTGAAATTGCGCTGACTCATTTATCTGTAGAGATGATGAAAGATTCTGGTGCCTGGCAGCAGTTGGCAAAGGACGATGTGTCGCCGATCTGTGCCGCTAAGGTATTGGATGGAGATTCCAGCTATACCCTGAATTTTGATAATACCGAAGCCGATCTTGATGCTCTGGGTTATCTGGTACCGAATGACAAAATCCGTAAAGCCTATTTTGAGGTGGTTGAAGGTATCGACAATCTGGAGTTATTGACCGAAACTTCCGTCGAAGATGTAGGCAGTACTACCGAAAATGCCTGGGTACAGCTATCAAATGGTGATCGTGTTGAATGCGACCTGTTGGTGTCAGCGGATAGTCGTTTCTCTGAAACCCGCCGAAAGATGGGTGTGCCAGCGTCAATGAAAGATTTCTCCCGTACTGCGATTGTTTGCCGGATGGAGCATTCTGTTCCTCATAATCAGACCGCTTTTGAGTGCTTCCATTACGGCCGTACTCTGGCCATTCTGCCGATGACCGGTAATCTTTCATCTATTGTTGTCACGGTATCCAGTGCTGAAGCTGATAGCATTTTTAATATGAGTGAAGAAGCTTTTGCTGCCGATATTGAGCAGCGCTTACAAGGTCAACTGGGTAATATGAAGCTCTATGGGCGTCGTCATTTGTACCCACTGGTGGCTGTGCATGCGAATAAATTCATTAGTCGCCGGTTTGCTGTGATTGGGGATGCTGCCGTTGGTATGCATCCGGTGACTGCGCACGGTTTTAATCTTGGTTTGCGTAGCCAGGAGACCCTGGCGAAAGAGATTAAGAGTGCCCTGGCTCAGAGCCGGGATATTGGCTCTGCCAGCGTATTGGAAAAATATCAGACTAACCATATGCGCGTGACTAAGCCACTCTATATGGGCACTAACCTGGTAGTCGGCTTATTTACCAATGATAACTTTGCTGCCAAGGTTGTGCGTAAAGCGACATTGCGGGTTGCCAATAACTTTGCCCCTTTAAAGCAGATCATTACCCGTAAGCTAACGGAGAAAAAGATCGATATTCCATTCTTTCTACCCGGCTTAAAATAGTCCGATCGCTTTCTAAAAAGGGCTGTATTCGAATGAATACAGCCCTTTTTTATGCTTCTTTGCGGGGGCGGAATGAGCTATATATGCTGCTTACCACAGTAATCAGGGGATATGCTAAGAGAACAGAGGAGAGCGTAAGGATTTGTAAAAGATTGAAGAGCTTTTACAGGAGCCCCGTTTTCTCGGTGTCCTCAGCGTTCTCCGTGGTGCAGTTTTTTTATTGAGTCTGCAGCTGAGCAAGGTATCCTAGGGGAGTCTGCGAACAAGCCCCGCTCTTGCTCTGCAAGACCTGAAGCTTGCAGATGCAAGGCGAAGTACGTCATTAATGGCCTTAGTCCTTAATAAGAACTTCAACGATGTAGATGCGGGCTTCAGGACTTGCCCTGCGGGGCTTACGGGAAAGCCCACACTCTTTGTCAGAACTTCTTATAAGGTCCAGACATTATTTCAAAGCTCTTCCTTGATTGTGAGCTTTCCCGTAAGACAGAGTGCCGCCAGGACTTATTCGCAGGCTCCCTAAGCCTGTTATCAGAAAAGGAATGCGTTTTGAAATCCCGTGAACAGCTGAAAATCCTGTTGTTACAGATTCGTGATGGTGAACAGGTAAGGCAGGAAGAGTATCTTAGCTTTGCCGAATACTGTGGTGTGGAGCCGCACCAGATAGATATCCTGAATGTGTTTGATACCCCTGAATTTCCAATAACGGCAGCTGATGAATATGATGCGCTACTGGTTGGGGGCGCCAGCGAAGCTAACGTCTTAAAGCCGGATCAGTTTCCGTTTGTGCTGCAGTGTCAGAATCTAATCCGTTATTGTGCGGAAACAGCAAAGCCGGTATTCGCATCTTGCTTTGGCTTTCAGCTGGCGGTACTGGCTTTGGGTGGAGAAATTTTGCATAAAGATGAAGACTTTGAGATGGGCACTTTACCTATCTCTCTGTCTGAGTCAGCGGTAGATGATCAGTTGTACCATGATACGCCGGATGGTTTTCATGCTATTTCAGTACATAGACAATATGCCGAATCAGTACCGGATGATTGCGAAGTTCTGGCCTATACCGATCAATGTATCCATAGCTTTAAATTGCAGGGCAAGCCCTTTTGGGCATTTCAGTTTCACCCTGAAGTGGATAAAGCTACGCTGATAGAACGGCTGACTTTCTATAAGGCTCATTATACCGATGGTGATGGTCAACTGGACCGGGTGTTGAGTTCAGCGGTAGAAACCCCCGAGTCAAATTATCTGGTGCGTAAGTTTGTGGATCGGGTATTGTTGTCCGGTACATAGCTTTCAGCGCAGTGGGAAAGTAG
The DNA here is from genome assembly GCF_003858655.1 of Amphritea balenae. Classification (GTDB taxonomy): domain Bacteria; phylum Pseudomonadota; class Gammaproteobacteria; order Pseudomonadales; family Balneatricaceae; genus Amphritea; species Amphritea balenae. The sequence continues at coordinate 86,103 of NZ_RQXV01000015.1, forward strand.
AATGTCTGAAGTTGTTATTTCTGAAGTTATTAATAGTTGTGGTGTAAACACTTTATGAACGATCAGCAGGATCATAATGGCGCGAATGATAGCGCTTCAAAGGATTGTCCCGAGCAGGACCAGCAGTCAGTAAAGCCGCGTAGCCGTGGTATCTACCTGTTACCTAACCTGTTTACGACAGGCGCTCTGTTTTGTGGATTTTATGCTGTAGTTGCTGGCATGAATGATCAGTTTGATAGTGCAGCCATTGCTATTTTTGTGGCAATGGTGCTAGACGGCCTTGATGGTCGGGTAGCTCGCATGACTAATACTCAGAGTGCTTTCGGTGCCGAGTATGATTCATTATCTGACATGGTTTCTTTCGGCGTTGCGCCGGCGCTAGTGACGTTTAGCTGGGTGCTGAGTGATGCAGGTAAATTCGGCTGGTTCTGTGCCTTTATTTATGTGGCAGGTGCTGCCCTGCGTCTGGCCCGGTTTAATACCCAGATCGGTTCAGTCGATAAACGTTATTTTGTCGGCCTGCCAAGCCCGGCAGCGGCAGCTGCGGTTGCAGGTCTGGTGTGGGCGAGTGTTGAGTTTGATATCGATGTCAGCAGCTTTGTATATCTGATTGCTGTTTATGTGGCATTGGTGGGCGTGTTGATGGTGAGTAATGTGCTCTACCATAGCTTTAAGGATATCGATGCCAAAGGTAAGATTCCGTTTATGATCTTATTGGCAATAGTGCTGGTGATCGGTGTTATCTCTATCAGCCCACCCATTTTTCTTTGGTTGCTGATTCTGGGGTACACCTTATCGGGTCCGGTGTTGTGGTTGCTACGCAAACGTAAAACACTGGCGAGTTAATAGAACAACAGGCAGGAGTGTGCGGTTTTGAACAGGAAACTATTTTCCAGAAATACCGGGCAGATCCTGTCATCAGAGATTACCCCCGAGTCGATCTATAAGCAGCGCCGTCAGTTTATGCAAGCGGCGCTATCTGTTGCGGCTCTGCCTGTTCTGGGTTATTCATCAGTACTGGCCGCTGCACCGGAGTATGATATTCCGACTGACCTGCCGCGCTATGCGGGCCCTGACTGGATGAAGCAAAAAATAGCCGGTGCCGCCCACAATGCTGCCTTTTCGGTCAAAGAAAAAACGGCACCCTACTATCATGCGATAACACATAATAATTTTTATGAGTTTGGTACGGATAAGCGGGACCCTGCCCGTTATGCAAAGAGCTTTAAAACAGATCCCTGGCAGGTAGAGATCAGTGGCGCAGTGGCTAAACCCGGTGTTTATAATCTGGAAGATATTCTTGCCCCCCACGCACTGGAAGATCGAATCTATCGTCTGCGTTGTGTCGAAGCCTGGTCGATGGTTATTCCCTGGTTGGGTTTTCCGTTGGCGGATCTTATTAAGCGTTTCGAGCCTACCTCCAAAGCTAAGTTTGTTCAGTTTCAGACCATACTCGATAAAGAGCAGATGTCAGAACAGCGTAGCTCATTTGGGACTATCGACTGGCCATATGTAGAAGGGCTGCGCATTGATGAAGCGATGAATCCGCTGACGCTGATGGCGGTGGGCATGTATGGTAATGCCTTACCACCCCAAAACGGAGCGCCATTACGATTGGTGGTGCCCTGGAAATACGGTTTTAAATCTATCAAATCTATTGTTCGCATTCATTTCAGTGAAACTATGCCCGAAACCAGTTGGAATATAACGGCGCCGGATGAGTATGGTTTCTATGCGAATGTTAATCCTGCGGTTGATCATCCGCGCTGGTCTCAGGCTACTGAACGTCGGCTACCGGCGACCTTATTGAGTCCTAATATTATTGATACTTTGCCATTCAATGGTTATGCAGATCAGGTTGCACATCTCTATAAGGGGATGGATCTGAACCGGCTGTTCTGATGTTTGCTGCTAGCCGCAAGCGACTGGCTCGCTGGTGGATTTTGTTTTTGTCTCTATTGCTACCACTGTTATGGCTGGTTAAGGATCTGCTGACTAATAATCTGGGGGCAGATCCTGCCCAGTATCTCGTTAGTCAGCTGGGGTATTGGGCGTTGATCTGTTTATGGATTAGTCTTGCAGTCACTCCACTGCGCCGTCTATTTGGATGGGGTTGGCTGATACAGCATCGCCGCATGTTTGGTCTTTATGCGTTTTTTTATGCGTCTCTCCATCTATTGGCTTTCGCCACTTTTCTGGCCGGATGGCGGTTGGATATTTTGCTAAGAGAAGTGACAGAGCGTCCCTATGTGATAGTGGGCGTACTGGCATTTATTTTACTTTTATCACTGGCTGTGACGTCAACTAAGAAAATGCAGCGGCGTCTAGGACGACGTTGGCAACAGCTGCATTATCTGATCTATCCGGCCTCTATTCTGATCATTATTCACTTCATTTGGCAGATTCGTTCAGATTATGCAGAACAGCTGTTTTTTTCAATTCTGTTGGCATTAATGCTCGGATATCGACTATACATTAAAAGGCGCAGTTAATTCTGGTATCGGTCATTCAACTGGCTAATCGTTGGTTTTATATGTTACCAGAGCAGGGCGGAGGTCTTTATGTATCCTAACCACTTGCCTGAACGACTGTTACTGCTGTTAGAGATTTTGATAGTCAGAATCAACGGGATCATGAAGCTTGTATTTGCTGATCCTCCTGATGAAAGGGGGAAGAGGTTTAATATGAAAATGCCATCGTTATTATGGAGTTTGGTGGCGTCTGCAGCGTTTCTTGTAGCGCTCATAAGTATGCTTTACTGGCTTTTAACTTCGCTGGCAGGATAGACAGTTTTCAGCGAATTTTACCACTTTATTTCTCTCTCCGGCAGGGGTGGCTTCAGTGCGCCCCTGCCATTATTGCTCATCATTTTTTTAAACTTGCAGGTTCAGATCAGCTGCTATACTGGCCTATAACCAAGTGATTTAACTGGAATTGTAGTAAGGGCAAAGGGACCATTTTATAACTTGGTGCACCGCTGTTTGGTATTCAACAGCAAGGAGGCCTGGATATGAGATGTAACAGAAGGGCTCTGCTGTATGCAGGGTTTTTTTATGCGCCGTTGGCCTCAGCTGACTGGCAACTCAATCTTATAGAAGGAGCGACTGAGATCAGTCGATCCGTTTATAGCCTGCATATGGTGATTTTTTATATCTGTGTGGCGATTGCGGTTGTGGTCTTCGGTGTGATGTTCTGGTCTATCTTCTGGCATCGCAAATCCAGAGGTGCCAAAGCCGCTCATTTTCATGAAAGCACCTGGATCGAAATTCTCTGGACCATTATTCCTGTAGCGATACTTGTCTCTATGGCGGTACCCGCCAGCACTACCCTGATTCAGATGTACGATAAGAATAATGCAGAGCTGGATATTCAGATAACCGGCTATCAGTGGAAGTGGCGCTATCAATATCTTGACCAGGATATCGACTTTTTCAGTAACCTGACGACGCCTGCTGATCAGATCAGTAATGAGGCGATTAAGGGGGATAACTATTTACTGGAAGTGGATCGGCCAATGGTTATTCCTGCAGGGAAAAAAGTACGCTTTCTGATTACCTCGAACGATGTTATTCACTCATGGTGGGTGCCGGCACTGGCAGTAAAAAAAGATGCGGTTCCCGGTTTTATTAATGAAGCCTGGACGCTGGTAGATCAGCCCGGAATCTATCGCGGACAGTGTGCTGAATTATGCGGTAAAGATCACGGCTTTATGCCGATTGTGGTAGAGGTTAAATCTGCAGAAGACTATCAACTTTGGTTGCAGCAGCAAGGGGCTCTGAAATTAGCACAGCAACAGTCAGCTGAACGTGACTGGAGTGTAGAAGAATTGATGAGTCGCGGTGAAGAGGTTTATAAACAGAGTTGTTTAGCCTGTCATCAGGCTGAAGGTCAGGGGATTCCAAATGTATTTCCTGCATTGGCGGGCAGTCCGTTGATGAATGAAACGGTGGATGAACATATTGATGTGGTTCTGAATGGTCGCTCTGGTACTGCGATGCAGGCATTTGCTGAACAGTTGAGTGCTTCGGATCTGGCCGCAGTGATTACCTATGAGCGAGGTGCCTGGGGTAATCAGGGTGGGGCTGTTTCGGTTCAGCAGATAAAAGAGATGCTGAAGGAGTAGGGGTATGGGTAGCGTAGAGCATGCAGTAAGCGAAACAGAGCAGCATGGTCCGGCGAAAGGGATCACGCGCTGGCTTTACACCACCAACCATAAGGATATCGGTACGCTGTATCTGCTATTCAGCTTGCTGATGTTTTTTGTTGGCGGTTGTATGGCGCTCACAATCAGAGCAGAGCTGTTTCAGCCAGGTTTACAGTTGATTGTGCCTGAATTTTTTAATCAGATGACCACGATGCATGGTTTGATCATGGTGTTTGGTGCAGTGATGCCCGCCTTTGTCGGTTTGGCAAACTGGATGATCCCAATGATGGTGGGTGCACCTGATATGGCATTACCCAGAATGAATAACTGGAGTTTCTGGATTCTTCCTTTTGCCTTCAGCATGATGCTCTCCACCCTTTTTATGGCAGGGGGCGGACCTAATTTTGGCTGGACCTTTTACGCCCCTCTTTCAACCACTTATGCGCCTCCTAGTGTAACCTTTTTTATTTTTGCCGTTCATATGATGGGAATCAGCTCGATTATGGGGGCGATCAATGTGATTGCGACCATTCTTAATATGCGGGCACCGGGTATGAAACTAATGGATATGCCTCTGTTTGTCTGGACCTGGCTGATTACTGCATTTCTGTTAATCGCGGTTATGCCGGTATTGGCCGGTGTAGTGACAATGATGCTGATGGATATTCATTTTGATACCAGCTTCTTCAATGCTGCCGGCGGTGGTGATCCGGTTTTATTTCAGCATGTCTTTTGGTTCTTTGGCCATCCGGAAGTGTACATAATGATTTTGCCTGCTTTTGGTGTGGTTTCTGAGATTATTCCTACCTTTGCCCGTAAGCGTCTGTTTGGCTATGTATCGATGGTATACGCGACCAGCTCCATTGCCATTTTGTCATTTATTGTGTGGGCGCATCATATGTTTACCGTCGGTATGCCCTTGGCTGGGGAATTGTTTTTTATGTTTACGACGATGCTGATTGCAGTACCAACCGGGGTCAAAGTATTTAACTGGATCGCAACGATGTTCCGGGGTTCAATGACTTTCGAAACACCTATGTTGTTTGCTCTGGCTTTTGTGGTGCTTTTTACTATCGGTGGTTTTTCAGGACTGATGCTGGCGATAGCGCCGGCTGATTTCCAGTACCATGATACCTACTTTGTGGTTGCGCATTTTCATTACGTTCTGGTGCCAGGATCGATCTTTTCAATTATGGCTGCAGCCTATTACTGGCTGCCTAAGTGGACTGGCCATATGTATAACGAAACTATGGGTAAGCTACATTTCTGGCTCTCCTTTATTGGTGTGAATGTAACTTTCTTTCCGATGCACTTTTTGGGGTTGGCGGGTATGCCAAGGCGGATACCTGATTATGCATTGCAGTTTTCCGATTTTAATATGGTCGCCACCTTTGGTGCGTTTCTGTTTGGTTTTTCGCAGCTTATTTTTGTTTATAACCTGGTCTGCTGTATTCGCTCAGGAGAGAAAGCTACCGCTAGGGTTTGGGAAGGTAGCCACGGTCTTGAGTGGACACTGCCTTCTCCACCACCTTACCACTCTTTTACAGAACCTCCGGAACTCGACAAAAATAATACCGGGCAAAGTTGAGGTGGGATATGAGTCAACAACAGCAACCTAATCGCACGCTTATCATTCGGCTTATTGCCGGAGCGGTGCTGATGTTTGGTTTTGGTTTTCTGTTAGTACCTCTCTACGATGTTTTTTGTCAGGTGACCGGGCTAAATGGCAAGGTATTGAACACCGGTCCGGTACAGGATGTTAATGCTGACCCGCAGCGCCGCGTACGGGTGCAGTTTATTGCCGTCAATAATGAATCCATGCCCTGGCGTTTCAGGCCTGAGCAGTCTCAATTGACGGTATATCCCGGGCAGATGAAGCAAACAGCATTTATCGCAATGAATCCGACCTCATCTACTATGATTGGCCAGGCCGTACCTAGTGTCGCGCCGTCTGAAGCTGCTGAGTTTTTGCATAAGGTAAATTGTTTCTGTTTTGAGCAACAGCCCCTTGATGCCGGTGAGCAACGTGCTATGCCGCTGGTGTTTGTTATTGATGCAGCGCTGCCTGAGCATATTAAGACAGTTACGCTCTCCTATACCTTATTTGATATCACCCCTGATACCGGCCCGGTTGCTGCTGTAACTGAAGAGCCGGAAAGGAGGAACTTATGACTAGCCAGTCCTACTATGTACCCGCTCAGAGTCGCTGGCCAATTCTCGCTTCTATCGCGCTATTTTTGATGGCCTTTGGTGCGGGATCGCTCATCAATGCTATGAGTGCTGATACAGGCGGGGGCTCAGGTCTTATTATGTTGTTACTGGGCTCGCTTTGCATGGGGCTGATACTAACTGGCTGGTTTGGTCATGTTATCGATGAGAGTCGTCAGGGCTTATATTCGGATCAGATGGATCGCTCGTTCCGGTGGGGGATGAGCTGGTTTATTTTTTCAGAGGTTATGTTCTTTGCGGCATTCTTCGGCACATTATTTTATGTGCGTACTCTGGCTGTTCCCTGGCTCGGCGGCGAAGGTGATAAAGGTGTTTCAAATATGCTCTGGCAAGATTTTTCTGCCAGCTGGCCGTTAATGCAAACACCGGACATGGATGCGTTTCCTGGTCCTGCCGGATTGATAGATCCCTGGCACCTGCCATTGCTGAATACCCTGTTGCTGGTTACTTCAAGCGTAACAGTCACCATCGCCCATTATCGTTTAAAGCAGGACCGTCGTTCTCAAGTGATCGGTTGGTTGGCGCTTACTATCGCTCTTGGTTTTGCTTTCATAGTATTTCAGGCCCTTGAGTATGCTGAGGCGTACGATGAACTTGGACTAACTCTGCATGCCGGAATTTATGGGGCAACTTTTTTTATTCTGACAGGGTTTCACGGTATGCATGTGACGCTGGGGGCGCTGATGCTGGTGATAATTATGCTACGGGTGATACGAGGGCATTTTGAACCAGATCACCATTTCGGCTTTGAGGCGGTTTCCTGGTACTGGCACTTCGTAGATGTGGTCTGGATAGGGCTGTTTCTGTTTGTTTACCTGATATGAAATTTCAGGAATCAGGTATTGGAAAGGCCGTCCTAAGCTGCAAGTCACCGGAGTAGACACCCAGCAATATGATGAGGAGAAGAAAGATGGCAAGGGATACGCGTAATACGAGCGATTGTACTGTTCGATGAGATCGGCTTTGGTCTTTGAGCAGGAAGTACAGGCCAGCAAACAGGCTGATGATGATGGCGATAAAAATAAATACGATCAGTGATTTAATCATGAGTACGTCTCCGGTGTCCTTATGAGTAAAGTTCAGCAAAGAGTCTGGATCAAGCATCTGATTATCTTGTTGGTGTTGTTTTTTATACCGCTACTGTTGTGGTTGGGTGTCTGGCAGCTTAATCGTGCAGAAGAAAAAAAGATCATTATCGAGCGTTGGGATAATGCTCCTCAGTTAATGAATAGGTTGCCGGAATTGTCGCAGGCAGGGAAGGTTAAGGTGAACTTAACTGGACAAATTATTCAACAGCCGGTGTATTTGTTGGATAACCGAACCCGTAACGGTCAGGTTGGCTATGAGCTGGTTGTTCTGTTTCAACCTGAAGCTTCCACTTCCCTGGTGTTGGTAAATCTGGGCTGGTTAAAGGCTCCTCGAACACGGCAACAATTGCCGCAGATAGTGTTGCCAAAAGGACCAATATCAATCTCTGGCCGATTAGTGTCATCAACAAAGCCGATGCAACTGGAAGAAGATACTTGGCCGGTAGCGGATGTTGTACGTGTTCAATCCATAGATATTACACGCCTGCAGCAATTGCATTCCGCTTTATATAAGGCCGTACTGCTGAGTGAGATCAGCCTTGTTTCTAATCTGGAGGTTGGCTGGCCGGTAGTGAATATGTCGCCAGAGAGGCATTTGGGCTATGCATTGCAATGGTTTGGCCTGGCGCTGGTATTGATTATCGGATCTGGCCTGATGTTATGGGGAAGCTTAAAGAGGCGGGCAATATGATTATCGGTGAGACCATTAATATACCTCCACCTAAAAGAGGTGTGCCTGGTGTGGTTTTCTGGCTGATTTGGGGCGCGGCATTAATACCTCTATTGGTCGCTAGTATTGCATTCCTATCCGGTTGGCGGCCTGTTGATCAGATTAATAGCGGGCATTTATATGACTCGGGATTACGTATAGAAGAGGTTAGCGCTTTGCAGGAGGTCGATCTGGTTCCTGGCAAGTGGCAACTGATCTTACTGGTGAATGCGCAGTGCGATCAACAGTGTGAAACCTGGAAAAAACTACTGCCTAATGTTCACCTTTCTCTTGGGCGAGAACGTCAGCGTGTCAGTTATCAGCAATTTGAAACAGAAGAGGTTTCCAATGGTCTTGCTGTTGTCGACCCATTGGGATTTATGGTGATTAAGTATGGGCTTGAGCAGTCACCGCAGAGTGTATTGAAAGACCTCAAACGTTTGCTGAAAGTTTCAAAGGTGGGCTGAGTCATGAATACCAGCTTACCGCTGATGCTTAGCAGGATCGCAATTGGTCTGGCAATTATAGTGATCTTGTTAGGGGGCTGGACCCGAATAATGGATGCTGGCTTAGGTTGTCCTGACTGGCCCGGCTGTTTTGGGCAGTTAGTTGTACCTATGACTGCTGATTCCATTGCAGCCGCAGAACAACTATTCGTTGATCAGAAGGTTGATCAACAGAAGGGCTGGCTTGAAATGGTGCATAGATATTTTGCAGGTACGCTGGGTTTAATTATTTTAGGACTAGCGTGGCTGGGGTGGCAGCGACGTCATATTCAGGGCTATCCGGTTGGTTTGTCCATCGTTTTACTGGCGCTGGTGGTAGGGCAGGGCGTGTTTGGGATGTGGACCGTTACCCTAAAATTGTTGCCGCAGATAGTGACGATGCACTTATTGGGGGGGCTGTTAACGCTGACCCTGTTGATTAGTCTTTCTAATAGAATTGGCCGACTGGGATGCTCAATAAATAACTATCCCTGTAAGAGCAACTCCCGTGAATGGCTAATGCAATTGGCCGTCATAGTGTTGTTTGCTCAGATATTGTTGGGAGGCTGGACCAGCGCAAACTATGCTGGCTGGGCTTGTAATCACTGGGCTAGCTGCACTAAAGAGACTACTTCTGAGCTGGATTTCAGAACAGGGTTTAGTCTGAGCTTTGATCAGCAAAAAAATTATCAGGGCGGTGTACTGCCTCAGCCTGCAAGGGCTGCTATTCAGATGGTTCACAGGAGCGGAGCGCTTGTGGCGGTTATTACATTAATGCTGGTGGCTATTCGTTCAGTATCGGCTACGGCATGCCGAAAACCGGCATTTGTTCTGATCGTGCTGTTGGTGCTGCAGTCATTGCTGGGCTTTGCAAATGCCTTGTTAGGGGTTCCTGAGCTATTAGCACTAATACATCATGCCGGAGCGTTGGGATTATTACTGAGTTTGTTATGGCTGAAGCAGCGTTATGAATCGGAGAGGGTTTATGGAAAACAGTAATCAAAATACACTGCAATCCGACGATATCTGGCGAGAATACCTGGAGCTCTGTAAACCGCGTGTCGTGGCTGTAATGCTGCTTACTGCAGTGGTCGGAATGTGCCTTGCAACTCCCGGGCTACCTCCGCTTAATCTTGTTATCAGCGCAACACTGGGAATTGGTTTGATGGCGGCGGGGGCTGCAGCGGTTAACCATGTTATGGATCGTAATATAGATGCCAAGATGGCTCGAACACATCGAAGGCCTCTGCCTCAAGGGAAGATCGCTGCGAGTAATGCTCTGCAGTTTGCGGCAGTTTTAGCTGTATTGGGCATGCTGATCCTGATTTATGGAACCAATATGCTGACGGCATGGCTGACATTGGCAGCACTGATTGGCTACGCTGTTATTTATACAGTTGTGCTGAAACGGGCGACACCCTTGAATATTGTGATTGGTGGTATTGCCGGTGCGGCTCCACCATTGTTGGGCTGGGTTGCTATAACAGGGCAGGTAGAACCAGATAGTTTACTGTTGGTGTTAATTATTTTTGCCTGGACTCCACCGCATTTTTGGGCGCTTTGTATTCATAAAAAAGATGATTACGCCCGGGCAGGAATACCTATGCTGCCGGTAACCCATGGAGAGGCTTACACCCGATTACAAATTCTGTTGTACACAGTGCTTATGGTGTTAACGACGCTATTTCCTTACATGACAGGCATGAGCGGTGGCCTATATCTGGTGGGGGTAATGTTGCTTAACATACGCTTTTTATATTGGGCGATCAGGGTCTATAAAGCTATAGATCAAGCGGCTCCGTTGGCGATGTTCTGGTATAGCGTAAAATATATTATGTGGTTATTTTGTGTTCTTTTACTCGATCACTACAGTATGGGACTAAACTAACCTAAGAGCTTTGATAAAAAAGACTGTCACTGACAGATAATTGAAACCGTAAATACAGGAGAAACGGTTAATTTTAAAACCATAATAAGGCTGTTGGTGAACGCAGTCTTGGGAGGTTAGATCTATGTTTTTACAACATATGTGGGGAGTAATGTATGACCCCAAGCATGAGTGGAGGGATATTCATAAAGAACATTACTCCATGATGCACTGCTTTATGGCACAGATAAGTATTCTGGCTGCAATTCCAGCCTTGTCACTATTTATCGGAACGACCCAGATAGGTTGGAGTGTATCCGGTGGTGAGTTTGTGAAGCTAACGATGGGAAGTGCATTGATGGCTGCAATCGCGTTTTACGCCGCTATGTGGTTCGCGGTTGGGTTTATAGCATTTACAATCCACTGGATGGAAAAAACCTATGGCGGTAATGTCTCGCTAGATGAGTGTATGGTACTGACAACATTTACAGCAACACCGCTGTTCCTGGCCGGTATTGTTGGTCTGTATCCGGTACTCTGGTTAAATGTTTTGGTCGGTATGGTTGCGCTTTGTTATACCGTCTATCTGCTATACACGGGTGTTCCGGAAATAATGCAAATTGAAGAAGACAGAGCATTCTTTTTTGCATCATCAATATTGACGGTTGGTTTGTGTGTTCTGGTAGGTCTGTTGGCTACAACAGTCATTTTATGGAGTACATTTATCCCCCTTAGCTATGTGAGTGGATAGCTAAACAGAGATTCACAAGTGTCTAGGACAGAAAGCTTTGTATTCTAAATAGAATCTAGAAGGCGCTTTGTGACTTGCTAGAAAAAGCATAAACAATAAAACCGCCGTCAGGCGGTTTTATTGTTTAAAGAGAAAGTACTAATGCGCGCTTACGAAGTGCGCTTTCATATAGCTATATAGAAGGCCTTATAAGGGGGATGTCGCGTTTAGCGACGTGCCCCTCGAAATTCGGACTTTTTCACAAAAACTTCACTATTTTCGTGCCTCCCTGTTGACTCCCAGCGCCCCCAGTGTAGAATGCGCTTCCTCGTTTGAGACAGCCACCGGAAACGGTCACTGACACAGGTTGAGGTGGTTCTTTTAACTACTTGAAAAGCAACGCTTTTTAGGAAGGCTAAACGAATCACGAAGCACAACGGTTTGTTTGAAAATTTATTACAAATTCTTAAATAAAACGGTTGACTTCATCAGGGTGTTGAGTAGAATACGCACCTCGCTTGAGACGACACGCCGGCAACGGTTCGAGTCACTTAAGCAACGCTCTTTAACAGATTGATCAGATAATTCGTGTGGGCGCTTGTTGAGATGAAGCAAAAAGCTTTATCAAAGCAGCGACCATATGTGAATTCATTTATATGTTTTTA
>NZ_RQXV01000016.1 GCF_003858655.1 Amphritea balenae
TGGCATTCAGTACATCATTACCTGCACCGCCGCGCAGGGTATTACGCCCGGATGTGCCGATCAAGGTGTCATCGCCGGCGCCACCATCCAACAGATCGTTGCCGCCTTTGCCGTTCAGGGTATCATTACCAGCATAACCATAGATCTCATCATTAAGGCGTATGCCTGTTAGCTGATCATCCTGATCGGTGCCATGCAGCGTAGCTGAGCGTTGCATCATTTCCGCGAATGTCAGGGTTGTTTGATCACTAAACAGTACTGATTCAATTGCATAGACACTCTGTCCAACAGCACCTTTAATTCGGATCTCATCCCCTGTTGGAGTTTTCGATTCATCAATCAGTGTAAGGATCAGATCGGCATCGGTACGGGTAAAACGGATATTATCCTGGGTGATACCTGCGCCGAAGATGATCTGATCAGCACCGGCGGTATCGGAGATTACATCTTTGCCATCTCCGATATTAAAGCGGTAGGTATCATCACCTGCACCACCGTAGAGTGTATCGTTACCGGTTAAGCCGCTTAGCTCATTGCCAGTAGCATCTCCATAAAGATAGTCATCACCTACCGTTGCCTGATTGGATATCTGTTCAGTAACTAGGTTACTCAGGGTGATAGGCTGACCATCTTTAAACAGTAGCTGCTCAATCGCGTTTGCTGAGGTATTGCCATCGAAATCGAAGTAGTGCTGGATTTCAATGCGATCGTTCTGCTCGGGATTTGCTGGATCATTAATGGTAATGATCAGTGAGGTCTGGGTGCGGCTTAGTTGAATATGTTCAGGCAGAATGCCCTCAGCAAAGCTGATCTGATCACTGCCGGCTGTATCAAAAAGATTATCACTGCCGTCCCCTCGCTCAAACAGATAGGTATCGTTACCAGCCCCGCCATTAAGACTATCATCCCCTTGACCGCCAGCGATAAAGTCGTCCTGGGATGAGCCACTCAGCTGATCCGCGATATCGGTACCGATAATGGCACGGGTGTTAACATAGGCGCCTAGCTCGGCATCCCCCTTCAGGGTATTCAACGAAGTTTGCAGTAGGGTTGAGTAGCTTGCCACACCGTTGAAGGTATTAAAGATCTTTATAGCATCGGTTTCGGACAGGCTACCCTGCTCAAGGCCATCAAGAAGATATTGCTTGAAGTCACTGAGGTCCGGCTCGAACTGGTCGGTATCGAAATTATAGGCCAGCCCGATCTGATCAAACGCCTCGGCATAGAGAGTCTGGCTCTGTAGCTGGGCATAGATATAGCTTTTTACACGATTATATTCTGCCCCTAAAACCCCGGCGGCCTGTGGACCCTGTACGTAATTACCGCCAAAGCGGTTGATGTATTGTTGACCAATTAGCTGCTCCAAAGCGGCGACTTTGCGGCCGTCCAGATAGAAAGTACCGAACTCATCCCGGCTGCGGGGATCAACATCATCAACACCGGCCCAACGCCAGATCAGCGCATCCATCAGTCCCAGGCGTTCGCCTTCAGAATCGCTATCGGTAAACTGCTGTACCAGTTGGGTCAGCTCCTCATCCCGGACCATCGCCTGACGCAAGCTGCGGACATTACCGAAAGCTACAGCATCGGGTAGCGCTGCCACCTCATCTGAGAGTTCCAGCAAATCCTGTTCAACGGTACGGGTTTTATTAACAGCGAACCAGATATCGGCGGTATCTGCAGTTGAGCCATCGGCCATGGTAGCGGTGGAGGTCTGGCGGGTGATATTGCCATAACCATCATCGCTGTTACTATTCTGATAGTCGGTATTGAGGGAAGCGATACCGGCCTGTTCCAGGGTTAGCAGCTCATCGGTCTGGCTCAGCCCATCGCCGTTCAGATCCTGCCAAATACGCAGATCGGCAAAGCTCGCGTCGTTACTGTCGATGACACCATCACCGTTATCATCCAGTGCTTTAAGTGCTTCGTAGCCATTGGCTGCAAGGGTGCCGTCAGCCAGTTCAGTATTATTACCGAATAGCTCACCGCCGTTATTTATTTGCCCATCGGCATTGCGGTCCAGCACCAGTAAGCCATCATCAGCAGCTATCCAACCGCTGCGCTCAGCCATACCATTTTTATCGTGATCGAAGAATACGTTGCCGGTTTTGGAAAGGGTTTCGATACCATCGCCATCAAGGTCAATAGCGATTGGGGAGCCTTTGGCGGAGGCTATTGGGAATGAAGCGGAAGGGTCGTGATCAAAACCCCAATCATTCCAGTTAAAATCTTCTCCATTATTCCAATTCACCAACTGTTCATATATTTTTACCCACTCTGGAAAAAGCTGGGCAAAATCTACGGATACCTCATCACTAGCAAGTTCACTAAAAATATCAATCAAACCATCGTAAGCCTGGCCTGTTACTTCCGCTATTTCGTTAACAAGCCCTAAAGCAGCCGCTATAGTATTTGAAATAGATTCTTGAAAACCTACTGGTTTTTCATCACTTGCAATCACAGAACCTACAGCTAAGACAACACTTGTTGCTGTCGCTACAACAGCAACGCCCAATGCAATGGCAACGGCAGCAGTGCCAGTTACAGCAAGGGCAATTGCCCCAGCTGCTGATGCGACCAAGGCAGACAAATCCGATTCAATAGAAAGTAGTGTTTCATGATTGATATGTTGTTGACTTTTCAGTTGATTATCGGCTTTTTTAAGATTGTTACCCAAAGAAACTGTACTGATAGCAGTACCAGCTCCAGGTACTGTTTTTCCCACTCCACTTAAGGCAGATTCAGCTGTATCTATAACACCAATAGCTATATCGATTCGATCCCCATCACCAGTAACATCATCAATTACCTGAGCTGCACTCACTGGGCTTTCAACAGCACTTACCAGTGCATCTTTAATTATTTTAGCTTGCTTAGTTTTTGCACTCATAAATTAATCATCCATAATTAATTTTATAGAATATAAATACCTGAGACCTGTAAACATATAGTATTCGACTATAAAGCAGTCACCCTCATAAGCCTCATCAAACAAAAAATCATTTGGTGTATTTAATTGATAATGTTGAATTTGTCCTTTATGTAAAACATTTACACCTCCTCGCTTACCTTGATCAAATTCAAAAAAGCACCCTTCTTCATAGAACTTACTTTCAATAGAAACATTTAGCCTCCACCAATACATAATTGAAAATGAAAGCAGTATTAACGATCCCATTTTCAATACAGAATTTGTAAATCTTTTTTTAACAAAGACCATCGAAGCGACAAAAAAAGCCATTGTCAGAAATAGAAGAAAATTACTCATCACCTCTCCCTCACACTCTCATTCTTATATCGAAGCAGTGGTGTCAGGATAAACTCGATCAGATAGCGTTTTCCGGTTTTCATTTCAGCGGTGACGCTCATGCCGGGCACTAAATCGACCTCCCGACCATCCACCCAAAGCGATTTCTTATCCATTAACAGGCGTGTTTTGTATATCAGCCCTCGCTGTTCATCCGCAACGGCATCGCTGGAGACATTGTCGACCTGTGCGTCGATGATTCCGTATTTAGTAAAGGGAAAAGTGTGTATCTTTATTTCCGAGTTCTGCCCCTGGTGAACGAAGCCGATATCTTTATTTTCCAACCAGGCTTCAACCATCAGCTGCTGGTTTTCGGGAATTATCTTCATTAACTCCTGCGCGGGGGTAACGACACCACCAATGGTGTGTACCGCTAGTTCCTGAACTACACCATTAACCGGTGCATGTAGTACCTGTTTATGGTTCAGGTCGCGCGCTTTATTTAACTCTTCTGACATAGAAGCGAATTGACGATCATATTCGATCAACTGTTGTAAATTATCGCTGCGGGTTTGTGCCAGAAGTGAGTGCTGTTGTTGGCGTAACTCTTCCAGTTGCGCCGCCAACTGAGCAGCTCGTGCCTTGGCAGACACTAAGTCATGTTTTTGTTCAACCCGCTCCTGCTCCAGTTCCAGATACTGGACCCGGGCCGCCATTTTTTTCGCCATTAGTGAGCTGACAGCATCAACCCGTTGACTAATTAATGGCAGCGTTGATTGCAGCTTACTGATCACCGCTTTATTCATATTTCGTTCTGCGTCTTTATCCAGTATGCGCTGATCCAGGCGGTACATTTCAGCACGAAAAACAGCTACTTGCTGTTTTAGCAATGAGGTTTGTGTCGCCCTTTCAGCTTTAGTAATGCGCGCAGGCCAATTCACCTGGGGGATAGCATCAGCTTTAAACTGCTGATTAAGTAGCTCCACAAAATAGCGTGTACGCTCAGCATTCAAGCGATTCTGATGCACCTCCTGAGTCATACGGTGCAGATCAGCACCCGTCTGGGTGCGATCAAGCACAATAAGTGGATCGCCTTGTTTTACCAGCTGACCTTCAGTTACCAGAATTTCCGCCACAACGCCTCTTTCGTAGGGCTGAATCTGTTTTACCTGGCCATATGGAACGATCTTACCCTCCGCCGTTGCCACAATATTAACCTGACCAAAACAGGCCCAAATAACGGCAATCGTAAATAGTATGATCAGTAGCCAGGACGTTATACGGCCCAGTGGGTGGGGAGGCCTCTCCTGAATTTCTAATGCCGCTGGTAGAAAATCAAGTTCCTGAGTTTGCAGCTTTTCATCTCCCAGTGTTGACCGGGATTGCCATGCATGAATGAGTTTTTTGAACATCCTTATTCTCTTCTCTTTTCAGATGTAACCGGTTATTGGTGGCTATGCGCAGCTTCTTTTCGAATCGCCGGTACTCCAGACTGATAACCATGCAGAGTTGAGTAATAACCTTTCATTGCCAGTAACTGATCATGGGTCCCCGATTCAACAATCTGGCCTTTATCTACCACAACAATCCGGTCACACTGACGCACAGTTGAAAGGCGGTGAGCGATGATGAACACGGTTCGGTTTCGACAAATAGAGGTCATATTATTCTGGATTATGCGCTCTGATTCATAATCCAGAGCACTGGTTGCTTCATCAAAAATAAGTACACGGGGATCGGTAATCAACGCCCGGGCTATCGCTATTCGCTGCCGCTGACCGCCGGACAAGTTACATCCATGTTCTCCGACAGGGTTGTCATAGCCTTCTGGCAGTTCAAGAATAAATTCATGGGCGCCTGCCAATTTTGCAGCATGGACTACCGCGTCCATCGGCAAACCTGGATTAGCCAGTGCGATATTTTCTCTAATTGAACGGTTGAAGAGAAAGTTCTCTTGCAGAACAACACCGATATTACGGCGTAGCCATGCGGTATCAACCATCGCCAGATCAACGCCATCAACCATTACCCGGCCACTTTCGGGGACATACATTCGCTGAACCAGCTTAGTCAGTGTACTTTTACCTGAGCCTGATCTACCCACGATGCCTATCACTTCACCAGGTTTTATATCCAGTGATACGTTGTTTAGAATCTGCGGTCCGTCCGGGCGATAGCGAAAACTGGTATTTTCAAAACTGACCCGCCCTTTTAGTTCGGGCAGCGTACTGCGATTAGGGTTATAACCCGGCTCTTTTGGGGTATTCAGAATATCACCCAGACGCTTAACGGAGATGCCTGCTTGCTGAAAATCCTGCCAAAGTTGAACCAGCTTTAGAATCGGGCCTGATACCCTGCCGGCAATCATATTAAAGGCAACCAACTGACCGACTGATAAAGAGCCATCGATAACCAGATGTGCACCCCACCAGATAATCAGCAGCGTGGTTATTTTATTCACAAAACCGGCTATCTGATTAGCAACGTTGTTCAGGTTATTGGCCCGGAATGATGCAGTTACGTAACTGGATAATTGATTTTCCCATTTCCGTTGCATTTGAGGCTCAACGGACATCGCTTTGAGGGTTTCAATCCCGGTTACCGCTTCGACCAGAAACGCCTGATTCTCGGCTCCATGTTTGAACTTTTCATCCAGTCGATGACGCAGTATCGGCGTAATATAAACCGACAGCGCTATATAGAATGGCAACGTCCCTAGCACAATCAGCGTTAGTGTCGGGCTATAAAACCAGAGCACCGCAAAAAATACGAAGGTGAACAACAGATCAATCACCAGGGTTAACGCTGAACCCGTTATAAAATTACGTATCGTTTCCAGCTCCCGCACCCGGGCAACACTCTGGCCGACCTGACGCGATTCAAAATACGCCAGCGGCAGGGAAACAAGGTGGTTGAATAATTTAGCCCCTAGCTCTACATCCACCCGATTGGTTGTATGGGCAAAAATATAGGTTCGCAGGCCACCCAACACCGCGTCAAACAGTGCCACCACCACAAAACCGAATGCCAGCACATCCAGGGTCGTAAACCCCTTATGTACCAGCACTTTATCCATGACTACCTGAAAAAATAGCGGAGTAACCAGTGCAAATAGCTGCAGAAAGAAAGATATCAGTAAGACTTCACCAAATAACTTTCGGTATTTAACCAGCGAAGGAATAAACCAACTAAGATCAAATTCTTTAAAGCTATCCAGCAACCCTCCCCGTTTGGTCACTAAGATGAGCTGACCACTCCAGATTGATTCTAGCTCGGACCGGGACATGGCGACTGGCTGAGAAGCTCCCGCCCGTAAAATAAGCACTTTATCCGCATCAGCGCTCTTTTCGGTTCCAGCCTCATGGCTGGATACCCGTGCCAAAACAAAAAACTCACCATCATTATCGATACCAATCGCCGGCAGGCTGGCATTATTAAGACGGCTGAACGACGTTTCAAGTTGACGGGCTTTAAGACCCAGTTTTTTAGCCGCACGAAGAAGCTCCTGCGAACCAAGTGGTTGGCCGGGCTTTGCAAATTGATGTTGAAGTTGTTCAGGTTCGGCTGGCATACCTTGCACGCGCAAGATAGTTACAAGCGAAAAGAGGCCACTATCCATAGCGGTTGATGTCTGATCCATAGACAATTTAATCCCTAAATTTTTGTTGGGAGCGTACAGCTTCCTATGGCTTAACTTTAGCCTTCCCCGTCGCTAAACCGTTTGCGTTAGTGGTTTTCTCTTCGGGACAATACTTTTATCAATTTTTTCTTTACAAGTCAAAACCTTAGATAATATAACCTGGCTATTACACAGCTCTGACTAAACGATTGAGGAAATCAGCCCAATATAATTATTATCAGAGGGTTGCTGCTAGCTGCATGGGATTTAAAGCATTCTTTGACTTAGATAAGTACTGAATCCTTTACCTCCCCCTTGCTCATTTGCAATTATCGACATAAAAAAGGGCTTAATAATAAGCCCTTTTTAAATCCATTTTTTCTAGCCTTAATTGACTCTACTATTCAGTAGTTGACAGATGATTAACCGGTTCCCGGCCCCATAATCGGTGTTTTTCTGACTTCAATAACGTACATCCAGATCAGCGACACCCAGGTAACGCCAAACATCAGCATGAAGGCGGAAGAGCGCACCGCAGTCAGATCAAGTAACGCACCAAACATTATTGGCAATACAAAGCCACCCAGGCCTCCCGCCAGTCCAACAATACCGGATACGGCCCCCATGTTATCCGGATAATCATCTGCGATATATTTGTAGACTGATGCTTTACCGAAGGCCATTGCCACACCCACGATAAACAACAACACCGTAAACATGGTCGGGCTCAACGCGATATCGAAGGTTTTCGGCCCTTCTATGGTTTTAATAGTGAACTCGGTTTGCGGATAGGACATCAGGAACAGGCAGATCCAGCACACCCACATCACCCACCAGGTAACCGAATGCGCACCATATTTATCTGAGAACCAACCACCTAATGCCCGTAACACACCACCCGGAAGTGAAAAGCAGGCCGCCAGTAATGCTGCGGTTTTCAGATCAAAGCCATATTCACCGATATAATATTTGGTCATCCATAATGCCAACGCCACGTAACCGCCAAAAACAAATGAGTAGTACTGACAATAGCGCCACACTTGTGGGTCTTTCAGAACTTTCAACTGATCAGCAAAGGTCACATCGGAAGAGACTCGATGGGACTTATCTTCATAGCTGAAGAACCAGAATAAGATAGCCGTTATCAACATTATGACAGCGTAGGTTGTCGGTACCATCTGCCAGCCAAAGGCAACGACGATGGATGGTGCTATCAGTTTAGTCAGAGCTGAACCTGCATTACCTGCACCAAAAATACCCATGGCAAAACCCTGGTTCTTTTTCTCAAACCATTTAGCCACATAGGCGATACCCACGGAAAATGAGCCACCCGCCAGACCTACAAACAGGCCTAGCACGATAAAATGCCAGAATTCAGTCGCTAACGAGAGGCAGTAGATAGGTATTACGGTAGACAGCATCAACAGGAACAGAACAATGCGTCCGCCAAACTTATCCGCTAGCAACCCCAGCGGCAAACGCGTCAGTGAACCGGTCAGTACCGGCGTTGCCGCCAGTAAACCGAACTGTGTTTCATTAAGTCCCAGCTGTTCTTTGATTGGAATCCCGATGACAGCAAACATCATCCAGATCATAAAACATACGGTAAAAGAGATTGTGCTAGAGGTTAGCACTATCCCCTGTTTCATTTTTAAACTCGCCATCGCCAGGCTCCCTGTTAACTCATACTGCATAGTAAAGGAGCACAAAAACAAAATCTAAAACTATTAAGAGGTATTAAAAAAGGGCTAAATAGCCCTTTTTTAGAAGCAGATCATTAATACAAATCAGTGCTGTAGACGATAATTCTGCCAGTCTTCTGTCGGCTGATTCAGCATCATCTCCATCTCAATCACATCTTCTTCCATGTTGTAGTGGTTCTTAAAGCCCAGCTTAAGGGCCAGGCCCTGCATCCCCTTATTAGAGGTCAGGGTAGATCCCATTAACATTAATGTGCCTCTGGCTTTGCAATAATCAATCGCCTTCTGCATCAATACCACACCCAGACCTTCACCCTGTAGATCATCCCGGATGACAACTGAGAATTCCGCCCTAACATTATCGGCATCGGTTACCGCCCGTACGACGCCAAGGGTTTCCCAGCCTTTACCTTCCAACCGTGGCGAGGTAACAATGAAGGCCATCTCACGGTCGTAATCAATCTGAGTCCAGTTCGCCAACTCCTGATGGGTTGGAATACCCCGACTATAGAAATAGCGTAGGCGAATCGATTCCGGGCTCAACTGGTTATAGAACTCCAGATGATTCGGTTCATCTTCACCCCGAATAGCCCGCACGATACCCGGCCGGCCTGAACGACGTAATTTGATCTCTTCAGCCAGATATTCCGGATAAGGAGAAATAGCCAGCTGAGATGCTTCACCAAGAGAAACTGAGACATCGACAGCGAGTACACCACGGCGATTAATCAGCAAAGGATTAATTTCCAGCCCTTTCAGGTTAGGTAGCTCAACCACCATCTGCGAAAGCTTAATCAACAGTGTACTTAACTGCTCAAGATCCCTTTCTAGCTGTTCACTGTTTTCTTTAAGAACAGAGTACACATGGGAGTTTTTAATCAGCTGCTCTGCCAGACTCAGGTTCAGCGGCGGTAACATTACCTGACGATCAGCGAGAACATCCACGGTATATCCACCGCTACCAAATAACAGAATCGGACCAAACACCGGATCACGGGTGATTCCCATATTGATCTGCAGTGACTGAAAGCCCCGTTTCATCTGCTGAACACAGAAGCCATGCAGATCACCCAAAGGAAAACGTTCCTGAACCCGGTAGGCCAGTTGCGTCACCGCCTGATTAACTTCAGAGGCAGAAAACAGATCCAACGCCAGGTCTTTCCAGCGTAGCTGGCCCTTATTATCGTAATTAAACGGATAAACATTCTCCGGATGCATCGCTTTTACCGCGACGGCTCCCCCCAGCTTTTGTGCAATTTTCACCACCCCATCGACATCGGTCGCATAGTGGGTATTTGAAACCGGAATATCATACTGATCGAGCAGATCACAGGCCTCGTTATGGGTAAGGTAATCACGCCCTTCAGCCATCGCATCAGCAATCAGTTTTTTGGCCCGGATATGATTTTGTTCATTCTGGTCAATGAAAGGGGCCGGAGTCTGCTTCATCACTTCCTGATTGCGACGAAAATCGACCATGTGCATGAAGGCATCAACAGCCTCTTCCGGCGTGATAAAGGTGGTAACTCCGGAAGCATTAAAGCGATTTCGACATTCAATCGCCGTACTACGTCCCATCCAGCAGGTCAGTATATTTCGAGGGGTATTACGTACGACTTTAATAATCTCTTCAGCGGTGGCCAAACCAGGTGCCATTCGGGTTGGCGCATGGGTAACCAGCACCGCATCAACATTTTTATCTTTAGTCAGTATCTGGGTAACTTTTGCAAAACGCTCAGGTGTTGCATCAGCATGCAGATCGATTGGATTTTTTAGATTCCAGTGATCGGGTAATACCTGCCTTAGCGCCTCGATAGTCTCATCTGTCAGCTCAGACAGCTCCCCCCCACTACGCAGTAACTGATCAGTAGCCAGAGCATTCGGACCCATACCATTACAGACCAGTGCCAGCCGTTCCCCACGCATAGGCTTCATACGCGTCAGTGTTTCCAGCGCGTTATACAGCTGATCGATCGTTTCAACCCGCACCACGCCCGCCCGGCGTAAGGCAGCGTCATACACCATATCTTCATCTTTTATACCCGGAGCCAGCAAGTGTTCCTTATCTTCATCAAAGATAATGTCTGACTTTAATACCAGTACCAGTTTATTACGTGATGCAGCGCGTAATGCACTTAACAGATCCCGTGATGAGCCTTTCAGTTGATCCATCTGAATCAATATTGACTGGGTGTATGGATCCTGTGCCAAATAGTCAATAATCGACGGCAGATCCAAATCCACACCTTCCCCCAGCGTAAGGAAATGAGAGAAACCGATCTCCTGACCATTCGCCCAATCGATCATCGCTGTGCCCAGCAACCCTGACTGGCCGATATAACTGACTTTGCCTTTCTTAATATTGACGTGTGAATAGCTGGCATTCATATTATGGCCCGGCACCAGCATCCCCATGCAATCAGGGCCCAGAATACGAATACCGTAGGGTTTGGCAGCCTCACGTATATCATCACGCAGGCAGTTACCACGTTCCTCACTGGAGCGGGACAAACCGCCGGTCAGTATCATCGCAGCTTTAACCATATGCGCGCCCAGCTTTCGCACCAGCTCGGCAACACTCTCCGGTGGCGAACAGATAATGGCCAGTTCCGGCATCTCAGGCAGCTGTGCCATACTCTTGTAACAAGGCACCCCAAAAACAGAGTCATAACCGCGCTTATTAACCACCGCTAATTTACCCTGATAGCCTCCTTCGAGCAGATTCTGCAGCAGAATCCCCCCCATACTGTTCTCTTTTTCAGAGGCACCGAACACCACAATGGATTTGGGTTTAAAAAAACGTTTGAGATACTTTGTACTCAAGAGAAATACTCCACTGGCCAACAAGGCAAATTAACAGGCTCTAATATTACTACGTTAGTCTAATATTTCT
Organism: Amphritea balenae; assembly: GCF_003858655.1. Taxonomy (GTDB): domain Bacteria; phylum Pseudomonadota; class Gammaproteobacteria; order Pseudomonadales; family Balneatricaceae; genus Amphritea; species Amphritea balenae. The sequence continues at coordinate 11,460 of NZ_RQXV01000016.1, forward strand.
ACATTTCGCAGTTGCAGCATAGATATTATTACCTGTTTTATATGACTGAAGTCATAAAGAGCACTCAGTATGAGATGTCTTAAAAACACAGTCCCCTTCATCGGCCATTTTTCTGACTATTTATTCGGCGAACTGGAAAGCTGCTTTCCAGTTAGACCTTAACAACAAAGGATAGTAGAGCCCCGATTATTTGAACAACAACGATAACAACGGGGCCTGTCACCCGGGTATCACGAATCGTTTAATCTGGCCCCGGTTTTGCTACGTCTATTAGAAAGGTATTGGATATGTATCAGACAGCTGTATTCGTTTGACTGATTCATAAGTCATCTTTCAACAAACAGAACAACAAAGGTAGTACCGATGAAATTCAGCCCTATGATTTCTACGATTACAGCTGCAGCGCTGCTGGCATCAACACCGGCTTTTGCACATACCGGTGATGCTTTAACCAGCAGCACTCTGGCCGGCTTCCTGCACCCCCTGACTGGAATGGACCACCTGCTGGCCATGCTGGCGATCGGTGGCTGGGCAGCATGGCAAACTAAAAGCGCTCAAATCAAAGTGACACTGAGTCTGTTCCTGTTTCTGCTAGCCGGATTCGGGCTTGCACTGTCAGGCATTGTTTTGCCCATGATAGAAAGCACCATCGCACTCTCTGTACTCATTAGTGGCCTACTGCTCACGGTAGCGGTACGACTGCCAACGGGCATCGCCATTGCCATAACTGCCATATTTGCTCTGGCTCACGGTCAGGCGCACGGTTTAGGCGCCACAGGCTCCATACTACTGTTTATAGCAGGATTTATGAGTAGCTCAGCAGTTCTGTATTTTACCGGTATGTTGAGCTGCCAAAACCTGCGTCAGCAACTGCCTGCGCTGACCCGTATAGGCGGCTCTATCATCGCTATGATCGGTGGATACCTGTTATTAACTACATAAGCTGTTAACAGTCTAAACCGATTCCGTCATACAAATGACGACTTAAAGTTTTGTCGGTCTGGTTTTAAACCCTACCGACAATCTGTCTTGCATGTCCCTGCAAGGCTTCCGTTGTACTGTTCGATCACCCCGAACAGCACCAAGCACTTTTACCGGGCTCTGCCCGGTTTTTTTATATTTGAAAGACAAACTTAACAGCACGCAGAGCACGAGCTACAAACACAAAAAACAGCTTAATTTCAATAATAACGGGGCTTTATTCCATATAAAGACAGAGAAAACTTGACCTCTAGGTTCAGTTTTCTGTAAGTTTTAACAACGCTCAATTATAAAAACAACTTAGCGTGTCTTTCTTGAGGCTTATCAGGTATCTTCCGTCTGTTTTGGATTTAAGATGTCTCTTCTGCCAAACAGAAGGTCAGCGCCATAAATGGCGGGAGTGTTAATGAAGAATAATTTCGACGATCAGGAAATAGGCCAGCCTCGCCTGTTACTTCAGTCTGTCACTAAAGAATTTCCAGGCTGCCTGGCAAATGATTCTGTCGATCTGAGGATAGAGCCCGGAGAGATTCACGCCCTGCTGGGTGAGAATGGCGCGGGTAAAAGTACTCTGGTTAAAATGATTTACGGTATCCTGAAGCCCGATTCCGGCACCATGATCTGGGAAGGAAATAAAGTTCAGGTTGCCAATCCGGCCCATGCCAGAGATCTGGGTATCGGTATGGTATTTCAACATTTCTCCCTGTTTGAAGCGCTGACGGTTAAAGAGAATATCGCCCTGGGGATGACCAATCCCCCCGCGATGGATCAACTTGAACAACAAATTCTCGAAGTTGAAACCCGTTATGGCCTGCCACTGGACCCTAACCGCGCCGTTCACAGCCTGTCGGTTGGTGAAAAACAACGCATCGAAATTGTCCGCTGCCTACTCCAGGACCCGAGCCTGCTAATCATGGATGAACCGACTTCGGTTCTGACACCTCAGGAAGCCGAAACGCTGTTCGTTACCCTGCGTCAGCTGTCCGAAGAAGGTTGTTCAATACTTTATATCAGCCACAAACTGGACGAAGTTCGTCAACTCTGCCAATCAGCGACGATCCTGCGCCACGGCTGTAATGTTGGCAACTGTATCCCTGCCAATGAAACACCTGCCAGCATGGCAGCATTGATGATAGGTGAAGAGTTTGAAGTCGCCCAACGCGGCGAACACCCTGAAGCTGGCCCGGTCACCCTGGAAATCAGGTCCCTTAGTCGTAAATCGGAACAAAGTTTCGGGATAGACCTTCACGATATCAACCTCGAAGTTCACAGTGGTGAATTGATGGGTATCGCTGGTGTTGCGGGTAATGGTCAGGCTGAACTGCTGGAACTGCTCAGCGGTGAAGTATTAAGCGCCGCGGATGAGATTCTTATCGGTGGCGAATCGATCGGCCACCGCGGTTCGACTAAGCGACGGCAACAAGGTCTCTGCTTTGTTCCTGAAGAACGACTGGGACATGGATCGGTTCCAGACATGTCACTGAACGATAATTCACTATTAAGTGGTTTTGTCAGCCAGCCATTTCTGAACAAGGGTTTTATTGCCACAGAAACCGTTCGTAAATTTACCCGACAGGTTATCGATCTGTTTGATGTTCGCTGCCCTGGTCAGGATGCTCTTGCCGGAAGCCTTTCCGGCGGTAATCTACAGAAATTTATCGTCGGCCGTGAAATATTACAGCAACCAAAGGTATTGGTTGTCGCTCAACCCACCTGGGGCGTTGATGCCGGCGCTGCAGCACTGATACACCGCGCCCTGTTACAGCTGGCTGCCGAAGGCGCAGCCGTATTGGTCGTCTCTCAGGATCTGGATGAACTACTTACCATCAGTCATCGTATTGCGGCTATTTGTGGCGGCAGTATGTCTGAGTCTTACGATATTAATGAGGTCAGCGCTGAAGATGTTGGCCTGTTAATGACCGGTGTTAGCTTAGATAAATCCAGTACCAAACCTGGCCCGGCACAAGGAGCCCTACAATGAGTTTTTCTCTGGTTGCCAGACCACAACCTTCTAAGTTGATGGTTTACCTGTCTCCTTTGCTGGCGCTGATATTAACCCTTTTCAGTGGGTTCCTGATGTTCAGCCTGATGGGAATCGACGGACTGGATGCACTGTACGCCTTCTTTATTTTACCTATTAGTGACAGCTATGGTTTTAGTGAGCTGTTAGTTAAGGCAATACCTTTAATATTGATCGGAGTGGGCCTCTCCATCGGTTTCAAAGCCAACGTCTGGAATATCGGTGCCGAAGGGCAACTGGTTATGGGTGCAGTAGCCGCCGGGGGCGTTGCTCTCTTCGCCTATGAAAGCGAAAGCATCTGGGTTTTGCCCGCCATGATGATTGCAGGAATACTGGGAGGCATGGCCTGGGGCGCCGTACCAGCCTGGTTAAAAACCCGCTTCAATGCTAACGAAATTCTCACCAGCCTGATGCTGACCTATGTGGCAGGATTATTTCTGAGTTTTCTGGTGCATGGTCCCTGGCGCGATCCTGAAGGCTTTAACTTCCCTGAATCACGACTGTTCAGTGAATCCGCTCTGCTACCCATCATTCTGGAAGATACCCGCCTGCACATTGGGATGATTATCGCCTTACTGGTGGTTGCAACTATCTGGATCTTACTCAGCAAAACGTTGATCGGCTTTCAGGTTAAAGTCGTAGGTTCAGCTCCCAGGGCAGCCCGCTTTGCCGGCTTTAAAGAGAAAGGCCTGATCTGGTTTAGTCTGTTACTGGGTGGTGGTCTGGCTGGACTGGCTGGCATGATTGAAGTATCCGGACCTATCGGACAATTAGTGCCGCAGGTTTCACCGGGCTATGGCTTTACCGCCATTATCGTCGCCTTTGTCGGCCGGCTACACCCATTGGGTGTCACTATCGCGGGTCTTTTACTGGCTCTGTCTTATCTTGGCGGTGAAACCCTGCAGATCGAAATGGGACTACCTCAGGCAGTGACCGGCGTATTTCAGGGGATGTTACTGTTCTTTCTGCTGGCCTGTGATGTATTAATCAAATTCCGTATCAATATGACTCAGAAAGCCTCTAAAACAGAATCAGTGAAACAGGAGGCCAGCGCATGAGTGATTCTATGACTATCCTGTTGGCGGCCAGCCTGACTATTATCGGCGCCGCTACGCCTCTGCTATTTGCGGCATTGGGTGAACTAATCACTGAACGCTCAGGTGTATTGAATCTGGGTGTAGAAGGGATGATGCTGATCGGTGCTGTCTCCGCCTTCGCTGGTGCACTGATCACCGGCAATACTTATATCGGCGTATTATGCGGCGCTTTTGCCGGCATGCTGATGGCGTTGTTGCATGGTTATCTCACCCTGACTCTGATGACCAATCAGGTTGCTACCGGATTATCTATCACCATTTTCGGGGTCGGACTGAGCGCGCTTATCGGCCTGGAATTCGTCGGGGTTACCGTTGAACCTCTGTCTAACCTGCCCGTGCCATTACTGTCAGAGATACCTTTCTTCGGTACTTTGCTGTTTGATCATAACTTACTGGTCTACCTCTCAGTGGCGCTGGTATTCGGTCTGAGTTTCTTTATCTTTAAAACCCGGGGCGGTCTGATATTACGCGCAGTAGGCGACTCACCGGAGTCCAGCCATGCACTGGGCTATCCGGTTATTAAAATTCGTTATATGGCGCTGATGTTTGGCGGCCTGATGGCCGGCCTGGGTGGCGCATATCTGTCGCTTATTTATACTCCTATGTGGTCAGAAAATATGACCGCTGGCCGGGGCTGGGTTGCTTTAGCACTTGTGGTATTTGCTACCTGGAAGCCCTGGCGGGTTCTGCTCGGCGCTTATATGTTTGGCGGGGTAACTATACTGCAACTTCATGGGCAGGGATTCGGGCTGGATATACCCTCACAATTCCTATCGATGCTACCTTATCTGGCAACCATTCTGGTATTGGTTCTGATCTCACGGGATCGATTGAAACTGCGTGAAAATTCACCAGCATCACTGGGACGAACATTCAGACCTACCGCCTGATCAAACAATAAAGACTAAAGGCTCGCCGGTTCATTTGTCACCGGCGGCCGTGACTAATAATATTAGTGCTGGAAAATTACAAATTATTATCGGGATCAGCCCGTAAAGCTGCTCCTAGATGGCAACAGGAAGAAGACCTTCAGGAGAAACCTATGAAGCATCCGTTTAAGAAGATTGTCGGCATAGCTGCAACAGTGGCAGGTTTGGCTATTGCCGGACAGTCAATGGCTGAAACCAAAGTTGGCTTTGTTTATGTTGGCCCAGTGGGTGACCACGGCTGGACATATCGCCATGACATTGGTCGTCAGGCTATTGAAGATAAATTTGGCGATCAGGTAAAAACCACCTACGTCGAAAGCGTCAAGGAAGGCCCGGATGCAGAACGCGTAGTTCGGAAAATGGCCGCCAGTGGACATGACCTGATCTTTACAACGTCTTTTGGCTTCATGAACCCAACCCTTAAAGTTGCCAAAAAATTCCCTAAGGTAAAGTTTGAACACGCCACCGGTTATAAGCGCGTTAAAAACATGAGTACCTTTGCTGGCCGCTTTTACGAAGGTCGTTATGTTGTAGGTACTGCTGCCGGCCATATGACCAAGTCTAATATCATCGGTTATGTTGCGTCATTCCCAATCCCGGAAGTTGTACGTGGCATCAACGCAGTGGCTCGTTCCGCTCGCGCCGTTAACCCTGATGCAACCGTTAAAGTTGTCTGGGTGAACTCCTGGTACGATCCGGGCAAAGAAGCGGATGCGGCTAAGACTCTGATCGATCAGGGTGCTGATATCATCCTGCAACATACCGATAGCCCTGCGCCTCTTCAGGTAGCAGAGCAACGTGGTGTATGGGGTGTTGGCCAGGCATCAGATATGTCCAGCTATGCGCCTAACAACCAGTTGACAGCAATTATCGATAACTGGGATCAATACTACATTGAGCGTACTCAGGCAGTGATTGATGGTAACTGGAAGTCAGGTGATACCTGGGGCGGTATTAAGTCCGGTATGGTTGAGATGGCACCATGGAACGATGCGGTCCCTGCTGACGTAGTCGCTGCAGCTGAAAAAGTTCAGAAAGCGATTGTGGATGGATCTTTACACCCATTCCAGGGCCCGGTTATCAACCAGAACGGTGAACAGGTTATCCCTGCCGGTGAAGTACTTGATGATGGTGCTCTGTCAGGCATGAATTACTACGTTCAAGGCGTTGAAGGTAGTCTGCCTAAGTAACAACATTATTAAATGAAAAAACCGCCTTCTGGCGGTTTTTTATTATCCGGTCAGACTTAGTCACACCACAAAGCATTAACCCGCTTCATCCAGCAAAGAGAAAGAGATAAAGGTTGTAAATAATGCGGTGGTAATAATGAATGCTGGCACAGGGATCAGCAGCATCAACAGCCCGCTACCGCACCACAATAGAGTCACCAGCTGCTTTCGGGCACGATAAGCCCCGGTAAATTTGCGTCGATAGAAATGAGCCCGGTCGGGCTCACGATTCTGCATCCAGTCGGGCAATATCAGCCGGACTAAAAATTTTAACAGCTCAAATCCCATTACTGCCTCCCTCTTCCTTTCAGAATAACAGAGTATGGGATTTTTGCCGGATTGTACGAGGGGTATTTTAAGCCTTATTCAGACCTGTCAGTAATCAGCGATCCGATACAATATTGAGTCACGGTAGCCGGTATTTACTCGAATAAGACCGGACAACTTATGATTAAGTTCTGCATCTCCGCTATCAACAATCAGTGGCCGCCCTTCTAGCTCTTGAATTTTGCTCTTAGTAGCAACAACAATAATATTGTCACGGCCGATACGCCTTAACAGCTCGACACTCAACTGTTGATTCCCCCGCCCGATAATATGACCCTGACCTCCGATAACGGTAATTACTAACCGGGTCTCATAGCCCGAGGTCATTTCAAGCAACTGCTGTGCTGTCAGATCCTGACCTATCAGCTCACCGTTCTCAATCAGATCCACGCCTAAGAGTGTGTTTTCCAGTCCTAAAGAGTCCATCAGAGCCTGCACAGTTGAACCTGAGCCCATAATGTAGCGTACATCATCTTCCATAGATTCATTGAAGTCAGCGGCTATATCATCAAGTACAATCTCTTCTACTTCCTTACCACCTTCTTTGGTATGTTGTAGAAAGCGTGGTTCTTGCGGTACCAATAACTCGCCATAGTATTTTGCCCGCACCCGACCTTCGCGAAAGGCCACTTCGTCAATATCCCTGACCTCCTGATCACCCAGGGTTACTAACTCCCCTCTAACCAGCATGGCGACAATTTCGCCCGCCGCCTTTGGCGTAATGGCATAAACTCCGGAGTGAATTTTAACGCCGGCAGGAATGCCCAGCACCGGAACGCTGTCACTGATAGCGTGACATATATTACGCGCAGTACCATCGCCCCCCGCGAAGAGAATAAGATCGATACCCTCTTCTACCATCTGGCATGCAGCAGCCTCAGTATCTTTAGCACTGGTATTACCGGGATTGATTGAACCGATAACAACAGGTTCAAAGCCAGCCTCTCGGGCAACGTTTTCGCCCATCTCTCCCGGATAGGTGGTCAACTTAAGATCCAGGCCCCGAAGCGCATCCAGTGCAAGTAACGTTCTCAGGTTTGCTTTCGGTTCAGCCCCCATATCCAGTGCTTTACGGGCAATCTCTTCGCCATCGCTGCCTTTCAAGCCTACACTGCCACCGACGCCCGCCAGGGGATTCACGATTAAACCCAATCGAAACATCTATAACTCCTGTCCATTCTGATCGAGATTACCGGTCTCAACCAGAAACTGCTGATATACAAAGGCAGCTATAATCAATCGACTATCTTCATCCAGATCGACAAACTTTACCCCGTGGTTATATAAGCTACCTGAATCTACTGAACTGGTATGTACATTACGCAGTTCAACCGGTGCCAGTAATACCTGATCGATATCACCGATCTGAACCCGGGTAGTCAGATAGAACTTGTCCCCCACTTCACCCAAAGAGCGCGGCAGTTGCAGACAGGCGCCCCCCAGACTTATATCTATACATAGTGCACTGACCGGCAGATCCTGCCGCTCACTCATTTCATCATGATCATCAACCGAGCTCATTAAGCCAACGGGTACCCGGGTATGTTCTCTGATGCGCTGTTCATTAATCTGTTTTGGATATTCTAGTACCCAGTAGCCGAACGGCTGATCATACTGTTTCAGTATTTTACTGGTGAAACTACAGATCCGGTTACCACTAACCATGCGCAGATTAGCCAGATTACCCTCATTTATCAAAGATGAAACGTTGCTGTTAGCAGAAGGCGCGCTAATCATCACACCACCGTTGACAGAATAGCCCAATAACTTAGCCGTAAACCTGCCCCGGGGAGACCTGATCTCTACCCGTACCGGCTCGCCTATCTGCAACCTTAGTTCCGAGAGTTTTTTACTCTGTTCAAGCAAATCTTCCTGCACTGCCATTAAATCAGCATCCGTTCCTGAGTTTTCTGTTAAGCCCTGTTACCGGCTAACTAATTATCTAACAAAGCCGCTTATCTAACAAAGCCGCATATTTATCAAACCCGCTTATCTAAGCAAGTGCAATTTCGAAGATCAATCGCAGATGAAACCCGCAGCGACCAATTGACCTTTTAAATCAGACGCTAACTTAGCACCCGAAAACCCGGCGGCGGCAAATTCTCGCCGAACAGGATACTGCTTACGTAACTGGTCAAAGCGCTCAGGCTGCATTGCAGCATCATCAAGCGAACTCATAAAGCGAGCATGATCATCGGCCGGATCATAGATCATATGGATAATATCGGTCAGATCTTCCTTGCCGGTCAGCTTAACAACCGGCTGTACAATTTCGCTAAGACACTGCTTAAAATCCACATCGGGAACCAGCCCCCGGTGTTCGCAAAATGCGTTATAAAGCATCCATGTACCCCGAATCTTACCATCCAGACTATAGCCGGCAATGTGGGGAGTACCAATTCTTACCCGCTCTGCCAGTTCGCTTCCAACACGGGGCTCGTCTTCCCAGACATCAAGTAGCAAGGTGACATCTTCACGGATTAAGTGCCAATTGAGTAACGCTGTATTATCAATGACCGGCCCCCGCCCTGCATTCAGTAACACCGCCCCCTGCTTTACCAATGGCAAATTGTCCTGGTTCAGAAGATGGTGGCTGGGATACTTTCCATCTTTTACCAATGGTGTATGCAAACAGATGATATCTGCTTCTTTCAACAATTGATCCAATGGCACCATGCCTTCTGTTCCGGCACTTTGCCGGGGTGGATCATTCAGCAGTAGCTTAACGCCTAACCGTTCTAAGCGGCGCTGTAAACGACGGCCAACATTGCCGACACCAACAATACCTACCACTTTATCCAACAGATCAAAGCCCTGTTCACGGGCAACCAGCAACAAATTACTCAGCACATACTCTGCCACCGCATCGGCATTACAGCCCGGCGCACTACTAAAACCAATACCCTGCTCGTGTAACCAGTGCTGATCGATATGATCGGTGCCTATTGTTGCGGTACCTACAAAGCTGACCGGCGTGCCTTCAAGTAACGCCCGGTCGACCTTAGTTACCGAGCGAACCAATAGAATATCCGCCTCTTTAAGATCACTTTTTTTCATTGATCTACCCGGAATTCGGGTGATCTTACCGAAACAATCGAACAGGGATTCCAGCGCGGGAATATTCTCATCAGCGACGATGTTCAGACCTGATAAATTCAAACAACTCTCCAAAGAAAAAAATCAGTGGTTATGGGGCGAAACGCCGATTATAATTGCCCGCCTCGTGCTTTGATATCACCCCAGACAAATTAATTGTGGTACTTTTTTGATCATTCGTTGGCGTAAACATCAGGACTATTTCATAGTCCGACTCTATCAGGACCTGATGGGTGACTGGGTGTTAACAGAGTCATGGGGTAATTCTGTGCGCGACAGCGGTGCATTCAATCATACGGTGTTTCATTGCTATCACGAAGCCCGCAATAGATTACGTGAAATCAGTAAACAGCAGAAGTCGCTTGGCTTCAAAAAAACCGTTTCAAAAGAGCACCAGATCGAGCTGGACTTTGGCTAAAGAACCTTTGAACAAGTGCTAAATACAGTTCCCGATCAATATTCTTAAAATAAATCCTTCCGATAGTTGGCAACCGCCTCCTACAGCGATATATTTCTCTCTTTACTATACAAAATGCAGCGTCTGAACGCTGTTCGCAGTATCACTTAAAGGTTACTGCCGATATAACAAGATAAGAGAGGTCCCATGAGTAAGTTTGATTTTGCGCCAATGCCTGACAAAGAAGGATTTTTTGGTAGCTACGGCGGTCAGATCATCCCCCCTGAACTGAAAAAAGTGATGGATGATATCGATCAGGCTTACGAAGAGATCCGTCAGACTGAAGAATTTCAGAATGAACTAATGAGCCTGTTCCAGGACTACGTTGGTCGTCCAAGCCCTATTTACCATGCCAAACGCCTGAGTGAACAGCTGGGTGGTGCACAGATCTTCCTGAAACGTGAAGACCTGAACCACACCGGTGCGCATAAGATCAATCACTGTCTGGGTGAAGCGCTACTGGCCAAATTCATGGGTAAAAAGAAAGTTCTGGCTGAAACCGGTGCAGGACAGCACGGTGTTGCACTGGCGACTGCCTGCGCTTTAGTCGGTATCCCTTGTGAAATCCATATGGGTCAGGTGGATATCGAGAAAGAACACCCTAACGTTACTAAGATGAAGATTCTGGGCTGTAAGCTGGTCCCGGTTACCCGCGGCACCGCCACTCTAAAAGATGCTGTCGACAGTGCGTTTGAAGAGTATCTGAAGAATCCAGAAGAATATATTTATGCCATTGGCTCTGTTGTGGGCCCACATCCATTCCCGAAAATGGTACGTGACTTCCAGAGCATCATCGGCCGTGAAGCCCGTCAGCAGTTTAATGAAAAATTCGCCAAGAACCCTGATGTCATTACCGCTTGTGTCGGCGGTGGTTCTAACGCAATGGGGCTGTTCACCGCATTCCTGAACGATGACGATGTTAAAATCGTCGGAGTTGAGCCTGCAGGTAAAGGTCTGGATACACCGGATCACTCTGCAACTATGACCCTGGGTAAGCCAAGCCAGATCCACGGAATGAAGTGCTACGTACTGGAAACTGATGATGGCGAGCCGATGCCGGTTCACTCTATCGCATCCGGCCTGGACTACCCTGGCGTAGGCCCACAGCACTGCTACCTGAAAGACATTGACCGTGTTGAGTACGAAACAGCAACCGATGAAGAATGTCTGAACGCCTTTATGACCCTGTCTCGGGTTGAAGGTATTATCCCGGCACTGGAAAGTGCCCATGCCGTTGCCTGGGCGATGCGTGTTGCGCCAACGATGGGTAAAGATCAGCAAATCCTGATCAACCTGTCCGGCCGTGGTGATAAAGACGCTGATTACGTGGCAGAGAAACTGGGTCTGTAATTAGTTCATTTGAATACAGAATAGAAAAAGGGGCTTGAAGCCCCTTTTTTATTACCTGTTTAACTCTTACTAAACCGGGTGAACATCCTGTTGCGATTTCGCATTAGTAGAGACCGGGAATAGCACATTACACTGACCGGTACCGGAACTTGGGAAGTACTCGGTCATCATTTCGCCCTGGCCTTCATATTTGTCCCAACCCAACAGACCGAACAGCATAGCGGTATCATGCATGCCACCTTCACCAGCGCAGTCCTCTGCATATTTCGGCATGATCTCAAGGAAGTCCTTAATACGGCCCTGCTTCCACATATCCAATACCATCAGATCAGTTTGCTGATTCAATGGACGGCTGATCTTGAACAGATAATCACCCACATCTTTGTTCGGTGGTATACGGTGTGACAGAGAACCGCTGGCCAGAAAGGCAACTTTCTTACCCGACTTTCTCACCGCTTCAAGAATAGACTCACCAACAATTTTTGATTCTTCCAGTTCTGCGTCATACATCCAGCCAGCAACTGAAATAATTTTAATATCCGTACCTATGCCCATATAACGCAGTGGAACCAGGGTGCCATACTGAACTTCTAAAGTGTCCACTTCATGATGACAAAGCGTTGTCACACCGTTTTTAGTGGCTGTATCAGCGATCAGCTGGCCTAACTCCGGATCCCCAACATAGTTGTATTCCATATTATTCAGGAAGTGTGGAAACTCAGTACTGGTAAACAGGCCCGACATATCCGGCTTGGCATTAATATGATAACCGGCATTAACCAGCCAGTGAGTATCCGCCACAACGATAGTGTCGACTTCACGCTCACGACACAGATCGCCAATGCGTTTAAGACCTTCGATCGCCTCTTTGCGAATCCCGTTAAGCGGCCCTTCCTGCTCAGAAATAAACATAGAGGGAACATGCGTCACTTTCGCTGCCAGAACAACTTCACCCATAACAAACCTCACTTATTATTGTTAACTTGTTAATCAATATAGTGTCAGTATACGGGCGATTTGTTATCTGTCTTTGCCATTTAAAGCAAAGCTTTTACCATTTAAACCAAGGGGAAAACATCTATCAATCAGATCAGGACTAAGCCTGAAACCCGGCACTTAAACAAAACACTGAAATTAAGCACTTAAGCTAAGCGCTGAAACGTCGTCGAAACACTGTAGGACTCTCACCAGTCCAGCGCTTAAAAGCTCTGTTCAGATGCGCTGGATCTGAAAAACCCAGCGAGTAAGCTATCTCTGTAATCGTTTGGCGGGAATACTGCAAATACTGGCGAGCCAGCTCCTCACGTATCTGATCGCGAATTTTCTGTAAAGTAGTGCCATTCAATGTCAGTTGATACTGTAGCGTTCTGGCAACCATATTTAATTCGTCAGCCACATCATCAAGGGTTGTAAGACCTAAAGGCATAAGATTAATCAGCGTATTACGAACCTGACTACAGAGGTCATTCATCTGAAAGCGCTCCAGATACTCCTCAACAAGCTTATCGTTCTGCTCAGCCAGCATTCGGTTTCCGGTATGTAGCGCCTGATCAAGTTGGTTTGAATCTAATACCAAACAGTTTTCCGAGCTACCAAAACTAACCGGACAGTTAAAGTAGTCTTGCCATAGCTGAGGCTCTTCGGGTGTATCACGGGTAAAACTGACACTAACCGGGGAAAAGCCGTCTCCAGACATTTCCCGAAACATCTTCACCACGGCTCCGAGAAAGTAATCAACGCCTTCCGGAGTCACTAAAGCCACACTCTCAGCTTGCTTAATCTGCATGGTAAAACTATCGTAATCCCGGACCTCTGCAGGCTGAAGAGATAACCGGCAACCATCATTCAGCAATACCTCAAAGCGGACCATTCTCTGAAGCGCGTCCCTCAGGCTACTACTGGCCCAAAGCGAAAAACCAAGTGCATGAAAAGTCGTCGGACAGACATAACTGGCAACCTGAAGCCCTATATTCTCCTGACCGGTTTCAGCCAACGCGATCGCCCATAACCTTCGGGTATGGTCTGAGCTGAACCTGACATCGATATCATTTTTCTGAGACAGGTCCACCCCTGCCGCTTTAAGCAACCGGTCTCCATCGTAACCTAATGCATTAAGCGCCCGACCAACCGCAACAGACCAGCCACCGACAACCGTGGAGGATTGTTTGCTGGTTATACTGGACTGCTTATCCGTTTCTATCATATGTCCCGATGATACTTTTCTATTAATGATCCGTTTTTTAACCGTTCTTCAGCTTAGCAACAACCTTGATGCCACTGGCGATTTCAGACAGACATCATAAGGGCTAACCCTGATAAAGCTTATGACCTGCAACACAGTCAATAGAGATAATTTACACATTATATAATTCACCTCTATCCGGTGATAGATTGACGATATATGCTGCCCAAACTGGTTAATTACGTGCCACATGCCTTTTTTTGATTTCTATAATTCAATGTAAAACTTACAAAGATTTTCAAAGCCCCAGCAGTTAGAGGCGCTTAGAAAAAGGATTTTACTTTGAGCCTGCAATTCCTGAAAAGCATTCGCGGTAAGCTAATCAGCATCTTTATTCTGATAAAGATGGTTCCACTCATTGCGCTTGCCCTGTTTGCCTGGCATGCGGCTGTTCGCCTAAGCGAGGAAGTTACCGATCGCTCAGCAGCCATGGCTGATAATATGCTGGAAACTATTCAGGAGGTTGGCGACTCAGTAATAGAAGACAGCACCAATGCCCTGGATGACCGGTCCAGGGAATCCATAGAACGTCTTACCACTGACACTGCCCGGGCTATTGCTAATTTTCTCTATCAAAGGGATCAGGATATCCTGCTTGCCGCTCAGATCAGCAAAGATGAAAAAACCTTTGAAACCTTCATGGGTAACCGAACCCGAAGCCTCTATAAACATGGCGACTGGCAGCTTGCTGAAAATAAAACCTATTGGATGCCGGTTACTGAGCTAAAGACAAAAACGATAGCGGCTGAAACCTCTGAGCTAAAAGATAATGCCCGTAGCTTTCACTATCGACCTAAGGAACAGTACGGTATATGGAGCAACAAACAGCTCTATCGGGAAATGACACTCATCGGTCTGGATGGCAAAGAGCTGATCAAAGTCAGTGATCAGCCGGAGTCCCGGTTACAAGATATCACCAAGCCGATAAATACTTTCGCCAAAGCAGAAACATACTGGCCCGAACTTCAACAGTTGAAAGCCGGCGAGATCTATATTTCTGAGGTGATAGGCACTTACGTGGGTAGCCAAATAATCGGCCCCTACATTCCGGAAAGAACAGACGCCGCAGGCCTTCCTTTTAAACCCGAAGATTCTGCCTATGCAGGAACTGAAAACCCGTTAGGTAAACGCTTCGAAGGGATCATTCGCTGGGCTACCCCGCTGGTAAAAGATGGCGAAATCACCGGTTATATCACGCTGGCTCTGAATCACGATCATATTCGTCAATTCACAGACCGGATCATCCCCACCTCCCAACGCTATACACCTATAGCTGACGCCAGCCAGGGCAATTATGCCTTTATGTGGGATTACAAAAACCGGGCTATATCACACCCCAGAGACTATTTTATCCATGGCTATAACAACCAGACCGGACTGCCTGAAACGCCCTGGATGGATAACACCTTGTATCAGCAATGGCAGGCATCAGGCCAACCTTCCCATGAATTCCTGGCCGGCATACCTGAATTTGACCAGCCCTCTCTGGAAAAAAAACCAGCCATACAGCTTATCCATCAGGGCACCATCGCACTTGATTGTCGCTACCTCAACTTTTCGCCTCAGTGCCAGGGCTGGGACCAGCTAACCCGCAACGGCGGTTCAGGCTCTTTTAAAATCTATTTCAGCGGTCTGTGGAAATTAACTACTGCTGCAACCATACCTTACTATACTGGCCGTTATGGCAAGTCTGATAAAGGCTTTGGCTTCGTCACTATCGGCGCAAATATCGATGAATTCCATCAGGCTGCTGTTGATTCGAATTATAGAATTTCAGGTATTATAACTAGCCAGATTAACGAATACATGAAGCTTCAGGATGCTTTAACCCGGGAAATTAAGCGACAATTGAAGCAATCTACCGGCGGACTTATCGCGTCGACCCTGATACTGATGCTTATTGTGATCGCCATTGCTATCTGGATGGCCAATGCCCTTACCCGTCGCATCACCTCAATCAATGATGGCCTGCAAAAATTCCACAACGGCGAATATGAGAAGCGGTTAGAAGTTAGTAGTCAGGATGAGATGGGGCGTCTGGCAGGATCATTCAACAGCATGGCTGATAATGTCTCCAATGCCATTACAAACCTACGCCATGAAGTTAGGGTAAGACGAGAAAATGAAGAGCAGTTGCGTATCGCAGCGGTTGCCTTTGAAACTCAGGAAGGCATGTGTATTACCGATGCCGATAATATCATTCTCAGTGTCAATCAGGCGTTCTCTGAGATTACCGGATACAGCGAAACAGAAGCCATAGGCAAAACGCCAAGATTACTCCGTTCAGGCCAACACACTGATACATTCTATGCAGAGATCCGTCATCAGGTCAGGGCTACAGGGCAATGGCAAGGAGAGATACTTAGCAAACGCAAAAATGGAGAAGTATTCCCCGAGTGGTTAACCATCACCCAGGTGACCAATGAAGAAGGCGTCGTTACCCACTACGTCAGAGCTCTGACCGATATAAGCGAACGTAAAGCCTCTGAAGAGTTCATAAAAGAACTCGCCTACTATGACCCTCTGACCAAGCTGCCTAATCGCCAGATGTTATCGGAACGGCTTGAAACCGCAATTATGCAAACGGATCGGAATAAGAAAGAAGGCGCCCTGCTCTTTATTGACCTTGATAACTTTAAAACCCTGAATGATACTGCCGGACACCATCATGGCGATCTGTTACTACAACAAGTTGCAGATCGTATCTCCGAGCAGATCCGTAAAACAGACACCGTCGCCCGCTTTGGTGGAGACGAGTTCGTTATTATGTTGTCCGATCTGGATTCAAATCGTGACCGGGCAGTGTTCCAGATTCAAAGAATTACCAAGAAAATAATCGATCAACTGAATAAGCCTTATCTGTTTATCGGCTTTCAGCATCGTATAACGGTTAGTGTGGGTATCACCCTGTTTTCAGATGCTGAGCATAAGAGTATTGATCAGCTACTTCAAAGGGCTGATCTGGCGATGTATCAGGCTAAATCGAATGGCCGCAATGCGGTCTGTTTCTTTGATCCGGAAATGCAGGCCGCCGCGAATATACGCGCCGAACTTGAAACGGATCTTCACCGGGCAATACAGTTCAATCAATTTGAACTGTACTATCAACCACAGGTAAACCAGCAGGGCCATATACTGGGAGTTGAAGCGCTTATTCGCTGGCATCATCCAGAAAAAGGCCTGATCTCACCGTTAGATTTTATTCCCATCGCAGAAGAAACAGGTCAGATTCAGGCGATCGGGCTCTGGGTAATTGAACAGGCCTGCTTCCAGCTGAAACAGTGGCAGGACAAAATCGACAGTACATTCAGCATCTCGGTTAATGTCAGCAGTAAACAATACCAGAACGATAGCTTTGTTAATGACGTTGTAGAGATCATCCAGGGGTTAGCTATCGACCCTAAACAGCTGAAGATGGAACTGACTGAATCCGTGCTTTCTGACAATGTAGATACCATCATCGAAAAGATGTGGCAGCTACAGGAACTGGGCATAGGCTTCGCGCTGGATGATTTCGGCACCGGTTTTTCTTCCCTCAGCTATTTGAAGAAACTGCCTCTCAACTATCTGAAAATAGATAAATCATTTGTTCAGGATCTGCATCACAACACCAGTGATGCCGCCATAGCTAAAACAATAGTGGGCTTATCTCAAAGCATGAATATTGATGTTATTGCTGAAGGGGTAGAAACTGAGCTCCAGTTAAAGTTGCTTAACAGCTATGGGTGCAACATTTATCAGGGCTATTTGTTCAGCAAACCCGTACCCGCTGAAGATATCCAGTTTACAGTTTCTGAATTGCTACAGGATTAATCCGATCTGGCCGGGTTTAACGCTTGCAGCGTGGGCTAAAGAAGATCATTATATCTTCCTCTTTTTCAACCTGAATAGTTTAAGCGAATAATCATGAGTAACTTCACAGACGTTTCATACCTAAATACAGTATTCGGCAACCTACAGGGCAATACTGATAATCCAGAATGGGATAAAGCAGGCAAGCAGCTCCACCTGATTCAGGAAGAACTGGCTGAACTGGTTGAAGGCATTGATAAACGTGACATGTCAGAAGTTCGCGATGCGGTAGCAGATATTCTGGTAGTCACTTATGGTATGGCGCATATCCTTGGCATCGATGCTGATAAAGATATGTCTGCGGTTCAGGCAAGCAATCTGTCAAAGCTTTGCAAAACTGAAGATGAAGTAGAGCAAACACTGAACTATTACCGTGAAGAAGTTGGACTGAATGTCTATCGCGGCGGAGAACTGCCGGAAGCCTTTATTAAGTCCGGCGAAGATCAGACCGGTAAAGACGGTAAGTTTTATCCACAACACAAATTTCTGAAGTGCGTTAACTGGCACGAACCTAAGCTTGGCTAAGCTACATACAGCGTACAAGTACCTATAAAAACGGCGCCGATGAGCGCCGTTTTTGATTCTGATTTTTAATAACAAACCTCACTGACACAAAGCACTACCCGGCCCGGCTCTTTGCTCCCGTACGGGCCTGTTTCTTTTTAGCTGAGCCTGCCTTGCCTGAAGTTGCTTTACCTGAACCTGCTTTACCGGTTCGGCTTTTACGGTATTTTCCTGCTCCCGCTTTACGCCTGCCCGCAGGTGGCGACATCGCTTTTAACGATGCAGGAATTATGACCCTGCCGGACTGATCAATTAACTCTTTCAAACGTTCGGTAAGCGGCCCCATAAAGCTGTTGTAACTACTCTCTTTCTGGCTGACCTGAGTCAGTATCGACTCCCATAAAGCGGTCATATCCGGTGTGGATGCGCTCTCAGGTAAACAGTCTATTAACGCTGTACCGACCCCGGTTGCACGTATCGCTTTACCTTCCCGTCGTAAAAAGCCCCGGGTAAAGAGCAACTCAATTATTCCCGCCCGTGTCGCTTCCGTACCCAGACCATCGGTTTCGCGCAAAACTTTTCGAATCTCGGGATCAGTGACATAGCGGGCTATACCGGTCATCGCAGCCAATAAGGTTGCATCGGTAAAGTGCTTAGGCGGTTGAGTCTGTTTCTCTTCCAGAATGCCTTTAACACAGAGCAATGATTGCCCCTGATTTAGCTCCGGCAGCGTAGAGTTCTTTTCACTCTTGGAGTTAAGAAGTTGCTTCCAGCCCATCTCAATCGTTTGATGAGCTGAGGCAATAAACAGCCCCCCGCCGATCTCAATTTTTGCTTTGGTATCATAATACTCATAAGCCAGCATAAACTGCGCAAGGTAATACCGACTGATCAGATCATATAACTTGCGTTCATCTGCACTCAAACGGCTAACCGCCGTGGTTCGCGTGGTAGGGATAATGGCATGGTGGGCGGTTACTTTTTTATCATTCCAGGCGCTACTGCGACGTTTATGGTCAAGCCCATCTTTAAACTGCTGCAGGGATTCAATATTTGATAAAACCGAACTCATCACCTCATCTGCCTGCGAGAAATGCTGCTCAGGTAGATAGCGACAATCTGATCGAGGATAGGTGATAAGTTTGTGCCTTTCATACAGAGACTGACAGCAATCCAAAACCTGCTTGGCGCTCAGACCAAACTTCTTTGCTGCTTCTATCTGTAGCGATGACAAGTTAAAAGGCAGCGGCGCTTTTTGACGCTTTTTCTTCTGTTCAAGGTCAACAACACGGGCCTGCTGCCCCTGTATACGCGAGACCACATTTTCTGCCAGTTTACGAACCAGCACCCTACCCTCGTCATCCTGATAGGGCCGGCAATTCTCACTCGGCTGCCATTTAGCGCTAAAACATTCGCCTTTATCCGTTTCCAGCTGCGCCTGCACTTCATAGAAGGGCTTAGAGATAAACTCAGCAATCGCTTTGTCTCTTTGAACGACCAGCCCTAGCAAAGGAGTCTGTACCCGGCCAACCGACAACACACCGTTATAACCTGCCTGACGCCCCTTAATGGTATAGGCCCGGGTCATATTCATACCATACAGCCAGTCGGCCCGCGAACGCGCAAGCGCCGATATAGATAACGGTATAAATTCACTATTGCTTTTGAGGTTCAACAACGATTTTTTAACCGCTGCAGGGTTAAGGTCACTCACTAACAATCGTTGAGCGTTACGCTTTTTTGTTTCGCTGGCACCCAGATAGTTAATCACCTCATCCACCAGCAACTGCCCTTCACGGTCGGGATCTCCGGCATGAATCAGTTGATCAGACTGTTTGATCAGCTTTCTAAGTACCGTTAACTGGCTGCGGGTCTTACTGCGGGGCTTAAGCTTCCACTCATCGGGAATAATAGGCAGGTGTTCAAAACGCCAGGACTTAAAGTCAGGGTTGTAGGCATCCGGATCGACCTGTTCCAGCAGATGCCCAAGGCACCAGCTGACACAATCACCGTTTGCCAGCTCTATATAGCCCTCTCTCTTGCGGTGAGGCTTAGGCAGAACATCGGCAATTGCCCGCGCCAGACTAGGCTTCTCAGCTATATATAAATTCATCGATCAGACTAACGCAACTTAACTGGTTATTTATACAGCTAAACTATATTAAGCCGAACAGGAACGCCAGCATCAGGCAAAAAAAAGCAGCTTATAAGCTGCTTTTTAATAATACTTAACTCATTTCAGGCCTGAACATAGGTTTGTTCAAGATAATGAATAATGTCTGATGACTCATACATCCAACGTACTTCGCCGTCGGCATCGTCAATTCGCAAACAAGGTACTTTCACCCGGCCTCCGCCTTGTAACAGCTCGTCGCGGTGCAGCTCAACTTTCTTTGCATCCCGCAACTCAATATTCAGACCGTTGCGACGCATTGAGCGACGAACCTTGACACAAAATGGACAAGCTTCGAATTGGTACAGTGATAAATTTGCAGTACGCAAATCCAACTGACGCTGCACATCGGCTTCCCGCTTAACCGGGCGCGGACTAAACACAGCATTTAATAACAGAATAATCCGTCCAAGAAACCATCGGATAAAAGCCACAATTACTCTCCTCTGCTAAAATCAATCGAATGGCGCGGGAGTATAGCATCATTAGGGCAGGATATTTCCCTGCAAAATAAGGGGATATAAAAATAAATGAAATCGACCAACAAGTTCCTGAATCAAGCCCCTTAGTCTGCCTCTGGCTACAGAAAATAACGACTAATTCTAAAAAAGGCCGACAATGGCTACAAACTTTGATTCTCCGATACGAAATACGTACTATACCGCACTGAACTAATATACCTGATGCAGGTCTATCCTGTTCGGCTTTGCCTGAAAACTATTTTCAGTTTTATGGGGGGGGAAAGCTAAGGAACCTTCGCATAAGTTCGAGACGCCTCTGGCTATCAGAGCAATACGATATCAAGGCGGTGATTATAGGCATGCTGGTTGCCTGTCGAAAATTGCCAACGTAGAGATCGCATTGCTCTGAAAGCCCCGTAGGGCGAACGATAAAAAGCCTTCTGCATTGTCAGGTAGCTTGGAAAGGACCCGTCATTCCACTACGCTACCTTTCGCGCATAAGGACTGTTTTATCGTCCGCAGAGAAAGTTCCGAACGTATTCGCAGGTTCTCAACATATAATCACACAGGAACAACATGAACCCGTTAACGTTACTCCCTTCCAGATTTTTGATCTGTGTTATCGCCACTTTATCTCTGCTGACTGGCATGTCACAACAGGCCGTAGCTGCAAACTACATCAGTGATGACGTCTACACTTTTTACCACGGCGGCCCAAGTGATCAGTACCGCATCAGCGGACGAATTCGAAGCGGTACCCCCGTTACCGTATTAAGTCGTGACGAGAAAACTAAGTATATACAGATCAAAACGCCGAGTGGCAGAACCGGCTGGATAAGCGCAGATAAAGTCTCTTCAGGCACCAGTATGGCAACTCGCTTTCCTAAGCTACAAGAACTGATCAAAGTAAATGATGCCAAGCTGTCACAGCAGGAGGAAGCGATCTCCTCCCTTAAACAGCAAAGTGGTAGCCTGGGCCAGGAAAACAATAACTATGCTCAGCAGATTTCCACGCTGGAAGAGGAGATTGTCAGCCTTAACCGTAAAATTAACGGTATGGATGAAAGCAATCTGATGCGCTGGTTTACCTACGGTGGCCTGGTCGCTTTCGGCGGACTCATACTGGGTCTGATGATCCCTTATCTGCCGAAGCGTCGTAAACGTCATGATACCTGGTAACAGATAGAAAGCCGGGCTGATTAGTCCTGACAATAAAAAAGGGTGGCTATAAGCCACCCTTTTTTGTTACCTGTTTTTAATCCTGGCGCTGTTGTTCATCCAGGCATACAACCAGCTGATCGTCAGTGTCTCGCAACCGACGACTGAGGTCCCGCGCCATATTCATAAATATCAGGGTGTATTGTTCCGGGTCGACCTGATAAACAGAGAACAACTGATCGGCTTTTATCTCAACAACACGGCAGGTTTTCATTGCCCGCACTTCACCGCTACGCGGATACACACCTAATAAAGCCATAGCGCCGAAGCATTCGCCGGGCAAGAATGACCTTATCTTGTAAAACTCTCCGGATTCACCCCGCTTAAACAGGGCCGCGCTGCCTGACTCCACAATAAATGCCGAGTCTCCACGTTCACCTTCGCGGAAAAAGGTATTGCCAGGCTGCAATTCTACATAGTCGCAGCCTTCAAGAATCAGTTTGACAATATCTTCGCGTAATCCACCAAAAACCGGCATCTCTTTGAGCCGGTGGACCGGAATATTTTCTGGCACAATACTACCTGCTTGTATTAGTTCATGAGCATTCTAAACCAACTTTGTGCTGGCGATAACCTCTACCTATCTAAAACATTAAAAAAGGCAATTGGTGTTCCACTGTGAATACTGTTTCAATACATTCAAACAAATTTCTGGAGATGGATATATGCAACGAATTACTATATTTGGCCGTAAAGGTTGTGGTTTTTGTACCCGTGCCAAGCAACTGTGTGAAATGAAAAATCTGGAACATCGCTATATCGATATTCAGGAAGAAGGTATTACCAAAGAAGATCTGGAAAAAACAGTGGGTAAGCCTGTCGATACAGTGCCACAGATCTTCCACGGCCAGGAACATCTGGGTGGTTTCACTGAGTTTGCTGCTTTTGTTGATCAGCACGAAGCCAGCGCCTGATAAACCTGCATGTTGATACGGGAGCGTTTGCTATACTCGTTCCCGTTATCGCTTAACCAGCTTTTATTCCCTTCATACTTAGTATCACACTCACTTTAAGCCCAGAACAGAATCTAACTAGCGCCATAACCTCCAGCCCAAGCCGCTGGCACGCTCGGTTTGCCTGGCACAACCACTGATCAATGCCTGACTGGTGGTCAGCAGAGTAAAGGTTTTTCGTGCCCGGGTAATACCGGTATAGATCAGTTCACGACTTAACAGCGGTGTTTCCTGAGCCGGCAACAACATTACCACCTGATCGAACTCAGACCCCTGACTTTTATGTACCGTCATTGCATAAACAGTTTCATGCTCCGGCAAACGCCCCGGCAACACCCCTTTCATCTCACCGTCAGGCAGTTCAAACCAGACTCTTAAGCGACCATCCTGATCTTCGATTGCGATACCGATATCACCGTTATACAAACCTAGCTGATAGTCGTTGCGGGTAATCATAACCGGTCGGCCCGGATACCAATTGGTACTACTATTAATCAGGCGTGCCCGGTTTAAGTGCTGTTCAATGGCCAGATTAAGTCCTGTAACACCATAAACACCTTCGCGCAGCACTGCCAGCAGTTGGATACGGTTAAATGCCGTCAACACAGATTCAGGGCGGGCCCCCTGCGCTATTTCCTGCAGATACGCCTTATACCCCTGCGCTACCTGACTAACCATAGCCTGATAGCCTGTTTCAGTTAGCGGTAACAGCGCGATATCTTCCAGGCCCGCGCTAAACAGCTGTAACGCGACTTTCCCTTCACCACGATTAACAGCTTTTGCTAACTGACCAATGCCACTATGTTCATCAAAGCGATAACTATGACGTAACAGCGCCAACGCATTAGCCACCGTCCGGCTATCTGAACTGGCAGTAGCGTGCTGCCCTGATTCAGGCTCATCTGAGGCTAAACCACAGACATTTTGTAGATATTGATTCTGCTCATGGCTATAGGTCAGCTCACCTTCGGGACTGAATTGCTGCCAGGCACAGATATCGCCCAGCACACTACCCGCCTCGACCGAGGCCAACTGATCTTTATCGCCGATCATAATCAACTGGGCATGGGCAGGCAGCGCATCCAGCAAGCGCGAGATCATCGGCAGATCGATCATCGACGCTTCATCGACCACCAGCAGATCCAGATGTAATGGGTTATCCGCATTATGTCTGAAAGCTTTGCTATCAGGCCTTGGCCCCAATAAACGATGCAGTGTTTGTGCCTGATCGGGGATCAACTGTTTCAGCTCATCACTGATAGACAACCCTTGTCGGGCCTGCCCTAATGACTCGCTCAAGCGTGCCGCAGCTTTTCCGGTGGGGGCCGCCAGTTTAATCTCAGGGGCTCGGCCATGCTCAGCCAGAAACAGTCCGGTATATAAAGCCAACAGCCGCGCAACAGTTGTTGTCTTACCGGTTCCCGGCCCGCCACTGATCACACTAAAGCGGCAGCGGACAGCGATAGCCACTGCCACCTTCTGCCAGTCGGTTTTAGCCTCTGATGATGACGGCTCAGTAACCGGGCTGGGAAATAGCTGATCAAGCCCTGTTTTCACTTTCTGATAATCAAGTAAGAGAGGCTTTACCAGTCCGTTTATTCGACTCGCTACCCGGGTCTCGTAGAACCAGTAGCGGTACAGATATAAACGGTTTTGCTCTAATACCAGCGGCGCTTCGACTGTTTCAGAAGCAACAGAACCATCGGAGACAACAGTAAACTGCAGTAGCTGCTCTTCCGACAGGTTCCCGAGTCGCTGCCGGGCCTCATTCCGCAGAGCATCCGGCCAGTCCTGAATCAGATCCTGCCATCCATCAACAGGTAAACACACCTCTCCCCGGCCCAGCTGCAGGCTGACCAGTACAGATAAGAGTTGCAACGCCTCGGCACCAGACTCAGTTGCCAATGTAGCTCCACTTGCCTGAGCAGACGGATCCGACTGAATCTGTCCCGATTCAGCCTGAATAATAAAGCGGGCGAACTGGAGGTCCAGAGGGCGAATCAACTGTAGATCACGCAGCTGCTTTAACAGTTCCATTACGTCGACTCTCCATCAAACAAACTATCCAGCGCTTCAACAAGTTTTAGCTCAGGCTTACAGTGAAATACTCCACTGCCAGGCTGATCACTACGCATGCCGCGTAAGAACAGGTAAAACACGCCGCCCACATGCTGCTGATAGTCATAATCAGGCAGGCGACTTTTAAGCAGCCGGTGTAACGCCAGGGTATAGAGCTGATATTGCAGATCATAGCGGTGATCAATCATCGCCAGGGCTAACTGATCCGTACTGTAATCAGCAATCTCATCACCTAAGAAGTTAGATTTATAATCGAGAATATAATAGCGGCCCTGATACTCAAAGGTCAGATCAATAAAGCCCTTTAACATGCCTTGCAGATGATCAAAAACCAGTTCGCCTGCCTGAGCCGAGAGTGGATCATGTTCGGTAATAATCTTATTCAGGGACTGCGCACTTAATCCTTTCGAGGGCAGCATAAATTCCATCTCAACCAGGCGTTGATGTGGTGCCAGATCCGCCAGACAAAAGTCAGTAGCTACAGAGGTGCCTAAGCTCGACTTCAGGGCATCATCCAGCAGCTGTTCAAGTACCGGAATCCAACGCAAATCATAGCCCGCCAGCTGACACTTTTGCTCAAGCAGCGGCGTTAATTCAGTTCGATGATCGGTGAATTCGATCTCCTCAAACAATTCATGCAGGAAGGTGCCGGCCTGAGCCCCTTTAGGAAAACTAAAAATATTCTCTACCGGCGCTATTACCGGTGCGCTGTCCTGCTCATCCAGCACTTCCAGGTCCAACCCCGGCAGGGGTGGAGCGCTGCCATGATGACTGACCAGTGCAGAGTAACTTGAGATTCGCCAGTCCCGCTTGAGTTTACGTTGAAACAAACTGGCGCTGTATTCAACAACCTCAGGCTCTGGCAGATCAAACAGGTCCCGTTGTTGATCAGATTGTGGCGGCTGACAGACACTGATCCCATCATTCGCCGTTAGCGCATCTAACCTGGCTGGCAACTCATCATTATTATCTAAACCATCGAGCAACAGATAGCCCAATGCTGAACGATATAAGCCACTCTTTTTACGTGACTGACCATCAGGGATAGACGCCAGACCTATGTAACAGGCATGGACTGAACGTGTTACTGCCACATAGAGTAACCGCAGATCTTCAGCCAGACGTTCCCGGTCCGCCAGGGCCAGACTATCTTCGTCTTTTAACTTCAGACTGAAGCAGAACTGATCATCTTTATCATGGAACAGAGGCTGCTTGGTTTTAAAGTAGCTGCAGGCAAACGGTAGATAGACCAGCGGATACTCAAGCCCTTTACTCTTATGGATTGTAATAACCGTTACCAGGCCAGAGTCACTTTCCAACCGCACACGCTGCTCATCACTTTCACCGTTAGGCTGCAGCAACTGATCACTGAACCAGCGTAACAGAGCGGTAATACTCTCCTGCTCCAGACTAGCCCGCTGTAGTATCTCGCCCAGATGCAGCAGATCGGTTAAGCGCCGCTCGCCCTGAAACTGTTGCTGTAAAGATTCAGCTAACTGACGCCGCTGTATAAGGCGCCGTAGCATTGGCAGCAAGCCCAACTTGAGCCAACACTCCCTATAGTCACTAAATTCTGCGACCAGTTGCTCCCATAACTGCTCATCACTGCTCAGGCGTTCCAGATACCGGGCTGGATAGTTCAGTAATGAACTGGCTAAAGCCGCCCGTAAACGACGCTCATCCAGCGGCTCTGCTACCGCCAGAAGTAACAAATTCAGATCAAAGGCTTCTCTGCTACTAAAAACACTGTCACGGCCACTGAGATAAACGCTGGCGATACCCCGATCCGATAATGCGGTTCTTACTGCAGTAGCTTCCTGGCGGTTACGCACCAAGACAGCCAGATCACTAGCCTGCAACGGCTCATCGCCCAGCAAAGCCTCTCCAGCGGTACCTGCCTGTAACTTGCTATCGATATCACTGGCACAGGCTGTTGCCATGATTTGCAGGTAATCCGCCTTACTGATCAGCGGCTGATCGTCAAACCAGAACTGCATTGCCTGAGCCGGCTTACCGTATAAGGTAAAAGGTTTTTTATCCGCCTGACCACCAGCTACAACCGGAATAAAAGGGATATCAGTATCGTAGATAAAAGGCGCACCAGATTGCTGAAACAGTCGATTAACCGATTCCACCATCGCACCGGAGGAACGCCAGTTAGTGGCCAGTGTATAGTGATCAGTCACCTGACGCCGGGCTTTGATATAGGTAAAGATATCCGCGCCACGGAAACCATAGATCGCCTGCTTGGGATCACCGATCATAAACAGACCACGATCCCTACAGTCAAGATATAGCGTGGTAAATATTCGGTATTGCAGCAGATCCGTATCCTGAAATTCATCGATCATCGCGACCGGATACTGGTTAGCTATAGCGCTCGTCAGAGAGTCACCTGAGCGGCTTTGAAGCGCCGCATCTAACTGGCTGAGCAGGTCATCAAAGGAAAGCTGGCGCAGATCACTCTTTAACCCGGCAAAACGCTGTTCCAGAGCATGACGGGTTCGGGTTAGTAGCAGCTCACGCAACGGCAGCTTCTGTTCAAAGTACTGATCACAAAGCTCAAACAATGGATGACAGGGCGTATCCTTGTTAGCTGGAGTCTTGTCAGCCAGTGCCGACTGACACAATTTTGCCAGCTCAGTTTCTGGCACCTGTCTTATCTCTCCGGCAGCATAAGCGCTGATGGCTGCCAGCCACTTCGGCACTGAGGCTTTACGGTAACTGTTTTTGTTAACGCCGGAGTTCTGGATCAGCTCTGCCAGGTCTACATCGTTAGCCTGCCACTGCTGACAAAAGCTATTTAGCCATTGCTGACTTTTATGCCACTGCTGCTCGAGATCGGAGTAATCAAGCGCGGGAATCAGTTTTAGCTCACTGCGACCCAGCATCTGACGCAGATCATTCATCAGCATATCCGGGGTCGGCCAGATCTGCTGTATCGCTTCACTCAAATCCGGGGCCAGCGGATAGATCAGCTCGCGCCAGATATCCAGCAGCGCCTGCCGTTTTAAGCCGCCATCATCGGTAATCAGCTCGGTCTCAAACAAGCTACCACTTTCAAAAGCGTGCTGTTTTAGCATACGCTGGCAGAAACCATGAATGGTAAAAATGGCCGCTTCATCCATCTGCCGTACGGCGAGTTCCAGTAGCTTTGCCGCTTTTTCAGGGTCTGTTTGTGACTGTTTCAACTGCTGTAGGAATGGATCTGAAGTCGCGCTGCCACGAAACACCTGGCCCGCCTCCTGAATACGGTTGCGTATACGGTCACGTAGCTCTTCAGTAGCCGCTTCAGTAAAGGTTACCACCAGTATCTGATCGACCCGCAGCGGCTCTCCCTCAGCAATCATTTCGCCCTGACCCTGCCCTTGTCCAAGCAACAAGCGCAGATACAATGCGGTGATCGTATAGGTTTTACCGGTGCCGGCACTGGCTTCTATCAACCGGCGTCCATGCAGAGGAAATGTCAGAGGATCAAGTAGCTTTACATCACTCATCATCTTCCTCCGTATCAGAGTGTTGTAACTTTTCAGCCAGCGGCTGATAGAGCAGTTCAGTCAATTCAGTAAAACGAGGACCCAGCGTACTGAAATCCGGATAGACCCGGTCGAGATAGATATCTCTCGACTCACCTATTCGATAGTCATCGGTGTCATAACATTTCCGGGCTTCAATAAGCCCCTGATCAGGCCCCTTCTCTATGGTCTTAGCTACGAAGACCCAGGATGTATCCGCCGGTAGGGGGAGTGGCTCACAAAGCCCCTGGCGATAGGCATTAACCCAGTGTTGCAGATGCTCCAGTGCGAGTCCGGCATCAAGGGGATCAAACCAATGGCGACCGTTAAGGCCAAAGAAGCAGCTTTTCAGTGACACGCCACTGGCACAGAGCACCAGGTGCTCAAGCCAGAGTTGAATAATATCCCGCCCTTTAGCGTTAGCGGCGCGGTAACGAAGTAAACCGCGCGGATGAAGTTCGGTTAGCCAGCCATTTAATTTCAGCCCGGCAACCGATAACTGGCATTCAAACCTATCAGGCTGGCCCCGCCAGGGTCGAATCTTATCAGCCATCTCCTGACAATCCTGACGCAGCTTACCGGTTTGCAACTGCCCCGCCAGGCCAACAGGTAGCAGGCCACTGGCGCGGATGCGGTTAAAGGCCGTATCCAGCTCACCCAATTTCAGCGCCTGATCCAGTAATTGCTGTTTCAGTTGATAACCGGTTAAACCATCTACCTGAAACGGCTCTTCATCCTGTTGATCGATACTGTAATGATTAAAAAAGACTTTCAGGCGACGTTGAAAGAAGTGCTTTACCGGGTTCCGGGCAAATCCCATCAGATCGGTTAGCTCGAGTTCCTCTAAAGGCTCTGATCCCAGAGGGCTGGTAATAAAACTGGTCTCGCTCTGCCCTTCCCCCCGGACCACTGGCAACCATTCGGATGCATAACTAAACAGCGGGGAATCTGCAGCAAAATACTGTTCACTGAAGGGCTGTAGCGGATGCTCAGTCAACAATGCTGACTTGAGACCAGCCTCTTTAAACCGATAGTTCTGCTGACAATATTCCAACAGTTCGCTAATTAACACCGAAGGTACCTTAGGGGTGTTATCCTGCACACTGCGGCCAATATAACTTATATAGAGTTTTTCTCTGGCAGATAGCATCGCTTCAAGAAACAGATAGCGATCATCATCCCGGCGTGAGCGATCACCACGACGGGTGTTTATAGCCATAAGATCAAAGCCCACTGGCGGAATCGAGCGGGGATAAACCCCATCATTCATACCTAACAGACAGACCTGTTTAAACGGAATGGAGCGCATCGGCATTAAGGTACAGAAGTTTACCGCTCCCACCATAAAACGTTGACTGGAACGACTGCTACCCAGCTGATTAGACAAATAATCCCGCACAATTGCCCAGCTCAATGGTTGGTCGAAGTGACTGTCCTGTAGCTGTTGCTGTAACTGTTCCAGGGCTTTACGGATCTGACTCAGAGTAATTTCATCGTCTTCATCCGGCAGGTAAGCCCGCAACAATATTTCATTCAGCAGTTCCAGCCACTCGCCTATAGACTGATCCCGGTTGAGACGGGTAACACAGAGTTCAAGCAGTTCGACAAACTCAGCCAACTGCCCCAGGTCTTCAGCTTCAAGCCCCTCAATTTCAGGGTAGGGCTCGATCCCCTGCCATAAGGACTGCGTATCGCCCATCGCAAAGCCCGCCAACATACGCTGTAAGCCAAACCGCCAGCTGTTTTGTTCGAATGCCGGAACACCCTGCTGCTGCCTGTGCTCCGCATCAATCCCCCAACGTATTTGGCAGGCCTCTATCCAGCGACAAATTCGCTCAAAATGATCGAGTTCAAGGTTAAAACGGCGCAGTACTGCGGGCACTTCGAGTATTTCGAGTACCTCAGACACGGTGACACGACTATCAGGCAGCCCCAATAATCTTAGAAAACTCATCAACAGCGGGCTTTCCTGCTGCATAGTCCGGTCAGATATCGAAAAGGGAATGTAGCGGTCATATGGCGCATTACCAAATACGGCCTCTATATAAGGCGCATATTGAGCAACATCGGGCATCATAACGATGATATCCCGTGGTGATATGTCCTGCTGTTTGTCTAATATCGCCAGCAGCTGATCATAAAGAATCTCAACTTCACGCAGCGGGCTATGCGCACTATGCAGCACCAGTGAGCGATCATCACTTTGCAAAAGGTATCGCGCAGATTCTTCAGCACCGTTGAGTATTACTGGATCATCCAGCTGCAAAATATCCTGTTGTATCGATGACAACAAAGTATCGCGACCATAATCTTCAAATAGCTCTATCTCAGGCGCAGCCAACTCTTGTAATTGATACAGATAATCACGTCCCAACTTACCGAGCGATGAGAGCAGAGGATTGCCGTGAGTATAATAATTTTCACTGGTCATACCCGGTTTAGTCAGCCAACGCTGGTTCAGCCTTGCCAGGTATTTGGGGTCAACTACATCCCCCCAGAAATAGCGACATGGATTATTCACTAACAAGTGAACATCAATCTGTTGTCCCAATGCCTGGAGCGCTTCAATAAAGTTTTGCGGTAACGCAGAAATACCAAATACAAATAGTCTGGATGGCAGCGCTTTATCGCTAAACTGGCCCTGCTTTAGGGCGTCAACAAAGCCGTTGAACATATTCCCCCGGTGCCAGTGAGACTGACCCTGAGCAAGAATGTGCTGCTGTACTATCCGCCACAATACTGGCTGCCAGGGTTGAGATGCACTAATGTCGGGTAGATCATCACCGGCTTCCCAACTGGCGATCCAGTCGGGTCGATAAACCAGATACTGGTCAAAAATATCGGCCACCTTACCGCACAGCTGATACAGCTTAAACTGGGCCTTATCTTGTTCAAGATAACGCTTTAGCGGTATAAATTCAGGGCGTTCAAGCTGCTGCGGTAACAACTCCATCAGCGCCCAGGTCAGGCCATCTTTAGTAAAAGCCGAGCGCTCGGGTACCGCATCAAGTACCGTAGAGAAACTACGCCAGAGAAAGCTGGCAGGAAGAGGAAAATCAATATTGGCTGCAATCTTGAGCTTATCTGCCAGCTCAAGTTTAAGCCACTGAGCCATACCGGGGCTCTGCACCAGAATAGTTTCGGGTTGAAAAGGATCACTCAGCGGCTGACGACTAATCAGCTCTACCAGCAGATCCTTTTGCAGGTCAATTTTATTGGAATGATAAATCTGGAACATTCAGACAGCCCTGAGTAAGCCATTGATTTTGCTGTCTGTAAGAATACCTGAAGCGACTGATACTATGAAAGGATTTATCAGTTTTAGCCGAACAGGTCAGCTTCATTATTTGCTGGTTCTACATGGGGCTCTGGCTGCGATTCAGCTACAGTGCCTGCTACCGAACTCTGCTCCTGATTATCAGCTTGCTCAGTGTATGCTCCGGGAACAGAGGCAAAAGCTCTGGCAGGTTGCTTGCCAGCTTCAAGTTCCCATAACTGTTCACCCGCTTCAACACGCACTACCCCATCGAAACGATGACAAAGATATTTAACACCTTCATCAAAGTCATCGATATCGCAGAGCATTACTCCACCGCGATCTGTTTCAGTGGTAAACAGGTAACTTTTCATGCCGGGAATCCATCATCATTTGAAGCTGTGCATTGCACTACAATTTGAAGCGCTGCACAAGCCCTTCCAGCTCATCTGCACGCTTGGTCAACTGCTCAACCGCGGTTTTATTACTGGCTACGGCTGTTGCGGTCTCTCCAGATAATTGAAAAATATTATGAATATTACGATTCAGCTCATCTGTTACAGAAGATTGTTCATCGGAGGCACTTGAGATACTCAGGTTAAGCTCAGAAATACGACCGATCTCTGTAGCAATTTCCTGTAAGGAGTGCTCTGCATGTTTTACCAGTTCTACCGCATTATCACTGCGGCTTTCACTGTCATCCATTACCTGCACAGCTTGCGCAGTGCCCGCCTGCAGATCATCAATCATCTGTCGAATCTGCTCAGTGCTTTGCTGCGTTCGTCCTGCCAGGGTCCGTACCTCATCTGCAACAACAGCAAAACCTCTACCCTGCTCTCCCGCTCGCGCCGCTTCAATAGCAGCATTCAGTGCAAGCAGGTTGGTTTGCTCAGCAATACCACCAATCACCGTCACTATCTCACCAATCTCATCAGAACGGTGCTTCAATCTATCAATGACCTCAGAAGCGTTTTGAACATCACCCGATAACTGCACGATACTTTCCACAGACTTAGTCAGGGACTCAACCCCATTGGAAAATTCAGTCTGAGCATGACCCGCAGCATCAACCGCGGTACTGGTATTCTGAGCGACCATATGTGCAGTAGTCGCCATTTGCTCTACGGCAGCGGCAAGACTTTCAGTATCATCCTTCTGGCGCGCCGAACGATCAGCATTACCTAAGGCATTGTTATGGATTTCCTGCAAAGCGATAGTAAAGTTTTCAGATAACCCCCTGATACTTCCTACCAGTTCCGCCATACGTTTCATGAACAGATTAAGTTCATCCGCAACCTGAGCAAACTCATCACTGCCGCTGATCTCAATACGCTGCGACAGATCCGCTTCTCCCTGACTGATATTATGCACGGCATCATGTAGCTGAGTGGTACGGCTTACCACATATCGATACAAGGTAAGGGTTGCAATCAAAATACAGAGCAAAGCAAACGACACAGCCATCAAACTATAATTAAAAGTATCTTCTGCATCAGCTTCAAACATCTGGGTATATTGCTGACTCAGTTCAATATAATGCTTCTCAAGTACAGCAAAACCATCAATGGCTGTTTGATCCGAGATCCTTACAGATCGATCAATAACCGTTATCGGACTAGGCTTGGCTACCAGTTTTTGTACATTGTTAAGGGATTGAAGGTAGCTATCAGCAACCGACTGAATATCATTCAGCGCCTGAATTTCCTCTGCTGTAATACCACCTAAACTGCGATAGTAGCTGATCGATTCACTTAACTGAGCATGGTTATCACGGGTGCGCTTCTGATACTTATCCTGACCGCGCAAGACATAGTTCTTAAAGTTGTGAATCATGGCGCCATAGCCAATTTCTGAGCGCATTGTAAATAAAGTATTCTGACGCTCCAGTGCTTTCTCTTGCAGCGCCTGCCAGCTATCAGATTGACGCTGTTGCATAATAATCTGTAAGCAAAAGACCATCGCAAACGCGATTATTACAATAGCTATCACCAACAAGAAACGCTGTTTAAGACCAAATACTGACATGGACCTTCCTTTCAACTCTCAAGCTAGAACTTAAATTAACCCTGTAAAATATATAGTTACGCCACTTTTTTTCAGGGCCAAGCAAACCACAATCAAAATTCTTATGACCATTTAAAAACCATCTTAAAACAATAAACTGACTCTGTTTAAACTCAGATCACCAATACGGGCAATGAAAAACCGATAGCAAAAAAAAATTGCATCTATTTTCTTGACGGATTTAAGATCCCGGCCAATACTAAAAATCCCTGTTAGAAACAGCTTGGTAAATTCAACTCAGATTATTAGTTTTGTAGAACTGAATAACCTGCTCATCAAACGAATTACGCCAACTGAACAGAGACCTTTAGTAGAGCGATTCCAGCGAAGCTCGAACAAGGAAGAACTTATCTGCAGGATTAACCGGCAGTGAGTTCAAATCAGTAGTAATCTCGAGCGACTTGAGAAAGGTAGGAAGAAAAAAGAGCTAACTAGAAAGCTCATTAAGAAAATACGTCAGATAAGCTTCATCAACATACGTTAGGCCACTGATCCCCTTCTGTGGCCTTTTTTTTGCCTGCCAGAAAGACTTTTATAGAGTTGAAAGGTGTTGTCTTACCGGCGCCCTATAGAAGAAGATCACCAAAACTGACCAGGCCAGTACCGGTATCATCAGGCTATTCAATACTTGCCAACCTAATGTTGCTTCCAACCAACCGGAACTGAAAGCCGACACAGTCACCATACCAAACACTAAAAACTCATTAGCCGCCTGACTCTTAGCTTTCTCTTTAGGCAGATAAGCAGAGGTAACCAGCTGAGTGGCACTGATAAACATAAAATTCCACCCCAGCCCCAATAGTGCCAGCGCAGTCCAGAAGTGCCACTGGGTCTGACCGTGCAGGTTCAGCAGTATACACAGCAACATTATCACCGCACCCGTGACCATCATTTTTAGCAGACCGAATCGGGCTATCAGTTTGGGCGTGATAAACGAGGGTAAAAACATACCTAACACATGCCACTCAATAACCCAGGCGGCTGTATTAAAGTCAAAACCACAACGAGCCATCGCCACCGGCGTTACCGTCATAATAAGATTCATCACCGCATAACTCACCATGCCGACTGTCGCTGCGACAATAAATACCGGTTGCAACAGTATTTCGACAATAGAACGGGCGTCAGGAGAGGATGCACTCTGTGGTGGCTGGTGTTCAATGCGTATGAAAGAAAGCAGAATCAATGCAAATACATAAAGACCTGCCAAGCCGATAAAGGCACCGGTAAACACACTATCATCCAGCCAGTCACGGCTGCTGATCGCCAGATTAGGCCCGATTACAGCAGCCAGAACCCCACCGGCCATAACCAAAGATATCGCTTTTGATTTTTGTTCATCTGGACAAGCTTCAACCGCGGCAAAGCGGTATAAAGTGCCAAACCCGATACCAATACCTAACAAAAACGTACCCAGCGTGAAGATGAAGAACAGGCCCTGATTGAGCGCATAGATACAACACAAAGCACCAATAATTCCGATGCTATTACCAAGGTAGAAGCCGTTTTTGCGACCGATACGGTCCATCACTAGCGAGGCAGGAATGGTCGCTACCATCAGACCCACAAACTGTAGCGCAACAGGTAAGGTAATCAGCTCAGGCGCTGGTGCCAACTGTTGTCCGATGAGTGCATTCACCGAAATCAGCAGTACGTTGCCTGTGGTCAGCAGTGCCTGACACAGTGATAATAAAATTACATCACGATTCATAAATCATTCCTGATCAACTGGCTACATCAATGTAAAGAAGAGTTAGCCTGCAGGCTTATACTTCACCCTGCAAAACGCGCTTATCGATATAAATATCACCGCTTACCTCAAGTACCCCGCACTGACTTAACAAGTGCTTTACTCCAGGATTTCGTAAGGCAGCCTCTATCGGATCAAAAGCCCGTCCAATCAGAGGCAAGGACTCCAGCCAACTCCGTTTCCAGCGGCATTCATCAGAGTTAATCCATTCAAGCCCACTGAGACTAAGCCTGAGGTTGTCCAGATATGCCTGCTCATCTCCGGTCATCCAAAGGGCTGTAGCGTCCAGGTGAAGATAATCATCAGCATTATTTTTCAGATATTGATGCCAGTAATCAAAATAGGTGTCGCAACGCTGTCCCAATAAACTTTTCACTCTTTCAGACAAAGCGTCGTAGCGCTGCAGGGCTTGCTCTTTGGTGCATATCAAAGTCGTATATTCACAAGTTTGCTCGCCCTCGTGACTAAAGACTTTTTGTAGCTGAAGGTCTGACTCATCAAACAACATTAACCAGCACAACGGTAACTGGAAACCTGAATGAGCCAGCGTTTTGTACTGCCCGCCGCTATTGAAAGCAGATGGATGACTGTTATGACTATGGATACTGGTACGCTGAAACATGATATTCCCTGTAGTCCAGATTCTTTCCCTGAGAGTAAACCCAACAAGTTACAATTTTAACCTGCTTGATGGATCAGCAATAACGGAGTCAGAATAGACAACAATATTAAAAACGCGACTAATACTGTATAAAAATTGACTCAATACTAGGATGTTATGGCAAGTTAATTCTCAAGCCGCTTTATCTCAAGGCGCTCCTGAGCACTAATCCTGATGATCTGTCCATCAGTCGTGGTAAAGCTCCGCTCCTGCAGATCCGCTTTATAAACCCGGTAAACCAGCTCAGATCGATTGGGTTCAACCACTTTAACTTCAAGCAAACGTTGCCCGTCATACCAGCGATATGAAACAAAGCCCGCAGTCGCAATAAAAGAAGCCACCAGCAGAATGATCGCAATCATTTTAATTGGCAGATCTGCTTCAGAGGTAGTTGTCGGGGCAGGAACCTGTCTGACCGGCTTATTAGCCACCCCTTTTCTGCGTTTCAGATAAATGAAAGCAGCCGCGATGACGATCAGTGTAAGCAGAATTTTTGTGATCATGGACCAGATACAGAGTTATCGAAGAGAACGGCATTGTCTCCGCAGACAGATAAAACTGCAAGCGAATAAACCAAAAAACGGACACCCCGATAGGGGCATCCGCTTTCTTTCCGCTTATTTATCTTTATTTAACAAAAAGCCGCCTGTAATTGCTCATCACTAACACTAATAACCGGCTCAGCACCGTCTGAAACGGCTACTGCATATCCCAAATAGCGCGGCAAGATCTGGCTAATATAGAAGCGCGCTGTCATCTGTTTCGATGTCAGGAACAGTTGATCAGCACCTTCGGCTTCAAGCTCAGTTTCAGCCTGCAGCGCCTGACGAAGTAGCTGCCATGCGCCCACAACCGTGCCGGCCAACATCAGGAAGTTATAAGCAACCGTTGCCGCAAATTGCGGGTTATCGCCGCTGGCAAGCAACTGATCACGGCTCTGCTCAAGAGCAACCACAGCGTCCTGCAAACGCCCACCCTCAACCGCAAAGGCGCTGCCGGATGTCGCCGAGATCGTCTGTCTCATCTCTTCAATCAGGGCATTAAGTGCTTCACCCGAATCAAACATAGTTTTACGACCCACCAGATCCAACGCCTGGATTGAGTTCGTACCTTCATAAATTGGCAATATACGCGCATCGCGATAGAACTGCGCGGCACCTGTTTCTTCGATAAAGCCCATACCGCCATGAATCTGAACCCCTAACGAGGTTACCTCCATAGAGAACTCTGTACACCAGCCTTTGACGATTGGCGTCAACAGCGCAGCACGGGCGGACTGAAGCCTGGCTTGCTGCTTATCTTCCAGCCGATGAGCCCGGTCAAGGCTGGCACAAGCATCATAGGTAATAGCACGTCCGGCTTCTGTTAATGCCTTCATGGTGAGCAGCATGCGCCGTATATCCGCATGTCGAATAATCGGCCCGGCCTCAGCGTAACCAACGGCTTTGCCCTGAGTCCGCTCTCCGGCATATTCTAATGCATGCTGATAAGCCCTTTCAGAAATAGCCACTCCTTGCAGACCAACAGCCAGACGCGCGTTGTTCATCATCTTAAACATACAGGCAAGACCTTTACCCGGCTCACCTATCAGGTAACCAACTGCACCGCCATTATCGCCAAACGACATAACGCAGGTCGGGCTGGCATGGATACCCAGCTTATGTTCCAGCGATACCGCCGCACAGTCATTGCGCTCTCCCAGACTGCCATCGGCATTGACCAGGAATTTCGGCACCAGGAACAATGAAATACCGCGAACGCCCGGTTCGGCATCGGGTAAACGCGCCAGCACAAGGTGGACGATATTGTCAGCCATATCATGCTCGCCCCAGGTGATAAATATCTTCTGACCACTGACCAGATAATGATCTCCCTGCGGTACTGCTTTAGACCGAACTACTGACAGATCTGATCCTGCAGAAGGCTCAGTCAGATTCATAGTACCGGTCCACTCACCACTGATCATTCGGGGCAGATAGGTCTGCTTAAGTTCAGCACTAGCACTGGCATCAATCGCCTCAACAGCACCCTGAGATAATAAAGGACAAAGACCCCAGGACATATTGGCAGATTGCCACATCTCCATTACGGGTATTGATAGTGAATAAGGCAGCCCCTGCCCACCGAATTCGGGATCGAACTGCAAAGAGCCCCAGCCACCTTCCGAAAAGGCCTGATAAGCTTCCTTAAACCCTTCAGGTGTCGGCACATCTTTACCAACCAGCTTTACCCCGGTCTGATCACCCACAACATTAAGCGGTGACAACACTCCGTTTGCGACTTTACCCGCCTCCTCAAGAATAGCGGATACCATATCTTCAGAAGCGTCTTCGAAGCCTGGCAATTGCGACAATCCGGGCATATCAGCAATATGCTCAAGTACAAAATTCATATCTTTAACAGGGGCTTTATATTCTGCCATGATCACCTTCACTCTCTGTTTGGCCGGGCTCAAACACCCAACAAGGGCATTGCGTTAATTCAACCGACTATTCATACTTCGCACTGCAACAATTGATGCCTAACTCTTCACAACTCAGAAAAATGAGCACAAACAGAGTTAGCAGATGACAGGCTAGCGTCAGCTAATAAACTTGTATTAGGGTTTATACCTATACTAGCATAGAAAATCTAACAATTTAGGTCATCTAATTGCTACTTTCGGCCTAGCGATACGCAAAAACCCTGATGAGAGGAATGACAAATGGAAGAACTGCACGGCTACTACCTAGAAGACCTTGAAGTGGGCATGACCGCCTCTTACGCCAAGACTATCTCCGAGTCTGATGTGTACATGTTTGCTGGTATTTCAGGTGACAATAACCCTATCCATATTAACAGCGAGTACGCTGCAACAACGCCTTTTAAACAGCGTATCGTCCACGGTATGTTTTGTGCCGCTCTAATCTCTACAGTAGCCGGTACCCGCATGCCAGGTCCGGGTGCTATCTATATCGATCAGCAGATCAAGTTTAAAGCGCCGGTACATATTGGTGATACCGCTAAAGCGACGGGAACTATCGAAGAGATCGACGAACGCCGCGGCCGGGTTAAGATGCGCACTGATGTGCATGTTGGTGAAAAGCTGGTTGCCACGGGCTATGGCACTTACATGGTCAATAAACGTAACGGCTAAAACCTTAACGCTTAAGCAGATCAAATTAAGTTAAACACAAAAAAGCCTGCTCAATGCAGGCTTTTTAATTTACCGGATTCAGCCATTATTGGCTGAAAAATCCAACATTCGCTGTAAAGGCCTGCGTGCATCATCTAACAATGCATCATCAACCAGAATCTCATCAGCACCCTGCTCTAACGCAGTAAGTACATTTTCAAGACCATTCATCGCCATCCAGGGACAGTGAGCACAACTACGACAGGTAGCACCTGAACCACCCGTAGGCGCCTCGATAAACTCTTTATCCGGCGCAGCCTGACGCATTTTATAAAAAATCGCCCGGTCAGTCGCGACAATAAACTGCTTGTTAGGCATATCACGCGCAGCATTAATAATCTGAGTAGTGGAGCCAACCATATCCGCTAACTCTACTACCGGGTCAGGCGACTCAGGGTGCACCAGAATCGCTGCATCGGGATATACTTTTTTAAGATCCAGCAGCCCTTTCGCTTTAAACTCTTCATGCACGATGCAAGCGGCATCCCACATAAGCATCTCGATACCCGTTTGCTTCTGAACATATTCGCCCAAATGCTTATCCGGTGCCCAGATAATTTTCTTACCCT
Source organism: Amphritea balenae (assembly GCF_003858655.1). Lineage (GTDB taxonomy): Bacteria > Pseudomonadota > Gammaproteobacteria > Pseudomonadales > Balneatricaceae > Amphritea > Amphritea balenae. The sequence continues at coordinate 51,418 of NZ_RQXV01000016.1, forward strand.
GGTCAGCAAGATGCTCTACCACCTTGAGCGCAATACCTGAAGTTACAACCCAGTCTGCACGGGCTTTAACAGCCGCTGATGTATTAGCATAGACAACTACTTCATGATCCGGGTGGGCATCACAAAACGCCGTAAACTCTTCATCAGGACAACCCAGATCAAGGGAACAGGTCGCCTCAAGAGTTGGCATCAGAACACGTTTTTCAGGATTCAGAATTTTTGCCGTTTCACCCATAAACTTAACCCCGGCAACAACCAGAGTTTTAGCCGGATGGTTATTACCAAAACGGGCCATTTCCAATGAATCAGAGACACAACCACCGGTCTCGTCTGCCAGTTCCTGCAACACTTCTTCAGTGTAGTAATGAGCTACAAGACAAGCATCTTTCTCTTTCAAAAGCTGCTTAATGCGCGATTTGTAATGATCCAGTTGTTGCTGATCCATTTCACCGGGCAGATGCTCTTTGGCAAAATGCTCCTGAATCAGGATACGGTCGGAAAGTTCTTCTTTGGTCTGCATGGGCAAAATTCTTAATTTGGTAAGACGTTAGTCGCAATTTTAAAACGCACACATATTATACCATTGATGCGTTTCAGGCTAACGCTCTGTCTTACTATTTATGTGCTATAAAAACAAAAAAGGAGCACGTTTAAGGTGCTCCTTTCTACAAAACATATTACAGCTGGCAGGTCTTATATGATTAGTATCTTTATGACCGCCGTACTCCAGCTTTATCTAACGTTGGCGGGTCGTATAGGATTACGTTACCCTCCAGGCCGCCGTCGCAAGCTTCGGCGCTGTCTCGCGGCATAGCCTCTCGGCTCGAACCTTAACGGTTCTCATCCTATTCCCTTATCTTTCAGCATATTAGGGCTATGCTGTAGATTTTGCTGAAGTTGGTGGGTCGTATAGGATTCGAACCTATGACCAATTGGTTAAAAGCCAACTGCTCTACCAACTGAGCTAACGACCCCAACGGGCTGGCATAATACGTAAGCCAGATAAAAAATCAAGGCTTAATTTAAGCCTAATCCCGATATAACGTCGGATCAGCAACACCCGCATCAGCAAAGCCTTTTGCCCGCAGACGACAACTGTCACATACCCGGCAAGCACGCCCTTCATCATCAGCCTGATAGCAGGATACCGTCAGGCCATAATCGACACCCAATTGAGTACCCGCCTGAATAATTTCAGCCTTAGTCAGATCAATCAAAGGAGTTTCTATCGTCAGACGTTCACCTTCAACACCGGTCTTGGTCGCTAGGTTTGCCATGGTCTCAAAAGCAGCAATATATTCAGGCCGACAATCCGGATAACCCGAGTAATCGACAGCATTAACACCGATAAAAACATGCTGTGCATGAAGCACTTCAGCCCAGGCCAGCGCCAACGACATAAAGACCGTATTTCGCGCCGGAACATAAGTAACAGGTATGCCTTCTTCTTCCGTTTCGGGCATTTCGATGCTGTCATCAGTCAACGCAGATCCGCCAAAATCTTCCAGATTAAGCCGCACAACCTTATGCTCTTTAACGTCTAACTGCGCAGCTATTTTACGCGCCGCATTTAATTCAGTCTGAGACAGCTGACCATAGTCAAAACTCAAAACATAACAATTAAAACCACGCTCTACAGCCATTGCCAGCGCAGTAGCTGAATCTAAGCCGCCAGATAACAACACTACCGCATTGTTTGAGGGAGTACTCATTCGAAAACCTTTCAGGAATTAATAATCAGATTTAACGCTTTAAATAATCCCGGGCCAGACCAGCCGCAGAACTATCAGGATATCGACTTACAGTATTCTTAAACATCTCATCAGCGTTAGCCTGATCACCCATCTGATGGTAGATCACACCTATCTTATAAGACGCATCAGAAGCCTTACGATGCTGAGGAAACTTGGTAAGCACATGCTCAAACGCGACTTTTGCCGGTTCCAGCTGCTGTTCTGCCAAGTTGACTTCGCCAACCCAGTAATAGGCATTCGCCAGGCGTGCGCTCTCAGGGTAAAGCTCAATAAATTTATCAAACGCCGCTAATGCCGCTGGAAAGTCTTTCTGTCGCACCAAAGCAAATGCCTGCTGGTACGCCTGACTATCGGTTGGCGTATTATCCGTTGCCGGAAGTGGCGTTGGAGGTGTGGCGACCTGATCAGAAGAAAGCCCGGACGGACTCAAAGCGGTGTTAGCGGGAGCTACACTGCCCTGTGATGCGATTCGTCGATCCAGGTCACGATAACGATCGCGCTGCTGCTGCTCCATTTTACGAATCTGGTGCTGCTGCTGCTCAACCATGCCTCGTAACGAACGAACTTCATCCTGAAGCTGCTGCAGTATCATCAACATTTCATTGCTGTTGTCGGCATAAGCGCCAGAGGACAGGTTTGACGTTGCTGAGGATCCTGAGTCTTCGATCTGCAATTCAATAACGGGGACGGGATCAGCCGCTACAGCACTAGCACTAATAAGTACCAGAGCTGCAGCTAAGCTACATGCTTTACGCATAGATACTAACAACCGGCCGGCAATTAGTATTTAAGTTCAACGCGACGATTCTGAGCCCAAGAACTAGCGTTATGGCCCATTACCGCAGGTTTTTCTTCACCAAAGCTAACCAGTTCAATCTGGCTGCTGGAAACACCGTTTACAGTCAGTACACGGGCAACAGCTTTAGCACGGCGCTCGCCCAGTGCGATGTTGTATTCACGAGTACCACGCTCATCAGCGTGACCTTCAAGAACAACAGATGCAGATGGGTTAGCAACCAGATACTTAGCGTGACCACGCAGAGCAACCACTGCTTCAGCTTTCAGTTGAGACTTATCAAAGTCAAAGTAGAAAACGTTAGCCAGGTTTTTAACGTCTGACATAGAAGTGCCGGACATAGTGGAACCAGAAGCTCCCTGAGTTGTAGCAGCGGAATCAGCGCCCATGCTACCAGAATCTGAAGTATTTGTTGTACTACAACCTGCAGCCCAAACCACGGTTAGAGCCAGAGCAGCAGCCTTGCCAATATTCATAGCACGCATTGATCACTCCTAATAATTACTAATAATGTGCAAATAGAACCTTAATCCTGCCTAAAGTAAAGCTTGCAGGGCATGAATGCAATAGCTCCAGAGCATTAAACAGCATTTCTAACTATTTGATTTAACTTTAGACCTTAAACAGTCGCACTCTAAAAACACTACTGTCTGCAATCACTTACTGAAACGGCGACCAGGCCGGTTCACGCACATCACCACTGCTTGATGGTAAGCGGAATTTAACCCGCCCATCTAACGACACTGCAGCCAACACTCCCCTGATACCTTCCTGAGTTGCGTACATAATAATACTGCCATTAGGCGCGATGGTTGGCGACTCATCCATAAAGGTTTCAGTTAACAACTCCATACGACCCGTTTTAAGATCCTGCACAGCGATATGAAATGAACCATTGGACTGATTCACCATCGCCAGGAAGCGACCGTCCTGGGTCAGACGACCACGGGCATTATATGAGCCTTCAAAAGTCAGCCGGGTTATATCCCGGGAAGGTAGATAGATAGAGTAGATTTGTGGCTGTCCGCCGCGATCCGAGGTAAAGATCAGTGACTGCCCATCCGGCGACCACGATGGCTCGGTATCGATACCAAAATGGTGGGTTACACGATTCAGTCGACGCTGAATCAGATCAAGAATATAGACTTCCGGATTGCCATCTTTAGACAGCACTAAGGCAAGTTTATTGCCATCGGGAGACCAGGCAGGTGCGCCATTAATACCCCGGAAAGACTGAACCTTTTCTCGCTTACCGGTCGCCAGATACTGAACGTAAACCGATGGACGCCCGGTTTCAAACGAGACATAAGCCAGCTTAGAACCGTCGCGGGACCAGGCCGGAGACATAATAGGCTCTTTCGATTCAAGAATCGTACGTGGGTTATGGCCATCAGAATCCGCTAGCATCAATCGATAACGATAAACCGAAGGCCTGGGCTGCTCTGCTGTCACATACACAATCTTAGTTGAGAACGCACCACGAACACCGGTCAGCGCTTCAAACACCTTATCACTTATATAGTGGCCAACGGCACGCAGGCTGGTTCGGCTAGCATTAACAACCTCACCCAACACCCGCTCCTCTTTAAGGATGTCATAGAGTTCAAACGCGACCGACAACTGATTATCAGCAGCTTCGGTTATTCGCCCTATCACAATGTAATCACTACCACTGATACGCCAGTCGCGAAAATAAAGAGAGTTACGGTCGGATGGGAAACTGAGCATATTATCCCGCGGCATCATTTTAAACATACCGCTGGTATAAAGATCATCGCTAACCACCTGAGCCACATCTTCAGGCAGAGTTTGAGCACCCTCCCAGGCAAATGGTACTACCGCCACAGGCGTTGGTTCATCAACGCCCTGAGTTATCTCAATGGTGAGGTCAGCCCTGACCAGCAAACTGAAACAAAACAATACCAAAAACACCAAGCTACGCTGCATCATAATCACCTGCGAAGATCTGTTGGAATAAACTCCAGATTAAACTTCCTGTAATACCGGTCAAATAGTACCGACTCCATCTTTTGCAGCTCGGAAAACCGCCCTACACGTTTAACTGCCCGAATAGCACTTTCATCAAAATGTCCGTTACCGCTACTCGTAACAATATAGACATTATCCACCTCACCGGTGGGCAAAAGATGTAGCGCTAACAAAACCTTCATACCATTTCTGGCACTGGGAGGCCGACGCCAGTTTCGCTCGATCTCATTCGCTATATAGTCGCGATAACCCGCTACGCTCTGCTGATCGGCTTCTGCCTGCAGCTCCTGCTCCTCAGCGGCTAACTGGGCGTCCAGCTCAGCATCACGGCGCGCCTGTTCCTTTCGTTCCTGCTCTTTCCTATCCTTTTCAGCCTGCAGCCTGGCTGCTTCTTTCTTTTCAGCTTCAGCTTTCTTTAGAGCTTCTTGCTTCTTTTGAGCTGCCGCTTTCTTCTGAGCTTCAGCCTTTTTACGCGCCTCCGCTTTCTTTTTTGCTTCAGCTTTTATACGCGCATCTTCTTTCTTTTTAGCTGCAGCTTTTTTACTGGCTTCAGCTTTCTTTCTGGCATCTTCTTTCTTACGCGCTTCAGCTTTCTTTCTGGCATCCTCTTTCTTTTTAGCATCAGCTTTCTTGCGCGCTTCAGCTTTCTTTTGCGCTTCTTGCTTACGCGCATCCTCTTTCTTACGCGCCTCAGCCTGCTTTTTCTGCTGCTGAGCCTTCAACTGGGTTTTAATATCAACAATCTGGGCTTTTACATGGCGCGGCGTTAATTGTCGCTGATCTTCAGCATAGCCAAACCAGCTGTAGAAAAGCGCACTGAATATCACCGAATGTAGAATCAGCGCTAACAGAGTGGGTAACAGATAACTTCGAAAATTCACTATTACTTACTCTGTTACCAGACCGACGCTATCTGCGCCGGCACGCTGCAATAGCGTCATTAACTGAACAACACTTTCGTAGTCCACCCCTTTATCACCACGCACTAACAGTAACTTCTTGGGGTTATTGTTGAGGATTTTACTGATCCGGGTTTCAATCTCATCGGCGCTGACCGGCGCCAGAGGGTCCCCGCCAACATCGATATAAAACTGCCCTTCTTTATCAACAGTCACAATAACAGGTTCATTATCCTGCGTATCAACAGGGTCTGACGAGGCCTGAGGCAGGTCGACATCCACCCCCTGAGTCAGCATGGGCGCGGTAATCATAAAGATAACCAACAGCACCATCATGACATCGATATAAGGGACAACATTGATCTCTGCGTTTAACTTCCGACGCTTCTTCGCTCTGCGTATCATAATATCAGTCCGTCAGAAATCAGCTGGACGTATGCACCCGGCGGTGCAGTACACTGGAGAACTCATCAGCAAAGGTTTCATAACTATTCATCAGCGTTTCTGTTTTAGCAGAAAAACGGTTATAGGCAATCACAGCAGGAATCGCAGCAAACAAGCCTATAGCCGTTGCAATAAGTGCTTCAGAGATACCTGGAGCAACCGATGCCAGCGTCGCCTGATGCACATTAGCAAGACCACGAAATGAGTTCATAATACCCCAGACAGTACCAAACAAGCCGATATAAGGACTGGTAGAACCGACCGTCGCAAGAAATGGCAGATGCATTTCGAGCTTCTCTTCCTCACGGGCCAGTGCAACCCGCATGCTCCGCTGAGCCCCATCCATAATCGCATCAGGATCTGTTCCTGATTGCTGGCTCAGACGGCTAAATTCTTTTAAACCAGAACGGAAAATATTTTCAGCACCACAGTCACCATCCGGATCACTGTTTACTTCGCGAAACAGCTGACTCAAATCGACACCTGACCAGAAACGATCTTCAAAGCCACGTAGTTTTTGCTGAGCCTGACGTAGAATAAAATGACGTTGAAAAATCATAACCCAGGAGATCATGGACGCCAGTAACAGTATCAGCATAACCAGCTGTACAACAAAACTGGCATTAACAACCAGACTCCAGATCGACATTTTATCCGGCACTTTATTAACCCCTTACTTATAAGCTCAAATCAGGTACTGATAGTAGCGATATCAGCGTTTAAAATCTGCATATTTTTACTTCGATCACTGCTTTTTATCTGACAAGTTTAAAAACACCAACCGGCTACACACAAGCTGGATGCTTTGAGGCTATAGGTGTGAATTAGTTCACTCAATTCAGCGCTGAAATAAATACAAACTGCCAGACAAAACAAAAAAAACCGTCAATGAATGACGGTTTTATTTAAAAGCAGAAACTCTTAAAAAGAGGCCGCCTGCCCATGTCGGGCAAATTCCTCCCGGGTCTGACAGCTGACACATAACACTGCAACGGGATTAGCCATCAAACGGTTCAACTCAATTTCATCGTCGCAGCTATCACACCAGCCGTAATCACCACTCTCAATTCGCTGCAGCGCGTGCTGACATTCCCGCACTTCTTCTGCTAACCGATTGATGTGAGAAAGATGACTGAACTGCTGACCAACCGTCACAGCCTCTTCACCCCGATCATGCACTTCACTGCAATCAACCAGACTCAACTCTATCTTCTGGTCACCCTGCTCAGCTTCTAAATCTTTTAACAACTGCTGCTGAAGAGTTTCAAGTTCACGCTTCAGGCCCTGCAACTGGGTTTTTGAAAGATAACCAGCTTTCATCACTTGTCCCTCTGAAATTATCTTTTGGTTTATCAATAAACCAAAACTAAACCATAAATTTCAAAAGCGTGATGATCTGAGTCAGTTACTAACAGTAGTTAAATAACTATTGATCCCGGTCAGGTAAATTAAGGCCAAAGTGGCGATATGCATTATCTGTGACTACACGCCCGCGCGGAGTTCGCATCATAAAACCCTGCTGAATAAGATAAGGCTCCAGCACATCTTCAATAGTATCCCGCTCTTCACTGATCGCAGCAGCCAGACTATCAACACCCACCGGCCCGCCGCCAAACTTTTCAATCATCGCCAACAGTAAACGACGATCCATATGATCAAAACCATGCTCATCAACATTCAGCATATTGAGTGCCAGATCAGCCATTGCCTGGGTAATATGCCCATCCCCTTTTACCTCGGCATAATCACGGGAACGACGCAGCAAGCGGTTAGCAATTCGTGGCGTACCCCGGGATCGACGGGCAACCTCAATCGCGCCTTCATGCTGAATCTCACTACCTGATAATCTGGCAGAACGTTCAACAATAGAGGTCAGGTCATCAATATTATAAAACTCCAGACGCTGCACAATGCCAAAGCGGTCGCGTAAAGGTGACGTCAGTAAGCCGGCTCGCGTAGTCGCGCCAACCAAGGTAAAAGGCGGCAACTCAAGCTTAATAGAACGCGCAGCAGGCCCCTCACCTATCATGATATCCAACTGATAATCTTCCATTGCCGGATACAGTACTTCTTCAACCGTCGCGCTGAGACGATGAATCTCATCGATAAACAACACATCACCTGGCTCTAGATTAGTTAGCAAAGCGGCCAGATCGCCGGCTTTCTCTAACACCGGACCAGAGGTCGTCTTAATATCACTACCCATTTCGTTAGCAATTATATTAGCCAGCGTTGTTTTCCCAAGTCCTGGGGGGCCAAATATCAACGTATGATCGAGCGCCTCTTCACGCTTCTTCGCCGCGCCAATAAAGATCTCCATCTGCTCGCATACCACAGGCTGTCCAACATAATCCTGCAACGTCTTAGGACGTATGGCACGATCATGAACCTCTTCCTGCGGCGTACTGACAGGCGCTACAAAGCGATCAGCTTCTATCATCGGTAACCCTTCTCATTTTTCTTAACACTTAACTCTCGAGTTCTTTAGCTCAAAATTGATCCGCCGCATCAAACAGAAGCTCAGCCCTGCACCATACTTTTAAGTGCCGCCCTGATCAGTTCCTCACTGGCAGCGCCCATACCCAAGGCTTTTTCCGCCTGACTAATAGCCTTAGTTGCCTGCACAGGCTTATAACCCAGTGCAACCAGTGCGCTTTCGGCTTCAGCCCTATTATCAGCCCCTGAAACCAGCGGAGCAGAGCCCAGGTCATCGGTTAATGTAAACTCATCCGCATCACTGATCTGAAAATCTTTCAACTTATCTTTCATCTCAATAATAAGCCGTTCAGCAGTTTTTTTACCTACCCCAGGCAGCCTGACCAGCGCAGCGGTATCCTGATGATTAACGCTCTGCACAAACTCATTCACACTGATACCAGACAATATAGTCAGCGCAAGTTTAGGGCCAACACCATTCACTTTGATCAGCGTTCGAAACAATGATCGCTCTGAGCGCTCATAAAAGCCATACAACAACTGCGCATCTTCACGCACAACCATATGCGTATGTAGCGTCACAGTAGCACCGGTCTTCGGCAAACGGTAAAAGGTATTCATAGAAGCATCCACTTCATAACCCACCCCATTAACATCTAATACTAACTGCGGCGGATGCTTTTCTAACAGCTCACCCTTTAATCGTCCGATCACTGTTTTTTACTCTCCGTATTAACCACATCACGGGGCTCCAGTTTATGCCCCTTCATAACAAATTCCGGCAACTCAAGCCCGGTATACATTGAAGCCAGGCGTACCACTAATGCGACGGTAATGGATATCATCATCAACATGCTGTCTTCAATCAGGCCACTCATTGCCACATAGACAATGGCGCCTAACATCGCACAAGTCGCGTACAGCTCACCGTTGCGCTGTAAAATAAGCGGGATCTGACGGGTTAGAATATCCCGAATCATGCCTCCAGCACAGCCGGTTATCATCGCCATCATGACGGCAATAACCGGTGGCATATTGAGCGCAATCGCTTTTTGGGCACCCAGCACCGCAAATAACGACATACCCAGCGCATCAAGAAGTAACATCAGTCGTCTCGGATAGGTCAGATAGCGACACAGAATAAATGCCGATACCGCTGAAACAATGGCGGTCCATAAGTAGGTAGTATCAGCAATCCAGATAACCGGATGTACATCCATGGTTATATCGCGAATAGTTCCACCACCCAATGCCGTTACTATTCCCAGCACCACCACACCCAGAATATCCAGTTTTTTACCTTGCGCAGCCAGCGCCCCGGTAATCGCAAAGACAGCAACACCCGCCACATCAAACAGATAAATCAGCTGCTCTGTGGACATCAACTCATTCAACGTAGACGGCCTCCACGGCTTTTTTTAGCACCCGCCATCATAATCAGACTGCTGCGAGTGTGCGCATGACAAAGCGCTATCGCCAGAGCATCTGCGGCATCTTCCTGCGGCAAGCCCGGCAATTTCAGAATTGAACTCACCATATGCTGGACCTGAGACTTATCCGCCCCGCCGTTTCCAACCACCGCCTGCTTTACCTTACGCGCCGCATATTCAGACACAGGAAGCCCTTGATTAACACTAGCAACAATAGCCACGCCACGAGCCTGCCCCAACTTCAACGCAGAATCAGCATTACGCGACATAAAAACCTGCTCAATCGCCATCTCCTGAGGACAATAAAGTTCAATTACTTCAGTTACACCTGCATACACCTGCTGCAAACGCTCTGGCAATTCATCGCCCTTTATACGGATACAGCCACTGGCAACATACTCATTTTTACTGCCAACCGTATTAATAATGCCGTAGCCGGTAATGCGTGAACCGGGGTCTATACCTAAAATTAGCATTGCTCTGTCAGGGCCTGATAAAGTACTGTTTATTTATACAGACAACCATACCTGAGTAGCTCCCATAAAAAAAGCCGTGCAGAGCACGGCTTTTTAAATACTTACGAAAAACGCCGGTTATGGTGTTTTACGTAGCTTAATGTTCAACTCTCGTAATTGCGCTGCACTAACGATACCCGGTGCTTCTGTCATCATACAAGAAGCACTCTGGGTTTTAGGGAATGCAATGACTTCACGAATTGAATCAGTACCGGTCATCAGCATAATCAGACGATCCAGACCAAATGCCAGACCACCATGCGGAGGCGCACCAAATTTAAGTGCATTCAGCAGGAAGCCAAACTTCTCTTCCGCTTCTTCGTCAGATATACCCAGTACTCCAAATACTGTTTTCTGCATTGCCTGATCGTGAATACGTACAGAACCACCACCCAGCTCACAACCGTTCAGTACCATATCGTAGGCACGCGACAGTGCATCCAGCGGGTTAGCCTTCAACTCTTCAGCTGAACAGCTTGGCGCAGTGAACGGGTGATGAAGCGCAGTCAGACTGCCTTTATCCGTCTCTTCAAACATCGGGAAATCAACAACCCACAGCGGTGCCCACTCGCACTGTGCCATGTTCATATCTTCACCGACCTTGATACGCAGAGCGCCCAGCGCTTCACTAACAACTTTCTCTTTGTCAGCACCAAAGAATATGATATCGCCGTTCTTAGCTTCCAGGCGCTCCATGATTGCCATAGCAACATCTGGTCCCAGGAATTTAACGATTGGAGACTGCAGACCTTCTACACCCTTCTCCAGCTCATTAACTTTAATCCAGGCCAGACCTTTTGCACCGTAGATACCGACAAACTTAGTGTACTCATCGATGATCTTACGGGTTAGCTGAGCACCACCAGGTACTTTCAGCGCGGCAACACGACCGTTAGGGTCTTTGGCAGGACCAGCAAATACCTTGAATTCGATCTCGGCCATCAGGTCAGCAACGTCGACCAATTCCATTGGGAAACGCAGATCAGGCTTATCAGAACCGTAACGCTGCATCGCCTCAGAATATGGCATACGAGGGAAGTCACCCAGATCCACATCCAGCATATCCAGGAACAGCTTGCGGATCATAGTTTCTGTCATACCCATGATCTCTTCCTCATCCATAAATGAGGTTTCGATATCAATCTGGGTGAATTCTGGCTGACGATCTGCACGCAGATCTTCATCACGGAAACATTTAGCAATCTGGTAGTAACGATCAAAGCCAGACACCATCAACAGCTGTTTGAAGAGCTGTGGAGACTGCGGCAGCGCAAAGAAAGAACCTTCGTGGGTACGGCTAGGCACCAGATAATCACGCGCACCTTCAGGTGTCGCACGGTTCAGGATCGGTGTTTCGATATCCAGAAAACCGTTATCGTCCATGAAGTTACGGATCGCATTGGTTACCTTGGAACGAAAACGCATCTTCTCCTGCATTTCAGGACGACGCAGATCGATATAACGATGACGCAAACGAACGTCCTCACCCACCTGCTGATGCTCATCAAGCTGGAACGGAGGCGTTTCTGACTTGTTCAGGATTACCAGCTCTTTACCCAGCACTTCGATCTCGCCGGTAGGCATCTCTGAATTGATAGTCCCTTCAGGACGACCACGCACCAGACCATGAACTTCTATAACAAATTCATTGCGTACGCTGTCAGCCAGATTGAAGCTCTCTTCACGATCAGGATCAAATACGACCTGAGCAACACCATCACGGTCCCGCACGTCCAGGAAGATAACACCACCGTGGTCACGACGACGATGTACCCAGCCTTTCAGGACTACTTCTTCGCCGATATGAGTTTTATTTAAACCGCCGCAATAATGGCTGCGCATAGTTACAAATTCCTGTTACTTAGCTTTCAGGATGAAAAATCACCCTGCTTTATTAATATTAAAAATCAGCTTCCGGATTCATTCTGGCTGCCCGCCAGATTTTTCTTCTTCCCGGTTTTGAAATCAGTCTCATACCAGCCATTACCAGACAATCGAAAGCCCGGTGCTGATATCTTCTTCACTACATCTGCCGATTCACAGGCAGTGCAGCCAGGAGCCGGGGCATCTGATTTGAGCACCAGCTTTTCAAATTCATTACCGCAGCTACGGCATTCAAAATCAAAGATAGGCATAATCTACCGATTTTCCTTAAAACACACATGATAAGGCAGCACTCTGAGCCTACCCTATTCAGAAAAGCGCAAATTATACCTGAATTATCAGTCACTGACAGGGGGTTATAAAAGGGAATTTTCAATCAGATATAACAATCACTCAATTAGAATGACTGGACATTGAATTAGCTGCGATGAATATTCAAACAAAAACGGGTCCAGGGCTATTTTATAATCTTCACAACCTGCTCAGACCCAGCTTTAGCTACTAAAAAAACAACTCGAGTGAAACGGGTTAGCCACGCTGCTCTGGCACAAAGTCCACTTCATCATTCAGCATCAGCTCCAGCTTCTGATATATACTGTGGATCTGTTCATTGGTATAAGGTATTGCCGGCTTTGCCCCCCATACCGGAGCTGGCCAGGCGACATCGCCCTGATAGCGCACCACATGATGCAAGTGCAGCTGCTTAACCATATTACCAATGGCTGCAATATTCATTTTATCGCCATCGAACACATCATGGAGATTTTCCGCAAGAAAAGAGGACTCGTGTAACAATTGCACCTGATCTTCGGCCGATAGATGATAAATCTCGCTGGCCTCTGCACGACGAGGCACCAGGATAAACCAGGGGTAATTAGCATCATTCATTAACAGTAATCTGGACAGAGGAAAGTTGCCCAAAGTGATGCAATCATTCTCCAGACGGGAATCCAGTTCAAACTCCAATTCCAGCTCATCCATTATCGCTCTCCAAACATAAATAAAATTTTGGCTTTATTATCGGGTAGTTAGATAATAAACACAGGCTCTGAAAAGTATAGGACATTATGCTGCAATTCAATTTTTACAGTGCAATTGAGCAGATAGATCAACAACAGTGGAATAACCTGTGCGGCACTCAGTATCCATTTATCCGCTATGAATTCCTCCACTGCCTGGAACAGTCTGGCAGCGTCAGCGCAATAACCGGCTGGCAACCCTGCCACCTTCTGATCACCGACAATGATCTTCCCATTGCCGCCATGCCCCTTTATCTCAAGAACCATTCTTATGGTGAATATGTGTTTGACTGGGCCTGGGCTGATGCATACCAGCGCCATGGACTTGATTACTACCCAAAACTTCTGACGGCCATCCCCTTCACCCCCTGCTATGGCTCAGACTCTGCTTCAGTAATTCATTAAATCAAACCCGGATTCAACAAATAACAAAGCAAGTTATCAGTACCCTGCAAGAATTCGCTCAACAACATAACGCAAGCGGATGGCATACCCTGTTTATTGAAAATCATCAATTCATTAATGCCGAAAACCAAACACTGATCAAACGACTTGGTTGCCAGTATCATTGGTTCAATCGCGACTACCATAGTTTTGAGGATTTTCTGGCAGGCTTTAGCTCCCGTAAACGTAAGAATCTTAAGAAGGAACGGACCAAGATACTCAATCAGAATATCGAGCACCGGTTTGTAAAAGGTCCGGAGCTTAGTGATGAGTTGCTTGAATCATTTTATCGTTTTTATCAAATCACCTACCTTAAGCGTGGTCGACAGGGCTACCTGAAAAAGAACTTCTTCCACCTGCTCAGGGACCTGCTACCCGAACAACTGCTCATCTGCTTCGCTTTCGATACCGGATTCAGCAAGGATGAGCCCGTTGCAGGGGCACTCTTTATGCAGGGCGAGGATACTCTGTATGGCCGCTACTGGGGAGCACTCGAAGAGTATGACAGCCTGCATTTTGAAACCTGTTACTACCAGGGCATCGAATACTGTATCGCTAATCAGATTTCTCGCTTTGACCCAGGCGCGCAGGGCGAGCATAAAATTCAGCGCGGCTTTGAGCCAATAGAAACCTGGTCAACACACTGGCTGGCCCGTCCGGAATTCAGGAGTGCAGTACAGCGTTTTACCGAGGAAGAAGAACAGATGGTGCGGCAAGATATCAACTTCCTGAAACAGCGACTACCATTTAAAAAACCATCCTAAATTTTGCCGACCCGTTACAGCCTGTATCACATGCTTGCCAAACATCCGCAACTCACTCTCAAATCACCTATACTTTGGCGCTCAATGATAAGTTCGTTTCTTTTTTAACTACACTTATCCTTAACGACAGACAAAAAGAAATACCAACATACAGCAAGGTAACGGAGTAAGTCATGACCGACAAATCACTATATGAACGCCTTGGTGGTTATGATGGGATAACCGCATTTGTTAACAATTTATTACCCCGCCTTCAAAGCGACAGCCAGTTAGGTCGTTTTTGGCAAAATCGTGGTGATGATGGCATTGCAAGAGAGAAACAACTGTTGATTGATTACCTGTGCTCAAATGCAGGCGGGCCAGTTTATTATACTGGACGAGATATGAAGCTATCGCACAAAGGAATGAAAATAAGCCAAAGCGATTGGGAGCTTTTCTTTGAGCATGCAGCTGCCACCATGGAAGATTTGCAAGTTCCTCAACAGGAGTGCAACGATGTAGTTGCATTTGTATCCGGCTTAAAGAACGACATAGTCGAGGCGTAGCGATCTGCGGGACCTAACAGCATTACTGGCAAGGCCTGTTAAGCCCTGCTTCGCTCGACCACTTTTGGTCGAGCTATTTCTGTCAGCATCCACTTTGAATTGCCAGACTTTCAACTAACTTCTACATTGTTAATCAAAGATCTGGCAGCCTGAATAAAGCTAAGAGAAGCCCTGAATACGAGAAGAAGCCACGACTACTCTTCCGAATTATCGTCTACCTCCCTTCTTAGTTCCTCTTCAATATAGCGTTGAATATATTTGTGACCGTTGCTGGTAACTTTATTAACCCAAAAACAAAAAAGTGCGCCCAGAGGAATAATAATAATTCTGGACTCGGGAAACACCACCGATAGCACAATAGTCGCAACTAAAGCGACCAGAATAGACCACCGACCTCGTTTTCGGGCACTAACTTGTATGGCTTCAGCCTCTGCAGGACTGGTGATCCCCGCTTCTACTAATGAAGCACGAAGAGACTCATATTCTTTTTGTCGGCGGGCCTTCGTGCGTCCAAAGGGATCAAGCAGATTCATTTAGTCGTTCCTGAATTAATTTAAAAAAGATTGCTCGTACAGATTCTGTAGCTTTAGTTACCCAGAACTGCAGTAGTACCAGAATAATTTTCGCTTTACTCAAAGCATCATTCAAGTAATTTGGCCTCAATCCCGAAATACATCCACCCTGCAAAGCAGCTAAGCCTAAAAACAACCCAGCCTAAAAATACCTCAGCCTACAAAGCACCAGGATGAAGGCACTAGCCACAAGAGCATCAATTTAACGCGACCTCTGACCACTTAAGCCTCAGAGTTCCCTTGAAATACTCAAAATATCGCCAAAAGTCACATACTCAACGCCACCCAAACGCCCCAGAGGGTCAATCTTCTTAGCATCAACCTTCATACGCCCTTTAGCATCAACAGCCACAGCAACATCATCAATAAATAAATTACGTACCCGCCCAAAAATAAGATACTGCGGTTTATTGCCTATCTCCTGCACGTCATAAAGCTCACAATCCATCGCGATTCGCGCACCTTCAACACGCGGCAGAGGCGCATTAGCAAAAGGCAGTAAGTTCAATTCGGCATCCTCAACTTCAGACACCCCCTGCGGTAACGTTTTTGCCGTCCGGGTTACTTGTTGCGCCTGACCCGAGTGAGCCAGATGAACTACAAAATTTTTACGCTCAAGGATATTTCGATAGGTATCTTTAAGCTCGCCATCAGGCTTATGTCCGACTGATATCATCAGCAAAGGCGGATCACTACAGACCGCTGTAAAATAGGAAAACGGTGCCAGATTATATTTACCATTTTCATGCTCGCTCAACACCCAGGCTACAGGCCGGGGCAGAATCGTCTGAGTCATTGTGAAATAAGCCTGATTCGAAGACAATTCTGAAAAATTAATATCCATATTTTTATCTCAAAAAATAGAAAGTTACGCCGATATATCGGGTATCAGCATGCAATTGAGTAACTATATAGCGAAATAGCATTGTACCGCATAAAGTTATAAGAAAATGTTTTCTAAATAAGATAGAGAAATAAGGATCCCCTGACTAGAATTTAGGTCAGAAGGCTGCTGTATATTCCTTTTAGCCTTTCTGCCAACAGCATAAGAAGAACAAGGGGATACCAAAATGCTGACCTACGAAGAGTGCCTTGATATGAGCGATCTGACTCAGGATGAAGTTGAGGCGATTGCTGAGCATGAGCACACGGACCCAATCATCGCCATGGCAATGGGTAATTATTTATGCAGCCACCAGGGCGAGAATAAAGTCAAAAAGATCATCCTCGATGACATTGCTAAAGCGCAACGTAAAGGGGATACAGCACACGAAGAGGTTCTGCGCAGAGTACTGAATCATTTCATCAGCACCCATCCAGAACATACAGGCTCAACAGCCTAACTGCTTAAGATCTATAAGTTTTCAGGAACCCGCTACCCATAATGGGTAGCGGGTTCTTTTGTTGAGAACTCAACAATAACGGGGCTTTGCTGTAGATTTGCTCTACAGATTTATGGCCAAAGCATATTTCAACTATTTCTGCTTCAGCATTTTCCTTTATAGTTAACCATAATTGCCGATAAGCCTTTAACAACATAGGTAAAAAGGCCTTGTATGGGACCCTTTGATAAGGAAAACAAAGAACTACGCAGGGCGTTGCACCTGCTAACCAGTAAGGCTGAACGCAATCAGTCTATACTGCAGTCGTTCTTTGAAATGGAGATTCGTCTGCTGGGCTGTAATAAGCTCGACGAACTGCTTGACCTTATCCTGATAGAATTCCGTGAATATTTCCGCCTGACCGCCGTAAACCTGGTTCTTTTCGACCCGGAAAATGCCGCCAGAGACCTACTGGAAGATTACGTCCCCCCAGAGCCTGGGCACAGCCTTCGCTTCGTCAATAATCAGCGACTACTAAAGAGCATATTTCCCACACCCGAATTACGTGCAGGAGAGCTAAGCTCACCGCTTAAAAAGCTGGCATTCCCCAGTACACCTTTTGTTTTGAGCAGTGCCCTGCTCCCCCTGGTAAGACAGAACTGTCTGATAGGCAGCCTGCATCTGGGCAGCAATGATCCGGGCCGATACAGCCAACACCTTGATTACAACTATATAAGCCACATGGCGTCTGTTATCGCAGTCTGTATTGAGAACTGCATTAACCAGCAAAACCTTAAGCGCTTAAGCATTATCGATATGCTGACCAAGGTACATAATCGTCGCTCATTTGATCAGGAGATCATTAAAGAGCTATCCCGCTCAAGTCGCCACCAGACTCCGTTGAGCTGCCTTTTCATCGATCTCGATTATTTCAAACTGGTTAATGATAAGTATGGCCACCAGATCGGTGATAAAGTCTTAAGCTCGATCGGCCAGCTACTTAAAAAGAATCTGCGCAAAACAGACCTGATTGCACGCTATGGCGGAGAAGAGTTTGCCGTTCTGCTACCCAACTGCAACAGCGAGAAAGCGATAGAGATAGGCAATAACTTACGTCAGAAAATCCTGCAAATGATCATTCACAATAGTGATAGCAAACCATTCAGGATTAGCGCCTCAATCGGCATTACCTATTGCAGCAGTGAACAGCTACTTCAGGCCGACCTTGACCAGGTCGCCCATAATATATTGAAAGCGGCAGATGACGGGGTTTACCTTGCCAAGCAAAATGGCCGTAACCGGGTTGAATATCAACCACTGCCTGACACTCAACCCCGATTAACAGAATCCTTACACAGCGCTTAGACCTAGCGCAACTCTTGCAGCAATTCAGTATAAAGACCGATATAACGCTGTTTTTGTTTCTCGCTGAATAGCGGATCATCCATTTTCGGTAACAGCTTCTCAACTTCCTGCCACTGCTGCTCGGTGGCTATTTCATCAAGCAGAGGAAACAGCGTGCCCTCTTCCAGATTAAGGTGCTCAATCTGGTGTTCCAGAAAATGCTCTAGCCTGGCAGTAAACTGATCCATTGGTACCACTGAGTCATGAAGAATACTGTCGACCGATTCGATTAATTCATCGCTAAGCCGCTTGAGATTCTTATGTTCGGCCGAGCATAACTCAATCGCTTCCACCAACTCTGGACAGTCCGTTTCTTTAAAATAACTATAGAGTTTATCTTCACGGGGGTGGTGATACGCATCGGCATAATTACTAATATAATCAACCGCGTCACCTAACAGAACAAAATTAGGCATCTCCCCTTGCTTCAGCTGATCCAGCTTATTCCCCAGTACCGCCAATAGCTTATTCAGATTCAGATGATCCTGATGTAATTCGCTTAATACAGTCATAATATCCTCCAACGAAAGCCCACTATAGCCGAGCCTCTCAAAACGATCTTGACGAACATCAAACAACTGCCAATCAGGAATTTAACAACTCATGCAACTGCGCCATAGAACGAACCTTCAGGTCCGTTAGTTCGGGCCAGTCACGCCCCGATCGATCATCGACATGAATCGTCGCCATTCCTGCAGCACGCCCTACCTCCAAATCATAACGAAAATCACCTACCATCACACTTTGCCCTGATGATATACGCCACATATCTAACAACATATGAAGCCCCTGTGGATCCGGCTTAGCTAACGCCTCATCTCGCCCGAGCACCGCCTCAGGTAAAAAATACCCCTGTGCACCAATCGCTTTAAGCGAGATTAATGCAACATCCTTTTTATTACGGGTAAGAATACCGAACTGACAACCGCGTTCAGCCAATAACTCGAGCAAATTAAGTACACCTTCAGCGGCCTCAGCCTGGCCTGCATAGAAATATTCCAGCTCATCCAGACGTTCATTTAGTCGCTTACGTTCAGCAACAGGCTTAGCGGCAATGGCCGACAAAATATCAGCATTTTCAGGCAATGAAAGTTCAGACCGGATGTGAGCAAAATCATGTACCGGACGGGTCAGGGTGCCATCCAGATCAAACACCCAGTGACGGGTATTTCTTAGTTGAGTAATCACTCGTCAGGTCCGGTCTGGTTGAGGTTTTCTGTTAACTGGTCAAGACGGGTACGGATATCCCGCATCATCTCCAAACGACCAGCAGGATTACCATTTTGCGCAATTAAAAGCGCCTCAAGACCAGCAATACTATCCTGAGAGTCCCGCACTGCCTGTAACATATTCCGGGATCGCTTTTTGGCACTATCAGTCATCTGGTCCACCCGGTTCAAAGTACGACGTACCTGACCGTCAAGCTCATCAAGATGACTAACTAACTGCAACATCCCATTACCAAAGGCATGATCCATCACCCCTAAGCGATGCTCCAGCTGCGTCACAGCTTCACGGAATCGCGACAGAAACAGCTCACCTTCACGATCCATAAACATCGCCAGTAATTCTTCGGGGAATAAAGCCCGGGAACGGGCGTCGGCTCTGATCGAGTATTCACCACGCTGAGTGCAGTAAGGCCGTTTCGAGCCGGAAGGAATTTCAATACGGAAAAAAGGTTTGCGCGAAATATTCTCGACGATGAGTTCGATTTCAACAATAGGATAACAATCCGTTGCTTTATTAATCAGACTCAGACGGGCGCTATCATCAACATCACAACCGACTATGCGCCCTCGCTGTAAACCATCATCACTGGTGTACTCATCGACACCAACCAGAATAGCGCCTCCCTGAGCAGAGTTGGCGAAAGAGACAAGATCACGACTTTTAATACCATTACTTTCCCGCTTGAAATCGACATCGATCCCCTCAGGATTGCTTAGCAGGCTGCGGGCCCGCTGACTTATGCCACGGTACTCTCGTTTAACGCTCATCGCTCAGATCCCTGCCTTCTGACGCCTACTCCTCAGTATTCAGCGCTGTTGAGTTCACAGCTTTCAAACATAGATCTCATCGGCAAAAGGATCCAGCGGGTTTTCAAGCAGCTGATCCTCACGAAAATAAAGGATACGCCCTTCAAACCTCAAATCGTTAGTCGCAAACCAGCGCAACAGCTCCTCCCGCCCCTCATCGATCTGGAAACTGTCATACCAGGCTGTAGCTATACGGTAAAAATAGAGAGCAAACAGCGCAAAAGACGCTCCCAGGAAAAATTCTGAGCCAAAACTAAACAACAAAGAGGCTAAACCGGCCAACCAGACACGGCTGGCTTTCGCTCCTTTGAGCGTAGTATTAGCAGCATCATACTTATCCTGAAATTTCAGGTAGCGTCGATAATTCTGTTGCAGATCAAATTTATCCTGCTCCGGAATGGTTCTTTCCATCTTCATATCCTTTTACTGAAAAAGGGCCAGTTTTTAAACCAACCTTTATCATAACTACTGAGCAAGACTCTTACTCAGCACCTCATATACATCCTTTGACAGATCACCACTATTACCAATGCGCTCCAACTCTGCCTTCATCAAAGACTGCCGCGCTTCAGAGTATTGCTTCCAACGGGTTAACGGCGTTAATAACCGGGAAGCTATCTGTGGATTCTGCTTATTTAATACAATAATCTGATCGGCAAGAAAACGATAGCCACTACCATCCAGATTATGAAAATTTGGTAAATTCTGAGCACAAAATACCGCCACCAGAGAGCGGATTTTATTAGGATTGCTGGCATCATAAGCCGGATGCGTCAACAGTTTCTCTACCCGCTGCAATCCGGCTTCCCGAGTATTCGCAGCCTGAATAGCCAACCACTGATTAACAACCAGGGATTCATTTTGCCAGCGTTGATAGAATTGTTCTAACAACTCATCCGCCGCCTGTTCATGAACCGAATGCGCAACCAGACTCAAAGCGGCCTGACTATCAGTCATATTATCTGCCTGAGCAAACTGATCACGGGCCAACGCCAGATATTCAGTCCGTTCAGTTGCCATCAGATATGACAACGCCAGGTTTTTAAGACTGCGACGCGCCACTGAAGCGGCGTCCGGAGAGTAGCTATCACCGGAGCAGTTACTCTGATAGAGGGATAAAAATTCGCTCTCAAGCGCTTTAGCTAACGTCTGACGTACAAACTTACGCACCTGATAAATCGCATCAACATCAATCTCATCGGATAACTCGCTCAGATAAGCCTCAGATGGCAATGAAAGTACCTTAGCCACCATCGCCTTATCCAGGCTTACATCGCTCATTACCAACCGATACGCATCGATCAGTGCATTATCCAGTACCAGAGGGCTACCCTGCTGATAATCGGTAATTAGCTTTTGTAAAATACTCACCGCTAACTGCTGAGCAGCATCCCAGCGATTAAAACCATCGCTATCGTGCTGCATCAGGAACACCAGCTGCTCCTGATCATAAGGGAAACTTAATTTGACCGGTGCAGAGAACCCCCGCAGCAATGAAGGAACCGGTTCCACCGGAATATTCTCAAACACGAAACTCTGCTCAGTAGACACCAGTTCAAGCACTTCCGTCGTGTTACCGCTGGCCAGCGTAATATCTCTGCCATGCTGGTCCAATAACCCCATAGCAACAGGAATCAGGAAGGGCTGCTTGGTTTCCATCTCAGGGGTTGGCGAACAACTCTGGCGCATATGCAGGGTGTAACGCTGAGAAGCGGCATCATACTCCCCGCTAACAGCAACGCGCGGTGTTCCTGCCTGGCTATACCATAATTTAAAACGCGTCATATCCCGGCCACTGACATCTGCCATCGCCTGAACAAAATCGTCGGTTGTGACAGCCTGACCATCGTGTCGTTTAAAATACAGATCAGAGCCTTGACGAAACTTGTGTTCCCCTAACAAGGTATGAAGCATGCGTACAATTTCCGCACCTTTTTCATAGACTGTCAGCGTATAAAAATTTGAAATCTCAATAAATGAAGCGGGCCGTACCGCGTGCGCCATTGGACCACTGTCTTCAGCAAATTGCGCTGTCCGAAGCAGCGTCACATCCTCAATCCGCTTGACCGTACGGGAGTTCATATCTGCCGAAAACTCAGCATCCCGAAAAACGGTAAAACCCTCTTTCAGACTCAGCTGAAACCAGTCTCGACAGGTAACCCGGTTACCCGACCAGTTATGGAAATACTCATGACCTACAACTCCCTCAACGCGCTGAAAACCCGTATCAACGGTTGTTTCAGGGTGAGCCAGCACACAGGAGGTATTAAAGATATTCAGACCTTTATTTTCCATCGCTCCCATATTAAAGAAATCGACCGCCACCACCATAAAGATATCAAGATCGTATTCGCGCCCATATACCTGCTCATCCCACTGCATAGAGCGTTTGAGAGAGAGCATGGCATGATCCAGCTTATCCAGATCTTTTGCCTCGGCAAAAATACGCAGCACCACGTCTCGCCCTGATGCAGTAGTGTACTGATCCTCGATAAACTCCAGGTTACCGGCAACCAAAGCAAACAGATAAGCAGGCTTAGGAAAGGGGTCTTGCCAACGCACCCAATGACGACCATCATCCTCTTCACCGGAGTCAACATTGTTACCGTTTGACAGCAGTACCGGGTAGCTTTGTTTATCCGCAACCACCGTGGTTTCAAAAACGGCCATCACATCAGGTCGGTCCTGATAGAAAGTAATACGACGAAAGCCTTCCGCCTCACACTGGGTGCAAAACATACCATCCGATTTATACAAGCCTTCCAGGGCCGTATTATTCTGAGGTTCAATACGGGTCACGCATTCCAGAACAAAGCTATCCGGGAGTTCACTGATAATCAGTTGTTCACCCTGACGCCGATAATCCTGCTCATTCAGCACCTCACCATCGATACTCAGCCGATGCAATTCGAGAGATTCATGACCATCAAGAATTAAAGGACGAAGTCGGTCTGCACTGTCAGGATTACGTGTATATTGCACCTGAGAACGCACCAGAGCCTGCTCCTCTTCCAGTTCGAATCTTAACGCTGTGGATTCGACAAGAAATGCGGGCGTTTGATAATCCTTCAGATAGATAACACTAGGTTGTTCAGTGACAGACTGACTCATTCATATCCCCTGTAAATATTAAAAAATAAAATATTACTGTTAACTCTAGCTCATCGATGCTGGATATTGTTCTGAATTTAGACGCTTCAAAACGATAGTCCGAATATCAGGCGCTGAATTCAACCTGATAAGAACTAAATTTTCGTATATTGATAACCCCGGTATCCAGAATAAGATACTGGCCTTTTATACCCTGCAGCTCACCTTCAACAACTGGATTTTTATCAAAGTTCAGACTACTGACCTTTTGTGGAAAGTTTAATACCGGGAAATTCAGTTCGACTACTTCGGCATTATTCAGGCGCTGTATCGCCTGCAAGCCAAAACGTTCTTCAAGCTCTGACAACTCGGCCTGACAAAGTTCAAATAGCCGCTCTCTTTCCGCCGCCAGATCAAGAGGATCAACCTGCCCTTTCAACATGGCACGCCAATTTGTTTTATCCGTAATATGTTGAGCAAATATCCGTTCGACCAACCCGGATTGAAATCGGGTATCTACCTTTAAAATAGGCAATGCCTGAATCGCACCCTGATCAATCCAGCGAGTCGGAACCTGCGTTCCCCGGGTAATACCCACTTTTATACCCGATGAGTTCGCCAGATAGACATAATGACTTTGAAAGCAGAACTCTTCACCCCACGCAGGATCGCGACAGGTGCCCTGGTCATAGTGACACTTCTCGGGACTCATGATACATAAATCACACTGCGGTAATTTCTTAAAACAGGGATAGCAGTACCCCTGAGCAAAGCTTTTATTCGTTTTGCGACCGCAATGGCTACAGTTTATCTGGCCAGTATAGGTCAGCTTTATGGTCTTACCGATGTATGGATTTAACGGCACCAGATGATCATCAAGCTTCAGCTGGTAGCTAATTTCATCGCCTAACTCTGCCGGCATTTTTGACAATGCCCCCTGCGCTACAACCTGCATCATTTGTCGTTCAGGATAGTGACGATCTGCGGCGCTGACGGATCATCCGCTTCGGCTTTGGCAGTCTTTTTCTTAGGGGGAATATAACCGGTCCGCTCATGCTCTGGCAGCTTAGTCTGATCATAAGCAATAACTGCACGTAAACAGGTTTGCCGCTGCTCATCAGTCAGTCGCTGACCATTAGGCCACTTACCCAACTCCACTGCTAATTTAAGACTCTGATAAACATCAGGCGTCATCGTCTGAATCATCGTTTCAAAATTCATTCATTTTCCTCCGCAATCGGTGGATTATAGTATCACAGGGCTTGGAATCACAGGGGCTGGCACCTTAGATGACGACATCACAGGAACAGCTTTGCTAGAGTTAAAACGTCAGAGTAAACATCAAAAATCAGCCTTTAGCATAGCATTCACCTTCGTCGCACCAACCCCACCAAAGGTACTAACAACAAACCGGAAATAAGTCCGATCAAATGCGCAGTGTTGGCTATTGCCCCCATACCTACAGACTCTAATACCCCGGTAAACCCAAGCGCCAACCAAAATAACATAAAGCCCATCAATGCAGGCGGCAAACCTATTTTTACGCTGCTATTGCGACGATCCCAAAGCCAGGCAAAACCCAATAGTGCAAACACAAATCCCGACATTCCACCAAACATTGGTCCACTCACCCAGAACTGAGCTAGATTTGAAGCCACAGCAGAAACAATAAACAGCGCTAGCAATGAGGGCCAGCCTAACATCATCTCTATACGGCGGCCGGCAACCCAGACCCAGAGCAAGTTAAAAATAATATGGGGGAAATTAAAGTGCATAAAGGCAGGTGTAACCAAACGCCAGACCTGCCCTGACTTAAAGCTATCCAGCAATGACGGAAAGAAAACCTGCTGGCCCTGAACCCGAAAATCAACCAGCGTAAACCATCGCATCATCTGAATATTTTCACCCAGCGCGATCAGCAAAGTAACGCCGGCACTCAGTCCGATTAACAACAGAGTCAGCCAGATGCTCTTTATTGAGGCTGAAGTATTAGCTGAGCTCTGCCTGACCTTTAGTCCGCTTAAATCAACCCCCTGTTGCCACATATCAAACAGCTGAGCAATCTGCTCAGCGTTAACATTATGTGGCACCAGAACAAGCTGCTCGTCATCCTGCTCCAGCACCCGGTGCGGAATTTTATGCTGCCATAAAATAGCCGTAAAGCCACTCAGATCCTGACTTAGTGGAACCCGAATCACCTCAACCATAGAACCCGGCCTCAAACCTCTTCCTGAAGTTCTTTTAAAACATCAACCCAGATAAACTTTGTCGGATCGATCCGATTTTCCTGATCTAATCGATAAGCGACCAATTTGCCATATTTAACAGCACTATAGTCCAGACAGGCAACATTGGGCGCCACCGGCTGAGGCTCTCCATCACACCAATAGTGACCGATAAACAACAGAGGATCTTCCAGCGGATAATGCAACAGATCACACTGGTCTTGCTCGGTCAGAGTCATACGGGCAACATGTTCGGGTAATGGATCGGGCTGAAATACAACATCGATGTAACGCTGTGGCTGTTGCGCCCAGAATTTAGTCCGGAAAAAGCGCCGCTTATAACCATCCTTACTCACCATCACCTCACCGTTAGGCATCTTCAGGTGAGTCCCTCTGAGCAGACGATCCATGGTTTCCCATTCACGGGTGCCGTAATGAGCCGAACGGTGCAGATAATCATCATCCAGGCAATTACCACCCTGCCTCTGCACAAAGTCATCTATATGATCTTTAGACCAGCAAGCGTGTACCACCCTGAATTGATCCTGCTCTACAAACAACGGCATCTCCATTATCCAGCCCAGAAAATCATTCTGATCCTGTGGATGGTTAGCAAATTGTTCCAGTGTCTCATTGAGAATACGCAGGTGACGACGATTATGGGTTCTAAGATACTCCATCCCTGAGCCAGGCCGGCCCGGCGTGAGGTAAGACAGATAATTAAACTCATGATTACCCATTACAATCTGAGCATGACCCGCATCAACCATATCCCGAACAATGTGCAGAGCCTCTCTGATCCTTGGACCACGATCAACAATATCACCCAGGAATATCACCTGCCGACGGGGATGCTGATAGATCCCGGCTTTTCGGCTGTAACCCATTTTAACCAGCAACAACTCCAACGACCGCGCACAGCCATGTACATCACCAATCAGATCAAAGCCTTCAAACGAATGACTCATAGCGGCCTCCAATCAGTCACCTAGTTTTGTAGCCCAGCCCAGTTTCTCACGACAGGTCTGGTAGAAATTATGACTTAAAGGATGCAACAGTTTTAGCTTATGGGGCTTTTTATGGATAGTAATAGTATCGCCAGGGGCGCAGTTAATATGTTTCTGACCATCGCAACTAATGGTTGGATAGGTTTCATTATTGTCACTGATAACCAGCTTCAGCTCACTATTACCATCGACCACAATCGGACGACTTGAAAGGGTATGCGGGAACATCGGCACCAGCACTAACGCATCGAGACGAGGATGCATAATAGGTCCCCCGCCGGATAATGCATAAGCAGTTGATCCGGTCGGTGTTGCAACGATCAAACCATCAGAACGCTGGGTATAAACAAACTGACCTTCAATATAAAGCTCAAACTGAATCATTCGGGCAGACTTACCCGGATGGAGAACACATTCATTCAACCCGGTTGATTCGCCGATTGGCTCACCATTACGCTTAACCACAACATCGATAAGAAAGCGCCGATCGACGGTATATTTTCCCTCAAGGACCTCGGCAACCTTTTGCTCAATTTCCGAAGGCGAGATATCGGTCAGGAATCCCAAACTGCCCCGGTTAACCCCAAGTACAGGCACATTAGACTGAGCCAGATTTCGTGCCGCCCCCAGCAGACTACCATCACCACCGACAACAATAACCAGATCACAGATTTCGCCCATCAACTTTTGCGTACTGGTCTGCTGTCGATGACCCGGCATTACACCAGCGATTCTCTCATCCAGTATTGGCGTCAACCCCTGTTCATCAAGAAATCTAATCAGATTCTTTAAAGTGTCGATGACCTTGGTACTACCCAGACGGCCAATCAAACCAATATTTCTAAAATTATCCATTACAGCTCCGTGAGAGACTTACTATCAGATTGCGAACTGAGCTATGCACTTGTTTTCAAACATTATACTCATATTCGGAACGCTTTAGCTGCTTCAGCATAATTTCTTTCATGCCTCTGGCCCCTTGCATCCCGCCGGTATGAATAAGCAGAATCCGCTGCCCAGCTCTTAGCTCACCCCGCCTCAACGCCCGCAACAGTGCAAGATAAGCCTTACCTGTGTACACAGGCTCTAACTCAATACCCGTCTGATCAGTAAAGCGAGCTATTTCCAACGCCAGCTCCGGTGTAATTTTAGCGTACCCTCCCTCATGATCATCAAGCGCAAGCCGCCAACCACCGGGATCGGATACTGAGGCACGCTGCAACAATCCCCGTATATCCTCATACAGAAAGCCCCCACCCTTCAGCGCAGACACGCCCAATAACTGAGCGCCATCGGGCTTTGCTGCAATCAACCCTGCCAGAGTTCCGCCAGTGCCGCAGGCACAGCAGATCAGATCATAACCGACAGTATCAAACAGTGAGACAATGTCACGACATCCCGCGACAACCCAGCCCCCGGAGCCCCCTTCAGGTAACAGATGAAATCGACCAAACTGCTGTTCTAACTGAGCAATAAACGACGGACTGCTTTTATCCCGATACGCTGCACGCGAAACAAAATGCAACTCCATCCCCCAGCTAACAGCATCTTCAAGAGTGGCTGATAGCTGTTGCGGCCTTTCACCCCGAATAACCCCGATGGTTTTGATACCTAAACAAAAACCCGCATAAGCCAGCGCATGAATATGATTAGACCAGGCCCCACCAAAGCTAAGCACCGTATGACAATCCGATAGCAATATTGCCTGAACGGCATACTTCAGTTTAAACCATTTATTACCGCTGATTTGCGGATGAACCTGATCAAGCCGTAGCAGATCAAGATCCACCCCAGCCGTCACAAACTCGGAAAGCTCTAGCGCGTCAATTGCTATCGACGGCGCTTCATTCAACAGATTGCCATTCGTCATAAAACGTACATCAAATCGTCATATTAAAGTCATCAGCAACCACTAAGATCACCGAACAACCCAAGGAGATAGAAAGATGGAAGATTATACTGAAGAATTGCTGCTAGAAAACATACCAGAAGAGTATGACGACGACCCTGACTACGATGACGGTTTTGAAATGTAATAACTAAAAAAAGACAAAGCAACGCACAGCAATAATAAAACTACTCTGAAGCCCCCTGAAACTGCATCCCGCAGTTTCCACCGGACTGCTTTGCGGCATACATAGCCATATCAGCCCGCTGAATTAAACGATCGACAGGCTCCTCTCCACGACTGGCTGCCAACCCCATACTCATAGATACAACAACATCAGTCTCATTAGAGTATTCGGGTGATAACAGGCATTCCGCATTAAATGTCTTTCGCAAACGATCAGCCAACACCTCAGCATGCTCCGGCGAAGTATCAGGTAACAACACCATAAACTCATCTCCACCATAACGAAAAGCCTGATCAGAATCACGTAAACCGTTACGCAGTAGCTCACCGATAAGGCGCACAACCTTATCACCTTCAAGATGCCCCAGCAGATCATTGACTCGCTTAAAGCCATCAAGATCGATACAAACCAGCCCAAGCTGATTTCCATAGCGTCTCGCCCTGGCCATCTCCTTACCCAGCTGCTCATAAAAATAACGCTGGTTGAACAAGCCACTCAGATCATCAGTAATCGATAAGTGCTTCAGGCTTTTTTCCAGCCGTTTTTGCTGGGTCATATCATGAAAGAAACCGATACTACCTTTCGACTGACCCTCCAGCAACGCAGCAGACAAACGAATAGGTACCGCCCGACCATCACTGGCAATAACCGTTGTTTCATAACCCTCAATACACCCATGCTCTGAAAGCATTAACCGCATGATCGCTCGCGCTTCCTCTTCACTGGGATATAACTGAAAGATACTCATTTGCCCCAGCACACCCTCCGCAGAATAAGCCAACAAGCGCTCAGCAGCAGGATTAAAGGTTGTGATAATACCTTCGTGATTGACAGCAATGACCGGATCCGGGCAGATCGCAAGAAACTCCGATTGTGGAAAATCACTTTGCATATGGCTTTGCCTGCTGTTTTGAAGAAGAAATATCTTAGATAATTTCTGAAGCACGTGCTTACATCAAAAATCACCGCCAGAGATATAACATACAAGACAAAGCATCACAGTATTGAAGATACTCAAAGTGAGGTTTCACACTCCAAACAAACTGGAAAAACGAATCACGAGAAGGAAAACAACAAAGGACAACAACAAAGGACAACAACAAAGGACAACACAATCATTTAACCGAATAAGGGGAGGTTAAAACTATCAGTGCGATTATTTAAGACAGAAACAGAGAAAATAAGTAAAAAAAGAAAAGTGGCGGAATGGACGGGACTCGAACCCGCGACCCCCTGCGTGACAGGCAGGTATTCTAACCAACTGAACTACCACTCCGCAGTGGCTGAAGCTTTCGCTTCATACTTAGTGGTGGGCGTGGAGAGGCTCGAACTCCCGACATTCGCCTTGTAAGGGCGACGCTCTCCCAACTGAGCTACACGCCCACTAAGTAGATGGCTTGTATACGATCTTTTCAGCACTTCGAAAAGAAAATAGCGGTATGGTCGGGCTTTCACCGCGAGCCGTTACCTAAATAGATGACAGGCAGATAATCTAACCGTTCATCTAAAATAGTGGCGGAATGGACGGGACTCGAACCCGCGACCCCCTGCGTGACAGGCAGGTATTCTAACCAACTGAACTACCACTCCGCAGTGGCTGAGGTTTTCACCTCGAGTACGGGACTCGAACCCGCGACCTCTCATTGCCGAAACAGTGACAGGCCCCAACCACGAAACTTAACACTCCGCAGTGGCTGAAGCTTTCGCTTCATACTTAGTGGTGGGCGTGGAGAGGCTCGAACTCCCGACATTCGCCTTGTAAGGGCGACGCTCTCCCAACTGAGCTACACGCCCACTAAGTA
>NZ_RQXV01000017.1 GCF_003858655.1 Amphritea balenae
CAGGTAAGCTGGTATTCGAATAAGCGGATAAGCGGATAAGCGGATAAGCGGATAAGCGGATAAGCGGATAAGCGGATAAGCGGATAAGCGGATAAGCGGATAAGCGGATAAGCGGATAAGCCAAAGTAAAAGATAATCCTGGGTAGTAATAGTCAGATACTAAGAAAGTCCTTTAACCCCATGTACATATCTACATAGCTAAACAGCCTCGTAGAAGTAAGCGAAGGTGGCTCTCTTTGTGGCGAAGATATTTTAAGCCTCTGATCTCCTGACAATTGTTACCCAACAACAAAAAAGCCCGACAGTAATAACTGCCGGGCTAAAGGGTGGAGCAAGAGCACTAACTAAGATTTACATTGCATCCTTGGCATTTTTAAGCAGGAACTCCATAACCAGATTACGCTCACCTTCATTCAGGCCGGCACGTGGGAACATGCTTTGGGTAATACCTTTCCACTGCAACTGGGTGAAGTGTGACGGCTCCTTCGGGCTGTGACAGACAGTACAACGCTGATAGAAAATCTTCTCGCCCGGGCCCAGGTCCGCAGTCATTTTATCCTTCAGCAGTGCAGCACGGCCTAAACCATAAACAGCGGGATCTGGCTTAATGGTCATCGCTTTAATCGCGGGCTTGGTATAAGCCATATTCGGACCATCCGGATCAGTACACTTGCGTATATTTGCGATCACAGTGTTGGCGGTTGTCGCCTGACTCAGTTTACTGGAGGCCTTGGTGGAAGTGATAAAGTTCACCAGACCGCTGTTACAGCGCCCTTTACTATCCACCGACGGCCAGCAGCCTTCATAGATACTAACCACACCCTTCATGATGCGCTTATCAACACGGGCACCCACGATGATGGAACCACGCTCGTTATACACTTCAACCAGGTCTCCATCCTTAATACCGTTGGCGGCCGCATCTTCAGGGCTCATCAGGCAAGGCTCACGGCCCTGAACATTATCAACTTCACGCACACTGGTGTTGGCCATTTGCGAATGTAAGCGCATCCGTGGATGCGGGCTTACAACATGCACCTGCCCCTCTTTCGCATTACCCAGATATTCATGCGGCTCCATAAAGGTTGGAATCGGTGGGCAATCATCCAGGTTGTAGTCGGCAAAGTCCTGGCAGAACAGTTCGATCTTACCCGAGCGGGTTGCCAGCGGGCTGTTCTCTGGGTCCTGGTAGAAATCACCGTGGCGGACCCATTTATTAGCTTCCTGGGGAACCTCTATCGGTGCTATCCCCTTCTGCCAGAACTCTTCAAACGGCATGGTTGCTGAACTCTTGGCATATGCTTCCTGAATCCACTGCAGCTTGGTCTTACCTTCAATAAACTGGTATTCGCAGTTAAACAGTTGAGACAGGCGGCGGAAGATCTCAAAATCATCCAGTGCTTCACCCTGAGGCTCAATTACCTGCTTCATAGCGTAAACTTTGTCATTGCTATAAGTACCACCGGAGGAGATATCGTCACGTTCCAGCGTACTCGATGCTGGCAGTACAATGTCAGCCCAGCGGGTGGAAGCACACCACCATGGGTCCTGCACTACAATAGTTTCAACATTGTCGTTCAGCGCCCTGACCAGACGGTTAGTATCCTGTTGATGCGACATAAAGTTATTACCGGCGTTATAGATCATTTTCACCAGTGGGTACTTATGCTTGCTGCCATTGTGGTCGAACTCCACCCCCGGATTCTCCAGCATCTCTGTGATACGGGAAGCCGGACAGTAGCTTTTTACCAGGTTACGACCCTGAGACATGCCTGATGGAGTCGCTTTGCCAGACTGAGGCATGCCACCGTTACCATAGTGCCAGCTAAAACCAACACCTTGCCCCGGCTTACCAATGCCGCCCAGCATGCTAGAGAAGGCGATAATAGCCCAGTGTTGCATCTCACCATGATCCTGACGTTGCAATGACCATGAACCGGCAAACTGGCTGCGATTCTTGGCGAACATCTCCGCCAATTCGATAATTTTAGTTTCTGAAATTCCGGTAATCTTAGAAGCCCATGCCGGTGTTTTAGCCGGGCTACCATCTTCACCTTTACCCAGCAGAGATGGCAGGAACTTATCAAAGCCTTCGGTGTACTTATCCAGATAGGCCTGATCATGCTGATCGGTAGTGTATAGGTGGTAACACATGGACAGGAACAGGGCTGTATCAGTGCCCGGAATGATTTTTATCCACTCCGCATCCAGCGCTTCATCAGTAATAGTGTACTGCGGGTTGATCGAGACAAACTTAACACCCGACTTCTTAATCGCTTCCCAGCGCGGGTACATCTGATGGTCAGCAACGCGGTATTCGATACGATTATTCTTAAACGGATCACAACCAACCAGGCAGAATACTTCAGTATTATCGCGCACCTGCTCCCAGGCTGTTTGAGGTGAATACACCTCCATATCACCGATGATGTGCGGCAGGCTGATCTGGGATGCACCGCCGGACCAGTCACCAGATGTTGTGCTATGGCCACCTATCAGGTTGAAGAAGCGCCCCTGTAGAACATTAGGACGGAAGATACCGGCGTTACTCCAGCCACCGTAAGAGCTACTGAAAATGCCTTCGTTACCATGAGTATCGATGGTATCCAGAATCGCCTTAGACGTCAGACCCAGAGCAACATCCCAGGACACTTGTACGAACTCTTCTTTACCACGCAGCTCAGGCTTAGTGTCTCCGCTGCCCGAAGTCATCGCTTCAAGATACGACTTACGCACCATCGGATGGTTAACCCGGGTTTCATGGAAGGTACGGCTAAGTACGCCTTCAGTCAGCATCTTGGTTGGCATCGCATCGATGCTTTCAATCGGCTGCACACCGATAAGCTTGCCGTTTTTAATGACCCCTTTAAACGGGCCGAAATGGGTTGCATGGGGAATCAGTACAGTGTCCGCACCGAATACTGCACTGGGACCAAACATTGTCAGTGCAGGAAGTGCACTGGTGGCAGCAATTGAGCTGCTTAAGAAACTACGACGACTGATGTTCATGACGACTCTCCTGAAAACTGTCTCTAATAATCTTGATTGAGTATTAGATTACCGGGGAGATATGAACGGGTAAGCCGGTTGCCATGAACAGCGGGTAAAAGAAAATGAAAGAATGTGAACAGAAATGATCAGCACTGCTAGGCTGATATCAGGGGTGTGCATTTGTTAAGAAAACTACCTAAGATAGCTTCTCCTTTTCATTATCAGATCGCTGTCAGGAAACTGTTATGAATCATCACATCTTAGTTGTCGAAGATGAGCCGGTTACCCGGGCTAAACTGAGCGGCTATTTCGAGAATGCCGGTTATCGTGTCAGTGAAGCGGAAGATGGCCAGCAGATGCGTTCCATTCTGACCACAGAAGATATCGACCTGATCATGCTGGATATCAACCTGCCGGATGAAGATGGACTGTCCCTGACCCGGGAACTGCGTAACCATTCTGATATCGGCATTATTCTGGTGACCGGCCGCACTGATACCATCGACCGGATTGTCGGGCTGGAAATGGGCGCTGATGATTATGTAACTAAACCCTTTGAGCTACGGGAACTACTGGTCCGGGTACGCAATCTGCTGTGGCGGGTAGCCCTGGTAGAACAGGCCCGGTTAGAGGCACAAGAGGCCGTTGCTGAAGAGGATGATCTCACCTGCTTCGGCGAGTGGCGGTTTGATATTCCTAAACGCAAACTAAGCCGCAATAATGAAACAGTTAAACTCACTAAAGCCGAATATGAAATCCTGGTCGCTTTTGTAGCTTACCCTAACCGGGTATTACCCCGAGAACGTCTGCTTAACCTGATTAGCCACCGGGTTGATGCTCCCAGCGATCGTACCATTGATGTGCTGGTAAGACGTTTACGTAATAAAATGGAGGTTGATCCCAAGGCCCCGGAACTGTTTGTCACCGTACACGGCGAAGGCTACCTGTTTGCCGCTCAGGTAACCTAAATTTAATTTCAATAAAGCTAAGCTCAAGAAAGAGCAAACTAGACCCAAGCCATTATTCTGGCTTCACCCGATAGGTGGGAGTAAAGCCTGCCGGTGATAACGACCAGTCAGATTGATGCTGCTGGGTATTATCTAAGGTGAGCCGGATAATCCGGGGACCAATATCAGGCAAGAACTCAAGCCCTTCAAGAAAACGTACCGACTGGTCTACAGCCAGCCGTCCCTGTAAGACCATCTGGTCACTATTCGCCATTAGAACTTTGCCCCGTTTCAGGCCTCGATACACACCATGACTAAGATAATGACTGATAACTTCTGGCGGCTTGCGTAAATTACGTTTTCTTAACTCGTTAATAGCGACTTCAGCCATGACAGCACTGCCGACCACATAATCCAGTTCGCTATGCTGATCTAAAACCTGCTGTAATAAATTTCGCTGAACATTACGGTCGTTATCGCCGTTAGCGGTTACGATAATGTTTACCGAGCTATCAACCAGAGCGTCCCGTAAACCCTGCTCAGACTCAGGTGTACCACCGCGTTGTTTTGGCCCGGGAAACCAGGCAATACTTACTTCCGGACTGCCTGACGGATGACGTTCAGCCAGAAATAAACCGGTTTGATAACCCATCTGATACCAGGGTACTCCGACCCGGCCAGACAGATTTTCAGATGATAAATTATTAACCAGCCCAAACAGTGGCGTTGAGTTATTCTCTGCCCTAAGCCGATGATTAAATTCAGCAAATGAAACGGTGCCCAATAAAATGGCATCGGCTTGCCAGCTAAGACAATCCTGAATTTGCTGCCATTGCCGTTCCAGTTTATGGTAACCACCCGCTTCAGCCACCTGTAGCTCCACGCCCAGTTGTCGGGCCTGCTCTACCATGCCGTAATTAACACTCAGCCAGTAAGAATCTTTCATATGCGGATACAGCGCACAAAGACGCCAGGGCTTATTTACTTTAGATAAAGGCGAAAGTTCGGTAACAACCGCCTGATCAAACTGAAACGCCGGAGTGCGGTTATCCACAGGCCAGGAGTGTGCATTCTGAACACCCACAGTCAGCAAGCAACATACTGTAATTAGAAATCGTATTAACATCCGCTCCCTCACTGCTATCAACAAGCATAGCTAATGTTAAACTAAACTCATCAGGTTCGTTAACCATTTGAGGATCATCCGTCGTGCTTGCCAACCTCAGTATCGGTCGAAAGTTACTCTATGCCTTCAGCCTGATGGCAGGTCTGTCACTAACCGCAACACTCATCGCCTGGATCGGTTTTCAGGAAGTGACCACCAGTGAACGCCTGATCACCGAGCACGCGATACCGACCATGACGACCGCCCGACAGATGGCCGAGCTCAACTTGCGTATCAGCTATACGGCAAGGGAGTTAAGGGATGCTTCCACTCAGGCTCGTCAGCAGCAACTCGAACTGGAATTGACCAGCCAGAAACAGCAACTATCGGCCCTGCTTGAACGATTTAAAACCCTGGGTTTCCAGCCCAGGCAGATTAGTGAATTAGAAAAAACCACACTACAGATCAGCCAAAGCCTGGAACAGCTGGTCCCCCTTGCTCACCTGAGTATTGATTATCAGCAACGTTTACAGAGCGATATAAAGCACTATTCAGCAGCGGCCGGGGTAATTGCCGAGCAAACCAGTTCACAGGTTGCCAACGCACAAACCATTGCTATCGTTAACTTATCCAGCGTTTATGACCAAGTGGCCGATGGTAGCCCTGAGTCTGATATTTTCAGCGCATTGGACAGAACCCTTGAAGCGGACCTGGATCAGTTAGAACAGATGTCTGAGCTACAACGTAACAGCCTCCAGCTGGGACACGTAATTAACCAACTTTCCAGCTTGCAACAACAGCAACAGATCGACCAGCAAGCGCAAAAATATCAACAGCTGTTAGAGGTCATTGGTCGCCGGATTCTGGCGGTTACCGACCCGCAACGACAACAACTGATGCAGGCTTCACTACAACGGTTAAGTCATACCGAACCGCTATTTATAGTACAACGAGAGCTGCTGGATACCCGGCAAAAAATGGATCATATCCGGGAGGCCAACCGCTCCCGGTTTCAAAAGCTTAACAATAGCGTGGATCAGCTGGTTAGCCAAAGCAGTAAGGCCACTTCAGACGCAACGGGGCAATTACGAACCTTGCTACAGCAGGGTGAAATCATTGTATTAGTCAGTGGTGCAGCAACCTTATTGTTACTGATCTTTATGATGTGGCGGGTGGTTTACCGGGATATCATCCGCCGTCTCAGCAGCAGCACTGATGCGTTGCATCGGCTCGCATCAGGCGAGTTAACGGTAAAAATTGATGCCCGGGGAGAGGATGAACTGGCAGAGATGGCCAGAGGCCTCGAAGTATTCCGTGAAAACGCCCTGACAAAACAGCAGTTACAACGGGACCAGCTGGAAACTGAACGCCAGCTCCGACATCACAAAGCCAGTTTGGAAAAGCTGGTTGAACAACGCACCGAGCAACTTAGCGATACCAATGAACGCCTCAGTGACGAGGTACAGGCCCACGAGATTGCCAAACTCAGGGCAGAACAGGCCAACCAGGCCAAGTCCACTTTCCTGGCCCATATGAGCCATGAGATCCGCACCCCAATGAATGGGGTCATAGGTACTTTGGAATTACTGGCGGACACCCGGCTTAGTCAGCAACAACAGCAATACGTTGAAACCATTCTCAGCTCAGGTGAGCACCTGCTGGATATACTCAATGATATTCTGGATTACTCAAAAATAGAGTCCGGCCAGCTCGAAATTACCCCAGCCAGTTTTGATTTGAATCGCCAGATTAGTGAACTGGTCGCACTGATGGCCGCCAGTGCAAATAGTAAAGGGTTAGTATTGCGGGCTGATGCTGATAACCAGGCGCCCCATTGGGTGGTAGCCGATCAAGGGAAGCTGCGGCAGGTCCTGGCAAACCTGCTGGGCAATGCGATTAAGTTTACCCACCAGGGCGAGATTATTCTGAGGGTACGCTCAGAAAGTGATGCGACATCAGATTCAGTTAAAGTACGCTTTGAAGTTATTGATACCGGCATTGGCATTCCCTACCCGATCCAAAAAAAGGTATTCGAAGCCTTTTCCCAAGAGGGACAATACAATCCGATGGGCGGCACCGGGCTGGGTCTGACCATCAGCCAGAGGCTGGTTAAGGGTATGGGTGGCAACCTGGAGCTAATCAGTGAACCAGACAAAGGTAGCTGCTTTTGGTTTTGTCTGACTCTACCCGTTGGCGAACCTGTAGCGAACCCTATGGCAGAGCGAGGGGCTGAGCCTTTGACTGAATCAGCCTTTCAATCGGCACTTAATGAAACAGGGCAGCTACATGTGCTTCTGGTGGAAGATAATGCGGTCAACCAGATGGTCGCCACCGGCCTGCTGAAAAAACTGGGCCATACCGTTACGGTTGTGGCCGACGGTGTCAGCGCACTGGACGAAGTGAGCAGCCAGGTATTTGATATCGCACTGGTGGATATCAACCTGCCAGATATCAATGGTCTGGAACTAAGCCAGCAGCTCAGGAAACTGGTTAATCACCAACATCGGGAAATGCCCATTGTTGCCGTTTCTGCACAAGTATTGAAAGAACAGGTTGAGGGTTATCTGGCAGCAGGGTTTGATGGTTTTATCCCCAAACCGGTACAGATGAAAAAACTGCAGCCGATGTTGGCCAAGGTAATGGGTGGCATCTCATCTCCACAAGCTATCTCTTCAGAGCCTATAAAGCCGGCTGAGCTATCTGACGCGAATGAAGAGCCCCTGTTAATTGATCCTTCAGTGCTACAGCAAGATATGCTGTACCTGGGTGAAGAGAAAGTTGCCCGGTTGATTTCGCTATTCCAGGAGGACTCGGTAACAACTATGTCCGATATACTGGCAACAACAGATCATTCAGAACAGGCCGCTTTGATTCATAAACTGAAAGGCTCTGCCGCAAGCCTTGGGCTTATCCGGTTACAAAATTCCTGCGCAGCGCTGGAGCAGCAGGCAAAAACTGAACAACTCAGCATATCTCTGAGACAACAACTGGAACTGTTATTACAGCAATCAACCAAGGCTTTGGAGAACTCGGTTTTTTAACCACCGGTCATCTGTATAAAACGCACAGGCTGTACTTCATCCCCCTGCCATGAATCACAACCCCAAAGTGTCTGTTCCGGGGCAGCAACAGTGAATTCATCTAAGTTACCGGCCTCGCTTGCAAAAAATGTCCACTAACCATCATCTATTCGAACCGAACGGTTGATTTCTGGTACACTGCTTTCGCCATATGAAGTACAGGGCTTTAACAGGATAACACCGCTATAAATACGGAACTGTTACTGGTGCTTCATGAGTTACATCCGAATGCTGTTCAGATCATGGAATTACTAATTGCGGTACGACGTTAACAGCCTGATTAGTTAGATCTGAAAACACGATTAAGGTTATGGATAATAAAAGCCCACTCGATTATTTTGACGTTTTTCCCTGGAACCCCAGCTTTGAAGTTGGCATTCAGGAGATTGATGAGCAACACCAACAGTTAGTTTTCCTCCTCAACCGTCTGGTAAATACCCTGGTCAACGATGAGTCGATCAGTATTGATGCTGCCTTCACCGAGCTGGCCGAATATGCAGATTTCCATTTTATTGCTGAAGAGAAGATCTGGTCTGAGCATCTGAAAGATGATGAGTGGGTTGCCAGTCATCAGCATAACCATGCATCTTTCCTGCCTCAGGTATTGGAGCTCAAGCAGCAAAACAGTGACAAGCCTTATCACGAAGTGATCGAGGATATCGCCCGGTTTCTGATCCGTTGGCTGGCATTTCATATCATCGACGAAGATAAGCGACTCGCCATTGCCATTAAGGCTATGCAACAGGGTGACAGTCTCGATCAGGCGAAACAAAAAGCCGAGCTAGAGATCGATGACTCCATACACCTGTTAATCGACATAGTTCTGCAGATGTATGACAACCTCTCATCCCGTACCCTGAACCTGATGCGCGAACGTAAAGCACGCATCCAGGCGGAACGAGAATTAAAACAAATTAATAAGCAGCTAGAAAAACTGTCGATTACCGATCAGTTGACCGGACTGTTTAACCGGCGTCATTTTGAAACGGTATTTGATTCAGAAATACGCCGCGCAAGACGGGACTCAAAGGCCCTTTGTCTGATCCTGTTTGATATCGACTTTTTTAAAAAGCTCAATGATCGTTATGGCCATAGTGTTGGCGATCAGGCACTGCAAAAAGTAGCGGCATTACTACAGGATACCTGCCGCAGACCCGCAGATTTTGCATTCCGAATAGGGGGCGAAGAGTTTGCGATAATCAGTACCGGCGACACCATTAATAATGGCATTGACTTCGCCGAGCTGATTCGTAAAGCGATAGCGGATCTCAATATCGCCAATGAAGACAGTGAAGTTGAGCGTAGATTAACTATCTCAGCCGGCATTGTAGCGACAATACCTGAACAGGCTGACAGCCTGGATACATTATTATCTGTCGCTGATAAACAGCTCTATCAAGCTAAAGCCAATGGCCGGAATCAGGTAAGCGTCGCTAGCTGAAGTAACGGATAAAGCCGGCCTGATGAGGCCGGCTTTATATGGCATTCAGTCTCGACTATTTAAGCTGATCCAGATAGCTCGTTAAGCGATCCTTGTTAGTAACAAACTTACCGCTCAATGCAGCAGAGTCAGCTTTAATCTGCTCCAGATTGACTGCGTTACCTGCCACAACGACACCCACCATCGCCATCACCGTATGTGGCCGACACTTATAGACATAGACGCCCTCTTTATCGAGGGTAACGGATACCGGCTTATTCATTTTACCTTTCCAGGTCGTTGCCCCTTCTGGTACCAAGCCTTTAACTGTCTGTGCGTTATGACCCATAGCGGTGGGTACAAAATGAATCGTATCACCCACCTCAGCACGCACCACGGCAGGTTCAAATACCATTGAACCATCTACACCATTGTTCTTCATCTCAACCGTATATTCAGCCGCCATTACCACTGACGTCGCCAGCATCAACACAGCAACTATCAAAGACTTTAATTTCATCACACTACTCCACAGCAAAAGCTATTGATCACTTTCCTAGGATCACGCTTTTAGCCGATAAGAAATACAGACTCTTAGTACTATCCGGCTTATGTTTTAGGATAAGACTCTATGAGGCAACTTAAGCAGTACTTTAAGAAGTGCTTTGGTAGTAAAGATTGAATGGAGAGATCTAGTGACGAGCCAAATGAGCATCGGCTCAGATGGGATTCACTTTTCTAGCGACTAACAAGCCGCACAGACATCCAGATACAAAAAAGCCCCAGCTCTTTAGACGAGATGAGCGAGGCTTTAAGTTTTGGTGCCCGGAGGCGGATCAATGCGCTTGCGCATTAAAACATCGTCGTTCTTTGACGATGGCCCGCAGGGTGAGGAGCATAGCGACGAATCATCGAACCAGGTTCGAGGACGCCTTCGCTGACGTCCAGAAACAAAAAAGCCCCACTACGAGAGCGAGGCCTTAAAGTATATTGGTGCCCGGAGGCGGAATCGAACCACCGACACGAGGATTTTCAATCCTCTGCTCTACCGACTGAGCTATCCGGGCAACGGGCGCCTATTAAACACGGCTGACTTTAAAAAATCAACAGGATTACTGAATCAGGCACCAATTTATTACAAAGCTGTATAATTATTAAACAATCAGATGCCGTATTGAGCCCGGTATGCAGAGATCGCTTCGATCTGAGCGTCCATACCACCTTTCTCAGTCAGGTAAGTCAGTACATCATTCAGTCCAACGATGCTGGCAACCGGCATATTGTAGTCTCGCTCAACTTCCTGAATCGCTGACAGCTCGCCTTTACCTTTTTCCTGACGATTAAGCGCAATAACCGTACCCGCCGGCGTTGCTCCTGCTTTCTCAATAATATCCATTACCTCACGAATTGCCGTGCCCGCAGTAATAACATCATCGATAATCAAAACCCGTCCTTCCAGAGGCGCACCGACAAGATTGCCACCTTCACCGTGGGTTTTGGCTTCCTTACGGTTGAAGACATAAGGTACATCCTGACCGAAGTCAGTTGCCAAGGCGACACAAGTAGTCGCCGCCAGCGGTATACCTTTATAAGCAGGGCCCAGCATGACATCGTATTCAATACCGGATTGTTGAATTGCTGCTGCATAACACTTACCCAGGCGCGCTAATGCTTCACCGCTATTAAACAGGCCCGCATTAAAAAAATAGGGACTGGTACGACCGGATTTCAGGGTAAACTCGCCGAATCGCAGCACCTCTTTCTCAATCGCGAACTCGATAAACTCTCTCTGATAATCCTGCATCTGGGCTCTCCGCAAAGCTGTATAAAAAGTGCGCGTATAATACAGGGTTTCTCGGTTCCTCTCTATGGGGAATAAAAGCCCGAATATGCTATCTGAGTGAACATTTAGTCCCAACTACCGCCAAATTGACAGGAAATATCAATTACTGAGGCATACAGTACTTATTCGTAGGTTGTTTGGATTCAAATTTGTGCAAACACCCAGTACAATGCGCCTTTCGTATCAATAATGCGTTTTTTTAAGGTCGGATAGCTATGCGCGTCATTACTTTCAATACTCAGGGTATTGAACAGGCAGCAGACAATGGATTCTTTGAATGGATGGTTCAACAGGACGCCGATGTGGTGTGCCTGCAGGATCTGCGTGCCAAAGAGTACCAGTTGGATGATAAGCGCTTTCATCCTGAAGGCTATGAAGCCTACTTTTTTGACGCGTTCGAAGATGGTTACAGCGGTGTCGCAATTTACACCCGCGTCATTCCTAAGGCGATCATGACCGGCCTGGGTTTCGAGCAATGTGACTTTAACGGCCGCTTTATTCAGGCAGACTTCGATAATGTTAGTGTCGCTGCGATGAGTGTGCCATCTGGCCTCAAGAGTGATGAAGCTCAGGCAGCTAAGGAAGAATACCTTCAGCTCCTTAAAGGCCACTTCACTAAAACATTACGTAAGCGTCGTGAATTTATATTTTGTGGTCCTTTCCATATTGCCCATAAGCCTGTCGATCTGAGTAACTGGTATGTGAATCAAAAGGTTTCTGGCTTCCTGCCTCAAGAACGGGAAATCATGGAAGCGATTTTTGATGAGATGGGCTACGTCGATGCTTTCCGTCAGGTTAATCACGTCGACCAGCAATATACCTGGTGGCCAGACTACAACAAAGCACGTGAGCTGAATGAGGGTGCCCGTCTGGATTACCAGATAACCACTGCAAATTTGCGCAAAACGATTAAGTCCGCCTCTATCTATCGTGATGTTGCCTTTTCAGCCCACGCGCCACTGATTGTCGATTACGATCTTTAACCAGATATTCTATAGCCGGATCCATAATCCGGTTTAATAAAAAAGGGAGCCTTAGCTCCCTTTTTTAATGCCCGATCAGATCAGGCCAGCGCTTTCTTCTGCATTGCCGTCAGTTCAGCAATACCTTTTTTTGCCAGTTCAAGCATCGCATTCAGCTCTTCCTGTGAATAAGGCTCGCCTTCTGCAGTGCCCTGCACTTCAACAAAGCCGCCTTTCTCAGTCATCACGACATTCATATCGGTTTCTGCATCTGAATCTTCATCGTAATCCAGATCCAGTACCGCCTGACCTTTGTAGATACCTACCGAGATCGCCGCAATACCGTACTTAACCGGATCGCCTTTCATCGCGCCATGCTTATCTTTCTTCAGGAAAGCGATCGCATCCAGCAGCGCAACATAGGCCCCGGTAATAGATGCTGTACGGGTACCGCCATCTGCCTGTATCACATCACAATCGATCGTGATGGTATTTTCACCCAGCTTCTTCAGGTCCATACAGGCACGCAATGAACGACCGATAAGGCGTTGAATTTCCAGGGTACGACCACCCTGCTTACCCCGGGCAGCTTCGCGGCCATTACGGCTGCCGGTCGCACGCGGCAACATGCCATATTCAGCGGTTACCCAACCAGAACCTGACCCACGTAAGAAACGCGGTACTCCACGCTCAACAGAGGCTGTACAGATCACTTTGGTATCGCCAAATTCAACCAGAACAGAGCCTTCCGCATGCTTAGTGAAGTTACGGGTAATACGCACGTCGCGCATCTGATCCGCTTGACGGTTACTTGGTCGAAAGGTAGTTACACCCAAATTTTGTAACTGATCGGAGATAGTTGAGGTCATGTAC
Organism: Amphritea balenae; assembly: GCF_003858655.1. Taxonomy (GTDB): domain Bacteria; phylum Pseudomonadota; class Gammaproteobacteria; order Pseudomonadales; family Balneatricaceae; genus Amphritea; species Amphritea balenae. The sequence continues at coordinate 13,222 of NZ_RQXV01000017.1, forward strand.
TATGAATCCCTGTTTGGTAATCCGACCTGGCACATAGAGGTGGAGGTCGAGGACTGTTAGAATAAAGCGCAAATCTGACAGCGCCGGATTGAAATACAGCTCGCTGACAGTAAAACAGCATTCTAATCGAGAACAGACAATATGACACGTAGTATGACCGCTTTTGCCCGTCAGGAAGCCCAGCACTCCTGGGGCAGCCTGATCTGGGAAGTTCGCTCGGTAAACCACCGTTATCTGGAACCGCATCTGCGACTACCGGAAAGCCTGCGTGATCTTGAAGGCAATCTGCGTGAAACCCTGCGGAAAAAGCTTAGCCGGGGCAAAGTAGAATGCACCCTGCGTTTTGTACCTGAAGCGAAAGCCCAGACGATGACCGTCAATGAAGGCTTCGCCCGGGAGCTGATTGAAGCGGCAAACCAGGTTGAAGGGCTGCTACCGGTATCTAAGCCTTTAGACACTATGGATATTCTACGCTGGCCTGGGGTTTTACAAGATACCAAGCTTGATATGGATGCAGTTAAAAAAGCCGCGCTGGAGTTATTCCATAAAGCCATTGATGAAATGATCGAAAACCGTGGCCGCGAAGGCGTTGAGCTGGCAGCCCTGATTGATCAGCGACTCGATTCTATCGCAGCAATCGTCGTCGATGTACGGAGCAAGCTGCCCGGTATTCTGCAGGCCCAGCGGGATAATCTGAAGAACCGCTTAGAAGAACTGAAAGATGACCTGGATGAAGGCCGTCTTGAGCAAGAGATGGTGATACTGGCACAAAAAGCCGATGTCGATGAAGAGATGGATCGTCTCAACACCCACGTGCTGGAAGTTAAGCGAGTGCTTAAATCAAAGGGGCCTATTGGTCGCCGCCTGGATTTCCTGATGCAGGAGCTCAACCGGGAAGCCAATACCCTGTCTTCTAAATCTATCGTATCTGATACCACACAAGACGCTGTTGAACTTAAAGTTCTGATCGAGCAGATGCGCGAGCAGATCCAAAACATCGAATAATGATCTGACCCTTTCAGCCATTAAAAAGCCCCGCTATGCGGGGCTTTTTAATTTCATCATTTTAACAGCCGCGTTTAGGGTGACACTTACCTCCGCCACCCCCACCGCCGTCATCACCACCGCCATTTCTGCTGATGGTAATATTGACGGTAGCGGTATCGGTATCTTCACCATCGGTGATGGTATAAGTGAAACTATCGCCGCCCTTCTTACTGGTATGCTCATAGACCAGTTGCCCATTAACAAGACTGACCGATCCTTTATTACCCTGAGTAAAGCCGCCCGGAACAATTGTCAGTACTGTTCCTGCATCCGCATCGCTATCATTCTCCAGCACATCAATAGTGACGGAACCATTGGTTGCTACTGTCGCTGAATCATCTACCGCGACCGGAGGGGCATTCGCGGCAGTGATATCCACAAATACAGAAGCGTCTACGAAATCTAAGCCATCACTAACGGTATAGTTAAAGCTATCTGATCCAACATAGCTGCCAGAAGGTGTATAGATAAGATTATTACCACTCTGAGTGACAGCGCCCTGAGCCGGAGCGGTAAAGCCTGTGATACTAAGGCTGTCACCTTCAGGGTCAGTGTCATTACTAAGTACCGTAATAGTCACTGCTGTTTGCTGATCGGTGGTTGAATTATCATTAACTGGCTGCGGCGGCTGATTTGCACCCGTACTGGCATTACCGGTGACTGACCAGCCGGTCTCATTTCCGGCCAGGTCCCGGGCTTTAACCTGATAACTGTAGGATGCTCCCGGGGTCAGTCCAGTGGCCTGATACTGAGCAGAACTCTGCCAGGTACTGCCTACACAGCCACCACCGCTACTACCAGTACAATTAAACTGATACTGCACTACACCAGAGTCATCATTCGCCGTTGTTGCGGTCATAGCTATCGCAGTTCTTCCATTTGCGGCAGGCCCAGCTGCCCAACTCATTGGGTCAGGGTTCGGGGGAGTTGAATCATTGCTCTGTACTGGCTGCAATGAACCTGACACAAAATACATACCCAGACTACCGTAATCACTGTATGGCGAAGCCGTGCTACCTACCCCGGTCACCTCCAGGTAATAACGCCCCGCCGTCAGATTGGCATCAATCTGAGCCCGGGTATCATTCTGTAGATCACTGCTGGTTACGTAATTTCCCTGCTGATCATAGAGAGTCGCTTCAATATCGAGATTAGCACCACGCCGACTGGTGCGATAAAAAGCTTCCCATGCAGGCGTTATATTCAGGGTAATCCCACCTGATGCCGTATCAAACCAGAACAGATCATGGTCATTGCTGGTTTCAATAATCCCCTTGTTCTCCGGCTGCTGATTATGAGGATCTATCTCAGGGAAAGTTACGTAGACAGTACCGTTTGGGTCTGTCTGCAACGCAGTAGCGCTGGCCAGGCTATCACCATGATCATCCAGACGATAATTCAGCTGTGAGCTGATAATCTGAATATCATCCTGAGTATTGGTCGCTCCTGAATACTCCCCTTTGCTCCACTGAGTGACATTGTTGTAGTAACCAACGCCCATAATAGGGGCCCATGAGATATAGCCGCTGCCGTGACCGGAATAGTAACTGGTACCGGTACCGCCATCATGCCCCAGTCCCAGATTATGGCCGAACTCATGGGTAGAAGCTTCGGCAACATAGGTCGCATTACCGCCGCCCAGATTATCGTAATACACCAGAGCAGGCTGATAATTGGTGTAATAAGAGGCTCCCCAAACACCAACATAAGCGACGCCACCGGCATTACTGTGGGGCATGGGATCACCCTGATCATCGGTATCTGAGGTGATCAGTACATGACCGGTTTCTGGCCCGAAGCCACCAGGGTCTTCAGTAGTCACATCGATATCAAAGGGGGCCATATCCTCTGCAACACGATGCCAGATTTCAGCGATCCTATCGCGCTCTGTCTCATTGAAAGTGAGCGGATCACCATCAAGATCATAAGCTCTGGCATAGTAAACTGTTTTACCACCATTGCCGTTCCAGGCCGTGCCGGAAATATTATGACCATCAAAGTCCAGAAATACGATTTTGCTGGCGCCAGGCCGGCTATGTAAAAAGAAAGTATCCTCAGGGGCTACCGGTAGGGGGTCACTCGGCGACGCGCTTTCGTTACCGGCGTCATTCGGAACAACAGTATCAATATAAAACAAGCGCCCGTCACTATCGACGCCGAGAAATTCGTAGTCAACGCTGGGAATATTAAAGCGCTCTAACCACTTAAGGGCTTGTTGCTGTGCGGCGGGAGGAAGTTTATCTATCTGCTGCTTTAACCGCCCTGGAGGCAGCGCGTTTACATTACCCTCGAAACCTTCCGCAAAGGCGTTCCCCCCGGGAGCTGAAAATACCTGTACTGGTAACAAGCTAATAAATAAAGCACTGGCCAGGGCCATACTACGGTTCATAATTAACCTCATCTTGATAAACAAGTACCTGATTAATAAAAGCCCGCTTTCTCCCTGTTATTAACAAGCGGCTTACTCAGCCTTAATGCTGCAGTTGTGTTAATTAACTGTTAGCTGATCCGGCCAGTCTGTCAAAAATGTGTAAAGTTCATTTAACACCTGACTCCCTTTTACAACAGATAAAGCAGAGTAAGCCGTTGAACACTCAAAACGAGTATCTACAGGCTCGCAGCAACAACCTGCCCCGCAAAACATAAAATCCTTTCGCTGTTGCTATGTCTGGCTTTCATCAAAATTAAGGGGCTGTTTAGCAGTAATATTTTCTTCCAATGGCACTGAAAAATCGGGTTCATAATTCAGCGATCACTGAAGGTAACAGAGACAAATCTATTAAACAGGAGCAAAGTTCTTGAAATTTTTTCGTTCAGATAAATAGCTAAGCATAGAATCTGTGCACCGTAGCTATTGCGCTACACCCTTAGTAAAGCTTCGTATACTTTCTTGCTCTCTTGAGCGCGCTAAAGAAGCAACTTAATCAACTAATTTTTATCGACTTTTCCAGTGAAGGTACCTGTCATCCTGTGCAGCAACACAAAACTGGAGTCATAACCAAACAGAAAAGCGCTTTTGCTTTCTTGTTAGATAAAAATAACTATGTGCTATTTTCATACGCTACAAACCTTATAAAGATCATCCACTTATCCTTGCAGATACAATCTAAAGTCCTTCATCAGAACTGTTAAACGGCTTTACCTGATGCATTTTTAGCCAGGATAAACGTTTGTCTGTCTCTACAGACGCCCTCTTTCCTGACAAAAAAATGTTCTCGATGTATTCCGCCAGTTCAGGTCTATAGTTATCTGTACATCAAGCTTTACGTTTTATTACTTACCCCTTTCAAAACAGCTATAGGAGGAATGGGTGGCACACTCTGCAGACGGACTGCCCGTCAGCAATGAGGAGCTGGGTAATTTATTTATTGCTCAGGGGCTGCTCACACAGGCCCAGTATTCACAAGTGCTCCGGGTACTTCAGGAGCAAGGGGGAGACGAACCGCTGGTGCTGTTGCTGGCAAGACTTGGCTTAGTTTCCGAGAAAGATATCGTCGGTGTTCTGGCGCAAAGCCAGAATCTGCCTCAGGTTAGCAGTGACGCATGGCCCGGCCAGGCTTTGTTACCGAATAAGCTCTCATACCGGTTTCTGCGTGAATTTCATCTGATACCCCTCAGCATCATCGAAACCGATATTCATCTGGCGATGGCCAACCCACTTGATCACTATGCTATTGACGCAGTGGCTCTCGCCTGTGGTCTGAATGTTATTCGTTATGTTGCGCCGGCATCAATTATCGATAGCACCATCGAAAAGCTTTATGGATCTGGTCAGAGTGAAATGGGCGATATCCTGTCCGAAGTTGAGCCTGCCACCGCTGAACAGGATCAAAGCATCGAACATCTGAAGGATATGGCCAGTGAGGCTCCAGTGATACGACTGGTAAACCTGATTATCCAGCATGCTGTTGAATCCAGAGCCTCGGATATCCACATCGAGCCCTTTGAAAACCGGCTAAAAGTACGTTTTCGCATCGACGGAGTACTACAGGAGGGTGAAGCACCTCCGGTACACCTGACTGCTGCAGTTATATCCAGACTGAAGATCATGGCACGGCTAAACATTGCCGAACGGCGTCTGCCTCAGGATGGTCGTATTGAGCAAAAGGTTCAGGGCAGTGACCTTGATATCCGGGTCTCGACCGTCCCGACCATGCACGGTGAAAGTGTAGTGCTACGCCTGTTAAACAGAGAAAGCGTCATACTAAACCTTGAAGTCCTGGGTTTCAGCGAACAGAACCGGCAACAGATGAAAAAAGTTCTGGCCAGTGCCAGCGGCATGCTGATGGTTACCGGCCCTACCGGTAGTGGTAAAACCACAACCTTGTATACAGCCCTGAATCTGCTGAATACCCCTAGCCGTAAACTCATTACCGTAGAAGATCCTGTTGAATACCAGATCGAAGGAGTCAATCAGATTCAGGTTCAGCCAGCGATCGGTCTCAACTTTGCCAATGCTTTACGCTCTATTGTCAGGCAAGACCCTGATGTCATTATGGTTGGTGAGATGCGAGACCTGGAAACCGCCCGGATCTGTGTCCAGTCCGCGCTGACCGGACATATGGTTCTGTCTACCCTGCATACCAATGATGCACCCAGTAGTATCACCCGGTTACTGGAGATGGGAGTAGAAGATTACCTACTGACTTCAACCCTGAATGCAGTTATTGGTCAGCGTCTTGTCAGAAAGTTATGTTCTCATTGTAAAGAAGCCTTCACCCCTCTGCCTGAAGTAGTCCGGGAACTGGGATTAAAGCCAATTTCAGATTCTGCTCAGCACACCCTCTATCGCGCCACAGGTTGCCAACAATGCAATCAGTCGGGTTATTACGGTCGGATCGCCATTCAGGAGTTATTACTCCTTAATGATGATATACGTCGGTTAATCATGGCTCATGCCGATGTTTCCGAGATAAAAGCAGCCGCCCGAAAAGCAGGCATGCTCACTATGTTTGAAGATGGTCGCGATAAAGCTCAGCAGGGAATTACCAGTATTGAAGAGGTGATCCGGGTAACCCGGGAGAACTGATTATGGCCGAGTACTCATATCAGGCAGTCACCAGCGAAGGAGAGATCCGGGATGGACTGATCAATGCTGTCGACAAAGATGCAGCGGTCGAAAAGCTTCAACGTCAGGGACTGATCCCGATGACAGTAGACGCAGCTCCGGAGCATAGCAGTTCCGGTTTCTGGAATATGCAGATCCGGTTAAACCGTTCAAACCACCAGCAAATATTACAGTTTACTCAGGACCTATCTACCCTTATACAAGCGGGCATAGCGCTGGATCGTGCTTTAGAAATTATGGCATCAGTTACCAGTGGCGAAGCCCAGAAACAGATGATTGATCAGATCCAGCAAAGGGTTCGTAAGGGACAAGCCCTGTCGGCTGCCATGGCTGGCTCTCCTGACTCATTTTCACCCTTTTATCTGAATATGGTTCAGGCATCAGAAGCTGCCGGTGATATTGGCGCAGGCCTGAATGACCTGTCGGTCTATCTCGAGCGCAGTAAAGAGCTGCGTGAACGTACCCTCTCCGCGCTGATCTATCCCGCTATTCTGCTCTTTGTCGCCGCGTTTTCGTTACTGATTATTCTGACCTATGTGGTGCCCCAGTTTGAACAGCTGTTCAGCGATATGGGGCAGGCGTTACCGCTGGCGACGCAGGTAGTGATTGGCAGTGCCCGTGTGCTGGCCGACTACGGCGTGTGGATCTTAATCGCATTAGTGCTGCTGGGGTTGTATCTGCGCTCGCTGTTGCGTCAGCCCGCTATCCGGCTGCGCTGGGATCGACGCAGCTTGTCGCTGCCGTTGTGGGGCGGTCTCAGCCAGAAATTGGAGGTGGCCCGTTTCAGCCGCAGCTTGGGCACCTTAGTGCGGGCCGGAGTCCCGCTGCTCAGTGGACTGTCTATCGCCAGCAATACGCTGCTGAACCGGGCCCTGATCGGCGAGATCGAGATAGCGACCGAGCGGGTCAAAGAGGGTAGCTCCCTGGCGGAGCCGCTGGCTGAGAGTGAGCTGTTCCCACCGTTGATGCTGCAGATGATTCAGGTCGGGGAGGAAACCGGTCAGCTGGATCAGATGCTACTGAAGATCGCCGATGTCTACGACCGGCAGGTCGGTACCGCGATTCAGCGCATGCTGACAATCCTTGAGCCAGCATTGATTGTCGGCCTGGGGGTACTGATCGCCGGCATTATCCTATCGATACTGGTTGCGATCCTATCGATTAACCAACTGCCTGTGTAACTGAACAGGAGGTTTATATGGAAACATTGAATATGGCCAGTAAACAGCGCCGGGTTGTTTCGGGTTTTACCCTGCTGGAACTGCTGGTGGTACTAGTTATTTTAGGCTTGCTGGCCAGTCTGGTCGGGCCGCAGGTATTGAAGCAGTTGGGCAGTTCAAAAACCAAGACTGCTGCGCTGCAGATAGAGGAATACAGCGCGGCTCTGGATCTGTACCGGCTGGAGGTTGGGCGCTATCCCAGTGCTAACGATGGGCTGGAAGCTTTAATCAGGAAGCCCTCCGAGGCCAAAAACTGGAACGGCCCCTATCTGACTAAGCGAGTGATCCGTGAGGACCCTTGGGGGAACAGTTACCACTACCGCTATCCCGGCGAGCATGGCGATTTCGATCTCTACTCCCTTGGTGCGGATGGTCAGGAAGGTGGTGAGGGTGAGAACAGCGATGTGGGTAGCTGGCAGTAACCGTTCACAGGCTGGATTTACCCTGCTGGAGATCTTGCTGGTGCTGGTGATTGCTACGCTGTTACTCGGCTTAGTTGCGCCGCGGTTGGTGGCGGTCCTGCCGGGCGTAGAGCTTAAAACCGGTGCGCAACAGATCGCCGCGCTGCTTCGACAAGCACGCAGTCAGGCGATTACTGAAAACCGGACGGTCAGCCTTATCTATGAGGCGGAGCAACGCAGCGTCAAGCTGCCAGGTGAATCGCGATTACTGAGTTGGCCAGAAGCGGTACAGATCACCTGGCAACCCGCTGCCCGTGGCTTGCCTGAGTCGGAGGGAAACACAATCAGCTTCTTTCCTGACGGCAGCTCCAGCGGCGGCAGTGTGGCGCTTGCGAGTGGCCTTCAGCGCTATGAGATCTCAGTGCACTGGCTGACCGGGAGGATCATGATTGGCGAGGGACAAGATGAACGCTGAGCGGGGCTTTACGCTGCTGGAAACGCTGGTGGCGTTTGCCATTCTGTCGCTATCGCTGGGGATTATCCTGCAGATCTTTTCACTGTCTGCCCAGACCAGTCGTAGCGTGGAAATACAGCAGCGGGCGTTAGCGATCGCGCAGAGTCAGATCGATCAGGAACTGGCCCAACTACAGCTCAATGAGGGCGAAGATCGGGGCCGAGTCGATGAACGCTTCAGCTGGAGCTCTGAGATCCGGCGTTATCAGTTCCCCGATCAGGAGGGACGCATCAACGATCAGATTCAAGCGTATCGGATTACCGTGTCTGTGCGCTGGGATGACAGCTCAGAGCAGGCGCTATCCCTATCAACAATCAGGCTGCAAAGACAATGAACGGCCGAACTGAATCATCCAGAGAGGTCTCACGGCAACGCGGATTCACCTTGCTTGAGTTACTTATCGCGCTGGTATTGAGCGGACTCATTATGGCGTTGGTCTTTGGCGGGTTGAGCATTGCGATCCGCAGCTGGGAAACGGTTGGACAGCGTAGCGAACATATCAGTGAAGCGTTTACCTTGCAGCACTTCCTGCGTCAGCAACTGATGGGGGTGAGCGATGAACGGGTCGCCTCGCTTGAGGAGGGTACACTGGTAGTTGGTTTTTACGGGCTGGAAAATGAGCTTATATTTACCGGTTTTCTGAATGCTGACGATCAGGGCAAGCTGCTGACCTGGATCTATCTGCGGGTCAATACTGAGGATCTCCTGAAACCACGGCTGCAGTTGAGTACCGCACCATTTGATAATGTTGAAGAGGTTGATTGGGAACAGATGCTGGCAGACTTTCGAACCGAATCAACGTCGACCTACACCCTGTTGCAGGGAACCCTTCAGCAAATCCGATTTGAATACTTTGAAGATGAGCCTGATGGTCAGGGGCAGTGGCACAGCGAATGGCGTGACCGGTATGCCTTACCTAAGCTGATCCGGCTATCGTTTGAGATGACCGATTCGCAGCCGCTGGACTGGCCGGAAATAATCGTGGTGCCGCGGGAGCATAGCTATGTTATTAAATCGGCGACCTAAGCGGCGTTTAGTCGGTGCATCCTCTGTGCGCGGACTGGCCTTGATCAGTGTGCTTTGGGTCTTGGTGCTGCTGACCCTGATCGCCGGAACACTCTCCGCCAATAGCCGCTCCTCCGCACTGATGACCCGTAATATCGTTCAGGCCAGCCAAGCACGCTACGCCGCAGAAGCGGGAATCCAGTGGGCATTCTGGGGGCTGTTAATACCGCCGGAGCAGACTCCCTGGATCGCGGACGGTTCCACCTACCAGATGTCACTCGATGGTATCCGGATCAGTGCCGCGGTAGAGGATGAGTATGGCAAGATCGATATTAATATTGCCAGTGCAGAGATGTTGCAGCGGTTATTGCAGGCGGCCGATCTGGAGGCGGGGCGGGCCGAAGCGCTGGCGGATGCGATACTCGATTGGCGTGATGAGGATGACTTCCGCCGCCTGAACGGTGCCGAAGATGATGATTATTTCAGTGCCGGATACAGTTACGGTGCGAAGAACGCGCCGTTTGACAGTATCGATGAGCTGCAACGGGTACTGGGCTTCGATAAGGTGATTTTCCGAGAGATCAGGCCGGGTATCACTATCTACTCCGGCAGGCAGCTTGTAAACCCGCTGGTGGCGCCCAAGGTTGTTTTGCTGGCGTTCACCGAACAGGGCGAGGGGGCAATTGATCAGTATATTGAGGCGCGCCGGCAACTGCATCTGTCCGGCTTGCAGCCACCGATTGAACAGCTGTCATCGGTTTATTTTTCTACCAGTTTGAAAGCTGTCAACTACACTATTCATACACAAGCGGTAATTGACCCGCGGACACAATCAGGGATTGCAGCAGTAGTCCGGCGGCAAGGGAAGCAAGGGCAGAGGGTTTTTAAGATACTGAATGTTCAACATGAACAATCATATAAGTTCAGTAATAATGAGCCTTAAACAAGGCGAGGGGATGCCCCGGTGAGTGGAACAGAACTTCATTCCCGTTCAGGCTCCCGGCTCAGCAAAATGCTGCAAACCAGTAATGAATTCTGGTTGTGGTGGGGGGGGGAACTTGCAGGGTTGGTTCCTGATGCGATACGTAAATACTTTAAGGTGCAGACACGCTCTGTACGTGTCGAATTAATCAATGGCAGTTGTCGACTGCACACCTATAGCGGTAGCCGTTCAGCGCTACTGACCGAATTCCATCTCGATCAGGCCTCGGGCCCTGAAGAACTTGAACAGCGTAAAGCGCTGACTTCGCTCTCCGATCAGGTAGTGTTGCTGTTGCCGGAGCATTATATCCTGCGTAAAACAATCAGCCTGCCGGAAGCAACCCGCAGTAAATTGGCCGATGTGCTGAATTTTGAGATGGATCGGAATACGCCGTTTAAAGCGGAAGAGGTCTATTTCAGCTATCGCATCAGCAGCCATGCGAAGGAGCAGCATAAGATTCAGGTGGAGTTGGCGATTGTCACCCGTGCGGTGCTCGATGAACTGTTAGAACAACTGGCCCGGCAAGGGGTTGAGCCCCGACGCGTAGTACCGCAAGGCGTCGTACCGGAGGAGATAGACAACCCCGCCAATGACCTGCTGCAGCGAGGCGAACCGGGCAAGTCCCAGAACGGACAAGATAGCCGTCAACGTAAGCTATGGCTGCTGATCCTGCTGGGGTTGATCGTGATGGGGGCGTTCTATCAGCGCTACCAACATCAGGCTAATCTGCAGCAGGCGGTGATCGAGCCGCGTGCGCAGGCAGAGCATGCAAAACAGCTGCGAGATGAGTTACAACTACTGCAGGATAATCGGCGCTTCCTAATCGCCAGAAAGGATCCACAAAGCTCCTCTCTGGTACTGTTATCCGAATTGACCCGATTACTTCCCGATACCACCTGGATCAGCCGACTGAACCTTCAGGACGGAACTGTGGTGATACAGGGTGAATCAACTAACGCCTCCGCTCTGATCGCTATTCTGGAAGAGTCCACACTGTTTCAAGATGTGCGCTTCTCCTCTCCGGTCACTATTAATCCGCGTAGCCAGAAAGAGCGATTTTCGATCTCTGCCCGGCAGCGGCAGGCAGGTGCACAATGATGACTCACTGGCCCCGAAAACAGCGTCAATCATTGGCGCTGTTGCTGTTGCTCTTGGTCGTGACGGTAGTGGTGGTCTTTGTTATCCACCCTTTAATGAGCCGCTATATTCAATACGGTGAGTCAATTGATTCCCTCGAACAGCAGCTTGAAACCTACCAGCGCCTGAGTCAGGGGCGCGAGCAAACCGAGCAGCAGCTGCAACAGCTGAAACAGTCCGGCGAAATTGATAATTTCTTTCTGCCGGAAAGTAAGCCGGCGCTGGCGGCGGCCCGGTTACAGCAATATTTGAGTGAGGTAATGCGTACCAGTGGTGGCCAGGTAATGAGTACCCAAATTCTCAACCGTACTGGTGATGAGCCACTCACCCGGGTGGCGATAAAGGTGCACCTGCAGCTGGAGATCAGTGAGCTGGTCAGCCTGCTGCACAGTATTGAATCCGGGCGACCGCTACTGTTTATTGAAGGCCTGAATGTTATTGCCGATGCGCGTACAAAGCGGCGCCCGCAACGACAGAACAACAGCCAACGTACAGCGCAGCCCGTATCTGAAATCCGCTCCTTAGATGTCCGGTTTGATCTGATTGGCTACGCCATACCGGAGGCGACACCATGATTTCCATACATAGCAGCTCCGTTCGCGGGAGTGCGCTGTTTTTCCTGCTGGGCCTATACGTTCTGACCCCGCTAGCTCATAGCGAGGATATTATCCGGGTGGCGGATTCCGCTTTGGCAGAAAGTGTGCCGGAGTATCCGCCACTGCAACAGTATAGTGAGATCAGTTCACGCCCGCTGTTCAACCCCGACCGCAAGCCTCGTCATCAATCGGCTCAATCGGGCGGCGGCAATGCGCAGCAGTTAAGGGAAAACTGGCGTCTGACCGGGGTAATGATCACAGCAGAACAGCTGATGGCGCTGTTTTCAGAGCGCAATGGCAGTAAGCGCCTACGTATAAAAGAAGGTTTGCCGTTGGATGATTCCTGGCAATTGGAACAAGTTACAAAAGATGGCGTAACGCTGGTGTCAGGTGAAGAGAGCGTATGGCTGGAGCTGCATCAGCCTCGGCTACCGTTAATCAAGGATACACCTGATCAAGCTAGGTCATCTAAGAGTGCTCGTAACACAGAAGCAGTGAATACGAGCAGACCCAATAACTCTGGTAATAAGTCTGACTCCCCAGGGGGAAAGGTACAGACAATGTAACCGGGTAAGGATGAAAAGTTATGTGTAGATATAACGAAATGAGGAACTATCTGTTAATTCTGTGTTGTTCAGTGATCGCTGCCTGCACCGCTACACCATCAGATCGTGCGGTGTTAGATAATCCATGGAACCAGCCCCAGAAAGCTTCACTTTTAGAACTCGAGCGGGTCGCAACTGTTCCTGATACTGACCAGAATAGACGTTCGGAACGTTTCTCAACTGAAGCGGTTACCTCGCCCAGCTCAAAATTGCCTTCCTACGAATTGTATCAGGGGGATGGTCGTTTTATGAATCTAGAGCCAGTTACCCGGCCCGAGGCTACAGAGTCTGAGGAAGGAGAGATTACCCTGAATTTTCAGGAAGCAGAAATTGGTGAAGTGGTAAAAACAATTCTGGGCGATATCTTACAACAGAACTTTGCTATCGATGAACGAGTACGGGGAACGGCTTATATTCAGACCAGCGCTCCCATCCCCCGCCGATCACTGATTCCGATACTGGAGCATTTGCTACAGATCAACGGTGCTGCATTAGTGAAAATGCAGGACTTTTATGAAATTGTACCAGCCGATTCGGTACCAGCTAGTATGTTGAAGGTTGATTCCAAGCTATCTGCTGATCGGGGATATCAGGTGCTGATCGTACCCTTGCAATATATATCGGCTAAGGAGATGGTCAAGATCCTGGAGCCGATCAAGCCCAGGCAGGGATTGATCGAGGCGGACGAGCATCGTAATCTGCTGACTCTGGCAGGTACCCAGGAAGAGTTGATCAATCTAAACCAGACCATCAAGGTGTTTGATATCGATCAGCTAATGGGCATGTCAGTTGGCCTGTTTCGCCTGAAATCTGTGAAACCGACGGAGCTAGTAGAGGAGCTTGAAGCGATCTTTGGTGATAGCGCCGATGGGCCTTTGGCCGGGGTGGTCCGATACATGCCGATCGAACGGCTCAACGCTTTACTAGTGATGACCTCCCAACGCAAGTACCTGAAAGATGCAAAAGTATGGATTCAACGTCTCGATCGGGCTGAAACCTCCAGCGGCCTGGGTATGTATGTCTATTATGTGCAAAACGGCAAGGCGGAAAATCTAGCGGAGATGCTGACCAGCTTATTTGACGGGCAACGCCGCAGTAATCGAGGAAGGGAGAACGAAGATGAAAGACCGAGGCAAGCAGTTGTTACGACAACAAACGAGACCGAAATAGAAGGTTCTGATCAAGCTTCCAGCTCAGTTTCAGTTAGTGCTCCTGCTGACCTGAGTGTTGGGGAAGTTAGTATTATTTCAGATGAAGAGAATAATGCCCTGTTGATACTCGCCTCCCCCGGCGACTACGAAAAAGTACTGGGCGCCCTGAATAAGCTTGACGTGCTGCCCTTACAGGTATTGGTCGAAGCGACTATTGTCGAGGTGACTTTGGAAGATGAATTACGTTTCGGCCTGCAATGGTTTTTTAAAAACAGTGTCGGTAACAGAACCGGTCGGGGTACTCTGGGTTCATCTCTGAATGGCTCAGATATTACAGCACCCTTTTCCCCCAGTGCTTCCTATGAGGTCTTTGATGCCGTCAGTACACGGCTACTTCTAACCGCCCTGGCAAAAGACTCCAAGGTTAATGTGATCTCCTCACCCTCCCTGATGGTTCTGGATAACCATACCGCATCTATTCGTGTTGGCGATCAGGTGCCAGTACGTACATCAGAGACGACCAACACTGGCAGTGACGCCCTCAATACCACCAGCCAGATTCAGTTTAAGGATACCGGGGTACTGTTGGAAGTGACTCCTAGGGTAAATGCGGGTGGCATGGTGGTGCTGGACATATCTCAGGAAGTAAACGATGTAGCCGAAACAGCTTCCTCCGAAATTGATTCCCCAACCATTACGCAGCGAAAAATTGATACTAGTGTTGCCGTGCAAAGCGGTGAAACTCTGGTTTTGGGTGGCCTAATCAAAGAAAACAACGAAAACAGCAATGAAGGGGTGCCCGGTGCCCGGCATATTCCGGTATTTGGCTGGCTCTTCAGTAGTGACCGAGAATCTAAAAAACGTACCGAATTGGTCGTATTGATCACACCAACCGCCGTTACCGATCGGACAGAGGCCCGAGATGTAACGCGCGAGTTTAAAAATAAGCTGAAAGGAGTTTTCTCTCCGTCAGAAAAACCATCTGCCAACGTATTGTAAACAACTGGATTACGGGTGTTAAGGGCCCTTAACACCCGTCTTATTACCTCTTTTACTTTATAATCATAGAGTTAATAAATCATCATTTAAATCTGTAAAGTTCCGATTACATCTAGGCTTTTCCCCTTCAGCTCATTTTTTAAAAAACTCTTATATATCAAATCATTGCAACTATGGCCCGGCCTTTGCTACATATCACAACGACGGAAACAGAAGTTTCTGCCTGGATCCCGTCAGTGGAGTAGTCGATGGGACAAGGTTGTAGCTGTGTGGACGGATTTTGGGTGGTAACACGCCCCCGTCGCCTGTTGTATCAGAGGCTTACCGGGGAATAAGGGAACGCCAGTCTGGCTGGCATAAAAAAACCACTCTCCTATGTTTAGGCAGCTATTTATTTTCAAGTGTTCTGGTGATGGCCGCCGTTGCGGTGTTGTACCGAAAAGGGATAACCGGCAGTTGTAGTTGCAACGGTGTATTAGAAGGAGCGACCGAACCGGATCGGAAATTAAATACGCTCTGACAGGTTCAAAGACTGTCAGAGATAGAGGAGGTGGGACATGCGAACGTTCTCATCATTTTTTAAACTTACATCATTTATCATGGGCAGTGTGTTTGCCGCAGCTCTGGTGATAATGATGACTGTTGCTGCGGTGGATTCCCTCGGGGTGTTTGAGCTTGATGGAGATGCGACAGACTTAGCATCAGGTACTGGATCAGCCGGAGACGATTGGTCATCACTTTATATAGATTGTCCTGAAGGGAATGTACGGGATAATCCTCCGGGTGATGATTGTCCTCCGGGACTGTCATCTGTCTTTACCGGGATCATCAACGATGAAAACCCCAGTCCGGTGGATGGTACTCCGGATAGCAGTATTTTCTGGAAAGGTGGTTCCAAGGATATCCATGATGTTCCTGACTGGTGGTTCAAGGCTGGTTCCACACCGGATAAGGACCAGATAACCAATGCCTATGCGGCTGCGTATAGCCTGACCAGCGGAAACGGTATTCATCAGGTCGGTGACCTGATCGTTAACTTTGGTCTGGACCGTTTTGCCAATAATGGTGATGCCCATGCCGGTTTCTGGTTTTTCCATCAGGATGTAGGGCCAGATCCGAGTCGACCATCTCGATTTACCGGGATGCATCAGCAAAAGAATATATCGATTGGACAGCGCGGCGATATTCTGGTGCTGGTCGAGTACCCACAGGGGTCTAATGCAAACCCGCTGATTCGGGTTTACGAGTGGGATCCATTGGATGAGGGTGACGATAATGCTGCGAAAAACCTGCATCAACTGTACGACTCCGATACTTCGGGTCAGTCCGCTACTTGTGGTGTTGGTTCCGGTGGTAATAAGCTGGCATGTGCCATTACCAATGACGGCAGTGTTAATGCGCCCTGGAGCTATACGCCTAAGTCAGGGCCTGGAGGAAGTTTCCCGGCTGAAAGCTTCTACGAGGGTAGTATCAACTTTACCCAGCTGTTGGGTATGACACCCTGCTTTAGCAGCTTCCTGGCAGAAACCCGGGCCTCCCGGTCTGAAGATGCCAAGCTGTGGGACCATGTCGGTGGTGAATTTGATCTGTGTAGCATCGACGTCCTTAAGACTGGAGATACCCTGAGTAAGGTTACAGATCCTGTTGATTATACCTTTAAGATCACCAATACCGGGGCAATTACCCTGTATCAGGATTTTATCATTGATACTTTGCTGGGTGATCTGGTCGACCCTGTTCCTGCTTCTCACCTCTATGTAACCAGTAGTGATTGTGGCCCCCAAGGTGCTGCCTTGCTTGCAGGTCATTACTGTACTATTGAAGCTACTCGGATTGTAGTGGGGGATGAAGCCGATGGTATTTACGATTCGTCTGGTGTTCTGCAGATATTGCCTAACACTCTTAACGTCTCCTATAACAACCAGAGTGACCTGGCCGGTGACAGTGTCGATGGCTCGGATGATCATTCGGTCAACCTGTTCCAGCCAAGCTTTACGCTGGTTAAATCTTGTCCGATTGGTATCGGCAGCGGGGATGGTGAAAGGGCCTGGAAAGTGGGCGAACCACTGGACTTCCGCTTTACCCTGACCAATACCAGTTCATCTGATACCCCGATTATGGAGCTGGGCAGCCTGACCGATCCGCTGTTTGGTGGGAATATTCTGGCGCTGTTGCCACAGGCAAAACAGAATGCGCTGGCTGAGCTGGCGATCGATGAGTCTATCGACTTTGTCTTATCCTATACTCCGAGTTCAAACGATATACCGGGTGTAACCAATACCGCCGATGCGGTGTACAGCCCTCAAGGCTTTACAAACCAAATCGCTGCGAACAACGGTACACCGGCTTCTGTATTCTGTCCGGTAGCACTGCCGGGACCTGCCACTATTCTTATTGAGAAAGAGTTGCGCGGTGGTGGAGGTGTTACGTTCACCTTTACCGGTGGCGGACTGCTGGTACCAGGGCTGACCCCTGTGATCGGTGGCAATACCACAGAATCACCACACGGTGCGGTGCGTGATGCAGCGGTTGATGGCTATGCTGTAACCGGCTCAATTTCTGTATCGACTACGTTTGGTACGTCGACTCAATACACCGTAACAGAATCAGGCTTACCCGCGGGCACTACGTTTGAAAGCGTATCCTGCCGGAATCCAGATGGAGAACTGGATACGGACAGTAGCGCCTCGGGCGCAACAGCAACCATCAATGTGGATGAACTCGAAGTCGTTGTCTGTCGTTTTATTAATATTGTTGAACCGAAGCTGACTCTGGTTAAATCGGTAACCAATGATAACGGCGGCAATGCAGTGCCAGGCGATTTTGAGCTGGTACTGAACGGAGGTATTTATAGCGATACTGTATTTAGCGATGGCGCTATGCCAACCGTTGTTGCTGAAACAGCCTACACTTTGACTGAGAATCCGTTCCCTGGCTACAGTCAGGACGGCGATGTTGCATGTGTCGACGATAATACTGCACAAACGGTATCTCATCCGGTCACACTTGATTTTGGTCAGGAAGTAACCTGTACCGTCGTCAACGATGACATTACTCCGACCATTACGCTGATCAAGGAAGTGGTAAATGACAATGGCGGTAATGCCGGCGTGAATGACTTCGGTCTGAGCATCGGAGGCACTGGTGTTAACTCCGGCGTTACGCTGGATGTAGATGCCAATATAGCCATTGCTCTAACCGAAGCGGGACTAACAGGGTATGAATTCGTATCCATCGGTCAGGGCGGCGGCGATGCGGCGAAATGTCCAGCGGTACTGAACGGTACGGTTACCCTCGATGAGGATGAGCATATTACCTGTACTATTGTCAATGATGACATCGCTCCGAGCATTACGCTGATCAAGGAAGTGATTAATGACAACGGTGGTAATGCCGGCGTGAATGACTTCGGTCTGAGCATTGGCGGTACTGGTGTTAACTCCGGTGAGACTCTGGATGTGGATGCTAATACAGCCATTGCATTGACGGAAGCCGGCCTGACTGGTTACAACTTCGTATCCATCGGTCAGGGTGGTGGCGATTCGGCGAAATGTCCGGCGGTACTGAACGGTACGGTTACCCTCGATGAGGATGAGCATGTTACCTGTACTATCGTTAATGACGACATCACACCGACTATTACGCTGATCAAGGAAGTGATCAATGACAACGGTGGTAATGCCGGCGTGAATGACTTCGGTCTGAGCATCGGTGGTACCGGTGTTAACTCCGGCCTGACTCTGGATGTGGATGCCAATACAGCCATTGCATTGACTGAAGCCGGCCTGACTGGCTACAACTTCGTATCCATCGGTCAGGGTAACGGCGATTCCGCGAAATGTCCGGCTGTACTGAACGGCACAGTCACCCTCAATGAGGACGAGCATGTCACTTGTACCATCGTCAACGACGATATCACTCCGACCATTACGCTGATTAAGCACGTAATTAATGACAATGGCGGTAATGCCGGCGTGAATGACTTCGGTCTGAGCATCGGTGGCGCTGGTGTTAACTCCGGCGTTACGTTGGATGTAGAGGCCAATATAGCCATTGCGCTAACCGAAGTGGGCCTGACAGGGTATGAATTCGTATCCATCGGTCAGGGCAACAACGATTCGGCGAAATGTCCGGCGGTACTGAACGGTACGGTTACCCTCGATGAGGATGAGCATGTTACCTGTACTATCGTTAATGACGACATCACACCGACTATTACGCTGATCAAGGAAGTGATCAATGACAACGGTGGTAATGCCGGCGTGAATGACTTCGGTCTGAGCATCGGTGGCGCTGGTGTTAACTCCGGCCTGACTCTGGATGTAGATGCCAATACAGCCATTGCATTGACTGAAGCCGGCCTGACTGGCTACAACTTCGTATCCATCGGTCAGGGTAACGGCGATTCCGCGAAATGTCCGGCGGTACTGAACGGCACAGTCACCCTCGATGAGGATGAGCATGTTACCTGTACCATCGTCAACGACGATATCACTCCGACCATTACGCTGATTAAGCACGTAATTAATGACAATGGCGGTAATGCCGGCGTGAATGACTTCGGTCTGAGCATCGGTGGCGCTGGTGTTAACTCCGGCGTTACGCTGGATGTAGATGCCAATATAGCCATTGCGCTAACCGAAGCGGGCCTGACAGGGTATGAATTTGTATCCATCGGTCAGGGCAACAACGATTCGGCGAAATGTCCGGCGGTACTGAACGGCACGGTTACCCTCAATGAGGACGAGCATGTCACTTGTACTATCGTCAACGATGACATTACTCCAACCATTACGCTGATCAAGGAAGTCATTAATGACGATGGCGGTACTGCCGGCGTGAATGACTTCGGTCTGAGCATCGGTGGTACTGGTGTTAACTCCGGCGTTACGCTGGATGTAGATGCCAATACAGCCATCGCACTGAACGAGGCAGGTCTGATGGGCTATGAATTCGTATCCATAGGCCAGGGCAACGGCGATTCGGCGAAATGTCCGGCGGTACTGAACGGCACGGTTACCCTCAATGAGGATGAGCATGTCACTTGTACTATCGTCAATGATGACCTGCTAGTTGAGTTCTGTCCTGAACCAGGCGTTAGCGGAAGGCCTAAAGAGCTGACCATGATGTACGACGGTGTCAGCGATAGAACGGGTCCGCAGACCGGTAATGAAGTTGTTATCGATCCGTTCAATGTAGTAGCGCCTGATGAGGTCTATGTCGAGGTCTATACCCACCGGGGTAAACTGGTCCTGACAACCGGTGCTCTAGAGGAAGGTGATAGCTTTAGCTATGCCGGATTCAAGGGCGGTGTTTCACCACGCAGTCGTTTCTTGATCTATGACTATGCGACTGGCGACCTGATACAAACCGTGCAGTTCCATACCTCTTGCTCACAACCGATTAATCTGGGCGATTCGTATGGTTTACTGACCGTTTCTGGGGGCATACTAGGTAAGTAATCTTTACTTAATTGCTTCGAAATAACAAAGGGGCCGCATCAGCGGCCCCTTTTCGTTATCCTGAGTTTGATGACAGGATTTAACGTTTTTTACCGTTGCCTTTGCCCCCGCCGGAACCACCACCAGAGCCGTCGGACAGGAGGCTGATCGATACCGTCGCCGTGGCTGACTTCTTGCCATCACTAATGCTGTAGCTGAAGCTGTCACCATTTTTGAAGCTCTTGGCCGGTGTATAGGTCAGGGTTCCGTTGCTATGCACTATCACACTTCCCTTGTTACCTTCGCTGGCACCAGTCAGTATCAGATTGTCACCATCCGGATCCGAATCATTATTCAGAACGCTGATAGTAACACTCGAACCTTTTGCCACGGCTGCGCCGTCGTTGACTGCAATCGGTGCGCTATTGCTGGACGGTGCCGGGCTAACCGATACCGAAACACTGGCGTTTGCCGAGCCACCCTTGCCATCGCTGATGCTGTAGCTGAAATTTTCCGTACCATTAAAGCCGGCGGATGGCGTGAAAATAATGTTGCTGCCACTGATTGTTGCGCTACCGTTAACGCCGCTGACGGAGCTGATAGTGAGGGAATCACCATCGGCATCGCTATCATTCGACAGCACGTTGATCGACACGCTGTTGCCGGCAATTGTACTGGCGCTGTCATTGTTAGCGACCGGTGCCGTGTTAGACGCTGGATTGCTGACGACATACGTAACGGTGGTGCTGGCTGTCTGACTACCTTTGCTGGCACTGGTTACGATATCGTAGAAACCATCAACGGCACTGCTGGATGACGTAACGGTCAAATGGATCGTAGTGCTCGTACCAGGTGCCAGGTTCAGACTGTTGTGTGACAGACTGCTGTTCCATCCGCTCGGCTGTATGGCTGCCAGATTAAAGCTGGAGCTGGCGCACGCGCTGCTGTCCCGGTTGGTCAGGATCAGGCTGTAGGTTACAGCGGTGCCTGCTTCGACCCAGGCGCTTTCAGAGCTTACCGCCGTCAAGGTTGGGCTGTTGCTGATGCAGCTCTGCTGGTTCAGGTTGACGCTAATCTGGGCACTGTTGCCGTCGAGCCAGGTGGTGTTGAAGCTGACGCCAGCGCTGGAATCGTTGTAGCCGTAACCCTCTTCCAGAGCGGCATCGTAAAAGCTACCACTGCTGCCGGGTGTCATGTCCAGCAGATAGCTACTGTTAGCATTTGACTTGTTACCACTGTGCACGGTAACGCCGTTCAGGAAGTTGATCTGGGTGCCGTATCCACTGAGGCCGCTATCAAAACCTTTGGCTTGGCGGTACTCAAGGTAATACCAGCTGTTTTCACCGGTGGACGGATCAGTGTCTTTTAGAATCTTCAGCGCCTTGGCGGAGCCATTCTGGTCTTCATAGGGCGAGATGGTGTAGTTACCATTACTGGTAACGGTGGTCAGTTCAGGGGCCGAGCCATAGCCTAACCAGCCAAGACGATCCTTCTGGAATGCGTTGAAGTGGCCGTTAAAGCCGGCTCCCATCGTATCCGTAAAATCACCATATTCAGTTACTGAACAGTTGGATCCCAGAGTACTGCTACCGCAATTCAGGTCGTGGGAGTGGCCCAGACCAAAGTTGTGACCCAGCTCGTGGGCAAATATGTTCCATAGATACTGGCCGTTAATCCAGGATTTAGACGGTGCACCGCCGACAGTACCCAGACCGGAAAAACCACAGCTGGAGTTCTGCGGCCACAGATAGATCAGACGATCGTAGTTGGCAGGGTTATAACCGAATTGCTGTGCTTTCTGGTTTGCCAGTGAGCTGTAGGTACCGGTCGGACAACCGGATTTGGATGCGCTAATCGTCATCCAGTTGGTTACATCGGAGTTTAGCCAGGTCTGCCCGTAAGAGTTTTCGACCATGAAGTCGTTAACTTTACCCTTTACCAGGCTACTGATCTGTGCCTGTGACCATGGCTGAGAGCTGTCATCCTGAAAGTTAACCAGCATCACCAGAGTACGTTGCTCGCCTAAACTGTTAGCCACCGGCCCCGGCTCACCGCCGTTGCCACTGCCATCCAGCGCTAAGGTCTGGATACCGGTGTCATCGGCAGCCAGAACGATGTTGCCGTCGCTGTTGCCGGACTCATCTTCAGTGCTGAGCAGGACGCCATCAATACTGACGTTGTCGCCCTGCATAAATTGCGCGGGATGTCCGGCAAAGTTCAGGCGGAAGCGCTCGCCGAAAGGAGTATTCAGGTAGTGGCGCAGTTCATGACTGCCATCGGCAAAATCCGCATAAAGAACTTCCAGTTCGCCGCTGCTGGCAAAACGTTGCTCCAGCTTTTCCAGAACCGCAGGGGGCATTCCGATCTGTTTCTCTTCGGGTATCGCAATCGTTAACGCTTCAACTGGATTGGTGCGAGCTAGTTCGGTCAGCATCGCTTGGCGGGCTTCAGCCCTGGCAATCAGTTTTTCCAGTGCGGCGGCTTTGTTCGCGGCACCTTTAGCCTGCGCCCACTGTTTATGAGCATTGATAAATGATTCGGTAGATTCGATTGCGGCTTTACGTTGTGCTGCGGGATTGTTTGTTGCTACTTGCTGGCCATGGCCAGCTGAATGATCTGCTGAATGAGCGTGCTCAGGTTGCTGTGCTACAGCATTGGCGCTTGCGAAAGCTACGGCAGCGCTCAAGCTGAGGCTGGCGATGGTTATTGCGAAACGGGGCCTAAGTTGGCTCATGTAAAGATCTCCCCTGTAAATCAGGTTGAAGATCCTCATTCAGGCTGGCCCGAAGTTGCTAACTCTCATTCGGTAGTCCGGCTACTCCTATTAAATGTAGGAGTCCGTGACTTTGCGCAGCCTGTACACTTCAGGCTTTGCCTTTTCGTGAGAGGATCTGTCAATAGTTTAAGTACTGTCTGCGATCAGAAATCGCTCTTTTGCTATCAACCAGAATCGCTTTATGTTCTGATCTATCTAGCCCGGGATATGACCCGGCATCCATTGCCCGGCTTCATATGCACAGACCAGACCACAAAACATTGATTGTTTTTTAATCAACAAGTTACTTGTGACATGTTTCGCTAATTACTGCCATTAATTGAAAATACAGCTGAAGGTTAATAGATAACGTCGCTGTATTTTTCAGACTGACTAGATATTTAATTGATGGAAGACAAAGAAAAGCATTAATACAGGGAGGGAAAAGTCGATCTGTTTTATTCTTATATATTGTAAGACGATGCTTTATATAGCTATTTATTGTTAATCAGAATTTACAATAAGTATAAATTGTTATTATTTCTTAACATTAAATATGTCGCCGATTGTAAACAGCTTTTTATGCATAAAAAACAAGCAACTGATTTTATTAAGTTTTTACTGTATTACATCAGAGACAGAAGAGGGTTTTAATAAATAATACCAGATCAATACAACCAATCGGGTTCAATGATAATACTCGTTATCAGGTATACATTCATCCCATAACCAGACATACCGGGGATATTGCTCAATCGAGTTAAGTAACAGAGTATCAAGAAACAGCGCGTCCGACAGATCTATATTTTGCATATCCGCCCAGGAAGAATCACCCGCTATAGATCGAGCAGACTCTAATCTGTCTTCCTGTTTTTTATCCGGCTTCCCTGCTGGGGGCTGACGCTTCTGCATAGTAATACTCCAACTTATACATTAAGTACAGCAAAGCTGGGGCCAAAAATACAAAGCATTGATTTATATGAACTTATAAAGTGTTATTGAACAGTATACTACTGAATTGCAAAGCAGAACTTACAACCTATTGATTTTGCTGTAACCCCTGCTTAACGACGCAAATGATGCTTATCAAGCAGGTTATAAAGAGTCACTCTGGAAACACCCAGACTAAGTGCAGCCTTAGTAATATTATTTCCCGAAGCCAGCATGCCCTTCTGGAGCATATCTTTCTCTGCTCTGCTTCTTACCTCTTCTAAAGTATAGATCAAAGGTGCTGCCAGTTGTTCCTCCAGCCCCAGATCCTCTGCGGTAATCAACTTATGTTCACCCATCACTAAAGCCCGACGGATCCGGTTGATAAGCTCCCGGACATTTCCGGGCCAGTGGTACTGACTCATGTACTCCAGTGCATCACGACTGAACCCCCGCGCAGGACTATTACCTTCCTGCTTAAGGTGTTGAAAGAAGTACTGCGCTAATAATGGAATATCTTCGACCCGTTCCCGCAGTGCCGGAACCTGAATATTAAGCACATTCAGGCGAAAGTAGAGATCTTCCCGGAAAGCTCCCTGAGTCACCATTTCTGCCAGATTGACATGAGTCGCAGCTATTACTCTGGCATTTACGCCAAAGGTTTTACTGCTACCGAGCCGTTCGATTGTTTTTTCCTGTAAAAAGCGTAATAAGTAGGTCTGTAGCTCAAGAGGCAGATCCCCCACCTCATCAAGAAATATCGTACCGTTATTTGCCGACTCTATCCGGCCAATGTTCTGTCGATGCGCTCCGGTAAAAGCACCCTTTTCATGCCCGAATAGCTCTGAATGGATTAAAGTATCAGGCAACGCGCCACAATTGACCGGAATAAAAGGCCCTCTGGAACGATCCGAACGAATATGTAACGCCTGGGCGATCAGCTCCTTTCCGGTACCACTTTCTCCGGTTATCAACACCGGGGCATCGGTTGCAGCTACCTTACGAATCTGACCAAAGATATTCAGAATAGCCTCGCTGCCACCAACCATCTGACACTCCAGCTCATAGTGTTCAGCTTTTGCTAATGGCGTATCCAATACCTCAATCCCATATGCATGACCAAGGGTGGACTGCAGCCGGGTTACACTTTCAACTTCTGGTAACGGCAACGTATGATAGTCATAAAACAGGTCATGAATCAGCTTTCGAATCGTTGGATGATCAAGAGATGGTTTATGTAGTAAAGCGATCCAGTTTGTATGCGGTGTATCATTCACCAGATGCTGCACCTGGTCATATTGCATAGCAGTGAGATTATCCAGTTGCACCAACCCCACCGGAAATGGGTTGTTTTCAAGGATTTCCTGAGCCAGCTTCGGCTCAGATACTTTTTGGAAATGCCATTTTGATAAAACCTGCTCTGGAAACTGAATCGATTCATTTGAACCAAGATCCAGATAAAGCACTTTGCGCGACAGATCCAACGAATCGCCTGTGTATCCCCCCCTTGTAGTAAATGCCATGGGGATTACACTCCATATACTTCTATATTGTGCTGCTAATTTTAGTTTATAACCTGCCCTATAATTCATATATCTTTTCATATAGCACTCGCTCTGCGTGCTATAAATTCATGCAAACCTTATTTAACAGTTTTTTAATATGTTGTGTTAACTATTGTTTACATTATATTTATTATTGTGTCTCTATTTCACCAACAAATATATTGCTGACACCTACCTATAAAACAATTAAATAATCAATCGCGTAAAAAACTATTTTAAGTTCTATAGTTAAAAATACCTGAATAAAGGTATCTATCATGTATAGCAATTATTTTGGAATGGACGAACCGCCATTCTCAATTGCGCCAAATCCACGATACCTGTTTCTCAGCAAGCAACATCGAGAAGCTCTGGCGCACCTCTTATACGGAATTAGCAGCAATGGAGGCTTTGTACTGTTAACCGGTGAAGTTGGAACCGGAAAAACGACAGTCTGTCGAGCCCTGCTGGATCAACTACCTGAAAACACGGATGTCGCACTGATTCTGAACCCCAAATTCAGTAGTGAAGAGCTACTGGCTGCAATCTGTGACGAGCTGAAGATAAGCTACCCTGATTCAGACGATATCCGGTTGAAAGACTATGTAGATGCTCTTAACAGTTATTTATTGAATGCCCATGCTCAGGGTCGTAATACTGTTCTGATTCTTGACGAAGCACAGAACCTTGGTGTCAGCGTTCTGGAACAGATTCGCTTGCTAACTAACCTCGAGACCGACTGCAGTAAGCTGCTACAGATTGTCCTGATTGGCCAGCCAGAATTACTCAACCAGCTACAGCGATCTGAACTCAGGCAGTTATCACAACGTATTACCGCTCGATTCCATCTCGGCGCACTGAATCGCAGTGAACTGGAGTCCTATATTAGCCATCGACTTTCTGTCGCAGGCGTTCAGGGAA
This sequence comes from Amphritea balenae, assembly GCF_003858655.1. Classification (GTDB taxonomy): domain Bacteria; phylum Pseudomonadota; class Gammaproteobacteria; order Pseudomonadales; family Balneatricaceae; genus Amphritea; species Amphritea balenae. The sequence goes on from NZ_RQXV01000017.1 coordinate 39,538, forward strand.
AATTATTTCCAGACTCAACCATTAACAAGCTCTATCGTATAACTCATGGTATTCCTCGCCTTATAAATATTGTATGTGACAGAGCTCTGCTGGGGGCATTTGTTGAACGCCATAACCGTGTAGAAATCAGCGTCCTGAATAAAGCGGCTGAAGAAGCCCTTGGCGAAAAAAGTACAACCTGGCCGACAGCATTTAACTGGCAAATGGTAGCTCTCATGATTATGGCTATCGTAGCGCTATCCTGGAGCTTCAGAGTCCAGCTCAGTGACTGGACTTCAAATTTTGGAGCGGCTCTTAATCCAGGCATTATCGCAGCCGAAAACAACATAACTTCAGTCGCAGGTCCTGCCCCTGCAACATTGCTAGCAACTAAAAGCTTCACAGGGGAGGCAGAAGAACAACTTAATCAGGTATTAGCATACCGCGCTCTTTTCCGGCTCTGGGGTATCAACTACCAGCCCAGAAAAAACCCGATCATCTGTAAATATGCCCGAAAGGTTGGTTATGATTGCCTGTTCAGCAGTGGCTCTATTGAACGGCTGTTAGAACTGAATCGCCCTGCTGTAATCAAACTGGCCAATAGTTATGGTGATTTCTACGCCACCCTGACCTCAGTTAAAAACGGCCGGGCTCGACTGATAATTGATGAACAGCTACTGGAACTCCCCCTGTCTGACCTCAATCCATTCTGGCGTAATACCTACACTGTATTCTGGCAATTGCCACCCGGCTATGACGGTATGATACAGCCGGGGATTCAACAGCAGAATATTCTCTGGCTAACCAAACAAATGGCTAAGATAAACGGTTCAGAAGTAACCTCCGACAACAGTTTTTTCTATGGCCCACCACTGGTCAGACAAGTTAAACAATTCCAGCTGAGCAAAGGACTGCTTGCAGATGGAATCATTGGACCAAGAACGGCTATTCACCTGAACACAGCGACCCAATTGAAAGTCCCAAAACTGATACAGGACGGTTGAGGTAATACTATGTCCTACATTCTTGATGCCCTGAAACAATCAGATAAACAGCGTCCTACCAGTCAGATCACAACGCCAAAATTGCCTGATCATGTAGCCCATTCCCAGACTCTGCCGCGCTGGCTGTTTCTCTGTATTTTAGTATTGCTCGTCATTGTTAGCCTCAACCAGTTCAAGAGCGCTGAACCCACAACGGCTGCAGCCACCCTACCTCAGCCTTTGCAGCAAATATCGACAGCACCAATAACTGACCAAACGGATCACCAGGCCCTGCTGGGCGTCAGAATTGAGCTGACAGAACCTGAACCTGTTTCAACACCAAAGCCTGCGCCAAAACTAGCAACGATTAATCCTCAGCCAGAGGCCCAACCTGCCCGGCCGGCCCGGACAGAAGAGATTACTATCGCTCCTGCCACACCCGCAAAGCCAGTGCTGGTAGCGCCTAAGCCGGTTGCTCTATCAGAAACAGATGCAACGAATAAAGATCAGATTCCACACTGGCGTCAGTTACCCCCAGAGATTCAACGTGGGCTCACCGGTTTAAAATTTAGTGTTCATATCTATGCCAATAATCCAGATGCCCGAATGGTAAAAATTAATGGCCAGATGTTCCGTCAGGGACAGCAGATATCAGATAGTTTGCAGCTCAATGAGATCACCAGACGAGGTGTTATCCTTGAATTCAGGGGCCACCGGTTCCGCATGAATCCGATCTGATCCGGTCGCTAGCGTAAGCAGAATAAGGTATATTCTCGCCTTAACACATTAAAGATCGGTAATTTCAGTCTCATGAAACAACTTGGAACGCTGTTCGTTATTTCCGCACCTTCCGGCGCAGGTAAAACCAGCCTGGTTAAAGCTCTTCTGGAACAAGATAAGCAAGTATGTGTATCTGTTTCCCATACAACCCGTGAGATGCGTCCTGGCGAAGAGAACGGCAAAGACTACAATTTTGTACCAATGGAACAGTTCAATCAGATGATTGAGCAAAGCCAGTTCCTGGAGTTTGCCGAAGTATTTACCAATAAATATGGCACCTCTCAACTCTGGGTTGAAGAACAGTTACAACAAGGTAAAGACGTCATTCTTGAGATCGACTGGCAAGGCGCACAGCAGGTACGTCGCTTAATGCCTGAATGTGTTTCTGTTTTCATCTTGCCACCGTCAACCGATGAACTGCGCAATCGTCTGACCGGGCGAGGTACTGATTCCGACGAAGTTATTAACCACCGGATGTCTGAAGCACTAAGTGAAATGAGCCATTACGGCGAATATCAGTACCTGATCATCAATGATGAATTCAGTACTGCACTACAGGATCTTCAGGCAGTATTTACTGCTCGTCGCCTTGAGTTGGACAAACAGCAATTAAAACTTTCGTCACTGCTCAGCGGGCTCTTGTCAGAATAGGCTGTCTCAGGTAGACTGGCCGGCTCTCCGAATCAGGTCTGAATTATGGCCTGAATGACTGAATTTAAAGACCGAGGTCGCCAATGGCACGCGTAACTGTTGAAGATTGTCTGGAACATGTAGACAACCGTTTTGAACTGGTAATGATTGCATCTAAGCGTGCTCGCCAGATCGCTACCGGTGGTAAAGACCCTAAAGTTGACTGGGAAAATGATAAGCCAACAGTGGTTGCTTTACGTGAAATTGCTGAAGAACATATCAATGTTTCCATTCTGGATGAACGCGAAGAAGATTAACCCTTTTTCCAACGGCTTTTATAAGGCATCATCACTATAGTTTCTGTTATTTTGTCGTTCTGACTATAGAGCGGCTATAAGAGGCATAGGAGTGATTGATGCCAACTGTTGATGCGCTTTCTGATCGTCTAACCGAATACCTGGATCTGCAACAGATCAAGGCGGTTAGACGTGCTTATTTCTACGCTGAACAAGCGCATGATGGTCAACGTCGCAAAAGCGGCGAACCTTATGTGACTCACCCCTTAGCAGTAGCTTCAATTCTTGCCGGCATGCATATGGATCATCAGAGTCTGATGGCCGCCATGCTACACGATGTAATCGAAGACACCGAAGTCTCCCGCGACGGACTGGAAGGCCAGTTTGGTCAGGCGGTTACTGATATCGTAGATGGCGTCAGTAAGCTGACCCATCTGGAATTTGAAACTCGCGCCGAAGCTCAGGCTGAAAACTTTCAAAAGATGGTTTTGGCTATGGCAGTCGATATCCGGGTAATACTGGTAAAACTGGCAGACCGGTTACATAACATGCGTACTCTGGGTGCGATGCCCCCTGAGAAGCAACGTCGAATAGCCAGAGAAACCCTGGATATCTATGCCCCGGTAGCTGCCCGCTTAGGCATGCGGGACCTACAACTAGAGCTCGAAGATCTGGCATTTCAGTCGTACCACCCGATGCGTGCTAAATATATCCGCCGCGCTGTCGTTCAGGCACGGGGACAACGTAAAGATGTCATTACCTCCATTGAAGAGGCCCTGAGAAATCGCCTGAAACAAGAAGGCATGGGCGGTAGTGTGAGTGGTAGAGAAAAACACTTGTACAGCATCTATAGCAAAATGAAATCTAAAGGGATTTCATTTGCAGAAATAATGGATGTATTCGCCTTCCGGGTAGTCACCGATTCAGTCGACGACTGTTATCGTGCTTTGGGGGTTGTGCATAACCTGTACAAACCGGTTCCCGGACGCTTTAAAGACTACATCGCCATCCCTAAAGCCAACGGTTATCAATCACTGCATACCGACCTCTTTGGTGCCCGTGACATCACCATCGAAGTACAGATTCGTACCAAAGAGATGGATGCTGTCGCCAGTCAGGGTATTGCCGAACATAGCCACTATAAAATCTATGGCGATTCGAATTCTGCTATCGATGGCTATAACCGGGCCCGTAAGTGGGTGCAGGGCTTGCTGGAAATGCAAAAGCGCGCCGGTAACTCAATGGAGTTTATCGAAACGGTTAAATCGGACCTGTTCCCGGATGAAGTCTATGTCTTTTCCCCTAAGGGACGGATCTACGAACTACCCCAGGGTGCAACCGCCGTTGACTTCGCCTATGCGGTACATACCGATGTAGGTAACTCATGTGTATCCTGTCGCATTAATCGCCACCTGTCACCGCTCTCACAGCCATTACAGAGCGGACAAACGGTAGAGATTATTACCACACCCAGTGCTCAGCCTAATATGGCCTGGCTTAACTTTGTTATTACCGGTAAGGCACGCTCTGCTATCCGACACTTTATCAAAGTACAACATCGTGGTGAGTCGATCGAACTGGGTCGCCGCTTGTTAACCCAGTTCCTGACCAATTATGGCTCAAGCCTCGACGATATTGATCCGATAGCATTGAGTACGCTGCTTGAAGAGGCTAATTTCAAGACCTTTGATGAGTTGTTAGAAGACATCGGCATGGGCAATCGTATGGCTTACGTCGTAGCCCGCCGTCTACGCCCTGTAGAAGCGTCTGATAACGCCGAGCAAGATGATTCTGACAGTAAGGCAACGCTATCCATACAAGGCACCGAGGGGATGGTACTGCACTATGCCCGCTGCTGCGGCCCAATACCCGGCGATACAATTACCGGCCATATAAGCACCGGACGGGGCCTGGTTATTCACCGGACAGACTGTCGCAATATCGCCTTTATGAAAGATGATGCGGAGAAATGTGTCTATCTTGAATGGGCCAACACGATCGATGAAGAATTCATCGTCAACCTGGACCTTAAAGTCGAGCCCGAACGCGGCCTTATCGCAACACTGGCAACAACTGCTGCCGGCGCCAGCGCCAATGTTCTGAAGATTGATATCACTGAAACCGATGATGCACTGAATACTGTACACATGGACCTGACCGTCAAAGACCGGGTACATCTGGCAACGGTAATGCGCAAACTTAAAGCGCTTACAGCCGTGTACAAGCTCATACGGGTTTAATCTTCAACCAGCTCGTCTTAAAACGCACCTTAGGGTGCGTTTTTTTGTGCCTTAAGCATCGTAACGCGATCGTTTCACTTATCCGTACTGAGGGCCGAGATCCGATCGTTTCACTTGTCCGTACTGAGAGTCGAGATCCGATCGTTTCACTTGTCCGAACGCTGCGCTTGTCCGATGCGGCTTCGCCGCGTCCGAAAGAGCGGAAAAGATAAGAGATAAGAGATAAGAGATAAGAGATAAGAGATAAGAGATAAGAGATAAGAGATAAGAGCGATTTACCACAGAGGACACAGAGAGCACAGAGAGGGTCAAAAAAGACCTCAAGAGTTAGAGCTATAAGATAAATGCTATCGGTGCAGGACCCTTTGTGATTTTTCTTTTCCTCGGTGTCCTCTGTGATCTCTGTGGTGAAAATTGTTTTTAAGGCTGGTTAGCAGCTTGCTTCGTAACCGGACAAGTAGCGCAGCTACGATCGGACAAATGAAATGCTCGGACACGGCGCGTAGCGCCATTCGACTAGCGAAGCGATCGCTTTTATATCGGACAAGTTGCGCAGCAACGTTCGGACGCGGCGAAGCCGCATCGGACACAGCGCGCAGCGCTAATCGGACTAGCGAAGCGGTCGGTTTTATACCGGACTAGCCTGCGTTCTGAAACGAAAAAACCCCAACACAGCGTGTTGGGGTTTTTCGTAATTAGGTGCTTGGCGATGACCTACTCTCGCATAGGGAATCCCTACACTACCATTGGCGCTAAGACG
>NZ_RQXV01000018.1 GCF_003858655.1 Amphritea balenae
TTCTGCTGTAGCTGACGAACGTACCCGTACGTTCCAGGCTGACACTGCACGTGAAGCGAACGTATTCCACCACCTGATCACTCTGCCGACTTACCACACTACTGCATTGTCTGTAGACAACTTGGCAAAAGAGTACTTCGGTGAGCAAGGTATGCTGGGTTACGTTAAGAACGTACAGCGTGAAGAGATCCGTCAGGGTATCGCATGTGTTAAGCACCAGAACATGTCTGGTTCTGACATGGGCGACGACCACAAAGAATACTTTGCTGGTGAGAACGCTCTGAAAGCTGGCGGTGCGAAAAACACCTCTAACCAGTTCGGTTAAGCTGAATTAGTTTTAAGAGAAGTGCCCTGATATTACTTCCTCTGTACCAGGGTACATCTTAACTTCAGATAAAAAGGCGGCCCCTTGTTTAAGGCGCCGCTTTTTTTATAAATAAATTGTCAGAGGAACTTAATCTACGAAAGAATCGAATGGTTTTTTACGTTAGAATTTAGGAACTTGCTTGTAGGCTCCCTTACCTGCTTTCTACTGCAAACTGATTAAGTGATTTCGAATATGACTGATACACCCGTTTTTCTTAAAGATGCTAACGATTTGTTAACCGAACAAGGCTTTACGACGAGTAATATCTGGTACCACGGTACTTCATCCGCGCTGGTCGACTCTATCAAAGAGCAAGGCTTGAAGCGCTCCGGTGATAAAGCGTTGAAAGCAGCAGCCAAGAAAACCATGGCAACTATCGGTAATAAGTACACAGAATCGATTGAACCGGTTTTTTTGACACAAAGTAAAGAGCTGGCTTTTTACTGGGCTGAACAGACCGTACGAGACCGCAGCGTGCGGGTTGAAGGTGACGAGCAGCCTGTTGTGTTTGCTGCAAACCTGCCCGAAGCATTGAATGCCAAAGTAAAACCCGATGTAGGTGCAGCAAGCTTACTGCTAGTCAAAGAAGGTGAGAACTTTATGGCCCACCTTGCGGGTATCTATCAGGCAAATGGGTTCGGTGCACCACAAATAGATTTGATGAAAGCAGACCGCATGGAGTATTTAGGTAAATTAGGCATGGCCTATTATGATGCCGATCTTGAAGCTTCATGTCTGGAATTGATTACAGGCTAACTCTCTTAGATATATCTGATCAGGCTCATGTAAGGCGTACTATTCATCCTCTGCTAATACCTGATCAGATGTCGGTTTTGCTTCACTGGCGCAATGACTGACTCTTTTTGTCAGATCAGGCTGATATTCGGCGTTCTTCACTACCTCCACGAAGCCTGATCAGACGTCGGTTGCACTCTGCAGGCGCAATGAAACATTGCTGGCTTCGCTTACCTCGCATTGGCGTCCTGCTCTTTTATGTCAGATCAGGCCAAAGTTCTTAGTTCAACCTTTCCATCGTGCAACCTGATCAGACGTCGGTTTCGCTTCTCAGGCGCAATGGAACATTGCTGGTTACGCTTACCTCGCATTGGCGTCCTGCTCTTTTATTGTCAGATCAGGCCAAAGTTGTTAGTTCAACCTTTCCATCGTGCAACCTGATCAGACGTCGGTTTCGCTTCTCAGGCGCAATGGAACATTGCTGGTTACGCTTACCTCGCATTGGCGTCCGCCAATGGGAATCTAAAAGTGTTACTCCGATCCTTTAATACCCTTTGGCTAATACCAATGAATAGTCGGATTATCACTCTGTTTTTTTTAAAGTTAACTCTACGACTAAATCATATTTTACTCGGCAGGTGCCGGGGCTGTATTATCTGAGCCTTCAACTTGGCAGCAGTAACACCTCTTCACCCCCTTCTATTCTGGTATTTAGCAATACAGTGCTTAAGCACTTAGAGGGATAACCGAGAACAATTAGTTTATATGTTAACAAACTCAGAAATACCCGCTGATACACGCCAAATTCATTATGCCTGGATCATTGTCTTTTCCGGCATGCTTACCCTGTTCTGTTGTATGGGGTTGGGGCGGTTTGCGCTGGGTATGTTGCTACCCTCAATGGGTGCAACTTTGCAGCTGAGCTATTCAGAGATGGGCTTTATCAGTACCGGTAATTTCATAGGTTACCTGCTCTCAGTATTTCTATGCGGCAAAATGATTACCCGACTCGGTGAGCGAAAAACCATCGTTACCGGACTGGCTTTAATAACCGTCAGTATGCTGATTGTGAGTCAAAGTGATGTGCTTTGGCTTATTGTTCTGATGTATTTTATTACTGGTATTGGAAGTGGTGCTGCCAACATCACCGCAATGACATTAGTCGCCCACTGGTTTTCTAAGAAATACCGTGGCCGTGCAGCAGGTTACATGATCGTTGGTAACGGGTTAGGCATTATGGCCAGCGGGTTACTGATTCCCTGGCTCAATAGTCACTGGAGTGAATCAGGCTGGCGTATTGGCTGGGCTTCATTTGCTGTGGTGATCGCCCTACTTACGCTGATTATCGCTGCACTGATTCGCAACAATCCAAAGCTACTATCGATAAGACCCTATGGCGATAGCGACTCTGGCACAACACCTAAAGCTGAGACTGATGAAGTTCGGGGTAAGGGGTTAAATCTGATCGCCCACATTGGTGCTATCTACTTTGTGTTTGGCTTTACCCACGTTATCTACGCGACCTTCATTGTCACCACATTGGTCGAAGAGTATCGTTTCAGTGAAGCAAAAGCGGGTCTGCTATGGATGTCGATAGGTATTCTCAGCGTCTTCTCCGGTGCCTTATTCGGTTGGCTATCCGATCATTTTGGCCGAAAAACCGGACTTATCACTGTCTATAGCATTCAGACGGTTTCATATCTGTTAGTCGCGCTACAGCTAGGTGGCTACTCTCTGTATCTATCCATGATACTGTTCGGCCTTACCGCGTTTAGCATCCCAGCCATCGTTGCTGCAATGGTGAGTGATATGCTGCCACCCTCTCAAGCGGGAAAAGTGTTCGGTTATGTCACTTTCTTTTTCGGTGTAGGACAGATCGGCGGACCTACACTGGCGGGTTATCTTGCAGAGGCGAGTGGCTCTTTCACTTCAGGTTACCTGCTCGCAGCACTCCTGACGGGCTTAGGAATAATACTTACCGCAGCGTTAAAATATAATAAGACGGTTTAGTTTAAAGTGCTGATCAGGCAGTTATCTTGTGTTTCCTTAACCAGAATATGGCCTGATCAGATAGCATCCCATTTGGTGAATGGGACCAGAGACAAACGAAGCACTGGCTTATTACACTGACGCAGTCACGGTCACTTCAATTAGCACAACATCGCGAGCCATAACTGACTCTACGCAGGTTCTTGCTGGCGCACAGCCTTCAGGCAGCCACTCATTCCAAAGTTCATTAAAAGCAGCAACATCTTTATTGTGTTTAATGTGAATCAAAGCACTCAGAATCTTACTTTTATCGGACCCGGCTTCGGCAAGATGATCATCTATCCGCTCCAGCACTGATTTGGTCTGACCTATAATATCTTCATTCATATCCAGCGCTACCTGACCACAAAGATATACCGTGTCATTGTGAATCACGATTCTGCTTACTTTTTGAGTACTACGTTTGCGAATAATTGTCATGCCGATACTTCCTTATCTGTTCCTGTTTACAGCGCTGCGATAACGGTTAATTCAACCAACACATCACTATTGGCCATGGTTGTCTGAACACAGGTTCTTGCCGGCGCACAGCCTTCCGGCAACCAGGCATTCCACAAATCATTAAAGACACTAACATCGCTATTATCCTTAACATGGATAAGTACAGAGAGCATCTTACTGTTATCGGTTCCTGCCTCAGCCAGATCATTTTCAATACTGGCTAAGACCGCTTTTGTCTGACCGACAAAATCGGCACTGAGATCAACAGGAATCTGACCGCACAGATAAACCGTTTCGTTATGTATTACTATACGACTGAGTTTTTCGCCGATACGTTTACGCTCAAGTGTCATCAGACAAATCCTACAAAATATTGTGAAATAACAGGTCTCTACAACCTGGTAGCTAAAATGCTATAGATCCGCCAACGGATCATTTATCGCTACGTTAACACAGCATCAATCTGTTTCTTATCAAGATCACTACCATAGTGTGAAACGCCCGCTCTCAAGCGCTATAGTGAAAAAGTCGCAATATTAAGGAACATCAGCTGATATGGGTACGTCTGATCGGCAAGGAATTCGTTAACCTGTAATCAATCTGCTGCTAATTTCCTGTTTTGGTCTACTCTTTTTGAAACGAATTAAAGAGATAAAGTAATGCAAAACCTGCTGACAAATATTCCGGGAGAGCTTCCTGGCGAGCTGTTCACTACCCTACTTGAGAATGATCAGCTTAAAATTGAGCGTATCGTCTCCCGCGGCCACCACTCACCTGATAATGGCTGGTACGATCAGGATCGACATGAATGGGTTCTGGTAATACAAGGGTCTGCCCGTATAGGCTATCCCGACAGTGAACCGGTCGAACTCGTTACCGGTCAGTATCTTCATATTCCAGCGCACCGAAAACACCGGGTTGAATGGACATCCCCTACTGAAAATACTATCTGGCTGGCTATCCATTATGGAACAACAACTTGACTAATTCGCTGTGCCACACCAGCAGATCTGATACACTTTTATGCTTTATAAGAGGCTGAGTTGTAATAACAGTCCGATACTCTAACAATCGCCATGGAATGAAGATGACTGACACACTGCAATACCCTGTTCTTAATGACAGTACTCTGACCTTAGACAGCCGCGTAGCCACCCTTACCTTTCAACGCCATGATGTGCGTAACGCACTGACCGGCACCGGACTGATTGATGATCTGGTCAATGTGGCTGAGTGGGTTAACCGCACGCCAGAAGTGTCTGTTCTGATCATTACCGGTGATGGTAGTGCATTCTCTGCCGGCGGCAATATTAAAGAGATGAGCGAGCGGGACGGTGAGCACAAAGACGGCGCCTTCGCGGGTGACGTTTACGAGGTACAAAACAAATATCGTCAGGGCATCCAGCGTATTCCGCTGGCGATGGCAAAAATCGACATTCCGGTAATCGCTGCCGTCAATGGTCCCGCTATCGGTGCAGGCTTTGATCTGACCTGTATGTGTGATCTGCGTATCGGCTCTACAAAAGCACTGTTAGGCGAAACCTTTGTTAATCTGGGCATCATTCCTGGCGATGGCGGAGCCTGGTTTCTACAACGCCTGATCGGCTATCAAAAAGCCGCAGAACTAACCTTCACCGGGCGCGTAATCGGTGCTGATGAAGCAAAAGAGCTGGGTATATTGCTGGAGGTTGTAGAACCTGAGCAGTTGCTGGAAAAGGCTCAGGAACTGGCTAGCCGTATGGCAGAAAAGCCACCCCAGGCACTACGTATGACTAAACGTCTGATGAAAACGGCTCAGAAAATGGAGCTACCTGAATTCCTTGAGCACTGCGCGCTAATGCAGGGTATCTGCCACAACACCGAAGACCACCTTGAAGCCGTTAACGCTTTTGTCGAGAAGCGCACCCCTAACTATCAGGGTAAATAAGTAATCTATATTAAATAAAAGGGGCCTGTAGGCCCCTTTTATTTAATTCTCAACGCTCTACTTGATTACAGGATGCGATCCTGGCTCTTTGCATCACTCTTAAACTGCAGCTTTGCCAAGCGCGAATACAGTTCAGAGCTTTGTAATAGCTGATTATGGCTGCCCATCCCAACCATTTTGCCCTGATCTAGTACTACAATCTGATCGGCATGCAATATAGTCGAAAGGCGATGCGCAATAATCACTGTGGTACGCCCTTCCATTAACGTATCCAGCGCTAGCTGTACTTTATTCTCACTCTCAGTATCGAGCGCGCTGGTAGCTTCATCTAACAGCAGTATGCGGGGATCATTCAAAATTGCCCGGGCAATAGCAATACGCTGTTTCTGACCACCGGATAAACGCACGCCCTGTTCTCCAAGATCACTTTCATAGCCATCAGGCAAACGCTCAATAAACTCATGAGCATAGGCAGCCTTTGCGGCATCAATAACCTGCTCTTCAGTCGCGTCAGGCCTGCCGTAGCGAATATTGTCGATCACATTCGCGGTAAACAATGCAGGCTGCTGAGAGACCAACGCCATCTGCTGTCGCAACTCACGTGGATTAAATTCACGCAGATCAATAGCATCGAAACAAACCTGCCCCTTTGCCGGATCATAAAAACGCAATAGAAGTTCGAATACAGTAGATTTTCCGGCACCTGACGGGCCAACCAAGGCCGTTATACTTCCCTGGCTTAAGGTCAGTGAAAACTCCTCAAGCGCTGTTTGATCGGGACGTGATGGATAATTAAAAGTAACCTCATCAAACGACAACTGAGGTTTCAGCGATGCTGCAACTGGAATCTGCTCTACAGACCCAGAGTTCGGTGCCTTAATCTCACTCTCAGCATGCAGCAACTCCATTAGTCGTTCAGTGGCACCAACCGCCCGTTGTAACTCACCATACACTTCAGACAGAGTACCGACACCCATCGCCACTATTAATGCATAAAACACAAAAGCCCCTAGTTCGCCTGCAGACATCGCACCGGTAATAACATCATAGCCACCCACCCAGAGCATGCCTGACAGAGCACCGAACACCAATAATATGACCATCGCCATCAACATCGCTCGCTGGCGGATACGGTGCTGTGCAACTTTGAATGCCCTATCTACCTCTACCCCGAAAGCCCGGCTTTCATGGGTTTCCTGAGTGTAGCTCTGCACGGTTTTAATCTGCTGTATCACCTCACCTGCATAACTGCCAACGTCAGCAATACTGTCCTGGCTTTTGCGAGCCAGTGCCCGTACCCGGCGACCAAATATAAGAATCGGCAACAGTATCAGAGGCACGCCGGCGACAATAATCATCGACAGCTTAATATTAGTGACAAACAGCATGATCAGAGCACCAGAAGTGGTCACTATACTCCTCAGCGCCATTGAAAAAGAACTGCCAATAATCGACTGAAGTAAGGTGGTATCGGTGGTCAGACGCGACATGATTTCGCCGCTACGGTTTGTTTCAAAGTAGCTGGGATGCAGGCTAATAACATTATCAAAAACCGACTGACGAATATCAGCGGTTACCCGCTCTCCCAGCCAGGAAACCAGATAGAAGCGTATAAACGTACCGCAGGCCATCAGAACAGCCATAACCACCAGCATCGCAATAGCCTGGTTTAACTGTGAAACAGACCCCGCAACAAAGCCATTATCGATTACCAGCCTCACACCCTGCCCAATAGCCAGCGTAATACCCGCAGTGAACAACAGTGCGATCATCGCCCCGATCCAGTATCTGCGATATGGCAACATGAAGCCTATGAGCTGTTTTAGGGTTGAGAATTTATCCCACATGGATAGCGATCCTTAAGGTTATTCTTGGCTTTAAATCTGATAGCTTGAAAGTAACTGGTCAAACTCATGTAAGCGTTCTGAGGTTAAAACAGTATCGTTGCTAAACATTTTATCTATAGACTCCTGTCCACCACTACACCAACACTGTATCGCCAGAAGTCCCGCCTGACGAAGTTGAATAGCAAGCTGACAAGCTTGCGATGGCGAGTTAGCCGTAAATTCAAAAATATCTCCTTTGCTCATTTTTCTTAAGCCAAACAGAGCCTTTGAAATACTCACATCGGAACAACGATGAATCATAACAGCGGTATCTCTTAATAGATCAGTACTTAGACTGTTAGTCACTTTTATTCTCGCCGTAGCTTCACCACAAGGATCACCACAGGCAAGAAAAGACTGAACATAATACTCTGAGGGGAAAATAACCGCAGATCCGGTCTCATAGATTTCACTATCACGCTTATCAATAAGCAGAGGCCCTAACCCAATAGGAATATCGAAACAATCAGCAACTTCAATTTCATCGCTTAACATATCCTCTAATGACGTTTGGCTGACCAGACTAACAGGTTCAGCAACTACCGGGACTGCGGTCGCTTCAGGTGTAACATATCCAAAATTAGCGACACAGACTGGGCCGAAATCATCCAGATAGATACTTACCTTATCCTCACTACCTACGACCTTGCGAATCAGGACATAAGCCTCGTCATTAGTGATCATATCTCTCTCTTATTAAATGGAGAATTTACCTTTTAACAGCAACCAAAACTGCGGCAACGCCTGTTTAATCCAATATAGTTGATACTTAAAGGTGAGCCGCCCCCACCCAACAGCAGAATATTTACGGGCACTGGTGGTGAGTGTCGATCCGGTATTCGCCAATCTGACTCTCTTCTGGTGTGCGCGCCAGACAAACAGATGGTCTTCACCATAAGCTGCATCGATAGGGTAACCGCCCAAAAGATCAAACTTATTACGGGAGATACAAAAGCCCTGATCGCCAAATGGTAAGCCCAGGTATTTTGACCGCAGATTAGCGCCCAGGCTATTTAACCACATCGGACCACGGCCATCTGCTTCAAACTTAAGATTGAAATAGTGCAGCCGTTCAGGCCAGCGCTGCAGACTTTGATTAAGCATCTGCCAATGGTTATTAGCTACCTGGCTATCAAGATGAAGGAACCAGATGAATTCCCCGCTACAAGAGTCGGCACCAAGATTTAACTGAACTGCACGTCCCTGCTCAGAAACCAAATATCTAACACGATCACACAGATAAGGATCAAGCTGGCTTTTCAGTCCCTCAGAACCGGGACAGAAAACAAAGACGATCTCTTTAGCCTGACGCAAATATGTCAGTCTGTTGAGCATTGGGCCCAGATCAGATTCGGCGGGACCAACAGGAATTACGACCGATATATTCAGCATCGAAAACTATCATAACCAAAGTCAGTGAAATGGAGTCGTTTTAGCAATGCAAAATTGAGTGAAAAAGCGCAGCTCACGGCTGTAAGTGAGCATTTTGATCGAAATTTTAACGCCGCTAAAACGGCTCCAGGCACTGACCAGACTATGACTCGCTGCATGAAGAACCATATTTAAAGCAAGAAAAACACCGATGATGCTTCATACTGATCTGTTGCTCGAGTGCCCGACCCAGATCATCCCCTAAATCGTACTCCGGATCGTCGTCCACCAGGGTACAGGCATATACCCTCATCTTACCATTCTGCTTAACGACCATCTTACTGAAAGCACACATAAAACTACTGCGACTCTCTTCGGTATGATACTGAGTCATACAGTGAGTACTGATATCCGGGCTTGAGCCATCACTATTCGGTGGCAGAAAGTCTGGGAAAGCAACAAAATGCATATCCGCAGGTAGCCCCCGGCTAACTAATACATCCCGATAAAGTTTTTCGATAGCCGCAGTATCTTCACCATCAGCCATCTGTCTGGCAAGCGAAACATGGAATCCCCGGTCATAAAGGGCTTTCATTCCCTTCAGGGCGCTATCGAACATCCCTTCACCACGCCCGGCATCATGTACCTCTGCGATCGGAGCATCAATACTGACACGAAAGCTAATCGGAAACTTGCTACCTTTCAGCTCATCCAACTGATGCAGTCGTTTCTGTAGAGCATCAGTGCCATTCGTCAGCACCAGACAGGGAGCATGTTGAGAGGCCAGTTTCAGGATTTTTATCAGATCTTTAGCCAGAAAAGGCTCGCCTCCCGTAAAGGAGAATTGCTGAACACCCAATTCCAGAGCGCTATGAATATATGGAGTGACATCATCCAGCTTTATCAGATCCAGGCGCTTATCGCCCGGCCCGGAGCCTTCAAAACAAAAGTCACAGCTCAGATTACAAGCGGTACCGGTATGAAACCATAACTCTTTTAAGTAATGGGGCCTTATATAGCCCCGATCTGATCCGTCGGAAGTTGAATACCAGTCACGACTTCGAATCAGTTCCATATAAACCCCTTAAAATTCAATCTAGTAGACTTTCTATTCTTTGTAACAGTTGCTGTCGGGCCGGTCTAGCATCATGTTTAATCGACACTTGAAGGCGCGCCAGATCTGCAGCAGTATCCACATCGTAACAAGCTGAACTGAAAGCAACCTGAAAGCCCTCAGACTGACAGGCCGCGACCAGATCAGTACCCAGTTGCGGAGTACTCCAGGGCAAACCAGAAAGCTCAGGCCATGGTTGATTACACCCCATGGCTGTTACTCCCCCATCGGCAGCAGGACTAAATAGCATATCGGTTTCAGTAAACAGACCGATAAGCTCTTGATAGTGTGACCGGCTATGTTCCGGAGCATCAGTACCAATAAATAGCAGACTGGTATCACCTTCGAGACGTAACAACTGATCGATATAATTCAGTTTCTTGCCAAGATTACCTTCACACTGGGGAACTACCCTGCAATCCCTTTGCAACAGGCCTGCTGCCCATTGTTGGTCTGCAGCGCTCGCCGGAGATAAGACCAGCTTACCAGGCCAGGCTTCAGCATCTTCCAGCGCACAATCGAGCAACGCGGTCGCTATCTCAAGCGCAGGTAGTTTACCCAAGGTCGCAGCTATGCGCTGTTTTCCCTGACCGGCCAAAGGACGCTTACAAAAAATGACCAGGGTTGGCAGTTGACTCATTTTCGATCCTAAACATTAAAAAGGCAGCTGTTTGAGCTGCCTTTGAAAGTACAAATATACTGATACGCCTTACCAAGATACTTCGGTTATGAGGCTTTATGCCTCACGAAACCAGCTTGTCCCTTCACGACTGTCTTTCAGGATAATCCCCTGAGCGGCCAGATCATCACGGATCTTGTCAGATGTGGCAAAATCTTTCGCCTTTTTAGCGTCAGCCCGCTGCTGAATAAGCGCTTCGATCTGTTCCGGTGTAATTTCACCCTCTTTGCTTTCCCCCTGCAAGAAGGCTTCAGGTTCCTGTTGCAGCAGGCCAAGAATACCGCCCAGCTGTTTCAACTGAGCCGCAAGTGCCGGGGCCTGAGCCGTCTTTTCACGGCTTGCAGTATTCAGTTCGTTAACCAGTTCAAACAGTACAGCCATCGCTTTAGGTGTATTGAAATCATCATCCATCGCGGCATTGAAGCGATCTTCATAATCGTTATCAAGCTTAGCGGCCTGGGCTTCCACACCATTAAGCGCCTGATAAAAACGTTCCAGGGCACTACGGGCTTCTTTCAGGCTATTTTCGGAGTAATCGATATAGCTGCGGTAATGCACAGAAGACAGGAAGTAACGCACTACCTCGGCATCGTATTTATCCAATACATCACGAATAGTAAAGAAGTTACCCAGTGACTTAGACATCTTCTCAGCATTAACCCGCACTGCGCCGGCATGCATCCAGGTATTAACAAACTTAACACCATTGGCCGCTTCTGACTGCGCAATCTCATTTTCATGATGAGGGAATGGCAGATCAGGGCCACCACCGTGAATATCGAAAGTGTCTCCCAGACAGCACTTCGACATCGCAGAACATTCTATATGCCAGCCAGGGCGGCCAGCACCCCATGGTGACTCCCAGCTAACCTCTCCTGCTTTAGCCGCTTTCCACAACACAAAGTCCAGCGGACTCTCTTTGGCGTCTTGTACCTCAACACGGGCACCGGAACGAAGTTCCTCAACGTTTTTATTGGTCAGCTGGCCATAGGTGGCAAATTTCTCGACCCGGTAGTAAACATCGCCATTTGCAGCAGCATAGGCATAACCTTTATCGATAAGTACCTGTACCATCTCGATAATTTCCTGCATATGCCGGGTTGCACGAGGTTCCTGGTCAGGACGCAATACCGCAAGCTTATCTTCATCCTCATGCATCGCATCAATCATACGATCGGTCAGCTGATCAGGTGTTTCGCCGTTCTCACCCGCTCGCTTAATGATTTTGTCATCAACATCGGTGATATTTCGGATGTAAGTCACATCCCAGCCACGGGCACGCAGATAGCGGGTTATAACATCAAAAGAAACCATCACACGGGCATGACCAATATGACAGAAATCGTAGACGGTTATCCCGCATACATACATGTTGATCTTGCCCTCTTCCATTGGCTGAAACGGGGCTTTCTCTTTGGTCAGTGTATTGTAGATCTGCAGCATCAGAATTCGCTTGTACTTCAGTGAAAAATTAGCTGCATATTATAAATGAAATCAGCCGTTTAGTGTCTACCTAATCCAAAATACTTTTTATCCTGTACGACCAAGGAACCTGCGAATAAGTCCCAAATTTTCTCTGTGGGCATTTAAACGGCTAGATACGCGAAAGACAGCGCAGTGGAATGACAAGTCCTTTTAAAGCTGTGTGACAATGCAGAAAGTCGTTTTAGTGCCCACCCTACGGGGCTGCCAGAGCGATCCAAATTCTTCGTTAACGATTTTCGACAGGCAACCAGCATGCCTGTAATCGCTGCCTTGAACTTGAATCTCTCTGAAAGCCAGAGGCGTTCGGGACTTGTTCGTAGGCTCCCTAAAGATGTTCTGGCTGAATACAGGACGAAAATATTATTGATCCAGCGCAGTTATCCGTCTCAATAATTGAGCTATAACAGGCTTAATCAGAACAAACTAATATTCATATTTTTAAGCTTGTTCAGGAGCAACACCATGAACATCCAACAGACACGTATGATGGATGGCAATGAAGCCGCAGCTTATATTGCCCACCAGTTGAATGATGTAATCGCGATTTACCCCATCACCCCGGCCTCCCCTATGGGAGAAATGAGCGACAGCTGGAGCGCTGAAGGCCAGGAGAACCTGTGGGGTGTTGTGCCTGATGTTATCGAACTGCAAAGCGAAGGTGGTGCTGCCGGTGCAGTACATGGCGCGTTACAGGCCGGCGCTAAAACAACCACCTTTACCGCCTCCCAGGGGCTGCTACTTAAAATCCCTAATATGTACAAAATCGCAGGCGAACTGACGCCAACGGTTTTTCATATTGCTGCCCGCTCACTGGCAACCCATGCACTATCAATTTTCTGCGACCATAGTGATGTTATGGCCACCCGGGCTACCGGTTTTGCCATGCTGGCATCCACTACCGTTCAGGAAGTCATGGACATGGCCACCATCGCAGAGATGGCAACGTTAGAAGGACGGGTACCGGTTTTGCACTTCTTTGATGGTTTCAGAACCAGTCATGAAGTCAGCAAAGTGGAAATGGTAACCCCTGGCATGCTCAAGCAGCTGATCGATATGGAGCAGGTACGCGCCTGTCGTAACCGGGCACTATCTCCGGACCACCCGGTGGTCAGAGGAACCTCTCAGAACCCTGATATTTTTTTCCAGGCCCGTGAAGCCTGCAACCCCTTTTATGATGCCTTCCCCACCATAGTCCAACAGACTATGGATCGCTTTGCGGAAATTACCGGACGACAGTATCAGCTATATGAATATGAAGGCGCTGCTGATGCAGAATCTATCATCATCCTAATGGGCTCAGGTGCCGATACTGCAGCCGAAACCGTTGACTTTATAAACCGCAAAGGAGGGAAAACCGGTTTACTCAAAGTCCGGTTATTCCGACCTTTTGATGCTGCAAGATTACTGGCAGCCATACCCGATAGCGTAAAAAATATAGCTGTGCTTGATCGCACTAAAGAACCTGGTGCCGATGGTGAGCCTTTATACAAAGATATCTCTACAGCGTTCATGCAGGCCCTGCTGAATAAACAGATCAAGGCTGAGCAGCTGCCCAAGCTCATCGGCGGACGCTTCGGCTTATCGTCAAAAGAATTTACCCCGGCGATGATCCGCGGTGTGTTTAATGAGCTCGAAAAAGACAGTAGTAAAAACCTGTTTACCGTGGGTATTGATGATGACCTGACGCATACCAGTATCGAGTTTGATGCCAGTTATATTACCGATGCCCATAACAATAGTTATCAGGCGGTATTCTATGGGCTAGGCGCGGATGGTACCGTCAGCGCCAACAAAAACAGTATCAAAATTATCGGCGAACAGGACAATTATTACGCTCAGGGGCACTTTGTATACGACTCGAAAAAATCTGGCGCGGTCACTGTCTCTCACTTGCGTTTCGGCCCACACCCCATCCATTCTGCTTATGAAATACAAAATGGTCAGGCCGACTTTATCGCCTGCCATCAGCCCCGTTTCCTTAGTCTTTACCGCATGCTGGACAAGGCCAAATCCGGTGCAGTGTTTCTATTAAACAGTAGCGCAGCACCAACGGCAGTATGGGATACCCTACCCGAATCCGTTCAGAAAAAAATTATCAGTAAAAAGATTCGTTTATTTGCCATCGATGCGTACCGACTTGCCGCCGAGTGCGGTATGGGTAAACGTATTAATACCATCATGCAAAGCTGCTTTTTTAATATCTCCGGTATTCTGCCTGAAGAACAGGCCATCAACGGGATTAAAGAAGCAGTTGTTAAAAGCTACGGAAGCAATCAAAAGGTTGTCGAACTCAATCTTAAAGCGATCGATGAAAGTCTTAAGCATCTACACCTGATTGACATACCTGAGCGGGCTACCAGCCGTATCCCGATGCATCAGCTGGATGCTAATAATGCTAACGACTTTGTGCGCCAGCTTACCGCAGAACTTATCGCCGGCCATGGTGATAAAATCCCGGTTAGCGCACTCCCTGTTGATGGTACCTGGCCCACCGGAACCACCGCCTTTGAAAAACGAGACCTGGCTCAGGAGCTGCCGCTCTGGGATGAGAAACTATGCACTCACTGCGGCAAATGCGTGCTGGTCTGCCCCCATAGCGTCATTCGCAGTAAAATATTTGATAAATCATTGTTAGAGCAGGCACCTAACAGCTTTAAAGCTGTGCCTGTTAAAGGTGCCAAAGATTTCCCCGATGACAGTTACATAAGCTATCAGGTGTCACCGGCTGATTGTACCGGCTGTACTCTCTGCGTTGATATCTGTCCGATCACTGACAAGCAAAAGCCCGATCATAAAGCGATTAATATGGTACCCCGGGAGCAGACTTTTGCCAGCGAAAAAGACAACTGGGACTTTTTCCTTTCCCTGCCAGAATTTGATCGCACTACCTTAAAAAACGCGACTCTTAAGGGGTCAATGGTGTTACAGCCCCTGTTTGAATTTAGCGGCGCTTGTTCTGGCTGTGGTGAAACATCCTATATACGCCTGGCTAGCCAGCTGTTTGGTGATCGTATGTTGGTAGCAAATGCTACCGGCTGTTCCTCTATATACGGTGGCAACCTACCCACCACCCCCTGGACTAAAAACGCCGATGGTCGCGGCCCGGCATGGAATAACTCACTGTTTGAAGATAATGCAGAGTTTGGGATGGGTATGCGGGTCGCGCTAGATAAGCAGCGCGACTATGCGATGGCTTTGTTAAGTCAACTAAGGCATCAGCTGGACCCGGCACTGGTAAACGCGATTATCACCGAACCAGAAGCAGATGAAGCGGGTATTGAGCGACAACGGCAATCGGTGGAGCAGTTAAAGCTTGATCTGGATGCGCTCAGTGACAATGAGGTTTTTGGTTCCCAGGCGATAGAGCTGCGCCACCTTGCCGATCAGCTTAGTCGCAAGAGCGTCTGGATTATTGGTGGCGATGGCTGGGCTTATGACATCGGTTTTGGCGGGCTTGACCATGTACTGGCATCTGGTCGCAACGTCAATATCCTGGTTCTGGATACCGAGGTTTATTCCAATACCGGCGGTCAAACCTCTAAAGCCACTCCGGTGGGTGCGGTCGCTAAATTTTCAGCGTCAGGTAAAGCCTTGGCCAAGAAAGATCTGGCCCGTATCGCTATGGACTATGAACATGTCTATGTTGCTCACGTCGCTTATGCAGCGAAAGATGTACAAACACTACGTACTTTTTTAGAAGCCGAAGCTTATGACGGCCCTTCCCTGATCATCGCCTACTCTCCCTGTATCGCTCACGGCTTTGAGATGAAAGATAATCACCTGCACCAGAAACTTGCGGTTGAAAGCGGACACTGGCCACTGTTCCGTTACGATCCTCGTCTGGCAGATCAACATAAGAATCCTCTTAAACTGGACTCTAAGCCACCCTCTATTCCTTACGCAGAGTTTGCCCGGAGCGAGACCCGCTTTAACTCGCTTCTCAAAGCACATCCAAAGGAAGCTCAGGCATTCCTAGAAAAAGCCCAGCATGAAGTTAGCGAGCGTTATAAACGCTATCAGCAGATGGCTGAGATGGATTGGGAAGAAGCGGCCATTCCAGAACAACCAGAGGCTGAGTGACCCACACCGGATTAATCAACGCCAAACTACCTGACTGACCGGGTTGTTATATTAATATTTACAGCCCGGTTATTGATCTGGCTCTACAAAACCCTTAGTGCTAATCATTATCATTTACAAAAACAGATAATTCCGTTATAAATCCCATCAGCTGAATACAATTGCAGGTATAATTTATGGCTAGCACACTGAAAGCAAAAAGCCTTTGTAAGCTGAACAAAGAGATGATCTCTAAACATTTTGATGAGATCGCTGCGGTCACCAAAAACAGCCAGTATGTTTGCAGTAAATGTGCACGTTCGTCCGATGGTAAAAAATGGCTGTGTAAGCCGGTATCTATATAACAACCCACTTAAGCGGAGTCATAATGCTTAGTAGTTCAATGCTTGAAAAACTCAATAATCAGATCAACCTGGAATTCTTCTCATCAAATATGTACCTGCAGATGAGCTCTTGGGCTGAATCAAAGGGTTTTGAGGGTTGCGCTGCCTTTTTAGCTCTTCATGCAGATGAAGAGATGCAGCATATGAAACGTCTGTTCACCTACGTTAACGAAACCGGTGGCATGGCGCGAATTGGCGCTATTGAAGCCCCTATCGAAGAGTTCGACTCCATCAAAGACCTGTTCGAAAAAGTGTATGAACATGAATGCCTCATCACCAGTGAGATAAATGGTCTGGCACACGCCGCTTTTACCAATCAGGACTATTCAACCTTTAATTTCCTACAATGGTACGTGGCTGAACAGCACGAAGAGGAAAAGCTGTTTAAGGGTATTCTGGATAAAATTGAAATTATTGGTGAAGATGGCAAAGGCTTGTTCTTTATCGATAAAGAGATTGGTCAGATGGCTAAAGGTGAATTCAGTAGCGTCATGGAAGCCGACAACAGCCCGGCATAAGTTTTTATGTTAGTTTCCTGAACATCTACTATTAACGGCCTGTGGGCCGTTTTTTTATGCCTTTTGAGTAACTATCCAGCGATAAATACGATTGGCAAGGCTAATGCGATACATTATTGATCGTTGTCAAAAATATTATGTAGTACAATGTATATGATTAAGCAACGACTCTAACGGGATATTTATTTACTAATATACAGTTAACATCACCCGTTAACCGTCTATATGTGACAGTGGGGCAACCCCTTCCAGTTTATAAGGTGTATATGATGACTACAGAAGACAGCCCAATCGATGATTACTCACAATGCCATATCAACATCATTAAAAACTTTGAGGCGCTGAAAGAATTTGGTAAAAAACAGATTACCGACCCGGTAAGTGCAGAGGATTCCGCTGCGGCCGACAAATTTGTTCGGTTCTTTAAAGATGTAGTTCTGACTCACCATCATGAAGAAGAGCAGGAACTGTTTCATGTAGTAATCGATTGCGCCAGTCCCGGAAACGAACTTACTCAGGCAAAAGCGATGGTTCAGCGCCTGACTAAAGAACACCGCAGCCTTGAAAAGCAGTGGAAAAACATTGAAGGCGATATGAAGAAGCTGGCTAAAGGCAAAGCTGCCAGCCTTGATCAGAATGCTACGCAGAAGTTGGCTGAGCATTACCTGCTACACGCTAACTATGAGGAAGATGAATTCCTGCCACTCTCTTCCGAGATTCTTAAAGATACCGGTATGGCATCACTGGGCCTGACACTGCATATGAAGCATGACAGCATCAAGGTTCCTACCTATATCTGATTTTCAAACAGCTTTAGGATTCCAATAAAAAAGGTCGCAATAGCGACCTTTTTTATGTCAAAAACAGTCCGGTTAATGCAACTGCTTCAGTAGAAGCTTATTTTTTCCAGGTATCCCGTAAACCGATCGTCTTGTTAAAGACCGGAGTTTGAGCACTGTGCTCGAAACGATCAGCAACAAAGTAACCTTCCCGTTCAAACTGGAAAGTAGTTTCCGGCGCAGCATTGACCAATCCCGGCTCAACCCAGCAATTAGTCATTTCAGTGAAGGAGTCCGGATTAATATTATCCAGGAAGTTGCCTTCACCTTTATCAGGCGCTTCTACATTAAACAGGCGATCATAAACACGTACAGTTGCCTGCTTACCTTCAGTTGCAGATACCCAGTGCATAACTCCACGAGGCTTCATACCTTCAGGTGGATTTTCGCCAACAGTGCCCGGAATCAGTTCAGCATGAACTTCTGTGATTTCGCCGCTGTCATCTTTAACCACACCGGTCGCTTTAATCACATACGCGCTGCGCAAGCGCATGAAGTCCCCTGGCACCAGTTTCTTGAACTTCTTACGGGATAGAGTCGAGTCCTCATTATAATCTCCGCGGTCCATATAAAGTTCACGGGTAAATGGCAGTTCACGGGTACCCATATCCTTTTGTGGATGAACCGGCGCAGTAAGCCGCTCGACTTCACCTTCTGGGAAGTTGGTAATAATCAGTTTCAACGGGTTCAGAACCGACATAGCACGGGCTGCATTGTCATTCAGATCTTCACGGATGAAGAACTCAAACTGTGCCATATCAACAATACCGTCAGTCTTAGCTACCGCCAGACTATCGCAAAAGTTTCGTACAGCGCGAGCACTATAACCACGGCGACGCATACCTGAGATGGTCGGCATACGTGGATCATTCCAACCACTCACATGACCTTCATCGACCAACTGCTTCAGCTTACGCTTACTGGTAACCGTATAATTAATATTCAGGCGACCAAACTCATACTGACGCGGTTTACTAGGTACCGGCAGATGCTCAATGAACCACTCGTATAACGGTCGGTGATCGGCAAATTCCAGGGTACATACTGAGTGCGTAACCCCTTCGATTGCATCTTCCTGACCATGAGCAAAATCATAGTTAGGATAGATGCACCACTTATCACCGGTCTGATGGTGTGATTCTTTACGAATACGATACAGAATAGGATCGCGCAGGTTCATATTCGGTGAGGCCATATCAATCTTGGCCCGCAGCACCTTGCTACCTTCGTCAAATTCACCGGTTTTCATCCGCTCAAGCAGATCGAGGTTGTCCTCAGCAGAACGCTCACGATACGGGCTATCTTTACCTGGCTTTGTTGCCCAGCCACGGTATTCACTGGCCTGCTCGGCACTCAGATCACAAACGTAGGCATTACCTTCACGAATAAGGTGCTGTGCCCAGCTATAGAAAGTATCAAAATAAGAAGACGCATAACGGACTTCACCGGCCCAGTTGAAACCCAGCCAGCGAACATCTTCTTTTATCGCATCAACGTATTCCTGATCCTCTTTCGATGGGTTTGTATCATCGAATCTCAGGTTACATTCACCGTTATATTTTTCAGCAGTACCAAAATTCAGGCAGATCGATTTCGCATGGCCAATATGCAGATAGCCATTAGGTTCAGGCGGGAAACGGGTGACTACTTTCTCGAGTCCCTGCTCCAGATCCTGCTCAATAATCTGATGTATAAAATTTGTTGGCTGTGTTGCAGCGTTATTGGCGTCGTTATTGCTCATAAAGGCGTCTTAACTTCCGTCTGAAATCGAGTAGGCCGATATTATAGACAGATGGTCTGCAGACAACCATAAGTAAGGTAAAATTAATGAGGAAGTTACGTCCGACGGCCTGTTCAGAATTTATTCAAAACTGGATTAATTTTTTAGTAGGTTCATTCGTGGTAATTCTTTAGTATAATCTCGTCCACAATTAAAAGATAAAACAAAGGAACCGGAAGTATGATCGTACTGCACACTAACTTCGGCGATATCACTATCGAACTGGATTATGAAAAAGCACCGAAGACCGCAGCTAATTTCGAAAACTACGTAAAAGACGGCTTCTACGACGGCGTAATTTTCCATCGTGTTATTGATGGCTTTATGGTGCAAGGCGGTGGCTTCGAACCTGGCATGGTCAGCAAAGAGACCGGTGCTAATATCGAAAACGAAGCAGATAACGGCCTGAGTAACAAACGTGGCACACTGGCAATGGCCCGTACCATGGATCCGCACAGCGCATCTGCGCAGTTCTTTATCAACGTTAACGATAATACTTTCCTGGATCATACTGCTAAAACAATGGAAGGCTGGGGCTACGCTGTATTCGCAAACATCACCGACGGTATGGATGTTGTTGATCAGATCAAAGCGGTTTCTACGACTTTCCGCGGCGGCCATCAGGATGTACCTGCTGAAGACGTTATTATCAATTCAGCTGAAATTGTGGAAGCAGACGACGCCTGATAATGCGCACTCTGTTTATATCAGATCTACATCTGCACCAAGGGCGCCCGGATTTAACCCAGGCGCTTTTGCATTTCCTATCCAACCAGGCCGCCGGCGCCGATCAATTGTATATTCTGGGTGATCTGTTCGAAGCCTGGATTGGCGATGATGCCATCCCCCCTGACCAACAGCCCGTTATCTCTGCACTGAAACAACTCAGTTCAGCTGGTACAAAACTGTTTTTTCAGCATGGTAATCGTGACTTCCTGATAGGACCTGCGTTCTCAGAATTAACCGGTATTAACATACTGAATGAAACTGAGATTGTTGACCTTCCTTCAAGTAAAGCCCTGTTAATGCACGGCGATCAACTCTGTTCCGACGACACTGAATATCAGGCATTGCGCCATCAGCTTCGTAACCCGCAGTGGCAACAGGCATTTCTCTCTAAAACGATTAGCGAGAGATTAGCAGTCGCACAGCAGTTGCGCTCAGCCAGTAAAGAGAAGAACGCTGAGAAAAGCATGGCGATCATGGATGTGAACCCTACCGCCGTATCAGAGGCAATGACAGATGCAGGCATAAACCTGCTGATTCACGGTCATACCCATCGTCCGGCAGTGCATCAGATAAAAACGGGACGCCGAATTGTCCTGGGTGACTGGGATAAAACCGGTTGGTATCTCGAATGTACAGAAACTGGTGAACAACTGATAGAATTCCCACTGGTTTAAATGCTAGCATAGAGTCAATTAAATAAGTTAAAACAAGCACTTATTATATGGATTTTATCTGGATACTGTTTGCCTACTTCTGCGGACTCACCGTTAAACTAACGGGCCTTCCGCCACTTATCGGCTTTCTTCTAGCCGGCTTTGTACTTCATTACCTGGGTATTGAACCCAGCCCCAGCCTCGATATTCTTGCCGACCTGGGCATTACACTGATGCTCTTCACTATCGGCCTCAAACTTAACGTCAAAGATCTGCTGAAACGGGAAATCTGGTTCGCCACCGTCAGCCATATGTCATTCTGGTTTGTTTTGTTTGGCGGTCTAACATTGCTACTGGCCAGTATCGCACTGCCTTTCTTTTCAACTGCTAACCTGACAACAGCAGCGCTGCTAGGCTTTGCTTTCAGTTTTAGCAGCACCGTTTGTATCGTGAAATTACTTGAAGAAAACGGCGAACTTAAAACCCGTCATGGACAGCTGGCTATCGGTGTACTGGTTATGCAAGATATCGCTGCCGTTATTTTTCTTGTTTTTGCTACCGGCAAAATCCCCTCTTTATGGGCTCTCCTACTATTTGGCCTTATATTTGCGCGCCCCTTGCTTGGCAAACTTCTTGAACGTGCAGGACACGGCGAGATGTTGCCCCTGACAGGGTTCTTCTTTGCATTAGGGGGCTACGAACTGTTTCATTTGGTAGGCATCAAAGGTGACTTAGGGGCTCTGGTTTTCGGTATCTTACTCAGCCAACACAGTAAAGCGACTGAGCTGACCAAGTCATTGCTAAGTTTTAAAGACTTATTTTTAATAGGTTTTTTCCTCTCAATTGGCTTCACCGCTCTGCCTACCTGGTCGATGTTTGCCATTGCTTTACTCATCGCACTACTAATCTCGGTTAAGTTTGTTCTGTTCTTTATTCTCTTCACTCGCCTGAAGTTACGTAGCCGAACCTCCTACCTGGCAGCGCTTGCACTGAGTAACTTTAGTGAATTTGGCCTTATTGTTGCTGCACTCAGTGTAGACTCTGGCTGGCTTAGTAATGAATGGCTGGTCATTATGGCGTTAGCCGTTTCCTTGTCCTTTATCGCCACCAGTGCCATATATCCCAGAGCACACCAACTCTACACAAAATATAAACAGCCCTTGCGAAGATTCCAGCATACAGAACGCCTGACAGCCGATCAGATTAATCAACCAGCTGATGCAGACATTCTGGTCATCGGTCTGGGCCGTGTTGGTAAAGGCGCCTATCGTTCATTGCAGAATATGGTAGACAATCGGGTGGCCGGGCTTGATTCCGACCAGAGACGAGTTGCGGAATTACAGAAAATGGGCATGAGTGTAATTGTCGGCGATGGAGAAGATGCCGATTTCTGGGAAGCATTTGATACTTCAAAAGTACGTTTAATATTACTCGCCCTTCCCGCAATAGATGATATTCGTAATATTACTTTTCAGCTACGAAGTGCCGGCTATACCGGTGCTGTGGCGGCCATTGCCCGCTTCGAAGATGACAGAAAGCAGCTGTTAAAAGCAGGTATAGACAAAGTATTTAATTTCTATAAAGAAGCCGGTACCGGTTTTGCGGAAGACAGCCTGATGTTAATACAGAGTAGCGTATCAGCTCACCAGAACGACACAAGATCAATGGATAAAAGTGGTCCTGCGAAGCTTTAGCCAGTACATCTGATTAGTGTTTCATGCAGTTGCTTAATATAGTTTCGACAAGATAATCAGCTCTTGATACCGGTCAGCCTTGAAAAAGCTGACCGGAACAAACAGAAGCAGCACTACATTAGTGATCGGACCAGACCGCAAACTCATTACCACCGGGTTCGATAAAATGAAACCGACGCCCACCAGGAAAATCAAACACTGCTTTACAGATAATCCCCTGATTCTGTTCGATCTTAGTTTGAGTTAACTCGAGCTTATTACTGTAAAACACCAGTAGCGCACTACCGTTTTCCTGCCTGGCCGGCTGTGTTGAATAAAAGAATCCACCTTCAAGACCTTGATTATTAAAAGCGATATAGTCAGGCCCATAGTCGGTAAAAGACCAGTGAAATACCGTTGTGAAAAATGCCTTGGTTGCCTCGAGATTATTTGAACCAAACTCTACGTAGTTAAGCTTTTCATGTTCATTCATCAGGTAGTTCCCGGTTATTAAAACTGATTTTCATCAGCAGGCGCATACATTGCAAAAAGTTCTGCGCCGGTCATATTTTTGGTCTGATTAGCAAACTCATAATACGCCGGCTTCTGATCAATAAATACCTGATGATCAAAAACCATCTGTTGCAGATCGACCTGTTGAAAATCAAATAGCCCTGCAGGCATTATATATTGCCCGCTTTCTTTAAGCCGATAAAAGAGGTGTGTCCCGCAACTTGAGCAGAAACCCCTTTCAGCCCATTCTGACGAGTTAAAAACTTTAACATGCTGAGTATCTGTAAATTCAACAACCGTGCCGCAATCAAGTGCCAGTAACGGCCCACCGCCCCAGGTTCTACACATACGACAGTGGCAGGCACCCAGATGGATCGAAGCCTGCTTTACATTGACATCTACCCCACCACAAAGACACTGGCCCTGTAGATCATTTATTGCGTCAATCTGCATCTTTAAGCCCTCTCTTGATCCATTCCCTGGCGTGTTTTATTGGCCCCCTGATGCCCCTCTCTGGTCTTTCAGGTGAATCCGCCTGCACCCTCGGATTCAGCTCAAGCCTGGTTAACATTTGCTCTGTTCGTTTAAGAATAGCAACAGACACCCCAGGGGCTACATTATCACGAATTGCGGCTATCAGCGTTCGGTGTAAAGCGCTGGTCAGGGTCCATACGGTATTGAGCCGAATCCCGCCAAGATCATCCTGACTCGCCAGCCTGTCAAGGCACTCAGAAAGCTCAGGAATCAGGATAACAGGCCGCAACTCTCGAAAAATGACGGCTGTGGCATACATCTCTTCAGCGGAACAAGGCTTATTCAGACAATCTCTAAGCTCATCAATATTGCCACTTGCCCGGGCATGAGCTCTGAGCATACCACGGGTTTCAGCCAGCTCTGCTACCGGTGCATTTGCATCAAAACCGTCCAGTAACTCGCCAAATAAACGACGTTCATGTTGTAGCTCTGTCTCTAACTCTTCCAACTGACTCTGGCTGCTTTCAACTTCATTTTTTAACGCCTGCATTTCAATTTCCAAACCGCCAAATTTAAAATGCGAAATACGCTTTAGCAGATCTGGCTGACGAGCCAGCCAGATCAGAACCACAAACAACATAATTTCCCATAGAGCAATATTTTCAACTAACAAAGCAATATAGGCGTACAGATCAGACTGTGGAGCATTCATGACGCAGCTCTACTTAAGAATATGTGTACGGCGGGGCTCATTACTGACTTTCACCCGGCCGGTTTTGATGGATTCCAGCATATGTTTAAAAATTTTACCCGGCTGGCCTCTCCCATTATCAAGAAAATAAGAGTGCCCTTTTGGGAAATCATAACGAGTATTAAGATCATCACAATCGATAGCATATACGTTAGTTTGAACTTTACGCATATCTTCAGGCCCGCTGTGGCCAAGCCGCCTTGAGGCAACCCTGCTCTTAAGATTTGCGGCTTTACTTGCTCTCAGCGCCAGATCATCGGATGCAAAATACACTGATACATTTCGGGAAGACTGACAGATAAGACGACCACTTTGCCCCTCTTCAAGGGATTCATTCACAATGTCCGCAGCTACCAGAAAAGTATTTCGAAATAGCAAAGGCACACCATCCGCCAGATAGTCCTTATTCCAGGCCCTCATAGTTTCACGTAACACGCGATTGCCCATTGAGTGAGCCAGAACATTAATTCGCTTTAAACAGATAGCATCCTCATCCGGTGCGGAGTTGCGCCAGTCCATAAAAAACTGCAACGCCCTGGCCAATGATATTGCGCTGTTATCTGCAGATTTCTGATCATCCCAGTAATCTTTTACAATCCCCGGATCATCGTCACAAGGCCAGATAATAGGCACCACTTCGATCAGATCCGGTTCAGCGTTATCGAAGTACTTTTGTAGCTTTTGTGCGCGGGGGAATATATCCGGTTCAGGTAAATTTGAAAAACCATGAATATAGAACAATAGTTGTTTTGAGCCGGACTCCTTTAAACGACTCATAAGCTGCTTGGAACCAAGCTCTACATAACTATCTTCATCGGTACGTTCACAAAAATAGATCGAGTTAGAGGGGGCATTTTTACTCAGATCAAATTGATAGCTTCGATTTTTCTTGGTAAGAATTGAACCTTGCGGCTCACGGTTAGTAATAAATAGCATAGATGGCCTCCTGCCTGCTGATAACCTGAAATCAGCTTAGACCAGAAAACCGCTATTCTCGAACAGTTGTTTTATTTGCTTAAATCATCTCTGAGCTGGCGAATATCCGGACAATTCCGATACTGCTTAGGTGTTTTTCCAGCCTCATCCCAGATCGCTTTATCAGCAACACACAGATGAATAGCTACCTTCAGCCCAGCATCTGACTGGTCAACATCGAGTGCTCCGGCAGGTATCCAGTAACCACTACCATCTCGCAAAGGGTTTGGCATAACACTGCCGCAACAGGAACAAAAAGCGGAATGATAGCCTGTATCTTTGACATACAGGCGCACCAGTGGCTCGCCGCTAAGCCAGCTAA
Source organism: Amphritea balenae (assembly GCF_003858655.1). GTDB lineage: Bacteria > Pseudomonadota > Gammaproteobacteria > Pseudomonadales > Balneatricaceae > Amphritea > Amphritea balenae. Next base: position 25,745 of record NZ_RQXV01000018.1, read on the forward strand.
ACTGGCTGTTTTCCACCAGTGTACCGGTATTCTTAGATGAGCCGGTCACCTTACGGCATTTTGAGCAGTGACACTGATAAAAATCAGGCAGGTGGCCCCTAACCTCAAAACGGACCTGTTCACATAAGCAGCTGCCAATCATATCAACCTCTTTGAGCTCTTAACTTAGAAACACTACTTGCGAACGGACACCCTATTATTGATATCCCGACTACTGCGTATAAGATCATCACTAGCTTCAGTCATCGCTGATTTAGCCAGTCGATCATAAAGCACAACATTGACCGATGCGGCCAGGTTCATACAACCAACGGTAGGTACATAAACTACCGCGTCAGCACGATCTATAACCCGCTGACTGATAGTGCCGTCTTCTGGGCCGAAGATATAAACAGCCTCTTCAGGATGCTTAAAATCAGGCAGAGCCGTAGCTCCTTCTACCAGATCAACGCATACGATCTTCGCCCCTTCTGGCACGATATCAAGTAAGCAATCCACGCCGGACAGAGGGATTTCACGGCTTCTGTCTTTTGTATCAGTATGAAACTTAGCCGCCCGGGCATAACGTTCACCGGTATAAAAAACGGCATCGGCCCGGTAGCAACCTGCTGCCCGCATTACTGATCCGATATTTGATGGGCTTTTAGGATTGGTCAGCCCGATGAGCACTGAGCCGGAAGAACTTTCTTTGGTCATATTTGCGTTCTGATAGTCATTAAAATCTGATGATCCGATTTAGCCCGAATTGCTAACCGATGGTCAATAGAAACATAAAAAAAGGCCCCATATATACATATGGGGCCTAAGGCGTGAAGTGAAACACTCCGCTCTTGATAGGGAGATCAGAGTGTCTGACTGCCACTTCGACATCGGTAGACCTACAGGATATTCAAACTACCCGGTAGATCAGAGTTCCTTTGTAAAAACTCTGCGTTAATACAAATTAAACATTAAGGTTGTTATAGAGAATGACTGGATGCCGAAGAACAAGGCAAAAATTTTCGAAGACGCACAGCTTACAACTGTAAATGAGCATTCTGAGAAGATTTTTAACGCCGTTATCCGGTTTCCAGACTTCTATAGAGCATCCTTAAAAAGTATCGCCAGGAATACGTACGTTACCTTCCATCAAGACACGGGCACTACGACTCATAACCGCTTTCTTTGCAGTCCAGTCGCCATTGGCTTTTTGCTCAGCTGCCGCTCCGACTTTCAGAGTGCCTGAAGGGTGACCGAAAGTAACCGCTTCACGACTTCCTCCACCCGCGGCCAGATTAACCAAAGTCCCTGGGACTGCAGCAGCCGTTGCGATAGCAACAGAAGCGGTCCCCATCATCGCATGGTGCAACTTACCCATGGAAAGCGCTCGGACGCAGAGATCTATATCAGATTCATTAATCTGCTTACCGCTGGATGACTCATAGGCTGTAGCGGGCGCGACAAAAGCGACCTTAGGAGTATGCTGGCGGGCAACCGCCTCTGATATATCGTTTATAAGGCCCATCTTAACTGCGCCGTAAGCACGAATAGTTTCAAAACGCTCCAGGGCTGCCGCATCAGAGTTGATATCTTTCTGCAGCTCAGTACCGGTATAACCAATATCTTCAGCATTAAGGAAGATGGTTGGGATGCCGGCATTGATCATAGTCGCTTTGAATGTACCGATTCCCGGAACCTCCAAATCATCAACCAGGTTTCCGGTTGGGAACATTGAGCCTTCACCATCAGCTGGATCCATAAACTCAATCACCACTTCCGCCGCAGGGAAAGTCACACCGTCCAGCTCAAAATCACCGGTCTCCTGCACCTCACCATTGGTAATAGGCACATGGGCGATAATGGTCTTTTTGATATTCTTCTGCCAGATACGCACAGTGCAGATACCGTTTTCAGGAATACGATCAGCGTCAACAAGACCATTGGTGATCGCAAATGCACCCACCGCGCCAGTCAGATTGCCGCAGTTACCAGACCAGTCAACAAAGGGCTTATTGATCGCTACCTGACCAAACAGATAATCCACGTCATGATCTGGCTGATCACTTTTATCCAGGGTAACTGTTTTGCTGGTACTGGATGTTGCACCACCCATACCGTCAATCTGCTGACCGTAAGGATCAGGGCTACCAATCACTCGCATCAGAATTTTGTCACGGGCTTCACCTGGCTGTTGGGCAGCTTCAGGAAAATCCTGACGACGGAAGAAAACACCTTTACTGGTTCCGCCACGCATATAAGTAGCGGGAATTTTAATCTGTGGTACGAAAGCCATATCATTTAATCCTGTGTCTCTGAGCAACAATACAACAGCTACTCTACTCACGAATAAAAACCTAAAACATTAATAATATTAACTATTTAGATGACATTATTAAGACTTTAAATTAATCAATAAAATAGATCCGGAGCAGGCTACTTCTCTGACACCCGGTCGTTAGACCGGGCCTCAGGACAACAGGTAACCTGCCCCAGAAAACATCAGACGCTACTAATAAGCCCTTAAGCGTTCGCTTCCAGGAAGTCCTGAGCGAAACGTTGTAGAACACCACCAGCACCATATACATGCACTTCTTCAGCAGTATCTAAGCGACAGGTCACCGGGATCTCAACCGTCTCACCATTAGCACGGTTAACGACAACAGTCAGATCTCCACGCGGGGTTATCTCACCTTTAACGTCGTAAGTTTCAGTACCATCGATAGCATAAGTTTCGCGGGTTTCACCGGCCTTGAATTCAACTGGCAATACACCCATACCCACCAGGTTAGTCCGGTGAATACGCTCAAAACCTTCAGCAACGATCACTTCAACACCCGCCAGACGTACACCTTTAGCGGCCCAGTCACGGGACGAGCCCTGACCATAGTCGGCACCGGCAACGATAATCAGCGGCTGCTTACGCTCCATATAGGTTTCAATCGCTTCCCACATGCGGCTCTCAGTGCCTTCTGGCTCAATACGTGCCAAAGAGCCCTGCTTCACTTCACCGTTCGCATCACGACACATTTCGTTCAGTAGCTTAGGGTTTGCAAAAGTGGCACGTTGTGCCGTCAGGTGGTCACCCCGGTGAGTTGCGTAAGAGTTATAGTCCTCTTCCGGCAAGCCCATCTTGGCACAATACTCACCCGCAGCACTGGACGCCTGAATCGCATTTGAAGGCGACAGGTGGTCAGTGGTGATGTTGTCACCCAGCACTGCCAGCGGACGCATACCTTTCATAGTACGCTCACCTGCCAGAGCGCCTTCCCAGTATGGAGGACGGCGGATGTAGGTAGTCTGTGGACGCCAGTCATACAACGGGCTGATCTGCTCACTTTCATCATTACCAAGATCGAACATCGGAATGTACACCTGTTGGAACTGCTCAGGTTTAACACTCGAGGCTACAATTGCATCAATCTCTTCATCGCTCGGCCAGATATCTTTCAGCGTAACCGGATTACCATTCTGATCGTTACCCAGCACATCTTTCTCGATATCAAAGCGCATAGTACCTGCAATTGCGTAGGCGACTACCAACGGTGGCGAGGCAAGAAACGCCTGCTTAGCATGCGGATGGATTCGGCCATCAAAGTTACGGTTACCTGACAGTACTGCAGTTGAGTACAGATCGCGGTCGATGATTTCCTGCTGAATCTTAGGATCCAGCGCACCACTCATACCATTACAGGTAGTACAGGCATAACCAACGATACCGAAGCCCAGTTTCTCCATCTCTGGCAGTAAACCGGATTCTTCAAGGTACAGTTTGGCAACCTTAGAACCTGGGGCAAATGAAGATTTAACCCATGGCTTACGCACCAGACCCAGCTTATTGGCGTTACGCGCAATCAAACCAGCCGCTACAACATTGCGCGGGTTAGAGGTGTTAGTACAGGAAGTGATGGCAGCGATGATAACAGCACCATCAGGCATCAGGCCTTCAGCTTCTTCAGCCTGCGCTTTATCCAGATCAACTGCGATACCACGTGATTCCAGATCAGAGGTCGGCAGACGACGATGCGGGTTAGAAGGCCCCGCCATATTGCGGCATACAGATGACAGGTCAAAGGTCAGCACACGTTCGTACTTCGCTTCTGCAAGATCATCAGCCCAAAGGCCTGTCTCTTTAGCATACTGTTCTACCAATGCTACCTGCTGCTGCTCACGGCCAGTCAGCTTAAGGTAATCGATCGTCTGCTCGTCGATATAGAACATACCGGCAGAAGCACCAAATTCCGGTGTCATGTTAGAGATAGTAGCCCGGTCACCAATGGTCAGGTTCTTAGCGCCTTCACCGAAGAATTCCAGATAAGAAGAAACAACTTTCTGATTACGCAGGAATTCAGTGATTGCCAGAACAATATCCGTCGCGGTGATTCCCGGCTGACGCTTACCGATCAGCTCAACACCGATAATGTCCGGTAGACGCATCATAGATGGACGACCCAACATAACGGTTTCGGCTTCCAGACCACCGACACCGATCGCGATTACACCCAGCGCATCAACATGCGGGGTATGACTGTCGGTACCAACACAGGTATCAGGGAAAGCAACACCATCGCGCGCCTGGATCACTGGAGACATCTTCTCCAGGTTGATCTGGTGCATGATGCCGTTACCTGGCTGAATCACGTCGACGTTTTTAAATGCTTTTTTAGTCCAGTTGATAAAGTGGAAACGGTCATCATTTCGACGATCTTCAATATCACGGTTCTTTTGGAAGGCATCCGAATCAAATCCCGGTGCTTCAACTGCCAGAGAGTGATCAACAATCAACTGAGTAGGTACAACCGGATTGACCTCCGATGGATCACCACCCTGATCAGCGATAGCATCACGCAGACCTGCAAGGTCAACCAGTGCGGTCTGACCGAGGATATCGTGACAAACTACACGAGCCGGATACCATGGAAAATCCAGATCCTGCTTACGTTCGATAAGTTGCTTCAGGGAGTCGGTCAGTGCCGCTGGATCACAGCGACGCACTAACTGCTCGGCCAGAACACGTGAAGTGTACGGCAATGCCGCGTAAGCACCGGCCTGGATCGCATCGACTGCCGCACGGGTGTCGTAGTAATCAAGATCGGTACCGGCTAAAGATTTACGGTATTCAGTGTTCATATAACACCTGTATTTTGAAATTTGAATCCAGGAAGGGGTTACCCCCTTCCCTGTAGGCGGCTCAGAACTGAGCCTGGCAGATCAGCTTAGGCGCGATCAGCGATATCAACCCACTCGGCAGTATCAGGACCAGTGTAATCCGCAGATGGACGGATAATACGGTTGTTAGCGCGCTGCTCCATTACGTGAGCGGCCCAGCCTGAAGCACGTGAACAAACGAAGATCGGCGTAAACAACGCTGTAGGAATACCCATGAAGTTGTAAGCAGATGCATGGAAGAAGTCAGCGTTACAGAACAACTTCTTCTCACGCCACATAACCGCTTCAACACGTTCAGAGACGTCATACAGGTATTCATCACCTACCTGCTCAGACAGTTTCTTAGACCATTCTTTGATGATCGCATTACGTGGATCTGATTCACGATAGATCGCGTGGCCAAAGCCCATGATCTTATCTTTACGTTCCAGCATGCCCATAACTTCGGTTTCAGCTTCTTCAGCAGAACGCCAGTTTTCAATCATCGCCATTGCCGCTTCGTTAGCACCACCGTGCAGCGGTCCACGCAGGGAACCGATTGCAGCTGTAACACAGCTATGAATATCGGACAGTGTTGATGCACAGACACGTGCAGTAAAGGTAGATGCATTGAACTCATGCTCAGCATACAGAATCAGCGAGGCATGCATTACTTCAACGTGAAGAGGTTCAGGCTTCTTATCGTGTAGCGTCCAAAGGAACTGCTCGCCGATAGAATCCGCATCAGTTTCCACATTGATACGCTTGCCGTTATGGCTGAAGTTGTACCAGTAGTTAATGATGCCTGGGAATGCAGCCATCATACGATCGATATGATCGTGCTGATCGGCAAAGTCCGTTTCAGTTTCCAGGTTGCCCAGCATTGAACAACCGGTACGCATAACATCCATCGGATGCGCGTCAGCCGGAATCTGTTCCAATACTGTTTTCAGAGCGTCCGGCAGAGAACGCATACCTTTCAGGCGGGCTTTATAGGCATCAAGCTCACCCTGATTTGGCAGCTTGCCGTACAGTAGCAGGTAAACTACTTCTTCAAACTGGGCTTTATCAGCCAGTTCTTTAATATCGTAACCACGGTACGTCAGACCCGATCCGGTCTGACCAACAGTACAAAGTGCGGTTTCACCAGCAGACTGACCACGCAGACCTGCACCACTTAATTTCTTAGCTTCTGCCATCCTATCTCTCCTTTCTGCTTGCGGGCTAGTAACAACAAATTGGCAGCCCGTTACAGTATTTTTTTCGATCTGGTTATGTTGTTCTACTACTGACCTAATGCAGTAGCTGTAATTCTTAAAGCGTGATGAGCGAAGGAAAAAGTAGGCAAACGTTCAGGAGATAGCGGAGCTTACATTTGTAAGTGAGCATATCGAGTGAATGTTTAACACCCTCTTTCCAAGCGCAATAGCTTTAATTACTTGTTTTTGCCTTCCTCAAACAATGCGTCTAACTTCTGCTCAAAGTCGTGATAGTTCAGGAAGTCATACAGATCCATCCGGGTCTGCATAGTGTCTACAACGGCTTTCTGATCACCGTCACGCAGCAGCGCTTCGTATACATTCAGTGCCGCCAGGTTAGCAGCACGGAATGCTGACAGTGGGTACAGCACCATCGTGGCGCCGTTTTCTGCCAGCTCTGCAGTGTTATAAAGCGGGGTAGCTCCAAACTCAGTGATGTTAGCTAACAGGTGTGAACCATTGATACCATCTGAGAAGGCTTTGTAGTCATCCAGGGTGTGAACAGCTTCAGCAAAGATACCGTCAGCACCAGCTTCCAGACATGCCTGAGCACGTTCTACCGCAGCATTCAGACCTTCCATCTGGAACGCATCGGTACGGGCAATAACGAAGAAATCATCATCGGTCTTGGCATCTACAGCGGCTTTAACACGGTCAACCATCTCTTCCAGAGAAACGATCTCTTTATTAGGACGGTGACCACAACGCTTCTGCGCTACCTGATCTTCAATATGGCAACCAGCAGCACCATATTTAGTCATCTCTTTAACCGTGCGAGCGATATTGAATGCGCCACCCCAACCGGTATCGATATCAACAATCAGTGGCGTTTCAACAGCACTGGTGATACGACCTACATCAGCCAGAACATCATTCATTGAGGTCATACCCAGATCAGGCAGACCGTAAGAGTGGTTAGCAACACCACCACCTGACAGGTAGATAGCTTTGTGGCCTACACGCTCAGCCATCATTGCATGGTATGCGTTAGTCGTACCAACGATCTGTAATGGGTTAGATTCAGCCAGTGCTTTGCGGAAACGGCCGCCTGCGGTCAGTTTGCTCATGGGTTACTCCCTCTCTTCTTTATTCGTTGGATTCAGACGTTCTTCAATGTTCCGGCGTGCTCGACTGATATGACGACGCATTAGCAGTTCTGCCAGCTCGCCATCCCTCTCTTCAATCGCATCAAGAATGCGATGGTGTTCCTTCAGGGCTCGCTGCGGACGTGATTTAGAAACGCTGAATTGATAACGGTACATACGTACCAGGTGATACAGTTCACCACCAAGTAGTTCAAACAGTTTTGAGTTTTTGCTGGATTGAACGATTCGGTAATGAAAATCAAGGTCGCCCTCTTTTTGAAAGTAAGCGCGACCATCAATCTGTTCGATATTCTTTTCGTGTTGATATAACAGTTCACGCAAGCTGGCGATCTCAGCTTCGTTCATATTGTCAGCAGCAAGGCGACACGCCATACCTTCAAGCGCTTCACGAATACGATAGATCTCGATCAGCTCTTCCGGAGACAGTGATACAACTCTTGCACCGACATGTGGAATACGAACAACCAGACGTAAACCTTCAAGACGACGAATAGCTTCGCGCAGAGGACCACGGCTAATACCGTAAGTACGAGCCAACTCTGGCTCACTGATCTTCTGACCCGGCGGAATATCCCCCCGGACAATCGCAGTAACCAGCTGACCACAAACCTTATCTGCCAGGGTTAGTGCCTCAGTACTGCTATCGTTAATCTCTGCTAATTCTGTCATTGCATCCCTCTTTGTGGATTGTCGACAATCTTGAACTGAGACTAACAATACAACCCTTTTTTAGACTCGTCAACAATACTAATGGTTTAAACTGTCGACATGCTACAAAAGTATAGGGGTATATCCTAATAGCGCAAGCACAACCCAAAAAGCCCCGTAGAACGGGGCTTTTAGCTGTAATAATGACTCATTCAGGCTTCTCTCAGGAGAGGTATCGCTGCAACTCTGCAGCCATTATGCGGGCAATTTGGCGGGGCTTTTGAAAAGGTAAGGAGTGATCGGTACCCGGTACCAGAAAGTAGTGCCAGTTTGGCAATCTTTCCGCCAGTTCCCGATGATACTGATGCATCAGATCGACGCTGTAGCCCCCGATAAAGCTGGTAACATCCCCCTGAGCGGCAACCAGTTCTTCACGGTTTATACTGTTGATCGCTTCAGTAACACAATGAAGTGCATTGGCAAAGCCTAAAGGCCGGGCGCCCAGACGCTGGATTGTCAACAACTCGACCGCTGGCGTAATTTTACGGTTCGGCGAAATTGTATCTAAAAAGGTTTTGATACCCCTATCAGCATCGGGACCTTTAAGGTGATTTGCCGCAGCACTGTACTGATGTCTCAGCACAACCGTAGAATCCCAACAGGGACGATCCAACACCGCAGCTTCCATCAGAAACTGTTTCTGCACCCTATCGTGGCAACGTTGTTTATAGATCAGCGAGACCATTCCCCCCATGGAGTAACCGGCCAGATCAAACTGCCACCAGCCCAGATGGTCCACCAACGAACTAAGATCGTTAACCAGCTCTGTAACGCTGAACTCATATTCTTCACCATCCGGGTACCGGGTCAACCCGGTACCGCGCTGATCCGGCACCAACACTTCAGACCACTGGGTCAACATCGGCACCATCGCCCCCCAGGTATCAAGGCCTGCAACACCGGCACCATGCAGCATAACCAGTCGGCGGGATGATTCAGCTGTCGGATTCTTATACAGCCGGTATGAAATATTCTGATCAGCGAGTTTAAGCTGATGCTGAGTCATAGTGTAAGGGTGTTTCATAAGCTTAAGTATCTTCTTACTTAATATGGAATGTCAGGTCGCACTGGGGCAAGCCAGATGATAATCGCGCATAGTATCCTGTAGCAAAATAATATTCCTTAACAGGGATAAATAACACAGTTGCACCTCGCTTTCACCGGTATGGCTGGTTACAATCCGTTTTTCAGAACAGTCTGTATTCAGGCTATTTTCGGACCGACCTTTCGCCACCTGATATGACTTTGTTGAATTGGTTTTTATCAGACTGAGCTTTGCTAAACAAAGCTCTGCCAGGTAGTTAAAGGCATTACTAAGGCTTGTTGAGTGTACAGACTTTTTTCACTTCCTTATCTGGAATACAGCACCCGGTATTTTGAAGCGATACGCCACCTGCCTGCACCGGTCTATCTCGATAGCGGCAAACCAGCCGGACGCTATGGCCGTTACGACATTATGTCTGCAGATCCCGCTGCACAGCTGAGCTATTCAGACAACCAAACACTGATTAGCGGTAACGGTGAAGAGCAGCAATTATCAGGCAATCCGTTCAGTCATCTGCAAACACTATTTGAACAGTATCAACAGCGCTGCCCCACACCTCAACAGCCAGAGCTGACTGAACTGCCTTTTTGCGGGGGCATTCTGGGCTATTTTTCTTATGACCTTGGCCGCTCACTGGAAACACTGCCAGAGCAAACCCAGCGGGATATCGATCTGCCTGATATGCTGGTGGGCATATACAGTTGGGCACTGATTATCGACCATGAGCTGAAAACTACTCAGTTGGTCACCACGCCAATGCACGATAAGCACCAGGCACAAGCACTGTTAGCACGGTTTATCACGCCAGATCTGACGACCACTAAAGCTAACTCAGAATTTGCTTTGCGTTCACTGTTTGAAAGTAATATGAGTGAAGCACAATACTATGACTCACTGGCTAAGATCGCCGACTATATACAGGCAGGTGATTGCTATCAGGTAAACTTCGCTCAACGCTTCAGTGCTGATTATGAAGGTGATGCCTGGGCAGCCTACAAGCTTTTAAGAGAGCATGCTCCCACCCCCTATTCCGCTTATATTGAAACCACCAAAGGCGCGATACTTTCGCTATCCCCTGAGCAGTTTCTGGAAGTCAGCGGCGCTAAAGTGACCACAAAACCGATCAAAGGCACCCGCCCCAGAGGCGATAACCCGGCCACCGATGCGCAGCTTAAATTAGCACTACAGGATAGCGAGAAAGACCGTTCAGAAAATCTGATGATTGTGGACCTGATGCGCAACGATATCAGCAAAGTCTGTCAGCATGGCAGTGTGCGGGTACCTAAGCTCTTCGCGGTTGAATCCTATGCCAACGTCCATCATCTGGTCAGCACTATTGTCGGCCAACTGGATAGCAGCAATACAGCGATCGATCTGCTTGAGCACAGCTTTCCCGGCGGTTCTATCACCGGCGCACCGAAGATCAGAGCGATGCAGATCATTGATGAGCTGGAACCTAACCGACGCAGTATCTATTGCGGTTCTATCGGCTACCTGAGCTTCAGTGGGAAACTGGATACCAGCATCACGATTCGCACCTTACTCTGTCAAAACGATAAAATTCACTGCTGGGCAGGCGGAGGTATTGTTGCCGACTCTGAAACAGCCGATGAATATCAGGAAACTTACAATAAAGTAAACAATCTACTACGCCCGCTGGAAAAAACATTCCAAAGTAGCTAAACCACCGCAGTACGGCGCGCCAGATACTGACTCAAACCTTACCAGTAACTGGAAAATCCCTCTCCTAGCGATATGGCACCGCATTAACAAATGCGGTGCTTGCCAATTTGGGTAACTTGCCTCTCTGATCATCACCCTGCTATCTACACTGGTTGTAAATAGTAAAAGGGATTCCTATGAGCGATCACTTTGTCACCCGAAATGACGATTCCATCTCTATGACCATGTTGATGACACCTGACATGGCCAACTTCTCAGGCAAGGTACATGGCGGTGCTCTGCTCAAGATTCTTGATCAGGTTGCCTATGCCTGTGCCGCTCATTACAGCGGCCATTATGTAGTGACCCTGTCGGTCGATAGTGTTCATTTTAAAGAATCCGTCAATGTCGGCGAGTTGGTCACCTTTTTACGCTTCGGTAAATTACACCGGCCGCTCATCGATGGAAGTGGGTGTTAAGGTGATGTCCGAAAATATTCATGAACGTACGATGCGTCACACCAACAGCTGCTTTCTTACCATGATTGCGGTCGATAAAGATGGCAGCCCCACTGAAGTACCCAGACTGAATCTACAAACTAAAAAAGAGAAAACCCGTTATATTGCAGGCGCTATGCGGCGCAAACTACGCCAACAGCATGACAAGCGTCTCGAAGAGATCCATGAAGAATGGAGTGAACATGCGGCTGATCACAGCACAGAAGAGATAGACGAGCTATTAAGACAGCTACTCGATGAAGATTTTAGCTAACCAGGGCTATTTCAACAGAAGGACGTTAAACAGCGATTGAATACCGCCAGAATATAAAGCCCCGTTATTCGGGGCTTTTAAAAACGTTTAACTTTCAAAGCTGGCATCAGCCATTAAAAAGAACATCTTTACGGGCCTTTTTATACTCTTCTTCAGAAATCAGATCTTTATCCCTAAGATCTTTTAATTCTGTCAATTTTGCTTCCAGGCCTTTTTCGACTTCAGCCATTTGCTCATCTGAGCAGTTGTTACTATTACGCAATGAATCAAGACGCGCTATGCGGGCATTAGCAGCCTCCAAAGCATCTTCGTAATTCATATTCTTAGCAATGAGATTGAACGGAAACCAGAAAATACCATCGACAATATCTGCACCAGAGACATCATCTTTATCTTCATTCACCTGATTAATCACTGTCTGAGCCCGAGCCTGCTCGTAACTAAGCTGTTCACAGCTTAGAGATTCATCGGACGCATTATACGCAGTCATTACTTCGTGATTTGCACTACCTGCACAGCCTTGTAGTAAAACAGCAGATACCGCCAGAGAGAGGATCACTTTTCCTTGAGACATTTAACAACTCCATGTTTAAGACATAAAAAACGGCAACAAAGTTACCGTTTAAAATACAGAAAAGCCAGACTGCATAACCTATTTATAGAGACAGATCACGATTACTGGCTTTAAGAAACTCTTTCTTCAGATCTTCAAAGGTTTGCACCGCAGGGAACTGAGGAAACTCGTCTATAACGTTCTGCGGGGAATGGAACAAAATACCCGACTCAGCCTGGGTAAGCATCGTCGTATCGTTGTAGGAATCGCCGGCGGCGATTACACGGTAGTTCAGCAACTGGAATGCTCGTACCGACTGACGCTTAGGGTCAACCTGACGTAATGTGTAATCCGTAATACGGCCTCCATCGTTCACTTCCAGCTTATGACACAGCAGGGTTGGGTGACCCAGTTGCTTCATTAACGGGGAAGCAAACTCATAGAAGGTATCAGACAGAATCACGACCTGAAAGCGCTCACGCAGCCAGTCGATAAACTCACGGGCCCCCTCCAATGGAGACAAACGATCAATAGTCGCCTGAATCTGTGGCAAAGTCAGACCATGCTCATCCAGAATACGCAAACGCTGTTTCATCAGCACATCGTAATCGGGAATATCGCGGGTAGTCGCTTTAAGCTCTTCAATTCCGGTTTCTTCAGCAAAAGCGATCCAGATCTCAGGGATCAGTACACCTTCCAGGTCAAGACATGCGAGTTCCACAAGCGACTCCTGTTCTATTATTAGATATTAAGCGAAATGTTGTGTAGTTATAGTGCGGAAGATTCTACCGGAATAGCCGGTTGTTGCAACGCTGAACGCTTTTGAACCATAAAGCTGGAATAAACCTGAGAGACATACAGCGAACTCGCTAATTCACCCGAGAAAATACCGACAAACAGGCTGGCAGAGCTATTAAAAATAGCTTGAATCCGAAAATATGTTAAAAAAAGCAGTATCAATCGAGACCCAAGAGATATAAATATTTGTTAACACAGTAAGGTAAAGAAACCTTATCGATTCTTTAGGAAATTGCTAAATGGAGTAATAAACATATTAAAGGAGGCTGGACTCCTCCAGATTAGTTCATGCAATCCTAACAACGCTCAGCACACGTCAGCATCAAAGAAACACCACCGGTTCCCGACTTGAACAAACCAGAAGAACCTTCTTAATTGTAATGACCAGCAAGCCCTCCCTGCATGCTTCTAAAACACATTAGCTGTACGGGCTTTGAATCATTGTATTTAGTTATTTGGCGACAAAGAACTCAACAGTTCTGCATTCGTCGGGTACTGCGCTAATAACTCAGCAAGTTTTCTGGCACCCTCTGCAGGTTTTAGGCTAGTAAGCCCCCTTCGCAGCGTTCTTACACTGGCGATATCTTTCGAATTCAGAAGCAACTCCTCACGGCGCGTACTGCTTTTAGCAATATCAAGTGCGGGAAAAATGCGTTTATTAGCCAACTCGCCTGATAACACGATTTCCATATTGCCCGTGCCCTTGAACTCCTCAAATATCACCTGATCCATCCGACTGCCGGTATCAACCAGTACAGTCGCTAAAATGGTAAGCGAGCCTCCGTTTTCAATCTTTCTGGCAGCACCGAACAATTTCCGGGGTATCTCCATAGCCCTGGCGTCAAGCCCGCCGGACATAGTACGACCGCTGCTCTTTCGCTCGGCATTATGTACCCGTGAGAGCCTTGTCAGAGAATCGATAACAATCATCACATTGTGACCTTCGCCGGCCTCCTTGCGGGCGGTGTTGAGCAGATCATTGGCCACCCGGACGTGTTGCTCATAACGCTCATCCGAAGACGAGGCATACACTTGTGCCGACACGCTACGCTTAAAATCAATCACCTCTTCCGGTCGCTCATCGATGAGTAACGCATATAGCTTTATCTCGGGATAAGCCTGCCCAACTGACTGACAAATATGCTTCAGAATGGTTGTTTTACCGGAACCCGGTGGAGCAACAATTAACCCCCGCTGCCCCATGCCTATGGGCGTGATCAGATCCATCGCTCGCATAGTCGCTTGCTGAGAGCCTGATTCCAGGCGAATACAAGGTGAAGGATGGACAGCTATGCCATTTAAAAAACGCTTTTGTGGGTCATCATGAACGACCTCTCTGACCACCTTATCGACGGGTTTTGCGGCTTTATTTCTTTTGACTTTCAACGATAATGTTTTTCGCGTCATGATGCCTGTTTACAGCTCCTAAGAATTAAGGGTTTGGCGCAGCTTACTACGGGTGCTGACTGCGCCGGTTAGGTGGCACATTTAACTAGGCAGGTTTCCGCGCCAACATGGTCGCAAACTGCAACTGTACGCCATTGTGCATGGTGCCTACGTCCTCATTGTACTTAATCAGTTCCCACCCCTCGTAAGCCTCACGCAACTGCCCTGCTTTGGTTAAGGTAAAAGGGAAGCGGACCGGGCATGGGTATTCTTCAGTGCTCATAGCGCAAACAATCAGGTTATAACCACCGGGCAGAGTACGCTCTTGCATATCGGCAATCACCGCCTCGATACGATCTGGGTTTAGAAACATCAGGGTGACAGTGCAGGCTATAAAGCCATAATCCACACCAAGCCTGGAATTATTGATGTCGTACACCTGCGCCTGAATGTTGGCTATATCCTGTTCGCTCACAATGTGCTGCAGCATATTAATCGCGTTGGGGTTGTTGTCTACTGCGACAACGTTAAAGCCAAGCTGGCTCAGGTATAAAGTGTTACGCCCATTGGAACAGCCCATGTCCAGGGCATCGCATGGTTCAATAATTTTACACGCTTCGACCACTTCACTATGCGTAGGACTTAGGCCGTAATGATTATTCAGGTCAACTGTCATGGTAATCACTTAGTTTTGAAATGAAGGCCTGTATGTTACTCCTTCTAAGGCGCAGTTAAAGAATTAATGGCGCGGAGGGCATTTCACGAATGAGTTATATTGACGAGCCGCAATTAGTCGGCACACCCTTTTTATTTCCAGATGAAGTAGACTTGGTTCAACTCCCTCTTTTGGCTTCATGCTTTCTAGCCCCCTAACACCTAGCAAAGCGGCGCAGCTTTGCTTGTGCGCATTGTTATACATTTTGCACAATTTTGGTTATGTTAAAGCCCTCTTCTGGCTTTGGTGCCGCAAAAAACTTTGTAACAGCCTCAAACATCTCCACAGTATCTGTAGCAGCCCGCTGTGGTTGATCAATACGCCTTTGGGCAATTTGCTCAAGGCAAATATTATTTGGTATATCGAGATACACCATGTGGTGCGGCGCACCAACTTCTGCGTAAATTTCCCGAAACCATTCTCGTTGTGAAATGGTATTGGCTGGGAAGTCCATTACTACATCTGTTCCAGTAGCTAAAATCGACTGTACCAACTTTTTAATTTGGGGTTTAATCAGATTTGAATATTTAACATAGTCGTACAATGAACTAACTTTATTGGGATAGAGCGACTCAAGCCACTCATCCTCAGAAAGCAACACCGCATTTCTATCCTGCGAGATTTCGCTCGCTTTCGTGGATTTTCCGGCCCCCATCTTTCCGCAGAAAAATATTAGCTCTCCTTTCTTCATCTCCGATCTCTACCTATGCATAACGCCCGCAGTTGCGGAAAACTTGTAGTGACGAAGGAACGAAAAGGTTTTTCGTAACCTGCGCTTGTTATGTGCTTACTGCTCACTCTCAAAATGTGCAAACACTTCGGAACCTGTCATGTTTTGAGTTTCATTGGAAAAATTGTAGTACTCAGGTTTTTCATCAATGAAAATCTGATGACTAAACTTGTACTCTGCTTCAATATCCAATAAGCCTGCTGGAATGTGGTACTGATTAGCCGGTTTTAGGAAATAGAACAGATGGGTTCCACACTTCGCACAAAACCCCCTTTCTGCCCACTCAGATGATTGATACCTAATAACCGAAGCTTCATCTGATACTTTCAAAGAGTCACCACACTCAATGGCCATCATCGGACCTCCAGACCAATTTCTACACATACTACAATGACACGCAGCTGCTTCAGTAGAGGATAGCTCCGCTTCTAGTTCTACCGAACCGCAGAGACATTTACCATTTGCTTTCATATCAATATTTCCTATTGATTAGTTTGGTTGTCACATAACGCCCTACATAAAGGGCCGGAGCGTAGCGACGGTCCAAGCCCGAAGGGTGATCTTTAATGTTTTTGTTAAGTGTACGATTACCCATAAACCAACCAGAAAGGTAGAAGGCCACCGACAACTACCCACAGTGTATTAGAAAGACTACTTCGAAAATCGTCACTACCACATATGCGGCAATACCATATAAACAAAATAAGTGGGTATGACACAGCCGTGAATTTTGCACTACTGGCTTCTGCGCTGGATAGAAAAATAGTCTTTGGTGCCACCTCTGCAAAGATAAAGAACACTGCATAAATTGCCCAGAAAATAAGAACAATGATTCCCTCTATAGATTGAAGGAACTTATTGCAAAGAAATTGAGATATCGGTTTTCTGTGCCAGTCCATAGAGTACACTTAACGCCGCGTTAAGCGGCACAAAAATAGCTGACTAAACTTATGAGCGAAGCGAACACAGCCAGCATTTTGTGTCCGATTACTTTAACGCCTTTTTATAAGCCGCTACAACACCCTAATATCATCCAGCGATAGAGTAAACTTACCCTGAGCATTTTGGGTTACCGTTAATTCGATAGAAAGATCTGATAGCCCTTCTACATGGGTGTATACAGGAGCCGTAACACTCCACGACTTTAACGCTGAATTTGAAATTTCAATTATGTCCAAATTTACTTGTTCAGGATACGGAATAAGTTTTTCTCCATATTCTGATATAGCCCACGCCATTTCTTCAACCGACAAACGGTTTCCTGAGGTAAGCCAATGAACTTTGTCGTATTCACAGTTGCACAGTAATGAATACAGATGCCTAATAGATTCTTCCATACTTCCTAAGGCTTATAACGCCCAAAGCAGCGGCGCGCGTTAGCGCGTCCAGCCACGAAGTGGCGATGCTGCCTTTTCTTGTTAGGGACTTATCTAGCCTTTCCAAATATAAAGTCGATATCAACAATTTCAAACTTCCCATTTAGAGGAAGAAAGTTGATGAATATGCCTCTCTCTTGCACCTTTCCATTTAGCTCGATTTGAACATAAACCTTTTGTGATGGTAGCAGAGGAGGCTTACCGTTTGGTCCAAGTGGGGCAAACCCAATTGGCCCATACTCAGTATTTATAATTTTCCCAAACTGGCGGGACTGGTATACGCACTTAGCATAAAAATACTCTGAATCATTGAAATATTTACTTTGCTTATGAATAAGCGGCACTAGATCTCGGCACTCATCGCTCTTTATCTTTTCAACAACACTCTCAGCGAAGACCTTTGGATCTCCGGTCTCCCTAATGAGGCTATCCATTGCATTTAAAGCATTCATTATTTCATCGGCTCTGGATAGTGAGGTTACAAAAAACAAAGATAAGATTAAGATTTTTTTGTACATGGTGTTGATCCCTAACGCTCAAAGCAACCGCGCAGAATGCGTCAGTTGCCTTTACTTGTTATCTAAATAGCATTTTTCACTATACTTTTGATGTTCTTCCTCATTTTGAGGAAATGTTCCATTCTCATAATAGTTTGCAACCCAGCACTCGTACTTTGCTATATGAACTTTGGGTACATCGTTGAGCCAATAGCTAGTTTTATCGTGATTTACCTTAAGCCCTAAATATCCTTTTTCATATGCGTGCGCGAGTAAATATTGCCAGTAGGTCATCCCCTTCTCAGCAGCATAATGATATAGCTCTAAAGCCTTGTTTATATCTGGAGTAACACCAAACCCGTGCTGATAAGCCCATCCTAACTTCCCGGCAGCATAAGCAGAACCTTCTGCAAATTCATGATTAAGATATTCAAACCCTAGACGCTTCTCTTCTGGATCAGGGGACATCAACATACGTATGCTGGCAAGCCTATGTGCTGCTTCTTTACTACCAATTGCGGCTGCTTCAGAAAGTAATTGCTTTCCTTTTTCCATGTCTATCTCAACATTGATTCCTTCGAGATAACATGTAGCTAAACCTGCTAGTAAAGATTGTTTTAACCAATTGTCTGGAAGTTTAGCAAAGCCCTTTGCAATTTCAGGAGCTTGTGCAAAAGCTTTTTGGTAATACTTATCTGTAACAGACTGCAGCTCACTAATCGCAGCATCATCGAGATTTATATAGCTAGATATTGAATAGCATAACTGATGGGGCTCCATCTGGGCGTGAGCAGAAAGAGATAACAAAAACAGTAAGATGCTTAGTAGTTTATTCATAAGAGATAACGCTTCAATAACCGGGCAGCCGTTAGGCTGTCCGGCGCCGAAGGCGCAAAGTTCATTGATTTGTTAGGAAGGTTTGGCATTGCTGTTACGATATTCGTTTATGCTCACACGTCCCCA
>NZ_RQXV01000019.1 GCF_003858655.1 Amphritea balenae
CAGGCAGAGATTATACGCCTTATCATCGATATCTTATAGACGAAAACCGTCTCAGCGATTACCATTTGTTGTTTAATTCACACTGTTGTTCATCTTAACAACGACAACCAACTGAAAGCATCCGATGGCACACCGATATATAAAGAAAATTCTTGATGCCCGCGTTTATGATGCAGCAATCGAAACCCCGCTGGACGAGGCAACAAGCCTGAGCAAGCGGCTGGATAATCGCGTGTTGCTCAAACGGGAAGATCTACAACCGGTGTTCTCCTTCAAGCTGCGTGGCGCCTACAACAAAATGGCTCAGCTGTCTGAAGCAGAACGTCAGCGCGGTGTTATTGCCGCTTCCGCCGGTAACCACGCTCAGGGCCTGGCGCTGTCGGCTAAAATTCTGGGAGTGCAGGCGACCATCGTAATGCCTAAAACCACTCCCGACATTAAGATCAATAATGTCCGGGCGCTGGGGGCCGAAGTCATACTGCATGGTACCGCCTTCGATGACGCGGCAGCTCACTCTCGTAAGCTAGTTAAAGAACAAGGTATGACCTATGTTCACCCTTACGATGATGTTGACGTTATCGCCGGTCAGGGCACGATTGCGATGGAACTATTGCGTCAGGAAAGCAACCCAATCGATGCGGTCTTTGTACCGGTCGGCGGCGGTGGTCTGATCGCCGGTATCTCTGTGTATATCAAGTATCTGCGCCCGGAAACTAAAATTATAGGTGTAGAATCTGAAGACTCTGCCTGCCTGAAAGCAGCCTTAGAAGCTGGTGAGCGGGTTATCCTGCCTCAAGTCGGCATCTTTGCCGATGGTGTCGCCGTTGCACAGATTGGAGAGAATACCTTTGACCTTTGCCGTCAGTATGTCGATGAAGTGATCACGGTCACCACCGATGAGATCTGTGCTGCAATCAAAGACATCTTTGAAGATACCCGTTCAATTACTGAACCCGCCGGTGCCTTAGCGGTTGCTGGCCTGAAAAAATATGTGGCGCGCGATGAGATTAAAGATGAGACGCTGATCGCAATCGATAGCGGTGCAAACGTCAATTTTGACCGGTTACGCCATATTGCTGAACGCTCCGAGCTGGGCGAAAACCGTGAAGCGATCATTGCGGTAAAGATTCCTGAAAAGCCAGGCAGCTTTAAACAGTTTTGTAATGATCTGGGCAACCGTAACATTACCGAGTTTAATTACCGCTATGCCGATGATGAAGACGCGCAGATATTTGTCGGTGTTCAACTACGTACGGGTGATGACGGTCGCAAAGAACTGATTGATGAGCTGAAGCATGAAGCTTATAAAGTGATCGATCTGTCCGATAACGAGATGGCTAAACTCCATGTTCGTTATATGGTGGGCGGCCGGGCACCGGAGTCGGTAACCAATGAAATTCTGTATCGCTTCGAGTTTCCTGAAAGGCCTGGCGCGTTGATGAATTTCCTGAAGAAGCTGGGTGGACGCTGGAATATCTCAATGTTCCACTACCGTAACCACGGTGCAGCTTATGGCCGGGTATTAGTTGGTATGCAGGTCCCGGAACTGGAACGTCCTTTAGTTTCAGAATTTCTCAATGATATCGGGTACAACTATTGGGAAGAGACTGACAACCCGGCTTACAAACTGTTTCTTGGCTAACAGAAACCATTTGCCTATATATCAAAAAACGCACCTAAAGGTGCGTTTTTCATTCTATAGTGCCGTATGAATTACCTTGTAGGCATTTCCGGAGAGTGCTCAAACTTATCAGTGAAGAATGCTTTTAAAGTAAAGAGTACGATAGAGATGCTCCCCCAGGTAAGGCCGACCACCACCCCCAGATCAACGATACCCCGCCAGGGCTGATCCAGCAGATGAACTAATTGCACCAGCACCAGAATACCGCCTAACAGGCAGTAGCTTACAATCATACGTTTACGCTGAATATCAAAGAATCCCATACAAAACAGTGGCGCAAGAATTATCCGTATCGGTGTTGCGTTATTTTTTAAAAATAACAGACGCGCAGCTACACGGGGTGCATAGCCCTGCTGAAAACCACGATAACCTTCAGAAAACCCCATAAACAGGACGCTCACAACCAGAGCCAGCCAGTGCAACCAACTCAACGGGTATGAGAAAGTATCAAAACCGATTTCACCTAAACGCAGAATCGCATTGCCAAAGATAAAACTGATACCGAAAAAGCCCCAGATAACCGCCAATAATCCCAAAATTAAATCCACTCAAAAAAACAGGAGGCAGAATTATAGTGGATTACTGCGCCAGAAAGAATATCCGGGCAGTTAACTGCCCGGATATTTGCTTAGCTTAAAAACGGTAAGGGAACTTGATTCCAATACTGAAATCAGGCGCATCAGGTGTTAAGCCGATCCCCAGGGAAGTGGACATAGACAGGTTTTCAGTTAGCGCATAGGTCAGGCCGGTATTGAAAGTAGCCGCATTACCATCACTACCGATGATTTTACTCCAGCTTTCACCATCCAGACGGGTTTGGCTTTTCTGACTGATTCGCTGAGAAAGCGAAAAGCTCATACTCATCCGCTCGCTCATGGCAAAAGCCATACCCAGACCGTAGAAAATCGAATCACCTAACTGTACATCCCCGGGCTGATTACCATCAGAAGCACTAATATCTCTAAAGCTTCCTTCGACATTGTAGGTATAACCCAGATTGGCAAACAAAATTGCAGGATCTGCTGTTTTAACAAATGACAGACTATTACTGATACTCCATAAACCACTGCCTGTAGGTAATTCTTCAGGATATGTTAACTGTTCTGAGGTATCCGGATCCGTTATGGTGATTGTAGGGGTACCGTAAGGATCACTACCCGTCGGTGCCTTAATACTAAGATTCCATACGATATCCGGACGATTTTCAGTTTCTGAGAAAAGCTTATATGCAGAAGTAAGGCCAATATCACCAATATTTGCCTCCTCTACTCTTTCCTCTAAACCCGAGTTAACATTACGCTGAAAGTTAGATGTGCGATAAACAAAAGGTAATGTCGCTCCTAGCTGCCACCTATCATTAACGTTATAGCGCCCTGTTGCTTCAAAGGTAAAAATATCCGCTGATATATCATCAACCGAAATATCTCCCAGAAAAATCGCATCCAATGCAAGAAAGCCTTCTAATACTAAATCCTTGCGATCGTAATGGCTGTAATTCATCCCTAGTTCAAGGGTGAATTTATCGCTAAACAACGCATGTTCTTCCTGCAAGATATTTTCAACACTTGAGCTGGGCGCAGCCTCTTTAACTACCTCTCCACCGCCGCTAGCAACGGTTTGCTGCTGAGGCACAGGTTTTGGCTGAGCCTGCGGCTTACCTCGCTCAAGGCTATACAGACGACGTTCCATCTGCCGAAGTGTTTGTGACTGACGTTCATTAATCAGTTTTAGCTGTTGTATCTCAAACTTAAGCTGCTCTGCTTCACTAACCGTAGCGGGCTCTGCCCCCCAAACAACCTGACTGATAGCAAGGCTTAATACACTTATAGATATGCCAGAGCATCCAAGCATGTACCTTTTATTAAACATTATCCTTCCCCTGTTCCCAGATATAACTACAGAACCATTTGCAGGCGGCTCTGCAGGCCCGCACCATTAAATGTAGCAACTGTCTGACGGGCTGCAGTATTAAAGCCCCCGCAGATTATCCAGAGTCCGGTGGAACCGCTCTAACCTGATACCAGATATTGCCGGACTTAATTCCACAGTTAGTCCGATCCGATTCAGTACCTGATTCAGGTCACTATTCAACTGGGTACTTTGTAAAATATTGCCCCCAGAAAATTGCGAACGAGTAATCTGTTGCGTAACGGTTCCTACGTCAGGTATATCAATCTGATAACCAATACCCTCAGATTCCACAGCAACCTGAGTGTTAACACCGTCATCACTGGTATGATTCTGGGTACCTACACTAACCAGTTCAACCAAACCTTCTATTTCTATTTCGGTTTCGGATTCAGTCGGTTGATCAGTAACCGTCCACTCCACTCCGTTATGTACAGTATTACTGTCACCCGCAACCTGAATATTCTGAACAACGCCAGAGACACTTTCTAAAGAAGCAGCGTCACTCACATTATCCAAAGTAGAAGTAGATGAGGTCTCAGAGAGGTCTCCTATATGACGACTGCGATACATCGTCATCTGAGGACGATAGCGGCTCTTTGAGAGATCAAAATTAACTTTCATCTCCATATCAAACGGGTCACTATTTTTACGTAACCATTTCGTTTGCATTTTGATACCAAAAAACATCACTTTGCGACCTTCAACAAAGCGCCCTCGCATTTCTGCCAGTTCAGCATCGCTGACTACATTACCTTGTAGTCCAAAAGGCCCCTGAGTAACGGCTGCACTTAAAACAGCTGGCGCTCCCCCAAGCACCCCGATTAAAGCAAGGCTGGTTGTTATACCAGTCGGCTTGATCCATCGCCGGATATTCATGACTCACTCCTCCCTTTCGGGAAGTCAGAACAGTTCAGCATGGTTAAAACCATGCTCGAGTAACTGCGCATTTGTCAGGGGCGCAAAGGTATTATTCAAAGTTCTTGCGGTTAACTGCCGTTGAGGCCTGATCAGAACAGAATTACGATCAAAACCTCTGCCGATCACGGCAAATACAATACCGTTCCAGCTGGCTAGAAAATCTTCCATTGGCATAATTTTATTGCCTAAGGCCGGATCAGCCAGGTACACCTGATCAGCCTCAGTTTTTTTAAGAACTACAAAGTGCTTATACCCTTTCAGATCCAATAAAACGATGGTTGGAATCTTAATTTCTTTTAGGGTATCAGGCTCAACATTGTAGCCTCGACCACGCAAACCCATACGCTCGACATAATGCTTAATATTTAATAAGGAAAAGCCCTGACGTTGCACCAGTTCAGGATCACTTACCGCAAAAAGTCCATCCAGAATGTCTTCTTCTGCCACTTTATAACCGTAGGCATAACGTAATACCGTTGCTAAAGCAGCAGCTCCACAGCTGAAATCTGTTTGTTGTCGAATAAGATGAAGATAACGTTGCTCCCGCATACTGATAACAGACTTATTAACAACTGTTATTCCGGGAATGACATTAGTAAAACCGATATTTGCAGCATGCAAAACAGGGCTAACAAGTATCAACAGAGAAACCAGACTGCAAAGCAGCCCGGTTACTCCGCTATTGATAAGACGCTTTATCCATAAACTCATAGCTAAACCTTCGAAAATAGCCGGTGATGCAGCTCTCCTGCATCACCATTAAGGAATAGTCTATTCATTACCAACAGGCGGCTCAGGCATCGTATCCAGAGCATCAATCTTGGTCATAGCCAGACTGTTGTTCTGGAGATTGCTGGTCCCTGCTGTTACGTTAACGCCGATATTACCTTTAGCACCACGTAGCGCGTTGTCACCCAGAGAAGCATTATTTTCATGACGAACATAACGGGTTATCAGGTGTTCAACACTGCCTGTGAAGGTACCACTGAGTGACTGTGTACCTGCTTCAGAGAAATTAAGAGTACCTCTCTCTGTGCTCCTGCCGATACGACCACTCTCACGATGAGCACCAACAACACCGCCTTCTGATGAGCCTGAGATAGTACCGCTTTCGTCAAACTCAAAGCGACCAGGGTCATCATTTGCACCACCAGGTGAGACATTATCGTTATCATAATCAATATGCCCCCAGTAAGAGGCGCCACCCTGCTCATGACCGGAACCATTAATCCAGACTTCCGGATAAACATCGTTACTCTGACTGGATGTTCCTGAATAAGTGGCAGGGCCATTCCTACCGCTATATCGAGCAGCATGGTTAACACCGCTATAGCCAGCACCATAATTCGTGCCACTGTAGCTGCCATTACCATTACCGCTATAGCCACCACTCATACCACCACTCATGGTTACCCGGGTAGTAATTACCTCATAGGTCTCTTCAGGCAGGTTATGAACCATATTGTTTTCAGTTTCCTGTTTTACAGATACGGTTGCTTCACCCATAGAGCCGGATGCTACTGACGCAGCAAAGGAGTTAGCCTGCACGTTACTGCTACCAGCCGTTACGTTAACACCGATATTACCTTTAGCGCCGCGTAAAGCATCATCACCGAAATCGGCATTATTAATGGTACCCCAGTTGAAAGCGACGTTATCCTCAGCGTTCTGATCCATAAAGATTTCAGCATCGGCAGAACCAAACACAAAGCTGGCATCCGCAGCTGAAAGAGCAGCCGCATTACTCTGAACGTTATGATCACCTGCACTCACGTTAATACCCATATTACCTTTAGAGTCCCGAAGCGCATTACCATCTAGAGTGGCATTGTTATCCACCCGATCATTAATTGTCAGATTGCCATCGCTATCCTGTTCCTGATCAATAACCGACATACCTAATGAATTAACCCGGATCCGTCCATCAATAGCAACGTCACCTTTGTATTCAACTTTTTTACTGACATGCACGTGTTTACTCAGATGAGCACCATCTCTGTGATGTTTCCGTGGGCCATCATTAGACGGGCCATCAGAACCCGCAATGGCTACGCCAGATAAACTTAATGCGGCAACTGCAACTGCCAACGGAGCAAGTTTAAATACCTGTTTCATGATCCTTCTCCTTATTTTTATAATTATCAGACAGACCTCTGGACAGCCTGACACTTTATTCTTCAGCGCCCAGTGAAACACTGAGACCAAAACTGTTATTGGTTACATTTCCTGAACCTGCCAACTGATTAATCTGGACTACCCCGCTGGCTCCGCTAAATGCCCCCTCACCAATACCGACCTCGCGATGTTGTATGGCATCGCTAGTGGCTATCTGGCTGACAGGTTGTCCGGTTACTGTGAGGCTTAACTCACTTTCAGAAACCGCAATCCCACCCAGGGCAAAGCCGATCGTAATATCGTTTAACTGAGCATTTCCGGAACCACTGGCGTGGTTAATAGAGATAAGGCCTGATGCATTTGAAAATGCATTACCTTCAATCAGACTGACAGCTGAATCAACCTCCCCCCCAGAAAGGCCAACATGTTGTGAAGCTTTGATCCTTGCCGTTGCCCCCAGTCCCTGACCTATACTCACAGCAAGAGCACGAGCATTTAGCTGGGCATTAGAATCTCCGGCAACAATGTTTACACCGATAATTCCGCGACTACCTTCAAGAACAAAGTCACTAATAACTGCCTGAGCACTATATCCCAATCGATCTGCTGCCTGCGGCGCTTCGGCAGCGATGTGTGTTGCCGCAGACAAAAACAAAAGACCAATTGAAAGCCGGGTACAGAGAGTGCTCATATCAGCGCCCCCCCATTCGAATCTGAACAGTTACTATTGAATTGCCCTGACCCGAACCTTTATGGCCGCCAGAACTACTTTCACCCTCATCCCAGAGAATAATTCCGAGCTCTTTTGGCATTGTTGGCAGTGAAATCGCAGCTCCCTGGCCTCGTACAGACTCAAGTTGCTGATCAGTAACAGGCTGCTCTTTCGCCAGCTCTGTTGTCATTGCCAATTCAAGTGCAGATGAAGACCAGTCTGAAAGATTCATACTTTCATCTGCATGAGCGACAGGCACCAAAAACAACACAGCAACAATCAGTGACATAAGCACTGAACGTTTTTGCATTAATATAAGATGTTTACTGCGACTCATTCTGATCTCCAAAGCGTATTTTCTACACCATGGGACAACGCAAACTTCAGACCAGAATTATTAAGAATTTGATTCTTAAGACTATTTTATAAACAGGCGAGCTAGAGAAGAGATATCGATGAATCAAACTGTTACAACACTGAAACAAGTAACCTACACAGAGCACAATACTTATTCAATATCAGTAGTTTAGATGACAAGTCAGAACTGTTAATTAAGTGAATCACTATTTTCTAAAAGTAAAAAAAAACCGCCTATTGCGATTTAACTAACTGTATTAATTATAATTTATCTGTCATCTGGTATTTTTCCTAACTGATACTTTTCGATCATCCGATATAAAGTAACCCTGGAAACCCCCAGTACTTTAGCTGATTTAGTCATATTGTTTCGGCAATAGCGCAAAGCAGAGATAATTGCATTCTGCTCGGCATCTTGCCTGGCCTGATCCAGAGAGATCACAGAACAGGAGTCAGGCGGACCTGAATTTCCCAGTCCTAAATCAGTTGTGCTGATCATACGACCTTCAGACATAACGATCGCTCTTCGAATACGATTAATAAGTTCCCGCACATTACCAGGCCACTGGTACTGCTCTATCGCTATCAGCGCACTATTTGAAAAACCTTTAAGTCGGTTATTACCTTCCGGTTTAAAACGATTAAAGAAAAACCGGGCCAAGAGTTCAATATCCTGCTCTCTTTCACGTAGCGCTGGTGATTGCACCTGCAGCACATTAAGGCGATATAGAAGATCTTCCCTGAAGCGCCCCTCACTCACCGCTAAATCAAGATCAACATGGGTCGCGGCTAATACCCTGACATTAACACCGATCTCTGACGTTGCTCCTACTCGTTGAATGGCTTGTTCTTGCAAAAAACGAAGTAAATTCACCTGTAGAGTGAGAGGTAGATCACCGATCTCATCAAGTAACAGAGTCCCCCCATCAGCGGCTTCAATCTGTCCTATTTTTAACTGATGAGCACCAGTGAAAGCGCCTTTCTCATGACCAAACAGTTCTGACTGAATCAGATTTTCAGGAATAGCCCCGCAATTAACAGCAATAAAAAGCTCATTATTCCGTGCTGAACGTTCATGAATAGCTCTGGCTATAAGTTCTTTACCAGTACCACTTTCTCCGGTAATAAGCACTGAAGCATCGACCGATGCTACTTTTCGAATTGAAGCAAACAGGCTCAGCATCTGCTGGCTGGTACCCACCATTTCGTAATCATCATAACTTTCAATGGTGTTTTCAGAGTTAAGAGAGGCCATTCCATAGGCATGACCCAGAGTGGACTGCAGGCTGCTTTCAGCGGTTGAATTAAATGGCAGGGTATAGAAATCGTAACAACCTTCACGAATCAGTTTACAAAATTTATGCTGTTTTAGGCATTCATTATTAGTGAGCAAAACCCACTCAATCGCGCTGTTTTCATGAATCAACGCTTCTGCATCACTGATCCCATTTCCATCTGATTGTTCAAGATGAATCAGGCCTACATTATATTTATTTTCTTTAATAGTTCGTCTGGCATTCTGAATACCATCAACAGCATTAACACTCCATCCCTTTAAAAAACTAACCTGATCAGAATGGTTCTCACAATTTTCTGCGCTCACAAAAAGCACCGGACGGGGATTAGATGTCATCCCTAATTGATTCACATTAGTACCTCCTTATCCGGTAACCATAGCTCCTCCCTAAACTAAGACTTTCGTTTAGCACATAAAAAGCATGCTGCAAGAATTGAGAATAGTTTAAAAAATGAACAAATCTACCGAAATGAGATCTATGAATCGAATACTGCTTGACAATATTTCATACAAAAAAAGGCCGCTAGATGCGGCCCTGAAGAATGCTTATCCCGATTGGGAGGGATAAACGACTGACAAACAAAGATATTTAATAACCATTCAACTGATCGATATACTCCGGCAAGAACAGCGATATCTGCGGGATATAGGTGATCAGAATCAGGAAGAACAACAGTAACGACAACCAGGGCAGGCAGGCCTTAATTACCCAGATCATATTCTTGCCGGTGATACCCGCCGTAACAAAGAGATTGAGCCCTACTGGCGGTGTCAGCATGCCTATCTCCATATTCACCACCATGATAATACCCAGGTGAATCGGGTCGATACCCAGCTGGGTGGCGATAGGGAACAGGATCGGCGCCATGATCAGAATAATCGCTGAAGGCTCCATAAAGTTACCCGCAATTAACAGCAGGATATTTACTACGATCAGGAAACCCCAGGCTGGCAGGCCCCAGTTCACAATCACTTCGGCAATCGAATGTGGAATTCGCTCGGTCGTCAGTACATGGGCAAATAGCATTGCGTTGGCGATGATGAACAGCAACATCAGAGAGACTTTAGAGGCGTCCAGAATGACTTTTCTGACTTCCGGATGACGTATTGACTGCGGCATCGCCCACAACATCTGCATTATATTACGCATTGTCGCGGCGCCCGTTCCTTCACCCTCTTTACGCCAAAGCACACCCTTCATAGGACCAATATCCCGATAGCCCAGCACAGAAACCAGATATGCATACACCGCAGCTACGGCTGCAGCCTCAGTCGGACTGGCAATACCTCCATAGATAGAACCCAGTACGATGATAATCAGCATCAAGCCGCCCAGGGCAATAATGAAAGATTTACCCAAGTGACGGAAACCAGGAAATGGCTCGGCTGGTAATTTCATTATCCGCGCCGCTATATAGATAGCGATCATCAGAATACCGCCCATCATCAAACCCGGAAGAAAGCCGGCCATGAACATACGTGAAGCCGACACTTCAGTCGCCGCCGCATATACCAGCATAACGATCGAAGGCGGAATCAGGATACCCAGAGTACCGGCATTGGCAATAACGCCGGCAGCAAATGATTCCGGATAACCGGAGCGCACCATACCGGCAATAACAATAGTACCGATCGCCGCTACGGTTGCCGGCGAAGAGCCAGAGACCGCTGCAAATAACATGCAGGCCATAACCGATGCCATCGCCAGCCCACCACGGACATGACCGACACTATCAACCGCAAAGTTGATCAGCCGCTTAGCCACGCCACCGGTCGATAAGAATGCCGAAGACAAGATAAAGAAGGGGATAGCTAATAAGGTGTAGTGCTCAGAAGTCGCCTCAAAAAACTTCAATGCAACAGAAGCCAACGAATCATTTGAGAACAGCAGGATCGTCGTCACGCTGGACAGGCCCAGCGCAATCGCGATCGGCATGCCCATAAACATACAGGCAAACAGGATTATAAATAGCGCAGCAGTAGTCATGAGCGGTCCTCCTTATCTGAGTCCTTACGATCTTTCTCCAGCTTTTCCTGCTCTTCCATGGCTTTCAGCTCTTTAGCTATCTCCATGCTTTCTTCAGCTTCATCGGTCATGCCAAAGCCTTCCGCCTGATTGGTGAGCACTTTCCAGCCCAGCTGCAGAAAACGTACAATCAGCATGGCAAAGCCGATCACCAGAATACTCATCGCCGTCCACTTAGGAATTGGCATATCTTCCAGTTCGATACCGATCATTTTCATCTTGCTCAGGTAGATCCATGATCCGTAAAGCAGCAAACCGCTATAAACCAGGCAAAGTGCAATTGCCACCAGCGTAAAGAAACGATGAGCATTGCGCGGCAGCAATTTAACAAACACATCAACACCGATATGGGCTCCCACTTTAATCCCGTACGAAGCACCATAAAGTACAAACCATGCGGCCAGCAGCAGAGTCATCTCCTGTGCCCAGTGAATGCCTGAATTGAAGCCAAAGCGCATTATCACTTCAGCAAATACCAGTAGCGTCATTGCCACCAGCAGCAGGGAGAGAAACGTCTCTTCCAGCTTTGTCACCAGATTTCGAACCATAACGGCCCCCTTAATAACAACGGCACATTTCAGTACCTTGTTATTGTGTTTACAGGTGCTTCACAGGGCAGCCTTACAGACCAGAAAGCCGAACCGAAGGGCTCTCCTGTGAAACATAAATAGATATTTTCTTTCCAGAGGGTGCTGCGACGGGACCTATACTCCCGTCGTAGCGATCGTGCTCAAAGGTCCCGTACAGACCTTTGATAAACCAGAACTAAAACAGCTGCATCATTCGGTCAGACGATTAAGAGCAAGGCTAACCTCTTAGAAAAAGCACAATTTACTGTAGTAACTGAGCATTTTGATAAGAGGTTTAACGCTGCCATCGAGCGTCTGAACAATTATGCCGTTGTTTTTACTGGTTAGACGCTTCAGCGGCCTTAATCAGGTCAGCACCGATATCATCGGAGAACTTAGCCCATACCGGCTTCATAGCAGCAACCCACAACGCGCGCTCTTCTGCTGATATCTCAACCACTTCTGAACGCTTAGAATCGATGATCGCCTGCTTATCACTATTCGCTTTTTCAGCAGCAATGTTGTTACCGTAAGCGATCGCTTCATCCAGTGCCGCTTTCACTTCAGAACGCAGATCAGCATCCAGGCCACCCCAGAACTCAGCAGAAGTCACGATCATGTAGTCCAGAACGCCATGGTTAGACTCGGTAATAAATGGCTGAACTTCAAAGAACTTCTTGGAATAGATGTTCGACCAGGTATTTTCCTGTCCGTCGATCGCTTTAGTTTGCAACAGGGTAAATACTTCAGAGAAAGGCTTCTTCAAAGGTACCGCATCAACCGCTTCAAACTGTGCCTGCAGTACGT
Source organism: Amphritea balenae (assembly GCF_003858655.1). Lineage (GTDB taxonomy): Bacteria > Pseudomonadota > Gammaproteobacteria > Pseudomonadales > Balneatricaceae > Amphritea > Amphritea balenae. The sequence continues at coordinate 12,394 of NZ_RQXV01000019.1, forward strand.
CAGAAGTCATGATGCGGAACTTCTTACCGTTGGCATCGGCAGGAACACGCAATACATCACTGGCAGACAGCTGCTTCATACCATTATGCAAGTAACCCAAACCAACCAGACCCTTAGACTCCAGCGAAGTCAGCATCTTCTGACCATCAGCACTACCCTGAAAGCGCTCTACCGCAGCCATATCCTTAAAAAGGAACGGTAGATCAAACAACTGCAGGGTTGGGGTATATTTCTGGAACTTAGACAGAGAAGGCGCTGCCATCTGTACATCACCCAGCAGCATCGCTTCTAAAACTTTGTTATCGCCAAACAGCTGGGAGCTTGGGAAAACATTAACTTCCACTTTACCCGCCAAACGTTCTTCGACCAGCTCAGCAAATTTATTGGCCATCTGGCCTTTTGGGGTGTTCTCAGCAACTACATGGGAAAATTTGATTTCAATGGGTGCCGCCATTGCGGAAGTTGCACCTAAGGTCAGGGCCATTGTTGTAACAGCAGCAGTAAGTAAACGCATAACGCTTCTCCAGTATTGTAATTATTCAGGCGTTTTGTTTGGACTTATTCGGGAAGCCCACACAGAATTTATTTGCGTTATGTATTTGCAAGAGACAGACCAAGAGCGAACTAATCAAATATAAATATTATTTCCTTTTCAGTTTCAAACGGTTACCAGCACTGCCTTTGCAACTATGGTTTTTACTCTTTTTAAATAATGGGTGTATGCCCACCCATTCAGGCGACTCAGGCCGAGGGATATCCACCCAAAATTCGCTCAGAGGCCCTGCTTATGGCGCATTCAGATTCAACTTATTCAAACTAGGACTACCCAAAATGAAGATTCATAGCATCGCTCGTATGGAGGAACAGGCGTATATTTGTAGCACTTAAATAGCCATCTACAGATTGCGACCCCGATTATGCCAATCAAAACCAAAGTTAATCTCAGCCTGGCATTTGTTCTGCTTCTGGTTCTTATCGCCTCAGTCTCTTTAATCTACAAAAGCGAAACAAACCTTTCCGCAGAGATTGCCTTACAAAACACCCAGAATACCGCCGACGCTTACTTCGACAGCATCAATATAATGATGCTCAGCGGCGCTATGGCTAACCGGCAAACCCTGCAAGCCAAAATCACCAGCAACCCTGAACTATCAGAAGCACGGATAATTCGCGGCAAAGCGGTCACAGATATGTATGGCGCAGGTACCCCGGATTCCGCTATCGCTGATGAATACGACCGTCAGGCGATGGCTGGTGAGACGATCGCGGTAGAGCTTAATGATGAACAGGGGCATCGCCTGACCGTCGTCCGCCCTATGCGCGCTAGCGCCGATTACAAAGGGACTAATTGTCTGGGTTGTCATCAGGTTCCGGAGGGAACCGTATTGGGTGCGGTGAGAGTCACCTACGACTTTGAAAAAATGGATCAGCAGATCGTCAGTAATATCATCAATATCGCTCTGATAGAGCTTGCACTGTTTATCTCAGCGCTGATTCTGGTTAGCTGGATGATTCATCGCATCATATTAAAGCCGATTCACCGAATGCATCAGACCATCAAAACTATCGAAGAGAGCTCTGATCTGACCCAACAACTCGAGATCCATTCAAATGATGAAATTGGCCAGATGTCGGCCTCTTTTAACAGTATGTTGAAAAACTTTCATGGCAGCATTCATCAGGTAGTCGAATCGATCGATATGTTAGGAAAATGCAGTCAGCATATTGTTGAGGTTTCTAATAATGCGACTAACGGCACCGAAAAGCAGCTAAATAGAGCAGAAGCGGTAACCAATGCCATGATCTCTATGGATGGCGCTACACAAAACGTTGCTGCGATCGCTGCTGCAACCGTTAGCGCATCGGATAAAGCGCTGGAAGAGACATCTAACGGTGTGAATATCACTTCAGCTACTGTCGGCAAAATTGAAGGCCTGCAACAACAGATTCAACACGCAACTGATGTGATTGTTCAATTAGAACAGCAAAGCTATAACATCGATGAAGTATTGGGCGTTATTCAGGGAATTGCTGAACAAACTAATCTGCTGGCATTGAATGCTGCTATAGAGGCTGCCCGTGCAGGCGAACAGGGACGTGGTTTTGCCGTCGTTGCTGATGAAGTCCGCTCCCTTTCACAACGCACCCAAAATGCAACGGTCGAGATCAATGGTATTATCAGTGCGCTACAGCAGAACGCTAAAGGGGCTGCTGAAGTAATGGGTCAGGCCAGTACCGCTACTGAAGCTAACGTTAAAGAGATTCAGCAAACCTCTGCCGTACTGGATAATATTCAAACTGAGATGCAATCAATTGCTGAGATAAACCGCAGTATTTCCGATTCAGTGAAGCAAAGCACTGAAGCTACCGGTGAAATAGAAAGTGCCGTTAGCGAGATCAACGATGGCAGCGAGCAAGCCAAAGACAGGGTAAAACGCCTGTCCGAGATTTCGACCCAGATTAATCAATTAGCCGAACAACTGGAACAACGGGCAAGACAGTTTAAGCTTTAAGCGATTTTGATAAAAAGGCACTGCGCAGGCGGTGCCTTTTTTATTTGTAATCGCGCTTGTCTAGCTCATATTTTTTCATCTTGTCGTACAAGGTTTTGCGGGGCAGACCTAAAGCTTCCTGGGTAAGCTTTAGTGAACCATTATTGCGGGACAACTCTTCTTCAAGCACGACTTTTTCAAACTGTTCAACCTGATCGGGTAGCGTCATTTTCCGATCAGAAAGCGTACTCTCCTGTTGACCTATATCGAAATTATAAGCATTGCCCAATAGCACGTATCGCTCCGCAATATTTCGCAATTCACGCACATTGCCGGGCCAGTTATGTGCTACTAATGCACGCATTTTATCGGTACTGAGCTGCGGTACTTCTTTCTGATACTGAGCCGACGCTATCAGGGCAAAGTGGTGGAATAACATAGGGATATCTTCACGTCGTTCTCTCAACGCAGGAATATCAAGACTGACAACGTTCAGACGATAGTACAGGTCTTCACGGTAGTCGCCCTGCTCACTTAACGCTTTAAGGTCAACTTTGGTGGCGGCGATAACTCTGATATCCAACGGAATCAACTCATTAGAGCCCAGTCGTTCGATAGCCCGTTCTTCTAACACCCGCAGCAATTTAATCTGCAAAGAAAGCGGCATACTTTCAATTTCATCAAGAAACAAAGTGCCGCCATTGGCATGTTCAAACTTACCGATACGCCGACTCTTCGCATCAGTGAATGCGCCTTTCTCATGGCCGAACAGTTCACTCTCTATAAGATGCTCAGGTACAGCACCACAGTTAATGGCGACAAAGTTCTTTTCCCGCCGGTTACTGTGTTCGTGAATATACCTGGCCACCAGGTCTTTACCCGAGCCGGTTTCAGCCTGAATCAGGATATCTGCCGGTGTATCTGCTATATGCTGAATCATGCTTCGCAGCTGCTGGATACCCGCTGAGTTCCCCATAATCCGTGGACCCAGGCCGCCCTGTTCTTCCAACGCTTTACGTAGCTCGCGGTTCTCCAGCGTCAGACTACGCTTTTCAGCAGCCCGGCGTACTACATCATTCAATAGCTCAGACGAAAAGGGTTTCTCAATGAAGTCGTAAGCGCCATCGCGCATAGCACCTACCGCCATTGAAATGTCGCCATGCCCGGTGATCAGAATCACCGGCAGGTCCTGATCGATCTCTTTAATACGCTGCATCATCTCCAGACCATCGATACCCGGCATATTAATATCGCTGACAACAATGCCCGACCAGTCTTTATCTAACACCTTTAACGCTTGTTCCGCGCTTTCCGCCGTCTTAACCTCATAGCCGGCTAACTCCAGTGTTTGCCCGACCGCAAGACGAATGTGCTGTTCATCATCAACCAATAACACCTGATATGCAGCATTCTGTTTAGCAGAAAGTTCAGCGCTCATTAAACACCCAGTCTTCAGAAAATTTACAGATTATTTTAACCCCAGTTCACCTTCAGGCGCATCGGACTTTGGCAAATCAATAGTAAAAACTGCCCCACCGTAAGGGTGATTCTTAACACTGAGTCGCCCTTTCATACTTTCAATAATGCGATGCGATATAGACAGGCCTAAACCTAACCCCTGTCCCACTTTTTTGGTGGTATAGAAGGGCTCAAATACCTTCCCCAGCTCCGTTTGAGGAATACCGGGACCATGGTCCCTGAAGGAAAGACAGATACGATCCCCCGCCGTATTTAACTCGACCTCAATCCATTTATCGGGCTGATTTTCCATCGCCTGTAACGCATTACTGATCAGGTTCACTACGACCTGCTCAAGTCTGAGCATATCCCCCATCACAAATCGTTGGTTAAGATCAGCCGGCCACTCTATACGGGCGCAGGCTTTATCAAGTCGGCCATACATGATCGACATGGCTCCGTCCTTCACTGACTTCAGGCTCACCGGTGCGGTTTGCCCGGAGGTTTTACGGGAAAACTCTTTCAGGGGCGATATGATTTTCGCCATACGCTCAGTCAACCCACTAATTTGCTCAAGGTTAGTGGCTACCGGCTCCTGTTTACCTAGCTTCAAAAACGAAGCCGCATTATCTGCGTAGCTTCTAATCGCGGTAAGAGGCTGATTAAGCTCATGGTTAATGCCCGCAGACATCTGTCCTATCACGGCCAGTTTCGCAGTCTGGATCAGTTGATTCTGGGTATTCTTATGTTCTTCTACCTCATGGACTAAACGATCATTTGCGAGGGTAAGATCCTGAGTCCGCTCAACAACCCGTTGCTCGAGCTGATCTCTGGCCTGCTTTAGCTTTTCCTCATTCTCTTTACGCTCAGTAACATCATGAATTGTCGCAACGAAACGGCTGGCATAACTATCAGACATCCTGCCTATAGTTAACTCTATAGGAAACAGTGAGCCGTCGATCCGCACCCCTGAAACCTCAACCATTAATTCTTTAAACTGATCTGACTGTTGTTCCTGGGTAATATGCTGCCAGCATACCGTTCGATCCTGCTGTGCTATGAGTTTGCTGAAATACTCACCGGCGATCTGCTCAGAGCTGAAGCCGAATAACTTCTCAGCAGTCGGATTAAACGACTCAATAACACCCTGATCATTTAAAGTAATCAGACCCGCATGGGTGTTATCAATAATGGCCCGGATTCTGGCCTCATTACGTTCTAATACCAGAGTCTGCTGCTGTTTGAAGCGAAACCGCTCCTGAGTGATTCTTCTGCGAGCCTGCAAAAACAGCAACAGCAATACTGTAGAGCCATAAATAAAGCCAACTAACATAAGATTGTTCAGCACCCGCTTTTCAACCGGTTTGAGGCTGGCCAGTATGGAGACGTTAAACCCCGCCTCTGGTACTCGCCGTAACTGCTGCAGATACCGTTGAGGCTCAACACCATCCAGTGCCGTGTTATCTATCCGTTCCCCTTCTAACAACGTTATCAGGTGATGACTGCCAAAGGGTTTACGTTCAACGACCGGTAATGATCGCAACGCCTGATCCCCATAGCGCAGACTTGAAACGATACGTTGAAGATCCTCCTGCACTAGCGGCTCCAGAGTGCGGAACTTCCAGTCAGAACGGGTGCTGATAAAAACCACCCCATCATCATCAGTGACCAGAATATCGGTCAGCGGATCATTCCAGTCGGTCTCTATATCATTAAGGTCAATCTTCACAACGATGACACCTAACACCGTACCCCGATACTGCAACGGATAAGAGAAGAAGTAGCCCCGCTTTTTAGATGTGCTGCCTAAGGCGAAATAACGGCCGGGCTTACCCGCAATCGCATCCCGGTAGTAAGGCCTGAAAGAGAAGTTTCGGCCAACGAACGTTCGCTCCTGTGACCAGTTGCTGGCGGCAAGCGTGGTGCCTTCAACATCCATCAGATAGGTATCAGAGGCTCCAATGGTATTATTCACTTTCTCCAGATACAGGTTCGCCCGGTATACCGCATCCCGGCCGGGTAGCAATAGTAAGTTAACCAGTTCTGAGTGGCTGGAGAGCAGTTTGGGCAGATCTTTATAGCGATTCAGTTCTTGCTGCAGGCTGAGCACATAACGATTCAGATCCGCCATTGAGTTCTGCTGCAACTCTTGCATCCCACTACTACGACTTATGCTTGCGGTCTGATACATAACCAGAGCAAACAGCGCCACTAGTAACAGCAAAATATATGGACGAAATCTCGTTTTAATCACTCTGTTCCTTGCGGTTAACTCAAAGATCTGTGAATAACCCTGATAGTTATGGGCATCTACGGGGTTGAAAAACTCATGACACAATCATACCTTGTAATAGATAGCGCACCTAAAGTCTAACAGGTCAGTACCTGTTTCATCGTCAACTGGATATCTGAATCATGCAGAAACGTACCAAAATCGTCGCCACACTGGGACCTTCAACTGATAAACCCGGGGTACTGGAACAGTTAATTCGCTGCGGTGTAAATGTTGTGCGACTGAATTTCTCCCATGGCAGCGCTGCAGATCATCGCCGCCGAGCGGATGAAGTACGGGATCTGTCACAAAAGTTAGCCATTCCGGTTGCCGTACTAGGCGATCTTCAGGGCCCTAAAATTCGTATCTCCCGCTTCAGCAATGACAAAATTCAACTTACTGTAGGTGATAAATTTGCTCTGGACTCATCATTAGATACCAATGCTGGCGATCAGACCCAGGTCGGTATCGATTACAAAGAGTTGCCAGAAGATAGTAAAGTCGGAGATGTACTATTACTCGATGATGGCCGGGTACAGCTGAAGGTAACCAGTGTTGAAGGCAGCCGCATCAATTGTGAAGTGACTATCGGCGGCCCACTATCGAACAATAAAGGCATAAACCGTCAGGGCGGCGGGCTTTCCGCTGCGGCGCTAACAGATAAAGACAAGCGTGATATCCAAACCGCCGCAGAGATCGATATGGATTATATTGCCGTATCCTTTCCCCGCTCGTCTGCTGATTTGATCGAAGCCCGCCAACTGCTGGACGACGCCGGTAGCAACTCTGAAATCATTGCCAAGGTAGAGCGCGCTGAAACCGTTAGCTCAAATGAAGCACTGGACGACATCATTATGGCCTGCGATGGCGTGATGGTTGCCCGGGGCGATCTGGGTGTCGAAATTGGCGATGCCGAACTGATTGGCGTTCAAAAGCATATGATCAACCGGGCTCGCGAGCTTAACCGGGTTGTCATTACCGCCACACAGATGATGGAAACGATGATTCAAAACCCTATGCCAACCCGGGCGGAGGTGTTTGATGTAGCCAATGCTATTCTGGATGGCACCGATGCGGTGATGTTATCGGCCGAAACCGCGGCCGGAGACTTCCCGGTAGAAGTGGTACAGGCGATGACTAAAATTTGCCTGGGTGCCGAAAAGCATCAGCTATCCCGTCCCGCACCAACCGGTATCACCAAACGTTGCGAACATATCGACGAAACTATCGCCCGCTCAGCAATGTATACCGCCAATCACCTGGTGGGGGTCAAGGCGATCATATGTCTGACAGAAACCGGATCTACACCGCGCTGGATGTCCCGTATTCGTTCCGGACTGCCGATCTATGCGTTAACCCGTAACGAACGCACTATGCGTCGTATGGCGTTATTCCGTGGCGTTCAGTCGATGCTATTTGATGCCACCAAGCTGGAAGATACCGAGGTTAATTCACAGGTGTTGGAAGGATTAAAAGCCAAAGACTTTCTTGAAAGCGGCGATCTGGTCATACTCACCCGGGGTGCAGTAATCGGTAGTGGAAAAGGCACCAATTCGATGCAGGTACTCCAGGTACCCTGATCTGCGCTAAAGCGGAAAAGGGGCTATTTCGAAGCAGGTACTCCAGGTACCCTGATCTGCGCCAAAGCGGAAAAGGGGCTATTGCAATGCAGGTACTCCAGATACCCTGATCTGCGCCAAAGCGGAAAAGGGGCTATTGCAATGCAGGTACTCCAGATACCCTGATCTGCGCCAAAGCGGAAAAGGGGCTATTGCAATGCAGGTGCTCCAGGTACCCTGATCTGCGCCAAAGCGGAAAGGGGCTATTTCGATGCAGGTACTCCAGGTACCCTGATCTGCATACATAAAAGAATTGGTCATAACTGCTATTATCAGCGCTACTTACAGCCCGGAACTCCCCAGGATTCCGGGTTTTGTTTTTTTCAGAGAGAGACCGATGTCTAACCTTTCACAACAGATTGCCAATCAACTCAATATCAAACAGGCTCAGGTAAGCGCCACTATTGGACTGCTTGACGAAGGCTCTACCGTGCCCTTCATCGCCCGATACCGAAAGGAGGCTACCGGAGGGCTGGATGATACTCAGCTTCGGCAACTGGCTGAAAAATTAAATTATCTGCGTGAACTGGATCAGCGTCGCCAAACAATTATTAAGAGCATCCGTGAACAAGGTTTACTCTCTGATATTTTGTTAGATTCGATCAATAAGAGCGATAGCAAAAGTCGAATTGAAGACCTGTACCTGCCCTACCGTCCTAAACGTAACAGTAAAGCCCTGGCGGCCAAAAAAGCAGGGCTCGGGCCGCTGGCGGAACAACTACTTAATACCCGGGAAAAGCCCGAACATCTGGCAATAACCTTTATCAATCCAGAACTAGAGATTAACAATGCTGAAGACGCATTAAACGGCGCGCGCGCTATTCTTATGGAGCGCTTTTCAGAACAGGCTGATCTGTTAGAAGAGCTACGTGAATGGCTCTGGCGCAGAGCTGAACTCAGCACCAAAGTTATCAAAGGCAAGCAGGAATCCGGCAGTAAATTTTCTGATTATTTTGAGTTTTCAGAACCCCTGCGCCGTATCCCCTCACACCGTGCCCTGGCAATTTTCAGAGCAGTAAAAGAGGAAGTAATACGGCACAAAATAAGACCGCTGTCAGAAGACGCCGACCGGCCTCAGCAGATAATTCAACGCTATTTTCGCTTAACGCTAAACCACTCTGCCGCCGGCCTCTGGTTGACTGAAACAGTACAGCAGAGTTGGAAACAGAAACTATTGCCTCAACTGGAAACAAGTCTGCTGAAACAATTAAAAAGCAGCGCTGACGATGAAGCGATCAAGGTGTTCTCCCGTAACCTTAAAGACCTCCTGCTGGCATCCCCAGCCGGTATGAAGGCCACCATGGGCCTGGACCCGGGCCTGCGTACCGGTGTAAAAATCGCCGTTATCGATAATACCGGAAAAGTAATTGATCATGGTGCCATCTTCCCTCATCCGCCAAAAAACCAATGGGATCAGTCGATCCATACTTTAGCTAAACTGTGCCGCAAACACTCGGTAGAGCTAATCAGCATCGGTAATGGCACCGCATCAAGGGAAACCGAAAAACTGGTCAAAGAATTGATCCAACAACAGCCTGAACTATCGCTGCAGCCAGTTGTGGTCAGCGAGTCGGGGGCATCAATTTACTCCGCCTCAGAAGCGGCCAGCAAAGAACTCCCTGATCTGGATGTAACCATTCGGGGTGCCGTTTCTATTGCCCGACGCCTGCAAGACCCACTCGCCGAGCTGGTAAAAATTGAACCTAAAGCGATCGGCGTCGGGCAATATCAGCACGATGTCGATCAAAACCAGTTGAACCGCTCGCTGGAGCATTGCGTGGAAGACTGCGTGAACCATGTAGGCGTAGACCTGAATACCGCATCGGCGGAATTACTGGCTCATATCTCCGGACTCAACAGTACATCCGCGAACAATATCGTAAGCTTTCGGGATCAGAATGGCCGCTTCCGTAACCGTAAGCAACTGCTTAAAGTGCCTCGGCTCGGGCCAAAGGCTTTCCAGCAGAGCGCCGGTTTCCTTAGGATCAATGCCGGTGATAACCCATTAGACAGCTCAGCCGTACACCCGGAAGCGTATCCCCTGATAGAGAAAATAGCCCGGCATCTAAAATGTAGTATCAGCGGGCTAATCGGCAATAAAGAACAACTTTCTGCGCTTAACCCACAGCAGTATGCTAACCAGGATTTTGGCCTCTACACAGTTCGTGATGCGCTGCAGGAATTAGAAAAACCCGGACGGGATCCCCGCCCTGAATTCAGAACCGCGCAGTTCTCAGATGCGATAGAAAAACCGTCTGACCTGATCGCAGGCATGAAGCTTGAGGGGGTGATTACTAATGTCACTAATTTCGGAGCTTTCGTCGATATTGGCGTGCACCAGGATGGCTTAGTACATATCTCACAACTGGCTGATCGGTTCGTTAAGGATCCTCACAGTCTGGTTAAAACCGGCGATATAGTCCAAACCACTGTATTGGATGTAGACCTCAAACGACAACGAATTGCTCTGTCTATGAAACAAAAATAACAGGACATCTCACCTCAACAAGGTAACAAAACGGGTAGATGGTCGCTTATGTGTATAATCCTGCGCTTTTCATAGGGTTATGTTTAGCCATCTCTGCGCTATAATGGCGCTCTTTTTCTCCGGCAAAGGTATGGAGCTGTGTCTGCTACACTGGAACAGAATCTTAAATTATTAACCGAATCAGGCCAGGTACTGGCGCTGGACGGTATTCTTCACGGCATCGAAAAAGAGGGCCTGCGAGTAGACCCTATGGCATCAATCAGTCAGACAGGGCACCCTGCTGAGCTGGGTTCTGCGCTGACTCATAGCCATATCACGACCGATTACTCCGAAGCATTAATGGAGTTCATTACCCCGGCATTTAAAGCCTCCGGCGATGCGCTTAGCTTCCTTGAGCAACTCCATAGCTATACTTTTCAGAAGCTGGGAGATGAGCAACTCTGGTCTGCCAGCATGCCTTGCCATATCGATAACGAAGATGCGATTCAGATTGCCCGTTACGGTAGTTCAAATGTCGGGCGGTTGAAATATATTTATCGTATCGGGCTTGAGCACCGTTACGGAAAAATGATGCAGGCAATTGCCGGTATCCACTATAACTTTTCCTTACCCGAAACCCTCTGGCCGGTACTGCAAGAACTGCAGGGCAATAAAGATGATCTGCAGCAATTCCGATCGTCCGGTTACTTTAAACTGATCCGTAACTTCCGCCGCTACTCCTGGTTACTGCTTTATCTGTTTGGCGCATCACCAGCGCTGTCCAGCAGCTTTCTCTGCGGCCGTCAGCATGATCTGGACCTATGGGACGATCAGACGCTTTACCGACCATACGCAACCTCACTGCGAATGAGTGACCTTGGCTATTCCAACAAGGCACAGGCGGACCTGAGTATCTGTTTCAACCATCTTGATACTTATATCAAGACCCTGACTAATGCGATCAATACACCCTACCCGGCTTATCAGGAGTTAGGCGTAAAAACCGATCAGGGCTATAAACAGTTAAACAGTAATGTACTGCAGATTGAAAATGAATATTACAGTGATATCCGACCAAAACGGGTAGCGCAGTCCGGAGAAAAACCGGTGCATGCTCTACAGGATCGTGGCGTCGAGTATATCGAAGTGCGCAATACAGATATCAATCCGTTACTGCCACTGGGTATTGATCAGGAACAAGCAGACTTTCTCGATGCTTTTCTGGTTACCTGCTTACTGTCAGATCCCAGCGAAGTATCTGATCATGAGTGTGAGCTGATCAATCAGAACAACAACCTGATCGTTAACCGGGGCCGCGAGCCGGGTCTGACATTAACCCTGAATGATACCCAGGTTAGTGTTCCGGAATGGGGTAAAAACATCCTGACTGATGTTAACAAAACCGCTGAGCTGTTAAATCAGATCAGTGGCGACCAGCGTTACTCTGACGCAGTAAACGCACAGCAGCTTAAACTGGACAACGCGGATCTAACGCCTTCGGCACAGATTCTGGCGCAAATGAAAGCTGAGAACCTGAGTTACGAAGCATTCATTTTGCAACAGAGCAAAACTCATCGCGAGGCTCTCAGCCGCAATACCTTGTCGCCTGAGCAACAAAGTTACCTGGAACATATGAGTATTAGTTCAATGGAAGAACAGGTCCAGATCGAGCAAGCGGACAATCAAAGCTTTGATCAGTATCTTGCAGACTATCTGGCACAATAATTTTCATCTTAGAAAGCGCTAGTGAATAAAAAAGCCCCGCATGGCGGGGCTTTTTTGTATCTGATTGGCTGTCGAAATATTACTGAATAACAAAGCTGGTAAAAAACAGGTCCGCTACAAACGCTTCGCCTTCCTCAGCTAGCAACACCTTTTGCACTTTCTCTAATGCCTCTTGCCCCAGCACATGCTGAGCATCGACTGTTTTCAACTGATCTTCCCCTTTCGAACTCAGCAACATGAGCAGTTCATGACGGATCTCAGGCTTATGATAGTTCACCGCATGGTGTGCCTCAGGGCTGGTTACCTGGATAGTAATCTCACATTTCAGGAAACGTAGCTTACCCGGGCTGATAAAGTTAGAGACGAAAGGTTTCAACTCTATATAGTTTACATAATCATCAGCAGCTGCATCCGCGTCTTCATCTGCAGCCCAGGCAGGCTGTAGCAACGCCCCCAGAAACAAAACTAATAAAAAACGCTTCAGCATCTTTCTGTTTCCCTATCCAGTAATCGAAGGTTAAAACTAAGGAAGGTGCGAACAAGCCCCTAAGGTTTTAGACCATGAAAGAATTAAAAATCATATAGTTATCCGTAGTTGTAGCATCTTTAGCAAAAAAGATCAGCGCTGATATCCTCAGTTTAGTGACCTGTAGCCAAAATTTTCATGAACTATTGCTACTGTTACGACGTTAGGATTAGTATGGAAAGCATGCAATCTGAATGTGCTGACAGAGAAGGAGGCCTGCTATGCTAGAAAAATGCCGTAACGCCCAGGAACGCTGGGGTGGTGTAAGCGAAATTATTGATAACTGGTTAGAAGAAAGACAGCAGCTGATCAGTATCTTTGTCGCCCTGCCACAGCAGAGCGTACACGAAGGACTCACTGATCGTATTCAAGAGTTCTGCCAGGTGATGATGGATTACATATCCTCGGGGCACTTTGAAGTGTACGAGCAGCTATTGAAAGAAGGCAGCGAGTTTAATGATGGCAGTCTGGAAAAAGCTCAGGCGCTATTTCCACAAATTCAGGACAGCACCGATGCCGCTCTGGATTTTAATGACAGCTACTCAAATTTCGCCGGCCAGACGCTACATGAGATGCATGAACTTACCGTTCAGCTATCAAGCTTAGGTGAAGCACTGGAAGAGCGCTTTTCACTCGAAGATACGATGATCGAAATACTCCATACTGCCCATCGTGACCAGGTTTTCACTGAAGCGCCGGTATAAAGCGATATACTGACTCTCAGAAAGAGTATTAGTAGGATTAGTCTATGCCTATCAGGTTTGGCGCGCCAGGATGCGCCCTTATTCTCTCAGTAGTATTAACTGGCTGCGGTAGTGGTGATAGTCCTGAGAAACACGTCGAATACGCTCTGCAAGGTGCCTATTCCGCAACGATTTCACCCCAGGCTAAATATGCTGCAATAGGCTCTTTTAACCATGGTGGCAGCCTTTGGGATATTACCCAGCACGAGCGGCTCTATAACTGGAATCATAAGGCCGGTGATTTTAGTATCATCGCAGCCAGTGCTTTCTCTCCAGATGAGCTTTATGCCAGCACGGCCAATCAACAGGATCTGGTATTGTGGAACCTGAGCAATGGTCAGCCGGAAGGGTTCTGGAGTTCCCCCGCAGAAATTCTGGATATGGATCTTTCGCCCAATGGCGATTACGCCCTGCTAGGCTTAGCCGATCACACGGCGGTCTATTTTGATGTAAAGAATGGCGGCGTAATTCAAACCTTTCGTCATGATGCCAGGGTAAAATCGGTCGACCTGAGTGATGATGCATTGCTGGCTCTGACTGGCGACGACGCCTATAACGCCACGCTCTGGGATGTTCAGGGTAACCGTATTCTGCACAGCATAAAGCTGGGTAATATCGTTGATACCGTCGCATTATCACCTGATAAGCAACTGATATTCAGCTCCGGCAGTCTGGATAAAGCCGTAATCTGGAGTGCTCAGGACGGTAAAGTTCTGCACACCCTATCGGATAACAAAGACCTGTTTGGTAAGCGTTTGAGTTTTACATCAGCCCAGTTTTCATCGGACAACAGCAAGCTACTGACCGGAACAGCCTCCGGCTCCGTTCAATTATGGAATACGACTGACGGCAAGATGCTGCGAAACTGGGGAGTGCATAAACGCGATCCCTACGGCCCTAACAGCACCGGCGTTTATGCGGTTGGCTTTGGTCAGGGCAAATATTTTGCGGTTGGCTCTAACGGCATAATTAATGAGCTGAAATAAATCTTTGATTCAAAACATCGCTATGCGACGAAGTTAAAAACCGCCTTTCGGCGGTTTTTAACTTTTTCTACTAGCCGGGCAACGCCCGGCAATCGCCCCACAGGAACAACCTTAGTGTTGAAGTATCTGACTCAGGAACAGCTGGGTTCGTTCATGCTGTGGATTTTCAAAGAACTCGTGAGGTTCATTCTCCTCAACAATCTGTCCACCATCCATAAAGATAACCCGGTCCGCTACTGTTTTGGCAAAACCCATCTCGTGGGTCACACAGAGCATGGTCATACCTTCATGCGCCAGCTCGACCATTACATCCAGCACCTCTTTGATCATCTCGGGATCAAGTGCCGAAGTAGGCTCATCAAACAGCATCACATCAGGATTCATACAGAGTGAACGGGCAATGGCCACCCGCTGCTGCTGACCGCCGGAAAGCTGACCCGGATACTTCAGCGCCTGATCAGGAATTTTTACCCGCTCAAGCAACTCCATCGCCTGCTTTTCAGCTTCCTTACGCGGCAACTTTTTCACCCAGATCGGTGCCAGTACACAGTTTTCCAGTACCGTTAGGTGAGGGAAAAGATTAAAGTGCTGAAACACCATACCCACATCTTTTCGTACCAGCTCGATATTTTTCAGATCCTCAGTCAGAGGTACATCGTTTACAATAATATCCCCTTTCTGATGTTCCTCAAGCCGATTGATACAGCGAATCATGGTTGATTTACCCGACCCCGAAGGACCACATATAACAATCTTTTCACCCTGTTTGACCTGCAGATTGATATTTTTTAATACATGAAACTCGCCGTACCATTTATTTACGTCGCGTAGTTCCACCATCAGATGATCTGTAACAGCTTGTGGATTACTCATAATTAAAGTCTCTCTGTAATCAGGCACGGTTGCTATGGCCAGTATGTAATTTATGTTCCAGATGCATCGAATAACGAGACATACTGAAGCAGAAGACCCAGAACATCAGCGCAACAAATATATAACTTTCAGTGGAATAACCGATCCATTTCGGATCCTGATTCGCCGCCTGGCCTATCGCCAGCAGATCAAACAGACCGATAATCAGGACCAGACTGGTATCTTTGAACAACGCAATAAAGGTGTTCACTATTCCAGGAATCATCAGCTTCAGCGCCTGCGGCATAATGATCAGTATCATCTTCTGCCAATACCCCAACCCTAATGCATCAGCCGCCTCATACTGCCCCTTAGGGATCGCCTGAAGGCCACCACGAATAACTTCGGCCATATAAGCTGACTGGAACAGAGTGATACCGATCAGTGCTCGCAACAGTTTGTCGAAGCTCATATCCTCAGGAAAAAACAGCGGCAACATCACCGACGCCATAAACAACACAGTAATCAGCGGAACACCCCGCCAGATTTCGATGAAGATAATACAGACCGACCGTACTATCGGCATTTCCGATTGCCGCCCCAGCGCCAACAATATCCCCAGCGGCAGCGACGCAACTATACCGACTACAGCCAAAACCAGAGTCAGACTTAACCCTCCCCACAGATGCGTTTCCACTTGCATCAGACCGAAGCTGTTGCCATACAGCAAGAAGTAAGCGATGACCGGGAAAACCACCAACAAGAAGAGGGCCATCCACCCCTTAAATGGGGTTCTGGGTAGAACCAACCAGATAATCGAGCCGATGAGCAGCACAAACGCCAAATTGAGACGCCAGTATTCCTCAGCCGGATAAAAGCCGTACAGGAATTGGTTCAGGCGTACATTAATAAACACCCAGCAGGCACCGCCGCTGGTACAAGCATCCCGTGATTCACCGAACAGATCGGCATCAAGAATAGTCCACTGAATAATCGGAATCAGCCAACTAATCAGAAAATAACCAAGAACAATGGTCGCTACAGAGCTAATCGGACCGTTAAACAGATGCTTACGCATCCAGGCGACGACACCGATGGTGTTCGACGGCGCAGGTAGTGTTGGTTGTAAGTCATATTTCATTGCATCCCCTCCTAGCGCTCAGTTAACTGAATTCTGGCGTTATACCAGTTCATAAACATCGAAGTGACCAGACTCAACGTCAGATACACCGCCATAGTCATCGCTATCACCTCGATCGCCTGTCCCGTCTGGTTCAGGGTAGTCCCGGCAAACACGTTAACCAGGTCCGGATAACCGATAGCCGTCGCCAGAGAGGAGTTTTTAGTCAGGTTAAGGTATTGACTGGTCAAAGGAGGAATAATGACCCGTAGCGCTTGAGGAATAACGATAAAGCGCAATGTTTTTGCTTTAGGTAAGCCTAGCGCAGATGCCGCTTCCGTCTGTCCATGGGAGACGGCCAGAATGCCCGCCCGAACAGTTTCGGCGATAAAAGCAGCGGTATAGATACTCAATGCTAACCACAAGGCGATCAGTTCAGGAATAACCGTAATACCACCACGGAAGTTAAATCCTTTCAGTTCAGGATGTTCCAGCACCATCGGCATGCCAGAGACCAGGAATAACAACAATGGTACCCCAAGAATCAAACCAACACTGGCCCAGAATATAGGAAACTGTTGGCCGGTATCTTCTTGTCGCTTTTTAGCCCAGCGGGACATAAACCAGCTGCCAACTAATGCCGCAAAAAAGCCAAAAATGACAATACCAAAACCATCTTCCGCAACCGGTGCCGGAACGATCAGCCCCCGGTTATTCAGAAAAGAACTGAAAAACTCGATACTCTGACGCGGATGAGGCAATGTTCGCAGCACCGCAAAGTACCAGAAGAATATCTGTAACAGCAGAGGTATATTTCGAAAAATTTCAATGTACACAGCTGAAATCTTAGAGATCAGCCAGTTATCCGATAGCCGGGCAATCCCGATCAGAAAGCCTAGTATAGTTGCCGCGATGATACCCATCGCAGCAATAAGAACAGTATTCAGTAAACCAACAAAAAAAGTAGCGCCATAACTTGAGGCTTCAGTGTATTCGATGAGACTCATCGCAATACCAAATCCAGCTTCCTGGGTCAGGAAATCAAAACCGGTGGTAATACCACGTTGTTCAAGATTGGTAAGGGTGTTATCGACAACACTGTAGAAGAAGTAACCCAGTACAGCTAATAACAGGGTTTGAAATAGTAACGACCGTTTCTTGGGGTCGTTCCAGAATTTTGGCTGGTTCGCTGGTGGCGCTTTTGGCTGCGCGGAACCACCATCAGGCTTGTGACCTGAATTCGACATGTCAGAGGACATTGTAAACTCCAGAGATCAGTACACAGATCATTCTGCTTACACACAAGCAGAAACTACAACGGCCAGCCCTATGGCTGGCCGTTGACCGGTGTTTAACGCATTGGAGGCGCGTACTGCAAACCTCCCTGGTTCCACAGCGCGTTGATGCCACGATCAAGACCCAGAGGCGAATCCTTACCTACGTTACGCTCATAAGCTTCAGAGTAGTTACCGACCTGCTTAACGACCTGGAATGCCCAGTCATCAGCCAGTCCCAGTCCTTTACCTTTTGGCCCATCCAGACCCAGCAGACGCTTAACGTTCGGATCACTGCTTTCAGCTTTCATCTTATCGGCATTACCTGAGCTCACACCCAGTTCTTCAGCGTTCAACATTGCATTATGGGTCCACTTCACAATATTGAACCATTGATCATCACCCTGACGTACAACCGGACCCAGAGGCTCTTTAGAGATAACTTCTGGCAATGCTCCTACAGCAGAAGGATCCTGCATACGGGTACGCAAACCAGCAGCCTGCGACAGGTCCGTGGTAAAGGAATCACAACGACCGCTATCAAATGCCTGAGCCGCCTGATCATTAGTATCAAATACTACAGGCGTGTAACTGATACCGTGGGTACGGAAGTAATCCGCCATATTCAGCTCAGTGGTAGTACCAGACTGTACACAAACCGTTGCACCGTCGAGCTCTTTAACGCTTTTCAGGCCCAGCTCTTTTTTCACCAGGAAGCCCTGGCCGTCGTAATAGTTTACCCCCGCAAAATTGATACCCAACTGAGTATCACGGGTCTGAGTCCAGGTGGTTACCCGGGACAACATATCTACCTCACCGGATACTAGTGCGGTAAAGCGTTCTTTAGCATTCAGAGGCACAAATTTTACTTTAGTAGCATCGCCCAGCACTGCTGCGGCAACGGCACGACAGAGATCCACATCCAGGCCTTTCCAGTTACCTTTATCATCAGGCACTGAGAAACCCGGCACACCACCGGTTACACCACACTGTACTGCGCCACGTTCCTGCACAGTTTCCAGAGTACCGGCCATAGCCGTTCCAGACATTGCAACCATCAGGGCCGTAGCTGAGATTAGGTTTTTCTTCATCGGATGTTTCCTCTTCATATGTCACGCATTAATTAAAAAAGCGGGCCAATTTAATGACTTATATACATGAGTGAGGCTCTGCAAAGAGCATTCCACTTTTTTATTTTTGTTATCAGTTTAGTTAACTTCGCAAGTTCTCAGTGTAGCAAGTGATTTACACCTGTACAGAAAACCGCTTATTAATCTTTGTCTTGCAGCTTTCAATAATGTTGAAATCGATTCACAAATGAACTGTCATATTCGTTCATTGTTACTAACAAAAACGCTCACGCGTATTCTTTTCAATAAATAGCGCCCAAAAAAAAGCCATCCTCATGGATGGCTTTTTATTCTGTGCCAGTGCATCACTCAGCCGGATTCACTTCAAGTAGCTCTATCTCAAATACCAGGGTCGCATTCGGGCCAATGACTTCACCCCGACCACCCGGTCCATAGGCAAGATCAGCGGGTATTACTAAACGCGCTTTTCCACCCGGCTTCATCAGTTGCAGACCTTCGGTCCAGCCAGGGATAACGCCATTCAGAGGGAAAGATACCGGCTCATTACGGCTATAAGAGCTATCGAAATCGGTACCGTTAGTCAGATGACCACGGTAATGTACTTTAACGGTATCTGTCGCGGTTGGGTTCTCACCCTCACCGGCGGTCATCTCTTCGTACTGAAGACCAGACTCGGTAGTAGTGACACCCTCTTTCTTAGCATTCTCAGCCATATATTCCTGGCCTGCTTTCAGGTTATCGTCAGCCAGAGTCTCAAACGCTGCCTGCTGCTCCTGAACTTTCTTCTGCTGGAAAGCCATCATAGTCGCTTCCACCTCTTCAGGTGTTAGCAACGGATCTGTACCCGCGTAGACAGATTCAACCGCACGGCTCAGCGCATCAATGTCCAGCTCGCTAACATCGGATTTCAGGCGCTCGCCTAACATCAGGCCCAGGCTATAACCCAGTTTCTGCTCATCTGTTTCCAGGGTATAAGGCTTTTCAGCCGGTGCGACCGGTTGCTCTTTATCTGAGCCACAGCCCACCAGCATCACACTTGCTACGGCAACAGCCACCAGCGTTTTTTTCATTATCATTCCTTAATCATCATGATCAGTTAACAGCAGTAAGGAAGCTGAAGCCCTAATTAAATAGCGCACGGCACCTTGCATCTGCGAGCTTCAGGACTTGTTCGCAGGCTCCTTAGTATGCTATTAAACTTAAAAGTTCCGTCAATTACTACTACCTGCCCCGGCTTTATCAACTAACTTAAGGACTAAAGCGGATAATTCACTATTTATCTGCCCTTCGGGATTAACCACCAGGGACAGATTTTGATACGCCAGGCCTGACCCAGTAGCATTAGTCGAACCATTTATAGTGTTGCTTTCGGCACAGCACTCCAAGAGTTGGTACAACAATTCAATTTCTACCTTTTCAGCCGCCAGCTCAGCTTTTTTCAATGACTGATAACACTGTTTTTGTGTTGTAGAAGCTGAATATTGACGTGCCTGATATCTTAATTGCCTTAATGGTTCTAAATGTTCAGTACGCCACTTCCTTGCCTTACCGTCATCCAGATTAGCCGGCAGTAAACGCCCCTGCTGCGCCAGCCAAAGTGCAAACAATAACTGGTTTACACTGAGCCCATACCGGTTTTGCAGTGTCAGACAAAGCTCCGCTACTCCCGGTTCAGAATAGATCCTGACCGCATAATTCCAAAAGGCATTTTCTTCAGACATCTGTGCTAAAATCCGCCGCCATGATTCAGTTAAACCAGCTTAGCTTACAACGAGGACACCTGCGTCTGCTAGAAAAGGCGCAGTTGACCATTCACGCCAATCAAAAAGTCGGTATTGTCGGAGCCAATGGTGTCGGCAAATCGTCGCTTTTCAAACTCATTCTGGGTCAGTTACAACCCGATGAGGGAGACCTGCAACTGCCTGGCAATCTGACCATCGCCCACATGGCACAGGAAGTAGCCGACAGTGACCGGCGTGCCATCGATTACGTACTCGACGGCGATCAACGATTACGTGAAATCCAACAGGCACTAGCCACTGCAGAACAAAATGGTGATCACCATCGTACCGGTGAAATTCATGCAGAATTAGATGCTGTTGGCGGCTATACCGCTGAATCCCGCGCTCACCAGCTGCTCAATGGTTTAAGCTTCAGTACTGCAGATGCCGAACGTCCGGTAAATACTTTTTCCGGTGGTTGGCGTATCCGGCTGAACCTGGCCCAGGCACTGATGTGTCATTCTGATATTTTATTGCTGGATGAGCCGACCAACCACCTGGATCTGGATGCGACTATCTGGTTGGAACAATGGTTGCGAAGCTATCCTGGCACCCTACTGTTGATATCCCATGACCGGGACTTTATCGACTCTGTTGCCAGCCATGTTGTTCATATGCATCAGCAGAAAACCGAACTGTATAAAGGCGGTTACAGCGACTTTGAAGTACGCCGGGCTGAACGGCTGGCACAACAGCAGTCGCAGTTTGAGAAACAACAGGTTCGTATCGCCGAGATCGAAAGCTTTGTTCGCCGCTTTAAAGCCAAAGCGACTAAAGCTAAACAGGCGCAGAGCCGGGTAAAAGAGCTTGAGCGCATGGAGATGATTGCGCCTGCCCATGTCGACAGCCCTTTCAGCTTTAGCTTTCAGGCATCCGATAAGATTTCATTCCCGCTGTTGAGCTTAGAAAAATGTAACCTGGGATATAACGACCCCATACTGAACAGCGTCAACCTGATACTGTCACCCGGCGATCGAATTGGTCTGTTAGGCCCAAACGGTGCCGGTAAATCGACCCTGATTAAAAGCCTGACAGCAGATCTGCCCCTACTGAATGGTGTATATAAGGCCGGAGAGCATCTCAAAATAGGCTATTTTGCTCAGCATCAGCTTGAAGCTCTCGATCTTGAGGCATCGCCGGCACTGCATATACAACGGATCTCACCGAAAGCCACCGAGCAGGAGATACGCAATTACCTCGGCAGCTTTGACTTTAACGGCGATCGGGCTCTGGAGCCTGTAAAACTATTTTCCGGCGGCGAAAAGGCCCGGGTTGCGCTGGCATTGATCGCCTGGCAGAAACCTAACCTGTTACTGCTTGATGAACCAACTAACCACCTCGACCTTGAAGTGCGCCATGCGCTAACGCTGGCGTTACAAAGCTTTGAGGGTGCTCTGATTCTGGTATCCCACGATCGCCACCTGCTGCGTAATACCGTGGATCAGTTTGTCCTGGTTGCCAACGGCGCCGTTAAAGTATTCGACGGCGATATGGATGACTATCAACAATGGCTCAGCTCCCAACGCCGGCAACAAAACCAATCGCAGCAACCTGAACGGGAAAACCGCTCTCTCAGTGCGACCGAAAAGAAAGAACAGAAGCGACTCGAAGCGGAGCGCCGAAGCGCTTTACGTCCATTGAAAAAAGCGATTGAAAAGCTCGAATCTCAGTTAGATAAAATTACCGCATCCCTGACAGATGTCGAAGCACAACTGGCAGATATCAGTCTTTACGAAGATGCCAACAAAGGTAAATTAAAACAGCTACTGCAAACCCAGGGTGAGTTGCAGCAAAGCGCTGATAACACAGAGATGGAGTGGCTGGATAAACTGGAAGAGCTAGAAGAACTGGAAACCGCTACCACCGCTCCATAACGGAGCGGTGACATGCAAAAGCTGATTACATTGACTCAGATCGCCTGAGCATGTGTGATCGTGTGAACCAGGGAGTCCAACTCTCCGCGGCATTCCATGACAGTACTCAGCGCCCCATCAATATCCTGCTGCGACAGTTTTAACTCATCTAATACCCAATCAGGTATCTCCTCTATTGGCCCATCAGCCAGATTTTGAGTTCGCAGTGCCCGATTAGCCACATAAAGCAGCCTGACTGCCTGCGCAAATTCACCATCGTATTCCAGATCATTATGAAACCGTACGGTATCAACAACGGCCTCAGGCAAAGACCAGTTTTCCAATAACCAGGCGCCTACCTGTTCACGGGTTACACTCAGCACCTGCTTCTCGACATACTCCAGCGCCATATGGGGATTGGCTTCCAGATAACGGGATAGCAGTGAAAAGTGCGGCGGAAACAGATGTCCAAGTACCAGATAACCGAAGTTCTGCAACAGCCCGCTCAGATAAGCCAGCCCGGGTTTCGGCCTGACCTCAACAGGTATCTTTTTACACAGTAGTTCAGACATGGCTGCCGTATAAACAGACTGCTGCCAGTATGGAACACCATCCCGGGGCGTATCGTCCGGCACTTTAAGGGTCTTACCCATGGCAACACCCAGCGCCAGGTTAAGTACCAGATCAAAGCCCAGCACCCTGATAACCGCATCTTCAACTGAATCAATATCCCCCGGAGCTGCATAATAAGGCGATGCTGCCCAACTCATTACCTGAGCGGCAAGGCTTGGATCAATACGAACGATAGGTACCAGGTCATCGATCCCGGCAGAAGGATCTGAACGCAGCTCCACCAGTTTCTGCATCGAAGCAGGTAACGAGGGTAAACCCAGTGTATCTTCCAGACGCTGTTGAATACGTAAAGTAGTGAAACGTTCAACCGCCCGGGTAATAACCTGCTCATCATTACCTTTCGGTTGCTGATGATCGATCGACAGAGCCGTTAGCCCTAGGGCACAGAGTGAAACATGGTCCTGATACCACTGCCGCTCTGCAGTGAAAGTCAGCCCGGTATAAGGCTCTACTACTTCAAGCTGCTCCAACGATGCGATTGATTCATCAATGTATATCGGTAGTTTAAATAATTTTTTCTGACCGGCAGTACTTTGCAACGCAGTCTGGCTAAAAAATTTAATAGCATCACTACCCTTTACAGGTTGCAAGTGCCGGCCTGAGTGCTTCCATATACTTACCAGATTCAGCAACATGTGAGCCGGCAACATGACCAGGGCTTTACCCTCATGGTCATTAAGCAACAACACCCTGATCTCTCCGGTATCTTTATCAGCACTGTAAAATGAGTTTACTGCAACAGACAAAGTGTTATCTCCAATTCATTTCCAATGTAACAAGCATCGGCTTAATTCCGTCTATCTTTAGCTTATGCTCAGTATAAGAAGAGACCCGCTCTGAAGCACATATACTCTACTCATTTCGTGTTTTCCAAAAACTTCAGCGACTCAAAAAACGAACCCCAGCCGCCTCTATACACTAAGCTCAAACTCAACCGCATGATTTTAAAGAGAGAATATCTGAAAGGTAAAAAAACAAATTAGCTATATACTCAAGATTGCTTCGTTATATCTAAGATCAAAACCAGCAGAGGAACGGGATATGCGGTACATTTTACAGTCTGTCATTTTGGGTAGTTTACTGCTAAATCCTTTACCATTGCTGGCGGTAGATGAAGACCTGGCCCCGGAATCAGCTACCGGACTAATGCGTCATACCCCGATCAAAGCGGATCAGGAACTGGTCGTCACGGCTCACCCTTTAGCCACTCAGGCAGGCTATAGCATTTTACAACAAGGTGGCAGTGCAGCCGATGCAGCCGTCGCCATTCAGGCGATGCTAACCCTGGTTGAACCCCAGTCATCGGGCTTAGGCGGCGGAGCATTCATGCTCTATTGGGATAATGTTAATCAACAACTGCATGCCTTTGACGGCCGTGAAACCGCCCCCGCTTACGCAGATGAAACATTGTTTCTGAAACAGGATGGCGCCCCCATGAAGTGGTGGGATGCGATGGTCGGCGGCCGTTCAGTAGGTACACCGGGTGTATTAGCAATGCTCAATCTGAGTCAGGAAACGTTCGGCAAATTAACCTGGAATAAGCTCTTTGATGACACCATCAACCAGGCAGAGCAAGGCTTTAACGTTTCTCCCCGCCTACATCAGTTATTAGCTAGCAATATAAATCCTGGATTGGGTCGGTATCCCGCAGCCAAAGATTATTTTTTTACGGCGGCTGGCGACCCCCTACCTGTTGGTCACCTGTTAAAAAATCCTCAATTGGCGCAATCCCTGCGTCAGATTGCTAAACAAGGCGTGGAAAGCTTTTATCAAGGTGAGATTGCGTCACAGATAGTTACCTCGGTTAAGGCCGCAGAAGATAATCCAGGCAAACTTAGCATTAAAGATATGGCTAGCTACCAGGCAAAGTTACGTAAACCGGTATGCATGCCCTTCAGGGCCTATCGGGTCTGTGGTTTTCCGCCGCCAACGTCCGGCGGTGTAACCACGTTACAGATTCTGAAACTACTTGAGCGCTTCAGTAATGAGCAGTTGCAGCCGGGAACCACCAGCCAGCGCCAGCTCTTTACACAAGCGAGTCGACTGGCCTATGCCGATCGGGCACGCTATCTGGCCGATAGTGATTTTGTTGATGTACCGGTTAAAGCTCTGTTAGACACCCACTATCTACAACAACGCAGCCAGTTAATCTCTACAGACCAGGATATGGGTAAAGCCGAAGCAGGACAGCCTGATCTGGTACTCAGTCGGGCCGATGACCGCTCACCTGAACTGCCATCCACCAGCCATTTTGTCATTCTGGATAAATGGGGCAACGCGGTCTCAATGACCAGTAGTATAGAGATGGCATTCGGATCGACGTTAATGGCCGGCGGTTTTTTACTGAATAATCAGTTAACCGATTTCTCCTTTGTTGCCAGTCAAAATGGCAAGCCCATTGCTAACCGGGTGGAAGCAGGCAAGCGTCCGCGCAGCTCGATGTCTCCCATCATGGTATTCGATCAGAACAATCAGTTAATTAGCGCCCTGGGATCGCCAGGGGGCAGTCGTATCATTAGTTATGTCGCCGAGAGTTTGTTGGTTAAACTAACCTCTGATATTAGCCTGCAACAAAGCTTTGAGCTGCCTCATGTGGTCAATAGAAATGGTACAACCGAGCTGGAAGCAGGAACCTCAGCTGAACAGCTAGCGCAACCCTTGCAGGAACTTGGGCACCAGATCAAAGTTCGCGAACTTAATAGTGGCCTGCACGGCTTTTACCGCTCTTCTGGAGGGCCATGGGAAAGTGCAGTCGATCCTCGCCGGGAAGGCAGTGCAATGGGAAATTAAGAATACTGCAATCAAGCTTTCTTTCCTAATACCGCGACTCACCGTAACTGGCTGTCTTTACTACCGCGTCGGTTAATCCCTGAAGTAGCACTTTGCTGTTTTTCAGTGCTGGACTGACAAGCTATACACAGACGTACACCCGATATCGCCTCACGACGTGCTTGCGGTATCGGGTTATCACAGGCTTCGCAATATTCCAGGCTTTCCCCCTGATGCAGACCTTTTCTGGCCAACGCCACTGCATCTTCCACACTGGCATCAATCTGATCCTGAACAGCACCATCACGTGACCAGCCACCTGCCATAAGCTCTCTCCGTTAACTTCTCTGATAATGCTGAAGTATATAACGTTTAAGCTCCCCCGCTTTTTTGATAACGACATCGAACAGCATCAGAGACAGGCTGACAAACACACCCTGGCTTTTCAATGGCCTGCAACCCCTGAATAACAGATACCCATTTTGGGTCTAATTTGTTCATAAAAACCTCACAGTAGTCGATATAATAACCATAGAAATTGTGCAGAGCACAAAAGAAAAGCCCGGCACAACCTGAAGCTATTACGAATCATCTACAATCAGTTTGAAACATTCTTCAGGTATCTTAAATTATTGATTTATTTATATATGGTGAGCAAAGATGTCTGAATTATTGATGGCTGGAAAAAAAGTATTAGTTGTGGGCATTGCCAACGATAAAAGTATTGCTTACGGCGTTGCAAAAAAACTACAGGAACAAGGTGCTGAGCTGGCAATTACCTACCTGAATGACAAAGCTGAACGCTTTGTCCGACCACTTGCTGAAGAGTTGGGTGCATCTATTATTATGCCACTGGATGTTACTCAGGAAGATCAGATGCGCCATCTGTTCAAAGCGATTGAAGAGGCTTGGGGAACACTGGATGGCGTGGTCCACTCACTGGCATTTTGCCCACTAGAAGACCTACACGCACCTATTTCTGAATGTTCCCGGGAAGGCTTCATTCAAGCGATGGACGTGTCCTGCTTCTCATTTATCCACATGGCTTCCTACGCAAAAGAGCTAATGAAAGATGGCGGCTCAATGATCAACTTCTCCTATCTGGGCAGTGCGTTGGCCACCGGTGATTATAATGTAATGGGCTGCGCCAAAGCGGCACTTGAAGCGGCCACCCGCTATCTTGCAAGGGACCTTGGACCTAAGCGTATCCGTGTTAACAGCATCTCACCTGGCACTATCGCAACCCGCGCAGCAGGCGGCATTAAAGATTTTGATGCTATGCTGGCTTACAACGAAAAGAAAGCCGTTGATCATCAGTTACCCACCATAGAAGAAGTCGGCGGCGCCGCGCTGTATTTCCTAAGTGATCTTTCTACTGGTACCTCCGGTAGTATTCACTATGTTGATCACGGTGTTTGCATCGTTGGCTAAGCAATTGGTTAAGCTTTACCCATAAAAAGCACCGCCCTGGCGGTGTTTTTTATGCCTGTTCATAAGTTTTCATAAATTATCATCCCTGTTCATTTGCCAGAAGAACGTCATTCATAATTGATCTCTATCATCTGTGTTAATCAGGATACCTTGCGCTGATCTATCCCCCAAAACCGGGGTGCCAGCCATTGCTGTATCGCAACACCAACCGGATAAGGAGTCATTATGCACTGCCCCCGACTCAAATTTTTATTACCCACTGCCCGGCAGCACTCTCTATTCCGTGCTTTTGATAATGAGCAGTTCTTAAGTCTGTCCGGGTCTGCCCGGGTTCATGAAATGAAAGCTGGAGATACCCTATATCTACAGGAAGCAGAAATAGACCGTTTCTATCTGATTATTCAAGGCGTGGTTAAGCTATATCGTGTTAGCTGTGACGGACGTGAAATCGTGCTGAATGTATTCACGGATAAGGAGTGTGTCGGCGAATCAGAGATTTTTACCGACAAACATACCCACTCAACCAATGCTGCTATTGTTGAGAATGCCACTTTACTAAGCTTCAGCAGTCAGGCCTATAAGCTGTTATTACAGCAATCCAGCGCTTGTTGTTACGGCGTTCTGGTAGAAATAGCAGCACGCCTGCAAGAAAAGCAAAATGAGATTGAAGCCCTTTCTCAACAAAGCGCGACTGATCGGGTGATCCGCTTCCTATTAAGCCAGGTAAAAGATACTGACAACAAAAAGGATTCAGTTGTTATCAAATTACCGTTAGCTAAACGCCTGATTGCCGCCCGGCTCTCGATGCAGCCTGAAACATTTTCCAGAGTGATTACAGACTTCAAACGTAAAGGCTTAATGGACGTGAAGGGTAGCCAACTTAATATTAATTGTCTGGCGGATCTGAGGCAGATGGTATGAATACGGCCGCCGCTTCAGATTTAACAGATGGCTTTGGTCGCCGCATCAACTATCTCAGGCTTTCAGTGACTGACCGCTGTGATTTTCGTTGTGTGTACTGCATGAATGAAGATACACAATTTTTACCCCGGGCAAAGGTACTGAGTATTGAGGAGCTATATTCCTGCGCTAAGGCCTTTACCGAACTGGGTGTGGATAAGATTCGCCTTACCGGTGGTGAGCCACTTGTTAGGAGCGGTATCGTTGATCTATGCAGATCAATAAGCAACCTGCCAAACCTGCGCGAGCTGGTTTTAACCACTAATGGCTCACAGCTGTCTCACTATGCCGAGCCATTACGTCAGGCGGGGGTAAAGCGGCTCAATATAAGTCTGGATTCGCTATCTGAGCAACGTTTTGCCCGGTTAACCCGTCGTCACAAACTAAGCCAGGTAATCGATGGTATTGATGCTGCAATTGCAGCAGGGTATGAAGGTATCAAGCTAAACGCCGTGATCATGAAAGGTCGAAATGAAGACGAGATACTGGATCTGGTAGCGTTTAGCCGCGCCAGAGCAATCGATATCACCTTCATCGAAGAGATGCCGCTGGGAGATATTAATGCCCATTCGCGCGCCCAGAGCTTTTGCTCTAGCGATGAAGTGCATGGTGTCATCAATCGTGAATTTCCATTACTGGCCAGCACCGAAAAGAGTGGCGGTCCGGCACGGTACTTCCGTATGGCTGACAGCGTCAGTCGAATTGGTTTTATATCACCCTATAGCCATAATTTCTGCGCCAGCTGCAACCGTCTCCGAATGACTGTCGAAGGCCAACTACTCCTCTGCCTGGGTAATGAAAAATCTCTGGATCTGCGCAGTTTGCTGCGGCGCTTTCCGGGTGAACCTGAACACCTGAAAACGGCCATTAAGGCAGCCCTTATCAATAAGCCTGAAAGCCATCTGTTCTCGCATAATGATGAAACTCAGGTAGTCCGTTTTATGAATATGACGGGAGGCTGAAAAGCCTTTCGTCCGAAACTTCCTGTCTCCATCATCGCTCCTCCTTCTACCGCTAATCACCCTCACCTTCTGCCATTAAACCAGGCCATCTGGAAAACGGTACATTCAGCATCCATAGCTTCAACTCCCGTGCGTTACCCCCTTTTGAGCTTGCAGTTAAGCTATGTTGAGAATCCTATGCTTAGAGCTTGTGCTTTAAGCCCGGTACGTTAATCCCTGTTAATTAAGCGCCTTGTTTTTCGGATAGCCCAGCTGATCCTTAGCTACTATTAAGTGCGATCAAGCAGACCTCGGCTCTGTCAAAAGAGTATTTAGCTACAGATAGTGATCTCTGAAACACAGGTAAGCTGGTATTCGAATAAGCGGATAAGCGGATAAGCGGATAAGCGGATAAGCGGATAAGCGGATAAGCGGATAAGCGGATAAGCGGATAAGCGGATAAGCGGATAAGCGGATAAGC
>NZ_RQXV01000001.1 GCF_003858655.1 Amphritea balenae
CACTCCGCAGTGGCTGAAGCTTTCGCTTCATACTTAGTGGTGGGCGTGGAGAGGCTCGAACTCCCGACATTCGCCTTGTAAGGGCGACGCTCTCCCAACTGAGCTACACGCCCACTAAGTAGATGGCTTGTTACGATCTTTTCAGCACTTCGAAAAGAAAGTGGCGTTATGGTCGGGCTTTCACCGCGAGCCGTTACCTAAATAGATGACAGGCAGGCATTCTAACCGTTCATCTAAAATAGTGGCGGAATGGACGGGACTCGAACCCGCGACCCCCTGCGTGACAGGCAGGTATTCTAACCAACTGAACTACCACTCCGCAGTGGCTGAAGCTTTCGCTTCATACTTAGTGGTGGGCGTGGAGAGGCTCGAACTCCCGACATTCGCCTTGTAAGGGCGACGCTCTCCCAACTGAGCTACACGCCCACTAAGTAGATGGCTTTCTGTTTTACTTCTCCGATCTAGCACTTTCGATCGTAAGAAGTGGCAGCATAACCGGGCTTTCGCCGCGATCCGTTACCTTAATAGATGACAGGCCGATAATCTAACCGTTCATCTAAAATAGTGGCGGAATGGACGGGACTCGAACCCGCGACCCCCTGCGTGACAGGCAGGTATTCTAACCAACTGAACTACCACTCCGCAGTGGCTGAGATTTTCACCTCATAGTACGGGACTCGAACCCGCGACCTCTCATTGCCGAAACAGTGACAGGCCCCAACCACGAAACTTAACACTTCGCAGTGGCTGAAGCTTTCGCTTCATACTTAGTGGTGGGCGTGGAGAGGCTCGAACTCCCGACATTCGCCTTGTAAGGGCGACGCTCTCCCAACTGAGCTACACGCCCACTAAGTAGATGGCTTGTATACGATCTTTTCAGCACTTCGAAAAGAAAGTGGCGGTATGGTCGGGCTTTCACCGCGAGCCGTTACCTAAATAGATGACAGGCAGATAATCTAACCGTTCATCTAAAATAGTGGCGGAATGGACGGGACTCGAACCCGCGACCCCCTGCGTGACAGGCAGGTATTCTAACCAACTGAACTACCACTCCGCAGTGGCTGAGATTTACACCTCATAGAACGGGACTAAAACCCGCAACCCTTCATTGCCTAAACAGTGATTGGTTCAAACCACGAAATAAAATATTCCGTAGCGATTGAAGCCTTCGCTTCAATATCGATTGGTGGGCGTGGAGAGGCTCGAACTCCCGACATTCGCCTTGTAAGGGCGACGCTCTCCCAACTGAGCTACACGCCCTTAAATCGAGTGCCGAATTGTAAGGATTTTGCCTGGCTTGTCAAACCTTTATCTCAAATAATTTACATTGTTCCGGATCCACTATCCCTACTGACCTCAAGCTGCGTATAGTTAGGCTTTATATGCAGGCTGATCAATAAGTAAATACTAATCCACGGATAGCACAAATCTCAGCCAATTTTTTTTAACATCATGATAATTAGACAGTTATGAGCCAAACGCTAACACAACAACTGAAGCAATTTATTGCACTATCTGTTCAGCTTCAGCAACAGAACAGTGGGCGACTACCCCTGACCCATTATGACAATGAGTGGCCCTCCCCCTGCTATCAGGGAGAGCCTGATCAGCAACAACGTATTGAGTGGCAGCCTGCTCATCAATCTGATCAGAACAACCCTTGCCAGGCAATGTTTGATCGACTGGAAACCGCTATCGGATACAGCATTCATCCTGATATACGCGAATGGTACAGCTGCATCTGGTCTGACCCGATACCAGCCAGCTGTCAGGATGGCGATCTTAGCCTGCTATTTCTCTGGAATGAGGCTGACTGTGAAAGATTACGGGGGAACCTGATCGGACATCTGTTGACTAAGCAAAAACGAAAACAGCCTGCTACGCTGTTCTTTGCCTGCACCGAACCGGATGGGGATCAGTTTCTGAGCGTCGACAACCAGACCGGTGAGATCTGGCTGGAGCAACCCGGTAAGAAACCTATCAGGAAGCTGGCTGATAATCTAAGCGAATTTTTATCACAACTTAAACCCGAACTTATACCTGACCAGGAGTAACATCAGATGGGCAGAATGCAAAGGAACCTACGAACAAGCCCCAAACGCCTCTGGCTTTCAGAGCGGTTCAAGTTCAAGGCAACGATTACAGACATGCTGGTTGCCTGTCGAAAATCGTTAACGAAGAATTTGGATCGCTCTAAAAGCCCCGCCGGGTGGGCACTAAATCGACTTCCTGCTTTGTCAGGCAGCTTGGTAAGGACTCGTCATTCCTCTGCGCTACCTTTCGCGCATCAAGCCGTTTTAGTGCCCACAGAGAAAGTTCGGGGCTTATTCGCAGGCTCCTTGATAGTATCCCTGACAACAGCACTACTGATGCTGAGTGGTTGTAGTACCTTTAATCCACATCAACTATCAATAGAGCCTCTTCACCCATCCGTTAACCAGCAGATCAGCCTCCCGGCCGAACTGGAAGTCGAGGTGATCAGTAAAGATATGCGTAGCTCTGCCCTGATCGGCTTCCGTATCAGCCGCCTGAGTGATCGTGCCGAAGTAAACCTGCCATTGCCAGCAACTCAGGCGTTAACCGATGGCGCTAAAGTCGCATTGGTTAAACTCGGTGCTACACCAACACTCTCTGCGGATACTAAATTAACCATTATTCTCGAAGAACTGGAATACGCTGCCACACAGAAAGCCTTACAAAGCGTGCAGCTCAGCGCATCGATAAAAGTGACTGCCGATAAATACGATCAGCAATACAGCGGCAACTACCAGACCGACAAAGAGTATCAATTCGCTACCACCCCATCACTGAAGGATAACCAGGAAATAGTTAACGAAGTGATACTGATGTCGATCAGCAGGGCCTTTAACGACCCTCAGCTAATCAACTTTCTGCAGCAACCTTAAGTTTTTAGTACAAAGCTGGCTAAGTAAGCCTATTGAATACAGATACCAGGTACCTGCCCTGCCCGGATTATTCGGGCAGGGTTACCAACCCACCGTATGAGACAATAACCGGCTAATCTGTGCCATAGGCCGACCAGACTCCTGCTGCCAGCGGTTAAATGCATCCTGAACTATTTGCAGATCTCGCTTTGCCGTCGGCATTTTTTCAACTATTCCCTGAGCTTTGAGCGCCGCCACCACATCATCAGTCAGTATGAAGGTATCCTTGCCAATCTGCCTTAGAAAATAAGCCCCGGACTTGCCACCCAATTGCTGGCCCTGTTTCTTTAAAAACGCCCAAAGCCCGATGATATCCTGCTCTGGCCAGTCGGCAATAAAGCGAGCAAAACTGCCGTGCTGAGCCGCCAGCTCCGTCACCATAAAAGCATTTATCCGCACCGATTTTATTTTCCCCCAATGGCGGATAATCTGATCATTCTGCATCAGATTTTCCAGCTGCTCATCACTCATAAGCACAATTTTTTCAGGGTCAAAACCGAAAAACGCGCGCTCGAATGCTGGCCATTTGGCTGTCACCACCGAGTGCTTTAAACCTGCCCTAAAGATTCTTAACGACATCTCCGACAGCATTCGATCGTCGCTTATTTCTGCAATTTGTTGCGAACTCTTAACCTGCGGCAGCAGCGCCTCAATATCCTCACCGGCTTTATGCGCTGCTACGTGATCATAGATCCATTGGAATGATTTCACCCGTTACTCCTCTTTTGGGCTAAAGCCTAGCGACACTGAGTTAATACAATACCGCATCCCGGTATCAGTCGGCCCGTCCGGAAACAGATGGCCAAGATGAGCACCACAACCATGACACACCACCTCTGTACGCACCATACCGTGGGATACATCCCGGTGCTCATCTATGTTGTCTGCAACAGCTGGCGCATCAAAACTGGGCCAGCCACATCCGGCATCAAATTTTGAACTACTCTGAAACAGCGATTCACCACAGGCAATACAGTGATACTCACCATCAACAAAGTGCTGATCATACTGCCCGGTACCCGGTCGCTCGGTACCCTTTTCCCGACAAACATGATATTGCTCAGGTGTCAGCTGTTCGCGCCACTCTGATTCAGACTTTTTCACTTTATATTCTGAATTTGCCATATAAAACTCCAATACAGATACCCAAAACAAAATAAACCATCTGTAACTGTGCATCACAGCCGAAACAGCGTATTATTTTCGCCCTTCGGTAATCTGTTGTAATTCTTATAAAAACTTACTTTTTAATATATGTTACCGATAATAGTTTATTAATGGGAACCGCTACAGGATTAATCCATGTCAGTTATCAGAAAATCTAACAAGCTGATCAATGTTTGCTACGACATCCGTGGTCCCGTTCTCCAGGAAGCAAAACGCCTGGAGGAAGAGGGCCAGAGAATAATCAAACTTAACATCGGCAACCCTGCCCCGTTCGGTTTTGAAGCCCCGGAAGAGATTGTGCAGGATGTGATATACAACCTCCCCTCAGCCCAGGGCTATTGTGATTCCAAAGGCCTGTTCTCTGCCCGTAAAGCCGTCATGCAGGAGTGCCAGAAGAAAGGCATTATCAATGTCGGCATTGAAGATATATACCTGGGCAATGGTGTCAGTGAGCTTATTGTAATGGCCACTCAAGGCCTGCTAAACGATAATGATGAGCTGCTTATTCCGGCACCTGACTACCCGCTCTGGACTGCGGCGGCAAGTTTGTCAGGCGGTAATCCTGTTCATTACCACTGCGATGAAGAGCGCGACTGGGCGCCTGATATCGATGACATTCGTAGTAAAATTACGGAACGCACCCGCGGCATCGTTGTTATCAATCCTAACAACCCTACCGGTGCGGTGTACCCCGAGCCCGTCCTACGCCAGCTGATCGCCCTGGCTGAAGAGTTTAATCTTATCGTCTTTGCTGATGAGATCTATGACAAGATCACCTACGATGAAGCGAAACATATACCACTCGCCTCGCTCAGTGACGAAGTGTTCTGCATCACCTTCAATGGTCTGTCAAAAGCTTATCGCGCAGCAGGCTTCAGATCTGGCTGGATGGTCCTCAGCGGCCCTAAGCACCACGCCAGGGACTATATAGAAGGTCTTGATATGCTGGCCAGCATGCGCCTGTGTGCCAATGTACCGGCACAGCATGCAATCCAAACGGCACTGGGCGGCTACCAGAGTATTAATGAGCTGATTATTCCCGGCGGCAGGCTTTACGATCAGCGGGATATGGCGTGGCAGAAAATGAATGATATCCCGGGGGTGTCCTGCACCAAACCCGATGGTGCGATGTATCTCTTCGCCAAACTTGATCCCGAAGTTCATCCAATCAAAAATGATGAAAAGATGGCACTGGATCTTTTACAGCAACAAAAAGTACTGATTGTTCAGGGCAGCGGTTTCAATATGCCAGACACTCAACACTTCAGACTGGTTTTCCTGCCCCGTGAAGATGAGCTATGTGACGCGATAGATCGGATTGCAACATTCTTACGGACATACTCTCAGGAATAAGTCCTTAAAATCATGCTCAAAAGAAGAGCCCTGAAAGCGGTCTCATAATGCAATATTAAGATCGCTTTTTTTATTTCCCTAACAGGGCCTATACTCTGTAACATTAGAGTTACAAAACAGACATATACTCTGGCCTGACTCAAACATCAGATCAACTACATAACCTACTTTGCGGAATCAGTATGTTTATAAAGATCAAGAAGAATTGCGGCATCTATATGGAACACAACGGAATGGAGAAAAACCATATCCTTCCGGTAACAAGTAACTTTTTAATCAACCTCGGCCATGCGGCGGAAATCTCTTTTTACACAATTAAAGAGACTAAAACCCGCTATGACCTTGAGAACCATGAAATAACCGTTTCACCTCATACCCGCGTCATTCACTTACAGATGGCATACCGCTACTCAAGCACTAAAGAAAAGATTGGCGACACTAAGGGCAGCATCGTTGAACGAAACTTCTACAAGTTTTATTTCATGCCTGAAGAGGCTGGCCAGTATGAGGAGCTGCGTGCTCACATCGAAAAGCATGTTTTGAATCTCTGATACACACTCACCAAAACTATCCCGGTCCGGCTTATTCAAGCCGGATCAACCAACATCCCCATAATGAGTTTTAATCCTGTTGCAAACTTGCTTTGCAAAGAAGAATCTATAGTCAAACGCCGCACTGTCTAAACAACAGTTTTAAGCGCGGTATCTAGCCTTGCACATCTAAGGAGTGGCTATGGAAGTCAGCGAACTGTTACAACAAACCCACAAACTGCCGAACGTTCCTGATATTGTTCGTGAACTCATTCAGCAACTGAATAATCCTAACGCCGATTACGGCGAAATAGCTTCAAAAGTCACTAAAGATCAAACTCTGTCCCTTAAAATTCTCAGACTGGTCAACTCTGCCCACTTTGGCCTGAGCCGCAAGGTATCATCAATTGACGAAGCCGTCGTTATGCTAGGCATGGTTCAACTTAAAACCATGGTTATCGCATCAGGCATTGCCGGCTCAGTTAAAGAGGTTGAGGGACTGGATCTTAAACAGTTCTGGTCTGAGTCCTTCAGAGTTGCTTCTCTGGCAAAATGGTATGCAGAAAAGAGCCGTAATGTAGATCCGGACGTTGCCTTTACTGTTGGCTTAATTCATAACATCGGCCGCCTATTACTGCATATTGCTAAGCCTAAACTGGCTGAAGCGATCCAAAAGCGGGTTGAAGAGTCTCAATGCAGTCGCTCTGAAGCAGAGATGGAGCGTCTCAACTTTACCACCCCTGCGGCAGGTCAGGCATTACTGGCACACTGGAAGTTCCCTGCTGAGCTTGGCGATGCAGTACGCCACCACAAGCGTCCACTAGAAGCCGAACAACCAACAGCACTAAGCGCTGTTGTAAACGTTGCCTGCTATGTTAACGCCTGTATTCGTAAAGAGCGCTCTCTTGAAGAGGTTATAGCCAACTTCCCTCGTTCTGAGGCAGAAGTAGCAGGTTTACCTCAAGATATTGCATCGGTATCTGAAGAAGCGATGCAGGTCGATTCAGGCCTGGACGGTCTGCTCTGATCTAACCCCAGACTAAAAAGGCAGCCAGAGGCTGCCTTTTTACTGCTTTCTTTTTATAACTAGTTTTTAACTGTCTTTGCACAACCATCTGATCATTACAGATCAAATTTCACACTTCGAATGGCCTGCAGTATATGGTCTACATCACTCATCGCCCGGTGCCGGCGCAACTGCGCTTTACAGATAAACTGATACTGAATTAACTCTTCGCGCTGCAAAACAGATTCAAGCCCTTGCAACTTGAACGTCATTGCCTTGCCTGTAGCCTGAAACAACCGTTGTAACCAGAAATAATCAAACTCCCAGGCATCACTCAGAACAAGCTTATCAGCAAGCGCCGCATTCATACGGTCACATGCGGTATGCACATCGACGCCATCACGCAATAGCTCTGAGCGACAGATACCATGCATCTCTTCAGCAAAGTCATCCCAGTAGTCCCATTCATCAGCTGAACAGGGATCGATAAGAAAGTTATCACTCGCGCCAGCGAGGCTTTTCCAGGCGACTTCTATTGGATAAGAACGCGGTCCCAGACCGCTCGCTTCAATATCCAGACAGATCAGATCCATTTATTCTCCTGCTTAAAATAGAGAAACCGATAACCAGGCTTATTCAGCCACCTTAATTTTATAGGGTTTTATTACTTTCTTAACTTTTTTTGAACAACAGAACCTTTAATGCCTGCTCCGGATCAATATCAGGGAAATCAACCGGGTTCTCAATACGCTCAACAAAACTGAATTCCGGACAGAATTCCTCAACCAGTTGTAGCAGAAACTGGCTATCAAGTTGCGGAGAGTTCAGACAGAGTAAAAGTTCAGACCCAACCTCAGTTAAATCAGGTAAGCGCCGCAACACTTTTTTATAATCATTACTGGCAACGAAGCTGCCGCGCTGAAAACTGGGTGGATCAATAACAATCAGATCATAGGGCCCTTCACGGCGCAGCTTACCCCAGGAACGGAACAGATCATGCCCCAAGAACTGAACCTTCTGCATCGGGTGCTGATTCAGTCGGTGATTATCACGGCCTGTATTCAGCGCCCCGCGACTCATATCCAGATTGACCACTTTATCCGCCCCACCGGCGATGGCTGCAACTGAAAATCCACAAGTATAGGCAAACAGGTTAAGTACCCGCTTATTTGTACTATGATCCTTTACCCAGCGGCGTCCCTCACGCATATCAAGAAACAAACCACTGTTCTGATTACGCAGAGGCCGTACGTTATAGCTCAGGCCCAGCTCCTGTACCTGAAGTACATCATCAAGATCCAGATCCGAGTGATTCCAGCGCACTTCAATAACATCATCCTGACGGTATCGATGCTGCACCACCAGCACCTGAGGCTTATAGTCACCAGCAAGTTGACGGAAATATTCGTCTAAACCATCGATGACGGCAGGGTCATGCTCAGCAAATAAGCGAATAATAACGACCGGCGGCAACAAATCAATAATCAGCTGTTCATACCCGGGATAGGACCTGCCCCGGCCATGAAACAAACGGCGTACTTCACCTTCGGCAGCATTGAACTGCCCGGTAATCAAATCCAGTATTTGTTGCATGATGATTCATCCGGATAAAAAAATGCGATTATAGTGATACAGCTATGTGCGAGCCAGTTTTTTAATATCATTCAGTCTGAATCTTGAAACTTAAACCGATCGCCTATATCTATATGATCAACATAACCATAAAGAGCTTCTAAAAATCATGATGCGAATCGGTCTTTTTCTTCTTACCAACCTTGCAGTTATTGCGTTGGCCAGTGTCACCTTAAGCATACTGGGGGTTGGCTCAACTCTTCAGGCTAACGGTGTCGATCTGGATCTTGGTAACCTGCTGGCATTTTGTGCCGTATTTGGTTTTGCCGGATCTATTGTTTCACTGCTCCTGTCTAAATTTATGGCCAAGCGCTCCACCCGTACAGAGATCATTACCCAGGCTCGTAACGCCGATGAGCAATGGTTACTGGATACGGTAAAAGAGCTGTCTGATCAGGCGGGTATCGGTATGCCAGAAGTCGGGGTTTTCCCAGCTCAGCAAGCCAACGCGTTCGCTACCGGCTGGAACAGAAACAGCGCTCTTGTAGCAGTCAGTATTGGCCTGCTACAGCGCTTTCGCCGTGAAGAGATTCGCGCAGTTCTGGCCCACGAAATTGGTCATGTTGCCAATGGTGACATGATTACCCTGACGCTTATTCAGGGTGTTGTTAATACCTTTGTTATGTTCTTCGCCCGTATCATTGGCCACTTTGTTGACCGGGTTATTCTCAAAAATGAAGAGGGGCACGGATTAGGGTATTTCATCACCACTATCGTTGCTGAGATCGTACTGGGCATTCTGGCATCCACCATCGTTGCCTGGTTTAGCCGTAAGAGAGAGTTTAAAGCAGATGAAGCAGGTGCCTCACTGGCATCTCCTCACGCGATGATTGGCGCCCTGCAGCGACTTAAAGCTGAATACGAGGTACCTGATCAGATGCCATCCACGATGACTGCTTTTGGTATCAGCAGCCACATGAAGACCGGCCTGATGGCTCTGATGGCGACTCACCCACCACTGGACGATCGTATCGCAGCTTTACAGAAACGCTCATAACAAGGTTTCACACATAAGTACGTCCTGTTCTATTAAACGCCCTTAAGGGCGTTTTTTATTGTCTAGCTTTTAGTTAGCTCAGAGAGGTAGCATTTTTTTCTTTTTTACGCCAACAAATCTAATCGCAAAATTCTCATATAACCGCTTGGTTTAAGATAAAAAAATTCATTTTACCCCAGCCCATATTGTCCCATAATCTGATTAGGCGCGAATTGGTCAGATAGGCCAGTTTGATCATGTGAAACACTGGCGCAGCAGTTTTATCCTGCAGCATTTGTCCCACACATTACATGTGAAGAGCGAAGTCATGACAGACAAACACGAACAGACTTCCGATCTCGACGAGGTCGCTGACAACTGGGTTGATCCAGAAATAAAGATCGATGCCAAAGAGAAAAAATTCTGCTGTGATACGGAAAAACGAAAACGTATAGAGCAGCTCAGAGAAGCGCGTGAGTTGGAACGTGAACTACGTGAATTCTATGATGATTAGAGCGGTGCCATAGCCGCCCCTTACCTGCATCCGATTATATCCACGACTCCCTTGTCGTTTTCACCGCTGTAGTTACATGCCTTTGCTATATAACAACGGTTATCCATTTTTGTTATAAAACTTTAACACCGAAGTCATCTGCTGTTCATACAAAAGAGGTTTTATAAGCTGAACGTTAATAACTTCAGAGTATGGAACAATGAGTATGGAACAATGAGTAGCAAAATTCGCCTGGATGACCTGCCAATCGGTACGCTGGACGAACTGGATAATCATTTATGCAGTGAGTCTGATATGGCGCCCAGAAAGCGGGAATACAAAAAGCCCCGTAAACGCCAGATGATTGAGGACTATATGGAGCAACGCTCCCTGAAGAGGCGACTCAGCGAATCCTATGACCTGATCTGAACTGCCGAAATATGATTAAGATTAGAGGCTGTATTCAGGCGACAGCATCGCTTAGCGCTGCTGTCGTTTAATACTGGTACGACCCGCTGATTTTTTACCTTTTTTCGGTGCAGATGATTTTTTGCCCCGCCCCGGCACACCTGACCCGGTTTTAGTATTCGATGCCCGGCTTTTCGTCCGGTTATCAGACGAACTACTGGCACGTCCCTTAGAACGAGCATCGTTAGCGGCGCCTTTACCTGCAACAGCTTTGTTATGGGCTTTAGCTTTAGCCTGAGCCTTACGCCCTTTCGGCTCTTCCTCTGCAACCACCAGCTGACCCGTGCGATTTCCAATCAGATCCTCTCGCCCCATCTCTTTAAGCTTTAAGCGGAGAGTCGGCCAGTTTTCAGGATCGTGATAACGCAACAATGTTTTGTGTGCTTTACGTTGCTCCTTATCTTTTGGAATATAAAGCTGTTCACTCTTATAGGTTACCTGCTTTAACGGATTCTTCTCTGAATAATACATCGCGGTAGCCAACGACATCGGCGAAGGATAGAAATTCTGAACCTGATCCACCTTGATATCGTTTTGCTTTAACCATAGTGCCAGACTCAGCATATCTTCATCTTCACAGCCCGGATGCGCGGCAATAAAGTATGGAATCAGATACTGTTTTTTCCCCGCTTCGCGGGAGAAA
The DNA here is from genome assembly GCF_003858655.1 of Amphritea balenae. GTDB lineage: Bacteria > Pseudomonadota > Gammaproteobacteria > Pseudomonadales > Balneatricaceae > Amphritea > Amphritea balenae. The sequence continues at coordinate 11,214 of NZ_RQXV01000001.1, forward strand.
CGATCAAACATTTTTTTGAAATCATAGTAAGTGCCCATGCCCGGTTTCATCATCTTAGTCAGGGTATTTTCTTCACTATGTTCCGGCGCGATCTTCAAATAGCCACCGACATGATAGGTAACCAGCTCACGAACATATTCAGGATCTTTTACTGCCAGGTCGTAGCGCAGACCGGAAGCGATGGCGACATTGTGGATACCCTTCATTTTACGGGCTTTACGATACAGTTCTGTAGTACGACTGTGATCGGTATCCAGGTTTTTACAAATGGTCGGATAAACACAGGATAATTTACGGCAATTAGACTGTATTTCATCATCATTACAATTCAGAAAATACATATTTGAAGTCGGACCACCCAGATCAGAAATCGATCCGGTAAATCCAGGCACCTTATCCCGCATCGCTTCCATTTCATTCAGAATCGACTCATGCGAGCGACTCTGAATAATACGTCCTTCGTGCTCAGTGATAGAGCAGAAAGTACAACCACCAAAACAACCACGCATTATGTTGATCGAAAAACGGATCATGTCATAGGCGGGAATCTTATTCTTTCCATACTCAGGATGTGGCACCCGCTGATAAGGCAAACCAAATACGCCATCCATTTCCGGTGTTTCCAGGGGAATCGGCGGTGGATTAACCCAGATCTCTCTATTGCCATGCTTTTGCATCAGGGCTCTGGCGTTATGAGGATTTGATTCCTGATGTAGCACCCTTGATGCGTGAGCATAGAGAGCAGGATCTTTAGCGACTTTTTCGAATGACGGCAGACGAATATAGGTAGTTTCAGCGCACAACTTCTCTTTACGCTTCAACGGCATCGGAATGATTCTGATGGGCGCTACCTCAGTTTCTGAGGCCTGACTACCTGTTACTGAGCTATTCGTTACTGAGCCATCGGTTACAGAGCTGTCAGCACCACAACGTTTAGTCGTAGGGTCAATCAGCTTATCGGCACCACTCTGGTCATTACCAAAATCGTAAGGGTTGGGTAATTTATCAATATTACCAGGCCAGTCAATCCGGGTTGAATCCAGCTCAGTGAAGCCCGCGGGAGCCTGTTGTCGAATATGTACAGTGCCCCGCAGGTTCCACATCTCATCGATACTTTTACCTGCAGCCAGGCAGTGGCTGATTTCAACAATGGCCCGCTCGGCGTTACCGTATAACAAAATATCAGCCGTAGCATCCATCAGCACAGAGCGACGCACCTTATCACTCCAGTAATCATACTGGGCGATCCGCCGCAAACTTGCCTCAATTCCACCCAGTACAACCGGGACATCGGTATAAGCTTCTTTACAACGTTGGCTATATACAATGACTGCCCGATCAGGTCTCTCTCCGCCTTTTCCACCCGCGGTATAAGCATCATCGTGGCGCATGCGCAGATCAGCAGTGTATCGATTAATCATCGAATCCATATTGCCTGCGGTTACCCCGTAATACAGATTGGGTTTGCCTAAGGCTTTAAAAGCGTCTGCGCTACGCCAGTCTGGCTGAGCAATAATGCCGACGCGAAACCCCTGAGCTTCAAGTAAACGGCCCATAACAGCCATGCCAAAACTGGGATGATCAACATAGGCATCTCCAGTAACGATAATGATATCGCAGCTATCCCATCCCAGCTGTTCCATCTCGGCACGACTGGTAGGTAAAAAAGGCGCAACACCGAAGCATTCAGCCCAGTAACGGGGATAGGAAAAAAGATCAGGGGCGGTTTTCTTCATGGAAATAATTCGAACAACTTATTACGAGGAGCTGTATTGTCTCAGAAAGCCGTTCGGACAGGTAGTAAAAAAGCGCTCTACAACTGATGTTTACTGGGCGCTAAACTAAAAGCAGAGTAAAATGGTAGGAATTGAAACAGATGAAACGACACCATGACCTTAGAAAAGCCAACCCGCCCTGCAGATTTTGAATGTTGTGAAGGCCAGTGCTCTCCTTGCGTTTGGGATACCTATTTCGAAGAGATGAACGCCTGGAATGCGGCTCAAAAAGCGGCCAAAGCCGCTGAACAAGCGGCCTTAGATAAACCTGAAACAAATACTGAATCATCAACTGACTAAACCCTGTTTAGCCAGGCTTATATTTCCAATTTATAGATCAGCACTATCTACCAATTCAATGCGGTAATCGCCATTATATTCTTTCAGTTCACCAATGGGCTGTAGCTCAAGACCATAACGAGCCCCTAAGGCCTCAACCTCGATTGATGCATTGGAATCAACGGCCACCAGCAACCCCCCGCTGGTTTGAGGATCACAGAACAATCGTTGCTGCCGCTCCGTCATCGGCGCAATTTTGCTGCCATAACTGTCAAAGTTACGCAGGCTTCCCCCGGGGATACAGCCCTGATCAAGGTAATGATCGACTCCCTCCAATAACGGAACAGCATCAGCATCGATAGTCGCAGCCAGATCACTGCCTTCACAAATTTCCAGCAGATGCCCCATCAAACCAAAACCGGTCACATCGGTAATGGCTGAAACGCCCTCAATCTCAGACAGCGGATTGCCGATTTTATTCAGGGTTGTCATATTCGCAACAACTTGCCGTTCATGCTCCGGACTTAACTTATCCTGTTTTTTTGCTGTGGTCAGAATACCTACGCCAATGGGCTTGGTCAGATAAAGCTTTGCACCACCGCGAGCGCTGTTGTTCCGCTTCACCTGCTGAGTCGCAATAGTACCGGTCACCGCAAGGCCAAAAATAGGTTCAGGAGCATCGATAGAATGCCCTCCGGCCAGCGCAATGCCCGCATCGCGACATACCGCTCGCCCCCCTTCCAACACCTGCTGTGCAATCTCTGGTGCTAACAGGTTTACTGGCCAGGCCAGTATCGCGATCGCCATAACGGGCTTGCCGCCCATAGCATAGATATCACTTATCGCATTAGCCGCAGCCACCCGGCCGAAATCATAAGGATCATCAACTATAGGCATAAAGAAATCGGTGGTACTGATTAGTGCCTGACCATTGCCAATATCATAAACCGCCGCATCATCACTACTTTGATTCCCAACCAGTAGTTTTGGATCATCAAAACCCGGTTGATCGGTCTGTAAAATAGTTTTCAGTACCGCCGGCGAAATTTTACAGCCACAGCCTGCACCATGGCTGTATGCGGTTAATTTGATATCACTCATATCTGCTACTTATCTGCTCTGGCTGAAGAAAAGAAGCAATCATAACTCAGCCATTGGCAGCAGCGACGGCCAATAGTAAGATTCTGTGATCTCTATCAATCCGGGAATAACAATAATCATGAGCAACCCAGCCCCAGTGGTATTCAATACCAACATCAAACCCGAATGGCTTGATTACAATAACCATATGAATGTCGCCTACTACGTTCTTATTTTTGATCTGGCGGGCACCGAACTGGTTAGTCAACTTGGTCTGAGCGAAGCAGTTACTAAAGCGACAGATATCTCCTGGATGGTTTTAGAGAATCACATTACCTATAACAATGAAGTTGTTCTGGATCAGCCGGTCGAGGTACGTTGCCAATTAGTTGATCATGACAGCAAACGTATCCATCTGTATTTTGAGATGTATGCAGATAATGGCGACGGCACCCAGTACCTGGCCTCCACCCTTGAACAGATGGCAATGTGTGTCGATCTGAAAAGCCGTAGCAGCTGCACCTTTCCGGATAATATTGCTGCTAACATCAACGCAATGGCTGAACAACAATCGACGTTGCCCCGCCCCGAAAATACAGGCCGGGTAATAGGTATACGTCGAAAATAGCCTTTCATTCCCCAAAGCGGGTATCCATCGCTGGAGAATACTCCGATTCAGAGCAACACTAATCCTGTTACCTCTTTATCGGAGTGCCTTTATATGAGCCTTGCCCGCCTTACCTACGTTAGCGATTCCAATAAACTGATTGAATGGTCATTAGTTAAAGAGATTCTTGAAGTTGCACAACCTAAAAACCAACGACTCGGCGTTAGCGGAATTTTATTAAGTCATGGTATGAACTTTTTGCAACGCCTCGAAGGCGAACAACAGATTATTGAAGAGCTATACCAGAGCATTCTCAATGACTCCCGACATACCAATCTACGGTTGCTAGAGGTCACTCCGATATCACATCGTCAATTTGGACAATGGTCGATGCAAGGCTTTGAATTTGAGCAGCTGTCAACCGATCATCAGACACACATTCTGGACCGGTACTTTTATGACAAGCGAGCCTTTTACATTCCAACTGACGATCAGACCTGTCTGAACCTGATTGATGATCTGAAATTAAGCTAAAGAACCTCATATCCCCCTTACCCAACAAGGTATAAAACGCTAAGCTGGGGTTTTCACCAGCCGGACAATTACGTGGATAGAGAGACTTTGCAGCGGGCAGCTGATCGCGGCATTATCAGCCAGCAACAGTTAAGCCAATTAATCAGCTTTGCCGCCTCTGAACAGCCTGATGAAGACCAGACATCAGGTGAAGAACAGTTACGTTTTGTGCGTAATTTTGGCGATATATTCATTGCCCTCGGGGTACTTTTTGTCACCTTTTCAGTAAGCGCTATGGAACTGTCTCAATTGCAATGGCTACTACCTGTGATTGTGTATCTGGCGGCTGCAGAATGGCTGGTTCGGATACGCAGACTTGCGCTGCCGGGAATTACGATTCTGGTATCGACCTTGTACTTCCTCAGTAAAGCACTGGGCATCTCTGAATTTGAAACAGCAGAACTTCAATTTCTCACCCTGAGTGGCTGCTCATTGCTGTTCTATCTACGCTATCGAATGCCTTTCAGCCTGCTCCCCGTCGCCGGCGGACTTGTTGCAGCTGTCATAAGTCTGATAGGTCTGGAGATGCTGGAGCATCAATTACTATTTACGCTCTTTGGTCTCTGTGTTTTTTTTGCTGCTATGAGTTTCGATGCCCGGGATCGTCGGCGCCAGCAACGGGCCAGTGATTGTGGCTTCTGGCTCCACCTGCTGGCATCACCGCTGATAGTGCACGGCATGATGACAACACTGCTGTTCAGCGACCTTGCTGTACTGGATACAGGCAGTAACCGAGAACTGTCTCTGCTACTGTTTTTCCTGCTCTTCATGCTAACAGCCTTGTTTGTAGATCGCCGTGCAATGCTGGTATCAAGCCTATCTTATGCCATCTATGCAATCTTCCAGGTGGTCAACAACAACCTTCTGGATAGCAGCAACCTGCCGTTACTTATATTTATCGGCTTCGGTATTTTTATCGTTTTCTTTGGTACCTACTGGTACCGTTTACGTCGTTTAATCTTTGGTCATTTCAGTAACAGCACTGTCGCTGGCTTTGTTCCGCCAATTTGAAACCAGCCCCATAAACACTTATACAGCCTCTGCACTTCCTTTACAGAGGCTTAATTCTGCTGCTTTTCTGACTGAAAAATCATCCGCTTTGTAGCACGACTATTGCACTAAAATTTAACCGTAAGCGAGGTTAAATATCATGTGTAGTTTAAGAGCATTTCTAATTTTTATACTCTGCTGTACGCCAGCTTTAGCGTTAGCCGAAACAGATATACGTCTGCATGGTGGGATTTCGATAGGAACCGGAAATCTACGTATCTATATCACTGACCGACACCATAATTATCGAAGCTATTCATATAGAGACAGATACCAGCGCTCCTATAAACCAAGACATCACCATTCATACCGGGACAGTTACAGGCATTCGTATAAACACAGACATTCATATAAAGATGGCTACTACCATCCAGGCAGAGCTAAGGGGCATTATCGCAATAAGCCACATAGACAGGATCAGTACTATCGCCATAACGGCCACCTGAAACGTTATCCTGTATACCAGCGGATACTTATTCGGGATCCGGCAATGCATGACTATCGACGCTATCGCCATCAGCGCTCGTATCAATATCGATAACGTCAGCATTTCGATCCGCAGGATAGCGACCCAATTGCTGCAAAACGTTGCGCCTCATGTCGGCGGCATTAGCCTGCTCGGTAAAACGCTGCAATACCGAAGATGAGATACCATCAAACAAACCGCTTTCACTCGATATTTCTCTGCGCTGATGATGGCAATGTCGGATTCGGGCGGTGCCACACATATCCAGCCTCCTGAAAACAATTATCCAGTTTAGACCGACATTTCAGCACCTGGTTCATCATTAACATTACACTGCGCAACGTTAATTGACTGATGATCCCAATGTCTTTTCCCGCTATACTCCGCTACTTAATGATATATCACATAATTTTAACCTAGCGCTCCTCACTTAAGCGTTTAACGTAAAGTGATGAACACTGGAACATTCAGAGCCTGATTAGCGGCATATCATTAATCAAGTCAGATTCGAATAAACAGAGATAAACTGCACCTTAAACAGATGCCAGAAAAACCTGTCTCTGAAAAACCTATCTCTGAAAAACTTATCTCTGAAAAAACAAGGCACAAAGGCTAAGTAAGTAGATGACCGAAACCAATAACACTCAGCAGTGCACTAAATGCCACTTTGAATTTCCTCAGGCCCGCATCTCTTGCCCATCCTGCGGAATGCCGGTCGAACAAAAGAAAAGCAATGAAAAACCAGTCTTCGTTAAATTTTTTATTGCGCTGGTTATCTTCTGCGCTCTGGTCATTTTGATCGCCCCAAGATAACGATTTCTCAGCCATACAATCACAAGCTTTTTCACTAGAATAATGCCAGGAAATAAACCGGAGCTTCTCCCTTGCTGAATATCTATGACCAGACAAAACATGCCCTACTGCTGTCTGACCCTGATGAAAAGTTAGAATTTGCCATGCAACTGTCAGGCAAATGGGATGCCGGCGAACTGGAATGGCAGGAAGGCGAAGCGCCAGAACTGCTGAATGACCCTGGTCGGCCTGACAAGCCAGAGTTTGTCCTGCCTGCGGATGTCAACAAACGTAAAATGGGTAAGGAAGAAGGCCGTGCAGCCCTGATTCACGCCCTGGCACATATCGAGCTCACTGCCGTCAATCTGGCGTTGGATTCGGTCTATCGATATCGGGATATGCCAAAAGAATATTACGCTGACTGGGTGCAGTGCGCCAAAGAGGAGTCGACCCATTTTTTAGCACTACGTAGCAGGCTGCGCGAGATGGGTTACGACTATGGTTACTTCACCGCACACAACGAATTGTGGAATACCGCCGTCGATACCGCCGATGACATGCTAGATCGGATGGGAATAGTCCATCGGGTATTTGAAGCGCGCGCCCTGGACGTGGTACCTAAAACCATCAAAAAGTTTGACAACCTGGGTGATCAGAAGATGGTTAAAATTCTGACCATGATCGCTAACGAAGAGATCGGTCATGTCAGCTCTGGTACCCGATGGTTCCATCATCGCTGCGCAGAAAAAGGTGTTGACCCGGATTCAACCTTTATTGAGCTACTTTGGAAATATATGAAAGGCCCGCTAAAAGGCCCCTTCAATCATGAAATAAGACTCAAAGCGGGTTTTACCCAGAAAGAACTGGCGATGATGGAAGGAATGTCTGACGTAGCTAAAGGCTGATACTTTTTAAACTAAATAAAACCCAAAATGGGTAATTACCCGAATAGAATTGATATCTATTAAATTGCACGTGCCTCAAAACCGTATAGACTGACTAATATCCGGGTCCATCTCCAACCGACACTGGTTCTTTCCAGCAGAACCTAACCCCTTGTTGTTGGGCCCGGATCTCTTCAACAGCTTACTGAACACTCAACTCAGATAATGTCAGATTCAGATGATGGCCTTCATCACTCAAATATATCTCACCATCACTAATTGATATCGATAATTGCATAGAGCGGCTGACAAACTGCGCTAGCTGCTCGACCTGTTCATCATTAAAACTCCACACACTCACTTTAGGTAATGCGCTAATTACAGACCCATGCTTTTGCCACCAGATATCAGCCTCCCGACCATATGCATAGAGTGATATTTTTGGCGCACGGCTCACCGCTTTTCGTATACGCTCTGGAGATGCCTGTCCCAACTCTATCCAGTGTTCAACCTGACCGTCCGGGCCAACTTGCCATAGTTCAGGTTCATCCGTCGATGACAGTCCCTTGGTAAAGGAAAGATCCTGATGATAATTCAACGCAAATACCATTAAACGAACCATCATACGCTGAAGAGTTTCAGAGGGATGTTGAGCCAGAACTAAGTTACATGACTCATAACAATGTCGATCTGTATCGCTGAGCTGCAGATCAACTTTGTAGATAGTGGGCTTAAGGGCCATGACAACTTACCTTATATTTTCGGACAGGGGGCGCTATTATAGCCAGATTGCCCCCTAAAGCATTGCTTTATCCTTAGAGTTTTCAAACTTTAACAACTCAGAGCCCTGCATATAAAACATCAGATAACGAATCAGATAATTATGAAATGTCGCTCCGGTTGTGCCGCTTGCTGTATCGCTCCTCATATCAGTACCCCAATACCGAATATGCCGGCAGGCAAGCCTGCCGGAGTACCCTGCAGTAACCTCGATGCTCAGCTTAACTGTAAAATCTGGAATGATCCTGCCTATCCTGCACTGTGTCAGGCTTTTATCGCCGATCAGGAGCATTGTGGCAACAACAGAGTACAAGCCCTGCATATTCTGAACTTGCTGGAAGCTGAAACCGCCCCTGATGTATAACTGCTTGCCATCTTTAACACTCCACTATATTTAACAGTCAAGGCGATTAAGCTAAACTGCCTGCCTTGTTATTTTGATATATCGCTACCGGAAACCGCTGACTATGGATCTGAAATTTCTTGCCATTCGAGAACTGATTAAAGAAGCCGACGACAGTGTCGCTACTATCAGCGAAAAAGGGGGACCGATCGATATAGATCATCCCATGGCACAACAGCTTTTTAATGCGCTGGCCGCCGCTTATGGTCGCCGTTCTGCCCTGACTCACGGTTCTTTCAACGAAGAAAACAGTGAAGGCTACCCTTTTATTTCCAATTTCGAACAATTCATTCAGGGTCCTGCTGACGAGCAGAAGTTCCTGACCCTTTGTGATCAGGCTTTGGCACAACTGGCGGCGTCCCTGCAACAGCCCTCCGCCCGCTCAGCTACCGGTGGCTATGCCATCTTTATGTACTACTCCTCAGATGTATTCGATTTTCTGCTGATCGCATTGGTAAGAGATAAAACAGGGGTAGCCTTTGATGATGAGCTGAACCCTACCAAAGTCACTGAAGTGGACCTGGAAAAACTGCATCAGGCCGCCAGAATCAATATCACGACCTACAAAGAAGGCACTGATAGCTACCTGAGTTTCATCGGCACTAAACGTAAAGGCGATATTACTCATTATTTCTCTAATGCATTAGGTTGCACCGATGTCGTGCCATCGAAAAAATCGACTTCAGACCTGATCCGCGCCAGTGAGGATTTTTGTCGCCAGAATAATCTGCATGAAAGGCAGGAAGAGATTGTTGAAGATGTGGTCAGTTACCTGTCACGCCAGCGGGGTGAAAAACAATCGGCCTACCTGCCAGATGTTGAGCAGATCTTTGATAACTATATTCCGCCTGAGCAGGCAGAAAAACCATCAGCCCGCTTTGGTAAATTTGCTAACTCTGAAGAATATCAGGTTAGTCATGAGTTTCAGCCTCATACCAGTACCATCAACGCCTACACTAAAGTAAAAACCAAGATGGATAACTGGCAGCTGGATTTCTCCAAGCGTTCATTGGGCCACCTGCATACCAACAGTGAAATTGAATTTGATGCGCAGACAAACTCACTACGTATTAATCGATTATCCACTAAAGTAATTGAGCAACTTAAAAGCGCGCTTGAAGAGGGTAGCTAGTTCCTCAAGGCTTAATCAGGCCCTGCAGTAAGGGCCTCTCTGCTCCAGTGATAATTCATATCGGCTTCATCTCCTCGTCACACAAGCGTCATACTCTATCCCTAGTCTGCAACTGAGAAACATTTTTTGTGCGGCGCACAAAAATGTTGACCTTAAGCTTTTTTTGGTTAAAATAGACGCAATTGTGCACTGCAACATAAATTTCTGGAGATTAACATGATCAACGCTAACATCGATTTTCAAAAGCCTTTCGCTTCAATCCAAGCCCTGATGGGTCTGCAAACTGCAGCTATCACTAAGACTGTTGAACTGCAGAAGCTGTCCGGTGAGCAACTGGCTAACTTCTTCAAAGTTGAAGCTGAAAAAGCTCAGCAGCTGAAGTCACCTGAAGAGTTCGTACAGTTTAACGTTGAATCTAACAAAGCACTGTTTGAGCTGCTGAAAGTTCAAGGCGAAGCTTTTACTTCCCTGGCTAAACTTTCTGGCGAGCAAGCAATCGCTGAAATTCAGAAGATGGCTGTTTAATTCTTTAAACAGAGTCTTTAAAAAAACCGGCAGAGAGATCTGCCGGTTTTTTTGTGCCTGCGAGAAATTATTAGTGCATATTATCTTTATAATGATGGCCTTAAGCCTCTGTCTCCAACATGACAGCCAGAACTTAAGCCCCCCCTAAGTACTGTAAAATCAGCATATTGGTCATAAAACTCATTTTTTTGTGCACCGCAACAAAATAAAGATTGACTTCGATTCTGAGTTCTCTAAAATAGACTCCATTGTGCGATGCAGCATACGAACCTTAATGGAGATACACCATGTCTAACAACATCGATTTTCAAAAATCTTTTGATTCCGTAAAGACTCTGATGGAAATGCAAGCTGCTGCTATCAGCAAGTCTGTTGAACTTCAGAAGCAGTCTGGCGAGCAACTGGCTTCTTTCTTCCAAACTGAAGCTGAAAAAGCTAAAGGCCTGAAGACTCCTGAAGACGTAGTTAAGTTCAACATCGACGCTAACACTGCTCTGTTCGAGCTGCTGAAAGCACAAGGTGAAGCATTCACTACTCTGGCTAAAGAAGCTGGTGAATCTGCTATGGCTGAAGTAACTAAACTGGCTAAGTAATTAGCAAGTTGTAAAAAAGCCCCACTATGTGGGGCTTTTTTGTTTCTGAACTTTCTCTCTCAACTTCACTTTCCTGTCGTATTCTCTAGCCTTACTCTCCAGTCTTTCTCTATTGCCTTATTCTCAAAGCTTACTACCTCAATTTGCATCACCCGCTTTATCCTCTTCACTTTAGTATCCCTTCTCGTCTACCGGCTATCTTGGCTTATATCATTTATAGCGCTAATTACTTCTATACTTGAATGGCAACACCCTAGCTATAAATGGTGAAAAATATGAAACTCATTACACATTGGGCAGCGATAGCAATACTGGCGATGCTGGCCAGTGGCTGTGCCACAAACACATCTGAAATGGACACCATCCGAAGTTTAGCCGAACAAGCAATAGCTCAATCTGAACGCGCCAGCGCTCAGGCTGCAAATGCTGAGGCGAAAGCTGACCAAGCGATGAAAGCAGCAAATGAAGCACAACAGTGCTGCCTGGAAAATAGCGAAAAAATTGATCGTGCATTTGAACGTACAATGGCGAAATAAAAGAACGACTGGTCCTATTTCTAATAATAAGAGCCCTACTGGCGAACAGGTGGTAACCTGCGCCCGATAATAGCGGGTACCCCATCAGCACGTCGATGAACCTGTTCGACCAGAGACCAGTTGACCTCGAACCCACCACTCATCGCTACCTGTTGAATGTCCTGCCTGTAGTTTTCTTCATTAATGACATAACGGCTATAACTGGCAGGATGACTTTCCAGATAGAGAAAATCACCACGCCACCCCACTTTATCCGGCTGATCAATTATCCAGACAGGGGTATCAAGGGCAACGCGATTAAACAGCGCTTTAATATCTTCAGGAAACAGGCGAATGCAACCGTGACTCACTCGCATGCCAATACCATCCGGACGATTAGTACCATGTAACAGGTATCCCGGTATTGATAGCAGCATCGCAAACTCACCCAGAGGATTATCTGGCCCGGGCGGTACCTGATTTGGCAGCTCAATCCCCTGCTGTCGATACTCCTCAACAATAGAGGGGGGCGGCGTCCAGGACGGTGCTGTTATTTTATTTATGACTCTGGCAGGCCCTATCGGTGTTTGCCAGCCTTCCCGCCCTATACCAACCGGCACAGTGACCAGTCTTCTTGTATCCTCCGATATCGGCTCTGGAAAAAAATAAAGTCTGCGCTCAGCCAGATTCAGCGTAATACCCCGCCGGGGCGTCGCTGGTAGAATAAATAACTGCGGTATCCTGATCCGGGATCCCTCACCGGGTAACCAGAGATTCACCTGACTATTAGCCCGGGTAATCTCGTTATAACCAACATTATTCTGCCGGGCTATATCCAGTAACGTATCCTCATATCGGGCATAGGTATAGCTCACTGCACCTACCAGGTAATCATTATTTCTATATTGATATTCGGTGGCAGAAACGATATTTACAGAAACCAATATCAGCGATAGTAATAACCACTGCCCAACTAAACGGAGCTGTTTTTTAGCCATTCGTAGAAAACATTGAGTTACTACAGACAGAGACAACATCAGAACACCCTGAGTTTATGGCAACAGGCGTGTCATAAATCCTATACTTGTTACCCTAAAATTAGTCAGCCTTAGCGCAGAAAGCAAAACGCCCGGCAAGCCGGGCGTACTAAAATATAAAGATGATTTTTTAAGGCTTAGTGCTCGCAGTCAGACGCTGCTGACTTTTCATCCGCTAAGACTGATGTAACCCGTTCCAACTGATAACGCTCAAGCTTCGAACGCAATCCCACACGGGACAAACCCAGCTCACGTGAAGCCTGACTCTTATTCCAACGATGACGAATAAGGGCTTCTTTAAGAATCCGTTTTTCTAATGCTTCTATCCGGTCTTTAAGACTACCATCAAGACCTGCTAACAGCTCCAGCTCGCTCCCCTCTTCCGCAGGAGCAGCCCTTAATACCCGTGGCGATAACAGATCAGCCCCCAACTGCTCGCCATTAGCCAGTACCAGCATACGCCGAACCTCATTCTGCAGTTCCCGCACGTTACCTGGCCAACAATAAGCCTGCATACAGACCAGCGCTTCATCAGTGAACCCCTGCACCGGTTTATCGAATTCAACTATCGCCTTTTCCAGAAAGCCCTGTGCCAGCATCGGTATATCAACCTTACGTTGAGACAACTCGGGCAGTGTTAAAGTAACTTCAGCCAGTCGATAGTAAAGATCCTGACGGAAACGGCCGGCCCGAACCTCTTCTTCCAGATCACGGTTAGTGGAAGCGACGACCCTGACATCGACTTTACGACGACGATTATCACCCAAAGGCCGAACCTCTCGCTCCTGCAACACACGTAAGAGTTTTACCTGGAAGGATGGACTGATTTCACCTATCTCGTCCAGAAAAATCGTACCGCCATTGGCCTGTTCAAACAGTCCAACATGATCACTGATAGCGCCTGTGAAAGAACCTTTCTTATGCCCAAACAGTTCAGAGGAGAGAAGCTCATCAGGCATGGCTCCGCAGTTTTCAACGACAAAAGACTGATCAGCACGCAAGCTATTGTAATGAAGTGCCCGGGCAAACAGCTCTTTACCGGTACCGGATGGACCGGTAATCAGAACCGAAATATCAAAAGGTGCGACTCTGGCTGCCTGATCACACAACTGGTTTAACGGGCTATTATCTGAGCGACGAATCTCATTCAGCTGAAAGCCTGATTTAAGCAGGGCTTTTTTATCACTGACATTGCGTTCAACCTGATCTGCCGTAAGACGCATCTCCATTGTCAGCAATTCATTTTCATTCTGTAGCTGACACAACTGACAGGCGTTACGCACTACCATCAAAAGGTTTTCGGGATGCCAGGGTTTAGTAATGTACTGATAGATACCCGCTTCATTCAGGCCCCGGATAATATCCTCAGAATCGGTATAACCTGACAGAATCATTCTAGCCGGTTCAGGCCAACGTTGCCTTACCTCCGTCAACAACTCTACCCCTGTGGCCCCCGGCATGCGTTGATCACAGATGATTGCTTCAACCTGGTTATCCTCCAGAATAGCTAACGCATCTGCTGCACTGGATGCAGTGAGTACATCAAACTCTTCATCCAGGGTACGTTCCAGTGTTTCCAGTGAACGAATCTCATCATCAACACAAAGTACCAGCGGACGTTTTTTAGTTAGCATGAATTACACCATTGCCTCTAGCTGATGGATCTGCCCCGTAAGCTGATCTATGCGTTTACGAATACGCGCAACACGGCGTTGTTCAATCCAGCCTTGCCACTCAGACATTCCTTCACCGGAACGGGCTGAGATCTGAATCACCTCAATATCCGGGTTCACCTGTCTCGCCGCAGCAATACATTGCTCTACATCGAAATCCAGATAAGGTAGCAGATCAACTTTGTTAAGCAGCATCAGATCTGCTGCATAAAACATATCCGGGTACTTCAGGGGTTTGTCTTCACCTTCAGTCACAGACAGGATAGCTACTTTGTGTGCTTCCCCCAGATCAAATGCAGCGGGGCAAACCAGATTCCCGACATTTTCAATAAACAGGAGGCCACCTGAAATATCCTCAAAATGCGCCATCGCATGACCCACCATATGGGCATCAAGATGGCAGCCTTTACCCGTATTCACCTGCACCGCCTGTACACCGGTCTCACGAATCCTGTCGGCATCATTAGCGGTTTGTTGATCTCCCTCGATCACTGCAACCGGGCAGCGCGTCTTAAGTTGTTCAATTGAGGCGGTTAACAGCGTTGTTTTACCCGAGCCAGGGCTGGAAACAAGATTCAAAGTAAACAGGCTCATGGCATCAAAACGTTGCCGGTTCTGCGCCGCATAACGATCATTCTTACCTAGTATGTCCTGTTCGATCTGCACCATACGGGTCTGACTCAACCCTGGTGCATGCGCATGGGCGGGCCCATGACCAAAGTGCAGGTTATCCCCTTCGGCAACGATCACAGACTCTGTCTCCTCGAGGCCTGTATCATGACCGGTATCAGAACTGTAAGTCCCCGTATGTGAGTGGCTATGATTACCGTTATGGGAGTGGCCATGACCATGCTCATGACTGTGTGAATGAGAACCATGTGTATGAGTACTCCCATGTCCCTGATGATGCCCTTCTATCGACACCTCGCCTTCGCTACAACCACATACAGTACACATCTTATTCCACCTCAAGCTCTTTAATTCTCAACTCTTCGCCCTGAGTTACCTGCAGCTGATAACTGCCACAGGCGGTACAGGCATCATAACGCTTTTTAATCTCTACTGTCTGCGCGCATTGCAGGCACCAGGCTTGCCCCGCCAATTCAATGATCTCAAGTTGTGCCCCTTCAGCCAGAGTGTTACGGGTAACCGCATCAAAACAGAAGCGCAACGAATCATTCTCAATCATCGCTAAAGGGCCGATCTCAAGCCACACCGTTTTTATTTTGGTGTAATTCTGACTGATTGCCTGATCTTCAAGTACCTGGATAATACCTTCGCAGACTGACATCTCATGCATCGGGCTTCGCTCTCTTCATATATCTGTTTATAACAACCGTTGTTACCTATAACGCCACGTCAGACTTTACATTGATTCGGCAGATGACAGGGCTGCTAAACTCAGCCCTTACACCATCATATCGCCTGTATTTCAAAACCAACACAGGGATCGGCCAGCAACATCATTGTTCTGCACAACTCTCTAGCCTGCCTGGGACTGCCAATATGAACCCCCTGTAGCGTTGTAGGCAACAATCCCTCAGGATGAAAATTCCACTCAGTAGGCGCAACAATATCATACTGACTAACCACCCCATCGGTTAATACCACCCGGTGCAGCAACTGGCCTCTCGCCGTCTGAATCACCCCATAGCCGGTTCCCGGAGTTAAACGACAGGCCTGCACAAAAGTTTCTGTTGCACGATCAGTCAGACTCGCAGGTATCTCGCTTAAACGTAGTAATAAGGCCGAATATCGTAGTACCAGTTGATGCCAGTGATGCTTAGCCAGCGCCGTTAAACGCTCTCTTAGCAACGCGTAGCTGCCCGTCTCGGCACACTCTCCCTGCCATTGAGGAGCGATATTGAACGCCCGACAACGGGTGCCCATACAGGCATTCAGAACCTGCTGCTGTTCGGGTTGATGTAAGGGGGGCAGTGCCGCAATCCCGGCCCCTAACTCTATCCCACTATAGATACGCTGTAGCTCAAATATATTCAGCACCAAAGGCGGCAGATCACCTGGAGCGGCGTCTGGACTCAGGTTACACAACCATTCGCCAAAACCGCTGACAGGCCTGCCTAACAACGGCTCTAGCAGCTTTTCTAGCAGACCTTTGACTCTGACCCTGGCATCAATAACTTCAGCAGTAATTTCACTAATAACAGCCTCATCAATACCATTAGCGACCTGAAATACAGCAGACCAGCGTTGTTTATACTCAGTGATAATTTTTTGCAGCTCCCGTATGCAACAGAGAGATTGCTGCGTTTCCGGTAGCCAGTCATTAATCAGACGAAACAGCAGTTCACGACAGTTTTCTAACTGCAGTAATAGCTCTCTGGCTGACTCCACACAAGGCTTTGGCTTGACCCCTGAGGCGGCTTCAATCGCAGCTACCATCGCCAGTGTTTGCCCGGTAGTACAGACGGAAAACAGTAAAGGCACCAACTGCAGCGACTGAGCAGGCGAGCGGCCTTCAAATATTCTGCTGCTATTCAAAGGTCGACTTGATGTCAGTTTTATCTGTCGTATCTGTCCCTCACGCCAGTCAAAGGCCAGATTTATCTGGCCAGCAATATTTATGGCCGTTGCTGCGCCACCAGTGTTTGTACTTACTTTAGCATCAGTAACACTGATCTCAGCCATATCAGACCAAGCCCGGTTTACTTGTGCCTGACTTTGCCGAACCTGATCTGTTTCTTACCGGGTTAACGGCACCGGTAAAAAATTGGCGACGACTCAACTTCGCAGGGTGTTCCACTTCCTGCTGAGTCGGTTTGGCAACATCATCAGCACGACTACCTTGCTGTGCTGAACTACCCTTCGCCAATTGGGAACTTACCTGGTTCTGTTGATCTTGTACCGCCTGTTGACGATCCGTAGGGGCATAATTCTGACTATCAAACAGGGCGAGCAGCACCTCCTCTGCAGTTTTTTCCGCGGCAGCCTGATCACTGAACTCGAACATAGGTGAGAACAATCCGCAGATTGCATAGCCCCCCAGCTCGGCATCCCAGCCATGAATAAATTCATATAGCCCTGAAGGTAGCTGACGTAACGTTTTAGTACCGGCCAGAGATTCATCCCAGTGACTATCATCCGCAGGCAGTAGCATCATATTCATAAACCAGGGAGTGATGAGTATCCCCAGCTGTTCGTCATTCAGGGCGTTAAACCCCAGCGCCCGGACCTGTAGATGTTGATTAACAACCGCCACGCCTTCCATATTCTGGTGCAAAATCTGCTCATAGCGCTGTTCGATCGCCACCGGGGTAATCATCCGTTCTCCAACACCATGAACTGTGATTTTTCACCATCGCACTCAGGACAGCGCCAGTGGTCGGGTAACTGACTGAACGGCGTACCCGGGGCAATCTGCCACACATCATCCCCCTGTTCCGGGTTATATACATACCAACAGATCTTGCACTCTAACTGAGTTGAATCCGTTAGCTGATCATCCTGACCCAGATAACTGCCTTCAAAGCGCAACGCCGTTTCAACTGACATCAGATAAGCACCTCTCGAATCTCTTTTAATCGTTCAGCACTATCCGCCAGATCTTCAGGGGCTGCACAGGCAACCGCCGGAATGTCGACCACTTCCAGCGTATCCAGAATTAACTGATCGGTAGAGTTAAAATACTGGACCCGCCAGGTATGCTTAATACCGGTACTGCTGATACGACAGTTTCCATAACCACGGGACAGAAACACCAGCGCACCCTGCCCAAGATACTGATCTAATAGCTGATGATCCCCCGGCGAAAACGGCAGAAGCGAAAGATTGATCACATGAGGCTCATCACCATATTGATACGCGTTACTCTTATGTTGCAACTCAATTAATACCGGCGGAGCATTGAGAATACCTTCAGGCCACTGAGCTGCTTCTACCGCTAATTCATCGGCTGCCAGATAGTTCGGATGACGGGCTAACGACGGCACATCGGCAATTTCTAACGTCTCATCTAATTGTTCAGCCTCAGCGGATAAATACTTAATTCGCCATACCCCGGCCAGCACTGTTTCCTGCGCTCTGATTTCTGCGATTCCACCTTTATCCGTTTTACAGATAAGACTTACCTCACCCTCGCCCAGAATCTGATTAATCAGCTCTATTCCCTGTGAAGACAGTTTGCTCAGACTAAGACACTGCGCCTCGCTGTCTGACTGATAGTTATCCAAAGTCTGCTGTAACCTATCCAGCAAGGCCAGTGATTCAGGACAGTTCTCTAGCTGCTCAGCTTCCGGCAAGACAGGAATATCGTAGGTGCTCATATCATTCGGCATCGGCATATAGTCGAGTACCAAACCATCGTCGCTTTCATCCTGAGTACCGGGACCTGCCGGCATATTGATCAGTGGAATATCACCCTGTTGCATCATCTGTCATCCTTCTGTTTAGCGAAGTGTTTATTGGCCGCAACCTGAAGCTTGCGAGGGGTTAACGACAACCGGAATACCGATACCCGGGTTACGACTTGGCTCACGCTGTAGCAACGACTGAACATCTTTCAAATAGATATCCCAGTCCTGCACTTTGCTGATAGAGCCCAGATACTTGCCTTGTTTAAGCAGCACCAGCGTAGGCCAGACAGTAAAGTTATAACGGCCCTGTAAAGACTTTTCGCTGTCGCGGCTGATCACTGCCGGCGTCAGCTGAGGAAACTGCGACAGCAGCTCTGGCAGAATGACCGCAACATCAAATGACTCAGGGAAACGTTTGGGGTCTTCGGTAAAAAAAAGCACCGAATATTCCTGACTGTTAATAAACTCATCAAAGTTTTCATTGTTCAGCAGGCTGTAACCCAGCTGCTCAGTTAAGCGGTTTATCAACATCATTAATCCTTTTGTTCCTGATTATTAGTCTGGGACTGCTTCTGATACTGCGCCTGAAGATGCTCAGGTAACTGTGGAGAGCGTTCGGTAAGGTCAGCAAAAAGCTCATCAATATCTGCCCCGTCATTCGCCATTACACTGCGCAATGCTTTTATAGCCTGCGCCGTTTCAAAAGCTCGTTGCTCACTCAACAACTCCCTGGCAGCGCCTAAAAAAACCAATACCCAACTACCGACAGCTTGTTCGCCTAACAGGCTCATATCGACCTGCTGCCGTTCACCATCAGCTTCACAAATGGCGACATATCCATCAGATGAGATCACCTGCATCGGGATACCGATACACATATCAATCTTCACCTTCATTTAAAAAACGTTCATCACCAATACGGCAGGCCTGCTGTTCGCTGGGGCGTCCTTCTTCATAACGACGCTGCTGCAGCTCGGAAGGTGCTAACTGTTCAGTACCTGATAATGGCGACTCTCGTCGCTCAGCGCTGATACTAAATTGCTCTAGATACTGCAGTGCAATCTCAATACTGGGCTCAACCTGCGCCTGAACTTCAGGCCGTAAACTGCCACCAAAATCTTCCAATTCAACTGGTTGAACCCCAATCAACATAAGGTGTTCAGGGTAATCTCCGGTAAACTCTGCCATCGCCAATACTTCCTGAAATCCGGTCTGATGCAGACTCATCTTTTTAGCGCCCATAAACTTCGGTACCTCATCACCATGGATCACTTTCATTGTGCCCGGCTCAAGGCCATAATCGATCGCATCGAAGACCACCAGCACATCAACACCCTGCACATGCTGCACCAGATAGATCCCCTGGGTACCACCGTCCATCACCTCAACATTGTCCGGAAATGTGTAACGTTCATGCAGGGTTTCAACCACCCGGATACCGAAGCCTTCATCGGCCCAGAGCAGATTACCTATGCCCAGAATCAGTACCTGTTTCTCAATGTTTTGCGACATCGTCTATCCCAACTATCTGACTGTTACAGTAAGGGTTACAAGCTTTATGCCAATTTGTAGACATTGTCGGAAATACCGGATTACGGGGTGTTACGGGAGAGGTTACAGATTGCAATTTCGCAACAGTGGAAAGTTAGTTTCCATTAATCTGTAAAGATACCTACCAGACCATTCAGATTAAATAGCAGCAGAGCTGCCTGGGTCTAAACTGATAACAGTCATTAACATCCGCGCTTAGGCAAGGATCATATCCCCCTTAAGATGCCGGAGATAGAGCTTTGGATCTGATGTTACGTTTAACTGGACTACTGGTAATCTGCTATTCAGCACTACTGCTTTGGATCTATTTCAACCAGCAGGGAATGCTCTACTTTCCTAATCAGTTCAGGCCCTCACCGGAGCAGGCTCAAGTTAGGAATCTGCAACTGTGGCCCGGCTCAGATGATGAATACCGGGGCTTGCTGATCAATCCAGAACAGGCTTCAGCAACGGCTATTGTTTTCCATGGCAATGCGGGGACCGCCTGGGACCGGCGTTTCTATGCCCTGGCACTGAGTCGACTGAATTACCGTGTCATTCTGGTGGAATACCCCGGCTATGGTGGCCGTTCAGGTAAACCAAGTGAAACTACGATCATTGCCGATGCACTCGACACTATAGAACTGGCCAGACAACAATTCCCTGGCCCTGTCACCCTATGGGGTGAGTCTTTGGGTGCAGCCGTCGCTGCTGCCAGTACCGAATTTCAGCCTGATGATGCGAGAAAGAACGCAATTACAGCGGTAGTGATGATCACCCCCTGGTACAGCCTTCCTGAACTGGCTCAGGCACTCTATTGGTATCTACCTGCCCGCAGGCTGACTCGAGAGCAATATAACAACATGCATAGCCTGGCAAATTTTAAGGGACGTACAGCGTTACTAATCGCCACAGAGGATGAGATCATCCCGAACCGACAATCCCTGCAATTGTATGATGCACTTCATACGACAAAAAAGCTCTGGACCTTTGATGGCGCTGACCATAATAGCTGGCCCACCAGCCCCGATAATGCCTGGTGGTCCGAAGTGGATCATTTTATCAAGGGATCTGAATAAGGCTTATCAACCACAATAACTATTACCGTAGCTATGACAGTCATAAGTAGTGGCAAAAAGCAAAGCTATAACGCTGTAATTCACGCAGGCCTATTAAACACAAACTGGGTCAATAACCACCTTATTCCTTCCTGTTTGCTTAGCCTGATATAGCGCTTTATCCGCTCTACACAGAATATCGTCAATACTTTTGTCACCCGCCTGATATTCTGCGATTCCAATGCTAACGCTGGTTCTGATCTGGTCATCTTCAAAACATACAGGAATTTCTGAAATCTCATGCCGCACTCTTTCAGCCAGAGAGTAAAAGTGATCGTGCTCAGCTTCTCTTAAAATGACTGCGAACTCTTCACCACCAATTCGAGCTGCAACATCTGATTTTCTGATTAAAGACCTGATGGTTTTCGCAACACTTTGAATCACCTTATCTCCTGCAGGATGACCATAGGTATCATTTGTCTTTTTAAACAGATCAATATCAAGCATCAGCACAACGTAGGGATTATGGTACCTTTCGGTTTGATAATGAACTATCTCAGCCTGTTCAAAAAAAGCACGACGATTAGGTAAACCTGTTAGCACATCAATCCGGGCCATTTCTACGGCCTGCTTGTGGAGTAAAGAAAGCTCCTGAGTCCGTTCCTGTACCCTTTCTTCCAACAGCAACCGCTCTTTATTGAGGACATTCTTTGTTTTAGTTAGTTGCCTGTTAATAAAAATTAGCGCGGTAGATAAAAGCAGCAGCAGACATAATGACAAGAGAGTAAGTATTATTTTTCCTTTATGCTGTTGCCATAAGGATGGAGCCCTAAACAGTACCTCCGCTTTCGTACTGATAAGATCCTCATAACCCCAACGGATCACCTCATTCCAGTCATAGGTATAGCCAAAACCGTTTTGAGTAAATTCTATCGGTCCCCCCCTAATCAGACTATGAGCTGCCTCTCCCGCCATATAACCAAGCTTTTTAGGGGAATAGAGGTAGCCCCCAACCATCCCAAAACCAAGTGTTGAATCTGAACTGGAAAAAATTGGCGAGCGAGATGCCTGATGCAACTCCTTAAGCACATAGGCTGGCGCTAAATCCTTTCCTTCATAACGTCGAAAGATAGGCGCATAAAATATCGTACTTTCATCGGGTAATTCTGATACCGCGGCAAGCAGCTCCGGTAACGCTTTGTTTACAAGGATTTCATAGCTGACGTTTTCATGCTCTAAAGCGGAAGTAATACCACCAAGCCTTAACTTGTCACTGGGTTGTACTGAGTCGCCAATAATAAAAACCTTGCTGGGACCCGATAAGCGAATCATCTCTCTGATCATCAATAAATGCTCGATCTCAGCATCTATTAACGTCGCGTTTGCAGAGCCATCATCCCCCGATTGGATTAAAATCCGTCTCGCCCCAGCAAATAGCTCCGGGAAACGAAGCGAGAAATTTGAAGCAGCCGGACCTGCAGAGACAAAAATATCCGGCTCTTTTTGAGCAAACTTCTCTTTTAAATAGCGAAACATAAGATCATATTGATGCACCTCATCAAACCGGGCGGCTTCCAGATGGTCAATATGAAAGGAGTAAGGCACTCCTGATCGATCCATTTTCTCAACAAAGCCCTGACTTACCAATTGAGTCCATGGTGTTTCAGCACTACCCGATCCTAAAAAAAAGATTGTCTCCGATGACTTATCACCGGCAAAGATAGAAAGCGGCATAAAGCAGAAAACAAAAGAAATAATAAAGGTTAGCTTTGCAGCATTCAGCATACCCACTTCCCTAGTACATTAAGTAATTTCAATTGTAATAGCCTACCTGAAAAAAAAGCACGGATATCAACAACACTACCCTATTGATTACCTTGAATAAGTGTAAATATTTACTAGTAACACCCTATAGCGCTGTGAGTGAATATGCTATTAAAAAGATTCATCTATCCCTCTTTACCACTTCTGGTTATGGCTAATCACTTCAACTAAACTGCCGTTAAGGATCGACACAGGGAGTGTGGACGGATGAAATACAAGATCAGGGAGGGCAGTCGATCACAAAGCCAGGCATCTTTAAGTAAAAAGCTGGAATTATTCCAAGCGCTGACAGATATGTCACCTTATTGGTTCTGGGAACAGGATAGCGATTTACGCTTCATCCGGCTTTCAGAATCGGCCCCTCGCCAAGAGACCTCAAACCTCAGCTCGGTGATCGGCTTACATCGCTGGGATTTGAATGTCCACCCCGTGGGCACCCCCACAATGGAAGAACACAAAGCTTGTTGTCAGGCGCACCAGCCTTTTCGTGATTTTAAGTATGAAGTTGATTGCTACGACGGCACTCGTCGTTGCTATTCAATCACCTGTATCCCTTTTTTCGATAACTTCCGCCGCTTAGGTATTCATTTGTCGATAGATGATTTCGGTACCGGCTACTCTTCTTTAAGTTATCTGCAGAACTATGCATTTAATAGTCTGAAAATTGACCGAAGTTTCATCCAACAGCTTTATTGCGATAAATCAGCGCCAGCACTGGTCACAGCAACCATCGCTAAGCACATGCTTTGGGATTAAAGGTTATTGCGGAAGGGATAGAGACAGAAAAACAACTGAATTTTTTAAAGGTACACCGATGCGACTTTGCCCAGGGTTTCTATTAAAGCAATCCACTAACCGAGAAACAGTTTCTGGCATTTCTAAAAGCTCATAATGATGCCCTTTCCCCCACTCATAAGCTCCGCTATTAATAAAAGAACCCGAATTGATCCTGCTTCCCTGCTCAAAGAGGCCAGAGGGGCAGGATTAGGCGTAAGAGAATCTACGGTAGCGTATAACTAAGTCAAACCCTGGTTATTACCCCGCCCTACCTGATACAGCTCCCATAACTGCTGCTTTTCTAACCAGAACATCGGTGTTGTATGAAAAAAATTTGCCAGCCTAAGAGCGGTATCTGCGGTGATAGCACGCTGACCATTAACTATCTCGTTAACCCGTCGACGTGAAATATTAAGCTCTTTAGCCAGTTGCGACTGGCTGATTTTCAGAGGTGTCAGATAACAACGCTCCAGAAACCCTCCCGGATGCTCGGGGCGCCGGCCATGAAATCTCAAACCTTGCATCGTCACCTCGGTTAAAAACAGTATGCCGAAGCAAAGCTCCGGCATACTGTTTTCTATCGCTTAATAATTCGATCGCCGGCTATTAGTCCGGCCGATCATCCTTAAACATGCGCCAGCCGCCAACCATGGTCGATATCAGACTCTGACGAGACATAATATCTTCCCGAATCGCCACATAGACATGCAACATGATAAAGATGATCAGGTACCACATGCCTAAGTGATGCCAGGTATGTACGTCCTGGCTTTGCCCCATCATAGGGATAACCCAGCCAAACATCGTATCGGCCCAACTGCCCTGCCCCAGCCCTTCACTGTATAGTGCGAAACCGGTAATAATCATGAAGATCATGCCAAGCACAAAGAAGAAAAACATCGCCATCTGACCCAGTGGGTTATGGCCGATATATTTCTTAGGTGTTTTCTCCAGAAACAGATACCAGCGCACTTCATGCCAGACTTCTCCCCACCACTTACGGCTGAACAATTTTGGCATAAACAGTTCACGGGCATGACTGTTACCGGCAAAGGCCCAGTAGATTCGCCCCAGAAACCCTATAGCGGCGATGTAGCCCGCAGTAAAGTGAGCAAAGCGAATATACCCCATCAGGTAATTATCGATCGCCTCCCCTGGCATAGTCGGCAAGGGCGAGCCGATAAAATAACCTGTAACACACAGCACAATCACCGACAGAACAGTAACCCAGTGCCACAAACGTAACGGCGCCTCATAGACATACACCGCGGTCTGCTTACGTTTTTTTATAGTTTCCATAGCATACCTCCAGAATACCCGCCGCAGAGGACGGGCATCACTGCCAGTGTTATCTGATTTTCACCTTAGTCAGTTCCTGCCCGTCTTCCGACATCACATGGGTAGAACAAGCAAGACAAGGGTCAAAGCTGTGCAGTGTACGCAGGATCTCAACCGGCTCATCCGGGCGCTCCATCGGTGTATTCATCAGCGCCGCCTCGAAGGCACCGATATTTCCTTCACCATCCCGTGGAGAACCGTTCCAGGTAGTCGGTACTATGGCCTGATAGTTCTCAATCTTGCCATCCTTAATCTTGATCCAGTGACCTAATGCCCCCCTCGGGGCTTCATTGGTACCGACACCGATCGCCTCTTTTGGCCAACTACTCGGATCCCACTTCTCAACGTTTGCCGTTGAGCTATCACCATTCTTGATGTTGCCAACTAACTGGTGCCAGTCATCCAGCATAGTATCGACACAAAGCTCACACTCCAGCGCCCGTGCCAGTGTCCGGCCCAGGGTTGATGGCAAGAACTGCTTCAGCCCAAGATCGAGTCCGGTTGCCTGATTGAAAGCGGACAGAGAACTGTCGACCTGCTCCTGTACATATTCTTTACCGGATACATAGGCGATGATGTAGCGCGCCAGAGGCCCCACCTCCATTGCATGACCACGCCAGCGCGGTGCTTTAATCCAGGAATACTTAGCTGACTCGTCAATTTCTTTGATGTTAGTACGGCTACCCACAGTGTTGGGGCCTAGTTCGAACTTAGGATCGGTTTCGCCTTCCCAGGGATGCAGTCCTTTTTTATCGCCTTCATAGGTGTACCAGGAGTGATCGACAAATTCTTGAATCTGTTCCGGATCGCGTACATCAACCTCATGCACTTCGTTCCAGTTACCATTCACAATGGCGCCTGCCGGTAGCAGTTCAGACGACTTATCGTAAGGTACCTGGGCATAAGTACCAAACGACATCACATTTTCAGATGCCAGCCCGCCACCGTACAACCAGTCTTTATACAGACTGGCCACCGCCAACACATCTGGCAGGTATACATTTTTAGTAAAGGCCTTAGCTTCTTCAATACGCTGTAAGACAAAGTTTAACGAGGTCATATTGACCGGTGCACCGGATGCACCAACACCATCAATATTGATGGCACAGGCGACACCACCCACCATATAGTTAGGGTGCGGGTTCTTACCGCCGAAGATGGTATGAATCTTAACGATATCTTTCTGCAGATCCAGCGCTTCCAGATAATGCGCGACGGCCATCAAGTCCGCTTCAGGCGGTAACTTATAGGCGGGATTATCCCAGTAACCGTTGGAAAACAGACCCAGCTGCCCACTCTCAACAAACTTCTTTAAGCGGGTTTGTACATCTTTAAAATAGCCCGGGCTGGATTTAGGGTGATGAGCGGATACCATCTTCTGCAACTCAGAGGTTGCCACCGGATCGGCCTTCAGTGCGTTAACCGGGTTAACCCAATCCAATGCATGCAGATGATAAAAGTGCACGATGTGATCGTGAACTTGTAACGTCTTATCCATCAGATGACGAATAAGGTGAGCATTCAGCGGCACCTGGATATCCAGTGCATCTTCAACGGCACGTACCGAAGTCAGTGCATGAGTACCCGTACAAACCCCACAGATACGTTCAACAAAAGCCCAGGCATCACGGGGATCACGCCCTTTCAGTATCACTTCCAGACCACGCCACATGGTACCTGTGGATACGGCATTGCGGATGATATTATTTTCGTCAACATTCACTTCACAGCGCATATGACCTTCGATACGGGTAACCGGGTCAACCACAATTCGACGGCCGGTATTATCAAGGTCCTTTGCATTCATCGGGGTATTCATTATTCCTGATCTCCTTTATGCTGAGCCCGCTTAACCGCACTAACAGCGGCATGCGCAGCAACGGCGGCACCCACACCACCGGCAACAGCCATACCAATTTCATCGGCATTCTTTTCAATACCAAACTGCGGAATATTGGTCAGACGATCATAGAATGACCCCTTATCCCAGAAACCATCTTCTGAGCAACCGATACAGCCATGCCCAGCCTGAATTGGAAATGAGGTACCTTCATTCCAGCGCACCGTTGAACAAGCGTTATAGGTTGTCGGCCCCTTGCAGCCCACTTTATACAGGCAGTAACCTTTACGAGCGCTTTCATCGTCCCACTGTTCAACAAACTGACCCGCATCGAAATGTGGACGGCGGTAGCACTTATCATGAATACGCTGACTGTAGAACATCTTAGGCCTGCCCTGACGGTCCAGCTCCGGCAGCCTGCCAAAGGTCAGCATATAGGTGATAACACCGGTCATCACTTCAGCGATTGGCGGACAGCCCGGTACTTTAATAATGGGTTTATCAGTAATTACTTTATGAATAGGTACGGCCTGAGTCGGATTCGGACGGGCTGCCTGAACACAGCCCCATGAAGCACATGAACCCCAGGCGATAACCGCCGCAGCATCTTTAGCCGCATGCTTTAGTTGATCAAGGAAGGGCTTACCCCCGACAATGCAGAACATCCCATCTTCATTCAGGGGTGGGTTACCTTCCACCGCCAGAATATATTTACCTTTATACTTCTGAATGGTCTCTTCCAGCGCAGCTTCCGCCTGATGTCCGGCGGCAGCCATCAGCGTGTCATCATAATCCAGAGAGATCATCGACAGCACTACATCCTTAACTAAGGGATGGGCAGAGCGAATAAAAGACTCAGAACAACAGGTACACTCCAGACCATGCACCCAGATGACCGGGGTGCGTTCTTTCGTCTCCATCGCATGCGCAATACGCGGTGCAAACGTGGGCCCCAGGCCCAGTGCTGCAGCGGTCAGGCTACAGTATTTCAGAAAACTACGTCGTGTGATGCCCTGGCGTCGCATCACTTCGTAAAAGGTTTCTATCGATTGGGGCATTAGGGTTACTCCGTCAGCAGGCTCGCCTTGTGGATGCTGCGATTCAATCACTCGCAGATTCCTTTTTATTATTTATCCTCCAGCTAGCAGCAATTAGTGTTCCAACTAAGGGAAAGCCTGTAATAACGGTAACTTTTAAAATGAAGCATGAGGATTCTTAAGCACTAGCTAACCAACTAACCAGCAAACCGGTAAATAACTTACCACCCCTGCACGGGCTGAACCTTTCGGCAATTAACTTAAAAGATGATCAAAATGGTCTGTACGGATTTAATGAAAAGAACTGGGGAATAACAGGCTCAGGCGAACTGAAGCAACAGATTCAGTTGCGGCAAGGCCACTGGTGATACGACAACCCAGAGGCATCAATGTAACCGTATAAACCTGCCTGAGCCCCCCATTTTGTTAACCCGGTTCACTACATAGTCATAATATCAACCTGCCTTCGAAAAAATAGATAACGGTATAAATTAATTAAACACTATAAATATCAATCAGTTATAAATTTATTCAATTTTTTTAAATAAAAATGCATTTTTTTCTGAACTTTATATGAACAGCCCCCTCTAAATCTTCACATCAACACATTATTGCAAGACCCTGAACTGCCCGGTGGAACCCCCTTCCCACCGGGCAGTTTTTTTATTAGAGCCCGGTAAACCTATTTGCTATGCTAGGCACTTTACGGAACTGTTAAAACAGAACCTCCTCTACCATCTGAATACAGCGACCTGCGATCCATTATGAGTAAATACTGGAGCCCGGCTATCAGCCAGCTAACGCCCTACGTTCCGGGCGAACAGCCAAAAGTTGATAACCTGATCAAACTGAACACTAATGAAAACCCTTATCCGCCCTCTCCGAGAGCGGAAGAAGCGATTAATAATTACCCTAAAGAGCGCCTGCGTCTTTACTGTGACCCTGATGCCACGCTGCTAAAGCAGGCCCTGGCTGATCACTTCCAACTGCAATATGACAATATATTTGTCGGAAACGGTTCAGACGAAGTACTGGCGCTGGCCTTTATGGCGTTTTTCCGTCAGGACCAGCCTCTGTTATTGCCGGAAACCACTTACAGCTTCTACGATGTGTATTGCAAACTGTATGATATCGAGTATCGCCAGATCCCTCTGACCAACGCTTTTGAGATCGATCTTGAGCAGTACAATCAGGCCAACGGCGGCATTATCTTTGCTAACCCGAATGCACCCACGGGGCGGTTACTGGAACTCGGTAAGATCGAGCGCCTGTTACAAAACAATACTGAATCGCTGGTCATTGTGGATGAAGCTTATATCGACTTCGGTGGTGCATCAGCCGTCGAACTAACCCGTCAATACGACAACGTCCTGGTTATTCAAACTTTTTCTAAATCCCGTAGCCTGGCAGGCCTGCGTATCGGTTATGCTCTGGGACACAAGAATCTGATTGAAGGACTCGAGCGGGTTAAAAATTCATTCAACTCCTACCCTCTGGATAGCCTGGCGATTGCCGGAGCAGTTGCGGCGCTGGAGGATGATGAATACTTCAGGGAAACAACCGGCAAAATTATCGATTGCCGTGAATGGACCACTAATCAGCTAGAAGCCCTTGGTTTCGATGTTGTGCCTTCGGCAACAAACTTTGTCTTTACCTGTCACCGCAGTCTCAGTGGTGCTGAATTAATGAGCTACCTGCGCAGTAACAACCTACTGGTCAGACACTTTGGTAAACCGGGTATCGAAAACTTCCTGCGTATTACTATCGGTACCTACGATGAGATGCAGGAGCTGATCAATACTTTGAAGCAGCACCCTGACATTTCTAGCTAATTACTCTGATTCAGGTCCTATCTGTTTTAGGCTCACCTGTTTCAGACATAAAAAAGGCAGCCCAGGCTGCCTTTTCTACTATTTATTGCTTACATCGGGTTAATGCCAACCTTCAGTATCATTCAGCCTCGCCACAGATCCTGTTGCCACCCTGTTGTTGCGCCTGCTTCAAACTGCTTTCTGCCCGACCATACATATCTTCAGACGTATCGCCCTCACCGGTGAGTGTCGCCACCCCAATGCTAACCGTAAATATTACATCGCTACCTGAATGCGGTGCGGAAAGATCAGCCACCATATTTCTGACCCGCTCGGCGGCTAACAATCCTTGTTCCTGATTCGTCTCAGGCAGCAAAATGGCAAAGTCATCCTCGTCAACCCGCGCAAGGAAATCCGCCGTTCGTTTCAGGCTATTGAGCGACTCCGCCAGGCGTTTAAGAATCTGATCACCTTCATCCCAACCTTGCTGTTCATTTATAATCCGTAAACTGTCTACATCAATGATCATCAAGCTACATATCCAGTCATAACGCAGCGCCTGAGCGATCGACTGAGCCAATACCGGCATCAGAGCCCGGCGATTATACATTCCGGTTAACAGATCCCGCTGAACGGGGGAACGCTCCCGCTCAACTTTTTTACGGCGACTAATATCCTCTATGCGACAGACTACACTCGGCTCATCCCCTGCGGAGGGTGCCAGCCGGGCTTCGATCCAACAAGGGGCTGACATACCCCGATCCCTGAGATAAGTAATCTGATCAGGATCGAATAACACCTCTTTAATGATCACCTGATTCAGACTCAACGCCTGGTTGACCATACCCTGAAACAGATCAGCAATCGCATCAGGGAAAATATCGTTTAGCCTCTTACCACCCAATGCATCATCGCTACCCCAGGGTAACGTGGAATGTGAATGCGATGAAAAGATAATAGTGCCCGACTGACTGATCACCAATACATCCTCTGATAATACATTTAGCAGTGCATCTATTCGTGTTTTCAGTACATTAGCCTTGTGCATCTAAATGCTCCTTTCATCGCGGTCCTAAGACGTTATTTATAACATAGTAGACCGGTTTTAAACTTAACGCGGTTCCCATTCTGTGTAGCAAAACAAGAATCAGGCCCTCCTCATAAAAGATCAGCTTTGTCCTATTATGTTAAGAGGCGGTACGTATTGATCATTGCTGCTTTGTGCGCTGAGAATAAAATAAAGCAGAGTATTCTCTGGATAGTGACAGGTTTCATATACTGAATTTCAATAACTGAAAAATAACATTACTGACTTTCCGATAACATAATAAATCTATCAGCAGGCTGACGCATGAAAACAAGAATAATTGAACCATCGCAAAACGCTTACTCGTACCCTCTACTGATCAAAAGCCTTCTGCTCTCGGGTGAACGCTATGAACCCGATCATGAGATCGTCTATAGCGATCTGATTCGCTATGATTATGTCACCCTGAATCAGCGTATCCGTAAACTTGCCAACGTGCTGACTGAAGCCGGCGTCGGGGCTGGTGACACCGTTGCGGTAATGGACTGGGATAGCCACCGCTATCTTGAAGCTTATTTTGCTATTCCGATGATCGGCGCCATTATTCACCATGTAAATGTACGTTTAAGCCCGGATCAGATCGCCTACACCATGAATCACGCCGAAGATGATTACCTGATGGTGCATGATGACTTTCTGGCCCTGGCGGAAGGGATCAGCGAGCGGACGCCCACTGTCAAAGGCGTTATACAGCTCACCGATGAAGCTCAGGCCACACCATCATCGCTGAATCTAATCGGCGAATACGAAACACTACTCAGTAATGCTTCCGATCAGTATGACTTTCCTGATTTTGATGAAAACTCAGTCGCTACCACCTTCTATACAACAGGCACGACAGGTAACCCCAAAGGGGTCTGTTTCAGTCACCGGCAGCTAGTTCTTCACACTCTGAACATGGCAAGCATGCTGGGCGTCTACGAAGGTCAGCCGCTGCTTCGCTCTGAAGATGTTTATATGCCGATGACCCCCATGTTTCATGTGCATGCCTGGGGCGTACCTTATGCTGCAACAATGATCGGCGTAAAACAGGTTTATCCGGGACGCTATGAACCCAACAAAATGGTTAAGCTATACCGGGATGAAGGCGTCACATTCTCCCATGGCGTGCCCGCAGTATTACAGATGATTCTTAGCTGTGATGAAGCTAAAAACACCGACCTGAATGGCTGGAAAATGCTCACAGGAGGTAGCGCCCCGACCGCTGGACTGGCCAGTGAAATGGCTGACAGAGGGGTGCAGTTCTTTACCGCCTATGGCATGTCTGAAACCTGTCCTCTGCTGACGCTGGTTCATCTGCATGAGAGCGAACGTGAGTTGCCACTGCAGGAACAGGTACCGGCTCGTACCAAAACAGGTGTGCCGGTCAGCATGGTAGATCTGCGTATAGTCGACCCTCAGGGAAATGTGGTTCCGCATGACGGCGAAAGTGTCGGTGAAATTGTTGTTCGGGCTCCCTGGTTAACTCAGAGCTACCATAAAGAATCAGAGAAATCGGATGAACTCTGGGCGGGCGGCTGGCTCCATACCGGCGATGTCGCATCAATAGATCAAAATAACAGTGTTCAGATCAAAGACCGGATAAAGGATGTTATTAAAACCGGCGGAGAGTGGATCTCCTCACTGGAACTGGAAAGTCTGATCAGTGAACAGGGCCATATAGCTGAAGTGGCCGTAGTAGGCATACCCGACGAGCGCTGGGATGAACGACCTTACGCATTAGTAGTGCCGGTCCCGGGCGAGGAAGTCACCGCCGAACAAATCACTCAACACCTGCAACAATATGTTGAACAGGGACGTATTAATCGCTGGGCAATTCCACAGCAAATTGAAATCACTACTGAGATTCCCAAAACCAGCGTTGGCAAAATTAATAAGAAACAGATCAGACTCAACCTAGGGTAATCACCCTGTCACTTTTAGCCCTAAAAAAGCCCGCGATAAGCGGGCTTTGTTGTTAGACGTTCGGGGTTTGTTCAACGGCCCCTAACCAATGCAGTATGCTTTAAGCGGCGGAAAACCATTAAATTCGATGGAGCTATAGCTGGTGGTGTAAGCGCCGGTCGAAAACCAATACAGCCGGTCACCGATCTCCAATGACAAAGGCAACTCAT
Source organism: Amphritea balenae (assembly GCF_003858655.1). Classification (GTDB taxonomy): domain Bacteria; phylum Pseudomonadota; class Gammaproteobacteria; order Pseudomonadales; family Balneatricaceae; genus Amphritea; species Amphritea balenae. The sequence goes on from NZ_RQXV01000001.1 coordinate 44,107, forward strand.
ACTTGTGGTCTTCGTACATAATATCCATGCCATCACAGGTAGGCCCCGCCAACACGACCTCTTCAGTTTCACCTTCTCTTTCCGTCTGAAGCGGATACTTAATCGCCTCGCCTAAGGTTTCGATTAAGCCATTAAACAGACCTACATCACTAAATACCCAACGATCTAATGCGGTGCTGGATTTACGCGATATAAGTACCACTTCGCTGACCAACAAACCCGAATCACCGACCAGAGAACGACCCGGTTCAAGGATAATATCAGGTGGATTATCACCAAAGTCTTCCTGCAGGAAGCGTATAATTTCCTGACAATACACAGAAAACTCATTGGCTTTTGTCAGGTACTGAGCCGGAAAGCCACCACCCATATTGATCATGCGCAGATGAATAGCCTGCTCATCCCGCAAGCGGTCGAATATCACTTTAACTTTAGCGATCGCCGCATCCCAGACATCAATATGACGCTGCTGCGAGCCCACATGGAAAGAGATACCCCAGGGCTCAAGCCCCAATCGCTTCGCCAGAACCGCTAACTCAACCGCCATCTCAGGATTACAACCAAACTTTCTGGACAACGGCCAGTCAGCACCTTCAGACCCTTCTGTCAGTATACGAATATAAACCTTTGAACCGGGAGCGTACTCAGCAATATTACGCAGATCCGCTTCCGAATCGGTTGCGAACAGCCTTACCCCCTTATCATAGAAATACTTTATATCTGCGCGTTTCTTTATTGTATTGCCATAGCTAATCCGGTCAGGTTCAACATCATGGGCTAATACCTGGTCCAGTTCATAGATAGATGCAATATCAAAACTAGATCCCAGCCCCGCAAGTAACCCGATCACCTGAGCATCGGGATTTGCTTTGACAGCGTAGTAGATTGAAGCGAAATCAAAGCCTTCGCGCAGTTGCTGATATTTCTCTGCCACCGTTGGCAGATCAATTAGCAGAAATGGCGTCTGATATTGATCTGCGGCCTGCTTCAGGCGAGCCCATTTTTCAGAGGAGATATGATCCGGAAGTTTCATCGCTTTAACCTGTCTGGATGTACTGATTAAACAGAATCAGAATTCAGTAATATGGCCTCAACAGAGGCTGATTAAAACGGGGCATATAGCCGGTGAAAGTAGCCCCGATTAAAGCGGCGAAGTATAGAGTATCGCAGACCACTGTAAAGCAAATTTTATTACATCAGTCACAATAAAATCAGAGCGGAATTTTTGCGCCCTGGGTAACAATTTTCTCAATTTCGGCAAAGGATTTAGCTTCGTACATCACTTCAAAGCTCAGCTTCAGCTTACGCGAGATATCGCTGGCAGAAATTATGCCGCGGACGCGCTTAATACCTAACTCAGTTTCATCAACCACCAGCAGATGCTGATCGCCACTATTCTTTAACGTCAGCATAATATCGCCTATGCGGCAGTGCTGAACCTGATCATACGTCAGGGAATGAAGTTGTTCTTTGTTAATCATGATATGCCCGACCTGTACCTCTGGACGACTGACACCATGATTGTTCATATACAGGATTACTTTGCTACCAGAAATATCCCGTGCAGTGATAACACCGGTAAATTTCCCTGCGGCAGTCGTTACAAACAACATCCTTACATGTTGATTTTTCATCCGCTCAAGGGCGTCATCAACCGCCATAGTTTCGTTCACGGTAACAGGATCAACATTGCTGAAATCAGTCACCACCGCCCTGGCAGGACTACGCAGATTCACTTGCTCTGCATTGAATTCGGGAGTAAGTAAATTATCTACATCACAGTTTTCCTGCAATCGCAGGGAATAGAATTCCTGAAACACGGCAGCCTCCGCTTTAACTGAAGAAATATCACTACAGCATAGTTCTGATTGATGCGGTAGCGATATTTTATTATCCGCCATAGATAAGTAGCCCGAAACAACAAAGCAGCAGAGTCAGGCTAACAGGTCTCGACAGAACCTGAACGGATGAAATTCTTGTCACCTGATTATTCCTCCAGAACGGTTTCTTAGCCTCCTGCAGCGCTTCAGCCCGGCTTATTCCGATATCTTTTAACGCCGTATCATTCAACTTCAACAACTGCCTGCGGGTACGATAATTATGCCGGTACCTGCTAATGGTTTTAGACAATACCGATACTGTATTTCTGATCTGTACAGATCCATTCATTCTGATTCCCTCCTATTTAGAGCACCCTTCTATTAAGAGCCCCTTCTGTTGTAGGACTTCAGTTTATGAGCAGATCTGATACCATTACAGATTCAACACAAAGCAGATCCAACCAGTACAGATTTCATTTACACTATCTGTACTGCCTGTAGACGAACTAACTGTACTGATCTGTAATCTGTACCGGAGCTTACTGATGAAACTGTATGAACAGGTTGCCACTACCGTTAAAGATCGGATCGACCGGGGCTATTATCGTGAGGGAGATAAACTGCCTTCAGTAAGAGGATTAAGTCAGGAGCATAATGTCAGTATCTCTACAGTTCAGGAGGCCTATGGCTTACTGATAGATGATGGCATCGTCGAAGCACGTCCGAAATCAGGCTATTACGTACTGCAACAGCAGGCGCCTCCTGAGCTACCAGAAACCAGTAGCCCGGTTTCTCAACCGCTTGTCGTTGCCCAATGGCAGAAGTTACAGCACATGATCAGTGAGTATGGCTCTGGCGAGACTACCAAACTGAGCCTGGCAATGCCCGATATGAACACCCCGACCCTCAAACCCCTGATACGGATCAGCGCCGAATTAAGTCGCACCGAAAGCTTACGTATTTTAAATTATGAACATGCCAATGGCGCTGCCGAACTCTGTCGTCAGGTCGCCCGGATTACTATTGATTCGGGGTGCCGAATACACCCGGATGAAATTATTATCACTTCGGGTTGCCAGGAAGCTCTTTCCTGTAGCCTGCGTGCGGTAACTGAACCCGGCGATATTGTGGTGGTTGATTCCCCCAGTTTTTTCGGTTCAGTTCAGGCCATTAAAATAAATGGCGTAAAAGCCCTGGAGATACCCACCAATCCGGAGACCGGAATCTCTCTAGAAGCGTTAGAAATGGCACTGGAACAATGGCCGATAAAAGCCTGCCTTCTGACACCCACTAATAATAATCCGTTGGGTTACTCCATGCCGGATGAAAATAAGCTGCGCCTGCTGGACCTGCTCAATCGCTATGATATACCTCTGATTGAGGATGATATTTATGGGGATCTGAGCTATACCCTACCCCGTCCCCGCACGATTAAATCATTTGATACTGAAGGTCGGGTGATTCTCTGCTCATCTTTCTCTAAATCCATCGCTCCAGGGCTACGGGTTGGCTGGGTAGCTCCCGGACGTTACCGGGAACATATAATGATGGTCAAATATCTGGCCAGCCTGAGCACATCAACCTTGAGCCAATTGGCTGTGGCAGAGTTTATTGCACAGGGCTATTACGAAAAGCACCTGCGGCGGATGCGAAAGAATTATCAACGGGATCGTGATGCAGTAATCGGCTGGCTCAAGCATGACATGCCACCGGGTACTCGTATCAGCTACCCCCAGGGAGGTTACCTGTTATGGGTTGAGTTGCCCGCTCATATGGATGCTAACGAACTTAATGAGCAGGCGAAGCGGGAAGGTATAAGTATCGCTCCGGGGACACTCTTCTCAGCATCAGGCAAATATAAAAACTTTATGCGTATTTGCTGTGTAAATAGTGACAACCCCAAAATAAAACAAGCGATTAAAACCTTAGCTCAAATCTGTAACCGGATGTTAAACGAAAATCTGCTGCCTGATTAAGCGCCTTGTAGCACACAGTCAACTGAGATTCTCGTGAAAACATCTCATAAAACCATATAGAAACTCTGGAGTTTTTGACTAAGCTTCCTCTATGCATCAGGAAATGTCATGAACTGAATACCTGATGTGGTTTTTACTATGACAACCTGAGGGGAATCGATGTGGATGGATATAATCTAGAATCCCGTGTTAAAAGCCTGGAGGTACTTACGTCCTTACTTCTGGCTATCACACAAAATATGCATACCGGAGTACCCGCTCCGATGGAAACACTCAAAAGCCTTTTAAATGCTCACCCTGATATTCTTACAGAGGATCTTCTTAGTTATCTGAATGAACTGGAGAGCACCGCTGAATTGCTCAAATCACCCACCCTCAATTAGTAACTCAAAAACGATTAAAGCAGCAGGGGCAAATTTACTGACCGCCCCAACGCTGCTTTCTCCACTCCTCTGCCTGACTCGCCGTCAAAAAACGCCAGGTGATAAAACGACTTACCTTCTGCCCCTGAGCCATCTGTACAACGCGGATACCTGTCGCGCCAACCTTTTTCAATAATTGCGACAATGGCTTTATATTTTCCTGTTTCGATACCAGGCAACTGAATAGATAACAATGTTGCGCGACTTTTTGACTCTGGTTAATCATCCGTCTGATAAACGCCAGCTCGCCTCCCTGGCACCAAAGCTCATTGCTCTGCCCGCCAAAGTTAAGATCAGCCCCTTTTGTCCGTCCCAGGTTTCTCTGTTTACGCTGGCTCCCGGCGGCAGCTTCAGCAGCAGATGCATGAAAAGGCGGATTGCAAAGGGTAAAGTCAAACCGTTCACCGGCATTCAGCGCGTTGGCGATAAGACCTGTAAATATATCCTCGGATTTTTTTTGCAGACGACATTCGATCTGCCCTTTCAATACCGGATTAGCATCTGAAATCATGGTTGCTGTTTGCACTGAAACCGGATCAATATCGGTGCCCACAAACTGCCAGCCATAACTGCGCAAGCCGATAATTGGATAGATACAGTTAGCACCTGTACCGATATCCAGGCCTCGAATCCGACGCCCACAGGGAATGACACCAGCATTATCTTCAGCTAACAGATCAGCCAGATAATGAATATAATCGGCCCGCCCCGGAATCGGAGGGCAAAGATAGCCCTCGGGAATATCCCAGATCCCAATACCATAGTGGTGCATTAACAATGCTTTATTGAGTGCTTTAACCGCCAGAGGATTATGAAAGTCGATGCTTTTATCGTTATAAGCGTTAAGCCTGATAAAGGGCTTCAGCTCCTCACAACGGTGACTCAGCAATTCCAGGTCGTAACGACCCTGATGAAGGTTGCGGGGATGGAGCGAACCCTGCTTTGCAGCCGTCTTAGCCCTGTTGAGCTTATTCCCTTTTGATTTGTTACGTTGATCTGACATCTGCTGCTCGGTGCGGAAAAACCGGCATTGTAACCGAAGCGGATCGGAAAACCGAAATCAATCCTGTAAACCGATTTGATCTAACGGATCTCAATCACCGGTAACCAACGCTTTTCAAGATCTGCTTCATCGATATCATATTTACCTATGGGGGGAAAAGAGAGATCGTCGGGTGGTGAGGCCAACATGTTCAGATCAAGTGAATTAGCCGTCCCTCTGATAACTCCGTCTTCAATCTGCATCTTGTAATAGATACCGTTCCAGAAGTTTGCCCCAAAACTATCAAGTTTCTTGAACATAAACAGCAGATCATGTTCGAGCCAGGCTAAGTTTTGTTCTGTGACGATTCGCGGCTGCTGATAAGGATAAGGAATAAAGCACCAGAGTTCAGGCCCTTCCAGACACTTCATCTCCTTCATCGATAGGAAATAGTCTTGAAACTGGTGGTGGTTAAGATGGATTTGATATTCAGACTCAGTCTCATTCAATAGCTGAAACTCGATCCGACCAATTTCAGTTTCATTGCCCTGACGGTCTTTGAGCAACAGCAATTTATTGCCATCCAGTGGCGCAGCTATTGACGCGGTCAACGGCATCAAAGTAAAGATCACCAACCTTAAGAAGTACCTGAACATAACTGTCTCTCGCCTGTTACTAAGCCTTCCAAATTAGTGTAAGGAACAACCGCAACATCGCTATGGTACTTCAGTACTAATTTACTCCTATTTTTTAAAGCAGTGGCAACTCATACCTCTGTTACCGCTAAAGTGCCTTTTCAAAAGGCCATTTAAACAAGTGCTTTTAAATAAACATCTTAAAATTAATAAAAAAAGGCTTCCGTATAACTTAACCGGAAGCCTTTTGCAGAGCCCGAGGAACGATATTAAATGCCCTGTTTTAAGTACTCTATGGAATCACTTTATCACCACGAATCTGATCGATATCAAGGCCCCATTTAGCAAAATTACTTCTGACTGAGTGCTTCTCTTCCATCACTATTGAGTTGTAATGGCCCATCTCTTCCCGGGGATATAGAGACTTTTGCAGATCAAAGTCAGGTCGTGGCTGAGCATCCACGTAGATAGAGATATCTACTGCTTCTTCCCGGGTCAGATTGGCATTACCTAGCGGCATGTTATGTAACAGATAAGTCGGTAGCTTCTCAGGTTTACTCAGACCAGCACCAGTATTGTATGAACGCTCACCCCAAACTGGCGGAAACTTCGCTGCAGCCAGACCCTGACCATCGGCCTGGTGACAGGATGCGCACTTTTCAGTGTAGAGCTTCTGACCATTAACATAATTGTCATGGGTCGCTGATTTGATCATTGGTAAGACCCAGCCTTTTCCCCACCACTCAGCGGTATAGAAAGGGTTTACCGGTTTTTTAGCATTCATAGTGACCGGTAAGCCTGAAGACAACCAGGTAACATAAGTCGCCATTGCAACGGATGCTTCTGTGTCAATAATAGGTCGTTTACCATTCATGCTGCGCATGAAGCAGTTATTAATACGATTTTGCAGGGTCTGTACTGTTTTCTCACGGGGTGAATACGCAGGAAAGGCTGTGGCGGTCCCAATAAAAGTCCCGAGAGTTTTTCCTTTACCGCCCTGCAAGTGACAATTACTACAAGTCAGATCATTACCAACCATGCCTTTAGTCAGCTCATGGGTATTGGTATTGAAAATAATATCCTCACCCAGCTTTACCATTCTGCCTAGTTCGCCGTCTGGATAAACAGTGGGTGCATCAGGGATCTCTGTATTCGCAGCTGAGAATCCATTCATACTGACCAAACAGGCCAGTGAAAACAGCAACGCTTTTTTAGTGTTCATGACAGTTCGCCTTTTTTCTCTGATCCAATTTTCAAGTCAGGAGAACGGCACAGTTTTTTTTACCGTTTTAACCTGCTTTTCAAAGAGTTATCAGACTGTTAATGTCTGATGACTTACCTTTGATTCTCAGCATAGTGAAACTGGACAAAGCGGTATATTGTGGTCAACCACATTTGGTTGTAGAACGTTGACTTATGTCAACAAGGAAATTTGAATGGTACAACTGCTGATAGGAATTCTCATGACAGGGCTGGCATTATGCAGCCTTGAATTACCCGCAGCGGACCTGCCCCAAAAGCAGCTTAAGCCTGAACTTAAGGTCGCGGTATTAGCTTTCAGAGGCCGGGAAAAAGCGTTGTTGCGCTGGGATTCAACCATGGAGTACCTTACTCAACAACTACCCGGTTACAGGTTCAAAGCAATACCTATGAATCTTAGTCAACTCGATGAAGCAGTTATTAAAAATGACATTGATTTTGCCATCACTAACTCAGGCCAGTATGTACGGGTTGGTTCTAAATATGGAATGAGCTGGATCGCAACCCTCAAATCCCGCAAGCATCCGGGAAAAAAAGCCGTGATTGGTTCTGCTCTCGTTGTAAAAAACGATTCACCATACCAGACACTTGCTGACCTGGAAGATGCCCGGCTTGGCGCTGTCGATTCTCAGGCATTTGGTGGCTTTCAAATTTACTGGGGCGAAATGTTACAGCAGGGTTATAAACCTGAACGTTTTTTTAGCCAGATTAAGTTCTCCGGTTTTCCGGTAGGTGTATTAGCTTTCTGGGTCAGAGATGGCATGGCTGATGCCGCCGTATTGCCGGCTTGCACACTAGAAACAATGATCAAAGAAGGCTTGATACAGGCGGATGAAATACGGGTTATCGATAGCAAATCACACCCTGATTTTAACTGTAAGAGCAGCACGAACCTTTATCCTAACTGGTCTTTTTCAGCGCTAAAAAACAGCCCTGAAGAGATCACTGAACAGGTCGCACAGGCATTACTCTTACTGCCTTCAGATTCACAGGTAGCAAAAGATGCAGGATCACTAGGGTGGACAACACCGGTAAGCAGCCATGACATCCACAACCTTTATGATCGCCTCGACATCCACCCCTGGCAGGAACCCTGGTGGCAGGAGCTCCGGCGCTGGTTGTTACAAAACTGGCACTGGACACTGGTGATTTTACTGCTGCTCATCGCAGGACTTGTACATCACATATGGATACAGTTCATGGTACAAAAGCGTACCCGGGAGATTCATCGAGTCAACGAAGAGCTCTTACATCAGCAACAACAACTCGAACATGCTCAACGAGTCGCTATTCTCGGTGAGCTTTCGTCAGACCTGGCTCATGAATTGAACCAGCCACTCTCAGCCATAAATAATTACGCTGAAGGTGGCATTATACGCCTGAGTAGACAAGACGATGACCAACAGATGACTAACCTGCTTAACCGTATAAGCAATGAAGCACAGCGGGGAGCTGAAATAATCAAACGGATTCGGGGGTTTGCCCGCCAGGAAAAAATTCAACGTAAGAATATCGATCTGATTTCCTTGATCCGGGAAACGCTCAACCTATTGGATTATGAGATTAGAAAATATAGCGTAAGTCTTAATCTCAACTTACCCGAGCAGCCACAGAATCTTCTTATTGATCCTATTGAAATACAGCAACTGCTGGTCAACCTGATCCGTAACAGCCTTGAAGCGATGGACAATCAGCAAGCTGACTCTGTGCTGACTATTAGTCTAAAAAAGCAGAACGCTGAACATGTCATACTTTCTATCGCTGATACCGGGTGTGGTATTGATGAGAAGGATACAGAGAATCTGTTTAAAGCGTTTCACTCCTCTAAACCCGATGGCATGGGTCTGGGCATGTCTATCTGTAAACGGATAGTCGAAGCCCACAATGGCAATATTTCAATTATGCCAGGTCTGGCCAGAGGCACGGTGGTAACCTGCAGACTCCCGATCACTGCGGATAAATGAACTGATAACAGGATTAGTCATGGATAACCATTCAGAAGTACCCGTCTATCTAGTCGATGACGATCACTCCGTACGCGAAGCCCTGCGCTACGTTCTGGAAGGCTACGGCCTGAAAGTTGTAGATTTTGACTCGGGAGAGGCCTTTTTAGATCAGATTAACCTGAGTCAACCAGGCTGCCTGATTTTGGATAGCCGCATGCCGGGGCTCAGTGGTCAGGACGTTCATCAAAAGCTTAACCAGAACGATGCTTGTCTGGACGTTATTTTTCTCACAGGTCATGGTGATATGCCTATGGCGATCAAAGCATTCAGAGAGGGTGCCTGTGATTTTCATCAAAAGCCGGTACGGGCAGCTGATCTGCTCCCCAGTATTGAAAAAGCCCAGCTCAACTCTGCTGTCAGGAGCCAAAAACAAAGTTGTAAAAAGCGCTTTGATACATTAACGGAGCGAGAACGTCAGTTATTTGAGCTGGTTGTCAAAGGAGTGATTAATAAACAAATTGCTGATCAGCTATGTATCTCGGTCCGTACCGTTGAAGTTCATCGCTCGAAAATGATGGAACGTCTGGGCGCCTCAAATATTACTGAGTTAATTAAAATAGCTGAACTGATCAAAGACTGAGACGATTGTTCAGTCACTTATCTGACCAGAGGCAGGATCTGTCTGAAATGTTCCGACGCTGAGTCCTCAGTCAGCTCAAACAAACACATTTCTGAACTGGTCAGCGTTGCACCGAGATGACACATCTTATCAATACCCAATTGACGGTTGGCTGCCGTCCTTGAAGAAATGGCATCCGTTATCAACTCGACCTCGAATCCCTGGGTTAATAATCCGGCGACTGACTGATACACACAGACATGACTTTCAATCCCACATACCAATAACTGACTTACATTCAACTGCGCAAGCGCCTCTTTCACCTGCTGACTACCGCAACAACTAAAGGTTGTCTTGGTCAGAGCAGACTCCGTCAGTAGTTCGCTGATCTCAGGTACCGTCTGCCCTAGTCCTTCGGGGTATTGTTCAATACAGATAACCGGTATATCTAGAATCCGGGCACCCCGGATACAGCGTTGCACATTGGCAATCACCTGCTCTGAATTCTCAACTATACGAGCCAGGCTGCCCTGAACATCAATCACCAATAACGCTGTTGTTTGTCGGTTTAACATATACAATGCCCTTCCGTTTTTTTTATTTTACAGTCTGGGGTAAATGCTTTAGGCAGTACCACTTTACTATGTATCGGAGATTTAATGCACCCTGAATATCTGAAGGGCTTTTTGATGACGGCCCTGGGCGTTCTGATTCTGAGCTTTGATGCCCTGCTAATCCGGTTAATAGAAGTTCACTCTTTCAGCCTACTGTTCTGGCGGGGGTTACTCATGGCGCTGATGGTCGCTCTATGGTGCCGTTATCGAAACCCTCAACAACCGCTATTCAGCACCGACTGGCCTTTCATCCGATCCGTCGTCCTGTTTACTATCAGCTCCATTCTGTTCGTGTCCGCTATCAATCAAACGTCTGTCGCTAATGTGTTGGTTATCATCAGTGCGCAACCCTTATTTGCCGCACTCATCGCACGGCTGTTTATCGGGGAAAAATCAGCCGCTGTCACCTGGATCTCTATCGTCATAAGTATGCTCGCCATCATCTGGGTAATGAAAGATTCATGGTCCAGCCCCCATCTTATAGGCGACCTGATGGCGCTGTGCTGTGCTGTGGCGTTGTCTGCCAAGTTCGTCAATGATCGGGCCGTTAGCCACCGGGATATGACACCCGCACTGATAAGCGCAGGCCTGCTTATCAGCTTAACCGGGCTAATTTACGGCTCACCCGGCGAACTGACCGGCAACGACTGGGGCTGGATGCTATTACTCTGCGTAGTGGTAATTCCCATCGCCTTTGTTCTAATCACTTTAGGTCCTACCCGTATATCGGCTGCAGAAGTCGGAATGCTCATGCTGCTGGAAACCGCCTGTGGTCCCCTGCTGGTATGGATATTTCTCAGTGAAGCCCCGGGAACGGCAGCGTTACAAGGTGGCGCGGTAGTCATTACCACCCTGTTATTGCATGGGCTTATACAGTGGCGACGGGCTAAGAACGTTCGGTCTTTGAAGACATAAGTGAAAAGAACGCCTGCTTCGGTACAGCCTTACTGAACAGAAAGCCCTGAGCATAATCACAGGCCTTAAGGGCCAATAAATCCAGTTGTTGCTCCGTCTCAACACCTTCTGCCACTACCACTAACTCAAGGCTATGCGCCATTGCTATGGCTGCATTTACCAATTCAAGATCAGCTTTGTCGTGGGTAATATCCCTGATAAAGCTCCGATCAATTTTCAATGCATGAAAAGGATAATTTCGTAGGTAGCTGAGAGATGAATAACCGGTACCAAAATCATCCATGGCGATATGTACACCTTTACTGATCAGTTGTTTAATCGCTGCCTCAATAATGGAATAACCGGTCATCAACACGCCTTCGGTAATTTCCAGAGTCAGTGAAGTGGCTGGAAATTTATATTGCTTAAGTAATTTAAACAGATATTCAGGAAAGTCGGCATTGCGTAACTGCCTGGGCGATATATTAACGGCTATATGAAACCCCGGAAGCGATTCAGCCTTGATTGATGCGGCCATTTTAAGTGACTGCTCTAATACAAAATTGCCGACCTGAATAATACCGCCCGTTTTCTCGAGTATCGGTATAAACTCATCAGGATAAACCGGACCAATACCGCTAGGGTGCCATCTCAGCAGGGCTTCGGCAGAAGTAATTTCCCGGCTACCAATATGTAATACCGGTTGGTAATGTACTTCGAACTCATCGCGTTCAAGCGCATTGTATAAAAGCTCTTCAAGCTGCAACTGGCGAGCAACCTGTAAATTCATCGCCTCAGTGTAAAACTGAAACACATTGCGCCCTTCCTGCTTAGCCGCATACATTGCGGTATCAGCATTACGTAACAGTTCAGCTGAATCTTTACCGTCTGACGGAAAGCAGGCAATCCCAATACTGGTTGTTGTAACTATTTCACGTTTATCCATGGTAAATGGTTGTTGAAAAAGCAACAGGATCTGTTCGGCAATCTGGGCGGCTATATTGATGTCACTCAGATCACTCAATAGCACAATAAACTCATCACCCCCTAAACGGCCCACGGTATCGGTTCCCCGTACCACCGATTGCAATCGGGCTGCTGCGCTAATCAGCAGACTATCGCCGGCATCATGGCCAAGAGAATCATTTACCCGCTTAAAATCATCAAGGTCTAAAAAAAGAACCGCGATACTATGGTCATTTCTTTCAGCCTCTTTAATCTGCTGGCCTAAACGGTCCAGACAGAGAAAGCGATTAGGCAGCTGAGTTAAGCTATCATAGTGCGCCTGATGGAGAATTTTATCCTGCTGGGCTTTCAGTTCAGTGATATCTTCTTTAACGGCAAGATAGTGATGAACCTGTCCCTGATCATCCTGTACCGGGGCTATTTGAACCCGCTCCCAGTACAAACTCCCGTCTTGTCTGCGGTTCTGAAATTCACCTTTCCAGGCTTGCCCGGATAACAAGAGTTGCCACAGCTGCTGATAATAGCTAACAGGCGTCAGACCGGATTTCAGGAGACTGGCATTTCGGCCAACAACCTGATCAGCGCTATAACCTGATATTTCCTCAAAATTGCTATTTACATATTCAATGCGGGCATGAAGGTCCGTGATTACAACTGAGACAGGGCTTTGTTCAACGGCCTGTAGTAATATTTTCATCTGCTTCTCAGTCGCTTTACGGGCAGTGATATCCCGGGCGATAACAAGGATACAGTCCCGCCCTGCAATTTCTGCACAGCGCATCTGAGCCTCAGTCCATAGCAGATGACCATCTTTGTGTTTAGCGTGCCACTGAAACTTTACCTCTTCACCGGCTAACGCCCTGCCTAGTAATGCATTGGCCTCCTCCTGAGTATAAGGCGGCACGTTTGAGCTAAGCTCAGATACCGCCAGAGAGCGGACCTCTTCCGGGGTATAGCCATACATTTCCTCAACCACGTTATTGGTTTTGATAATATCCCCGGTCGCGGCATCATGAACAAAGATAGCTTCTGTTACATTATCAAAAATCTGATGAAACTCTGCCTCACTATTACGCAGGTCTTCTTCTATTTTTTTCTGCTCAGTGATATCTGTCCCAATAGCAAATATTGAGTGATCATCTATGTCCGCCGTTGCTGACCAGGCAATAGTTCGATAACTGCCGTTTTTGTGGCGATAACGGTTAACAAAATACAAAGTTTTGTAACCCTGATCTAAACGCTTCATTTCTGTCAGGGTTGCAGTTAAATCGTCAGAATGAACAAGGTTAAAAAAACTTTGTCCCTGCAACTCTTCAGGCGAGTAACCCAATAATGTCTGCCAACCCGGGTTGAGCTGTAGCATTACCCCTTCTATTGAAGCAATAAGATGCAGATGCAGTGATTGAGAGAAGAAGTTTTGCAGATGTTTTTCAGCCCGATAACGATCAGATATGTCCCGCACAATCCCCTGTAACAGAACCTGATCATCAAATTCAATTCGGCGTAACACTACTTCAGTAGGAAAAACATAACGACCATCTAAAGTCTGATGCCACCACAGAAACGTAGGGCACTCTCCCTCCATTAAAGCCATCTGCACTTTCTGCATTGCTACTAATTTTGAAGAAGATCCGTCGGGCTGAAACTCTGGTGAAATAGCATCGGGCATCAAGCCCAATAGCTCAGATTTATTGGCGACACGAAACATGGTTAAAACGGCTGGATTACAATCGACGAACCCCTGAGAATCGACGATAAAAATACCGTCTGGAGATGCGTCAAATAAGGTTCGAAACAAAGACTCTGTTCGATTAATGGTGGAAACACCTTCGGTTTTCCGTCCGTCTTTAACTATATTCTGGGCCATAAACCTACCAGATAATTCACACAAAAATGACAAAACAACAGTACTCAGCCCCCCCATTATGTCAGTCAAACCGCAGGCTGACCTCAATCAATCCTGGGTCAATTAACCATTATGGGAGACAATCTATATCCCCTTGTTTTATATCAGTACTTGCAGAATGTTCTTAATCTGTTAACAATTGGCATATCTGACCTGAGAAAAGAACTAATGCGCAAATTTAATGACTCCCTGCCCCTGCAACTGCTAAAAGCCCGCGAAGCTTCAATGCAGTTTTTCCGTCCCCTGCTACAGGAAAACAGTATCACTGAGCAGCAATGGCGTGTACTGCGTGCTCTGAAAGCCTATGGTGAACTTGAATCCAAACAGCTGGCAGAACACTGCTGCATTCTTAGTCCTAGCCTGACCGGAATTATTAAGCGTCTGGAACAACAGGGCTATATCAAGCGCCGCAAGTCTGAAGAAGACCAGCGTCGCACCCTGATCAGCCTGACAGAGCAAGCATTAGACTTGTTTGAACGGATCAGCCCGGACGTAGATGCCCGTTACAAAGCGTTTACCGACCAGTTTGGCGAAGAGAAATTACTACAACTGGCTGAGTTGCTGCATGATCTGACCGAACTAAAGCCATAAGTTCCGTTTATTGCAGGCTCAGATTCACAACTGGCTTTAATCACAGATTAAAGCCAGAGACTGCGTGACATATCCCTGATTACAAGCTGCTTCAGTTAACAGCATTCATACGCTACCCTTACTTCTAAAATACAGACTATTCATCGAACCTAAGTTTCAGATCAAACACCGAGGCAACAGGTAAAAAAGATACTTGACATTACTTAATATGTTATCTAATCTCAGGTACATAATTAATATGTTAAGTATTAAATTCTGGTGTCAGCCTGGTAGATCAATACGTCCCCCTACCAGATTGACAATTACTGATAAAAATTGAGATGAGGTTACACAATGGGTGAGATTGTACTAGCTGCGAAAGTTACGCACGTACCAACCATGCTACTGTCCGAGCAGCCTGGCCGCCTTGAAGGTTGTCGTCAGCAAGCAATTGACGGTCATAAAGAGATCGCCCGCCGTGCCCGTGAAGCAGGAGCTGATACTGTTGTTGTTCTGGATACCCACTGGCTGGTAAACAACGGCTACCACGTTAATTCCCGTGATCACTTCAAAGGGGTTTACACCAGTAACGAATTCCCACATTTCATCCAGAATATGGAATATGAATACCAGGGCAACACCGCTCTGGGTGATCTGATTGCTGAGAAAGCGACTGAGAAAGGTGTTTACACTTTATCTCACCAGGTTGAATCTCTGGATCTGGAATACGGTACTCTGGTACCAATGCGCTATATGAACCCTGAAGGCGACCTGAAAGTAGTTTCCGTTGCTGGCTGGTGTACTGTTCATAGCATCGAATCTTCCCGCATTCTGGGTGAAGCAATTCGTGAAGCGATTGAAGCCAGTGACAGCAAAGTTATGCTGATCGCTTCTGGCTCTCTGTCCCACGCTATCTGGGCTAACGATGATTACGAAGCCAATAACGGTACTTTCACTATTTCGAAAGAGTTTAACCGTCAGGTTGACCTGCGCGTGCTGGACCTGTGGCAACAGGGTGAAAACGCTACTTTCCTGAAGATGCTGCCAGAATATGCGTCTCTGTGCAGTGGCGAAGGCGGTATGCACGATACAGCGATGCTGTTCGGCGCTCTGGGTTGGGACAAGTACGAAGGTAAAGGTGAAGTGATCGGCGAATACTTCCCAAGCTCTGGTACTGGCCAGGTTAACGTTGTTTTCAGTCTGTAACTGATTAACTGAACAGGTAAAGGAGCTCCAAAAGAGCTCCTTTTTTTATATATGATTATTGAACAATACAGTCTAGATTCAGAGCATGCCGCAACGCTTTGCAAAACAGCTAACCAGTACGCCTCTGATCATAATCTCAGAATCTGCTGCTGGGTATTAGATCCCCATGGTAATCCACTAGCAATGCAGCGCCATAATCAGGCAGCCCTGGCTTCCACTGAGATCGCTCGAAAAAAAGCATGGACGGCGGTCAGCTTTAAAATCCCAACAGATCAATGGGAACAACGATTAAAAAAGCAGCCGCACCTACTAAATAATCTGATGAACCAGGATGGTATCGCCATGTTTGGTGGTGGTTTTCCGATCTTCCATAACGATCAGCTTATCGGTGCTATAGGTGTGTCCGGTGCTTCTGAGCAGCAGGATGTGGATTGCGCACAGCACGCCCTGAACACTATAGTTCTGAGCTGATTATCTGCGTTTTCCACCCAGACAAAACAATTCCCCTTAACCCTCCTCATCTGTAGGGCAGAGGGAACAGGATAAACAACCGATGACCGCGAACGGTATTACTGGCAAAAACAAAACAACACCGGTTTCATTACTTGCCGGTATGGCGATCGCCAGTCCCGTTGCTCTAAACATATTCGCCCCGATCATGCCGGAACTGGCTGTCCGATTTAATACCAGCCCCTTCACTATTCAGCTGGGATTTACGCTTTACCTTTTTACCCTGGCTGTTGGTCAGTTGATTAGCGGACCGCTGGCTGATCGCTATGGCCGCCGCCCGGTACTTCTATGGGGCTTTGCCCTGCATATAGCAGGTTGTGTACTGGGAATAATGGCCGCTGAAGTCTGGCAACTGTTGCTTGCCAGGGTGCTGCAGGCAGCTGGTGGCTGCACCGGAATGTTGCTTGCACGCAGCATCATTCTCGATCAACACGGTAAAGACCGGGCCGCAGGTATGCTTGGCTATATCACCCTGGGAATCGCCACAGCACAAGCGATAGCCCCTACGCTTGGCGGCTATCTTAACCTGGCTGGCGGCTGGCAGACGGTCTTCTGGCTGTCGATGGCGCTAGGCTCTGTGGTATGGCTGGGCGCACTATTTCGCCTGCCCGAATCAGACAATCATTCTGCAGCCACTGGCTTTCTGAATAGTTTTAAGCGCTATAACACTGTTCTGTCGTCACCCAGCTATATCTGGTACGCCCTGTCCAGCACGATGATTGCCAGTGGCTTCTTTATCTTTATTACCAGCGCACCTTTTGTCGTCGCTAAGCACTTACAAGGCAGCGCTGTCGATTACGGTAACTGGTTCCTGCTAGTTGCCGGTGGATTCTGGCTAGGCAGTCTTACCGCGGGGAAAATATCAGCCCGTACTGGCACCGACCAGATGATCAAACTGGGCAACAGTATTTCAGGCGTAGCGAGCCTGGCCATGCTGATTATGTTCATGACCGCACCACCCGCCTATCTGAGCCTGTTTCTTCCTATGGCGCTGTTTACTTTTGGCCGGGGATTAAGTCAGCCGAATGCTCAGGCCGCTGCGATATCCTCCACCAGCGGAGCAAAAGCAACAGCGACCGGTATGCAGGGATTCTTTCAACTGATGATAGGTTCAATGATGGCTCAGTTAACCCCGCTACTGATGCTGATGGGACTTACCGTATTGCCGCTGGTACTGATCGCTATGGTTGTACTGGCTGCCTACTTCTATCACAAGGGCGCACAGAGCTCACTGGAAGCCTCTTGAGCAACCTAGTTAGTAGTTCTATTTGATGGTCAAAGGTGGCTCAAAGCAACTATCTGACAGGTTATCTACTGAATGATCAGTCTAACTCGTAGTCGTGGGTAATAATCTCAAGCACATGGCCATCCGGATCTGCAAAATAAGCCCCCCGACCGCCATATAAATTATTATGAACACCGCTGTTCAGGTCTGAGGGGCTACTACCGTAAGGAACACTCTTTGCCTGCAGATGAGCGATGATAGTATCAAACTCGGTATCGCTGACCTTAAATGCGTAATGCTGAGGCGTGAAATGCTGACGGGCCATAAAGTCCAGCGTCAAACTAGAGTTCACTTTAACAACAGCAAAGTGCCCCCACTCCTTAACAAATTCAAACCCGAATACCCGAACATAAAACTGCGCCGCTGCCAGGTTATCACGGCAATACACGATAGTATGATTTAAGGTAATTTCAGGCATAAAACAGTATCCAACGATGGCTTTTACATGCAGCAATCAACACTTCAATACTGTTTATATTAGCAATTTATCGGCATAACACCGATACATAAAAAAGCAGGACGAAGCGCTAAGCCCGGTCCTGCTTGAATAAAGCGATGATAGAACTTACTTCTTGTCGGCCAGCTTCTTATGGATATTGTTCAACCGGTAGTTACGCTCCGGGTGCAACTCGATCATCTCAAAACCAATACTCATCCAGCGCTTTTCAAAGGCGGGCTTCAGACATTCCGTAAATGTTTCAAATATCTTATCACACGCGGCCTTCAGTACTTCAGGTTCCCGCCCGGAGCCTACTTTCGCGGTCAGATGTACAAAAGTATTTTCCGGATCACCTTCACCTACGCGAAAGTGCTCACAACGTACAGCGCGGGTACGAATTCCGCCAATTGGGAATACTCCGGTGCCTATCGCTGTTTCATTCAGTTTTTCAAACAGTGCCGGGATATCCAGATCTTCATCGAGGTTGGCTGAATATTCCATAATAAAATGCGGCATTTTAACTCCTGTACACCTAATAACAGATGTAAAATCTTAACTTACAAATACGAAAAAAGCGCCGCAACCCTTTCAGGCAACGACGCGCTTAATCACTGAATTATATGCTTATCGGTTAAGGCCACCGATACAGATATACTTAGTCTCAAGGTAATCATCCAGGCCATACTTAGAACCTTCGCGTCCCTGACCCGACTCTTTTACACCACCAAACGGAATCAGTTCTGAGCTGATTGCGGTTTCGTTAACCCCAACCATACCGTAGTCGATACCTTCTGACACGCGCCAGATACGGCCCATATTCTCAGTATAAACATAAGCAGCCAGACCAAACTCAGTATCATTGGCCATGCTGATCGCCTCTTCTTCAGAAGAGAACTTAAATACCGGAGCAACAGGCCCAAAGATCTCTTCGCTGAACACCCGCATCTGATCATTTACATTGGTCAGGATGGTCGGCTCGTAGAAACATGCACCCTGCGCACCAGGCTGACCGCCGATCACGACATTGGCACCTTCTTCTACTGCTTGCTGAACTTTGGCATGGATATCTTTAGCCGCTTTTTCAGTAATAACCGGACCATGGGTGGTATCACTTTCAAAGCCATTACCGATACGGAAGCCACTGACCGCCGCTGCTAATTTTTCAACAAAGACATCGTAAATACCTTCCTGAACCAACAAACGGTTAGCACAGATACAGGTCTGACCGGAGTTACGGTACTTAGCAGCCAGTGCTCCGGTAACAGCCATATCCAGATCAGCATCATCAAAGATAATTAACGGCGCATTACCGCCCAGCTCCATTGATGTACGCTTAACCGTATCAGCACATTGCTTCATCAGCAGTTTGCCTACTGGCGTTGAACCGGTAAACGTTAACTTCTTAACCGTTGTATTGGAGGTCATTTCACCACCAATAGCCGGTGCATCCATACCTGGAAGTACGCTCAGCAGACCCGCAGGCAGGCCCGCGCGCTTAGCCAGCTCAGCCAGCGCCAGTGCAGAAAGAGGTGTTTCTGCCGCAGGTTTAAGCACCATGGCACAACCAACCGCCAATGCAGGCGCCGCTTTACGGGTAATCATCGCATTAGGAAAGTTCCATGGTGTGATGGCCGCCACAACCCCTACAGGCTGCTTAATTACAACGCCACGACGATCCGGAGTTGAAGGGATCATATCACCGTAAACCCGCTTACCTTCTTCTGCAAACCACTTAATATAAGAGGCGCCGTAAGCCACCTCACCGCGGGATTCAGCAACTGTCTTACCCTGCTCTGCAGTCATAATCACAGCCAGATCTTCGGTATTAACAATGATCAGACGATGCCACTCTTCCAGAATCTCGCTGCGCTGTTTTGGTGCCAACGCCTGCCAGAGAACCTGGGCTTTATCAGCCGCTTCAATAGCACGCTTAGTTTCAGCAGCACCAACACTTGCCACATCCGCCAGTTTCTCACCGGTCGCTGGATTTGTTACAGCAAAAGTCTCACCCTTATCACCGTCTACCCACTCGCCATTAATAAAAGCCTGAGCTTTTAACAAAGAGGAATCTTTCAGTTCAAATGTCATAGCAATCTCTTCTAACGTTATCGGGCAATACCGACCCTGTGAAAGTTATGCTATATACAATAATCGAATTTAGTTAATAAGTTAAGTACTTTCTTTCATTGGACTACCCTGTTATTTGTGTCTGGTACCAAATACAGTAGCCTGATCATGAAAAGGTAACGTACAGATAGTGAAATACAATAAGTTGATAATGCTAAGCCAGTGACTCAACCAACATATCAATCATCGCCCGCAGGGCTTTAGACATATGCTGCCTGGAACTATAGAGCCCGTAAATCCCTAGTACCTGAGGCTGATAATCCGGTAATAATCTTACCAGCCTGCCGGCTTCGATATGCGCCAAAACGGAGTACTCTGGCTGCATTGAAATACCGATACCGTCCAGTGCTGCCTGTAACAAAGCTGATGGGTCATTAGCCGTCAGGTTACCACTGACCGGTATTGAGCTTACCCCTTCTTGATGATCAAACAACCACAGGCTCTTACCAAACCGGGAATAGGTCATGCAGTTCAGTTCTGTCAGATCCTCTAACTGAGAAGGCGTCCCGACTCTGTCCAGATAGTCGGGTGCAGTACAGACAACCGAAGCACATTCACCCAATTTACGTGCGATCAGATTCGGGTCCAGTTCATTGGTAATTCGGATAGCAAGATCTATACGTTCTTCGATCAGATTGACCGCCTGGTTGCTTACATGCAGGTCGATATCAACACCGGGGTAACGCTCAAGATAAGTCTTAAATACCGGAATCAGGATATCCTGACCCAGACTGGGTGGACAACTAATTCGTAAGCGCCCTTGTAGCGGGGCCTCTTCTATATCGAAACTGTTACTCAGTTGCTCAGCGATACTCAGTAATTGCCGACAATATTTCTGCACCTGCTCCCCGGCCGGGGTTAAGCTCAAACGACGGGTCGAGCGGTGTAATAAACGGGCCCCGGCCCAGTCTTCAATTTCAGCCAGATAGCGGGTAACCATCGAGCGTGACATATCCAGACTCTCTGCTGCCGCAGTCAGACTACCCCGCTCAACTATAGCCACATAGACGTTAGCGGCTGTGATTCGATCCATAATATGCTCGATATACGCAACAGTGTTTTGCTTAATAGTCGGTTTATCGGTCGAATTTTGCAACATATAGTTTGCTCAACAACTTAACATCGATGAGGTAAACCTTATGACTCTCTCACTGAAACAACTTAGCGCGACAGCAATACTGACTGCCTGCTCGGTCCTATCAACGGTGCAGGCTGCTGATCTGACACTGAAGGTATTTAATCCAGGTGATAAAAGCCTGTTCCCGGTAACTTCAACACTTATTACAGGCCCTACTGAGGCAGTACTAATCGATGCTCAGTTCCAGCGTGATGATGCCCAGTCAGTACTGAAAATGATTCAGGAAAGCGGTAAAGAGCTTAAAACTATCTATATCAGCCATGGCGATCCGGACTTTTACTTCGGCCTTGATGTGATTTCCGATGCCTACCCCAATGCATCGATCGTCTCATCGCCAGAAACCTTGAAGCATATCCGCGCAACCATCGATCGTAAAATCGGCTACTGGGGACCAATCCTGGGTAAAAACGCACCCCAGAAAACCATCATTCCTTCACTACTGAAGAGCAACACACTAACCGTTGATGGTGAAGAACTTAATATTATTGGCTTGAACGGTCAGGACCCTAAGCATACCTTCGTCTGGATACCATCCATAAAAACGGTTACCGGAGGGGTTATCGTTTATGAAAAAATGCATGTCTGGATGGCCGATAATCAGACCGCTGAATCCCGCGATAAATGGCTGCATAGTCTGGATAGAATGCTCAGTTTAGAACCAGAAAAAATCGTTCCCGGCCATTATTCCGGTACCAGTTCTATGAACACTGAAGCAATCGAATTCACGCAACAATATATCCGGACTTTTGAGGATTCAGCCATTGCTGCTAAAAGCTCAATGGAGCTGGCTGAGGAGATGAACAAAAAATTTCCAGAGTTTGCTAAAAATGCCACGCTGGAGTTGAGTGCAAAAGTAATTAAAGGCGAGATGCAGTGGCCATAAGCCCGGCCAGTACGCTTTTAAACAGCTAATAATCCGATGGGCATTATCCTGCCCATCGGCTCAAACCAAGAGATGCAATATGAACTAAGACATTCGCTCTGCCTCTGAATTAACCCTGATTTACGATACTTGCTGCGGCTGGTGTTATGGTGCATCGAAAATAGTGGAAGTACTGTGCGCCACAGGCGTACCCGTTCAGACGCTGCATCGAAACCTGTTTCAGGGCCCACATGCACATCGAATGGGCGATGGTTTTGGCCAGACAGCCCAGCAATATGATCAGCGTATCGCCAAACTGAGCGGAATGCCGTTCAGCCCAACTTATAAGCAAAACATCTTGCAGAACGATGATGAGATACTGGATTCCGGCATGACTGCGCGGGCAGCGGCTCTGGTGCGACCGCTTGGAGCTAAGGCGGAAATGTCTCTGGCATACAGGCTCCAGGTTGCACGCTTTATTGAAGGTATTTCGGCCAGTGATCCGCAACCGGTAGTGACCGCACTACAAGATTTTTATCCCGGGTGGACCGAAATTCAGTTACTACAAAAACTGAATGCTGATACGACTATCACTTTGACTGCAGTCATGGCAAAAAAAGCCTCAGCAATATCAAAACAGAGGGGTGTTCAGGGTGTACCCACACTCATCAGACATTTGAAGGGCGAGCCAGAGGTAATTGATGTAGGTCGATTTTATCACTCGCCGGACACCATAACCGGTTTAATCTACTGAGCCATCATAATGATCTTCAGACTTAACCGTACTATCTGAGCCAGACATTTCTACAACTCAATCTTCTGATTGATATGCCTGTTATGAGTCACATGCCAGCATAGCTCTATAAACCAACATCCAGACAGAGCAATAATAGGAGATAGAATGAATAACATTACCGAGTGGGTTCAGGTTGGCGAACTGGCTGAGGGTTTCGCCTCTGATGCTAACACCCTTGAATACACCGATGACCTGGCAGGAAAAATCATAGATCTGCACTTTGAAGATGGCTCTGTGATCAGCCACAGGTTCCTCTGCGGAAGCTCTCTGAACTGGCAATATAAAGATAAGCCTGACACTGCGCCAACTAATGAGATATATACAGCCACTTCACTGCGTAAAGATATCTATCTGGTTAATTTCATTAAATCTAAAGAAAATGCGACCAGCATTAGTATTGTGCTGAATCTTGAAACAGCTAATGCCACGGTGTTGATTGGCAAGCTACCAGACGAACAGGACACCATGCGTCCGGTATATCAACGGGTCAATGCAGGTGATCTGCTAACACCGGTCAATGCTGACTTTATACAAGCCAAGATTAATGCCCCCTACTCAGCAGGTGATGGCCACCAAACTACCGATGAACTGATAGGCAAGCGGGTACAATACAGATACAGCCCCCACGAATGTTACGAGCATATTTATCTGAACAATAATTATTACACCTGGCAGTGCCTGCAAGGGGTCGAAAAAGGTCTGGCTGAAACCGACCTCTGTCACTACTACAAAATTGCTGAAAACCTGTATTTCTTTGTCTGGCGCGAAAAAGTAATTCCTACTCTTGGAGTTATCATGATCGATCTGGAGCGAATGAAAACCACCGGTAATATTCTTGGATATGACGGCACTGACTTCAACAGCCTGAATAACTTCCCTGTTGGTGCCTATGCAACCATTCTGAACGAGACAGTTCATCCTCTTGATTGACTGACCGATCTCCCTGTCGTCCGGCTTTGGGCTCGGGGAGATAGTTTTGGGTTAGTCCTGCAGATCCCGCAATACTTTTGCCACCAACTCACTGCGGGACTGCACCTCAGTTTTTTGAAATATATGATGCAGATGTGTTTTCACAGTTGCCAGGCCCAGACTAAGTTCAATAGCTATCTCTTTATTAGTTACGCCACTAAGCAATAATTCGACTACATCAATTTCACGTTCAGTCAGCCCATATTTATCTGATACTGATTGACGCTCCTGCCCCCGCTGAGGCAGATAGACCGATTGCAGGCTATATTCGAGAAAAGGTTGCAGGTTATTTAGTAACGTCAATTCAGTTGTTGAAAAATCACCTAACTCTTCCTTCCGCAACATAGTCAGTACTGCAATGATCTGACCTTGATGACGAAAAAACATATCTGCCACATAACGATGATTATTGGGCACCATAAACTCCTGAAAATAGATCGTCTGCTTAAGAAGATGTGGCGCCATCTGTGAGTCCAGTGTTACTACCCGCTCCTCACTGCTATGAAATCGTTCTGGATTGAGCGGATCCATTTTGCCGTAGGACGCAGAGTACTCTTTCTCAATGTTAGACCTTCTGTTGAACACAACAGCACCCCGATGTTGCATATCCGGTTCAACCAGAAAGAATACTGACTCACTCAACTGCAACAGGCTGTTTACCAATTCCAGCGCTTTACGCTGAAACTCATTTGGAAGCTTGTTATCGGCGATCATAGTTTCAATTCTCTAATTATTTTTTTCTATTCAAGCCCCGGCGACAAAGTTTTGCAACAGCGCGCAGCTGCAGATCAACCATATGGTTGATTACTTTTTTCACTGATTCCCGCTGCAATATGCCTGATGCATCTAAGTAGGGATCAGCCCCTTCGATCTTTACTAATGCAATAACAAAAAAAATCATATTCCCCGGAGGATCAAGTCGATGCGACTTAACTTTAAACGCAAGCTCTCTGCTGTAACCCTTGGCGCAGCCGTAGCTCTGGCTTCTGGCTCAGCATCTGCCTATAACCTGTATAGTGAAAACGGCTCAGAACTGAACCTGGATATCGAAGCGATTGTCGGTACGTTCAGCTCTGAAGAGAACTACTTTGGTAAAACAGGTAAGGGTTCAACCTGGCAGGAAGCTTATCTCAAAGCAGGTTTCAGCGGCAGCAAAGCCGTAACTGATAACAACGCCATCTACGGTGGAATTAACTTCGTCTCCTCCGGTACCTGGGGTGACGGCGATGCTGGTGGCAATACCGATGGCAGCGAGCGCCGCACAGCGCTTGAAGATGCTTATGTTGGTTATCGTACCGATATGATCGATATCTCTTTCGGTAGCCAGAACTTTACCATCGGTGATGGTTTCCTGATTAATGGCGACTCCCTTAACCTGGGTGAAGGAGTATTTCCAGGCTCTGACCGTGGTGGCGCTTATTGGCTGGCTGCCCGTAAAGCATTCGATAAAACGGCAATCGTCCGTATTGGTGGTGAAGAAGGCCTTCGTGGAGACCTGTTCTGGCTCGATTCAGACAATACCGCTCAGGCAGAGATGGAACTGGGTGGCCTGAATATTGAGTATGTCACCGATAAGGGTACCTTCGGAGGTACCTATATCAAGGGACTTGATGCAACCGGAAACGCAGCCCGCAATGGCCAGAAAACGGTTAGCGTTCGTTATCAAGGCAGCGCCGGTGTCGAAAATCTGTTCCTGTCTGCAGAGTATGTTGATCAGTCTCAGGGGGATAGCTCTGCCGATGCCAACGCCTGGTACACAGAAGCGGGCTGGACCTTTGCCGATGTAACCTGGGCACCGCAGCTGACCTACCGCTATACCAACTACGATGAAGGCTTTGACTCACTGTTCTTTGGCTTTAACCGCGGCTACGGCACCTGGTTCCAGGGTGAAGTTGCAGCCAACTACGGCGGTCCATTTGGCTCTTCTGCCAACATCCATCATGTTAGTCTGAAAGCTTTCCCGAGCGAAACCCTGGCAGTAGGCGCCCTGTGGTTTGATTTCAACGACTCCACCACTTTTGGCGCTAACTCCGAAGGTCAGGAACTGGATATCTACGCTGAGTGGGTAGTCAACGATCATCTGATTATCAGCCCATTGATCGGTATCTACTCTCCGGATAGCGACAACACAGCTCAAACCAGCAGTAACTCTGACAATGTTTACGCTCAGGTTCTGGCCATCGTACCGTTCTAAAACATAGATAAATAATAACGAAACAGGGCCCTTGTAAAGGGCCCTATTGTCCGAGGAGTTGAATAATGAATAATGAATTTTCTCTGATTATTAATGGCGAAAAAGTGGCCGGCAGTGCTGGTAGTTTTGATGTAATCAATCCTGCTACAGAGGCAGTCGTTACAACCGCTCCTTTGGCATCAGTTGAACAACTGGATAACGCGGTTGATTCAGCTAACACCGCCTTCAAAACCTGGCAGCACAGCAGCGATGAAGAACGCAGTACAGCGATGCACCGTATTGCCGATCGCATAGAAGCAAACGCTGACGAGCTGGCAGAAATTATTGTAATGGAACAAGGCAAACCTATGTTCCTGGCACAGGCAGAGGTAGGCGGTGCTGTGGCCTGGACCCGCTACAATGCCGACCTGGAAATCCCGGTTAAAATCATTGAAGACAGTGAACACAAACGCATCGAAGCACATCACAAGCCTTTAGGTGTAGTTGGTTCTATCACCCCATGGAACTGGCCATTGATGATTGCGATCTGGCATATTATGCCAGCCCTGCGTACCGGCAACACGGTGGTGTGCAAGCCCTCCGAATACACTCCGCTGAACACCCTGCGCTTAGTTGAAATCATCAATGAAGAACTCCCGGCAGGTGTCGTAAACGTAGTAACAGGCCATGGAGAAATCGGTGGTGCGATGAGTGCACACGAAGGAATCAGTAAGATCGTTTTCACCGGTTCAACTCCCACCGGTCAGCGCATTATGAGCAGCGCTGCCGGCAATCTGAAGCGTTTAACCCTTGAGTTGGGCGGCAACGATGCAGCAATCATTATGCCCGACGTTAACGTAGACGCCATTGCAGAAGGCATTTTCCAAACATCATTTCTAAATATGGGACAGACCTGTGCCTGCCTGAAACGATTGTATGTGCATGATGATATTTATGATCAGTTGACCACTAAGCTTGCTGAGATTGCTCAGGCGCAGGTGGTAGGTGACGGCATGCTGGCAGGTACTACCTTTGGCCCTGTTCAGAATGCTAACCAGTTCCGTATCGTCAGCGAACTGGTGGAAGACGCGAAACAACAGAGAGCCATCATTCTCTGCGGTGGCGAAGCTCTGGCGGGCAACGGTTTCTTCTACCCCCCCACAATAGTTACCAATATCAGCGATGGAACCCGCCTGGTTGATGAGGAACAGTTTGGCCCGGTACTACCGGTGATCCGTTTCACCGATGTTGAAGATGCTGTGGCGCGGGCAAACTCTGCCAGTGTTGGCTTAGGTGGTTCTGTATGGTCTGCTGATATCAAACAGGCACAAAAGATCGCCAGTAAGCTGGAGTGCGGTACCGCCTGGATCAATGGCCATGCTGAAGTTCTGCCCCATGCGCCGTTTGGCGGTTGCAAAATGTCCGGCTTCGGCGTCGAATTCGGTGAAGAGGGGATGTTGGAATATACCTTGATGCAGGTACTTAATATCAATAAGTAGCCCCATCGCAGCTTAAACAGGGGGCATTAAAGCCCCTTTTTTATACCTATAAGTAAAGAAATAATGCCATGACAGATAACAACCTGATAGATGATCTAAAAGGTCGAGGCCTTATCGCTCAACAGAGCGGTGAAGCCAATGCACTTAACAAACACCTAAGCGAGCCCCGCACTCTGTATTGCGGATTCGATCCCACCGCCGATAGTCTGCATATAGGCCACCTGGTACCGCTACTGATGCTGAAACGCTTTCAAATGGCGGGCCACAACCCGGTCGCACTGATCGGCGGTGCCACCGGTATGATCGGCGATCCCAGCTTCAAAGCAACAGAGCGCTCGTTAAACTCTGTTGACCTGGTTGATCAGTGGATTGAAAAAATCGGTAAGCAGCTAGCCAAATTTATCGACTTTGAATGCTCTGATAACAGCGCACAAATTACCAATAATCTGGACTGGATGGGACAGATGGATATCATGTCCTTCCTGCGGGATATCGGTAAGCACTTTTCGGTTAACGCGATGATCGGCAAAGAGTCGGTGCGCCAGCGTATCGAACGCCCCGATCAGGGCATCTCTTTCACTGAATTCTCATACAGTCTGCTTCAATCATACGACTTCGCAGTCTTGAATCGTGATCATAACTGCTCTATTCAGATCGGCGGTAACGATCAGTGGGGTAATATTACTGCTGGCATAGACCTGACCCGGCGACTCAATAGCAATCAGGTATTTGGTCTTACCCTGCCACTTATCACTAAAGCCGATGGTACTAAGTTCGGTAAAACCGAATCCGGCGCCGTCTGGCTTGATCCGGCGAAGACCTCTCCCTACAGTTTTTACCAGTTCTGGATAAATACTGCGGATAGCGATGTTTATCGCTTTCTGCGTTACTACAGTTTTCTGCCCCTGACTGAGATCGAATCCATCGAAGCGCAGGATAAAGTCAGCGGAGAAAAACCTAAGGCGCAGCAGATACTGGCTGAACAGATGACCCTTCTGGTGCATGGCGAAACAGCTTTACAGCAGGCAAGAAGCATCTCGGAAGCCCTGTTCGGAGGTCATACCACTACACTCAATGAAGCTGAATTCAGTCAGTTAGCATTGGATGGCATCCCCTCATCCAACATCAGTACCGAATTCAGTCTGACAGATGCTCTGGTTGAATCAGGTCTGGCTCGCTCCCGACGTCAGGCCCGAGAATTTATCAGCAGTGGCGCGGTACAACTAAACGATCAGCCTGCTTCCGATCCTGAGCAGCAACTAACCCCGGAGAATGCCATCTGGCAACGTTATCAGCTTCTGCGTCGCGGGCGAAAAAACTACCACCTGTTCCTGATAAGCAACTAATCAACCTTTTGGCTGATTATCATAACCGTGCTAACAACGTTTAATGATCAGGTCTGCTACTCCTGGCTCAGCAGATCGTTTTCAACCCGGTTTCTGAGTACCGCACTCAGCTTCATCGGTTGGGTTGAGTTCACACTTCTTCCATTGAAGATTTTTATAGCTCGCTTCGGCGAGCTCTTTTTTCGATATCTGAAGCCTCACCTCTGCTTCTTACTTCCCAATCACTATTCAAAAGAAGCCTTGCCACAAACAGATAAAGATCAACCCTTTGGTCGATACATAACATTCTCCGTTCACTATTTAATTGATAAATCTGCTGCGAACCTATCTGGGCAGATATTTCATCTCTTCAACTTCAGGCCCCTCTAGCCTGTTGTTGAAGGCTGGTTGTGCACCCTCCTCTGTCATGGCGGAGCACGTTTCGGGCCTGGCTACAGGCCCGTTTTTTCTACCACAACAGGACAGAAAGCTACGACTAAAGAAATACCGAACGTCAACCATACGGTTGATATTCAGATCGACCCGATTCATCTGTAATAAAGATTAATAATAAATAACTGCCTGAAGAGCTGTTTATGCTACCTGAAATCGACACCATTCTTTATGCCTCAGATATAAGCGAAGGCAGCCGTCCGGCATTCCGTATGGCCGTGAAGCAGGCATTAAAAAATAATGCCCGGATCATATTTCTTCATGCGATAGAACCTATGTCTGCTGAACGGGTGGAAGATTATCTGCCAGCCAATGCCAACCGTAAGCATACAGCGCAATTGATGGCGAACTATAAAGCCCGCATCGAATCCCGAATTCAGGGCTTTCTGGAAAGTGAACTGGAAGTAGGCAGCCAACTGCC
The DNA here is from genome assembly GCF_003858655.1 of Amphritea balenae. Taxonomy (GTDB): domain Bacteria; phylum Pseudomonadota; class Gammaproteobacteria; order Pseudomonadales; family Balneatricaceae; genus Amphritea; species Amphritea balenae. The sequence goes on from NZ_RQXV01000001.1 coordinate 73,920, forward strand.
CCACCCTCCGGTCGTTAAAGTTATCACCGGCAAACCGGACAAGGTAATCCTTCGTGCAGCCATAGGCCTCAGAGCCAGCATGATCGTAATGGGAGACCGGGAGAGCTCTGCAATTTCAAGGGTATTTCTCGGCTCTACTGCTCAAAAAGTTATCCATCAAAGTAGCGTACCGGTATTGATAGTGCCGCTCAAAAAATGACCGAATAATACTTAAGATATTAATGTAAAACCCTGAGAGGAAAATATGAAAAAAATAATAAAATTATGTGCTGTTGCTGCTCTGGTAGCTGCTCCTTTAGTAAGCTCAGTCAGTGCTGCTGCAGACTATCCTAACCGTCCGGTTAAATTTGTAGTGCCCTGGCCTCCCGGTGACCTTGAAGATATCCTGACCCGCATGATCGCAGAAGATATGGCGAATGAAACAGGCAAGCCGGCTTCCGTAGTAAATAAACCTGGCGGCGGTGGCATTATCGGTGCAGCTGATGTTTCCCGCGCCCGTGCTGATGGCCTGACCATCGGCTCATTTGTTGCCGATATCCTGACTACCCACCTATTAGCAGGCAACGCGCCTTACGAGAAAGATACCTTTGAACCGGTTGGTATCTTCCTGGACTACCCTTTTGTTCTTGCTGCGAAAGCCGATGCGCCATACAACAACGTTAAAGAGCTGGCTGAATACTCGCAGAACAACAAAGTAAGCCTGGGACACTTTGGCTATCAGGCGCTGCCTACAGCTATCACCTTTAAAGCTGCTGCACAGGAAAACATTAACTTTTCCTCAGATGCCGCCTTTGATGCCAACGATTGCTCCACCCTGGCGAATGGCGATGCTGACGTGATCAACACCACCACTCAACTGATCCTGGCATGCATCAACTCCGGCGAAGTTAAGCTGCTGGCCTCTCTGACCCGTGACCGTCTGAGCATTGCTCCTGATGTCGCGACCCTGAATGAGCAAACCGGCATTAGCCAGACTACCTGGAACGGCCTGTTCGTTAAGAAAGGCACTTCTCAGGAGATAAAAGATCGCATTTCTGAGATTGCTCAGAAAGCCCTGGCTACAGATCGCGCGAAAGAGATCGGTGCAACCACCGGTGCCGGTATCTTCTGGGTATCTGGCCCAGCTGCTGAAAAGGTCGTCGCTGACGACTACGACGCTGCCAAAGGGCTGCTGGCATTCATGAAAGAATAAGTAAGCAAGCAACCTGTTACTGCGGTCGGGCTCGGCCGCAGTCTCTGAGACCGCCCTGAAGCGCTTTTAACTGATCATAGAGAGCTTTTCAGAGTCGCCTTTAAGACGAGCTTTGATAATAACTATAACTACAAACCGGTTTTGAATTGCTATGAATACAAAATCATCTGCTGCAGATACCCTCAGTACTGAAATCGAAATTAAAGTAGAAGAACGCCATTACGGTATCTACTGGATCATTTTGCTGGGAGCCTGCACATTACTTGTCTTGCTACCCTCTGAAGCCTCATTGGTTAATACTAAACGGGGCTGGTTTATTCAACCTATGTTCGGTGCCGGGCTGGGAATAAGTATTGTCGCGGCCTTTGCGGCAATTCGGGTTATCCAATCGCTGCAGCAGGGTTACCTGAAACAATTTAGCCTTATCGAAGAGCTGTCAGGCGCCCTGAGTAATTACCGTACTGCACTGTTTTCTGCGTCTCTGTTTTTTCTCTACATCAATACGCTGTCCGTGCTTGGTTTTATCCTCTCTACCCTGATGTTTGTATTTACTCTCCTCTGGCTTAGCCGGCTATTTAACCGTACCTGGATACTGGCAAGCGTCTTTACCCTGCTGGCTATGGTGCTGATTTTCCGGGTCGCAGTCAGCGTTTGGCTACCGGACGTCTGGCTTTACGGCCTGCTGCCTGATCAGTGGGCAGACTTTGCAAATCAATATCTTTAAGCAGGTGAACTGACAATGGAAACTTTGCTCTTAGGTCTTAACGAAGTCGGTACCTTTAACGTCTTATTGGCCATTATTATTGGTGCGCTTATCGGCGTCACTATCGGTTCAATTCCCGGGCTTGAGCCTGCTGGTGTTATCGCCATACTGCTCCCACTCAGCTTCTCCATGGAACCCTTAGCTGGAGTATCACTGCTACTTGGCGTATACGGTGGTGCCTGGTATGGCGGTGCGATACCCGCTATTTTAATGAACACACCCGGAACACCGGTAGCCGTCCTCACCACTTATGACGGCTATCCAATGACGCAACGTGGTGATGGTAAAAAAGCACTCTCAATCGCCTACACCTCATCCTTTGTCGGCGGCATTATCAGTGTCTCCTCGCTGGTATTATTGGCGCCGATGCTATCGCAAGTTGCCCGCCTGTTTGGTTCGGCAGAATTCGCCATGCTGGCGGCACTGGGAATGATCTTTGTGGTACTGGCGCACCGCAAGCATGTGGTTGAAGCTGCCATGATGCTGGGCCTGGGTATCTTTTTAGGGACTATCGGCATCGATCGCTCATTCAGTACCCAGGTATTCACATTTGGTCAGGAATGGCTGCTCAACGGTATTCCTCTAGTACCCGCAGTTATCGGCCTGTTCGCTATGTCACAGGCATTTGTGCTGCTCTCGATGAAAGGTAACGACTCTAAACGCACCGAACTAAAAGGCGATGGAATGTTCAGCGGATTATTCATTCTGCTGAAACACAAAATGACCGTCGCTCGGTCGGCTACCCTAGGAGTCCTGATGGGACTATTACCCGGTGTAGGTGAATTCGGATCGCAGTTTTTCTCGTACACACTGGCGCAAAAATTCTCTAAAACACCGGAAAAATTCGGAGATGGCGCCCCGGAAGGACTGATCGCATCTGAAACATCAAATAACGCGGTGACCGCCTCGGTAATGATTCCGCTACTGGCATTCGGTATTCCTGCCGATGCGCTGATGGCGATGCTGTTAGCAGTATTTATGGTGCACAACTATATTCCAGGCCCAACTCTGTTTGCAGAGCGTCCAGAATTTATCTCGGGCCTGTATATTTCGTTGTTCCTGATGAACATTGTCGTGTTCCTCTACCTCAGCGTAGCCACCAAGTGGATCGTTAATCTTACCCGTATCCGGGGGCGCTTCATCGGTGCCTTTATTCTGGTACTCGGCTTTATCGGTAGCTACAGCCAGAACTACCAGTTCTCAGATGCATTGATCGCTCTGGGTTTTGCGGTATTCGGCTACATCCTGCGACGTAATGATATACCGGCAGTACCCATCATTCTGGGGCTGGTTTTAGGGCCGGTATTCTTAACCCGCTTTAAACAAGCGATGGGGGTTGCCAGTGGTGATCTGAGCATCTTTGTCAGCCGCCCTATCAGCCTTACCCTGCTATCGCTTATCATTCTTTCAATTGCGATCTATCTGTGGAGTACTTTTAGACATAAAAAACATAGCTAACAACTATCACCCCAGAACCCTACCGGGTGATTATTTGTAACTAAGTGTAACGCCCGGTAAGTCTGTGTAACTGTATTATCCAGACTCACTAATTCGTCTAGCTACATGAAAATTACTTAATACATTAACTTGTTTTGGATAAAAAGTTATCGTAGGCTGGTTTTTAATCAGTTCAACAGATGCAAGGTGAGTAACAGGATATGAAAACAAATCAGGTTATTAATCCCGCAGGATTGTATGAATTCCAGAATGAATCACTCAACCTTCTGACAAGCGTATTGGGCGTATCTAAGGCGGTATCTTATATCGTTGATGAGCAGGCCCGACCAATCTGCTATAAAACCTACCATATGCAATCGTCTATGCATCGCGAGTATATGGAAACCTATCATAAGCTTGATCCCCTCCACCCAACCCAGTTCTCAGAACAGGATGCTACGGTGGTCAAGATGAATGATCTGGTATCCACCCAGAACCGCTACAATCACCCCTATTACACCAACTTTATCTCCCCCTGGGGCGTACAAGACATTGTTGAGCTGTTCTTACGGGTTGATAATCGCCTCGTGGCTGGTTTCGCCTTGTTTATCTCCAAGCAACAATCTGAACTACGCAGCGCTGATATTAATAAAGCGGAGCAGATTCACCGCTTTATGCAGTTTTCCCTTGAGCAAAGCTACTCATCACCGAAGCAGGCCCAGTTTGATCATTTCTGTACGGCATTTCAGCTCACACCAAAAGAACGCATGGTGGTACAACTGGTTGCGCAGGGCTTACCTAATAAGACCATTGCTACCGACCTGAACTGCAGTCTGGCAACTATCAAAACCCATCTACAACATATCTTCGCCAAACTGGAAGTAAACAGTAAAACCGAAGTCGCCTCCCTGCTATATCAGACCCACTAGACAGATAAAATGAGTCCATGACGGACGACAAATGTATGAAAAGTTATCCGATGAAGAAAAGATTACACCACGGAGAGCACGGAGGGCACAGAAAAAAATAATTTACTGTAAAGACTGATAACTCTTTTACGTTCCTTACCCTCACCTCTGTGACCTCTGTGGTAAATAGAGCGCTTACAGGCTATTTGTCTGTCGTATTAAATCGTCCATATTGCTCACACCTCACTGCCCCCCTAAAGAAGAATTTTTTCTTCTTAACAAACTCTATATCAACCATCCGGTTGATACCGGTAAAAACTGATCGATTCATACTGGAGCTATGACCGTAGCTTTACCGACAGTTCTTTGCCTTGTCTTATATTGAGTATCGCTACGGATTCAATAACAACAAAGATCCGGAGTTAGTAATGAGTGATAACACGCAAACCTTCTGGAATCCGATGGTTCATCCTGGCGATCCAACTTCCCGTAACCGTATTGAGATAGTTAAGGGTGATGGCAACTATGTACAGGATGGCGAAGGTAACTGGTTAGTTGATGGCGTTGGCGGCCTGTGGAATGTAAACGTTGGCCACAACCGTACCGAAGTAAAACAAGCGATAACAGACCAACTGGATGAACTTGAATACTTTCAGATCTTCGACGGTCTGGCACACCCGAAGGTACATGAACTATCTGATCTGATCATCGAAATGACCAAGCCCGAAGGCATGGCTAAAGTGATGTACAGCTCAGGCGGCTCTGATGCTGTAGAAACTGCGCTGAAAATTGCTCGTCAGTATTGGAAAGCAGTAGGCCAGTCTCAGCGCTATAAATTCATCTCCCTAAAACAGGGTTACCACGGTGTTCATTTTGGTGGTGCTTCGGTTAACGGTAATACCGTTTTCCGTACCAACTATGAGCCGATGCTACCGGGCTGCATCCATATTGATACACCCTGGCTATACCGTAATCCATGGAACTGCGAGGACCCTGAAGAGCTGGGTCAGCTATGTGCGAAACAACTTGAAGCTGAGATTCTGTTCCAGGGTCCTGATACCGTCGCTGCATTTATCGCTGAACCAGTCCAGGGTGCTGGCGGTGTAATTGTACCACCGGCTAACTACTGGCCTCTGATTCGTGAAGTCTGCGACAAATACGGAGTACTACTGATCGCCGATGAAGTGGTAACCGGTTTCGGCCGTTCAGGCAGTATGTTTGGTGTACGTGGCTGGGGCGTAGCTGCAGATATTCAGTGCTTCGCAAAAGGTATTAACTCGGGTTACATCCCTCTGGGTGCTACCGTTGTCAATCAGCGTGTGGCACAAGGCATAGAAACCTGTGAAAACTTCAGCGGAGCGGTAATGCACGGCTACACCTACTCAGGCCATCCTGTTGCCTGCGCCTCTGCCCTCGCTTCCCTCAAAATCGTTCAGGATGAAGATCTACCTGGTAACGCAGGAATCCAGGGTGCGGATCTGTTGGCTAAACTACAGGATGCCCTACTGGACTTCCCATCAGTAGGCGAGTTACGTGGTAAAGGCCTGATGGTTGCTATCGATTTGGTAGTCGATAAGAATAGCCGTGAGCCTATCGATCCTATGAGCGGTTTTGCCAACCAGGTGGCTGCAGTCGCATTGCGTGAAGGCGTTATCGTGCGTCCGGTAGGCACTAAAATCATCTTGTCTCCACCGCTGACTATCGGTACTGAAGAAGTAGATAAGATAGTAGCTGCATTGAAACAGGGCTTTACTGAGATCGATAAGTGAGCAGAATTATACAATTAATACTAAAAACTTCTTCGTGAGGCCATGCAAACCAATTAAGTGGAACAACCTTAAAATTAACAGAACAACTATTTTTTAATATTAACGCCGGTCCAGGCCCGAAGGCCTGGGCTGGGCATCTAAAGCAAGCTACCTATCCTGCTATATTCTCTGATGATCGAGTCTCTGCTCTTAGGGCCGATAGAGCACATGCTATAACAATTAGTTACAATTCGATAAAATAACACACTAGTTTAATACCCTAATTAATTTACCCCTACCCATAACTCGTCACGGCTGAATATGCCTCTCGCCAAAGTACATTACGGACCAATCCCCCCCCTCACAACACTTAACCGCATCAACAGTACTTACTTACTGAATCAACCAGCATTTCGTAAACATCCCGTCCCTATAAGAAGCTTCCCGACGGGCATGTTTATAACTAGAATAGTAGACCTGTAGTTACTAGAAATATTAAACTCGCTTAATCCCATCAATTCAGGCACTCTTGTATATTTTTAAAGCTATCATCAAAGAATGCTTTACTAAATCAAACATTTAGATCGAACAGGCGTTATAAATGCAAAAGAGAAAAGTTCTTTACATTGTTAATTCGTATCCACAGCTTTCTCAAACTTATATAAAAGTGGAACTAGATGCCATTTATGAAGATTACGAGGTAGAGATCATTTCTCTTAAACAACCATCGACATTCTACAAAGACCACTTCCCATTTAAAACAGCTAAAACATTTGAGGAACTGCTTTCGATTGCCAGCGAGTTCAATCCTGATGTCATCCACACACACTGGCTGAATCATCATTTAAAAAAAGTGTTCCGGGTCTCAAAAAAGCTGAATACCCCTTTTACTGTAAGGTCTCACTCGTTCGACCTACTCTGGCCAAAAGCCCCTTGGTATAAAAAATTTACCAACCACTGGATCCCACCCAATAAGAGAAAACTCATAAAGATAATTAACCATCCACTATGCAAAGGAATGCTGATATTTCCTTTTTTAGTAGAACAAATGAAAAAAGCTGGTATACCTGAGCAAAAATTAATCCCCTGCGGTCCAGTTTTTGCTCACCATCTTTTTGATCAACAGACAAATAATGGCGACAAAATTGTCAATGTCGGTGCCTCTATTCCTAAGAAACGATTTGAGGATTTTATTGAGCTTGCAACAAAAGTCCCTGAAAGAGATTTCCATCTATATAGCATAGGTTTTCTCTCTAATAAATATAAGCAGATGAATATAGATGCAGGAACCCCTCTGACAGTTATAGACCCTATAGAACATAAAGATTTTGCCAAGAGAATTACAAATTATAAATGGATGGTCTACACCGCAGACCCTGTTACAGCGACAGTAGGATGGCCATTAACGCTGCTTGAGGCTCAGGCTGCAGGAGTTGGTGTTTGTATGCGTAATATTCGGCCAGATTTAAAAGACTATCTGGGAGGAGGAGCAATACTGTATGACTCAATAGAAGAGTTAGTTGATATTGTTAAGAAACCCGTTCCGGAAGAGATGCGACTAAATGGCTATAAGAATGCAGCTAAATATGACATTAAAAAACATATCTACTTATTAACTGAAATCTGGGACAGATGCTAAAAAACGGGACAGGGCTTTCACCCCGCCCTGTAAACCGTAAACAATCTTTCGCCAAGAAGCGACTATCAGTTACTTAGCATCATTAAATAGAGGAACGACCAAAACCGGACGGGTAGACTTTTGCATTACCTTATTCGCTGTTGAGCCCATCAGAAAGCTACCAACAGCTGTATGGCTGCGGGTACCCATGATAATCAGATCGGCATCCATATCCTCAGCTACCTCAAGGATCACTTTCCAGGCAGTACCTTCCTCAATTCGGGAAGAAATATTTGAGACTTCGACGCCATCTTCAGCTTCCAACTCAGCTTCGCAGAAACGATCAATACGGTCGCTCAGCTTAACCCGAAGATTCTCAATACCTTTATCATACAGCGCCTGCATCGACTCATCTTTTAACAACGACTTCATAATATTATCAGTCGATGCATTTTGTGACTCGAGAACGTGCAGATAGGTAACTTCAGAATTGTAATGCGCACATAAGCTCATCGCCGTTCTGAAAGCCGGACGTGAACCTTTATCGATATCAGAAGCGTACAGAATCTTTTTAACTTCAGGCAGCATTGTTTTACCTCTATAAATTCAGTTACTGAATAGTCTCTGCAGATACAGAAACAAAAAAGAGCCCGGCGGGCTCTTTAAGTATCGATGTTTTTAGCGATACAACAGTTCCGGCAGGAACAGTGCGATCGAAGAAAACAGCGTAACCAGCGCCAGTCGAACGATATCCGCACACCAGAATGGAGTAACACCTTTAAAGATGGTGCCGGCTTTAACATCACGTAATACCGCGGCCAGTACGAACACGTTCATACCCACCGGCGGTGTTATCAGACTGATCTCAGTTACCACAACCACCACAATACCAAACCACACAAGATCAAAGCCCAGGCTCTGTACTAACGGGAAGAAGATCGGCACTGTTAGTAACAACATGGACAGGCTTTCAAACACCATACCCAATACGATGTAGATTGCCAGAATAACCAGAATCACCACCATCGGCGCGACATCCAGATTATTAACCAGCTCTAGCAAGTCAGCAGGCAAACCCGCACGGTTGATAAAGTTGGAGAAGATCAGTGCACCGATCAATACCGCAAACAGCATCGCAGAGGTACGCGCTGTGTCGGTAAGGATATCGAACAGACCACCCCAGGTCAGAGAGCGACGGCTAAGTGCAATAATAAAGGCACCACCGGCACCAATACCTGCCGCTTCTGTCGGGGTAAAGATACCACCGTAGATACCGCCCATCACCACGGTAAACAGGATCAATACACCCCAAACACCGTTTAACGCTTGAAACCGCTCAGGCCAGCCCAGTTTTTCACCACAAGGCCCGGCAGAAGGATCACGCCAAACCACATAACGTACCGCTAACAGGTATAACAGAATACCCATAAAGCCGGGTATAAAGCCCGCCGCAAAAAGTTCGCGAATACTGGTTTCAGTCAACAGACCATAGATAACCAGAATAACTGAAGGTGGGATCAGGATACCCAAAGTACCACCAGCGGCGATCGATGCGGTTGCCAGTGAATCAGCATAGCCATATTTACGCATCGGTGGCATAGCCACTTTAGCCATAGTCGCTGAAGTTGCCAGACTGGAACCACAGATAGCGGAGAAACCGCCACAGGCTACAACAGTGGCCATCGACAGACCGCCCTTCTTATGTCCCAAAAAGGCATTAGAAGCGCGATAGAGTTCATGAGACAAACCTGATTTGGTAACCAGGTTACCCATCAGAATAAACAGAGGAATGACGGACAGGCTGTATTCCTGAGCCGTATCGATTACGCGCTTAGACGCCATCGACAACGCGCCGGTCCAGCGGAAGTCCATTATGTTTTCAAAGTTCAGCCCCTGCATATATGCGAAACCGAAGAAGCCCACCAGACCCATCGCAAAAGCGATAGGAACGCGAACAACCACGATAATCAGCAATAGTATTGCAAAGCCGGTTAATGCAGTAATCATGATGAAATACCTATAACCTAATCTACGTATTGGAATTAAGCGGTTCCTGATTCAACTCAGGAATCAGTCCCGTGACAGAAACAGCAGACGGTAAATACCGTAGCTGATCATTAATGCAGCGGTTGCCCAGCTCATGATCGCAATGTATTCAACAATGTAACCAACCGGCATCTGCAAATATTCAGTCACTTCTCCACGCCTTAAGGAGCGGCTTGCCAGCTCGTAGATTCGCACGGCAAGAAAATACAACGATGTAGACATCAGCAATGCTGACAGCAGTCCGAGTACTTTAATCAGCGTACTGCCCATCATTTTGTCGAGAATATCAACAACAACGTGACCGCCACGCCAGGTAATGACCGGCATTTCAGCAAACACAAGAATTGCTATTCCCATCTCGGTCAACTCGGTAGTTCCGTCGACAGCGTTATCCAGAAAGTAACGACCAAATACATCCGCACAGGTCAGTAACATCAGGAAGAAAAGTGTTATAGCAGCGATCAACTCGAGGAAGAAGGCCAGCCATGCGACTGACCCTTTTTCTTCGTAGTGCGCTGTAATCCAGGCACTCAAAGTCATAGAAGACTCCTTAGTAAACAAGCTTTCTAAATAAACTTTCTAAATGCGCTTACTTAGAACTTACTTATAGCTACGTGCTATTTCACGCAGTTCAGCCAGTGCAGCTTTGGCATCAACGCCACGCTCTGCAACAGACTCAAGGAAAGCTTCATCCATACCTTTTGTCAGCTCTTTAAACTCCGCAGACAAGGCATCGCCCTCTTGAACCATAGTGATATTTACGCCAGCTTCCTGAGCCGCTTTCAGGCCTACTGCATCACCGGCATCCCATGCAGCACCGGCCATTGCAGACAGTTTCTCACCAGAAACCGCCAGAATAGCATCGCGATCTTTAGCATCCAGATCTGCCAGGAAGTCCTGGTTCATAAAGATACCAAAGCTACCCAGATACATACCACCAGGGAACGCAATAACGTTTCTGGCTACTTCTTTCAGACGCAATGATTTCTGATCAACCATTGGAATAAATACACCGTCAATAACACCCTGCTGCATCATCTCGTATACTTTTGGTGCAGGAGCACCAACCGCTGTTACGCCCATACGATGACCGATTTCAGCCTGAACACCACCGCCCAAACGGATTTTCTTACCGTTCAGATCAGCCAGTGAAGATACAGGTTTAGCCATCTGAACCTGACCCGGACCATGGGTAAACAGGCCAATAACTTCCAGACCATCGTGTTCATTTGCTTCAGCAAAGTATTTGTTGAATACACGCCAGTGCGCAACAGATGCAGCTTCAGCACTAACACCCAGCAGAGGCTGTTCAACCGCCTGAGTCAGCTTAAAGCGACCTGGTACATAGCCGTGGTAGCTGAAAGATGCATCAATAACACCGTCTTCAACCAGCTCAAACATAGTTTTAGGGTGACCCAGACCATACTCAACGACAACTTTCACACGACCTTCGGTGGCTTCTTCAACCCACTTTCCCCAGGTCGGCCATACATCAACATTTTGTGGATGGGTTGGTGGCAACCAGCTGCCAACACGCAGTGTTGTTTCAGAATAAGCCTGACCGCTTAGACCGATCAGTAAACCAGCGCACGCAATTTTTGTAAGATTAGACATCTGTTTCCCTCTAAAACAAATTCAAAAACCAAACAGCTCATACTTAATATGCTAAGTAATGGCGTTTGTAGTAGAAATGAAAGCTAAGCTTTCCCCGGTAAAGTCATTAATTTTTGATTTAGTCGCTTTACCTGACACAACAATCGAACTTAATCTTAACTACATTTCATCAATACTGGGGCAAGTACAGCGCCCCGCAAGATATAGTTATTATATACAGTTAACATATTAAGTAAATAGAAAATATCATTCAATCCCCCTATCAGAGGGGCTAACCATAGCAGGATACAAACCTTACATACTGTCAGGACAACCCAACATGACACAGAAATATTTTATTTAACTATCTGTTATTAAGTGATTTTTTCAGAGTATCAGGATTCACTTCTTAGGCAGCGCCGCCCCAGACGACGACTCAACTCATCTCACCAACAGGCATCAAAATAATAACAAATGATATTGTTAACTAAGTAATCTATTGAGGAACTTGTCTACATCAGAGGTAAACAATGTAGCTGATTTAATGTGAGGACGTTTTTAAAATAAAAATAACAGACAATATTAGTAACAACGGTTATTAATACAATCACATAAAGGTTATATATAAAAAAACCACAACAGGATTACAGGTACCTGTTGTGGTTAAAAAAGCTATCTTGCTTGATAGCAAACTCAGAACTTAGTTACCGGGTTTAGCGACCCAGTACAGGAACTTTGTGCAGATCGTGTGCAATACACACGTTCTTCGTTTCCATGTAGAAGTCAAAGCTCCAGTCACCGCCGTCACGACCGATACCTGACATTTTCACACCACCGAAAGGTGAAGGAAGGTTACGGTTGTTCTCGGAGTTAACCCACAGCATACCGGCTTCAACTTTATCCGCCATACGCATCGCACGACCGGTGTTGCTAGTCCAGATGTAACCCGCCAGGCCGTAGATAGTATCGTTAGCCAGCTCGATCGCCTGCTCTTCAGTATCGAATTCGATAGCAGTCAGAACCGGACCAAAGATCTCTTCCTGAGCGATTCGCATCTGATTTTTCGCTTCAACAAACAAGGTTGGGGTTACGTAGTTACCCGGACCCATCTCGTCACGCAGGGACTTGCCACCCACAGCGATGGTCGCACCATCCTGCTTTGCGATATCAAAGTAGCTGGTAACCTTATCGTAGTGACCGGTATGTACCAGAGGACCTACTTCCGTTTCCGGATCCAGAGAGTGACCAACCTTCAGGTTAGCAACACGCTCTTTCAGTGCGGCCAGGAACTTATCCTTGATTCCACTCTGAACCAGCAGACGACTAGAACTGGTGCAACGCTGGCCGTTCAGGCTGTATATCATGAATACAACAGCATCCAGTGCGCGATCAAAATCGGCATCGTCAAATACGATAACCGGATTCTTACCGCCCAGTTCCAGGTGCAAACGCTTCAATGTCGGCGCAGTCTGAGCCTGAATCAATTTGCCTGTCGCAGAGTCGCCAACCAGCGCTACCGCTTTAATCGCAGGATGTTCAGTCAGTGCTTTACCAGCCACTGTACCGAAACCGTTAACCATGTTCCAAACACCCTTTGGCAGGCCAGCAGCTTCCGCACACTCAGCCAGAATAGCACCGGTCAGTGGGCTCAGTTCAGCAGGCTTATGAACAACAGTACAACCTGCAGCCAGCGCTGGCGCTATCTTCCAGGTCGACAGCATGAAAGGCGTATTCCATGGTGTGATAACAGCTACCGGTCCGATTGGATTACGTACGGTGTAGTTAGTGTGCTCAGCCTGGTGCAGAGACAGACCATTACGTGCTTCCGGAGCCTGATCAGCAAAGAAACGGAAGTTCGCAGCACCGCGCACAGCAGCCTGACGCATAAAGCGCAGCGGCTGACCACAGTCCATAGATTCAACCATCGCGATCTCTTCAGCACGCTTTTCCAGCTCGTCACCCAGACGGTGCAAAATCTTTTTACGCTCAGCACCCGGCGTAGCAGCCCAATCAGCGGCTGCAGCAGCGGCAGCTTCACAGGCAGCGTTAACATCTTCAGTCGTCGCAGCGACAACTTTACCCAGGTAGCTCTGGTCGGTCGGTGAAGTATTGTCGAAAGTGTTAGCTTCGGTACCCTGAGTCCACTCGCCATTAATATACAGGCCCTGTGGATTTTCTTTAAAGCGTGCCAGATAGCCTTCAGCTTTCTCAAGATTCTGTTTCAGTTGTTCGCTCATATCTACTATTCTCCTCGTACTCTGATTACTCAAAGTGCTCAATACTTGTCGCCGTAGAACTCTTGTTCAGACACGATGTAAGTTGTCAGGGCACCGATCTTTTCGATTTCGCAAACCACGGTATCACCAGGCTGCATATCTTTCAGGCCTTCAGGGGTACCGGTTGCAATCATATCGCCCGGTTTCAGGGTCATGATATTACTCAGGTATTCAACCAGGAAAGGCACATCGAAAATGATGTCGGCAGTCGTACCATCCTGAGTCAGCTCACCATTTACATGGGTGGTCACTTTCAGGTCAGAGATATCACCCACATCTTCCTTATCGATCAACCATGGGCCGATAGGTAGCAGAGAATCACGGCTCTTAACCCGAAGGTTAGGACGGTAGTAATTTTCCAGATAATCACGAATAGCAAAATCGTTACATACGGTATAACCCGCAATGTAATCCATCGCATCTTCACGGGAGATATTTTTACCTTCTTTACCGATAACCGCTACCAGCTCACACTCGTAGTGTTGGAATTCGATATTATCCGGACGGTAAGCATTCTGCTTGTTACCGGTCAGAGTGTTGGTACCTTTCAAAAATACCAATGGCTCTTTTGGTGGTTCAAATGCCAGCTCACGGGCGTGATCAGCATAGTTCAGACCCAGAGCAAAAATAGTGCCCGGCTCTTTGACCGGAGACAGCCAGGTTACCTCGGCTTCGTTGATCAGCTGACCATCTGTTTTAGACTTCAGCTGGCCATTTTCTTCTACAGTAACGTCCAGTTCGGAGCCGTTAAAAAGTACGCGTGCGTGTTTCATGCTTTAAGCTCCTGTTATTGACCCAACTGGTTGTTCAGAGATACGACACCGGCGATTTCAGAGGTAACCTTGTCACCTTTGCTTACGCTTGCGCGCTGCCCCGGGAATGCAACCGCAATCACTTCGCCCGGCTGCAGAGTCATAATGTAGGAAATAGTGCTAATTAACTCAGCAACACCACGTACTGAGCGTGTCATCGGCATTTCGTTAACCACTTCACCATTAACTTTGGTTACTACAGTCAGCGCCTGTGGATCAGCAATATCAGATGCCGGAACGACAGAACCACCGATTGGTGCAGAACCGTCCAGGCACTTACCTTTGATATCTGGGCGGTAGTAGCTCTTCTCAGGCAGGGAGAAATCGTGAACCAGAGTGTAGCCACCAACGTAATCCAGCGCTTCTTCCGGGCTTACACGGCAGCACTCTTTACCAAAGACAACCGCCAGAGATGCTCCGACAACCATTTCCTCAGCTGGCTGACCTTCTGTAACAGCCCACTCAACTTCAGCACCTTCAGTACTCCAGGTATTATGTGGCTTGAAGTACAGCACTGGCTGAGTTGGAGCACTTTTGTAAGGTGCTTCACTGAATTCTGCCTGCATCGCTTCGAACTGATCAGAATCGTTCAGCGCAACACAAACCAATTTACCTTTAACGATTGGATTGTTAGTCATTTATCTCTACCTAAAATTAATATCCGCTGGAGCCAGTGGACTCAGTTTTGTTCTCGCCAGACTTAAAGCTTTCCGCCAGTTGCTTCGCTGCATTACTCAGCAGCAGGGTATCAACACCAATACCTACAAACTTAGCGCCTTTAGCCACGTAATCGTGAGCTTTAGCCGGATTAATACAGAGCAGACCACCGGCCTTACCTGCATCATTAATAATCTTCAGACCGTTTTCGATCGCGGCAACGACTTCCGGATGGTCCGGGTTGCCAATGTGTCCCATCGAAGCGGACAGATCAGAAGGGCCGATAAATACCGCATCAACCCCGTCAACCGCAGCAATCTCTTCCAGATTTGCCATTGCAGTCACTGTTTCAGCCTGAACAATAAGACAGATCTCATCATTCGCTTTCTGCAGATAACCCGGAATCCGATTCCAGTTAGCCGCACGTGCCAGGGAGCTGCCCAGCCCACGTACACCCTGCGGTGGATACTTAACTGCTTTAACCAACTCTTTAGCCTGCTCTGCTGTATCGCACATAGGCACCAGTACGGTCTGGGCACCGATATCCAGTAAACGCTTCAGTAGTGCGGTACGCCCCTCTTCAGGACGTACAATTGCTGGCACACCGTAAGGCGCAATTGCCTGCAGATGGCGCATCGTTGAGTCCAGCTCGAACGGCGCGTGCTCACTGTCGATCAGCAACCAGTCGAAACCGGAACCGGCAACAATCTCGGCACAACTTGAATCCGGCAGACCCAGCCACAGCCCCCACATAGGCTTATCGCCCTGCAGGCCCTGCTTAAATTTATTGATAGGAAGTTCCATACTAAATCCGCCTTATACGAACTTAACTGAGATACCGCCCAGTGGGCCGTAATCCGCATGAATGGTATCACCTGCTTTTACCGGCACCGGACGGGTGAAAGAACCCGCCAGAATAACCTGACCCGGCTCCAGCGCTACACCGTGAGGTGCGAATCGCTTACAAACCCAGCAGATACCGTTAGCCGGATGACCCAGTACGCCAGCCGCAACACCGGTTTCTTCAATCTGACCGTTAAGATACAACAAAGCACCCGCCCAACGCAGATCAATATCCATCGGTTTAATAGGACGACCACCCAATATGATACCGGCATTCGCCGCGTTATCAGAGATAGTATCCAGTACTTTGCGCTGATAACCGGTTTCAGGATCTGTACGGTGACAACGGGCAGCGATCAGTTCTAATGAAGGAATAACATAGTCAGTCGCATTCAGTACGTCAAAGATTGTGATGTTTTCACCTTCCAGACGATCCTTCAGGACAAAAGCCAACTCAACTTCAATCCGCGGATCCAGAAAATCAGATGCTTTAATCTCAGCACCATCAGCAAAGAACATATCATCCAGCAATACACCGTAATCCGGCTGATCAATATTAACCGCCATCTGCATCGCACGAGAGGTCAGGCCGATCTTGTAGCCACGTACCTTAGCGCCATTTTCGATCTTACGGTCAACCCAGCTCTTCTGGATCTTGTAAGCATCGTCCATAGTCATATCGCTATGTTCCAGGGTGATCGCAGGGATCTGCTGACGCTCTTTCTCTGCCTTATACAGACGGTCTGCTGCGTTCTGAATCTGTTCCGGAGTTAACATATCTGTCCTTCCATCATTTTACGGTTGCAATCATTGATTACACTGTCTGTTCTGCCAGGCTATTTATCTTGTTATTTACCTTGCCATTTACCCCAGGCAGCTAAATAGCTAACATGTTAAGCACAATATAATTAATATATTAACTAATTTCCACTGTTTTTTTCAAATTTGTTCTCAGGGTAAGGTAGATGGCGATCAGAAGTTTTATTCAAAACCGCAGCGAACACTGGCCCGGCGCTGCCGTATCAGGCCCGCTTCTATTTGTGATGTGGCTACTGACACTGATTTACACAGCTGTACCGATGCTCGTCTCCAGTGACGTCACCGCTATAGCCACCCTACTCGCCTGGGGCTATGTTGCCATCGAGCTACCCCGTCTCAAGCCGAAGCAGCGCAAACAGATTCTGGTTCTGTTTAGCATTGGCATTGCGGCAGCTCTGCTTGCCTGGTCACAAGGCGCCAATATCAGCTTGCAACAACTGTTTGCTGAACACCTTAAACTTGCCATGCTACTAACAGCTATCAGCTTTATTGGCCTGGCTATTAAAGTGTCCTGTAATCAAAGCAAAGCGGGACTTGGTAGCTTTGTTACTACCCTGACCGGTATGCACCTGTTTTCATCGGTCGCCAACTTTTCGGCTGTGATTGTCGTTGGAGAACAAGTTAAACGTGACGGGCGGATCGATCAGCTATCTCAGTTTATTCTGAGTCGGGGCTTTGGCATGGCGGTGCTCTGGTCACCTTTCCTGAGTATTCTGCCACTGGTACTGGAACAAGTGCCCGGCACCGAATTACAGCAGATCTACCCTTTTTCTATCACGCTGGCAGTCATCGGCCTGCTACTGACTATTCTTGAAAGTCGTTTTCGCACCCCCTCTCAACTGGCTGCCTATACGGGCTATCCTCTTAAACAAACTACTCTGGCATTGCCAATTAGTTTGATCTGTATGATTTTGTCACTGAGTTGGCTGCAGCCGCAATTACCGACCATCTTTCTGGTTTCCCTGTTGGCGGTTATCGTGCCGGTTGCTCTGATGATGTTCCGGTCAGGTTTACCTGATGCTGGACGGAGTGTTGCTGGTCACATTACACAAAAGCTGGCGGAAAGCCGCGCTGAGATCAGTCTGTTCCTGAGTGCAGGCGTGTTAGCAGCTGGCGTTAAAGCCTGCATCAGTGCTGGACTGATCAGCCTGCCATTTACCGAAACCAATGCCGCCATCGCCTCACTGGTGATGGTGCTCATAGTCACACTGGCTTATCTGGGTATTCATCAATTGGCCCTGGTCGCCATATTTGCCGGCCTGCTGGCGGATATAACCACCACACCCAACCTGATGGCGATCGGTTATGTGCTGGGTACAGCGTTAGCCATGTCTGGCAGTACCTTTAGCGGCCTTAACTTCATTATGAAGTCTCGCTTTAATGGCCAAGACCGCGAAATCATACGTAATCAGTTACCTTTTAATTTGGTAATGTTGATCATCGGCAGCGCAGTGCTATTTATTATGGAAGGACTGGGCGTTAGCTAACGCCCTTATTCTGTTACCTCAAAAAGGCTCAAAGGATTTTCAATCTAAAAATGATAACGCAAACCTATCGATGGGAAATTACTGCCTCCGCCATCCGAAATAACATCCCCTATATAATCAGCTCCTGAGCTACGGTGATGTACACGGGTATAGACTGACCAGGTATCTTTCTCAGGTAGCTTAAATTCCAACTCAAATATCATCGAGATCAATGTCTTTGTATCAGTCTCATCAAGCTCAGTTACCATAGAGCTGTAAGACAAGCCAAAACCTAAAGATACTGAAGTATCAAGATAATCATCCCAGGGTAACAGGTTCCAACTGATGGTCGGTGTAACTGAAACTTCCTGATAGCTTTCCTCACCATAGATATGGGCGAAACTCAGTTCAGAATTTATCGAAAAGTATTTATCATAATCCAGAATCTTTTTTCTCAGGCCAACACTGATTATATGGTAATCAATCAGTTCCCAATCAGCCGGAGTAAAAAACTCTACCCAGGTACTGGACGGTTCAAAGGCTTTACCCCAATGAGCGCCAATAGCCCAGCCTTCATCCCAGGGTGTCATCTCAATCCTTTTTGTATGTGAGTCCTCTTGTGCGATAGCCAGGTTAGTGACAAACAAGCCAATCAACATTGTCAAAACCAAGGCTATGATTTCAATTTTTATTTTGAGCAATCTAGCTTACTCCTTCAATACCGCTATAGCCTTAACATTTATGGTAGTTAAAGAATGCAATAAGAACAGGTTTCTCAGTAAACCCTGAAGACCAAAACAGGCAAACAACGAACTATGTAGAAATGATTCCTGTAGTTTCAAAACCCCAACAGGAAACCATATCAACATCAGTGCTATTTCGTTCTCAGAAAGGTAACAGGCTGCAAGAGATGAGCTTTCGTTTAGAGAGCTATTAACTATTTTATCAACGGAAGGTCAGCTTCAGATCGCTGCATCGGATACCAGCATCAGCACGCCGGTTGACTGTTTTCACACCGACATGCACGATGCTTTTGTGCTCTATTGCACAGAGGGGATATCAGGCACAAACCCGCTAGCCTGTATCCGTTATGTTACGGAAACGGGCTAGCGGATTTTCAGAAGTGGCTATAAAGTAAAGGATTCAAACTCAGATTGAGATACCCGCCAGTTTGGTTTCGTAGTACTCCATTAGCCCCTCACGGGCACCTTCACGCCCCAGCCCACTCTCCTTCATACCACCAAACGGCGCCGCCGCACTGGTCGGGTTAATATCGTTGATCCCCACCATACCGAACTGTAACCCTTCAAAAACTCGCATCGCACGGGAGAGATTCTGGGTGTAGATATAAGCTGCCAGCCCATAGTTAGTATCGTTTGCCATCGCTAACACCTCCTCCTGTGTATCAAACGGAATCACCGCAGCCACCGGACCAAAGGTTTCTTCACGGTAGATCAGCATCTCTTCTGTAACTCCGCTTAACAGAGTGGGTGCATAGAAGTTACCCTGGGCCAACCCGTCATCACGTAGCACCTCACCACCGGTGTGCAGCTTTGCGCCTTTGCCTACAGCATCGACAACCTGATTGTTCACTTTGTTTATTGCCGCTTCATTCACCAGTGGCCCGATATTGACCCCCGGTTCCATTCCGTTACCCGCTTTCATCCTGTTCACGCGGTTTTCAAACTCCGCCAGGAACGGCTCCAGAATCGAACGCTGTACAAAGATACGGTTCGGACTGATACAAGCCTGGCCGGTATTAAGGAATTTCACCAGCGATGCCCCTTTAGCCGCATGTACCGGATCCGCATCATCAAACACAATAAATGGCGCATGACCACCCAGCTCCATAGAAACCCGTTTAAGCTGCGGCGCGGCATCCTGCGCCAGCTTTTTTCCCACCGCAGTAGAGCCGGTAAATGTCAATTTACGTACGACAGGATTGGTACAAAGCTCTTCACCAACCGGAACCGGATCCTTTGTGGTTACCAGATTGATGACTCCCGCCGGAATACCCGCCTCTTCCAGAATTTCAAAGATCGCAATGGCACTTAACGGCGTCGCTTCAGCCGGTTTCAACACGATGGTACAACCCGCGGCGATGGCCGGAGCCACTTTACGGGTGATCATGGAGACAGGATAATTCCAGGGCGTGACTGCACCAACCACGCCGATTGGCATTTGTTGTACGATAAAGCGCTGATCAGGACGCGCAGAGGGAATTGTTTCGCCATAGGTACGCTTCACCTCTTCAGCGAACCATAACAGATAATCCGCACCATACTGCACTTCGGCCATCGCCGCCTTGAACGGCTTGCCTTGCTCTTTGGTCATCAAAGACGCTAACGCTTTCTTTCGTTCAATCATCAGTTCGTAGGCACGACGCAGGTAATCAGAACGCTGATAATTGGTGAGCGCGGACCAGCCCGGCAGTGCCGCGGACGCTGCATTAATCGCCTGCCTTGTATCGTCCCGTGTGCCATCCGCAACCTGGGCGATCTCCTCACCGGTTGCCGGGTTGTACACAGCGAAGCTGTTATCCGCTTTAATCCATTCACCATTGATAAACATACAATTCCTCTTTCCTTTCTTAGCTAGCCTCCAGCATCAAGAGCCAGGGCAGGTAGAGCAATAAATAGAAAAATTACAGGCGGGCGAACATCAGTTTCATCCCGGATAGCCCGCAAAAGATTGGGGTTAGTCTGTCGTATCTATCAATGGAGATCAACAAAAACTAAGGGTTTACCCTTAATTTATCGAGAATAGTAACTCTGATGACGCTCAGTTTTCAGATCACAATGGATAGCGTCCTGTTGAGAGCCTTTAGATCAGTCAACATTACATCTCAACCGGAAGTGGAATCAGTGCAGGGGCGGGACAGTAGTACGGAGTTTCGCTCTACTGATACATAATTTATTAACGGGAGTTTGGGGGAAAGGTTTTACACCCTAAAAATCAACCATTTACACTTAATGCACCGTACAAACCATGCAGGGATCAAAAGACCGCACAATATGTTGCACGGCAACCGGATCTTTCTCTCCGTCCTGTACAGGGGCATTCACTAAAGCCTGTTCCAAAGCGCCTGGCACCCCCTGTTGATCACGTGGCGAAAAATTCCAGGTGGTCGGGGCTATGATCTGATAATTAGCTATTTTGCCATCACGAATGCTTAGCCAGTGGCCCAGACTACCCCGCGCTGCTTCGACCATTCCTACGCCATCGGCAGAGTCGGGCAGTTTCCCATGCAGACAGAACGGCTCTTTTGGATCGATCTGTCGTGCCCATCGCTCCATTTGAGGGATAACGATTGCCAGCTCCAGCAACCTCGCCAACATCCGGTTACGAACATTGCCACCACTACGGGCGACAAGGTCCAGAATCAGTGGATGACCATTAACCAGTTGCCGTGCCAGTGCGCCGGTTTCCATAACCTGACCATCTAACCGGGGGGCTTTACACCAGCTATAGCCTTCTTTGTTATCCAACGATGGCTGAGTAACACCCAGCGCAGGGTGGCGTGGCTGGTCCTGACCCGTTAACCAACCATGGGAGATGTCTTCGGTAATCAATGCGCTGTTCAGCGCCCGTTTCTGCCCCTGACTATCGGATACACCCGAACTGAAGAATCGATCGCCCTCTAATAGATAATTACCATAACTCATAAACTGATCGACCGATCGACCATAAGTATCCAGTTGCAAGCGTTCTGAAAGATGTAAAAACATTCGCAGATCAGAACTCTGCCAGGGCTGCTGTGCTGCCCACTGTTGCAGCTCCAGCTCTGATTTTAGCTGAGCGATCTGTTCCAGCGAATCACCAAACAATCGTGTTTCCAAAAAACGCCGAAAGCCACTCAGGATCGTCAGGATTCTCAGCCGTTCCTGAGACTCTACCGGTTTCGCACTTCCCCCCGGCTGTATACTCAGGCTATGGGGCCACTTGCCCGCCAGTAATCCCATCAGATGCAGAAACTCAGCCCGGGCTGGCAGCATCTCCCGACTGGCATCGCCTTTCACCGACTGAAAACGCTGTTGAACGGTGTCAAACCAGGGCTGCGCTTTATAGATCGGGCGCGCAAAATCCGGCATAAAAAACAGATAGAAGTGTGTTAGCAGATCGGCCATATTTTCATTAGCCAGCACCAGGTTGGTACAGAGCTCACCATTTCTGGGCATCGCCAATTGCATACTGTCCGCCAACGCATAGGCACAGGCAACCGACTGACTCACCGAACAGATACCACAAATGCGAGGGGTATAAACCAGTGCATCGTAAGGCTTCTTACCCTGAAGTATCTGTTCAAAACCACGGTACAGCGTCGAATTAACACTGGCACTCTGTACCCGGTTCTCATTGATATCCAGAGTAACCTCCAGATCACCCTCTACCCGGTTAAAGGGGCCTACCAGAATTCGGCTCATAGTCTCTGCTTACACTTTTTATTAGCTTCGATTGAATAGCTTTGGCTATTTTGAATC
Source organism: Amphritea balenae (assembly GCF_003858655.1). Taxonomy (GTDB): domain Bacteria; phylum Pseudomonadota; class Gammaproteobacteria; order Pseudomonadales; family Balneatricaceae; genus Amphritea; species Amphritea balenae. The sequence continues at coordinate 96,579 of NZ_RQXV01000001.1, forward strand.
AGCTTTCTGCTTACTCGGCGGATAGATGATACGTTCAGACACCGCATTATTTTTCAGTCGCTCAGGCGTTGCGGCTTTGGATAGTGATGCCAAAGCGACAAACCAGGCTTTCGGCATATCCGTGGGTAGCCCTACCGGAATACCGGCTATCTTGCGGGTTTGCATAAACGCAAAGGCAGGCTCTTCAAACTCCGGAGCGGTACAATTGATACAGGCATAACCACCCCGGGTACATGAGCCCTCCCCGTTCCAGGGCCTGATATTACAATCGGCGTGAGCCTGGGTACCCAAACATCCCATATTTTCCATCATGCAACCCAGCTGCCCCGGCAGTTCGGCACTGGCTTTATATTCATAGTATTCGTTACGGGCACAACCATGATGTACCAGATGATCTGCATAGGTTCTGGGGCGCCCCAGGTTATCCACCTGAGTCTCATCAAACTCACCCAGGGCAATTTGTAACAAGGTTTCGGTAATCCAGTTGGGATGAGTAGGACAGCCGGCAATATTCACTACCTGCTGGCCACTGGCCGAGCGATAATTTGCCCCCAGTAAACCTCCACTTAATTCACCGTCATACTGTAATCCGGTCGCTTCGGTAACATTTTCACCTGCGGCGCTGATACCTCCGTAAGCGGCACAGCTACCTACAGCAACGGTATAGCGAGCTTGCTGGGCTAATTTACGCACCCACTCGATCATCGGTATGCCGGTACCGCCCATCAAATGGAACCGGCCGCTACCTAACGGCCCCATTAACATTGAGCCTTCAATGCAGAGAATATCCAGTGGAATCTGACCGTCAATAGCCTGCTGTAGCAACTCAATCACCTCTGAACCACTCTCCTCACTCAATGAAGGATGCCACAACAGGTTAATACCGGCAGCCTCCAGGGTAGTAATCAGATCCGGGGACTCGGCATTCAATAGCGACATAGTACAACCACCGCAACCACCGGACTGTAGCCAGAGCAGATTAAGCATTCTCTTCTCCTGAACGGCCTTCTCCAACTTTATCCGGATCCTGTTTCGGCAGCTCTAAGGTCACCACAACACCACCGTTAGGATGGTTATGAATAGACAATTTACCTCCATGTTCAGTGACAATACCGTAGCTTATTGATAACCCTAAGCCGGTACCTTCACCCACCGGCTTAGTAGTAAAAAACGGATCAAACACCCGGGAAAGATGTTCGTCAGGCAAACCAGGACCATTGTCTCGCAATGTAAACCACACCAGCTTCGCGGTCTCCCCGGCACCAATATCCAGCTTGGCAGCAGGCTGATCACGCATCGCATCAACCGCATTCTGAATCAGATTGACTATCACCTGATGGATCTGACCAGAATGGCCAAGCGCTTCAAGTTTATTTGGCAGATGAAGATCGATTTCGATCGGCTGATTGCTCTCTTTGATGATCCAGTGCAGTGCCGTAGTGACGACATGATTAAAATCAAAACGGGTTTTTTCAGCTTCCTGACAAGATGAGAACTGGCGCAGATCACGGACGATGTCTTTGACCCGATCCGCTCCTTCCATAGTGCCATCCACCAGCGAATTAAGGTCCCGAATCGCTTTATCCAAACGCAGATCTTCTCTCAGCTCGCGCAGCTCAGAACGTGGCCGATTTTCACTTACCGCATTGAAGTAAGTCACCAGTTTTTCGGTATAACGCTGCAATGCATGCATGTTGCCATAGACAAAGCTGATCGGATTATTCAGTTCGTGTGCGACACCAGCCACCAGCCGCCCCAAAGATGCCATTTTTTCCGATTGGATCAGACGTTCCTGGGCCAGTTTCAGTTCCGCATGGGCCTGATTCAGCTCTTTATAAGCACGTTGAAGCTCACCTAAAGGCCGGCCTATCATCACCATTCCGGCCATTCGTCCCCGTTGATCTTTACGCGGACTACAGTTCATGGCCAATGGCACCAGGCCGTCCTGACCGACCAGTTCAACTTCACAATCTCTGACCGGCTGCACACGCAACTGATTCTGAAAGTCGGCTATTTTCTGGCGATAAGGCTGCGCAATCAGCTCTACAAAAGGCTGATCCAGGAGTTGTTCTGAGGCTTTACCGGTCAGCTGTTCCAAAGCAGTATTAACCTGCTGTATGAGCCCCTGCTTATCACAGACGATCAAGACATCGCTCATGGAACTCTGAACACTGTCGAGAAACCCCTGAGTCTGTTCCAACTCAAGGTTTTTTTGCTCAATTTCAACCTGGTAATGCACCAGATCGGCGTAAGTTTCATCCATTTTCTGGATAACACTAACCCAGGCCTCATCGGCTATGGCATCGGCTTCACTATGATCGGTAAACTTCTTTTCGGGCATGGGCTGTAGAAACTAACTGACTGATCTGCTTAGATTACTCTGCAGCACCCTGAAGTGCAAAAAACAGCTTACTGAAATCAATCCCGCAACTCTGTCGCGGCCTGACATTTAAGGCAGAAACGGCTATCGGGACGCGCCTCTATTCTCGGTTGAGCAATCAGTTCATCGCAGCTTTCACAATAACCGTATTCGTCTTCAGAAAACTTCTGCTCCGCATGTAGCACTTCGCTTAGTCGGGCACGGCATAACTCTAACGCAGCCTGAGCCATCTCCTGCTGTTGTAACGCTTCGCCACGGGAAACCCGACCAAAGGTTTGCTGATCTAGCTGAACCGGCTGAGCGCTCTCTTGCAGGTCCTCAATCTCCTGAACTAATTCACGCTTTAGCGTCTGCAGCGCCTGATGGCAGATTTGTAACTGGTCAGCTTTCATCAGATCTCCAGTCTTAGGATTATCTTAAGAGCTTTTCTTGAGGGCTTATTGTAAAGGCTTCTTACAAGAGCTTTTTATCAGAGCTTAGCCAATAGAATATTAAGCCTGCAACAGATGGCTAATCAGCGCCCGTAACTTACCCGGTTTCACTGGTTTATTCAGTACCGGCAGCTGTAACTCCCGAAACTGGTTTCTACTCTCTTGTGAACGTTCCGCGGTAATGATGGCGGCCGGAATATCAGTATCGCTGAAGGCCCTTAATTGCTCGATCGCTTCAACACCGGTCGTTCCCTGGTCCAGATGATAATCGGCCAGAATTAACTCAGGGGCTTCACCACTGGCAAGCCAGTTCTCTATCGCCTGATCCGCACTCTGAGCCAGGCACACTTTACAGTCCCACTGCTCTAACAGCGCTTTCATGCTGACCAGAATACTCTCTTCGTTATCGATCACCAGAATCCGCCGACCACTCAGGTCTTGCTGCGGAACCGCCAGCTGAGGCGCAAGAACCGGCGTCACAGCAGTACTGGCAAGAGGCACTGTGACACTGAACATCGTCCCTTTACCCGGTACAGAAAACACATCGATGGGATGATCCAGCATGCCTGCTATACGTTCAACGATCGCTAAGCCTAGCCCTACCCCCTTTCGGCCGCTCTGATGCCGATGATCAAGCTGCTGAAATTCCCGAAATATATCTGACAAGCGATCTTCCGGAATACCAGGCCCGGTATCCCATACCTGCAAGGAGACTTTATTCTTCTGCCGACGGGCACCCAGTAACACACGACCTTGCGGGGTGTAGCGAAACGCATTACTTAAAAAATTACGTAGTAAACGCATCAATAACCGGGTATCACTTTCAACATTTAACTGACAATCAACCAGTCTTAGCTCAACATCCGTCTGCTCAGCCACCGGCTGAAACTCAACCTGCAAGGCTGTAAAGATGTAGGACAGTGGAATGCAGGTCAGATCAGGTTTTACTGCATTCTGATCCAACCGTGATATATCAAGCAGATCGCTAAGTAGCTCTTCCGCCCCTTCCAGCGCCAGATGCACCCGATCAACCAGATGATTATTATCCGCTTCCAGCTCCCGCTCTCGTAGCGTTGATACCAACAATCGGGCGGCATTAAGCGGCTGTAACAGATCATGACTCGCCGCCGCCAGGTATTTGTCTTTACTGCGGTTAGCTTGCTGAGCCGCATCCCGGGCGACTTTCAGCTCTTTTTCAATACTGCTTCGCTCGGTGATCTCCTGTACCAGTTGTTGATTCAGGGATACCAGCTCACGGGTACGCACATTAACCCGGGACTCTAGTTCCTCATTGAGTTTTTTAAGCTTATCCTGAGCTTTTTTTCGCTCAGTAATATCTTGCACAAACGCCTCAATTATCTCACCCTGCTCATCACTCTTTAACAGTACATTCATCGAGATATCAACCGCACTGCTATCCGAACGCAATAAGCGGGTTTCATAACCAAACAGCTTGCCATATAAACGGAGTTTATCCAGCAACAAAGTATATTCGGCTGTATCAAACAGCAGGTCAGTATCGAAAGAGTGTACCTGCTGACAAAGCTGTTCAGGGTTACTGTAGCCGCAGATACTGGCCATAGCAGGGTTTACCGCGATCAAACCATTATCGATACGCGCCTGAAAGATACCATGCTGAGCATGTTCAAAGATTGATTTATAACGGTTTCGTTCCTGCTCTAACTCTTCGATCTTGCCGGTTAGCTCAGGATAGTGGCTTTTGCGAGCAGACTGCCCGCCCAACCCCATCAGGCTTTCAACGGTCAGCTCGTCATTGCGCCCAGAAGATTGCTCTTTAGACTGCTCAGAAGACTGTTCAACAGACCAATCAGAGCGCTTCTTCATAGACAACCTCGACATCCCGCTTACTGGACTTACGCGGGTTAGTCAGGATACAGGGGTCCTTTATCGCCTTATCTGACAAAACAGGAATATCACTGATATTCACACCACTGGCTGCCAGGCCTTCGATCAGCCCTACTTCCCGCTTCAGCTGAATCACCCTATCCTGAAGTTTTCTATGTACCTGCTGATTATTCAGACCACGGGTATCAATGCCCATCGTCTCAGCGACAACCCGGAACTTATCTTCAGCGGATTTAAAGTTAAATCCGATAACATGTTCAAGCAGCATCGCGTTACACATACCATGGGGCAGATCCAAAAAGCCTCCCAGGCTATGTGACATTGCATGTACAGCGCCGAGAATTGCATTTGAAAATGCCAGGCCGGCTTTCATGCTGCCAAGCATCACCTGTTCACGCAGCTTGAGATCCAGTGGATTCTTCACCAACGCGACCAGATTATCGTTAACTAGCCTGATAGCATCCAGAGCATGCATATCGGTCAAAGGACCCGAGCCGGTAGAGACAAAAGCTTCAATAGCATGTACCAGAGCATCAACACCGGTACAGGCGGTAAGAAAGCTATCCATTGTCACCGTCGTTTCAGGATCGATCAGCGATACATCGGGAACCACCGCTTTACTCACGATGGATATTTTCATCTTCTCCTGTTGATCAGAGATGATGGCAAACTGAGAAACATCGGCAGAGGTGCCTGCCGTAGTCGGAATAAAAATCAGGGGCGGAATAGCTACATCAATAGTATCTACCCCTTCAAACTCAAGAATGTGGCGATTATGGGTCGCCACTATGCCTATACCTTTTGCACAGTCCATTGGACTACCACCGCCCACCGCGACAATCAGGTTGCAGCCTTCAGCGGTATAAATTTCTGCCCCTTTCATCACCTCTTCGGCACGGGGGTTAGGCGATACATCCGTAAAAGTGACATAGTCAAAGCCCGCTATCCGCAGACTCTGAGCAACATCATCTACCCAACCGGCGGCCACCACTCCCGGATCTGATACCAACAGAATTTTTCTGGCACCAAATGACCGGGCAAAATTACCCACCGTATTCCGGGCTCCGGCACCAAACACGATTTCCGGGGACACAAACTTTCGCAGATTCGCGATTTCATCACTCATTCAGATTTCCGCTCCGGGTTTCCTTACCCTTTTTATTGTTATTCTGGCACACTAATTCAATGCTATTGATGGATTATAACAGTGTAGCTGACACAAAAAAGGCGACCCGTGGTCGCCTTTAGTAATAAGTATTAATACTTAGTAGTCATCAGCTTATAGCTTTATTAGCTGATCAGATTAACCAGCAGCTTATTCAAACGATTAACATAAGCGGCAGGATCATCCAGCTGACCACCAGCTGCAAGTTGTGCCTGTTCAAACACGACCAGCGCTAATTCGTTGAAGCGGTCTTCATCAGCTTCCTGATCCAGTTTGCTGACCAGCGCGTGCTCAGGATTAATTTCGAAGATCGGCTTAGTATCAGGTACAGCCTGACCCGCAGCTTCCATAATCTTGCGCATCTGCATACCCATGTCATAGGCACCCAGCACAACACAAGCCGGAGAGTCAGTCAGCCGGTGAGTTACTCGTACCTCACTAACCTGCGCGTCCAGGCTTGCCTTCAGACGCTCAGTCAGACCTTCCATCTCTTTGGCAGTCTCTTCCTGAGCTTTCTTCTCATCTTCGTTTTCAGTCTCGCCCAGGTCCAGATCACCTTTGCTGACATCCTGGAACGACTTACCGTCAAAGTCGAACAGCTGACTCATCATCCACTCGTCTACGCGATCAGACATCAGCAGCACTTCGATACCTTTCTTACGGAAGATTTCCAGGTGCGGGCTGTGCTTAGCGGTGTTGTAGTTCTCAGCAACGGTATAGTAGATCTTTTCCTGACCTTCCTGCATACGGGAAACATAGTCTTCCAGTGATACAGACTGCTCAGCAGAATCATTCTGAGTCGATGCAAATCGTAGCAGCTTCAGAACCGTTTCACGGTTAGCCTGATCTTCCGCCGGTCCTTCCTTCAGAACTTCACCGAATTCAGTCCAGAATTTTGCGTACTGCTCCGGATCATTCTTAGCCAGCTTGCCTAACATATCCAGGGCACGCTTGGTCAGCTGTGCACGTAGCTTATCGACCACAGGGTCTTTCTGCAGAATTTCACGGGATACGTTCAGAGACAGATCATTAGTATCAACTACACCCTTGATGAAGCGCAGGTACATCGGCAGGAACTGATCAGCTTCGTCCATAATGAATACGCGCTGTACATAAAGCTTAAGGCCGCGCGGCGTGTCACGATTCCACAGATCGTATGGAGCATGAGCCGGGGTATACAGCAGACTGGTGTATTCCAGTTTACCTTCGACCCGGTTATGGCTCCATTTCATCGGTTCCTGGAAGTCGTGGGAAACATGCTTATAGAACTCTTTGTAATCATCTTCGCTCAACTCGCTCTTGGAACGGGTCCATAACGCAGTAGCAGAGTTGACTGTTTCATCTTCCGGTGCAGCCGGCTCTTCACCCTCTTCTGCCGGTGCAGGCTCGGACTGCATGATTACTGGCAGCGAGATATGATCAGAGTACTTACGTACCAGGTTACGCAGACGGAAACCATCAGCGAACTCTTCCTCACCCTCTTTCAGGTGCAGAACAATCGTGGTACCACGTTGTGGTTTATCAACGGTAGCGATAGTAAATTCGCCTTCGCCCTGAGAAGTCCAGTGCACACCTTCAGCAGCCGACTCGCCCGCACGACGGGTAAAGACTTCAACTTTATCAGCAACAATAAAGGCTGAGTAAAAACCAACACCAAACTGACCAATCAGCTGTGAATCTTTCTTCTGATCGCCGCTCAGTTCAGACAAAAATTGTGAAGTACCAGACTTAGCGATAGTACCCAGGTGATCGATCACATCCTGGCGACCCATGCCGATACCGTTATCGGCGATAGTGATGGTTTTAGCCGCCGCATTAAAATCGATACGGATATTAAGCTCGCCATTGCCTTCATACAGGTCATTATTGGCCAGTGCTTCAAAACGAAGCTTATCGGCGGCATCGGAGGCATTCGAGATCAGTTCCCGCAGGAAGATCTCTTTATTGGAGTAAAGAGAATGGATCATCAGGTGAAGCAGTTGCTTCACTTCGGTTTGAAAGCCAAGAGTTTCTTGCTGAGTTTCTGCGCTCATTTATCAATTCCCAAACTAACTAAATACAAATTATTTCCTGCAAAAGAGATGGGGCCAGCCCCTTCCATTTCAAGGGGCCGGATAAAAAAAATGAGCTTGCCTGAGTAATAGTCAAAGAGTATTTAGTCGGTATTACTGATCACCAACTGACGTAAAGTAGACGACTTGAACTCCCGTCGGTAAAGAATAAACACTACCCCTGCGGTCAATCCCATAAACACCCAGGGATTAACGAACCAGCCCAGTACCGCTAAACTGAAATAGTAGGTACGCAAGCCCAGATTAAAATTATTCGCCGCCATCGAGCTCATGACAGCCAGTCTATTTGCATGCGCCTTACACTCAGCACCATTGACCTGATCAGGCATCGGCGCTCCGCCGATCATTACCGAAGTAAAACCATACTGACGCAGGCTCCAGGTAAATTTAAAGAAGGCATACACAAACAAACCGATTAACAGTAATAACTTCAACTCCCATTCTGTTTTCGTCGCCTGACCGGCAAAAGGGATATCATCGATGACATCAATCACTTTTTCAGTAGAACCCAATACAGTCATCAGGCCCGCCAAAATAAGCATGGTAGATGAGGCAAAAAATGATACGCTACGCTCCAGATTGGCTATCGCGGTTGTATCAGCAATTCGGACCTCCCGACTGAGCATGTTGGTCATCCATTGTAACCGGTACTGATGCATCAAGCTGGCCAGACAGTAAGTATCTTTAGCCCGCTTGCGGGTATATGCGTTATAGCCCTTAAAGCAAGCGAGAAACCAGAACATTGCCAACAGATTGATCCAGTTGGTCATTATAAAGTCGGTTAGTTGCTGCATTGTTTTTCCCGCTATTGAACTTAGTTAAGCCATTGTAATTAAATAACTCAGGCAGACAACCATGGTTCGCTCAAACCTCTCATATGTGGGCACTCTTGATACTTAAAGTAACTAAAACGATGACCCAACAGTGCACGAACCGTATAGAGAGTATTCAAAAATACTGAGCATTGATTTAACTCACCAATATATAAACAAAAAAGCCCTCATTCCGAAGAATGAAGGCAAGGTTTTATCACTACGACAATGATAAATCGAAGTACTTTATTTAGCAGCAATTACCGATATTTCTACCAACAGATCAGGACTTGCCATCGCGGCTTGAACACAGGCCCTTGCTGGAGCATGACCTTCGGGTACCCAGCTATCCCAAACAGTATTCATATCTTTAAAATGATCCATGTTTTTAAGATAAATAGTCGCTGAAAGCATTTTTTCCGGACTGCTTCCAACAGAAAACAAAAGATCAGAAACTTTCTCAAGCATCGTGCGGGTTTGATCCATAATATTGGCGGAGCGATCTTCAGCTACCTGACCACACAGATATATTGTATTTTCATGTACAACAACCTTACTCATGCGGGCTGCTGTCTGATAACGTTCAATTGTCATATCAAATAATTCTCTTAATTAAAGGAAGCTGCGAACAAGTCCCATACGCCTCTGGTTTTCAGAGAGAATGAAGATCAAGGCAACAATTACAGACATACTGGTTGTACGTCGAAAATTGTTAACGCCGAGATTCGGTCTCTCTGAAGGCCCCGAAGGGCGGGCTCTAGAACGACCATCTGCTTTGTCAGGCAGCTTGAAAAGGTCCCGACATTTCACTGCACTGCCTTTCGCGCATTTGGCCGTTCTATAGTCCGCAGAGAATATATTGGACTTATTCGCATCTTCCCTAACAGTTTGAATCGGCATTACCGATCGTAGCCAGTTCGCCCAGTGTTAACGGTTTAATAGGTGCGCGAATGTTGTAATAACCAACCTGTGCAGGCGATGCTTTCAGCTCACTGGCCAATAATGATGAAACGGTTGTTCCGCATTGGCGCCCCTGGCATGGCCCCATACCTGCACGACAAAAAGCTTTGGTCTGATTAGGGCCGCGACATCCATCATTTGCCAGGCTACGAATTTCCCCGGCAGTCACCTCTTCACAGCGACAGACAATGGTTTCATCCGGCGGTGACATAAACTCTTCAGCAGGGCTATATAAACGGTCCAGAAACGGCCTGATGACTAACTGCTGCTGCAATTCCTGTATCGCCTTTTCCTGTTCAATCTCATTATTCCCAGAAGTAGCCGATCCCGCATCTCTTTGGCGGACGATCTCAAATACGGCCAGCTTCCCCTGCAGCTCAGCAGCTAGTGCACCACCAATTCCGGCGGAGTCACCCGCGACCAGGATATCCGGATGACTACTCTGTCCCCATTTATTAAGCTCAGGTTTCCAACACTTCTGAACCTCATCCCAAACATGGGCAAGACCAAGCGATCGGGTCAGCTGGCTATTAGGTATAACGCCCTGATGAACTAACAGACTGCTACAGGAAAGCGTTTGCTGATGACCTTTATTATCATAATAAGTAACCGCCGAAAGGTTACCTGACTCGTCCTGATCCGCACTAAGACCGGTAACACCACTCAACTGCTGTATCCCGGCTTTTCTTATTTCAGACAGCATCCGCATGCCTTTCAGCACAAAGCGCCAGCCCTTTAAAGCACCCAGGAATTCAGGCAAAGCTGATCTATAATTTTTACCGGGGGTCGTATCCAGAATCGCATCAATCTTAATACCGGCCCTGATTAACTGACATGAAATCAGCAACAGCAGCGGACCACTGCCAGCAATGACAATTGGCCCCGGCGGCGTAAGCCCGGATGTCTTTAACAATATCTGAGCAGCTCCACAGGTCATTACTCCAGGCAAAGTCCATCCTGGGAATGGAGAGGGTCTTTCCTGTGCGCCGGTCGCAATAAGCAGCTTATTAAATTCAAAGCGCCGACTTTCACCCTTAACCGATACATAGAGGATATTATCGGTAGTCACTTCCCAGACAGTTGCCCCATGCAGATAGGTAACACCAGCACCAGAAAAAGCCGTTAATAGCTTTTCACCATAGTAATAGTCTGGCCCAAGTATCTGTCTATCTTTTAATGCGGGGCTACCAATATTGCGATAGATCTGCCCACCCGGGCGTGGCTGCTCATCAAGCAACAAGACCTTAAGCCCCTGCTTCGCTGCAGTGCTGGCTGCCGACATACCAGCAGGGCCTGCCCCGATAATCGCTAAGTCAAACTGGTTGGAGTTCATAAATCATCTCCCAATACCTGACGCGCCCCACGCTGAATATTCACGACCATTCCATCACGGACCTCAGTCATACAGGCCTGCGTATTTGGCTTGCCGTCTATCTCCATCAGGCAATCGAAACAGACGCCCATCATGCAGAAGGGAGCCCGCCCACTATCAGTAACCGGTGTTGTGCGAGAAGGTCTGACTCCTGCTTGTAATACTGCAGCAGCCACACTTTCACCTTCTAACGCAGTTATCGTCTGGCCTTCAATACAGATAGAAACCAGCCCTTTTTCACTAACAGGCAGACGATTAAACCTGGAATCGGTTGGCATGAAATTTCTCCAAATTAAGTACCGGATCAGGATTACCCTCGGCAATCCAATCAGCGATTGGGCCAGCATGCGCTGCTGCCAGAGTGACACCACTATGGCAGGTCACCAGAAATGCCCCCGGGAATTCTTCTGACTGCTGGTAAATAGGGTGCCCGTCCGGAGTCATTATGCGTAAAGCCCCCCAGGAACGAATTAGCCTGACATCTTTCAAAAGTGGAAACATAGTCACTGCCCGGCGAGCAATATCCGCAATGACATCGGTGGTAGTGCCACTGTCAAAGCCAACATCCTCCTTGGAATCGCCGCACTGAATCGTACCTTCAGCAGTTTGTCTTACATGTCCGGTTGGATAATCCAGGAAATGCTTCACTCGCTCAGCTATCAGCACTTGCCCACGATTAGGAAAAATGGGCGCTTCAATGCCGACCATGGAAGCCAGCTTCTTATTCCCTAAACCCGCCGCTAAAACAACTTTGTCACTGACGTAGCGGCCATCGGCACTGTGCAGATGAAACTGACCATTTATCGGTTGAACACTGTTGATTGCAGCGGAATTAATTAGCTTTCCGCCCAAACTTGTAAACCTCTTCAACAGTGCGCGCATCAGATACAACGGATTAACATGACCATCTTCCGGCCCCCAGGTAGCACCAGCCACTTCAGGGCCTATTTCAGGCACCATCTCTTTAAGCTGCTGATGATCCAACACCTCAAACGGGTAGCCTTCGCTATGGTTCGCTGCCATCTGATCGAGCATATTCGCCCGTTGTGATAGTTCACTTTCAGATAAGCAGACAAACAATCCGCCCTTCTGCGACAGTTGAAGATCTATGCCAGTACTCTCTTCAAGACTGGCTGCCATATCCCCCCACAATCGGGCGGATAAGCGGGATAGATTGGCATATGCCGGGTAGCTATCGCCCTTTCCCTGCACCCATACCAGACCAAAATTGCCCCGCGATGCCCGGAATGCGATATCACCCTCATCATAGATGGTGACTTGCTGCCCCTTCTCCTGGATGCCCAAAGCGACAGCCAAACCAACTAAGCCACCGCCAACAACAGCCACATCAGAACCATTACGGCTTGTTCGGATACCCGCCGCCATCTGCTTCTCTCCAATAGTTTTGGTAAATCTTATTCTGGTAAACGTTAAAGCTTGATCAGGTAGGTCCGGCCAGGCATGTAGCCTGACCGGCGGATCGAACTTATTGAGCCAGAGCGGCGTTAAGAATTTTCTCAGCCCATTCCTTGCCGATATCATCGACAATTTCAGGCCATACATTCTGTTTAACTTTTTCAGCAGTCGCTGCAATCTGCTCAGGGGTTACCTCAACAATAGTTGCACCGGCATCAGCCAGGCGCTGCTCATTTGCCGCCTGATCTTTCTCAGCCGTTGCCCAACGACGGTTTTCAAAGTTCAGAGCCGCCTTAGATACGGCAGCTTGCTGCTCAGGTTTCAGATCATTGAAGCGCTCTTCATTGATCAGCAGATACCACACTTCAAAGTGTGTATTCAGTGGCACATAGTATTTTGTAACATCGCGGAATGAAGCGAAGTACCCCTCAGCACCCGAGCCTATAACGCCGTCAACCACGCCGGTCTGAACAGCTGTAAATGCTTCTGAGAATGGCAACGGTGAACCGATAAAACCAACATTATCTGCCAACAACTGGAACACCTTAATCGGCGGAACACGTACTTTAGCAGACTTGCTAATAGCTGAATCAGCAGCACCATCAACTTGTTTATTCAGCGCAATACCGCCGAAATAAACTGGCCACGCACCTAAGACTTTGATGCCCTGCTGCTGGTACAAAGAAGATACCGTGTCACGCATTACAGAACCGGGGCCAAACTTACCCTTGGCATCCTCCCATCCCTGAACCATGTATGGCAGCGATACAATCTGAAAACGCTTATCAACGCTGGAGGCGATTGGTTGCACTGCCATATCGACAGCACCAAGACCAACACGTTCCTGTACCACCGTGTAATCGCCCAGTGCATTTGCCGCGTAAAGTTTAACCCGCAACTTACCCTCTGTTGCCGCAGAAACGTCTTCAGCGAACTGCTTGGCATCTATATCAATAGCGGCCCCTTGTGGACGAACATGGGACAGTTTAAGCGTTGCCGCTTCGGCAATTCCAACGGTGGCCAGCGACAAAGACATCGCCAGAACTAATTTTTTAGTAATTGATGTAAACATGGTTTTCCTCTTTTTGTTTTCATTGGACTATTTTTTAAGACAATCTATTAGGTCGATGCTTTAGCGTTTTCAGTAACCCAACATTGCCGGGATATACTCAGAGAGTTCGGGCCAGATCAGAACCAGCACCACTACTGGCAGATAACCAAACAGCAACAGGATCATTGCCGGTTTAATCACTTCAGTGAATTTAACGTTACCTATTCGAGCACCCAGATAGAGGATGCTGGCATACGGAGGTGTCACCCCGCCCATCGCAGTGGTAACACCCATAATGGCGGCAAACTGGATTGGGCTTACGCCAAGCGCGCCCATCAAAGGCATCAGCAGTGGTGCAGTCAGAATGATCGCGGTAATATCATTAACAACCATGCCGATAGCGAACAGAAACAGTGTGACCAGAATCAGCAGCGTCGTTTTGTCCTGAGTAATCTCAAAAATGGACTCCACCAGCGCTTGTGGAATATCTTCCATCACAAACATCTGACTCAGCATCAGACTAAACAGGATCATGATCAGGATCGCGCCAACGGCGGTCGCAGACTCTTTTCCCGCTTCAAGGAAACCTTTCCAGGTAAGCCCTTTATAGATCATGAAACCTACCGGCAGAGCATAAATCACAGCAACAGCAGCCGCCTCTGTTGGCGTCATAATGCCGCCATAGATACCGCCCAGGATAATCACCGGCATTAACAAAGCGGGAGTAGCAAGTACAGTATTTGAGCCGGCCTGTTTGACCATTTCACCCATTGAGACTTGCTCATCCAACACCAGTGGAAACTTCCGCGCCATCACCAGATTCACGATGGCAAAATTCAGCATGATCAGAAGCCCAGGCCCCAGCGTTGCCAGAAAACTTGCCAGAATTGATGTCTCGGTGACCCAGCCATAAACGATCATGGTGACACTGGGTGGAATCAACAGACCCAGAATTGAAGAGTTGGCGATCAGAGCTGTGGCGTAAGCACGCGGATAACCTTTACGCTCCATCTCAGGAATCAGCAACGGGCCAATGGCCGCAATACCGGTCAGGCCACTACCAGAAATTGCACCGATAATTGCACAGCTGATTGAAGCCACAACACCCAGACCGCCACGAATACGGCCGACAAAGACGTTAACAAACTTCAACAGACTTGCTGCAATACCGCTGACACTCATGATGGTGCCGGCAAATACAAATAAAGGAATAGCCAGAAGCACGGGGTTAGTTAACTGGCTGAATCCCCATAGCATCATCCCCTTAAAGGTCGCTTCACCGATTAAGGCCATTACCATCAAACCGGCACCAAAACAGTACGGCAGGGGTACCCCTAAGCTGAGCAAAATAACGAGCACAGCAAACGCTAATAGTGCGATTTCAATCATCTGCACGTACCTCTTTCTGTTCTAACATCTGAAATTCATCGAGTTCACTGGTGTGAGGGTGCTCATGATCTATCGGCTTATCTGCTTCAGGACCTCCCTTGATCAGGAAGCGAACATGCTTATACAGATGCCAGGCGACATAACAGCTCATCAGCAGGAGACCAATAAACAGAGCCGATTCGTAAATAATGGTTGGCAGGTAGAGGGTCGGAGTCTCTTTGCCAACGCGCATGGCATATTTGAAGTAGTCCCATGCCCACCAGGTTAGCCAGGCAGAGATGATCAAACTTAAGAACTCTGATATCACTAACAGAATATGACGGGCTCTTTCCGTATCGAGAAAAATCTCAAGGACGTTAGCCCTGATTTGAGTATCCTCACGGGAAGCATTAACTGCTCCAAGGATGTAAAGCCACAGGGTCGGGATAACGGCTACTTCCTCTAATCCCATAATCGGAGTTTCAAAGACGTAACGCGTAATAACCTGAACGAATTGCATACCAGCCACGGTGCTGATTAATATCGCCAGAGTGTATCTGAACAACCTCTCCATAATTATTATCTCTTTGCTGGAGCCTATTAAAAGTTGATAGTGCTGAGATAAAGTTCATCTCAGCAGGTCATGCCATGGTCACAAAACGAGCAAATAACATCAAATCGTTTATCTTTGGCACTTGATAACATAGTGTTATATAGTTTTGTCTTGAAGGAGATCTAATATGGCCAAATTGAGCTTTAGACAGGTAGAAGCATTTCGTGCGGTGATGATTGCAGGCACCACAACCGGCGCGGCTGAAATGTTATTTATTTCACAACCTGCTGTAAGCCGTCTGTTAAGTGACTTCGAAGCATCAGTGAAGGTAACTCTGTTTGAGCGCCATAAGAAACGCCTGCTACCCACACCTGAAGCCTTAATACTTTTCGAGGAGGTTGAAAGATCATTCGTTGGCGTTGAACAGCTGGCAAGAACGGCGGAGGAACTCAGAGAGTTTCATCGGGGAACACTTCGGATAGCATGCATGCCAACGATGGCTCAGGAATTTCTTCCTAAAGTAGCCCATGACTTTCAGCAACAAAATAAAGGGGTTTCGATGACCCTTCAGGTCAGAAGCTCGCAGCAGGTAGCCGACTGGATTGCGACCCAACACTTCGATATCGGATTGTCCGCAATAAAAGTGTCTGACCCTGCCATTAAAGTTGAGTCGCTTGCCCAGACTCAGCTCGTTTGTATCCTGCCTCCCGGCCACCCTCTGCAGGATAAAAGTGAAATTGTTCCCAAAGATCTTGAAGGTGAGTTATTTGTTTCACTGGGCACAGAACAAAGCATCAGGTACAAAGTTGATGAAGTATTTGAGCAAGCGGATGTTAAAAGGCAGATGCTGTTCGACACCCAGGTTTCCCATGTGGCTTGTTCATACGTTTTGGCGGGCTCCGGAGTCTCACTGGTTGACGCTGTTACCGCAATTAACTATATCGAAAGAGGTTTAATCATAAAGCCTTTTACCCCTTCGATACGGTTTAATTACAACATCATCTATCCGGCCACACGCTCCATATCCAGGCTGGCGCTGGAATTCTCAGAGCTTTTAAGGTCAAGGCTTGTAGAGCTATCAGACAGATCAAATGGGCTACTTATCATTAAGTAAATAATTCAATAAAGGTCTAGGAAAATGGCTCCATAAATACTCACCGTCGAAAAAAACCAGATTAAGCGGCAACAGATAAACCCAGGGGTTACCTGTTGATCAGGTTAACTTCTTTCAAAACCTACGCTCTTATCTATTACTTGTAGCATCACAGTTACATCAACCAACACAGGCTGTATTATCTCCCCCTTCAATAAAGAAATTCAGTTTTAACTATATTCTTTAATAAGAGACAGGATAGACAATCTTGGTAAGCCGTTCTTCAGATCTTTTGCTCGGTGCTGGACTTGCATTAGCGACAACGCTAGTGATGAGCCTGACTGCAGCGGTAATCAAATACACGTCGGAATTTGTCTCTGTCGAGCTCATAGTACTGGTCCAGTATCTTATCTGTGTGGCTGTTATGCTGCCCTGGCTGGCAGCTAAAGGTCTGAAACAACTTAAAACTGAAAGGCCCCTACTCCACCTGCTCCGTGGCACTGCAGGCTGGCTCTGTTTCTATAGCTATTATCTGGCGCTGAATGAGATACCTATGGTTGAGGCATCTCTACTGCGAAATTCAGCACCTCTAGTGGTGCCGGTCGTTGTACTGATATGGTTAAAATACCGCATGCCCTGGCGTAATTGGTTGCCGGTTCTGTTGGGTTTTATAGGGATTGCGCTGGTGCTGAAGCCTGACGGAAGCAGCCTTAGCCTCGGACACCTGATAGCCTTTACCTCTGCTATCGCATTGGCAGCTTCTATTGTCACGACCCGGGTGTTAACCAAAACAGAACCGACCAATAGAATTCTGTTCTACTACTTCAGTATTTCCGCGCTGTTATCTGTACCGCTCGCTATTACTCAGTGGCAGTCAGTCCCGCTATTCACACTACCACTAATGCTGATTATAGGGCTTTCTATCTGGGTCATTATGTGGCTCTATACTCAGGCTTATAAATACGCCAAAGCAACAGTGATCGCGCCACTTAGTTACTTCGGCGTGCTGTTTACCGGCCTGTTAGGATGGTATTTCTGGCAACAGGTGCCTGACACCTTCGCTATAGCCGGTGCAATACTGATTATCAGTGGGGGGATTGGTTCTGTTTATCTTGGAAAGGAAAAGGGTTAACTGTGTATTTTGAATTATCTGATCTGTTTTGGCTAACCTTGCTCTGTCTGGCCTGCCTGCACTGGTGGCACGGTCAGAAAGCCAAAGAAGTGGCACTAAGAGCTGCGGTTAAAGAGTGCAAAGAGATGGATTTGCAATTACTGGATCACAGCATCTATCTGCGCGGTTTCTGGTTCAAGCGCGATCATAACGGCAAACTCAGAATCTGGCGTTCTTACCTGTTTGACTTCACCGCTACCGGTGATGATCGAGCCAAAGGACGGGTGGCAATGCTCGGCTTTAAAGTGACCGGCGTCACTCTTGAGACGCATCGCATCTGAATTGGTAATAGCAACCGTTAATTCTGAACCTCACAACAAGGGAGATGAATATTACCGACAAAGCTATTCATGAGCTTATGGTCTGATACAGCACTGTTTTCATCCAACTCAGAATTGCAGCACCAGCATTTTCAAAGGAAACTGACCATCCGGCGATGGGAAGTCAGCTTCGGGCTTAATTTGTTGAATATCGAGCACTGGGCGCCCCGCTTTAGCAGCACAACGTTTTACAACATCGAGCCAATCTTCAAATGCGACACTGGCAACATTATTGGCACATACCAACTGACCACCCGGCTTAGTCGCCAGTAAAGAAGGCTTCAGAACACTGGGATAATCACGAATCAGGTCAACGGTACCGAAAGAACTTTTCGCCCAACGCGGCGGATCGAGAAACACCAGATCGAACTGTTCCTCATCAATATGGGGAAAACTTTTAGGCTTGCGGCCCCGACCGACCCGCTGTTTAATCGGAATACCAGCAAGTTGTTTAGCCGCCGTAAAAAAGTCACTTTGAAAGAAACTGATCTGATCTTCACTCAGACCGTTCAACCGGGCATTGTGCCGACCAACATTCAGAGAGCGGGTTGAGAAGTCAACGTTCAGCACCCGGTTAGCTCCGGCACTAGCAGCTACAACGCCAACACCGCATGTATAAGAGAACAGATTAAGCACCGACTTATTCGCAGCATTCTGCTGCATCCAACGCCGCCCCGCACGTATATCAAGAAACAGCAGAGGATCCTGTCCCTGATGTTTACCCTTAACCAGATATTTTACACCCAGCTCATGACCTGTATATTCCAGGTTATCTAACTGCCGTTCATCAACACGACGTGAGTTCTTTTGGCTTCGATCGTTATAAACCAACTGCAGTGACTCAGCCAATGCCTGCTCTGTCACTTGCTGGATACTCTCTGCTTCGGTCTGGTCAATCGGCTCGTGAAATGTCTGAACCAACAACTGAGGACCATAGCGATCAACCGTAAGGCCAGCACAGCCCTCATTTGTGCCATGAAATAAACGGTAGCAATCGGTATTTTCGTCGTGCAACTGTTCCAGTAATCCGGTCCGGTTAGCCAACGCTTGTTGCAACTGAGAAATCATTGAAAATCCTTAAGCAGAGTGAATAACATTTGCAGCGATTGTAAGACAACCCAGTTCTCTCAATATCTGTTCCACGGCAGAAAGTCTGATAGATATAGTCCCTTGTAACAAGAATTGAGATATTTCCAGAGGTGATATCTGAATCGAACAGAATAATAACAGAGGAACCGATTTAAACAGAGCTTAAATATCCGTAACGAATACGATTACGCTTCAGTTAGAGCTTAGATTTCGACCTAAGCTGGTCAGCATAAGAAAGAACAAGCCTTCAGGTGAATTTTGATATATAAAAATCTCACCGTTAATTTAGACGCAAACAAAAACGCACCGTTCAGAGAGTCTGTCAGGTGCGTCAAAAAGATTGCTTAATCGCTAGTTAGAAATTAAAGACTCGGGTATCTGCTTCAAGCAACGCGGCAGCCATAACCGGTGGTTTCGCAGCGCCAACGCCCTCCAGCAAAGCATCCAGCTGAATTCCTTTATTAGGCAGGTACAGTGCACAAACATCCACTTTCGCACCGCCTGACATAAGCTTTACCATCAATTGTTCAGGTGTCACATTTTTTGGTTTTAATGGCTCAGATACCTGATTCTTAAGCGCCATATCACCAGCACTATCACAAAGAAGAACGCTGACCTCAGCACCTTTATTCTGCATCATATTACCTAAAACCATGGCCATACCTCGAGCCTGTTGCTCTGAACTCGTCAAAGTTATCAGAACTTTATCGACTGTTTCTTCCGCCATAACCTTAAGCGGGGAAACTAAAGCAGCAGCCAGAATGAATACTGTTACAAACTTTTTCATATTTTAACTATCCTTATTTAGCTGCCTGCCAGGCAACAGCAGGGTCAATTTTATAACTCCAAGGTAAACCCGCATTGCGCCAACCATTTGCTGCCCGCACACCTTTTGAGTCACCTTCCTTTAAAGTACTGCCTTCGAAACCATCAACAACCGTCCAAACCTGCTTATAACCTTTTGCTGCTAAAAGATTCACTGCAGGTGCGCTACGCGATGAGCCGGAACGACACATTACAATAATGGTGGTATCCAACGTTGCACCGGCCTTATCTAATTTATCTAACACTTGTGAGCTAAAGGCTGGGTTTTTCACCATTGACCAACTACTTTGCTTATCGCTCCAACCATTAATGTCTGCAAGCATCCAAGGCACATGAATATGAGTTGATGACGCAAAGCCTGTGAACTTGATCTCAACCGGATCACGGACATCCACAAGAATTGCTGAGTCATCAGCTTGCAACTTAGTCCAGGCTTCCTGAGCAGTAACATAAAGACCGAGAGAGGTCTGAGCTTTAATTTTTTCTGGCTTATCTGCGGCTAAAACACCTGTTGCTACAACGCAATAGAGCAACCCCACCAGAAGCACGTTTTTATTCATACAACCTTCCATTAGATATCACTAATATTAGAATTAACTATATTAACTTTTACTAATAAGGTAAAGTCTTAATCAATCTTCAGGCAAAAAAAACCACTCCGAAGAGTGGTCTTTGTATCTTGGCATTGCACTAGTGTAAGGGTATTAGCATAAAACTTATCAGGCCTGATAGTCCTTGTCTAACTGCAAAGTAGACAGTGTTCTTGCACGACTGGCTCGCAGTAGTGCGCCATCCTGAGTCAGATCCTGACCATAAGTAGGCGCCATCTGCTTAAGTTTTTCCTGCCACTCTGGCGTCGCCAACTGCTCAGGGAAACAACGCTCTATCACATCGATCATTGTCGGCGTTGCCGTGGAAGCGCCCGGAGAGGCACCCAACAGAGCCGCCAGACGACCATCGGACGATGAAATCACTTCAGTACCAAATTCGAGCTTACCCTCACCTTCGGCATTTTTCTTAATGATCTGCACCCGCTGGCCTGCATATGAAAGCTCCCAGTCTTCATCTTTTGCGTCTGGGAAGAATCGACGTAGCGACTCGACACGATCAGAGTGTGATTGCATCACCTCACTGATCAGATAGCGGGTCAGGTCCATATTTTTGGCCCCTACCTGCATCATCGGTTTCAGGTTACTCAGGCGAACACTCAAAGGCATATCCATCACAGAGCCTTCTTTCAGGAATTTAGTTGTAAAACCCGCAAAAGGTCCAAACAACAAAGCACGTTCACCATCAATAAGACGGGTATCCAGATGTGGAACTGACATTGGTGGCGCACCTATAGGAGCCTGGCCATAAACCTTCGCCATATGCTGCTCTACGATTTCGGGCTTTCGACACACCAGCCACTGACCACTCACCGGGAATCCACCATAACCATCGGCTTCAGGAATACCTGACTTTTGCAGTAAAGGCAAAGCACCGCCGCCAGCACCTAGAAACAGGAAACGGGTACGAATAGATTCAGTCTGACCATTGTGGCCATTCTTTAGCTCAACCTTCCAGTCACCATCGCTGTACTGAGCCAGATCTTCTACCGAGCGGCTTAGCAGTAACTCAAAATCATCCTGCTGCTCCAGATAATCGACCATATTGCGAGCCAGCGCGCCAAAGTTAACGTCGGCACCATAGCGAACACGGGTACCGGCAACAGGCTCACTGATATCACGATTCTTCATGATCAGCGGCATCCACTGCGCTAATACTTCAGGGTCTTCTGAGAATTCCATCTCTGCAAACTGAGGCTGCGCACTCAAAGCGGCATGGCGTTTACGCAGGAATTCAACATTTTCAGCACCCATCACAACACTCTGATGAGGCACATTATTGATAAAGTTATGAGGTTCTGGCAAAGAGCCCTGCTCTACCAGATAAGACCAGAACTGAAGGCTGGTTTCGAACGCGGCGTTAATAGAAAACGCCTTGTCGGTATTGATGCTGCCACCTTCGCTTTGCGAAGTATAATTCAGCTCACAATAGGCCGCATGACCGGTACCCGCATTGTTCATCGCGTCGGTACTTTCATGGGCAACATGGTCAAGACGCTCAACCATAGCTACTTTAAGGGAAGGGTCCAGCTGCTTAAGCAAAACCCCCAGAGTGGTGCTCATTGCACCTGCACCAACCAGTAGTACATCAACAGATTTTGAGGTCATACAAACTTCGCCATTCAACTATAAATAATGGTGGCTGAGACGACTCCAGAACATGACTTGTGGCCTGTACAAAAAGATATGCCTACCTATCATATAGATATAACTTTTTGATATTCCTGAAATCTCTCACAATTGACCTGCTCAAGAGTCTGCCACAATGCTAACCAAATGACAGACTGTCCGCAGGCCAAAACCGTGGCGAAGATTATACTTATTCCTGAAAAAAAATCTTGTGCAATGCGGTAAAATATCATCATCCCTTAGGCTTATTGCTAGCCTAAAGTCGTACATATATGAGTCATTTCCTGTTTATTTGTGCCGAACAGAGTAATTTTCTGGTTATCTAAGAATTCCGTTGATTTCGGCTAAATCCGACGATAATTTTCAATATATTTTAAAAAACAAAAAAGGGGCAAAAGCCCCTTTTCCTTTCAGGTAATCGCTTATTCGACCCTAAACCGGCCAACCAACTGCAGTAATCGTTCAGCATCATCCGATAGCTGTTGCACAGAATGGCTATTCTCCTTAGCGATTTGGGTAGACATTTCAGAGTGACCCGCGATCTCTGTAACTGTCTTATTCAGGTTCTCACATACCTGACTCTGCTCCTCTGCAGCAGTAGCTATGACAGTCGCCATCTCCTGGATATTATTCATGTGACCTGTCACTTTCTGAAGTTCCAAAACACCGGTCTCTGACTGAGAGACTGCCAGATCACTTTGCTTAAAGCTATTCTGCATAGTTTTTACAGCAACAACTGATGCCTTCTTAAGCTTCTCTATACTTTCATGCACCTCTAAGGTACTGGACTGTGTACGGGTCGCCAGAGTACGCACCTCATCCGCAACCACAGCAAAGCCTCTGCCCTGTTCACCTGCCCGGGCAGCCTCAATCGCTGCGTTGAGTGCCAGCAGATTAGTTTGCTCAGCTATCTCCTGAATCACACCCACAATTGAGATAATATCCTGAACATTAGTTTCAAGAGTAGAGATTGCCTCATTAGAGCTACCTACATCCTGAGCCAGTACCTTTACCGCCTCAGTTAATTCGATAACACTGCCCTCTGCCTGCTGCAGGTTATCCTTTGAATCATTAGTGGAATTTGCCGTCTCAGCAGTGTTACTGGCAATATCATAGGCAGTCGCAGACATCTCATTCATTGCCGATGCTGAGTGCTCTATTTCAACCTGCTGCTGATTAAGAAGCTCAGTCACCTGAGCCATCTGTTCACGAATATCAGTCGAGTTTTGATTTACTTCATCCGCCAGACCGACAACCTCTTTGATCATGCTTTGCTGTGATGCAATAAAGCTATTGAAGTTTTTAGCTAAGACGCCTAGCTCATGCTCACCATCCACATCCATACGAGAGGTTAGATCCCCCTCACCAGTTGAAAGCTTTTTCATAGATTCTGAAATCTTTGACAGCGGTCGCATCACTGAACGCTTAAGCAGTGAACCAAAGACGATGGACACCAACATCACTAACAGACTGATGACGATAAAATAACTCATCAACGATGTGAGACTGTCTTCGGCGGTTGTTTCTAATGAACCTAAAATACTATTCACGTCATCAAGATAAAATCCGGTTCCCACCATCAGATCCCAACGCTCAAAAAAAATCGCATAAGATAGCTTTTGCTCTGGCTGCTCCTGACCCGGCTTAGGAAAACGGTAACTGACAAAACCACCTCCCTGCTTACCTTCATTGACCAGATCGCGAATAATGTAAACACCGTCAGAATCCTGCAGGTCCCAATAATTTTTACCTATGCCTTTCTCTGTTGCCCCCATGAAAGTACGCACACCCGACCCGGTATAACCAAAGAAATAGCCGCTTTCACCGTATTTAAGATTACGTAGGATTGGCAGAGCTTGCTCTAACGTGCCACCTGCTTCATATATATGTTTGACCGAATTGTAAGCCAGCACGGTATAAGCCTTAACTTCATCCCGCTTAATCAGCATCAGGTTCTTGCCTGTATTATCCAGCTGCTGATCTGACAGCATTCGATTTTCAAAGTAAGTAAATGCGATCAGAATAATCGCAAGAAGAGAAACAGGAGCGACCACCATAATGGTCAGACGTTTATTTATAGATATTGTCATCTGCAGCCAGCCGTTTAATAAATCAGCTTTAATTCAACATCCAAACCGCCAGTATTTCAAACAACCTATTGCCCATTTCGGTAGGTTAGCTTTACGTCCGACAAGCACAAAAAAAGCGGCATTCAGCCGCTTTTTTTAATGACATGATGCATCTCAAATATCGATCACATCAAACTCAACCATTGGGCTGACATCCGCATCGTAGTCAACAGAATCAAGACCAAAGCCAAACAACTTCAGGAATTCATCCTTGTATAGCTGGTAATCAGTCTGCTCAAACAGGTTTTCTGTGGTAATTTGAGGCCATAATTCACGGCATTTCTGCTGAATATCCTCACGCAGTTCCCAATCATCCATACGCATACGATTATCCGCATCCATAGCGCCAGTATCACCGGCAATAGCCGTATTAAACAGACGGTAAACCTGCTCCATACAACCTTCGTGAACGCCCTCTTCGCGCATGATCTTAAAGACCATCGACAGATACAGAGGCATCACCGGAATTGCAGAGCTCGCCTGAGTAACAACTGACTTCAGAACAGCAACGTTTGCGCTACCACCCTTAGCTGACAATTTAGCATTCAAAGCAGATGCGGCACGGTCAACGTCTTTCTTCGCCTTGCCCAGCGCACCATCCCAGTAGATAGGCCAGGTAATATCGGTTCCGATATAGCTATAAGCCACCGACTTGCAGCCTTCAGCCAGCACCCCTGCATCATCCAGTGCGTTAACCCAAAGCTCCCAGTCTTCGCCGCCCATAACAGTCACAGTATCTGCTATTTCAGCTTCTGTCGCCGGCTCAATCTCGGCTTCAATCATCAGATCTTTATTCGTATCGATGGCTGTTGAACGGTAAGTTTCACCTATCGGTTTCAGACAAGAACGGATCACTTCACCGGTCTCAGGCATTTTACGAACCGGAGAAGCCAGCGAGTAAACAACCAGATCAATCTGACCCAGATCTTCTTTAATCAGATCAATAGTTTTTTGTTTAGCTTCATTAGAGAAAGCATCGCCATTGAGGCTTTTAGCATAAAGGCCCGCTTCGTGCGCTTTCTTATCGAATGCTGCTGCGTTATACCAGCCCGCAGTACCGGTCTTGCGCTCGGTGGCTGGCTTTTCGAAAAACACACCGATTGTGGCAGCACCACAACCAAATGCAGAAGAGATACGGGAAGACATACCGTAGCCGCTGGAAGAACCTATTACCAATACACGCTTAGGTCCATTCTCAATAGCACCCTGAGCTTTGGTGTAATCAATCTGCTCCTGGATATTATTTTCACAACCAACGGGATGAGTTGTAGTACAGATAAAGCCACGAATCTTCGGTTTGATAATCATTCTTGTTCCACTTTATTTGTCATATTGCCTGCAAAACCCAAAAACAGAAAGCGCAGGGATATTGGAATTAGTGTGTTAAAACAGCCGGATAAGATACCTGATTTTAGCATTCTAATACAGTCTAAGCTTTTCATTCAGGCATAAAAAAAGCCCGGTTTTCAAAGAAAAACCGGGCTAATACAAACATAAAAGGCAGGCTCTCACCTCTTAATAGCACATAAAGTCAGGATCATTATCAATCCTGTAAAATCGAATTAAAGCTTACCGTCCAGTTCAGGTACTGCTTCAAACAGGTCTGCAACCAGACCATAGTCAGCAACAGAGAAGATAGGCGCTTCTTCATCTTTGTTGATCGCTACAATCACCTTAGAGTCTTTCATACCGGCCAGATGCTGAATCGCACCGGAGATACCAACGGCAATGTACAGATCAGGTGCAACAATCTTACCTGTCTGGCCTACTTGCATATCGTTAGGAACAAAACCCGCATCAACCGCAGCACGGGAAGCGCCTACGGCAGCACCCAGCTTATCAGCAACAGATTCCAACAGAGCAAAGTTTTCACCATTACCCATACCACGACCACCGGAGATGATCACACTTGCAGCGGTCAACTCAGGACGATCGCTCTTCGCGACTTCTTCCCCGACAAAGCTGGAAATACCTGCATCGTGTGCAGCAGCCACCGCTTCAACAGCAGCACTACCACCTTCAGTTGCAGCTGCTTCGAAAGCTGTACCACGCACAGTAATAACTTTAATCGCATCCAGAGACTTAACTGTCGCAATAGCG
Organism: Amphritea balenae; assembly: GCF_003858655.1. GTDB lineage: Bacteria > Pseudomonadota > Gammaproteobacteria > Pseudomonadales > Balneatricaceae > Amphritea > Amphritea balenae. The sequence continues at coordinate 122,989 of NZ_RQXV01000001.1, forward strand.
TTACCTGCATAGATAGGACGGGCAAATGTATCTTCACTATCAACACGGATAATGTCAGATACCTGAGCAACGTCCAGTAGCGCAGCTACCCGAGGCATCACGTTTTTACCGGTTGTTGTGGCCGGAGCAACAACATGACTGTAATCACGACCCAGTTCAGCTACCAGCTGACTTAAGTTTTCCGCCAGCTGATGTTCGTATGCGGCATTATCAGCCAGTAAGACTTTGTCTACACCAGCAACGGATGCGGCAGCATCGGCAGCAGCCTGACAGCCAGAACCTGCAACCAGCACATGAATCTCGCCGCCGATTTGAGTAGCAGCAGTCACTGCATTCAGCGTTGCTGCCTTCAGGGACTGGTTATCGTGTTCTGCAATAATCAATATAGCCATCTGATCGTCCCCTTAAATTACTTTGGCTTCATTTTTCAGTTTGTCGACCAGTTCCTCGACAGAGGCAACCTTGATACCAGCCTGACGCTCTGCCGGAGGCTCAACACTTAGCAACTGAGTATGCGCCTTTACAGCAACACCCAGATCTTCCGGGGTCTTAGTATCCAGAGGCTTACGCTTAGCTTTCATAATATTTGGCAGAGAAGCATAACGCGGTTCATTCAAACGCAGATCCGTAGTAACAATAGCAGGCATATTCAGTTCAACTGTCTGCAAACCACCGTCTACTTCGCGGGTAACCTGAACCTTTTCACCTTCAACCTTAACTTCAGATGCGAACGTGCCTTGCGGCATATTCGTCAGCGCAGCCAACATCTGACCGGTCTGATTGTTATCACTATCGATCGCCTGTTTGCCCATGATAACCAGGCCTGGCTGCTCGTCTTCAACAACTTTAGCCAGCAGTTTAGCAACCGTCAGGGACTCAAGATTTTCATCGGACTGAACCAGAATACCGCGATCAGCGCCCAGCGCCAGTGCGGTACGAATCTGTTCCTGTGCCGCCTGCGGCCCCAGAGACACAACTACTATCTCAGAAGCAACACCGGCTTCTTTAAGACGTACAGCTTCTTCTACGGCGATCTCGCAGAACGGATTCATCGCCATTTTTACATTACTCAGATCAACGTCACTGTTATCAGATTTAACACGTACTTTTACGTTGTAATCGATAACGCGCTTGACAGTCACCAGCACTTTCATCTGCATACCGCCTATTTCTTCTTTATTATCAATGATTAAATTCGTTTAATATAACGAACCTGCCAGGCAAAAATTAGGGCATTCCCTTATTTTACACAGCAAGTGAGAATAAGCAATGACCCTAATAGGTTAAAAGGGTTGATTTTTACCCCTGTTCTTTATTAGGGTAAACACCTATAAAAATTAAAATGCATCTTTCCTGCACAAGGATAGACGCTCTGATTCTACATGAACTATAATGCAGGATCTATGTTCGCTGGGAGAAAAACGTGACAAGAGAATCGATGGAATTTGATGTGGTAATCGTTGGTGCCGGCCCTGCTGGCTTATCAACGGCATGCCGCCTGATGCAACAAGCCAATGAGGCTGGCCAGGAACTGATGGTCTGCGTAGTTGAAAAAGGTTCTGAAGTCGGTGCCCATATCCTCTCAGGCGCAGTTGTGGAGCCACGCGCTCTTAATGAGCTATTTCCAAACTGGAAAGATCTGGGGGCTCCGTTAAAAACAGAGGTTACCGAAGATCAGATCTATTTGCTGAAAGATGATCAGAAGGCGACTAAGATCCCTAATGGTCTTGTCCCAAAAACCATGCATAACGATGGTAACTATATTGCCAGTGTCGGAAATCTGAGTCGCTGGTTAGCTGAGCAGGCTGAACAACTTGGCGTTGAGATTTTCCCAGGCTTCCCAGCCTCTCATATAATTTACGGTGATGCCGGCCAGGTTGCTGGTATCGGTACCGGTGACATGGGGCTAGACGAGGAAGGCAATCAGAAAGATACCTACATGCCAGGTATGGACCTGTTGGCAAAATACACTATCTTTACTGAAGGTTGCCGCGGCCATCTGGGTAAAGAGCTTATCGCTAAGTTTGAACTGGATGCAGACGCAGACGCTCAGCATTACGGCGTAGGTATTAAAGAGCTGTGGGATATTGATCCGGCTAAACATCAGCCCGGCCTGGTGCTTCATGGTGCTGGCTGGCCACTGACCGAAGGGGGTGCCAGCGGTGGTTTCTTCCTTTATCACGCGGAAGACAACCAAGTGACTGTTGGTCTGATTACCGACCTTAACTATGACAATCCACATCTTAGCCCATTTGATGAATTCCAACGTATGAAGCACCACCCACTGGTTGCTGAATATCTGGAAGACGGCAAACGGGTATCCTATGGTGCACGGGCCATCACTAAGGGTGGCTACAACGCTCTGCCGAAAATGAGCATGCCGGGCGCACTATTACTAGGCTGTGATGCGGGCACCCTGAATTTTGCCAAAATCAAAGGCACGCACACAGCGATGAAGTCCGGTATGGTTGCCGCTGAAACTCTGTTCCAGGCCTTAAGCAACGGTGATGAAGGCGGCAACGATCTGACCAGCTATGGCGACAACTTCAAGAACTCCTGGCTTTGCGAAGAACTGCACAGAAGCCGGAACTTTGGACCTGCCCTGCATAAATACGGCACTATAATCGGCGGTGCGTTGAACTTTATCGATCAGAATATTTTCAGCCTGCCTTTCACTATTCGTGACAACCATGCTGATTACGCGCAGATGAAGCCGGCCAGTGAATGCAACATGATCAGTTATCCGAAGCCTGATGGCGTATTAAGCTTCGACAAGCCTTCATCCGTATTCCTCTCTAACACTAACCATGAAGAGAGCCAGCCTTGCCACCTGAAACTGACGGACAACTCTATTCCACTAGGTCAGAATCTCCAGAAATTCAATGAACCGGCCCAGCGCTACTGTCCGGCAGGGGTTTATGAAGTACTGGAAGATGAAAACGGCGAGAAACAGTTCCAGATCAACTCTCAGAACTGCGTGCACTGTAAAACCTGCGATATTAAAGACCCGGCCCAGAATATCACCTGGGTAACACCTGAAGGCGGTGGTGGTCCTAACTATCCAAACATGTAATTGTCAGATAGTCTGGCAATGTAAACATGCGACAATCTGACAACGGGGCTATAGGCCCCGTTTTTTTTTATCGACTTAGGTACCAACTATTAGGATGACCATCACTAAATAGATTGATTATCATCAGTAACCTACCCATTAATAAGTGTTACTTTAGCTGCCCTATTGACGGTTACCGGTAGTTATAATTGATGGCACGCTCTAACTCAGCAAGAAAATACAGCTCAGACGCTGAAGATTCCACACTGGTTTATCAGATTGAAGATAATCTTTATATCAACCTAACCGACAAGTGCACCCTCGCCTGCCAGTTCTGCCCGAAACACAACGGTTGCACTGAAGTTAAAGGTTATGACTTAGAGATGGAGATTCGGCCTGAGTCACAACAGATCATTGATCTGATTGGTAACCCGCAAGATTACAATGCCATCGTTTTTTGTGGTTATGGTGAACCTACCCTACGTTTAAAGGTGCTACTTGAAATAGCCCACTGGGTGAAACAGAACGGCGGTAACACCCGTATCAATACCGATGGGCTGGGCAATCTGGTCAATAAACGCAATATATTGCCTGAACTGAGTGAGTGTATTGATGCGCTCTCTATCTCGCTCAATGCTCAGAACGAAACGGTATATCAGCGTCACTGCGTGCCGGCACTAGCCGGATCATTTCAGGCAATGCTGGATTTCGTTGAACTGGCCCCCAGGTATATCGATGATGTGAGTGCCAGTGCTATCAATGGCCTTGAAGATGTCGACATTGAAGCATGCCGGCAGCTGACAGAATCTCGCGGAGCTAAATTCCGTCAACGGGAGCTGGACGTTGTCGGATAACCTGAAGCTGATGCCTGATAACGCCGATATGGACCTGACCCGATACGTCAACACATTCGGATACGCCATGCAGCAACGCTATGGTGAAAAGGTACATAAAGTTTCTATTAATGCCGAGTTTACCTGCCCCAACAGAGACGGCACTAAGGGCATTGGTGGCTGTACCTTTTGCAATAATTCCTCATTTAACCCCAATGCACAACAAACCCCCGGCGTATGTGAACAGGTTGCTGCGGGTAAAAAAGTCATACGTAAACGTACTGGCGCACAAAAATATCTGGCCTACTTTCAGGCTTACACCAACACTTACGCAGAAATAAGTACGCTTAAAGCACTTTACGATGAAGCGCTAGCAATAGATAAAGTCATCGGCCTCTCCATCGGCACCCGACCTGATTGTGTGCCGGATAAAGTCTTAGATCTACTGGCTGATTATCGGGACCAGGGCCATGAAATCTGGCTTGAACTTGGTCTGCAATCAACATCAGATAAAGTGCTTCAAGGCGTCAACCGCGGTCACGGCTTTGGTGAATATGTAGATGCCGTCGCAAGAGTTCAACAACGTGAATTGCAATACTGTACTCACCTGATTGCAGGGTTACCTGGGGAGCCAGTACAAGCCACGGCAGACTCAGCCCGACGAGTGACCAGCATGGGTACCACAGGCCTGAAGCTTCACCCATTACACATCGTGCGTGGCACCCAGATGGCACGACAGTGGAAGCAAGGCGGTGTTACACCAATGACTCTGGATGAATATGTGCAGCTGGTTGCCGATATTGTAACTGAAGCGCCTTCAGAGCTGATCTTTCATCGCCTGACAGGCACCGCCAACAAAGACCTGTTACTGGCACCAGACTGGACGGAGTATAAGTGGAAAGTGCTTAACGGCATCTATCTGGAGCTGCAACGTCGGGGTAAACCACAGGGCAGCAGTTTCGCTTTCCAGGCTCATGCGAGTAACAATCAAATAATCACAACCCTGCCTGTTTTGAGCTAACTGCTTTTAACTAACTGCTTTTAACTAACTACTTTTAGCTAACTGCTTTTAACTAACTACAGATCCCCATCAAAAACGCAGAATACCTCTGAACAGAATATTTCGCTCTATTTCTGATGTAGTAAAGCCTTTCAAAGCAGAAGACACCGATATCTCTTCATGACGGGCATCGAGTAGATTTTGGCCATACACCCCAAGCTCAACAGCGGGCGATAGCTGCCAGGTTACCCCTGCATCCAATGTGGTAAAAGGATCAATTTTCACGGACTTGGTTTTACTGAACTCACTCTGATGTTCCAATCGTAGATAGGTACTTAAGGCATTGCTAATCTGATAGTCGGCACGCAATGAATACAGTTTCTGAATTCCGGTAGAAAACAGTGGTAATAACAATGCATTATTGCTGACTGATTTATAATTCAAATAGTTAAAGGCCAGCTGTAGATTCAACTTAGTGGATGGTTTCAGGTTAGCTACCATCTCCCCACCGACTGAGCGGGTTTGAATTCCATTGGCAATACCCGTTACCAGTTCAAACCCCAGGGGGAAACCTGGGACAATATTGATACCCTCTCCTTTTAGTCCGATATCATTATCCGACTTGATCTGGTAGAGCGACAGGTCAATTTCCAACTTATCAAAGCTGGCACGATATCCCAGCTCAATATTGTCATGCCTGACTGTGTCAAGCCCACTGCCCCGTACTCTGGTTCGAACCAGAGGAGTGATGGTCGGTAAAATAGCGTCGGCATAAGCATGCAATAGCGTCGGCGTCATGACTGAACGGGAAACCCCGCCCCAGACACGGCTCGATGGAGACAAGTGATGCATAAGCCTGATAGAGGGTTGATACTGCCAGCTATCCAGCGGATCTTTATCTGCTCTTAATGCGGTATACAAGACCACCGAATCCGGCACTAACTGATATTCATCCTGAAGAAAAACGGCATAATTACTGTACGTGGTATCTATAGTGTCTGGCAGACTAAAATAATCGCTTTCAACAGTGTTAATGTCGTTATATTGATACTCCACTCCCAGATCCAGCTTATGCGAGCCGATCTCAGTGTTTACCCCATAGTTCAGGTTCAGTATTTTTAATGTCCCCGTTGCATCCACATCCAGCGCTATTTCACTTTCAGAGTAACTAAGCTGGACCAGCTGACTCATACTCTCTGAAACACGGTGGTCCATACGCAACATCACATTTGATCGACTGGCTTCGGTCTCAGCATCAACAATCTGATTAGTAAAAGGAGAGGTTAGCTCAGGTACGGCGACGACACGGGTTTGATCAAGATCGAGATAATCAAACTTAGCCATCAGTGACAGGTCATCATCAAAATTATAATCAAGCCGACTACTTAAACCTGCGAGATCAGAGACATTATTGTTATCTGTCTGATCAACCTGACGGGCTTTTAGATTTATCCGATAACTCCCCTGCTCTCTGAATTGACCACCATATCTGAAATTAATCAGCTTCTGCGCCTCATTATCCGCGGCTAACGTAAGCTCTGAACCTACAGTATCAAGAGTATGCCTGGTTATTATATTGATCACGCCATTGGCAGCTTTACTGCTCCATAGGGTACCGCCAGAACCCCGGATCAATTCAATACTTTCAATATCCCGTAACGGAATATCCAGATGCTCCCAGGTCACACCTGGAAAAGCCGGATTGTAGAAATAGCGGCCATCGACCATCACCAGAATGTTCGTCCCCAGAACATCTGCCGGCTTTCGGATACCCAGATACAGCTTGCCATTATTTGATTCGCGATAAAATAAACCAGGGATCAAACCTATAGCTTGCGCCAAGGTTGTTGCGCCAGATCGGTGAATCTGTTCGGAGGTCAGGACATAGATAGATGCCGGGGTATCAATGACAGATTCCGCCCGTTTCATAACGGATGAAGCCTGCACATCAAGAGACATCAGCGCCTCTAACCCTAACTCATCAATCTCAGTTTGATTAGCGAAGACTGGAAATGAAAATACCAGTAATCCACCAATAACCAAGACAGTTCTGATTTTACTCAAGAGATACCTCAACGTCCGAGTAGTAAACCTTCCAATTATGAAGTAGATCATTATTCATTGTAAGGAAATAGTACTCGCCCTATCCAATATACACCAGAATGGGTAATCAAAATCAGCAGATCAATTCAAACCTATTGGCGTTTAAGCATATGCGTCACTATGAAGCTGATCACCTGATCATTATGCTGGTTATAGCCCCGCACGTAATAACGAATCACCCCCAAATCAGACTTAGAAGCAGAGGCTTTATGCTCTATTATCTCAAGCTCTGATCGCAGGGTATCACCGGGCCTGACCGGCGCCATAAAACGGGTTTCATCAATCGCAGGACCACCTAAAGAACAGGCCTCAAATATGCCCTGCTGCACCAGTAATCTGAAACACAGCCCCATCGTCTGGAAGCCACTGGCAATCAGACCGCCAAAATGGCTCTCTGCGGCCGCATTAACATCAATATGGAAACTCTGGGGATCATAGGTCAATGCAAAATCAATAATTTGCGCTTCAGTCAATGTCGCGCTTCGGCCTTTAATCAACTCACCTACTTCAAAATCATCAAAGTATCTGTCCATCTATCTCCCCTTAATATTCATTATTTATTGTGAGCAAGAGGTATACCTTATTCAACATTGGCAACAGCCAATGCGAGGTAAGCGCAACCAGCCCTTTTCTTTCAAGAGGGTTCCATTGCGCCTGCTGTGTGATACCGATATTTGCTCAGGCCTTACCCTGAGTGGGTAGAACAATGAACCTTAACCTTTGCCTGAGCAGATAAAACAAAAAAAGGGGAAGCAAGCTTCCCCTAAACGGTACTTTTACAAGCACCAGCGCTATTTAAGACATAACAGTACTTAGCATTCGTCGCTAAATCAGATTCGAAGACCACCATCCATCTCAACGATACGGCCGGTGAAGAACTCATTTTCGATAATATACTTGAGGGTATGGGCCATCTCTTCAACCTCACCCAGACGCTTCAACGGTACCGCCTGCACCATGCGATCTATTGCTTCAGGCTTCATCTGGGCGGTCATCTCAGTGGCAATAACACCCGGAGCTATACCACCAGTACGAATACCGTGACGGGCCAGCTCCCCCGCCCAGCTCACCACCATCGTCGCCACTGCTGATTTTGTAGCTGAGTAGTTTGTCTGGCCCATATTGCCCGCACGGGACACAGAGGAGATATTAATAATCACGCCACCCTGCCCCTGTACCGCCATAATAGCTGCCGCTTCACGACCACAAAGGAAAGTACCAGTAACGTTCACATCAACAACGGACTGAAACTGATCCAGTCCCATCTTACCTTTCAGCTCACCATCTTTAACTTTGATCAGCATGCCATCGCGCATCAGTCCGGCATTATTGATCAGACCGTTAATCTGGCCACAATCATTCTTGATTTTCGCAAAGGTCGCTTCAACTGAAGACTCATCGGTAATATTACACACATAACCATGGGCCTTACCGCCAGCGGCTTCGCAGGCGGCACAGGCTTCAATCAGTTTTTCCTGATTCAGGTCTAACAGTGCCAGCACTGCCCCCTGTGATGCCAGGTTTTCTGCCATTGCGCGACCCAATCCCTGACCACCACCGGTAATGACAAATACACTATCTTTAATCTGCATACTTTCATCCTATACTGAGCCGGGCACAAAGCCCGGCCGATTAGGTTACAGGTTACTCAGCCACGCCCGCCTGCTGCATACGCGCCGTAATTTCAGGCAAAATAGCTTCATCATCGATGGTTGAAGGCATTTTGTACTCTTCACCGGCGGTAATCTTGCGCAGAATCGCACGCAGAATCTTACCGGAGCGCGTCTTCGGCAGGCGCTGAACCACGACTGCGCGACGGAAACAAGCCAATGGACCTACCTGATCACGCACCATCTGTACCAGCTCTTTTTCCAACTGCTCTTCAGCAATATCTTCACCTGCCTTAAGCAGGATAAGACCCAGTGGAACTTCACCTTTCAACGAGTCAGGCACACCGATAACAGCACACTCCGCAACGGCTGAATGCGCAGAAACAACCTCTTCCATCTCACCGGTAGAAAGACGATGTCCGGATACATTGATTACGTCATCGGTACGACCAGTAATAAAGACGTAACCCTCATCATCGATAAACCCGCCATCACCGGTATGGTAATAACCTTCAAAGGTAGTCAGATACGAACTATTGAAGCGCTCCGGATTATTCCAGATAGTCCAGGCGACACCCGGAGGCATCGGCAGCTTAACCACAATATTACCCGTTTGGTTGGCGCCAACTTCATTACCATCGCCATCAACAACACGGATATCGTAGCCTGGTACTGACTTATTGGTAGAGCCCAGACGCACTTCGGATGGGTCTGGCAGCCCCTGCAATGGCGCAGTCATCGGCCAACCGGTTTCGGTCTGCCACCAGTGGTCAAGAATAGGCACTTCAAGCAGCTCACTCAGCCAGCTGTATGTGGATGAATCCAACTTTTCACCGGCAACAAAGATCCAGCGCAGACTTGAGAGATCGTACTTCTTCGACAGTTCGCCGCTAGGGTCTTCTTTACGAACCGCTCGATACGCTGTCGGCGCACAGAACATGGAGTTCACACCATACTCTTCAATAATTCGCCAGAAGGTACCGGCATCCGGATTACGGATAGGTTTACCTTCAAAGAAGATTGCACTGCAACCACCCATCAGGGGTCCATAAACAATCAGGGAATGACCTACAACCCAGCCGACGTCTGAAGCAGCCCACCAAACATCACCCGGCTGCATACCGTAGATATTTTGCAGTGCATATTTCAGTGCAACCGCGTTACCACCGTTATCACGCTGGATACCTTTTGGTTGGCCCGTAGTGCCAGAGGTATAAAGAACATACAGTGGATCTTCACCTTTAACCGGCGTACAACCGGCAGGCTCAACGCCTTCCTGACATGCATTCCAGTCCAGATCACGCGGAGCCGTCATATCTGCCTTAACCATCGGACGCTGTACCACGATAGTATGGTCCGGTTTATGAGCAGAAAGATCAATTGCCTTATCAACCAGTGGCTTATAGGCGATTTTCTTATCAAATTCGATACCACAGGAAGCGGTAATAATCAGCTTTGGTGTTGCATCATCGATGCGGATCGCTAATTCATTCGGTGCAAATCCACCGAAAACAACCGAGTGCGGGGCACCCAAACGCGCACATGCGAGCATAGCCACCGCCGCTTCAGGGATCATCGGCATATAGATAACAACACGATCACCCTTTTCAATGCCCTGAGCTTTCAAAGCACCGGCAAAGCGGCTAACACGATCCAGCAGATCGCTATAGGTAATCGCTTCTTTGACACCGCCCGCAGCCGGTGAATCGTAATACAGTGCAACCTGATCGCCACGACCGTTTTCAACATGGTAATCCAGAGCCAAATAACATGTATTCAGTTCTCCATCGGCATACCACTTGTAGCTACCGTGCTCAGTCTTCTCGAGAATATTCTGAGGTTTTTTATACCACGCAATACTGTCGGCCTGTTCAGCCCAGAAAGCTTCCGGGTTATCAATTGAAGCCTTGTAGTTCTCGTTATATCCCATTAGCGTCACTCCAGTTTCTTATTATATAGGGAGGCTGCCGGCCATCCGGGTCGACAGTGGTTGTACTTAAAACGTTCTTAATTATTGGTCTTGATACAGCTTGATCACACTTGAGAAATCCAGACCACCGTTACCTTTAGCTTTGTGCAAACTAAACAGTGAACGGGCTGCAGAACCCATAGGTACAGAAGATGCGCTCTGCTGACTCAGGTCCATCGCCAGACCCAGATCCTTATACATCAGATCAACCTGGAAACCGCCCTGATAATCGTTAGAAGATGGCACACCTTCCATAACACCCGGCACCGGGTTGTACACGTTTAGCGCCCAGTTGCCACCGGAGCTCTGCTTCATAATTTCAGATAGCACGGCAGGATCCAGACCGTTCTTCATACCCATATTCAGTGCTTCACAGGTACCTGTCATCAGAATAGACAGCAACATGTTATTACAAGCTTTTGCTATCTGGCCTGCGCCACTCTGACCGGCGTGGAAGATATTTTTACCCATCACATCCAGAATCGGCTTTGCTTTAGCAAACTGCTCATCAGTCGCGCCCACCATGAATGCCAGAGTACCGGCTACGGCACCGCCCACACCACCGGACACAGGCGCATCGATAAAGCTCAAACCGCGCTCAGCAGCGGCAGCTGAAACACTCTGAGCAGTGGCTGCATCGATAGTCGAAGAATCGATAATAAGTGCGTCTTTAGAGATCAGATCAAACAGCGGTGCATCACCGGTCTGGAACAAACCTTGTACATGCTTACCCGCAGGTAACATTGAAACAACGAAATCTGCTCCGGTTACTGCATCGGCTGCAGAAGCAGCCGCATTACCGCCTTCTGCAACAACGGTATCCATTGCGGCCTGAGAAAGGTCAAACGCTTTAACGTTGTGACCGGCCTTAACCAGATTGATGGCCATTGGACCACCCATGTTACCTAAACCTATAAAACCGATAGTAGCCATTTTGATTACCTTAATTGTTATTCTGCCGGAGATAACTCCCCGGAAATTCTATAGATGTGCCAAAGGGTTTTGATCCCAGGGCGACTCAAACAAACTATTTACGAAGGCTTTATCTACCTCACCTAATGACGGGTAGGTCCATGCAGGGCAGTTGTCTTTATCGACCAACAAGGCACGTACACCTTCTGGGAATTCTCGTTCCTGACAACAACGTACCGAAAGCACTAGCTCATGCTGAAAGACTTCTCGCAAGGACAGATGGCGCGAACGCAACCACTGCTGATGAATGATATTGAGGGCCATCGGACTTCCGTGCCCCAATACTTTCTGAGCACCATTAAACCAACGATCTTCAACCTGTTCACTGAGAATTGCCGTAACAATTTCCTCAAGAGTGTCATGATCGGTAACTTTCTGGATCAATTCGAAATGACTCTCAATCGGAGAATGGTGCACCCGCTGCTCATCGGACTCTTTTTCCATTACTCGCAAGACCCGGTTTACCGAGGCATATGCATCTACTGTCCAACTTTCACCCTGTAACCGCTCAATTAATTCATGCAGTTTTTTAGCACCGACAAAACGATCAGCCAACCCCAGATAAAGCGCATCTGCGGCGTTCATGCGGTGACCTGTCAGCCCCATAAAGAGCCCGGTGCGTCCCGGCATATGATTCAGAAACCAGCTACCCCCAACGTCGGGATACAGACCGATAGTGACTTCGGGCATCGCCATATGTGTAGTCTCAGTAACAACCCGATGACTACAACCGTTCATCAATCCCATGCCTCCACCCATTACGAAACCGCTACCCCAGCAGATCACCGGTTTAGGGTAAGTATGAATGGTGTAATCCAGGGTGTACTCGCGAGTAAAGAAATCCAACGGAAAATCTTTGTAGGTCTCACCCGACATCGCTTTATACAGGTTGACTACATCCCCACCGACGCAGAATGCTTTCTGCCCACTACTGTTCAACAATACTGCAACGACGCTGTCATCGTGCTTCCATGCATCCATTTTTGGCTGGATCAGATCGACCATTTCCAAGGTCAACGCATTGAGCGAAGGCTCAGCGTTCAGGCAGATCTCTACAATCTTATTACCATCCCGTGTCGGATACTCGTTAAACAGAACACAACTCATTAGCAACCTCTTACTTCAATTACGGAGCTATTTGTTTTTCCACTCAGGAGCACGTTTTTCAAGAAAGGCGTTAACCCCCTCTTTCTGATCTTCTGTGTGGAACAGATCAACAAACAGTTCGCGCTCAAGAATGTAACCTGCATCCCAATGATGCGTACGGTTATTCTGGATCAGCTCTTTGCATGCAGCAACGGCAGTTGGACTCTGTTGTTCTGCAGATTTAGCAATTTCCATCGCCCGCTCAAACGACTGCCCCTGCGGTACAAGCTCTTCAACCATACCGATCTCTTTGGCCAGCGGTGCCTTGATTCGTTCACCACATAAAATAAGTCGCTTAGTCCAGCCTTCACCAACCAGCATGGTCAGGTTTTGGGTACCACCAGCACAAGGCAGCAGACCTACTTTCGCTTCGGGTAATGCCATCTGAGCCTGCTCTTCAGCAACACGAATATCACATGCCAGCGCTACTTCCAGACCACCACCCATGGCAAAACCATTAATCGCAGCGATAGATACACCACGGAAACGCGTCAGAGTTTCAAAGGCTTCGCCGAAATAACGCGCCATGTCACGGGCAACTGCACGATCACCATCAGCAAAAAGATTCAAGTCGGCACCTGCAGAGAAAAACTTCTCGCTACCAGAACGAATAACCAACGCATACACATCCTTGTCCGCATTCAGCTCTTCAACTGTAGCGGCCAAACCATTAAGGCTTTCTTTCGTCCAGGTGTTCGCTGGAGGGTTATTCATGGTCACAATCGCCGTGTGACCCTGCTTCTCAACAATCAACTTATCAGTCATTGCGATTTTCCTTTTTATCTTCTTATCTGATGCATATCGCATCATCTGTATTTTTTAATAGCGCTTAATAAATCAGCCCGTTAAAGAACTGCCGCAGCATTTTCCAGCAGCAATCGACGAGCAATAATGACATTCATAATTTCATTGGTGCCTTCCAGAATGCGGTGCACCCGGTTATCCCGCAGGAAACGCTCCATCGGATACTCTTTGATATAACCGTTGCCACCAAAAATCTGTAACGCCTCATCGGCCACATTAAAACCAACATCCGTAGCAAAGCGCTTTGCCATTGCACAATAAGTGGTTTTATCCGGGTGGTTGTTATCCAGACGGGAAGCCGCCATACGCACCATCTGTCGCGCAGCTACCAACTCAGTTGCTGAGTTAGCCAGTTTGAATTGCAAGGCCTGGAAATTAGACAATGTTTTTCCGAACTGCTTCCGCTCATGCATATATTCAGTTGCTTTATCCAGCGCTTGCTGGGCAGTACCAATAGAGCAAGTAGCGATGTTAATACGTCCACCATCCAGGCCACGCATTGCGATCTTAAAGCCGTCGCCTTCCTGACCAAGAATCGCCGATGCCGGAATACGCACATCTTCAAAAGTAATCATTCGGGTAGGCTGACTGTTCCAGCCCATCTTTTCTTCTTTGCGGCCATAGGTAATGCCCGGCAGATTGGCATCAATCGCAAAGGCGGAGATCCCCTTAGGACCATCAACACCGGTACGGGCCATCACGACCAGACAGTCGGTAGAACCCGCACCTGAAATAAAGATCTTGCTGCCATTTAATATGTAGTCATCACCATCACGACGGGCTGAGGTCTTGAGAGACGCTGCGTCGGAGCCTGCATTGGGCTCGGTAAGACAGTAAGATGCCAGCTTTTCACCGGCGGTAAGCTCCGGACACCACTGCTGACGCACATCTTCTGCGCCAAACTCGGAGATCATCCAGGTCGCCATGTTATGAATCGTGATAAAGGCGGTGGTTGAGGTACAACCCATCGCTAACTGTTCGAAGATAATACTGGAATCCAAACGACTCATTCCCAGACCACCCACATCCTCATGAGAATAGAGGCCGCAGAAACCCAGCTCACCCGCTGCTTTTAGCACTTCTACGGGGAAGGTCTGATGCAGATCCCATTCACCAGCGTTCGGAGCTAGCTCGTTCTGGGCGAACGTTCGCGCCATATCGGCAAACGCAACCTGGTCTTCGTTCAGTTCAAAATCCATTATTCACCTCGTACTAAAGACCTTGTTCGTAGCGCATCACAACAGGCCCTGTAGATTCTTATTTGTTATTTTCGAAATACTGATCTGACTATTTTGCTGTATTTTTTTTGGCTAAGCAGTAAAGCGTTATGAGCGCCGGAAGAACAAGGCATCTGCCGGATGAGCAGCGCAGTTGACTGGTGTCAATGAGCAGCGCAAACCGGCAGATAACGAGGTTATTCCAAGCGCAGTAGCTTTACTTGAGGTTGATTGAAGTATTAACCCCTGTATCAATATCATCCTCAAACCAGCGCGCCGTTACCGTCTTAGTCTCTGTGTAGAAACGTACTGCCTGCTTTCCGTATGCGTGCTGATCACCGTAGAAAGACTTTCTCCAGCCAGTGAAAGAGAACATTGGCAGAGGCACTGGTACTGGTACGTTGATACCTACCTGACCCACTTTGATCTCATGCTGATACTTACGAGCAGCGGCACCCGAAGAGGTAAACATTGAAGTACCGTTACCGTACGGGTTGTTGTTAATCAGTTCGATCGCTTCTTCCAGCGTATCCACTTCAAGTGCAATCAGTACTGGACCAAAGATCTCTTGCTGGTAGATTGACATATCCGTCGTTACACCACGGAACATGGTTGGGCCAACCCAGTTACCATCTGGATAACCTTCAACAACCACCTCGGAACCATCCAGAATACAGTCAGCGCCGGCATCTTTACCTTGCTGAATGAAGCCCAGAACCTTCTCTTTAGCCTGCGGATTGATCTGCGGACCGTAACCCGCTTCTGGATCATTCCATGCGCCCGGACGAACCTTCGCCAGTGCATCACGCACTTCAGGGATCCACTCGCGGGACTTACCAACAAATACCGCAACAGATATAGCCATACAACGCTGACCTGCCGCGCCTACAGAAGCACCGGCAATACTGTTAACAACCTGATTCTTCGCCGCATCCGGCATGATAACCATGTGGTTCTTAGCACCGGCAAATGCCTGTACGCGTTTCATCTTGTCAGTACCGGTACGGTAGATGTGCTCACCTACAGCCACAGAACCAACGAAAGAGATAGCGGGAGTATCTTTGTGCGTCAGCAACTGATTTACCGCATCTTTAGTACCGTGAACGACCTGCAGCAGACCCGCTGGCGCACCCGCTTCCTGGAACAGTTCAGCCAGACGCATCGGTGTCAGAGGATCCTGCTCAGAAGGCTTCAGTACGAAAGTGTTACCGCAGGCAATCGCCATAGGGAACATCCACAGAGGGATCATTGCCGGGAAGTTAAATGGTGTAATACCTACACACACGCCTAATGGCTGCGTGATGCTGTAACAATCGATCTTACGTGCTACGTTTTCAACGGTTTCACCCATGCTCAGGGAAGCGATGTTACAAGCGTGCTCAACCACTTCAATACCACGCCACACGTCACCTTTGGCATCTTCAAAGGTCTTACCGGTTTCCTGAGCCAGCAGAGTAGCAATCTCATCGTGGTTTTCTTTAAGCAGGTGCTGGTAGCGCAACATCAGACGAGCGCGCTCACCGACAGGCGTCTCTTTCCAGGTTTCAAATGCAGCTTTCGCTGCTTCAACCGCCTGCTCAACTTCAGCATCAGTTGCACAAGGCACCTGCGCAATAACTTCCTGAGTTGCAGGATTCGTTACCGGAAGCCATTGCTCACTCTGGCTCTGAATCATTTCGCCGTTAATCAGTAGAGGGACTTGCTGAGTCATATTCTTCACCTTGCTTGGCTGTGTATGCGTCTGGCCACACAGCGTTTAAGTTAATTCTTAGACATTATTTAAGCACAGTAACCGGACCTGTCCGATTGATTAAATTGCTATATTACTGGACTATATTGCTGCACTTAGCTTTCAAGCTACAAAATCAGGGTTAAATCCTGCCTTATACTTGTATTTACAACCCTCACCGTCATATTTCTTAAACAAACCTTATACTTTAATAGAAGATAACAGGCTCATATTGCGCTTTTATCAAACCAATCTGTAATCATTGAAATCTGTTCCTGAGACTGCAGTGAAGGGTGATGCCCGATATCCGGGATAGTGATCACCTCAGCCTTTGGACCTGTTGTAGCCATCCGCTGGGCGATGGATTCGGTGAGGAAGTCAGACTTCTCACCGCGTATCACGAGCACCGGACATTCAATACGATCCCAACGGGACCATAAATTGACGTGCATAAAGGCCCAATAGCGCTTAATTGTCTCACCGATTTTAGGATCACTATGTAACCGATATTTACCCTGCTCATCCATACGCAGACCGTGCTGGGTATAATGCGTCCAGTCCTCATCTGTCATCGGAATTGTCTGAGCATAAATTTGACGTAAATAAGCTTCCGCTTCGTCAAGTGAACTAAACTCTGGATCAACACCCAGGTAATCCTTAATACGCCGCACAGCAGCGACCGGAATAAATGGGCCAATATCGTTGATAACCAAGCGCCGTAAGGGAGATCGTTTCTCGGAAGCTAAAACAATGCCGATCAAGCCACCCATCGAAGTACCGACCCAATCAACCGTATTGGCACCCGACCGGGCGATAACTTGCCGCTGATCCGCAGCAAACTGATCCAGTGTGTAGTGACTGTGATCAGCTAACCAATCACTATTGCCACGCCCCACTACATCTGGACAAAGAACGTGATTATTTTCAGCTAACCGCCGAGCCAATTTATCAAAGTCACGGGCGTTACGGGTCAGTCCATGGACACAGATAACGGTCTGTTGCGGATCAGGATTACCCCATTCAGCATAAGCAATCTCATGGTAACCGTCCGGACCATATCCCAATACTTTATGCAGGGCAGGCTCTGACTGAATATCTTCCATTACAGATTCTTTGATAGCTGCACCCGACTTCATATATACAACACCTTAAATAAAAGCCTTTGCTGCAAAATGGCTATACCTTATGAATACAGCCATCCAGCACTATCAGCGATTCTGGTTAACCATTTCCTGAACATAAACACCAGGCGCGGCTTCCATCGGTTTGTAAGCTTCACTACCTAGCTGCTTAGGTGCTGCAATTTGCTTACCACCCTTCTCTGCCACCCATGCATGCCAGTGATTCCACCAGCTACCCGCTTGTTTCTCAGCTGACACTTGCCAATCATCTCCGTTCAAACCGGCCATACCGTTATGCCAGAATGAGCGGCGACATTTGACTGGATGGTTGATCGCAGTACCCGAAACATGACCACCTTCTGTCAGGATGAACTCAACATTGTCGCCAATAAGATCCTTGGCCAGGAACGTGGTACGCCAAGGCACTATGTGATCTTCGGTGGCCGAAACGAAGTAACAAGGCACATCGATATCTGCAACGTTTAAAGCTTTACCGCATACAGTCACACCACCCACATCTTTAAGACGGTTTTCGTCATACATATTGCTGACGAAGAAGTTATACATCTCCTTAGGCAGATTGGAGGTATCAGCGTTCCAGTGCAGAACATCGAAAGGTGGCGGGGTTTTACCTAGCAGGTAGTTATTGATAACGAAGTGCCAGATAGACTCATTCGCATGCAGCATAGCCATTGCGCGACCCAGATCATTACCAGGTAAGATGTTGCTGTTTTCCATTGGGTTCTGGAAGCCTTTGGACTCCTTCTTCTCAATGAAAACCTCAACCTCGCCCGGATCAGAAAAATCAATCATGGTGGTCAGGAAGGTAGCTGACGCAATATTACGACGTTCAGCTGCTGACATCGCTGCCAACGCCGTGACCAACATAGTTCCGCCGATACACCAGGACAATACGTTGATCTTCTTAATGCCGCTAATATCCCTCGCGACATCGAATGCCGTCCAAATACCTTTTTGAATATAATCATCCCAGGACACATCACGCATATCAGGTGATGCATTACGCCATGAAATAATGAAGACGTTCTGGCCCTGTTCCAGCGCATGCTTAACAAATGACTTACGCTCGTTCAGGTCAAAGATATAGAATTTATTAACGCAGGGAGGCACGATCACAAGCGGGCGCTGATAAACTTTTTCAACCAGGGGTTTGTACTGAATAACCTCAATCAGTTCATTGCGGAACACCACATTGCCCTCGGTACCCGCGATGTTCTCACCTAAGGTGAAACCTTCAGGATCAGAGGTTGTAATGGCACCGGACTGCAGATCTTCGGTTAGATTTTTAAAACCATCGACCAGGCTTTGCCCCTGAGTCTCTACCGCCTCGCGAATAACTTTTGGATTGGTGTGCAGGAAGTTAGTTGGTGCCAGTGCATCCGCAGCGTAACGAGAGTAAAAGCTCAACACGCGTTTATCGTGCGCATCCAGCTCAGCGCCATCGGCTGATTCACACATCGCACGTGATGCCAGCAAATACGACTGCATTAAGAAGTTACAAACCGGGTTATTCTTCCATTCTTCATCACTAAAGCGACGATCACCGGCCTGAGGCTCAATAACAGCAGCGTTTTCCTGCCCAGCCATACTTGACCAGGGGTTCATCCACAATTTCAACGTATCACGCTGATAGTTCATCATGGCCTCAGTCCAGGCCTGAACCGTATTAGCCGTAGGTGTTGCCAGCGAAGGAAGCACCTTCAGCAGATCATCCATCTCTTTCTGCCCAAGACTAGAACCCAGCAACCGGTTACCGGATAAGAAACTCAGCAACTGACTCTCGGGTGATTTATTGTCTTGATTCGCCATAGTTACTTCTCCAATTCAACGCAATGATTACCGGCCTTAGGGCCAACAACGTTAACTTTTCACAACACCTGATACTCGGTGGCTCGAAACAAACAGCTGCCAACAGCTCGGTAAGATGTTGGACAATCGATTAAAGCACAGCTTATAGCTGTCTATGATTGATAATATTGCTATATTAATGGACTATGTTGCCATTGAATACAGGAATACCCTAATAAATGCCTAATACCTTAGTCGAGCTCGCCGAATGAGCACTCCATCAAACTGGCCCCTGCCGCCACAAAGCATACGCTTTGTCATACCACACAAGATCATACGAAAGCTCACGCAGAACAGCCTTTCAAAGGATCTTTACCCACTTGGCGCGGGTTACTACAAAGAAGCCGAAGGCCATCGAATGGAGCGGCTTGAGCACGACGATCATCTGCTGATCTACTGCCTTGAAGGCAAAGGCAAAATCCGTATTAATCAGAAAAATTTTGCGATAAATAGCGGTGATCTGGTGGTATTACCCCGGGGAATTGCGCATCAGTATGCATCCAGCCCAAATTTTCCCTGGACCATATACTGGTGCCACTTTGAAGGTGAACTATCGGACCAGTTCGTCACCCATTTACAGCTCCCTAAACAGAAGCCAGTTATACATCTGGGCCTGCACAGCAGCCTGGTGAGTGAGTTCGACGCGCTATTAGAAGCCCGCCATAGTAGCTATCACCTGAATGCGTTTATCAATGCGGCCAACCAGTTGCGCCAAATTCTTACTCATATAGCTTTACTACAGCCATTAGTCCGCAGCCAGGACTCTGATAGTTTTGATCTGGAGAAAGTTCATAGCCTGATGCAGGCTCGCATCCATGAACAACTGGACATAGACACACTGGCTACCAGCGTCAACCTGTCAAAATTTCACTTTATAAAAAGATATAAAGATGTCACCGGCACAACCCCAATCAATCACTTTATCCAGCTCAAGATCGAGCGTGCCTGTCACTTATTAGATATCAGCAGTAAAACCATCGCCGAAGTTGCCTTTATGGTTGGCTACGAAGACGCCTACTATTTTTCACGGATTTTTAAGAAAGTCATGGGCATCTCTCCAACCCAGTATCGTAAGTTACAGGTAGGCGCCTGGTCCTACAAAAGCTTTACCTCAGAGAACAGCTAGCCCGCCACCCATACCCATAGACCAGTACTCGCAGCTAAAGTCCATCAACCAAAGCCCATCAACCAAAATGCATTAGCCACTGCTGAGCAAGTCGACGACGGGAAGCCACTGATATCTCTGTCAGCTCTGCTTTACGTGGTTGCTGACAAAGAAATTCAATTGCCGCAATGATCTCCCCCTGCACCAGATATATATACGGACCAACTTCAGCATTATGTATAAAGTTTATGGCATTGCCGCTATTAGCCAGATGGAAATACTGCCCCAACCGCTCATACCGGGATATATGGCGCGTTACTTGTGCCACGTTAAAGTTACCTTCAACCCGGGACAGGTCCAGTTCGTCATCAGAGGAGGTCACTGAAAATATAAAGGCCCCATTCTTGACCCGACCAAAATCATGATGATTCAATGATTGATTACCGGTAGCGCAAAAAATTACGTCGCTGCCTTGTAACGCAGCTTCTTTCTCGATTAATTCAAACCCCCTTGATCGAGCCTCAATAGCCCGGACCGGGTCAATCTCAACTATTTTTGTATTAATGTTCTTATGGTGCAGAGCTTTGGCTATCGATCGGCCGATTTTGCCATAACCGAACACGACCGCATTACCTCCATTGATAATGTGATGGCATTCACGCATCAGTGCTTCGGCTGAAAAAACGATAGACTGACCTGTCAGGTAGTCTTCTGGCCCTTTAAGGGGGCTACGTGCAAGTGACACCACAGGAACATCAAGATCACTTAACTGAGCATACCGTTGATGACCATTTTCGGTTACTTCCACCACACCCAGTAAACGGGCGTTCAATCGTTCTTTTAACACCGACAGCGATGCTGAAAAATACCCCCCTATATCAACCAAAACAAGATCACCCGCGGGCACAGAATCATTTAACAGTGCTGCAACAATTTCCGGAGATGACAGCTGTTCGCGTTTTTTAATCACTACTTGAGTGATCTTTTCCATTTTACCCAGCACCTGTGCATTAATACTCTTGGGCTTAGGCAGTATCATTGCCAGGTCAGAAAACTCAGGTAAACATTCAAGAAAAACAGGCTCGTTATCCAACAAGTGAGTAACCACCACCAGATGGAGGTCTGCTATAGGCTTAGGTTTTATATCTGAAAAAAAGTGCTTGCCCTTAATAGATAGCGGCGTCATAGGGTACTCCCGGTACTAGAAATTATGGTTCCGCTGATGGTTTATAAGATCAGAGAGACAAGCACAAACATTTGTTTTAATTAATTGTATGAAACACTATCATCCAACACCCGATCTTATTGATAAATAGATAAGTTTTTCTAAGCTAATAGTTTAATAAACTCTCTATACTTACCAATTTCATTTGAGAAGCGGTTAAAAAAACGTAAACTGAATGGATCAGCTGTCAGAAAAGTAACCCAGAATAAAACAAATTCTGGACTATCTGTCGGATAGAAAGATAACGCTACTTACAAGTAGATGTAGTCGATGGAATTATATGCGTTCTACAACCGAGCCAGACAACAAAGCAGTAACAGATACCGAATCATCAATTCTCGAACATCTTGATGATCTGATCTCTATTGTTGATTCCAATTATCGCTACCGCGCAGTCAGCGCAGGCTATAGTCGGTTCTTTGGCCTGAGTACCGATCAGATCGTAGGCAAACACGTAGCCGAACTACATGGCCAGGAGCAATTCGAACAACATCTGAAGTCAGGTCTGGACCAGACCCTGGCCGGCGAAGACTGCCATCTGCAGTTCTGGCGTGACAATCATCTTGGCGAAAGTCGTTTTCTGGACAGCAAACATACCCCCTACCAGGGCCCTCTGACTCAAGGCAGCGGTGTCGCAATAGTTGCCCGGGATGTAACTGAACTGATTCTTAGCCAACAGGCACTGGAAACCGAAAAATCCCTGTTACATACCATTATCAACGCTGTACCCGATATCATTTTTATCAAAGATAACAATGGTGCCTATCAGCTTTGCAATACCAGCTTCGAAGAATTTCTTGGTAAGCCCTACTCTGAAATCCTTGGCAAAACCGACCAGGAGCTAATGTCAGAAGCCTCTGCGCGCTATATTTCTGATCGGGACAATGAAGTAACAGCATCACAAACAGCCAAGCGCTGTGATGAGTGGGTCGCTTATAACGATGGCAGAAAACGCTTACTCGATATGTATAAGCTACCGCTGACCGATAGTAAAAACAATCTATCCGGTCTGCTAGGCATAGGTCGAAACGTCACATTTGAAAGAGAGGCAGAACAGAAGCTACTGATGTCTGCCCTGCTATTCGAAACCACTCCCGATGCCTGCCTGATACTCTCAGAAGATGGCTCGCTGATTTCGCTAAACAGTGCAGCGACTAATAAGTTTTCTACACTACTGAAAGATAAAAATGACCCAATCTTCTCTGATCTTTTTTACTGGCCCGGCCAACAAGCCACCGCCATTGAACAGATTCTCAAACAGATGAAAAGCTGGCAGGGAGAGATATGCTCCACCGATCATAAAGCCTATATCGCCACAATCAACTGCATTACTGAACCAACAGACAGTATGACTAAGTATGTGGTGATTATCAGAGATGAAAATGATCAGCGAGCTGTCACCCGGGAACTAATGGCTAAAGCCTATCGTGACCCGCTAACCAACCTTCCCAATCGATTGTTATTTCAATCCCGACTGGAAAGCGCTATTACCCGAAGTGAACGTCAGTTTCGGAAAGTCGCTGTGCTCTTTATTGATCTGAATAAATTCAAACCGGTCAACGATCAGTTCGGCCATATTTTTGGCGACCAACTACTCACATTAATCGCTGAACGACTGACTAGCAATTTCCGTCAAACAGATACGCTTGCCCGTATCGGTGGGGATGAGTTTGTGGCACTGATAGATATCAGCAAGCGTGAGGGCGCGGGAAAAGTCGCCGAAAAAGTAAGCAACAGTCTACAGCAACCTTTTATTGTCAACGGCACTCAGATCCATATTGGCGCCAGCATCGGTATCAGCATTTTCCCCGATGATACCAGCACCGCCGAAGAACTACTTCAGAAAGCAGATGAAGCGATGTATCAGGCCAAAGAATCACCCGATAAAGAATACGTTTATTATAAAAAAACCTAATTCGAACAACGTTAACAAAGACAAAAAATTGGCATCAAACAGATGAATTCATCTAGCTGTTAAGCTGTAATATATTTGATCTTGTAATTGCCACACTCAGCATCGCGACTCAGGTATTCCACAAACCCGGTTATCGGCTTCGGCCTAGAGAAGTAATAACCTTGTATATACTGCACATCAAGCTCGCGTAGCATATTCAACTGAGCTTTAGTTTCTACACCTTCAGCAACGCAATACAGGTTAAGACACTCTCCTATATAGACAATATTCTGTACCAGCCCCGCATGTACCATCCCCTCTCCCAGCCCCCAGATAAAACTCTTATCAATCTTGATAGAATCAACCTGCAGCTGTTTCAAATGATTGAGGTTTGAATACCCTGTACCAAAGTCATCAATGGAAATTTTAACCCCGAGAGCCCTAAGTGCCTGAACACCCGACCTGAGAAGATTCATGTTATTTATCTCTTTTTCAGTCAATTCAATTGTCAAAGTATTGCAATATTGACCTGGCAAAAACTGATCAATCAGTCTTAATAACAAACCGCTTTCAATATCTTCAGGAAATGCATTTATAGAGAAGTTAATCCGCCCTAGCATTTCTGCATCATCAAGCTCCTGAATAGCAGTCACGAATACTACTTCGGTTAGCAAACCGGACTGACCATTACGTTCTATCTCAGGAATAAATTGATCCGGATATATCAAATTACCCGACTCATCCAGCCAACGGCAAAGCACTTCACAGCCCACAGGATCAATGGGACTAATCGGAATGATCGGCTGATAGTGACAGATAACCCTGCCTCGCTTTAGCCCTCTGTTTAATTGTCTATTAAGAGAAAAATAACGTTGATAAAGTAACGGCGTTAGCACTGAGGAAAGTAAAAGAAGTGCGACAAAGCAGACCAGAATCGCAATTGATATCTCAGTTTCTTCTGCAAAGAAACCAAGAACATCAATACTGACAACTGCGCATGACTCTTGCCTGATACATAGCTGAACAACCCAACTCCCATGCTCATACCACTGTATCAAGAGCTCATCTTGCGAAAGCTTTGAATAATTATCAACCTGCTGAAATGACGACTCTTCGTTTACCAGGATGATAGCAGGTGGAAAAGATGCATCCCCATAAATATGCTGCACGCTACCACCAGCAAGTGAAAAAGTGCCAAAACTTAGCCAGGAAGTTGTATCAGTTGGGTTGATAAAAGGCCTCAATAACGCCCGAAAATGCCCCTTCCACATCTGCATCGCAGTGACTGAGCCATCCAGTAAAGGAACCGGAGCATTACGGGTAAAAGAAAACTCTCTGTTTATAATATCTGCTGCGGGTTCAGCTATAGGCTGATCCAGAACCCCTAGACTGGTACTGCATAACAACAGGCCATCTGCAACATATGCATACTCATGCCAATACTTGGAGCTATACTCCGTTATCCGCATCATCTTCAGCATCTCATCACTACAAGGCTGAAGATCAGGAATGGCATTCAGCTGTTCCAGATTAGTGAAGAACTCCGTCGTAATCTCTCTATCAGAAGTCCTGAAATTATCCAGAATACTATTTGCACGACCCTGCCAGGCAGATGCGACAGTCCAGAAAGTGAATATCACAAACAGGATAACTACCGCTAAAAGAACGCCCGACTGAACAAACCTGAGTCTGCCTAGCAGAAAGGACATATATAGACCTTATTATGAAAAAATAGTTAGGACAATTAGACACTAAAAGCCTAGCCAGCCCTATTGATTACCTCCATATAAACTCCGTCTCTTCCAAGAGAACTTATACAAAATACTTTAGGAAATTATAACAAAAAACCAGTGAAACAACCGACTTTAATAAGCTCATTACGTCCAATATCAGAGCACCTCGACCACCTGTATCCTCGCTTAACCACACCACCCAGCGGCCACCTGATAGGCCGTAGTCGACAAAACAGAAAGATATTCATTATCAATGTCTAATAGGCTCTAATTGAGTTTCGTGTTATAAAAAAGCGTATTATGCTTGGTTAGTGGTAATGTGCTACAAAAAAGCCGCCGACTAATTAGGTTTAAATTACATCATAGAGATCCGACAATTCGCCTTTAAGCCTGTACTTAAACTTGCAGGCGGAGAATAGTCTGATATCTGTTTAGATGCTCCTTTGTTGTTCACTGATCATGCCTGGATATGAGATTTGATATGGTGCTGCTTAACTCAATTCGACTACAACTATTACAGCGATTTTCATCACCCCTCCCATTTAATTTTATCTACAGATGCCTGCTTACTTTTTGTTTAGTTCAGCAAAGCTCAATGGTACTTGCAGACAACTGTGATAGTGCTGTAACTGGGAATTATGCTGCATATTACGCACCGGTAAATTGCAAATCAGGAACCACTAACGTCTCAATTGCTAAACTCAGTCCCACTCAAGACAAGCTAAGAACTGACAGCCTGAATGTACTTAGATGCTCTGGTATCAATGACACAGTCTGCGCTGTACCTTTTTCAGAACCATTAAGCATCGGCAGGCTTTACTTCAAAAACACTTCCCCAGGTGCGGTTAACAGCTACTACTGGGTTGACTGGAACGGCATTAATCAACCTTTCAACAGCGCCGGCATTGTTCCTGCAGATACCCTTGCCCCTACAATTACAACGATTGAAAGACAGGCTCCTGCCACATCCCCAACGGATGCTGACACGGTAAGCTGGCGTATTACATTTTCTGAGGCCGTTAGCAACGTAGATGTGACCGATTTTGCTGTAGCTGGTACTTCAGCTACCCCATCTCTTAGTAGTAGCAATACGTCGGTTTACACGATTAGCCTGAGCGGGGGCGATTTAACCAACCTTAACGATACTGTTACCCTGAGCATCTCCGGATCACAAAATATTCAGGACTCTAGCGGCAACCCTCTGACTAATACCGCAGCAACCGGCACTAATAACAACAGCTTTATCATCGAAAATGACACCTCAGCCCCCACTATTACATCCATTGAAAGACGAACCCCAGCCACATCGCCGACCGATGCCGATTCCGTTAGCTGGCGTATTACTTTTTCTGAAGCCGTTAATAATGTCGATATAACCGATTTTGCTGTAACCGGCACTTCAGCTACCTCATCTCTTAGCAGTACCAATACATCGATTTACACAATAAGCCTGAGCGGGGGCGATTTAGCTAACCTTAACGATACTATTACCCTGAGCATCACCGGATCACAAAATATTCAGGACTCTAGCGGCAACGCCCTGACTAACACCGCCGCAACCGGTACCAATAACAACAGCTTTATCATCGCTAATGATACCTCTAGCCCCACCGTGCAGATAAACAATGCGCCGAATAGCCTGAGTACTATGGAGCCCTTTGAGATAACCGTTCAGTTCAGCGAACCCGTCAGCGGTTTTAATCTATCTGATTTAAATGTCGGCAATGGCTATGCTGATAATTTTATTGCAGTGGATGATGATACCTACACAACCGACATACACCCAGACGGCAAAGGCGATACAACTCTCAGCATTAACGCCAACATTGCACTAGATGCAGCGGGAAACCCAAATTCAGCCGCGACCACTATCATAATTAACTGCGGCCATGGCTGTAATTCAGAACAAACCATTGCAACAACCCAACGGGCTATTCGTAACTTCTCTTTAAAGCGAATATTGAATATATCATCGCAGGATATCGGGCTCGCCGGACTACTCAACAATGAAATAGCACGCGGTGGACTCAATGGCTTCGGCGAGGGCCCTGTCAATTTAAACCTGACAAGTCAGGATCATTTTCAACAAGCATCCATTTCAACCAGCCTGCGCCAGTTTACTCGTACAGCAGTTCCTCAAAGCCCCCATAACTATGATCCGTTCAACACGGATACACTTGGTAAGACTAAACCCGTTGCATCAGCAAAAACCAATCTCTGGTTAAAAGGTAACTGGACCGAATCCAAAAGCTCGCACCCGGAAATGAAGGAAACGAGCCGCTTCAGTATTCTTTATATTGGCGCTGATTACCGCTATTCAAACGATGTGCTGCTAGGATTTATTGGACAGTTAGACTGGATGGATCAGGAATCTGATAGCCTCGCCATTGATGCGGAAGGACAAGGCTGGATGCTTGGTCCATATATGGTTAGCCGATTAAACGAGGATCTTATTTTTGACCTACGATTGGCCTGGGGACGATCCGACAACAGAATTAAGACACAAACCACAACATGGGATGACTATCGCACCGAACGCTGGCAGGTAGAAAGCCATTTGACCGGAAATTACGACTACCAGAACTGGCACCTAACCCCATCACTGGGTATCAATTATTTTCAGGAAAAGCAGCATAGCTATATCGACTCGAATAACTTTACGATTGGAACCCAGACTATAAACTCAGGAAGCCTGAATTTTGGTCCGCTGCTGAGCTATTCTTGGCATAGCTCTGATGGCACAACAATCAAACCAATGTTAGGTATTAAGGGGATCTGGCACTTTGATGAACCCGCCTTCGAAGACCTTAGTGGTATCGCAGCTCAGACCAATGAATTAAGTGCTCAGATTAAACTTGGCACTCAAATCATTTTATCCAACGGCTTTACATTCCAAGGGGGGTACTCCTACGACGGTATTGGTGTTGATAACTACAAAGCCCAGGCTATCGAAGTTATTTTTAATATGAACCTCAATAGCGATTATTTACCCCCTGGCGCGACACTTCAGGGCAGTTATTCACTGACAGGAGATGACACCCTTAATCGTTTTGACGCAGCAATCAGAACGCTCTCACTCACCATCCCTTTCTAATACGAAAGGATCCACTCTCAATTCGGCCAATTCAAAATACTGGTTTTCCTATGCCATGAGCGGTCATAAAAAAACCGACCTAGTTGGCCGGTTTAATATCAGTTAAACACTGTCGCTGTAGCTACAGCATTTCAACCGCAACCGCTGTCGCTTCACCACCACCGATACATAATGATGCAACACCTTTGCTCTTGCCCTGATTCTTCAACGCGTATAACAAAGTAACCAGAATACGAGAACCAGACGAGCCGATCGGATGCCCAAGCGCACAGGCACCGCCATTAATGTTGACCTTATCTGCATCCAGCCCCATCTCATTGATAGCCAGCAAACTAACCACCGCAAATGCTTCGTTGATCTCAAACAGATCCACGTCCTCTTTACTCCAGCCTGCACGCGCTAGCACTTTATCAATCGCACCGATAGGTGCAATTGTAAATTCAGCAGGCAGCTGAGCATGGGTAGAATGCGCAGCAATACGCGCCAAAGGCGTCAGACCACGTTTCTTAGCTTCAGACTCTTTCATCAACACCAGCGCCGAACCACCATCGGAAATAGAACTGGAGTTAGCTGCCGTCACTGTACCATCTTTCTTAAATGCAGGTTTCAGCTGACGAATCTTATCTATACGCGCATTGCCAGGCTGCTCATCAGTATCGACAACCGTATCACCACGGCGTGATTTAACCGTTACCGGAGCAATTTCGTCTTTAAACGCACCTGTTTCAATTGCCTTAAGCGCCTTTTCGAGGGAGCCGATAGCAAAATCATCCATTGCTTCGCGGGTAATGTTGTAATCATCAGCGCTCTTCTGCGCAAAGGTGCCCATCAAGCCACCTTCATAGGCATCTTCAAGGCCATCAAAGAACATATGATCAATAACCTGCTGATGCCCCATACGCATACCCGCGCGGGCTTTTGGTAACAAATATGGTGCCTGACTCATATTTTCCATACCACCGGCAACCATAACATCAACCTGTCCTGCAGCAATCTGATCATGCGCCAGCATGACAGCCTTCATACCTGAACCACACATTTTGTTGATTGTTGTGGCGCCCGCTGCATCAGGTATACCTGCGCCACGAGATGCCTGGCGTGCTGGCGCCTGCCCCAAACCCGCAGGCAGCACACAACCCATTACCACTTCATCGACATCACTACCCTGGATACCGGCTCGCTCAACAGCTGACTTAATCGCCGTAGCGCACAAATCAGGTGCCCGAACATCACTAAAGCAGCCCATCATGCCACCCATAGGGGTACGGGCGGCACTTACAATAACAACAGAATCCTGGCTCATTTTACTCTCTCCAACAAAATCATAACGGCCTGCTGAAGCAGCACACCGATAACATCTGGACAATAAAAAAGGGACTTTTACGTCCCTTTTATCGCTTTCAAGGGTGAAGCTGTTCAGCTTCAGCCAAAGTTTTTCTTCATCAGTTTCTGGAACTCACCCACAATACCACTGCGGAATGCCAGTACACAGACAATAAAGATCACACCCATGATGATATGGATATAGTTACCCAGCTCACCACCGGACATATAGTTCTGAATAGTTACCACTACACCAGCACCAACAACAGGACCAAAGATAGTACCCATACCACCTAGCAAGGTCATCAGAACCACCTCACCGGACATGTGCCAGTGCACATCGGTCAGGGATGCCAGCTGGAAAACCAGCGTCTTAGTTGAGCCAGCCATACCCGCCAGAGCAGATGAGATAACAAATGCAGCCCACTTATAGTCGTTTACGTTGTAACCCAGTGAGATTGCACGCGGTTCATTTTCACGAATCGCTTTAAGAATCTGACCGAATGGAGAATGGATAGTACGGTGCACCAACCAGAATCCAAACAGGAAGATCGCCAGTACGAAGTAGTACATAGCCGAGTTATCAGACAGATCGATAATACCGAACAGTGATCCACGAGGTACGCCCTGTAATCCATCCTCACCACCAGTAAACGGCGCCTGCAGGTAAAAGAAGAAGGCCAGCTGAGCCAGCGCCAGGGTAACCATCGCAAAATAGATACCTTCACGCTTAACAGCCAGTTTACCGTAAACAGCGCCGATAACCGCTGCTGCTGCAGTACCTGCCAGAACTCCCAGCTCTGGACTAATACCGGTTTCAATCATCAGGTAGCCGGTAACATAACCACCGGTACCCAGGAACACGGCATGTCCAAAAGACAGCAAGCCAACAAAACCCAGTAGCAGGTTAAATGCGCAGGCAAACAGCGCAAAACATAAAACCTTCATCAGGAATACTGGATAGATAAAGGTTGGAGCCACCAACGCCAGGGCAATCAGAAACAGATAAAGTTTATTAATTTTCATGGCTGTACTCCTAAGCTTCTTTACCAAACAGACCGGCAGGCTTAATCAGCAGCACGATCACCATGAACAGGAAGATTACAGTGGTTGAGGCCTCAGGATAAAAGAACTTAGTTAGTCCCTCAACAACCCCCATCAGCAAGCCGGTAAGAATGGCACCACCAATGGAACCCATACCACCGATAACAACGATAGCAAACACCACAATCAGTATGTTAGATCCCATCTCAGGGCTAACAGAGTAAACAGGGGCAGCCAATACTCCGGCAAAACCTGCCAGTCCAACACCAAAACCAAAGGTCAGGGTTGTGATCAGCGGAACGTTGATACCAAATCCCTGCATTAGCTGTGGATTTTCAGTACCGGCCCGCAGATATGCACCCAGCTTAGTTTTTTCAATAACCCACCAGGTACTGCCACAGACGATCAGCGAGATCACGATAATCCAGGCACGGTAGTTTGGCAGGTACATAAACGGTAGCTTAGTGCCGCCTTTCAGCTCATCCGGAATCGAATAAGGCAGACCAGAAGAACCATAAATATGAGTAAACATACCTTGTAGAATCAGCGCTATACCAAAGGTCAGCAGCAGACTGTAAAGGTGATCTTCATTAGCGATCGGACGCACCAAAAAGCGCTCAATCAGAATGGCAATAATACCTATCGCGATCGGCACTAGTATTAATGCTGCCCAGTAGTTGATACCCATGTAATTCAGGGCCATCCAGGCAAAGAAAGCGCCGAGCATATACATCGCGCCCTGCGCGAAGTTAATAATTTTTAACAGACCAAAAATAATCGCCAGACCGAGACTCAGAAGCGCATAAAATGAACCATTAATCAGGCCCACCAGCAACTGTCCCGACAGCGCAAACAGATTAATACCAAATATCGTCGCCATAACATCACCTAGAGAAACAAAGGAGTTGTGTGAAGCTGTGATCACACAGCTCCTTTCAGATAAAGCTGGGGGGTGTGTACCCGATTAAGGCACCCCCCGAAGGTCAAGCAGGATTACTTGAAGTCACACGCTGGCATCATTGGGTTGAATGCTACATCACCCGGAATAGTTGCTTCGATGTTGTAGATATCATCTTCAGACTTACGGCTTGCAGCATCTTTGATGCTTACCAGCAGCATATCGTGAACCATACGACCATCGTTACGCAGGTATGCATTACGTGCGAAGAAGTCATTAGGCTTGGTCTTCTTCATCTGTTTCATTACTGCATCAGACTCATCAGTACCGGCCGCTTTAATCGCATTCAGGTAGTGCATAGTCATAGAGTAAGCTCCGGCCTGACCCATTGCAGGGATAGAACCATGACGCTCTTTAAAGCGAGCAGACCATTCGCGAGTCTGATCATCCATATCCCAATAGAAACCGGTAGTCGCCTTCATGCCTGCTGCGATTGCAGGGTCCAGCGCCTTAGCGTTATGGGTGAATACCAGCAGACCTGCTACATCAGCAGTCTCAGTCAGACCGAATTCAGCAGAGGTTTTCAGGGCGTTTACAAAGTCAGCACCAGCGTTAGCCAGACCTACTACGTCAGCGCCAGATGCCTGAGCCTGCAGTACGTAAGAAGAGAAGTCAGTTGTTCCTAGTGGTGCACGAACTGCACCTACAACTTCACCACCGCTGGTCTCGATTACTTTAGAAGCAATACCTTCCAGTGCGTGACCGAATGCGTAATCCGCTGTAATGAAGAACCACTTCTTCTTACCCGCATCAACCATCGGCTTAACAGTACCGTTTGCCAGTGCTGCTACGTTATACGTCCAATGAACGTTATAAGGTGAACATGCCTTAGTTGTGAAAGCGTGGCTTGCAGAGGTAGAGATCAGAGCGATTTTCTTAGCATCGGTCAGTACTTTAGTTACAGCACCAGTTACAGAGGAAGCAACCAGACCGTTTACCGCATCTACGTTCTCATCTTCAATCCACTGACGTACTTTAGCAGAACCTACATCTGGCTTGTTCTGGTCGTCTGCGCTAACGATCTCAATTGGCTTACCTAGTACGGTACCACCGAAATCTTCAACTGCCATCTCAACGGCAGTTACACAGCCTGTACCACAGATATCAGCGTATACACCGCCCATATCAGCCAGTACACCGATCTTAACTACATCATCAGATACACCGGCAGCCTGTACACCAGTTGCCGCTGCCAGACTCATTGCTGCAGCCAGTACGGTTTTTTTCATTAGTTTCATGTTGTCACTCCTGCTTGAGAATTTTTATTGTTATCGAACTTCAAGGGTATCGGGTGTCCACTCAGATGATTATCATCCAGGCTTATACACCCAAATAGGTATTCAACAGTTCCGTTTTAGCTTCCAACTCATCCTTACGAACCTGCTCTACGATATGGCCATGTTCCATAACGTAATGGCGGTCAGCAATTGGAGCTGCAAAACGAAAGTTCTGCTCAACCAGCAAAATTGTCAGTCCACGCTCTTTAAGCATGACCAGAACTTCAGCCAGTTTTTGCACTATTACCGGTGCCAGACCTTCTGTTATCTCATCGAGTAATAGAATGTTTGCACCAGTTCGCAGGATACGGGCCATCGCCAGCATCTGCTGCTCTCCGCCTGACAGGCGGGTGCCCTGACTGTAACGACGCTCAGCCAGGTTAGGGAAAATGTCATAAATCTCTTCAATGCTCATGCCGTCGGAACGAACATTTGGCGGCAGCATCAGATTCTCTTCTACATTAAGACTTGAGAAAATGCCCCGCTCTTCCGGGCAGTAACCTACCCCCAGATGAGCAATTTTATGCGCCGGCATCTCGATGGTTTCATTACCATTGATATTGATAACACCGGTACGGCGCCCTACCATATTCATAATGGATTTCAGCGTAGTGGATCGACCGGAACCGTTACGGCCCAGCAGAGTCACCAGTTCGCCCTGCATGATGGTCATATCGATACCATGCAGAATATGCGACTCGCCGTAATATGAATGCAGGTCTACAATGCGTATTTTTTCACCGGTACTGCTCATTCTACTGACTCCTTCTGTGCAGCGCTGGCCGCGGCATTTTCAGCAGCAATCGCATTAGCAACTTCATCATCAGCTTCAACACCCATATAGGCTTCACGCACCTGAGGGTCTTTCGATACCGTTTCGTAATTGCCTTCGGTAAGAATGGCACCACGCTGCAGTACGGTAATAGTATCTGCCAGCTGAGCAACTACGTGGAGGTTGTGCTCGACCATCAGAATGGTACGATTTTTCGAGACCTTCTTAATAAGGTCTGCAACCACACCAACATCCTCATGACCCATACCCTGGGTTGGCTCGTCCAGCAGAAGCATTTCAGGATCAAGCGCCAGAGTAGTCGCAATCTCTAACGCCCGTTTACGGCCGTAAGGAAGGTCTACAGTGACTGTATTGGCATAACTTTTAAGACCAACTTCATCGAGCAACTCGATAGCACGGTCATTGAGCTTGTCCAACACTTTCTCAGATTTCCAGAAATGAAAGCTATTGCCTTCTTTACGCTGTAGCGCAATCCGGACATTTTCAAGCAGAGTCAGGTGCGGGAATACAGCAGAGATCTGAAATGAGCGAACAATACCCTTGCGGGCAATCGCTGCTGATTTCATAGACGTAATGTCTTCACCGTTAAACAGAATCGTTCCGGTGGTTGGGGTTAAAAATTTAGTCAGCAAGTTAAATACAGTTGTCTTACCGGCACCATTAGGACCGATCAGCGCGTGTATTGTTCCTCGCTTAACCTTTAAATTCACATCATCAACGGCGGTAAAACCCTTGAATTCCTTAACCAGGTTTCTGGTCTCGAGAACGTAGTCGGCACTCATGCAGAACCATCCTGTCTCTTATTTGTTTTTATTATCAAATGGGCAAAAACTACACATGCCCCTGTCAACCTTGAACTGAAGTTAGCAATTTCCCTTACTGGTTAACAAGTACTACTTTAGTCTAAGGGAATACCCTTACATTTTCAAATCCACTATATTTATCCTATAAAACAAATAGTTAGAATAAATATAGTTAATATAATCAAATTATTACGAATTGTATTTTGGCTTTACGTTTACGTAAACTTCCGCTAAATTTAGAACATCACTAAAAACAAGAAGCACGTTATGAGCCCATCAACATATTCAATCAGCGATCTGGCCAGTGAGTTTGATGTCACTACCCGCAGCATTCGCTTTTATGAAGATCAGAAGTTGCTGTTTCCAACACGTAAAGGTCAGACACGTATTTATAGTGGTCCTGACCGGGTGCGACTTAAACTGATCCTCAGAGGCAAGCGGCTAGGATTTTCTCTGGCAGAGACCCGCGAGCTTTTCGAGCTGTGGGATGAAAGTACAACAGGCAGTATGAAACAGCTTGAACTGTTAATGACCAAGATTCAGGAGAAGAAGGCAGCTCTTGAGCAACAGCTTAAAGATATAGCCATGCTTCAACTCGAACTGGATAGTGCCGAAAGCCGCTGCCAGGACGCAATGAATGAACTAAAAAACAACCCCGTATAGAGCAACAATGCTTTTGCTCTGATTCGGAACTTAAAAATTCGAAACGTAAAACTCTGAACGTAAGAAAAAGCACAACAATAAAATACTAATTATGAAAACAGGTGGACAGGAAATGATTGCACAGTACAGCTCACTAAACTTTGGCCTGGGTGAAACTCTGGATATGCTTCGCGAACATGTAAACAGTTTCGCAGCAGCTGAAATAGCTCCCCGCGCAGAACAGATTGACCACGACAACGAGTTTCCAAATGATCTGTGGCAGAAGTTCGGCGATATGGGTCTACTGGGTATTACCGTAAGTGAAGAATACGGCGGTGTAGGCATGGGTTACCTGGCACATATGATTGCCATGGAAGAGATCAGCCGCGCATCAGCCTCTGTAGGCCTGTCTTACGGTGCTCATTCAAACCTCTGTGTTAACCAGATCAACCGTAACGGTACCCACGAGCAGAAACTTAAGTACCTGCCAAAACTGATCAGCGGTGAGCATATCGGTGCATTGGCAATGTCCGAGCCAAATGCTGGCTCTGATGTTGTATCGATGAAACTGTCTGCCCGTGATAACGGTGACCATTACCTGCTGAACGGCAACAAGATGTGGATCACTAACGGTCCTGACGCCAACACTTACGTTATCTATGCCAAGACCGATGTAAATGCAGGCCCTAAAGGTATCACCGCATTCATCGTTGAACGTGATGCACCTGGATTTTCCCGTCACCAGAAGCTGGACAAGATGGGCATGCGCGGATCTAACACTTGTGAACTGGTTTTTGAAGATTGCGTTGTACCTAAAGAGAATATCCTGGGTGAACTGAACGGTGGTGTAAAAGTACTGATGTCCGGTTTGGACTATGAACGCCTGGTGCTGGCTGGCGGCCCTCTGGGTATCATGCAGGCAGCAATGGATATCTCCGTACCATACACCCGTGACCGTGTTCAGTTTGGTAAAGCGATCGGCGAGTTCGAACTGGTACAGGGTAAAGTTGCCGACATGTATACCCTGATGAATGCATCTAAATCTTACGCTTACACTGTAGCTCAAGCAGCAATGCGTGGTGAAACTTCACGTAAAGACTGTGCTGCGGTAATCCTGTACACCGCTGAGATGGCAACCAAGATTGCCCTGGATGCGATTCAGCTATTAGGTGGTAACGGCTATATCAACGAATTCCCAACAGGTCGCCTGTTGCGTGATGCCAAGCTGTATGAGATCGGCGCGGGTACATCTGAAATCCGTCGTATGCTGATCGGCCGTGAGCTGTTCCTGAACAAGTAAGACTGTTTTAAGTAAGTGGACACCTTCGTTAGAAGGTTTAAAGGGGGCAACCTTCTCTTCATAAGTGAAGTCCCCCCTTATTTTTTAACACTGACAAAAGAACAATAAGACAGGAATTGAGTAATAGCGTTGTGAGCGTTGCTATTACAAAACTTCCGAGAGGAAAATTGATGAGCATTATAAATACTAAAATCAATTCCCGGGCTGAAGATTTCCGCGCCAACTATGATTCAATGGCAGAAGCGGTAACCGACCTGCGCGAAAAGACTACACAAATTCATCAGGGTGGCGGTGCCAAGTATCAGGAACGTCACCTGTCCCGCGGCAAATTACTACCACGTGAACGTATTAACACTCTTCTTGACGAAGGTTCACCACTGCTAGAACTCTCTCAATTAGCGGCTTACGGTGTCTATGACGACGACATTCCAGCTGCTGGCATCATTACCGGTATTGGCCGTGTTAGCGGTCAGGAATGTATGATCATTGCAAACGATGCAACGGTTAAAGGCGGTACTTATTTCCCTCTGACAGTAAAAAAGCATCTGCGCGCACAAGAGATTGCTGAACAGAACCACCTGCCTTGTATCTACCTGGTTGATTCTGGCGGTGCTAACCTGCCTCAACAGGATGATGTTTTCCCGGATCGGGATCATTTCGGCCGGATCTTCTACAACCAGGCACGCATGTCATCAAAAGGTATTCCGCAGATCGCCGTGGTAATGGGCCTTTGTACTGCCGGTGGTGCCTATGTTCCTGCCATGGCAGACGAATCAATTATTGTTCGCGAACAGGGAACAATCTTTCTGGCCGGTCCTCCTCTGGTAAAAGCTGCAACCGGTGAAGTTGTTAGTGCTGAAGACCTGGGTGGTGCTGATGTCCACTGTAAAGTATCCGGTGTTGCCGACCACTATGCCGAAAACGACCACCACGCACTGGAAATTGCCCGTACCTGTGTGGCAAATCTGAATCGCCGTAAAGATATCAACATCAAGACTCAGCCAACTAAAGCACCACTCTACCCGGCTGATGACCTGTATGGCATTGTCGGTACCGACCTGAGAAAGCCTTTCGATGTACGTGAAGTTATCGCGCGCATCGTCGACGGCTCTGAATTCGATGAATTCAAAAAGCTTTACGGAACAACATTAGTTACGGGCTTTGCCCATATCCATGGTTACCCGGTAGGTATCGTTGCCAACAACGGTATTCTGTTCGGTGAGTCTGCGCAAAAAGGCGCACACTTCATCGAGCTTTGTTGTCAGCGCAAGATCCCACTGTTGTTCCTGCAAAACATCACCGGCTTCATGGTCGGCCAGAAATACGAATCCGAAGGTATCGCGAAGCACGGTGCCAAGATGGTAACGGCGGTTGCCTGTGCCGACGTACCTAAATTCACAGTACTGATCGGCGGTAGCTTTGGTGCCGGTAACTACGGTATGTGTGGTCGTGCTTACAGCCCTAACATGATGTTCATGTGGCCAAATGCCCGTATCTCGGTCATGGGTGGCGAGCAGGCGGCCGGTGTACTGGCTACCGTTAAGCGTGACAACATGGATCGCGTCGGCCAGGAATGGACTGCCGATGAGGAAGCTGAATTCAAGCAGCCAATCATCGATACCTATGAGCACCAGGGTCACCCTTATTATGCATCAGCCCGTCTGTGGGATGATGGCGTTATCGACCCGACTCAGACCCGCGACGTAATCGGCATGAGCCTGTCAGCAGCACTGAATAAGCCGGTGGGTGAAACCCGCTTCGGCGTATTCCGCATGTAATTGGGGACTCTGACTATGACTACTGAGAACCAATCACAAGAGCTTAAACAGTTGGTGTTACTGGAAAAGAGCAGCAACGGTGTAGCCCAACTGATCATCAATCGTCCTGAAGTACACAACGCTTTTGATGACGATGTAATTGAACAGCTAATTGCCAATCTTGAAGCGACCAACGAAGACCCCGAAGTCCGGGTGCTGGTATTGCGCTCACGGGGTAAGAACTTCTCCGCGGGGGCCGATCTGGCCTGGATGAAACGCATGGCTCAGAACAGCCATGAAGAAAACATGGTCGATGCGGGCCGTCTGGCTCGCCTGATGGAAGTGTTAAACAGCCACTCCAAGCCAACTATCGCTCTGGTACAAGGTGCCGCTTACGGCGGAGCCGTGGGCCTTGCCGCCTGTTGCGATATTGTTATTGCCGCTGAAAGCAGTGGTTTCTGCCTGTCTGAAGTAAAGATCGGTCTGATTCCTGCTGTTATCAGCCCTTATGTTGTACGAGCTATCGGCGAACGTCAGTCACGTCGCTACTTTGTTACCGCTGAGCTCTTTAATGCCCGTACGGCACAAGAGTTTGGTCTGGTGCATGAAGTTGTCGATAGCGTAGAACAACTTGACGAAGCCTGTGACCGTTTTATCGCTACCCTGCGTAAAAACAGCCCTCAGGCAATGAAAGCTGCCAAAGATCTTATCTACGCAGTCAGCCAGAAGGAGATCACAGCAGATGTGATCGACGATACCGCCCGTCGCATTGCGGACATTCGTGTCAGCGACGAAGGCCAGGAAGGACTAGGTTCTTTTCTGCAAAAGCGTAAACCGAACTGGATTCAGGAGTAAGCGGCATGTTTAACAAAATTCTTATAGCTAACCGCGGTGAGATTGCCTGCCGTGTTATTCAGACTGCCCACCGCATGGGTATCCGTTGTGTTGCAGTCTATTCTGAAGCTGACCGTAACGCCCGTCATGTTGCGATGGCCGACGAAGCCTTTCTGTTAGGACCAGCGCCCAGCAGTGAAAGTTACCTTAGAGCAGATAAAATACTGGAAATCGCTAAGCAATCCGGCGCCCAGGCAGTTCACCCGGGTTATGGTTTCCTGTCTGAAAATGCGCAATTCGCTCAGGCATGTGCTGATAACGGTATTGAGTTTATCGGACCTCCTACTGGCGCCATCGAAGCGATGGGCTCTAAGTCTGCTGCTAAAGAGATCATGTCTCACGCATCGGTACCACTGGTACCGGGCTATCACGGTGATGACCAGACCCCTGCTCTGCTCAAGGAAGAGTCGCTAAAGTGTGGTTTCCCACAACTACTTAAAGCCGTTGCCGGTGGTGGTGGTAAAGGGATGCGCGTGGTTAACTCTATCGATGAATTCGATGAAGCACTGGAGTCAGCCTGCCGTGAAGCTAAAAATGCTTTTGGTAACCCTGACATGTTGATCGAACGTTACCTGACACAACCACGTCACGTTGAGATTCAGGTGTTCTGTGATAAGCAGGGTAACGGCGTCTATCTGGCTGAACGTGATTGTTCAGTACAGCGTCGTCACCAGAAAGTTATTGAAGAAGCACCGGCACCAAATCTTGCCGATGAAACCCGCAAAGCGATGGGTGAAGCTGCTGTACGTGCAGCCCAGGCGATCGACTATGTCGGTGCCGGTACTGTCGAATTTCTATATGACGTCGATGGTTCTTTCTACTTCATGGAGATGAATACCCGCCTGCAGGTAGAGCACCCGGTTACAGAGTTAATCACCGGTCAGGATCTGGTTGAATGGCAGCTACGTATCGCCAGCGGTGAACCACTGCCGCAACAGCAGGATGAGATTCGTATCCACGGCCACGCACTGGAAGCCCGTGTTTATGCCGAAGATCCGGATAATGAGTTCCTGCCGGCTACCGGTACGCTGCATTACCTGCGTACTCCGGAGGAAAGTCAGCATGTTCGGGTTGATACCGGTGTAATTGAAGGTGACGAGGTCAGCGTATTCTATGATCCGATGATCGCTAAACTGATTGTCTGGGATGATGACCGTGATCGTGCCATTGCCCGTATGGAACAGGCACTTGAGGAATATCGCATCAGCGGCCTGAAAACCAACCTGCGGTTCCTGCGCAATCTGGCGGGTAGTGCGCCGTTCAAAGCGCTTGATCTTGATACAGGTTTCATTGAAAAGCATGAGCAACTGCTATTCCCGGCCAGCAATCTGGATACCCAGTACTGTCTGGTAATGGCTGCCTGCTTCTTTAGTGAAAAGACTAAACAACAAACCACCAACCCGGATGATCCATACTCACCGTTTGGCATTCAGAACAGCTGGCGGGTTAACTCTGAGTACGCCCGTCCCCTCAAGCTGATTCATAACGAAACTGAATATGATCTGAGCATTCTTGAGCAGAACGGTCAGTACCAGGTTCAGGTTGGCGATGCCAGCTATCAGGTAGCGGCCCAGTTAAATGATGACAAACTTAATGTCATCGTTAACGGCCATCGCCTCAGCATGCATCTGTATAACGATGGCGATGCCCTGACCCTGTTCCACGAAGGTGAGCAATTCACTTGCGAACAACATCGCGAAAACTTTGGTGGTGACGACC
The DNA here is from genome assembly GCF_003858655.1 of Amphritea balenae. Lineage (GTDB taxonomy): Bacteria > Pseudomonadota > Gammaproteobacteria > Pseudomonadales > Balneatricaceae > Amphritea > Amphritea balenae. Next base: position 163,975 of record NZ_RQXV01000001.1, read on the forward strand.
ATGCCGGCGACAACAGCCTGACCGCACCAATGAACGGAGCTGTCGTAGCGGTTCTTGTTGAAGCAGGCCAGGAAGTTAAAGAGGGCCAAACACTGGTAATCATGGAAGCAATGAAGATGGAACACAGCCTGAAGGCACCGCATGATGGCACTGTGTCCGAGATCTATTTTGCTGAAGGTGATCTGGTTGAAGATGGTGCTGAGCTGATTTCGCTTAACACTTCGGAGGACTAAACATGGCTTTCCCTACGCATGTTCGGTTATTTGAGATGGGTGCCCGGGATGGATTACAAAATGAATCCGGCCCGATAATCGATACTGCCGTTAAAGTTGAGCTGATTAATCAGCTCAGCGATACCGGCCTGACCCATATCGAAGCAGCCAGCTTTGTTTCGCCAAAATGGGTGCCACAGATGGGCGATGCCAGCGAAGTGATGAGCAACATCACCCGCAAAGCCGGCGTTACCTATTCGGCCCTGACGCCTAACCTGAAAGGCCTTGAAGGCGCTATTGCTGCAGGTGTTGATGAAGTTGCTGTGTTTGGTGCGGCATCTGAAGCCTTTACCCGTAAAAACATCAACTGCTCTATCAAGGAAAGCCTGGAGCGCTTCGCGCCAGTGATCGAAATGGCCAAAGAGCACAACATCCGGGTGCGGGGCTATGTCTCCACCGTGATGGGCTGTCCTTATGATGGTGATATCGATCCAGCCCAGGTTGCCGCTGTCAGTCGTGACCTGATGGACATGGGCTGCTACGAGATATCGCTGGGTGACACGATCGGCGTAGGTACCCCGCTAAAAGCCAAGCGCATGCTTGAGGCTGTAGCAAAACAGGTACCCATTGAACTACTTGCGGCCCACTTCCACGACACATATGGTCAGGCGCTGGCCAACCTGTATGCCGTTGTTGAAGAAGGCGTTGCGGTTATCGACGCTTCAGTCGCAGGCCTGGGTGGCTGCCCATATGCTAAGGGCGCCTCAGGCAATGTTGCGACCGAAGATGTGCTTTATATGTTGAACGGACTGGGCATTGAGACCGGTGTCGATCTTCAAAAACTGGCCCAAATCGGCCACTGGATTACAGCGCAATTAGGCCGCACCAGCGGCTCTAAAGTAGCTTTGGCTTTAGGCTGTAATTAAGTGTTGTAGCAAAAAGGGCAAACCCTGATCTGAAACCCTTGAAACCAGATAAGGGTTTACCCTAATATAAGACGATATAAAAACCGCTCTGACATAACAATAAAACGGAGTACCAGCATGTCTCAACCGGATCATGTTACCGCCTTAGATCTGAAATACCCGGCACGGGACGAACTGTCGCCGGATTTCAAAAAATACTTTGATGTCTGTGATGAAAAGCTGGGCATGGTACCTAATGTACTGACCGCCTATAGCCAGAACCCTGCGCAGTTAGAGGTATTCTCCAAGTTTTATAATGAGCTTATGTTTGGTGAAAGTAATCTGAGTGAACTGGAACGCGAGATGATCGCCGTTGCAGTCTCTTCACAGAATCACTGCTTTTACTGCATCGTCGCCCACGGTGCTGCGGTACGCGCTTATTCTGAAGACCCGGCTCTGGGCGAGTTGATTGCCATCAACTATCGTGCTGCGAACCTGTCACTGCGACATCGTTCGATGCTTGATTTTGCTGTAAAGATGACTGTTGCATCAGATTCAATCGAAGAAACAGATCGCCAGGCCCTGCGCGATGCAGGCTTCTCAGATCAGGACATCTGGGATATCGCCAACGTAGCCGGTTTTTACAATATGACTAACCGAATTGCCAGTGCAGTAGATATGCAGCCAAACCCTGAATATCACGCACAGGCCCGTTAACCGAATTAACACTAAAAATTAAAGCGAGAGTTCGATCTGCGACTCCTATAAAGAGTGTGGCTGACAGACCGGACAACGAAGTTCTCTGCGAATTAGAATAAAAGAAGGGACATAGCAATGAGCAATGCAAAACCCAGTTATACCAGCGGGACCAGCAGTCAACCACTACTCGGCATGACCATCGGCGACAAGTTCGATGAGATCTGTGCGACCTACCCTGACAACGATGCCCTGATTGTACATTATCAGGACATCCGCTGGAGCTACGCAGACCTTAAAGAACAAGTTGAACACTGTGCACGAGCCCTTCTGGCTGTAGGAGCCAAAGCAGGTGATCGGGTTGCTATGTGGTCCCCCAACAATGCCCAGTGGACAGTTACACAGTTCGCAACCGCCAAAATTGGTGCCATTCTGGTTAACATTAACCCTGCGTACCGTCTGCACGAGCTGGAATATGCCCTGAATCAGTCCGGTGCCAAGTATCTTGTTACCGCTGATAGTTTCAAGTCATCTAACTACACCCAGATGCTATTTGATCTTGCTCCAGAGTTGAACAACTGTGAAAAAGGTCAGCTGAAATCAGAAAAACTGAAGACACTAGAGTGCATTATTAACTTGTCTGAAGAGCAGCATTCGGGAATGTGGCGCTGGAACGATTTCATTGAAGAGGCCAGTAAAACCGAACTGTCGGAAGTTGAAGCCATTCAGGCTACCCTGCAATTTGATGATGCCATCAACATTCAGTACACCTCTGGCACCACCGGTTTCCCTAAGGGTGCAACCCTGAGTCATCACAATATCCTCAATAACGGTTACTTCGTTGGTGAGAGTCAGAACTTTACAGACAAAGATCGTCTGATCATTCCGGTGCCCCTCTACCACTGCTTCGGTATGGTAATGGGCAACCTGGGTTGCATGACCCACGGCGCAACTATGATCTACCCTACCGACGGTTTCGAACCTAAAGCGGTGCTGGAAGCGGTTGAAAAAGAAAAGGCTACAGCCCTTTACGGCGTGCCTACTATGTTCATCGCCGAACTGGAAGATTCGGACTTTGAAAAATACGACCTGTCATCCTTGCGCACAGGTATCATGGCCGGTTCTATCTGTCCGGCTGAGGTAATGAAAGCGGTTAACTCCAAGATGAATATGGAAGAGGTTCAGATCGCCTATGGTATGACTGAAACCAGCCCTGTATCCACCCAGACTGCAGCTGACGATCCATTCGAGAAGCGGGTAACAACAGTAGGCCGTACTCAGCCACATCTGGAAACCAAGATTGTTAACGCAGCCACCGGACGTATTGTTGCCCGTGGTGAGATTGGTGAGCTTTGTACCCGTGGTTACAGTGTCATGCTCAAATACTGGAACAACGAAGAGGCCACCAAGGGTTCTATCGATGAGAACGGCTGGATGCACACCGAAGATCTGGCCACTATGGATGAAGAGGGTTATATCCAGATTGTCGGTCGTATTAAAGATATGGTTATCCGTGGCGGTGAGAACGTCTACCCGAAAGAGATCGAGGAATTTCTGTACACCCACCCCGGTATCAGCGATGTTCAGGTTACCGGTGTACCAGACAAAAAGTACGGTGAAGAACTGATTGCCTGGGTTAAACTCAATGCTGACGCTGACAGCGTGACTGAAGATCAGTTACGGGCCTTCTGTAAGGGCAAGATCACGCACTTTAAAGTACCGCGCTACTTTAAGTTCGTTGACGAGTTCCCAATGACTGTGACCGGTAAGATTCAGAAGTTCAAGATGCGTGAAGTATCTATCAAAGAGCTAGGACTGGATGATATCTAAGCCATTGATACTTAAGCACTGATAAACTCTTTACTTAAACTATCAGTAGCAGGTTAATACGGGGTCTTCGGACCCCGTATCTGTTTCTATTCAGAAGCCTGATTTAACTGAGTTAGCCTGAAAGGAATCCCGGTATGGATTTAGAACAGCATTACAGCGATCACCTGGATACTGACAGCCTGCTAAAACAGATTAAAACCCGCTATCCGGATGGCCCGAACGTCTACCAATTAGCGCCTGTTGATCAGCTGCATATAGGTGGTATTAAATCATCTGAAAAGCTACTTAAACGGTTAGAACAGATCAACCCAACACGCATTTTAGAAATCGGTTCCGGACTAGGTGGATTAATGCGCCTGATCTCAGACAATTTCAAGCATACAGAACTTATCGGTATCGATATTACCCACCGTTTCAATCTGTTCAATAACGCTCTGACTTCGCTAAACCCAACCAATAAACCTGTCCAGACCATCACCTGCGATGCTCAGCAGATGCCATTTGCCGATAACCACTTTGATTGCATCATCTTTCAACATAGTTTACTGAATATCCCGGATACCAAGGCCTGCTTAGCCGAGTGTCATCGCGTACTCAGCAGCGAAGGCACTTTGCTACTCCACGAAGTACTTGAAGGAAGCAACCCAGAACAGATGCGCTACCCGGTTCCCTGGGCCAGAGAACAAAAACATTCACACCTGATTCCTTTAACCACGCTTGAACAACGACTGTCAGCATCAGGTTTCTTGCTTTACAGCAATAAAAACTGGTCCGAAGAAGCCCTGCAGTGGCGCCAACGGCAGGCAGGTAAAGAGAAAACGACCCAGCCTGTTGATACTATCTCTCCGGCCTTAGTTCTGGGGCAGGAATTCAAAAAGATGGGCCCTAACGTCATGGCGAACCTTAACGCCGGCGCCGTTGAAGTCCGGGAGCTTGTCTGTCGCAGGGATTAAGGCTAAAAACTGCCATTCCACGCCCCTTTGCTGTATCCTTCGCGCTTCTGTCATATCGACACCTCAGCCATAGAGAAACTGCATGAAATTTACCGATCTGGGCCTATCGGCACCTGTACTTAAAGCAATTGCCGATAAAGGTTACGAGACTCCTTCCCCCATTCAGGCGCAGGCAATTCCTGCCGTACTGGAGGGTAAGGACCTGATGGCTGCAGCTCAGACCGGAACCGGAAAAACGGCGGGCTTCACTTTGCCGCTGCTCGAATTGTTAAGCAAAGGTGAAAGAGCCAAAGGCACCCAGATACGCGCCTTGATTCTGACCCCTACCCGGGAGCTGGCAGCGCAGGTTGCAGACAGCGTAGAGACTTACGGGCAGAACCTGCCTATGCGCTCAGCTGTTGTTTTCGGCGGCGTGGGCATCAATCCCCAGATGATGAAGCTACGCAAAGGCGTGGATATCCTGATAGCGACACCCGGTCGACTGTTAGATCTATACAGCCAGAATGCGGTTAGATTTGATCGTCTGGAAGTACTGGTACTGGATGAAGCTGACCGTATGCTGGACATGGGTTTTATCCATGATATCAAGCGAATCATTAAGCTACTGCCGACCAAACGCCAGAACCTGATGTTCTCTGCCACTTTTTCAGACTCTATTCGCACCCTGGCCAAAGGGCTGGTTAATAACCCAGTCGAAATCTCAGTTACCCCTCGCAATACAACTGCAACAACGGTTAAGCAATGGATCTGTCCGGTTGATAAAAAACGTAAAGCGGCACTGTTTACGTCCCTGCTTAAAGAACATCAATGGCATCAGGTATTAGTTTTCACCCGCACTAAACGTGGCGCCAATCAGCTGGCTCGTCATCTGGAGGGGGAAAATGTAAGAGCCTCAGCCATCCATGGAAATAAGAGCCAATCGGCCCGTACCAAAGCCCTGACAGACTTTAAAGCTGGCAAAGTACAGGTTCTGGTTGCGACTGATATTGCCGCTCGGGGTTTGGATATTGATCAGCTACCTCAGGTAGTTAACTTTGATCTACCGAATGTGGCTGAAGATTATGTTCACCGTATTGGCCGTACCGGCCGCGCTGGCGCCACTGGCCAGGCAATTTCTCTGGTGGCTGCCGATGAATTCGATCAACTTTCAGCAATCGAAAATCTGATCGGTAGCCTGCTAGAACGCGATGAAGTACCGGGCTTTCTACCTCAGCACAACCTACCGGAGTCCCGACTTAATACACGCTCCCGTAAACCTAAAAAACCGAAAAAGCCTAAACAGCATCATTCGGAGCATAAAGATGGACAGCGCTCAGGAGATATCGCACGAGGCCATAAACCCGCTGGCAAAAACAAGCGCCATCGAGCTAACGGGAATACCCAGGATTCAGCCAAAGGCAACAACAGCGGTCGCTCCCAGAATAACGCTAAAAAACCTTCAGGTGGACAAAAGCCCACTGGTAATAGCAGTAGCCCACAGGGAAACCGACGTAGCAAGCCTGCAGCAAAAGCATCAGGCAACAGAGCCGGTGGCAACAGTTCATCAACGGGACGTAACCAGGCGAATCGTAGCAAGCCCGGCACAGCTGGACGTTAAAGAAAACCAGAGACTGGTTTAGCGCAATCATTGATCCCAATTGCGCTAAACCTGACTCACTGGAAATTAGTGCTATGCTCTGAGAAAAATCACGATAACTTCTCAGAGAGATAATTATGCGTTTTTTGATTATTGGCGCCGGTGGTATCGGCTGTTACTACGGTGCACGGTTACAACAAAAAGGGCACCAGGTTTGTTTTCTTGCCAGAGGTGAGCATCTTAACGCGATGCGAATATCTGGTCTTAAAGTTCAGCACGAAAATCTAAACTTTCATGAAAAGGTCGATGCAACCGACCTGAACGAACTCTTGCAGCATCGAAGTTGCAAAGAATTCGATATGATTCTTCTCTGTCTCAAAACCGGTGCTACGGAATCGATTCTTAGTCAGTTACAAGCCTGGCTAAAGCATTCAGACACCCCGGTTCTATCACTGCAAAACGGTGTTGATAACGAACCTCTGATAGCAGATATTCTGGGGCAATACCGCACCATTGGAGGCCTCGCTGTCCGTATTGGAGGCCATATTCTCAGCCCCGGCGAAGTTGAAGCCAAAGGCCCTGCCCAGGTCATTATGGGTAGTTGGCCCAATCATTCTGAACCAAGAGTTTTCAGTCCCGATGCACTAAAGGTATATGCAGAAACCTTTAACGAAGCAGGTATCCCAACTACCATCTCCGCAGATATTCGCTATGAGTTATGGCGAAAATTATTGATTAATAATGGCGTAAACCCACTATCAGCCCTGACCCGCCTAGATACCAGAAGCCTTACCTCTCACCCGGTTTTCGGCAAAACCGTTTACCGGATGATGCAAGAAGTCGCAGCGGTGTCTATCGCAGACAATGTCATTTTATCAACCCAGGATATAGATGAGATGTTTAACCTGATCAGTAACTTTGATGCGATAAAAACGTCAATGCTGGTTGATAAAGAGAAAGGCCGCCCCCTGGAACTGGACGGCATCAGTGGTGCTGTGATAAAACGCGCAGCACAATTAAAAACAGAAGTACCTAATACCGAACTGGTACAGGCGCTGTTATTACAACAAGAATCAGACTAACTGAGTTCTCATAATTTTACTCATAGCTATAAACACTTTTACAACAGGAGTCATGAATGGATCTGCAACAATTTATCCAGAACCTCAAACAAGATAACAAGCCGGATTTTGAAGATACAATGGCGGTTATCGAAGCTAACTATGATTACTCTCCCGCCCGCTTTAGTAATGGTGATCTGATCAACGCTGCCGGCACCAATGAAGGCTCATGTAAAATTTTCGCCTTTGCCCGAATGAACAGCCTGTCAGAAGAACAAACATTAAACTGCTTTGGCCGCTTCTACCGTCAGGACGTTTTGGAGCATCCTGAAGCAACTGATCACGGCAATATCCGTAACTTCATGGTACATGGCTGGGGAAGCGTTAGCTTTGACCAAGCCCCCCTAACAAAAAAGTCGTAAGTTAAAGATAATATAGGACTTTTTCCTATATCTAAAAAACGGCATGATTAGCATAATTACTTTCGTTGGACCGACATCTCTTCAGGGAATTGAAGAACAACTAACTGACACGGAAGTAAGAACGCGATACGGATATTATCTATTGGCAGGACGCTAACTGATATTTCGCGACAAAATTTCTAAGGATAGAAAGCCTCTTTCGGGATTGCGAAGAGGTAACATTACGGATCGATACTTAGTTAGTTAGAAAAGAGCTCAGGGAACTGAAGCTCTTTTTTTTTGCTTTTTCAAACCCGGTAACTGTTCCAAATATGTGACAAATTAGGAATTTTTCCTATATCCAATTGCCGACAGAGAGCCGATAATTCTAATCGTTGGACCGACATCTCTTCAGGGAATTGAAGTACAACTGGCTGACAAGGAAGTAAGAACGCGATACGGATATTATCTATTGGCAGGACGCTAACTGATATTTCGCGAAAAATTTCTAAGGACGGAAAGCCTCTTCCGGGATTGCGAAGAGGTAACATTACGGAATGACACTAGCTGGTTAGAAAAAGAGCTCAGGGAACTGAAGCTCTTTTTTTTTAACATTTTTTATTTTCACCGTGGCAACTGTTTCAAATAAGTGACAAATTAGGAATTTTTCCTATATCCAATTACCGACAGAGATCCGATAATTCTAATCGTTGGACCGACATCTCTTCAGGGAATTGAAGTACAACTGGCTGACAAGGAAGTAAGAACGCGATACGGATATTATCTATTGGCAGGACGCTAACTGATATTTCGCGAAAAATTTCTAAGGACGGAAAGCCTCTTTCGGGATTGCGAAGAGGTAACATTACGGAATGACATTAGCCGGTTAGAAAAAGAGCTCAGGGAACTGAAGCTCTTTTTTTTGCGCTCAAAACCTTAGATTACCGAACTGATCATCTTCAGAGCCAAGCCCAATAGCAGAACAGCAAATACCTTTTTCAGAATAGGTACAGGCAGCTTATGCGCAGCATGTGCGCCGACAGGGGCCATCATAAAGCTCATAACCGAGATTAGTACTACTCCAGGCAGATACACAAAGCCAAACACATAAGGTATATCCAGCCCTGCACTCAGACCATTTACCATATAACCAATAGTGCCTGCTACAGAAATCGGCAGCCCGATAGCGGCCGACGTACCTATCGCTTTCTTAACATCAACGTTATGCCAGCTCAGATAAGGAACTGTAATGGTTCCACCACCAATTGAAACTAAAGCTGAAATACTGCCAATAATACCCCCAGCGGCAAACAAGCCTCCCGCCCCAGGCAACATGCGCGATGGCTTTGGCTTTTTATTTAAGAACATCTGAGTTGAGGCGAAAACCAGAAAGCAGGCAAAAAAGATAGCCAAGAAAACAGAGCTGAGAACCGAGGCCAGAAATGTTGCGAGAAATGCCCCGACCAGAATTCCTGGTGAAATCAGCTTAACCACATCCCAGAGCACACCAGCCTTTTTATGATGGGCCCGCATACTGGATATAGAAGTAACAACAATCGACGCCATAGAGGTACCCAGCGCCAGGTGAACGACACTCTCAGACGGTAAGCCCTGCCAGACAAACAGTGAGGTCAGTACTGGTACCATAACCAACCCACCACCAATACCTAGCAATCCAGCCAGGAACCCAACTATTGTGCCTAACACAATAAAAGAGACAATCAGTTCTGCTTCCATCATTTTAATCCGTCAGATATAAAAAACCGCGATCATTGTCGCGGTTTTAAAATTTAACACAAGTACCAGTCAGTTTTGGCCCTTAAGCCAACTTATCATCAGCAACTTTATAGTCAGGATCTTCAGCACGGTTCATCTCGACTACTGATCCGGCTTTCTCTAATAGCCTGATACACTCGGGGCTCAGATGACGGATATGAATATCAATATCCGCTTTCTGATACCGCTCAACCAACGAATCTATCACTTCAATACCTGAGTGATCCATCACCCTACAGTTAGCAAAGTCGATAATGACTTCCTGTGGATCAAACTTAGGTGTGAAGTTATCACGAAAAGCCTGCACAGAACCGAAGAACAATGGTCCGTGTGGTTTATACACTTTCAGGAAACCGTTATTCTCAAGGCTGGTTTCAATGAGCATATGCTTAGCATGCTTCCAGGCGAATACCAACGCAGAAACAATAACACCTACAATAACGGCAATCGCCAGATCAGTCAGCACCGTTACAACAGTTACAGTTACAACCACAATTGCATCAGAAGGTGGAATCTTACGCATCATGTTCAGGCTGGCCCACTCAAAGGTACCAATTACAACAATAAACATCACGCCAACAAGTGCAGCAACGGGAATCATCTCAATCCAGCTCGAACCAACCAGAATAAAGAGCAGCAGGAACAGCGCTGCAGAGATACCCGACGCCCTTCCGGTACCGCCAGAGCTGATGTTAATCATACTCTGACCAATCATGGCACAACCGCCCATACCACCAAAAAAGCCAGTAACGACATTGGCAACACCCTGACCAACACACTCTTTATTACCGCGACCCCGGGTCTCAGTAATTTCATCAATAAGCGACAGCGTCAACAACGATTCAATCAGACCGATAGCCGCCAGGATCAGGGCGTAAGGTAAGATAATACGCAGGGTTTCAAGGTTAATTTCAACCATAGGAATGTGGAACTGAGGCAGGCCGCCAGCCATAGTAGCCAGCGGATCACCGGTCATATCAATCAGTACATCCTGCACACTACGGGCAGATTCTATATCCATCCCGATAACTATGGCGGTAACGGTCAGAATAGCCACCAGCGTGGAAGGTACAGCTTTTGTCAGCTTTGGTAAAAAATGAATGATTGCCATTGTCAGAGCAACCAGCCCCAACATGGTCATCATCTGTTCACCCTGCATCCAGCCAAGTACACCGTCTTCATCGGCGATCTGGAACTGTTTCATCTGCGCCAGGAAAATAACTATCGCCAGACCATTTACAAAGCCCAGCATCACCGGGTGAGGGACCATTCGGATGAACTTACCAAGCCGGAAGGTACCTGCCAGTATCTGGAATATACCCATTAGCACCACAGTAGCAAACAGGTATTCGACGCCATGTAAGGCTACCAGGCTAACCATCACTACAGCTAGCGCACCGGTCGCACCGGAAATCATCCCAGGGCGTCCACCTATTGAAGCCGTAATTAAGCCAACCAAAAAAGCCGCATACAGGCCTACCAGAGGGTCAACTCCTGCGACAAAAGCAAAGGCTACAGCTTCCGGCACCAGCGCCAAAGCCACAGTGAGACCTGAAAGCAGATCGGCCTTCATGCTTTGAGAACGTTTATAAATCAGCTGCAGCATAGGACTGTTTTTCCTGAGTGTCTAAGAATTGAGGCTGGCGTAAAAAGTGCGCGATTATATCATTGTGCAGCTGCACACAACAGGGGTCAGGAACCTATATGCATGAATAGTTTATGGCGTAGATTAGCCAGATTCATGGCAGCCAGATCCTCAGCAATTTTTAGTACCGGTTCAGAAACATGGGCTCGATAATGGTTTTGCAGTTGCACCAAATTTCGCCATGCTGGAGGGTAGCTGTTCAAACGGCTGATCATTCCGCCGTCTGAATCATTAGCGATAAATCTGACCGAACCAATACCTGAGAGCAACAAGCGGGAAAGACACATAGGGCATGGTTCAAGGCTAACCAGCATTGTCAGCTGAGCCGGACTATGACCTAAACTCCCCTGCTCCAATTGATCGATCAGAATCATCTCAGCATGAGCGCTACTGTTATAGCCCTGACTAAACACCCGATTCTCTGCCTGAGCAACAACCTCTCTCCGTTCATTAAGCAGCAAAGCGGCAACTCCATAGTTACCTTGTTCATAGGCATCTAAAGCTAATCGACAGCATTTCAGCGCATTCTCATCATCTAAATAATCAGGGTTCGGATTTGTCGACGCTAACCGTTTTATCAATCCCTCAATCGATTTATCGCTCATCACAACCTCCAGCCTTTCACTCTATTAGTTTAAGCTGCTCTGCCTGTTGCGGGTTTCTTGGCTGCAACCGGTACCCAACACCGATAAGCCTTACCGGCTTTTCGCCACGCTCCCAGGCTTGCTGACAAAGGTGCTCATAAAGTGCAAGCGGGCACTCCGATGTTGACTGTTCCATTGTCGTCTGGGTGAAATCAAAGAATTTTAGTTTTATAACCGCGCCAGCAACGTCTCTCTTTTCCCGGTGCTTGGCATATCGCTGCTCCAGCTCAGCCAACATCCCCGGCAATTTATCCAGGCAGCTATTCAGATCAGGCAGATCAATAGAAAAAGTGTGCTCTACGCTGATCGACTTGCGCTCGCGATTTTGTCTGACCGGACGGTCATCCTGTCCTCGGCTTAGCTCGTATAAGCGTTTACCAAAACGACCAAATCGATTAATAAGCTGAGCAAGACTCAGTTGACGCAAATCACCGCAGGTCTCAATATCCATCTGCTGTAATTTTGCCGCCGTTACTTTACCGACGCCAAAAATCTTCTTAACCGGCAATTGCAATACAAAACTATCAATCTGGTTAGGCGTAATTACCCATATACCATCGGGCTTATTCCAGTCACTGGCAATCTTGGCAAGAAATTTATTGGGCGCAATGCCTGCGGAAATAGTAATGCCGACTGTCGTCCGAACCCGCTCACGTATCTCTTCAGCAATCAGAGTTGCACTACCGCCTTTATGGGTCACACCAGTTACATCTAAATAAGCTTCATCTAAAGAGAGAGGCTCTATGCAATCACTATAGTCCCGATAGATCGCCATAATTTTTTCAGACGCTTCGCGGTACTTTGCCATATTTCCGGGAATGACTTTCAAATCAGGGCAAAGTTTTAGTGCCTGCGCTGTAGCCATCGCAGAATGAATACCATAAGTTCGGGCGGGATAATTACAGGTAGATATAACACCGCGGCGATCAGAGGCACCACCGATAGCCAATGGAATGTTCATTAGAGATGGATCATCACGCATTTCGACTGCTGCAAAGAAACAGTCACAGTCGCAATGAATGATTTTTCTCTGGATAGAAGTTTTCACGCGTAGGCTCAGGTAAGAATTATTACCTTAGCCTACTACGAAACACTGTATAAAAAAACAGTTACATTGTTCAGTTTATCGAGCGCTTAATCTTTACAACATTTTGTGACAGCCAGGATGGGTCTATAGCACCCCAACCATCAATCACATAATAACCATCATTATTACGGCGGCCGTCCTGCTTAAAATGTATCTGAATCCCGATACCAGGTATAGCTTTAATGACATCCTGAATTGTGCGTCGGGGCCAACCCGTTTCTGCCATTAGCGCAGGCACACTGGGACGATCGATAGTGGTAACCAGATGAGAAATTAATAAACGGCGTGCAAACGTAGTGTTTAGCTTATCCATAATACACTCTATTCCCTTAGATGAACTGGAAGCTTAAAAATCCTTTTTAATTAGTTTGAAGAATCCGGGCCACAGCGTCAAGTTTGAACGATGAATTTCATTCATTTAAATGTGCTGCATCTAAGGAAGGTGCGAATAAGTCCATTGTTTTCTCTGCGGGCTCTAGAACGGCCTATACCCAAAGGGCATGCTAATGCGCGAAAGACAGTGCAGTGAAATGTCTGGACCTTTTCAAACTGCCTGACAAAGCAGGAGGCCGTTATAGTGCCCGCCCCTTCTTTTTAAAAGAAGGGGGCTTTCAGAGAGACTGAATCTCGCTGTTAACAATTTTCGACGTACAACCAGTATGTCTGTAATTGTTGCCTTGATCTTCAATCTCTCTGAATGCCAGAGGCATAAGGGACTTGTTCGCACCTTCCCTAATCTACACATCAACTTTCTCGCATCTCCGGTTTTTAAACTATTCTGAACAGATTAACCAGGGGGAACAATTAAGTGGAAACGAACAACAGCGATACTCAAAAGCAAAGCCCTGAAAACTTTCACGAACGACGCATCACACAGGATCGGCGACAGGGGCATGATCGTCGAGACGATATCCGCTTTGAAAAAGAGAGGCGTAGCAATCACGGACGACGTAAAGAGGACAAAGATCCCTGGAAGGAATCTCTGGAGTTCGATTAAACCTGGGCCTACGGTCATTTATGCCAGCGTTCTGAATCGGCTTGTTCATATGCTGTAACAAGACGGGCAACTGATTGAAAAATTGTTGCCCCGAAATCAATTAGATTCCTCACCTAACTCCAGGTATCCAGGCCAGACAAGTGATCAAGTAGAACAAAACATCAGCCAAAAACCCACTTCCGGACCCATTCTACCTGCCCCTCAAAAGCACAATACTATTCTGCCCATGTCAGTCGAGCCGGGTCTAATCTTTGTGCAACATAAATACCAGGGTAAAAGCAGCGTTGGTTAATTTGAAAAACCTGAAAGAAAAAAATGAAATTGCTAAATTATTAACTCAGTCTAAAAACGTCCGAATAATCAACAAGGGGGCTGCATGGCCTCCTTTTTTCTGCCAGACTTTAAGGAGGGTACGAATAAGTCTACAGAGAATATAGCGGACTGATCGTATCGACCTTATACAAAAAGATCAGAGGGACCCGGTTAATGAGTGAAAACAAACACCAACTACGCCCTGTTCCTTCAAGTGACAGTGAGATAGAGGCGTTCCTGAAACAGACCCGTCAATTAAGTACTGCAAGTAGTGGAAGTGCTGGCAGACTAATTTTTGCACTGGATGCGACAGCCAGCAGGGAAAGAACCTGGGATCATGCCTGTCACCTTCAAAGTCAGATGTTTCTGGAAACTAAAGAGTTGGGAGGCCTGGCTGTTCAGTTATGTCATTACGGCGGTATCAACAACTTCAGTACCACGCCATGGCTACAGGACACTAACAGCTTACTCAATCAGATGAACCAGGTCCGCTGTTTAGGCGGCCATACTCAGATAGCACGCTTGCTTCAACATAGCCTTACTCAAACACGGCAACAATCGGTTCAGGCGGTCATTTTTATTGGTGATTGTATTGAAGAACCTGTCGATTTTCTTTGCCAGCTGGCAGGCCAGCTAGGGATACACTCAACCCCACTATTTATATTTCATGAAGGCAGCGATATTACCGCAGCCCGTGGCTTTAAACAGATGGCAACACTCTCTGGAGGTGCATATTGTCGCTTCGATAACCATAGCGCAGCTCATCTGAAAACCTTATTAGGTGCGGTTGCCGTTTACGCCAGTGGTGGACATCAGGCATTATTAGACTATTCAAAAAACAGTAGCCCTGAAGTCAGACAACTGACCGACCAACTTAGCAAAAGGTAAGGCTTTCCATAGTGAACCCCATTGTTCTGATTCTTCTGAGTTCAATCATAATTTGCTGGTTTCTCTGGCTTCGAAGCAAGCCTGCAGCCCAGCAGAAAAAAGCCAACCTGATGCTGTTAGTTGCAGTACTGGGGGCCGCACTGTTTTATCTGGCAGTCACCGGAAAGCTACATTGGCTCGGCGTGCTGTTGGCGATGCTAATTCCTTTTGCCAGAAGAATGTTTCCTCTGATACCTATTCTGGGAAGGCTATTTCAGCATTATCAAAGTAACAAACAAACGAAGGGCAACAGCTCTGAGGTAAGCAGCCGTATACTGACTATGACACTTGATCATGATTCTGGAAATCTCGAGGGAACAGTGATTGAAGGCCCACTCAAGGATCGACAGCTAAATAGCCTTAGCGAACAAGAGTTTATCCAGCTGCTAAACTATTGTCGCCAACAGGATCCTCAATCAGCCAGATTATTAGAAACCTATCTTGATAAACGCTTTGGTGATAGTTGGCGATCAGACGATACCGATCAGACCCAAACCAGCGTTTCAGAAACGGATAAGGCTTATCAGATACTTGGGCTAGAGCCTGGTGCTAATCGGGAAGAGATTATCGAAGCCCATCGTCGTTTGATGCAGAAACTGCACCCCGACCGGGGCGGCAGCGATTACCTTGCCGCTGAAATCAACCGGGCGAAAGACCTGTTACTGAAATTACTCTGAAACCATTATTTCATTCAATAGTTGTTCATCAATATTGGCAGGCTTCGCCTGAAAGTCGAGAACGACAGGGACTTTAATATGACTAACCGACTCTATTAATGAACTATTGATAACTAAAGCTGCGCCCTGGCTAACCGAAGGCTGCTGATTTACTGAAGATTCAGTCCCCTCTGAAGCACCTGTTTTTTGAGATGCGCCTGAGTTTATTGAAACCGCCGCTTTTATCGAGTCTGTACCCGTAAGCAGAGTCCCCTTTCTATCTGTAGACACGCCCAACTGTCTCCCACCAACCAATCCAGCATTATGCCAGCGCCTGAACTGCCGCCCCTTAACCAGATGATCGACCGATGAGGTTAACAGTGTCAGTGAATTATCCAGCTCACGCCGAAATAACATAACAAACTCTTTTTGTTGTTGATTCCGCATACTCAGAATTAACTTTCCTGACTCTAAGTACTGCCAGGTCCCCCGTTCAATCAGCGTTTTCCCGGTATGAGCCCGCCGGACTAACTGCACTTTCTTATCTGATTTCAACTTGAGCAACTGCTGTGATTCAGGGTTGTCCTGTAGCCAGTAGAGACCACTTATCAATTCAGAAGAAGAGTGTCCTTTGCGGGCACAACCACGATATGTCTGACCAAAGAACAGCATTTCAACACTGTATGCCAGTATCGACCCGTTAACATCATCGATACAGCGCCCAGGTGTAATACTTATCTCCAATGGTTGCTTAACCGGCGTCCGCTCACGGTAGACAGTTTTTTTCTGGACTGGGTTTTGCTGGAAAGAATCTTGTTCAAAAGAGTTTTCACTGCTCTTTTCATCACTCATTTCTATTTCTAGTTGCGGCTCATTCCGTAGATCAACACTAAGTTGTTCTGTAAAAAATGTATATTTTCCAAGTGGATTAATACTTTTGACAATGGTCATTTCAGACGCTACATCTGCCACCCAATACGGAGAACTGCTGGCAGCCCGAAACTCAAGGCCTTCTAATCTGAAATTACAGGTATCTTTGGTTCCACCTACCACCTTTAGCGCTTTGACAGCTAAAACATTATTCTGAGCCGGATCGATGCTACCGGTTAATTCAGCATACAGTTCAACCGACTCTCCAGAGGTCAGCCGTTGATAAACAGACATAATTTCATTACCTGAGCTGTAATCAGCAACAGGCCACCAATATCGTTCGTTACAAGGCTGATACCAGAGTTGCTGACCCTGAAATAGCAGGACGCCCGCAAGCTCAATGAGAGGTTGAGATTGAGGAAACTGTTTCTTATGAGCCGGGGTACAGGCACCAATAAGAACAGACATCAGTACCAACATCACAGATGTAGCTACTTTAACGAAATAGCGGGGGCACAATCTCATAGATCAGTCTGTTTCCTTGTAGATATCATTTGGACCCTTTAAAGATCAATAGCATACCTTGGTAGCTACATCCCATAAAGTGATCTGCCCTATAGAATTCTGGTACAGTTATCTTCGATCAGACTAACTGAAGACGTTAAAAATGAAACTTGCAAGATTCGTATATTCTGGACAAGAACACCTGGGCATCGTACATGAAGACAGGGTGTACCCACTGCCCGCAGATCAATTTCCTTCAACAATGCCGGACCTTCTTTATCAATTCTCCGACCTGAAACAAGCGCTTGAACAACAGTTGAAATCAACTGAAGGTAGCCTGGCTTTAAATCAGGTACGCTTGTTAGCTCCTATTGCTGCTCCAGAAAAATTTATCGGTGTTGGCTTAAACTATGCTGACCATATCGCCGAGACAGGGCTTGATACCCCTGACTTCCCAACCCTGTTCAATAAACAATCCAGCTGTGTAACTGATCCTGAAGCCCCTATTTTCAGGCCAAACATCTCAGAAAAACTGGACTATGAGGGCGAGTTGGCACTAGTTATCGGCAAATACTGTCGAAATATATCAGCAGATCAGGCTAAAGATGTTATTGCCGGCTACACCATCGTTAATGATGTATCAGTGCGAGACTGGCAAATTAAGTCTCCTACTTGGACACTAGGCAAATCATTCGACAGCCATGGTCCGATGGGCCCCTGGATAGTGACAGCAGATAACATTGACCCACATAATCTTGAACTCAAAACATGGCTCAACGAAGAACTTCGACAGCAGTCTAACACCCGCCACCTGATCTTTAACTGCTATCAACTGATAGAAACACTTTCATCAGTCTGCACATTAAAGCCCGGCGATGTGATAGCCACAGGCACCTGTAGCGGTGTCGGGGTAAAAATGAAACCCCGGGGCTATATGAAACCCGGAGACAGAGTCACAATAGAGATTAGTGGAATCGGCAGTTTATCCAACCCGGTAGAGCAAGAACCTTGTTCAAACAGCTTTATCCGTTAGCCTTATGTCGTCATTCCATAACCATCTAACCATCTGTTTTATATACTCTTTTTCTGATCAACTATTTTATAGTCGCATTTAGGAGACATATATTGCTAATTAGATCATAATATAACAGGTTAGAGAAAAAACGTAATAGACATAACCAATTGATATATATGGATTATATATATATTGGACCGATATCTGCATAACCGTGCAAACATTCATATATCGGGGAAATAATATGCGTTTTGCAACTGTGTTATTAGCAATGACCTTCACAGCAACATCGGCTCAGGCTGAGCAGTCTGTTTCTATAGAACCGCTGACAAATATTGAAATTATTGAACATATCAGGTCAGAGCTTCCTAAAGATGCAAACATAATGGAGCGAACGCATGCACTTTCTATGTTTGATTCACTTGATGCTAACCGCGATGAAGAGGTTACTTTGACGGAGATGCGCCGCCATCCAACACTGGCGAACACATTTCATCAACTTGACCTTAATAATGATGGCGTACTGAACCGCAGGGAGATTCAGCCTCTTCAGGATGAAGTAAAAGGCCTGAGGACAATTCTGACTCTGTCTGCGTTACGTATCATCTAACACGATACTCCCAGGGACTTATTTGCTATCAATACAATGAATACATCCGGTGTTTCTTCCTTAAGAACCCGATCCCTGATGCAACTGGTTGTACTGGCATTTATTTTAGTTGTTGCACCTTTAGGGATACTAATTTATCAGGCAACTGACTCTATGGTTACGCTGTCACAGCAAGGCCGAGAGTATGCCAGAGAGGCGCTTGATTTCTTAAACCGTAGTCAGAAGCTGAGAAGCCTGTCTCAGGATCTTGTTCGTTCATCAAAACAATTTGTCGTTGTGAAAGAACCTGAAATAGAACAACGTTATCGCAACCAGCTGAACGAATACAAAGAACTAGTACAGCTTCATACCTTTCTGATCGAATCGGATAACATCAGTGAGATCTACAGCTTAATCAATGATCTTGAGCTACAGCCGGTAGATTCAACCTCCAGTGAGCAACTCACCAGACTTATTCCCCTGAGCCAGAATCTGTATGAAGAAACGCGGATAAAACTGGTTCAGCGACTTGAATCACTCAACGCAAAAGCAGAACAACAACAGAATCTGCTCTGGCTACAAGCAGGATTACTCATAACGCTCTCGACCATCCTTATTCTGTTTTTCAGTATTCGCATTACCCAGCCAGTAAAAAAATTAATGCAGCGCATCCAGGCACTTGGCCATGGACAGTTAGATACCACTGAATTCTTTCAGGGCCCTAAAGAGTTTTTGGAATTGAATCAGCAGCTGGAATGGCTAGAAACTCACCTGCAAATGCTGGAGCAGGAGAAACAGGCTTTTTTACGACATATGTCTCATGAGTTGAAAACGCCTCTGACAACCCTGAGAGAAGGCACAGACCTGCTTGCAGAAGAGTTAGCCGGTCCTCTGACCGAAAGTCAGCGAGAAATCATTTCTCTGATGCAACAAAATAGCATTTCTCTTCAATCACTTATCGAACAATTACTTGATTACAACCGATTACAGCATAGCAGTGAACATGAGCTTCAATCTCAGCCAATAATCCCTATAATAAACGAATCATTAGCATCACATCAGCTACTGTTAAAGCAGAAAGGTATTGCGGTTACCCTGCCACAAGAGGAATGTGAATGGTCGGTTGATATCGGATTATTACTCAGAGCCTTAAGTAACCTTATTTCAAATGCTGCTGTATATGGATTCCAACGAGGGGAGCTAAATATTTCTTTACTGGCACAAGACTCTGATCTGACATTAGAAGTAGGAAATACCGGCCCCGAAATTCCAGAAACGGACCTTGAACAGCTATTCGATCCCTTCTACCAGGGCGTTAATAAACGCCAGGGCTCAGTTAAAGGATCGGGAATCGGCTTAAGCATTGCCCGTGAAGCGATCAAAGCAATGGGCGGAAGTCTTGTGCTGCACAAAAATAATAACGGGTATGTCAGCTTTATGATTACCCTGCCAAAACAGGTTTCAGTTTAAAATGTATAAAACCCTGCTAGCGACATGTTTAACCCTGAGTATTACTGGCTGCCAGTTTGATCAGGCACTTATACAGCCAGGTCCTGCACCCGCATGCTCACCTCTTGCTAATAAAATTGACCACTGGCTAACACTGGAAAGTCAGTATCAACAAGCGGAACCGGAAAAAAAGAGCTTAATGTTAAAACAATTCACTGAAATAAAAGATACAGCAACACTCGCTCTTCTGTTGAGTCAGCCTGATAGCAACACCGCCCAGCTAAAAACATCTATCGCGCTGTTTGAAGACCTGAAACTTACAGATGAACCAAGTTGTGATGCAGAACAATATCTTGCGGTTCGCTACCAATATACTCAGTCAGTTATGATTTTGCAGAGGGCATTAAATAATGCCGATGCAGAGCGAAAAAGGTTAAGAAAAGTGCGTGATAAGATGTCACAACAGATAGAAGCTTTAACCCGAATAGAAAAAGATCTTTCCACACATAATGACGGAGAGGAGAACTAAGTATGAAGTCTGCTCAACCACTTATTCTGATCGTTGATGACGATGCGGGCATTCTTAAAGTACTAAGCTTGAGACTAAGCGCCTCCGGCTTTCGTATTGATACCGCCAGCTCCGCTCCTGAAGCGCTACAACGGGTTAAATCTGAAACCCCGGACTTGGTACTTAGCGACCTTAGAATGGATGGTATGGATGGAATGGCGCTGTTCGAAGCGATTCAGGAAGACCATCCTGCCCTGCCTATGGTTATCATTACTGCACATGGGTCTATTCCGGATGCGGTTTCCGCGACCCAAAAAGGCGTATTTGGTTTTTTGACCAAGCCGATCGATAAAGATCAGTTACTTCGCACCATTAACTCCGCACTGGAGTCTGCCCATCAACAGGACGACAGCTGGCGGAGCGCGATAGTTACCCAAAGTCCGCTGATGAACGAACGGTTGAATCAGGCTGAACGAGTAGCAAAATCCAATGTCAGCGTACTGATTACCGGCCCGAGCGGTACCGGTAAAGAGCTCATGGCTAATGCCATACATAAGGCCAGTAATCGAAATGAAGGCCCTTTTATCGCGATAAACTGTGGCGCTCTACCTGAACAGTTACTCGAATCAGAACTCTTTGGCCATGCCAAAGGTGCATTCACCGGCGCCGTCAATCAGCACGAAGGTCTGTTTCAGGCAGCACAGGGGGGAACGCTGTTCCTCGATGAAATTGGTGATATGCCTACTACCCTGCAGGTTAAGCTACTCAGAGCCATTCAGGAACGTATTGTTCGCCCGGTCGGCTCAACTCGCTCCATCGAAGTTGATGTCAGAGTGATCTCAGCCACCCATCGGAATCTGGAAACAGCGATGGAAGATGGTGAATTCCGGGAAGACCTGTACTACCGACTAAACGTCGTTAACCTGGATCTACCTCCGCTACGTGATCGCCCAGAAGATATTCCACTGCTAGCTCGTTACTTTGTTGAGCAGTCTGCCAGACGCCACAATCCAAAGGTAAAAGGAATTTCACCTGGAGCACTTCATATACTGGCGCAGGCAGCATGGCCCGGCAATGTTCGTCAGCTGGAGAATGTTGTTGAACAGACCGTTGCTCTTTCGGGCTCACCTATCATCAGTGAAGGGTTGGTTAATCAGGCTATTGCCAATCAGGACCGGGTCATCCCATCATTTAATGATGCCCGCGCCAGCTTTGAGAAAAGCTATCTGACTAAGGTAATGCATATCACCGCAGGGAATGTGACTCAGGCGGCTAAAATAGCGCAACGCAACCGTACTGATTTTTATAAACTGCTGAATAAACATGACCTTGAATCTGCACAGTTTAAAATATCACCCAAAAATACGGCGCAAAACCATAAAAAAGCCGGCTAAAGTCCGATCTCGGCCAGCTGACCTCCGGTCAGCTGCAGCAGATCGTTTGGGCTAAGTTCAATTTCAAGCCCCCTTTTACCGGCACTTACATAGATGGTTTCCTGACTTGAAGCACTGGCATCTAACAGGGTGGGCAAGCACTTTTTCTGACCCAATGGGCTGATCCCTCCCACCAGATATCCGGTCATTCGCTGTGCTTGCAGCGGATCAGCCATCATAATCTTTTTGGCTTTCAGAGCATTGGCAACGCCTTTCAGATTAAGCTTTCCTGATACAGGCACAACAGCGACTGCCAACTCTTTCTGATCACCATTAATGGCAACCAGCAATGTTTTAAAAACACGCTCAGGTTCAATATTTAAAGCGATTGCAGCCTCTTCGCCATAAGATTCACTCTTAGGATCGTGTTTATACTGGTGGAGACTGAATTCGACTTTAGATTTTCTTGCCAGATTAATAGCCGGAGTCATTTCTGAATTTTACTTATTGTCATATTACAAACCATCCATAATATCGATCACATCGATGACGGTTGCATCACCTTCAAGAACTTTGATGACTTTATTACCAATACGTCGGTGCTGCTCTCCTGCAACCTGATCCAAAACTCTATTCAGATCATCAGGCAAGGCTTCAGTTTGGGAGTAAAGCTCAGCATCCAGAACCTCCCCTGCAGCAACTTTTTTCTGCCAACCCGGAGGAAGCTCCCCCCCGCGTGATATTTTTTTCTGTAAACCCGGCGGTAATGACTTATGTTTATTTTTCCCTTTCTGTTTATCCGCACCAGACGCCTGTGTATCAGCACCCAGGAAGTAATTACGGATCACCCGCCTCTCTTCGCTGCTATAACGACTTTCTGATCTGCCCTTATCAGGCTCCGTTCGCTGTTCAGACTTTACAACGCCTGTTACCTTTTCGGTGTTTTCATTTCCGGCCCAATCGGGCTTTTTTGCCAGCGCAGGTGAGCAGACCATCACGCAGCACCAGAAAGATACAATCAGTTTATTCATAATAAATAGTTATCTTATCGTTGAATTCTGGAAATTTTGGAGCCTTCAATGCTCAGATTGTACATCAGCCCTTTATTAGAAAATATAAAGCCAATGATTGGCTGCTGAATAGTATTCGAATCGATCTCTCCGCCAGCCCCCAAAGTAGCCAGAGCCACACTGCCATCAACGCCAGCCTCCCAGCCATCACTATTGCGGAATTTACGTAGTGCATCAGCGCTCATAAACAGAATAATTTCGGACTTTAACTGCGCGCCTAGCTGAAAGCCAATCGATGCAGATGCAACATTATAATAGGACACAGTCTTGCCATTGAGCCTCAAGGCTCCCTCTCCATACTCTCCGCCAATACCGATTCCTGCCTTAATCACTTCAGGAAATACCAACACCCCAGCCGCCTTACGGGTTAACTCTTTACCTGCCGGACTGTGTTGATAGAATTCTTTCAACGCTTGATTAACTTTGGCGTTTATTTCCTGAGCCGAAGCAGCCAGTAGCGATGAACTTAGTGAAAATACGACCAGCATCAAACACAATTTTCGCAACAGTCTCATAGCATAACTCTCTGAGATTAAAGGTATTTCAATTATGGTTCAGCAATTCAAATCGAGCAAATTAAAACTATAACGTTATGTTGTACTAAAAATTAAATGCTCATCTGCAACCTGATTCTTTAGCCAGTCTACGAATACTCTGAGTCGCTGTGTTTTTATCAGTTCAGGGTGTTGAAGCAGCCACAATTCCCGGACAGGGGCACTCTCACTAAGGGGCGTCAGCGCAAAAGACTTTGCCAAAAAACAAGGCAGATAAGCGATACCCAGCCGCTGCTTTACCGCTTCCACTGAAGCCAGGCCAACATTAACTCTAAGCGCAACTTTTGCATCCGAATAATGGGTTTGCTGCCAGCGCGATTCCGGCAAGTTGATATAGCGTTCATCTAAACAAATCCAGGGTAAAGCGCTTATATCCGAGGTAACGTCTTTGGCAGATCCTGTATAAATGGCGTAGTGCAGATCAGTCAGCTTGCTGATCACCATATTGCCTGTTTCCGGCCGCCCCATACGAATAGCAAGATCAGCTTCTCTACGTGTCAGGCTCAACTGCTGAGCATCGGCAATCAGTTCGATCTGGATGCCTGGATATTTCTGCTGAAAATCGGGTAATCGAGCTAATAGATAGCCATTGATAAAAGTAGCAACAGACGTAATACGTATAGAACCTGTCAGAGCCTGATCCTGACTACTCAATCGCTGCTCTATCTGCATTACCTGTTGTTCGGCCTGTTCAGCCATTGCAACAATATCTTCAGCATCATCTGTCACCAGATAGCGATTATTATGGCGTATAAACAGCTTAGTCTTCAGATCGGTTTCAAGACGCTGAATACGCCGTGCAACCGTTGTATTGTTAACGCCCAACTGTTGAGCGGCACCACTTAGCGTACCGGCACGATAAAGGGCAAGAAAATAAGTAAGATCATTCCAGTTCATACTGCAACTTTGCAGTATTTATCTGCAATTTTCTATATTTATGATCTTTTTTTGCAGCCATATACTCATATAACTGAGCAATAAATGGTGAAACTCATGATAACTTTATACACCCACCCCATGTCCCCCTGTGCACAAAAAGTCAGAATTGTACTGGCTGAAAAAGCATTAAACTGGCAGCCCATCCATGTCAATTTACAACAGAAAGAAAATCTACAAACCTGGTATTTAGAACTTAACCCGCTGGGTGTAGTGCCTACATTAGTTGAAGATGAGAAACCGGTTATCGAGTCTTCACTGATTTGTGAGTACCTTGAAGATCGCTACCCGCAAACATCTCTTCGCAGCAATGACCCCCATGAGATCGCCAGCATGCGACTCTGGTTAAAACATATAGACATTAAGCTCCATCCTGCCTGCGGTGCATTACAATGGCCTCTGATAATGCGCCCGGCTTTGCTTGAAAAGAGCCAGGAAGAACAAGCCGCACTAATCAATGCAGTTGTTGAACAGCCCCGCCGTGAGCGACAGCGTCGTCTGCTGGAAATGGGGCTTGAAGCCCCTGATGTAATTGGCGCAGTAAAGACCTACGCTGATACAATAAAAAAAATGGAAACTGCCTTACAACAGCACAGATGGCTTGCCGGCGAACAGATATCACTTGCTGATTGCGCAATGGCCCCCTATTTTCAAACAATTAAACAGTTTGGTTGGGAAATGTTCTGTGAACAAGCGCCAGCAGTCTCACTATGGTTTGATAGAATCAGCTCAAGAGAGTCTTATCAGAAAGCAGTCTCTGCAGACTTCTCAAACCAGACTAACCATGAGTTACTGGAAACAGGAAAGCGGGCCCTGCCGATAATAGCAAAGCACTTATCTAGTTAAGCAGGCAAGTTGAGCTGAAAAACTAGCTACGTAGCGGCCTGAGAACATCCTCCAGGCCGTTTAATTTCACCTCATATAAGATCTGCAACAGAATACCTATCTCCCCCTCAGGAAAGCCTTTACCCGCAAACCAGACCAGATAGGGCTCCGGCAGATCCATCAATACCCTACCCGAATACTTACCAAACGGCATTTTCATATTGGCTAACTTTTGCAAACGCTGGGGTGTGATTTCCATACTTCTCCAGAATTATGATTATTAAACAAATCATCTCTACTACAATGAATATTTATATGATCGATTACATAAATCAAACATTAAAAAGAGCATTAGCTAAATGAACTCTAAGCAAGATCAGTTTCTTGCCATTATATTATTTTTTGTAACGGCTGCCACTTGTCTGACAGGAAGTCCGCAAGCTTATATTAGTGCACTTCAGATCGCAGTTTACGAAATAATTTTCATCTCCACCTGTATCTTCTTGTATATCAGGCAGCCTTTTGACGGCTCGGTATCTATCGACAAGGCCAGCACATTCTTCATAAGCACTATATGCGTTATATTACTTTTGAGCGCTTATTTCAGTTTTTCGCAAGCAAGTAACCATACGGGAATAACAGTTCTTAGAGTAACAACACTATTCATTCACCTAATCTATTGTTTTGTTCTGGCACGTTACCTCAGAAAATCAAATATCGGAGGATGGTGGTTCTGTTACAGTATTATATTCTCAGCTACCAGCATGGGAATTGTATATCTATTTTACGCTCTTATTCTTCAGGTAGATCCGCAGTTTCTCATTAACAATCCATTATTTGCAGCTCACTACAGGCATGTAGGTTTTGTTTCAGTAGTTGCAGCAATTTTGGCAGCAATTCAAATAGTCCGCTTTAACAACGTAAAAATCTTGTTTAAGCTATATATATGTTTGCTAATTATAAATTTAAGTTTTGTTATATGGTTAGGAAGTAGAACTGCAATTCTGCTATCTATCATTGCTCTCATACTTGTCGGTTTTGCGTCTTCTTTTAAAAAGCTACTCAACCGGAAAATAATCATCACCTACTGCTTGAGTATTTGCATTTCATTAGTTCTGGCAACTCTAACTTCAGTTTATCCCTGGAATGGCCCATTAAGAACATATAATGCAATCACATCATACAAGCCTGATAATAGTAAAACTCCTATAACGGTTAAACAGTCTGACTTTTCTTCTGGCCGCTTTCAAATCTGGGGGGATGCAATAGATCTCGGCTTATCTAATCCTTGGGTGGGGGCTGGACCTGAAAGTTACCATTTTTCAAACAAAGAAGAACAAAGTGAATTTTTCCACCCTCACAACAGTCTCATTCATATCTTTGCTGAAGTTGGCATATTCGGTTTAATTACCTGTGTAGCACTCTGGGCAAAAGTGATACTCAATTTTAAGAGCCGACTCCTCCACAAACACAGCACACTAGAACAGTTTCAACTTAACTTAAGTGCTTTAATGATCGTTCTGTCCCTAAGCTTGTTAAGCCTTACATCAGGCTCACTGTATTTTGCTCAACCTCTCTTCATTTTCTTCTCTGCAATTGCATTTCTTGCAATTGTCATAGAAAGTAAAACCCCCGAAACAATAGTGCATACTTCGAAATGATCCCTCTGATTTCAGAAATTATGATTTATCCGATTAAGTCTACAAACGGACTCTCGGTTAAGAGCAGTCTTGTCACCCCAATAGGGCTAGACTTCGATCGTAAATTTGTACTCTGTGATAAGAAAGGTAGATTTATAACAGCCCGAATCAAACCTGAGCTGTTAAACATTTCAACTGTACTGAGCGCAGAAGGACTGTGCGTAAGTGCGCCGGGACAAACGAACCTACAGATAAAATATAAAAACTTTAGCGCCACGTACCGTCCCGTTGTCGTCTGGGGGGATACCATCAATAGTCAGCACTGCAGTGCTGAAGCAGACCAGTGGTTCAGTAACTACCTGGGACGACCCTGCCAGCTATTCTTCTTTGGCAACGAATCCGCACGGCCACTCAAACATTATCCTTCTCAACAAACCGCCTTTGCCGACGGCTATCCGCTGTTGTTGATATCCCAAGCCTCATTAGATGACCTTAACCAGCGCTGTAAAAAGCCTGTCGATATGACGCAATTACGTCCTAACCTGGTTGTATCTGATACACAGGCCTACGCTGAAGATAGTTGGAAAAGGATCAAAATAGGTGAAGTAGAGTTTGAAATAACTAAGCCCTGCGGGCGCTGTATTCTGACAACAGTCAATACAGAAACGCTACAGCGGGATCCTGATCGGCAACCCTTAAGTGTCTTAAAACAATATCGAAAAGGCAGCGATGGCGAAGCACACTTTGGCCAGAACCTGATAGCTATTAACACGGGTATCATCGGGCTGAATGATAAAGTAGAAGTTTTAGACACTCAGGAACCTGAAGACTATAAGAGCTTCTAACCAGCTTTCCCAATTTATCGGGTTAACAGTTCTCGTAGTTCCGGTTCCAGATCCCGGTACTCATCCGCCTGAAGAAGCTCTTTCCTGCAGCGGCTATTCGCTTGCTGTTGCAAACTGAACCCCTGCTCTGAGATACCTTTAAGCATTACCGCAGCATGGGTGCCACTGACTTTGTCCCGCCGATACCCCAGCCGTTGTATTTGCATACCTTGCCCTTCCCAGAACTGACACAGTGCTGTTGTTGCACCAAAACTTGTGCCTATCCAGTCAAGTTTACTATTTGCCCGGCCTATCGCTGCTATCATCTGGGTACCAATCCCCCGGCGCTGGAAGTTTGGCATAACAGCAATTCTCATTACTCTTATGCCTGCGCAACAAGCTGCTTCTGGTATTTGAGCGTGGGCTAATAAAGTTTGAGGAATAAGATGGCCTGTAGGTCGACGTGTACCTGCCTGAATAGCCTGCGCTAATGATGCTTCTATCGGTCCTTCTCGAGCCAGTAACGCAGTCGCTACCAGCTGTTCATTATTGTTTGCAATCTCGAAACCACCCCAGACTTCCAGGTTGGGACTATCGAGCAAAATACGAAGATCGCCGGGAGTCGTTTTATAATGTGCTAAAACCAGTAAACCAAACAGCTGTCTTAACAGCTCTGGCTGTTGTGCCAACAAATCCCGGTCAAGTTGACGATATTGAAAACTTACCGAACTCGTCCCTATCGCTGTATCGCTTTCAGGTTCTGCATCCAACAATAAAGCAGTATAAGTAAATGACTCGAAAGGATCCCCCTCTGCCCAACGGATAGGCTGTTTCATTCTGAAGAAAACGGTATCTGGCAGAGTACGCTTTAAAAAGGGTAAGAAACGAACAGCAAATCCCTGCCCGGTTCCTTCATAGCCATGAATAGTCGATGCAAAAATCACCGATTTATTGATTAAAAACTGCCGTAACACCGGAGCAGGTATCGCCGCAGCTTCATCAACTAACAACAGGTCGGCAGTTAAATGCTTCTGAATGAGCTGATCCGGTAACAGGAATCTGACTTTACTCTGACCATAACTCCAGCAATCTTTAGCTTCAGTGACTAACTGATCAGACAGCAGTTCAATTAGTATCTGAATAGCAGATTGCACCGCACTGCGGCTAGGCGCCGTTATTATGATATCCGTGGGTTTTCGACTCATTAATCTGGCAGCCAGAATACCCAGGGCGGCACTTTTCCCACGGCCCCGATCAGCGGTAACTACAGCTACCGCAGGTGCCCTGGACAATAACGTCTCACAAGCAGCAACAAACCGATGCTGATCCCTGCTTCTGTAAGGCACCTCTATCACGGGTTGAGGTGAACGCTCATACCCTGGGCTATCCAGCGGCTCTGGTTTTATTCCCTCCTGCAGTAAGACAAGATCAGGATCATTCCGGATGATTCGACAAAGGTGTTGGATAAAACGCCGCCCAACATCCTTTGACTGATATGGCTCGACAGCGATACTACTATACTCAGGATCGTCAAATGCGGACCAGTCCGCCAGCGGAGGGGTAACAAGAATAAACAAACCTCCCGCACTGAGCAGACCCGCAACCTGCCCAAAGGCATTTGGATTAAAGCCGCTCCAACTATCGAATACGACTCCCTGACGCTCCTGCCCGAGTACCTGATGAGCCTGCTTGCCACTAACAACAACTAAAGGTGAGGCTGGCAACAGTCCAACAGCCGGTTCCCCCACCCACAACCAGTTATCCAGATCCAGATCTGCTAGTTCTGTTAATTGCTGACACCAGCCACGACTGCCACTTAAGACCAGTAACTGTCGATATATACTGCCGCGTTGGGCATTATATAGTCCTGTTATATACTGCTGAAGCGGTTCAATCTCGCTCACTGTTCTATCCTTAAGATCATTCAGAGCAGATTTTACACTCTCTGTTTCGCCGAGCATAAGAAAAAATAGCGAATTTAAAGGGGCAATCTTTATGACATCTGCGATGGAAAACTGGTATGCATTCTGATCTCTGTCTGGTGATGGACCAAGGAAGCCAAAGCAGCAGAGCGATGATATTTGATCGTTTTGGTAACTGTTTAAGTCAGGCACAAGTGCGGATAAAGATTCAACTAACACCACCCAACCGGGCTGAACAGTCGCCGGAGCAGATATTAATATCGTTAAAACGCGCAGCTTTGGAATCGATCAGTAAGTTAAACTCTGCAGACCGCCGCCGCCTGAAAAGTGCATCTTTAATCACTCAACGATCCAGTACACTCTGCTGGGATGCCGATACAGGTGAACCTTTGACGCCTGTAATCAGTTGGCAGGACAGACGTGGTGTGCATTATCTTGAAGAGCTAGCGCCTCTGGCCCCACTACTAAGACAACTGACCGGCCTCTACCCTAATGCGCATTTGCCCGCATCAAAATTACGCTGGTGTCTTGAGCATAATAACTTCAGTAAAGCGTTACACCGTATCAAAGGCGGCCCTATCGCTGCCTGGCTAATAAAAAATCTCCTACACGAACAAACGGATCAGATTGATGGTGTTACCGCTGCCCGAACCATGCTTTATTCGATTAATGATAAAAGCTGGCATCCTGAGTTATTAGAGCTATTTCAGATTCCCGAGTCGCTGCTCCCCGATATAAAACCCTGTCAGCATAACTATGGCAACCTTAAGCTGCCGGGCTGCGAACTCCCGCTTACCTTTGTCAGTGGCGATCAGGCGGCCGCTTTATTTGCTTTTGGTACCCCTTCCCCTGAGAACTTATATATCAACCTGGGCAGTGGTGGTTTTCTTAATCGAATATTGGATACGCCTGGATTGCAGCCACAAGAGCGACTTCTTCACCACACGATTCTGGCAGCAAGACAACCCCTTTTTAGCGCGGAAGCAACTATAAACGGTGCCGCAAATGCACTGGAGTGGGCATTTAATATCTGCCGCCCTCACAGTCGACAGCTTGACAAGTGGCAAACAGAATATCCGGATCCTCCTCTGTTTATGAATATGGTTGGTGGGGTAGGATCCCCGGACTGGTGTCCGATTGAACGTTCTTGCTGGATCGGTGAGGAAGAGGAACCTAAAGCCAGACTTGTGGGCGTAATGGAAAGTATCATTTTTCTTATTCTGCGCAATATTGAAGCAATGTCAGCACTTCCCCCGCCTGAGAAGATAATTATTGGCGGTGGTATCAGCCAGCTAAATAGCCTTTGCCAGGGGTTAGCTGATCTGAGTGGGTTACCTGTCCTCAGATATAAACAGCAGGAAATAACCGCAATGGGAGCCGCCTGGTTAACCCTGAATAACAGCATACGGCAAATGGAACCGGAGCAGCGTTTCACTCCTAATACTAATACTGCCCTGAAGCAGCGCTACCGCAACTGGAGCAAGGCATTTAATAAGCATCTTGATGAGGTAAGAGACGAACTATAACTAACCTTTCTGATTCATCAGAACTTTACGCATGGAGGAAATCGAAAAGGTTTCGATCAGATCAGCCCCGCGCTGAAATAGCTGTCGGGCCAGTTGCACATCATTAATCTCATAGAAAGCAACAAGTACCTCGGGCCATTGTTCTTTTTCATGCAATAAATCAGCATCACCAAGACAAAGGTAATTAAGAAAAAGATATTCCGGTTTTGACGAAAACTGTTTATACCAATCTGAAGCCGGAAACTGACAAGACACCCACCCTGTACGCCAACCACTGTCCATCGCCCGGCCGACTAAAGATGATGAAAAGCTGATTAATACAACCTGTTTTTTCACCAGTTCTAATAGCGGTAAAGTTGAGTTTAAAAAGGCCTCTGTACCAAAGGTTTCCAAAGAGATGCGTTTATATTCAAGAAAAAAAGTTACCTCAGGATGATACAGAATCAGATTTACCAGGTGTTGCAGGTGCGCAATGGGCTCATCTTCAAATTTATCACCAAAGGCCACCGGGTTATGCAGGCTATAACGCTCCAACTCATCATAAGTTAGCAGTTGTATTTTGTTTTCCGCTCCTGACAATCGTTGCATATCCCGGTCATGGTACAGAACTGGCTGCAGATCTGCCGTTAACTGAAGGTCAACTTCAACAAATTTTGCCCCTTTAGCGATCGACCTTTCTACAGCCAGCAGTGAGTTTTCCGGATAGCGGGCGGCATAGCCTCGATGTGCAATCAAACGATCTGACAGGAGTGAATCAATGTAATTACCAGAGCCGGGCAACTTATTCAAAACATCCTCCATGACCAGAATCAGTAAGCAAAAGTAATCTACAAAATATGGCTTAAACCGTTATTTTAACCTGAATAAGTAACCGGGATTTCAAGCGGTCCTTCTGCCTGAGCACATACCTGGTCCCGACCACTGGCGATCGCCTGATTCAACGCACCAAGAGTTTGTTCAGAAATATACTCAGCCGTTAACAACGCTGATGGCTGCATAGTGCAGATACCAATGCTGATGCTGAGTTGCTTACCACTGATCTCAATTTCCCGCGCCTGCTGGCATAACCGTTCAGCCAGTACCGGAGATTGCTCATTCGTTGCAGGTAACAGCAATGCAAAGCGCTGCTCGCCTATCCGCGCAACCAGATCACCTGGACGTGAAATTGCTTTTTTTAATAATTCAGCAATCTGACAAACCTGCTGTTCTGCAAAACCTTCAGGCTGTTGGTCCAGCTCTTTAGGGTCGACTTCAATCAGCAATAACGTCAAAGGGCTGAACTCACGCACCGCACGCCGGCACTCAGTATCCAGTAATTGCTGAAAGTGACGCTGGTTTGTCAGTCCGGTCAACTCGTCCAAAATGGCAACCGAGGCCAGTTTCTGCTGGCTCAGCTGCAACTCCATATCTTTGTATTCAATCGTCTTATGAAACTCCCGGGTACGACCCGACATATTCATCGCCATACCTAACAACACAAAAGTAAGTCCTCCCCCCATTAAAGAAATAAACAGCGGCAAAAATGTATGGTGGCTTTCCACTATAGGATCAGCGAGGCTAAAGAATTCATCCTGGGTTAGCTCGCTCTGTGGGCCGTAGACCGCCCATAACGCATTGATATTTTTAGCCTGACCGGCAAGTTCATAATCCACTTCATCAACCCGGTGCTCTACCGCCAGACGCACAGCCTGTACAGCAACCCTCTCTTCATAAGAGCGTATTCCTACAAATATTGCAGCAAACACTAAGAGAGAAATCATCAAAATAACAATCGTCTGTATCCGACTTTTATTATCAGACTCTTTTGTATTAATCACGATCCGCTTTCCTTGTAATGGCACCCTTATATGCCAGTAAATACCTTTTTCAAAAACGATGCAAACCCCTACTGCCCATAGCGTTTATGTGGCTGATTCAGATAAGACAGCTCTTCAGGTGATGAAGCCCTGTTAAGAATCTTATTACGATGGGGAAAACGGCCAAACCTTACAATCATATCCCGATGTTCATTTGCAAAATCCAGGGCATTATCAATATGATGTCGCAGCTCTCTCGGGGTTGAACATAACATTCCTTCCATCTGACTAATGCACAAATCTTGTGCTGTCAGGTCTTCCGAATGCTCTAATGGCATGTAGAAAAAAAGCTTTTCACTTTCTTCTAGTACCGTATCATGCCCTAGCTTTATACCCTGGCGGCATAACTGCTCAGCTCTGACATCACCAGAAAAAGCATCGGCAGCGCCCCGATAGATACTCCGCGTAAACTGATCCAACAGGATAATCAGTGCCAACCGTCCACGAGGCTGTCCCGCCCAGTCATCCAACTGCCCCCATAGAGCCTGTCGTACCTGATGGCCAAACAACTCAGAAATTAATTTATCCATGCTGTCATCGCCAAACCACCACAGTTTTTTACGATCGGTCACAGGAAAACCCCGGTCTAACTCACCAAACCAAAACTGCAGTACTTCCTCGATCTGCTCCGTCATAACCCCAACCCACTTAAACTTTCGTTGCTCGTAGTATAGAAGAACTATCAAGTCGGGATTAAGTACACAGCCACTCTTAAATAATGATACAAATCAATTAATATATGAAATATTTAAGTATCGCTTTTAACCTCAATTTTCTTATGGATAATTTTAGCTTCTCTCCCATCAGGGCTTATCTCAATAAGCTCGATTAAGGGAATGGTTTTACCATTCTAAAAATAAAAACAATCCGGAGGAACTACAGATGTCCATGAGTGACCTGTACACATACAACGACACGCAAATGAACCTGAGTCGCGTACGCAACGGCGTACTGGTATTTACCGGTACCACTGATGATGGAACGGAACTGCGTTTGGAAGTTGCGGAAGAGAAAAAAGTAAAACAACTGGATATTGAAATGAAAGACGCCTGGTCTTTTGTGGATCTGATCCCTGACGCCAGTTCGATTTTTGTCGGCGCCGTTAGTTGGCAACAACTGCAGTAACAGCGATATACCATGCACCAGAGTAATCTCCCACTCTGGTGTAGCCCAGCCCAATCCCCTTTACCTCTTTTTTCTTACTTAAATCTGTTTTAGTCTGAACCTTCAGATCTAATTAAACTCTGTTAAGCAGCAATGATCTTAAAAAGGAGTCACAGATGCGTACCTTTATCGTTCTGGTGTTACTGGTTGTAGCGGGCATCGCTGGATATCTCTATCAGGAGAACCAGAAACAATCGGAGCAAGCGCTGAATCAACCCCTGAATCAGCCCAGAATTCAACCCGACGAGCTGTCTAAAATTGCCGCTCAACGCCATATTGATAATCTGACTCCCGCTCCTGAAAACGTTATCCCGATAGAACAGGCCAACCATTTCGTTAGTAAAGACCAACTGTTAAAAATTCCCGCAGCCAAAGCCATAACTCAGGCCACGACTGAAGTCATCTCTGATGGCAACGCCAGTAGTTTTGGCGTTCAACTCGAAAAAATTGGCCAACAGAGCACTTCACAGTCCAGTACTCAAATGAATACCCAAGAAGTAATAAACAATGGTATACAGTTAGCTCTGGCTGATCAGATAAAGCTGCAGGAATTATTGAATGATCCGGATGACACTTCCGGTAAACTATTCTATATCCATGGCGTCACTAATAGCGACCGACAAGGCTTGTGGGGCATCATTCAGAGCGGACTGATCCATACGTTTGCACAAGGCATTCAGTTAGATAGCAGCCTGATAAGCGCGACTATTCCAAAATCAGCAGATGAACGACTCACTAACAGCACCAGTTCTTTTCTCGGCGCAATATTAGACAGGAAAGTAAAAGATACCTATGTCTATAATTTTGAAAAAGGTATTCTTGGGCGAAATCCAGATCTGATCAATCCAGGCCAGGAGCTCATCATCGTAACTTTTACCAATGCAGAGCTCATCAGTATCTACAATCATTTTGCCAATCAATAACGTCGGGAGATCCACATGATAGATCTGTATACCTGGGGTACCCCCAATGGCCGAAAAGTATCCATTATGCTGGAAGCGACCGGATTGCCCTATATGGTACACCCTGTCGATATTACCGCTAGGGATCAGTTCGAGCCGGACTTTCTGGCTATCAGCCCTAACAACCGCATTCCGGCCATTATCGATGATGAAGGACCTGATGATACAACCATCAAGCTCTTTGAAAGTGGCGCTATTTTGCTTTATCTGGCAGAAAAAACCGGCGATTTCATACCGACGGATCCAACCAAACGACTACAGTGTCTACAGTGGCTAATGTGGCAGATGGGTGGATTCGGTCCCATGTTAGGACAGGCACACCACTTCAATCGTTTTGCCAAAGAGACTATTCCCTACGCAATTAAACGCTACAGTGATGAAAGCCGGCGTCTATGGAGCGTACTGGACCAGCAGTTGTCCGGTAACCAGTTTATTATTGATCAGGAACTCAGCATCGCCGACTTTGCAGTCTATCCATGGGCTTGCCGCTGTGACTGGCAGGGGATTCAACCCCGTGACTACCCACATGTTCAGCAGTGGATGGAACGCATGGCCAATATTGAATTTGTTCAAAGGGGAATGCAGATCCCCTGACACAGGTTATTAATGACCATAGCTAGCACTCAATACCAAATTTTCGCAGAGCTCTGGGCAAGCGCTCATCCAGATCATCTAAATCGCTTTCCTGAAGCTCTAACAGATTTAGGTTATTTGCCTGATACAGGCTCTTCTTGCGCATTTTTTCAGCCAGATACGCAGGATCATTTTCACTGCCCCAGAACTCAATATAAAGTTGACCATCGGGTAAGTAAAAATCTGCCTGGGCTTGCTCTACTATCGGTAGATACCTTTTACACGCATGAATGATTCCTGACAGGTACAGCCAGTTATCTATTTTCACTTCCGCTTCTGAACGTAACAGGTGCCCATCTAAAGCACTGCAACCACTGATACTCGTTACGGCGGTAATGTAGCTATCAAACTGTTTCAAGTTACGTTTAAAAACAGCATCTTCAGTCAACCGCTTCGGCCATGAAACATAGGGGATTGCGGTACGAGAGTCTTCTTTCTGAACACCTCCAACAGCCACACCACTATCAGTCACTTGCCAGCCTCGTAGCCAGGGTCTAATCCAACCCAGCTCTGCCAGTAACCGGTTTATAGTGGCAACAGAGCGTCCGGTTTTAAGTCCCAACCCTTTAGCACTGGTATAGCTGTCTTCCGGATTGATCAGTGCACGATGGCTCAATACCGACTCAGGCCAGACAATATAACGACCAAACTTGTCACTTTCTCTATAGCTGCCCTGCTCAAACTCGCCTTTAGCGGTCAATGTCCATTTTTCATTATCACGCTTTATCCAGCCAAGCGCTTCCAACTCAGCAAACATCTGCCGGGTTGTTTTAGCTAGTTTTTTAGCCAGCGAAGAGGTCGATAGTTGCTTCGGACTCTTTGTCATTGCCTCTGTTCCACACGTGAATTCCGTAGCGTTATATTGCTAACATCGTTATTGGTATTAGATACTGTGATATCTAACGATTTTGGTCAAAACAATTTTCTTATTCATCCATAGTCGCCAGCAGAATCTGAGTAGAATCAATTGCCACGTTTAGCACCTGGCCCAATTCAAATTCAGCTTTACACTCATCAAGCTCTAGCATCAAGCAAATGGTCTGGTCTGTAGCAATTTGAACTATTAATTCATGCTGTTGGCTCAGAACTGAGTGACTAATTAACGTGCCGGAAAATATATTTTGATTGCCAGCGTCTAGCACATCAGTTTCTGATAGTAACCTGACCGAGGGCGCTTTTATCATCGCGAGCACCTCACGTCCGGGGTAAAGCTTTAACTTTTCACTACTTCTCTGAGTCACCTCACTAGCCAAAGTTAACCCAGAATTAAGCTCAATATTAATGTAATCATTTATGCCCGATCGCTTTATTGCTGTTACCCGACCTATAAATTGGTTACGGGCACTATTTTGTGCTGAAAAACGTGTGACCGCAGCCAGCAGACTATCCAGGGGAACTGATTCATCCATAAGTGACTTGAGGGCGCGACTTTGTATTTCAGTTAACAGACTATAAAGCTTAATCAGTCGCTCCCCTATCGGTGTGAGACTCGCACCGCCACCACCTTTCCCTCCAACGGCAAGCTCAATCAATGGTTGCTCAGCACGATCATTCATATCCCTGACCGCATCCCAGGCAGCCTTATAGCTCATTCCGGACAATTTAGCCCCCTGGCTTACCGATCCAACCTCAGCGATAGCCGCTAACAGCTTCATTCGACGTGGATTAGCGAACATCCGTTGTTCTGAGTTCAAAATCAGTTGAGCATCAAGCTTCATAAGTAGATATCTCTTTTGGGGGACTGGTACAGACTCGCTATAAAGGCTAGTATACAGCGATACGCTATAAAGTTAACTACATACCGCTATAGTTCGTTAAAACTGGCACTGGTACCTTTTCTTCATATGAAACTATTTATAACCTCGCTGTGTTTCTGGCTAAGCTGGGCGTCACCCGCACTTTATGCCCGCCCACTTACTGTATTTGCAGCCTCTTCGCTGACAAATGCGATGAATGAAGTCGCCGCAGCTTATCAGAAAGAGTCCAACACAAAAGTGATAAGCTCCTACGCAGCATCTTCCGCTTTGGCACGTCAGATAGCCTCGGGCGCACCTGCTGATATCTATATAGCAGCCAATCACCGCTGGATGGATTATCTATCCGAACAGCGATCAGTGAATAACGCTAGCATCAAACCTCTCTTACAAAACAGCCTTGCACTGATTGCCAGCAACTTTACAGGAACACAACCGGTTACTCTGAAGAGTCTACCTAGCAAGCTCAATAATGACTATCTGGCCATCGCCGATCCGGATCATGTACCAGCGGGTATTTACACCAAACAAGCGTTACAGAGCCTGCAGTTATGGGAGTCCCTTAAATTAAAGCTGGCCCGGGGACAGAATGTACGTAGCACTCTGCTTTTAGTCGAGCGTGGAGAAACCCCTTACGGAATTGTATATCGCACTGACGCGATACAAAGTCAGCACAGCCGTATTATCAGCCTTATACCCGAAAGCCTGCATCAGCCCATTAGTTATCCCATTGCACTGGTAGCCAATCATCAGCCAGAAGCTCTACAACTATACAACTTTCTATTTTCCCCCCAGGCCCGGGCAATCTTTACTCGCTATGGATTCATAATGTCCGAAGAGATCAAAGCTGATGCTCAGTGAATATGAAATAAGTGCACTACTGCTTAGTCTGAAAGTATCTGGCATAGCAGTACTTTTCAGCCTGCCCCCCGGGATATTACTTGCCTGGGTATTGGCGCGTTATCAGTTTCCTGGAAAAAGCCTGCTAGATAGTTTGATTCATCTGCCGCTGGTTCTGCCACCTGTCGTCATCGGCTATCTGTTGCTCGTTAGCATGGGAAAGCAAGGTATTATTGGTAGTGCGCTAAATCAGTGGTTTGGCTGGTCATTCAGTTTCAGTTGGCGTGGGGCAGCACTGGCCGCGGCGATTGTCGCTTTTCCACTCTTAGTAAAAGCAATTCGCCTGTCATTGGAAAACATAGACATTAAATATGAACAAGCTGCCAGAACACTAGGGGCCAACCCTTTGAAAGTGTTTTTTACCATCAGCCTACCTTTAACAACACCAGGCATTCTGGCCGGCACAGTGTTGGCATTTGCCAGATGTATTGGCGAATTCGGTGCCACCATCACCTTTGTATCCAACATACCCGGAGAGACCCGTACATTGCCACTAGCGATGTTCAGTTTTATAGAAACACCCGGCGCCGAAGCAGAAGCCGCTCGATTATGTATTATCGCAATTATTCTGGCACTGACATCATTACTGCTTGCTGACTGGCTCAGTAAACGGGTACAACAGAGGTTCTCACACTGATGCTGACCATCCAGATAAAAAAACAGCTGGGAACTTTAGCAATAGAGACAGATATTCATCTCCCTGAGCAGGGGATAACAGCCCTCTTTGGCCGCTCAGGTTCAGGTAAAACCTCACTTATCAATCTGATTGCCGGTTTGTTAACACCTGACGGCGGTAGTATAACCATCGGCAACAACCGGGTGTTTGATAGCAAACAAAAAATCAACCGACCTCCTGAACAACGTCATATCGGCTATGTATTTCAGGATGCCCGGCTATTTCCTCACCTGAAAGTGATAACGAACCTGAACTACGGCAATAAAGAAAAGGATCCGGACCAATTTAAAATTATTACCCGTCTGCTTGGAATTGAACCACTACTACAACGCTATCCGGCATCGCTATCCGGCGGAGAGAAACAACGTGTCGCGATTGGCAGAGCCCTGTTAAGCAACCCTTCAATGTTACTGATGGATGAACCCCTGGCTTCTCTGGATACCCCCAGAAAAGCTGAGCTGATGCCCTATCTGGAACAGTTAACAACAGAAGTTAACATCCCTATTCTTTATGTCAGCCATAGCCTGGATGAGATTTTACGCTTAGCAGACCAGCTTATTCTAATTGATCAGGGCAAAATCATTGCCAATGGCCCTTTGGCAGAGGTCTGGAGCTCTCCTCAAATGACCCCCTGGCAAGCAGAGCAGGATGCCAGCGTAGTGCTAGAGGCTAAGCTAAGCCATCAGCATCCCGACTATGCGATGACCGCTCTGGCGCTGGATAACAATCTTTCACTCTGGACAACCCGCATAGATGCTACTGAGAAAACACCGGTCCGCTTACGTATTTATGCCAAAGATGTATCGCTGGTAAAGCAACCATCTGAACAGAGTTCAATCAGGAATATATTATCAATGACTGTTGACTCAATAGAGTATTCCGATAGTGGGGATACATGCCTTGTTAATCTGCAGGCAGGGAGAATACAGATAAAATCCAGCATCACACGTTGGGCTGCTGATGAACTGGGTTTAGCTAAAGGGCAAACCATTTTTGCCCAGATAAAAGGCATGAGTGTAACGCCAAAAGATCGGGTTCCGGGCCTTTAAGCTCTCAGATAAAATGAAAAGTCAGGCTGTCTTAAGCAACTCACAAGCAACCGCATCGGGTTGATTGTTTTCTTTCAACAACTGCCTGAACCGGGAAGGAGTCACTCCGAGGTACTTTTTGAACGCTCTTGCATAATAGGATGGATCATTAAAACCAACCGAATAAGCTATGTCTGAAATAGAAGCTGCCGGATTTTGAAGCAATCTGGCCGATTCAGTTAATCGATAGTTAACAAGATACTCCTGAAATGTAATATCAAAAGCCTGCTTAAACTGTCGACTGAACTGACTAACAGTCAGACTACATAATTTAGCCAGATCTTCTTCCGTCATTTTCTGACTATAGTGAATCTCAAGATAGTTTAGCGCAGGCTGTAGCTGTTGCTGGCTGACAGGCGGTGCCCGAAACCTTACCTCATCAGGTAAACGCACATGACCCGATTGTTCGAACTGTTGGCGTAATGAAAAACAAAATTCATTAGCATTACTTAAAGAGTTGATAACTTCAGCTATAACAGATTCAGATAATGGCAAAACAAAGTAATCCCAGACACCTGTCCTAAATGCCCATACAGCTAAAGCTTCCGAATGCTGTTCAGTAAACATCAGAATAGGTGAGTCTGGATACAGGTTATGCATCTCCTGTAATAAATTTAGACTGGGAATATCAGGATAATCGTATTCAAAGCAAATTATAT
Organism: Amphritea balenae; assembly: GCF_003858655.1. Taxonomy (GTDB): domain Bacteria; phylum Pseudomonadota; class Gammaproteobacteria; order Pseudomonadales; family Balneatricaceae; genus Amphritea; species Amphritea balenae. Next base: position 204,950 of record NZ_RQXV01000001.1, read on the forward strand.
CTGCTTTACATTGTAGCAATGTCTCTATTGTTAACTGCTGTCGTATGAACCTGGTTATCTGATATCTATTATCAAACTGCTGAAGCAGTGGTGAAATATCATCAGAACTCCTTAGATCAAGCCAGCTCATTGTCATCTTCATAGACATACATATTATCCTTCGATTCAACCCTCCCTAGCAAAATCTTATTAAATACAGCGTTCTATATCGCTCTATATCAGAGCTCATTTAAACATCTTTAGTGATATATAAGCTTAGATTCATTACAGGGAAAAGCGACATTATAGATCTTGAACAAAATTCATATAGAAACTCAAAGCCAGATTCAAACAAAATAATCCTAATATATTTCAAAAAAATCCTATCGGTTATTGGTATGAATATCTAAATTTCCTGTTACCTCCTGTAGCCAGAAAGCGACGTGTCGATATAGGCGTCAGGAACAACGACTCAAATTAACGGGGATAGACAAATGACTATTCAAACACTCAAGCAACAAATCAAGCTTTTCATCCAGGACGAAGATGGTCTGACAACCGTGGAATATGCTATTGCCGGCGGCTTAGTCGGTGCAGCGGTTATTCTGGCATTCCGAAATCTTGGTACCGCAGTGAATGGTGAAATAACCGGCATCACTAACGCAATCAATGCAACTTAGTGGTAGCAAAAAACAATCTTGATTCATTAGTCTGACATCAACCGTTACAGGAGAAGTTGTTATGGTACATACATTAATTACTGAACTACTTCTAACACTAACGCTTCTCCTGATGGCGGTGGTAATTTTAATCGACATGAAATGGCATAAGATACCAAATTTTATTTGTCTCTCATTTCTTTCTATAGGCCTCGCAGTTCAGCTTATTAATGACGGTTTGATTGGCCTGATTTATGGCACCGCAGGTGTAGCTTGCGGTTTCCTGCTGTTTTTACCTTTCTACATTCTTAAAGGGATGGCCGCCGGTGATGTCAAAATGCTTGCCTCACTGGGGGCTATTCTGGGCCCCCAGGAAACTTTTTTTGCTGCCATGTTCACTCTGATTATTGGCGGAATACTGGCTCTGGTTATTCTTCTATACAAAGCATTATTCCATGTTGGGTTCAGGAAAACCCTTGATATTCTACATAGCTATTTAGACAGTATTCAGATTTTCATCGCGACTAAAACCATCGTCAGACCGAACCATCAAGCGCAAGAATTAACCAATACCCGGTTCCCCTACGCGCTGGCAATTTCTGCTGGCAGCTTTACCGCACTTTCTCAACACTCAATCTTTAGTTTTATCCATATTAAAGCCCTGCTGGCTAGCCAGCTGGCCCTCACCGGAGGTTTGTTATGAGCGATTCATCTAACACTACCGCTCTGTCTCTGGATACCATGACCTCACTGGCAGATCTGGCACCCAAACCCAAGACAATAGAAGACACCGGCTTATCAAAACTTTTTCTGAGTGAACTACTTAGCAAGCACCTCTATGATTCAGGTGCGCTGACCATATCAGAGCTGGTAAAGCGGCTGACCATACCCGGATCAGTGATAGAGGAACTACTTAGCTATCTACGCCAGGAAGCGCGATTAGAAGTTCTACCCAAACTAGGCAGAGGCCAGGAACTGCATTACAGTCTGACCGACCTCGGGCGGGTCGCAGCGTTTGATGCACTGAATAAAAGTGGCTATATCGGCCCTGCGCCTGTTCCTCTGGCATTTTATGAACAGATAGTTCTTGCACAATCCGTGCATGACACTCAAATTACACATGAACTGACGCACTCTGCATTTAAAGATGTTGTCATTAAAGACTCACTACTGGATCAACTTGGGCCTGCACTTAATTCCGGACGATCAATAGTCATTTACGGCCCCTCTGGTACAGGAAAAACATACATATCACAGCGACTAACCGGGCTATTAACCGACCAGTGTCTTATACCCCATGCGATATCGGTTAATGAGACCGTAATCCAGCTATTTGATCCGCTAGTCCACAAAGTACTGCCAGCCAACGCTGATAGCAAAGCCCCGAGCCTGCTATTTAAATCAGGTTACGATACACGTTTCCAGCTCTGCCAGCGCCCAATTGTTATAAGTGGTGGTGAGCTAACGCTCGACATGCTGGAAGTACAATACGATAACTCAACCCATCTCTATCGTGCGCCACTACAAGTTAAAGCAAACAACGGTATGTTTATAATCGATGATATGGGTCGCCAGCGGGTATCCCCTGCCGATCTTTTTAATCGCTGGATCGTGCCGATGGAAGAGAAGATTGATCATCTAAGCCTTGGCAACGGCCACAACTTTGAAATACCGTTCAACGTCATCCTGGTTTTTTCTACTAATATCAATCCACTCGAGCTGGGCGACATGGCTTTTCTTCGAAGAATAGGCCATAAAATATATTTCGATACTCTGGATCAGGCTGACTTTACCGCTATCTGGAATCAGGTATGCGAGGAGAAACAGATCACCTGCTCGCCGGAACTGCTTTCTTATCTGTTTGAAAACCACTACCAACGAGAGCATCGCTCAATGCTTCCCTGCCACCCCAGGGATCTGCTCGGTATAGCCCAGGATAAAGCGATGTATCTGGGCACCCCTACAACCCTGACCCGCGAACTGCTTGACTGGGCATGGGACAGTTACTTCGTCAAGCTGGAACAACAGGAAGGACAGCCAATACTCAACGGCTAGCTTTTCCGGGAGGACATTATGTTTAAAGGCAGAACTTTCATCCTTATTTTGTTAGCCGGTGTTCTGGCTGTTGCAGCAGCCATGATGGCAGATAACTGGCTGGAAAATCAAATCACTACTGAACCTCAGCAAGTTGAAGTAACCGATATCGAAACGGTTCTGACTGCAGGCCTCAGAATACCCTACGGCCAAAAGGTTCAGGCACAGCATCTGAAGGAGATACAGATGCCGGCTGATCTGGTACCCAAAGGCACGGCGCAGAATCCTGATGAAGTGCTAGGCAAAATTGCTCAAAGCGATGTGTTTGAAGGCGAGATTCTGATGCAAGCCCGTTTTGCTGAAAGCGCTGAAGGCAGCACCCTGGCCGCTCTGATTGAGCCAAGCATGCGAGCCATCACTGTCAGAGTAAATGATGTGGTAGGTGTAGCAGGTTTTCTACTACCGGGTAATCGGGTTGATATGTTAGCCAGCAGAGTACAGAACAAACGATCTTACACTAAGACTCTGATAGAAGACCTGAAAGTACTGGCCGTAGACCAGACTGCAGCAACCAATGAGAAAGATCCGGTTATCGTGCGGGCGGTTACGCTCGAAGTGACCCCGGAACAAGCAGAGATTATTGTTAAAGCACGGGGTGAAGGTCCGATTCAGCTTACGCTTCGAAACCCACAGGACGATGTGATTGCCAGGAAGGAAGCTCCGCGTAAACCCAGAACCCGTACCTCAAAAACAGCCAGTGTAACTATTATCCGGGGCACCTCAGTACATGACAGTAAAGTCAGTCTGTAGCTCAGGAACTAAAGGACAGACAGAGACTTGTCTCTGTCTAGTATATTCCCGGTTAGCAGCCACCCTCTGCTTCTCCGGTATTAGCTAAAAAAGATAGGGAGTTATCATGCAATATCTAACATACCCAAGAGCACTAACAAAGGCACTTATGGGGTTCCTGATTGTAATGATGTTCCAGCTATCAGGTGTCCAGGCATTTGCCCAGGAAACATCTGCAAGAGCAACAAAGCTCGATGCTTTCAGTGAACTAACAGATCACCAGCAGCAGCTGAAAACGATCTGGGTGCCCCTCTATAAATCACATATTCTTGAAATCAACACCCCGGTCAGAAAAGTTTCCATCGGTAATCCTGATATTGCCGATATTCTGGTTATGCAGTCAGGACAACTCTATATTCTGGGACGCGGTTTGGGCACAACCAATGTGTTGCTGTGGGATAAAAAAAATCAGCTCATCAGTGCATTTGATATCGAAGTGACCCATGACCTGGACACTCTTAAAGCTAAGTTGTATCAGCTATTACCGGATGAGGATATTAATGTTCACTCTTCCCAGGGCGCCATTGTTCTCAGCGGTCAGGTTTCCAGCCTGACCCGGATGAATACCGCAGTACAATTAGCCAACAGTTTTGCTCGTCCCACTAAGGGTGAAGGCTCAGACGAAGCGATCTCCAGCATCGTCAATCTGATGTCAATCGGAGGTGCACAACAGGTTATGCTTAAAGTAACCGTGGCTGAGATATCCCGTAGAGTGATGCGTAAGTTAGGTTTTAAATTCAATGCGGCTAATACTGATGGAAATTGGTTTTACGGCCTGACAAGTGGAGATGCAACAGCTAACGCTCCATCGGCTATTGGCCCTTTACTGATTAATGATCGCGCCATTTTCGGCAGCTACGAAAGTGGTGATTTCATCTTTAATCTTGCGATAGAAGCTGCGAAAGAAAATGGCTCTGCCAAAGTACTCGCAGAACCCACACTGACCACCCTCAGCGGCCAGGAAGCAACATTTCTTTCAGGCGGTGAGTTTCCTATTCCGGTACCTGATGATGACGGTTTAACTATCGAGTTTAAAGACTTCGGTATTGGATTAAATTTTATTCCAGTCGTATTGGATGATGATCAGATCAATCTAAAGTTAAACATCAGTGTTAGCGAACTTACTGATGTTGCCAGTGTGACAACAGGTAATGGTGGTTTCTTTGTTCCGGCTCTAACTAAACGTTCTGCTACTTCAACGGTAGAGCTTGCCGATGGACAAACTATCGCTATTGCAGGACTAATCAATGAAAACATGCGGGAAGTCGTCAATAAGTTCCCCGGACTGGGAGATATTCCGATACTGGGTCATCTTTTCCGCAGTCAGGAATTTGAAAAAGGTGAAACTGAACTAGTAATTATGGTGACACCGGTATTAGCCCAGCCTATCGATCCGGGTCAGATGAGCTTGCCGACTGATAACTTTATTGAACCCTCCGATGCTGAGTTTTATCTGTTAGGCAGGACTCTGGGGTCACCAGAGGATCAAGCCTCCACAGAGGAAGCATCCGATGAGGCTGCGGTTTCCGCAGAGGATATTACTGACGACACTCATCAAGATCCTGCAACAAGTTATCCGGCACCACAGGACCAGCCTGTCAGTGGCATACAGGGCGGCCTGGAAAACAGCTATGGTCACTCGGTGGAATAAGGAGAACAGCCATGAACAAAATTACAATTGCCATTACAACACTATTAGCGATATGGCTGAGCGGCTGCAGTAGTACTCCTCAACATTCAATGGAAATGGGAGGATCCGTCAACCAGATGATCTCTATGCAAACACTTAACCCAGACGCTCCATTAGAAAATGGAACTGAATTGAAAAGCGATCTTGATGGCCAGATCGGTGAAAATATTCTTCACACCTATCGGACATCAACCGGCGAACCTGAAAAGGTCCAAAACGAAATTAAAATTAGTATAGGTAACTAAGGAGGAGCTTCTCCTTAGTTACCAGGAGGCTATGATGAACCGCGGAAGCGCCTTCTGGACTACGCGCGTAAGCCCAGTAAAAAAACAACGAGGTATTGTTGCTGTCATCGTAACCATCGGTATGGTGGCACTGCTGGCAGTCACGGGACTGGCTCTGGACAGTGGCCATATGCTGATGAATAAAACCCGTATACAAAATGCTGCAGATGCCGCTGCACTAGCTGCCGCACGTACACTTCAGACCAACACCGGTGATATGACTCTGGCTCGTTCGGTAGCAAATACTGTATTCAACAATAACCTGAGTGGAGAGCTGTCAGATCAAAGCCCCTCTCTCACTGTCACTTTTTCAGAAAATCTCAATCCAGGCTCATTTGCCAATACTGTAACAACACCTCGTTATGTCAAAGTGGCTTCTACGCTGGTTCCCTTGCAGAGCTTTCTTATTCGGGTGGTTGGCTTTAATAGTAAAGGGGTGGCAGCAACAGCCGTTGCGGGCTTTGCCAACGGTGCTAATTTCTGTAGCCTGATTCCGGTTATGGTATGCCAGGGACCTGATTCGGATCAGTCTGGAAATGTTAATGGCTACATTACTGGTGACGAATACGACTTAAAATTCGGATCACAAAGCGGTCCTGACGATGCTATAGGTACTGGTAATTTCCACCTGTTAGACCTTCCCGGATTACAAGGCGCAAATGATATCCGCTACGCTTTTGCTGGTAATCCAGCTTGTGCAGGCCTGGGACAAGGGCAACCAATAGATGTAGCACCTGGTAATAAAGTAGGTCCTACCGTTCAAGGAATCAATACCCGTTTCGGTATTTATAGCGGACCGTTGAACAGCCTACAAAACAAAATCGATTATCCAGCAGACTGGGCTAATGATGATCCATATATTAATAACAGCCCCTGCCCTGCAGAAGGTTGCTTGAGTTACACCGACTACACAAACTTTTATACCGCGGAAACGCCCCCAATGGATGGCCAACATCATCGCCGAATAGTGACAGTCCCCATTGGCAACTGTGACGGTACAACAACCGGTAATAACACCACAATGACAGTACAGAATTTTGCCTGTTTCCTACTTACCCAACCAGGAACACACCGAAGTATTAAGGATGATCCCAATACACCTGAGGATGAAAGCAGTGAAGGTGGAGCATTACGTGGTGCCTTCACCGAGCAGGAGCTTTGCACACCTCCGGGAAGCGGAGTTACCACTAGTAGCGGTGCTGATATTATCGTTCTGTATAAAAACCCCGACGGAGATGACGCATGAAACATCTCAGAAACTTAAAGCATCAACGTGGAATGGCGATAATTGAATTTACTTTCACCCTGCCATTGTTACTGTTTGTTATGTTTGCCGGGGCTGAAGTTGGACGGATGCTTTATCAATACAACACGCTTACTAAATCAGTAGAAGATGGCGCCCGCTATCTGGCCGGGCAATACCGTTCTGCGGTTGCGACAAATACGGTTAATACGGTACGTAGTAATGCCGTGAGTCTGGTTCAGACAGGTACTACCGTCAATGGGCAGCCTTCACTTCTTCCCGGCACTATCTCTGTTTCAACACAAACCGACGCAGCCGCACCTAACCCGGTTATTGTTACAGCCACCTATACCTACAATCCAATGATACTGCCAAATAAAATACCGGGGTTTGGTTTTTGGAGTGATGTGGTGCTGGCCATCCCATTAACAGCCCAGGTCGGCATGCCGGTGCTTTAGGGGGGCTTATGAATATGCATATACATCGCCAGCAGCAAACCGGGCTCGTTACTGTAGAGTTCGCTCTGATTGGCGCATTCTTTTTTTTGGTTCTGTTTGCAATTATTGAATTTGGTCGGGTTTTGTTTGTCTGGAATACCCTGGATGAAGTCACTCGTCGTGCCGCACGCCTGGCGGCGGTCTGCCCTATGAATCAAACCGCAGCAGTAATTGATCGGTCAATTTTTCAGGGTAATGTTTTGAGCAATCTTGATAGCAGTAATATCAATGTTGAGTATCTTACTGAAAGCTTTGGCGATCCTTTAAATGTGCTAGAAGACGTACGTTACGTCCGGGCCAGTGTCCAGAACTACCAGCACCAGCTATTAATACCTTTTATACCGACCAGCATTTTAACGGCACCGGATTTTAGCACCACCTTACCCAGTGAAAGTCTGGGCACTAGCCCGGCTGGTAGCTGGACAGTTACCTGCTTATAGAGAATCAGATGGATCAGAAATGGAGCAACCGGCATGGATAATATCAACAAGCTCAACAGTTCTTTATCCCGTTTTCAGATTCTGATCAGTAGTCGAAGTGGTAATTTCATAGATCAGTTGGAACAGATAATTAAAGAGTCAACCGATCAGTACGCCATACTGAAGCGGTGCGTGACTAATGGCCATATCGATCCTCTCTACGATCTGGAGAAAATGCCTGACCTGCTTATTCTGCATCTCAGCGAGCATTGGCAGGGAGAGCTGAATGAACTGGTGAAACACAGCATTACTGAGCGCCCTCCCGTATTAGTGATTGGCGATCAGGAAAATCCGGAGATGATGCGCCAGGCAATGAAAGCCGGAGCAAGAGATTTCTTGAGTGAGCCAGTAAACAATCAGGAACTGATAGAAACACTGCAGCAGATTGAAGCTGAAAAGAAGCAGATTGGTCTGAATGACACGGGCAACCTAACTGCCGTAATCAATGCTAAAGGTGGATCAGGGGCGTCCTTAATAGCCTGTAACCTCGCTTACCTGATGCAAGCTAGTAGTCGTCAGGAAACAATTTTGATGGATTTCGATATGCAATTCGGTTCGTTGGCTGAATACCTTAACTTAAAGCCAGAAAATGGCGTTTCGGATGCGCTAAAAGTCGTCGATGAGCTAGACCATATCGCACTCAATGCCTACATGCTCAAACATAAGTCTGGACTGCAGATACTGGGCTCGACTACCAACAGCATACGCTTACCTAACCAGACACCTGAGCATCAGATTAACCAGTTACTGAGCCTGTTACTCAAAAACTGTAATCAGCTGGTCGTCGATCTACCAAGAATGATCGACCGAACTGCCATAGCTGTACTGCAAAGCGCCGGTAGGATTGTATTAGTAGTACAGCAAGACCTGATCAACATCAAAGACGCTATTCATATGATTAATATTCTACGTAATGAACTGGCAATACTTGATGATCAGATCATTGTCGCTATCAATCGCTACGATAAGAATTCAGATATCAGCATTAAAGATATTGAAGAGAGCCTGAATACTAAACAGATCGTCACCATTCCTAATGATTACCGTACCGCAATGGACAGTCTCAATAAGGGCGAACCAATCAATACTGTTTCAAAACGTTCTGCAATTAACAAAGCTCTGGATGAGCTACAAGCCCACCTTGTTAAACAAGATGAACTTCATCCGGATAAAGGGCTGTTAAACAATCTGTTCTCACGACTGACAGGAGGCTAGGACTATGCCTTTCGAAGATCTAAAATCATACCAGGAACGCAACACATCATCCGAACAGGATGAACAAGCAGTCGAAGATGTAACTTTTTCCACCAGCTCAAAACTGGAAAAAGAGTGGAAAAACAGAATTCATAAGAAACTGCTGAAAGTAATGGACCTGACACTGGTCGATAATCTTGACCCTGCCGATGCCCGACATCAAATCCGGGAGATATGTCAGCAACTGATCGTCGACGAACAGATACCTTGTAACCAAGCCGCTCGTCAGGTACTGATTAAGCAGATTGAAGATGAAATAATGGGGCTAGGCCCGCTTGAGCCACTACTGGCTGATCAGTCAATCTCAGATATTCTGGTTAACGGTTCGCATAGTGTTTATGTTGAGCGTAACGGTAAACTGCAACCGACTGACGTCTCTTTTAACAATGACAGTCATCTTTTAAATATCATTGACCGAATCGTCTCAAGTATCGGGCGACGTATCGACGAGTCATCTCCTATGGTGGATGCCCGCCTGAAAGACGGATCCAGGGTCAATGCGATTATTCCACCTTTAGCACTCGATGGCCCAAGCATCTCGATTCGACGTTTTTCTGTGGAACGTCTGACCATGGATAATCTTGTTGAGTTAGGCTCCATACCAGAAGAACTGGCATCTGTATTCAAAGGTATAGTAAAAGCCAGGCTTAATATTCTTATCTCAGGTGGTACCGGCTCGGGTAAAACTACCCTGCTGAATATTCTCTCAGGCTACATTCCTAAAGATGAGCGCATCGTCACAATAGAAGACTCAGCTGAGCTTCAGTTACAACAGCCCCATACGGTGAGACTGGAAACCCGCCCCCCCAATATTGAAGGTAAAGGGCAGGTAAGCCAGAGAGACCTGGTTCGCAACAGTTTGCGAATGCGTCCTGACCGGATCGTAATTGGTGAGGTTCGGGGCGGCGAAGCCCTGGATATGCTACAGGCAATGAATACCGGTCACGATGGCTCGCTGACGACAGTTCACGCCAATAGTGCCCGGGATGCGTTAGGTCGGATTGAAAATATGGTTTCTATGAGCGGTGTAACCTTTCCGGTCAAAGCTCTGCGGGCGCAGATTGCATCAGCCATCAATATCGTCATTCAGATTGAACGTATGGAAGATGGTAAGCGCCGAATGACCAGTTTGCAGGAAATTAATGGTATGGAAGGTGATGTTGTCACTATGACTGAACTGTTCAAATTTGAGCGCCAGGGTATTGATGATGAGGGCAACGTGCGTGGCCATTATCGGGCAACAGGTATTATCCCAGCCTTCTATGAGCACCTGAAGCAACGTGGTATTGACCTTCATTTTCACCTTTTTGATCGCTAATCGCGGAGGTAAAAGTCATGTCCGAACAAACGATATTTATCGCTATGGTGTTTATCGCTGTATTTATGCTGGTGATGGGCCTGACAGTTCCAGTATTTGGCGAAAATTCATCAAACCGCAGTCGGATTCGAAAGCGTATAAAGGAGATGCTACCGGAAGCCGATGCTAAAGCTATTACCGTATTGCTGAGGAAAAAATATCTAAAGTCACTTTCACCCACAGAACGCTGGCTTGAATCACTTCCGGGAATGGAAACTCTGGCCGATATGCTGGAAAAAGCCGGTTATAAATCCCGCGCTTATCAGCTGGTTTTTGGTATTTTACTTATAACACTGACAACCATGATACTTGCCTGGTTACTCACTCGTATCTGGCTCGTGGTTGCTGTTATCGGCATCTGTACCATCGCAGTTCCTTTCATCAAAATCATCCATGCCAGGCGACAGCGAATCGCAATTTTTGAAGAGAACCTACCCGATGCTATAGATGTCATGAAGCGTGCGGTTAAAGCAGGTCACCCTTTTTCAGATGCGCTGCGGCTGGTTGGGGAAGAGATGGAAGGCCCGGTAGCACAAGAGTTTAAGCTGACCTTTGCCGATCTGAATTATGGTAACGATCTACGCCGGGCGTTGCTGGGCTTACTCCACAGGGTCCCCAGCGTTACAGTAATGGTATTGGTATCTTCCATACTTATTCAAAAAGAGACCGGCGGTAATCTCACTGAAATCCTGGAACAGATATCCCGGGTTATACGTAGTCGATTCCGCTTTAATCGGCGGGTCAAAACACTCTCCGCCGAAGGTCGCCTTTCGGCCTGGATTCTGGCCTTAGTACCTTTTGCACTGTTTATTATTATCGGTATCACCACTCCAGACTACATCCCAATGCTACTGGACGACCCGCTGGGATTACAAATGATCGTCATCGCTTTCTTTATGATGATGACCGGTATTATCTGGATCCGTAATTTACTTCGAATTGAAGTGTAGGAGGCTGCCATGGACTTTATAATAGGCTTACTCAATAACTTCACTACAGATGCTACGCAACTACGTATAGCTGTAATCCTGCTATCCTCACTGACAGTACTGGCCCTGACTATGGGGCTCGGATTCTTGCTATTAGGTGCTATCGACCCGGTGCGACTCAGGCTTAACCGGATGAAACACAGTACCGATACAAGCTCCCGTATGCCCGGAGATAAACGGGAGAGCCTGAGTCAGCATTTTATTCCAGCGTCACAATGGCAAAACTCCACTACGCTGATGCGGCTGGCCAACGCAGGATTCCGTTCTGAAAGCGCTCAGGCTGATTACTATGCTATCCGGATTCTCAGCGCCCTTCTGTTTCCAGTCATCACATTGTTTATAGTGCAGAGTTTCCCAGAGCTAACCACTGAATACACTTTATATCTTCTATTGGCGACACTGGCTTTCGGTATTATCCTGCCCAGCGCTATTCTTGACAGGCTTATTATTTCCCGGAAGAGAAAACTCCGTCATGGCTTTCCCGATGCTTTGGATATGCTGGTAGTCTGCGTAGAATCTGGACTTGGATTACAATCTGCCCTGCAACGGGTCGCTGAAGAATTAAGTATTAGTCATCCTGAACTGGCTGAAGAGCTAGGTCTGGTTAATACTGAGATACGAATGGGTGTAGAGCGAATGCAGGCATTACGTAATATGGCATATCGTACAGGGTTGGAAGACATACGCGGCCTGGTTACCTCTCTGGATCAAAGTATGCGTTTTGGTACCAGTATCGCGGACACCCTGAGGGTTTATTCTGAAGAATTCAGAGATAAACGTCTGCAAAAGGCTGAAGAGATGGCAGCGAAGATCTCAACAAAGATGATATTCCCGCTGACATTTTGTCTCTGGCCCTCTTTCTTTTTAGTGATGGTAGGACCTGCAATCTTAGGAGTACTGAAGGTGCTGAGCCAAACATAAAATCAGTCATGTATGGGGGATTACATATGACTATCAAAACAGCTCTTCCGTTTTGTAAAATTCTGATTTCTGCCGGCCTTACTATGATACTCGGAGGCTGTGCCAGTAATCAGATTAACAACGATGTTTCCGCTCAGCAGTCGGAATATTATCAAGGTAAAGAGATACTTCCGTTTCTGGCTGAACAGCAGGCTAAATCACCTGAAGAGGCTATTCAAAATGCCGATCAGGCTATGTCCGTCAACGACAGTGATCGCGCCCTGTTCAACTATATCCGGGCGTATGAGTTAGATGATCAGCATAGCTACGCCCTGCTTCGTATCGGTGATATCCATTACAATCGAAATAACCTGGCTATCAGTTATCAGGCTTATCAGCAGGCGCTGAAGCTAGATCCAAAGCTAGGTGAGGCTTATAAGGGCAGTGGTATGATACTGCTGCACAATAAATCCTATAGCATGGCCACGACATCCTTCACCCAGGCGATAGAGTACCTTCAGGAGCAACCTGAAAAACAAAAACCACTGCTGGACAGCTATATTGGGCTGGGTATTATCAATGATATAACCGGACAACACATACAGGCTGAGCAAAATTACAAAGCAGCAATAAAGCTGGATCCTAAAAGTCCGCGGGTGCAGACTAATCTGGGCTATTCATATTACATGCAGGAAAAGTGGGTAAATGCAGAATCTGCATTTAACAAGGCATTACAATCTGATAACAGCTATTCACCCGCCTGGAAAAACCTGGGCCTGACCTATGCACGTCAGGAACGTTATAACGAAGCGATAGGAGCTCTTGAACAGGTTATGCCTATTTCGGAGGCTTATAACGACATAGGTTATATCTGTATGATTACACAACGCTATGAAATGGCGGCCCTGTTTTTACGTAAGGCCATAAAAGAGCATCCCCAGTACTATACCGTCGCACAGCAAAACCTGACTCGAGTCAAACGATTGCTGGCAAGTAACCCTGATGGTAGAAGCAAGCTTTAGTTATTTAAACTACGTAAATTTACCAGCAAAAGACCAAAACACAAAACAGTTATTTTTTATGAATTTAGCTATTGCAAAAAAATCTGAGAAGCGCATTCTGTAGTTGTAAAGAGTTGTTAAATCAAGGCAATTTGCAGTAAGGGCAACATCATGAATATCAATATCACTAACCGTAATGACAAAGTATCTCCTGCAGTACGTGAAAAAATTGAAGGTTGGTTAGAGGAGAGTCAAAAGCGCTATAACATAATCACCAGCGCTCAGGTAACTATTGAAAAGAGTAATGGTAAAGAGGAGATAGTCGAAGCCACTGTACATGCAACTGGTAAAGATCTATTTGCCAAAGCAAGCGCAGAGAACCTATTTGCAGCACTGGATTCCCTGGCCCATAAGATGGATAAGCAGCTGGCTAAGATCCGTGATATTCAGACCAATAAAAAAGGTTCTGGCAAACCAGTAGCACAAGAACCCGAAGTAGAGCTGGACGAAGAGCTGGAAGACTAATTACTTCGCTCCCAAGAAAAAAGGCTGAACACTGTTCAGCCTTTTTTGTTACCTTTTTTTAAAAAGCTTTCCTTCAAAAAACCATCCGACTCACTACTTGTCCTGACGCAAATATCGCTTAACGATCCAGCCGGTCAAAGGTTTTCCTTTCAGATCAACATGAATCTGTTTCCAGCCTTGCTGTGATGCGATCACTTTTACTTTATGAGGTTTACTCAGTTTACCCACTACCGCATAACTGGCGCCAGGTCCTGAACGAAAATTCACATCGCTGCCTGTAATCACATAGCTTTGCTCAGCCGAATTAACATTCGGGGCTGATTTATTCTGATGCTGATTCTGAGCAACAACTTTATTTTGAGTCACTGCTTTTGCAGGTTTCAGATAACGGCCCGATACCCATGCCTGAGAAGTAATACCAGCCGTATCCTTATATTTAACCTGAACCCAATCGCCAGACCGGTTCAGCTGCTTCACCATCTGCTGATCGGATAAGCGACCGACAACTTCATGGTTAGTGCCTGGCCCACCTCTTAAGCGCAGGTTATCTACCGTCGCCAGATAATAATCATCTGTCACTTCGGTAGGCTCACGTTTATCGCCCTGGGAGGTCAGATCCCGGGTTTTCATCCAGCCTTTAAGGGGTTGTTTGTCTTTACTCAGAAAGAAAACCTTTGACCATTCCCCCTGCTGATCAATTTCAAGTAATACTTCACCGGCACGAAGCTGAGCTATAGAATCCTGCCCCGAAGGTTGAGTAAACACAGCAGCATTCTTATTAACCACATAATAATCAAACGCCATCACCAGAGTTGAATAAAAGGTTGAGCTAACACTCAACATCAACACCAGAACAGACTTAAATACTTTGCTCATCAAACAGATCATCCTTAAAACCAGTTACACAGCTCAACTCAACAGTCCTTATCAAGACAACTGTCTAGCTTGCCGCGAAAAAGTAGCACATACGGAACGTGTTTGAATTTACCACAGAGCCATTGAAAAGTTTAACTCTTCATCGGTCTGACTTATCTTGCAGTCAACTCAAGGCTATATCAGGGGATTGGATTAGGCAGAGTAAGCTCAATATTAAGCGCGGCTTTCTGACGAGGGTTAATAACCTCACTCACAACACTAACATCACCGGGCTCAGTTTTATGCGGATCACCACTGGCTGATAGCTTTGCGATCACTACCAGCTCATCGGCTCCTTTCATGGTATGGGAAGGTAAAAGATACATATCCTCTCGCAACACTATTTTAATTGGCAGCTTGTCAGTGCTGGTCTGATGATAACTTAAAGGAAGCTTTGATCCGGGTGTCGCTGCATACACATAGACAGGTAGTACTACACTGGATTCAGCTGAGCCTTCTAACTTTAGTTCAACTTCAATCTGCACAGGATCAGGCTGTAACAACAAAAAAGCAACTACAGCACTCATCAATAAAAGGGTAAGCGCAAGCACTATTCTTTTGAACATCGTCTACCTCAGGCCGGACCGGTATAAAAATCCTGTTGAAAAATAATATGGCTATCACCCTCTTTCGGTAAAGATGTAAGAAAAGCAGGTCGAGACGCCAGTGACAGATAATAGCGTTGCAGCTCTGGGAACTGTTTGATATCGGTAAAGAAACGCGCCAGGTAAATACTATAGCCAACGGCGACATCCACCGCGCTAAACCTTGTAAGTAGATATTCTGAACCACTTAAATGCTGATTTAGCATCGCAAGTCCCTTTTCCATTCGACGTCGCTCCAGCTTTTGAACCGTTGCAGAGCGCATCTCATCCTGATAGATCACCAGATGTTGTTGTACCAGACTGGCTCCATGTACGGCAATGGTTTCAGCAAAATGTAACCATTGTAGCCAGGCCGGACGTTCAGCGTGGCCGGGTAATCTGCCTAACTGATCCGGGGAGTACAGTTCACACAGGTACTGAATTATCGCCCCACTTTCATATAGAACCTGATCGTTATGCTCCAACGCAGGCACCCTGGCCAGTGGATGCACCCGCAGGTATTCATCACTATGTAATTCAGTGAAAGGATAGACCTTTAGCTCAAAATCGATCTCAAGCTCATGCAATAGCCAAAGCACTCGCATTGACCGGGCTTCATGACAGTGATGTAAAGTGAGAGACATAGCAATAACCTTTACTCATTATGGGGAAATTTCGTATAACAGAAAAAAAAACACGCTCTATACTAACTGTACTTAAAAATAACTTTTAAGTGTATCCGGGCTTAAATTCATATAACCCCGGCAGATATTTTCGCAGGAGCGATCTATGGCACAGGATATATTGATGGCCCGGCAGCCCATCTACGATGCCAATCTGAATGTTGTCGCCTATGAACTACTCTACCGGGATAAAGATAATCCCGCCGATAGCCTGTTTACTGATGGCAATGCGGCAACCAGTCAGGTACTACTGAACAATTACACCAGCATTTATCAGTCAGGTGAGTTAAAACAGTTACCGGCCTTCATCAATCTGACTAAAGAACTGGTAAAATCAGATCAGATTCCAGGTCTGTCGCGCCGCCATATTGTTATTGAGATACTTGAAGGGATGCAAGTAGACGATGAACTGATTGCCGGTGTTAAGCGCTTTATAAAGGCCGGCTACAGAATCGCACTGGATGACTTCATCTATAGCCCTGAATACGATCCCATCATACATCTGGCTCATATCGTTAAACTCGATCTGTTAGAGATGACCGACGAAGAGGTTCGTGAGCATGTCAGAATTCTGAAACCTTTTAAAGTCACCTTATTGGCAGAAAAAATCGAAACTCATGCTGAGTTCGAACTCTGTAAAGAACTGGGGTTTAAGCTATTCCAGGGTTACTTTCTTTGTCGGCCACAGTTAGTTAAAGGAAAGCGTTTAAATAGTAGTGAAGTTGTGATGATTGAACTGATGGCGGTGATGGCCAGTCCCGACGTCACTCCGCCAGAAATAGAGAAAGTACTGAAAAAAGATCCACAGTTAACCTTTAAGATTCTCCGGATTGTAAACTCTTCACTGTTTAATCTTATTCGTAAAATTGAAAGTGTAGAAGAAGCGATTGTATTACTGGGGGTTTCTGAAATTAAGCGTTGGTGCGCCCTGATCTCATTCTCGGGCCAATCAGGCAAACCGGATGAACTGACTCGCCACACACTAATACGCGCACGCATGTGTGAACTATTGTCTGAACGCAGCTATGGTATTCCGTCCTCGAGCGGCTTTATGATGGGCGTAGTTGCCGGACTGGATGCTCTGCTTGATATGGAGATGGAAGATATTCTTGATCAGGTCTCTCTGAGTGAAGAGATAGAGCGGGGAATTCTTTTTGGCGAAGGTCAATACGGAGAACTGCTGAGTTGTGTCGATAGTCTGATACAGGCACGCTGGCATACTCTGCCGACAACACAACCGGAACAAGAGCTACATCAGGCCTATCTGGATAGTCTGAACTGGGTCACTGAGATAATGGAAAAGATGGTCTGAATCTGAGGAAAAATGGCGTCCCATAGGGGGTTCGAACCCCTGTTACCGCCGTGAAAGGGCGGTGTCCTAGGCCACTAGACGAATGGGACGCTGCAGTTTGAAAAGCTGAAAACCTCAATAATTTAACAATCAAATTCAATCAGTTAACTGCCCTTCAGGACGATCGCTATGATACCCGGCAATACAAGGATGTCAAGAATCAATATCCTGTTTATGGGCTGAAAAAGAATAAACTCAGCTATAGGTTCAATTTCGCCGCGAACTCCCTTCAAACAAAATCCTTAAGCCGTACCCTTATGTACAGACTTAACTAGAGCCTCAGCGGCATCTGATAAATAAAAGTTATCAGATATGTAAGTGATTATTCATTAGACAGCCTCCCCCTATTCCCCCGACAATACAGACATACTCAGAGCAACCCTTATTTTTCAGGAGTTCCAATAAAGCCATGAGCACTATGATGCCGCTAGACCAGTTTCAGCAGATCCGTCACGTTGACGAAGTCGTTGAGCAAGCTGCCAATAGCTGGTGGGTTTACCGTCGCACTATTGGTTACAACGGAACTCTGAGTTCAACCGCACGAGTTGTATTTTTTGGCCGTAGCCAGGCTCAGGTTGAACAGTGGATGGCAACACAGTAATTCGCCACACCGGTTTTAACTGACTTCTATACACCTTTAGATTTCCAGTTAACCGACTGGCCAGCGATCCTGGCCAGTCGCCCCAATCCCAGCCGTTACTCCGTTTTTTAGTAACTGCTCGTCTTAACGTCCATCCACGGCGATTGCTTTAAAAAGCGTTACACTAAAACCAGAAGCAAACAGTATTTGATAACGATAGATTATCAATACCCTAACGATCACCGGCCCCTACTCTGGCGCCATGCAACGAATACCGGCCTTATTGGCCACCAGCATAAGGTTTAACTGATGAACAAAGAGATGACTCCTTTTGAAATCCGCCAGCAGATCCGTAGCGGTGAATTTACTGGCAACACCTCCGGCTTTGGTCAGGGATTTGTACAGGGCAACCTGGCTATCATGCCTAAAGCGTGGGCCAATGATTTTCTTCAGTTCTGTCAGATGAATCCTAAGCCCTGCCCTGTGGTTGGTATGTCCAGCCAGCCCGGTGAATTTATGCTGCCAGATCTGGGGCAAAACATTGATATACGTAGCGATGTGCCTAAATACCGTATCTATGAAAATGGCATCCTGACACAGGAAGTTGCTGACCTTAAAGATTACTGGCGCGATGATCTGGTAACTTTTGTTCTCGGTTGTTCTTTCTCCTTTGAAGAGGCATTGATTGCCGACGGTCTGGAAGTACGCAACATCACCGAAGGTGTTAACGTACCTATGTACCGTACCAATATTGAATGTAAGAGCGCAGGCCGTTTCAGCGGTACTACTGTGGTTAGTATGCGCCCGATGAAAGCCGCTGATGCGATCCGTGCAGTACAGATCTGTACCCGTTTCCCATCCGTTCACGGCGCGCCGTTACATTTAGGCGATCCGTCTCAGATCGGTATCAACGATATCAGCAAACCTGACTTTGGCGATGCGGTTACCATTAAAGAAGGTGAACTACCGGTATTCTGGGCTTGTGGTGTGACCCCTCAGGTTGCTATCGAGCAAGCCAAACCTGAATTCTGCATTACCCATAGCCCGGGTCATATGCTGATTACCGACCTGCCTAACAGCCGTCTGGCCGTTCTGTAACCAAGCTAATTAAGAGGAATAACAACATGTCTTTACGTCTTAATTGTGATCTCGGTGAAAGTTTTGGTTCCTGGAAAATGGGTCTGGATGAAGCGGTAATGCCGCATATCGATCAGGCCAATATCGCCTGCGGTTTTCATGCCGGCGATCCGTTGGTATTACAAAAAACACTAACATTGGCAAAGCAAAATAATGTCACCATCGGTGCCCACCCGGGTTATCCGGATCTGGTAGGCTTTGGTCGTCGCACCATTAAAGCAACACCGGCAGAACTCAAAGCAATGGTGCAATATCAGATCGCCGCTATCGATGGTATGGCAGCGACACAAGGCCTGTCACTTAGTTACGTTAAACCGCACGGGGCTATGTATAACGATATGATGGCCGATGCTGCGGTACGTGCCACCATTATGCAGGCAATTGCAGAATATCACCGCCCACTGGTACTGATGCTACAAAGCACACCTCAGGCAGAGCAACTGCTTGAAGAGGCAAAAGCCGCGGGTATCGAATTATGGTTCGAGATTTTCGCAGATCGTTGCTATGACGATGACGGCAAACTTCTGGCTCGCACAAAGCCAGGTGCGGTCCATACTAAAGAAAAGATGCTGGCTCAGGTCAAACAGCTTAAAGATCAGGGCACTGTTACCACCGTTAGTGGTCACACTCTGAATTTACGCGCTGACACCCTCTGTGTACACGGCGACAATATGGATGGCGTGAATGCTATTCAAGAGATCCGTGAGCTGATCACTCAATGAATATGATGGTTGAGAATACTATGCGTATTGAAGTTGCTGGTGAAAACGCCCTGATTATCTATTTCGGCGAAAAGACCGATCCCCGTGTTTCGGCACAGGTACAGCAGGCGGTCACTATTCTGGAAACCGAGCTCAGCGGTATGCTGATTGATATGGTGCCGTCTTACGCCTCCCTGCTGGTCATTTACGATCAATTGGCGACTGATCACCTGGAAGTACGCAGTCGGATTCGCAAAGTACTGGATCAACTGAGCGATGCTACCAGTAACAGTGAAGGTAAGTTAGTCACTCTTCCAGCCTATTACAGCACCGAATCCGGCCCCGATCTGGCGGCCCTCGCTGAACGGGCTCAAATGAGTATTGATGAGGTTATTCAGCTTCATAGCGAAACTGAGTATCGGGTCTATGCCATTGGATTCGCACCGGGCTTTGCCTATCTTGGCGAAGTAGATGAGCGCATCGCAGCACCACGTTTATCAACACCACGCATGAAAGTGCCCCGCGGCGCTATCGCTATCGCCGATCAACAAACCGCTGTTTACCCGGCAGTCTCTCCGGGTGGCTGGAACCTGATCGGCCTTTGCCCTACCCGAATGTTTGATCCCCTGGCAGAACCGACCATGCCGGTTCAGGTAGGCGATCGTATTAAGTTCAATCCAATCAGCCAGTCTGAGTTTATCTCACTGGGTGGCGAGCTGGGAGAGATCCGATGAGCGGCTTTAAAGTTCTGCAGCCAGGCCTGCTAACCCTGATTCAGGATGCCGGACGCTTCGGTCATCATCGAATAGGCCTGACCACTGGTGGCCCATTAGATGCGCTGGCATTCAAATGGGCTAATCGTCTGGTTGATAACCCGATGAACAGCACCGCTCTGGAGATCAGTATCGGCGGTTTGGTTCTGGAAGCAGAAACCGACGCTCAGATAGTTCTGGCCGGCGCTGAAATGCCTTTGAAGATTAACGGCATTGAACAGGAACGCTGGCATGCTCACCGAGTAAAAGCTGGAGATAAGGTTGAAGTAGGATTCTCTAGCCAGGGCGCGCGCGCATATCTGGCGGTCAGTGGTGGTTTCCAGATCGAACATAGTTTCTCCAGTAGCGCGACCGTTACCCGTGAAGGCATCGGTGGCATCAATGGCGAGAAACTTCAGCAAAGCGACTACCTGCACTGCCATCCACCGGGTGAGCATCGCGCTTTTCGCCTGCCAGAAGAACACCGTCCGGACTATTTCGACGACATTAGCCTGCGGGTGATCACCGGATACCAGCAACATGCGTTCAGTGATTATCAGAAACGGCTGTTCTTCAGCAGTGAGTATACAGTTACCGACCGTGCTGACCGTATGGGTTATCGCCTTGAAGGGCCTGAAGTTAAGCCCTCTTTTGATGGCATTCTTTCTGAAGGCATTTGCCATGGCGCGATTCAGATCCCTGCTGATGGCCAGCCAATCGTACTGTTGAACGATCGTCAGACTATCGGTGGCTATCCTAAAATTGGCTCAATGATCGCTATGGATACTGCACGTATGGCTCAGCTCCTGCCGGGGTCACGTATCTCCTTTGAAGAGATCACCATCGATGATGCCCATAACCTGCACTGTCTGGCCCATGTCCGGTTTAACAATACTGAACCAGATCAGGTCGACTAACGAAAAGAACACACAACAGGTGCCTGTCAGACAGCGCGTTCAGATACAAAAGAGCGCAGGACAGGCTGAGATGAATTTTTTAAAGAGAACCGGTTCATGTCACAGAATCAGACTAACGTAACAAACGTCGACGAGCGTGAATTAAGCAAGCAGATTGAAGACCTGTTGGTCGCTCGCAACCTGCGCGGTATGAAAACCGTTCAACCCGCACTGCCAAGCGGCTATTACCTGCGTGCAGCACGGACTTTGTATAAGTGTAAAGGCCACGTATTAATTGGTACTGGTTTCCCGGTAGTTGATACTTTCGAGACAGATGGGCCGGTCGGCGCTATCGCACTGTATAAAGCACTGGAAGCTTTAGGAGCAACACCGGTTATTGTATGCGGACCTCCGGTTTCTCAAGCCCTGATGGCTGAATACCGTGTCCATGAGATCCGCGTTGGTGAACACACCGAGCGCGAACTGGAAGCATTTCAGGCGTTGTATAACTACAACCCTGATGCCGTACTGTCTATCGAACGTCCGGGTCAGGCTGCTGATGGTGGTTACTATAATATGCGTGGCGAAAGCATCAGCGCCCGTACTGCATGCTTTGATACCTTCGTTAACCATGCGAAGTGCCCTACCATTGGCATTGGCGATGGCGGTAACGAGATCGGTATGGGTAACATCACAGAAGCACTGAAAGATCTGGATATTCATGCAGCATCCACTCAGGTTGATGAATTGCTGATTGCCGATGTATCCAACTGGGGTGCATACGGTCTGATCGCATTCTTCAGCTTATGGAGCGGCCGCGATCTGCTGGGCGAAATTAAGCCTCTGGAGATTCTGGAATACCTGTCTGGTCTGGGTAGTGTTGACGGTGTAACCCGTGAAAACGAACTGACTGAAGATGGCCTGCCAGTCGAAGAAGGCAAGAGCGTTATCGCCGGCTTACGCGCCCTGATCGGTTATAAAGACTAATTGCCAAACCGTTTTAAAAAACCGCCTTTGGCGGTTTTTTTGTGCCTGCAATAGAGTGATTAACCCTCCAGCATGCTAATCAGCTGAGTCTGATAATCGTCGATATCACCGATATTCTGCTCAACCCACTCAGGGTTATGATAGCTATCCAGATAACGCGCACCGCTATCGCATATAAGGGTAACGATTGATCCCCTCTCCTGTTTACTTTTCATCTCTGCAGCCCGCTGTAACGCTCCCCAAAGATTAGTACCGGTCGAAGCCCCGGCCCGGATCCCGGTTAAACTTTCCAACCAGCGTAACGCCGCTATTGAAGCGGCATCCGGTACTTTAATCATATGATCTACAATCTGCGGCTGAAACGATTCCTCAACCTGGGGCCTGCCTATACCTTCGATTCTGCTACCCCGATCTATAGTCAGATCCCGGCGACCGGTTCTCCAGGCATCATAAAAAACCGAATGTTCGGGGTCCACCAGCACCAGCTGTGTATTAAACCCCTTATAGCGGATATACCGCCCTAACGTAGCAGAAGTGCCTCCGGTTCCCGCACTCATCACAATGGCAGCAGGTACAGGGTGCGGCTCATGCGACATCTGGCGGTAAATGCTTTCTGCGATATTATTATTACCACGCCAGTCCGTTGCGCGCTCCGCATAGCGAAACTGATCCATAAAATAGCCCGCACTCTCCTGAGCCAGCTGAACCGCAGCAGCATGCATCTGGGTAGGACAATCAACGAAATGACATTGCCCGCCGTACGATTCAACCTGCGCAATCTTGGCACGGGCAGTACTGGCCGGCATCACCGCAATAAATGGCACACCGATCATTCGGGCAAAATATGCTTCCGATACCGCGGTACTGCCTGACGAAGCTTCAATGACTGGTGTCCCCTCGAGAATATGACCGTTACAGAGCGCATAGAGAAACAGGGATCTTGCTAACCGATGCTTGAGACTGCCAGTCGGATGGGTACTTTCATCTTTTAAGTAAAGATCAATGCCCGTCATATTCGGCAGCTCAACCTTAATAAGATGCGTATCAGCAGAGCGCTGTGTATCTGCCTGAATTTTACGTATCGCCTCTTCAATCCAGCTCATAGCTCTCTCCGGCCTGTTTTAGTGAGATTAAAGTATATGATTAAAAGGCTAGATTGTTTTTTTCTTTTATTGGATATACCTCAATATTTATAGAATAATATTCTTCATTAAGGCATAAATTAAGAATATATTTTTATGGATAACATAGATAAGAAAATACTTTCAATAATTCAACTTGATGCGACCCTGTCGATAAACGAGCTGGCTGAACAGGTTAATCTGTCTACCACCCCCTGTTGGAAACGAGTAAAAAAACTAGAAGATGAAGGCTTCATCCGGGCACGTGTCGCCTTATTAGACAGTAAAAAAATTGGTGCCGGGGTCTCAGTATTTGTGCACCTGAAAACTAATCATCATGATGAGCAGTGGTTGGCCCGCTTTGCTCAAAGCATCGAACGCTTTGAAGAAATTATGGAATGCTACCGAATGGCTGGCGAATGGGATTACTTAGTCAGGGTGGCAACCCGGGATATTGAGTCTTTTGACCGGTTTTATAAAAAGCTCATTACTGAGGTTGATGGATTAACTGAGGTGACATCCAGCTTTGCTATGGAAGAGGTAAAATTCTCAACCCAACTGCCATTGAACTGTTAACCGGCACACCTGTAATAAAGTAAGTAAGAGGTAAATGTTAAAAAAGCAGAAAAAGAGTAGTCTGGTTTGACATTTATAGCGTGCTTCAGGCCAAATATTAAAGACACTCTTTAACATTCCATGGATCAGGCATGTTACTCCATCAAGCACCACTTATTACTGCACTCGTATCAGCACTCATAGTAGTGCTTAGCAGTTTTAGCATACAAGACCGGTTACTTGCCGCAACAACCCCATCGGCTGAACTTTACCCTGGCCAGCACGCCGCTTTAAAGCGATTTATACAACTAGCTGAACAAAACCAACCTACGGCTCAATATAACCTTGGACTGATATATGAAGAGGGTAACGGAGTCCCCCCAGACCTGACTCAGGCTATCAACTGGTACAGTAAAGCCGCAGATCAGGGTAATATCCGGGCCCAGTATAAACTGGGCTACCTGTATTATTTTGGCCCTGAAGCAATACAGAACCCACCGCTGGCAATGCAATGGTTCCATAGAGCAGCCGATCAGAATGATGCCAATGCGATCTATCGTCTGGGAGTCATTCACAGCTACCCAGACCACCCAGAACCAAACCTGCCTTTGGCCATAAGCTACCTTGAGGATGCCGCCCGGGCAGGCCATAACGGAGCCCAACTTAAACTCGGTCAAATGCTTCAGAAAAAAGGCCTGCAACAGAATCTTCTGAAATCCTATATCTGGCTATCCCTCGCATCTGAGCGAGGCAACCGGGAAGCACTTTCTGCTCTTGAAAGCACGCGTAATCAACTGGATCACTCTGAAATAAACCTGGCTCAACGCGCCACAGATGAGATCTATCAGACAATCTATGAGGCCCAGCCAAGCCAAACTGATTACTTCGGTGCACGGGATATCGAAATCAGCAACGCCCTTGTGCTGACGACAAACTGGCTCTACAGCCAGAACATTAATTTACAGCAGGATAAGCTGCCAGAGATCAAATTATTACAGAAAAATGAACTGGTCAGAGCGGCGTTGCAAATTGAATCTCAAAAAGGCGGCATTGCAGATGAAATTAGCATTCTAGCGTCTTACCGAAGTTACGAGAACGTTCCCCTCAGAGCGCTTTATGATGGTAAAAACAAAGTTGTTTTAATGCCGACTGACTGGCAATACAACAGCGTAACAGGCCAGGCAGAACTCATTCATGAACTGGTTCACCACCATCAGGTGATAAGTGGTAAAGCGGATAGGATCGCATGTACAGGCACATTAGAAAAACAAGCGATGCGATTACAGAACGCTTATCTACAAAGCCATAACCTGCCCATAACGTTTTCCGACACTGATATTATGCTGATGGGCGATTGTGACGAATAAGCATTGCACTGTTGAAAAGCTCCGATATAGTAACTAACTCCGACATAGCAACAATATCGATCTGCGAGCTGAGTCATATGCGTCTGAGAAACCTCAATACATTTGTAAAAGTTGCCCGACTGGGAAGCTTTCACGCCGCAGCACAGCAGCTGCATGCAACTCAGCCTGCTATCTCAGCCCGTATTAATGCATTAGAAACAGAGCTGGGCACGCAACTTTTTATCCGCGATAAAAGCGGCACCCGGCTCTCCCCCCGGGGTATACAATTATTGCCCTATGCTGAAAAGCTACTGGCCATCAGTCAGGAGATGAAACAGCAGGTCGCTGAAGAGAACCCACAAAAAGGCACTCTGCGTATTGGTATCGCCGATACACTGGCTCATTTGTGGCTCTCTCCCCTGTTAAAACACTGGCAAGAGCAACATCCATTGATGTCCTTCGAGTTAATCAGTGATGTTACACCGACCCTGATCCGGCAACTAAAAGAATATCAAATGGACCTGGCCCTGATGGTGGCTGATCAAACCCATATGCCGGAACTGGTGACCGAGCCTCTGTGCAGTTATCCGCAACATTGGGTAGCAACACCGCAGCTACTGAATCAAAATCCGGTTAGCAGTATTGAAGCATTAAGCCTCTGCCCTATTCTCAGTTTTCCCCGGGACACCCGCCCCTGGGATTATCTGCAACAACTATTTCGTCCCCTTGAAGAGATGCCGATATTCCATACCTGCAGTTCTGTTGCCAACTTACTGACACTGACTCTGCAAGGAGTGGGTATGGCACTGCTACCTGAGCCTATAGTTCGCCCGCATCTGGAGCAGGGAGAGCTGGTTGAGTTTTCACCGGGGCCCCAACCTCCAGAACTGGCATTTTGTGCTTCATGGCGATTGGATGACGACCGCATACTACCTCAGCTACTGGCTAAAAGCGGTCGTGAAATAATGTCTGATCAATCTTAAAGCAATTCGATAAGCATAAAGATTGAAGTTATTTTTACTATTTTCTTAAAATAAGCAGGAAATTTTACTCTTTGGTTCTGAAAAGCGGAAATATCTGCTTATCTTTTTCTGGCTCTTGCAACTAATACACTTTTTTAAGAAACTGCAGGTAACTCAAAAAGTCAGACTGTAGATTTCTGCCGGCATCAGCCACAAGCACAGCCGGGCAATCTGCACGTTTAAGCAACAAAGAAGTAAGCGACCAAGAAGTTGTCCTCAGGCCGAAGCCCGGCCGAATTATACTAACAACTGAGTGTCAAAGAATTCCGGATCGTTGCCGGAGGCACAACTGCCGCTGCGGTTTTGTCACAGGCAATGCCCCCTAACAAGTTTGAAAGGATGGTTAATATGAGCATTTCTTATCTGAATGGCGAATACCAGCCGCTGGCTGAAGCCCGCATCTCTCCACTGGATCGCGGCTTCCTGTTTGGCGACGGTATCTACGAAGTTATCCCATACTACGGCGGTAAGTCCGTTGGTCTGATGCCCCATATCAACCGTATGATCAATGGCCTGGCGGCTATCGAGATCAAAAACAGCCACACTGCTGAAGAGTGGAAAACACTGCTGGATGATCTGGTAGAGCGCAATGCTGACATGGGCGAAAACCTGGGTGTTTATGTTCACATTTCCCGTGGTACTGACGTGAAGCGTTACCACCCTTACCCGGAAAATGTTGAGCCGACCATCTTCTGCTTCTGCTTCGGCATCAAAGATCCTGAACCACTGGATCGCTCTGCAGTAACACAGTACAGCCTGGTATCTACCGAAGACCTGCGCTGGCAGCGTTGCCACATCAAGTCCACTGCACTGCTGGGCAACGTAATGCACTTCCAGGAAGGCTACTCTACCGGTGCCGACGAAGCGCTGCTGTACAACGCTAACAACGAACTGACCGAAGGGTCTTCTTGTAACGTTTTCGTTGTTAAAGACGGCAAGATCAGCACCCCGATTCAGGACAATCAGATCCTGCCAGGTATCACTCGTCGTATCATCCTGGACAGCCTGAAGTCTGACGGCAACCTGGACGTTGAAGAGCGTATCATCACTATGGATGAGGTACGTAACGCTGATGAATTGTGGATCACCTCTTCCTCTAAAGAGATCGCACCGGTCACTAAGCTGGATGGTCAGCCTGTAGGTAACGGCGAAGTTGGCGAGATCTGGGAACAGGCATTCAAGGTTTACACTGCATCTAAGTTTGATTTCTGAGCAAACGCTGCAGTAAATAAAAACGCGCCTTATGGCGCGTTTTTTTTAATTCGAAACCTGAGCAAAACCTTAGCTATCTAGCCTTTTTCAAGATACGGAATCGTACCCGCTACATCTGTGTCATCTATCATCTGAAACCTGCTATTAGATCCCGCCTGCCTGCTACTGCCATAAGGAGCATATTGTGGATCAGCGGCAAATGCCCTGGCCGATTCAGCATCAGGAAAAGTCAGCAACGCAATTAACGTGGTAGGAAGAGGCTCTCCTTCAAGAACTTCAACATCAGCACTGCGAGCCAGATACTTACCGCCGTGCTTATGAACAATATCATGAACCTTTTGTGCATATTCAGGAATCCAGGCATCGTCGGTTACTTCCACGTCAGCTATTACATAAACTGTCATCTTCATATCTCCTAAGAAAAACCTATTAATATTCAAATAAGGTAGAACGTTAAAGCTTAGCAACACTGACAGAGAATGACCGAATAAAACCTAAATCGAAGAACAACAAGTAATTAAAACAGGTGGGATATAACAAGAGCGGCATAATAAACTGAAACTGACAACGCATTAACTACCGCTAAAAACTAAAATCTGAACCTTGTGCCCTTAAAAACGATAACCTGATACCCGCTCAACCTAATCCAAGCGCGCTCACTTTTTCGCGAATTTCCTGATACCGCAGACTTTCGCAACAACCAAAACCACTCAGTTGCCGCACTTTATTCCTGGCAAACAAGGGCACACTGATACCTGCCAGGAAGCGACAGCAGGTATCGAGGGATAACTGCTGTTGAGTTTTAGCAGCCAGATGTTGCTGCAATACATTCAGATCCGATTTTATCTGTTCGTTATCAGGCCATTGTGGGGTTGTAGAATACGCTAGTTTGGCTGGCTGCCCCCGACACACTGAACAATGACCACAGTCTTGTGCTGTTTGACTATCATCAAAATAGAGTGACAGGTTTCGACTCAGACAGCTGTCCAGTTCAAAGAAATTAACCAGCGAAGCGATACGACGGACCTCTTTTTGCTCTTTCTCAGCAAAATAGTCATACAGCTTCTGCCCCAATCCTTCGTCAGCCAACAAAGCCTGATCAACCTGAAATACTTCAGTAATCTTTTTAGTTTCCAGTTCGATTAACTGCTGTTCCTGCAGGTAATCCAGCGCCGCCACTATTCGCTTACGGTCACAGTTATAAGCCTTTTGCAGGGCGTCAAACGATAAACTGCCCCACACCCGCTTAAAGCTTGTGTTAGCGAAGATTGATTGAACAAAGTCCTGTCGCTCACCGTTGAAGCGTGCAAGAATCTGGCTTTCTGGTTGCAACAGTTTGTATTTAAAATCGGCAAAGTATGAGTATAAAGGCCGAATCACACCTAGTAGCTCTAACTGAACCAACAGCGTTTTCATCGGCAGCTGACGGATGTTACTAGCATTAGACAGACCATACAGCTGTAGCTCCCACTGCTGGTTCTGACATTCCTGACGGATAGTGTTCAGCACATATTCAATACCCCTGAGTTCAGGTGTATCGCCATAGACAAAGTTCTCAACCGTATTCAAACCATCCAGATTAGCCAGGGTGATACAGTTCGAAGGTTGCCCATCCCGCCCTGCCCGGCCTATCTCCTGGCTATAGTTTTCAATCGACTTAGGCAGATCATAATGAATGACAAAGCGGATATCCGACTTATCGATACCCATCCCAAAGGCGATAGTCGCAACAACCACATCCAGCCTGCCCGCCATAAAGTCAGACTGAATCTTCTGCCGCTTCTCATCTTCAAATCCGGCATGATAGGCCGCCGCATTAATACCCTGCTGCCTCAGAAACCCAGCAACCTGCTCTGCGGTATGTTGCAGAGTGACGTAGACAATACCCGCGCCACTCTGTTGCTGTATCAACTGTTGCAAGCACTGCTCTTTATCCTGAGCAGACACAGGTAACACCTGCAGATCTAAGTTAGCCCGATAAAAGCCGGTTTGCACTATATGCTGCTCACCGATAGCAAACTTCTGCGCCATATCGAGCTTTACTTTTCGCGTAGCCGTCGCTGTCAGCAGCAACACCAGAGGAATATTCAACTCTTTTCGATAGGCGGGTAATTTGAGGTAATCCGGGCGGAAATTATGACCCCACTCAGAGATACAGTGCGCCTCATCCACCACCAGCATTGATACCGGTACCGACTGAATAAACTGCCGGAAGCGTTCATTCTTAAAACGCTCTACCGACACCATCAGGATTTTTGTCTTGCCGCTACGAACATCCGCCATTACCTGCCTGTTCTGATCAGGTGTAAGCGTAGAATCAATACTGGCAGCGGCAATACCTTTTGCTGCCAGAAACTCGAGCTGGTCTTTCATCAGGGCCAGCAAAGGGGATATCACCAAAGTCAGATGGGGTAACTGAGTTGCGGTTAACTGATAGCAGAGCGATTTACCGGAGCCCGTCGGAAAAATTGCCAGCGAAGACACACCCTGCAATAACTGATCAATAGTTTGCTCCTGTCCGGGACGAAACTGATCGAAGCCAAAGTATTGCGTTAATGGAGTATGCAGGTCGACGGTCATAATTAATCCTTAAAGACTGAGGCCCGATCTGAACAGAAGATTCGGGACCACCGATTATACCGGCGATAGCCTGCTTCAGTCTCGGCCGGTCCAGAATTTACTGATATGACGACGTTTATTCGATACCTTTGATGCGCTTTCTTAGCCTGCGACTGAGTATCCATACCGACAACAGCACTACAGGTAACATGATCGCTATAGTCCGCGCACTACTGAATCCCAGGTTAAATGTATCGGCCGCATCCAGCAGATAGCCACAGAGAGCCAGCACATAATACGTGATCACCACCACCGACAGTCCCTCGACTGTTTGCTGTAAGCTGAACTGCATTTGCGCCCGACGGTCCATCGATTGCAACAGCGCCTGATTCTGAGCTTCAATCGCCATATCGATCCGGGTGCGTAAAAAGTCAGTCGCCCGGTCGACCCGGCCGGCCAGATCATCCAGCCGACGCTTAGCGGCATCTACCGTTCGCAATGCTGGCGATAAGCGCCGGTCAATAAAGGCCGACAGGGTTTGAAGCTCATTAATCTCTCGTTCTTCCAACTCATCCAATCGGCTCTGAACCATCTGGTAATAAGCCCGTCCGGCATCAAACCGGTAGCGGGAAGCTGCGATAAGCTCTGCAATGGCTGCGGCCATGTCCGATAACTCAGCTAGCTGTTGCTGCTCTTCTGCTGAATCTCTTCGTCCGCTGATCTGACGCACCAGCCGTGCTAGCTGCGCCTCCATATCACTCACCTGAGCACTAACCCGCTGTGCTTCGGGAAATGCCAATAGCATCATATTACGATAAGCTTCCAGCTCCAGCAGCGCCCGTACTACCCGACCACTCTGGCATTCATTCATGCTGTTATTAAGCAATAAAATACGATTAAAGCCATCCGTATGCAGGCGCAAAGCACTCCAAATCGTCGCGGCACCATCACGTAGCTCCGACGCCAACAGTCGCTGCCCTTCAAAATATTGTCGGAGAGTTTCCCGATCCGGCAGCGTACCACTCTCCATCGCATCGATATGCACCGCAGAGATCACCTCTCCCGGCACTTGTTGTAACCAGTCTGATGGAATCAGGGATATGGGGGGGTGTGCAAAAGGTGATGAATCTACACCGTAAACCATAAAGCTATAGCTACTGAATTCAGTATGACGCTCCCAACGAACCTCAAACTCACCAAAGTTCTGATAAAAGCAGGACTCACCTAATTTCGGCGGATTAACACTGTAACGCTTACAAAGCGCCTGCAGATGAATCAGTTCAGCATCAGAGCCGGAAACATCACTGTCAGTCACCGCCTCGTTACTATGAAAAAATGCGATATGGGATACACGCAGGGGCGTATCACCGATGGGGAATGGCCGGGTATGCAGATCGGCATAACTCTCACTAAAGCGCTCATGCTTTCGCAGCTGGCTATAGTGACCGTTACTTACCAGCGGCACTTGTTCAATAGTATTAAAAGCCATCAAAGCTTCCTCTTATTTTTATTGCCGACCATCATAAATAAAAATGGGGGGATATAAATCCCCCCGAAGGATGATCCGTACAGGACCAGTGCTCAAGAAAGCAAGTGCGTGATTCAGCCATTGCGACGGAGCCAGCTGAATCTAAGGGACATAGGCTGTTATTGCGGAAATAACAGCAGGGGCGACCTGATTACATGTCCCTCACAACAATCAGGCCGTGCTTGAAGTTAAACAATCAATATCTGAACCATTAAGCAGCTAGCAACCCTTGCTTAGTCACAAAATCCAGCGTGTCATTCAGTGCCAGCCCCAGTTTTTCGATCATTTCATCGATCTGGGCAACCGTAACAATCAACGGTGGACAGAACGCCAGTGAGTTAGCGGCCACTGCCCGGGTAATCATGCCGTGGTCCTGACAGGCCTGCATGGCAAACGTACCTACAGCACCACCCTCAAACGGCTGGCCGGTCTGTTTGTCTGCAACCATCTCAACAGCGGCAATCATTCCCTCACCACGGACTTCTCCGACCAGCGGGTGATCCAGGAATTCACGCAGACGGGTTTGCATATACTCACCCAACTCTGCCGCACGACCAAAGATATTGTCACGCTCATAAATTTCCAGGGTTTTAAGTGCAACAGCTGCAGCCACCGGATGACCAGAGTAAGTATACCCATGGCCAAACACACCCACTTTAGCGCTTGGTTCGATCATCGCTTCGTACATATCACCACGGATAACAGAAGCACTGATCGGCATATAAGCGGAAGAGAGCTGCTTGGCCAGCGTCATCATTGCCGGCTTCTCGATGCCCATCGTCGTGCAACCAAAGTCATTGCCGGTACGGCCAAAGCCGGTGATAACCTCATCAGCCCAGAACAGAATACCGTGTTTATTCAGTACGGCCTGAATTTTCTGATAATAACCCTTTGGCGGTACGATCACGCCACTGGCTCCGGTGATCGGCTCGGCAATGAACGCAGCAATAGTGTCAGCGCCTTCAGCCAGAATCAGTGCTTCAAGGTTGTTAACAATACGGTCAACAAACTGATCTTCGCTTTCACCCGGTAGGGCATTACGATAGTAATGCGGTGCATCGGTACGCAACACTCCTAACGCATCAAACGGCAGATCAAAGTTGGTGTGGTTTGGTGGCAAGCCGGTCAGGGATGCCGCTGCTACTGTAACTCCGTGATAAGAGCGCTCACGGGAAATAATCTTAAACTTCTCAGGCTTACCGATCGCATTAAAGTAATACCGCAACATCTTAATGTGGGTATCATTAGCATCACTACCAGAATTACCAAAAAATACTTTGGCATTCTCTACCGGCACCATCGCCGCCAGCTTGTCTGACAGATCAATACCCACCTGATGGGTCTTGCCGCCAAACATATGCGAGTAAGCCAGCTTACCCATCTGCTCAGTGGTGGTATCGATCAGCTCACGGTTGTTATAACCCAACGAAGTACACCACAGCCCTGCAAGTGCTTCTAAATACTGCTTACCTTCAGTGTCATAAACATAAGCTCCGTCTCCCCGTTCAATAGTCAGGGTCTCGGTTACTTTCAGGTTCGTGGTTGGGTAGATAATTTCACTCATAATATTCTCCGGCAAAATAAGCTTCACGGTGCTTATTCGTTGCTTCTATAAACTGCGGCTCAGAGCTGAAATGAATAGGATAGAGCAAGGCAAATTTATTCGAAAAAGCGCAGCTTACTGTTGTAAGTGAGCATTTTGAGAATCAATTTAACGCCGCTATCTCCTATTCAGGCAGCTTTGAAAGTAGCTTTAATCAGCGGTTTAATCCGCCGATGCATATATACTTAGTTTCCAGATAATCATCCAAGCCATACTTAGACCCTTCACGGCCCTGGCCTGACTCTTTAACACCGCCAAAAGGGATCACTTCAGAACTGATCGCAGTCTCATTGACCCCGACCATGCCATAATCAATTGCTTCGGCTACCCGCCAGCTACGGCCCATGCTTTCGGTATAAAAATAGGCTGCCAGACCAAACTCAGTGTCATTGGCCATGGCGATCGCTTCGGCTTCCGTGGAGAACTTAAATACCGGAGCAACCGGACCAAAGATCTCTTCGCGGAACACCCGCATAGAGTCATTCACATCGGTCAGAATAGTCGGCTGATAGAAGCAACCACCCTGCTCGCCCGGCTGACCACCCGTCACTACCGTGGCACCTTCAGCAACGGCACTCTGAACTTTCGCGTGAATCTCAGCTGCGGCTTTTTCAGTGATTACCGGGCCGTGAGTGGTCGTCCCTTCTAAGCCATTACCAATACGGAACTCGTTTACAGCAGCGGCAAACTTCTCAACAAATGAATCGTAAATTCCTTCCTGCACTAACAATCGGTTGGCACAGATACAGGTCTGACCTGAGTTACGGTATTTAGCTGCTACAGCCCCCGTTACTGCCAGATCCAGATCTGCATCATCAAAAATAATGACCGGTGCATTCCCACCTAATTCCATTGAGGTTCGTTTAACCGTATCCGCACACTGCTTCATCAGCAGCTTGCCTACCGGTGTGGAACCGGTGAAGGTCACCTTCTTAACGGTTGGATTGGAAGTCATCTCACCACCGATAGCAGGTGCGTCCATACCCGGCAGCACACTGAACAGACCCGCAGGCAGACCGGCACGGTTAGCCAGCTCCACCAGCGCCAGCGCAGACAGTGGAGTCTCTGCGGCAGGCTTAAGCACAACCGCACAGCCGACTGCCAGTGCCGGCCCCGCTTTACGGGTAATCATCGCATTGGGGAAATTCCAGGGTGTTATTGCTGCGACTACACCGATAGGCTGCTTAACAACTACGCCCCGGCGATCACTTGCTCCCGGAATGATGTCACCGTAAATCCGCTTCCCTTCTTCTGCGAACCACTTAATGAAGGATGCACCGTAGCCAACCTCACCGCGGGACTCTGCCAGAGTCTTACCCTGCTCAGTGGTCATAATCAGCGCCAGGTCTTCGGTGTTTTCAATGATCAACTGATACCAGTTTTCTAACAGGTCACACCGGGTCTTTGGTGGCAGTGCTTTCCAAGCGGTCATCGCTCGTTCACCGGCGGCAATCGCACGACGGGTTTCCGCTGCACCGACACTGGCCACATTGGCCAGATGCTCACCGGTTGCCGGATTAGTCACGGCAAAGGTCTCACCACTATCAGCATCAACCCACTGACCATCAACAAAGGCCTGGGTTTTTAACAGTGATGAATCTTTCAGCTTGATTGTCATTCTATGTTCTCCTGCGTGCCTGGGATTAAAATTAATATTTAATATGTCTCAAATACCCATTGGCTGCGCTACCAATTAAGCTATTTATAGATCGTTAACGCTTTTGTTTATATAATTGAATTCAAACCTTCACATTTAAATATACAAAAGTAATACGGTAGTTATTATGGGTCGTAAGAAAGCAGCGCTCAGCGGTCAACTGGCAGATATGGATCTCCGCCTGCTACGGGTATTCAAAACCGTGGTTGAGGCAGGTGGTTTCACTGCCGCTGAAATTCAGCTCAATCTGGCTAACTCTACAATTTCCAACTACATCTCTGATTTGGAAAAGCGCTTGGATATGCGACTGTGCGAACGAGGCCGGGCAGGCTTCTCAGTCACCGACCAGGGTCAGGTTGTCTACAACGCCACGCTGGAACTGCTGTCAGCGATGGATCAGTTTCGCAATACCATAAACCGCTCTCATAATCGCATTCTGGGTGACCTCCATCTGGGCTTTGCTGAACATATGCTTGGCGCCCATAACTCCTGTATTGTGCAGGCACTGGACCGGTTCTCTGAACTGGCGCCGGATGTAAACATCCGTATCAGTACCCTGAGTTCCGATGAAGTAATCACCGCACTGCTTAATCAACAGGTCGATATCGGAATCACCGTTATCAGCCAGCAGTATCCGGAACTGGCCAGCCTGAAACTGTTTGATGAAGAGATGCTACTTTACTGCGCTAAAGGCCACCCTCTGTTTAATAAGCAAACACCGATAAGCACTCAGGAGCTGGGCCTGCACCGCTTTGTTGAATCCCCCCGACTGATGCCCGGCCGGGAGATCCACCCGGACATGCGTCAATGGAATAAACAGGCAAAAGCACATCATCAGGAAGCCCGGGCAACACTGATACTCAGTGGTCACTATCTCGGTTTCCTGCCCCGCCACCTGGTTAATAGCTGGGGACTAGAGCAGGCGCTTCAGCCACTACTTACAAACGAATACGGTTACACCAACACTTTCACTGCATTCTGGCGTAAAACTCAACGCAACCAACTGATTATCAACCTGTTTAGTCAGTGCTTATCCGATTCAGCTGTTTGAATTCTCACTCCGGATAACAAACACTGAACAGGGTGCATGACGTACAACCCGTTCGGCATTAGAGCCGATAAAATAGCTGCTAATGCCCGGTTTTCGAGCCATCATTACTATGGCGTCGACATCCAGTTCAGCTGCGGACTCTAGTATCTGGTCATGGGCAGTGCCATTACGGCAGTGAATCACCAGTTCAAGGTTCTTAGCCAGATCTGTCAGTAAATACTTCATCTGTTGCTGAGCATCCGACTTATGACCAGTCAACTCCGACT
Source organism: Amphritea balenae (assembly GCF_003858655.1). GTDB lineage: Bacteria > Pseudomonadota > Gammaproteobacteria > Pseudomonadales > Balneatricaceae > Amphritea > Amphritea balenae. The sequence goes on from NZ_RQXV01000001.1 coordinate 241,196, forward strand.
CATCCAGCTGCGGATAACTGGCGCGATGTATGAAACTCTGATCCACATACAATAAGTGCAGCCTGGCCTGCTCACCAGCAGCAAGTTTGCCAGCCACTGCGGCCAGCTCCTCTGCCTGTTCCTTATGGGACAGATCCAGAGGAATTAAAATGTCGCTATACATAACGTTATTCCTTAATTCATCACCAGATTCGGAAGCCAAAGCACAATATCGGGAAACAGCATACAGAGAATCAGAACGGTGAGATTAAGCAAAATAAAAGGTGTCACAGATCTGTAGATTTCTGACATGCCGATACCTGCCGGCGCGATTCCCTTAAGGTAGAACAGTGCGAAACCATAAGGCGGTGTCTGAACAGCGATCAGGATATTGATAATCATCAGCACACCAAACCAGATCGGGTCGTAGCCCAATGATACTGCTATAGGTGTAAACAGAGGTGCGCACATCAGTACGATAATAAACTCATCAATAATGAAGCCCAGCAGTAACATTATCAGCTGGAACATAATGATGATCATTATTGGCGGCAGATCCAGGCTAGCGGTAAAACCTGCCACCATGCTCTGTACCCCCATTAGCAGATGGAAGTTACTGAATACTGAAGCACCGAAGATAATCCACATAGCAACGCTGACCAGCGTCGCAGTTTGAAAGCCGGAATGCAGGAACATATCCAGCTTAAAACGTTTAAACATAATCGCCAGAATAAGCGCCCCGACAACACCGATAGCCCCGGATTCTGTCGGTGTTGCTATACCGCTGATAATACTGCCCAGTACCGCTACAATCAGCAGAATTGAGAACAGACCATCCCGGGCAATCTTGAATTTTGCACGCCCTTCCAGTTTAACAATATCTTTATTATCGATATCCCGTGGTGCTCGGTCTGGATTAAGTTTGCAGCTAATCACCACATACAGAATCATCAGCACGACAGTCAGTAACGCGGGCACCATCGCTCCCAGGAACATGCGGCCTACCGAATTCTGAGTGGACGCTGCGAACATAATCATCGGGATACTGGGGGGAATAAGAATCCCCAGACCACCACCGGCCATAATAACGCCCAGGGCCAGGCGTTTGTTATAGCCTCGTTCCAGCATCGGCCGCAAAGCGATACTGCCGGAGGTCATAATACCGGCACCGATAATACCCACCATAGCGCCAATCATTGAACAGACACCGATCACACTGATCGCCAGTGATCCCCGAACTCTGCCAATAATCATCTGACTGAAGTTAAACATGGCATCGCCAATACCGGACTTGGTCAGCAGTTGTCCCATATAGATATAGAGCGGAATAGCCAGCAGAATAAAGCTGAAATAGGTCGCTTCCAGCGTAGTGGGAATAACATTAAAAATGCCATCACCCCAGGTCATATAGCCCACGGCCATAGCGATGCCGCCTAATGCCAGCCCCACCTGAGCACCTAACGCAAAGAACACCAGAATGCATAGCAGCAGCACCACCGTTAAAATTTCAATACCCATCACTGAGTCTCCTCAATAAGCACTTTACTGGTCAGAATAAAAAACAGCTCTGCCATCATGTCTCTCGCCAGCTGGGCGATAAACAAGCCTCCGGCAATCATCATCATGATCCAGAAATGAAACATTGGCGGCGCCCACTCACTCTGACGGCGGTAATCAAACTCAATCGCTTCTTCGTACTTTCCGTAACTCATCATGACGATGATCACCAGAAAGAAAATCGCTAACGAAAAAGACACCAGATTAAAAACACAGCGGGTTTTGTGGGAGACCTTCAGGTACAGAATATCGACATTGATGTGGGCCCGTTTCTGCTGCGCATAGGCGCCACCGAGAGCCGCCAGATAACCAAACATAAACAGGGAAAGATCGAATGCCCAGATCGTAGGGCTACTCAGTACATATCGAGAGAACACTTCGAATGCGACAACAAAGGCCAGCAACGGCATTATAAAAGATGCTAACAAGCCCGCCTGACGCACCACCCAATCAATAGTGCAACAAATCGTTTTTAGTATTTTTTCAAACATAACAACACCGACAATAGAAAAAGGGGCACCAAGGCACCCCTTTTTTGCTTACTGAAAATGCTTACTTACTATTGCGAAGGATATCGATCAGCTCTTTGCTGTACTTATCCTGGGCAGCATATTCATCCCACAGACCTGCACCGGCAGCAGCCCAGGCTTTGCGGTCTACATCAGATGGCTCTGGACTCCATAACAAGCCTTTAGCTTCCATCTCAGCCACCGCTTCAGATTCCCACTTTTTCGACAAACGCAGCTGGTCAGCCGCATGCTGCTCTGTTGCTTCCTGTACGACAGCCTGAAGCTCTTCAGGCAGTTTCTTCCAGGCACTTCGATTAACGATAACCGGCAGTACCTGAGCCCCCGCCAACGGCAGTTTGTACATATACTTAGCCACTTCAACATGGTTGCCATCGCGGTGATCGATCATGTTACTGCCGATTGAGCCATCGATGACGCCAGTCGCCAGCGAGGTATAGATTTCGCTCCAGGACAGAGAAACAGGTGATGCTCCCAGATTACGCAGGAACTTTCCGTATGCTCCCGGTGCACGGATTTTCAAGCCCTTAAAGTCTTCAGCCGACTTAATCTCTTGCTTGGTCAGAATATAAACCGGTGGCTGGATGTAGGGCTCAAGCCAAACCAGACCTTGTGAACCGTATGCTTTAGTCAGGACTTTATCCCAGCCTTTATCATGAAACAGAGCCTGTAGCTCAGCAGGATCATCAGTACCACCCGGCAGACCAATCTCTACAACACCGGCGGGCAACTCACCCGCATGCATTGACTGGAAAGGCGCGCCCATCGTCACCAGACCTGACTTTACAGCCCCCAACAGCCCGCTGGTCCCCACCCCTTCACCAGAGTACAGGACCTGAACCTTGATCCGACCTTCTGACTTAGTTTCGATGTTTTTCGCCAGGCTCTCATACACCTCACCAAATGCGGTACCACGACCGTATAGGTTACTGAAACGCCAATTGTGTTCTGCAGCAGACAGATCTGCTGCCAGTGTCGTAAGACCCAGCGTTACTGCGAGCGCTGAGGAAGAAAGTGTCTTTTTTATTGTCTTAAACATAATTCATCCTGGATTTGTAATAGTTATTGGTTGGGTTGTGCACATCGTCACAAAAGCCGCGACAGGATTAAATCCACAGATCTCCACTCAAAGGTTTGAGTTTTTTTACGTAAAAAAACGCTTACCTATATATAATCAAACCTAATAAAGAGTAATCAGCCGGATAAAATTATGAGCAAAGTGGCATTAGGACAGCTGGGAGATTTTGAGATTAAACAGCTCAAAATATTCAAAGCCGTGGTCGATTGCGGTGGTTTTTCAGCCGCTGAAACTGAACTGAATATCAGCCGTCCGACTATCAGCAATCATATTGCGGCACTCGAATCACGGCTGGATATGACGTTGTGTAAACGGGGGCGGGCGGGATTTTCATTAACCGAGGAAGGTGCGGTTGTATACCAGCAAACTAAACAGCTCCTCGAACAGTTGAATCAATTCCGCAATACCATCAACAATCTGGGGTCAAGCCCGGCCGGACTGCTGAAAATTGCGTTAAGTGATACCTTCAGTACCGATCCCCGCTGTAAAGTAACCGAGATATTCCGACACTTTTATCAGCAGGCACCCGATGTCGAGCTACAGGTCGAAGTCGAACATATGACAGTGATGGAAAAACTGGTTCTGAATAATGAAGTCGATATCGCCATGATTCCCTACCACCGCCAGTTTGAAGGCCTCAATTATATCCACCTGTTTACCGACGTAAACTACATATACTGCGGACATCAGCACCCGCTTTTTAATCTGCCCGAAGCGGAAATTACTGAGGCGGTAATCAATAGCAGCAAGCTGATCCATGCCGGTTTAAAACCCCATGAAGAGGTCTATCATCAACTGGCTCAGATGAACCTTGCGGGAACTTCATACCACTACGAATCCCGTATTGCGATGGTAATGTCCGGGTTCTTTATCAGCTTCCTGCCAGAACAGGTAGCAAGTCCATATGTAAAGCAGGGGCAGTTGAAAGCGATAGGTAAAGAAATGAAAAATTTCAGATTAGGCGTTGCTGTCATCAGTAAAAAATCTGCCCAGCCAAACCGAGCACGGGATCTGTTTCTTGAAACCATTCGACAGATTCACAACGTTGCAGAGACGGCGGCACCCTACTAATTTGATCAGCTTCTGCTGATCAGAAATAACAGCCATACCCTCCTCTATACCCTGATAGGTATAGCGGCCCACATGAATGAATGGTTATCGTAAGCACATAGTCAAAAACTGTAGTCGCTGTTTCACTGCTGCAGTTTGTATCAGTAATACCCTAGGTGGGCCGTTTTAGAGGTTTTATTTATGTCAGCACCATCCCACACCACTTCATACTACGCTGCATCAGCCAATGACAAAGCATTACGTCCGGCTCTGAATGAGCATATTAATGCCGATGTCTGCATTATCGGTGCAGGTTATACGGGTATGTCTTCAGCCCTACATCTGGCCGAGCAGGGTTTTAAAGTTGTTGTTCTGGAAGGCAGCCGTATCGGTTTTGGGGCATCCGGTCGTAATGGCGGCCAGATAGTGCACAGCTATAGCCGGGATATCGATTTTATTGAAAAGCATTACGGCAAAGATACCGGCCGCGAGATGGGTAAAATGGCCTTTGAAGGCGGCAAGATCATCCGTCGCTTTGTCGAGCAGTACAATATTAACTGTGACCTGAAAAATGGTGGCATCTTTGCCGCCTGTAATACAAAACAGCTACAGGACATGCAAGATAAGAAAGCCCTGTGGGAAGCCCATGGTCACACACAGCTTGAAATGCTTTCTGCTGACAGCATACAACAGTATATCGGTAGCGGTCGCTATGAAGGCGGTCTGCTGGATAAGAGTGGCGGTCATTTCCACCCTCTGAATCTGGTACTGGGTGAAGCTGCGGCGGTTGAATCACTGGGTGGTGTAATTTATGAAAACTCAGAAGTCACCAATGTTGAAGAAGGCACAAAAGCAAAAATTCATACTCGCAACGGATCAGTGACGGCAGACTTTGTTATTGTTGCCGGTAATGCTTATCTGGGTGGACTTATCCCTAAGCTGGAGCAGAAAGCGATGCCATGTGGTACTCAGGTTATTACCACCGCGCCACTGACAGCCGCTCAACAAAAAGAACTTCTGCCACAGGATAACTGCGTTGAAGACTGCAACTACCTGCTGGACTACTTCCGCCTGTCCGGCGATGGTCGTCTGATCTACGGTGGTGGCGTAACCTATGGCGCCCGTGAACCTGATAAAATCGAATCACTGATCGTGCCTAATATGCTGAAAACCTTCCCTCAGTTGAAAGGGGTTAAAGTTGATTATGCCTGGACCGGCAACTTCCTTTTGACTCTGATGCGCTTACCGCAGTTCGGCCGGATTGGCAGTAACATTTACTATGCCCAGGGCTATAGTGGCCACGGTGTCACCAGTTCTCACCTGGCAGGCAAGGTTCTGTCCGACGCAATTAAGGGTCAGGCAGAGCGTTATGATGTATTCGCCAGTCTGCCTCAGTATCCGTTCCCTGGCGGTCGTACATTCCGTATTCCATACACTGCGATGGGGGCCTGGTATTACACCCTGCGGGATAAGTTAGGCATATAAGCTATTACGCTTGCAGATACTGTGTTGCAAGCCTGTTCAGAATGCTCATGTACAACTCGTACACTGCGCCTCTTCACAGGCTTACGCCTTGTCTCTGCTTCGCTCATAACGCTTCTCTGTAATTGCAGGGCATGCAGTAAAACCGAATGAACAAATTACTGATATAAGAAATACAAATAAGGTGTTTTTATGAGTTCTGATATCGCTCAACCAGGAGCAGACAGCAATCTTCTCCGAGCAGAAGATAAGACCACAAACAGTCCGCAAAAGTGGATGATATTCTTTGGTTCAATCATGGCCTTTTTCGCCTACCTGTCGACTCAGCACGTCGAAGGCGAACCTTATGGTTTTTACAGTCTGCTTCCAGCACTGTTGATTCTGTTTGTCGCAGTGATTACCAAGAAGCCTCTTGAATCAATCTTTGCCGGTATTATTGCCGGCCTTCTGCTACTGGATCCAACCAATGTTATTACCGGCCTGGGCGATCTTTCCCTTAACGTAGTAATGGATGAAACTATCGCCTGGATCGTTCTTGTATGCGGCATGATGGGCGGCCTGATCAACATGCTGGAACGCGGCGGTAGCGTACTCAGCTTTGGCGAGATGCTGGCCAAGCGGATTAAAACCAAGCGCGGCACCATGCTAACCACTTGTACTCTGGGTATCATGGTATTCATCGATGACTACCTGAACTCTCTGGCAGTATCCGCCTCAATGAAAAACCTGACCGATCGCTACAAAATCTCCCGTGAGAAACTGGCGTTTCTGGTCGACTCTACTGCAGCACCTGTCTGTATTCTGGTGCCGGTCTCTACCTGGGCGGTTTACTTTGCAGCCCTGCTTGAAGAAAACGGCGCAGTCGCTGAAGGCAACGGCATGTCGCTGTATATCGAGTCAATTCCTTACATGGTATATGGCTGGGTTGCTCTGCTGGTCGTATTCCTGGTTGCCGCAGGCATTCTGGGTGACTTTGGTGCAATGAAAACCGCCGAAAAGCGTGCTCAGGCAGGTCAGCCAATTCCTCCTGGCATCCAACAGGATGGTTTCGATACTTCAGGTATGAAGAAAACGGCGCCTATTGTCGGTCTGCTGAACTTCCTGATGCCTATGGCCGTACTGGTTGCAGCCAGTGTGTACTACGAGATCGATCTGTTATTGGGTGCATTGGTTGCGTCCATGTTCACCATGGTTCTGTACTTCTGGCAACGCCTGCTAAGTTTCGGTCAGCTGGTTGATTCGATGCTGGATGGCTTTAAAGTCATGCTCCATCCGATCGCCGTGGTATGTGCCGGTTTCATGGTTAAAGAGGTTAACGATCAACTGGGTATGACGCCATACATCATCGATTCTCTGGCACCTTACCTGTCTAAAGAGCTGCTACCTGCGTTGGTATTTGCCTCTATGGCTGCAGTAGTCTTCGCTACAGGTTCTAGCTGGGGTGTATTCGTGGTATCCCTGCCGATCGTAATCCCTATGGCAATCAGTCTGGATATGTCTATGCCACTGACAGTAGGCGCCCTGTTGTCTGCCTCTGCATTCGGTAGCCATGCCTGTTTCTTCAGTGACTCTACCGTATTGTCATCGCAAGGTTCAGGCTGTACCCCAATGCAACACGCTATGACGCAGATTCCATACGCACTGATCGGTGCGGTACTGGCATTCGCATCACTGATCGTACTAGGCTTTGTTTTTGCCTAAAGACAGAACAAGACAGCGGTGAAACCGCTATGTTGAAAACTAAAATGGAGGCCTTGCCTCCATTTTTAATATCCACTCGCAGGCGCCAATGGCTCCTTTCTAGCATGCGGCAACGCCGTATATAGCCACTTCTCAGGTTTTTACTATGCCGATCAGATCGCCTAAAGTCGCCGTTTGCTTACTGCTGTTAGTAAGCTTCGTTTGGGGTGCTGAGTTTGTTCTGATCGATCTGGCCGTAGCAAAGATGCCAACCCATGCCTTCAATGCTATTCGCTTTTGCGTAGCAGCCGTTTCACTATTGCCTCTGCTTTGGTTCAGCAGACATCAATTGCAAGGCGTTCGCTGGCTTCCCCTACTCAGTGCCAGTGCTCTGCTGGGCTTTATGTTGTTTATCGGTTTCTATACCCAAACCGAAGGCCTTCGCTTTACCTCTGTTTCCAATGCCGGATTTATTACTGGCCTGAATGTTCCTTTGGTACCCTTACTGGGCTTTCTTCTGTTTCGCACCCAGGTTGCCCGTTCGGTATGGGTGGGGGTTATTGTTGCGACCGCAGGCCTCTATTTGCTGACCATGGGCGAAGCTCTGGAGATTAACCGGGGGGATATGCTGGTATTGATCTGCGCATTTGGTTTTGCCAGCCATATACTACTGACCGGTCGATTTGTGGATTCAATGCCGGTCGTGCCACTGAGCATCCTGCAACTCATCGCCGTAGCAATTTATAGCACCATTGCTGCAGCCCTAAGTCCCGAACCGGCACTCTACTATGCTGACTCAACACCTCTGACCTGGCAGGACCATCTGCAGGACCCGATCATAATCAGCTCAATTCTGGTTGCCGGTATTCTGGGCACTGCATACGCCTTCTGGGCGCAATCAGCCAGCCAACAAATTCTTGAGTCGCACAAAGTCGCGTTGATTTTCGCTGCTGAGCCTGTCTTTGCTCACTTAGCCGCCTGGCTGGTGCTCAATGAACATCTGGGAAATCAGGGGCTCATTGGAGCAGCCATGATTATCGCTGCGATGCTGATATCAGAGCTGGGGGACAGAAAACAGAAAGTGACAGTACAACCTCTTGATCAGACCGCCGTTATCTCAAAGTGATGATGAAAAGCTAAGATTTTTCAGCATGCATCTGATCCAGATGACTAATTTCACGGCTCATTTCACGCGCAATATTGATCAGGAAGATCTGGAACATCTGAGGAAACTTATCACACAGTTGGTGGAACAGATCTGAACTAACTTCCAGCAGATAACCGCTGTCAGCCATCACCGCATCTCCTCTGCGCTGATGTAAGCCAATCATGCCCACAAATCCTACTTGCTCACCAGCCTGATAGCGCCGTATAAAGACCTTATCTGAGCCAGACTCTTTCGCCTGGAAGAAGCTGATCGAACCACTTAACACTACATAAAACTTATCTGAGTTATCACCTTCGATAAACAGAGAATCGTCTGAATCGGCGTACCAGGCAGTACCCTGTTCTAAGAGAAATTTAAGACAGTCAGCTGACAGCGCGCCAAACATAGACAAACCCTGATAAAAGTCAGCAGGAAATTGTTGCTGAAGATCGGTTAAAGCTATCTTGTGCATGTTAAGTTCGGTCGGTTAATAACTAATAACCGCTAGTATAGCTAGCGCCATAAGAAAACCAGATACCTATTTCTGGGTAGGTGGCTTTAAGCAGAGGATACCAGTTAGATTATCTTGAGTAAGTGGCTGCTGGACAGATCATTGTTAGACGCGAAATCATCGCTAAGCTTTCCAACAGACAGGCAACCTGTATACAAAAATTAGTCATTACCAGCACTGGTATTACTGACAATACCAGAACTCCACTTATCACCTGAGTTGACAAGAATCGTCTGCAAGCGAACAAAGAAATTCTCCAGTGTTGCAGGCGCCATATCACCCGCTTTAAGTTCAAATTCCATTTCACGCTTAAGATCAGACAAGGTATAGAAAATAGTACGTTCATGTATCCATAACTCATCGGCTTTACGTAGTCCTTCCAAAGAAGCAAGTACGCCTGCAACGGCTGATACAACCAGAATCATAATATTTAAATTGGCCGAATATACCGGATAGTAAAGTGCCAGACCTGATAAAACCGATAGCAGTGCCGTAAGAGAAAAACCGCCATAACGCAGCCTTCGGTGCATAGCTTTATGTTTTTGTGAGGCGTCCTGAAACATTTCAATCTTTCGATCCAACTCATCTAACAAAAACTGCTGTTGTTCCATAAAGCCCCCGTTTATTGAGTCGATTTGAGTGTTTGAATATTAGGCAGCTACGAATAAGTACCAGGCTTTCTCAGTAGGCATGCAAAGGCGTTTAGGGCTTGTTCGCCGGTACCTTAGGTAAGCTCTTTCGATAAAGTTGAATCTGCTGTAGCTCTTTGTTGGTTGTGTCTAACTGATGAATCAGCTGAGTACGATGCTTATCAGTAAAGGCCGGACGAGCTGACGCAGGCTTTTTAAGCAACGCTTCAATAGAGGCAATGGATTGCTGGGCTTTCAGCGCTGTATCAGAGGCCTCAATATAGGCAGCCTGAAGCCCTGCAATCTCTTGCTGATTAACCTGATTGGTAAAGTAAAAACTGGTAATTGCACCGAAGGCGACACCGGTCAGAGCCCCCATCAGATTCCACATCTTGATAGCGCCCTCTACACCAGACTTTATAATCGTCACTAACATAATAAGAAATACGCCGCCCAGAATAATCGCAGCGATAATCGTGGTATCAGACATGGTTTCCTCCATGAAACCTTTGCTAAACGCCATACTCCGGGAACGACATAACCTGGAATGACATCAGAAATTTCAAACAATAGTTTGATAATAGATCAGGAACAGGGAACCTGCCTTTTACTATCCTAAATTATCCTAGATAATTAAATAATCGAGTCAGGTCTTTGAAATGATCCAATTGTTGAGGGTGTTCTGTTTTATCGCCGATTAACACAAAGTTCCAACCCAGCTCAGCGCAAGCACGTCGATCCCAGTCGCCATCACCGATATAGGTAACTTTATGATCAGAGGAAACCTGAGCACGGTCTAACGCAATACACATTATTTCAGTGCGTATATGGCTGTCACAAGCGCTGGCAATAGGGATACCTTGCGTGGGTATTCCAGCAGCGTTGAGTTTTAATAAGGCTGAATCACGCCAGCCTCCGGTAGCAAAAGAAACATTAACATTGTCCATCGCCTGGAGGGTACGGATCAATTTACCAGCCCCATAAATTTCATGTAATGGATTGTCTGTCAGGTAGTGCTTAACCCGTTCGTTAAACAGTTCTTTCACCCGACAGTGCATACCATCAAACCTATCCTGCAACCCATGTAATTCAAGGTGACTGGCCAGAATTCCACTAGCCGTAATATTGGGGTACAAATGCCAGTTTTTACTTAAAGGCTTTTCAACCACCTCCAATACCGCATCAAGGTAGCATTGCTCATCAAATTGGTAAGACTGCACCAGGGTTCCATCAATATCGAACATAATATGGTGCACAATTTTTCTCCGGTTATTTACAATTAACTATAGCTGCATACTGCCTGAAGAGATTCCCCACCACTCACTTTCCTTCTGAGTTCTCAATTTAATCCTAGTCCCCAGTTAAGGGGATTGATAAACATCAAAGTTAACCTTTTGCTTAAGTTAAATACATTAATTCGAAATTTAACTAACAAAGAGCTTAGCGCAAAATCATTAACACTCCATCTAAACAAGGTCTTCTCAAAGTAGAAATGATCGATGGCAGTGCTCAAGAATGACCATAAAAAAAATTAGAGGTCGCTATGACAATTCAAAAATCCCTGAAAACTATTATCTCAACCTGTGCTGTTACCGCAGCACTGGCAGCGCCGACAATTCAGTCAGCGCAAGCCGGCGATGAATTTATGCTGGCCCATGCCTACCCTACTGATCACATCTTCCATCTGGCATCTACTACCTTCACCGATCAGTTGGCGAAGCAGGGTTCTGACATGCAGATCGATTACCACCCGGGTGGCGACCTGGGCGACTGGGCTTCGATCTTCGAGCAGAGCATGGACGGTGTAGTACCGATGAGCATGACCTTCGGCGCATCCGAATTCGATCCGCGCCTGGACCTGTCCTGGTTGGGCTATGTAGTTGATAACTGGGATGATGCCCGTAAGGTGTATGGTCCGAACGGTAAAATGACAACCGTCTACAACGAAATCATGGCGGACCTGGATCTGGTCGTACTGGGAACTATCCCTACCGGCTTCGGTTCTGTTGCGATCCGTAAAGGTGTTGATCGTGTACCAACGAATTTCCCAGAAGATACCAAAGGTATTCAGATGCGCGTACCGCCAGTGCCAATCGGCATTGAGCGCTTCAACAACTGGGGTTTCACCGCCGTACCTATGCCATTCTCTGAGCTATATACCGGCCTGCAACTAGGTACCGTTGATGGCCGTGCGTTTGGCCCGTCGGTAGAGATCTGGCAGATGCGCGACGTACTGTCAGCTTACATCCTGACCCAGGACTACTTTGAGCATGCCTTCTGGGTAGTTAACAAATCATGGCTGGAAGATCTGCCAGCGGATGAGCGTGAAAAGCTACTGGCTGCAGCTGATGTCACTCTGAACAAAGTCTGGGATGAAGCTCAGTCAATTGATGAAGGCTTCCTGAAACAGGTTCGTGATGAAGGTATCAACGTTGTTGAACTGAGCCCTGAACAGATGGATAAGGCCAAGGCGATTCTTTACAAGAATGAATGGCCATTCATGGAAAAAATCGTTGGTCCAGAAATCATGACCATGATGCGCGAGATTGCTGGCATCAACTGATCCATCCCGATTTTAACTGTCTCGGTATCGTCCCCTCCGGCGCTGAACGTTCTGAATGAACTGACAGAGCCGGAGGGCTTATTAAACGATATTGTCCGGATACTAATTCAGGATCAGTACTATGCAACAAGAAAAGCTCACTACCCCAGTGAAACCCGTGGCTGAAGCCAAGATCTATGATTACGATCCTGACCTCAGCACTCACCCAATCCCACCTCACCTGCACGCGATTCCAGATCAACCTGACAGTAGAGTCGATAGCTATTTGATGCGCTTTGAGCGCCTGCTGAACTGGATTTTCCGCGGCATGATGATGGTGGCAGGCCTTAGCCTTGCGGTGCTGATGTTCTCGCAAGTGATCATGCGCTATGTGCTTGAATCGCCCTTTACCGGAATTGAAGAGGTCTCAATTCTATTAGCCGTATGGATCTATTTCCTTGGTATGGGATATGCCACCCGGGAGCGGGAACATATTCACGGAGGCATCGTCAGCCTGGTGGTAAAAGATCCCTATAAGGTCAACATTATCCGTTTTATAGGCTCCATTACCTGCATGATTGCCGCCTGCATCTTTGGCTATTTCGCCTGTAAATACGCGCTTAAAGAGATCGATCGTGGTCGTGTCAGTGTCAATCTGCGTTGGCCCCGCGGACTCTGGAGCGGCAGCATGATTATAGGATTTGCCATGATGGTAGGTTACTTCCTGCTCGAAACCATTAACGAATTCAGAAGCCTTCGCAAAATGCCCCACGCACGTGAAGCTCAGGAGGAATAAACGATGACTCTGTTTTTAGTTTCGATGCTTATTGTCGTTATCCTGATTCTTATAGAAATTCCGGTCGCTTTTGCCTTCGGCATCGGAGCGGTACTATTTGCCTTTACCACCGGTAACAATATCTCGTTCCTGATTCCGCACGGTTTTAAAACGGCCAGTGGCTTTGCCCTGCTAGCCTTGCCGCTATTTATTTTTGCCGGTTTGTTAATGGCAGAAGGCGGCATATCAGAGCGACTGCTTAACTTTGTTAACTCACTGGTAGGCCGCATCAAAGGAGGTTTAGGCGCTGTCACCGTACTGACCTGCGCACTGTTCGGTGCCATATCCGGTAGCTCTTCGGCAGCCATAGCGGCGGTCGGTCAGATCATGATCCCAAGGATGATTCGTGAAGGTTATCCTGAAGGCCACGCAACGGCTTTGGTTGCCTGCTCTTCAGTACTGGCACTGTTGATTCCCCCAAGTATTCCGATGATCGTCTTTTCGATTACCGGTGGTTTATCAGTGGGCGCCGCTTTCCTGTCGACGATTGTGCCAGGCATCCTGCTGACAATACTGTACTGTTGTTTGAATATCTGGTTCCTGCGTGATAACCCCAACATTCAAGTTGATCCACCACTACCCTTTAAACAAGCAGCCAAGGGCGTGGTAAAAACCGGCTACAGCGCTGGCTTTGCATTACTGATGCCGCTGATCATTCTCGGCGCTATTTATAGTGGTATTGCAACACCAACCGAAGCAGCGGCTATTGCCGTTATCTACGCAATACCGGTGGGTTTGTTTATCTATAAAGGCATGACACTGAGTAGCCTGGGGGCAGTGACCATACGTGCGGTAACTATGACCGGTTCGATTATGGCAGTGCTGTTCTTCCTGTTCATTATGAGCAGGGCGATGATTCTGGAGCAGGTACCCCGTGATCTGGCTGAAGCATTACTACAGATTTCTGATAACAAGTATGTATTGTTATTCCTGATCAATATCCTGCTTCTGCTAATCGGCATGATAGTAGACGATATCTCCGGTAGTGTACTGGCGGCGATTATCTTCCTACCCATTATCAATCAGCTGGGTATTGATCCGATCCATTTCGCCGCAGTGGTGGGTGTAAATCTTGGCTTGGGTAATGTATCACCGCCCTGTGCGCCGATGCTCTATATGGCCGGCGGGGTCGGAAAGCTTTCATTGGATAAATACATAAAGCCGACACTGAAGTTCCTTTGCCTGGGCCACCTGCCAATGGTTTTTCTGGTGACTTTTGTACCTGAACTGTCACTGTTCTTGCCTAAGCTACTCCTGGGTTACTAATTAATGCGGTTATTAGGTAATAGGGCTATTAAATAGCAGGTTATTGATTAACCATAAAACTAAAAAACCGGGCTTAATGCCCGGTTTTCTTATAGCGCTATTTGATAAATTCGGTTGGCTTTTCAATTTCATAAAAACCTTCGGTAATAGTCTCTAACTTTGATTCCAGTAACGCCCTGGCATCGTAAAGCCCCTGATTATAAAAATACGGGCCTATCTGTTCGGCAAAGAAATCCAGTAGAAACTCAGTATCAAACTGACCTAGCTCCTGATCCAGCTCCCGATCAAAGTAGCGCTGTATTTTGCTAACCAGAATAGCCTTTTCATCGCGGGTAAATTCTATCTCTGCCATCGTTCTACCTGTTGTCTGTTATCGCTATAAACTCAAACATTACTACATATGTTCCAGCAATTTAGCCATCTGAATAATCTTATCTTTGTCGACCCCACCCATCAGGTCCGGGTTAGACAACGCATAGATGTAATCTTCTATCGACGAATGATCAATATCATCACGAAACTCAACAAACATCGCCCACTCTTCAAGATCATCCGTTGAAATAGTTCCCTGGATAAACTTTTGTAAGACAGCATGCAGCATCTCTACAGAAGCAATTACAGATTCGGATTCCGGATCTGTCGGATTATTAAACAAGCTATCAAACGCCTCTTCCCGGTACTGACCGAAGCTAATGATTTGCCTAAGTGATTCTGCTCTGTCCATATCAATCCAGCATTATTTATTTAAGAAGCACTTGTATTAAAGCTCTTGTATTAAAGCTCTTGTATTAAAAGAGCCGACTTCCATTTTCCCGTTAGGATTAGTGCTGAGGAACTTATCATCAACGCCAAGACTTTCTCACTTACGCCGAATATCATCACGATGTTCATCAAGCCACTGTTGTAGCTTCATCATGTGCTGTTGCATCTGCGCTAATTCATCATCCTTCCAACTACTGAAAAGATAGGATATATCAGGACCAAGCGAACTGATTATGTCGTTACACAAGTTCATACCCTGTGCCGAAATTTTTAGATACCTTCGACGCTTATCATCTTTATCAAATTCTGACCGTAGCAAGCCACGCTCGATAAGTACCGTCACAATTTTGGTAATACCTGGCTGATTCATCTCCATCACCCCAGCCAGCTCAGTTACAGTCCAGCTCCTTTTCGGATTATGGGTAAAATGATTCAGCACCCCAAACTGCGATGGATTCAATGACAGGCCATCAAAAAGCTTAGCCTCTCGGGTCGCAACCAATTGCCGAACAATGCCCAGAGAGACCATCAACTCTACTTCAGTTTCTTTTCTGCCTTTCACCTGGGTTTCTCCTTAGAAAAAAATCGTACTGCCATAACTGATAGCGACAGTTTGCAAATACATTCCTTAGAATATAATATACATTCCAAAGAATGTATATTGCATTTTTATCATATTCGGGAGAACACTATGAATCGCCGTAACTTTATTCAGATACTAGGGCTTGGGGCAGGACTAGGAGCAGGAATCGGTATTAGCAGTGCTATTGTAGGCTGCGGGCCAACTGAACCCACAGAAGCGTTCGGTTGGAACGGCCCCGACCCTATGGAAAAAGACATCCGCATGCAGGTGTTGGCATACGCGATCCTCAGCCCTAACTCACACAACATACAACCCTGGATTATTCGTATTACCGGCCCTTTGAGTTTCGACCTGTATGTTGATCCGGAACGACTACTGCCAGCCACTGATCCGTATTACCGACAGATACATATCAGTCAGGGAACATTTCTTGAAACGCTGTCCATCGCTGCAACCGGCCTGGGACATGAAGCCAGAATCGATTACTTCCCAGAGGGCGTATACGGTAACCATGAACTACTCAATAAGCCGGTCGCCTCCATCCGGTTAATTCCCCGGGCAGATATAAACCCAGATCCCCTATTCGCTCATCTTTTGACCCGGCACTCAAATAAACAGGAATACGATAATCGCCGTCTGAAACAGACTGAAATTGATGCCCTGCAAACCTTTCACGGGGCAGCTAGCATCTATCCACTGAGCATCGTCCAGAGTACCAAAGCAAAACAGCAGTTAGAAAAAATCCTGACCAAAGGAATGCAGATCGAAGTGGGCGACAAAAAACGCGATCTTGAAACGATCGGTATGTTTCGATTCAACGACGCTGAAGTAAAACAGTACCGCGATGGATTCGGCGTCACTCAGGCAGGCTTAAGCGGGATCAAAAAAATGATCGTAGAAAACTTTCTCTTGTCACGGGAAAGCACCGAAAAAGATCCAACCGCATTTGGCGAACAGGCGGTAGACTTAACCCGGAAAACAGCGGAATCAACTGCAACCTTCGCCTGGATTTCCAGTCCGGGTAACAGCCGCCTGGATCAGGTCAAAGCGGGTCGCGACTACTGCCGCATCAACCTCAAAACCACTGCGATGGGGCTGGTGCAACACCCCATGAGTCAGGTTCTTCAGGAGTTTGAAGAGATGTTGCCACTGCAAGCTCAATTCAAAAAACAGTTCTCGATTAATAGCAGTGATACAGTGCAGATGTTATTTCGCTTAGGCAGAGCTGAAGCAACACCTCACGGGCCAAGACGCCTCATTACAGCGTTGATTCGAGACTGACTACAAGCGCCCACCTTTGGCCGTAAATTTGATAGACCCTGTGAGCTAAATAGATCGGCTCGATAGCCAGGACTTAATAAATTAGCACGATAGATAATCTCGACAGGTAGTCGAGATAGACTCGACAGTCACCTAAACGCAGATCTAAGGGCGCCGTATCCGCAAGAAACTGGCAAAGCGGGGGACGCCTTTAGCGCTTACCCCTGTGTACTTATAAGTCACTATGCTACCGATCACGGGCGGTGTTTGTCGTTGTTTATCGGTGAACCCGCTACCTAATTTAAAGCGTACACCCTCAGGTGTTTCAACCAGCAATGCCCCCAGCATACCTGCATACTTTCCCTTCCCTTCTTGGTAGCCAATCACCCGCGCTTCGGCATCTTGCCACAACTTCAGTTTAAGCAGATCAGAGCTTCGCCCTTGCGTATAAGTCGCATTATCATGATGCAACATCAGTCCTTCGCCGCCACCCGCAACAACCTGCTCCAACCAGGCCATTAATTCTGCCTCACTGGCTAGCCGTCGCTGATCTACTAACAGAATCCAGTCCCGGTCTATCTTATTCACCAGGGCTTTCAGGTACTCCAAACGCTGACCAAAACGATCAGGTGAACCCGGCAGATCAAACAGCATAAATTTAACCTGACGCCAGCCTTTATTCCGATCAGCTGTCTCTTTAACTGTACCGCTTCTGATCAGTGCAGAGACTGTATTGAACTGACCACGCCCCATCCATAACTCACCATCCAGCGGTTGCTCAGGCAAATTAGCCACAAACCACTGCGGCGCATTAATAGGATTGCCCTGGCGGGTTAATAACTGCTTACCATCCCAATAGCCCCTTACCCCATCCAGCTTTTCGCTCACCCAGTAACCTGAAATATCAGGGCCCGACTGATAGACCGTTGCCAACTGCAGTTTTGGTTTATCGGCATAACTAAATGAAGCGATTAGATAACTGAATAACAAAATCAACCAATTACGAATTACCATTTGAACCTTCCCTGGCGATTAGTTGTAACACCACCCCTGAATTCCTATAAACCTGATTATCATAGTAAATGAACAGTTAAAGCACCTTCTAGTCAGGGTATATAAATGCCTTAGCCTGATTGATTATCATACAGTCCTGACCGATGATAATACTGTTTCAGGTCTGTTGTATTTATCTGAACCTCATTGAAAACAACATACTAAGTAGCCTGCAGGCTTGTTTGCAGGCTCTCTAATACACGGAATTACTATGAGACTATTAAGTAAACTCTTAATCCTGTTCATCTCTTTAACTGCCTACAATTTGTCTGCTGCAGAACTTGTCAGCCTGAAAACCCGAGGCGACGTGACCCAAAAATTCATCCTGATAAAACCAGTCAACCCTACTGCTACCGTTATTCTATTTAGCGGCGGTAAAGGTATTCTTAAACTTTCATCACTATTTGGCTCGCCCTCTTTGGGCGCCGGACAAACTAACTTCCTGGTCCGTTCAAGGAAACTGTTCGCTGATAAAGGCCTTATGGTTGCTGTGGTTGATGCGCCCTCTGATAAGCAAAAAAATAAAGGTATGTTTAAAGGCTTCCGCAGCAGTGGTGAGCATGTCACCGATATTGACGCAGTTATCACTTATCTGAAGAAGCAGGCCGATATTCCGGTCTGGCTGGTAGGCACCAGCCGCGGTACAGAATCAGCTGCCCATGTCACGATCAATAGCTCACAGCAGATTGCAGGTCTGGTGCTGACAGCTAGTATGAGTAAACGTAATAAGAGCGGCAAAGCTGTAACAATGATGGATCTGACAAAGATCACTCAACCAACGCTTATTGCTTCCCATGAGAATGACGGCTGTGCGAATACACCACCAAAAGGTGCAGAGATAATCAAAGAGAAATTAGTCAACGCCAGTAGCGCTGATGTTATTTTCTTTAAAGGCGGTAAGGAAACAGGCGATCCTTGTAAAGGGCTTTCTTATCACGGTTTCCTGGGTATCGAAGATAAAGTCGTGGATAAGATCTATGAATTTATCGCTACAAACTGATACGTCTAAACTGAAGCTAGTTAACAGTAAAATATAAAAAAAACCGGCACCTGCATAAGCAGGTACCGGCAAAAGAGCGCGAATAAAAGAAACTCAGGAGTAAAACTTGTTTCTTTATTTCACCTAGTGCAAAAAGAAAAATACAGCGATTAAGAAGTGCATCTCCTAGCCACTGGCAAGTCACGAAGTGACATCTAGCTAGGCGGGCATTGCCCGCTGGTCTTTCGTTAGCTCATCAAGTTAATCAGCCTGGCTGATTAGCTAGGAAAAGCGAATGAAACACCCTCACGCATGCTGCTGGAAGGCCAGCGCTGGGTGATGGTCTTACGCTTAGTATAAAAACGAACTGAGTCAGGACCATAGGCGTGCAGGTCACCAAACAGTGAACGCTTCCAACCACCGAAACTGTGATAAGAAACAGGAACCGGCAGCGGTACGTTGATCCCTACCATACCTACCTGAATGTTGTCAGAGAAGTAGCGCGCCGCTTCACCATCACGGGTAAAGATACAAGTACCATTACCATATTCGTGATCATTGATCAGCTGCATCGCCTCTTCCATGGTATCTACACGAACGATCTGCAGAACCGGGCCGAAGATCTCTTCCTGGTAGCTCTGCATCTCAGCGGTAACACCGTCGATCAGGGTTGCGCCAACGAAGAAGCCATTTTCAAAACCAGCAATTTGTGGGTTACGACCGTCAACAACGATGTTAGCGCCATCCGCTTCTGCGCTGTCGATATAACCATTTACTTTCTGTTGGTGTGCCTGAGTGATGACCGGACCGAAATCGTTATCACTGTTGCTGTAAGCACCTACTTTCAGAGGCTCCATACCCGCACGCATTTTAGCTACTAAAGTGTCAGCCGCTTTGTCACCCACGGCAACGGCAACAGACAGCGCCATGCAACGCTCGCCAGATGAACCGAAAGCAGCACCTAACAGCTGGTTTACCGCGTTATCCATATCGGCATCAGGCATAACGATGGCGTGGTTCTTAGCTCCGCCTAATGCCTGACAACGCTTACCGTGGGCATTAGCAGTGCTGTAAATGTATTCAGCTATAGGTGTTGAACCGACAAAGCTAACCGCTTTAACCCGCTCATCAGTCAGCAGTACATCAACCGCTTCCTTATCACCGTTTACCACGTTCATTACGCCGTTTGGCAGACCCGCTTCCTGCAACAGCTGTGCGATGAAAGTCGTTGAAGTTGGATCACGCTCAGACGGTTTCAGTACGAAGGTGTTACCGCAAGCGATCGCCATAGGGTACATCCACAGTGGTACCATCGCAGGGAAGTTAAACGGCGTAATACCCGTAACCACACCCAAAGGCTGGAACTCACTCCAGGAATCGATACCCGGACCCACATTACGGCTGTGCTCGCCTTTAAGTAGTTCAGGTGCACCACAAGCATACTCAACATTCTCGATACCGCGTTGCAGTTCACCCATCGCATCGTGGGCGATCTTGCCGTGCTCTTCACCGATCATCGCGCAGATCTTATCAGCATTGTCTTCCAGCAACTGCTTGAAGCGAAACATCACCTGAGCACGCTTAGCCGGTGGCGTATTACGCCATGCTGGGAAAGCGGCCTGTGCAGCAGCAATCGCTTCTTCAACGGTCTCAACACTTGCCAGGGCAACCTGCTTGGTTACTTCACCGGTAGAGGGGTTAAATACGTCCTGGGTGCGGGCTGCGTCATCGCGCATTTCGCCGTTAATCAGATGGCCTACAGTAGTGGTCATAACTTAATACCTTTCTTGAGCCATACCATGCCGATGCAGGTATGATTTTTATTGTGGCTGCAATGCAGCTTTAACCTGTTCAAATCGTGACTTTCAAGAGCGTCACGAGCGCAGGTCAGAGAAGGCATAAATTTGCGCAGAAGCGGAGCTTACAATTGTAAGTATTCGCATTGCTCACCCTTCGGGCCGTCCTTTAGACGTTGTGGCAGCAAGCTGCCGCTGAGCATTCTAAGCAGGTTTATAACGCCCTATGACCAAGCGCAGTAGCTCTTTAGTTTTTAATCCAATTCAGAGATTGATTCGCCTAAAGCGTTAATCAGGCTATCAATCTCATGCAGTTCAGTGGTGAATGGCAGACCCAGTTGAATGGTGTCACCGCCATAACGAACATAGAAACCTTTCTCCCAGCACTTCATTGCTATCTGATAAGGTCGCAGCGCCGGTTCACCCGGTGCCGATTCAATAGTGATACCCGCGGCTAAACCATAGTTACGAATATCAGCAACATACTGAGTACCCTTCAGGCTGTGCACCATCTCCTGAAACTGAGGAGAGATACTATTAACCCGTTCGATCAGTTTGTCCTGAGCCAGAATGTCCAGCGATGCCAGTCCAGCAGCACAAGCTACCGGATGTGCAGAATAGGTATAACCATGCGGCAGCTCCAACATATAGTCAGGGCCAGCGTCTTCCATAAAGGTATCGTATATTTCCTGTTTAGCGATCAGTGCACCCATAGGTACTACGCCGTTAGTCAGCTGCTTCGCAACCGTCATCATGTCAGGAACAACACCAAATGCTTCTGAACCGGTATTTGCACCCATTCGGCCAAAACCAGTAATGACTTCATCAAAAATCAGCAGGATATTATGCTTATCGCAGATCTCACGAAGACGCTTGAGGTAGCCTACCGGTGGAGGAATCACACCAGCAGAGCCTGCCAGCGGCTCAACTATCACAGCGGCGATATTTGACGCATCATGCACAGCAATCTGGGCTTCCAGCTCATCGGCCAGGTGGGCGCCGGTTTCAGGCATGCCCTGGGTAAACAGATTCTCCGGCAGCATAGTGTGAGGCAGATGAACCGCATCAATACCCTGACCGTAAGTCGCCCGGTTTGCACCAATACCACCAACACTGATACCGCCCCAGTTAACACCGTGATAGCCCTTAGCACGACCGATAAAGCGAGTCTTGCTGGCCAGACCTTTCTTACGCCAGTAAGCTCGGGCGACCTTTAATGCTGTCTCAACTGACTCAGAACCGGAACCGGTGAAGAACACACGATTCATACCCTCGGGCATCAGCTCAGTAATACGGTGCGCCAGTTCAAATGATTTAGGGTGACCAAACTGGAACGCCGGGGAATAATCCAGCTGCTGCAGTTGCTTACTTACCGCCTCGGTAATTTCCGGACGGCTATGGCCTGCTCCGCAGGTCCACAGACCAGACAGGCCATCGAAAATCTTACGGCCGTCAGCATCGGTATAGTAATTGCCTTCTGCTGCTACGATCAGACGTGGATCCTGCTTAAAACTGCGGTTTGCAGTAAACGGCATCCAGTGTGCATCAAGCTGTGCCTGGCTCAGGCCACAACGATTGGTGCTATCAGTCATAGAATGTCACCTCAATTCAGAGCGGATTAAAATCAACTACGCTATAGGAGTTGCGCGGGCGCTGGTTTAATCAGTCTCAGTGTTTGTGTTGTTATTTTCAGTTGACTCTATTATCGCTAACAATTAAGTTTATTAAATCCACACTTATTTACTCAAAGTTAATCATTAGCTAACCTATTAGCTTACTTAAAAAGAGACGCTTATGTCCCGTCGAGAAAATCTCCTGCCACGGCAATTGGGTGATGCCCATATCCGACTTCTTCGCATCTATAAAGCGGTGGTAGAAAGTGGTGGTTTTTCGGCCGCCGAGGTCGAGCTAAATATCAGTCGGCCCGCTATCAGTCTAGCCATATCTGAGCTGGAAAGCCTGCTGAATATGCGCCTCTGTAATCGGGGTAGGGCTGGCTTTGCCCTGACCGAACAGGGCGAAGAAGTGTATGATGCTACATTACAGTTACTCGGCGGACTGGAAAACTTTCGTGCTCGTATCAACGCTATTAATACGGAGCTCAAAGGCGAGTTAAATATCGGTATTACCGACAATATGGTTACCGTTCCTCATATGCGAATTACCCGGGCGCTTGCAGCACTAAAAGAACGAGGTCCGGAAGTAAGAATCAATATCCGTATGATCCCACCCAAAGATATTGAATCCAGTGTGCTGGATGGCCAGTTACTAGTCGGTGTCGTCGCCGAACAGCGCACCCTACCCGGCCTAAACTATCTACCCCTGTATGAAGAACAATCCCTGCTCTACTGCAGCAGTGAGCATCCGCTGTTTAACAGTAATCAGAGCAAACTAACCGATGACGAACTGGCATCATACGATGCGGTTCTACCAGCTTACCCTCAATCAGCGGATATCAAGCAGCAACAAGCCCTGTTGAAAGCCAGTGCCAGCTCCACTGACCGGGAAGGCATCGCCTTTCTGATACACAGTGGCAGCTACATCGGTTTTCTGCCTACTCACTACGCAGAACAATGGGTTAAAGAGGGCCGGCTTAAAGCGATACAACCGGAACAACGCAGCTTTACCACCCACTTCACGGCTATCACCCGCAAGGGTGCCCGGACTAACCTAATCCGGGAAGCTTATATGGAAGAGCTGGAAAAGACAGCGGAATAAACGGATTCACCACAGTACCCAGAGGACATGCTAAAAACACCAAGAGCACAAAAGATAGATCCGCTTTGCTCTGTGAACTCTGTGGTAAAAATCCAACAGGTTTTATAGCAAGCCCTATAACACTGTCTAGCCATTTTTCTGTATCCTGCAGACATCCCAATCTAAGGCCAAACCATGACAAGAATCGCCATTTTTGCAGACGTACAGAACATCTACTACACCACCCGACAGGCATACGGGCGGCAATTTAACTACCGCAAACTGTGGCAGAAGATCAGTCAGGAGGGCGAGATTGTTAGCGCCAATGCCTACGCCATCCATCGTGGTGACGACAGCCAGCTGAAATTCCAAAACGCCCTGAAGCATATCGGTTTCACGGTGAAACTGAAGCCTTATATTCAGCGCAGTGATGGTTCCGCTAAAGGTGACTGGGATGTCGGTATTGCTATCGATGTGATGGAGATCTCTGAGCAGGTCGATAAGGTTGTACTGCTATCCGGTGACGGGGACTTTGATCTGCTGTTAGAAAAGGTGAAACGGAAATATGGAGTGGAGGCTGTTGTTTATGGAGTGCCATCTTTGACAGCCAACTCACTGATTACTTCTGCAACTGAGTATTTCCCGATTGAAGCAGACCTGTTGCTATAGAAACAACAGGTCTGAGGAGCAACAGATCAGCCTGATTATTGAACTGGAGGTTTGAAGATTTTGTGGCTTAGAAGTTTTGAGCTTTAAAGATCTATAGGATCAGTCCACTGCAACAGTAAAGTTGGTTTCTATGATATCTGTACGCAGATGCTTTATCGCCTTATATGCCTCACTACTGAAACAGTCTTTCAAATGCTGCATGGAAGGAAATCTTATAAGCGATAATCGGGCATCAGTGTCAGGCCAACTACCTTCCAGTTTCTCGATCTCCTGGGCTGAAGTGCCTACCATCAGCACTTCAGCACCATGCGCCTGAAAAACAGGCTGTGCCGCCTGAGCATAAGCCTGCAATGAAGCATGGCCCTCAGGCAGAATAGACGATGCAATAAGATAGGCCGGCTTGCTGTTATTCATAACGGCCTCCGCTTGCATGCAGAACTTCGCCATTCAGATTCTGATGAATGCTGGCCTGATAATAGGTCGCCACATCAGCAGCAGGAATTCCGCTACTGCTATCGATCCCCCACGACTCCATGGTTTCTTTCACCATGCTGGGGCTGATGGCGTTAATTCTTTTACCATCGTTAAGTTCCAGAGCAGCAGTTGCGACAAAGGCATTGATAGCAGCAGCCCCCATAGCGATCGCTGCAGTCCCCGGCATCGGATTAGTTGCCGCCGCACCAGATGTCAGCGTAATTGAGCCACCTTCATTCAGGTAATTCATGCCAACGCGAACCAGGTTCACCTGCCCCATTAACTTATTATCCAGCACCATGCGATAACCAGAATCCGGTGTATCTTCGAGGCTACCTATTTCACCGTTGCCAGCCATGCTGACAATCGCGTCTACGTTACCGATTTTCTCAAACAGTGACTGAATCGAATGCTTATCTTCAATATCTACAGTCAGACTCCCCTGACTGTGCCCCACTGCAATCAACTCACTATCCTGACTTAAAAGGCTGACCACGGCTTTACCAATAATGCCATTAGCACCGACTGCTAAAATCTTCATAACTGTTCCTCAATTAAAAACCGGTTTGTCTTAACCAGTTGATGGTTTGGTCCAACAACTGTGGTGATTGATCTTCCTGCAAAAAATGCGAAGCATTGCTAATGACTTTGTGCGGCTGACCTTCAGCACCCGGGAAATTCTGCTGAAACTTTTTGTCATAGCCGCGCCCGGCCAGAAACGGATCCTGATCGCTGAACAGTGCTAATACCGGCAGCCGCCATTGCTTAAGTTTCACCCAGTCTGCATTTACTGCATCCAGCTCTGTGGCAACAATTTCCGGCATTTTGCGTGGCCCGGCGTAAAACTCCGGTGTTGGAAATGGAGCATCGTAAGCCTTCATTTCTGCCGGACTGAGTTGCCGGGTGGTCAGTGCCTGCAGTACCTTGCCGGTTTCCAGCTCAGCTGCGTGGCGGAAATACCCAGCCCAGTTACCATAATTCAATTTGCTGGTGAGTTTATCTATACCCGGTTTGCCCGCACTGGCGGCCATCAGCTTCAGCACTTTGGGCACCATGAATTTTTCCAGCCCTTTCATTTCGGCTAACGCAGTATTAGCAACAGCCAGACGCTGCAGCCATTGCGGCTCCCTGGCTAAAACCCGCAGGCCAATCATGCCCCCCCAATCCTGCATAAAAGCCGCTGCCTGCCTGATATCAAGCTGTTGTACAAACTGCTGCATCCAGTCCACATGATTGGCATAGGTATGGGCCTCTGAACTCACCGGTTTATCCGATTTACCAAAACCGATCAGGTCTGGTGATATCACCCGGTACCCTGCATCAACCAGTACCGGAATCATGTGCCTGTACAGGTAGCTCCAGGAGGGCTGGCCATGCAGAAGAAACACTATTTTATGATTACCCTGCCCCTCGTCAACATAGTGCATGCGCATACCATCGATTTCGACGTAATGCGCATCAAATGGGTAGTCAGGCAGATTGTTAAACGCCGTATCCGGGGTTCGCAAAACCTTGCCATAGCGGTTGCTAAAAACCCCTGGCATAGAAGCTGCTTGAGATATCGCTGTCATGTTCGCTCTCCTGTCTAAGTGCGGTTAACTTGCTAAGTACGTCTAGCTTAAGAGTTACACTTATTGGATACTAGACAGCAAATCTGCAAACCAAGGTTGTCATTTTGGAAACCCACATAAATCTGCGTGATGTTCGTGCTTTCTGTGCCGTTATCGACCAGGGTTCGATCACAGCTGCATCCAAAGCCTTAGGCGAAACCAAAGGTTCAGTGAGCCGCCGTATCGCTCGCCTGGAAAGCCAGCTGGGCATTGCCCTGATACAGCGTGTCGGCGGCCGCGCACAGGCAACTCAGGAAGGACTCAGCTATCGGAAACGGGCGACCGAAGCGCTTGAGATTCTGGATACTGCTCAGGCAGAGCTGAGCGATAAAGACGTAATTCCCCAGGGTCACCTACGCATTACCGCCGCACAGGGGCTGGCCAATAACCTCCATCTGGGCGCCTGCCTGGGCCGCTTTATGCATGCTTACCCGAAAGTATCACTGGAAGTGATCATGACCGGGGACCAGCTGTCGTTCCGGGAAGAGCAGATCGACTTTGCCTTTCGCCTGGCCGCCGGACAGCTGCCGGATTCAGGGCATAAAGCGATCCTGCTAACGTCAGTCAGCCTGGGCTTTGCCGCCAGCCCGGAATACCTTAAAGAACAGGGTATCCCCCAACACCCCGACGAACTGGCACAACACAGATTGCTGCTCCCCAGAGTATTTGGCGATGGGCTGACCGTGAATATGCAACCCTGCAGTAAACCGCAGCAAGCACAAAGTTTTGAACTAACGGGCCACATGCTGTGCCAGGACACCCGCTTTCTGGCAGAGGCTGCGCTCTCAGGTGCAGGCATTACCCTGATGCCACCTAAAGTGCAGGAGCCTCATATCAAAGCAGGTAATCTGGTACGGGTACTGGGGGACTGGGAATCAGCCCAGCAAGGGAACCTTTATCTGGTGTATCCCGCCAGGCCACTTTCCCCTAAAGCAGAGGTTTTTAAAGAATTTGTTCGTGCCGAGTTTCAGGATCAGAAGTGGTAGCAATGGATTTAGCTAGGCTAGGCACGCTATCCGGCGATGGGGGGGTGATCTGCTGTTAGAAAAGGTGAAACTGAAGTATGGGGTGGTTGTTAAGCTATATGAAGTGCCACCTTTGACAGCCAACTCACTGATTACTTCTGCAACTGAGTATTTCCCGATAGAGGAAGGTCTGCTTCTTTAAAGGCAGTAGTTAGAGAGGGAGCTAGACGTGTCGGTGCAACTTGCCAGATGCGGCTTTGCCACATCTAAGCCTAGCTGATTACGCATTACTCCATCCCTCTGGTTCGCCTTCCAAATATTGGGGAACACCATCAGGGATCTGCTCCCATGATGCTTTAGATCCTACATAGATATGCCTGCCAAGCTCGATTTCAGGGTCGCCATTAACACAACCTAAGGTAACACCATGAACCTCTCCGTTGAGTATGCCGCAAATAGTCGAGCCACAGATTTTACAGAACTGAAGACCGAAGCCATGCTCGCCAACATAGGAGGTTAGAAGCTCCTTTCCAGATACCCACTTGAATTCCTTTGGTTCCACTACAGCGTATGCCGATGCCTGTGCACTAAAGGCTTTTCGACAACGGGAACAGTGGCAAGACCTTGCATCCCGAAGATTCCCTTCAACCTGATACTTTACGTCACCGCAAAAACACTCACCTGAAATTGACATTACTGCCTCTTAAATAGTTCTGCTGTCATTAAAAAAAGGCTTTACGCTTTCTATCGATTTGCAAGCAGTGAAAAGCTACAACCGGGCCTATTCCTATTTACCAGCAGGAGGCCTGCTATCAGCCATAAGTTTATCCAGTACTTTCTGCGCTTGCCTGGGTTTGGCCAGGTCTTGTACTTCGATCATTTCGCATTCGTCGTTGACCATCTGTTCGATAGTCACCGGGTAGTATTTACAATCGTCAGGACGATCGTGATATATATCGCAGCTATATTTTTCATGGCCCGGTACTTTACGCAGCCATGGGCAAAGCGTTAATTGCCTACCCGTTTCAGGGTCCATCCAGATATTGCCTTTGCTGACATAGTCAGCAATATCCGGTCTGAAAACAGCCCAGTACTCCACTTCATTAGCCGTCGCTGATAATCCGCCATTGCTATACTTCGTACAACATTTTCCGCATTGATTACACTCTTTCACGCTACTGTTTCTCTACCTGGGACAGACGGTTATATTACAAAAAACCATATTACAGAAAGTTATCGCCCCACTTAAGCGGCACATGATAATTAGGGAATATCTAAAACGGAGCGCGGTACAAAAACCAGCAATTAACAATCAATGCTGGTAGCTCAGGCTAGTTAGAATAATTCGATCCGGCTCGCTATTCAGCGTCCGAAAGATGCTGATTAAGTAAGTTACAAATAATCATCTGCAGATCCGCCATTGTTCGCTTCGCGCGCTCGCCTTTCTGATTCACCACCACCAGCATGACACTGTGAGTCACTTCAAGATAGAGACGCCCCAAACGTTCACGCTCTTTCAGGTGACGCTGAATCCCCATGCGCTTGAACACTTCAGCCATACGGGAGATTTCCAACTCGTCGTGCTGGTCATCCAGTTCACGCAACTCCGGTACAGAAAACATCGCCTGCACCAGAGTCAGAATCGCTTTCTGCCGCTTATAGGTATTCAGTTTCAGGCTAAGCATCTGCTCCACCAGCTCATCCATCGGCATCGCTTCAACCGGCCAGCTGGCGATCTGATCCAACGCCGCTTCAACGGTTTCCAGCCAGCGGGAACCCATGGCATAGAGAATCGCATGTTTATTTGGAAAGTAGTGGTAGAGAGAGCCTACAGAAATACCAACCTCTTTGGCGATCAGAATAGTATTCAGATCATCCAGCCCGACCCGCTCCAGCAACTCACCGGTCACATCGATAATCTCTTTAGAACGCTTTTTAGAACGCCCCTGCACCGGTGCATTGCGGGGTGCCAGATCCTGTGATTTTTTGCGGGTCTTTTCGGTCAAAGCTCTATCCTGGAAATTTGCAGTCATACGGTTTGCTATGGCCGGCCATTATAGACTGATTCAGCTCACCTCAGTAAACAAAGAACAGGTCACATTGTGCAAATTTTCGTTAAAGCGTTATGAGCGCAGGCCAGAGCAGGCATAAATTCGCGCAGAAGCGGAGCCTACTTTTGTAGGTGAGCATTCTAAGCGGATTTATAACGCACTATGGCCAAGCGCAATAGCTTTAAAACTAAAGCATTATGAACGCAGACCAGAGCAAGCATAAATTCGCGCAGAAGCGGAGCCTACTTTTGTAGGTGAGCATTCTAAGCGGATTTATAACGCACTATGACCAAGCGCAATAGCTTTAGGAAAAGGTTATTAGAAAACGTTATCGAGGCAAACACTGCAAGGCAAAAACAGACAAAAACGCGCAGTTAAAAATTATTAATAACAGCTTTTTTCATTCAGAAGGACCGTTCTATGAACCTCATTTGACGGTTAAAGCGTTATGAGCGCAGGCCAGAGCAGGCATAAATTCGTGCAGAAGCGGAGCCTACGTCTGTAGGTGAGCATTCTAAGCGGATTTATAACGCACTATGGCCAAGCGCAATAGCTTTAACTAGAAGAAGCGGTCACGAAGGGAATAGTAAAGCATCCCTGCCACCAGTCCCGGATATCTTAGCAACGTTCCCCCAGGAAATGTCGGTGTCGGTACTTTGGCAAAAGTATCAAACCTTTCAGCCGTACCACTGATCGCTTCTGCCATCAGTTTTCCACCTAATGTTGCCAGTGCGACACCGTGGCCGGAATAGCCATGCGCCACAAACAGATTATCCTGCACCCGATCAAAATGAGGCATACGGTTCAGTGTAATTGCCAGCGTACCGCCCCAGCCATAATCGATATTTACATCTTTCAGTTCCGGATAAAATTCCAACATATACTTACGCACGAAATTCGGAATATCCGCAGGGAATTGACTACTATAGTTTTCACCGCCGCCCCAGAGCAGCCGGTTATCGCCTGACAGTTTGAAGTAGTTGATGACAAATTTAGAATCGGCCACCGCAACATCGTCCCGGTTAATCTTGCGACAGAGCGCTTCACTCAGCGGTTCCGTTGCCAGTATAAAGTTGTTAATCGGCATAATTTTACCCGCTACTCTGGGCTCTAACTTGCCCAGATAGCCATTACATGCCAACAGAATATACTTAGTCTTAACCGCACCATCAGACGTTCGAACGATTGAGCCTGCGCCGGTACTGTATTCAGTCACCCGGCTATTTTCAAAAATACGTACCCCCGCTTTTACAGCAGCATCAGCCAGACCCAGGGCATAATTCAACGGATGTAAATGGGCCCCCTCTTTCCAGTACTCACCGCCAAAATATCGTTCAGTACCCAGCATTGCCTGAACTTCGTCATCGGGTAAAAATTCGATCTTGTCGTAGCCCAGTACTTCCTGCTTATAGGCGACTGTCTCCTGCATATCCTCCACATGGGAAGTTTTTGCCGCAACATGCAGTATGCCCTGTTTCAAATCACACTGAATCTGATGTTTTACAATCAGCTGCTTAACCAGATCAACGGATTCAAGGGACATATCCCAAAGCAGATCAGCCGACTGCTGGCCTACTTTACCGATCAGATCCTGGTGCGACATATTATGTCCCGGCGCCACCTGGCCACCGTTACGCCCGGATGCACCCCAGCCTATTTTTTCCGATTCCAACAGTACGACTGAATAACCCTTTTCGGCCAGATGCAGCGCAGCAGACAGTCCGGTAAACCCAGCCCCAATAATACAAACATCGGCCGTTTCCTCCCCCTGCAGGGACGCATAGTCTGCCTTAGCATTAGCGCTCTCTGTGTAGTAGGAGGTTTCGTATCCTGTTAATGCCATCTGTTGAGAACCAACCCTGTTTCCAGTTTTTATTTTATTTTCTATTACGCCCATAGCCAGGTCTCCCAGCACCAGATCAACGTTTTTCAAACGTTAAAGTAGTGGTTTATAAAGATATACCGAACTCTTTAAGAACTACAGACACACTAACACACCACACTAAACCGAATAATACTTCTAATTTATACCGCTTACAACGGCCATGTAATGGCAAATATTTTATTTTTACTGTTGCTTTAACTTTTGTGATCACATAACCTAAAACCCGAACAATGATTCGAGTTACAAAAACACAACACAGCACTACACCGGTTTTAGAAAGAAAATAAATTCAGCTATTAACCGAACTAACACTCGGGTTAATGGCAGTTCAATAGCCCGACCAGCTCTGAGGCACCTATTATAAATAGGTGAAGTTTAAGAAGGTGCGAACAAGCCCCTTCCTTAGTCAGAGTTAAGGCGATGAGTGCAACACATAAAATAAGAAGGTGATTTATGGAAGCCGTGGCAAGGTTTCTCAAAGAGAACAATATTACCGAAGTTGAGTCGACACTACCGGATATGACTGGTAATGCGCGGGGTAAATTTTATCCGACCAATAAGTTCCTGTCGGAAAAAGGTGGCAAAATCCCCGAGAGCCTGTTGGTGCAAACAGTCAACGGTGAGTGGGCAGAAAACCATTATGACCTGGTCGACCCTACCGATAAAGATATGGTACTGGTACCCGACCCCGAGTCCCTGCGACTGGTACCCTGGGCTGATGAACCTACCGCACAGGTTATCAATGATTGCTACACCAGCCAGGGTGATCACCACCCACTGGCCAGTCGTTCAGTGTTACGCAAAATTCTCAAGCTTTATGAAGACAAAGGATTACGCCCGGTAATCGCACCCGAAGTCGAATTTTATCTGGTGCAAAAAAATACCGATCCGGACTATGAACTTAAACCGGCTACCGGCCGCTCTGGCCGCCGGGAAACCGCACGTCAGTCGTACAGTATTGATGCGGTTAATGAATTCAATCCGGTCATTGATACCTTGTATAACTACTGCGAAGCTCAGGGTCTGGATGTCGATACCCTGATCCATGAGTCCGGTGCCGCACAGATGGAGATTAATTTCCTCCATGGTGATGCCCTTAAGCTAGCCGACCAGGTGTTCGTATTTAAACGCACCTTGCGCGAAACGGCCCTTAAGCATGATATGTATGCCACCTTTATGGCTAAGCCAATGCAGCATGAGCCGGGTAGCTCAATGCATATACATCAAAGCCTGATAGATATTGAAAGCGGCGAGAATATATTTGCCGGCAAGCAGGAAGGTGAGTTCTCAAAAGCGTTCTACCATTACGTAGGAGGCCTGCAGAAATACACCAATAACGCGATCGCTTTTTATGCCCCAAATGTTAACTCTTATCGCCGCTTTGCACCTGAGATTGCCGCCCCGGTCAACTTTGAATGGGGCATCGACAACCGCACCACAGGTCTGCGGGCGCCTGAAGCACCATTAGTTGCCAGCCGGATAGAAAACCGTTTTCCCGGCTCTGACTGCAATCCCTATCTGGCCATTGCTGCCAGCCTGGCTTGCGGATATCTGGGTATGCAGCAACAGCTTCAACCCAGCAAGCCAAATCAGGGACTGGCCGCCGATGAAGGTGACCCGATAGAAGTACCCCGCTCATTAGAAGAGGGGTTACGTCAACTGGAAGACTGCCCTGAGCTAAGCGAGATAATGGGCAAGCAGTTCGTCGAAGCCTATATCGGTGTAAAGCGCGCCGAGTTTGAAACCTTCAACGAGGTTATCAGTTCATGGGAACGTGAGTTCCTGTTACTTAATGTATAGGCAACGTGAGTTCCTGTTACTTAACGTATAGGCAACGTGAGTTCCTGTTACTTACGTACAACAAATTAATAACGATCAACTGCTTCAGATTGTTGATAGCAATCTGAAGCACACTTTTAAACACTGAATTAAGCATCAAGATGAGAGGCAAAAATAATGAAAACAGCTGTACCATCCCGTTTAAAAACAACACTGGGCGCCGCCATATTTAGCCTGGCGGCTATCAATACGGCTCAAGCCCAGGAAGTACTTAATTTTTATAACTGGTCCGACTACATAGCAGAGGATACGCTGGCAAAGTTTGAAGCCGAAACCGGTATCAAAGTGGTCTACGACGTTTATGACAGTAATGAAACTCTGGAAGCCAAGCTACTGGCAGGCAATTCTGGTTATGATCTGGTAGTCCCCAGTTCCCATTTTATGGCCCAGCAAATTAAAGCGGGTATTTTTCAACCACTACAGAAAGAAAAGTTAGCCAACCTGAGCCACCTTGATCCAACCCTGATGGCTAAGTTAAGCCAGAAAGACCCCGGCAATCAGTTCGGTGTTCCCTATATGTGGGGCACTACCGGTATTGGCTATAACGTTAATCAGGTCAAAGCTGCACTGGGTGATGATGCACCGGTTGATAGCTGGGATCTGGTGTTCAATCCGGACAATATGAAAAAACTGAAGGAATGTGGCGTCACTTTCCTGGATTCACCGGATGAGATGTACCCTATGTCGCTGATCTATAGCGGCCAGAACCCTAACGACCAAAGTAAAGCAGCACACAAATATGACAGCCCTGCCGCAGGGACTCTGCGCGCAGTTCGCCCTTATCTGCGCCAGTTTCACTCTTCACAATATGTTAACGATCTGGCCAATGGCGATATCTGTGTTGCAGTGGGTTACTCCGGCGATATTTTCCAGGCCCAGGCCCGGGCAGAAGAAGCTGAAAACGGTGTAGAAGTGGCCTATACCATCCCGAAAGAAGGCACCGAAATCTGGTTTGATATGCTGTTGATTCCGGCCGGTGCAAAAAACGCAGAGAACGCCCATAAGTTAATCAACTTCCTGCTGCGCCCCGATATTATTGCCGATATAACCAACTACGTGTGGTATGCCAACCCAAATCCGGCATCTAATGAGTTTGTCGATGAAGAGATCATCAATGATACCGCCATCTATCCTGACGATGAGACTCGTGAACGGCTGTATCTGACTGATCAGTTACCGCCAAAAATAGCACGGGTGCGTAACCGTACCTGGTCAGATATTAAAACCGGTAAGTAAAGCGACTACAGGTTAAAGAATCGAATGAATTTGGATTGTCCAGCGTCATAGCGGACCTTACTCTCTTACCGCCCAACCGGGCGGTTTTTTTTCAGAAACCAAACAACTTCAGTCTGTTTACAGCTTGTTATCAACAGGAGTAACAAGTTATTCCTGAGTAACACCCACAGAAACACTGTCCCCTTCTGTTAGCACTACCTTGTTACGTTGTAACGATTTAGCCCGGTACAGCGCCTGATCTGTCCGGCTGAACAGATTACTGGCTGATTCCTGGCCATTATATTGAGCGACACCAAAGCTAGCTGTAATACCAAGCGTCTGACTGTCGATCACCTGTAGAGACTCTTCTATCAGCTGCCGCATCTTTTCCGCCAACGCATGGGCGGCCGCAAGATCACAGTCCGGCAATACAATAAGAAATTCATCACCACCCCAGCGACAAATACTGTCAGAACTGCGTAACGAATCGCTAAGAATATTGGCGATCTGAGTTAACACCCGATCACCCGCAAGGTGGCCATATTTATCATTAACTGACTTGAAATGATCAACATCCACCAGAACAGTAGAGACAGGATGTTGCTGACGCCGGGCAAAACTCAGAATCTGACTAAATGAGGTTTCTAATGCATGTCGACTCATCGTGCCGGTAAGCAGATCAGTATTTGCCATCAGCTCTAACCTGCGCTGATACCCGCCCAGCGTATAATGAACCAACAGTAATACGATAACGGTAACAATCAGGCTAACTGACAAACTAACCCACAGCGCAGTAACTACCTCATCCTCAGTTTGCTCTGTATGCTCAACGATCAGATACCAGTTTAACTCCGGCACAAAGCGGGTTTTGATCTGAAAATCCTGTCCATCACTAGTGTATTGGTATGAACCACCTGGACTGGTCAGGACCTGAGTAGCAAGCTCACTCAGGCCTGCCACTTTACGAATATCATCAGCGCCGTTAAATCGACTGCCCTGCAGCACAACCTTACCTAACCGATCAATAAAATATACATGTCGTCCATAACGGGCCTGGTAGGTTTCAACCAGCTCCATAATGGTCTGAGATGCCAGTCCAACACCAATAACGCCCAATAGATTATCGTTCTGATCAAACACTTTATGATTTACAAACAGCGTTGTAGTCGTCGCGTCAACAGTATCTATATCAAGATTAATTTCAAATTCGCCGCTAATCTC
Source organism: Amphritea balenae (assembly GCF_003858655.1). Lineage (GTDB taxonomy): Bacteria > Pseudomonadota > Gammaproteobacteria > Pseudomonadales > Balneatricaceae > Amphritea > Amphritea balenae. The sequence goes on from NZ_RQXV01000001.1 coordinate 276,538, forward strand.
CCGAACATTAAAATACCAGTCATCCCTGGAGTCATCAGCCGATACCTGCTTGATAACTCCGCTGCTGTGATAGTAATTTTTAGATAGATCAGATACAAAAAATGCCGTAACCGTATCGTAGCGTTCCTGTATTGAAGTCAGGTAACGGCTCATCGGTGCCGGATTCTGCTCCCCCCTGACCACCCAGTCATGGACGAAAGTGTCATTGGCCATAAGCGATGAGACCAGTATCGGTTGTAGCAGATCGCGCTGAATTTCAGAGTAAATATTATCGCTGGTAAGCGGCAGTGTATTGGTACGAATATGCTGATTGAGACTGTAATTAGCCACATAATAACTAACAATACTGATGGTTGAGAAAGCCAGTATCAGCAACAAACTGGCGATCAGCATAAAAGAGGGCTTACGAATACTTAGCAGGTTCATATTGCATCATTCTGGTCAGTTAATATCACTGACTTCCGAATTCAAAGGGAGCGGTAGAAATAACCGATGAAATCCCATTCTCTGGAGTCATCCTGAGCAGGCCAGAATTAAAAGCTAACCCGTTGTTAAAAGAGCATAAGCTCTGATATCGACCTTGTCTAGCCGGAGTGCCACTGAATAATTATTCAACACCTCCCCTTGGTCTCAAGGCCAACTTTAACACCATCACAACATCACCCATCACAGCAACTCAGGTAAGGTCGGACTGATAGGGCAAACTTCTTAGAAAAAATACAAATTAGTCATTGCTATTAGATAGTTAGCTGTATATATTAGTCCCTGCTTGAAGATTAACCATATATTTATGCCTCATTACGAATGATCCTGTTTCAGATTCATCGTCCTGTTTCCATAATTTATAGTAAAGATTCCTGCACCATTCGTCATCGTAAGATGGCTAAACTTTATTTTAAAATAGGACACTAACATGGCTACTGTTACCGGTACTGTTAAATGGTTTAACGCTGATAAAGGCTTCGGTTTCATCGAGCAGGAAAACGGCCCTGACGTTTTCGCACACTTTTCTGCAATTCAGAGCTCTGGTTTCAAGACTCTTGAAGAAGGTCAGAAAGTTGAGTTCTCTGTAACTCAAGGTCAGCGCGGTCCACAAGCAGAAAACATCGTTGCTGTTTAAGACCTCCTGATTGGATCTCTGATCCACTCATAAAAAAAGCCTGGTTACGATCAGGCTTTTTTTTGCCTGAAATTTGCCAATCTCTTCACTATCGTAACCCCCGCAATATCACCACTCTGGACGTTCACTAGCCCTTTGAACACCATATCCAGCAATAAATTAAAGCCCGCAAATTAAATTTATTCGTTGACCTGAGACGATAAACTTTATACATTACGCCCAGCTTGAAGATTCACCGTACATTTATGCCTTTCATTTCGTAGTACCTATTTAGTCACTTCGTCCTGTTTTCATAATTTATAGTTTTGATTCCTGCATCACTCGTCATCATAAGATGGCAAAATTTTATTTTAAAATAGGACACTAACATGGCTACTGTTTCCGGTACTGTTAAATGGTTTAACGCTGATAAAGGCTTCGGTTTCATCGAGCAGGAAAACGGCCCTGACGTTTTCGCACACTTTTCTGCAATTCAGAGCTCTGGTTTCAAGACTCTTGAAGAAGGTCAGAAAGTTGAGTTCTCTGTAACTCAAGGTCAGCGCGGTCCACAAGCAGAAAACATCGTTGCTGCTTAAGACTTCCTGATTGGATCTCTGATCCACTCTTAAAAAAAGCCTGATTACGATCAGGCTTTTTTTTGCCTGCAATAACCTAACCAGACAACTAATAACTCTGCCTGACCTGCAATCAGCCAACGACTCACCAAACTCCATTAGTAAAATTTATTTATTGACCGCAAGCGATAAATTTTATATATTGAATTTAGCTTGAAGATTCACCGTACATTTATGCCTTTCATTTCGTAGTACCTACCTAAGTTCTCCGTCCTGTTTTCCATAATTTATAGTAAAAATTCGCGCCATACGGCCATCTATTTCAATGGCTTAATATTTTAAAAAACAGGACATTATCATGACTACATCTACCGGTACCGTAAAATGGTTCAACCCAGATAAAGGCTTTGGCTTCATTGAGCAAGAATCAGGACCTGATCTGTTTGCTCACTTTAGCGCAATCCAGAGCTCTGGTTTTAAGACTCTTGAAGAAGGTCAAAAAGTTGAGTTCACCGTGGCTCAAGGCCAACGTGGACCACAAGCAGAGAACATCTCTGTAATCTGATTCAACGGCTCGCTGATTAAATTCAGCACCACTTGAATGCCCGATCTGAAACTGATCGGGCAACATTTAAACCGGGTACAATAGCCCATCACACATAGCATAATTAAGAACACCCTCATTTCGTACCTTTGCGTATCACAGTTTACAGATACGACACAAAGAACTGATTAACAGAAACGCCCTACATAAGTTTCTGATTAAGACACATCCTTAGCACTCTGCCATTACCAGACAAGCAATACGGATATACCGACTAGAGAGTTATTCTTAATCATATAAAAGAAATTAAGAATGTTAATAAATATAAGCGAGCACCTGAGCGTGCAACGTTATCAAAGTCAGAATCACACCCAGTGGATCTGCTACGAGCCACTAGCAAACAGCCAACATCAAAAGCGCCGCCCCTGGAGCAGAGTAACCGGCCTGATGAGCGCCGATGAAATGCAAAACTGGCTGGACAGACATTATCCGGATACGCCACAGGCAGTAAGGTCTTTTAAGAAGCTCAGCTGATTAGTAAACATCACTGCCGTCAATATAAGCAGACCCAGCTAAGCTGGGTCTGATATATCGATTCAATATAGCTCTTCGAGGCTTAAAGCATAAAAGCTTAGAAACAGCACAATTTACCACCCTACCTTACCCAGAGTGAAAGCACTTCGCCTGGCTGATTATTTTTGATACTACTCGCTCACAGATTCAAACATCCAACACCAGACGCTCACTGCTCGCACGGGAGACACAAGGGCAGATCAACCGACCCTGCTCCCGCTCCTCCGCTGAAAGCGTAGAGTCGCGATGATCAGGTTCACCTTCGAGTACCTTTACGGCACAACTTTTACACATACCAGTCTTGCAGCCGAAAGCGGCATCAACACCAGCATCAAGCATCGCATCCAGCACGGTTTCATCAGCAGCAACATTGAGCGTTTTACCGGAACGTCGAAGCTCAACTTGTATCGGCCTGGCCCCCGCTATCGACTCTGCTGTAAAACGCTCAAAGCGGATACGCTTAGGGTCTATCTGCAACACTTTTGCACTGTCCACTACCGCGTCAATCAGGCGTTCCGGCCCGCATACATAGAACATTGCATCATCCGCCGCACTCGACAGAATTCGCTCTATATCCAACCGCTGCTGGTCAGACGAACTGTACAACGTCAGAGCATCACCCATTTCGGATATTAACTGCTGTTGAAATGCCATCTCATTAAAGCTGCGTCCAGCGTAATGCAATTGCATCACCCGCCCCTGCCGCTTAAGTGTTTGCGCCATCGCCATGATAGGTGTAATTCCGATACCACCAGCAATCAGCACACTACTGTCAGCTCTATTGCCATCTCCATTATCAACACATTCTTGCAGGGCAAAGTGGTTTTGGGGCATGCTACAGCGTAAACGCAGGCCCAGTTGAAACTGCTGATGAACCGCAACAGAGCCACCACGGCCATCATCCTCACGCAATACCGCTATCTGATAGCGATCTCGTCGTCCCGGACCGGAACAGATCGAATAATACCGTATAACGACTTCACCACTTTCAAGCTGAACCGGCACCTGCAGATGGGAGCCGGCCTCAACAGCTGGCAACAAACCGCCATCAGCTGCGCTCAATTCATAGCTACGTACCCTGGGTGTAAGCTGATGCACAGCTGTAACAACCAGCTCTAGCGGACCATCGCCCAGAACCGTTAATCCGTTCGAGGCTGAAATTTCGCTCACGGCTGTAGCATCGCTCACGGCTGTAGCATCGCTCGGGGCTGTTGTTCCGCTCAAGGCTGTCGTTTTGCTCAAGGCTGTTGCATCACTCAGGGCTGCTGCATCGTTCAGGGCTGATCTCTCGCTGACAGCTTCTGTATTATTGAGTTGTTGTTTAAGGGATTGGTTTTCCGCCTGCAGCGAACTAACCAATTGCTCAACATAAGATTCGGTATAGCGCGGCGTAATATGCTGCGGACAGTTCCAGTCAAACGCTTCGATATGAAAAATAAAGCCCCGCTCAACCCTGGCCCGATAATCATCGACCTCCAGCTCAGCTAATAGCTCAGATTCATCGGCACCGATGATCTGCACCCGTCCCAGCATTTTCAGCCTGCGACGATTCGGATAGTCCATGAGAAACAACGCCACACGGTCATCTTTCCTGAAATTACCGACGCTGACATATTGCCGATTGCCGCTAAAATCGGCGAAACCGATACGGCTCTCATCGATCACTTTAAGAAAACCAGCAGGCCCGCCACGGTGTTGCAGATAAGGCCAGCCGGTTTCACCGACGCTGGCCATATAAAAGCTATCACGCTCAGCCAGGAAAGCTGCTTCATGCTGACTCAGCAGATAATTGTAATCTTCACCCTCATCCATCCCTGCATAACTATTACGGCTACCCATCTCTTGCTGAACTTCACGTACCGACTCTGTAAACGCGATCTCTGCAAATTTATGTCCCATGGTACGCTCCCAACCTGTGACCTGGCAGTGACTATTCTGGTGTACCTGCAATGCTGCAAAATAGCCGCTGCAAAAGCCCTTCTGATAGCCACTACTTAACATTAGTTGCCGGCAATGGCTGCCGGCAACTCAGATAGTATTACTTATGACGCTAAACTCAGCTCTACTTCAGGGAAATCGATATCCACCCGACTCGCCTTACCTAAGATATTAGTCAGCGTATTCATGCCAACGTGCGTGATGATCTCGACAATATCCGACTCACTATAGCCGGCATTGCGTACCTCAAGCAGCTCTGCGGTAGTAATATCGCCACTGTGCTCTGCCAGAGCCCTGGCAAATTTAACCGCCGCTGCCGCCTTGCTGTCTTCGCTGCTGCCGGCCCGATTCGCTTCAATTTCGCTACCGGAAAGACCCGCTTTACGGCCTATCGCTGTGTGCGCCGATACGCAGTACTGACAGGCATTTTGTTGCGCCAGGGCCAGCGCTATCCGCTCCCGGGTCTGCTCATCCAGGCTACCTTCGCCCGCAATGCCATGTAATCCCAGAAACGCACGCAACGCTGCCGGTGAATTAGCAAAGACCTTGAGGAAGTTAGGCACCATGCCAAGTTGATTCTGAATCGCATCCAGCAACTCTTTCTGTTCAGTATTGGCGTTGTTGTGATCGATTACGTTAATGCGGCTCATAGTCTTTCTCCTACTTCAAATTGTTTATTGGCAGGGGAAGTTGCGAACAAGTCCCTTGCGCCTCTGGCTTTCAGAGAGATCGGAGATCAACGCAGCAATTACAGGCATACTGGTTGTACGTCGAAAATTGTTAACGCCGAGATTCGTTCTCTCTGAAAGCCCCGAAGGGCGGGCTCTAGAACGGCCACCTGCTTTGTCAGACAGTTTGAAAATGTCCAGACATTTCACAGCACTGTCTTTCGTGCACCTGACCGTTCTATAGCCCCCAGAGAATACATTGGACTTATTTGCACCTTCCCTCTTTTTGCTGCCGGTGGATATACTATGCAAAATTCCATTTGATTTAAGAATCACCATAAAAGACAATTAACTATTCTATATAGTGGAATAATTAACTCAAGCTTAAAACCTGAAGAACAATACAGGCGGCGTCTATGGACCGTTTTCATCTGATGAGTGTTTTCGTTGCGGTTGCTGAAGAGCAAGGTTTTGCCGCGGCAGCCCGCCGGTTAAGGATGTCGCCACCAGCCGTAACCAGGGCGATCGCCGCGCTGGAACAACGCCTCGGCGTTAAGCTACTCAACCGCACTACCCGTTATGTGCGCACCACTGATGCCGGACAGCGTTACCTTGAGGATGCCCGCCGCATAATGGCAGAGGTAGATATGGCTGATGACACCGCCGCCGGCATTAACGCCGAACCCCGTGGCCACCTCACAGTCACAGCACCGGCATTGTTTGGTCGGATGTTCGTTATCCCAGGCATCGTCGAGTATCAGCAACAATATCCGGACACCGAGGTCTCGGCAGTATTTCTGGATCGGATTGTTAACATGCTCGAAGAAGGTATCGATGTCGGTATCCGTATTGGTGAACTGCCGGACTCCAGCATGCGTGCGTTACGGGTTGGGTCTGTGCGCCGGATACTCTGCGCTACGCCGGATTACCTGAAACAACATGGCGAACCAGAAACTCTGGAACAATTGACGCAACATACACTTATCGCTTCCAGCGCCGGTAACAGCCCACCAGACTGGAGCTTTATAGATAAAAACAAAAGCCAGTTACTGCGTATACAACCCCGGCTACGGGTTACCACCAACGATGCAGCCTTGGAAGCTGCGCTGCAGGGGTTCGGCATAACCCGTCTGCTTTCGTATCAGGCAGCTGCTAAAATTGCTGAAGGCAGGCTTAAGATCATCATGAAAACTTTCGAACCTAACCCCTGGCCAGTGCACATCATGCACAGGGAAGGTCGCTACGCTTCAGCAAAAATAAGGACTTTTGTTGACCTGTTGGCCCTGCGGCTGCGGTCGGATACCGCCTTAAAGCCTGAGTAAGAATAGTAACAACAGCAGTAACCGGGTATCGGCTACTGCTGTTGCTGATTGAGTTACTGTAGTTGATGTAGTTACATGCGCTACCATCAATCCTTCCAGAACGGTTTGGTTACCTCATTCACCACATCAGACCGGCTGATGCCAATATCCTTTAGCATATGACTGCTCATCCCTGCCAGCTGTCGCCGGGAAGTGCTATTTCTGCGCCAGCGGTGCAATACTTTCCTCACTGCTGTCACCGCATTCATCAAACTTCCTATGGCAACAGAAAAACCACTTTTTGAATTAATATTTCTTGCGCTTACTTCGTTACAGATCGTTGCATTACTCATCGAAACACCCTCTCAATACCGTTGGTAGGCATTAATATTCGGATATTTTTCAGTTACCGACAAACGAGAAATCACCCGCTATAATTAAGAAATTCTAATCTATAAGCATACTCTGATACGATGAAGCGACTGCCCCCACTGAAAGCATTGCTGGCGTTCCGTCACGCCGCTGAAGCACAAAGCTTTAAGATCGCTGCCGAGCAACTTAATGTTACCCAGGCCGCCATCAGCCAACAGATCAAGACACTGGAACAACAGCTTGGACAGGTACTGTTCAAACGTCTGACCCGAGCGGTAGAACTGACCCCACAAGGGCAACAGCTACTACCCTATGCCAGCAAAGCCTTCGACACCCTGGAGCAAGGTGTTGCGCAACTGGCTGAAGACCCATACCCGGACCGACTCACCCTCAGCACCCTACCCTCATTCGCCGCGCGCTGGCTGGTGCCGCGGCTGGGCAAGTTTCAGGAACAGGCCCCACAGATCAATATCCACCTGTCCCCCGGTTTGCAGCTGGTATCCTTTGAAGGCAATGAACTTGACCTGGCAATCCGTTTTGGCAGAGGTAGTTACCCAGGGCTTAGATCACGGCTGCTGCTGAAAGACTACCTTATTCCGGTGTGCCATCCTTCGCTTATAAACCAGGAGCAACCAATTCCCGCACAACTGGAGCAGCTAGCCCTGATATCGGATGAAGCCCCGGACATGCAGATGCTATGGCCAGATATAGAACAGGCATTAGGCGTCAGGTTTCGTGAGGGCGCATCCCGCCTGCACGTTTCAGATTCCACCATGCTGGTCGAAGCGCTACTCAGTGGACAGGGGCTGGCGATGCTGCGCTTCAGCCTGGCTTACGATCTACTGGAACGAGGACTTCTGATCTGCCCTATGCCGGTCTATCTGAGATCTGTATTCGATTTTTACCTGGTAGCACCCGAACAACACTTTCAGCGACCCAAGGTTCGTACGTTTGAAAACTGGCTACGCCGGGAAATTCAGGTTATCGACCGCAGCTGGGAGCAGTTTTACCAATCCCATCTGGCAATTCCCCGGTGACATACTCAAACGCTATCACCACCCTCTCAGGTTTCCGCACTACCGACTGATAGGTATTTCCTTAGATGTACCGGGCAACTTAAATTAAACCTTTAAGTATTGATATAACGACAAGGGGGCAACATGGCACAGAAAATACAGATCAGAATAGCGAACCGATCAGACGCTGAGACAGTTGGCGCAATGGTTTTTAAGCTATTGCTGGAGTTGTTTCCCGAACTTACAAAATCGATAAGCATAGAAAAAACAGTCGCCGACGCGCATAGCCTACTACAACAAGGTTCAAAGGTTTGGGCCTTCATAGCCTTAAGTGAGAGTAATGAATGTATCGGGCTGATCACACTTAACGAATGTGCGGCCATATACGCTGGCGGCAGTTTTGGAGAGATCTCTGAGCTATATATCAAGCCGGAGAACAGGTCAGCCAACATCGGCACACTACTCATCGATACCGCAGTGGAATTTGGCCGCAACAAGGGCTGGAGCTGCTTCGAGGTGGGCGCCCCGGATCTGCCAAAGTGGCAAAAGACAGTCGATTTCTATATTCGCTACGGCTTTAATATCGTCGGCCCACGACTTGAACTATCTATCTAAAGAAATTCCGCTATCTGATATTGAGGATCCCCGGTAATGGCTAACCTTAACCCATTGACTGCAACCGGACCAAAAGCCGGACCATGTAGCGTGCAAACCTCAAAGAATCCACAGAAGCGTCATCCGACTTGAGAGTTGCAGGTCCCTGTTTGCGTACTACCTTTTTCTTGAGGGACCCGAGCGGTGCTTAAGGGGCTATTTACTTAAGCAATATACCTGCCATCGCTATAAGAAAACGGTCAGCGTTAATTGCGACCTTTTCACTATCCAGGCTATTTAATCCCTCCCGGGCTTCTGCTTCAGAAATATAAGCAGGAGTAATAGCCAGCAACAGAGCCGACATATAATCAGTTCTGAATTCAGGGTGCGCCTGCACTGTCAGAATATGGTTACCATATCGCAACACCGCGTTAGGGCAGAAAGTAGATTCAGCCAGCACCTCTGCAGTCTCAGGCAGGTCGACCACCTGATCCTGGTGAATCACATTCAGTGATAGCGAATCCGTTCCTAACAGCATCTGACCCGCTGGAGTCACATTATAATGGTGCAAACCCAGTCCCCAACCGGCTTCAACCTTTGCAACCTGCCCGCCTAACGCCTGCGCTATTATCTGATGACCAAAACAGATACCCAGCAATGGTATCCGCAGCTCAGCAATAACACCGATCAGCCTCTCAAGCGACTTAATCCAGGGCAAAGGTTCATAGGTGCTATTCGCCGAGCCCGTAATAACCCAGGCATCACATTCATCAACAGCATCTGGAAACTCTCCCAACCGGACCTCATAAACAGTTATCACCAGATCTGATCTTAGCTGCAGCAACATCGTTTCGGTCATATCAGCAAATGAGCCATACACTTCCAACAAAGGGGGTTCGTTAGTACCGGTCGCCAGAATACCTATTTTCATCGCCGCTCCTCAAAAAGGCCTGAAATTAAATGCTCCTGAATTAAAAAAGCCGCTCTGGGAGCGGCTTACAATCAGGTTTTGTCTATCAAGCCTGCTGCCTTATAAAGTCAGCCATCCAGCCTGCCACCTGAACCGAATCAGTTGCAGCACCTTCCTGCCTTAAGCTCGCCAATCCAATATCAGCCGTATCATCTGGAATCACTTCACCCTTGCGCAACGCCACCAACTCGGTCTCATAACTGACATTAAACTCAGGATGCGCCTGAAAGGTAAGAATATTATCGCCATACACCAAGCCGGCATATTTACAGAAGTCAGACTCGGCAAAGACCCGTGCATTAACGGGTTTTTCTGTCACCTGATAGCGATGCATCGCACTGATGGTAAAACTTCCAACATCATTTTTAATAAAGCTGTTTTCACCGCTCAATTGATAGCTGTGCAAACCTACGCCCCAACCACCATCAAAAGCTTCAACCTTGCCTTTAAAAGCTTCTGCGATAATCTGATGGCCAAAGCAGATACCCACTAAAGGCTTACCCGTACCATCTATCTCGAGGATCAACTCTTTTAACTGCTGCATCCAGCCACGATTTTCATCGACATTAAATTTAGAGCCGGTGATGATCCAGCCATCACACTGCTCTGCGCTGGCAGGAAAATGGTCATCACGAACTTCAAAGACCTCATACTCAAAACAAACGTCAGCCTGATTGAACAGCTGCACAAACATATCAGCATACGAACCGTGCTGACCTAATAACTCATCCGGTGTTATGCCGGTTGCCAGAATACCTATTTTCATACTCTTACCTTCGCTCTACTGCCTTAAGCTGTACAAACTACTCATACTCTTTAAAACACAACGCCCGCAAAGCGGGCGTTGTTTAACCCTGAACGGTATTTAATCCTGACGCCCCAGCAACTTAGCCTGACGCCGCATCTGGAACATTGCAGCAATAACACCAATGGCCACAATAGCTATCATGATGGTTGCCAGCGCATTAACCTCAGGCGATACACCCAAACGAACCTTGGAGAAGATCACCATCGGCAACGTACTGTTGCCCGGCCCTGAAACGAAGCTGGCAATAACCAGATCATCCAATGACAGAGTAAATGATAGTAACCAACCGGATATAATAGCCGGCGCGATCAAAGGCAGAGTCACCAGAAAGAACAGCGATGAGGGTTTAGCACCCAGGTCCATTGCCGCTTCTTCTAAGGTTTCATCCATCTGTGATAGCCGCGACTGAACGATTACCGCCACATAAGCCATACAGAATGTCACATGGGCAATAATAATGGTGCCGGTACCCCGGCCTGACGGCCAGCCGATCAACCCTTCCATCGCAACAAACAACAGCAACAGCGACAGACCGGTAATTACTTCTGGCATCACCAGTGGTGCAGTAATCCAGCCCGAGAAAATCATCTTGCCACGAAACTTGCCAAAACGACTTAATACATAACCGGCCATCGTACCCAGTATTACCGCCACACTGGCACTGATAAAGGCTATTTTCAGACTCAGCAATGCAGCATCGATAATCTGTTCATTACGGAACAGCTCGCCGTACCATTTGAGTGACCAGCCACCCCAAACCGTCACCAGTTTAGACTTGTTAAAGCTATAAACGATCAGTGCGATCATTGGCGCATACAGGAAAATAAAACCCATAATTGCCGTTGTATTTAAGAATAATGAACGACGTTTCATAAGAGCGCCTCCCCTTTATCCTGACCATTAAGGATCAGCCCAGTGATAAGAGTGGTAGCACCCGTCTCTTTTAAAACAGTCATCGTAGTCAGTAAAAACAAGCCGAAAGCTGCCGTCGTATTACTCTTTATAATTGAAATCAATGAACGACATTTCATCAGACCGCCTCCTCTTTACCCTGACCATTACGGATCAACATGATTGGTAAGACCAGCACTACCAACATCACTATTGCTACAGCAGATGCCATCGGCCAATCCCGGTTGAGGAAGAACTCATCCCAGAGCACCCTACCTATCATCAGCGTATCCGAACCACCTAACAAGGCAGGTATGACAAACTCACCCACGGCAGGGATAAACACCAACACGCAACCCGCAATAATACCCGGAATCGCCATCGGAATAGTGATCAGAAAGAAGCTTGTTGCGGGCTTAGCACCCAGATCTTCTGCTGCTTCCAGCAGTGTCATATCCATCTTTTCCAGCGCACTGTAGAGCGGCAACACCATAAATGGCAGATAGGTATAGACTATGCCTATATAAACCGCGAAGTCGGTCTGCAGCATTGTCAGAGGCTGATCTATCACCCCGATACTCAACAGAAACTCATTCACCAGACCATTTTTCTTCAGGAAGCCCATCCAGGCATATACCCGTAATAGAAAAGAGGTCCAGAACGGCAGTATTACCAGTGATAACAACAGCGCACGGGTGGTCGGCTTACTACGGGCGATCAGATAGGCGATAGGAAAAGCAACCAACAAAGTAAAGAAGGTTGATACGCTGGCTATCTTAATCGAGCTCAGGTAAGCATCCAGGTAAAAGGTATCCTCAAACAGATAGAGGTAGTTACCCAGATTCAGCTTTAGATTAAGGTAAGCCTCTTCCAAGTCCCACTCTAACAGAGAGGTATAAGGCGGCACTGCAATCGCGGTCTCCGACAGGGAGATCTTAAATACCACCAGAAACGGGATAAAGAAAAATATACCTAGCCATAACGAGGGAACAGCAATAACACCGAACCGCCCCCAATTGACTTTGCTCAGGAAATTATACTTTGCCAGGCGTGAACCGGAGCCATCCACCCAGGCAGAACCTGTTTGAATACTCATGCTGTCAGTACCACGCTGCTGTCTACGGTCCATGAAAGATAAACCGGATCATTCCAGGTTAGTCGCTCACCCATATCACGGGACATATTAGGTTGCGTTACCCGCACTTCCTTACCGCTGGCCAACCGTACCCGGTAAACCGACAGGCTGCCCATATAGGCGATCTCTTCGATAATACCCTGAATACAGTTTTCATCCTGATCCGGCTTACGCTTACCGATTTTAATCTTCTCAGGACGCAGTGCCACAGACACTTTCTGGTTAGGTGCACAGCTGATGCCGTGGTTTACATACAGTACCGAACCTGCCTCTTTCGACTTGATACGAACACTGTCCGGCTGATCTTCAATTACCTTACCTTCAAACAGGTTTACCGAACCGACAAACTCTGCCACAAAACGACTATTCGGATATTCATAAACATCATGAGGCTCTGCCGTTTGTACTATGACACCATGATTCATGACACCGATCCGGGTCGCCAGCGTCATCGCCTCTTCCTGGTCATGGGTTACCACAACAAATGTCACACCCAACTCTTCCTGGATATTAATCAGTTCAAATTGCGTCTCTTCACGTAACTTTTTATCCAAGGCACCCAAGGGCTCATCTAACAAGAGTAATTTCGGACGCTTAACCAGTGAACGAGCCAGTGCAACACGCTGACGCTGACCACCTGAAAGCTGATGTGGTTTACGCTTACCAAGATGCCCCAGCTGCACCATATCCAGCATCTGAGCGACACGCTGTTTAACTTCAGAACGATCAATCCCTTCGCGCTTTAAACCAAAGGCAATATTATCTTCAACTGACAGATGCGGGAACAACGCATAGGACTGGAACATCATGTTCACAGGACGCTTCCACGGCTGAATACCTGCCATATCAACACCGTCAATCAGAATACGGCCGCTGGTTGGTGATTCAAAGCCTGCCAGCATACGCAGCAATGTACTTTTACCTGAACCTGAACCACCTAACAGACAAAACAGTTCATTCTTATAGATATCCAGTGAGATATTATCCACCGCGGTAAATTCACCAAAGTTCTTGGTGATGTTTTCGATCCGCAGAAATGGCTCCGCTCCATCCTGCTTCCACAGGGGCAGACTTGTAGCGTCAGCGGATGTAACAAGTGCAGCACCGCTTTGCTGATCAATGGTAGGAGTTGAAGTCATACTAAACCCTCGATACTTATTTTTATGATGAGTTCTTATAATGATTTTCTATGCTGAACTCTTAAGGCTAGCTTTGTGATAAGCGCTTGTGCCATGTGTTGCCGCCAGCTAAAAAACGAGCTTCAGTTAAGCTCTTTTAAATTATTCAAGAAGCCCTTGACCATCTCTTTGAGAGATGACTCCGTCCTATACCGGAGCTCAAAGGCTTGCTGAATAACTCAGCCAGCGAAAGCCTTTCGGCTTTCGCTGCAGGTCAGATTAACGACCGGTTTTGATACCTGTCCAGGCACGCGTCAACAGACGATCAAACTTAGCTGTATGTGCATTCTGAGTGAACAGGTTTTCTTTCACTGCATCAGATGGATAGATACCCGGATTGTTTAGCACCTCTTCCAGCACCATCGGCTCAGCCGCTTTATTCGCTACTGCATAATAAGCATAGTTTGAGATAGACGCGGCGCTTTCACCCTTAAGAATGAAATCGATCAGCTTATGCGCTGCTTCTTTATGGGGTGCATCGGAAGGTACCGCCAACAGATCAAACCACACCAGCGTTCCCTCTTTAGGGATTGAGTAACCTACATTGATACCCTGACCCGCTTCTTCAGCACGACCCTGAGCCTGCAGCACATCGCCGTTGTAGCCCAGAGCGACACAAGTATCACCATTTGCCAGATCAGAAATATAAGTAGAAGAGTTAAACTTACCGTAGCTGTCACGCACAGACTTAAGCAATGCAGTGGCCTGCTTCAGGTCAGCTTTTTTCTCAGAGTTAGGATCAAGTCCCAGATAGTTCAACGCGATAGAAACCACTTCCGCTGGGGAATCCAGCACGGTGATGCCACAATCTTTCAATTTAGCCGCAATCTCAGGCTTAAAGATCAGATCCAGTGTATCAACAGGCATCTCACCCAGACGTTCTTTCAGCATGTCAACGTTATAACCCAACCCGATCGTACCCCAGGCGTATGGCACGTTATGCTTATTACCATCATCGTGGCGCGCAATCTTCTCCATCAAGACAGTATCAAGGTTGCCGTAGTTGCTTAGCTGACCACGATCAATCTCTGCATAGATACCGGCCTGTACCTGACGCTCTAGGAATGAGCCGGTTGGTACAACAACATCGTAACCGGAACCACCTGACATCAGCTTAGCTTCCAGCACTTCGTTGGAATCATAAACGTCGTAGTTAACTTTGATACCGGTTTCAGCTGTGAATTTTTCCAGAATTTCAGGAGCGATATAGTCGGACCAGTTGTAGAAGTTTACAACCTGCTCTTCAGCAATTGCGGTAGTGGAAACAGAAACAGCAAGCGCTGTTGCAAGACCAAGTTTCTTCAGATTCATTGTTTTACTCCATTTCGGCGCTTATGAATGCTGCCAGCGTTGGCTGTCACATCCGGTTTAAGCTTTAACTCATTTGCTGCCGTTAACCGGCAATCTTCAGAGCTACATCTTTTTGTTGTTATTATCCTGGCTGCATCACTATTGTTGATTGCAGCGCTTAGGCCTTTCAGATAGCCGCTTACATGAAACGACTATCAAAAAATGTACGTTAACTCTCCTTGTCAGCTATATACCCCCCAATAGGTATTAGGGGATATTTATTAAATAACAATAACTTACAGAAGTCCTAAGTAGGACTCGTACTCAATATCAGAGATCCGCTCACTGATCTTGCGCTGCTCCTGACGCTTAGCTGCCGCAAATACCCGGACAAACTCCTCGCCCATGTACTGTTTCAGCACATCACTTTCAGCAAACATTTCAGTGGCAACATCCCACTTATTAGGCAGCACCAGCTCCTGATCGGCCTCTGTGTATGCATCCCCTTTAATCGCAGCAGGCGGCATCAGACGGTTCTCAATACCGTATAAGGCGCCTGCCAGAATCGCAGCCAACACCAGGTATGGGTTAGCATCGGCACCCGAAACCCGGTGTTCGATACGGCGAGCCACACAAGGACTTTCAGGAATACGGATGGCTACTGTACGGTTCTCATAACCCCAGCTGGCACAAGTCGGCGCATGCGCACCTGCCATGAAGCGGCGATAAGAGTTCATATGTGGCGCAAAGGTCAGCATGCTGTCAGCCATGGTATGCATTAGTCCGGCAACCGCATTCTTCAGAATATCGGTTCCTTCTTCACCGCCGTTATCAAAGACGTTATCACCCGCCTCATCCAACAAGCTGAAGTGCACATGGAAACCGTTACCACTCTTATCTGCATAAGGCTTCGCCATGAAGGTAGAGCTATAACCATGCTTACGGGAGATACCTTTAATCAGACGCTTGAAAAGAATTGCCTGATCACCTGCCAACATAGGATCAGGTACATGGTTCAGGTTAATCTCGAACTGACCCGGGCCTAATTCAGAAATAATGGTATCTGCTGGCACACCCTGAATTTCACAGGTTTCACGTACTTCAGCAAAGAAAGACGACAGACCATCCATCTCATCAATAGAGTAGCAGTCAGTTTCTGTCAGACGTCGGCCATGACCTTCAGCCAGCACCGGTGGGATCGGACGCTGAGTCTCATCGGACTCACCATCCATCAGATAAAATTCTAATTCCGTTGCCACAACAGGTGTCAGGCCGATCGCTTTAAAGCGCTTAACTACAGCCGATAGAACCTGTCGTGGATCTGCACCAAAAGGCGAACCATCCGGATTCGACATCATTGCCAGAATCTGATCACGTGGCGCTTCAGCCCAAGGTACAGGAATCGGCTGCTCTGTAACCGGCATACAAACGCCATCGCTATCACCCGTTTCAAATACCAGACCATTATCCAGCACGTCATCGCCCCAGAAATCGAATCCAAGAACCGAACGAGGCAACTTAACACCTTCCTCAAACACCTTGCCTGCAGCACTGGCTGGCAGACGTTTTCCACGCAGGTTTCCGTTCAGGTCGGTAATAAACAGGTCAAACTCTTTATCTTTATTAGATGTCATAAGATTCTCTCTAGAAATCTTTCCCACACGCTCTATAGGTATGGAATACAACTTGCTGTTGTAATCAGCATAGCTTAGTTAGTTAGCTCACTTAGGAAAGCTCAATTTGCTACTTTTGTGATCACAATCAACCACCCAATGTGATCACATTTCTTTATCTTGGTCAATATCGACTTTTTGTTAAAAAGTCGTGTAGCCTATTTAGTGATCGCATTACAATAGAAGAAAACAAGGCCAGAACCTAAAACGATTATGGACAAGAAATCTCCGATTGAGATAACACTAACTGAGCGTGATGACGCTGTAACTATCACCCAGTGGGTATACCAGACCCTGCGCAATGCCGTGATGTATGGCCAGATTTTGCCCGGACGGGCCCTTACCATTCGTGAATTAGCGGGTATTCTGGATGTCAGCCCGATGCCGGTTCGTGAGGCACTACGCCAGCTTGCTGCCGAAAATGCACTGGAGATCCAGGGCAACCGAAGAGTCATGGTGCCGAAGATGACTGCGATGAAATTTAACGAGCTTTGTGAAGCCCGTATCGCCATTGAATCCCATGCGTCTGCCCGTGCACTACCTTATATAGATACAGTTCAGCTAAATCACTTACGCGAGCTGGACAGCCTGATAGACCAGGCACAGGAGCAGGGAGATCACGAACAGATCAGCATCCTCAACCAGAATTTTCACCGCGCACTTTATAGCGCTAATCCACACCAGGTCACCCTGCCTTTGATAGAAAGCCTGTGGCTTCAGCTAGGTCCTTTCATGCGCCTGGCAACCAGTAAACTTGAAGAACATTATTTGATTGATCGCCACAATGAAGCGATGGCTGCCATCGAAAAGAAAGACGCGTTTGCCCTGCAACTAGCCATTACAGCAGATATCCGGGAAGGTATCGCATTTGCCGGCACACCTGAATTATTACAGTCATTTATTGAGCATTCGGGACAGTAAAGACCCTTCCCCCTCTACCTTCAAACTATCATTAAACAGAGTTTCATCCCTCTTTCGTCGCACCCTTGAAATGATTCAGATGGAAATATTTTCATCTGAATCAGTATTTTTTTTGTTGACTTTATAATTTTGTGATCACAAAATAATCCTCAAGGATCTTACATACGACCTCATCGTCGTCCTTTTTATGATCACATTTAAAACTCTCCGGGAAACTTTTATTCCGGATCAGGTTGGGAGAGAGTCAATGCTCGAAGATAACAACAATAGTTCCTCAATCACGGCAGATGTTCAGGCGATCGATGCTGATCACCATATGCACCCATTCACCAATACCGGCGCACTGAATAAAAAAGGCGCACGGGTCATCACTAAAGGTGAAGGTGTTTATCTGTGGGACAGTGAAGGCAATAAGATTCTCGACGGTATGGCAGGTCTGTGGTGTGTAAACATGGGCTACGGCCGTGAAGAGCTGATTGAAGCAGCTAACACCCAGATGAAAGAGCTGGCTTACTACAACACGTTCTTCCAAACCACTCACGCGCCAGCCGCTCAACTAGCCAAAGAGATTGCCAGCGTTACCCCTGGTGACCTGAACCATATCTTCTTTGCCAACTCAGGTTCAGAAGCGATCGATACAATTATCCGTATGGTGCGTCAGTACTGGTGCATTCAGGGTAAGCCGTACAAAAGCATTCTGATCAGCCGCGAAAACTCATATCACGGTTCTACTGTCGGTGGCACCAGCCTGGGCGGCATGTCTGGTATGCATAAACAAGGTGCGCCTCTAGTACCTAATATTGAGCGTATCCGTCAGCCATACTGGTACGGCGAAGCCGGCGATATGACTGAAGAAGAGTTCGGCGTGGCTTGTGCTAAAGCCCTTGAAGATAAAATTCTGGAAGTCGGTCCGGACAATGTTGCAGCATTTGTCGGTGAGCCTATTCAGGGTGCCGGCGGTGTGATTGTGCCACCTGCCAACTACTGGTCAGAGATTCAAAAGATCTGTGACAAATACGATATTCTTCTTGCAGCAGACGAAGTCATCTGTGGCTTTGGCCGCACCGGCAGCTGGTTTGGTAGCGAAACTCTGGGAATAAAGCCTGACATTATGTCTATGGCTAAAGGCCTGTCATCAGGCTACCTGCCAATCGCTGCTGTAGCTATCGGTGACCGTATCGCAAATGCCTTTATCGAACACGATGATGACTTTAACCACGGTTTCACCTATTCAGGCCATCCAGTTGCGGCAGCTGTTGCCATCGCCAACATTCAGCTGATGAAGAAAGAAAATATTATTGAACAGGTAGGCACTGATACCGGTCCTTACCTGCAGCAAAAACTGCGTGAAACTCTCGGCGATCATCCATTAGTTGGCCACATTGAAGGTGTTGGCCTGGTTGCTGGTATCGCACTGGTTAAAGATAAAAACACCAAAGAGCTGTTTGGTGATGATATTGATATCGGCATGATCTGCCGTGACCACTGCTTTGACAACGGCCTGATCATGCGTGCAGTAGGTAGTCGTATGGTTATGTCTCCGCCACTGGTTATCAGCCGTGCAGAGATCGACGAGTTATGCGAGAAGGCCCGTTTGTGCTTCGATCTGACACTTAAATCAGTTAGCTAAGACGTAGCTTAAAGCGTTACCCTGCGTAATCATTCACTATCGTTACGCAGTGATTGGCTGTCAGAAGGTCAGTTCTGATAGCCAATCCTTAGCCGGGCTGATTCGGTTTATACTGACAGCCGGGCTTCTTTTACTTTATAAGCTGTTTTTAACTTTAATTAGCTTATTTAACGTATTTTAATTAACCACAGCATCAGCCAGGAGGCAGACTATGCAAAGCAACCGCACACAGCAAGCTGCAACAGAAAACTGGCAAAAGGACCTTGCAGCACTGATTGATAATATCCGTCTACCGAGCTTTGGCGGTGTATTAGAAAAGTTTCTCGCCAGCCAGTGCCACTTTGACACAATGCTGATGGTGACCTTTAAGAAATCCCTCAGGCCAATCATTCTGCACCCGACAAATCCTGCAGAACAAAGCCTCACGCTACACAATTACATAAACCGGGCCTATATCCTCGACCCGCTATTCAATGCGATTCAGGAAGGTAATCTGGGCGAAGGCGTTAGTCGATTGATAGATATCGCGCCCGACTGCTTCGAAACCACAGAGTACTACCAGAGCTGTTACAAAGAGTTCGACCTGATTGATGAGATTAATCTGGTCATCGAGTTAGATAGCAAAGTCAGTTGTGCTATCTCATTGGGCCGTCGCATAAGCCGGGGTACTATTACCCGCGCGGAACTGACACGGCTAAATGACATATACCCTGTTATTCAGTCAATCATCCGTCAATTCTGGCTTTCCCAGTCACAGGACTATGTCAAATACGAGAAATCTGAAGGTGCCATGAAACAAGCCCTCAGTAGTTTTGGCAGCGGTGTTCTGACACCCCGCGAACAGCAGATTACCGGTCTGATTTTACAAGGTCATTCCTCAAAAGCGATCGCTAACATGCTGGAGATCAGCCTGGGTACCGTCAAGGTTCATCGTAAGAATATCCACACCCGCCTGAATACCTCAACTCAGTCAGAGATCTTCACCCTGTTCCTGGCGCACCTTAAAGAGCTGGAGCCTGCGGCAACTATTTAAGCAGTTCGCAAGGAATAGGCCGCTGTATCACCAAGCCAGAGAAAACCCTGAATCTGGTCAGGCATCTATACCTATTCGATGCTAAGGACCGGTTTACAGCATTAGGTCAGATTCGGCTTAACTCTCTACTTAGCGCACCTTATACTGACCTTGTTACCCATTCTGAGCGATATGCTATGCCCCAGATTCGTCATCTGTTACCACAGCTTTACTGTTTTTCTGTTGTTGCCCGGCACCGTAGTTTTACTCAGGCTGCAGAAGAATTGAGCATCTCCCAATCCGCTGTCAGTTACCAAATTAAGAAATTGGAAGATCAGCTGGGCTATACCTTGCTACTCAGAGAACCCCGCAAACCTATTCAGCTAACCAGCAAAGGGGAAACGCTACTGCACAGGTGTGAAGAGATCTATGCCCGGCTGGATAACACCATCGAAGAGATCAGCGGCAGTACGCTTAGCGGCGAGCTCAGCCTTACCAGTGATATCTGTTTTGGTACCGATGTTGTGGCCCCCGCACTCCCTTTTATTCAACAACGCTATCCTAAATTAGATATGCGATTGAATCTGACTGAGGCGTTTATACATCTTGATGATAGTGGTATCGACCTTGCTATCAGATCCCGAACCGATGATCCTGAGCTAGAGTATGAATTTCTCTGCAGTACCCGGATGTTACTGGTTGCTTCCCGCCAGTATATAAAAAGCCACAGCCCGATAAAAAAGCTGACTGACTTCTATCAACATCAGATTCTCTGTACAGGTGATGATGACTATGACTGGTTAACCCTGACCAATCAGGTTAGTGATCTGGACTGGCACAGGCTCAACAAACGCATGCGGATCAATAGTATCCAGGCTCTGAATCAGGCTGTAGTGGCTGATGCCGGTATCGCCTATGTTGCCTCTTACACTGTTGCGCAACAACTGGATGATAATGTGCTTGTCAGCCTGCTTGAATCCCAATTACCCGAACAGAGAATCAACTACTATCTCGCCTGGCCCTCCCGCAACAGGAGTAACCCAAAAATAAGCGCTTTCTCTCAGCAGTTGCATCACTATATCGCCCAATCCGACCTAAATTTGTTCCTAAATCCAGCGCAATAAAAAGGCCCGAAGAACAGGCCAAATACAGTAATTTTCCAATATAAAACCTGATCAGGGCTTAGAGGTACCAGTCATATTCCCGACTCTGAATGGCATTTTCAAAGGCATCTAGTTCTCCTTTACGCTGAGCACAGAATACCCTGACAAACTCCTCACCCAGATAGTGCATCAGCGGTTCAGAGTTTTCTGTCAATAAGAGGGCCGCTCTCAAATCCGTGGGCACCCCATCAGCCTCAAGGCAGATTTCCTGAACAGGTTCTGGTGGCTGCTGTTGCTGATCCAGGCCAAAATGAGCACCGGCCAACACCACGGCCATCGCCAGATAAGGGTTTGCATCGGCGCCGGCAACCCGGTGTTCAATGCGTCGATTGTCAGCATCTGACAGGGGTATCCGCACGGCAACCGAGCGATTCTCATACCCCCAGTTGGGCGTCAGCGGCGTATTATTACCGGGTTTTAAGCGGCGATATGAATTGAAGTTAGGCGCTAGAAAAGCCATTGAAGCAGGCATCAGCTCCAATAAACCTGAAACCATATGTAATAACTTACGGTCATCTTCCTGACTGAGCAGATTACTCCCCTGCTGATCATAGATACTGGTATGGAAATGAAAGCCATTACCGGACTGATCAAGGTAAGGTTTAGCCATAAAGCTGGCACGAACCCCTTGCTTCAGGGCAACACCCCGAACGATGCGTTTAAACAACACACACTGATCAGCCGCATCTAATACATCAGCATTATGGTGAAGATTGATCTCATACTGTCCCGGCCCCAGTTCAGCAGAAACCGGTCCGGTTATCACACCCTGCTCCTCACAACGCTGAATAATCTCCGATAACAGATCGCCGTAATCTGACAACCGTTCCAACGACAGTACCGCTATTCCATCTTCCCGGCTGCTCAAAGTACCGGACGGAGGCTTGGGATTACCGTTATTACTGGCTTGCAGATCAAACAGGTAAAACTCTAGCTCAAATGCCACGACCGGATGATAGCCATCGTCTTGCAGACTCTTCACTACCCGTTTCAGTACATGACGAGGCTCCCAGAACAGGTCCTGTCCTTCAACATCGGTAAAGCTAACCATCACCTGCGCACGGGGCTGTGACTCCCAACCAACATATTTCAACGTTCCCGGAATCAGGTTGATCGCCGCATCCGGATCACCATCATTAAAGCCATAACCCCGCGCAGGTACCGGAAAGCCCTTGCTGCACATCAGATGCATTGCGGCGGGCATTTTGCCTTTACCTGCAGCAAGCTTTTCCAGATCGCTAATCCCATAGCGCTTACCGAAAAATTTACCGGGCAGATCGACACTGATCAGATCAACTTCCCGAACCTCAGGGTATTGCTCACGAAAACGGTTTATCTCATTCAACATATTATTCAAAACAGTCACTGCCTCTATTATTTTCGTGATGCACCCAGTTTGTCACGCATCTGGTAATACCATGACCCCATAATCACCGCTGGCACTTTTAATAATTTACCTCCTGGCATCGGAATCTGGGGTATTTTTTCGAACACATCAAAGCGTTCTGCACTGCCGGCGACGGCCTCAGATAGTAAACGTCCCATAATATGGGTAGTCGTTACCCCGGTACCCGAATAACCATGAGCATAAAAAACATTAGAATTTTTTAAGCGCCCCACATCCGGCATCCGACTATAGGTAATGGCAAAATTGCCTCCCCAACTGTATTCAATGCGGGTATTTTTCAACTGTGGGAACACCTTTACCATATTATCTCGCAAACGTCCGGCAATATTAGCGGGCTCTTTGCCGCCATAAAAACTCTTACCGCCGAACAGCAACCTGCGATCTGCAGTAAGACGATAGTAATCGAGAATATAGTTCCAGTCGCAATAGCCATAGTCTTTACGAATAATATCCTTAGCAACGGCTTCAGGTAACTGCTCAGTGGTGACTATAAAACTGCTTACCGGCACCAGCTTGCTTTCCATCTCCGGTACTAATCCGCCCATATACGCATTCCCCGAGAGCACTACATATTTAGCGCTCACAACACCTTTTTCAGTATGAACCTTCGGCGTCATACTCTTATCGATCCGGGTGACTCTGGAGTTTTCGAAGATCTTTCCACCCAGTTGAAGCAGACCTCTGGCCTCCCCCCGCGCAAGGTTTAGCGGATGCAGGTGAGCACCGTTAGGATCATAATAGGTGCCCAGGTAGTTATTACTGCCAACCATCTCATGCACTGCACCCAGCCCCCGGTTTACGCTAATATCATCATGCCCGCAGCGAGCCCAGACTTCCTGTTCATGTTCCATCGCTTTCAGCTGTCGTTCGGACGTCGCCAGTCCCGCATGACCTTCCTTAAGATCACACTGAATATCAAACTCCGCGATATGATCCCGAATGATCTGACAACCCTCCAACACAAAGTTGAGATAATGCCGGGTATCCTCCAGACCGAAACGCTGCTCCATCATCCCGATACCGTTGTTATAACCAATGATGGCCTGCCCGCCATTGCGCCCGGATGCACCCCAGCCAACCTTGTCACCCTCTAGCAGGATAACTTTGTAGCCCCGCTTTAGCAGATGAATAGCGGTAGATAGTCCGGTAAAGCCTGCGCCAACCACGCAGACATCACACTCTTGCTCTCCAACCAGCTGGGGTAAATCGAACTCAGAGTTCAGAGTACTGGTGTAATAGGAATCAACGTAAGAAGGGTTGCTCATAGCTTAAGTCCGCATCAATTACTTGTTGTTATAAGACCTACTATGAGCTCAGTTTTAAAATAAGTGAAATACAGATATTTAATGCAAGCATCTAATTTTTAGATACCTTAATCTCTTCAGCAATCGAATAATCTCAACCATAAAAAAACGCGCCTTAAGCTATAAACCTAAGGCGCGTTTTCTAACTGAAGCTTGTATCCGCTATCTGTTACAACCGAATCAGTACATTCTTAATATCGGTGTACTTCTCTAACGCGTGTAGCGATTTATCACGCCCATTACCTGACGCTTTAACACCGCCGAAAGGCACTGTACTGTCACCTTCACCCCAGGTATTAACCCATACCATACCGCTTTCTATTTTACGGCTGACACGGTGGGCACGGGAAAGGTTCTGAGTCCAGACAGCAGCACCCAGACCGTACTGAGAGTCATTCGCCAGGGCAATCGCTTCCTCTTCAGTTTCGAACTCGCATACCGCCAGTACCGGACCAAAGATCTCCTCTTTCACAAAGGTCATACCGTTGTGTGCGCCATCAACAATCGTTGGCTTAGCATAAAAACCTTCACCTTCTTTATATTCCGGCGCACCACCCATGATGACCTGACCACCTTCCTCCTCAGCGGAGCGGATATAACGATCAACGGTAGCTAACTGAGTACCATCAACCATCGGCCCCATTGTCGTGGCAGGATCCAGCGGATCACCCGGTTGATAAGTGGCTGCCGCTTCAACCAATGCAGCAACAAATTCCTCTTTAATGCTCTTATCAACATAGAGACGGGAACAAGCGATACAGACTTCACCCTGATTGCAGAAGATCGCCGCAGCAGACGCTGATGCCGCCGCTTTAATATCGGCATCGGCAAATACCAGATTCGGCGATTTACCACCCGCTTCCAGCCAAACCCGCTTCATGTTGGATTCACCGGCATAGCCCATCAGCATACCGGCCACCTTTGTAGAACCGGTGAACGCCAGCACATTAACATCCATATGCAGCGCCAGTGCTTTACCGGCGGTATGACCAAAGCCAGGCAGTACGTTAAGCACACCCGCCGGTATTCCTGCTTCAACCGCTAACTCAGCCAGGCGAAGTGCACTCAGCGATGCTTTTTCTGATGGTTTAAGCACCACAGAGTTACCTGCAGCCAGCGCCGGAGCAATCTTCCAGCTCACCATCATCAATGGATAGTTCCAGGGCGTAATGGCACCGACGACACCCACCGGCGAATGATGAATCATCGCCAGGGTATCG
The DNA here is from genome assembly GCF_003858655.1 of Amphritea balenae. Classification (GTDB taxonomy): domain Bacteria; phylum Pseudomonadota; class Gammaproteobacteria; order Pseudomonadales; family Balneatricaceae; genus Amphritea; species Amphritea balenae. The sequence continues at coordinate 301,821 of NZ_RQXV01000001.1, forward strand.
TGCCCGGTAGGTGCAATTTCACCATAAACTTTATCGATAGATTCCGCCGTCCAGCGGAAGCAATCGATCGCATCCGGGACATCAATATTCACCATCTCGGAGATAGACTTACCCATATCCAGGGTATCCAGCAGGGCGAACTCATCTTTATGTTGTTCGATGAGGTCAGCCCACTTCAGCATAATCTGTTTACGGGTACGAGGATGCATTTCTGACCAGACGCCGGACTTAAATACTTCGCGAGCATTAGCAACAGCGATATTCACATCGGCTTCATCGCAACTGGCAACATCTGTCAGCAACTTCTCTGTCGATGGATTAATACTCGGGAAGGTCTCACCGCTAACGGCGGACTGAAACTGACCGTTGATAAAGGCCTGCCCCTTTAAGTTAAGAGTTTCACTCTGGGCTTTCCATTCAGAATAGCTTTTCATCTGTTTTGTTCTCCGCATTCTGGATCAGACAACCGCTTCATGAACAGCGACCGCCTTATAGCATTTGTGCCAGTGTATGCCGCTGCATCGATGCCCCTCTATATACCTGAAGGGGTAGCCTGGGGAACCTCCAAACAAGTCCTTACTGCCTCTGCAAGGGCCTGAAGTATTTGAACTTCAGCTGTAATCTGCGGGTATTGGCGCCATTCATAGCAAAGGTTGAAACAACGAAGTAGTGAACTTCAGGCCTTGCCCAACGGGGATTTCAGCTTGATCCGTACTCTGCGTTGTAGCTTCTTGCAAGGTATAAACATTCCGGCAAAGCTCCGCCTTGATTACGAACCAAGCTGAAAACCAGAAGCTGGTAAGGACTTATTCGCAGGCTCCCTGGCAATCAATTTCGCAGCATTATCAATTCTGTCTACCTACCGGGATATACCTACCCGTGGGTATATCCCGGCAAAGGCTATTTTCCTGAGAATGAGATGCTCAATAAAAACAATGACAGGGGAAATCGATGAAAAAAATTCTTACTGGCCTGGTCGCTGCCATGGCTCTGACAACGACTGTTCAAGCAGCTGAATTTTCGGCAACTATCACCGCAACCAGTGACTACCGTTTCCGTGGTATTTCTCAGACTATGAGCGATCCGGCACTACAAGGCAGCATTGACGTAGCTTTTGAAAATGGTGCATACATAGGCGCATGGGCCACTAATGTTGATTTTGATGATGATGCAGATTCTGAGATCGATTACTACGCAGGCTATTACAATGACATCAACGATGACATGGCCTATGACATCATGCTGGCATACTACACCTACCAGGGCTACAGCTCTGCCGATGACAGTGATTACCTGGAGCTGATGGGTAGCCTGTATTACGGTGATATTACCCTGGGTTACGCCTATGCCAATGACTACATTAACTCCGGCGATGACTACAGCTACATCAGTGCTGATTACAGCTACGGTCTGAGCGAAGAAGTAAGCCTGGATCTGCATGCTGGCCACTCTTTTGGTGATGCCGCTGACAGTTATGAAGACTACTCTGTTGGACTTTCTACCAGCTTTGAAATGTTAGATGTTTCAGTCGCATACCTGTTCAATGATATCGATGGCCCTACTACTGATAACTTAGACGACAACACAGTCGTGCTTTCAATCTCAACTACTTTCTAAGCTTTACTGAAAGACTAACAGGTATGTACTAGTCCCCCTTCTACTACCTGAACAGGCCAGCTGCAGTCTCTGCACTGGCCTTTTTTAACCTTTTTTATCTGTACTTTTTATTCCTTTTTTATCTGTTCAGGCAGTAGTAAACTCGCGGTTTAGTTAATACTTCTCTCTGAGGCACGGATGTCAGCTGCACTTCTCTCACTCTTTATCCCTACCTTCTTCTTTGTCTCGATTACACCGGGGATGTGTATGACACTGGCGCTGAGCCTGGGCATGTCTGTGGGCGTTCGACGCAGCTTGCATATGATGTGGGGAGAACTGATCGGTGTAGGTCTGGTTGCCGCTGCAGCCGCTCTGGGTGTCGCTGCACTGATGCTGCAATTCCCAGAAGCATTTATCTTCCTCAAGCTAGGTGGCGGAGCTTACCTGGGCTGGCTGGGCATTCAGATGTGGCAGTCCAAAGGTAAGCTGGTTATGCCTGAGCCCGGAGCCGAAGTTCAGGTGCAGGGCAATCGCCAGTTAGCACTAAATGGCTTTATCACAGCAATTGCCAACCCTAAAGGCTGGGCATTCTTTGTTACCCTGCTGCCCCCCTTTCTCGATCAGTCACAACCGCTTGCACCTCAGCTGAGTCTGTTAGTTGCGATGATCCTGACCATAGAATTCAGCTGTTTGTTAATCTATGCCAGTGGCGGTAAAGCCCTGCGCCATCTGTTAATGGATCGTGGTAATGTAAAGCTGATGAACCGTATTGCCGGCTCACTGATGATAGGTGTAGGTGTATGGCTGGCACTGGGCTAACTCATTTTGTAGCGTAGGAGTAAGGATGACAATTGAACCCCAGCATAAGACAACCGTATCGCTGGTACTGGGTAGCGGTGGCGCCCGGGGCTTAGCTCACATAGGCATTATTCAGTGGTTAGAAGAACAGGGCTACCAGATCCGTTCGATATCAGGCTGTTCCATAGGCGCACTGGTCGGCGGTATCTATGCCGCAGGCAAACTGGACGAATATGAAGCCTGGGTAAGGGCCATTGGCCGTTTGGATATCGTCCATCTGCTGGATCTGTCCTGGAGCAACAGCGGTCTGATCAAGGGTGATAAGATTATTAACACTCTGACTGAACTGGTCGGCGATACCGATATTGAACAACTGCCCATCAGCTTCACTGCGGTAGCCGCCAATATCGATGATAATAAAGAGGTCTGGCTGGACAAAGGTTCGCTGTTTGATGCGATTCGGGCATCTATCTCCCTGCCCCTGTTATTTACACCGGTACTGTTAAACGGTGACAGGCTCATCGATGGCGGTGTACTCAACCCTGTACCTATCGCACCGACATTTAGTGATCAGAATGACCTGACCATTGCGGTCAACCTCTCAGGTGAACCGGTGAAAGTTGGAAGCTGCCCGATACCCGTGTCACAAGACCGTCCCGAATCAATGCCACTGCATCAGCGTATCAGTAGCTATATCAGTGATCTGACAGGTTCTGTATCCAAGCGCAGCAGTTTCGACTGGGAAGCCTATGACATAGCCCATCAGGCATTTGATGCGATGCAAACCACTATTGCACGCCAAAAACTGGCAGCCTATCCACCAGATTTGAGCATCGACATCCCTCGCAATGTTTGCAGCACACTGGAGTTTCACCGGGCTGCAGAGTTAATTGAACTGGGCTATCAGGCTGCGGCCAAGAACATTCCAGCAAGAACCTAATGGCGACGAGGGATCGGGCCTACCGGAAAGTACTTGCCCGGACTTTCTTCATCGTTATAGAGAATAAAGTCTTCCCAGCTGAGTACATCCCACACCAAATGTTTTGCATAGGTGGGCGGCACCCGATAGGTTGTATTACTCAGGCGCTCCGCCTGGTAACTATCATCCGGTGGGTTGAGCACAATCTTAGCCAGCTCCTTAGGGCTCCAGCTATAGTTTTGCCTGGCCATACCATAGGCTTTTGCGATCTCATTCTCCCGATATGAAGGAGAGATCAATGACAAGGTTCTGCATTGCGACAGCCCTTCAATACAGTAATGCCCCCATTCAGATCGATAATATAATTTTTAATAGCATATCCATTCTGTAGCTGCGCGCACCCAACTAACAGAAAACTTAAGCTAAGACTAAAAAATCATAAACTCAAAAACTGCTCGCTTGTTTCATCATCAGATCCTAAAATACTCTAGTTTCCTGATTAGCCGCCGATTAATTGAAATAGAAGTTTCGTACGCTAATCACGTACTACAGTAAAAGGAACGTAGATTCAGATCATCTGGAGCGGTAATGGATCACCCAGCTAAATTCACCTATCAGGCATTAGAAAGCAGAACTAAAGCATTATCCATCGCTTTAGGTTTCAGAGATCGATCCACACAGGAGCATTCTGACCGGGTCCAGGATCTGGCCACTGAGCTAGGTATCGCAGCAGGACTGTCTGAGGGTGAAATCAGCGCGTTACGCATCAGTTCGAAATTCCATGACATTGGTAAGATCGGCATCCCTGACCATATCCTGATGAAACCGGGCAAACTGGATGACGATGACTGGGAAATAATGCACAAGCACCCGGCGATTGGGGAACAAATCGTACTCTCCACTGAACTGGATGGCGCCTCGCAAACCGCACATATCATTCGCCATCACCATGAGCATATAGACGGCAGTGGCTATCCCGACGGTGTCAGCGGAGAAAATATCCCTATCGGAGCCCGTATTATCAGCATTGTCGATAGTTATGATGCGATGGCCTATACCCGAGCCTATCACCGGGGCCGCAGCCATAGCCAGATTATAGAAATTTTAGAATCTGAAACCGGCATCAAGCACGATCCAGATCTAATGCGGCACTTTCATAAATGTATTAAGCGCAGTGACTTTCGTGTCAGATAGCAAGCATGTGAGATAGCTGGCGTTAAATAACGGCTGTGTTAAGTAGCCGATAGCACACTCAGCAACTCTCGAGTTCAATAGCTTTCAGGTTAGCCCCTTCCGTATGCAATAACATTCATTTGAAGCACGCCAGCATCCCTTCTAAGCTGTATGAGTGTAAAGAGGAGCTTACAATGACATCTCAACATACTGATATGGCCGTATTCGGTAGCATCGGCCTGGCAATTGTTTTAACGCTAACGCCTGTAATGATCCCCCAGGCGACAGGACTGGATATAGGCAGTTACGCAATCGCTAAAGGTGGCGAAGGAGGCAATGGCGGCGGAAATGGTCATGGCGGTGGCAAAGGCCATGGCGCAGCTGACTTTTCTTGGGATAGTCACGGTAAAAGCAACGGACTAGGCCATAGCAAAGGACATGGTGCGGGACATAGCAAAGGCTTAGGCAATAACCACGGCGCAGTTGCATCCAGTTTAGGCCGGTTGAATGCTGCCCACGCATCGGCAACAGCCCGTGCCAACGCAGCCCCCCATTCTGCAGTAGGACTTATCGCTCAATATGAAGCCTCAATCACTGCAGCCCATGCGGCTGAATCAGAGGAAGAACGTACTCAACATGAATTAGAGGCGATGGGATTTCTCGGACAGGCTGCTAATAAAGAACTGAATACCGAAGTAATAGAAGCAGTTAATGAATTACTTGATCTTGCTGAAGAAGTCAGCGAAGATACCGACGATGGCAGTACAGATGAAGAAACTGGCGAAGAACAAAGCTAATCTAAACTGGCGTTAGTTTTTCGTGAAATACTACATAGCATCTGAGTACGATATCCGGGATTTATTATCCTGACTCAATAGTCCCGGATCATCTTCAGAGCCCTCCAGTCCAGCTCAAGTTCATTAAGCAGCAACTCCTGACGGGTAAAACGCAGGAACGCCTGCTCTGTTCTTGCTCCCCAAATTCCATCTTCAATACCGGCCTTATAGCCGATCGTATTCAAGCGTTGTTGGATAAACTGCGCTGTTGGGCGATCGACTTTGGCTCCCCGATAACGCATCTGATTCATCGCCAACCGGCGCTGCTCATCACTGCTTCGCCGTAGCATTCGGGTTTGTAACGGTATCGCCTCAGATATTCCTTTTTTACGTGCCACAGAAAACCAGTACCAGGCAGCACCCGGCTGAGGTTTTACCCCCAACCCTTTAGCATATGCCACTCCGAGATCATAACTGGATTGCCTGTGCCCCAGATCCCCGGCACGATTTAATAAAAAGGCCGCCCAGACACTGTTTTTCGGTACCCCTTTGCCATTCAGGTATAGCACTGAAAGCTGATAAAGTGCGGCGGGATGGTCTTTACGAGCGGCCAGATCAAGCCAGTCAGCCGCTTCGTTATAATCCGTAGCGACTCCCCGGCCGGTAACATATGACATACCGACCATATAGGCCCCATCAACCGAACCATATTTAGCTGACTCTTTGAATAGCTGCACACCTAGCTGATAATCCTGAGCCTGCCCCCGCCCTTGTGTAGCATCCATACCCTGCTGATAAATCATTCTGGCCTGCTGCCGGTCTTCATGCACTCTGGGACCTTCCTGATAACCAAATCCGGAAAATCCACTACAGCCAGACAGCACAACGGTTAACATCAGAATAGCTAGTTTAACGGCCCTGAATTTATCCCTTATCATCCTGTTCCCCCCCCATCTTACATTCACGAAGTATAGGATAAATTAGGGACAAACAACGGGCTACAGAGCGAATAAATAAAAGCCGAGCGCGATGCTTGTCCGATCATTACATTTGTCCGAACGCTTCGCTTGTCCGAACGTTGCAAAGCAACTTGTCCGCTAAGGACAAAAAGACAAAAGCTATTAACCACAGAAAACCGCAAGATATTAACCACAGAGGGCACAGAGCACACGGAGGTTAGAAAAACAAAGAACATAGAAAGAGAACAGAGTGCTCGAGCTTCAGACAAGCAAAGCTTTCTCCGTACCTAGGCCCGTCTTTATTTGCCTTTCTCTGAGTCCTTAGCATGCCCCCTTGGGTACTGTGTTCTCCGTGGTAAAACCAAAAGATATTAACCACAGAGGACACAGAGAACACGGAGGTTAGAAAAACAAAGAACATAGAAAGAGAACAGAGTGCCCGAGCTTCGACAAGCGAAACGCTCTAAGACCTCAGCTCCCGGCTTTATTTGCCTTTCTCTGAGTCCTTAGCATGCCCCCTTGGGTACTGTGTTCTCCGTGGTAAAACCAAAAGCTATTAACCACAGAGGGCACAGAGAACACGGAGGAAAAAATCCAAGAATATAGAAGATAACCAAACAAAACCGCCTTTTCGGGGCTAGAACAAACGCAGCACTCGCAGTACTTCATACCCTGTTTAATCGCTCTTCTCAGTGTGCTCTGTGTTCACTGTGGTGAAACAAAAAGACGTTAATCAGGAATCAACTCACCAATTACATTACTAACCGGCTTCACTCCAGACCAGATATCCAGCTCTAAGTCCTCGGGCAAATCGGTAGGCCCTCCGCTGCTGACTTTGGCTGATACTTCTTCAATTGGAAAGGCAAACACCGCCGTCACCCGCATCTCCTTTTCTGTAGGCGGACGCGCTTCCTGTGACCGACCAGCACTATACTTATCTAACAAAGCATCCAATACAGCCCGTTTTTCAGTCGGCTCTTCTACTAAACGGCCTTTACCAAACAGAACGATAGAACGGAAGTTGACTGAATGTTCATATGCGGAGCGGGCGAATACCAGACCATCCAGAATGCACAAGGTTATGCAGGCTGTCTGACCCTTTATAACCTGCTGGAACAGACCATTTTTAACCGAACCATGAACAAATAACTCATCACCTACCCGCCAGTGTGAACTTGGCTGTACCAGTGCCTGACCATCAACAGAGACGCCAATATTACACACCCAGGCTTCATCGATAATACTGTTAACTAACGTCCTGTCATAACTGGCCTTCTTACGGCCACGCTTAACCCGACTGCGTTCTGTCACTTCAATTTCGCTCACAACGACTCTCACTTATGATTTGCTATGGCGCTAGATTAGACCGTATAGTGGATCTTAATAAGATCCACTTTACCTTCCATTTTAAGGCCCATTTTGAAGCATCAGAACTTACCTAAGAGCTTACATAAGAACTTACAAAAGAACTTACATAAGCGATCGCATTCAGAGCTGTTCACCCCCTTTCTACATCAAGGGGCGACCCAACGGCCACGCTATCGGGCGCTATTTAACTATCTGCAGCAGCAGATTATGGCGGGTAAATTACCCGCTGATGCCCGCCTACCCTCAACCCGTGAACTGGCCGAGTTATTAAAACTCTCGCGTAATACCGTAAAACAGGTCTATGAGATGCTACAGGCCGAAGGCTACATAGAAACCCGTCATGGCGATGGCAGCTATATTTCACCCCAGCTACAACTTAAGGCTGTCAGCAAAAAAAGCCCGACAGACAACACCCAGACATCTGGTATCCAGCTCTCCGATAAAAGTAATGAGTTACACAAGTTACGCACCCTGCATAGCCACTCTAACGAACAATTACTACTGCCAGCCCTGCCCGCGCTGGATCAGTTTCCCTGGCCACAATGGCAGCGTTCCGTCAGTCACGCCGGGCGGCAGATGAAGTTCAGTTCCGGCCGCAGCTATATGGGTGAACCGGAGCTACGTCGGGAGATCGCAGGGTACCTGAGCGCCAGCCGGGGTATCCGCTGCAATATGGATCAGATAATGATCTGCTCCGGATCACAACAAGGTATGCAGCTGGCCTTCTCAATGTTGCTTAACACCGGAGACAAAGTATTAGTCGAAGACCCGGGGTTCCCCGGTATCGATGGTGCAATCAGTACCGCCGGCGGCGTTAAAGTATCTATTCCTATCGATGAACAGGGCTTTCAAACCGACATAGCGCTCAACAGAAAACAGGATGCAAAGCTGGCCTTTATTACCCCGTCCAGAAATTATCCGATGGGTTATACCCTTAGCCTGGAACGGCGGTTACAACTATTGCAATGGGCCCGTCAGCATGGCCGCTGCATTATCGAAGATGACTATGACAGTGAGTTCCGCTTTGACGGCCCGCCCCTGACAGCCTTACAGGGACTTGATGGAGAACACTCAGTCATCTATTCCGGTACCTTCAGCCGTATCCTGCACCCCAATATCCGGCTCGCCTACCTGGTGTTACCGCCTGCATTAGTCGAACCCTTTAATCGGATGCGGGGCTTTCTTGATGGCGGCCTTTCAGCCCTGCCCCAATTAGCCCTGGCCGACTTTATGGCACGTGGCCTGTTCGCCAGTCATTTGCGGCGTATGCGCAAACTCTACAAAGCACGACGTAGCTATCTGTTACAACGGGTTGAGCATGAATTTGGTAATCAACTGACATGGGAACCCAGTGATGGCGGCATGCATGCCGTGTTTCTGCTCCCTCAAGGCTATGATGATCAGGCAATAGCCGCTAAAGCAGAAAGACTAGGGTTAGGTGTACGGGCATTGTCCTACTATTACGATCAGCAACAACCCCGCTCAGGATTGATTATTGGCTTTGCCGGTTATAACGAAGCGCAGATAGATCAGGGGCTAAAATTGCTTAAAACGACGCTATAAGCCGAGCGCTTTAACTACCGAACGCTTCGCTTGCCCGATCATTTCATTTGTCCGAGCGCTTTACTAACTCGAGCGCGATGCTTGTCCGAACATTTCATTTGTCCGATCGCTTCGCTTGTCCGATCGCTTCGCTTGTCCGAACGTTGCAAAGCAACTTGTCCGCTAAAAGAAAATCAAATGCTATTAACCAAATAATTAAACCTCAGTACCCAAGGGATTTGCTAAGGGCACAGAGGTTAGACAAACAGCAGAACCGCCCTTTCGGACCTCGGACAAACGAAGTGTTCGGACACGGCGCGTAGCGCCAATCGGACAAGCGTAGCGATCGAAGTACTTTAAACAAGCGTAGCGATCGCCGCTTACCCCGCGCCTTTATTCGCCGCCAGCACATAGAGGTATTCCAGCGCTAGTGTGGCACCTGCCAGTGAGGTGATCTCTGCATGGTCATAGGCCGGCGCTACTTCTACCACGTCCATACCCACCAGATTCAAGCCCTGCAGACCACGAATCACCTTAAGGGCACAGTCCATTGTCATACCGCCTGATACCGGTGTTCCGGTACCCGGCGCAAAGGCAGGATCTAAACCGTCGATGTCAAAACTGACATAGGCCTTTTTATCGCCTACACGCGCTTTAATCCGTTCCAGTATCCCGTGGGGCCCATGATCACCAACCCAGGCAGCATCCAGTACTTCAAATGGATGATCGTCCATATCATAAGCGGTACGAATGCCTATCTGAATAGAATGTTCGGTGTCCACCAAGCCCTCTTCTACGGCATGATGAAACAATGTGCCATGGTCATATTTAGTACCACCGGAATAGGTATCGGTATGCGCATCAAAGTGAATCAGCGCCAGTGGACCGTGCTTCTTAGCATAAGCGCGCAATACCGGCAGCGTAATAAAGTGATCGCCGCCAAAGGTCAGCGATGACTTACCGGCATTCAGAATACTGCCGATATGCGCCTCCAGATTATCCACCATGGTCTGAGGCTCGCCATGCTTAAACAGCACGTTACCCGAATCAGCCACTTTAAGGTGATCATCCAGGGCGAAAGACCAGGGCCAGCGCGCCCCTTCCCAGATAAGCTGTGCCGATGCCTGTCGCACACCCTGCGGTCCGAACCGGGCACCAGATCGCCCCGAAGTTGCCATATCAAAAGGCACCCCGGCAACAATCACTTCCGCATCAGAGCCGGCCAGATCGTTCACCACCGGAAACTCCATAAAGGTCATTCCCAAAGAGCCATAAATAGGCAGGTCCGCATCAGCAACGGTTTTAGGCATATCAGACATCGTTCACCTCAATTACATTCTCGTAGTTACAGCTGTTTCGAGCGCTTATATCGAGCGCTTAAGAACCAGCATACTTGTACCCATATCATTATTGAAATGCATAGTTATAATAAAGACATGCACCATATAGATAGCGATTATCACTATGAAATCACTACGCCAGTTTGACCTGAACCTGTTGCTGTTATTAGAAGCACTGTTGACCGAATGCCATGTCAGCCGGGCAGCTGAACGGATGTTTCTGAGTCAGTCTGCCATGAGCCACGCGCTCAACCGACTACGACAGTTATTAGATGATCCATTATTAGTGCGCAGCGGTAATGGCCTGCAACCGACCCCCCGTGCCCAGGCGATACTACCGGAATTGCGTCAGGCTATTCGCCTGATCGAACGCAGTCTCGAACCACAACAGGAGTTTCAGGCCGCCACCAGTGAACGCAGCTTTACGATTGCCTGTACCGACTACTTCGAAGCGATCAGCCTGCCCCCTCTGATGCAGCAACTACAACAGGATGCACCGGGAATACGCATTGAGATTGAGATGATCAGTGAGTCCGGTAACAGAGAACGGCTGGAAAACCGTGAGATTGATCTAATTATCGGGTTAGATAAACAGCAGACAGTCGATAAACAGCTGATCAGTCAGCCATGGCAGATTCAACCGCTGGCCTGCTTAGTCGGCAGCACCAATACCCAATTGAAGTCACAGCTCAGTTTGACGCAATACTGTCAGCAGAACCATGTACTGTTCTCCGACCTGAGCGGCGTCACATCGGACCGCATAGACCATTGGCTTGAGCAACAACATCTGCAACGCATGCATATCGCCCGTACCGCCAACTATATGGCCGGTGCCCGAATTGTCGCTATGACAGACAGCATTATGACCCTGCCCCGACAGATGGCTGAACTCTTTGCTGAAATGCTGCCGGTCCGGCTGTTAACGCCGCCCAAAGATATGCCAGAAATAGAGATGGTGTCACTGCACCACCCACTCTATGACAATGATCCGGCTATTCGCTGGTTACTCACCCGGCTCGCCTTGCTCAGAACTTCACAAAGTGAGCTGGCAGATAGCACTGCGTAATCTGCCAATACACCCGACGTAGCCCTTAGCGCAGCTAGCCAGAAGCCGGGCGTTGCCCGGCTAAGAAGTGATCTATAAGAATAGCTATCAGTTAGTTACTGTTTCTTCTTTCACAAACCAGTGATGTTTGGCGCTATTAAGCAGCATCAGGTATACGCAGAACGACACCAGGAAAGTGACCGGCGCTGCGAACAGTGCCAGTGAAGGGTTGGCAAAATTGAGCAGCACGATTCCCAAACCTGCACCGGAGAACCAGGCGATCAGACCACAAGGGTTAAACGAAGTGACCCGCTGCGGGCAGCACTCAATATGTCCATCAAACAGCTGGTCATACTTAGGCGAGAAGATATGCGCCAGTGCGATCGCAACCCAGGCCACCACGAAGATGCCCTGATAAGCCAGCGCCTGCAAAATAAAGTTGAATACGTTCAACAGCATCAACGCATAGACAACGCCACCTACGGCAATCGCCCAGACAAAGCGCGGTACAGCACTCAAACCGAACCGTTCAAAGAACGCCTGCATGTTTTCCGCTGCCAGATAGAAGTTGGCGGTATTAATCCGGGTCTGGCTAACCCAGACAAACAGCAAGCCCCAGATACCCATCAGCTTCAGAATCGCCAGTACTACCGATACTTCAGACAAACCACCTTCAGTCGGAATAGTCGCTGCCAGAAAGATACCGACAACACCATTCACCATAAAAGTGAACAGGTAGAACGGCATACCAAAATTGATCTTGGCATGGAAACCGGAATCGTCTTCCTTACCAAAACGGGCGTAATCCCAGGTATACATCATCAGAATCCAGACACCCATGAAGTAGGTAAAGCAGTTCCACCAGCCGTTCTCAGGATCACCACCTTCAGGCCCCAGCTCCAGCCAGGCATTGCTATAACCGTATTCATTAATAGATACCGCCACAGCAGCGATAAGGCCGAGAATATAAAACGGTAACAGAATCCCGTTAAACTTATCCAACCAGGTCTGCACGCTACCGAACACCAGCGGTACGCTGTACATAACCACCAGCAGATAAGCCATTTCGATACTCAGGGAAGGGAAATACGCCTGAATCGCCACCGCGATAACAGAACCTTCAAATACCGAGTAATAGATCGCCGTCGCGAAGAAGATCAGGGTGGCCAGCGTCGCGCCAACTTTACCGAACAGTACCCGTGAAAACAGCGCCACCGATAAGCCGGTTTTAATTGCATAGCGGGTAATGACCGCGTTGATCAGTCCATAAGTAATAACCGACAGGCCCAGGCCGATCAGCGCATTAATAGTACCGAAGTTCATCGCCAGCGTTGCTGCAACCACCAGCCAGAACATCGCACTACAGATCGCCCACCAGGCCATACTCAGTGAGCCTTTATTCATCCGTTCGTCCTGGGGTACTGATAATGAAGCAGCTCCACTGCTGTTTGTTTTTATATTTCCAGCCATAACGTCTCTCTCTTATTGTTTTTAACGGTTCCCATTGCGGGGATTCATTCAGAATACGAGAGTGTCGTCAGAGAGAATTGTGAATAAGGGAATTAGTATTTGTATATGAGTGACCACCACCTTGTTGAGCAACGGCATTCTCTTCGTTCATGAGCGTTGTCATGCGGCTTAGATAACGAAGAATGGGTTCGCATTTTTTACTTGTATTGCTATTTCTGGAAGTCAGATTTCGCCTTGAAGGCGAGCCAAGACCTTTAAACGGCCAAAGGTCTTAACAATCTAAAGCCGCCCCTGCTGCTAGGTTGGCTACGCCAACTTCCCTGCGCGTTTCGCTTACCAATGGGTGCTGTGACAGGCGAAGCCTGAACAGCTTTAGCTGGCCCGAAGGGTTGGCGTTTACGACAATAACCGAGGGTACTACGTACCCTCAGACAGTCCTCGCACTAATCCATTGGTAACCTCCAATACCCAAAGGGCACGATGTGCTCGGCTGCACAGAAGGGGGATGATGCCCGTGCCAAGCCAACCTTACGGAGTTATAAATCAGGCATTACTACCAACCATGTAAAGAAGGTTTTGTCTTTGCTTTTTCTAGCAAGTCGCAGAGCGACGTCTAACCACTAGCAAGTGAAGAAGTCACGTCTAGCTAGCGGCACGGCCGCGGTCTGACCTTAACCCCAAATATGTTTATTCTTACCTGGCTCACTGGTACTGCGGCCGCTTTTCCCTGATGCTTTATTGCGAGGTTTTGGTGCCGGCCTGTCCTTAAATGCAGACTTAGATGCTGGCTTAGATGCAGACTTTGATTCAGACTTAGATTTAGGCCCTGACTTGGATTCAGGCTTGGATCTGGATTTCGTCTTAGACTTGGACGGAGGGATAGCTTTGGGCTGCTCCTTGCGAACATAGTTCAGGATTGAGATAGGCACCTCTTTTCTTACTGGAAAGCCTTCAATCTCTTTGCGATCTATCAGGTGGTCTAAGCGGCTTTCAATCGCGCACAGGTTTTTAAAGTCGCCCCATGCCACAAACGAGATCGCTTCGCCGGTCTCGCCAGCACGGCCGGTTCGGCCTATTCGATGAATGTAGTCTTCGGGTTTGAAAGGCAGGTCGTAATTAACTACCCGGCTGAGTTTACCTATATCCAGGCCCCGGGCAGCAACGCCGGTGGCTATCAGGTATTTCAGCTTGCCGGACTTGAAGTCGGCCAGTATTTTTTCGCGCATCACCTGGCTTCGGTCGCCATGGATACAATCCGCTGTAATACCACGCTTGGCCAGCTGAACCACAAGCTTGGCAGCCGCATGTTTCTTCTCTATAAAAATGAGCGCCTGATCCCATTGTTGTTCGTTAATCAGGTGACTCAATAATGCGGACTTAGTATCTTTATCGACCGCGATTAACCACTGTTTGATCGAGGCTGCTGATTTCACCTTAGGTGAAACAGATATCTCAACCGCCGCTTCACTCATCTTGCTATCAGCAAAGCTATTCGCCAGATGCTGAACACCGGGATTCATCGTTGCCGAGAACAGTAAGTTCTGCCGTGCGTCCGGTAAGCGATCGATAATCTTTTCGATATCGCCAATAAAGCCCATATCCACCATGCGATCGGCTTCATCAAGCACCAACACTTCCAGTTCATCAAAGTGCAATGCCCGCTGATGTGCCAGATCCAGCAATCGACCAGGAGTGGCCACTAAGATATCGACACCTTCAATCAAACGCTCTTTCTGTGCCTCTGCATCCACACCACCATAAATGGCCATAGAGCTCAGGTTCAGATGTTTACTGTATTGCGCAACACTCGCCTCAACCTGCACCGCCAATTCACGGGTCGGTGTAAGAATCAGCGCGCGTATACGCTTGCCACGTAACGTACGGTCCTGATTAAACTTTTCCAGCATTGGTAAAACAAAAGACGCGGTTTTACCGGTGCCGGTTTGCGCCGTTGCAATCAGATCTTTACCCGAAAGAATAATAGGGATGGCTTGCTTTTGAATAGGCGTCGGGGTTTTGTAACCCTGCTCTTCAATGGCTTTTACAATGGGGTCACATAATCCGAGATTTGAAAATGGCATGGTGGCTCAGGGCTCAGGTAGGTCAATAGTATGGGGAGGCGGCGTATTATAGCAGTGAGGGTGATTGGGTAATAGGTGGTGCCTGTATTCAGCTGTGCCGCAGTACTCGCAAGATAAAAGCAATAGGGACCCAATGCATAATTCAGCGTATTTTCTTGGTATTGGCTGGAACGGGTTATCCGGTTTCGCCGTTGGCGAGTTAAGGCTTTTGGGCGCCCAAAAGCCTTAACAATCCAAAGCCGCCCCTGCTGCTGGGTTGGCTGCGCCAACTCCCCTGCGCGTTTCGTTTACCAATGGGTGCTGCGACAGGCGAAGCCTGAACAGCTTTAGCTGGCCCGAAGGGTTGAGGTTTACGACAATAACCGAGCGCTTCGCGCTCAAACAGTCCTCGCACTGGTCCATTGATAACCTGCAA
This sequence comes from Amphritea balenae, assembly GCF_003858655.1. Taxonomy (GTDB): domain Bacteria; phylum Pseudomonadota; class Gammaproteobacteria; order Pseudomonadales; family Balneatricaceae; genus Amphritea; species Amphritea balenae. The sequence continues at coordinate 317,303 of NZ_RQXV01000001.1, forward strand.
TGCTCAGCTGCACAGAAGGGGAGTTTCATCCGTGCCAAATCGACCTTTAGGTATAATATCTCAGGGGCCATAATACATGCTTCACCTGCCCCCACTTATTCGACTATTTTAAGCGCTCATGCCACTTACCGTTATTTTCTCTTTCGCAGTTCTCTTCAGTATCAAAGCTGACATGCTGACGAATGTCTTTAAGGCTTATATCGATAGACGCCAGTTTCTGTTGAATTATTGCGCGCAACGCTTCGACATTAGCCCTTGAAAGCTGTTCATTTGTATCAAAAACACAGACGATGGAAAGTGAATCCGGAAAGTTTTTATAGTTTACAAGGTGTGTCAGCCACATGAACCCTTCATAGCTCTCCAGGGCCATATCACAGGCCTCAGTTAAAGCGATTCTAAGTGCGTTTTCTATTTTCTTATCAGTCTTTCGCATTCTGGATTTTACCTAACGCTTTGCTCAGTTGTCGCTTTCGCTCGTCCGGTGGAGTTTTGCGGCCGGAACATAGTTACAGGTCTTTATTTATGGTGCTTAACATTCAAGTACAAAACAATCTTTCTCTGAACCCATTTATTCTTACAGGAATTGGGAATTCGGTTTCGCCCTTGGCGAGTTAAGGCTTTTGGGCGCCCAAAAGCCTTAACAATCCAAAGCCGCCCCTGCTGTTGGGTTGGCTGCGCCAACTCCCCTGCGCGTTTCGCTTACCAGTGGGTGCTGCGGGACTCGCATACTGCGTACGCTCAAACAGTCCTCGCACTAATCCACTGCTAACCTGCAGTGCTCGGCTGCACAGAAGGGGGATGATGCCCGTGCCACATCAAACCTTTAGGAGTGAGTAATTTAAAAAATCTTACTCTGCTCCTAATTATCCATGCTTTACACTATCTGATACTTATCCTTTCTCAAAGTAAATGCCGGTATAGTACCTTCTAAAACCTCTACTATCTGTTCGTTTATTACTGAATTCTCGATACCACCAGAAATAAAGCTGAACACATTTCCATTCTCTTTATCAATACTCACTTTTATCACCTGCTCTGAATCAGCAACTACAGCTAAATTTGGATTGTGTGTAACCATAATTATTTGCCTAAATTTCTTAGCCTCTTTTATATAAGGGACGAGTACTTTTGCAACACTGTTGTTGTCCAAATTATCTTCAGGCTGGTCAATAACTAAAGGGATATCTTCTTTATCAAGAACCAAATAAAACACCAACAAAAGAGCACCTTTTTCCCCTGGAGACAGCTGTTCCAGACTCTTACCTTTTTGCTGCAAATCATAATATGGTTCAATAAAATTTAGGCCGTAAATATTACTATATAGCTCTCTTCTATCCTTTGTAACATCACCAATATAGGTTATATCGCTACCTTTAGCTCCGGGCCTCCGATCAAGCTCTAAATACTCAATGATCTTGTGCAAGAATTCACTCACGGAATCTGAATTGTTCCAGTCCGTCTGTGAAATCAGTTCTTCCTGTAATAGTGCCGATCCATCTTCACTACCATAAAATGATCCCACACGATTTTGTTTTATATTTCTCAAAATAGATGTTCTAAAATCATTAGAGCAGTAGAAGGAACTAGCTATGCTTAAGCCAGATACATCAGACACTTGTAATTTTCTAGAAATCTCTTCTTTTATCTCATCGTAAAACGATTTAATTTCAGATTTTTTTGAAAAAATTTCAATTGATTTAGTAATACGTAATTCTCTTTTTTCATCGAGATCAATTTTTAACCGGGTGTTCAAATAGAGCAATTTACTTTTCAGGTAAATTAAGCTATCCACAGTATCTAAATTGCCTTCTATATCTTTCCTTCTTTGATTCCATTCAGATAGTTCTTTCAAGGATTCTTGGTAGGCTTTTTGCTCTCCAGTAAACTTTGAGTGAATTCCCTTGATTTTTTCCTTTAGAGCTTCAAGTTTGGAAGCTAATGAAAGGCTTTCATAGTCTTTCACAGACCATTCATCATCAACTTGGAGGAGTTCACTGTCATTATCATTGGACTCTTGTAATGAAAGGACACGAGAGTTAATTATACTTTCATCAAAATCGACGCGAATAGCTTTAGATAGATCAAAACCACATTTATCTGATAAAGGCTTGCCATCTGAAATGGTAGACTTCAATTCATTATATTTATTCTTCAAGTCACGATTTAACTTTTCAGATTCAACAATTAAATGATTTCTATCTAATATTTCATTTCGAATTACTTCAAGTTCTTCTTCAATTTTATTTTTAGAAGTTTCAAGTTCTTGAAGGTCAGCCTTCTTCTTTTTAGTATCTTCTGATTCAGTATTCTTTGAAGGGTCATCAATAACATCAGGTTTTGATTCATTGTGAGCTCTAAGTTCATCTTCTTTTATATTTATTTTACTAAGAAGGCTTTTCTTATAATTTGGATCAGTTTTATTCTCTAGCCCTATAATCTCATCATTAAGTTCAAGTATGCTCTCATGTATGTGATGAATCTCTTTTTCAGCAGATGCTTTCTTAAGAGAAATTAGCTCTTCAAATGTAGCATTCCCCATTCTTTTTTCTGGAGGTACATACTGAAATACAACCTTCTCAATCTCTGTTCGAAATGCATCAACTTTATCTATCTCATTACAAACCTTCTCAAAATAACTTTGAGGCAAGTATCTAACAAGTTTTTCTTGGCTTTCATCAACTTTATGAATTAACTCTCTTTCATCCGTTTTTCTACCACTTTCAAACTCAATTGATGCCGAAAATCTATCAGCAAGTCCTTTCTTTTTAAATTTGTGTTTATGCAGAAACAAATTGTCATCAGAATGCTCAGCATCTGAACACATTGCTAGAATATCCGACAATGCACTCTTACCACTTCCTTTGTGACCTATTACCGTTACAAGTTCATTGTTTAATGGTATTTCTAAGTTTTCAAACCAAATTGAACTAGAGTCTTTCTTTCCTGTTCTTCTTATATTTAGCGACTTAATATACTTGGTCCGATTATCACTTACCCGCTTCATAACCTCGGGTTCTTCACCAATAAAAAAACGACCTTCAGGTTCATTAAGAGCATATTTTAAACCTTCAAATGTTGGAGCCCCTTTAATCCATAACTTTTGTTTTCTTGTATATTTTTTGATATTGTGATTATCTGAGCAAATAATCATTGGTATTTTTTTATTTAAAGCAGGGAAAACGTGTTTTCTATAATCTACTTGGTCACTTTCTTTCCCTAATTCAAAAATATCTATGAGATTTGCAGTGTCCATTTTCTGAGCAACACTATGAGGTAGAGAGTTTGTCATATTTTCAAGAGAGTTACTCTTTTTACCAGCATGTATTGTAACTATTCCGCCTAAATCATCTTTAATAAGTTTAATCGTATCTTCTAAATCACAATATACTTCGTTTAGTTCCTTGCCTTCACCGCGAACTTTACTTATTGCTGTTCTATGTTGGATTTGTCCCCAAATGTATTCTATATCAGCTTTTTCAGAGAATACTGCTATAAAGTGAATCGGCGATTGTCCTTTGGCATCTGACAAAAATTCTATACCTGGTAAAACTGTTATTCCTTCAGTTTCACCTAACTTTGATAAATCCCGAAACCTTTCAATATCAATTACATGATGATCTGTAATAGCAAAAGCAGAGATATCATTCTTTTTCAATTCGTCGATAATATCTTGATTCGTTACAGATTTATCTCCGTAGTCATATGAAGACTGCGTATGAAAATGTAGATCCCATTGTCTCCATTCTGAGCCTTTGCTCTGCATACTTTTTTATCCTTGAAGATAGAAAATATAATTAAACTTTTGATGATTGAACTGCATATTACAGCTAAATACATGTCAGATTGACGTGTTATAACGCGTCAAATTAACGTATATCTACAAACAAAGTGTGAAGTTACAACAGGAGAGATAAAATTCCCTTTCCTTACCATCACGGCCTGAGACATCCTGCCCAGTTAAGTTACCGATAGTGCAATAGAAAGCGTTTAGTATCCAGTACTTAGATCAACCGAATACCCATTTTGTGGCACGGTATAAGAACGATTTTTCTAGCAAGTCGCAAAGCGATGCGGTCTGCTCGCTCCTAAGAACCTCTCGGCGCAAACATAATAATTGCCATACCTAGTAGCGCTACCGAAGATCCGACAAGATCCCATGTAGTCGGCCTGATACCATCGACCGCCCAGAGCCACAACACTGCGACAAAGATATAAACACCACCATAGGCGGCATACACCCGCCCTGCCGCGGTTGGGTGCAGGGATAGTAGCCATGCGAACAGTGCCAGGCTCATGGCTGCCGGAATAAGCAGCCAGATGCTTTTGTCTTGCTTGAGCCAGAGATAAGGCAGGTAACAACCCACAATTTCGGCGACCGCCGTGATCAAAAACAGGCCGAGTGTTTTAAGTTCAAACATAGGTAGCGTCTTTTAGATTCGGAATGCCTAACAGTATACCCATCGGGCTGATTCAAATGCGCTTTTTCTAGCAAGCTGCAAAGTGATGCGGTTTGCTCTTAACAAGCTCTTTCGGACAAATGACGAAGTCATGTCGGACAACGGACAAATCACGCAGTTATGTCGGACAACGGACAAATCACGCAGTGATGATCGGACAAGCCGCAAAGCGGCAATCAAAGCAGCGATCGATTTTATCAGTCTACTCTTCCGTATAGGGCTCGATCTGATAGGCTTCCAGCTTATAGCCTGAGGTGCCCAGTTCATGGGCGACGGTTTCTATTTTCAGCTCACCGCTGATCCAGATCGCGTCGTAGAGGTTTTCCACGTTGGTACCCGGTTCGTAGGTCACGTGGATCATCTGGTTGGACGGTGGTGGCGGTACATGGATACAGGCACCAAAATACGGCACCAGGAAGAATTCGGTGACTTTCATCCCCTCTTCTACCAATGGCACGACAAAACCGGGGATGCGGACCATCTTGCCATCCATCTCCTCAACCACCGGTGCTGAACTCAGGGCTTCCATCATCACCTTGAGCTTTATCTCTGCCATGGGATCGTAGTCGTCCAGCTCACCGAACTGGCTGCTATCGAACAGCGTATCCGGTGAGAAGTTAGCCGGCATCAGACTATCCCAGTCGATACTCTCATCAATCGTCTGACCATTAATAGTGGCAGCCTGCACCGGTAACAACAGAGAAAAACTCAGAATTAAGCCGGCCATTACAGGAGCAGCGAAGCGGGTAACTAAGCTTAAAAAAAGTTGTCGCATAAATTTCATAACATCAGATCCGTACAGTCATACCATCAGCAAGGGAGTAGCGATACGCCCGGTAACCGGGAATTAATCCGGCAAGGGTACCTGCAATAAAGACTATACCCAACAGTTTTAGTTCAGCGGTAGTCGGAAAAGAGAGCGCCAGCTGCAGACCATATTGCTCTTCTAACAACGGCAGAGTCGCGCCCAGCCCGGCATACAACAGCAGCATACCCAGCAAGATACCGCATAACGTCAATAGCGAGGTTTCCAACACCAGCAGCGATAAAATCTGTGCCGGACGTGCGCCCACCGACCGCAGGATCGCCAGCTCCCGACGGCGTTCGTTAAGGCCTGTCAGCAGTACAGTGAGCATACCGAACAGACCTGAGACCACCACAAAGCCGGAAATAATCAGCAACGCCTTTTCTGCGATACCCAACATTCCCCACAGTTCCTGCAATGCCACCCCGGGCAGTACTGCCTGCAAAGGCTCACCGCGGTAGTTACTGATCGAACGCTGTAACTGGAATGTAGAGAGTTTAGACTTCAGGCCTAACAAAAACGCGGTAATCTGATGCGGCTGCAGTTCCCTTTCATCCAATGGCGTTTTACCGCCTGAACCGGGAATATAGGCACCGGCCTTCCAGTCAATATGGATCGCTTCGATCGCCTGCAGGCTAACATGCAGGCTACGATCTACCGGGGTGCCCGTTGCGGCCAGAACACCGGTGACGGTAAACGGCTGATCCTCATGTTTAGTAAAGCTGGTGCTGCCCATACCATGGGCGATGACAATCTTATCACCGGTTTTATAACCCAGCGTGCGGGCCACTTCGGCACCTAATACAACATCGTGTAGCCGGTTAAACTGCTGCCCTTGTGCAAAGGTCAAGGGACGTTTACGGCCATAGCGGTAATGTTTGAAGTAATCGGTGGTTGTACCTAGCACCCGATAACCCCGATGTGAGTCTCCCAGTGAGATCGGTATCGACCAGGCTACTTTAGGGTGTGACGCAATCTCCTGGTAGCTCTGCCAACTGATATTGTTGGTGGCGCTACCTATCCTGAACACTGAATAAAGCAGTAGTTGCACCGAGCCGGAACGCGCCCCTACGATCAGATCAGTACCGGCAATGGTACTGCTGAAACTGTGCTTGGCCCCGGTGCGGACTTTCTCAACGCCAACCAATAACGCCACACTGACCGCAATGGAAAATACGATCATCAGGGCTGTGACCCGACGGTTAAACAGGCTGTGCAGTGCCAGGGAGAAAATAAGTTTCATGCTTGGCTCTCCCCAACTGCCTGCCCTGCACTGTTTATTTCGTCCAGGGCAACGATGCGACAGAAATGCGATGCCAGCTGATTATCATGGCTGACAAACAGCAACGCGGTATTGTTCTGATCGCACTCACTGATCAGCAATTCGATAAAGGCGCTGCGGGTGTCGCTGTCCAGCGAAGAGGTTGGTTCATCGGCGATCAGGATTTCGGGACTGCCGATCAACGCCCGGGCAGCTGCCACCCGCTGTTGCTGACCGATACTCAGGTCGGTAACCGGTTGTTGCAACAAACCATCGATTCCCAGTTCAGACAGCAGCGCCAGCGCTGCGGCTTCAGGTGAGCCGTAGCGTTCGCAGGCTTTTTGCCGACGCACCCCTGAGAAGCGGCAAGGTAACAACACATTATCCAGCACTGAAAGATACGGCAGCAGATTGAACTGCTGAAAGATCAGCCCGATATGGTCAGCCCGAAAACGATCACGCCAGGCGCCACTGCGTCCGGTTATATCGGTGCCGGTCAGGGTCACTTTACCGGAAACAGGGGTATGGATACCGGTAATCAGGTTCAGTAGTGTGGTCTTACCGCTACCGGAAGGACCCCGCAGGAAGACCCGCTCACCTGCGGCGACAGAAAACGCTTCAATATGTAGCAGGTTCTGGTTTGGCTTCCAGCCAAAACACAGCTGTTCCAGCTCAATTACCGGATGACTCATCGCGTACCTGCTCTCATATTCTGCACTCTGATTTCCTTTACGTTAAACCAATGCTTAAACCATGGCTTAAACCAGTATTTAGAAGCTTAGCTGAGCATTGTCAGGTGTCAGTTGCACCGCTCCCTGCCCCGCTGGCGTAATGTACTGCACATCGAGATCTTTCAACAGTGGAAACTGGCGGAACAGTTCGACTCTGATACTGCTCAAAGATTCAATGCTTGCACACTCAAAGTGGTATTCCATCGTAAAATCACTGTGACCGCCCTTTTCAGCATGCTCTGTATCATGATCGTCATGGCCTTTCTCATCATGATCGCTGTGTTCGTCATGCTGGTGCTCATCATCATGGGAGTGATCATCTTCATGCTCTTCATCTTCCAGCGAATGACGCACCCCGGTCATCTCTGTACGACAATCTGCAGCTTCAGGCAAACTGATGACTGATTTACTGTCGCGTAACAAAGCGACTGTCTGCTCCAGCTGCTGATGCTGTTCAGCGGTTTCAGGGGCATGTTCAAAACCCAGAAAATTAGCCGCCGGGCTCTCAATACGCAGTTGTAGTTCATTACCTTCAACCGCTAACAATAAAGTCGCAGCACCATGTTCATGGCTGTCATGCTGACGTTCAAATGCCATTACCGATGAAGACACTCCCAACGATATAGCGGTTGCGGCTGCGATTCTTATAACGTTCTGTGTCACCCTAAACTCCAATCAGGCTGTAAATGTTATGTTATAACAAAATACATATTAGCCTTTCAACCAATAATCACAGAACAGGCCGTTATATTCATCAAATTAAGTTCAAATAAAAAACTAATCATCAGTGCTTTTGGAAGATAAGCGATCTAATACACGTTGACGTACTTCTACCGCTGTAGACTGTGCTTCATTCATGTGCCTCAGGATAGTATCCCAATGTTTCCAATGCTGCTCCCATAGATCCTCTCCTATCAACTCTTCAAGGTTTAGTGGCTTTACATCACCCCACTCTTCGTATTTATGTAACCTTTGCATCCGCGCTTCAAGGTCTTGAATTCCACGTTGTTTAGGCGCTTGTGGAGCATCACCCACAATCCATATTGACCATTCTTTATTCCCTTTGGATTGATTACACTTGCCACAAGCTGGGACAAGATTACGAATCTCAGAAATATAGCCTGTAGGTCGCTTATCTTTCACTATGGCGCGCAAGTGATCCCACTCTGTTGATGGGTCTCCACAATATGCACAGAGAAGCGATTCCGGCTCAAGGGCCAATATAGCTAGTGCTTCACGAATATCATTTATAGATGGTGTGATGACAGGTATTATCGAGTTTATAAAGGCGTTAGTAATACTCGATGTACGGGTAGTGATGTTTATGACTGTAGGCATTTGAAATGCTGCTAGGTACTTATCCTTTTCAGAGGCGCTCATCTCGAACTGCTCATGAGGCAGAAAAAAAACTTCATCATTTTCTGATTCGTTCAGCAGTGCTTTAGCAAGGCGCTTAATTCGCTCACGAACACTGGACTCTATGATGATTTCTAGCGCTTTATTTCTAAGACCAGCCCTTAGAATTGAGCGCAGATGAGATGTACGAGATAGACAAGAGTTACGAGTGTAGCCACTCTCTTCTTCTATTTGATCTGCAATTTCAGTATTGCTTAGCGATTCGTCTTCACATAATTTTAAATAACGCACAAAGGAGCTTTTTCCTACGCTATTTAGTGTACGTATTAGCTGATTATCATCCATTAATACAAGCTCTATTCTTTAATAAGGTTTATTCACTTAGCTCATTCACAATGGTTTCCATTCGTGCTCTAAAGGTATTCACAAAAGCGTTTAAATTCATTTTAAAGAAGCCCTTAATCACTTCTCGGTTTTCATCACTTCGAACATCTCCTACGTGAAGAAATACCCCTACAGTATGATACCCTCGGACTTCCCCCCACTCAGCTCCCTTTGGGAGTTCATCAAGAATCGTCTCTTTTTCCTTCTCTAAGTACTGGTAGGCAAGCTCACCAATCTCGTTATTAGCTAGTCGGAAATAAAGGCCTACACGATTGTTTTTTTCTGCGAAGTAAACATTGATCCATGCGTTGTCAGTACCCCGAGGAGGCAGCTGGAACCATAGACCTTTTCCTCTCGGTGGAGGGGGGATCCTTTGAGCAGTATCATCCAGCTCAAGATTGCTCACAAATTCAGTCCAGAAGTCTTTGTAGAAGGAATCAGTAGCACCATCACCATTATCAAAACTTTTATTCTGTTGAATTTTAATAGCGGGGCTAGCAAGTTCGACAACGGTACGGTTGATGATGATGGTTTTTGCTAAAACTCTTGGCTGAACAAGAATGTTTTTCTGAGGAGTTTCATATATACCGACTTCAACGAGTCCTAAACTGAATTGAAGGTACCCCACATTATCTAAAAACTCAGCGATGGCCCCTGCACCTTCTCTTATACCATCGCCTACGATAAGAAGCATAAACCTGCCTGTTCTTAGGCTACGAGAGACTTCATCAACAAAATCCGCTTCATCAATGTCGGGGAATCTATTTTTGACGCTTTCATATAAAGCATTTCCCGATTTGAAAATACGCCTTGAGACCTGCTTTTGTAGCTCCTCATAATCCCATCTATTCAGTTCCTTGGCGTAATCTAAGATTTGACCAATCACTTTTCTGCGGGCTTCTGGGTTACGCCACAATTTTGCTTCTAACAACACTAGCTTTCCTTGGGGCGTTACATAGAGGATGTCGATTGGTCCAGCAGGTGTATTAAGCTCTGTGCAGATTGGAATTAAATCTTGATAGCCCGTATCGATCTCTTGGATTGGCAGGCTAGAAGGATTGTTAAATAGAAGATTCTGTAACCATTCCTCATTGTAGTTAAAGGTTCCTTCCTCATTCGCAAACGAGACTCTTTTTAGAGCTTTTGTTCTACCCTCAGGATCAACAATGAATGGTGTCGAAAATTGATTGTTAACCATAACCTCATCTTCCTAATTCAGGTGGATTGACTTTGGTGGTTATTCTCTCAACTACTTGGCATTATAGTGTCGAGCCAATTGTTCAGCCTGCTCTCGCTCATAGAACAATGCGATGCACGATGCCTTCCCAAATTCTTTAATCAACTCGTTCAGTCGGACGGGATGATTGCCATATCGATACCGTTTGCTTGATGAATTGGAGCTTATTTCATATACGCCGTATGTTTTAGGCGATGTGTAATATGTGGAGGATGGAGCCATTGGTGGGGTTTTATCAGGTGGAATAGCATTAGCTAATAAGCTCTCAATAGACATAAGTAAATCCTCTTACTTATTTGATTTCACGAGGTCCCACATAACAACGGCAAAAATAATGTACGGAAGCGCCCCAACGGTTAATGCAAAGGCAGTTACAATAATTACTAAGCGAAGGCTTAACTTAAGGATCAAATAAGCCCACTCCTCACCCTCCGTCATGCTGCCACCTTGTGCCAAGTAATAAGAAAATTCTAGTAGAGCTATTCTTGTCTTTCCAGCACCTAGTAAGCTAAATAAGCTGTTTGCCTAGTCGCATATCAGCTGGTGAAATCCTAGGCTTTTGACCAAACATGTCGATGTACTCCTCTCGCTGCCAAAGCCATGCTTCTTCTGGAACATAAAATTGATCGTAACGAAACCAAATTAAAATATCCCAATCATAATTATTCGCTTTTCCTGCGTTAGTAATCTTACTCCCCGGTTTCCCGCTAGGTCGGTGAGCCTTTATTTGATAACGAACACCGTTAAATTCGAAATCATGTCCTCTTGAGACTGCTGTCCTCTCTTGCATGTATTCGGAATACTCTTGTTCTGACATTCCTACTATCAAAGCGGCATCATATTCAGATATTGTTGATGTTATAGCTGGGGAAACACCAAACTTTTTTTGCCAATCCAGAGCGATGCAAACCAATTGCTCACGAAGGTCCATGATCTATACCTTACTTGTTGCCTCAACACCGAAGAAGTGTAGTGGAAAGTGAAAGTAGTGATTCAAAGAAAAGCATGTTGTTGACAGAGCTTATGGTTTTCAACATAACTTAATTATATTGTTTACTATTAAATTACAGCCTTTAACTCATTGATTTTAAGATAATTTAAGTCAAGCTTAGAAATCCATGACAATTTACGAAGAACTTAGAAATAGCGGTTTTATAAATTTGTAAACACACCCCCTAACTTATTGATATATTGAACCCTCCGATTTATTTCAAAATTAGAAATGATAGATAATCCCATCGAGTCAAAGCACTTTTCTTTTTCTAGCAAGCAACACAGTCGCGTCTAACCACTAGCGAGTCACGTAGTGACGTTCTAGCAAGCAAAGCGAAGCTTTGCGGTCTGCCCTAAAAGCTGTTTCGGACAAATGACGAAGTCATGTCGGGCAACGGACAAATCACGCAGTGATGTTCGGACAAGCCGCGAAGCGACGGTCGGTTTTAAAGCTTCTTCTAGCCAGGTGAGCTGACTCACCGATCTGGCCGTAAAGCCGATTCCTGCTAACCTGAAGTTAACCCTTAACATTTCAGGAGGGCATTCTGATGTCCAGAGAAGCCTTGTTAGTCCCACCCGAAGCTCAGTTACCCCGAACCTTTAACCGCATTATGACCAGTCATCCCGACTTTGCTGCAGCGGTCGAGCAGTTAGGTATCACCGTCAGTGATGCCGGGCCATTAGATGATAAAACCGCGCAATTGATTCAACTGGCTGCGGCAGCCGGTATCCGTTCTGAAGGGGCGGTACATAGTCACATGAGACGTGCCCGACAAGCCGGGGCATCTATGGAAGAGTTGCAGCATGCAATTATTCTGCTGACCAGCACCATTGGCCTGCCTGCAGTGATGGCAGCCTTAAGCTGGATGGAAGAGCATTCAGAGTAGGAAAAAAGAATAAGAAATATGCCTACATTGGCACTATTTGCTTATACGCCTTTTCTAGCAATCGACGCAGCAGTGTCTGGCAGCTGAGCTTGCTCAGCGTTCTAGCCAGGTGAGCGTGCTCACCGGTCATGCCCATCTTCCGGGACAATGACGCTACCTTTCAGGTGTTGTATAAAAAGACGCAGGGGTGCCATTGAGCGGTATTCCTGGGGGAAATAGATGTTAACGCCGGGCATAGTTACCCGATGCTCAGTCAATATCTCTTTGAGCTGTCCAGAGTCTAAATGATCGGCGCAATAATCACGGAAAGTGTAAGTAATTCCCAACCCTTGCGTTGCCATTTCAAGTGTTACCGGCATGGAGTTTGAGATCAGACTACCGTTCGCTACAACCGGATAGTCACCTTCTGCACTGGAAAATGTCCATGGCGCTAACTGGCCGGAGCTTTGGAAGCGATAACGCAGACAATTATGCGTCAACAGTTCCATTGGATGCTCTGGGATACCATGCTTTTCCAGGTAGTCCGGACTCGCTACCACAGCGGATGTCATGGGATCGGTCAGATTAATAGCAACCATGTCCTGTGCAATCAGCCCGCCAAGTCGAAACCCGGCATGCAAGCCCTCTTTAAGGATATCCGACAAGGCATCGGTGAGAAAAAGCTCAATCTCTATCTCGGGATATAGCTTTTGAAATGCTACCAGATGCTTGCTGAGCAACAAGTGATATGCAAGCTCAGGAATAGCGAGTTTCAGCGTACCCCGTGCCGCATGCCCCTCGGTACGTGTGCTTTCCAAACCGTCAGCCAGTTGCTCAAATGCTGGTCCTGAAGCGCGCGCTAATACACGCCCAGCTTCAGTCAGACTGATCGAGCGGGTGGTTCGAACAAACAATACTGCTCCCAATTGATCCTCAAGGCTTTTCAGTTGATGGCTCACCGTCGACCGTTTGATCCCGAGCGCTTGTGCAGCAGCACGCATACTCCCCTCCCGAACAATCGCATCAAACACTTCAAGGGTCGAAAGAGGCAATCGCATTGGTGAATCTCCTGCACCATTGAGTTAGATAAAGAGGGAATTGTTGCATAAGTGGAGGGTAGCTATATTAGGGCAACTTGTAAACACAACACTCCAGCCCGCGGCAGAGAAGCTATCAGCACCACTGGAGTACAGCTACAGAGGCAACCAATGAACACCCTTGTTTTGACAGCTCATCCTGATCTTTCTTCCTCATCAATCAATCAAAGATGGTTTAAGGCATTGTCGAATGTAACCGGCATTACCACCAGAGACCTGACCGCCATTGGTGGGCCTGCTATGCAGTTTGACCCGACAATCGAGCAAGCACTTCTTCAAAAAGCTGACCGTGTGGTGCTGCAGTTCCCATTCTACTGGTACTCATCACCGCCTGTTCTCAAGGCCTGGCTCGATCAGGTATTACTGCCAGGGTTTGCCTATGGCCCTGGAGGCAATAAGCTGCGAGGAAAGGAGCTTATGCTTGCCATCTCTACCGGAGGCCCGGCCGAAAGCTATGCTGCCGATTCCTACAACAGCTTTTCCATGTCCGAATTTCTGGCACCCTTTCAGCAAACAGCAAACATGGTCGGTATGACATATCTGTCTCCATTTGTACTGCATAGCGCAATGGGAAGCGACCAAGCACTGATTGAAGACAGCATCACATCAGTGATTTCGCATGTAACCACCCCAGAATTGCCTGTAGCACTCTAGCGTTACAGACGAGCAAAACAGCTTAAAAAGCGGCACATAATGAAATGTCCTTTGCACTGCGATGCGCAATAGATGTGAGCACCGAGAAAGGCCGCTAACCATCACAATTAACTATTCACCTTTTAATAATCTCACTTAAACAGAGTATAAAATCATGCCACTAACAACTGAAGATAAACTGGAAATACAAGACCTTATGGGCCGTTTCGCCCTTGCTGTTGATGTTCAAGGGCCGGACGCAATGCGTGAACTATTTGTCGACGACGCACGATTTGTTATCGAATCATTTCAGGTTGATGTGAAAGGCCTGGACAATATCATCAACTGGATTAAGGACAATTCAGACAGCTTCCCGCCTAACCTCACTCACGTCCAAAGTAATTTTGTTATCGATGGCGATGGGACCGAGGCGAAATTGAGTTGCATCAGCCAGGCCATCCAGGACTTCGAAGGTGAGATCAAACATTTTGTGATTGGTCGCTATGATGAAACCTTAGTTAAAACCCCTGCAGGCTGGCGCCTGAAAGTCCACAAACTCAATATGCGTTCGTAACTGGAGATTTTTACAAGCGTCATTCAGTGCCGTGATGTGGCGACGTTAATGCTATCGGGGGGCCTTTCCCGTCGATAGCAGAACCCTGTGCGCGTAATGACCGGAGTAACAGGTACTACCGGGGCGGCCCGCCCTTCTCAGGCTTCCCGCATCTCTTTTGGTGTGCAGCCAAACCGGGCCTTAAACAGGCGACAAAAATGAGCCTGATCGTTGAAGCCCCAGCGGTAGGCTATTTCAGCTAAGGTGGTGTGTCCGGTATCGGCGCGAATATCATTAAGGGCGGATTGCAGGCGCAGCTCTTTAATCCACTGGCTGACGGTTTGATCGGAGTCTTTGAACAGTTTATGCAGGTAGCGGGTAGAGATCTGGCAGGCGCAGGCGATCATGTCGGGTGACAGTTCGGAGCGCTGAATATTCTCACGCACAAAGGTTTCGATATTACGCAGGTGGACGCTACGCAGATTGGCCTCATTGCTCATCAGCACCCGGTCGTCGTTTTCCATACTATGGGCTAACAGGTCGATCAGCTGATTACTAAGTACATCGTGCGCAGCATCATCGGTATAGGAGGACTGCTGTACGATGTTACGCATAAAGCTAAAAAACACATTCCCCATACCGCGGCGTTTATCGAACTCCATATAAAGGAATCGCTCGGGTTCACGAATACGTGAGCGCAGTTGCGATACCGGTACTCTGATCACCCACAGGGCATTATCTTTGTTGTAGCTGAATTCGTAGGGCAGATCGCTGCGTTCAAGAATAAAGGCGCCGGGATTACAGACCACGGTTCGATCAGCCTGGGAGAAGCGCACTTGTTCCTGCGCCGGAATGCTGATCAGGAAATAAGGTTCTGATTCGTCTATTTGACGGGCAACCCGCTTATAGCAGGTAGCCGAAGTTTCCAGCCGGGAAATGTCTAACTGCCCCATCTGCCACTGGCTAAGCTGACCATTGAACTGATCCGGATTATGAAAATCCAGTTCCAATGGAAAATACGCGTTATCGATCACCCCTTTCCAATAATCCTGCCGCTCTCGCTGTGGCAACAGGTGGGTGCTGTATCGGTTATGCATATATGAACGCCTCTCTTTATTTTTATCGAGTTCATACAGTTACCTGATTGTACCGACATCAGGCTATTGGGCAAATATCATTCAGTTTAGATCCTATTACCAAAAAGCAGCCAGGCCCTCACAGACCTGACTGAAGATCCTGCCATCAGGATATTTAAACCATTTTCTAACAATAACTAGGTTTGAATAGCTAGGATTAGCGTTTCAGAGCAAGGCCTAAATCAGCAAAAGAGCGGAGTTTACTATTGTAAATATTCGCTTTGCTCACCCTTACGGGCCGTTCTTTGAACGTTGTGGCAGTCTAACTGCCGCTGAGCATCTTGAGCTGATTTATAACGCGGCTCTGGAACGATCAGACGGCTATTCAGATCTAGTCAACCTGTAGCACTGGTTCGGTTCTAACACCAACTGCCAGCCCGGCCGCACCACAATGTTGGTGGTCGGTTCTTCTACCACCGCAGGCCCCTCGATCTGAATACCGACATCCAGCTTAGGACCGGAGTAAACCGCGGTATCCGTCCAGTGACCTTCGGCATCAAACAGCGCCGGACGATAACCGATCAGTGCATCCTCAGCAGTCCCTCCTTTTGACTCTAGTGTCTGGAATTCTGGCTTAGCGACGTTACCTACCATTGTCGATTCGATATTGACCAGTTCCACCGGGTTATGTGGTTCTGAGTAGGTATAGAGCTCTTCATGACGCTTATGAAAATCATCCAGAATCGTCGCCATCTTCTCCCGACAGATCTTACCCGGATGGATCTCCACATTACATTCGTGGATCTGGCCCACATAGCGCATCTCTACACTGCGGGTGTAGCTGATCTCATCTCGATTAAAACCATCAGAGATCAGGTGATCACGCCCCTGGGATTCAAGCCCTTCAAACTTAGCGTTAAGTACATCCAGATTAGCTTCTCCATCCAACCGCATCGGTTCGGATGCCAGATAGTTATAACGTACATCAGAGATGATCTGACCAAAGGCACAGAACACTGAAGACACTTTAGGCACCAGTACAGTGGTACTGCCTATCTCCTCCGCGAGTGCGGTGATATGCATACCCGCTGCACCACCGGCGCACAGGAGAGCAAAATCCCGTGGATCATAGCCCCGTTCGATCGATACCCGGCGGATACCATTCACCATGTTCAGGTTAACAATGGTACTGATACCGTAAGCGGCTTTTTCAACACTGATACCCAGAGGATCGGCCACATGCTCTTTAACCGCTTTAATCGCCGCTTCGCGGTCCAGGTTAATTGTGCCACCCAGTACCGCATCGGGATTCAGATAACCCAGTACCAGATTGGCATCGGTTACCGCCGGCACAGTACCGCCCTTGCCGTAACAGACAGGTCCCGGCGTGGCGCCCGCACTTTCCGGCCCGACCTGTAGCATGCCGTACTGGTCTACCTGACAGAGAGAACCACCACCGGCGCCCAGGGTTTCTACCTGAATCATCGGTACGCCGATACGATAGCGCAGGAAATCGATATTCTTGTTGAGGTTGGTCTGACCATCTTTGGTCAGGGTAATATCAAATGAAGTACCACCCATATCAACCGTGATCACGTTATCGATATCGAATGGTTTACCTACAAACAGACCCGCCTGAGGTGCGGAAGCCGGCCCGGAGTTGATCGCGTTAACCGCCCGCCCCTGCATCGCTTCACCGACCGCCAGACCACCGTTGGACTGGAAGTAACGTACCGGGTATTTCGCCCCCAGTGATTTGAAGTAGTCATCGATCTTCTGTACATAACGACGCATTACCGGACTCAGGTACGCGTTTACCACCGTAGTTGAAGTACGGGTGTACTCACGTACTTGTGGGTAGACTTCGCTGCCGGTGCAGACAAATACACCCGGCATCATCTCCTGCACGATCTCTTTGGCGCGTTTTTCATGATCTGAATTACGTACCGCCCAGACGAATGAGATCGCTACACTTTCGACTTGCTGCTCTTTAAAGTAGGCAACCGCATCGCGGATCTCCTGCTCATCCAGTGGCATATCGACCTCACCGGTGCCGATCACCCTTTCGTTAATCGCCCGGCGCAGATGGCGCGGTACGATCATATGGGCCGGTGGAAAATCAGCTTCATAGCGGTAACCTTCCTCTTTATGTCCCAAACGAATCTCAAGGCTATCCTCGTGGCCTGCGGTACAGAGCAGGCCAACTTTTACGCCCTTCTTTTCGATCAATGCATTCAGGGCGACAGTGGTGCCGTTAATACAGAGATCACAGTCCTGCACTATCTCCTCAATAGAACGGCCTACCGCTTCAGACATTTGAGCCAGTCCGGCTTTAATTGCGATAGTGCCATCGTGGGGTGTTGAGGGGCTTTTAAAAACCCGCAGCTCACCATTATTTTCTGCCAGTACAAAATCTGTGAAAGTACCACCGGCATCGATACCCAGACGATATTTATTACGCATCTCAATATTTCCTGTTCATGTTCTTATTGTTATTCGCTCACTGCTGGCGCAGCGCTGAGGTGGCAGCCTGATCAACAGAGATCGACTGAGAGTTGATCACGACACCGTATTCCTGTGCCGCTGCATCGAGAGACACCAGGCCATTGCGGTAATCATTAAGCACCGCTTCCGGTGAACGCTGCATCGGATCACCATAGCCGCCGCCACCTGGATTAAAGTTCGCGACCCGTTCACCCGGTTTAATACTGAGAATGGTATTGGCCTTATGAACCTGTTCCTGTTCGCCTTTCACTACCAGCTTGCCCAGCTTCGGTTCCAGCAGTTTGTTTTCTGCGCCGGCAGCGCCCATGGTTGGTATCTTCCGCCCTTCACCAAAGGCTACGACGGTCATCTCATGATCGATCGGCTCTACTTCCCATTCGGTACCAGAACCACCCCGGTACATCCCGGCGCCGCCGCTATCCTGAATCAGGCCATAACGTCGGATGATGATCGGGTAGGAATACTCCAACAGCTCGGTATCACCGGAACTCAAAGCACCGAAACAGCACAGTGGACCACAGGCATGCCAGCCATCCATCACCTGAGTCGCACCGGCGCCTGAGATAATAGAGGCCAGTACCATCGTCACGTACTGCTCGCCGGTACGGGGATCGATACCCGCGATATTGACACCACTAGCATGACCCCAGGATGCGGTGACCCGCTCGGGTGCGGCATCTTCCAGCGCTTTACGTACCGCATCGGTAAGGGTCTCCATCGGCGTCGTTGTACAGTTCACATGCGGCGCCGGTTCCTGCGCATTACAGAGGGTGCCCGGTTGACCCAGGTCGACCGTCACACAGCGATACAAGCCTTCGTTGTAAGGAGGCGGTAACTGGGCAAACATCATCAGGCCCAGATAGACCCCTGACATCGAGTTGCCTTCATAGGAGTTAATAAAATAAGGGATCTGCGGAGGGCTCTGGACTTCAATATGTACCCGGTCACCTTTGATTGTGACTTTAGATGTGATCTCCATATCGCCAAAACCGTGACCTGAATCTTCAAGTACTGCAGAGCCGAAATATTCACCATCGGGTACCGCATCAATCAGAGAACGCATCTGACGATCGGCCATATTTTTCAGCTCGGCGATACAGGCCTGAACCTGCGCTACGCCATATTTATCTAACAGTGCAATCAGGTTTCGCTCACCGACACGACAAGCACCGAACTGAGCATTAAGATCACCTTCCTGATCTCGGCGGGCACGCATATTGGTCAGCAGCAGGTTGATAACATCCTCGCGACGCTCACCCTTATCCCAGAGCTTAACCGGTGGAATACGCAGGCCTTCGGCATAGATCTCGGTGGCATCCGGATTGTAGCCGGCCGGAACCGGGCCGCCGATGTCGGTCAGATGGCCTTTACAGACCGCCCAGAACACCAGTTCGCCTTTATAAAACACCGGTTTATACATACAGCAATCAAGAATATGACTGCCTTTATAGGCTGGATCGTTATGGTAGATAACATCGCCTTCGTGAATATCATCGCCAAAAAAATCAGCAATTTCTTTCATCGCAGGAATAAGCGAGCCCAGATGGATCGGGATGTCCTGCCCTTGCAAAATCATCTCGGGAAAATGATCAAATAACGCATTACTGTAATCATGGGCCAGGTTAAAGACACTGGAACGACCGGTTTTTTCTAATGTCAGCGTCATCTCACGCTGCGCTGTTTCAAGCGCACCGCGGACAACCGCAAGTGTGATTGGATCGACACTGGTAGACATATTTGCACCCCTTATTGTTTTTGTCTTAATTGGGTTCGCCCTGCCCGGTGCACCTTGTGCAGGCCAGGGTCAAACGGGTTAACAAACAGTCTACGAAGCGGGACAGTGAATTTATTGATAGGCCGGGACTTAGTTTTTGTACCACAGCGCACATCCGGACAAAGAAACAACAGTGACAACTACAGTTATAACGACAGCTACAACAACGCGGCAGACTTTTTGCTGAACCCGATACTGAGTTGTAGTAAATGCCAACTATACTGAAGTGAGACTTTCTGAATTCTGCGCAGCGGAGGTGTAGCAATGGATCCGGTAACGCTCTTTGTGATTTTTATAACGACCTGGATTGTCTGCGGTATCAACGCTGCAAAACGGCTTAATGATTACTACCATCATCAGGGTGACCAGTTTTATGATGACCACTCTCAGGGTATATCTGAAGCGAACTTTTCAGTCTTTCTGCTGGGGCCTGTCGGGTTGGTCGGGGTTGTTTTATTACTCAAATCCGAGCAGTAACGACCGGCTTATGAAACCCGCCACGGATTGCCGCACTGATCGCTCTGTAAAACAGCTGCGCTAAGTCGCTCATAACAGTCAGATTGTTACCCTTCTTTTGATTTATATCCTGTTAAAAACACAGAGTTTTTCCTGATTTAAATTTTCGGTTGTCTGAAACACAAAAGCAGGCTTTAATTAGCCTTTCCTGAGTTGGGTATAAGAGAAGGTTCTGACTATAGTGTCCAAATTCCATCGAGTTGCTAAACAACCCCTGCTGCAATGGCATGATGCTATTGCCGGAATTATTACCGATGGCGTCAATGACGACGCAGTCGATAATCTGATGGATACCCTGCGCCGTATCGTCGACGCCGATGGCTGTAGTCTGATTGTCTATCCGGAAGGGTCTCAGCCTTTCTGCCCATTCCGTAAACGCCGTAAAGGTGAAGATCCCCGCATCCATATTGATCAGTACCTTGAACGTGCTTATCTGCTGGACCCGTTCTACCGTTTGGCGGTCGACGGCCCGGCTGAAGGGGTTTACTGCCTGTCCGATGTGGCGCCAGATGCCTTTAAACAAAGCGAGTTCTACCGGGTTTATTATCGCCTGGTAAACTTTGGTGATGAAGTTTGTCTGATTATTCCTGCGGAAAATGCCAGTATTCAGATCTCGGTGAGCCGTCAAAAAGACAAGCCTAAGTTTACCATTGCTCAGCAAGAACTGATCGCGCGGATCTACTCGACAGTACGCGCCATTTTGTTGAAATGGTGGACCTCGTCTAAGGCCGATAATAAAGAGAACTTCCTCGACTCACATCTTGAGTGCGCGTTGAGTAATTTCGGCAGCTCAGTGCTGACACAACGGGAAACCCAGATCCTACAACTAGTGTTGCGAGGCTATGCGGTTAAGTATATCGCCCAGAAGCTTGAGATCAGTCCGGAAACCATTAAGCATCACCGTAAGAACATCTATTCCAAACTGGATATCAACTCCCAGGCAGAGATGTTCCATCTGTTTATCGACTCATTGCGTATGGTCACACCTGACTCACCACCTGACCCGCTGACTAATTATCTGAAGCCACCTTCGCAGCAAGATTAATCAGGAAATAACAATTCAATAGTTAAGAAACCGGCCCTGAGCCGGTTTTTTTCTATGAGCCTGAAGTATGACAGTTTGATGAAACTTTACCCGCTCCCTTTTTAAACCACTCACCTGATTTAATTTTACGCTACTATTTCATGCAACCAACCAGTATCAAACCAGACAGACTACTGGCGTAACGGTGGCACCTGAGGGTTAAGATGCATGCAATTACTGTTAAATCTGCAATTATGTGCTTCAATAAGTCCGACTGGGGGAATTATTTATGGCATACCAATACACCATTACGGATTGTGGTGAGTATTTACGATTAGAAGTACACGGCTCTCGTAAGGGTGTTGATGTTGCCAGAGAATCGCTGACTATGTGGAAAGAGGTCGCGGACACTTGTCAAAAACAGCAGCATAATCTGATACTCGCTGTCTTCTATCTGTCTGGTATGCGATCACTCATGGATACCTTCAATATCGTCGAAGGCGTTCAGGATATGCTCTGGCCAGAACTGGCGATTGCCTATGTCGATATGGATCCGGAAAACCGTGAAGAAAATACCATGGCCGAACAGTCAGCCATGATACATGGCATTAACTTCAGGACTTTTTTGAGTGAAGAATCGGCCAGTAGCTGGCTAAAAGCGATGCACTCGACTTCGCTGCACTGAACTATTTATCAGCAACGCTAAAGTTTAAAAACAAAAAAGCCGCTCATCGAGCGGCTTTTTAAGTTCTGTCATATCGACACTGTTTAGAAACTCAGGGTTTATGAGCCAAATATCAACCCAGGCAACCAAAGTGCGATTTGAGGGTAGATAACTACCAGCGCCAGTCCAATAACCTGCAGAATGATAAACGGGATCACCGCTTTATACAGGTCATAAATTGTAATTGATGGCGGCGCCACCGATCGCATATAAAAGAGATTATAGCCAAAGGGGGGTGTGAGATAGGCGGTTTGCATGCTGATAATAAACAGCACGGCGAACCAGACCGTATCGAAGCCCAACTCTTGTACGATAGGTACAAACAGCGGCACTGTAATGAATACAATGGCAAAGTCATCCAGGAACATGCCCAGAATAAAGTACGTTGCCAGCATCGCTACAATAACCAGGTATGGCGAAAGATTGGAATCTTCAACCAGCTCAGTAATCAGCATACCGGCACCCAAACCGATATAGACCTTACTGAAGAACACCGCGGCGATAGTAATCCACAGCAGCATACCCATCAGCTGCGTGGTACTCATCAATACTTCTTTCAGCATCTTCACATTAAGTGTGCGATAGATTGCCGCACAGATAAGCGAACCTGCTGCACCGATAGCCGAAGCTTCGGAAGGAGAAGTAACACCACCGATGATAAAGCCCAGTACGGTACCGATTAACGCACCCGGTAGAATCAATGCTTTTAGCGCTTTGATCTTACCAATGCCGTCTACGCGTTCAGCCATAGAAAGCGGTGGCGCTTTTTCGGGGTTTTTCACTGCAAACAGATAGATATACACCATGTATATACCGGCCAGCATCAGGCCTGGCATCAGGCCAGCAGCAAACAGCTTACCTACCGACTCACGGGCCAGGAAGGCATACACGATCATCAATACGCTTGGCGGTATCAGGAAGCCCAGTGCTCCACCGGCCATAATGGTACCGGTCACCAGCTTTTTATCGTAACCACGTTTGAGCATCGATGGCAGCGCGATAATACCCAGACTCACCGTTGCCGCGCCAGATACACCGGCCATTGCCGCAATGATGGCACAGATAATCACAGTACCCATTCCCAGACCACCAGGAATCCCGCCCATCAGTTTGTTTATCATTTCAAACAGATCGTCGGTAATGCCGGAGCGCTGAAGCATCAGGCCCATAAAGATGAACATTGGCAAGGCTACCAGCAGGAAGTTATCCATTGCCGAGAAAGCACTGGTTGCCAGCAACTCAAGGCCGGCTGGGCCCCACAGGAAATATGCTGAGCCCACACCGACAGTCAGCAACGCCCAGGTCAGGGGCGCCCCCATTGCCAGCAGGATCAGCATGGAAAAGAACATGCCTAAAGTAACCACTAAGGGATCTAGATCTAACACAAATACACCTGCTTAAAATCTGAGAAGCCTGATCGAGAAAGAAACTGCTATCGAGACAGACTTGGGGGATTTACAGAGAGAGGTTGAGTAGCAGCCGGATTAAACTTGCGGTTCCGGCTGCACACCCAGAGCGATCATAGTGCTACGAATAACATTCACTATACTCTGTAAAATCATCAGGCCGATGGCCAGAGGAAGCACGGACTTAAATGGATACACTATCGGTGCCCAGGTACTCTTAGACGACACTTCTTTAATCGCCCAGGAATCTGCAGCGAAATTAAAAGCGATGTAAAAGAATATTGAGAACACCACCAGACCGATCACACCTGTGATCACGTCTAGTACAGCACGACCCCGTTCAGGGAACAGGTTATAGATCACTTCACTACGTACATGACCGTGATGTTTATGGGTATAAACACCGGCTAGGATACAGAAGGTTCCATACAGCATCGTGGTTGATTCGTGTGCCCACGAAGTAGGGCTGAGAAAAAGATATCTCGCCCCTACCTCGTAGCAAAGTCCTGCTATCATGGCCAGACACAACCAGGAGAAGGTCCGGCCTACCCACTCAGATACCCTGTCTTGAAAAGCAAGATATTGAGAAAGTTTTGACATTAAGCTCTCCCGGTAGCCTTAGCAGTCGCAACGATTGCTTCAACAGCTTTAGCGTTACGGGCAGACTTAGCGCCTTCTTCTTTCCACACATCCATTGCAGCTGCAGTCAGTGCATTGGAATCAGCAGCAGGCAGAGAAGCAAACTCAAAGATACCTTCGCCGTTCACATCCAGACAGCCGTTTACGTTCCAGGCGTGCATGTTAGTTGCGTGCTTAGCAGTCGCCAGCTCGATCGCTTTCTGCTGATCTTCAGACATGGAATTCCATTTCTTCATGTTGATCAGCATGCCATCTGCGTAACCTGGGTTAATCATGTTCAGGTGTGTGTAGTACTTAGCAGATTCGTGCAGTTTCAGCGCTTTATATTCCAGAGAACCGCCGTAGATAACACCGTCGATTGCACCGGTAGACAGAGCTACATACAGCTCCTGGCTTGGCAGGTATACCGTTGGGATACCGAACTTTTCAAGAATACCAGCTACAGTTGCAGTAGCACGGATCTTCATGTTTTTCAGATCTTCCAGGCTCTTAACCGGCTTAGTCGTCAGCAGATCGTAAGGACCACCGAAGATAGCACCCAGGTACTTTACGCCTTTCTCAGCATAAGCTTCTTCCAGCAGGGCGGTCAGACCCTTATTCTGGTGCAGGTACATAGCCTCATCGTAGCTAGTCCACGCACCTGGAACACCAGATTCGATCTTAGCGATGTCCAGCTGACCCGCCCAGTAACCCGCGTAACCCTGACACATGTCCAGCGTACCCTTAGATACAGCGTCCAGCATCTGGTCGTTAGGCACTAGTTCAGAACCACGGAAGCGCTGGATTCGAACAGTCTTGTTAGAAACAGTCTTAACGTCGTCAGCAAAGGTCTTGTACAGATCATCGGTCTCTGTACCGTACAGCGTTTGCATACGCAGACGTACTTTATCACCTGCATTTGCAGTAGTAGAGGAAAGGGCCAGTGGTGCTGCAGCCATACCGGTTGCAGCTGCTTTCAGCAAATCTCTTCTTTTCACTATCTTCTTCCTTTTTTTATATGCTCTGATGGCTAGGGTTGTCGGAATCTCACCAAGCTATTCACTCGTGAATAACATCAGTCAGTATCCTGATAACGCCTCTACCCCTCAGGGAGTAGATGTTCGTTATTTTTAACATCATTTATTACAAATAGAAAGCAAGCACTGTGCAAAAAACCACCAGCCAACCTTGTAATTACAATAGCTATTCAGCGTTCAAAATCAACCTAAATGACCCGGTCACACGCCTTGAATATTACCCTATGCTATTGTTTTTTATGATGAATCTTTTCTAGATGAAAAACCTGACGTTCTCCACCCTGCTAAGCTTATTGCCCCCCTTAGGAGGCCCTACCCCTTTCAGGGGATGACCAGCGTTCAATATTCTGAACGTTAATCTAAATCAAGTTTCAATGCCTGGGTTTAATACAAAGCAACCCGACCTGAATTACTGTATTAAAAATCACATGTTCGGATAATTCGGACCACCGGCACCTTCCGGCACTACCCAGGTAATATTCTGAGCAGGATCTTTAATATCGCAGGTCTTACAGTGCAAACAGTTCTGACTGTTGATCTGAAAGCGCTGAGCGCCCTCTTCGTCTTCTACCACTTCATATACACCGGCAGGACAATAGCGTTGTGCCGGCTCAGCAAACCGGGTCAGATTCTGACCCAGAGGTATCTGTGCATCGGTTAGCTTCAGGTGGCAGAGCTGATCTTCTTCATGGTTAGTATTAGATAGAAATACCGACGACAACTTATCGAAGCTGAGAACTCCATCTGGCTTTGGATAATCAATAACCGGGGCTTCAGAGGCCAGTTTCAGCTGCGCATGGTCCTCGCTGTTATCCCGAAGGGTCAGCGGTAGCTTGCCGTTAAAGATGTTCTGATCGACAAAGTTAAAGGCGCCACCCATGATGGCGCCAAATTTATGCATCGCCGGACCAAAATTACGACTGCGGTACAGCTCATCGTAAAGCCAGCTATTTTTGAAGTTATCTGCAAAAGTGGTCAGTTCCTGATTACCACTTTGCTGTTCAGCCGAGCTTAACGCCTGGAAAATAGATTCAGCAGCAACCATACCGGACTTCATCGCCGTATGAGTGCCTTTGATCTTAGCGAAGTTCAGGGTACCGGCGTTGCAACCGAGCACCAGTCCGCCTGGGAAGGTCATTTTAGGCAGCGCGTTGAAACCACCTTTGGTAATCGCCCGTGCACCGTAGGAAACGCGTTTACCACCTTCCAGATGCTGTTTCAGCACCGGATGATGCTTCAGGCGCTGGAATTCATCGAACGGGCTCAGATGCGGGTTCGAGTAATTCAGGTCGATAATCAAACCCACTACCGCCTGGTTATTCTCGGTGTGATAAAGGAAAAAGCCACCAGTGGTATCGTTGCTCATCGGCCAGCCAGCACCGTGTAATACCAGGCCGGGTTCAGACTTTTCTGCCGGGATATCCCAAAGCTCTTTAATACCGATACCGTAATGCTGTGCATCGGCATCGGACTGCAGATCGAAACGCTGCATCAGCTCTTTACCCAGATGACCGCGACAGCCTTCTGAGAAGATAGTGTACTTAGCGTGTAATTCCATGCCCGGCATATAGCTGTCTTTCTGCTCACCGGCTTCAGAGATACCCATATCACCGGTCGCGATGCCTTTAACACTGCCATCTTCGTGATACAGCACTTCAGAGGCGGCGAAGCCCGGGAAAATCTCAACCCCCAGCTGCTCAGCCTGTTCCGCCAGCCAGCGACAAACATTACCCAGGCTGACGATATAGTTACCCTCGTTGTGCATCGTTTTCGGCACTAAGGCGTTCGGAATCTGTCGGCCTTTGTGTTCGTCCTTCAACAGGAAGATCTGATCTTCAGTGACCGGAGTATTCAGCGGTGCACCCAGCTCTTTCCAGTTCGGGAACAGTTCATTCATGGCGCGCGGTTCCATCACCGCGCCAGAGAGGATATGGGCCCCTACTTCAGAGCCCTTTTCGACCACGCAAATCATCAGCTCGGTGTCATTTTCCTGGGCCAGCTGCGCTAGCCGACAGGCAGTGGAGAGACCCGCGGGCCCTGCTCCAACAATAACAACATCGAATTCCATAGACTCACGTTCAATCGTCATACAACCCTCACACCTTTTCTAATATTCTGCAGTCGAAGCAGAATGCTTCTGGCAAGGCAAAAGACAACGAAATAGCGCAGCTTACAGTTGTAAGTGAGCATATTGAGGCGTCTTTTAACGCCGTCCAGAAGCGCTCTGAACGGCTGCCATGATTAAATCTTGCTTTCAAACTCCGGCATAACCTCAAACAGATCTGCTACCAGACCGTAATCAGCAACGGAGAAGATTGGCGATTCTTCGTCTTTGTTGATCGCAACGATCACCTTAGAGTCTTTCATACCTGCCAGATGCTGAATCGCACCGGAGATACCCACCGCAATATAAAGTTCTGGCGCAACGATCTTACCGGTCTGACCGACCTGCATATCGTTAGGTACAAAGCCTGCGTCAACCGCTGCACGGGAAGCACCTACCGCCGCACCCAGCTTATCTGCAACGCCATCCAGCAATTTGAAGTTATCGCCGTTACCCATACCGCGGCCACCGGAAATAATAACGCTGGCAGCGGTCAGATCAGGACGATCAGATACCGCCAGTTCATCAGCTACGTGACGGGAGATACCTGCATCTTCTGCAAAACTGATCGCTTCAACGGCGGCAGCACCACCTTCGGCAGCAACAGCATCAAAACCAGTACCACGCACGGTGATGACCTGCTTCGCTTCGCTGCTCTGAACGGTTGCGATTGCATTACCCGCATAGATAGGACGCTTAAAAGTATCTGCACTCTCTACCGCGATAATGTCGGAAATTTGGGCCACATCCAGCACAGCTGCTACACGGGGCATAAAGTTCTTACCGGTAGTGGTTGCTGGTGCCAGGATATGGCTATAGTTTGCTGCCAGTTCTGTTACCAGCAGGCTCATGTTTTCAGCCAGTTGATGGCTGTAGATAGCGCTATCGGCCAGCAGTACTTTACTAACACCAGCCGCTTTGGCTGCGGCATCGGCAACGGCCTGGCACCCAGCGCCGGCGACCAATACTTCAATCTCACCACCAGCCGACTTTACGATATCTGTCGCCGCCTGAATAACGTTCAGAGTAACCGGCTTAAGTTCGGCATTATCGTGCTCAGCAATAACCAGAATTGTCATCGATATTCCCCTTACCCAATTACTTTTGCTTCGTTTTTCAGTTTCTCGACCAACTCGTCTACAGAGGCCACTACGATACCGCCCTGACGTTCAGCAGGTGGCTCAACTTTCAGGGTTTTAACATTGTTTTTCAGTGCAACACCCAGAGCATCCGGCGTCTTAACATCCAGAGGTTTGCGCTTGGCTTTCATAATATTTGGCAGCGAAGCGTAACGCGGCTCATTCAGGCGCAGATCGGTAGTCACTACCGCAGGCAGCGTCAGCTCAAGTGTTTGCAAGCCGCCATCCACTTCACGGGTAACGGTGGCTTTGCCATCTGCAACGGTCAGCTCAGAGGCAAACGTTGCCTGTGGCATCGCCGTCAGTGCTGCCAGCATCTGGCCGGTTTGATTGTTATCAGAATCGATTGACTGTTTACCCAGGATAACCAGCTGAGGTTGCTCTTCTGCAACGACTGCCTTGAGCAACTTGGCAACGGACAGGGAATCAACCGCCTGGTCAGTTTCAACCTGAATACCACGATCAGCACCCAGCGCCAGCGCAGTACGGATCTGTTCCTGACAGGCTTTATCACCGATGGAGACAACCACAACTTCAGTGGCCACGCCTTTCTCTTTAAGGCGGATCGCTTCTTCTACCGCGATCTCACAGAATGGGTTCAGAGCCATTTTAGTGTTTGCCAGATCCACATCAGAGCAATCAGACTTAACCCGGACTTTGACGTTGTAGTCAATTACGCGCTTTACAGCGACCAGTACTTTCATATCAACTCCTTTACCAGAACCGTTTATACAAGTTACAAAACGATCCCAAGCTAATTACTCGGTTATCAGGCTATTATTGATGGACTACCCCTTTGCAGGTATACCCCGATAAGGGGATTGGCCCTGATAACCGCTCAAAAATTCGCCAAAAACCCACCAAAAACCGGGTTTTCGGCATTCATTACCCACCACTCAATACAGTACTTTCTGTAACGACCTATTTTTCTGCCGCTATCAGTTTTGCCAGCATCATCGAATTTAATCGCCGAATGGCGGAATCCGAACGGGAATTCAGCACCACCGGCGCAGCAGCACCCAGCACTAAACCGCCGGAATCGGCCCCACCATGAAATTTATAGGCCTTACCCAGAATATTGGCAGCCTCCATATTAGGCATCAGCAGCAGATCAGCATCGCCACTGACAACTGAATCAGTAATACCTTTCTTATTAGCTGACTCGGCACTGATACAAGCGTCATAGCCAAAGGGCCCCTCAATCACAAAGTCCGGAAATGCTCCGCTTTGATTTTCAGCTTGCAGCGCCGCCGCATCAACAGTAGCCGGCATGGCGGGATTCTCTTTCTCGATAGCACAGACCACACCAACCTTCGCCGGCGTAAGACCCAGCGCCCGGAACAGTGGACGGGTGTTTTCAATAATTGAGCGTTTCTGTTCCAGATCAGGATTCAGCAGGATGGCGTTATCAGTAATCGTCAACAGCTTATGGTAGGAAGGTTGCTCGAATACTGTAATATTCGACAGCACTTTTGACTGACGCAAACCCCAGTCTCGATTCAGTATCGCCTTAAAATAGAAGGACGAATCCAGGCCTCCTTTGATAAGAATATCGGCATCACCGCTACTCACGGCCCGGACCGCCAGCTCTGCTGCCTCACTGTAATCGGTAGCGTTCTGTATCTCGAATCCACTACAATCGATCTGCAGCTGGTCCGCCAGCTGTGCTATTTTATCCGCATCTCCGGTCAGTATTGCCCGATCGATCAGGCCTTCTTTACGGGCCAGATCAATACTTTGCAAGACCTCTTTCTTTTCCGCAGAGGCCACCGCCACTGATGCCGGTGCGGTAGACAGTGCCGCCTGCTTCAATTCTTGAAAGGTGCGAATCATTACCAGCCCTCCATACCGTTATCTACCGCTTTAACCGGCCAGCTCATCGCCTGCATCCGGTTTTGCAATACATCAACGGTTGTTTCAGCCAGCGACTCATTCTCATTACTTCCCGGGAACAGCGATACCGGCCCTATCTTTTCCAGCGCTGCCGTCAGGTCATTTGTAAGCCGCTTAC
This sequence comes from Amphritea balenae, assembly GCF_003858655.1. Lineage (GTDB taxonomy): Bacteria > Pseudomonadota > Gammaproteobacteria > Pseudomonadales > Balneatricaceae > Amphritea > Amphritea balenae. The sequence continues at coordinate 347,610 of NZ_RQXV01000001.1, forward strand.
TGAAAGCCAGCCCACCGGTCAGAATAAAGGCATCAACATCAAAATGAGCCACCGATGCCATCGCCGCCATCGACTTCAGAATCTGATAAACCAGTGCGTCATACACCAGCTGAGCGCGGGCATCACCGGTTTCAATCATCTGCTCCACATCTCGCAGATCACGGGTTCCAAGGTAGGCGTAGAGACCACCTTCACCGTAGAGCTTCTTTTTCAGTTCCTGCTGACTAAATTCGCCGGAGAAACAGGCATCGATCAGAGGGATAGGCGGTACACCACCAGCACGTTCAGGGGTAAAAGCGCCCCCTTCCATACGGTTATCGTTATCGACAATACGGCCCTGTTTGATACAGGAGATGGAGAACCCGCCGCCCAGATGGGCAACCACAAAGCTCATATCTTCAAACTTACGGCCCTGCTGCTGCGCCAGCTTACGGGCAGTAGCACGGGTATTCAGAGCATGAACAAAACTAAAACGGTTAAAGTCCGGGCTACCAGACATCCGGGCCACCGCCGTAAACTCATCAACACACACCGGATCAACGATGTAGGCATCAACGCCGTATTGTTGCCCTACTTTATAAGCCAGAGGTGCACCCAGATTGCTGGCGTGCTGGTAAACCGGTGTCATCAGCGAAAACTCAACCAACTCAGCGTTTACTTTGATAGCGCCACTGGGCACTGGCGTCAACATACCGCCCCGCCCGGCACAACCCACAATACGGTCATCATCCAGCAAGCCATCACTGAGAAACCGCTCAACCAATTGATAGCGATACTCCAGTTGATCAGGAATACCGGTAAAGTTAGCCAGTTCTGAATCCGGGTGTTCGATGGTCAGATCCTGACTGGGTTTTACGCCACTATCGGTTATCTGAAACAGGGCACACTTAGTTGAGGTCGCCCCTGGGTTAACGGTGAATATTAGATCTCGGCTCATCCTCTGCTCTCTTGTTATAGTTACCAATGCTGTCAGTATTCAAGAGAGTTCAGGGGGAACCCATGCCCCGATATGGTGGGTTATGGCAATTCTGCCCCCTTTGGGGGATGCCAGCATAAAATAATCTTGTCAGATATCAATAAACAACCAAGCACTGCTATAAATGTAACGTTAAAGTTCTTACAATCCTTCGCCATATACCAGTCATATAAAAACAGTAAACCCTGGTTCCGTAATTTTTCTCTATAGCTTCTGTTCGCGGCCGATAACGGAATGAACAGATACAGGAACTAAGATGTCACAAGCATTACTTTTAGCCCCTACCGGCGTTGGCGCCGGCCTTACCACTGCCGTACTGGGCCTGTTTCAGGCGATGAACCGCAAAGGGATCAAAGTCCACTTTTTTAAACCTATCGATCAGGGTAAGAATGGATCCAGCGATAGCTCAGTCGCCATGTTGCAAAATGACTGCGCCACGCCCGTTGCAGAGCCTCTCCCTATCAGGGATGCCGAACACCTGGTCAGCCAGGGTAAAGGTGATGAATTGCTGGAGCAGATCGTTGCCCGCTATGAACAAAGCCTGCCTGACGATATTGAGGTGGTTATTATCGAGGGCATGGTGCATACCGAAAGCCAGCCTTACGCTACCCGTATTAATAAAGAGATCGCCAAAGCGCTGGATGCTCAGGTTGTACTGGTCGCCTCTCCCGGTAATGACAGTATTCAGGCACTACAGGATCATATTGATATTACTGCCCGTGCCTACGGTGGCGTGCGCAGCAAAAAGCTTCTCGGCTGTATCATCAGCAAACTAGGTGCACCGGTGGATCGCGATGGTCATATGCAACCATTTTTGGGCGCCGGCAATGCGGTAACCCACAGCCTGACGGCTGAAGTTATTCGCGAACATGCCACCATTTTTAATAACAACTTCCGCCTGTTAGGTTGTATCCCCTGGAACCGGGATCTGATTATCCCCCGGGTTAAGGATATTGCCGATTACCTGAGCGCATCGGTTATTAATACCGGTGATATGGATAATCGTCGGGTCACCCGTATCACCATGTGTGCCCGTACTGTTGCCAATGCGGTAAATGAGTTTCGCCCCGGTACGTTGGTGTTCACCCCCGGTGACCGGGACGACATGATCGTTGCCGCTTGCATGGCTGCCGTCAACGGCGTTGAACTGGCCGCACTGGTGCTAACCGGTGGATTTATGCCTTCTGCTGCCGTACTCAAGCTCTGTGCCGGCGCCTGTAAAGCCGGACTGCCGATTCTCAGTGTGCACCAGGATAGCTGGCAGACCGCGATCGCCATGTCGCAACTAAGCCAGGAAACCCGTGCCGATGACCTGCCACGGATTCGGGATATCAAAGAAGCCACCGCGGCACATATCGACCGTGACTGGCTATCGACTCTGGTGGATAACAACTACCAACGCCGTCTGTCACCGCCAGCGTTCCGCTATCAGTTAATTAAGCGCGCCCGTCAGGCTGACAAACTAATCGTCCTGCCGGAAGGAAATGAGCCCCGTACCGTTAAAGCCGCAGCTATCTGTGCCGAACGGGGGATTGCCCGCTGCGTACTCTTGGGCAACACCAAAGAGATTATCCAGATCGCTAAAAACCAGGGCGTATTGCTTAACGATAATGTCATTATCAGGGACCCAGAACTGGTTCGCGCCGACTACATTCCTCGCATGGTGGAGTTACGTCAACATAAAGGTATGACCGACATTATTGCAGAAGAACAGCTTCAGGATAATGTCGTACTGGCGACTCTGATGCTGGAAATGGATCATGTCGATGGTCTGGTTAGTGGCGCTGTACACACTACCGCTAATACCATTCGTCCGCCGCTGCAGCTCATTAAAACAGCGCCTGGCAGCAATCTTGTCTCTTCAGTGTTCTTTATGTGTCTGCCTGATCAGGTACTGGTGTATGGCGACTGTGCTATTAACCCTGATCCAAACGCTGAACAACTGGCCGATATCGCTATTCAGTCGGCTGATTCTGCCTCCGCTTTTGGTATCCCGCCACGGGTCGCGATGATCAGTTATTCCACCGGTGGTTCCGGTCAGGGAGCCGATGTCGATAAGGTAAGAGAAGCCACCCGTATAGCAAAAGAGAAACGTCCTGATCTGTTGATTGACGGACCTTTGCAATACGATGCCGCTGTAATGGAGAGCGTTGCTCTGTCTAAAGCACCGGGCAGCTCGGTTGCAGGCCAGGCCACTGTATTTGTCTTCCCGGACCTGAACACCGGTAACACCACCTACAAAGCGGTACAGCGAAGCGCCGATGTAATCAGTATTGGGCCGATGTTACAAGGCATGCGTAAACCGGTTAATGACCTGTCCCGCGGGGCTTTAGTAGACGATATCGTGTTTACTATCGCCCTGACAGCGATTCAGGCGGGAGCGACAACTAGCAGCTAAAACGGGGCTTTTTATCTACGCTCAGACCCTTGTCTGACGTCGCAGCGCGGCATGCTGCCTAGCAAGCTAACGCTGCGAGTAACTAAAAAAATGGAGGCTAAGCCTCCATTTTTTATGCACATTCAGTGACAAAATCTACCGCTTGCTCACGTGTGAAGAAACGGCCTAATCGTACAAACCCTGAGATAACACTGTCTCTGACTTTTACTACCCTGCCGCTGGCATCTTTTTCTGTTATCCAGCTTTCGGGCAGGCCCTCAAGGGAATGGAAGGGAGCTGGCATACCGTTACGGAACTTAGAAATCTCAACCTCACCGCTCTCATGATCAAGAAAAGCAGGCACAAAGTTCAGACCTGTGTTTTCCTGACTGATACCTCCGGTACCGGAAAACTGCCTGTTCTCTGATTCCAGATCTAAGCTGGAGGGTAAGTTATTCTGCTGCTGTTGATACATGGCTGGTCTCCGATCTCCGGTTCCGCCGTCATGCGGAGTAAGATTAAAAAACTATCCATTCCCTGGGGAGCCTTTTCAGCTTAGGCAGCAACAGACCGATCCAGTATGATACTTTGGCACCGACCCACCCCCTTAGTTAGTACTACTTTTTACACCACCGTTGGTACTAATTTCTTGCGTTATTTATGAGCGCTACTTAATCGTAACTCTCATAATAACGACCATCGCAACGACCATCGTTAATATCATCATGGCTACCAAAGTAAGCCACAGCTTAGATGACAAATTTCAGGCAAAAAAATGCCGCTGTATTACAGCGGCAGGAAAGGGTCAGAGCTTTCGATATAAGCCAATTTATATCTGACTGACCACAGCAGTTGAAAAACAACGAGAGCCATTAACTATGAATCATTGCTATATGTGAATAATCAGCAAAGGGGAGAGCTGAGCAACAAAAACATACTTGAGTCAATTAGTAGGTTATTATATAAATCCGACAAAAGCAGTCAAGTATTATTTAGCACTTTTTAACAAAGCTTAAACAGAAACACCTTTCATCCAACAGTACCCGAATCATTCACCGTATAATTACAGCCCAGACAAAGTACTGACAATCGTAGAAATATTCGATTTAGAAGGCGCTTGCAGCTTCATCACTGAACCAGCTAAGAGGTTTAGTTATAGGGAGTTGATGAGGTCTTCATTGAAGTCATACATAAAAGAGTAATACACTCTTCAGTTTTTTAAGGATTAGAATTTATGGAACCCGTCACTGTTATCGGCCTGATGGCTGCAACCTGCACCACAGTGGCATTTGTTCCACAGGTCATACATATTCTTAAGACCGGTAATGTCGATGGTATCTCTCTACTAATGTATGCGGTCTTTACACTAGGCGTTGCCTGCTGGCTCACCTACGGTTTGATACTCAATGATCTGCCCATGATTCTGGCCAATACCGTCACCCTTATTTTGGCAGGTATGGTTCTGAGTCTGACCATTGTGAAACGACGACGTAAAAAAGCTGTGTAATCAATATCAAGCTGGGGTAATAAATATCTATATCAAGGCTGTCATCAGGCACTGATAGCCTGTAGATATAGCGAAGAAAACCTGATGCCTTTTAATTACTGCTACGAAAAGATATCAGCTACATTCAGAAAGAATGTAGCTATGAGGATAAATTTAAAGGCGCTTACTTATAGAAAGGATTCGGATTGTAACGCAGCGCTTTTCCTGCAGATTCCAGACGGTTCATAAAATTTTGATAACGCTGCTTACGCAGTTCTGCTTTATGCAGTTTGGAGTATTCCTGGCCCATGCGTTCAAAATACTGCATCTCAGTTTCACCGAAGGCAGGCTCATTAGTTTTCATATAGTTTGTCATGCTGATCATTGTCACTCTCCGAAAATTGCCAGATTCATTCCCGAGCAATAGTGGACGGGGTCTAGAACCTTATTTATGCGTCCATTTTAGTGTTCAATAAACGTACAAACAAACGAAGTGTTCTCAGCTTAATCGTTAAATAAATTCATCAGTCATCTATCTAAAGCAGCGCCTCTCAACCGGTACTCCAATACACTGGGATTTTTATCCGAATTCAGTATGCAGCATCCGCATGTTGAACAAGGTCATAAAATAGACAGTTGTTTGAAGCTTTCATAAGCTTAACGGAGGTATCAATTTCGACCGGACTATCCCCCTTCCCCTGACAGACTCAATATTCAGGAGTAGCGTTTTGCTGTCCGGTTAGCTAACCCTGACCCCAACCAATGAGGACAGCATCATGAAACCTCAATTTACGCTCCCTCCTCATCTTAAAAAACTACCTCAGTACGCGCTCAAGGCCCTGAGCCTGACGGCTTTTATTATCATGGGCAAAAGCGCAGTTGCCGGTATCCATAAAAGCCCGAATGATCACCGCGAACAGCTCTCATTTAAACTCAGTAATGATCTATCTGTTTTGATTATCTCTGATCCGAATACAGACAAAGCCGCCGCTGCGATGAATATAGCGGTGGGCTCTAATGCAGACCCTGAGACCCGGCCGGGCTTAGCCCACTTTCTCGAACATATGATATTTCTGGGTACCAACAAATACCCCGAAGCCGGTGCCTATAAATCATTTATTCAGTCCCACGGTGGACAGATGAATGCCTATACCGCCTACGAAAATACAAACTATTACTTCGATGTATCCTCAGACAGCCTGGAACCTGCCCTGGACAGGTTCGCTCAACTTTTTATTGCCCCACTGCTAAACAAAAAATATGTAGAGCGGGAACGGCATGCGGTGCATTCTGAATATCAGGCGAAGATTCGTGACGATCAGCGACGTTCATCTTCGGTCGTTAAACAGATCATGAACCCCTCCCACAGTTACAGTCACTTTAGCGTCGGCTCGCTACAAACCCTGAAGGGGAATGTGCGAAATGATCTGCTCGACTTTTATAACCAGTACTACTCATCAAATATGATGACTTTGGTGATCGAGGGCCGCGAATCCCTGCCCGAACTGAAAGCGATGGCCGAAAAGCTGTTCAGCCAGGTACCCAACAGGCACACCCAGCCGATTGCTACAGAGGCTCCATTGTTTGATAAAGAGACCCTGCCTGCCCGCCTCAGCATTAAAACACTGAAAGATGATAATAGCCTGACACTCACCTTCCCTGTTACCAGCATTCGCGATCACTGGCATGAGAAGCCCCTGCAGTATATAGCTGACTTAGTTGGCTACGAGGGCCATGGCAGTTTGCTGGCATACCTTAAACAGCAAGGTCTGGCGGATGCTCTTTACTCTGCCACCACCCTTGATTTGAAAGAACAGGCGATTTTCAAAGTTAAAATAGATCTGACTGACAGGGGAAAAGAGCAGCAGAACCATATTATCGAAAGCTTCTTTACCTATATCGATCTGATTAAACAACAGGGCGTTCAACAAGCCCTGTATCAGGAGCAGAGCAAGTTACGGAGTGCTGAATTCCGCTTTGCTCAGAAGCTGACACCGATGAAAGAGGTAAGCCGGTTAGCGGCTTTAATGCAACGTTATCCGACAGATCATGTATTCGATGCGCCTTATGTGATGGACTCATTCAAACCACAGCAGATTTCTGACTACCTGGGCCAGCTATCCCCCGATAATATGCTGGTTACCGAACAATCTGCGGATGTAGAAACCGATCAGACCGATCCCTGGTATAAAACCGGCTATCGCATTGAAAAACTAACCCGGGCCGAACTAAAGCCATGGAAGAACCCAAAAACAATTGCGGGCTTGAACGTTCGTAGTAACAACGCCTATATCGCGCAAAACTTTGATATTAAGCCGCATAACGAAGCTGAAACCGGTAGTTCACCGGAGCTTATATTCCAGCGGGATGGCTTACGGCTCTGGCATCTTCAGGATAGCGAATTCAGCACTCCCAAGGCTGATACCTTTTTCTCTGTTTCAAGCCCACTGGCAAATGACTGCGCTGAAAGTGCCATTATGACAGCACTCTACACACAGCTGATCAAAGATCAGCTCAATGAACGACTATATGATGCCCAACTTGCCGGTATAAATACCCGCATCTACAACCATATGCGCGGCTTCAGTGTGCGTATTTCAGGTTATAGCGATAAACAGCCACTGCTGCTTAAAGAAATAACTTCAGCACTAAAGTCAGCGGACTTTGATCGTCAGAGGTTTGATCTTATTAAAGCCCGATTCAAAGATAGCCTGAGTAACAATACGAAAGATAAACCCTACAATCAGACCACCCGGGAGATATTCCGGCTCCTGCTACCCGAATGGAGCACTGAAGATAAAATAGCAGCACTGGATACAATACAACTGCTTGATCTGGAAGCCTTTGTTGCCAAACTATTTACCGAAAATAGCATTCGGATGATGACCCATGGCAACCTGACTATTGAGGACTCCATGGCACTGGCAAAAACAGTTGAAGATAACTTTATACCCGACCAACAGAAAACGCCGGTTGCACATGCTCAGGTCGTCAGGTTGCAAGAAAACCAGCCTTTGATACAAACACTGGAAATTGATCACAGTGATTCAGCAATCAGTGTATATTTTCAAGGCCAGAATACTTCGGTACAGACCCATGCTGAATTCCGGCTATTAAATGAGATCGCCTCTTCCTCTTTTTACCATCAACTGCGCACAGAGAAGCAGCTGGGCTATATCGTTTTTGGCACGCCACTGACACTGGGCAATGCGCCGGGACTGGCCTTTGTAGTGCAAAGCCCGGTAGCCGAACCTCAGGCACTTGAACGCCATATCAAAACCTTTGTCAGTAACCTAGGCGGCACACTGGATTCAATCAACCAAAGCAAACTGGAACAGATAAAGAAAAACCTGATCGCCAAAGTCATGAAGCAGGATAAAAACCTCGGCGCACGTTCGAACCGCTTTTGGAAAGATATTGATGATGAAGCTCTGGAGTTCGATAGCCATCAGGCGCTGGCTAATGCCGTTGCAGATATTTCAGTGCAGGACTTAATCGACTGCTACGAAAGAATGGCCGCCCGACAACTGGTCGTCCGCAGCTTTGGCCAGAAACATAAACAAGCCAGCACACATTCTTCGATCACAGAAAAACGCTGTGATACCGAAGTCCTGCAGCTAAAACATGAAGGCGAGTACTTTGAAGTCTGAGATAAACACCTGAAACCCAAGAGCACAAAGCCGGGCTTATACCTTAAAACAGCGATAAAGTTGATCAGACCGACTCCAACTCAGACCGATAAACAGGTACTATAGCCGTCTTTAACTGGTCTGGATTCGTATAATGAAAGTATGTGGTGTTGAGCTTAAAGGTAATGATGCAGTCATCTGTTTAATCTCACTGGCTGATGGCCTGTACAATCTGCATGAATGTCGTGTAAAAAAGCTCGAAATCCGTGATGCGATGGACCGGGAACAACTGAAAAAATTTCAGTTCGACTTCTCTAAACTAATGGCTGACTATCAGGTTGATCAGGTTGTCATTCGAGAACGTATGACAAAAGGTAAGTTCGCCGGCGGCGCAGTAGGCTTTAAACTAGAGGCAGCAATTCAGCTATCTGACCTGGATGTCACACTACTGTCACCAACCACCATTAAAGAATCACTGAAAGACAGCAAAGTTAAGATGAATTTTAAAGACACGGGTCTGAAACAATTTCAGGAAGCGGCGTTTTTAACTGCTTTCGCGTATTTAGAAGGGCTCCAATAATTTAATTGGAGCCAATACTGACCTATAGAGACAGGCCATAACCCACCCGTACCTACACTAAGAAATAATCGAAATAACTTTATTGATGCATCTACTCAATAGACACCGCAATAATATTAGGTAAATAAATGGGTTTCTTAGCCAAAATGGTTACATTAGAATACTATTTGGCCTCCTCAGCCTCTTATCCCTTCTATCGATTTCCTTTAGAATAAGCACTTACAACTGCTGCAATTGACGACGGATATAAAAAGACACTATGGAAAGACGTGTTGCTATTATTGGATACTCATACCGCCTTCCACAGACCGGACAAAACATCTTTTGGCAAGATCTGGTTAATGAAAAAGACCTGATTACAGAAGTAGCCCCATCCAGGTGGTCATTTGACAACCATCTTCACCCTGACCAAAAAAATCCCGGTACCTCATACACCTTTAAGGCCGGAACTCTGGGTGATATCAGTGGTTTTGATGCAGAGTTTTTTGGCATATCCCCCCGCGAGGCTGCCGTACTGGACCCTCAGCAACGCTACTTACTTGAGTTGACCTGGGAAGCTGTCGAACACGCTGGCATAAAGCCCTCCGAACTACGTAAAAGTGACAGCGGTGTTTATATTGGTATCTCAAGTGTTGAGTATGGCAACCGTATAGGGGACGATTTGGGTGTTGTAAATTCAAATACGGCAACCGGTAATACATCCAGCATTGCATCCAACCGCATATCCTATAACTTTGACCTGCGTGGTCCGAGTATGTCCATTGATACTGCCTGTTCATCATCAATGGTTGCCTTTCATCAGGCCTGCCAGTCGATCCTGAATGGTGAAGTCAGTAAGGCAATTACCGGCGGTATCAGCCTGCATATGCACCCTTTCGGTTTTATTATCTTCGCTAAAGCCACCATGCTGTCCCCTGACGGACGCTGTAAAGTGTTCGATGAATCGGCTAATGGCTATGTACGCTCAGAAGGCGGCGGTATCTTTTTATTAAAAGATTACGATCAGGCGGTTGCCGATGGCGATATCATTCACGCGATTGTGGCCGCAACAGAAGTGAATACCGACGGCCACAAGTCAGGCATGACAATTCCTTCATGTCAGTCGCAAACTGAACTGATGGAAAAAGCCTATCAAAAAGCCGGCATCAGTGCTGATCAGTTAGATTATATGGAAGCCCACGGCACTGGTACTCCGGTGGGTGATCCGATTGAAACCCGTTCTATCGGTAATGCTCTAGGCAAAAAAAGAGCCACCCCTCTGCCAATTGGCTCGGTCAAAAGTAATTTAGGTCACCTTGAACCAGCCTCTGGTGTTGCCGGCTTGGTTAAATCGCTGCTTGTTTTAAAACACCGGGCAATCCCAGCCACTATCAGCATGAAAAACCCAAATCCCGACATCAAATTTGATGAGTGGAATATACGGGTAGTCGACAAGTTGGAACCCCTCAAGGCAGAAGGTCGGTTAACCGTCGGTATTAACTCTTTCGGCTTTGGTGGCGCCAACGCCCATGTAATTTTACAAAGTGATGAACAGCGTTCACCTGAACCTTATACTGAACCTGACCAGCCACAACCCCTGCCAATCATCATCAGTGGTAAGAACACCAGTGCAATAAAGGCAAATGCCGCTGCGCTGAGTAATTTCCTGAGCAAGCATGAAGATGCTTCACTGTACGATATTGCCTGGAACTATAATAAAAACAAAGAACGACATTCCGATGCTGCATTGCTGTTTGCCGAAACTAAGCAAGAACTGATTGCGAAGCTAGGTTCTTTGTCAGAGTATAACAGCGAGAACCCTTCAGGTGATTATTTCACTGCTCAGGGACTTACTAATGCAGTAGGACCTGTATTTGTTTACACCGGCAATGGCTGTCAATGGGAAACCATGGGCAAAAAGCTGCTGGATACGTCAGACGTTTTTTATCAATCGATTGTAAAAGTTAACGAACTGTTTTCTCAATACGCCGACTTTTCTCTGATTGATGAAATTAAAGGACTGAATGGCGACAACCGTTTTGAATACACCGAGATAGCTCAACCAGCACTCTTTGCCCTGCAAGTAGCTATCACTGAATACCTGAAACAACAGGGTGTTACTCCTACTGCAGTAACTGGCCATAGTGTTGGTGAAGTGGCTGCGGCCTGGGCCAGTGGAGCCCTGTCCTTGGAGAGTGCGGTTAAAGTTATTTATTTACGCAGTTATTGCCAGGGAAAGACCAAAGGCATGGGTGCAATGAGCGCTGCAGGAGTCAGCTCAACAGAAGCAGAAGAGCTACTGCAACGACCTGAATTTAACCGGGTCTATCTTGCAGGAATTAACAGTCACCGGGGCATTACTCTGGCAGGCTGCCCGAATCAATTAGCAAACCTCGAAGCTCTGCTGGAAAGCCAGAAAACATTCAATATACGATTGCCGTTGGATTATGCATTTCATAGCCCGGTGATGGATTCTATTCATACTGAGCTTCTTAAACACCTTGATGGCCTCGCACCACAACCAACTAACGTCCCATTTATCTCTACAGTAACAGGTACTGAACTAAGCGGTGAAGAGTTAGATGCGAGCTACTGGTGGAACAATATTCGCCAGCCGGTTCTGTTCAAACAGGCACTGGATCTATTATTAGATCAACAAAATAACTGCTTTATCGAGATCGGTGCCCACCCGATTCTACGTAGCTACGTGCAGGACCAGGTACGGGAAAACAGTGCTGAAGCGGCGATAATTCCAACTCTGAACAAGAAAACAGGCGAGCTTCGCGAATTAGAGCAATGTACTGCGGCAGCCATATTGGCAGGCGTTGCAAGTCTCGATAAGTATTTTCCGGTTGCTGCGCAGCGCCTTGAGTTACCTGTATACGTTTGGCAAAAAGAACAACACTGGCATCCGGTATCATTGGAATCACACAATCTGATTCGCCGATATTCTGAGCATCCGTTATTGGGTGCTCCACTACCTCGTCAACCTCTGCATTGGGAAAATCAGCTGGATACGGTAAGACTGCCCTGGCTGGCAGATCACCAGGTAGGTGAAAGTGTCGTATACCCTGGTGCCGGATTTATTGAACTAGCGCTTAAAGCAGCAGGTCACTTCAGAGATGACGAGCAGATCGAGATAGAAGGCCTCGAAATTCTCTCACCTCTGATTCTGGAAGATGGCAGTAGTAAGGTGGTTCAAACCCGTTCTGATGCTGATTCGGGTGATATCAGAATTGTCAGTCGCACTTATTCAATATCAGACCAATGGACACTGAACTGTAAAGCCCGGGCAGCACATCAAACACTTGGCACAGCTCTCTCGACTGAGTTAAAAGAACTCCCTGATCGCGAGCCTGATTTCGACACCCAACTCCATCTACAGCGGACACTTGCTGCCGGCCTGCAATATGGACCGGCATTCAGCGCTGTTACCCATGGTTGGATAAACAAAAATGAAGTATTGGCTGAACTAAATCTACCAGACACTATTACGGACTCTGTTTCCGATTACCTGTTACATCCAGGTATTCTTGATAGCGCTATTCAGTTGGTCATACATTTTCTGATCAACGAGCTGGATTCCAGCCGCGGCACCGCTTTTATACCTACCCGTGTAGAGCGACTGGTGATAAACCGTAACGCATCAGAACAACCAAGCCGAATTAAACTATCGTTGCTAAAAAGGGCACCGCACTCACTGCTGACCCGGTTTGAGCTTTTTGACAGCAAGGGCGATGCCATAGCCGTTATGGAAGGTGTTCGTTTCAGAGCTGTTCGTCTTTACAAGGCAGGTTCTCATGAAATAGCCTACCTGGACTACCACCTGACAGCTGCACCAGAGCATGGCGTTACGCAAAAACCTATAGATCAGGCCTATGCACAGGTTCAAAAGGATAGCTCTGACCAGATCGAGCGCTATAAGAATGAAGTAGCACCGCTTCTGGATAACCTGATATTGCACGCACTTGCAGAGATGTTCGTTGCTGTTGAAGCTGACACAGAGTTATCAAATGATGCCTTTGCCACGCTTGATCTCAATGATCCGGATCGTCAGTCTCTGCGCCAGCATATCATCCACACCGCAGTAGACGCGGGTATATTGACTGGTAATGAAGATCAGTTTCAGGTCAGTGATCAGTTCAGGGATAACGAAATCACCAGCACTTTAATCTGGAATACATTAGTTCGGGATTATCCGGATTACTTTACCGCAATTCATCTGGCAGGCAGCACATCACTTAATCTGGCGCAACGCTTCATGGGCCAGACAGAACCTCTGCAGGTAACAGAAAGTTTCCAACGACTGTTCAGAGATCTGCTGACACAAACCGAGTACCCGATACTCTCATCGGTGCTACAACAGTGTATCCGGTCTGAACAACAAAACCTGAAGCCAGGCCAGAGATTGCAGCTTCTTGAAGTTGCAAGCATACAGCCTCACTACGCTCAAAGTCTTTGTGCCGAGCTTGATTTTAATCTTTCAGATTTTACTTTTGCCAGTAACAGCCCAGAAGCACTTGAACATTTTTCTCATCAGCAAGAACGTTATCCGCTGACAAATGTTATTGACCTCAGTCCTGAAGCTGATTATCAGGGCCCCGAGCGGTTCCCGATGGCGATACTAACGCTGGATAACTATGACATTCAGGGCAACCTGGCTCAGCTTGAGCAACTAAAGCTTATGCTTACCCCCGGTGCTACTGTCTATCTTAGTGGTATGAAACCAATTGGCTGGCTGGATACGGTATTCGGTGAAGCAACTGATTGGTGGCATCAGGAACAAAGCTGTCAGGTATCCGCTGATCAGTGGATCAGTACGCTGGCTGAACATGGTTTTATAGAACCCCGTCAAATCGGTGATAAAGACTCGGACCAGGGATTCTTCCTTATTACATGCCAATGGCCAGGTAAAACATCCGGCTCAGTTACGGTTAATGATTCTGCAACTGCAGAGCCCCACTGGCTGGTTATCAGTAAAGGAACAGAAACCGAGCAGCAGATCATCAGCTCTCTTGATCAGAAAGGTATTGCAGTTACTCTCACAGATACAAACACAGAGAGCGAACTGACTAAGCTGATTGCAGCTCAACAATCACCCGCTTTCACTCAGCTTTTGTTACTGAGTGATATTGGCAATAAAGATAACCTGTTACTCAGTCAGGCGAATCGCGCGTACCTGGCAACCATTACATCCCGAGCACTAGAAACAGCAGGCTCGAGCGCTGACATCTGGCTATTAACTCAGGGGGTAGGCAATACTATTCCTTCGGATCAGCCATTTGCTGAAACAACAGAAAACACACCTTCAGATGCCGCTATCTGGGGTTTTACCCGTACCCTCATGAATGAGTGCCTGAACAACCAGGTTCATCTGGTCGACCTGCCAGACAACCTGACCGAAGCATCGCTAAACGCTCTGGCTACTGAGCTCATGCGACCTTCAGCTGAAGCAGAATTAATAATTTCGGCAGCAGGACAACGTTTTGCGCCCCGCCTACGTCTGGAACAATCACCCGGCGCAGGCAAGAACACAGTCAATCAGGCTGAACCTTATATCTCCCTTGGCTTTGAATTGCCGGGCCAGCTACGTAGCTTACAATGGCAGGCAAGAACAGCACCTAAGCCCGGACCTGACGAAGTTGAAATAGAAGTTGCCGCAACCGGACTTAACTTCAGGGATATCATGTATGCCCTGGGCCTGCTTTCCGATGAGGCCATTGAAAACGGCTTTGCCGGAGCAACAATGGGACTGGAATTCTCCGGCAGGGTCATAAGTGTCGGCTCAGGGGTTACTAACTATCAGATCGGCGACCAAGTTGTAGGTTTTGGATCAGCCTGCTTTAGTAACCGCTTGATTGCTACTTCATACTCGATTGCGCCAATGCCTGAGGGCATTAGCTTCGAGGGTGCCGCAACGATCCCGACCACATTCTTAACGGTGTACTACGCCCTGCATCATCTGGCTCGCCTACAGCCCGGCGAAAAAGTTCTGATCCATGGCGCAGCGGGCGGAGTAGGTATCGCAGCTGTTCAGATTGCTCAATGGATGGGCGCTGAAATATTTGCCACTGTCGGCTCCGGGGAAAAGCGCGAATTTCTTGAATTGATGGGTGTGCCTGCGAATAGAATCTATAACTCCAGAGAGCTGACCTACGCTGAAGAGATTCTTAACGATACCACTGACTTTAATGATAGCAATCAAGGTGCCAGCAAAGGTGTCGATATTGTTCTCAATTCGCTAGCCGGAGAAGCAATCAATCAGAATTTCCGGGTACTTAAGCCTTTCGGTCGTTTCCTGGAGCTGGGTAAACGGGATTTTTATGAAAATACTCATATTGGCCTGCGCCCATTCCGCAACAATATCAGTTACTTCGGTATCGATGCTGACCAGTTACAGCAAGAATTACCCGACCTGACAGCTAAGCTGTTTGGCGAACTGATGCAGCTATTTAATGAAGGCACACTGTTCCCACTACCCTATACCAAGTTTAACGCTCATCAGATTGTCGATGCTTTTCGCTATATGCAACAGGCGAAACAGATAGGTAAGATCATCGTGACGTACGAACAGGGCCTGAAAGCGGATACAAGTGAAGTAGAGTCAAAGCCTGCAGAGCATTTGCAATTAAACCCGACCGCAACCTATATGGTTACTGGCGGACTGGGTGGTTTTGGCCTTCGTACAGCCCAATGGCTGGTCGATAAAGGTGCGAAACACTTACTACTTCTTAGCCGCAGGGGTAAGGCCTCAGATGAAGCTGCCGAATTCCTGCAGCAATGCAAGGCCCAGGGAGTTAATGCCAGAGCAGAAGCCTGTGATGTCACAGATAAAACTGCATTAAAAGCAGTTCTTAATCTGTGCAGCAATGAACTACCTCCTCTTAAAGGCATTGTGCATGCTGCAACTGTTATTAATGACAACCTGATTCGCAACCTTGATCAACAGCAGATTGAAACCAGTCTGGCTGCCAAAATGGTTGGCGCTGACAACCTGAATCAGCTGACCCGTGACCTGTCTCTTGACATGTTTGTGCTCTACTCTTCAGCCACCACCCTGTTGGGCAATCCGGGTCAGGCCGCCTATGTCGCGGCAAACCATTGGTTAGAAGCGCTAACGGCAACCCGTCGTAACAATGGTCTGGCTGCAACTTGCGTTCGCTGGGGGGCAATTGATGATGTCGGCTTCCTGGCCCGTAACGAAGAGATCAAGGACGCACTTCAAAATCGCCTGGGCGGCAATGCCCTTACGTCTGAAGATGGCCTTGCCGTACTTGAGCAAATGCTGATAAATAATAGTCAAAACCTCGGTGTAATGGAGCTCGACTGGGGTTCTCTCAGCCGCTTCCTGCCCAGCGCAACACAGAACAAGTTCCGGGAAATCTCACTGCTTTCTAACGATGCTGAACAGAGCGATGAGGACAAACTCGATCTCACAGCCATGATGCAGAGCATGTCCGAAGCTGAATTTCATGATGCAATACTTGAAATACTGACCCATGAACTGAGTGAAATCCTGATGATTTCTGCTACTAAAATAGATCCGGACAAGTCGATCTATGACATGGGTATGGACTCTTTAATGGGCGTAGAGTTAATGGCCGCCCTTGAAGCCAGAATTGGCATACAAATCCCGGTTATGGCGCTTACAGAAACGCCTAAACTATCTCAGTTAACTGGTAAAATAATCGCTCTGGCTGAGGGGGATCAGAGCAGCTCTGCAGAGCCTGACCCATCTAAAGAGGTTGAACGACTTGCGGCGCAGCACGGGGAATCAAGCGACGCAGAAATAACTGATCTGATTACACAGTCAGTTTCTTCTGATAATAAAAATCAGGAAAACACATAATGGCTGTAAATAAGCTTACCTCTGACCTGAAAAAGAAACTGATTCAGCAGTCTCTGCAGCGGCAGATGAAAAAAGTCGATGCTGACACCAAGAAACCAATTCGCTCGCTGGGTCAGGCAGAAATACCTGAAAAGTTTTATCGTTTCGACCAGCACCCTGGCTGCATTCAGATGAACATAATGAACAAAGGTGCGGAACAGCTTGGTGTTGAAAGCCCCTTTTTCCGGGTCCATGAAGGGGTAGCTGGCGCACTATCTGTTATTGATGGTAACGAAATAATTAACTTTGCCAGTTATAACTATCTGGGCTTAACGGGCCATCCGAAAGTTAATAAGGCGGCCAAGAAGGCAGTTGATCAATACGGTACTTCAGTATCAGCAAGTCGAATCGTTTCTGGTGAACGCCCGGTTCATCAGCAGCTTGAACAAGCCCTGGCCGATTTTTACGATGTTGACGATGCCGTTGTATTTGTCAGTGGTCATGCCACCAATGTATCAACCATAGGCTACCTGTTTGGCCCTAAAGACCTGATCATTCATGATGAATTCATCCATAACAGCTCTATCGTAGGTTCCCAGTTATCGGGGGCAAAGCGGCTGAGTTTTTCCCATAACGATATGGCCTCTCTGGAACAACTGCTGAAAGACAATCGACAACAGTTCGAACGGGTGCTGATTATTGTTGAAGGCCTTTACAGTATGGACGGGGATTTTCCTGACCTCATTAAGCTTGTTGAATTAAAGAAGCGCTACAAAACTTTTCTGATGGTCGATGAAGCTCATTCATTTGGTGTACTTGGTGATACAGGTAAAGGCTTGCGAGAAGAATTTAATGTCGCCAGTACCGATGTAGATATCTGGATGGGTACCCTGAGTAAAACCCTTTCCGGTTGTGGCGGATACATTGCTGGCGAGTCTGCACTGGTAGAGAACCTCAGGCACCTCGCCCCCGGCTTTCTCTACAGCGTTGGCATCCCTGCACCGGTTGCTGCCGCGGCAACCGCATCATTAGAGATAATTAAGGCAGAGCCTGAGCGTATACAAAAATTACACCAGATATCTGAATACTTCATCACCAGCGCACAACAACTGGGATTAGATATCGGAAAATCGCAAGGAACCGCCATTATTCCAGTTATTCTCGGTAGCTCACTAAAAGCCGCATCCATATCTTCAGAACTATTTAAACAAGGCATCAACGTACAGCCAATACTATACCCAGCAGTGCCAGAAAAGAGCGCCCGACTTCGATTTTTCCTGTGTTGTGACCATACAGAACAACAAGTCGATCAGACACTTGAGCTATTAAGTAAGTTAATATAACAGCATCAGTCAGGAAGACTAAATTGTCAGCTAGCATTAATAAAGTATTTTTATTATTACAAGGTCCACCTTCAAGCTTCAGTAAGTTACTGGGACAAGAACTAAAAAAACGTGGCGCAAAGTGCTACAGGATTAATCTCTGCCTGGGTGACTGGTTCTACTGGAATGGCAAAGACACTACCAATTATATGGGTAGTCTGGCTGACTGGCCTTCTTTTCTTAATCAATTCATTAAGCAGCATCAGGTTACAGATATTCTGTATTACGCTGACAGATTTCCCTACCACCGGGAAGCTATTAAAGTCGCAGGTGATAACAACATCAATGCGATAACCTATGAAAATGGTTATCTGCGCCCGCACTGGATCACTCTTGAACATAATGGAATGTCTAGGCTGTCACATTTTCCATCAGACCCGGAATATATCCTCTCTGAAGGAAAAAAATACCCAATGCCTGTCGCCGAAAAAAATCTGGGGCACCCTTTCTGGAAAGAAGCATTTCATGAGGTTTTCTTTAATCTGACAAACTTTTTTGATCTGCTGTTTTTTCGTAAATATCAGTCCGATAAAGTGTACAACCCTTTATTTGAGTACCTCCATTACATTCCCCGCTTGTTCAGGGAATCCAAGAACAACCTTATAGCAGAACAAATTACCGAGCAGTTATATAAAGAGAATAGTGGCTTTTTTATCTTTCCATTGCAGATGCAAAATGATTATCAGCTCAGAGAAAACTCTCCTTTTGATCATCAGTCTGAAGCTATCGCTATGGCGATCAAAGCATTTAGTATCAGTGCACCAACCGGCCACAAGTTATTATTCAAGATCCACCCTCTCGACAACGGTATAGAAGAGTGGAGTAAAATTATATCAACCCTGGCACAGCAATCAGGAATTGAGGACAAAGTCCTGTTTATTGATGGCGGCAATCTGAATAAGATAATTAAGCGCTGTAACGGAATTATTACAATAAACAGTACAGTCGGTGTACACGGTGTACTAAAAGAGATCCCCGTCATTAATCTGGGGTATGCCATGTATGATATTCCAGGGCTTACCAGTCAACAAAACCTTAATGATTTTTTCATTAATCCGGAAAAGCCTGACCCAGAACTGATCGATAGCTTTGTCCGCCTTGCCGCTGTAAGCATACAAGTTCAGGGAAGCTTTTATTCTAAAAGAGGAAGAACACTAGCCATTAAACTGATTTGTGACAAGCTTATTAACAGTCAGGTTAATCAACCAAATGCGTTCGTCACAACGCCCCCGCGCATGGAGCATAAATAGTCTATGAGCAAGACGAAAAACCGTGCAGTTCTGTTTCTTCAGGGCCCCCTATCAATGCTCTACAAGCATATTGGAAATCAGCTAAAGAGTGAGGGTGTCAGAGTCCATCGGATCAATCTCTCCCTGGGAGACTGGCTCCATTGGCATGGCCCTGAATCTATCAGCTATCGTCGCTCACGAGAAGAATGGCCGGGCTTTATCGCTGACTATATGAAACAACACGACATTACAGATCTAGTGTTACATGGCGACTCACGCTGGTATCACAAACATGCTATTACTGAAGCCCGGCAACTTAATATTCAGGTAATCGTCACTGAACTTGGCCTGATCAGGCCGGGTTGGCTGAGTTTGGAAAAAGATGGACTAGGACTGAATTCTCATTTTCCTGATGACCCCGAACAAATTTTGAAAACAGCCAGTCAGTTACCTGAAATAGAAAACCCGGAACCATTCAGACATCCATTCTGGATCAAAGCACTCTTTGATGCCTCCTATAACCTTATAAACTGCATTTTTTGGTTTACCTATCCTCACTTTATCCGCCATACACCACATTTCCCATTACTTGAGTACCCTCGATGGATACCCAGACTGCTTAATGAAAAAAAACGAAACAAATATGCAACTAGCTGTATTAACGAGCTGATCAATAACAATGAGCGCTTCGTTGTCTTTCCATTACAACTAAGCGGTGACTTTCAAATCAGGGCTCATTCGCCCTTCCCCTCTATGCGGGAAGCAATTGAACTGGTATTGAACAACTTTGCCAAGTCTGCACCCGAAGGTATGAAGCTACTAATTAAGCAACATCCTTCTGATAATGGGTTAGACAAGCTTAAGCAACATACCTTGGCAAAGGCCAGCAAGCTGGGTATTTATGACCGGATAATATACATTGACGGTGGCAGTCTGGATCTAGCAACAGCGGCCTCTCAGGGTATGGTAACCGTCAATAGCACCGCCGGAATCGAAGCCCTGCAGCATTATATCCCGGTTAAAACTCTGGCACCCGCACTATACAGCATGCCAAAACTAACACACCAGGGAGACCTGAGTTCATTCTGGCACTCCCCAGAACAGCCTCAGCATCGCTATGTAGATGCGCTGATTAAACTTCTGCTAAATGCGACCCAGGTAAAAGGTGCTCTGTATGGTGATAGCGCGATTGAACATGGAAGCAGGAATATTTGTCTGCGCATTGTTGAAAACAGAGTCAGTCAACCCGGAGCCTATCTGGATCATGCACCCAGATTAAAGAAAGCAGACTGGAAAAATTGAATAGTGAGAATTTAAAATCTTTACTTAATATCCTTTCGCATTTTAAAGACCACAGAGTCTGGGAAAAACCTGCCGACCAGGGGGATACTAAATATTTTATACGTGACAAAACCCAGCCGCTCATAGAACCTGATCGCTTTTTCATTTTTTTGATAAACTTCAAGATCTAAACTGCCCAGACCTCGAAGTTTTAGCTCACCAAATAAAAAGTCGATCAAGCTTTCACCTAACCCTTTTCCTCGATATTCTTCAGACACATATAATTTAAAAAGATAACACTCAGAACGACTGTATCGCATCTCAAACAAACGATATAAACCAAACTTAAAACTACCAGAGAGCATACCAAATTCAGCAATAAAATCTTTTAATCCCGCATCATAGGGGCCAACGCCATCCCTATAAATTGCTGCATAGCCAACCAGCTTATCGGCACACCGAACTCCGACAAAGCGATCCCACCTGATTACTTTTGCAAAAAATTTTTTTTGGATCTCATCACTCCCCATAAAAAAACGCAACGTTGCTTTGCCAACAGAAACTTGCTCAATTTCATCGGGAACAGGCTTATAATCAGAATTAAAAAGAGAAAAGTGATATGCCCTTCCATGTACTTCAATTGCTTTAACCGGGGTATTACCGCATTCAGAATAATCCTCTCTATGGCTCATTCTCATTTCCCGGTGTAGTTAAGTAATTTTAAAATTCTATGCGAAATTGTTGAAGGTAAAACCATCAAAAACCATGTCCCCAGATTTAAGGGAAAAGGAAAACTGACCTTTGCCCTGTTTTTCTTAACACCTTGTTTGATAAGAGTAGCAGCCTTATCCGCAGACAGAAGAAAAGGTTTAGGACCCGGCATTGCGTCACACATATCAGATTTCACATAACCCGGCATCACTACTGTAACCCCCACACCAGTATCTGCCAACCAGCCTCTCAACCCTTCACCATAAGCCTTAATAGCTGCTTTACTGGCACTATAACTAGGAGTAACAGGCAAACCGAAATAAGCCGCTAAAGAACTTACTAATACAATCTGTCCTCGCTTACGCTTACGCATAGCCTTCGCCAACTGATCTGACATTAACAATGTGCTTTTGACATTAAGGCCTAATAACTGCTCTATCTCTTTGGGGTTTTCACCTTCTGATTTAGCACCCGTATTAATATTGATACCGGCATTGGCAAAGAAAAGATCTATCGGATATAACGAATCAAGCTCGGCTAACCAAAGAGACATAGCATCAGTATCAAGTAGATCACAGCTATGACAAAACACAGAAGCTCCCAGATCCTTGCACCTTTGCGCCAAAGCATCTAAGGCTTCCTTACGGCGGCCATGTAGATGCAATACAACACCGTCACAGGCATAGCTAAGGGCTAGTGCACTTCCGATTGCCCCAGTAGCACCGGTAATCAATATTTTTGTCACAGGCCTGCCCTGTTATACATTTGATTTCACTCCAAAGCACTATAAACACTTATATTCAACAAAAACGTATTAAGCCATATTAGCCGACGATCTCATTTCGGCTCTCCTCTGCTTACAATCTAACACTTTTATTTAGCTTTAAAATTCTTAAGCCGTAAAATAGTCAGATCAGGCAATACAAAAGAGTGATTCTAAAAAGCTAAATCTTTATTCACACACACAAAAATCACATCATAAACCTAAAAACTTTAGAATCTCTTGAATATATAAATTTTATTTAATTTTTATCTCAAATGAGTCGTTTAATCTTTCTAACCCCTGTGAACAGTTTATTATATAGAGGGCTATGCTTCTTATTTGACGACTTTAGTGCATTACCTGCTTGTTGTAATCGATGTGCTTTTTCAGGGTCAGTTTTTTCGAAATACGTTGCAGCATCCAGCAGGTCATCACATTTAAGATTAGAGAGTGGTTCAATCGCTTTAAATATATTTGTAATCGCTCTATTCGCACTTACCTCATCCCATACATCTCCAGGTTCATCGGGATAAGAGGAAAAATCATCACCAAAAATATGCTCACTGTCTGACGAAAGGTTGTAACGTAAATTTAATAATTTATTGGACTCTTTAAAGCGGGAATAAAAGTTTTGTGCATCGCTAGAAGAAGGTAGTAATTTTCCGTCGTTATTAGAATTCCGTCTAAGTAACTTTTCAAGATCTCCTTTAGGTAAACTGTGATTAATAAGGTGACCAACTTTAGTTTTTTCAAAACCATGAGAAGTATTAACCTGTGAAGTATCAACATCTTCGTTTATACCTAAAAAAGAAAAGAAATCTATAACCGCGTCCCCACCTACTAATTCACCCTTGTCAAACAAACGGATAGCAATGTTATCCTTACCAAAAGCATTCTCCCAATAAGAAATCTTCTGATTATAATTGAGATAATCGTCATACTGATCCCAATCAGATGGTAAAGCCTTATAGCTCGAGGAATAATAAAAACTGGCTGGGTAATTCTTTTTCTTAGAACCCTGTTGATAATGAGAAATTACTAATTTATCTTGCCGCCTGATATATATAATAATGACAACCTGGGAAAAATGAGGTTTACAAGCCTCTGCAAGATCCATAATATCCTGTGGATCCATTAGCCAGGAGAAAGCCTCACCAGACATGATAACATCCCCGGAAAGCTTAGTGAGCTGATTCACTAATTGGGATAACTGCTTTATCTTCCCGGTTCCAAAATTCTCAAAGTTTTTTTTAGAAAATTTAATCCAGCTAGAGCAGTTTCTTACACTTGTCCCTTCCGGACTGATAGTAAAATAACTATAGCCATGTGAAGATAGCAGCTCCTTGTGAGTAAACAAAGCACGTTGAATTGATGTGGTTCCCGTTTTATGACAACCTATATGCAAATATAACTTACCCATATATACCAACCTAATTACAAAGAATAAAAAATGCAGGGAAACTTAAGTTAAACATAAAACAACAATCAAAATCTTTTAGACTTAATATCTAAAATCTCACCTTCAAGATAATTTATTTTCTTCATTAGCATAGTAATTATGCCTGCATAGACAGAGTTCATTGCCACAGGATCTATTCCATTAAGTCCTTTCCAGTCATTAAACTCTTCCGAAGAGTACTCAAACAAATCACGACCTGAACGATCTTTCATAAACCTATCAACTACGATCTGATTTTCTTCATTAAAAAACTCAATAATAGACAATCTCTTTTGTGGAGATAATAAAGGTTGATCAAAATTTTTAAAGCGAGGTTGGTCTGCTAGTGTAAAGAAATGATCTTCAAGCTGAGCGCGAACTTTCGGGGCAGGTAAGCTTAAACCACGATTAAACTCTCTCTTTATAATCATTAGGTCTCGTGGCAACCCTATATTACCTTCACGAACATTCTTTTCTGGTTGTTCAAGGTCATCGACAATAGGGCCATCAATAAAATTCAAAAAGGTAGAAATAACATTAAACTCTGGCTTTCCTTTCTGATAAACAAACACATTTATATTATCATCACCAAAAACATCACCCCACTGAGAGAGAATTGAACCATAAAATGGGGCAACTTGCTTTCGCTCAAAGTGATCGAATGTATTTCTAAAGTTATGCGCTTTAACTACATTATTATACATTGACATTAACCAGTCATCCTGACGCCTTAACCAAGTAACAATTTGAACATCAAAATCATGAAAATTATTATTAATGATCTGAGCAACGTTCTTAAAAAAAGGTAAAGCCTGACCTATCGCACGATCATCTCTATCGGGTGTCAATCCTGCATAATCAAAGAAAAACTCAGAACTTAAAATAACTGTATGGATTTTGAACTTTTTTATATCCCTTTTGATTTTTTTAACGAAACCAGATACAGATAATTGGTCCCCACCACCTGGAAAAACAGACGGAGATCCAGCCTCCTCAGAAAGTGCTCTAACAAAAGGATAATGCTGTTTTTGTCCAAAATCTGGATAATAAAACCCACATTTCTTAAGCTTATTTCTATTATGATAAAGTAAACTTTGCAAAGCACTAGTACCAGTTTTTGGCATACCTAAGTGAACATAAACCTTTACTTTTCTCAAAACAAACCTCAACCAAAATAGAATTAAGAATAAACCGCCAACCTAACAACCATCTCTTACCAATAAATCTTACAAAAGAACTGATTATATATAATCTTCATATAATCATAAAAAGAGAACTCACCATTCAAAAACAACTTCCTGTTTTTTAAATAAAAAAACAATACATAAAATGAAGCAGAAAACCTATTTCTAATTTTTTTACCTGAAGACAGTACGCCCGAATAGACAATCATATGATGCCTACCAAAGGAACATTCAGACATCAGCTGTTCACGCTCTCGAACTGAACTTTTGCCTACCTTTTTCATTTCCTTCTTAAGATGCTGCCCAAGAGGACGGCTATGACAGACTGCTAACTCGTCGATTATCGATATCTTTTTATACTTCTCTGTAACAAACTTATGCCACAACCAGTCAATACCACAACCACTTTTAGTGTTTTCGAAATATGGCAATGATTTTTTCAGCTGCTCCTTAGATAAAATAGGCGCCATGATCTCAACCATGCTTACATGACGGTGCCTGAATCCGGGACATTGTAGTGTTAGTTTATGAGAATAGTAACTATCTAGCGTTAAAGCCGGCTGAGATAGCTCAAACTTATTTTTTGCTACATAGCTAAATAGTTTATCAATATGCAAAACATCACATTCTATATCATCATCGACAAGCCAGAAATATTCATACTTTTCAATTAAAGTAGGATTATCTGAAAAGAAATTAAATATACCATCCCACTTTCCACCTTTAAAATAATGAAGATAATCAATATGGTGTTTATCTGGAAAAGCTATATCCTGATAGCGGCTTATAGCTAAATCCCAAGACCTAAGATTCCTTGGATGAGTCAACCAATTTTGAATATGATGATCACACCCTGTACGAACTAGCACTAATCCTTTCTTTTCCAAATTGTTACCTAATATCTATGCAGAAAATTAAATAATTAATTCCATTTTTCAAGCACATCTAATGCTGATCGTATTGTTACATCCATATCCATATATTTATATGTCCCCAGGCGTCCTACGAATGTAATGTTTTTTTCATTTCTGGTTCTCGCCAAGTACTGCTCCAGCAGATCATTTCCA
The DNA here is from genome assembly GCF_003858655.1 of Amphritea balenae. GTDB lineage: Bacteria > Pseudomonadota > Gammaproteobacteria > Pseudomonadales > Balneatricaceae > Amphritea > Amphritea balenae. Next base: position 373,520 of record NZ_RQXV01000001.1, read on the forward strand.
CCTACGACTGTTATCGGGTAATAAGGAATATCTCCAGGCTCACAGTTTCTACTGTATTCTTTATAACAAATTGACTTACTGTGTGTTTCCCAAGGAGAGAAATGCTTATGTTCTGTAATCCTGGTAAAAGGTACAGACTCATCACAATAATTCATAACCGCACAACCCTGAAAGTCACCACTCTCTTCAGACTTTTCAAAATCTAATGTCCGATACGGTAAATGACCAAGATCATAATCATAGTACCCATCAACAGGCCCTGAATAAAAAACATGATCAAAGCGTTCCACCATAGAAGATGAAAATTCACTATTTAGTTTAACCTGTATATCAGGATGGGAGAGAATATTCTCCACCATTTCTGTATAACCCTCTGAAGGCATTCCCTGGTATTGATGAAAGAAATAATTATCGTTGTAATTGAAACGAACAGGCAAACGTTTCAGGATACTTGCCGGAAGTTCTTTAGGATTTACACCCCACTGCTTTAGTGTATATCCATGAAAAAAAGCTTTGTACAACTCAGTACCTAACAGACGCATGCCCTGCTCTTCAAAACTCTTTGGATCAACGATACTAGTATCAGCCTGCTGTGCAATAAACTCCTCAGCTTCAGATGGTGAGAGCGTCTTATTAAAAAACTGATTAATTGTGTGTAAATTAATTGGTAATGAAAAGACCCTCCCCCCTGTCGTCGCTTTTACACGGTTCACATAAGGCTTGAAATCCATGAAGCGATTAACATAGTCCCAAACTTCAGAATCATCCGTATGAAATATATGGGGCCCATATACATGAACCATTACATCCGTATTTTTATCCCGCTCAGTATGACAGTTTCCTGCTATATGATCTCGTTTCTCATATATAGTAACCTTATGTCCTTTTTCGGCCAGCCCTCTTGCGATAACAGCACACGAAAGACCCGCTCCAGCCATGGCGATATTTTTGTTCATTTCTTTATATAACTCCAAATTTCATCAACGCAGGAACAAGAAAAAATCTCTTAATCATAAACATTAAAAATACCTACTTATCCAATATTCGGGCTTAATCAAATCCTTATAGTCCGACTGATACTTGCTCTTAAGAGAAGGGTAATTATTCTTTAAAGAGATATAAGCTTTAATGAATCTGAACAACATGGAAAAAAACTGTTTTCTTGACCTTGAAAACTTAACAAAAGTAAGACCGTCTCTCTGCTTTACAACAAACTCATCCATAAACATAACTTTTCCAATTGTTACATCACGAGCATCAACGTATTTACTATTTTTAGTTTTAAATGAAAACATATTCCTAACAAATGCTAAGACCCATACAAGAATAGTAGGACAGTTCCCAATCAAAGAATTAAAATGTGTTTCTTTCTGTAAAGGCGACGTATTATTATCAATAGACTTGGGGCCAAAATCCCTTACAATATTTCGAATATCAGCCAATTTTCCTGGGTCACAAGTCAGCGTTTCCTCCGACCCAGCCAAATAATCTTCTATCGCTTTTATGCATAACTGAGCTGAATGGTATCTACAAGTTAATAAGTCCCTTAAGAAGATCGCAGTCAAACTTGACAGTTCATCTTTTATGTTTCTTTCAGCATAATGAATTGATCTCAAAACCAAGCGATTCTTTACTTCATAATAATACTGCCAACCATCAAGCTTTAAATAAAACGGTTCATGCCAGACAACTAGCCCCGGTATAACAACCGTTTCAATCCCCGCTCTATTTAATCTAACCCCGTACTCAATATCATCACCACGAATAAAACATGGCATAGGGTATTTTACTTTTTCTACCGATTTTCTTGAAACACAAAAATACCACCACCCATTATAATCAAGCTTTTTCTGCACATTCAGTATGTCCAAGGAATCAACCTCTGACATACTAATATTATGATCAATCGGTTTCGGGGTTAATGTCTTTTCCTTTAATACAGCCCCATTTTCATATAAAACTGAAGGCTTTAAAATATCAAGCATCTGCCCGCCAACGGCAATATCTTCAGTTGAATATTTCAAAAAACCAAACAGACGCTCAAGGCTATAGGGCTCAAACATTATATCGTCATCACATAAGAGAACATGAGATATTTTCTTAATACTTAAAAGTTCATGAATACCTCTTGTAAAACCACCACAGCCGCCTAAGTTTTCCTGATTAACGACATTTATTAATCCATTATTATTATCAAGAAAAGAATAAAAAGACTCTTCGCCCTTAAAGTCGTCCCCCTGATTAACAATTATTATTTTTTCTACAGCAGATTTTGAAATATCATTTTCAATAATAGAACGAACTACTTTATCTAAATACTCAACTCTGTTGTACGTAGCAAAGCATACCCCAATTGAAACGTTTTTATTTTCAACCCCATCAAGACAACACCATTCTAACGACTCTATTTCAATATCATCAATAGCCTTAATTTCAACCCATAGGCGGGAATCAAACGTCGATTCACATTGATCTAAGCAATATTTAAAATCAATAAGTTCATTATCATCAGAGGAACACTTATTAATTAGCTCCCTTGCTGAAGAGGCTCTCTTTCTAAAGATAGATACTTCACATTCACCCTTTACTTTTACCCTAATGGATATATTTTTAACGCTTGTATGCTTCAACCATACAGATTCAAAAAATGAAGCAAAGAGGCTATCAAATTTAACTAACGTTCCTTTTGAAACGATTAGTTTTGAGCCATTGTAATAGGGAGAGGGTCCAAATTTTTTTTTGTTAAAGGAATAGGACAGTGTTTCAAAGTCACCATCCACATTCACTGGAACACTATATAGAACTTCCACTTCACCACCTTATAAGATCGATCAATCCCGATGATCTTTAATTATCAGTATCAGCATTTGCATTATCAAACTGAGAAAAATCATAATAATTGCGAAAACCGTTGTGTTATAGAGTCTTCGAGGCTCTATAGCGTACTCTGGATAGGTCGGTTGCTGTAAAACTGATACCTGCTTCAGTTTTCTGGCCGCCTCAATACGGGTTCCTTCAAGAGCAACTAAAGCTGCCGAATAACTTTCTTGTGCAAAACGTGCTTTGAGCTCTAATACCTGATACTGAATCGATAAAACGTTTAAAGCATTGCCTGATTGTTTTGCCATTCGTTGCTGTTCAGCAGCTATCTGATCACTAAGAGCATCTATCTGACTCTGCACCCTAACCATTTCAGGGGATGTCTTACTCTGAAAACTTAACAATGACGCTTTTTTAATTTTAAGGCCAGACAGCTCTCCTTCGAGATTTGCTACAACCCCACTCAGACTTTCGACAGTTCCCGTTGGAGAAACCAGGCCCTGTTCATTCTGGTAGTTGATCAGGGCTTGCTGTGCTATATCAAACTCTGAACTCAACTCTGAAACCTGCAGTTGTAAAAAACTAACCTGCTCTTGAGCCAGACGCTGCCCCATACTGTTCATATGCGCCTCCCCCTGGCTTAACAAAAAATTGGATATGGAATAAGCCATTTCAGGTGAAAATGCCTCAACCTTTATACGAAGTACCTGGGCATACTCATCCAGCTCAACCTGAATACGCTTAAGATAATACTCATGTAATTCTTCAAGACTAACGTCCGCTGAACTTAATCGACTGACCAGATCAATCGAATCTTTAGAGTAGTGAGCTCTGAAATCCAACTCTTCTTCGAGTTTATTCATCATGTCAACGGATAACAGGTAGTCACGTAGTAACAACATATCACTGCTTCCAGCTCCTCCTCCAGAGAGAAAGGACTGAAAATTTAGTGTTGGGGCTGCCAACTGAGGGCTTTCGAGTACCACATTACTCTGAGATACATACCGGTCACTGGCTATTACTGTCCAGTAAAAACTCACGAGCGCTATACTAATAACACATATAAACCAACCTGGATGCTTATTAAACAATGCTTTCATTTGCTTATACGAGCCCCGCACTTGATAAACAACTGATCTTAAACTGAGCCATTCTCTTTCCTTTTACTTAGGAGCAAAGTTACTACTTGCATGGTATGCACTAATTGCGTCTTCGATATCATCAAACCAATGTGCCTTGCCATTATCAAGCCAGATACCCGCTTGACAAAGGTCCTTTAGTATACCCTCAGAGTGGGACACAATAATCAAACTGGACTGACCGACCCGTTCCTTGAAAACTTGCTGAGCTTTACGTTTGAACCTACGATCACCCACAGATGTTGCCTCATCAGAAAGGTACACATCGAAGTTAAATGCCAGTGACAGGCCGAATCCCAACCTTGAACGCATACCCGATGAATAAGTTCTTACTGGTTCATCAAAAGCAGAGCCGATCTCAGCAAACTCTTCAACGCTCCTGATAATTTCATCCATCGTTTCATCAGCCTGACCAAAATGCAGACGAGCAACAAACTTAACATTCTGACGGCCAGTCATTGAGCCTTTGAGGCCTCCTCTCAGACCAATTGGCCAGGAAACCCGGCAATCTCTGATAATTTTGCCCTTGTCAGGCTCATCCATACCCGCAATCAGTTTCAGAAGTGTTGATTTACCCGCACCATTCGGGCCGACCAGTCCCACACTTACATTTGAAGGAATATCAATATTGATATCTTTCAACACCCAGTCACTACCATGATGATTATGGTAACGTTTATACAAATTTTGAATACTGATCATTTCACTTTCACCCGAGCTTCAAAGCGAATATGCAGCAGTAATCCGGTTGTGATAAACGCCAGCGCCCAGAACCAGAGATATAACAAATCTACACCGGGCAACAATCGATAAGCAGGAAAAAAAGCAGACCGTAGTACTTCAATTCCATGTACTATCGGATTTACTAATACGTAAGGCAGTAGATTTTGCGGGATGAAATTTAGTGGAAATATCACACCGGAAATCAGCAACAAAGGTGTGGTAGTTATTTTCACAACCCTTTCAACTTCAGCTATCAAACTACTAAGCACTGAAAAAGTCAGTCCTAGCCCCGCTCCTAACATCCAGAGCGAAAACCAGGCAAAAAGAGCCATCAAGGGATCAGCCGGAAGCATATCAATTTCTAATAAAATTCCACCAAATATAAAGACTAAAAAGATGAAGCTCTTTAACATGCCTTCCAGATAGCAGCGAACAAGAACGGTATCAACAGGTTTAATCTGACGATAGGCAAACAGACTGTTATTTGCTGACACCGCCCCCAGGGCCCGCATCATATTTTCACGAAATAACGTAAAACCAAATAAACCCACAACCAACCATGGAACAAATTCAGCACCAGGGACAATCTTTCCCTTTCCCATCGCAATTGTTCTCACCGCGATCATAATTAAAACCATAGCAATTGGCTCAGCCAGCATCCAGAACCATGCCATTCGATCGGCCATGGTTCTGGCAACCGCCTCTCGCATAAACATGGCATACCATGCACTACGTGTGACTTGCCAGGGAGTTCGAATCAAAATCCCACCAATTTTTTTATCCTAATGAGATAAATCATTTTGAACTAGATATCATTAATAACTTTAGCCGACACGGCTAACTGATAAAGGATTTGAGTAATACTGGTTGCCAGTTGAAGGTTTTTTGTGGGCGCCTTAGGCAAAACCAGAATTTCATCACCAGCCTTCAAGTCAACATCCATAGCCGCGCGTACTTCGCCATTTTGACGAATAATTAAGATATGATCATCATCAGCATGCTGACTAAAGCCACCCGCACCCTCGATGTATTCATTAACGTCTCGGCCAGCGACAAATACTACCGATTGTGGAACCAACACTTCACCACTGATCAGTAAAGAATCTTCTATCTCTGGAATACTGATTACATCACCGTCTTGCAATCTGATATTCGCGATATGATCATTACTAGCGACAACCAGTCGTCCATTAGGCTCTGCTTTGGAAGCCCTGGTGATAAAACGACTAATCAGCTCTGCTTCCTGAACTCTGATAGCAGCTTCTTGCGGTGTTGATGAAGAAGCCCCAAGATAAGTAGTTTCTAGTCTTTTCAGACTCTCCTCTAAAGACGCCTTCTGACGTAGCGCTACACTCTTTCTCTTTATAGAAATACTTGAAACATCGGTGATACCCTCCGGAACGGCGATAGTATTCAGAAAATCATGCAGCATTACATCCCGTGGCATTGAGTGACGGGAAGGTCCATAGTAACTCCCCTCTATTTCAACCACGATTATTTCAGAACGCTTATCAATACTTAACTGCACCTCATCACCATCTGACAACAACTGTGTCTGAAACTCTGATAAAGTCAGATAATCTGAATAGGGTTGACTGTCTTTTTCAGACTGAATAAGTACATGCGAGACTCTCGGTTTAATACGCGCTAACTCTAGTAAAGCCCGCCCTGACATCTCATTCTTTTTCAATTCGTAGCGATAAGAACGTTCAACATCTCCCGACACCAAAACAGTAGCTTTCCGTTCTTTTACAACCAGCGTATCGCCATCCCTGAACTGAGGTCGTGGCAAAATACCTTTCAATAAAAAATCATACAGATCAATACTATAGATAACGTCACCCCCACGCATCACATCGATACTGCGATAAGAACCCAAGCTATCGTCAACGCCACCAGCCTGATCAAGGAAGTAGACTAATGAATCATTTGGCGTTCCTGCATACTGACCAGGTTTGGCTACATACCCTGTGACAAAAACAGCTACAGGCTGCACTCCCTGCACTTGAGTGTATACATGGACATTCTCGGGATACACTGATCTAACTGCAGCTCTGATACTGGAATCAAAAGCTTTATGACTCAGCCCCTGAACCTTAACAGGACCGATAGAAGGGATAAAAACATTTCCACGGGCATCAACAGGAATAACCTGTTCCAGCTCAACGGCACCCCATATTCGCAGTACTACCAGGTCCCCTGGTGTTATCAGATATTCAGCGTTCAGACCATCTGCACGTAACCCACGAAAACCACCATCGAATAGCTGGCTACCAAAAGGCTTAATGTCTCCACTTATCAGCTGATCAGATGCAGGGAGGGTTGCATAAGTACCTGTACGCCAATTTGTCTGGGTATCAATCGACTCATTAACAGAATTACTGTCGAGCGAAGCTACAGAGCTGATATCCCCTGCGGTCTCAACTGCCGCTGAAATATGAGCGGCAAAGCCAACATAAACAAAACAAAGCGCATATAAAAAAGAGAACTGTCTGGGTAACATTTTCATTAAAAAATCCATTTTGAATCTGACTATGACACAGGATTTAAAGCATATTCGAAATCAATGAACCGGAGCGAAAAGTTGCCATTTACCAGGCACTAGCTGACATGCAATATATGACTGATTGGCATTCCCACCTTCTACAACCACTTTTCTGCACGTACGCCCACTTGCAGCATAATACTCAGGAGCAGCTACCAGCGTCATACTATTCATCCCATTTGATTTTAACGACAAGGACAAATCACCGGCCACCTGACTCAACATACTCCCCTCTTCTCCCTCAATCAGATAGGTAAGGCCAACTAATGAATTCACGTTTACTGGAGCCATAACCGCTTTAGACGCTGAAGAACAACCACTCATCAGAGCGACAATGGTCAGGGGAAATATAATTAGATATTTACTGATTTTCATTTCAACCAAAAGACACTATTTGCTATTCGAAAGAAGACCCAAGGATATATCATAAGGCTTAAAAAGCACACTTTAAATCAGCAAACATGCAAGCTTAATACACCATTACAGTTGAGAACTGAACATTTTTCACACAATCACAGCAGATTGTGTGGCTTCAGTATCCCCGCCTATTTTCCCGGTATGTTCTATGTATCTAAAACAGGGTCTCTTCCTACCGAACTTCCTGCTATTTCTAAAAAACGTACTTAATTAATAACAGCCCCCCCCCAGACCTTGATATTAATCATTGAAACCAAGATCAATTCACCCATCCACCCAGCCATTTCCGCTTCAATAACGACATGCACAAAACACCATATAAGAAAAGAAAATCAAAACATTTCGATTGCAAAAACAATAAATATAAACACAGCCTTTGCCCACATCGCTATCTCAATAAAAGAACGGTGACGTTAATAATATTTTAAACGCCTTTCTCTTATATAGAAAAAAAAACACTAGAAACTCAGCAGCGAAACAAGCTGCGGAGGAAGACGCTCTTTCAATGAATTAAAATCTTCATCTGCCCTACCCAAAGCCTCCTTCATCTCTTTAGCCAGTTCAGCTTTACTATGCTTTATTGCATAGAGATAACGAAACTGTAATACATGTTTATGAATAGGATCCAAATCATAAATCCTGACTAGAAAGGGATCGATTTCTTCAAACAACGCTTCACCCGTTTCAATAAGCAGCACTAACATGTTTGAATAAATAAAAGACTTTTGTAAAGCTGAATAGGAAGCAAATTCATCAGTACTCAATACTGCTTTAAAAACAGAAATCTCATAATCTTTAGAAGGTATAATTATCTCAACATCACCGACATTTTCAGCAAAGATTGTCATGTTAGAATCACCCGCACAGTAAACTCTTTTACAGATGGACATCATGTAAGCATCATACAACGTTGCCTCTGGACTATGTGTAGATTCATTACCTATTATATCGACTGATAACTTAACATTTGAGTATTTATTCTTTAGATAATAAAGCTCCTTTAGCGTCTCACCTACAGGAGTACCAAATACAATGATAGACTTTTCTTTATTATCATTGATAATATTTTCTACAACAGGAAGAGAAAGCGTTCGTTTACGAATAAAACGTCCGAACCTGTTAAGCCCATATATTACATCCCCCCCCCGATAGTGGATAGCAATAGACTCACTCCAGCTACAACTCTTTTTTATCTTTTTGAACCGTTTCTTAATACTCCGACTGAAGAATTGATTAAACACACCTGAATAAGATACAAGCGCCTCAGAATTATCTGATAAATCAAGCCGTTCAGTAGGAACGACATTCATGTATTCATTCAAATAATGACTAAAAAGATCTCTTGATACGATAGACTTTATTGTTTTACCAGCAACACCATTTGTATTTTCATTAGACACAAATGGCAACGAGCAACGCTTCATATCTGACTCATCAGCATAATATCCAGACATAAAAGCCCTGGAAATAAAGCTTGGAATTTCACCATCTACACTGCCATGAGCAATCCTGGTTACTCTGGCATCATTAACCCAGGTAAATGAAAAAGGAACTTTGTAATATTTCGCCAGTATAACGCCATTAAAAATACTATTAATTCGTGCAAGCAAGCCATCCGTTCTTGCCGAAATAACCTGACCTTTATAAGGCATTCTCTCTATTAGCCTTCGTTCTGAAGCTATTAATTTTCTTTGAATACGCTGCCCGTCCGGCTTGTACTTTAGTGCAATCTTCAATAGAAGATAACTATGTTCCGGGTATTGCTCCATGATGGAAACCGCAGCATCCCGAATCGCCATAATCTCTTTCTTTTCCATATATTTACTTCAACTGTTAGCCTACAGGCAAGCTATTAGACCAGAGATCCCCTTCAGATTGTATATTACAAAAGACCTGAATACTTATTGATTAGACTTCCTGCTTTGTCAGTTAGCTAGGAAAGGGCTAGCCATTCCGCTGCGCAGCCTTTCACGTACTAATTCGATTTATTATCCACTGAGAATGCTTGGGACTTATTCACAGGTTCCTTAGGCTTATCTAGCTGGCGAAACTCACCTAATCCAAATATGAATCAAAGACCTAAGTAACATACTAATAAGTCCTGACTATGCTTATCATCCCCTTTGGGGGCTGACTTTCGGGAAAGCTCACAATCAATGAAGAGCTTTACAATAAGTCTGGAACTCATAATTAGTTCTGTCACCGACAGTATAGGCTTTCACACAAGCCCTGAAGGCCATACCTACATCATTGAGGCTTTTATTGAGGGCCATGCTAATAGCAGACTACGCCTGAAGTCTGTAGAATTCAGGCGTTGAATTCACGGAACTTGTTCGCAGACTCCTAAGCAACCGTCTCAGATAAGGGTATCCACAACAGGGCTATTAGATTTTCAAAATCACGCCCCATCTATGACTTCATCCTATCAGGATGATGAAGCTTTTATAGAACAGCATGGAATATTACATAAACGAAAAAGCCCGCTAATAGCGGGCTTCAAAGACGATCTTGTATCAATTTGGACTTGAAATTGGCGGGCCTAGCTCTATCAACTACAAGCCCTAACTACTTGATAGTAAACAAACCTATACCCAGAAAACAACGAAGATGCCCCCATTTATGCCCCCAAATATTATTATGTCCCCACAGTCTTAACTCAACAATTTCAGAACTAATCACTTACATTGGCAGGCCACAAATTATTAACAGCGCTTGGCCAAGCATGAAAAATATAACCGTTCGGTTATAACATACTCCAAAACACCTCAATAAACTAATAATATAAACGTTCGGTTATATTTTATTGCATTTACTAATCAAACGCCTATTATTTAACCGAACGGTTATATTTTGGATTTGGTATGAAAATACAAGTAGATGACGTAGCAACTATTGGGCGTATAGCCAAAGCAGCCAGAAAGAACCAACATATCCGGCAAGATGATCTCGGCAGTATGATCGATTGCAGTCATAAGTTCATCGGTGATGTTGAAAAAGGTAAAGCTAGCGTTGAATGCGGCAGGGTTCTCCGGCTATTGAATGAACTAGGTATAAAAGTTCACCTTGATCTCCCTGATGATATTGCCGATGAGCTTTCACTTTAAAAACACATTACAAACAGGACTCCAAAATGCCAGATCCCCGCACATTAAATGTATGGTGTAATCAGGAACTTGTTGGCAAGCTCACAGAAGCTAACAATCTCTGGCAATTTGAATATTCAGCTAACTGGCATGACTTTAATCTTTCCCCCGATCTAACAATAGAAGCAGGAACTATTGCTGATGGCGGAACAATTCGTCCCGTGCAGTGGTTTTTTGACAATCTACTTCCAGAGGAAGGTGCACGAAGCCTGATGGCTGATGATGCAAACATAAACCAGGCCGACGCTTTTAGCTTACTTGCTCATTTCGGTGCAGAATCCGCTGGTGCACTAACACTCTTACAAGAAGATGAAATATCTATTCCTGCTGAAGAACAACCTCTACCTCAGCAAACCCTTTCTGAGCGAATAAAACAACTGCCTCATATTCCGTTATCAACAGGCTCAAGTAAACGAATGTCCCTGGCTGGAGCACAACACAAGCTCCCAATTATTTACCGTGACGGAAAACTGTTTGAACCAATTGGTGCAACACCATCAACTCATATTCTAAAACCAGACCATAGTGATCCTGAGCAATACCCACATAGTGCCGTGAATGAATGGTTTATCATGCAGCTAGCCGAGCGAATTGGTCTAACAGTACCTGACACCTTCCTAATTTATGTACCTGAACCTGTCTACTTAGTCGCACGCTTTGACCGGGAAAAGATTGAGAACCAACTGCTGCGGCAACACATCCTAGATGGCTGCCAACTATTAACACTGGCCAACACTTATAAATACAGCCAGTGCAACTCAGCCTCCCTTGATCGACTAATTGAATTTAGTCGTTCAAAAGCGGTTACACGTCAGCGGTTACTCCAATGGTTACTCTTTAATCTGCTCGTAGGCAATACAGATGACCATCTCAAGAACCTATCGTTCTATGCCGCAAATCAAGACTTTAATATGACACCCCATTACGATCTTATTAGCACTGCGGTCTATGCCAATAACAATAAGTGGGGTGAAGAAAACCTGGTCTGGCCAATAGGTGAAGCCCGACAGCTCAATCAAATCAGTCTGGCAGATATTCAAGCAGTTGGAGCATCACTTAAACTCTCGCAGCGCTACGTAGAACGTACTATCAAAGCTATGACAGATAACATTACAAAGCATGCCGATTCGCTTATTGAAGAACTGTCACAGCAGAATAATAGTGGCCCTGGCCGACAGGGCGAGATCCAGCTACTACGCAAAATACGCTACGGTGTAATAGAGGACATGATTCGCCAACTCGATAATACTCTGTGAATATGACGAATCGAGCAATCTCAGCTTTACTGCGCTGCCCGGAGGCATTTCTCCTTATAGGCCGCAAAACAAAACTCTGCGGCCTTTGTACTAAATTCATACTGAGAATTGATTGCTACCCCCTCCTCAAACTGAATCACCATCAGCTCACCAGGACTATACGGCATGTGTACAGCTAAGGTACCAGTAAACCAGTTAGCGAATAGACACACATCCTCTGACAACTGTTTAACCCCTTCAATGCTAGACAGCCAAAGCTGATTTCCTACAAATGCCCAGGTTGCCTGATAACCTCGAGAAGATGCCACAATTTCCGATATATAAAACTCATACACATCAAAATCACCCTTAAACTCTTCAACCAACTCTTTCGGAATCACAGGCATTGTGTCGAATGGAACCAGTACATTTCCAGAGAGCTGTAACATATCATTTTCTGGAGCAATCATTGCGCCCCTCCCATATTTACGTACTGTGTCATCAATTTCATATAAGTCTTCCAATGCATTCCATATTTTTTACAGCGAAATCCGTTGTCATATCTATCAAAGATCAACTGTTCTAACTTATTTAGCTTTACAAATTGCCGTGCCTCTTTAGTCATACCCTGCGTACGATATGGCAGACAATAACAGTGGCGACAGCGAAACAATCCATTCAAACAACACAAGCTCGCTACACGTCGAAAACAAGCCCCACACTCAAACCACTGACGTTGACCACCAAAATTACAATCACTGGGACTTAAGAAGATATGCTGCCCTTGCTTACCGACCAGCCAAGGAGCTTTCAGTACAACCTCAGCTGAGCCAATACTGTACTCTGCAGATAACTGTTTTACAGGCCAGCTCAACATCCCTGAACCATTACCATTCAACACGCCCTGCCGTTTCAGGTCCCGGATATCAAGCTGTAATGTATCTTCAATATAAATGCGCCTTGGTACACGATACCAATACCCACTACCTACACCACCCATAACTATTTTTCCTCCGAAATCATTAAGCAAACCTACCTAAGCTGACTTCAGTTTATAGCGGCTTGCTGAATAGTCATTCGCAGCCTTATCCCGATACCCTTTGCTAAACACCTTCGCCAAATAGGTTGTACGGCGATAAGCTTCAAGAAACGAAACCTTATCTCCACGCAAAACCCGCACAAATGGATTTTTAGGTACCCAAGGCTTAGTGTGCCCTTGCTTAAGCCATATCTGCTCAATCAGCTTATTGATATAATGAGGCATCTGACACTTATGACCATCCAACATCAATGTCAGGTGATAATGTTGAACGGCACTACTGACTAACTCACGACACCAGATATAACCCACCCGCTTAAAACCAAGCTTCTTCGACTTAAGCTTCTTGTTCAGCACAGCCATAAATCGTGAGATTGGCTTGTTGTCTCCCGTATAGCCATCAGCTGTCAGCCTCAAACAGGTCTGAGTAACCAACAATTTCGAATGGTAAGAAAGCATCGCATTCAGTTGCCCCGCAATACAGTCCAAGATTTCGACATAATGTCCCTGTCCGTCCTTATCACCGCATAATGTAACAACTTCACCCATTACGATTAACTCCCCTCCGTAAAGGACTCCCTTCACTCGCCTCCAACAAACTCAGCATACTTCCATGTATAGGCTGAACTGTCGGTAGCTATATTAAACAGAGATCCTGTGATCAGGATCTCTGTAATATTATTAAGGACCCAGTTATTTATCGGACAGATATAGGGCAAAGATCCATACACCATCAGGGCTGCATGGATACAATTGATATTTATAAATTGGGATAATTTCAGAGAACAAGGCATATCTAAGCCCCTTCTGAAAGATCTGTAATGAGCTGTCGAATTTCCTCCACTCGCCATGCAGTTACGCCAGCGCTAAGCTTAACCGGTTGAGGAAAGACCCCCTTCTTTACACCATCCCACCAGGTGCTCTTACAAACAGGAAATACCTGTAAGATTTGTGGCAGACGTACAAAACCGACTTCAGGCAATGTAATTGGAGGAGCATGATACGCTCCTTTTAGCAGAGGTTGCGGATAATTATTACTGTCTTGCATAGTATCAACACCATATAGTTAATGTTGATACCTGATTATCCGGATCAATCCATCCCACTCCACAACAGGCTGCGGAAATAAACCGGGTTATAAATCCGCCTGTTTCTGTTGCTTCTTCCAGTTGCTGAAGCCTTTACGGAAAGTATCAGGACTAATAGGCAGCTGATGCTCCTCAAGAAAGCTAAGAATCAGCGATTTCTGTAGGACCTTTAACCCCATCATCTCTTGCGCTCTGGTATGAAAATAACTGTAATCATCGAAGAGTTCATAGGCCAATTCGCGCATTTTCCGGGCAGCGACATTGCCGCTCCCTGGTTCCTGCTCGCCGTTAATCAGCATATCGTAATCAAACCGACCAGCACCCATGACATAAGTTCTGCGGATTTCACGATAGAGCAAAGTTACGATTGGTGGTGGATACAGGCCAATATCCAGCAGTCCGTCATAAGCATCAAGGGGGGTAAGAAAATCACGTTCGATGGCACTAAGGTCATAGAGCTCTGAAAGAGTGTTAGTAGCCATTGCCGCGACCCAGGCTTTCTCCAGGTCATCAACTAAAGCTGGATTTGCCTTAAGATTGAAATCATAAAAGCGGTGTGCAGATTGCCAAGTGTTCAGGCATGTGCCAGTGGACATAGGACCCCCATTAGTAGTTATGGAAATAACTACCGAAGCGGCGGTCCTGCACTTATCGGGTTCTTACCCTCATCGGTAGGATTCCAAATCTGACATAAAATCCATTATGGTGCAATAGCCAATATATTCGTCCAAGTCCTAACAACAAAGCTGCTTATCTTTTTGCGTTATCCAACTTTATTATAGAAAGTGCTAGCTAACAGGAACTCTTAAAATCTATAACGGCTATAACTTAGTTTAATAATCAATCATCATCTGACTTTTCTCTTAAGGCTGTATTTATTCTTATATCTGCTATAGCCCCTTCTCGAACAACAAAAACACAGCCTTCTGTTTTATCTTTCTCTAAAACAGTCTTTCCTTCTTTAGCTTCTTTAGCTTCTTTAGCTTCTTTAGCTTCTATAAACTCCCTCTCCTCTTGCTCTTTTTTCCCTTTTCCTTCTTCTCCATTTTCGTCACCCTCTCTAGAGTAATCACAACTTTCATCATATTTTTTAAATACTTTATACCCACTCAAGCTTGCAACTAATGTTAATTTATTTTCAAAATCCAAACCAGGCACGTTATAAGTAATCGAGTACGCACCTACACTTTTAGAATAGACAACGCCTTTATATACAATAAAAGATATCCATGGAGCAATTAAAAGATACGCTCCAATCAGGCCGAATAAAACATACAAACTAGTCCACTTAGTTCTTGTATATGACCATAACAATAAAGCAGATATCAAAATAGCGGACAAAATTATGAAGGAAATTCCTTCAACAGCAAAAACACCAATCATTAAATCCGATACATTGACATAATCAAATAGATTAATTTTTTCCGAAGAAAAGACCACTATCAGATTAGCCATACCACAATAGTAAATATATCCAGCAAGAATAGTTATCAGAAAAGCAGGCTTTTCATAAAAGAACTTTGCAATAGACTTTAGCTGGTCCCTTTGCTCCTTTATACATTCCTCTAAATTTTCTTCTACTGAAACTGAGTGTACCCGACCATTATATTCAACATTAAAGAATTTCTTCAAAACATCCACCAACGATAAAACTAACCAAATAAATAAAACTAAAATCTACGATTCTTTTTAAAACTCTCAGCCTGTTCAAATATCTCCTTATATACTTCATCCTTATCCACAGGTGGGTATCCGTGCTTACCCAGTAGTATTATCAGATCAACTTTTAACGTAGCTTTGATATCTTCCTTTTTATCCCAATCGGTATACTTGGCGATATCATCCACTACCCCTTTTACATCTTTTGCCAGCTCAATCAGTTTCTCTTCCGGGTAGGTGAAATCGTACTTGGCCGCCAGTGATTTCAGGATGTCGTAGAACGCTTTCTCTTCGAAATCGATACCCATCCCTTCAAAGGAGCTGATCTCGTTTCTCAGCTCGTCATAGAGGTTGATAATCTCTTCTGAGAAGTCCTCCAGCACCTCGCTGACCAGCACATCGTCCTCTTTACGCTCGTTGTACTTTTCCACCAGCGCCTGAAAGCGTTTGCTGAACTCGATCCCCTGGGCGCGGTTGGTCTGCTTAAACTGCCCTATCGCTTTGGCCAGTAGCTGCTGCAATAGCTTAATCTTGGTATTGGGCAGTTTGATCTTCTCGATCTTGGCCAGGTAGTCATCATCGAACAGATCAATCTCTGATTCATCGTCGCTACCGATCTTAAAGATCTCCTCCACCCCATCGCTCTTAAGGGCATCTTCGATCATCTGCCGCACTTTGGCATTCATCTGTGCGGTATCCGGGGCATCACCTTTGGTCAGCTTAAATACAATAGAGCGCACCGCCATATAGAAATGCACCCGATCCCGTTCTTGTTGGTTAAGACGATCGCTACCACAACAGATGTCATATGCCGCTTTTAACCGTTTCACCAGCGCCATAAAGCGCTTCTCTTGCTTATCGGTCAACATGGCAAACTCAGCCGCCATATTCAGGCAGTTCAACTGGGCTATGGGCTCTCCTGAAAGGTAGGGCTGCATATCAAAGCGGTGGAACATACGGTTCAGTAGATCAAGATGATCTTTAACCGCAGTGACTGAGGCCTGAATATCCTCAAAGTTGGTCTCTTCCGATTTAGAATATTGGGCCAGCGCTTTATTCATCTGGGATTTAATACCGATATAGTCCACCACCAGCCCTTTCTCTTTATTCTCAAACTTACGATTTACCCGGGAGATGGTTTGAATCAGGTTATGGCGCTGTATGGGTTTATCGATATACATCGTATCCAGGAACGGCACATCAAAGCCGGTCAACCACATATCCACAACAATGGCGATCTTAAAGTTAGACTTAGGGTTCTTAAACTGACGGTCCAGCTCTTTACGATATTCCTTACTACCCAGCAGCTCCCAGAGAGGTTTTTCATCATCCTTACCCCGGCTCATCACCATTTTCACCTTCTCAGAAGGTTTGATCTCTTGCCGCTCTTTTTCAGTTAACGAAGCCCCATCATCGCAGGCTTTCAGCTCAAACCATTCGGGCCGGAGTCGTTTTAACTCTTTGTATAAATCATAAGCAATGGGGCGGGCACTGCTAACAAACATAGCCTTACCCTTAACCGTTGAGCCTTCTGATACCCGCTGTTCATAGTGCTCAACAAAATCAGTTGCCAAAGCACAAATTCGATCATGGTCTCCCAGAATCGAGTTCATATTCAGCATCGCCTTTTTACTCTCATCAATTTGATAGTCATTGGAGCCATCATCGGCGCACTGTTTGTAATATTCCTCTATCTCAGCCAGCTTACTGTTATCCAGGGTTACCTTAGCGGCACGCCCCTCATACACGATACGTACCGTAATCTCATCATGTACCGATTCGGTCATGGTATAGGCGTCTACCACCGGCCCGAACACATCCAGGGTCGCATCGATAGGTGTACCGGTAAAACCTACAAAGGTGGCATTAGGCAGGGAGTCGTGTAGGTACTTAGCGAAACCGTAGCTGCGCTGTACCCCTTTCTCAGTTACCCGGATTTTCTGATCCAGGTTTACCTGGCTACGATGCGCCTCATCGGAGATACAGATCACATTATCCCGCTCTGTCAACAGCTCAGTATCTTCAGTGAATTTATGGATGGTGGTCAGAAATACTCCGCCGCTATTACGCCCTTTTAGCAACCCACGAAGATGCTCCCTACTCTCAACGCTGATAACGTTCTGATCACCGATATACTCTTTGGCATTGGTAAACTGCACCGAGAGCTGGTCATCCAGATCAGTTCGGTCGGTAATCAGCACAATGGTGGGGCTCTCAAAGTCCACGCTTTTCATCAGCAAGCGGGTCAAGAACTGCATAATAAAGCTCTTACCGCAACCAGTGGCGCCAAAGTAAGTGCCACCCTTACCGTCACCCTCCGGCTTTCTATGGCTCAGAATATTCTGATAGAGCTTTTTTGCCGCGTAGTACTGGGGGTAACGGCAGACGATCTTAATCTCATGTTTTGAGCTATCAGGAAAGTAGATAAAATGCCGTATCACATCCCGCAGTCGATCGCGGTCAAACAGACCTTCTATCAGGGTATGCAGTGAATCGATCCCCTCTCGCTCCACTGATTCATCCCCTGTGACTTTGCGCCAGGCATAGAAGAACTCATAGGGGGCAAAAAGCGAGCCCATCTTACTGTTCACACCATCGCTAATCACACAGAGCGCGTTAAAGACAAACAGCTGTGGAATATCCCGACGGTAGCGGGTGGCTAACTGGGTATAGGCATCATGAATCGTTGCCTCTTCACGGATCGCACTCTTAAACTCAAAGACCACCAGCGGCATACCATTGATATAGAGAATACCATCAGGAATTCGCTTCTCACCGGCTGGCCCCTCAATTTCTAGCTGGTTAACCAAGCGGTAGATATTCTGATCTATTTTATAGTTCGCAGACCTCTCCGCCGCCATTGGCAACGGCGGCATTGCTTCGCTATTTACTGCGGTCGCCTGCTCTACACTGCGATAATCCAATAGCTGGATATATAGGTCTTTCTGGCTACGGTCTTCCCGTTTCAGTAGCATTCCATCGGCTAACCACTTTATAAACTGCTTATTGCTCTCGTAGAGGTCACTGGCGGGCAGCACCTCAAGCATGCGAATAACGGATTCAATCTCACCAGGGGTAATCCCGTCCCCTTGATACCGTTCAGCAAGAAAGCTGCGCAGATCATCCTTTAATAGCACCTCATTCAGAGTGCGTTCCAGCTCACCACCAACATTATGGGGATAGCCCTTCTCCCCCAGCAGTTGAATAATCGCCTGTTCCAGTTTGGCTTCGGTGAATTTCATCCTGATATCCTTATTAATTCAGTGCTTCTGCAACCTGCTGTTCGGCTTCTGGAATTTGGAGTTCGCCGGAGATTAGTTTGGGGAGTAAGGTACCCCTCACAGTTGTCAGGGAATCGACATTTCTTACATTGGAGTCTCGTTTTTGCGAAATCGCCTGAATATGTTGTGTAAAAGTATTCATCACTTCTTTTGATGGACTGCAACTTAACAACCTGTAAGCATTATTTCGATTTAAGCCAGGAACTGCCGCGTCTGTATTCATATCCTGTAAACCAAGCGTTTGTAGCAGGTAATAACAGTATTCGAGCGAATACCCAGACTTTGGTTGTACATAAAAAACGGTGTCTATCGGATAAAAGGATTTATCTTCCCAATACAAGGAACCTACCGTCCCCTTTCGTCCAACTATCACCCCGGGCCCCATCACTAAAGATTCATTATGACTGCCATTTAGACCGCCCGACCCATACACAGGAAACTCTCCTTCGATACGATCACTTTTCTTAAGTGCCTTACCGTATCGAAGCTCTAATACATTATCTAGTCTCTCAAGCTGCCAGCCCTTCGGAATCCACCCCATCTCTTCAGTAAACTCAAACTCGCTTGGAAAGAGTGAACGGATATTATCAGGCAGTTCAGGTGCTTCTGCTTCACCCTTAGCTACTGCATCACGCAGCTGCCTGCGTTGCTCGGCTTTAGTTTCCATCGTTTCAGGGATCGGATTACCCGCGTCCAATGCGTTATCAATGACCGGATCAAAATCCACAAACCAGCTTTTAAACAGCGATTGCGCCATCTGTTCCAGAGTTTGGTTTATCTGGCGGTTGAGTTCGATTTTATCATCAACGGCCTTGGCGAACTCCAAGATTCGTAGACGCTCATTATATGGAGGTACATTAATTTCTAGATTTTGCAGTAGTTTTGTATCGAGCTTTCCTGCTCCAATACCAGTATTCTCAACCATTGCTAACAGCTTCTGCTCATTAGCAATAAACCAAAACAGAAGATACCAAGGCTCTACATAATCAACGTTAACTGATAAGGCCTTCACATCCTGATTGAATGCCACATCCCTTTCAGCAATTCCAACCTGTATTTTCTGATGTAAAATGCTTCCTCTAACCAATAGCAAGATACTATTTTCTTTAGCTAGCCTAGAGCCCGCACCTAACCCTTCATCTGTAATTTTAAGCTTGGAGTTTGAATACCTATTGCCATCCATGGAAGATGCGCTAATCCATGGTATTGATCCACCCCAGAATTGTTCCTTTGACTTTGATGGTGTTCCTCCTGACGACCATTCGGTGATATCCCCTAATCTGTAGGATTCCCAGCTACTTTCCATAACCCAGCACCTCCAGATTCTTCCGAATCACAGCATCCAGCTTTTCAGCTTTATCTATCTGCTGATACAGAGACTGGCTTAACTCAGCCATCTTGGTTTCAAACGGAATACCATCATCTTCAATCGCAGCAGCCCCCACATAACGGCCTGGTGTTAACACAAAGTCATTGGCTTCAATCTCATCGAAGGTGGCTGATCTGCAGAAACCGGCTCTGTCTTCATATTCACCGTTACCGGCTTCGCCCCGCCAGGCATGATAGGTACGGGTGATCTCTGCCAGGTCTTCAGTGGTCAGCTCTTTATGGGTACGGCTGATCATGGTGCCCATATTACGGGCATCGATAAACAGGGTCTGGTTGATACGGCTACGGTAACCACGTTCAGTGTCCGTCTGTTTGTTTTTGGTTAGGAACCAGAGGCAGACCGGGATCTGGGTGGTGTAGAACAGCTGCCCCGGCAGCGCGATCATGCAATCCACCAGATCGTTTTCGATAATCTGTTTGCGGATATCCCCTTCACCGCTGGTATTGGATGACATCGAGCCATTGGCTAGCACAAAACCTGCGGTGCCATTCTCGCTCAGTTTGGCGATCATATGCATGATCCAGGCGTAGTTTGCATTGCCGGTTGGCGGTACTGGATACCCAGCCCAGCGGGGATCATCCGTCAGCTCCTTATCAGCACGCCATTGTTTCTGGTTAAACGGTGGATTGGCCATAATGTAATCGGCCTTCAAATCCGGGTGTTGATCTTTAAAGAAAGTATCACCGGCCACATCCCCCAAGTTCCCGGCAATCCCCCGTACCGCCAGGTTCATTTTGGCCAATTTATAGGTGGTACTGGTGTACTCCTGACCATAGATAGAGATATCTTTCTGATTGCCGTTATGGCTGTTGATAAACTTGATTGACTGTACAAACATACCGCCGGAACCGCAGCATGGGTCGTAGATCTTGCCTTTATAGGGTTCGATCATCTCAGCAATTAGAGTAACCACCGACTTCGGGGTATAGAACTCTCCGCCGCCTTTACCCTCGCTTGCCGCAAACTTACCCAGGAAGTATTCGTAGACCCGGCCTACCAGGTCCTCTTCGGTCATATGGCATTCGTTTGCCAGGGTCTGGATATTGTTGATGGTGTCGATCAGTGCCGCCAGCTTGGCACCATCCAGCCCCAGACGGGAAAAGTAGTTATCCGGCAATGCACCCCGCAGAGCTGGGTTACTTTTCTCTACCGAATGCAGGGCGGTATCGATCTTAACGGCGATATCATCCTGTTTGGCGTGCTTGAGTATATAGCTCCAGCGGGAGGTTTCCGGCAGATAGAAGACGTTTTTCATGGTGTAAAACTCCACCATGTCCACGTAATCCCCCTGCCCTTCATCAATGATGGCCTTGCGGCGGGTTTCAAACTTATCGCTGATAAACTTCAGGAAGATCAGGCTCAGTACAATGTGTTTGTATTCTGAGGACTCAACGCTGCCACGAAGCTTATTAGCGGAATCCCATAAGGTTTCTTCGAAACCTTTCTGAGTTTTGTTGTTGGTCGCTTTCTTTGCTGCTTTTGCCATGAAGTATTGCTTAACCTTCGTTGAAGTAATCGGTATCTAGTGTTTGCAGTTGGTAGGTCTGCTTTACTGAAACACCGAGATTATGTTTGATCATTAACTGCGCCAGTTGCTCACCATCGATCAGTACGATCGACATATTAAGTCCTTTTGCCGCCTCTACTGCGCCTTTGGAAAAACGGGATGTCGTAATAAATACCCCTTTGCGCGCGCCCTGACGGGTAAGCGCACCGATAAAGGTATCAATCTCGGGACGGTGAATAATATTCGTATTACTGTAGCGTTTAGCCTGCAGATAAATGGTGTCCAATCCTAACGGGTCTTCGTTGATGACGCCATCAATACCACCATCATTTGAGTATTGTGTTGCGCTACCTGATTGCTCACTCCAACCGCCATACCCCATCGATTGCATCAGATCGACAACCAGTTTTTCAAAGAACTGTGGTGTTTGTTCCTGGATGCTTTCCAGAATGTCACTGGCAAGTGCCTGCTGAATCTCTGTATGTGCTCGTTCAAGACGCTCTTGCGGATCGGTATCATCGGCTGTTTCAGCCACCTCTGATGTTCTATCTTCAGCTATTGCTGTATTGGGTTTCGACTTCACCTTATGGAATTCAACAAACTCTGGGTATTGCCGCAGATAACGAACATCAACCCGATCAGGGCAGTCCTGTATTGCTTGTAAACCTCGATCGGTTATCTGAATCTGCCCTCGACCTGGAGCAGCAGTCAGTCCCGCCTTATTCATATAAGTGCGAGCCCAGGCCAAGCGGTTTTTAATATAGGTCTGTTTACCCGATGGCAGACGCTCACGCATCTCCTCTTCGGTTAACTGAAAGTAGTTACAGACTGATTCGATAACATCGTTAAAGCGGTGGGTCTGGCCATCCTGAACAGCCACCAGCAGAGGTCGCATACAGGATTGAAAGTCGGGGATAGACACGCAGCTCTCCTTGTTGCGCAGTTGGTCGATCAGAGCAATCTATCAGCTGTAACACAGGAGATCTATAAGGGGCGGGTCATTACTGTAGGTTGAATACTCATTTTGCGCTTAGAAGGCACCCAACGATTAAAAACTAACCATTAGGCGCTACCGGCTTCAGCCCCGCATAGCGGTTGGATGCAGTACAACATTGCTACTGGAAGCCTCCAGCTTTAGCTGATCCAGATAGTCTGCCCAGCGCTGCATCATCTTATGACGTTGAGGTAGGTGCGTAGTACGGTTATACGCTCGTCCCAAGGTATCTTTTACAGCATGGGCTAGCTGATGTTCTATCAACTCAACTCGCTCCCCCAGCACCTCATCCAAAATAGTACGAGCCATTGCCCTGAAGCCGTGGCCCGTCATCTGCTCTTTACTTATCCCCATATTACGGAAAGCAGATAAAACAGCATTATCACTCATCGGACGACGGGGACTTCTGGCTGATGGAAATACATATTGCCAGTTACCTGTTAGCAATTTCTGCTCAGATAGAATTGCCAACGCCTGGCGGCTTAAAGGCACGATATGATCAACCCCCATTTTCATTTTTTCAGCTGGGATACGCCACTCTGCTTTCTCAAAATCAATTTCAGACCATTCAGCATATCGCAGCTCTTTTGGACGAACAAATACTAACGGTGCGAGTTTTAAGGCGGCTCTTACCGTTACAGTGCCTTCGTATGCATCGATCATATTCAGCAAGCGGCCTACTTCAGTAGGTTCTGTAATTGCCGGAAAGTGCTTTTTCTGATGAGGCCTTAATGCCCCTTTCAAATCAGCAGAAATATCCCGCTCTGCTCTGCCAGTTGCAACTGCGTAACGTAATACCTGCCCAACAATCTGCTTAAGACGATGAGCACTCTCGACTGCCCCACGATTCTCAACTCGCCTTAGCACTGATAAAAGATGCGGTGGTGTAATCTGATCGATTGGCAGAGTACCCACATATGGAAATAAGTTACTTTCCAGGGACCGAAGCACCTTAGCAGCATAGCTTTCGCTCCACTTTACGGTCTGCTGCTTCTGCCATTCACGGGCAATCGCCTCAAGGTTATTTTCCTGAGCCTGTGCCTGCTCTACTTTTTTAGCTTTTTTAGCCTGTGACGGATCAATACCCTGTTCTAACTGCTCCTTTGCCAAATTGCAGGCTTTGCGGGCATCTTTAAGCGTTACCCTAGGGTACACCCCCAAAGCTAACCTTTTCTCTTTACCCGCAAAGCGATACTTCAGACGCCAATACTTCGAACCGTTTGGATGTATCTCGATATACAGCCCCTTAGCATCGCTTATCCGATAGGGCTTTTCTTTAGGCTGAGACTGCTTAATCTTTGTATCGGTAAGAGCCATACGATCTCCATCATTTATACTGGGGGCATAAATTAGAGGGCGATGTGCTTTTTGAATTTATGCCCCCGTATATGCCCCCTAATGTGCCCGGATGAGGGGGCATCTTATTGGACTACGTTGGACACAGTATAAACGAAAAAGCCCGCTAATAGCGGGCTTCAAAGACGATCTTGTATCAATTTGGACTTGAAATTGGTGGAGCCTAGCGGGATCGAACCGCTGACCTGTTCGCTGCCAGCGAACCGCTCTCCCAGCTGAGCTAAGGCCCCAACACAAGACGGAGGCTATATTAATGTTCAGTCCCAATACTGTCAAGCTAAGTTAGCGCTAAATAAGCACCAAAACTTTCTGCCTTTTCAACTGTTTATATCAGGCACAAAAAAGCCCTGCCAGGTTCTACCATAAGAAGAACTTTAAGCAGGGCTTTAAATGAGGTTCTAAGCGGTTTTAACTTCAGGCTTCAGCTAACACCTTGGCGACTTCGCGGTACTCTTTTTCCCAACGCTTAGCTTCCTTCTTCGAAGGTCCACCCACTGTGTTAAGAGCATGACGTACGCGAGCACGACTCATGTCCGGGCCGAGAATCTGCATAGAATCCACCACAGAAACGCTCTGGCTGGTACCAGCAATAGCGACAAAGATAGGGAACAGTACGTCACGGATCTTAAAGTCCATTGCTTCGCCTAATGCTTTAAACTGGCTAAACAGATGATCTTTATTCCAGTTCTGCTCAGCATCCAACATCCAGGAAGCGAACTGCAGAATACGACGAGTATCTTCCAGTAGTAGTTTCTTATGCTCAAAACTCTCTGCAGTAATTGGCAGCATGCCCGACAACAGGAAGGAGGAAACCGGTGCAACATCGGTAAACTTTTCAACCCGCTGTTTGATCAGTGGGATAATCTGCATCAGGTATTCCGGGTTCAGCGCCCACTTCTGGAACTCAACGGCAAACTGCTCATCGCTCAGCTCTTCGCGAATCCACATACCGTTTAACCAGCTCAGTTTCTCCTGATCAAAGATCGGACCACCCAGAGACACACGGTTTACGTCGAAGTTTTCAATCATCTCATCCAGGCTGAACTTTTCACGCTCATCCGGCATAGACCAGCCCATACGTGCCAGATAGTTCAGTAGCGCTTCAGCCATGTAGCCCATACGCTTGTAATAGATGATACTGGTCGGGTTTTTACGCTTAGACAGCTTCGACTTATCAGGGTTACGCAGCAATGGCATATGGCACAACTGGGGCATTTCCCAATTAAAGTATTTGTACAGCAACTGATGCTTAGGTGCGGAGCTGATCCACTCTTCACCTCGTAATACATGGGTGATCTCCATCAGGTGATCATCCACTACGTTAGCCAGGTGGTAAGTTGGCATGCCGTCTGATTTCATCAGAATCTGACAATCTACCTGAGACCATTCAACTTCAATAGCACCGCGCAACATATCATCAAATACGCAGACACCCTCTTCAGGCACCTTCATCCGCACAACGTAAGGCTCGTTAGCCGCTTCACGCTTAGCTACTTCTTCTGTCGAGAGAGCTAGATCGCTCTCTTTCATAGCCCCCTGAAGACCTGCTTCACGACGCTGATTTCGCAACTGATCTAACTCTTCAGCTGTACGGTAACACTTGAACGCTTTACCTTCGTCCAGCAGTTGCTGAGTGTACTTCTGGTAAATGTCACCCCGTTCACTCTGACGATATGGGCCATGCGGCCCCGGCTTATCCGGTCCTTCCGCCCACTCCAGTCCCAGCCAACGTAAAGAATCCAGAATCATCTGTTCTGATTCCGCGGTGCTACGAGTCTGATCGGTATCTTCAATACGCAGAATGAATTCACCGCCATGTTGACGCGCAAAAGCCATATTGAACAGTGCAATATAGGCGGTGCCTACATGCGGATCACCGGTTGGAGACGGTGCGATACGAGTACGTACAGTCATCAGAAAATATGCATCCAGAATGATTAAAAGAAATTGCTGCGCATTATACCTGCTTGACTCCCGGCCGCCTATATTTGAATCAGCTTTGTCGAGCACCAGCTCAAGGCAAACATCTCCTATTCCCCCATAAACGCACCATTAGAGCGCAATATAGCCCAAAACATGGCTATTTTGACTGGCACAATTACTGCACTCATAAGAATAAGCGCAGGAATAAAAGCAAGAACAAGAACCTGCCTATAAAGTAGATATAACGGGTCAGAACAAACAACGGATCCGCATCATTGAGTAAAGTAGAAGTGTTATATGACTACCGCTGAGAGAAATACCGAACGGGTTTTAATCATTGATCAGAATTCTGACCGCTCCAGCATTCTGGAGCAGACTCTGAGTAGCCAGGGTTACGAGGTTGTCTGCCGCCTGCAGAGTACTGAAGGTCTGATCAATCGGGTTGAGCAGTTGGCACCCGACATTATCATTATTGAACTAAACTCCCCCGATCAGTTTGTACTTGAGCATATGGCATCCCTGCACAGCCATATCCCACGGCCAGTGGTTATGTTTGCTGAAGAAGGCGATAGCGAAACCATCGGGCAGGCGATTAAAGCAGGCGTTAGCGCTTACGTGGTAGATGGCATGAGCGCTGACCGCATTCAACCCATCATGAGCGCTGCAGCAGCCCGTTTCCATGAGCTACAGGCGTTACGAATTGAACTAGACGATGTGAAGGGCGAACTGCAGGATCGCAAGCAGCTTGATCAGGCCAAACGGCTGATAATGAAGCATCAGAACTGCAACGAAGAACAGGCTTACAGCGCGATGCGCAAAATGGCGATGGATAATGGCCAAGCGATGACATCTGTGGCTAAAAATATTATCTCCGTACTAAAGATGCTGGATTAACGCTTGTATCAAATACTTGTCAGCCAACCCAACCAACAGAACATTACAAAAACAGACAATTTTCCATCAGTAAGATCCTTGACCGCCTTCATGGCGGTCTTTTTTACTTCTTTTAAATAGCCCATCAACCTCGTATCAACAAAAAAACAGCCCATGAGTTTTGGTTGTAATTTGGTGCAATGCCCCTGAATCCTGCGTTACCCCCGTGCACAAAAACATCAACCAACCATCTTAACAAATAATTTTATTATTAAATATCAACAAGTTATAAAACATGGCACAAGCTGTGCTCTACCTATATCAAAGACACACAATTTAACGGGCCCTATTTCAGAACAGCTCCACTACCCGCTCTGTAAACTGCCCGAAACAGGACAACAGCGTCCGAAGCTTCCGATTAAAGCGACAGCTCCGGGCGCTTTTTTTTTGCTTTAAAAATTTTCACTTTTACTAAGAGGCAACCAATATGAGTGATACCTCCAAACTTAATATCTTTTCCTTTACCGGAAAGATGAAGATCCTGCATTTCAGCTGGATCGCTTTCTTCATCACTTTCTTCGTCTGGTTCAACCATGCCCCGCTACTGGGCGCTATTGCTGAATCGCTGGGGCTAACCACGTCAGAGATCAAAACCCTGCTTATTCTTAACGTCGCGCTGACTATTCCAGCGCGGATAATAGTCGGTATGCTGACCGACAAGTATGGTCCGCGTATTACTTATGCCACCCTGCTTTTTCTGGCCAGCATCCCCTGCTTTATGTTTGCTCTGGCCGATAACTTTGCCGAAGCGGCAATTTCACGCTTCCTACTGGGTTTTGTCGGTGCCGGTTTTGTGGTCGGCATCCGCATGGTAAGTGAATGGTTTCCCGCCAATGAGCTGGGTACCGCTGAAGGTATCTACGGTGGCTGGGGCAACTTTGGCTCTGCGGCGGCGGCGATGAGCCTGCCTACGCTAGCCCTACTGTTCGGCGGTGAAGACGGCTGGCGTTATGCTGTCGGCCTGACCGGCCTGATCAGCCTGGTATTCAGCTTTATCTGGTACAAAAATGTAACCGATACGCCAAAAGGCTCAACTTACTTTAAGCCGAAAAAGATTGGCGGCCTTGAAGTGACCAGCAAAGGCGACTTCTACTTCCTTCTTATAATGAAGATTCCGATGTATGCCGCCCTCGCCCTGCTGACCTGGAAGCTATCTCCAGCCGGAGTCAACATTCTCAGCGATGTCGCTGCGTTGGCTATCTATGTCGCACTGGCAGTGATTTTTGTTTATGACTGTTACAGCGCCTATAACGTTAACCGTGAAATATTCATTACCCCGGTACCTGAAATTGAGCAGTATAAATTTAAGCAGGTAGCTGTGCTGAATATCCTCTACTTTGCCACCTTCGGCTCTGAACTGGCGGTGGTTTCCATGCTGCCATTGTTCTTCGCCGATGTGTTTGAACTGGATATGGTGGTTGCTGGCCTGCTAGCCTCGGCCTATGCGTTTATGAACCTGATGTCACGTCCTGGCGGCGGCTGGATCAGCGACCGTTTCGGGCGCAAGAAGACCTTGCTCATACTGACTGCTGGACTGTCGGTAGGTTATGCCGTGATGTCGATGATCGATAGCAGCTGGCCTATTGTTGTTGCTGTTGCTGCGGCAATGGCCTGTTCTTTCTTCGTTCAGGCCGGCGAAGGCGCAGTCTTTGCCGTAGTACCGCTAATCAAACGCCGCCTCACTGGCCAGGTTGCGGGTATGACCGGAGCTTACGGTAATGTGGGCGCCGTGTTCTACCTCACCGTACTTTCCATGGTTAGCTACCAAACCTTCTTTATGGTTATCGCGGCTACCGCCGTTCTGGGCTTCATCACTCTGTTATTCCTGGAAGAACCTAAGGGTCATATTGCTGAGGTAAACGAAGACGGTACCGTTGAGCTGATCAGCGTTACCTGATCAACCCATGATTTACGCTATGAGTCTTCCCTTATAACTCCCTTATAAAAATGGGGAACCTGATAGCTGCCCTACTTCAGTAGAGCAGCTATCGTCTGTTTTAAAAAGCGTTACAGGCAGGTAAATGATGACAGCAAAAGCGAGCATTAACAGAGGCACCAATAACGCACTTCAGGTGCGTTTTGGTGGTTATTCAACCGCTGGCAAGAAAGCACTTAATCAGGATGCCTTTGCCGCACATCTGCCTAAAGACAACAGCAGCCTCTTTAAAGGTGCGGTTGCTGCTATCGCAGACGGTGTAAGTAGCTGTGAAGACTCTCATATAGCCAGCCAGACATCGGTCACCAGCTTTATTGAAGACTACTTCAGCACCCCCGAAAGCTGGAGTGTAAAACAATCGGTATCCCGCATCATGACCGGGTTAAATAGTTGGCTGTATCAACAGAACAGCGGACTGCCAATGCACCGTGACAGTATGCTAACGACGTTTTCAGCACTGATCATCAAATCCAGTACTCTTTATGCTTTTCATGTTGGCGACTCACGGGTCTATCACTATCAAAGTGGACAGCTGGAACAACTGACCACCGATCACACCCGAACAGAACGGGGGCGGAGCTACCTGGCACGCGCCCTGGGAGCAGACCGCCACCTGGATGTCGACTTTTCGCAGCATGACCTGAAAGCTGGCGATCTGTTGATGCTCAGTACCGATGGCGTGCACGAATTCCTGAGCAACAAAGAGATAAAAAGCCATTTAAACCAGGCAACCGAAACAAACCTTGAATCTCTGGCCCGTAATCTGATTGAACAGGCTCTTGCAAACGGCAGCGATGATAACCTGACTGTACTTTTAATCAGCATCGATCAGTTACCCGCCGAAACACTGGATGAAACCCACCGCAGGCTGACTCAACTTCCTATTCCACCAGTTTTGAAGGTGGGAAACAGGATCGATGACTATGAGGTTCTGGAGGTTATATTCAGCGGTACCCGCAGCCATATGTATAAAGTCAGAGATCTGACATCAGGTGAAATTTATACTCTCAAAGCCCCATCCACC
Organism: Amphritea balenae; assembly: GCF_003858655.1. Lineage (GTDB taxonomy): Bacteria > Pseudomonadota > Gammaproteobacteria > Pseudomonadales > Balneatricaceae > Amphritea > Amphritea balenae. The sequence goes on from NZ_RQXV01000001.1 coordinate 403,672, forward strand.
AATTTTACCGATGATCCTGTTTATCTGGATGGTTTCGTCCGCGAGGAGTGGGTTGGGCAAAAAATTGATCATCCCAATGTGATGAAGACCTTTAAGCCTGCAAGAGAAAAACAATTTCTCTATTATCTGGGCGAGTATATTGAAGGCATTAATCTGCGACAGTGGATGGATGATCATCCTAAGCCAGCGCTAGAAGAGATCCGTCCCATAATTCGCCAGGCGATTAAAGGGCTTCGTGCATTTCAGCGACAGGATATGGTGCATCAGGACCTTAAGCCAGAAAATATCATGCTTAACCGTGACGGCCAGATTAAGATCCTCGATTTCGGTACCGTTCTGATTGCAGGCGTCAGCGAGCTGGGTACGCCACTGGACAAATCGATACCCCAGGGTTCAGTAAACTATATCGCACCGGAATACCTGATGGGAGAACGGGGCAGTTTTCGTTCTGATCTTTTCTCACTGGCGGTAATAAGTTATGAAATGCTCACCGGCACTCTCCCTTTTAAGGAACAACCAGTAAAACAAGTCAGCATCGATAACTATGGCGAGTTACAGTATCTGCCGGCCCTGCATCAGCGCAAGGACCTGCCACTGTGGATGGAAGGTTGCCTGAAAAAAGCCCTGCAACCTAACCCGATACATCGCTACCAGGCACTGTCAGAATTTATTCAGGATTTCAGCTCACCTAACCAGACGCTTGCACAAGGAATCAGCAAGCAACCCCTCATTAGTAAAAACCCTCTACTGGTCTGGAAAGCTCTCAGTGTCATTTTGTTAGCCGCCAACCTGCTTCAACTGGCCAACAGTCTTTACCATTAAACAGGCTATTCTTCGGCGCCAGGCTTTACAGAGCGTTCGCGCTCTTACTTCGATGATTAAACTGTATAAAGCCCTTTGCTTTCTCCAGTCTTCCAACCTGATTTACCTTTACTGCAGACTATAACCGTCAGCCAGCACCAATGGGGTGCGTACTGCTCAGACTCACAGCCTTTTGGTGCGCAATAAAACAAGATATATGGTTTTAACTTGAGCAAAGAAAGACAAAACTAAAGTTAAAGCTTTGATTTATAAGAAACTTTAATCTTTATGGCACGTCCCCTGCTATATATAACCTGTCTATCAAAGGGAATGTGTGAATAAATCTGTTACACCTCTGGCTTTCAGAGAGAATGGAGATCAAGGCAACAATTACAAACATACTGGTTGTACGTTGAAAATTGTTAACGCAGAACTCTGATCTCTCTGAATGCCCCCTTCTTTTTATAAGAAGGGGCTGGCTCTAGAACGGTCATCTACATTGTCAGACAGTTTGAAAAGGTCTAGACATTTCTCTGCACTGTCTTTCGCGCAGCTGACCGTTCTATAACCCGCAGAGAACATAACGGACTTATTCAAACCTTCCCCGGACTTCTCATATTTATTTGGACAATGGCGTCCACCCCAGGTACTACGCACCCGTGTACCCAGGAGTGGTACGCCATTTTTTTTGGAATTTTGTCATGACTAAACCACACCTCATCATTATCGGTAATGGCATGGCCAGCGGCCGGTTACTGGACGAGATTCTAAAGCGGAATTCTGAGCAATACCGTATCACCGTATTTGGCGCTGAAGGCTGCGGTAACTACAACCGGATTATGTTGTCTCCGGTATTAGCCGGAGAGATGACCAAAGATGAAATCATCACCCACTCAAAGGAATGGTATCTTGACCAGGGTATCACTCTGCACAGTGGTGACCCTATCACCACTATCGATCACGATAAGCAATGCCTTACCAGTCTGGCAGGCACAATATTCAGCTATGACAAGCTGGTGCTGGCAACAGGCTCACAACCCATTATTCCAACCGCAGCAAAAAACACCGGCCTCAGTGGTATTTGTAGCTTTCGTAACCTGAAAGATGTTGATCAGATCCTGAGTCAGGCTTCAGTTTCTCGCCACGCCACGGTGCTTGGCGGCGGACTACTGGGTTTAGAAGCAGCCTCAGCGCTACGCCAGTCCGGAATCGAGGTAACCGTTGTACATCGCGGCCAATGGCTAATGAACCGACAGCTCGACGAATGTGCCGGTAAATTGCTACAAAATGAACTGGAAGCCAGAGGTATCAAGGTATTACTTAACGCCGAGGCCATTAAATTTTCCGGTGAGAGCTCTGACTGTACAGGCCCTGAAGTGCCAGTCCCAGACACTAAGCCTTTAACACATATCTGCCTCGATAATAATCTTAAAATCGCAACCGATATGGCGGTTATCGCCATCGGCGTTTCACCCAATCACAGCCTGGCGAAATCCAGCGGTATCGAATGTGAACGGGGTATTTTAGTTAATCATCAGCTGCAGAGCTCTCACCCGAATATTTATGCTCTGGGAGAATGCACCCAGTTTGGCAAACACACCTTTGGACTGGTAGCCCCCTTATGGGACCAGGCCGGAATTCTGGCTGATCAGCTAACCGAAGGAACTGCTAGCCGCTTCAGCGTAAAACCCTGCGCAACAAAATTAAAAGTGTCAGGAATAAACCTGTTTTCGGCGGGAGAGTTTATCGATGCCGAAGACACTCAGTCCCTTACCTGTCACGACCCTAAACAAAACAGCTACCGGAAATTACTGTTTCGGGAACAAAAACTGGTTGGCGTCGTACTGTACGGATTGGTACATGATGGCAACTGGTATTTTGACCTGATACAGCAACAAAAGCCTGTGCAACACATGGTGCCTGATCTGATTTTTGGCAAGCAATATTGCAGCTTCGAATCAACCCCCGGATCAAGCCCCCGCTTAAACCCGGAACCAGCTTCCCCATTAATTTCACAAGGTACTGATACACCCCCTTCCGTACCAAAAGCCAGCCTGGCAACAGGAGTTATTCAATGAGTAAAACTAAATTAGTCGTCGCCGGTAACGGCATGGTAGGCCATCAGTTTCTGCAAAGCATCGCAGACAGCGGCCAGCTGGAACAATTTGAGATCACCGTATTTTGTGAAGAAACCCGTCTGGCATACGACCGGGTCCATCTGAGCGCCTATTTTTCAGGTTCCAGTGCCGAAGATCTGGCAATGGGCGATGCAGAAATGTATCGCAACTGGGGACTGAATGTGCTGACTGGCGAAAAAGTCAGCGCTATCGATCGTGATAATAAATCTGTGACCACGGATAAAGGCACTGAGCTTGCCTACGATAAACTGGTACTGGCCACTGGATCATTTCCTTTTGTACCGCCAGTACCCGGACATGACCGTCAACAGTGCCTGGTATACCGCACCATCGACGATCTCGATGCCATTGCAGCCGTGGCAGAAAAATCTAAAGTTGGCGTCGTGGTAGGTGGCGGGCTACTGGGTCTTGAAGCTGCTAAAGCACTGACGGACCTGGGGCTAGAGACCCATGTAGTTGAATTTGCACCACGCCTGATGGCCGTGCAGCTGGACGATGGTGGTGGTGCAATGCTGCGCCACAAGATCGAAGAGCTGGGCGTAAAGGTTCATACCGAGAAAAACACTCAGCTGATTGACGATGGTGAAAACCACTTCCATAAAATGAACTTTGCCGATGGCGAAGTACTGGAAACCGACCTTATTCTATTTTCTGCCGGTATTCGCCCAAGAGACGAACTCGCCCGTCAGTGCGACCTGGAAACCGGTGAACGCGGTGGTATTGTCATCAATAATCAGTGTCAAACCTCTGATCCGGATATTTATGCGATCGGTGAATGTGCACTATGGAATAAACAGATATTTGGCCTGGTCGCGCCGGGTAACCAGATGGCCAAAGTGGCGGTGACACACCTTATCGAAGGCTCTGGTAGTTTTACCGGTGCAGATATGAGCACTAAGTTAAAACTGATGGGTGTCGATGTCGCCAGTATTGGTGATGCCCATGGTCGGACTCCGGGCAGCCGTAACTACACCTTTATTGACGAGCAGACCGAAGTCTATAAAAAGCTGGTGGTCTCCGAAGATAATAAACTATTACTCGGTGCCATTCTGGTTGGCGATGCAGAAGAGTACGGTACATTACTGCAGTACATGCTTAACGGTATCCATCTACCGGAATTCCCGGATAGCCTGATTCTACCCAACCGGGGTGACGATCAACAGACGGGGCTGGGGGTTGCAGCCCTGCCGGAGACAGCCCAGGTCTGTTCTTGCCACGACGTGACTAAAGGCGATGTCCGCGCCGCTATCGATGGCGGCTGCTGCACCATCGGTGATGTTAAGGGTGCCACTAAAGCGGCCACCGGCTGTGGTGGTTGTGCAGCACTGGTAACAGATCTGGTTAACCATGAGCTGGAAGAGCTGGGTATCGAAGTCAATCGTGATATCTGTGAGCACTTTCCTCATACCCGGCAGGACCTTTACAACCTGATTCGGGTAGAAGGTATTCGAAGCTTTAGCGAACTGCTAGCTAAGCATGGCCAGGGCCATGGTTGTGAAATTTGTCGCCCGGCTGTTGGTAACATTCTGGCCTCTTGCTGGAACGACTACATTCTCACGGAGAGCAATGTCAGCCTGCAGGATACGAACGATACCTTCATGGCAAACATGCAAAAAGACGGTACCTATTCGATTGTTCCCAGGGTACCCGGCGGTGAGATCACTCCCGATAAGCTGATCGCACTGGGCCAGGTAGCGAAAAAATATAACCTCTACACCAAGATAACCGGCGGTCAGCGGGTTGACCTGTTTGGTGCGCGCTTAGAGCAGCTGCCACCTATCTGGCAGGAACTGATAGATTCCGGTTTTGAAACCGGCCACGCCTACGGTAAGTCTTTGCGTACCGTCAAATCCTGTGTTGGCAGTACCTGGTGCCGTTTTGGTGTTGATGACAGTGCCGGACTGGCAATAGAGCTAGAGGATCGATACAAGGGCCTTCGCGCACCACACAAAATTAAGTTTGCTGTATCCGGTTGTACCCGTGAATGCGCCGAAGCCCAGAGTAAGGATATTGGCGTCATCGCCACGGAAAATGGCTGGAACCTTTATGTGTGTGGTAATGGCGGCATGAAACCCCGCCATGGTGACCTGTTTGCCACCGATCTCGATAAAGATACCCTGATTCGTTACATCGATTGCATTCTGATGTTTTACATCAAAACCGCCGATCGTTTACAACGAACCTCTGTCTGGATGGATAATCTGGAAGGCGGATTAGACTACCTGCAACAGGTCATTATTAATGACTCCCTCAGTCTGAATGACGAGCTTGCGGAGCAGATGAAGCAGGTAATTGAAAGCTATCAGTGTGAATGGAAAACCACACTGCAGAGCCCTGAAGCCCTGAAGCGTTTCCGTCATTTCGTCAATTCAGAAACCAGCGATGACAACATCGTTTTTGTTGAAGAGCGGCAACAGATTCGCCCTGCCCGTCTGGACGAAAAGGCTGAACTTATCGCTCAACCGATCAAGATGGTCAGCTAAGGAAACCGGAGAATATTATGACTAGCTCAACCCACTGGACAACCGTATGCAAGCAAACAGATCTGGTCCTGGATTCAGGCATCTGCGCTCTGGTTAATGAGATACAGGTTGCCCTGTTTTGCCTACCAAGCCAAGACGCGGTATTTGCTATCGCTAATACCGACCCTTTCAGTCAGGCGAATGTGCTGTCACGAGGATTAGTTGGCTCCTTAGGAGAGGACCTTGTCGTGGCCTCCCCGGTATACAAACAGCACTTCTGCCTGCGCAGCGGCCGCTGCTTTGAAGATGAGTCTCAGAGTATTTCAAGCTGGCCCGCCCGTATAGAAAATGGAAATGTAGAGATCCTGATCTGACTTCGCCCATTAATAATGCCTGCCATAAATAGTGTATCCCGGTTTGCTCAACCGGGCTGACCTGGCCATTAAATTTTTGTCTCCACCCCCGCTCTAAGGAAGCCAACCATGAACGCATCGGTTAAGCCAGATAGCTGTACTGTTTCAACAACCTGCCCCTATTGTGGTGTCGGTTGTGGTGTTACAGCTAAGGTAGAAAATAATCAGTTGATTGCGGTCAGTGGCGATAAACAACATCCTGCCAACCGGGGCAAGCTCTGCGTAAAAGGCTCAGCACTACATGAAACAACCAGTCATAGTGGCCGCTTACTTGAACCTCAGATAAACGGCCAACCAGTCAGCTGGGATCAGGCTATCAATAAAGCGGCTCAGGGCTTTAACAAAGTTATCGAACAGTATGGACCGGACTCCGTCGCCTTTTATCTGTCGGGTCAGCTACTGACCGAAGACTACTATGTCGCCAATAAGCTGATGAAAGGCTTTATCGGCTCCAGTAATGTAGATACTAATTCTCGTCTCTGCATGTCTGCGGCTGTCACCGCTCATAAACGCGCCTTTGGTGCGGACCTTGTACCCGGCTGCTATGAAGATCTGGAACTGGCAGACCTGGTGATACTAGTAGGCTCCAATACTGCCTGGACACACCCGATCGTTTATCAACGTATTGTCGCAGCCAAAAAGAAACGTCCACAAATGAAAATTGTGGTGGTAGATCCTCGCCGCACAGCAACCTGCGATATTGCAGATCTTCACCTTGCCCTGAAGCCCGGTAGTGACAGCTACCTGTTTACCGGTCTGTTAAGCTATTTGGCTGATAATAACGGACTGGATACTACGTATATTGCTAACCATATCCAGGGCTTTAATGCGGCACTTAGTGCCGCTCAGGAAGCGACCCCCAATACTTCAGAGGTAGCAAAGCACTGCAACTTAGATCCCGATGATCTGCAACAGTTTTACAACTGGTTCTGCAACATCACAAAAGCAGTGACCCTTTTCTCACAAGGTATTAACCAGTCAGCAACGGGGGCCGATAAAGGCGATGCTATTATCAATTGCCATCTGGCCAGCGGTAAAATTGGCAAGCCCGGTGCAACACCTTTCTCTATTACAGGACAACCTAATGCAATGGGCGGTAGAGAAGTTGGAGGACTGGCTAATCAAATTGCTGCGCATATAGATTTCAGTGAGCCAGGTAACAGCAAGCTGGTCGAAACGTTCTGGCAAGCACCTAACATGTCCCATAAAGAAGGCCTGAAAGCCGTCGATATGTTTAACGCTGTCAAAGACAGAAAGATCAGAGCCATCTGGATTATGGGCACCAATCCCGTGGTTAGCATGCCGGACTCAAACCTGATTCAAAAAGCATTACAACAATGCGAACTGGTTGTAGTCTCCGATTGTGTCGAAAAAACTGATACTACTATGTGCGCCGACATCCTGTTTCCGGCAACCAGCTGGGGCGAAAAGAACGGCACAGTGACCAACTCTGAGCGGACGATATCACGACAGAAAAGTTTTTTGATGGCGCCAGGTAAAAGCCGTCATGACTGGCAGATCATCTGCTCCATGGCACAAGCAATGGGCTTTAAAAACGGTTTCAATTTCACCGATCCTGCGCAGATTTTTACTGAACACGCCGCACTTTCCGGCTTCAAAAACGAGGGCAAACGGCTCTTTAATATATCCGCCCTCAGTACTCTGTCAGAACAGCAGTACGATCATCTGGAACCGGTTCAATGGCCCGCTGTCAGCACTACAAAAAGTAGTCCTAGGTTATTTACTGATGGAAAATTCAATACGCTGTCTGGTAAGGCATTAATGGTTACCGTGCGTCCAACGCTACCTGTCAATCAGGCTAGTGCAGAGTACCCATATATTTTAAACACCGGGCGTATCCGGGACCAGTGGCACTCAATGACCCGTACAGCTAAAGCGATAAAGCTACTCAGACATATTGAACAGCCTTTCATAGAGATTTCTCCAAGTGATGCTGACCACCTGAACATTCAGACAAATGCATTGCTTGAGGTCAGTAATGCGCTGGGGCACTGTGTAGCAAAAGCGAAAGTGACGGCTGAGCAACAACCCGGCTCTGTATTTATGCCCATCCACTGGAATAACCGTTACGCTGCAGCCGCCAGGGTCGGTAATCTGGTGCCGCCCATACGGGGAAGAGTATCGGGTCAGCCCGAAAGCAAGCACGCCCCGGTGAAAATTAATAAACTTAACACAGCCTGGCAAGGCATACTGATCTGTAACCAGGAGCTGTCTGATTTACCTTGTGAATACTGGTGCAAAATCCCGCTCAAACAGGGTTACCGCTATGAACTGACTGGCACATCCCTGCCTGAAAACTGGCAACAATGGATCAGCTCGGTGGTTACAACCAGTTCCGATACTATTACTTTAAGCTCAACCGGAGATTATCGTAAGATCAGTTTTATTGATAACAAGCCTGAATTAATTTTCTTTAGCTCTACTGAGTATCTGCCGAATGCAAACTGGCTGTGTAAAGAGTTCAATGAAGAGATCACTACTCCAGCCCAGCGAATGGCGCTGCTGGCAGGAAAACCGATAGATAACAGCGATGATTGCGGTTCGGTTATCTGTAGCTGTTTTGAAGTGGGAGAGAAAACGATCCGTCAGGCTATTAACAAAGGCGCAAATAGTACAGAAAAACTAGCCGAGCAACTTAAGTGCGGCAGCAACTGCGGTTCCTGCCTGCCAGAAATCAAAGCGATGCTCGGATAACGTCCAGATAACCGTTGTCCCAGGCAACACAGGCCCAGACTATCCAGGTCATATTCAACATCATGAATACTGCTGCGGAGCCCATATCTTTGGCACGCCCGGCCAGTTCATGGTACTCAGGCCCCCAGCGATCCACGACCGCTTCAAGCGCTGAGTTAACGATTTCAAATGTCAGAACAAAAATACAACAGCTAATGAGTAGCGCTAGCTGCAGACCTGACTCCGCTAGCCAGAACGCGGCGGGAATAACAATCGGCAGCGCAGCAACTTCATAGCGAAAAGCCGGTTCTTCCCGCCAAGCAGCTCTAATACCTTGCAACGAATATTTAGTCGCATAATAGAATCGCTTTAAACCCGTCTGTTTAATCGGTTGCATGTGATGAATAACTTTTGATTTGAGAAGCCCGCATTAAAACATGAAAGTTATAAGCTTACTATTACCTTGCTCTCCTGACTTTATACCGGCCAGCGAACATGCAAAATGCAAAGCATTACCTGTGTGATTATCACAGGGAGATGTGATCTGAGGCCCAGAACAAACACTCACAACCAGAGTAAAAATCATCATCAAGCGCTTGAGAAGCGTTAACATTGGAACTGATTCAGCTGCGGTATAGCAGGAGGTACTTTTCTTGCGGCTTCGCCCCGAAAATAGAGCCACTGGTGCTTTCTATCTCAGAGACAAAACCCGCCAACTTTTACCTAAATCCCTCAAGAGCGCAACGGATTCAAAATTATTCAGTCTGAACCATTTAAAAAGGACCTAACTGCACTATTCGCAACTATCCCAGTTTAAGTTTTTACTATTTCAGTGCTATAGTGCACGGGTGATTCACTTTCGTGTAAGCACTTTTATATCTCCTGTTGTGAAAGCACTTACACTGATAGTTTCACCCCCTCCACGGATGTATTTAATCTGTTGAATGTTGAACAGATGCAGTAAGGATTATTGAGTTTTATCTGGAACAAACTTTATTTTGATGAATAATAGTGAAGTAGATAATCAACTGGGCACTCTAAGCCTGGAACAGCTAAATAGCTTGCAGGAAAAATTAAAACTGAAAGCCGCTGAAAAGAAACAGGCGATTAAGGCCGCAAGCAAAGTACCACCGCGTAGCCAGTCTGACATAGAAAAATTAGCCGAACTTCAGGGTCTTGACCTGAGCGGTCTGATGCGGGAAATATCTAAGCGATAACCCCATTTACGATTCATTGATATTTTAAGTAAGCAGGCAGATGTCCGACTACTCTTCAGCTCCCCTAAAACGCACATTTTGCGTTGCCCCGATGATGGAATGGACCGACCGCCATTGTCGCTACTTTCACCGCCTGATCAGCCAGAACGCTGTGCTCTATACAGAGATGGTAACTACTGGAGCACTTATTCATGGCGATAATGAGCGTTTCCTCCGTTTTAATCCCGAAGAGCAGCCTGTCGCACTACAACTGGGCGGCAGTAATCCTGAAGATCTAACCCGCTGTACGCGCATGGCTGAAGATTTTGGTTATAACGAAGTTAACCTTAATGTTGGCTGCCCGAGCGACCGGGTACAGAATAATATGATCGGTGCCTGCCTGATGGCACACCCTCAACTAGTTGCCGAGTGCCTGTATAAGATGCAACAAGCCGTTGCTATCCCTGTGACGGTCAAACACCGTCTGGGAATCGATGATATGGACAGCTACGAACAGCTGTATCAGTTTGTCGCCACGGTCAGTGAATCAGGCTGTAAAACCTTTATCATTCATGCAAGAAAAGCAATACTCAAAGGCTTAAGCCCCAAAGAAAATCGCGATATCCCGCCTTTGAAATATGAATGGGCTTATAAGATAAAGCAAGAATTCCCTGATCTTGAAATCCTGATCAATGGCGGTATTAAAACATTAGAAGAGTGTCGCACTCATTTGCAACATACCGATGGTGTGATGGTGGGTCGGGAAGCCTATCATAACCCTTATATGATGGCCGAAGTGGATGCCCTTTATAATCCAGACGCAGCCACTAAAAGCCGTATTGAAATTATTGAACAGATGTACCCTTATATAGAGGAGCAACTGCGTCAGGGGGTATTTCTGGGCCATATGACCCGCCACCTGCTTGGACTGTTTCATGCTCAACGCGGTGGCCGTCAGTTCCGCCGTTATCTGAGTGAGAATGCCCATCGCACTGGTGCAGATGTGGATGTATTGAAGCAAGCTGTTGCTAAAGTTACCGAATAAGACAAGATTACAGGAAGACTATTTATGGAAAGCCAGCTGGATCAGCTAAAAAAGATGACAACTATTGTCGCCGACACAGGTGATATTGAAGCTATTCGTCAGTTAAAACCGGTTGATGCGACAACCAATCCCTCTTTATTGCTAAAAGCCAGCCAGGATCCTGCATATCACCCTTACCTTGAGCAGGCAAAAGCCTGGGCACTCACTCAGGGTGGCAGCAGCAGTGAGCAGCTAACCAATATGACCGACAAACTGGCTGTTCTGGCCGGCTGTGAAATTCTGTCGCTGATTCCAGGTCGCATCTCAACTGAGGTGGACGCCCGCTTGTCTTTTGACACTTCAGCGTCGGTGGAAAAAGCCAAGAAACTGATCGGTTTATATAATGAAGCGGGTATCAGTAATGATCGTGTGCTTATTAAAATCGCATCAACCTGGGAAGGTATTGAAGCTGCACGCCAACTGGAAAAAGAAGGCATCAACTGCAATCTGACACTACTGTTCGGCTTCTCACAGGCTATCGCCTGCGCTGATGCTGGCGCGTTCCTCATCTCACCTTTTGTTGGCCGCATTCTTGACTGGTACAAAGCCAGCAGCCCTGAAGGCACTGACTTTTCAGGTGCTAAAGACCCAGGCGTACAATCGGTAAGCAAGATATTTAACTACTACAAAACCCACAGCTATGACACGGTTGTTATGGGTGCCAGTTTCCGGAACAGCGAAGAGATTCGACAGTTAGCCGGCTGTGACCGTTTAACGATAAGCCCTGCGCTAATTACCGAACTAGCAGAGACTAACCTGCCACTTGATCAGAAGCTGTTTTCTGATAACCCGGTTTGTAGCGATAGCAAGTTAGAAAACAGTGAAACACTGTTCCGCTGGTCAATGAATGAAGACGCTATGGCGACTGAAAAGCTGGCCGAAGGAATCAGAAACTTTGCCATTGACCAGGCTAAGCTTGAACAGATTCTAAGCCGACTATAAACATATCAGTTCTACCTTAAGCTCCCCCGGCCTATCGGGGGAGCCCTCCTTTTACCCCCTCCACTCTTTCCTCTGCCGACCACCTACTGAATCGGGTACACCCGGTATAAGATCTTCAATTTTTACCACAAAAAACACAGAGAACTGTAAGAACACAGCACCCAAGGCACGTGTTAAGAATAGAGGGAAATTTAATTTAGAAGGTAATGGCGTGCTACTTTACGAAGCTAAGATAAGCCCGGTGTACGACTTTTTCAACCTCTGTGCTCTCGGTGATCTCAGTGGTGCAAACGCTTTTAAAGGAACGTCAATTATCACAGTACCCAAGGGGTATGCTAAGAACACATAAAAATACTAACTGAGTTTAAGTTAGCCAAAGTAAGTTAAGCTCAGAGTGAGCTTATCGGAAATGCACTACGTTCAAGCAATAAAAAGGGCTCTATGACATCCCGTCATGAGCCCTCACCAGCTTCCTTGCCGAAAGTCGCAATATCCCTTAGCGACTCTTTTGACTCTTTTAACTGTTATTAGCAGCTACTGCATCTCGTATCCCTGAGAAGCTTACAATCCGTTATTCCTGCAACAACAAATTTAGTTTAATACTCTCACCCTTTAAAACCATAGGAAATAGTCTTAAATTTCAAACACATAAAATGTGCCACAGGAAATGACATATCATTAAGCCAATCGCTTATAAAAAACATCAACAACAAAATCAGAACTGATCGTCATCGAACTCAGCTTCACCATCATTTACCAGAAACTCACGACGCTGCATATAAGCATCCCGCATAGCCGTATAGCGATCTCCCGTCAGCAACCCTTCAGCAGCCAGCAATTCGGCACGGGTATCGACTATACGCAGCGCATAAAGTTGATTTCGGGTAGGGATAGACTCAACCTCACCAACCGGGTCGACCATCGAGTCGGGTATTATTGCAATGCCATCACGGATATTTGATGGACCAAAAAACGGCAATACCAGGTAAGGCCCGGTCTCTACCCCCCAGTAACCGAGTGTCTGCCCAAAATCTTCTTTATGTTCAGGCAGCCCTACAGGTGTAGCTACATCAATAAGCCCCGCTAAGCCAAAGGTACTATTAAATACTACCCGCGCAAAATCCTGTGCTGCCGCCTCACCTTTTAACTGCAATACATTATTGAACAAGCTACCCACATCGGCCAGGTTGCCAAAAAAATTACCCACACCGGCCTCAACAATATCCGGTGTTACCCGCTGATAACCCTGAGCAAGTGGCTTCAACGCATAGCGGTCAAGACCGTCATTAAAACTAAATACAGTGCGGTTAAACCCTTCCCAGGGGTCAGTCTCACTTTCAGCCAGAACCAACGGAGAGGCCAGCGAGAAGACCAGAAAATATATGACAGCGATAAATGGTATTTTAATTAAGCGCATAAACAAACTCTCTAAAACACTGAGTAGATATAGTGCTATAGAAACGAGATTAGTTCGAGGAAAAAATACTCTAAATATGTATTTTTAAAAATTGGATTAAGTGAATTTTTACAATAAAAAAGGGACCCAAAGGTCCCTTTCTTCAACTCAGGTAAAAGATCTTAGAAAGATACTTTGTAACCCAGAGTGATTGTCTTACCGTCGTCACCGTCAACACCGTTACGGTTAGTAGTCTTAGACCACTCAGCGTAAGCAGAAGCGCCAGTAGCCAGTGCGTAAGAAGCTTTCACACCAGTAGTCTTAGCTTTTTCAGCACCTTCGAAGTCGTCCTGAACGTGGAATGCGTACAGATCAGTAGCACCCAGGTCGTAACCAGCAGCCAGACCCAGAGTAGTATCGAACTTATCACCATCGTCTTCGTACTTAGTGTATACACCAGTCAGAGACAGAGCGTCGATAGCGTAACCCAGTTTCAGACCGATTACAGTAGAATCGTCGTCACCGCCAGTACCTTTTTCATTCGCGTAACCCAGGTGAGCCTTTACACCAGCCATAGCGAATTTAACACCTGCCAGCCATGCATCAGCAGTGTTCTCATCAGCAGCGCCATCAGCGTTAGCAATAACACCAGCGTAAGCAGAGAAACCGCCCATGTCTGGAGTCATGTATGCAGCAGCAATGATCTCGTCAGATACCAGGTCAGCACCGCTACCAGCACCAGCTTCTTCAGAATCAGAAGTACCCAGTGAATCACCAGTTACATCGTTGATTGGGTTAGCAATCTTACCAGCAATCGCAGTACCGAAGTCACCAGACAGGTAAGCGTTAGCGTAAGTCAGTGAAGTAGCACCAGAACCCACTTCGTACTGGATCTGTGCGCCAGACGTCAGGCCTTCAGCTTCAGAAGAAGCAGACAGGTCGATGATTGCATCATCAATCTGGAAGAAACCTTTGTCGTTGTTAGCCAGTTCTTTATTGATATAGTCAACTGCAACAGCACCAGACAGAACAGCGTCAGCTTGTGCAACCATAGGTGCAGTCAGAGCACCAGCAACCGCCAGAGCGATAATAGACTTTTTCATTAACATTTCCCCTTCAATATTTAACATACTAGTAGTTAAACTTTTATTTCTTATTTACTTCGCGCCATCAACTGCGCTCAGCTACAAGAAAAATACTATAATTCAGAAATATTTCAATCAGTAAATTGAACTTTACCAAAATATTTCTGTCGAAGCGGCCAACTCAACTAAGAAACTGACCAATCCTTAAACCTTTATATCGCAGTTATTATTCATTTCTTTAGTTTCCCCTTAAATGCGTCTCTAAAATGAGACAATTAAGACTAAAAAACGTTAAATAATAACTACATTGAAATAAATTTGACGCATTACAGCATAGCAACTAACCCGGCGCAACTGTTTTATAAGGGATATTGCTGATAATTAACAGATTAATTACCCAATTTTACCAATACCTGATCTGAATCAGAATCATAACAAGAAATGGGCTACTTCCCCTTAGAATCGGTCGAAACCACCCGTCTGAATCGCTAAGCTTGCGAAACCTTATGCCACTGCTGTTTGAGTCGCTTCTCTGACACCGTCATTTTTGTACCTAGTTGCTGAGCAAACAACGAAACCCGGTACTCTTCTAATAGCCAGCGAAATTCTTCTAATGCAGGATTATAACGGTGGTGCTTTGAGTCCTGTTCAGCCTGTTTCTGATACTTCGACCAGAACTGCTGCAACTGCTCGCTCAACATGCGCTGCCGGGGCAGCTCACGCTGATACTTCTCTAATCGTACCTGAATACCATTCAGGTAGCGCGGCAGCTCTTGTAACTGCGCAACTGGCAGCTCTACCATAAAGCCTTGTCGAATTATCTGAGTTAGCTGCTGCTTAATATCGTTGAGGATAGTAACAGCCTGTAGATTAACCGAACCTGAAAGCTGTTTCTGGATATTGTGATATACAACGGCAATCTCAGCTAGCTGAGCCGCCCGGGTCTGAGTGCGATCACAAAACTCGGCTCGATGCTGCTCAAAGTACTGAGTAAAGGCTTGCTCAGATCTGAGCGCCAAGCCTGCCTGATCTATAAAAGTCAGCATAGCGCCACTCATTAAGCAGTCATCAAACAACTGATTTTTATTCTGCACTTTAGACAGGTACACCGCGCTTTGCTGAAAGCCTTTAAGATTAGTCTTAAGAAAGCGAACCTGCTGAGCCATTTGCAATAGGAACAGTCGAGCCAGTCCCCGCTGGTTCTCTTTAGCGGCCAGCTGTCGGTCTTCAAACACCTTCAGCTCAACACTGTCACCACAATCCTTTAATCCTGGATAGACCTCAACCTCTAAACCGCCCGCCTGTTTCAAGACTATTGCTTCGGGTAACTCGCCAAAATCCCAGCGTGTAATACCTTTCTTGCCCCAGCTTTCTGATGGAGCCTGAATCAACGCTTGCTGAGCCTGCTTACCGTACTGGCCTTGTAATTGCTCTAACCGACGGCCTTCAGCCACGGTTTTACGCTTTTCACCTGAGAGCTTGATATTAACCCGGTAATGATCATCCAACTCAACCTGGTTCAAATCATCAGCACTGATCCGTACACCAGTCATGCGCTTAAGATGTAACGCCAGCGCTTCATTCAATGAGCCCTCACCAAACACCGCCGCATCGATAAAGGCATCTACGTAATCTGGAATAGGCACGAAATTCTTACGCAGTGATTTTGGCAAACCCTTTAAAAGAGCAACACACTTCTCTTTAAGCATGCCCGGCACCAGCCACTGCAAGCGATCTTCCGGAATCTGATTAAGCAATACCAAGGGCGCATGCAGGGTTACGCCATCGTCTTTAGCGCCTGGTTCAAAGTGATAGCTAAGCTTAAGCGGAGCGCCATTCAGACTTATCTGCTCTGGATAACTATTATCGGTAATATGTTCAGCCGAGCGTTGTAATAAGTCCTGTTCCTGCATAAACAGGATTTTATTATCTTGCTGCTCAACGGTTTTACGCCAGCTCTCAAAACCGGCACCATTAACAACTTTCTCGCCTTTATTGTCGTGCAGCTTTTCAGTATAGAAATCAGCCAGAGTATCTTCATCAACCAACAGGTCTCGACGCCGGGTTTTCGCTTCCAGGTTTTCTATACTGTCTAGCAGATTACGGTTATGACCGTAGAACTTACCCTTAGTGTTAAACTGCCCTTCTACTAACGCAGAACGAATAAAAATCTGCTGGCTGACTTCAGGATCAATGGTGCCGTAATGAACATTACGCCCTGGGATAATTATCAGACCGTATAATGTCACTTGTTCCTGTGCGACTACTTGCGCTTTCTTCTTTTCCCAGTGGGGCTCCAGATAACTGCGTTTCACCAAGTGGCTAGCTAACTGATCGGCCCAGAGCGGATCAATACGGGCAATCATACGGGCATATAAACGACTGGTTTCAACAAGTTCAGCCGCCATAATCCATTTTGGTGCTTTTTTATAAAGCATGGAGCCGGGAAAAATATTGAAACGCCGGTTACGAGCACCCAGGTATTCTTTACCTTCCTGTTTAAATCCCAGATTACCAAGCAAGCCAGATAATAATGATTTATGCAGCGCCTCATAGCTGGCCGGCGCGGTGTTTTCTTTATAATCTAACTGGCGACAAGCCAGATGCAGCTGACGATGCACATCCCGCCACTCTCGCATCCGCATATAGGCCAGAAACTGCTTCTGGCAATATTTACGCAATTGATTCTGACTCAGTTCCTGGCGTTGCTCTTCGTACAGATTCCAGAGATTGATCAGGGTAACAAAGTCAGACTCTTCATCGGCGTATTCACGATGTTTCTGATCAGCAGCCTGTTGCTTGTCCATCGGTCGCTCACGGGGATCCTGCACACTCAGCGCACTGGCAATAATAATCATCTCACTGAGGCAATTATTCTTGGCTGCTTCTAACAGCATTCGGCCAATTTTAGGATCAACCGGCAGGCGACTTAGCTGACGCCCCAGCTTAGTCAGGTTATGCTTGCGGTCAACCGCACTCAGCTCTTGTAGTAATTTAAAACCATCATTGATGAAACGTGAGTCAGGCGGATCGATAAAAGGAAACTGATCGATAGCGCCAAGCCGCAGATTCAACATCTGCAGAATTACCGCTGCGAGATTAGTACGCCGTATCTCCGCATCAGTGAATTCAGGACGCGCATTAAAGTCTTCTTCAGAGTAAAGCCGGATACAGATACCTTCAGCAACCCGACCACAACGCCCCTTGCGCTGATTAGCACTGGCCTGGGATACCGGTTCTACAGGCAGACGCTGCACCTTAGAACGATAACTATAGCGACTGATACGCGCTAAACCCGGATCTATAACATAACGAATACCCGGTACTGTCAGCGACGTTTCTGCCACATTGGTCGACAGCACGATACGCCGCCCTGCCCCACGGGTAGAACTGAATATTTTATTCTGTTCTGCGACACTTAAACGGGCATACAAGGGCATCACTTCAATATGTTTCAGACGGCCTTGCTGTACGGCTTTACGTAAATAGTCGGCGGCCTCTCTAATCTCACGCTCACCGCTGAGAAAAACCAGAATATCACCCGCACCAGCTCTGCCTTGCTGCCGCTCCATTCGAACAAGCTCTTCAGCTGCACTGACAATACCTTCCGGAATACTTTTATCTGAGCCCTCATCAAGATCTTCTAAAGGACGGTAATGCAACTCAACCGGAAAGGTTCTGCCTGATACTTCGATAACCGGTGCATTATCAAAATGCCTTGAAAAGCGTTCCAGATCGATGGTTGCCGAGGTAATGATAACTTTAAGATTTGGCCTTTTAGCCAGAATGCGATGCAGATAGCCTAATAAGAAATCGATATTCAGGCTTCGCTCATGGGCTTCATCGATAATCAGAACTTCATAACGTTCCAGATAACGGTCATGCTGAGTTTCTGCCAACAAAATACCGTCGGTCATCAATTTGACCATCGTATTATCAGCGACCTGCTCGGTAAAGCGCACCTGATAACCGACAGTACTACCTAAGGTCGTTCCCAGCTCCTCTGCGATACGATTAGCAACGGTTCGGGCAGCTAGCCGGCGTGGTTGAGTATGACCGATCATACCGGTTTTGCCTAAGCCCAGCTCGAGACATATTTTAGGTAACTGAGTGGTTTTACCTGAACCGGTTTCACCCGCAATGATCACAACCTGATTTTCAAGAATCGCTTTCGCAATCTCATCACGCCGGCTACTAACAGGAAGGTCCGGATACACGATCACTGATTCAAACTGACGTCGGGCTACCTTCGCCTCAGATCGTTCCAGCAGTGATTCAACTTCCAACTGCAACTTATCCGCAGGTTTTTTTTCCCCCAGCCGACGCTGCAGCAACTGAATTTTTTTTCGCAGTTGAAAACGATCGGCTATCAGACAGTCGTCAAGACGGGTGTAAAGTTGCTTAATAGTGGCAGTCACAGTTTCGGAGTTCAGGATAGAGTTGGATGATGGCTGCGGGTCAGGAGTGACCAAAGCAGCGACTTAAAGGCTCCTGCACCCCTTCACGGAATACAATCATTTCGCCCGTTTGCAGCTTACGCCATTGTTCATTATCTGTCAGAGGCTCAGTCGCGATCACAGTCACAATATCATTAGGCGTAGTTTCTTCACAGAAATCGACGGTCAGCTCGGCATCCGTCAAACGCGCTCTGCCAAAAGGTGCACGTCGGGTAATCCAGGACAGCTTGGTGGTGCAATAAGCCAACAGATATTCAGATTCAGTCAGCAACATATTGAAGACGCCTAAAGCGCGCAACTGATCGGCACAACAATGAATCAGTTCTATTACTTCAGAGAAATTGTCCGGCCTTTGAGGGAACTGTTCACGCACCTGCCCTAACAGCCAACAAAAGGCATATTCACTGTCTGTTGTACCAATTGGATGATAATGGGTTAGCGGCAGATCAAAGAGTTTAGGATCTAACTGACCATTGTGGGCAAAGGTCCAGTGAAAGCCCCAGAGCTCTCGGGTAAACGGGTGGGTGTTTTCCAGACAGATGTTGCCAACATTCGCTTGTCGAATATGGCTGATCACCGTTTTACTTTTAATCGGATGGTTTTTAATCAGCCGGGCAATCTCTGAATCACAACTGGGCGCAGGGTCATGAAACGCCTGCAACCCCTTGCCCTCATAAAACGCGATACCCCAGCCATCTTTATGGGGTCCGGTTTCACCACCACGCTGCATCAAACCGGTAAAACTAAAACAGATATCGGTTGGAACATTAGCGCTCATGCCAAGCAGTTCGCACATAACTTAAGCTGATCCTTCTTCCGCATTCAGAGTTACTTTATCCGGCAGTGAATCAATCGCATCGACACCGGACTCTATTGTAGGCGCATGCTCAATTGCGCCGACCTCTTTCATACGACGTTCGCCAATAAAGTTACCTTCCGGATGAATAGCCATCACTTTACTGATAACAACAGCAACAACCTTGCCGCCCCGGTCTATTTCTAACTCATCACAAACAACTTCGCCTTCCAGCAAACCGCAAACTGAAATTTTATTGGCTTTAATCAGGCCGTGAACGTGGCCATTTTTACCGATAGAAATATTATCCAACGAGGTGATGTTACCTTCGAAGACACCATCGATATGCATCTTACCCACGATACTGGTATCACCGCTAAACTTGTTACCTTCAGCAATGATTGTTATTGCTGAGCCGTTTGCAGCGCCTGATTTAGCGGGTACATTTTTCTTAAGGAAGCCCATTTTACACCTTTAACATTTGAAAACAGCGAATCAAAGTTGCTTATATTCCATGCCACAAATGGCTCAGGATCAATCGGGGTGAACAGATGCCGTACTTCATAGTGAAGATGCGGACCCGTTGAAATGCCCGTATTACCGCTCAGACCGATTAACTGTCCTTTGCTGACGAAAGCGCCACTTTTAACTTTCAATTTACTCATATGTGCATAGTAGGTTTTAAACCCTAAACCATGCTGCAAAATAATCAGATTACCGAAACCACTCTTTTTATGATAACCAGAATATTCCACTACGCCATCCGCAGTTGCATAGATAGGCGTGCCTGTGTTCGCTTTAAAATCAAGACCGTTATGGCGCACACGTTTCTTATGCACCGGATGCATCCGCATACCAAAACGATCGCTCACCCGGATGCCCTGAATAGGCAAACCGTTAGGCAGGTTACTGAGAAAATAGAGCCGCTGACTTGCCAGAACCGTTAACTCATCTGCGCGATTGCTTGTCATCTCATCTGACTGAGGTAAGCCCAACAGATCTTCCAAACCGTACAAGCTGGCATCAAGGGTTTCGTTTAACTCGCCAATGCGCAGATTTTCTTCCTGTAACTTATCCCGCTCAAGCGTCAGGTCCTGCAAGGTACTGGATAGCTGGTTCAGTTGCCCTTTTTGCAATGCCTGAGTACCCAGTGTCAGTTCATACTGGCTGGTCAGGGTATCAATACCCTGTTCAAGATCATCAAGATCGTCGGTGGTTTTTACCAGTAACAGGTTAGACACAAAAAAACTGCAAATGGACATGACCAGAAAAAGGGCAAGCAAATACCGGGCTAACTGGCCAAGTGTATACTGGCGAGAACCCTGAGCAGTTGTTAATGTAATAACCAGTTTTTTCTGTAGCATTACCGGTAACCGAAATAAAGATCCAAAAAGCGTCGGGCGAATATACCTTTATTACGGCAAAAAGTCATAGAATCTCAGTGAAAAACACCCCATTTTATGACCTTTATCAGCCTGCTATTTAGCTCTCACCCTTATCTGTACCGCTCAGGCTGGGTGCTGCTGCAATGATACGATCAGCCAGTCTCGAGAATGGCAGACTCTGAACCCAGACAGTGCCAGTGCCCGACAATGTCGCCAGCCACAGTCCTTCGCCCCCCAGAAACATCGACTTCAAACCTTTAACCATTTCAATGTCATATTCTATACCTTCACTAAAACCGACCAGACAACCGGTATCGATACGCAAGGTTTCATTATTCAGTTCTTTCTTAACGACCGTACCACCCGCCTGAATAAAGGCCATACCATCGCCTTCAAGCTTTTGCAGAATAAAGCCTTCACCACCAAAAAACCCCGCACCAAGCTTACGGGAAAAAGCAACCGACAAGCGCGTGCCCAATGCCGCACAGATAAATGCATCTTTCTGGCAGTACAGCCGCTCACCGATCTGCGCCATATCCACAGGTACAACCATGCCCGGATAAGGTGCAGCAAATGCAACTTTACGTTTAGTCTCACCTTCATTATTAAAGTGCGTCATAAACAGTGACTCTCCGGTCACCATACGCTTACCTGCAGAGAACAGTTTAGAAAACATTCCCTGCTCCGGATCCGCACCATCCCCCATCTTTGTTTCAAAACCGATATCCTGCTCCATATAGTTCATAGAGCCCGCCTCAGCGATAACGGTTTCACCCGGATCCAATTCAACTTCCAGCATCGGCATTGAGCTGCCAATCACTTCATAATCCACTTTATGACATTTCATATTATCTTCCTTAATCCGACCCATTAATTCAGTACTGACAGAATAACTGTTTGTTTCACTAGCGAGAATCTACTTTATGACCTTTCATAGAGTTTTACTTATCCACCCCATTGTTTGAGCACTGGCAGTATGACCGCCAATGTCACTATCGATAATAATGTAGTCACCATAATGGTTGCCGAGGTTAGCGTCACCCGGGTTTGATACTGTTGCGCCAGCACAAAGACCATTGCCCCTGTAGGCAGGGAAGCCAACAGCACCGCACTGGCAGCCCAGAATGGATCTAACCCCACCGCGAGGGCTAAAAGGTAAGTAACTAAGGGGTGCAGAATAAGTTTAACCAGACTCAGCCAGGCAAGATCAAAACCGGCCCGCTTAACCTCAAGACCATACAACGACATCCCCAGAGCAAACAATGCCACAGGGGCAGCAGAAGGCGCCAACATATCTAAAGGCGTTAAAATAACAGCCGGCAGATTTAACCCCGAGATTGAAACAAGCATACCCAAAATTGGCGCCATCATAATTGGATTTTTAAGTAGCGCCTGAACCAGCAATTTTTTTAGTTTCTGCCAGATTCCTGCCTCACTATTCTGGATTTCTGACATCAGTGCCAATATCAGAATAAACACCAGATTACTGGCGAGAGTCGATATAACGACCGGTAACGTACCTCTATCACCAAACATGAAGTAGAAAATAGGCACACCCATATACACAGTGTTAGCCCATGCAGAATTCAGTGCTATTACAGTCCAATCCAACGGTTGTTCAAGGTTCAACCGCCGCCAGCATAGAAAAGACAATACTACCGCTAAGCATGAACCGCCCAGATAGACTGCGATAAAATCCCAACGTAATACACTGTCTATATCAACGCTGGCGGTCGACAGGAACATTAAAGCCGGCACAGCGATATAAAACACATAACTGTTCAGAGAACCGGCACTATGCTCCTCTAACAAACCATAACGACGACAGCCCCAGCCCAGTACCATCAGCAAAAATACCGGTATCACTATATCAAACAACAGCTGCATTAAAGCCTCTTAGTTATTACAAAAGAAGTTACAAAAGCCATGGAATAAACAGGCCCCATTGTTATCAATCTTTCACTATTTATCTAGAGCCATACCAGGTAACCAGTGTTAAGTTGTCCATACTGACTGCACTATCTTCTAACCCATAATAATAAGGGCGCCGGCAAGAGCACCCAATAAATTACGCATAAAGGACTCAAGAATGAGTAAACGAGAAGTAGTAGTACTAAGCGGTGTGCGCACTGCAATTGGTGGTTTTGGTGGCAGCCTCAAATCAAAGACACCCAGCGAACTGGCCAGCCTTTGTGTCAGCGAAGCAGTACAACGTTCAGGCGCTGAACCTGCAGATTTCGGTCACAGTGTATTTGGCAATGTAATCCACACCGAGCGTCGTGATATGTACCTTAGCCGCGTCGCTGCCGTTAACGGCGGTCTGCCGGTAGAGACCCCAGCGGTTACCGTTAACCGTCTCTGCGGTAGTGGTTTACAGGCAATTATTACCGCCACACAGCAGATTGAGCTGGGCGTTTGTGATGCGGCAGTAGCCGGAGGCTCTGAAGTAATGAGTCAATCCCAGTACTGGATGCCCAGTGCACGCTTTGGTCAACGCATGGGGGATGCTGCCATCGTTGATGCGATGGTAGGTGCGCTGACCTGCCCGTTCGACAACACACACATGGGTATCACCGCTGAAAATATCGCCGAAAAATGGCAGATCAGCCGTGAAGATCAGGACGCTCTGGCAGTACTGAGCCATAACAACGCTGAACGAGCCATTATTGAAGGGCGCTTTAAAGAGCAGATCGTTCCCGTAGAACTCAAGTCACGTAAAGGTGTAACGGTTTTCGATACCGATGAACACCTACGCTATAACTGTAAAACCGAGGATATGTCTAAACTGCGCCCGGCCTTCAAAAAGGATGGTTCGGTCACAGCAGGTAACGCTTCGGGCCTGAACGATGCAGCCGCCGCTGTGACGCTGATGGCCGCTGAAACAGCTCAAGCCAAAGGATTAAAGCCTATGGCCAGATTAGTAGACTATAGCTTTGCCGGTGTCGAACCCAAATACATGGGTATTGGTCCGGTACCCGCGGTGCGTAAACTCCTGGCAGATAACGAATTAAGCATTGGGGATATCGATGTCTGGGAGGTCAATGAGGCCTTTGCTGCACAGGCTCTGGCTGTTTGCCAGGATCTGGAACTACCCCAGGATAAGGTTAATATCAACGGTAGCGGTATCTCTTTGGGCCACCCTATCGGCGCCACTGGCGCTATTATCACTGTTAAAGCACTGCACGAACTGCAACGCAGCAACAGCCGCTACGCCGTAGTAACAATGTGTATCGGCGGTGGTCAGGGTATCGCTGCCCTGTTTGAACGCATTTGAGCTAAAAGCGGCTTTAACTAGTGAGTTCTTAAACAGGAGCCCTCTTAGCTAGACGCCAGTTGAGTTTAAACATAGCTTATCAAAGCCCGCTATCTGGCTGTTAGCGGGTTTTCTTTTGTTTAACGCTGCCCATTTTGATACCCCATCCGACAAAGCAGTTTTTCCTCTGAAACTCTACCAGCTATTATTCATGTAGTTTTTAGCTGACGCTATACTCAGCGATATAAGTAACTCCCGAAGCAGCTTCAGACACAGGACGGTCCATGTTTCCACTCTATCTGTATTTTTCTGATCAGCAGGTTAAATGGTCTGCAACCCAATTGTGGAACAATATTCCGGCCTATTACTGTATTGATGAACAGGAGCTGATCCCCCAACTGTTAGAGTTAAATAAGACCACTAACAACAGACTTCAAAAACAAGCACAGGGCTGGATCAAAGCTATTCGTAGCGATCAGGATCAACAACATTATCTGGATCAGTTTCTGAAAACCTTCAGTCTTGAAACAGAAGAAGGAGTGGTTCTGATGTCTTTGGCGGAGACACTACTCAGAATTCCCGATCAGAAAACAGCCGATGCACTGATAGAAGATAAACTGACCTCAGCACAGTGGCAGTTGTATATGGATGCCAACCACTCTGTACTATTGAATTCTACGGTATGGGGGCTCGCCATAAGTCAGCATCTGATCTCATCAGAAAGTAGCCCTGACAATATCTTTAGTCAGTTGCTGAATCGAATCAGTCGCCCGGTTATTCGCAAAGCACTTCAACAAGCAATGAAATATCTGGGTGAACGTTTTGTGTTTGCGCCGACCATTGCACAGGGAGTACAGCGCATCCATGATCTGGGTGCCAACCAGACTTGTTCCTTTGACATGTTGGGTGAAGCCGCCGTTACCAATCTGGACGCTAAAAGATATTTCAGCGCTTATCTGGAAGCAATAGAAACGGTCGCCAATACGGACTATATTGATCGCCCTGCCCCCTCAGTTTCAATTAAGCTATCCGCCCTCTGCCCACGACTTGAACCTCTTAAAGATGATCAGGCGGTAGATACTGTTGTCGAACGGATGTTACATCTGGTGCTGGTCGCCCGGAATCACAATGTACAAATAACCATCGATGCAGAAGAGTCTGGCCGTCAGGAGCTGATGCTTCAAATTTTTTCAGCGCTGTATCATAACGAGATTTGCAAAGACTGGGGTGGGCTTGGTATAGCCGTGCAGGCCTATTCTAAACGAGCGCTCCCCATATTGGGCTGGCTTAGTTTTATTGCCGACCAGCAACAGACGCCGATTCCCGTTCGCCTGGTAAAAGGGGCATATTGGGATACCGAGATCAAACTGGCACAGCAGGCAGGCCTGCCAGACTATCCGGTTTATACTCAAAAACAAGCGACAGATCTATCTTATCAGGTCTGCGTTCAATATCTTTTAGGTGATAACTGCGCGCTGCTGCAGCCACAGTTCGCCAGCCATAATGCCACTACTATATGTCACATACTAAGTCATGCATCTGACAGCAGTAAGAAACTGGAGTTTCAGCGTCTTCACGGCATGGGAGAGGCGATATACAGTCAAATTCTGGCACAACAACCAGACATGATTTTACGTATCTATTCCCCCATAGGCCCCCACCAGCAGTTACTCCCCTATCTGGTGCGCAGGCTGCTGGAAAATGGTGCTAACAGTTCATTTGTATTACAACAGTTTGATCCTGAAGTCAGTGTCGGCCAGCTTACCCAAACGCCAGAGCACTACTTGAATGAGACTCAACAGTTCCGAAACTCAGCCCTGCCACTACCCGGTGACCTGTTTCAACCGATCAGAGAAAACTCATCAGGTGTGATTCTGGAATCATCCGTACAAAGACAGACACTGCGGGATAAAATACAAAGCTTTGAGCACCATCAATGGCATGCTTACAGCCTGATTAACGGTGACAAGCACCCGGTCCCAGACCCCGTCATGACCTGCTCTCCCTATGACCTGACCCAGATAACAGGTCAACTTCATCCCGCTGGAGAAGATCAGGTACGGGAGGCTTACAGCGTAACCCGGGCAGGCTTCCTACACTGGAATAATCAAACAGTAACCGAGCGCGCAACGGTTATTAAACGCTTTGCCAGGCTCATAGAACAACATAAAGAAGAGCTGATAGCACTCTGTATACGGGAAGCAGGCAAGAGCCTTAAAGATGCCATTGGGGAAATACGTGAAGCCGTTGATTTCTGCTATTACTATGCCGCTCAGGCAACCAAAAACCTGACCGAGCAACTGATGCCCTCGGTCACCGGCGAACAGAATATCCTTAGCTATGAAGGCCGTGGCATTTTCATCTGTATCAGCCCCTGGAATTTTCCACTGGCAATCTGGTGTGGTCAAATCGTTGCGGCACTGCTGGCTGGTAATTCAGTGATTTCCAAGCCTGCCAGCTCAACATCACTGATTGCGTTCCGCGCAACCGAACTGCTATTTGAAGCTGGATTACCCCAAGATGCTCTTGCACTGTTACCCGGCAACAGTCAGGACATAGGCCACTTACTCACCAGCGACTTCCGGCTTGCCGGCATCGCTTTCACCGGTTCTACTCAGGCTGCTACAGAAATTTCCCGACAGCTGACACAACGGGAAGGGGCTCCTATTGTTCCCTTTATAGCGGAAACCGGGGGCCAGAACGCCATGATTGTGGATAGCACAGCACTGCCTGAGCAAGTGATTCGGGATGTGATTGAATCCGCCTTCAATAGCGCCGGGCAACGCTGCTCAGCACTGCGGGTGCTTTACCTTCAGGAAGACACCGCAGATCAGATAGAAGCGATGCTCATTGGCGCCATCAATACATTAAAGGTTGGTAATCCGGGTCAGCTGGATACCGATATCGGCCCGGTGATTAATAATCATGCCCTACAGGCGCTACATGGCCATATAGAGCATAGCCGGGCGCTGGGCCGATTGATATATGAAGCGCCGCTTAGCGAGGAGCATGATGCCGGCTACTTTGTAGCCCCCACCCTCATTCGCCTGCATACAATAGATGAGCTGAGTGATGAACACTTCGGCCCCATCTTACATATCATTCGTTATCAGGCTGACAATCTGGACCGTATTCTGGAAGAGATTAATCGTACGGGTTACGGGCTAACACTGGGAATTCACTCGAGAAACAACACCACCATCGAGTATATTTCAAAGCAAGCAAGGGTCGGTAACATCTATATAAACCGAAATCAGATCGGCGCGATTGTCAGTTCACAGCCTTTTGGTGGTATGGGCCTGTCAGGCACCGGACCGAAAGCTGGCGGGCCAAACTATTTAACCAGCTTTGTACTGGAAAAAACCTGTTCAACGAATACGACGGCCAGTGGCGGAAATCAACAGCTGCTGAATCAAAGCTATATGAGAGAATAAGCACTGACCTGAACTCAGGCCAGTGCGGTTGGAAAGCCGGCCTGGAGGATCAGGCGGGTTCTGCCTCCACAAGGCGATAACAGGGCTGATACTCCTGGTAATTAATCTTCATTCTGCGTTGCTCTACAAATGAGCTCAGCAACTCATCCAGTGCTTCAACCATCTCAGGTTCACCACTGAGTTCAAAGGGGCCATGCTCCTCAATCGCCCGGATACCCGGCTCTTTAACATTACCGGCAACAATACCAGATAACGCCTGACGCAAGGCAGCAGCCAGTAAATAGTCGGGCTGATCATGACTCAGATTCAAACCTGCCATATTTTCATGGGTAGGCTCAAATGGTTGTTGAAACTCTGAAGGAATATGCAATTGCCAGTTAAAATGAAATGACTCACTGGTTGCTTTACGGTAGTCCGTTACCCGGTCCAGGCCCGCTTTCATTTTCACTGCCACATCATATGGGTCATTAACCACTATGTCATAAAGCTTAGTTGCCTCATCACCCAGCGTCGCCCGGATAAAACGATCTACCGTGGCAAAATACTCATCACTTCCAGCAGGACCGGTAAAGATCAGTGGAAATGGCATACTGTGGTTTTTTTCGTGCAACAGAACCCCCAGAATATAAAGAATCTCTTCTGCGGTGCCTGCGCCACCGGGAAACACGATAACCCCGTGACCTAACCGGACAAAGGCTTCAAGCCGCTTCTCAATATCTGGCATGATAATCAGTTCATTGACGATAGGGTTCGGTGATTCCGCAGCAATAATACCTGGCTCCGAAATCCCAACATAACGGGCATCTCCAATACGTTGTTTAGCATGGGCGATGGTGGCCCCTTTCATCGGTCCTTTCATTGCACCGGGACCGCATCCGGTACAAACCCCGTTACCCCTCAAGCCCAGCTCATATCCAACCTGCTTGGTATAAATATACTCTTCTCTACCGATGGAGTGTCCCCCCCAACAAACCACCAGATTTGGCTTGATATGCGGTTCGATCGCTTTAGCATGGCGTAAGATATGGAATACCATATTGGTAATCTGTTCCGCCTCTTCGAGGCCATCGCAACATTTATCCAGCTCATCACCCACATAAAGCAGGTCACGCACAACGGAGAACAGATGCTCCCTGATACCCTGAATAATTTCACCATCAACAAAAGCGCTGGCGGGTGCATTTGCCAGTTCGAGCTGTACCCCTCTGTGTTTCTGGGTTACCTGAATATCAAAATCTTTGTATTTAGCCAGTACCTGTTTAGTACTATCCAATTCACTACCACAGTTCAGCACCGCAAGTGAGCACTGTCTGAACAGGCGAAATAGTCCCGCCTGGTTGCGATCCTGAAGCTTAGCTACCTCATAAGGTGACAAGGTATCCAGACTATCCAACGGCGTAATATTTGCCGTTACAAATTGTTCTGTCATCATAATTTTGCCCCTCTAAAAAAACATTCTGAAGAAAAAATATTGACTACAAACAGGGCTTACATAAGTAAATTATTCTAATTTTGACCTACTAAACTTATGTAAAGTTCAGCTATCACTATAGTTAAATAAACTACGATTCTCCACTAACCTATTGAAAAACAAGAATTAGAATGCAAGTAAACTTTTTACAAATGCCGGTACTTCCTCACTGGCAGAACCATAAAGATGCCGATCAAAAGCTGACTGTTTCTTCGAAGGTTCCAGATTAATCTCTACCGTCTCAGCACCCACACTGTTGGCAATTTCAACAAAGCCCGCCGCCGGATACACATGGCCAGATGTCCCAATCGATAGAAACAGATCGCAATTTTCTAACGCATCGTATATCAGCTCCATCTGCATCGGCATTTCACCAAACCATACAATATCCGGTCTGAGTGTTCCGGTTTTGTTACAGCAGACACAATTTGCATCAGGTAACACATGATTATGCACTTTAAACACTTGTCCCGAGGTCGTGCAACGCAGATTAAGCAACTCTCCGTGCATATGAATCAGGTTCTGGCTGCCGGCACGTTCATGCAGGTTATCAATATTTTGTGTCACTAATAACAATTCACCGGAAAACTGTTGTTCTAACTGTGCCAAAGCCTGATGAGCAGCATTAGGCTGAATATCAGGCTGCAATAGCTGTTCACGCCGCTGATTATAAAAGCGCTGTACCAGTTCAGGATCTCGCTCAAATGCTTCAGGTGTAGCGACATCTTCAATTCTATGTTCTTCCCACAACCCATCGGCTGCACGAAAAGTTCTGATACCCGATTCAGCTGATATTCCAGCACCGGTAAGAATAACAATATTGTGATACTGCATAAGCCTGTTCCCCAAATCGTGGCTGATGGCTTTAATCCTACGCCAACTTCTGGTTAACTAACTATACAGACAGGAGTTTTTTCCTGGCCTGTGCAAAAAAAACTAGTCGGATCGAGAAGGAAACCACGCCATGAGTGCTGATAAACTCTATATCCTCGACACTAACGTTTTACTGCATGACCCAAACTGCCTGTACGAATTCAAAGAACAGGACATATCCATCCCTATGACTGTCCTGGAAGAACTGGACAGCATTAAAGATCGGAAGCAGAACGTCGCACAAGAAGCCCGTTTTGCTATCAGAGCGATTGACCGGATTCTCAGTACCGCCACCCCCTCCCAGATATTGAAAGGCGTTCAGATTCTGGTTCCCGGAACCGATGATGATACCAAGCTGGGTAAGCTGAGTATTTTCCCCGATCATGAACTGACAACCCGTCAGGGCTTTCTGCCCGACGATAAGAATAACGATAATCATATTATCAACGGTGCACTGCATCTGCAGGGTAGTGACCCCCACCGTGAAATAATACTGGTTACCAAAGATATCAATATGCGCCTCAAGGCACTGGGAGCCGGGCTACAGCGGGTAGAAGACTACCGCAAAGACCAGCTGGTTTCCGATGTCGACCTGCTACCCTCAGGCCACTATCATATTGAAGGCAACTTCTGGGAAGCCGTCACTGATGTTAAAAGCTATCAGGAAGGGCCGAATACCTACCACAGAATCAGCCCTGATCTGCTGCCCGACGCTTATCCTTGCCAATATGTTTACGATGACTCCAAGGACTTTGCAGCCCGGGTAGTTTCCGTTGACCATGAAGAAATTGTGCTACTGGATCTGGGCTACGAAAAGCTGATGCAGCAAGACTGCTGGGGTATAACACCGATCAATATCTATCAGGCATTCGCAATGCAATCGGTTTTAGACCCTGATATTGACCTCTGTGTGCTGAATGGCGCTGCTGGCTCCGGTAAAACGCTGATAGCGCTGGCTTGTGCGCTGGAGATGGTAATTGAGTCGGGGGATTACAATAAAATTATTGTCACCCGCTCTACCCCACCGGTAGCAGAAGATATCGGTTTCTTACCCGGTACCGAAGAGGAGAAAATGACGCCGTGGCTGAGTTCTATCCACGACAACCTGGAAGCGATGCATGAAGGTGATGACCGACCTCAGAGCAGCGTGAAGTACGCTATCGAAAAAGCCAATATCCAGTTTAAATCCCTCAACTTTATCCGTGGCCGTAGTATTCAGGATGCAGTCGTGCTGATTGATGAAGCGCAGAACCTGACGCCACAACAACTGAAAACCATTCTTACCCGGTGCGGTAAAGGCAGTAAGATGATCTGCCTGGGCAACCTTGCCCAGATAGATTCCAACTACCTGACACCTTTAACATCAGGTCTGACCTATATCGTTGAGCGGTTTAAAGGTTTCGAAGGGGCTGCGAACATCCACTTCGAAGGTATATTCCGTTCTCGCCTGGCGGAATATGCAGAAGAACACCTCTGATTTATTGTGCAGCACACAAAAGCCGTCATATTTGACGGCTTTTTATTTTTCACAATTTAAAATCCATATTATCAACAGCTTATAGTAAATTATCAGACAGCCTTTACTGCTGTTTATTTTTTAATCAAACTCAGTATAATGCAGTGCAGCATATGTCGGGGAAGGTGCGAATAAGTCCATTATTTTCTCTGCGGGCTATAGAACGGTCAAATGCGCGAAAGATAGTGCAGTGAAATGTCTGGACCTTTTCAAACTATCTGACAAAGCAAGTGACCGTTATAGAGCCCGCCCTCCGGGGCTTTCAGAGAGACTGAATCTCAGTGTTAACATTTTTCGACGTACAACCAGTATGTCTGTAATTGTTGCCTTGATCTTCAACCTCTCTGAAAGCCAGAGGCGTAAGGGGCTTGTTCGCACCTTCCTTAGTTCAGATAATACATTTGCTCTTCCCTATTTTTTGCCGGGCCTGCATCTGCACCCGGCAATTCTTTTTCCTGTTTTAATAAACCTGTCCGCCGTAGCTCAAAAAAGCTAAACTTACCCTTATGATTATCCGTCGCTGTTTTATCTTTATAATCCGCATCTATCAGTATCTGGTTAGCCCTTTTCTTGGGCCAAACTGTCGATTCTATCCCACCTGTTCCGCCTACACCCTGGAAGCGATAGAAACTCACGGCATTCTGAAAGGTAGCTGGCTTGGGATTAAGCGAATAGGTAAATGTCACCCATATAATGACGGCGGCTTTGATCCTGTCCCCCCTTGTGGTTGCCATTCAAAATCGGACAACACTGAATCAGGCTCGGCTCATACAGATAAGTAGTGCTAAATACTTTTTTTTTGGCAGGCTTAAAATTGACCTCTGACTCTACTCCGTCTATAGCTTAAGTAACTGATTTAAAACACTGTCTGCTGTTAAGGATTAGGATGTTCAGTTCTCTGACGGTAATACTCACAGTTACCCTGTATATGGCCGTGCTTTTCGGTATAGCACAGCTGGTTGAACGACGTATTGAAAGTCGTGGCGAGGGCTTTAAAGGACCCTGGATCTACGCCCTGTCTCTGGCGGTCTACCATACATCCTGGACCTTTTACGGCAGTGTTGGTTTCGCTGCCAGCTCTGGCTTATTATTCTTTGGCGTTTATGCGGGCTCTATTCTGGGCGTTGCTTTCTGGTGGATAACACTACGGCGCATGGTGTTTGCCAAAGAGACCTTCCGTATCACCAGTATTGCTGACTTCATATCAACCCGATACAACCGTTCCGAAAGTATCGCCGCGCTGGTTACCCTGATAGCACTGGTCGGCGTTTTGCCCTATATCGCCTTACAGTTAAAAGCGGTGGTCAGCTCATTTCAACTGATCACCGATAATGAAAGCTCAGCCATGGGCTGGGGCCTTTCCGGTCTGTTAATCACTCTGTTCATGGTGGCTTTCACCATTATGTTCGGGGTACGCAGGCTAGACCCTACTGAACGCCATCAGGGCATGATTACAGCATTAGTGGTTGAGTGTCTGGTTAAGCTTGTCGCTTTCATGGCCGTAGGCCTGTTTGTAAGTTACAGCTTATTTAATGGTTTTGACGACATAACCACCCGGCTATTCGATCAAGGCTACAGCAGAGTGATCAGTTTCAGTGCTACAGATAACTCCGGCACTATGTGGTTAACCCTGATTATTCTGAGTTTCGCTGCTGTACAAAACCTGCCGCGCCAGTTTCATGTCGCCGTTGTCGAAAACGCCAACCACCAGCATATAAAAACGGCAATGTGGCTATTCCCTCTCTACATCCTGTTAATTAATCTGTTTGTTGTCCCTATTGCAGCAGGCGGACTATTACTTGGGTTGCCTGAAAGTTCAGCTGATTTTTATGTATTACTATTACCGCAAATGGCCGGCAATAACGGACTGACCCTGCTCGCATTCATAGGTGGATTCTCCGCCGCTACTGGCATGATAATTATCACCACCATGACGCTGTCCACTATGGCATCTAATCATTTGATATTGCCACTGCTCGAACGAGTACCCACTGCGGGTTTTCTTAAACCTTACCTGTTACAGATCCGCTGGTTATTGGTTACATTCATCCTGCTCGGCAGTTACGGCTTTGCGATTGAATTTGGTGATTCCTATATTCTGGTCGCCATAGGCCTGATCTCTTTCGTTGCCGTTTTACAATTCAGTCCAGCCCTGCTTGGCGGTATTTTCTGGAGCAGAGGCAATAGTATGGGCGCCTTTTCAGGGCTGCTGGCAGGTTTTCTGATCTGGGGTTACACACTCATAATCCCGGCCTTTGTTAAACATGGCTGGATGTCAGACTCAATTCTGGATAACGGCCTGTTTGGCATTTC
Source organism: Amphritea balenae (assembly GCF_003858655.1). GTDB lineage: Bacteria > Pseudomonadota > Gammaproteobacteria > Pseudomonadales > Balneatricaceae > Amphritea > Amphritea balenae. Next base: position 437,381 of record NZ_RQXV01000001.1, read on the forward strand.
AATATTGCGGCCAGAAGCACTCTTTGGTCTGGATGGCTTAGGCTCAATTCCTCACAGCGTTTTCTGGACCATGCTTTTCAATATTGGCTTCTATATCGCATCTTCACTGCTATACAGCCCGCATAAAGGAGAACGGACTCAGGCAACTGAATTTCTCTGTGCTATGACCCCTGCCCCTAGTAAACGAGCCCGCCCCACCGGGCTGGACCGCTACATCGCCCTGGACGACAAGCTCAATGAAGCGCAAACCTTACTGGAAGGTTATCTGAATAGTGATAAAACCCTCGAGGCCCTGAAAAGGATCACCGAAGATCTTCAGGTTGCCGGTAAAAGCCATATTGCGATCATAGAATTACTGGAATTTCATCGTATGGTAGAGCATGTTCTTGCAGGATCTATCGGTTCTGCCAGTGCCCATAAAGCGATGGAATCCAATATCCGCTATAACAGCCGGGAAGCTGCGGACCTGAAGGCCCTGTACAGTCACTTAGTAGTGGAGCTTAATCAACAACAAGTATCCGGTCATGAACTCCTTGAACAGCCAGAAAGTACACAAAGCTACGGGCTGGTTAATAACTTACAAACTAAAATAAAGAAGCTGGAACAAAAATTAACACTGCGGGATAAAGAACTGGAACAACTGGAAATAAAGCTGGAAAGTCGCTATCAGGAAATTTTCCGTTACCGGCTGGATGCGCAGAAAACCCGTCAGGAAAATGAAAAACTTAAATTACAGATAGAAAAGAATCTTAATATCGAGACTGATTAAAAGCTCTCTCCCAAAGCTCTCTTCTAAGTTGCAGATAAAAAAACAGCCGCAATAGCGGCTGTTTTTGTCTTAAAGCAGATTATTTGCTTTCCACTTTGTGCTGATGAATATCCATCTGAGGATAAGGAATAGAGATTCCCTCTTCATCAAAACGCAGCTTAACGGTTTCAGTCGTATCAAACATCACCGCCCAGTAATCCGCAGAGTTAACCCATGGGCGAACCACGAAGTTCACACTGCTGTCTGCCAGTTCAGAGACGGCAATAACCGGCGCAGGATCTTTAAGAACCCGTTCATCGCTATTGATAATTTCTTCTAATAGCGCTTTTGCCTTCTTCAGATCATCGTCATAGCCAATGCCAAATACCATATCAACACGACGGGTATCACGAGCAGAGTAGTTAACAATAACCCCGCTATAGATATTGCCGTTCGGCACGATAACTTCTTTATTATCACCGGTACGCATAATGGTATTGAAGATACTGATATGCTCTACCACACCAGCAACACCGGCAGCTTCAACGAAGTCACCCTCTTTGAACGGACGGAATACAATCAGCATCACGCCTGCAGCAAAGTTCTGCAGTGAGCCCTGCAACGCCAGACCAACCGCCAGACCGGCAGCACCGACCAGCGCAATCAACGAGGTCGTATCAACGCCCAACTGATCCAGAGCGGCAACAATAATTACCAGAAGTAACAGAATATTTGCGATAGAAGATATAAAGTTAATCAGAATATCTTCCATATTTCCCTTGCGGAGAATTTTCACCAGCAAGTTAATCAGGATCTTAGCAACCATTCGACCGACGATAAAAATCGCCAGCGCCAGTGCAATATTTATGATCCAAGGTAGTACATAGACATCAAAAAAAGACAGGTCCATTTTTCCATTTCCCCTAAACGTCATAGAATCCGTATGCCATTACAGCAACGCCATTACTCATCCCTAAGTGCTTTCTGGTAAGTTCTAATAGCAGGCACTTATAGTAAGTTCTATATAAGCACTAAAATAAGTTCTTCAGAAGCCTTATTTGTTGAGTTCCCTCTCTCCGTAGTGGCGAGAACGCTCGTATATCATAGCTAAAAAGCCTGCTTAAATCAGCAAGACCCGACTATTTTTCCGAGCTACAATAAGCCGCAACACTCTATCGCAAACATAATGAACAGAAGATGACTAACACCGTTGCTATCAATAAATTTCAATTGCGTGACTATCAGTCAGATGCTGTTCAAGCAACCTTAAGCCACTTTCGCAAAACAGATGAATCAGCCGTCATCGTTCTTCCAACCGGCGCAGGAAAAAGTCTGGTTATCGCTGAACTGGCCCGACTGGCTAAGCGAAAGATATTGGTACTGGCCCATGTAAAAGAGTTAGTAGAACAAAATCACGACAAATATCTGAGCTACGGACTTAAAGCGGGTATCTATTCTGCAGGCTTAAAGCAGAAACAAAGCCAGCTACAGGTTACTTTTGCCAGCGTTCAATCCGTAGCACGAAATCTACAGGACTTTGCCACTGAGCACTCTCTGATAATCGTCGATGAGTGTCACCGGGTCAGTGATGAAGAGAATAGTCAGTACCAACAGATTTTTGCCCAATTGAAAGCTTATAACCCTCAACTTAAGATTCTGGGTCTGACAGCTACCCCATACCGAATGGGTATCGGCTGGGTATACCGATATCATTACCGGGGCTTCTGCCGGGCAGATTCTGATCGTCCCTTTCAGCACTGCATCTATGAATTACCCCTACAGTACATGATCAGCAAGGGCTTTCTGACTCCACCGACTATGGTTGATGCACCGGTTGCTCAGTATGACTTTTCAGCCCTTAATGCCAATACGACCGGAAACTACCCCGAGAAAGAAGTTAACCAGTTACTTGTAAGCCACCCCCGGGTTACCGAAGCAATATGCCAGCAGGTAATACAACTGGCTGACTCCCGAAAAGGAGTGATGGTATTCGCCTCAACGGTAAAGCACGCTGAAGAGATACTGGGCTACCTTCCCACAGCACATAGCGCACTAATAACCGGAGCGACACCTCTCCAGGAAAGAGACGCGCTGATTGCGGCGTTTAAACGACAGGAAGTTAAATTTCTAATTAATGTGGCTGTACTGACAACCGGATTTGACGCACCCCATGTCGATTTCATCGCAATTCTCAGACCAACACAATCCGTTTCACTGTTTCAACAGATCGTTGGCCGGGGTTTACGTCTGGCCGAAGAAAAAAAGGATTGTCTGGTGATGGATTATGCCGGCAACGGATTCAATATTTTCTATCCGGAAGTCGGTCAGCCGAAACCTGATAGTAGCAGCGTGCCGGTACAAGTCTTTTGCCCGGTATGTGAATTTGCCAATATATTCTGGGGAAAAACCGATGATGAGGGGAATATCCTTGAACATTTCGGCCGTCGCTGCCAGGGAACTGAAGAAAACACAAAGGGTTCAGTAACTCAGTGTGATTACCGCTTCAGATTTAAAGAATGCCCACAATGTAATGCTGAAAACGATATTGCAGCCCGTCATTGCCACCAATGTCAGCATGCCATTATTGATCCTGATGATCAGCTCAAAGCAGCTCTCAAACTAAAAGATGCGCTGGTCATTCGTTGTGCCGGAATATCTATGACAGAATCAGAAAATAAACTTAAAGTCACATACCACGATGAGCATGGCGAAGAACTTAGTGAACGTTTTGACATAGCCAACCCAAAGCAGCTAAACCGTTTCAATCAACTCTTCGGCCGTCGCTTTGCCCAGAATAGCCAACCAGTACAATTTAAGACACTGACAGAAATATTAAGTATGTCACAATTATTCTGTGCACCGGACTTTGTTATTGCCCGGAAGTCGGGCCATCATTGGCGCATTCAAGAACGAATATTTGATTATCAGGGTAATCACCGTAAAGCCAATCAGCTCTAGGCCGTTTTATTCTGTACCGGCAACCACTGCAACGAATCAAATAAACGCTCCATCACTTTAAGCCTTGGCGTACTGCGGTGCTGAATAAACTGGGTGGGGACCTGGGCAATATCTTCCGGCAGGGATTCACATACCAGGCTATTTCGATAGATGGAAAGCTCCATCACGTTACGCGGCATCAAAGTAACCCCCAATCCCTGAGCAACACACCCCAAAATACCTTCCAACGTACCTAGTTCACTCAATACTAGCTGGTTACTCATATAGTCCCGATTCCATTGCAACGCCTTGTTGCGATAACTACAACCTTCACGAAACAGTACCAGATTATCTGCAGGTTCCAGCTGCGCGGACTTAACCAGAACCAGCTCCTGCCGAAATACATCAATGGTAATCAGGTCTTTATTATCAACCGGACCGCCAACAAAGGCACAATCGATCTTATGATCAAGAACATCCCGCACCAGCTCAGCGGTGGTAGCGGCTGAAATTCGCGGCTGAAGTTTTGGACAAATCTCCCTAAGCGCACCCAGCAGCTGAGGAAGATGGGTCGCCGAAAAGGATTCCATTGCGCCAATCTTCATCTGCGCGGCACCCTTTTCTGCCAACCTTACGGCCACCGCAGCCTGACGTTCCAGTTGCAGTATCTGATCTACATACTCCAGCAGGATCCGGCCCGGACGGGTCATCTCCAGGCCACGACCTTTACGATAGAACAGTTTAGTTCCCAGCTCCTCTTCCAGACGCTGAATCCGGGTAGTGACATTAGACTGGACCGTATTCATCTGTTTAGATGCCGCTAATATACCGCCCTCCTTTGCCACCTTTTCAAACGTCTTAAGTGCGATCAGCTCCATAACATCCACTCAGTCTCTATTATTAATTCTGAATAAGAGAACAATAGTATCTTTATTATTCGTTTGTAAAGAAACCTATAACTAAATACGCTTATATGCAATGTCATCAGGTGCAGTAAAACCAGGTACAAAACTATGAACTCAGCCAACTCAGATAATACTCAACACCTTAAGGTACTAGGCTCAGGTCTGCTTGGCTTGATACTGACTATCGGTATTGCCCGCTTCTGCTACACAACGTTGCTACCGGCAATGCAGATACAAGCCGGACTAAGCGATCTGGCAGGTGGTTATCTGGCGACCATTAACTACATCGGTTATATGTGCGGTGCTCTGCTTGCTGCCACCGTCGGCAATTTGAAAACAAAAGACTTTCTTTATCGGGCAGGCTTGATTACCGCTGTTATTACTACCGCAGCTATGGCCCTGAGCGACAATATCTGGTTTTGGGCTGTGCTACGCTTTTTCTCCGGACTCAGTAGCGCCAGTGGCATGTTGATTAGCGCCGGACTGATCATGAACTGGTTGATTCGTCACGGGCACCGCACCGAGCTGGGTATCCATTATGCAGGTGCTGGCCTGGGGATTATTGTCAGTGGTATCGCTGCGGAGTTGATGATCGGCCATCTCGACTGGCGTGAGCAATGGCTGGCTGTCGGTCTGCTTGGTTCTCTAATCGCTATACCCGCCTGGCGCTGGTTGCCACGCCCAGAAAATGGCCTACAAACCGCTTCAGGTCAGCAACTGAAGGACAATCCTCCCAGCCGACGCTGGATGCTATTACTGGGTGCAATGTATTTCTGTGCCGGCTATGCATATGTAGTTAGTGCTACTTTCCTGGTCGCTATAGTGGAGGCCCAGCCAGGCCTTCAGGGTGATGGCCAGATTGTCTGGATATTTGTCGGCCTGAGCGCTACCCCTGCGGTTATTCTATGGGATAGAGTCGCCCGTAAACTTGGCGAGCTTAATGCTCTGCTTATTGCTTTTTTAATCCAGATTGTGGGCATTATTCTGCCCGCCCTGAATGATAATTTCTGGGTCGTGCTAACCAGCGCGGTGCTCTACGGCGGTAGCTTTATTGCGATTGTCAGTCTTGTCTTAGCAATGGCAGGTCGCTTCTACCCAACTAAACCGGCAAAGCTAATGGGAAAACTGACCCTGCTTTACGGTATCGCACAGATAGGAGCACCTGCTATCGCAGGTATCATTGCTGATAATGGCGGCAGCTATGCTGACTCGCTCTATATTGCTGCTGCGATCTCAGTCTTAGGCGCAATTATGATTCTGGTAATGCAGGCAACTAAGCGAAGGGAGCTGGCACTTACCCAGAACTAACAATAATTCAGAAGAAATAAAAAAACGGCTCGAATGAGCCGCTTTCTTTCTAACTGTTTACAGCCCGCGTTCATATCGCTGGGCAGAAAATCATTGATTAATTAACTCACTAACCAGACTTCCCGAGCCCATTCTTCAATCGAGGTCCACTCTTCTACTTCGCCGCTCTCAGGTGTCCAGTATACAACCTCGCCTTCAATGGTAACCGCATAGAAGCCTCCATCGTGTGCGCAGATAGGTGTTTGCTCACGGGATAGTCCGAGCGACCAGGCATAAGCTGCCACTTCTGGAAGGTAAGTATGAGAACCCGGATCAGCGACCGTTACCGGTTCCAGTGAGCCACAGATCACATCGCTGACTTTCAGCAGGTACTCTTTAAACTCAGGATGCAAAGGCACACAGATCGCTTCTTCAGCTTCAATAATGTCATCAAAATCCGGTAGTTCCAGTGGCATTGCCACCGCAACATTAGCATCGCGCAGCGCATCTATTACATCTTGCATAGCAGTTCCGTCGTTTACAGGTCAGTTAAAAAGCGGCGAGTATATCAAAGCAGATCAAGAATCGCTTCCGCGCTGCTGACTTCAAACTGTTTAGGCTGCTCGATATTAAGTGCGGTCACTACCCCATCTTCAATGATCATGGCATAACGGCGTGAACGAATACCGCCAAATGAACCACTGTCCATTTCCAGCCCCAGTGCTTTAGTCAGTTCAGCACCACCATCGGCAACCATGGTAATCTGATCCGCATTTTGTACTTCAGACCAGGCTTTCATAACAAAAGCATCATTAACCGACAGGCAGGCAATAGTATCAACGCCTTTAGCGTATATTTTATCTGCATTAACCACATAACCCGGCAGATGGGATGCAGAACAGGTTGGGGTAAATGCCCCCGGTAGCGCAAAGAGCACAACCTTTTTACCAGCGCAAAGCTGATCTGAACTAACCGCCTCGGTTGCTCCTGCCAATACTGTGCTGATGCTGACCGCTGGAATTTTATCGCCTACATTAATCATTTTGACCACCCTTACGTTATTTCAATCAACCGATCGATACCCGCGTCATTGTATATGGCAAAGCAAAATATACATACGATAAGCTATTTTGCTCGGTTCAATATTTCTTTCCTGATAAGGTTTTAATTGAATCGAGCATTAATTATTCAACTATAGGCCCGGATAAACATATCGACACTGTCGTGAATATATTTTTGATGCGCCTCTTCACTAAGCCGCTCTTCAATATTCAGTTCAACCCGCATACGCTGCTCACCCTGCATCATTAACAGGAACTGTACTGCTGCAGTATGTGAATCAGCAATCTTTAACACACCCATTTGCTGGTATGCTGCCATCATTTTAGCCACTTCAGCAATCACTTGCTTTGGGCCGGCAGTATGAAACATACGCGCGACATGGGGATAACTCTCTGCTTGCGAGACACAGGTTCGATAGACATTGACTGCTTCATTAGACAAAATCAGTGCCGAGAACCGCTGCGCCAGCGTGATTAAAGAAGCCCGCAGCTGAGCCGGATCAAGATCAACTACACCTACTGTTGCCAGATCATAGGCAATACATTTTTTGTTAATTGCGGCAACAAACAGTTCATCCTTATTGCCAAAGTGGCTATAGACAGTCTGTTTCGAAACCCCGGCCTCTTTAGCTACCATATCCATACTTGTACTTTGAAAGCCTTTCTCGGTAAACAGCTGCTCAGCAGCGGCCAGAATCAGGCTACGTTTTTCTTCACTTTTACTGCGCGGTTTATTCATAGACGACCTTTTATTATGAATAGCGTTCCTATCTATTTTATCTAATCAAACTGGACAGTCCAGTTTTATAAAACTAGACTAGACTGACTAGTCCACTTTAACTCCTGTGCTGTGATTCCTATGACTACCTACAAATTCGCTTTCATTACTATCAAACTGGTGACTCTGACAACACTTTCAGTGTTGCTCAGTGGCTGTAACCTTAATGAAGAAGAAATCAAAAACGATCAACCTTACTACCATCTGGCACAGGGGATTAAGCTGATACAACAGGATGGTTACCAGGTGAGACGCCAATATATAGGCAGCGTCCAGGTTAATCAGAATGCCAGTATAGGCTTTGAACTGGCGGGTAAAGTTGCCGATATTTATATTGACGCCGGTGAAGCTGTCACCCAGGGAACTATTTTGGCGACACAAGATGTCCAGTTATTAAATATTGAGCGTAAAGAACTGCAGGCCCAGCTACGCCAGAATCAGGCAGATATCAATCTGGTAATTAACAATCTGAAACGCCTGCGCACCTTGAATAGCCGCGGTTACGCATCAGAGCAAAGTATTGACGAACTACAGGCCAGACAGAAAGCGTTGACGGCAAACCGGCAGCGAATTAGCGCCTCGCTAAACGCGAATCAATTGCGGATTGAAAAATCCACCCTGATTGCCCCGTTCGATGGCACTATCAGTCAGCGTCATGTTGACCGTGGAGAAGTGATTAAAGCTGGCAGTCCGGCATTCACTCTGCTGCAACAAGGGGGAGCTGAAGTAAAAGTTGGCGTGCCAGTCAAGACTCTGCCTCAGCTTAAACAGCAACAGGAGATCAGTATTACGATCAATAAAATAAGCTACCCCGCACGGCTGATTACTCAGGGTTCCGATGTCAATCAGATTACCCGTACGGTCCAGTTACGCTTTGCCCTCCCTGCCAACAATACAGCCGTTAATGGTGAACTGGCATATCTGCAATTACCGCAACAGTACCCGCAACAAGGATTCTGGGTTCCGCTTTCTGCATTGACCGATACCGTGCGCGGGTTATGGACCGTCTATCAATTACAACCAACGGACGATCCCGGTTTATTCCAGCTGGAAGCACGCAATATCAAAGTACTATATAGCACTGCTACAGATGCTTACATCACCGGAGCCTTGCACGCTGGCAACCATATTCTGGCGGTAGGCACTCAACGACTTGTCGCTGGCCAATTAGTCCGCGCTAGCCTGCCGGGTGAAATACTGGAGGTAAGCAAGCAATGATCCGTCAGACACTTGAAAATGGACGCCTGTTAAGCCTGGTGATTGTTCTACTTCTGGTCGCGGGACTTGGTTCCCTCTCCACACTCCCCCGTAGCGAAGATCCCCGTATAACCAAGCGTGATGCTACCGTCATTACAAACCTACCTGGTGCCAGTGCTGAACGGGTTGAAGCTCTACTAACTGATCCGATCGAGAACCGGCTTCGCAAGCTACCACAGATACAACTAATCCGCTCGACTTCGCGTCCGGAAAATTCGGTAATCAGTATCAAACTGAACGATAGCATCACTGAACCTGATATCGTCTGGTCTCGAGTCAGGGACCAGCTGAGGGATGTTTATTCTGAGCTGCCATCCGGCGCCAGCCCCCCCAAACTGGATGACGATCATGGCTATGCTTTCGCCCACCTGATCGCCCTGAAGTGGAACGGTGCAGGAGTAGCCGATCTGGCCACTCTGGGACGTTATGGTAAAGAGTTACAAAACCGTTTAAGAGTGTTACCTGGCACTGATTTTGTTGAAATCATCGGCGAACCCGATGAAGAAATTCTGGTAGAAGTTGACCCAGGCCTGGCAGGAAAACTGCAACTGTCAGCAGAGAGCATTGCCCAAAGCCTGGCCGCTGCAGATGCTAAAGTGGCAGCAGGTCAGCTATATAACCAGCAAAACCAGTTTCAACTGGAACTGACCGGCGCGCTGGACTCGGTTGACAGAATTCGACAGATCCCCCTGCTCAGCGACGCTAACGGTTTTATATTCCGGGTAAATGACCTTGCCGAAGTTCGCCAACAGGTCAAGTGGCCGCCCCGCGAAATTGCACTGATTGATAAGAACCCAGCCGTCGTAGTGGGCGTGCGTATGCTACCCGGTCTACGGCTGGACAAATGGAGCCAGTCAGTCACCAATGAACTAGAACAATTCCGGTCACTTCTGCCCGGCAATATCGCTATGGAATTATTGTTTGATCAGAACCACTACACTGAAACCAGGCTGGGTGAACTGATCAATAACATCCTCATCGGTTTTCTTATCATTGTCAGTGTACTTCTGATAACACTGGGCTGGCGCTCGGCGCTTATCGTATCGCTATCACTGCCACTGACTGTGCTCTTCACCCTCACCTGCATGAATTATTACGGTTTACCGATTCATCAGATGTCAGTGACCGGTCTGGTCGTTGCGCTGGGTATTATGGTGGACAACGCCATCGTCATGACCGATTCGATCCAGCAACGGCGCCAGCAAGGCATTGCCGCCGCAACCGCTGTCATTGAATCGGTACAACACCTCTGGATTCCTCTGTTGGGTTCGACCCTGACAACGATTCTTGCCTTTATGCCGATCGTTATCATGCCCGGTCCTGCCGGCGAGTTTGTTAGCGGAATAGCTCTCAGCGTTATCTTCTCACTGATCGGTTCCTACCTTATATCACACACGATAGTGGCCGGACTGGCAGGTCGCTTTATTCCACAGGAAGCTAAACAGACCTATCACTGGAGTCAGCACGGCGTTGAATTCAAGTGTGTCAGTGATTTGTTCAGCCGATCTCTATCCTGGGCCCTAAATGCCCCTAAATTGGCAATAGCACTGGTTTTAATATTGCCAGTCAGCGGGTTTATCGGCGCTAAGCAATTAACCGAGCAATTTTTTCCGCCATCAGACCGGAATATGTTTCAGATTGAAGTCTACCTGCCGGTACAATCCAGCATCATGGCAACACAACAGGTTGCCAGACAGATATCAGCACTACTCGAACAGAAAGACGGCATCGAACATGCCCGCTGGTTTATCGGTAACAATGCACCTTCGTTTTACTACAATATGGTTCCCCGTCAGCAGGGGGCTCAGAATTACGCTCAGGGAATGATTACCACCACCAATTTTACGACCGCCAACCGGCTGATGCCGTTGCTTCAGCTAGAGCTGGATGACAACTTTCCGGGCGCACAAATTCTGGTCAGAAAGCTTGAACAGGGACCACCATTTAATGCTCCGGTTGAGTTACGTATCTATGGCGCTAATCTGGATACACTCAAACAACTGGGTGATGAAGCCCGTCGAATACTACTTAAAACCGATCAGGTCGTGCATACCCGGGCTACCCTGCAACCAGGCATTCCCAAGGTATGGCTAAAGGCCGATGAAGATGCCAGCCACCTGAGCGGCTTCACCCTGACCGAAATGGCAGGCCAGCTGCAATCCTCACTGAACGGACAGCTTGGCGGTTCAGTTCTGGAAGTAACTGAATCGATTCCGGTGCGTGTGCGCGTTTCTGACGATCAGCGCCAGGACCTGCAGGACCTGACCAACTTCAGTCTCACTAAGCCCGGCAGCCAGAATAACATTCCCCTGTCGGCACTGGCTGAAACCGAACTACGCCCCGGTCGGGGAGCCATTCCGCGGCGCAATGGGGTACGTGTCAATGTTATCGAGGGCTATATACGTGCCGGAGTCCTGCCCTCAACAGTGTTGAGCAACTATTCCAACCGGCTCGAAGCCGAGGGTTTTATCCTGCCACCCGGATATCGGATGGAAATTGGTGGCGAGTCAGCCGAGCGTAATAAGGCTGTCGGCAAACTGCTGGCCAATGTTGGCATTATTTTCGTGCTGTTGATCACCGTGGTCGTACTGTCGTTTAACTCTTTCCGGATCAGCACCCTGATTTTCCTTGCGGCATTCCAGTCTATAGGGTTAGGACTGCTCAGTGTATTTCTGTTCAGTTATCCGTTTGGTTTCACTGTAATTATCGCCCTGCTCGGTTTAATGGGTCTGGCTATCAACGCCGCAATCGTTATCCTGGCGGAACTGAAAGCTGATCCGGATGCAATCCGCGGTGACAAACAGGCCATCAGTCGTGCAGTTCTCAGCTGTACCCGCCATATTACCTCCACCACTATTACCACGGTGGGCGGTTTTACACCGCTGATTCTGGCCGGTGGTGGTTTCTGGCCTCCGTTCGCGGTTGCTATCGCTGGTGGTACCTTACTCACGACTCTGCTGTCTTTCTACTTTGTCCCTGCAGCGTTCCTGATGATGAGCCGTCGTAAAGCTTTCGAGCAAAGCAAAGGGGCCGGGGTTGACGTCGAAGGGAAAGCTGCCTGAAGAGGCTCAGCCTATAACTTTCTATGGCAAGCCAGCCAGGACGGCGTTCTGGCTTTAGGCAGCTTTTCAACAAAATGATAACGGGCGACATGGTAGCTGGGATCAAAGCCATAGAAGTTTAGTTTCATCTTCTTTAGCTCTTCATCCCGGTACGCTTGTAGCGGTTTTTGACTGAAATCATCTGCCCGATGTTTATTTCGCATAGCCAGAAGATCTGAAAAATCAGGGCCTTCAGCCAGCATTCTGGCCTGATGCATGACCTGAGCAACAAAGGTCTCCCTGTCTTCACTAATAACCTGATCTATCAGCCCTATCTCCTGTGCTTCGGTTGCGGTAACGGGTAAACGATTCTGCATCAACTGTTTGGCCTGTTGATCACCAACCCGCTGTGGCAAAAGGTAAGTCCAGTATTCTGAACCATACAGATTACCCATCGAACGATAATGAGGGTTAAGAATAACCGACTCCCGGGCAATAACCCGGTCAGCAGCCAGCGCCATAAACACACCACCAGCCCCAGCATTGGCCTGCATTGCAGCCAGTATCATCTGGTTCGGTGATTCGATTAATTCCCGGCAAAGGTCGTTCATCGCATTAATATTACGCCATGATTCATCTGCCGGGCTTTCTGCCGCCTCTATCAGATTGAGATGAATACCGTTAGACCAGAACTCTGAGCCCCCCAACAAAACCAAAACCCGAATATCTCTTTGTTTAGCCGCAATTACCGCCTGTTGCAGCCGCTGACACTGTTCAGTCCCCATCGCACCATTATAAAAATCAAAGTGCAGATAACCTACATGACCGCTCTCCCTATAACAGATCTCCTGCCAGCTATCTTCATCCGTTTCGGCCTCTGGCAGCAACGCTAATTCAGGTACTTTCAACGACTCAGGAGCATTAGCAAGCGCTTCCGCCAGCTGCAAGGTTGCCGGCAGCTTGAAGCCATGCTCCCCTTCGGCAGGTGTAGCCAAACGCAGATGCGTCACCCACAAGGCACCATCGATAGTCGCTAAACAGACAGCCCCATCACGGTGACCAATCAACGACCCGGGCTCAGCACTTCTGTCAAGATTCAGGTTATGCTCCTGATAACCATTAAACAGCGCATAGTCCCGCCCGCCAATATCTGAAACCACACCCGGAACAGAGTCCGCCGCCCTGATTCGACGCAACACTTCATCCGTTGAGTGCAAAGCCCACTCAATCGTTCTGTCACTCTGCTGCATCAGGCAGTGCCACTGCCCCTGCACGGTTGCTTCTTCGTAATCCAGAGGTGTTGCCTCACCGCCCGATTCAATACGACTGATCGCCTGTCGAACTGATTCCAGGGCCGCTTCAGTTACCTCATTGCGATACAAGCTACTCTTACTGGCATCACGCATATCAAATTCAGCCGTAGCCCAGATATCGCCAGCATCCATCTCCGCGTCAGCCTGTAAACAGGTCACTCCCCAACGTTGATCACCACGCATAATAGCCCAGTCCACCGATGAAGGACCACGATCACCAACAATACCCGGATGCACAATCAGGCAACGATGATTCTGCCAGATAGAATCGGGGATTTTACGCTTCAAAAATGGCGCAATAATCAGCTCGGGCTGAAACAACCCGACCGCCTGCTCTGCCACCGCATCGTTAATATCAAACTCCACCGAGATCTCATGTCCATCACGACGCAGCTCAACAAACAGTCGTTGAGTCAAAGAGTTAAAACTATGGGTCAGAAACAGGATTTTCATATTTTACCTAATTAATTTTGTCCCAAATAACTGAGGGTTTGAATGGGATCACCAGGCAAGGCTTAGCGAGCGAAGTTTAGCCCGCTAAACGAGTCGAGCGTAAACGCAGCATGGAGATCACATACAAGGTCTCAACAGATGCGAGGCAGCTGCTCACCATTAATCCAATCCACCATCCGCTTGCCACCAAAGGTCGTTTCCATCTGTACGAACTTCAATGAATCTTCGGTGACATCGCCGATAATCGCCGCATCACGACCTTTAGGATGCTCACGCATCACTGCTAACAACTGTTCGGCCTGATCTGCAGGACAAAAGGCGATCAATTTTCCCTCATTAGCAACATATAGCGGGTCCAGCCCTAAAAATTCACAAGCAGCACTGACCTGAGGCTTAACCGGGATCTGGGCCTCATAGATCTGCATACCCACCCCGGCACTTTGCGCTATTTCATTCAGAGTTGCAGCCAGACCACCCCGGGTCGGATCCCGCATACAACTAATATCTGGCACAACCTCAACCATCGCCGCGACCAGATCCTGTAACGACTGACTATCTGATTCAATCGTGGTTTCAAAGCTAAGCCCTTCGCGCAACGACATAATAGCGACACCATGATCACCCAGAGTGCCGGAGACCAGAATTTTATCGCCAACCGCGACCTGATCACCGGAGATATTTAACCCTTCAGGAACAACTCCCACACCCGTCGTCGTAATAAAACAGCCATCGCCTTTACCCCGTTCCACCACTTTGGTATCTCCGGTAACAATAGCCACCCCTGCAGCTTCAGCGGCGTGCGCCATCGACTCAACAAGCTGTTTAAGGCTCGACAGCGCAAAGCCCTCTTCAAGAATAAACCCTGCCGAAAGGTATTTTGGCACCGCTCCCGACATGGCAACATCATTAACAGTGCCATGCACCGATAACGATCCTATATCTCCACCGGGGAAAAACAGCGGTGAAATAACATGACTGTCTGTCGCCATCACCACCCGCCCCGCAGGCAGGCTAAAACAGGCCTGATCATTCATTTTATCCAACCAGGGATTTGAGAACGCCTGAAGAAATAATTCATCGATCAGCTGAGCCATCGCTTTGCCACCACTGCCATGAGCCATCTCAACCCGCCCATTTTCCAGGTCAAGACGGTGACTATACTGTGAACCTTTGGTCATAGTGATCTCTCTTTAGCTATATTGGTCGCATCAGGTACAACGTCAGTAACAGCACCATTTTCAGCATCTGAAGCAAACACAGATTCCTGATGCCGGCCATAACTGTAATAAGCCGCACAAGCGCCCTCACTGGATACCATACAAGAGCCCAGAGGGTTTTCAGGTGTACAAGGGCCACCAAACAAACTGCAATCTCTTGGCGACTTAACCCCCCGCAAAATAGCTCCGCATTCACAGGCTTTATTTTCACCGGCACTTTTATACTTAACAGCAAAACGCTTTTCTGCATCAAAACCGGCATATTCAGCTTTAATACGCAGCGCGCTATAAGGCACGGTACCTAGCCCGCGCCACTCAAAGCTACGTCGTAATTCAAAGGTATCTGCAACTATCTGTTTTGCTTGCTCATTGCCGACCTCTGTCACCGCCCGGGAAAACTCATTTTCAACTTCAGCCCTACCCTCATTCAGCTGACGTATCAGCATCAGAATAGCCTGCAACACATCAAGGGGTTCAAAGCCGGCAATCACCACCGGTTTTTGGTACTCCTCAGCAAAATATTCATAAGGCTGGCTGCCAATCACTGTACTGACATGCGCCGGCCCAATAAAACCATCCAGGGGGAGCACACCCAGTTCACGTACTTCAGGGGACTCAAGAATATTGCTGATCGCAGCAGGAGTCAGTACATGGTTACAGAAGACGGAAAAATTCGTCAGTCCCAGTTTGCGGGCCTGACGAATGACTAAGGCTGTTGGTGGCGTAGTAGTTTCGAAGCCGATGGCAAAAAAGACAACTTCACGATCAGGATTATCACGGGCGATTTTTAATGCATCAGTACAGGAATACACCATCCGGACATCTGCACCTTCGGCTCTGGCTTTTAGTAAGCTGCGTTTACGGGAACCAGGTACGCGCATCATATCGCCATAAGAACAAAGAATGACTTTATGGGTTACCGCCAACTCTATCGCTGCGTCGAGTCGGCTTATTGGCAGTACACAAACAGGACAACCCGGCCCGTGAATCATCTTCACATTCCCAGGTAACAGATCGGGAATACCATAGCGGAAGATTGCATGGGTGTGGCCGCCACAAAACTCCATAAGATGATAGTTGCGTTCAGGATCGGCTTCGTTGCGGATACGTCCTGCTATCTCACGCGCCAGCTGGCCGTCACGATATTCGTCAACATATTTCATGACAATTCCTGTTGATGGCCTTCCATGATCTGCTCAAGCTCACCGAGCTCAGCAAATAGCTGAAGCGTTCGTTCAGCCTCTTCAGGATCAATTTTATTAAGCGCATAACCCACATGGAGAATTACATAATCACCCACATTCAGGTCAGCAATTAATGCAATATTGATCTCTTTTCGCACCCCACCGATATCCGCAATGGCGGTCTCGGTATCGATAATCTGTTCAACTTTTACCGGTATTGCTAAACACATTGCAATAAACCCTTGTTTGAGAATTCTGTCGTACTTTGCTATTGCCTGTCCGGCTTATAGCTCTTCTATCCGTCCTGCTTACTGCTCTAATTACGTGCCTAATAATTACTTGCCTAATAATTACTGTTCTGCCGGTTAGCTGGCAGTGATAGCTGTAAAGCTACCTGAGCTTGTCCCAGGCTGATACCCCCATCATTACAGGGAATTTTACCGGCACTAAACACCTCAATGCCGTTTAATTCAAGCTGTTCTGTTAGCCCTCGAAGCAGCAGCTGGTTTAGAAAACAGCCACCAGCTAAAACCACTCTGTTAATCCCCGACGCCTGAACTGTGTCAAATACCCAGCACCCCAGCCCATCGATAAACTGACGATGAAATAGTGCAGCACCATAGAGTGGATCTTCTATCTCTGATAACGTCGTGAGAAGCGTCGCAAGGTTCAACTCTGTCAGCGTCATATCAGCACTATCAATAGTTGAGCTATCAGCAGCAACATCAGTTGCAACACCGGCTGACAACAGAGGCTCGCATTCAGGCCAGCCATATTGCTCAACATAACTTAACGCCGCCGACTCAAGCTGCATCGCCGCCTGCGCCTCATAGCTATTGATTGAGCATAAGCCTAACAGTGCAGCAACCCCATCAAATAAACGCCCCGCACTACTCGTTTGGGGGCAGTTAATATGCTGATTCAGCATCTGTTTAACCGTTGCTACTCCGGCATAATGAAAACGCTTGTCTATCTCATCTGATTGGCCGGATTGATACAACATCCCCGCTGCAACCCGCCAGGGTTCTGCTGCCGCTTTATCTCCCCCAGGCAACAAAAGTGATGACAAACGGCCTGTGCGCTCAGTACCACGGCCATCAACCCGTAATAATTCACCACCCCAAAGCTGATCGCAATCTCCCAACCCCAAACCATCTAACGCCAGGCCAAGCACCGCTCCGCTCAACTGATGCTCCGCCATAACCGCTGCAATATGAGCATGATGATGTTGCACTGATTGCAGCGGTAAGTCATGACGTTCAGCAAACTGACGGGCAAAAAGACTACTAAAAAAATCCGGATGCTGATCACAGACAACCTGTTGTGGCACAACATCTAGTAACTGAATCAGATGATTAACCATCTCTGACAGCGAGTGACAGCAATCAGGATTATCCAGATCACCAATGTACTGCGACACATAAGCTTTATCACCTTTAGTGACACAGATGGTATTTTTAAAAAATGCACCGGTAGCCAATACTGATGGTCCGGACTGAGGTAGTTGAATCACCTGCGGAGCTAACCCACGCCCCCGACGCACTATTGGCATACTGTCAGACAGACCGTTGACGACAGAATCATCACAGCGAATATGAATGTCACGGTTGTGTAGCAAAAAACCGTCGGCAATACCCCTTAGTTCAATTAATGCCTGCTGATTATCTGTGATCAGTGGATTTCCACTACGGTTGGCACTGGTCATCACTAACAAAGGCTGCTGTTCAGATTCAAGCCAGTCACTGGCTTCAGGTCTTCCACATAATTGATGCAGTAATAAAAAATGCAAAGGGCTATGAGGCAACATCACCCCACACCAATTTAAACCCGAAGCAATAAGATCCCTGTTTTCAGTATCAAGGGAGGTTTCTTTTTGCCAGGGGCAGAGAAGCACCGGCGCATCCTGAGCCTGCAATCGCTGGCGCCGATTATCATCAAGCTGTACTACTGTATTCAGGGATTCAGTATTTAAACCCAGTAACGCAAATGGCTTATCCGGACGCTGTTTTTGCTGCCGTAACCGCACCACTGCATCAGCATTGCGAGCATCACAGATCAGATGAAAGCCACCCACCCCCTTTACGGCAACAATTTTACCCGCCCTAATCAGCGTAGCCGCAGCAATTAGAGACTCATCATGCAGTTCACCCGTCTTAACAAAATGCCCTTTCTCATCTGTAAAACTTAAACCCGGACCACAATCCGGGCAGGCGTTTGGCTGAGCATGAAAGCGCCGGTCTGCAGGATCATTATATTCACTAAGACAGGCAGTACAGAGATCAAAGGCTGACATTGTGGTATTGGTTCTGTCATAAGGCAGCGCTTTGATAAGGCTGTATCGGGGACCACAATTAGTACAGTTGATAAAGGGATAAAGGTAACGCCGATCAGAAGGGTTAAACAGCTCAGCAAGGCAATCAGGGCAAACAGCAGCATCCGGAGTTGCTGTAATGGACACTTCACCTTTAGCACTAGGTAGAATCTTAAAACTATCAAAATACGACAAAGGAACCGGCTCACTATTAAGCTGCTCGATTAGCGCCATTGGTGGCAATTCATCCCACAACAGCTGCTGAAACCGGGTCAGACCAGACTCATCGCCCTCTATAACCAGTTCGACACCCGCCGGAGAATTAGCGACCTCACCTCTCAGCCCCAGGCGGCAGGCAAGGTTATATACAAAAGGGCGAAAGCCAACCCCTTGTACCTGCCCACTAATCCTGACTCTTACTGCTGAACAGTTAATAATAGATCCCCACTGTGCAAGGCGTCATAAACATCTAAAGACATACAGCCAAACAGCTCAGTGTACGTTTGCCCATAGAAATACTTGCGTACTGAGCGTTTGCTCATCTAAGCACTTATTCATCCAGGTAACTACAAGTTGTATGCCAACATCTCGAATATAACGCATTCATAGCTGTTACGGGGATAGTTACAGTCAAAGCTTTTCTGAAAATGGAAGGAATTGATACAACAGAGCAACAAAGCCGGTTACCTGCTTACCAATAAAGCCATTTTTAAGGCCCTAAGATTGGAGGATTATGATATGAAAACTGTGTATTCAAAGTGCTTGATTCAAAGCGTTTGATTCAAAGCGCTTGATTAAAAAACTCTAAACTCAAAAGCCGAGACCAAACCGAAGTAACATAAAAAATGCCATACCAGAAACAATAGTGGTCAGCAGGTCTCTGCGCCAGACCGATATAATCGCAGCAAATAATCCCGCCACCAGCCATGGATTATCAGGCTGCAACCAAAGTTCGCCACGAGGCATAAGCACAGCGGGAACAGCGATGGCTGTCAGTACCGCCGGCGGAACAAATCCCAACCCTATATTCAGCCAGCCAGGAAAATGAACCTTCCCTGCTGCAGCAAACAGCACATAGCGCACACTGAAGGTAACCAGAAACATGCCAAATATCAGTAAGACCTCATCCATCACCCTTCTCCTTTTTCCCGGCTGCATTCAGCAACATATGTAACGACAGGCCTACAGCAATGCCGCAGATCGCTGCAACCATCAACCCCAACTTATGGGGCAGCGCAATAGTTGCTATAGCGACCGCTCCTGAGACAATCACAGCAGCCCACATAGGCCGGCTTTTAAGATAGGGCATTACCATGCCAATAAAAGTCACTGACATAGCAAAATCCAGCCCCCACTCGGTCATATCCGGGAACAATTCACCCAGAGCAATTCCCAGCCCTGTGCAGAAAACCCAGTTACTATACATAGCCAGCCAAGACCCCAGATAAAACCAGTGCGCGTGCCGGGTATCATCCTGCAACATAAATCGGCTACTTACAGCAGCAAAGGTCTCATCGGTTAGTCCGAACGCCATCATGATTCGCCACCGTTGAGGCAGATGGCGCACCTTAGGCACCAGATTAGCGGCATAGAGTATGTGCCTCAGGTTTACCACAAAAGTGGTTGCGATAATCACTGGCACAGCAGCGCCTGCCGCCAGCAATCCCAACGCAATAAACTGTCCGGAGCCGGCAAAAACAATAACCGACATCGCCAATGCCCCCAGAGCAGATAAACCACTGGGTTCGGCTAAAGTACCGAATATAATGCCGAAAGGTATCGCACCAATAATTAATGGAATGGTCGCCTTTGCACCATCCAGCATCTCCCGGCGCCGAATGACCACAAGGTTTTCAGTCGCTACATTTGAATTCATAATCAAAGCTTCAATGTCATATAGATATCTGAGCGGTCATATTTTGACTTGCCCTGAGGGTGAGGTATTTGTCGAAAGCCCATATTCTTGTAAAGATGTAACGCCCGCTCCAGCTTAGTTGAGGATTCAAGATAGACCTCTTCAGCATTTAACTGACGGGCTTTATCCAAAGCCGTCAGCATAAGTGCACGCCCTACACCCGTATTCTGCCAGACCTCCTCTACCCCCATTTTTGAAATCTCATACAGCCCATCACCATGATTCGCTAACGCTACACATCCGACAACTTTGTCATGATCTTCACTAAGGGCAAACCAGACATAACCACCACGGGACAGGTAATACCCCTCTGGGTTATCAAGCGCCTCCCGGTCCAGTTCATTTAGCTCCCCGTTAAAATAACCATTCAGCCAATCCAGATTCAGCCGTTTAAAATCATCTCTCAGGGAGGCATCCCAACCCTTTACAGTAATTTTCTGGCTATCACGGCGCCGATCCAACTGTTCAACAACCGGCTGATAAAAACCCTGCCGCTCAATTAAGCCTTCAAATTCAGCCAGTGATGCCAGTAACGGATACTCCTGAGAAGCGATTAACTTATCCAGATACTCTTTAATTTCACGCCAGACAGGCTCAATGGTTATCAGAAGGTCATCGCTTTTAGCCGTTAAAGCCAGCAACTGCCGCCTTTCATCGGTACTATCAGCTGTTTTGGTCAGCCAACCTTCAAGCAACATTTTTCGGGCGATCTTACTAATAGCCGGATGGCTTACACCCAACTTCTCAGCAGCCTCTGTCACTGTGATGGCACCTTGCTGATTAAGCAGGTTGAACAGTGGAAAAAAAGTCGGGTTAAGCTCAATGCCCTGACTTTTATAGAGATTATTAACATCCTGAACCAGACTATCCGACAGTCGCTTTAAGCGACTCCCCAGAGACAGACTGCCAAAACTTTGCATGTGATCCATCAGACAACCTTAAAATAACAAAACCAGTTACGTAACCTGTTACGCATATTAATACAAAAAAGGGGGAATATATATCCCCCAAAGAGATCAAAGCCGATAATTTAAACGGAAAGCAACAAACCTCTCTATATCAACAACGCCAGATTACTTTAAGCAGACATCAATAAACCTATCTGAACCAGCAACGGCAGAATGGCAACCGCCAGACCTCCCACCACCATCAATATTGAAGGGACAACACCAATCATTTCAACGCCTTGCTCATCATGGGACATAAGTAACTCTCCAGCAGAATTCATAAGTTACTTGCTACAAGGCATAAACAGGACCATACTTCAAAAGTCTTTATATATTAAATACTTAATTAAAATACCAACTACTCAGACAACAACCGTAACGACAAAAATGTCAGTTAAAATGACTTTTATGTCAAAACTATTCAAACTCCATCGCTTCAAAGATTCTGCCTGCATTTTTTGCTGCCAACTGATCGAACGTTTCCAGCTGGGCATAAGGACTCTGATCAATTTCATAGGCATCTTCAAGGCTGCCATCGTTCTCGAGCAGCTCTGCAACCCTGACCCTTATATATTCAAGATAACCCCGGGTATATCGGTCTACCGTGGCAAAATCTGTCACATCCCCATGTCCCGGCACAATAATCATATCTTTTGCATAAGGAGCAAAACGGCTATGCCATGTATCAAGCCAGGCCGCAGTATCCGTATCAGGGAACACCGGTAACATACGCTGGTGAAATGCCATATCACCGGCAATCAAAACGTTACGATCTGGTACCACAACAGAGATGTCACCCATAGAATGTGCCGGACCAAAATGGATCAGCTTGACCTTAAGGCCACCCAGATCCAGCTCCAATTGATCTGCAAAGAGAGTATCAATCTCAACCAGCTCAGTGCCTTGAATCTGCTCTTTTAAAATATTACCAAGCTCCTCAAGACCCTCAACACCATGCTGTTCAATCTCAGTGGCGGCATCCTCATGTGCAATAATCTTTGCGCCCTGCTCTTTCCAGTAACTATTGCCTAACGCTGCATGGGACTGACCATTTTCATCAACCACATAAAGCACAGGCTTATCTGTTACTTTTCGTATTTCAGCATGTAATGCCTGCGCCAACAGGTATGCAGCGCCCCCATTAACCACCAGCACAGCATCTTCGCCAACGATAAAACTGAGGTTATTATTGTGCCCACCATTCTCATAGCTGTAATACTGCGTCGCACCGATAGCAGACCATATGTTGTCAGTTACTTTGACAGGCTTACTGTAGAGCATAGATTCTGGGTAGCGATCTGCCGGGGAAGCCTGAACCAGCCCCATAGGGCTAAACAACACAGCAACAAGTACCGCTTTCTTCAATCGGGTTAGTAATCGTGCAGACATAGATCCATCCTGTTGGCCATTTCTTATCCAATACAGTTATATAGATATAACTATTAGGGATATATAAGCCTATAGGTTAATCCCGAGCTAACACTTCAGTTTAAATCCGTTCCTAGTCCTTTTCTTAAACGCCCATTCAAGCACTGCTAAAGCACTCTCTGATAACAGCAAGGCAAGGACTTCTTAAGGTCGCATACAGGTCTTCACAGAGACAATAGGCAAAAAATAATGTTAAGCCTGGCTAGTCATCGCCGATAACCCTTCTAAGCAATCGACTCCGTGAGGTGGATTCATGCCACGACATTACTGGCGTCACCCGATTGAAATACCAATTCTGCTACAGACAGCAGGACACCCCTTACCGCTGACAGAGCTCAGCAGAGAGATGAGCGACGGTGGCCTTAGTTGTATTTCTGAGCATTATATTGAGCCGGGATCAGTGGTAGATATCAGTATCACCCTGACAGAGTCCCCTATTTCGGTAAGCGGACATATCATCTGGTGCCAAACAAGCAGGTCAGGTTATCTGATCGGAATCGGCTTTGATGATCCTGAACAGGCATACTCGGCCCGCATGGCCGAACAGGTATGCCAGATAGAGAGCTATCGTCTGAAGCAACACAGAAAAGGACGCCTGCTCTCAACAGAGCAGGCGGCTAAAGAATGGATAAGCGGCCATGCAGCGGACTTTCCCGCAATGGAGCGCCTTCAATAATTATCAGAGGTGATGCTGTTCTATAAAGTCATGTAGTGATTCATAACTCCAGTCACTTCCATCAGGCTGCTTGTGGTCGTGATCGTTCAACTTCTCCATCATCTGCTTTACATTATCCCCTTTTTTGCGCAAACCATGCACAAAGTGGACAGCCTCGTCGATCTTCTTCTGCATTTCCGGATCAACCTGACCACCGGGCCCCTGTTCGCCTTTTTTGCGTACACTGACCTTTATCCCCTGTTTCATGCTATGTTCCTCTTGAAGTATCACTTTACCAATACGTTACTCCAGCTGCGCGCAGCTGAAAAGGGGATCAGATCAAAATGGTTTCAAAACCTGCTGACAAATTCAGGTTAACGCCGGCTTTCAGCAAAATACTGGTTACTATTTGTTCACTGCTTATTTTAAGTGGCTGCCTACAGCAGTCTCAAACCATTCAAACAGAATGGCAATCCCCCCTGTTAAAGGACCACCCCCTCAACGGTCAGATCTTTGATATTAAAAACAACAGCAATATCAGCTACTCCCAACTCATTAATCAACTGGGTAACTATCGCTATATCCTGATCGGCGAAAAACATGACAATCCAGATCACCACAAACTAGAGCGTCAATTATTAGGTGACCTGCAACAGAGCAGTGCAACACGGGTTGTACTTGAAATGTTAAACCAGCAACAGAGCTCAGGCTTTAATCAACTGAATGCAAGTAGCAGCAATAAAGAGATAAAGGATGCATTACACTGGCCGGACAAAGGCTGGCCCTGGAAGGATTACTCAGGTCTGGTTGTTAGCGCACTCCAGAATAATAACGACATTCGGGGCGGCAACCTGAAGCGCTCTCTACTAATGGATATCTATCGGGGAGCTAAACCAGACGAAGCCCGCTTTACTACGGTGTCGAAGATATCATCAGATATTAAGCAAACCATTCTGAAACAGGTATATGAAAGTCACTGCAAAACCATCGCAACTGATCAGTTAGCACCGATGGTCGAAATTCAGATCAGCAGAGATGCCAGCATGGCCTACAATCTCACACAAAAACTAACAAGTACTCAACAGGCAATCCTGTTTACCGGAGGGTTTCATGGACGAAAAGATACCGGTGTGGCACAACACCTTGTACAACTAGGTGCAGACAAAAGAGAGATTATAACTGTGCAGTTGGTAGAAGCAGATGAACATGCATTAACAGCTCAGGACTATCCTTTCGCCAGCCCACAAATTGCTGATTATATTATGTTTACACCAAAATACAGTGATCAGGACTACTGCGCTCCGCTCAGAAAGACAGCGGAGCATTAGGGAACCTACGAACAAGTCCTAAACGCCTCAGGCTTACAGAGCGATTCAAGTTCGAGGCAACAGTTACAGGCATGCTGGTTGCCTGTCGAAAACTGTTAACAATGTAATTGGATCGCTCTGCTAGCCCCCTAAAAAGAAGGGGTGGGCATTAAATCGACTTCCTGCTTTGTCAGGTCGTTTGGAAAGGACTTGTCATTCCGCTGCGCTCCCTTTCGCGCACTAAGTCGATTTACTGCTCACTGAGAAAGCTTGTGACTTATTCGCAGGTTCCTTGGACTAATTACCTTTTAAAGCAGGTAATTAGTCTTCGCGGCTGGTTACTTCCAACAGGTGATAACCAAACTGAGTTTTAACCGGCCCTTGCACTTCACCAATAGGTGCTGAGAAAACAACCTTATCAAACTCAGGTACCATCTGACCCGGACCAAAGCTACCCAGATCACCACCCTGGCCGCCGGAAGGACAGCTTGAATTTTGACGTGCTACATCAGCAAAATCGGCACCGGCTTCAATTTCAGCTTTCAGCTCTGCACACTTCACTTCACTACTTACCAACAGATGTCGGGCACTTGCTCTAGCCATGTTTCTTAATCCTTACAATTATCTTTCAAAAAAATTCAATATTACGAGTGATGCTCTCTTAAGCCTAACTCAAACAGCACTATGAATTGTAAACCTACACTATGTTTCAGACTTTAACTTATTATAAGCCTTCACCACTTCACAGAAATCCCCCTGACCCGCATAAAGACGAATACCAAACCCGCCAGCTAACAGATCACACAGATCAGAGTAAACCTCAACCAATGGTGCATCAGTCAAGAACCATACCGGCACATTATGCTGCTCTCTGATAGTTCTTGCCAGCAGAATAAGCTCCGGCCAACGATTAGCATCAGGAATATATTTCAGATCAATCGCAACCGGCTTGATTAGTTTAAGCCAGGATCTTTTTAGCCAATGCTCATCACTTAAGTCCGGGACTGATAACATGATCTTGTCATACATAATTTAACCGCTCATACCTCTGAGGAGCTTTCTAGGTATAACTGATACTGATATGCTTAGGCGATGGAACTTTCCCGCATTAATCTAAACCTGCTCATTTCACTGTATCATCTGCTGTATTCCCGCAGCGTGACAGCTGCAGCCACAGCACAGCATATTACTCAACCGGCAATGAGCCGGAATCTTAGCCAGCTAAGATCCATATTTGATGATCAATTAATGGTGCGCGTAGGTAATACTATGCAACTCACACCTAAGGGAGAGTTACTCTGGCAGCAACTACCTCCCGCTCTGAACCAACTGGAAAATTTACTGGTTCCCAGTCAGTTTGAACCGGCCGGGTTTACCGGAGAGTTCAATATTGCCAGCACAGACTTTATCACCCATGACCTGATGCCTTCGCTACTGGCTGACCTGCAACAAGACGCTCCCGGTCTGAGCCTGCATTTTCATCTCTGGCACCCGGGTATGATTGATAGTTTACGCCAGGGACGAATGGATCTGGCAGCCTGCATCCTAGATACAGTCCCAAGTGATATCTACGGTAAGCAACTGGGTAGCGATGGCTATAGTTGCCTGGTACGACAACAACACCCCCTGGCTCAACAGGCCATTTGCATCAGCGACTATACAGCAGCCGGACATATAGGAATCAGCGCCGGCGGAGACAAAATAAGAGCCGTGGATGAAGCATTAGAAGCACTGAAGCTAAATAGAAGAATGATGCTCACCGTACCCTTTATTCATTCAGCAATGGCGATAACCGCCAGAACTGATTACATACTCACCCTGCCCAGCCATATTGCAAATCACCTGGCCGCACAATACAACCTTAAAGTAAAACCTCTACCCGAAGGGCTTTCGGTCCCGACCAGCAACTACTATCTGATATGGCATCAACGACTACAGGGCGATCCTGCCCACCGTTATCTGCGCGAAAGACTGCTACACAGTTTACGAAACTATCGCTAACAATCCATAGGCCTACTCTTCATATTTATGAACACACAAGGTCATCAGTTTTAGTTATAACCCTTATAGATATTCAGCATTCGAACAGCCATCACTGAACAGATAAACTCTGCCCATTATTTGAGGAGTTACAATGTCTGAATGGCTTATCTTTACCGGCATAATGCTAATGGGGGCTATGGTACCCGGCGCGAATACGGCGATTATTTTGCGCAATACCTTGCAGGGCTCGCGTCGCAAAGGCTTTATTACCGCTTTAGGCCTGGCGACAGCACTGGCAATACATGTGCTGCTTTCAGTAATTGGACTGGCAGCCCTGATAGAACAGACACCAGGTCTGTACCATGCTATTCGCTGGCTGGGCAGTGCCTACCTTATCTATATGGGTCTCACCTATCTGGCTGCACGCACACTGGACAACAATAATGACACTGAGCAGAACGCCAGTGGCAACCCCTTTATTGCCGGCATGATGATCAGCCTCTTTAATCCAAAGATTCTGATCATGTTCATCGCTATCTTCAGCCATATTCTGGCCGATGTAACCAGCCTGTGGATGCAAATCCTTTACTACGTAACCCCGGTCATTGTTGAACTTAGCTGGCTTAGCCTGATTATCATGATCCTGACCCAACCAGGCATTCAACAGACCATGCTGCGCATCCGCACTAACCTTGAGCGGATAGTGGGCGGCGGCTTAGTTCTATTGGGTGTAAAGTTAGGCTTAGGGTAACAAAGGCACTACAGCTGCACTGCCTCTATCGATTGTTGCGCCTTGTTACGTTGCTGCCTGTTTCGTTGTTTGTTTTGCGACATTTCAATCGCGCATTGATCCGGATTATTAAGAATAACGATACACTCCATACACTGAATACACTCGCTGTAGTCAACGCTACCGTCCCGGTTTATCGAATCAATCTCGCAACGGACCTTACATAACTGACAAGGAGAACCACACTCTCTACGACGATATAACCAACGGAATAAGCTCAACCGTCCCAGTACAGATAAACCTGCACCCAGAGGGCAAAGGTAGCGGCAGAAAAACTTATGAATGAACAAACCGCTGCCTAACAGCAACAGCGCATAAACAACAAAAGGCCAGCTACGGTCAAAGTACAAGGTGATCGTCGTTTTAAAGGGTTCTATTTCTGCCAGACGTTCTGCCAGACTGACAGACCAGAACGCACTCCCCACCAGCACCACAAGAATCAGATACTTCAGCTTTTGCAAACGCTTGTGCCATAACGGAGCAACCTTCCACTGCTTTATTTTGAGCCAGCTAGCGAGCTTACCTACAATCTCCTGCAACACTCCAAACGGGCATAACCAGCCACAAAATACGCCTCGCCCCCATAAGAACAACGTAATAAAAACATAGCTCCAGAGCACAAACAGAACCGGGTCGAGTAGAAATACCTGCAGATCAAAACCATTAGTCAGCTCCAACAGCAAAGTATAGATATTGACCACTGACAGCTGCCCCTGCGCATAGATGCCAATAAATCCAAAGGTCAGCAACATAACGCCCCAACGTACTTTATGCATCAGCTGACTATGGGCAGATAACCGATGCTGCCAGATAAAGGCAGCACTCACTACTGTCAGAATCACCAACAATAAAACCACCTGCGGTATCCGGTCCTGCCATAAACGTTGCCAAAGCGGCTGTGGCTTTACCTCGACGATCTCCTGAATATCAAACAGTTCACCGGGCATCTGGTGACGACTTTCAAATTGAGCCTGATCCCTGAGTAGATGGTTACGGGCCAGATCCAGATTCAGGGTCAGGGTGATTGGCTGCGAAGGGTTGAAGCCTGACTGTGCCTTGATCCTGAATATCCGCATCTGCTGCATACCCGGAATACCCAGATCAGGCATACCCGCATCAAAGAAATCCAGATCACGAATATCAACAGGCAGACCATTCTGCTGCAATCCTAGCCGTTGCGGTACTGTCCCCCGACGAAAGCCTGGCTCCAGAAAGCTATACATTCCCGTTGAAGCGACTAGCAATGCATGTTCACCAGGCCTCAGCACCTGCTTCAATCGCCCGAACTCTGAATCGCCTAACAGATTGCGTCCAGTGACAGGTGTATTCAGGTAAGTATAAAAATATTGTCCGGCAAGCTCCCCCATTTCAACATCAAGCTCTTCGGTCAGCTGCTCTAATTCAGGATCCGGATAGTCTGCCAGCTCTTGTGGCAATCCCTGATCCAGCTCCGTCAGCGATAGCGGCCAGGACTTAACCAGTTTTGTTTCCAGCAGTGCCTGCCAGTTATAGGGTTGAAAGACCGTCTCTTTAACGACTGCTTCCGGCGGCTGGTAAAAGCCATCCAGATAAGCCCGAGCAACTTTTAAAGCCGACGCCAGAACCGTATCATTCATCACCAGCACAGAGACAGTTGCTTTTGTCACCCCATCGATGAAGACCGTGCCACTCCCATCATCCTTACCGGATTGTCTGCTATCTACTATGATCCTGCTGGCAACAGATAAGCCCTTATACTGATTAACAAAACCGACCATGGGCTTTTCACCCAGGCCATGCATAAATATTGGCTCATGATGATTTAACACTTTTAGCCCAGCTACCAGCCCCTGAGGATCCAGCCCGATCAGCATGTTGATACGTTCACCGGAAAAGCCTGGCAAATCAGTCAGGTCGTTAGTTTCAAAAATATAACCTAACAGCTGATCTAACTGGTATACAGGCAACACAGGAGGGTTCTGTTGCGGCTCGCCTATACGCGTCAGCTTTGGAAAAATTGAACGGATATCTGCTTCAGAAGGATTCGCCTGTAATAAGCTGCTGAATATCAGCAAACCACACAGGGCAATATGTTTAATGAATGATAAGCAACGCATCTTCTGACTCCGCCTGACCGATCTTTGATAATCCGGTAATAAGGCGGTGAGGAGCCATTCTACTTTCAGGCTGCTAAGACAGCACTTTGGTGCTATATCACCTCTAAAATCCGCTGCCGTATCCAGCGGCACATCGGGTCACGGTGGTAACGCTCATGCCAGTAAAGATAAAAATTAATCACCGGGCTATGTAACTCTTCCGGTACCTGCTTCAAAACGATATTCCGTCCTTGCACAACTTTTTGAGCAACTATTTCAGGTAAAACAAACAAAAGATCGGTGTGCTCGCAAAAATCAGCTACCGTCATGAAGTTAGATAATCGCAGGGCCAGGTGTCTTTTTTTGCCCAATGCTGCAAGCCTGTCATCTACAACACCAGGCCCCCGACCAGTAATGGAGACCAGCCCATGGCTGGCTGTCAGGTATTTATCTAAGGTCAGATCTGAATCCGCCAGAGGGTGATCTGCCGACATCACACACACCGACGTTGTTTGACCAATCAACAGCCGACGATACTGATCCTCTGTTGTTTTTGGCGACATTCCCGTTACACAAAAATGCACATCACCCTGTTCCAGCAGTTCAAAGTGATCCCTGGGCTCAGTTCTGACCTCTAGCCGCATCCAGGGCGCTTCACGACGCAACACCTGAATTAAAGGTGACACAAAACATGCGACTTCCAAATCAAGACCATAAACCCGAACCACATCTTTAGCTTCAGAAGGAACAAACTCAGGCTCTGCTATCAGCTGGCTCAGGCCTGCCAATAATTGTTGCAGCCGGGGCAGCAACTCCTCAGCCCTGGCGCTCAGATCAAAACCCTGAGTAGTCCGCACCAGCAAAGGATCATCAAAGGTTGTCCTTAACCGCTGCAAAGCCCTGCTGACAGCTGGCTGACTCATATGTAGCATTTCAGCTGCCCGGGTGACGTGTCGAGTCTCCAGCAACTGCAACAATACCACCAACAGATTGAGGTCAACCGACCTCAAATTCACTTCACGCATAATGAAAATCACTTTTATTCATTTTATGAATTAAGTATGCCCCAGTATATTGTTTTCATCCAGCCCGGCCGGCCCGAACAAAACGTCAGAACAGAACTTTAAAAGATACAGTGAGAATATGATGACTGAACAAGTAAAAGTAGCTATCGCATACCATAGCGGTTACGGCCACACCGAAGTACTGGCACAAGCAGTTGCCACCGGCGTTGAAAACGCAGGTGCAGTAGCACAAACCATTTCGGTAGCTGACTTAGATAATCTGAACTGGGACGCTCTGGCAGAAGCCGATGCAATTATTTTTGGCTCACCAACCTATATGGGCAGTGTCAGCGGTCAGTTTAAAACCTTCATGGATGCCAGCTCTAAAGTCTGGATGGAGCAGGGCTGGAAAGACAAGCTTGCTGCCGGCTTTACCAACTCAGCGAGCCAGAGCGGTGATAAACTCAACACCCTGATACAACTATCGGTTTACGCCGCTCAACAAGGTATGAACTGGGTCAGCCTGGGCCTGACCGCCGGTAATAACAGCAGTCAGGGTAGCCCTGAAGACCTGAATCGTATCGGTAGTTACTTAGGCGCTATGGCACAAAGCAATGCCGATGAGGGTGCTGAAATCACGCCACCTCAAGCCGACAGGGATACCGCGCAAGCACTGGGCGCCCGCGTTGCAATTGCTGCACTGCGCTGGAAACAGTAATTTGTAATCGGTTCATAAAAAAACAACAATGCTAATGAGAACTGTTTCTTGTTAGCATTGTCACAAAATAACTCAATAAATCAGTTTGTTACATCCGGATTATTTATGGCATTACCTGTAAAAAATGACACCCACCAATATGGCCTGGGCTCTATTGCCATCCATTGGGGCATGGCGCTGATCATCATCGGGATGTATCCGTTAGGACTCTACATCGATACGCTGGATTATTACGACCCTGCCTATCGTACCGTTCCTCAATGGCATAAAAGTATCGGCCTGATCCTAATGAGCCTACTGATAGTACGGATGCTATGGCAAACGATTAATAAAAAGCCACAGGCTTTAGAGCAACCAAAGCTACTGCTGCTTATTACTAAGCTAGCCCATTCAGGACTTTATCTGTTGCTACTGATAGCACTGGTTTCCGGTTACATGATCTCAACCGCCGACGGCAGAGCTATTGCTGTGTTCAACTGGTTTGAAGTACCTGCACTGCCTGCCGTTACTGAAAACCAGGAAGATATTGCTGGCGAGATCCATTACTTAAGCACCACAACCCTTATTATTCTGGCTGGCCTGCATGCACTTGCAGCGCTTAAGCACCACTATATAAACAAAGACAACACCCTTAAACGCATGCTTGGCATGCATCAGGAGACTAACTCATGAAAATGAAGAACTTGATTGCTGGCGCTATTTTGACAGGCACTCTGGCTGGCACTTTTGCTACTACTGTTCAGGCTGCAGACTACACCATTGATACTAAAGGCGCTCACGCTTCAATTAACTTCAAGGTTAGCCACCTGGGTTATAGCTGGTTAGAAGGTCGTTTCAACGAGTTTGGCGGACAATTCAGCTACGATGAAGCTAATCCATCTGCTGCAAATGTCAATGTAGAGATCGATACAGCCAGCGTTGACTCAAATCACGCTGAACGTGACAAGCATATTCGTAGCGGCGACTTCCTTGATGTTAGCAACTTCCCTAAAGCGACCTTTAAGAGCACTAGCTTCAACGCCAACGCTGATGGCACTGCGGTAATGAATGGCAACCTGACGCTACACGGTGTAACTAAAGCTGTTGAGCTGAAGGTTTCTAAAATTGGCGAAGGTCAGGACCCATGGGGCGGCTATCGCGCAGGCTTTACCGGGACGACTGAATTTAAAATGAAAGATTTCGGCATTACCAAGAACCTTGGACCGGCATCAGAAACGGTTTACATGGAACTGCATGTCGAAGGTATTCGTCAGTAAGCAATTGACTAAAGATTAATAGCCGACAAAAAAAACGCGCTAGTCACTCAGGTGATAGCGCGTTTTTTAGTTCTTAGAATCGATAGTCATATGGGTTAATCAGATAGGTGCCAGAATAGGTCTCGGCTTGCCATATTCATTAATGGCGACCATGGTGAATTTACCCTCTGTCACTTTCTCTATCAGCTCACTGTGATGCCTTTGCACCCAGGTTTCCACATGCACGACCAGCGAAGTGGAACCAAAACGTTCAACATGGCAAAAGCAGCTGACATCATCTCCCACATTAACGGGTTTATGAAACGTCATCGCATCAACCGCGACAGTCACTACCCGCCCCTTTACTTCCTGAGAGGCAAAAGTACCGCAGGCAAGATCCATTAGTGACATTGTCCAACCACCAAAAATATCACCATCTGGGTTAGTATCTCCCGGCATCGCGACGGTTCTCAAGGCTGGAATTCCAGCCGGCATTGTTTGCATTAGTACTCCAGACTCTAATTCAAATAAGCATATTAAAAAAGCTCGGGCTATTCCGTATCTGAAACGATTACATCGGATTAACAGTGAAAGTATAACAGGAGGCAATTATTCTCCCGAACAGACCAGAGCTTAATACTGAAGGGATAATCCAGTAATCTTACTCAGGATTAAACAGCATTGATCAATTTCTGTAACAAAGCTTCAGGATCCGACCCGGTTAACAGATACTCCCTATATTCAGAGCGAATAAAGGCCTCTTGCTGAGCATGGTCCAGAAATCGGAGCAAATGATCGTAGTACCCATCGATATTGAGTAAGCCAAATGGCTTAGAGTGAATGCCTATTTGACGCCAGGCCCAGACCTCGAATAACTCTTCCAGGGTGCCGGTACCACCAGGCAGCGCAATGAAGGCATCAGACAGTTCCATCATCATCGCCTTACGCTGATGAATATCTTCAACCACATGTAATTCAGATAGCTTGTTATGGGCCTGTTCTTTATCTATCAGCACCTGCGGCATAACCCCATGTACCTGCCCTCCGGCAGATAAAACCGCATCGGCAACAATACCCATCAATCCGACACTGGCACCACCATAAACTAACTCAATATTATGCTTCGCTAATAGAACACCAAGTTGTTCAGCCAGAAGCTGATAAGAACCACCCTTCCGGCCAGAGGATGCACCGCAATATACCGCCAGTTTAATCGTCATATTTATCATCTATATAAAAGGCCAGCGGCTATTCAATACCATCAGGCAGACATATGAAAGTATTACTGGGAATAAAACAAGACAGAGGTAATCGAGAACGAATTAACAACGATTTATGAGGCGGTAAAGCAGGTCTCCGGTGAAGGCTCACCGAAGACCAGATTCAATCAGCCGGTAACAGTTACGTTTTCAGCTTGTAAGCCTTTCTGGCCCTGAGTAACTTCAAAAGTCACTTGCTGCCCTTCAGCCAGGCTGCGACGACCTGTACCGTTAATAGCACGATAATGTACGAAAACATCAGCACCACTTTCACGCTCAATGAAGCCATAACCTTTTTCATCGTTAAACCATTTAACGACACCTGAAAGAAGTTGATCAGACATAAAATCCCCAATACTTTATTTTTATAACTATCACCGCATTCCTGAAACAGAACGCTGGTATTACACCGATCTGGAAGGTTGGCAATAACCAACAACTACTGATAAAAATCAAAGCAGATACGCAAACATCATCACAACAAAGTTTCCAAATGAGCAATCACTCAGAAAATTATTACAAAGAAGCCTGGCTATTTTTCAAACCGATTAAACCTTTTACTGTTAAAGCCCTCTGTTTTCAAGATATTAACCCTAATTTTTGTAATAGTTTTGTACCAGATCAAATATCAACCACCCTATCTTTAACTTTGGTCTTAGAAGCCTGCCTACAATTCAAATACTTTTTCAATGGCCGGGATTCGACTTAATGCGCGAAGGGCAATCCAGTGAAACACCCGGACTTTTGCAAACTGCCTAACAGAGCAGATGATCCCTCTATAGCCTGGCCTAAGCCCAATCAGAAAAAGCACATCTGG
Organism: Amphritea balenae; assembly: GCF_003858655.1. Taxonomy (GTDB): domain Bacteria; phylum Pseudomonadota; class Gammaproteobacteria; order Pseudomonadales; family Balneatricaceae; genus Amphritea; species Amphritea balenae. The sequence continues at coordinate 472,006 of NZ_RQXV01000001.1, forward strand.
AGCTCAATTACATACTTCGCTATAGTGCGCAGCAGAAAGAGAAATATACAGGACAGGAAAGATGGCAGGTTCTCTGCAAGATCAACTATTAAAAGCCGGCCTGGCAAATAAAAAGCAGGCCAATACAGCTAAAGCTGAGAAACGTAAAAAAACCAAGAAAGCTAAAGCGGTTAAAAAAGGCGAAGTCTATAAAGACCAGGAAGACCTGGCGCGGGAAGAAGCGATCGCCAAAGCTAAAACAGATAAACTGGAACGGGATCGTGAGCTCAATCGTCAACGCGAAGATGACCTGACCCGACGCTCTATCGATGCATCCTGTTTACAGATGATTAAACAAAACCTGATTGCCATTCCAGAGCATGGAGATGTTGAATACAACTTTGTTGATGGCACTAAGATCAAAAAACTTTACGTCGATAAAGAATTGCAGGATCAGTTGGCAAAAGGCAACCTCGCGATCGCTAACAATAATGACAGCTATACTCTGATTCCGGCAGGCATTGCCGACAAAATTACCGAGCGCCGACCAGAACTGATTGTTAGCCGTCAAGAAGTTGAAGAGATCGATCCCGACGATCCTTATGCCGACTTCCAGATCCCTGATGATCTGATGTGGTAACTATACCTTCGCTATAAATGCCCCCATCAACGGAGCGGAAATTAGCTCCGTTGATGTCAGTCCCCCCTTCAGCCTTACCTGCCAAGCAGCCATACCGGTCTCAAGAACAAGCTAATCAGGCTACAAGCCCCCTGAGCTTTTAAGCCCGACACCAGAATCATAAAAATTCGTTAAATGATAACGACTTAGAAGGAATAAGACTTATTCTCAGTCTAAAACTACAAACATCAGCAAAATAGCCGTCAAGTGATGCGCTATAAGATTTATCAGCTGCATAACAAAATCAAAAAACACATTATTTAACAACAAGTTATAAGGCAATCACAGCTATAAAATAAGACTTTTACTCTTATAATAAATCGCATAGAATGAGTTCAGCTTGAAAGTACGGCCTGATTTTTATGCCCCTGAACAGATCGACAGTTGCTCAAGCCAGTGCGTTCTTATCTGCGGCATAAATAGTAGATCCTACATTCTTAGCTTAACCCGTGTTACGGAACAAATTCGTACACTATAATTTTAAAAAAATACTTCTGTAGGAAATACTACTATGTCTACATCTACTGGTACCGTTAAATGGTTCAATGCCGATAAAGGTTATGGCTTCATCGAACAGGAAAACGGTCCTGACTTATTCGTTCATTTCCGTGCAATCAACTCTGACGGATTCAAAAGCCTGAACGAAGGCCAGCAGGTTTCTTTCGAAGTTACTCAGGGCCAGAAAGGCCCACAAGCGGAAAATGTTACTATTCTGTAACTGACGCAAATGCCGGCTGTAGCCACACCGGCTACAGTCTGTTTTCTCTCCAGTTAAATTACAACTTCTGCCAGACCAATAACTGATTATTCGCAGGCATGGCTATATCCTGTAGCAGCTTTAAACCGGCCTTTTCCGCGACCTCTGCAAGCTCAGAGATATCCCTGATCCCACTTTTCTTATCTCGCTGCTTCAACCATGTATCAAATTGTGCATTACTTTCACTGGTAAACTCCCCCTGATATCTGAAAGGACCATAGGTAATCAAAAGCCCTCCTGACAAAAGATACAAGCCACTACCTTTGAACAACGCCTCAACCTTATCCCAACTAATAATATGCAGGGTATTTGCCGTAAAAATTGCATCAACTCTATACTCAAGAGGCCAGCTACGCTCACCGACATCGATTATCAATGGTTGCTCTATTAAGCCCTCTGTATGCCGCTTCAAGTTACACGCTAACGCTGAAAAAGCCTCAGAGGTCTCTGACGGGAACCACCGAACAGTCTTCAGATACTGACTAAACAGCAGGGCGTGCTGGCCTGAGCCGCTGCCCAACTCAAGTACGCGACTATCAGGCTGAAGCAGACTCTGTAATTGCTCAAGAATGACCCTGCCATTACGCTCAGCCGCAGGCGCAAAATTAATCAATGTCACTAGTCTGCTCCACCATTAATTTAACTGAAATAATCACACAGATTTAGTCGATCTGATTAAGTCGGCCCGATCTATTCAAATATTCTTAATCAAAAAGGGTCGCCTGCTTTGACAACATATCAAAGAGATCTGAACCCAGCGCTCCTACCGCCAACTGCATCTCATCATTATGAAGCCGACCATCCTCTCTGAACGCCTGCGCCGCCTGTCCCAGAGCGACTTGCTCAGGCATGGTCATAACCCCCAGGTTTTGCAGTAAAATCCTGAGCATCGTTAAACCACGGGCTCCTCCGCCAGTACCGGGTGATGCTGACATTATAGATGCAACTTTGCCTTTAAAAGCAAACAAGGGAGGCTCATGCCCATTCTGCTGACGGGAAAGCCAGTCAAAGGCATTTTTTAACAGAGGCGCAGGAAAACCGTTATATTCCGGTGATGCAATCAATAAACCCTGATGGTTTATCAATAGTTGTTTTAACTCAACTGCAGCATCTGGCACACCTTCGCGATACTCAAGATCCTGATCAAAGAGCGGCATCTCATATTCAGTAAGATCGACCAGCGTAACTTCCGCTCCTGCCTGACGGGCTCCCTCAACCGAAACCTTTAACAATAGCCTGTTAAAAGACTCCTGCCGGGTACTTCCTGCTAACGCAAGAATTTTCATCCAATAATCTCCGGGTAGAACAACACTCAGTAACTGCTCACTAAACTGATAAGCTACACCTATGGCTATAGTAACGGTTTCTCTGCAGGTCTGAAGCACATGACCTACCCAAGCTGGGGATAGACAATCAGGATACCAACCCAAAGAAGTAGATAGGTGAATTAATTTCACCTTTTGTTTGAAATTTGATCACTTTTTTAATCTTATACCAAAGTCTAAAATGCATTTCACATTTGATACTTTCAACTGTTACAGAGAGTATCGCAATAGCCTGGCTGCGGGTCGAAGCGCAGAATATGGTTCCAGGCCTGAATATATCTACAGATTTATGGTACAAGAAATGAACTCAGTTACAGATCATCGCGACATTTATAACCAGGCAGCAACACTGCGTGCAGAAGTACAGGCTGAGCTGATTATCAACGCATTTATGTTTATCAAGGACTCTGTTAAATCAAAGGTACCTGCATTTGGCCCTCTGTATAGCACAGCCAACTACAAGCTGTGTATGAAAGCCATGAACAAGCGCTCAGCTGCTATTTAAATACTACCCTCTTCTCTCTAAGAGCTTATTGCAGTCTGGTTTAGACCAGCACAGGCAAATCTCATTCGCTCTTTTTTTTCAGCAGGCCTACGGGCCTGTTTTTTTTGTCTGAACCTTTTTAGCAAAGCCCTCCTTTGCTCTCCCCAGCGTAGCAAGTTTACAAAAGTCCTATAACTTCAGTTTCACTGGTTCATGAATGCGCTATAAAACTTACGTATTTCACCAGAACTTATACACAGATACAGCTCCTACCAGATACCATCACTTGCCCTCTCTATTCACGCTGTTTTCCTGTTATTCAGTATTGTTCGCCTCAATACGAGCTAACCTATTGTTTTTAAAGCAAGTGAAAGCTTTTGGCGACAGTGTAAGTCGTTGATTTATAATAACTATAGACGTTATAGCAAAATAGAGTCTTTAATTAGAGACAGTATTTCATCAAACAACAATATCAATTAGACACACAAAGACCAACATCAAATATAACTGATTGATTTTATTTAAAAAAACATTATCAGGCATAGTAATTGATATATGTATTAGTAGTTTTGGCTGTTAGTCACTCGAAAGTTAAGCCTCCCCCCCATTGAACTTAGTGATTAGAGTGCTACAGCCAGAACAATGACTAAAAAAACCGCCTTTGGCGGTTTTTTTAGGCCTGTTAACAGACCCCCTGCCTTTTTTAGCACTAATCTTGTTTACGAACATAAATCGCTTGCCAGCCAGGCGATAAAATTAAAGCACCACTGCTATAGCGCCAAAGCCGATAAAAGTATTAAAGATAACAACCAAATATCAATACTTATAGCCTTGTATCCAAGCTGCGACAGAATGACACAGCTCTGATCAGAGGTAATCAAGCATTAAAGGGATAAGTCAGATAGCGCTTTCAACAGGCAAAAAAAAAGCGGACCAGTCAGACTGGTCCGCATAAATTTTCGCTTTACAGGTTCGCCGTTGGCGACACAAACTTTTACGATTCAAGACAGAGCTTAGAATCCACACAAATAAAAGCCTGTAACAGCATAGTACCTAGCCTCCATGCTCTACATTTGTCAGTCTGCGTCAGTAACAATTCTAAAAACGTCTATAAGGGATCAGACCACTACCCAGTGGTTCATCGTTGAATAAAATACAAGCCTAGTAATAGCAATAACACGCCAAAAATACGTGATGGGGTTACTTCAATCACCAGTCCGCCAAAAAATCCAAAGTGATCAAATATCAGCGACATGACCAACTGACCAAGAATCGCAGCAGCAAGCATATTTGCGATACCAATTTTAGGCATCAGGTAGAGCATACCACTGACAAAAATAACGCCCAGAAAACCACCACAATAGAGATACCAGTCAATCCCTACCAGCCTTTTCCAGTCCGGCAAACTTGCCTGAACAACGACCAATGCCAGTATGCAAGCCAGCGTTCCGCCTATATATGAAACCAGCGTTGCCTGCATTGGATGTATTAACTCTGCGCCAAGGCGTGCATTCAAAGCCCCCTGAACCGGAATTACCGCGCCCACCGCAATCGCCCCTAATAATAGAAACCAGTTCATCCCCTTCCCTTCTAACACCTTAATTTATTCAAGCCAGAGTAACACCGGCTAGCACTAAACTTCAGGAAAACTTACTAATGTGATTTCATCATTCGGCAATGAAATATTCGACCGGGAATAGGCTGACCCAAAGATCATAAACACACAGACAACAAAATTTTACTACGCCTCTGTTTATGCATAGGATTGAGGCTGATAAGCCGCTTCGGCATCAATCACTCTTAGTCAGGAGAATACTATGAGTTTATCGATGAAATGGATTTCAATAGCCCTCACCACTCTCATAAGTACAGCTTGTCTGGCCAGTCCTAAAGAGAATAATTCAATTTACGGCTGCACAGTTCAAACCCATAAAAGCCTCATCTACGGCACAGCGCCAACCTCAACAGGAGAAAAAGACCTTTATCTGGATCTCTATCTACCGACCGGTGAGCTAAAGTCATGCAACGGTAGCCACCCTACTGTGCTATTAATTCACGGCGGAGGCTTTACCTCAGGCACCCGCAAACAGGAAGAGATCGTTAGCATCGCACATGATTATGCTGCCACCGGTTTTGCTGTTGCCGCTATCGACTATCGATTACTGACCCAAACCAGCCAACCGGTTATTGATAATCAAGGGGAAATAATAGCCACCGCTTTTTATCAGGGCGCTTTGGACAACGATATTGACTTCAATGGCGGCCGCTTCTCAAGCGACCCCGCATTAGCTTTAGCGATAAGTGGCGCCGCTGCAGCAGCCGCGCAGGATGCTTATCAAGCTGTTAAGTGGTTGGTTAAGCAGAAGAAACGCTACAACCTAAACACCCATAAACTAGCCTTTGCCGGCGGCTCTGCAGGTGCAATTACAGCGTTAAATCTGGCTTATCTGTTACCCGATCTTCACTTATATAAAAAAGCACCAAAACCGAAAGTGGTTATCAACCTTTGGGGCGCCCTGACCCAAATCAGTGCTGTTGATAAGCACAAACGCTCTCTGTTTATTGTGCATGGCACTAAAGACAAAACAGTGCCATTCTCAGCTTCGACTCTGCTGGTAGACCGGCTGCAAGAGAAGAAGAAGAAAAACAACTTAGATTTTTATCCGATTAGCGGCGCCAAACACAGCTTCAAAAGCATACCTATTGCCAGCATTGAGGTTGATGGCATAACACTACAAGAACGAATGATACGCTTTACAGCCCAGGAAATGAGCATAAAACTTGGGCGTTAAACTTCACTTATAACAAGCAAAAAAAAAGCGGATCAATTGATTGATCCGCCTAAAGGTTTCGCTTTTACAGGTTCGCTAGAAAGCGAGATAGACTCTTAACGACCAACACTCAAGGAGTGTCAATCCACACAACAGTAAGAACCTATCCGGTTTTCCATCGATAACGAGGAAAAAGACGGCGCTCTAACAAGGTCAGAGCAACCGTTACAAATCGAACTATTTGGTACAACAGCTATTTCAATACTTGCAAGCTGGCAGGGAGAGATGTCTGCCAGCCCCAAACGCTCTAGAGATAAAGAAGTTGAACTGAGGGAGCTGGAACAAGGCAAGACTTTTTGAAAGAGCGCAGCTTGCTGCTGCAAGTGAGCATCTTAAAAAAAGTTTTAACGTAGTTACAGCCCCTCAGGCAGCTTCGATTAATCCATATACGTTTCAATAGCCGGACAAGAACAGATAAAGTTACGATCACCGAAAACGTTATCGATCCGGTTAGTCATAGGCCAGAACTTATTCTCGCGGGTTGCAGTATTCGGGAATACCGCTTCTTCACGGGTATAAGGACGATCCCACTCAGCAGTCATAATGTCTGCCTGAGTGTGCGGCGCACGGCACAGTGGATTATTATCTGCAGGCCATACTCCAGACTGAACCTTTTCAATCTCCTGACGGATGTTAGCCATCGCTTCAACGAAACGATCGATCTCAACTTTAGACTCAGATTCAGTTGGCTCGATCATCAGCGTACCTGCTACAGGGAAAGACATAGTTGGCGCATGGAAACCGTAGTCCATCAGACGCTTAGCGATATCTTCTTCTGTTACACCAGATGCTTCCTTCAGCGGACGAATATCAACGATACACTCGTGCGCGACTTTGTTGTTACGACCGCGGTACAGAACCGGGTAGTGTTCAGCCAGCTTCTCAGTCATGTAGTTGGCATTAAGGATCGCCATCTGAGTAGACTTCTTAAGACCGGACTTACCTAACATCAGGTTGTACATCCAGGTGATAGGCAGGATTGAAGCTGAACCGTAAGGCGTAGCAGCAACCGCACCGTTCTCAGTGCTAAGGCCTTCAACCGGGCTCACCTTATGGCTTGCCAGGAATGGAGCAAGATGACTCTTAACACCGATAGGACCCATACCCGGACCACCGCCACCATGAGGAATAGCAAAGGTCTTATGCAGGTTAAGGTGAGATACGTCGGAACCAATTACACCCGGCTTAGAAATACCTACCTGAGCGTTCATGTTGGCGCCATCCATGTATACCTGACCACCGTTTTTGTGGATCAGATCACAGATCTCAACGATATCTTCCTCATACACACCGTGGGTGGATGGGTAAGTAATCATCAGACAAGACAGGCTATCTTTGTGCTGTTCTGCTTTAGCGCGCAGATCAGCTACATCCACGTTACCCTTCTCATCACAAGCAGTAACAATGATTTTCATATCCATCATCGCTGCTGATGCAGGGTTAGTACCGTGTGCAGAAGAAGGGATCAGACACACATTACGGTGCCCTTCGCCAATAGATTCCTGATACTTACGGATCGCCAGCAGACCAGCATATTCACCGGACGCACCGGAGTTTGGCTGCAGAGAAACCTTATCGTAGCCGGTGATCTCAACCAGCTGCTCTTCCAGCAGGTTCAGCATCTTATGATAACCCTTCACCTGATCGGCAGGTGCAAACGGGTGAATGCTGGAGAACTCAGGCCAGGTAACCGGAATCATCTCTGCCGTTGCGTTCAGCTTCATGGTACAAGAACCCAGCGGGATCATACCGTGAACCAGAGAGTAATCTTTATTCTCCAGCTTCTTCATGTAGCGCAGCATGTCGGTTTCGCTGTGGTAGCTGTTGAACGTCGGGTGCGTCAGAATCGCATCTTCACGACGCATCTCAGCCGCAATACCGGTTGCGCTACCCGCCACAATTTCAGCATCCAGGTCAGCAACAGACAGTCCATGACCTTCGCCCAGAACAACATCTAACAACTGTGCGATATCAGCAGGACGAGTCGTTTCATCCAGCGTAACACCCAACTTATCTGCAGCAGTCTGACGCAGGTTACAACCGGCATCCAAGGCACGCTGATAAACATCAGCAGCTGTTTCTGGCAACGTCAGAGTCAGGGTGTCGAAATATGTATCGTTAACCGCGACACCTTTAGCTGTCAGGCCGTTTGCCAGAATAGCGGTCAGACGGTGAACGCGCTCGGCAATAGTCTTCAGACCTTGAGGACCGTGGTAAACACAGTAGAAAGAAGCCATATTCGCCAGCAATGCCTGAGAAGTACAGATGTTAGAGGTCGCCTTCTCACGACGGATATGCTGCTCTCGGGTTTGCATCGCCATACGCAGAGCCTGATTGCCGCTGGCATCAACAGATACGCCGATGATGCGACCAGGAACAGAACGCTTCAGTTTTTCACTGGCAGCAAAAAAAGCCGCATGTGGACCACCAAAGCCCATAGGTACACCGAAGCGCTGGGTAGAACCCAACACAACATCAGCACCCAGCTCGCCTGGTGATTTCAGCAATACCAGCGCCAGAGGATCTGCGGCAACGGAAACCATTGCTTTCTGGCCTTTAGCTTTTTCAATCAGGGTCTTGATATCAGTGATATCACCGTAAGTACCCGGATACTGAAGCTGCACACCAAAGGCATCACAGTTATCCAGATCTGTATGAGGGTTACCCACAACGATATCGAAACCGAAATATTCAGCACGGGTTTTAATAACGTCAATTGTCTGCGGATGAACATCATCAGCAACAAAGAATGTGTCGCTCTTCTTGCGATTAGAACGCTTGCACAGAGTCATTGCCTCTGCAGCAGCAGTCGCTTCGTCCAGTAGAGAAGCGTTAGCCAGATCCATACCAGACAGATCCATGACTACCTGCTGGAAGTTCAGCAGCGCTTCAAGACGGCCTTGAGCGATCTCAGGCTGGTACGGCGTATACGCTGTATACCAGGCTGGGTTTTCAAACACGTTACGCAATATAACGTTCGGTACCTGGGTATTGTTATAGCCCATACCGATATAAGATTTATTGACTTTATTCTGGTCTGCCAGAGAGCGCAGGTAAGCCAGTGCATCGGTCTCAGTAAGAGAATCTTCCATCGCCAGTGCATCATCAAGGCGGATAGAATCGGGAACGGTCTGAGTAATCAGCTCTTCAATTGAATTAACGCCCAGATCAGACAACATCGCTTGTGTCTGTTCTGCATCGGGACCGATATGACGACGGGTAAAGTCCGTAGTCTGCTCAAGATCACTCAGTGTGCGAGTATCATTAGCCATAACAATAACCTGTTCTAACATAGCAGCCAGAAGCTACTAATCATTATTCTTGGGTGCGGGGTGGTCCTGCACAACCACCCCGCGTTTGCGCGAAAAGATCTGATCGGGGGACAGTGACAGTCGCTCCGCCTACGGCGAAACCACTGTCAGCTTAGATCAGGCCTCTTCTGCAATCGTAGCTGCATATGCTTCTGCGTCCAGAAGCTTATCCAGCTCAGCGGCATCAGCCAGCTTAATTTTAACAATCCAGCCACCGTCGAACGGCTCGCTGTTTACTGTTTCAGGCTCATCTTCCAGTGCTTCGTTAATAGCGATAATCTCGCCGCCAACCGGCGCATAGATATCGGAAGCCGCTTTTACAGACTCAACCAGAGAGAACTCTTCACCCGCATCAACTTCACGGCCTACTTCTGGCAACTCAACGAATACTACGTCGCCCAGCAGCTCTTGTGCGTGATCAGAAACACCCATAGTGACTGTGCCGTCACCATTATCCAGAACCCATTCGTGGCTTGGTGCAAAACGGTAGTTAGATGGAATGCTCATAATTATTTTCCTTTAAGATCAATGCTTATAGGGTGACTAAGCTGTTGTATGGACTCTGCCACCCTGAACTTAATTAATGTTTTACAAAAGATTACTTGTACAGAGGGAAGCGCTTACACAGCTCTTCTACCTGAGCACGTACTTCAGCTTCAACTTTAGAGTTATCTTCCGGATTAGCAGCCAGGCCATCCAGAACATCACTGATCAGGTTACCGATCAGACGGAACTCATCAGTACCGAAACCACGGCTGGTACCAGCCGGCGTGCCCAGACGGATACCAGACGTTACCATCGGCTTTTCAGGGTCAAACGGGATGCCGTTCTTGTTACAAGTGATACCGGCACGCTCCAGCGCCTCATCAACGACGTTACCTTTCAGGCCTTTAGGACGCAGGTCAACCAACATCAGGTGTGTATCAGTACCGCCAGTGACGATATCGCAACCGCGCTCAACCATTACGCTGGCCAGAACTTTAGCGTTCTCTACAACCTGTTCAATATAGGTCTTGAACTCAGGACGCAGCGCCTCACCGAATGCAACCGCTTTAGCAGCGATAATATGCATCAGAGGTCCACCCTGCAGACCCGGGAATACAGCAGAGTTAATCTTCTTACCGATATCCAGGTTGTTAGACAGGATCATGCCGCCACGAGGACCACGCAGGGTCTTGTGAGTTGTCGTTGTAACAACATCAGCAAATGGCAGTGGGCTTGGGTGAACACCCGTGGCAACCAGGCCAGCAATGTGAGCCATATCTACGAACAGGTACGCGCCTACTTTATCGGCGATCTCACGGAAGCGGGCGAAATCGATTTCGCGAGGAATAGCAGAACCACCAGCGATGATCATTTTAGGCTGGCACTCTACCGCCAATGCTTCAACTTCATCGTAATCAATACGGTTGTCGGCTTTAGATACGCCGTACTGAACAGCGTTAAACCACTTACCAGACAGTGCCGGACGTGCACCATGAGTCAGGTGACCACCCGCATCCAGAGACATACCCAGTACAGTATCGCCAGGCTGCAGCAGCGCCAGCATAACCGCGCCGTTTGCCTGAGCACCAGAGTGAGGCTGAACGTTTACGAATTCACAGTTGAACAGCTGTTTAGCACGCTCGATTGCCAGACCTTCAGCCTTATCAGCGTACTCACAACCACCGTAGTAACGACGGCCCGGGTAACCTTCAGCATACTTGTTAGTCAATACAGTGCCCTGAGCTTCCATAACCGCTTTAGAAACGATGTTCTCAGAAGCGATCAGCTCAATGCCCATTTCCTGACGTTCAAATTCTTCATTTACTGCGGCCATCAGATCAGCATCACGTGCTGCCAGATCCTGGGTAAAGAAAGCTTCGCATGTCGCGTCGCCGCGATACAGTTCAGAATTACTCATGGTTTTTTATTCTCTTGTTCAGTTGTTCTAATAAGAGCTCAATAAGAGTTCAGCAAGAATCAGCAAGCGACGACGTTAACCGCCAGTCCGCCCTGTGAGGTTTCTTTATACTTATCCTGCATGTCGACACCGGTCTGACGCATCGTTTCGATCACTGAATCCAGTGAAACATGATGCTGACCATCACCACGCAGGGCCAGGCGGGCAGCGTTGATCGCTTTAACCGCACCCATGGTATTTCGTTCGATACAAGGCACCTGAACCAGACCACCAATAGGATCGCAGGTCAGCCCCAGGTTATGCTCCATACCTATTTCAGCGGCATTCTCTACCTGCAGGGTAGTTCCGCCCATTACAGCGCATAATGCGCCCGCAGCCATAGAACAGGCCACACCGATCTCTCCCTGACAACCCACTTCAGCTGCAGAGATAGAGGCATTCTTTTTGTACAACATGCCGATCGCAGCAGAGGTCGCCAGAAAATCAAAAATACCCTGCTCATTTGAACCAGGCACAAAGCGATCGTAGTAAGCTAATACCGCAGGGATTACGCCCGCCGCACCATTAGTCGGTGCAGTAACAACACGACCGCCGGCCGCATTTTCTTCGTTCACCGCGATAGCGAACAGGTTAACCCAGTCCATTACTGTCAGTTGGTCACGCAAACCGGCTTCTGGATTATCTTTAAGTTCTGTAAACAATTCATGGGCACGACGCTTAATATGCAGTCCGCCAGGCAGTTCGCCTTCTTCACCACAACCCCGCTTGATACAACGGTCCATCACCTGCCATATATTACGCAGCCGCTCTTTCAGCTCTTCCTCTGTGTGCCAGTGCAACTCGTTTGCCTGTACCAGTTGTGCAATAGACATATCGTTTGCTTCGCACAACTCAAGCAGCTCAACACCGGTATTGAAATGATAGGGTAGTTTAAAAGCAGGCTCAGATTTGGACTGCTTATCCGCTTCGACATCGCTTAGTACAAAGCCACCGCCAACGGAATAAAAGATATTGTCATGCAGCACGATACCCGCTGCATCAAATGCCTGAAAACGCATGCCGTTCGGATGCTTTGGCAGTGATTCGCCAAAGTTAAAAGGAAGGTGGGTTTCCGGACAGAAATCAATCAGCTTCTTTCCCGCCAGATTTAACTGACCGGTCTGCTCAATCTGTTCGACATAGCGAGGCACCATATCAGGATCAACCAGATCAGGCTTCTCGCCTAACAGGCCAACCATGACGGCAACATCTGTTGCATGACCTTTACCGGTCATTGCCAGAGAGCCATACAGACCTACTTTAACCTGTGTAACCTGATCCAACTGATCACGCTCTTCAAGCTCATCAAGAAAACGGTTTGCTGCCACTACCGGCCCCACTGTGTGAGAACTGGAAGGACCGATACCAACTTTATAGAGATCAAAAATACTTAAAGGCACTGACAGCTTCTCCACCGCGGTTATCCGCTTTTCTTATTATGTGCTCTTAAGGTTAGTTGATCAGAGTCTGTTTTTGGTACAGGCGTTGATCAATTAACCAGCAACTTGATTTCAGATTAGCAGCGACTTTTTCCAAAATCAACAAAAAGTTTCTTATAGGAAACATTATTTTCAATAAGATATCTTTGCAGTTGTAGCAGCTCTTCCTTGCAAGCCCCAACCCCTTGTGTAGTATTAAAGGCAGTAATAGTGCGGATTTGTACGACAGAACAATATGTTAGCTATATAACCTATTTCTTTTTGGAAACCTGTTGCTGGCGCGTAATCAGAGTCAGATATCACAGTGACCTAATATCTTCACTGGCTGTCGCATCTGAACAACCCAAATATACAGCGCTTAGGTATAACTACAGGATCAGGATCCTGCACTAGTAAACTGGTAGAATTGGAATCAACTATCGTTACACAGGCCGTCACAGTGGCGACAGAAACACCATGGAGTAGTCCGATGTCAGACAAACCATCATTCCTTAAGGAAGAACAGCAATTTTTCTCGGTAACCCGGGACAATGCAGAAGCAATGGTGGAACCTCTTGAACTGGGAAAACGAGTTCGGGAGATTCGACTCAGCCAGAATCTGACCTTAGAAGAGGCCAGCAAGCGCACAGGCCTGGCCCGCTCTACTCTGTCAAAAATTGAAAATGAGCAAATCTCTCCTACCTTTACCGCTGTCAACAAACTGGTTAAAGGCCTGGGCATTGATATTCCCCAGCTGTTTACCCAACCGACCAAAAAGGCCCCCGGCAGCGGCGGCCGTCGGGATATTACCCGCTGCGGTGAAGGCAAACCCCATCCAACACCAACCTATGAGCATGAACTCTTAGCAACTCAGCTCAGCAGCAAGAAAATGATACCGTTCAAAACAACGGTACGCACTCACTCCTGGGACGAATACGAAGACTGGGTACGCCACGATGGCGAAGAGTTTCTGTTCGTTCTCAGTGGTAGCATCATGTTCTATACCGAGTTTTACGAGCCAATTGAACTGAGTGTTGGTGACAGTGCCTATTACGATTGTGAAATGGGCCACGCACTGGTTTCTACCAGCGAAGAAGACGCAGTCATCCTCTGGGTTACCGCTTAAGAGCTGTCGCCATACTGTGCCTATCAGCTAGCTTAACAATCAAAACCCTTTAAACCGCCTGTTGGCGGTTTTTTTTTTGTCCGACATACATTTATCCACTGCAGCTCAACACACGGCGCTAACCTTCCTTTTACCCCTACATTCATAAAGAGGCTCGTAGGCTTTGCCAGTTAACTGGCCGTTCGACTTACAGCCGAATAATGGCTATAGCTACGTCAGGAAAATCACACAACAACGCTCAGAGCCGTTCCGATACCTTGTTTCCAATATGAACAAAATATGACCAGAACTTCATTTTCCTAAAAACCCCTTATCGAACAACTACTTTACTAATTTCGATCTATTTGTGAACGACACTTTCTTTCCTGTTTACGCATTTTTTTATTGCATTAAGTTTCTCAATCGTCTAGCTTTGTTTCCTATTGGAAATATATTCCCCTTGTCGTTTTCTTGTTTCTCTAACTCCTCACAAGGGTAGTTTTGATAAACAGGGTTTCGAGGTGACTCATCTGTCTACCGGATATTTCCTTAGAAGTCGGCTATTCAACCCTCTGGGAATAGTCAGGCAATAACAATAAAAAATCCTCTGGGAGTCTAGGTTTTATGGAAACGTTAACCACTATAATCGGCGAAATTAACGGCATTGTCTGGGGCCCGTTAATGCTCGTTCTCATCCTTGGTGTTGGTCTGTTCTTGATGCTTGGCCTACGCCTGATGCCTATCCTTAAGTTAGGTACAGGTTTTAAGCTACTGTTTGAAGGTCGCAATACTAAGAAGGGCGAAGAGAAGGAAGGTGAAATTTCACCATTCCAGGCTCTGATGACAGCTCTTTCAGCTACAGTTGGTACTGGTAACATCGCGGGTGTGGCAACTGCCGTATTCCTGGGTGGTCCTGGTGCTTTGTTCTGGATGTGGTGTACTGCCCTGGTGGGTATGGCTACCAAATTCTCCGAAGCCGTTCTGGCTGTTAAGTACCGTGAAGTAGATGAAGAAGGCAACCACGTTGGTGGCCCGATGTACTACATCAAAAACGGTCTTGGCTCCAAATGGGCGTGGTTGGGTACAATGTTTGCCATTTTCGGTGCTGTTGCAGCATTCGGTATCGGTAACACTGTTCAGTCCAACTCTGTTGCAGACGTACTGCACGCAAACTTCGGTGTAAACGTTTGGGTAACCGGCGTTATTCTGATGGTTCTGGTTGGCGCTGTGCTAATCGGTGGTATCAAGCGTATTGGTAGTGTTGCCGGTGCTCTGGTTCCTCTGATGGCGATCGCTTATCTGACCGCAGGTCTTGTTGTATTGGCGATTAATGCTGATGCGATCCCTGCTGCTCTTGATCTGGTATTCACCCACGCTTTCACCCCATCTGCAGCTGAAGGTGGCTTTGCTGGTGCCGCTGTGTGGATGGCAATCCGTTTCGGTGTAGCACGTGGTGTATTCTCTAACGAAGCAGGTCTGGGTTCTGCGCCTATCGCTCACGCGGCGGCACAAACTAAAGATCCTGTACGTCAGGGCCTGGTAGCAATGCTGGGTACGTTCATCGATACTCTCATCATCTGTTCTATTACTGGTCTGGTAATCATTACCTCCGGTGAGTGGACATCTGGAGTGTCCGGTGCAGCTCTGACTTCGGCAGCGTTCGCTCAGGCTCTGCCTGGTGTAGGTAACTACCTGGTAGCTATCTCTCTGGCAATCTTTGCTTTCACTACCATTATCGGTTGGTCGTTCTACGGCGAGCGTTGTATTGAATTCCTGTTTGGCGTTAAAGCAATTGCTCCATACCGTGTAATCTGGATCCTTCTGGTACCAGTAGGTGCAGGTGTTAGCCTGGACTTCATCTGGTTGGTAGCGGATACCCTGAACGCAATGATGGCGATACCTAACCTGATTGCACTGGCTCTGCTGAGCCCAGTGGTATTCAAACTGACTAAAGAGTTCTTTGCCCGCAACGGTGCTCCTGCTGATGTAGAAAGCAACGCTGCTAAGTAATACTTAAAAGTCTTAAAGGCTCCTGGGCACTTCGCGGTTCAGTCCGGGAGCCTTTCCCTTACTACACTTATTACTAGTTACAAATAATCTTTCAAACGATTCTTATTTAATCGATTGTTTGTCGAAAAGGTTGCTGCTGCACACAGAGCTTTTTCCACAACCTGTCTGGGTATATGAAGCTATCTACATAGATCCGGTAAGCAAAGAACATCGCGGTACTGACTAACCCTATGAAGGTACCGCTCAGAAACGATGGAGAAGACAATGTCCGAACTGAACAAAACACCCCTCTATGACCTGCATGTTGAACTTGGCGGCAAGATGGTGCCATTTGCAGGCTACGACATGCCAGTTCAGTACCCGCTGGGCGTTAAAAAAGAGCATCTTCACACCCGTGATCACGCAGGTCTGTTTGATGTTTCTCACATGGGTCAGGTTATTCTGACCGGTGAAAATGCAGCAGCCGCCCTGGAAAAACTGGTACCAGTCGACATTATCGATCTGCCTGCCGGCAAACAGCGTTACGCAGTGTTCACCAATGAAAACGGCGGCATTATGGATGACCTGATGGTTACCAACTATGGCGACCACCTGTATGTCGTTGTCAATGCTGCCTGTAAAGAGCAGGACATCGCTCACATGCGCGCAAATCTGGGTGAAGGTGTTGAGCTGGAAGTCCTTGATGATCGTGCTCTGGTAGCCCTGCAAGGTCCTGAAGCCGCACAGGCACTGTCCCGCATCTGCCCTGCTGTAAACGATATGGTATTCATGGATTCACGTCACATCGCTATCGATGGCGTTGACTGCTTCGTAAGCCGTTCAGGCTACACCGGTGAAGATGGTTACGAGATATCCATTCCTGCTTCAGAAACTGAGCGTCTGTGCCGCCTGTTCCTGGAACAACCTGAGGTAGAATTCATTGGCCTGGGTGCCCGTGATTCACTGCGTCTGGAATCCGGTCTGTGCCTGTACGGTCACGACCTGACTCAGGAAACAACACCTATTGAAGGCAGCCTGATCTGGGCGATCAGCAAGAACCGTCGAGCTGACGGCGAGCGTGCCGGTGGTTTCCCTGGCGCTGAAAAGATCTTCGATCAGATCGCTAACAAGAACTACACCCGTAAGCGTGTTGGCCTGCTGGCAAAAGGCAAAGCACCTATTCGTGAAGGCGCTGAACTGGTTAATGCTGATGGCGTTAAGATCGGTGAAGTTACCAGCGGTAGCTTCGGCCCAACCGTTGGCGTTCCTGTTGCGATGGGATATGTCGCAACTGAGTATGCGACGCTAGAGACTGAAGTATATGCTCTGGTCCGCGGTAAGCAGATGCCAATGGTTGTTTCTAAAGCACCATTCATTGAGCAGCGTTACTACCGCGGTTAATTCAGCCCGGTAAACACAGAGACCATAATTTCTGGTCTCTGACACTGTTATACAGATGAGTCGGTTAAAGTACTCTTTATGAGATAACCGGCTCTTCCTTTTTTTACTGGCTATTAATGATTTGGAGGTGGCCCTTATGGAGATGATTCCATTAAAAGAGCTGAAAGGTGAATCTAAAATGTCCCGTCTGCGGGAAAAACCAGACCCAACCCGTGAGCGCTTGCGTAAGCCGGAATGGATCCGCATCGATTCACGCTCCAATGCCAATGTGAAAAAAGTAAAAAAACAGCTGCGTGATCTTAAATTACACACTGTTTGTGAAGAAGCATCCTGCCCTAATCTGGCGGAATGCTTTAGCCACAAAACAGCCACTCTGATGATTATGGGTGCGATCTGTACACGTCGTTGTCCGTTTTGCGATGTGGCGCATGGTCGCCCGATGGGGCTGGATCAGGACGAGCCTAAAAACGTAGCCAGCACCATTAGTAAACTTGGTCTGCGCTATGTAGTGATTACTTCGGTTGACCGTGACGACCTGAAAGACGGCGGCGCCAGCCACTTCGCCGAGTGTGTAAAAGAAGCTCGTGCTGTGAATGACGAACTTAAAGTAGAAATACTGGTTCCGGATTTTCGTGGTCGTATGGATATCGCGCTTGAAAATCTTTCAAAGCATGTGCCCGACGTACTAAACCACAATATGGAAACAGTCCCTGATCTGTATAAAAAAGTACGTCCCGGTGCTGACTATCACTGGTCCCTGAATTTGTTGTACCAGTTTAAACGCCTGCATCCAGAAGTGGATACTAAGTCAGGACTGATGGTGGGACTGGGCGAAACAAAACAACAGATTATTAAGGTTATGCAGGACCTACGGGCCAATGAGGTGGATATGATCACCATCGGCCAATACCTGCAACCGACTAAATATCATCTTGCGGTAGAGCGTTATGTCACCCCGGAAGAGTTTAAAGAGTATGAAGAGATCGGCTATGAGCTGGGCTTCAAAAATGTTGCCAGTGGTCCGATGGTACGGTCTTCGTATCATGCAGATTTACAAGCCAAAAGCGCTGATAGTAAAACAGCTGTAGTACAGCACGCAGGATAAGAGAAACTGATTAACAGGCCGGTCCATGACCGGCAGCAAAGGAAAGGATCTGACAAATGTCTGTCTACACGCCGGTAACCCAAGAACAACTTGAAACTTATTTGCAGCAGTATTCTGTTGGCGAACTGGTCAGTTTCCAGGGCATTGAAGCCGGCGTAGAAAATACTAATTACTTTGTCACTACCAGCGCAGGTGAATACGTTCTGACTCTGGTGGAGTCGGTTTCGACCGACCAGCTACCTTTCATTCTTAACTTTATCGAGCAATTGTCACTGAACGGTATAGCCTGTGCCAGCCCGGTTCATCTCAATGACAGTCACTTGTTTGGTGAACTGAATCAGCGGCCAGCAGTACTGATGTCACGTTTGTCAGGCAGCCCTGTCAAACAACCCGATGACCAACAAGCCAGTGTCATAGGCCTGACACTGGCACGTATGCACCAACTCGCGTCACAGCAGCCGGCCGATCAGTTTATCCATATTCATCAGTGGTGTGCTGAGTTAGGCGGTCTGTTAATGCCGCACATTACGGATTCCGAAAAGCAGTTGTTGCAACACAACCTGATGGAGACCGGGCTTATCCAGTGGGCAGCACTGCCTACCGGCCCGATTCATGCGGATCTGTTCCCTGATAATGCGATGTTTGAAGGTGACAAGCTTTGCGGCCTGATCGATTTCTATCATGCCTGCTCCGCCCCTTTCCTTTATGACCTTTGTGTGACACTAAACGCCTGGTGCTACGACGAAGCAACACAGCAATATGACTTTAATAAAGCCTTGCTGATTCTTGATAGCTATCAGAGTGTTCGTCCGCTGAATGCACAAGAGCAAAAGAGCTTTAGTGCCATGCTACAAGTCGCTGCGATGCGATTCTGGCTATCGCGACTCAGAGATATCCACTTCCCTAAAGACGGCGAAGTGGTGACCCGTAAAGACCCACAAGGAAAGATGCAACTTCTTGAGTTACTGGGCGAGAGTCAGAGCCTTCAGCTAGCTAGTTAAAGAGCCTTCAGCTTGCAAGTTAGAACCCTCCACCAGATATATTAAAGCCTTCAGCTCATTAGCGAAGGAGACCAGGGTATATAAAAGCCCTCTTTTTGGCATTACAAATGCCTTACAAAACGAGTTAAACAGTACTCCACTGGACCCAAAGAACGGTTTAATTACCAGAAGCACTATCGCTAATAATGCGGAAGCCTTAAGGCGCCCGCATTATTAGCAGCCCCCTTGCATACTTCAGCCTATTTTTTTTAACCTCTGCTACAGGTAGAGGCATGTTCCCAATATGACATATTCATTTGTCACCCCCCTCCCATCAAGTGGTAACATCGATTACTAGTAGTTATTCGGAGGGCCTAACCGTTGAAATTAAAAATGTTGTACGCCGCGATGTTTGCCACAGCAATGCCTGCGCTTATGCTGTCGCCTTTAGCCTCGGCAGATATCAGCGTCGAAGGTAGCTCAGTAGGCAATAATCTTACCGTTTCCAGCGGCAACACCGCAACGAACATCAGAGTAACCGGTACTACTGCTCAAAGTATTCAGATCGATGCTGGCGCTACAGCCGATAATGATAATGCCAGTTCCAATTATGCCATCGTCCTGGATGGCAATCTCGATAGTTTAACCAATAACGGTACCATTACCGCGACACCAGTTGGTGACCCGGATATGCAGGGGGCCATCGATATGGATGGCGATTTTCTGCTGGATAGTTTTATTAATAGCGGCAGTGTTATCGGTGACCCGACCGCCGATGGACTAGATGCCATTTCCATCGAAGGTACTGTAAGCACTTTCACCAATACAGATACCGGCCAGCTGATCGGTGGCGATGATGGAGTCCGGATTGATGGTGGTACCTATACAGGACATGTCGGCACACTGTCCAACGCAGGCTTAATTAAAGGCAAGGATGATGATGGTATCCAGATCGATGATGCTACAGTAAACAATTTGAACAATAGCGGTTTAATTGTCAGTGAAGTCGATAACGGGATAGAAATAGATGCCAGCTCTATTCTATCCCTGAATAATAGCGGAGCGATTACTGCCGAAGACGACGGCCTTAACCTAGACAATGCTGCAAGTATTGACACTCTTAACAACAGTGGCCAAATCACTGCCTTAAATGGCGATGGTATCGACCTTATTGATGGCAGCATCTTAAGCACCATAACTAATAACAATATTATTATTGGTGGGGATGTAGGTATTGAGATTTCCGATAGCTCTATAGCACTACTCACCAACAGCGGCATTATCACCGGTCAGGGTGATGACGCTATAAATCTTGATTCCTCGACTATACATACTTTGAACAACCTCGGAACCATTGATGGCGAAGTCGACACGGGTTTAGATATTATCGATAGTACTATCACGACCCTGAATAACAGCGGTACCATCACCGGCATCACTGACGGCATCTATCTCGATAACAGTACTATCTCCAGCCTGACTAACAGTGACAGCATCACAGCCAGCGGTAGCGGCGACGGTATCGATCTGACCAACGGTACAACTATCACCAGCCTGAATAACACCGGTACTATTTCCGGTACAGATAATGGCCTTGAGTTATCCGATACCGGAACACTTATCGGCCTCCTGAACAATACCCAAACCATCAGCGGCGGCGATAGCGGCCTTGATATCAGAGCAGACGCGGCCATTAACAGCCTCGATAACAGCGGAACCATCATCGGCCTGGATGATGATGGTCTGCGTATAGATGCTTCCACCATCACCTTACTCGATAACAGCGGTACTATTGAAGGCGCAGGAGCTTCAGGTTTTGACACTTCAGGTATCTACGCTTCCGATTCAACCATAACCACACTTATTAACAGTAGTATGAACAGTATCCGGGGCACCGATCATGGTATCTACCTGGACACTGGTACTATCAACGATCTGACTAATACCGGCCTGATTTATGGTGGCGACAGCCCATCAACAACATCAGATGATACCGACTCAGGTATCACTGTTACCGGGGCAGGCAGTCTGATCAGCAGCCTAACCAACAGTGGCATAATCTCTGGCTATGATGGGGATGCTGATAGCGATGCAAGTAACGATGGTAGCGGTATTATCATTGATTCCGGTGGCGTAATAACCACTCTGGATAACAGCGGCACTATCATCGGTGATGATTATGCCATTTATGTGTCATCAGGCACTCTGACTACCTTGAATAACAGCGGTATTCTCAACGGCGATATTGATCTGGATAGCAGTACAACAAACCTTAATATCATCGGTGATAACGCACGTATTATTGGTTCAACTATCGGTACCGATACGACAGTCAATATCAACGGTAATTTTTCCACAGAAGGCAGTTTTGATATTCTAACAATGAATATCGACGCCAATGGCGACCTCAGTCTTAATCATGATATCGCTGGCAACCTAACTAACAATGGCGCACTGCAAATATCTCCGAATAGCATAAACACGATAAATATAGACGGCAGCCTGACTCAAAACAGTGGTGCCACAATGTTTGTCGATTATGATCAAAACCTCTCTCCGGGTAACGAAGGTACAAATAGCGATCTACTGGTTATTACCGGAAGTGCCGATATTTCCGGCACAGTTCGCTTTATTTCAAAGGATATGATCGATGCTGCCAGCACCAACCCGATCCGCATAATAGATACCTCTGGCGGCGCTACGTTTATCGGTACAATAGATGGCATCAAGGGTAACTTTGAAGAGCTCAGTGCTGCAGGCCATGCCGGCTCTCTGGGTTTTGCTGGCTTTGCAACCGATCCAAACCCCGTTGCGGTGAACGCTTCAGACAGTATCGCCTTAAATAACAGCGCTCTATTTCTTTCCGGTAGCTGCGGCTTCAGCAGTAATAACGAAGCAGAAGGTCGCAGTGCAGGAACCTACCGCCACAGCCATAGCGACTGCCTGACCCCTTCACGAAACCTGCTTAGTTATACCGACGGAAATCCAGCCTGGGGACGCATAATTTTGTCTCAAGGCAGTCAACAAAGCGAACCAGGTATCAGCGGTTACGACTTCAACACTATAGGTCTGATCGCAGGCCGCTCCAGAATTCTGGATGAACACTGGTCTGAAGGTTTCTCTATCGGACTAATCAATAGCAAGGCGGAAAAACACAGTTGGGGAACAGATCAGGCAGACAGTATCTATGTCGGTTGGCAACGTGACTATCTTGAAGAAGATCGATTCTATAATTTCTCTTTGGCTATAGGTTACAACCAGTTTGACCTTGAACGTAGAGTGTCTATCGATGGAGTTCCTGTCACAAGTAGCGCCAGACCCCATGCATGGACCTTGGCTGCCAAAGCGACTATTGGCGAGGAGTGGCAAACAGAAAAAGATACCTATGCCAGACCTAGCGCATCTCTAAGCTGGTCCCGGATGCAGAAAAGCGCCTATCAGGAAACAGGTGCTGGCGACTTCAGTCTGAAACTCGATGAAGAAACGCTCGATGAGCTTAGAGCTGATGTTGCTGTCGAAGTATCTATGGATCAGCGTGCCGATGAGAACTCTGAACAGATTGACTCGACCCTGGCACTCAGTCTGGGAATTTCAGCACGACTAAAAAAGGATGACCGTCGCTATAATGCCAGCTTCATCGGCTTTGGTGATGACTTCACCATTCAGGGAGATGATGAGAACCGTATATTAATGCGCTACGGGATTGGCTGGACCCGTCATTACAGCCCAACCAGTAATTTCTTTATTGGTCTGGATGGCGCGATGAACAATGATTACCATGAGCACCAGCTAAACGTGGGCTTCAGGCATGTATGGTAGCTAACAATCAGGGCAGCTGCTGTACGGTATATCCACGTGCGGCAAGCTGTCGTAACAAACCGTCTTGCCCAACTAAATGCGCCGCTCCTACCAGCACCAGCTCTGTTTCCTTTTCGCTTTTGAGCATCTGCTTAATCTGAGGTAACCAAAGCAAATTTCTATCGACCAACAAGCGATTATAGAGCGCAGGAAACTGTTGCTGCATATCGGTTACGACTAACCTTTCCAGGCTGGCCTTATCACCATCTCGCCAAGCTTGAATCAATTCCCCCATAAACTCAGTTGACTGATCCATTTCAGAAAAAGACTGCTTCAGGAACAACTCTTCGTTGCCCTCGCCCATTGTCGCCAGGTATGAGATCTGTTGATCTACCGATTCAAGCCCGCGCACAGGCTTTTTATCCCGCTTGGCCCGTTGATGAAAGTGCTGGTCGATACCCTGAGTATCAACCCCAATCGACTGTAATTCAGACATTGTCAGTGTCATCGCCACACCACCGGGCTTCATGAACGGTAACAGCATGGGGGGCAGATTAGCTTTCCGCCAACGCTCGGCTATCTCTTGATAGAGCTCATCAGATATAAACTGTCTCAGATTATTGTGTTCAGGGTAGATCAAAGACTGCTGTAAGCGATTCTGAATCACCGGATCCAATAACTGAGCCAGATCGGTTTCAAACACCAACAGATCAGATGCCTGATAAACATCCTGAAACTCGGCAGGCAACGGATAATCATCGGCCCTTAGCATATGAATGGTGCCTGCCAGATAAAGCACACTGGAGCCCTGGCTTATTTGCCATACGGAGCTTGCCGCACTGACAAACTGAACCGTCCCCAGCACAGCAAATAAACACAGGAATACCACAGATCTGATTGCTTTAGTTAGCATATTTTCTCGATTTATCGATTAAGCAGAATAAGACCGCTGCATTATACAATGACCACCTGCCTGAATAGCGTCCTGCAACGCCTCTTCAGCTTGTTCAATGATTAAGGGGCCAGAAACACCCCGCTCACAACTAACGCCAATACTGCACTTAAGTAAGGTTTTATCTTTACGGTTCAACTCGATCAAAGACGATTGTAACCGCCTTGCAAGCAACATAGCGCGACTCAGGTCAGTATCCGGCAAGACAATAACAAACTGATCACCAGCCCATTGCCCTACAACATCATCAAACTGCAATAAATTGAGAAATAGCGCCTCTAGTGAATCAGCCGTGCTACCTAGCCTATCGCTTGTCCTTTCATTCTCAATCTCCATCACTATCACTGAAACAGGCCTATTCCCGGCGCATGAAACTACATTTTCCAGATAACTTAGAACTTTATCCGTTGAGTATACAAAGCCCTGTTCCAACACATAATGGGAAAGTGGTTTATACCTGTGTTTAGAAAGCCAGGCGAAGTAAACCATTAACAACAACAACCCTAACACCAGCATCAGAATGGCAGGCCAAAGATAAGTGGCCACTTTAATAGTCTGAGGCTGATAGGCCATCCAACGGGCCGCAAAACGAAGATGATCTTCACTGCCAAGCCTAAGCAAAAGTCTATTCAGAATACCAGTGAGCAAGACATCTTCTTTACGCACTCCGATGGCCAGACTCCATTGCTCTATAAGTGGTCCCTGAATAATCAGATCGGTTAGATTCAGCTCTTTAAAAGTATAATTGAGCGTTGCGTAAGGCCCAAGCATTACATCCACCTCCCCCTGAGCCACCTGTTCAACGCCTTTTACTATATGCTCAAAAGAAACCAATTCAAGCTGAGGATAGTTCTGTACAAGATACGTAGCATAGGCATCACCTTTAAGCACTCCAACTCGAAACCCTTCTAGCTGTGAAAAGCCTTCAATCTTTGAAAAAACTCTCCGGGTTGCCAGTGACAATGACACATGACGATAAGGCGCAGTATATGAAAGATACTCTCTACGTTCAGCTGTATTAATTCCGGTAAATAAAACCCGGCAACGACCTAAACGGGAAGCATCAATACTCTCTTGCCAGCTTTCTGTTAAAACCAGTTTAAAAACTATGCCAGTCTGTTCTGACAAATACTGAACATATTCGGAATCAATTCCAATCAACTCATTATCTGCAATGCCTGAATAAGGTAGCCAGTCAGGATCTGCACAAAAAGTTACTTCAGTATTACTTTTTAAAAAGTCTCTTTCTGAACGAGTCAATAACAGCGGTAGTTTGTTCCACGCAGGCTGATAGATAAACTCACTTATATCGTAGTCAGGCAGATCCGGACTAAGCAACTTGTAAATTGGGACCATAGCACTAAAACGCTCAGATGAGAGACTGCCAAACTCAATACCATCGACATAAGCCAGCTCCTTAAGACTCTGCCCTTCAAAAAAGAGCGCTTCCAATGAGCGATTCTGGGTGTTGTAATTTGAATAGATCAGATTAGCGGTGGCCTGGATATTATTGAACGCATATTGCCACCCTTTGATACTGGCCCGACGAAAACGTTCCACCAATTCAGGTTTCTGCTCAAGCAGCAGATTAGATGTAAACAGTATATCGCTATACATCTCGAAGCCTTTCGTTCCCGGATGAATAATATTGTAGCCAATCCCTTGCTTAATCATCTGGTAGGGCTCATTCGAAATATAAGCACCCATCGCATCCGTATTACGATCGATTAGATCCTGCAGATTGAAGCTGTGATCCTGATGTAAATATTCACCGGGCTTTATTCCAGCCTGCAGCATCATCGCCATTACTTCAGCATTTTGTTCCGCATCTGAGGTAATCATAATCCGCTTGTCTCGCAGATCTTTAACGTGGCTTATGCCGGAATCATCCCGGGTCAATAGCATTAAAGGTGAACGCTGAAATGCAGCAAACAACGCGGTAATCGGCTTGCCTTGTAAATAGTCAACCAGTATTGATGAGCGTCCAACGGCAAACTCTGCCTCACCATTGACCACCATTTTTGCCAGGTCCCGATCATTGCTGAACTCCAGCAGTTCAACATCTAATCCTTCATCCTGGTAAAAACCTTGATCTAAGGCAGCATAGTAACCAGCAAACTGGAACTGATGCTTCCACATCAGCTGTAATCGGACTGTTTCAGCAGCACAGAGCGGTTGAGTAAAGAAAAAACACAGTAGGGTAAATATCAGCGCATTTAACCTGCAATGCGAACACCTGATAAAAAGCAAATCAAATCTGAGTACGTATGGCATAGCAAACCTTCCCTGGTTTTGTCTGCCAACCTAACCCTTTGAGCGCAGATAAAGCACAAAAAGGTAATACCTATCTAGCAGAAAATCTCAATAACAGTATAAAAACAGTAATCCATATTTTTCAATTAAACCTTATATTTAAACGGTTGTATGACTCTTAAACCATCTGGTCTGACCGACAGGCAAAACAAATTATTTGAGGCATAAAAAAAGAGCGCAAAGCGCTCTTTTTATCTAACTGTTTTAACAACTTAGCTATTGATGTACTTCTTATGCACCCGGCGGGTAATGCCCGTAAACAGAGTATAAGGAATCGTAGCGCAGTGCGGTGCGATTTCAGCGGCTGTCAGGTTTTTACCCCAGAACTCAACCTCAGTTCCAACACCAGCATCCGGGAAATCAGTAAGATCAACCGCCAGCATATCCATTGATACCCTGCCAATGATCCGGGAACGCTGACCATTCACCAGCACAGGGGTTCCGGTACCAGCATGGCGAGGATAACCATCGGCATAACCCAGTGCAACCGTGCCTACACGGGTTGGTGCATCGGCGCAAAAACTGCCCGCATAACCAACACATTGACCCGGCTGTATTTCACGTACAGCGATCACTTCAGACGTCAGCGTCATCGCAGGAATCAGCTTATCCGCATTTTCCTGGGCTTGCGGGAAAGGCGTTGCTCCATACAACATCAAACCCGGACGCATAATGTCGCGACGGGCATCGTTCCAGGCCAGTACGCCGGCAGAATTAGCCAGACTAACAGGTGCATCAATATCTGCGGTTACCGCATTAAAAACAGCAACCTGCTCTTGAGTCGCTATTTTATCCAGCTCATCAGCACAGGCAAAGTGACTCATTAGCACTACATCAGCCACATTATCCAGCGACTTAAGACGAGTATATGCCTGCTGGTAATCATCCGGATGTACACCCAGACGATGCATACCTGAATCCATTTTCAGCCAGATATTGATCGGCTTACTCAGGTTAGCATCAGCTATCTGATCTATCTGGGCAACACTGTGAACAGCACACCACATACCTTTTTCACTGATGTATTCCAGTTCTGACGCTTCAAAGAAACCTTCCAGCAACAGAATCGGTTTATCAATACCCGCCTCTACCAGCTCGATACCTTCTTCAATGCAGGCGACGCCGAATGCATCAGCTTCAGGCTCCAGTGATTTAGCTATCTCAACAGCACCATGACCATAGCCATTCGCTTTAATTATTGCGACGGCTTTACCGGCAGAATTAAGCGACCGGGCTAGCCGGTAGTTATGCCGGATAGCGTCCAGATCGATAGTGATTCTTGCAGCACGACTCATTAATCTTCCTCTTAAACGGTAACCATTACCGCTTCTACTTCGATATCCGCATCCTTTGGCAGCGCTTTAACAGCATAAGCAGCACGGGCCGGATATGGCTGTTCAAAATAACGTGACATCACTTCATTAACGGTGGCAAAGTTAGCCAGATCGGTCAGTAGAATAGTAACTTTTACCAGGTCATTCATAGAGCCACCTGCTGCTTCAGAAATCGCTTTCAGGTTTTCAAAAACCTGAACAGCCTGAGCTTCAAATGACTCGGTTACCATCTCCATCGTCGCCGGAACCAGAGGGATCTGACCAGAGATGTATACAGTGTTATCGACCTTCACTGCCTGGGAGTAGGTACCGATAGCGGATGGGGCATTTTCAGTTGCGATAATAGTCTTAGTTGGCATGTTCATATCCAGTATAAAAAATAGAAATTAGTCTAAGGAAGGTACGCATATATCCCTCGTCTCTGGCTTACAGAGAAAACACCGGGCTTATTCGCACCTTACTCTAAAGATTACAATCTGTTCATTGCAACGGCACAATTACCGCCTGTCCCCCGACAGTCAATCGGGACAGATTATAGCCTGTTAAAAAATTACAGCACAGGGGCCAGTGCAACCTTTTCAGGTAGCCCAGCCTTAGATAATTGGGCGGCCTATTTCTGACCATAACGTGCAGCGGACAAGCCTTCCGGATCGATATCCGTGCTGTTACCACTGATCACATCAGCAATAAACTTTCCTGATCCCAGTGACATAGTCCATCCCAGAGTACCGTGACCGGTATTCAGATACAGATTAGGATAGCGGGTTCCACCCAGAACCGGAGTACCATCGGGTGTCATTGGCCGTAAACCGGTCCAGAACTCTGCTTTTTCAAGATCGCCACCACCGGGGAACAGATCCCCTACTGTATGCTCAACATTCTTGCGACGCTTTTCTTGTAGCGACGTATCGTATGACGTAATTTCAGCGGTACCACCTACTCTGATCCGATCTTCAAAGCGGGTAACAGCGACTTTAAAGGTTTCATCCATAATGGTTGAAACCGGCGCTTTAGATTCATCAATAATAGGCAAAGTCAGTGAATAGCCTTTTATCGGATATACCGGTACGACAACCCCCACATTAGCCAACAGCAGCGTTGAGTAACTGCCCATACACATCAGATAACGATCGGCAGTAAAGGTGCCTTTATTGGTTTTGACGCCAACAATATTGTCATCGTCACTGATCAGACCTTCTACCTCTGTATCAAATTTAAATTCGACACCTAGCTTTTTACATTCTTCAGCCAGCGCAGTGGTAAATTTAAAACAGTCTCCGGTTTCATCACCGGGTAAACGCAGGCCACCCACGATCTTATCTTTTACATGACTTAATGCGGGCTCTCTTGATACACAGCCGTCCCGATCAAGCACTTCGTAGTCTACTCCGCACTCTTCCAGAACCTTAATATCCTTGGCAGCGGCATCAACCTGTTTCTGGGCTCGAAACAGCTGCAAAGTACCATTGGTTCTCGCATCATAATCAATTTCGACTTCAGAACGAAGATCTTTGAAACAATCACGGCTATACTCAGCTAAACGCATCATCCGTGCTTTATTCACGTGGTATGAGCTTTGGGTGCAGTTAGACAACATTTTAGTCATCCATTTTAATGTGTTGGCATTAACCTTAGGGTTAATCATCAGTGGAGCCAGGTCCTGCATCATCCACTTGATCGCTTTCAGAGGTACGCCAGGTGCAGCCCAGGGTGCTGAGTAGCCTGGAGAGATCTGTCCGGCATTGCCAAAGCTGGTCTCCATAGCCGGAGCACTCTGACGGTCGATGATAGTCACCTGATGGCCCTGCTTAGCCAGATACCAGGCGCTGGTAACGCCAATGACACCACTACCCAAAATTACAATTTGCATAAAACTACCTATCTGTTTTTTATATTTATTAACAACAAAGAATTCGGCTAGTATATTGCAGCTTTGACAGTTTATTTTTTTGTAATTAAACTAGTTTCAAAACTATTACCCTAGTAAAATCCAAAAATAAAAAAATTTAACTCTAAAGCAGAGTAGCGCTATGAAACCGAGTCAGAAACGTAAGCTGGATAAGATTGACCTGAATATTCTGAAGACCCTGCAGGAAAACGGTCGAATCAGTTATGTCGATCTTGCTGATATTGTGGGTCTGAGTACCACGCCTTGTATGGAGCGTGTCAAACGGCTTGAAAAAGATGGTCTGATTCAGGGTTATTACGCCCGTATCGATCCCCAGGCAATGGGGTATGGCATGCTGGTATTTGTCGAGATCTCACTCTCATACCAATCGCCCGATGCATTCCTGAAATTTAATCAGGCAGTCGCATCCCTTCCTTATGTATTGGAATGCCATCTGGTATCCGGTGATGCCGACTTCCTGATCAAAGCGCGCATTGCCGATATGTCAGAATACCGTGCCCTGCTGGGTGAGATGCTGCTAACCTTACCAGGCGTAAAGAACTCTAAGAGTTATATCGTAATGGAAGAGGTAAAAGAGTCGCTCAGTCTGCCTATTAACCCTCACCAACCCCGTGCTTAATAGCCTTTTATTCAGGGCTGGTTGCCGATCTCTAGCAGCCAGTCATGAACCGCTTTAATACGAGGGTTCTTTAACGCACCCTGAGGGTAAATAATATAGTAGCTACACCGGCACTGTCGTTTTTCATAGGGCGCAATTAGCCTGCCACGTATGATCTCTTCCGTTATTAGCGACTCCCGGGCAATAGCTGCGCCCAACCCCGCTACGGCGGCCTTAATGGCCATATCCCCCCGGTTAAAGTAATGCCCCCTGCTGGTATCGATATCCTTCATACCATTCACATCCAGAAAATACCGCCACTCCGCATCAGGCTCAGCGTTAGCCCAGGGAGCAGTATCATGCAGCAAAGGCACCCGGTTTAACGCACCGTCCATCTGCCAGTCAATCGCACTGAAATATTCAGGACTCACCACCGGGAACAGATATTCGTCCATCATCAAGGTACTACTAAGCCCCGGATAATCACCAACGCCATAATCAATCGCTATATCAAAATCGCGCGCTCGCAGGTCCAGCAAACTGCCCTCAGCAAAGGTTTCTATTCGAATATCCGGAAAGCGTTTTTGAAAACCACCCAGCCGGGGAATTAACCACTTAAATACAAATGACGGGATAGACCGCAACCGGACACTACCCTCCAGATCAGAACGTTTAATACGCCCTAAACAGCTATCCAGGCTCAGCAGAGCCGGCCGTGCGGTTTCATATAACTGAGCCCCCTGGGGTGTCAGCTCAACCTGACGTGTCTTACGGGTAAACAAACCCGTACCAATCTGAGTCTCCAGATTCTTAATTTGCTGACTGACTGCGCCGGGTGTAATAGATAACTCTGCCGCAGCCTGACTGAAACTGCGTAATCGCGCCGCCGCTTCAAAAGTTTTCAATGCGGCTAAAATCTGACTATTCAGATGCATAATATTCTGGCCACCGACTGATGATATAAGATTATGGTTTAGTTAAACTAAAACATACTATAGAAATGATCGATTGTTTAGTCTGACTATCCCTAACAGAATGCTCCTTCCTGCATCTAACAAAACAACAAACGCAGATAATAATATGACAGCAACGATCGATACTCCGCTGGGCCAGCAGTTACAACAGGCTCAACCTTTTCTATGGCTCAACCCTGCCTACAAGGCTAGCACTGATAATGATCGAGACGGTCTCAGTATCACTGATATCAGGCAGGCTGATCTCCGCTTGCGCCGTTTTGCCCCTTTATTAAAGCGACTTTTTCCTGAACTTGAAGCATCGGACGGAATAATCGAGTCTGCACTACTGTCTGCGCCAGCCCTGCAACAGCACTCTTTTCCTGAACTACCGGGCCGGCTAAAGATAAAAGCTGATCATTCGCTACCGGTAGCCGGCTCGATCAAGGCCCGTGGTGGTATCCACGAAGTATTGTGTCATGCCGAACAGCTGGCATTGGATAATAACCTGATCGATAGCACCTCGGATGACTACCTTAAGTTTGGCCATCCAGCGGCCAAACAACTGTTCAGCAACTATGAAATTGCTGTCAGCAGTACCGGTAACCTGGGACTGAGCATCGGTATTATCAGTGCCGCACTGGGATTCAAAGTCGTTGTACATATGTCAGTGGAGGCCAAACAGTGGAAAAAGGAGCGGCTTCGTAACCGTGGTGTCACTGTTATAGAGCATAGTGATGATTACAGTGCTGCAGTCGCCGCAGGACGGGCGGCATCTGATGCTGATCCAAACAGTTATTTTATTGATGATGAAAACTCTCCCCGACTATTTCTCGGCTATGCTGCGGCAGCTCTGCGTTTGCAGGAACAGCTAGCAGAACAGCAGATTATCGTCGATGCAGAACATCCTCTGTTTGTTTATATCCCTTGTGGTGTAGGTGGCGCACCTGGCGGCATCAATTTTGGCCTGAAGCAGGTATTTGGTCCTGATGTACACGTTTTCTTTGCGGAACCGGTACAAGCACCTTGCGTCCTGCTGGGCATGCAGGCCAATGATAAAGAACATCCAGAATCGGTCTACGATGTTGGCTTAAAAGTAGCGACCGAAGCCGATGGTCTGGCTGTGAGCATGGCATCAGGCTGGGTCTGCTCAGTCATTGAGCCTATGCTGTCGGGTATTTTTACAGTCACAGATAATGAGTTGTTCCGTAATCTGAGCGATCTGTTTCAAAGTGAAGGGTTGGAAGTCGAACCCTCTGCAGCAGCAGGCTTTTCGGGTTTACACCAACTTATCAACACAGACTCAGGTAAACAGTATCTGCAACAGCAGCACTTAGATACCGTAATCAATCAGGCCACTCATCTGGTCTGGACCACCGGTGGATTGTTTGTCCCAGCACAAGAGATGAAGAAATTTCAACAGCGTGGTGCTGAACTAGCCGGGCTGTGATACCAATCATCGCCTATCGGATTCATATTTCCGAAACAGGCGTTGAGCTTTAGTTGAGCTATATTAATCACTAAAGCAGGTTTGTCGGTCACCCACTTGTGACCTGCAAATTTAATATTTCGCTACAAGCGGAAGCTCTCCGGTTCGGGTTCGCCAGGCCATAAGCCTGCCAGGCTGGAGAAATACAATAATTAAGGAGTTCATAATGGAAGCTATCACGTCATTTATCGGCGCGATTAACAGTATCGTCTGGGGGCCGATGATGCTGGTTCTGATTCTCGGTGTCGGTCTGTTCCTGATGCTGGGTCTGAAACTAATGCCGATTCTTAAGCTGGGTACAGGTTTCAAGTTACTGTTTGAAGGTCGCAGCACTAAAGAAGGTGAAGAGAAGGAAGGCGAGATTTCACCTTTCAATGCTCTTATGACGGCACTATCTGCAACAGTAGGTACAGGTAACATCGCAGGTGTTGCTACCGCAGTATTCCTGGGGGGCCCGGGCGCTCTGTTCTGGATGTGGTGTACAGCCCTTGTTGGTATGGCAACTAAATATTCAGAAGCCGTTCTGGCTGTTAAGTACCGTGAAGTAGATGAAGAAGGCAACCATGTTGGTGGCCCGATGTACTACATCAAAAACGGTCTGGGCTCGAAGTGGGCCTGGTTGGGTACGATGTTTGCCATTTTCGGCGCAGCCGCTGCATTTGGTATTGGTAACACGGTACAGTCCAACTCCGTTGCCGACGTACTGCAGTCTAACTTTGGCCTTAACGTTTGGGTCACCGGCGTTATCCTGATGGTACTGGTTGGTGCTGTTCTGATCGGTGGTATCAAGCGTATCGGTCACGTTGCCGGTGCTTTGGTTCCTATAATGGCAATCGCTTACCTGGTAGCTGGCCTGATAGTTCTGGCCATTAATGCTGAAGCGATTCCTGCTGCACTTGACCTGGTATTCACTCACGCATTTACTTCAACAGCTGCTGAAGGCGGCTTTGCCGGTGCTGCTGTATGGATGGCAATCCGTTTCGGTGTAGCCCGTGGTGTATTCTCTAACGAAGCAGGTCTGGGTTCTGCACCTATCGCTCACGCAGCCGCACAGACTAAAAACCCTGTCCGTCAGGGGCTGGTCGCTATGTTGGGTACATTCATCGATACCCTGATCATCTGCTCTATCACTGGTTTGGTAATCATTACCTCCGGCGAGTGGACTTCGGGTGTATCCGGTGCAGCCCTGACATCTGCGGCATTCGCACAGGCCCTGCCAGGCGTCGGTAACTACCTGGTCGCTATATCTCTGGCAATCTTCGCCTTCACTACCATTATCGGCTGGTCTTTCTACGGCGAACGTTGTGTTGAATTCCTGTTCGGGGTTAAAGCTATTGCACCATACCGCGTACTCTGGATCATTGCTGTACCAGTAGGTGCAGGTGTGAGTCTGGATTTCATCTGGCTGGTAGCAGATACCCTGAATGCTATGATGGCGATTCCTAACCTGATTGCACTGGCGCTGTTGAGCCCTATAGTGTTCAAACTGACCAAAGAGTTTTTTGCTGACAAAGCTTAAGAATACATAAGCAATTTAAGTAAATTAAAAGGAGGCTTTAACAGCCTCCTTTTTTGTTTTTCCTCTCTACTGTATTCCAGCGTCACTTTACCGAACCGCCTTCACTGTCTATAACTAAGTAACCAGCAAAAGACTCCCTGCCCTAAAATCAGGAGCTAACTATGAACAACGAAATAAGCCAATTGATGGCAAAAATTTGCGCCAATGAAAGCGATTACCCTTCCAGCTGCGATCTTACCAGTTCCTCTGTGCAGCAATTTAAAGCCGCAGTAGCAACCGATCTTTACGACGACTTGCATACACTGGCGGCTATGCACGGTAAAGATGCCGACTGTATCGCTGCCGATTTGCTCACTATCGCTCTGCGAGAAGCCTTTGCCTGCATGACTCAAGAACAGATAGATATGCTTAAACAGACCCGCCAGGAAAATGAGTTGCAAAGCGCCCAACAACATATGGAAGAACAACGTTTTGATGCTGGCTGTACCTAAGCCCATTAAAAGAATTGTTGATCAAAAGAGTAAAACCGCTGCTAAGCGGTTTTTTATTATTTGCTGATATATAGGTCCGGTTGTCGAGCCACCCGAAACTCATTAGCATTGTTGAACATGAATACCAACAAACTGATCTACATTGCTGATCCACTATGCGGCTGGTGTTATGCCGTCGCCCCTATTATTAAAACCTTAGCGGCAAGCCCAGATCTGCCCAATATTAAACTTTTGCATCGTGGGCTGTTTACCGGCCAAATGACGCGCTGGATGAGTCGCAGCTTCTCAGATTATGTCATGGAGGCTGATCAGCGAATTCAAGAGCTAAGTGGGCAGACTTTTTCGCAGGCCTACAGGGACAATCTGTTCTACCGTAATCATCTGATCTTCGATTCATGGCCCACTGCAAAGGCGACGCAGATCATACGCCGCTATGATGAGAGTAAAGTACTGCCTTTTTTTGAAGCCATGCAACGGGCCCGATTTATAGACGGAAAAGTAATTACTGATGCTTCAGTGCTTTGCCAGTTGGCAGAATCCATTGGTTTACAGGCAGATCAATTCCATAAGAATTTTCACTATGATCCAGATATTGATAAAGAAGCCCGCGACGAACAACGAAAGGCAATAGCACTAATGAATCAGGTCGTGGTTAATGGTGTACCCTGCTTATTACTGCAACAAGGTGACCATATTATGCGTATTCATCACGAGCCCTTTCTGAACAACCCGCAGGGACTGGTAGAACAGCTTTTGGACATAACGGACTAGCATACATGGGCTAAACCAGCTCACTTCCCAGCCCTTCAATGTGCCTGGCTAACAGATCCATAAACAGATCCCTGGGTTTGTTCAACTGACCGGAACGACGGCTGATAGCAGCGATCTGTAATTGATAATAGCGTTGCTCAGGAAGCAACGCTCTCATCCGACCCCGATCAACCCATTGCTGGGCAAATTTTTCGGCCATAAATCCAACATAGACACCCGATAGAATCATGGTGGCCCGGGTTTCATAATAATAGGCCTCGGCAGCCTTATTCATCTCGGCCAGCTGCATACTGGCTTGCGGGTTAGTCTGTACCCCGGCATGTACAAGCTTGCAGTCTTTAAGCGACGCTTCAATCAGGCTCTGATCCTGCTCGCTAAATAATGGATGCCGGTCGCCACAATAGAGCAAAGATTTATCCTGATACATCAACAGAAAATCTAACCCTTCAAGCTCTCTATGATGTGGAATAAAACCCACATCAGCATCACCGTTAATCACCCGCCGTTCAATCTCACCCAGAGGCGCTGTATCAAAGCTGATATAAACATCCGGAGCCTGAGCGGCAAACTCTGCCAGCACCTGATCCAGCCCACAACGCTCATCAAGACTGATGGTATCTGAGGTGAGTATACGCACCTCTCCGGTCATCTGTTGATGCAGAGCATTAACCGTTGAACGAAACTCTGCCAACCGGGAAAACAACTGTTTAGTCGCGTTGTAGATAGTTAATCCCTCTTCCGTAAGAGAAAAACCTGAACGTCCACGGTTACAGAGCTTTAGCTTAAGCCGACTTTCCAGATTCGACATATGCACGGAAATAGTGGAACGGCTGATATTCAGTTCTACCTCAGCAGCAGAGAACCCTCCGCATTCAACCACTGTCTTAAAAACCCTCAGCAGGCGGATCTCGTAATCCCCTACCTTACCCATACTCTGCAGCGCGTTACTGACCATAAAACCACTCAAAATTTAGTTTGATAAACATTAAAGTAAGTATTTAATGTTTGTAATTTATAAGACTTTAACACTGACGCTACTATGTCTCCATCATAAGGCCACTTTTTCCGCCCGATATTGCTATTAATCGACGCATAACAACTGGTCAATACTAATAAACGCAAACTTAGACAAGGTTCTCGCATGAGCACAAACATCAATATGGATGCGTTCTGGATGCCCTTTACGGCTAACCGGGACTTCAAAAACGACCCTCGTATTATTGACCGTGCCGAAGGTGTTATGTATTACACCGATTCTGGCGAAGAGATTCTCGATGCAACCGCTGGCTTGTGGTGTGTCAACGCCGGTCATGGCCGTACTCAGATAGCTGATGCCGTTCACAAGCAGTTACTTAATCTGGATTACGCTTCACCATTTAATTTCGGCCACGAGATCGGTTTTGAATTTGCAAACCGTTTGATTAAGCACACGCCTGATCCGCTCAATAAAGTATTCTTCACTAACTCCGGTTCTGAAGCCGTAGAGACAGCTCTGAAGATCGCCCTGACGTACCAGAAATCCCGGGGTAAAGCAGGCAAAACTAAACTGCTGGGCCGTGAAATGGCATATCACGGTGTGAACTTTGGCGGTATATCTGTTGGTGGCCTGACCCCTAACCGCACAGGTTTCGGACCGCTATTACCGGTTGACCACCTGCCGCACACACTGGATATTGCTAATAATGCATTCAGCAAAGGCCTGCCAGAAAACGGTGCTGATAAAGCTGAAGCCCTGGAACAACTGATCCACTTCCACGGCGCAGACAGTATTGCCGCAGTCATCATCGAGCCAATGAGCGGTGCTGGCGGTGTTATCATGCCTCCTCAGGGCTACCTGAAGCGCATGCGTGAGATCTGTGATCAGTATGACATCCTGCTAATCTTTGATGAAGTTATCACAGGTTGGGGACGTTTGGGCTCTGCTTTTGCCGCAGAAGAATTTGACGTTGTACCGGATATGATTACCTCTGCAAAAGGTATTACTAACGGTGTTATTCCTCTGGGCGCGGTATTCGCTAAAGACGAAATTCACGATCAGATCGTTAACAACGTTGCAGTCGGTGGTATCGAGTTTTATCACGGCTACACCTACTCTGCGCACCCGGTTGCCTGTGCTGCAGGTATCGCAACACTGGATATCTTCGAGCAAGAAGGTTTGCTTACCCGAGCTGGCGGCGAGATCGGTACGCATTTCGAAAAAGCACTGCATAGCTTGAAGAGCGCTCCGAAAGCAATCGATGTGCGTAACTATGGCCTGGTGGGTGCTGTTCAATTTGATGCCTCTGTTGCTGCTAACGGCCCTATCGGTCTGGACTTCCAGAAAGGCTGTTACAAGCGTGGCGTAATGGTTCGCACCATGGGTAACATCGTTGCCTTCTCGCCACCACTGACTATTGAAGCTAATCACATTGATCGCCTTGTTAATGCGATCCGTGAAACTGCGGAAGAGATGTTCGGCTAAGCCATGGCTTTTACCAGTTTAACCTGCCTGTCCCGGGCCGCTCCCAGCGCACCCGGCCAGCTTTATACGGACCTTAGGGTCCGTTTTTTTCTTTTATATGCAAAACGCCAGCACGATAAACTCCCAATCGATTATACTAAGCCATTAGTCAAATTCTGGACTAGCCATTCAGTTTTATATCGATGGATTAGCGCTGAAAATTTCACACACTTCATCGGATACATTTCGGAAACGGTGTGGTCGGTTGCTGTTAAAGTAGTACCCATCTCCCGCTTTCAAATGGTGTATTTGAAAGCCCACGGTTAGCTCTATCTCACCGCTGATAACAATGCCGCCCTCTTCACCCGGATGCTGTAACATCTCAGGGCCCGTATCTGAACCTGGCTCATACCTTTCTTTAAGCAGGTCCATAGAACGGCCTTTGTTTCTAACACCAACCAGAAACAGGTTAACATTATTAGAACCTATATCAGGCATCTCTTCAGGCTTGTAGACCACACTCTCAGGTTCCATCTCTTCGATCTCAAGGGTAAAAAAATCACCTATAGAGATAGGTATACCTGACAGGACTTTTTTCAGAGAACTGACCGAAGGACTCACGCCATTCTTCTCGATCATTGAGATTGTACTATTCGTCACACCTACGCGTTTAGCCAGCTCCCGTTGCGAGAGACCTTTCATTTTGCGTATTGTTTTTAAGCGTTCACCAACGTCCACTGCAGCTGCCTTTTTTATTTTAGTGGTATAAATGACTATCTGGTTACCAGTGAAGCTCTGGCCCTGACCTTAGTCGAGGCCTATTCTGGCATATTTGTCATATACTGCAATATCTGTGCTACAAGACACGCCTAAACCTGCTCAAGAGCTGATGCCAATCAGTTTGCGTGTAAAATATTTTATAGAAACAAAAAAGGCCTGTAAAACAGGCCTTTTTTTACCGAAGTGGATCGGTTGAAGAGTACTTAGTCAAAAGTGATTATAAGCCACCCACCAGGGTGTACTTAATCTCAAGGTAGTCATCCATACCGTACTTGGAGCCTTCGCGGCCAGTACCGGATTCTTTAACACCACCAAAAGGCGCGACTTCAGTAGACAAAATACCTTCGTTAACCGCAACCATGCCATACTCCAGTGCTTCAGATACACGGAACACACGGGCATAGTCCCGGGTAAAGAAGTAAGCAGCCAGGCCAAACTCGGTATCATTCGCCATCTGAACCGCCTGCTCTTCCGTTTCGAAACGGAATAACGGTGCGACAGGGCCAAAGATCTCTTCACTCGCCATGCGCATATCTGGGGTAACATCGGCCACAATCGTTGGCTCATAGAAGTTACCACCCAGTTCATGCGGTTTACCACCGGCAATAATACGGGCACCCTTAGCGACAGCGTCATCAACCATTGCAGTTACTTTTTCAACAGCAGCACGGTTAATCATAGGTCCTTGCTGATATTCACCTTCCAGACAGTTACCTACCTGCATCTTGGCAACTTCAGCAGCATAGCGCTTGGCAAACTCTTCATAGATACCGCTCTGAATCAGCAGACGGTTTGCACAAACACAGGTCTGACCCGAATTACGATACTTAGATGCAATAGCAGCCGGAATAACCTTATCCAGATCAGCGTCATCAAAGATAATCAGCGGAGCATTACCACCCAATTCCATGGATGTTTTCTTAACCGTATCTGCACACTGACGAATCAGTTGCTTACCAACCGGTGTAGATCCGGTAAAGGACAGCTTACGTACCACAGAACTGTCGGTCAGCGTCTTACCAACTTCAATCGGACGCTTAGTGGTTACCACACTAATAACGCCAGCAGGGATACCCGCGCGATCAGCCAGCTCCATCAGAGCCAGAGCAGACAACGGTGTATCTTCAGCAGGCTTGATGATCATAGTACAACCCACCGCCAGTGCAGGCGCACACTTACGGGTAATCATCGCATTAGGAAAGTTCCAGGGCGTGATTGCAGCGGTTACACCAATAGGCTCTTTAGTAACAATGATACGCTTATCAGCAGCATGGGTCGGGATCACATCACCATAAGCACGCTTACCTTCTTCAGCATACCATTCGATAAACGAAGCACCGTACATAACTTCGCCGGCAGACTCAGCAACAGGCTTACCCTGTTCTGCAGTCATCAGTATCGCCAGATCATCCTTATTGGCAACGATCAGGTCGAACCACTTGCGCAACAACGCTGAACGCTCTTTCGCCGTTTTCTTCTTCCAGCTTTTGAAGGCTACTTCAGCTGCAGCAATTGCCGCCTCAGTCTCTTCTGTACCCAGATCCGGAACAGTGGCAATCTGCTCACCGGTTGCAGGATTCAGTACAGGGTTGGTCTCGCCGTTCAGGGCATCAATCCACTGACCGTTAACATAAGCTTGCTGCTTAAGCAGAGATGGATCTTTCAGGGTAATCATGAGCGACTCCAAAAACAAAATTGCCGCCCTGCTGCGACTATAGCGGGACGACAAAATTTGACAGAACTGTAAGTTATTTTTACTGGCACTAAAGGTAGTTTAAAACTTAAGCTACCACCTTCTGAGCCTTCAGTTGTGTGATCTCTTCTTCACTCAGCCCCATCCCAGCCAGAACCTTATCGGTATGCTGACCTAATATCGGAGGAGCTGAATGATATTCAATCGGTGTTTCAGAAAACTTTACCGGATTGGCGACAGCCGGAACCTTGCCGGCAACAGGGTGATCCAGTTCGACCTGCATCTTGCGATGCTTAACCTGCTCATCTTCAAATACTTTATCCAGTGTATTTATCGGCCCGCAAGGAACACCTTTCGCGGACAGATTCTCTAACCACCAATCACTCGGTCGGGTACGCATCAGTTCAGCAACCACGGGGGTCAGATCTGCACGATTTTCTACCCGAAGGGAGTTGGTTAAAAAGGCCGGATTTGTGGCTAAATCAGGTGCACCTGCCAGCTCGCAGAACTTAGCAAACTGACCATCGTTACCCACCGCCAGAATAATATGACCATCACTGGTCGGAAAGGCTTCATAAGGCACAATGTTAGGATGTGCATTGCCTAACCGGGAGGGTGCTTTACCACCAACAAGGAAATTCATCGCCTGATTGGCCAGGGTAGCTACCTGAACATCCAGCAATGCCATATCGATGTGCTGACCTACACCGGTCTCATTACGATGTAACAACGCGGCCTGAACGGCATTACAGGCATACAAGCCTGTCATGACATCAGCAAGTGCGACACCCACTTTCATCGGTTGGCCATCCGGATCGCCGGTCACACTCATCAGGCCACCCATAGCCTGAATCATAAAATCATAACCAGCACGGCTACTGTAAGGACCGTCCTGACCAAAACCAGTAACAGAACAATAAATCAGTTTAGGGTTGACCGCCTTCAGGCTCTCATAATCGAGACCATATTTTTTCAGGCCGCCAACTTTATAATTCTCAATAACAACGTCTACTTCAGTAGCCAGACGTTTAATAAGTGCCTGCCCCTCGGGTGCAGTCATATCGATGGCAATAGATTGCTTGCCCCGGTTTGCAGATTGAAAATAAGCTGCATCACCTGGGTTACCATCCTGGTCTTTAATAAACGGAGGTCCCCAGCCGCGGGTATCATCACCACAACCTGGACGCTCCACCTTAATTACCTCAGCACCAAAATCAGCCAGCATCTGACCGGCCCAGGGGCCAGCCAGAATGCGACTCAGATCCAGTACCCGAATATGGGACAGGGCAGCTGGCATCAGAAGAACGCCTGAATGCCAGTCATTGCACGACCCAGAATCAGGGCGTGAATGTCGTGAGTACCTTCATAGGTGTTAACCGCTTCCAGGTTCATCACGTGACGGATTACACCGAACTCATCAGAGATACCGTTACCACCGTGCATATCACGGGCAACGCGAGCGATATCCAGTGATTTGCCACAGTTATTACGCTTCATCAGAGAGATAAGCTCAACCGGACACTGCTTCTCATCCATCAGACGACCCATCTGCAGACAACCCTGCAGACCCAGACCGATTTCAGTCTGCATATCAGCCAGTTTCTTCTGGATCAGCTGGTTAGCTGCCAGTGGACGCTGGAACTGAATACGATCCAGAGTGTACTGACGCGCAGAAGTCCAGCAGTATTCAGCCGCACCCAGAGCACCCCATGCGATACCGTAACGTGCCTTGTTCAGACAGCCAAACGGACCCGCCAGACCCTGAACTCCTGGTAGCAGGTTTTCTTCAGGAACAAATACATCTTCCATTACGATCTCGCCAGTAATGGATGCACGCAGAGAGAACTTACCTTCAATCTTAGGTGCGCTCAGGCCTTTCATGCCTTTTTCCAGAACGAAACCACGAACTACGCCGTCCAGCTTCGCCCAAACAACGAATACGTCAGATACTGGAGAGTTAGTGATCCACATCTTCGCGCCTTTAACGATGTAACCACCGTCAACTTTAGTTGCGCGCGTCTTCATGTTGTTTGGATCAGAACCAACATCCGGCTCAGTCAGACCGAAACAACCGATCCACTCACCAGACGCCAGCTTAGGCAGGTACTTCATACGCTGCTCTTCAGTACCGTATGCGTAAATAGGGTGCATAACCAGAGAAGACTG
Organism: Amphritea balenae; assembly: GCF_003858655.1. Lineage (GTDB taxonomy): Bacteria > Pseudomonadota > Gammaproteobacteria > Pseudomonadales > Balneatricaceae > Amphritea > Amphritea balenae. Next base: position 514,518 of record NZ_RQXV01000001.1, read on the forward strand.
TACCGACATCGCTGAACGGTAACCGCTGTCTACACGCTCAACTTCACGGGCAACCAGACCGTAACAAACGTGGTTTACTTCAGCACCACCATACTGCTCAGGCAGAGTAGAACCCAGGAAGCCCAGCTCGCCCAGCTCTTGCATGATTTCAGTGTGGAATACTTCATTACGGTTTGCTTCCAGTACCCGTGGCAACAGCTGACCCTGACAGTATTCGTACGCCGCATCGCGGACCATACGTTCTTCTTCAGTCAGTTGAGTATCAAGTGAGAATGGATCTTCCCAGTTAAATGCAGGCTTCGTAGAAGATTTGCTCATGCAACACGCCTCTTGCTTTGTAGTTATACGCAGTTACCGCTGTCAGTAGCGATAACCACTGAATTAGAGGAACCTGTGAACAAGTCCCAAACGCCTCAGGCTTACAGAGCGGTTCAAGTTTAAGGCAACGGTTACAGGCATGCTTGTTGCCTGGCGAAAACCGTTAACACAGAAATTGAATTGCTCTGTAAGCCCCTCTGGGTGGACATTAAATCGACTTCTTGCTTTGTCAGACAGCTTGGAAATGACTCGCCATTCCACTGCACTGCCTTTCGCGCAATTAGTCAATTTACTGTCCACTGAGAAAGTCTGGAACTTATTCACAGGTTCCTTGGAACAATAACAGCATAATGTTCATTATTTTTTACAAAATCAAGTATCCCGGCATAATCAGGAAATACCCAACTTCGTCCGAGAGTCATACTACCTTCCTACCCTTCAAGTGGTATATGCCCCTCTTAGGGGAGTTCAATATTTAAAGCGATCAAAACAACAATTTAAATTACATTTTTATCCATAAAAACAAATAGTTATTACAAACTAACAAAAAGATCATGACTGCTAAGATAACGCTATCACAAACAATAATAAGGGTTGCGGGCGGCTAGGAGATGAGAGCAGCAATTTAGTCATTCTGGCTACTAGTGAAAACAGGGATCAACGCAGGATCGTCTGAAATTTGACTGCACGTATAAAATTATTAACAAAAAATAAAAGCGGGCATAAACAAAACAGGAGGCCTAAGCCTCCTGTGTAAAATAATAGTCAGAGCTATAAACGCGCTTAGTCGATACCGGCTTTCTGACAGGTACGCAGTATAGTGCGGTATGAAACACCCAGTTCCCGGGCAGCCGCCGTTTTATTACCGTCATTACGATCCAGTGCGGCCTGAATACGCTCAACACTGTGGGTAGGCTTTCTACCTTTATAGGCATTACGCTCTTTGGCCTTTTCAATGCCTTCGCTCTGCTTTTCTTTCACCAGCGCTTTTTCAAAACCGGTCAGCGCTTCGACCAGCTTCAGCATTTTGCCGCTGCCTTCCCGATCCGCCGGATTGAAAGTCAGTCCCTCGTTATGAAACTGAACAGTAACGCCTTTACTGTTAAATTCCCGTACCAGATCACGCAGATCATACAAGTTACGCGCCAGTCGATCGATCGCACTGACATGCAGCACATCACCTTTGCGCACGTATGCACGTAGCTTTCGTAATGCGGGGCGATCAGTATGCCCACTGCGGCATTTATCTATAAACGTTCTTTTCATCTGCTGGCCGATCACTTCCAGCTGAGGGGCAACATCCTGTTCCACCGGAGGCACCCGTAGATAAGCAATATCTGTCATACCTAACCTCATTCCGTCATATTTAGCTCTATGACATACAAGTTTAAAACTAACCCCCTCAAAATAATCAGTGATAAGTTATTGTGCAAGAATCAGACTACCTGTTTTGTGTACATTAATTGTGCAACAACATAACCCTATTAATTACGGTACTTAAAAAGGATTAACATCTGTTAGGATGTACCGATAGAGACCCTAAAGGAAACAATGTGCGCCAAACCCTGATCCGAGCCCTTTACCTCACTGCCGGTATCTTTTTTGTTTTGCTGGGCCTGATAGGCGTGATACTGCCCCTGGTGCCCACAACACCTTTTTTACTGGTTGCTGCCTTCTGCTTTTCTCGCAGCTCTGAACAATTACACCAGTACCTGCTGAACCACCCCTGGTTCGGCCACTTTATCCGAGATTGGGAAGAACACAGTGTTATCCCCCTTAAAGCAAAAATTATCGGCACCAGCATGATGCTATTGATGGTGAGCTATCCGTTAATCTTCAAATCCTTTCACCCGGGTCTGAAAACCTTTGCTGCAGCCACGGTTATTTTCGCCGTCTGGTTTGTCTGGTCCAGACCTTCAGAACGACCTTTATCCGATAAATAAATACAGCAGCAAAAAATTTCAGATCCCCCACTCTGTAAATACAGTTATATAGATGCAACTTACAATCGCCGGACAATATCTACTGCGTTTGAACCTCAGATAACTCAATCCGTTTCCTTATTCTTCAGGAGTTAGCTAGTCTGTAGAATGCATTTGAATAAAAATAACACATGAGCTTGTGGGAGCATCAGCTGATAAGTGATCGCTGATAAGGACATCATTCAGGAGCCAGTTATGGCTATGACTAACTGTGAAAACTGTACGCATGAGATCTCCGATCTTTCGGTGGCATGCATAAATTGTGGTCATCCACTTAACACACGACATAAACACAGCAACGCTTGGGAAGTCGTTAGCCGGGCCAAAACACCCATTAATATTTTTGCCGTCGCCATGATGACCTGCGCTGCAATTCTTGGTATGAGCGCAACACAGGTAAATACCCCGGAATCACTTAAGGCATTTACCTACACCTTACATATTTTTTTAGCCGTTACAGGAATGTTCTTTGTTACCATACTATTTTGCCGAAAGGGTGTTTACCATCCAGATGATCTGGCAAAAGCAAAACGTGAAGGCCTTGACGATCTGGGTGAAGACAAACCGGAAATTGCGGCAATAGCTATTGGATTAATGCTGCTAGCTTATGGCCTGTATCAGGCATTTTTTGTTTAACATTTTAGGTTGAAAAAGCTCAGCACTTTGAACGACCCAGATAATTTTAGCCTTAGCGACTCTTTTCTACCCACTGCTGAGCTTCCTGGCCGATCCAGTCAATAAATGCGGCGGTTTTCCGGTCCGGCTGCTTAAAATCAGGCCAGGCGATATAATAAGCGTAATCTGTCAGCTCAATATCAAACAGCCGGACCAAGGTCCCATTCTGTAATTCCTTCTGAAGCAATAAAGGACACCCAAGCATAATGCCCTGACCGTTCAGAATTGCCTGTAAACGAACATTGGTATCATCGAATATCAAACCGCTTTCGCAGCGCACGGCATCCGCTCCAGCCAGGTCCATCCATTCACGCCATGGCGCATAATCGGTATCATGAATAAAGGTATGTACCGCCAGATCAGATGGCTGCTGAGGCCGACCATGTTCCAGAATAAAAGCTGGACTGCAGACTGGCGTCAGTTCACCTGGAATCAATAGCTCACTATCAGCCCCGGACCACTCCCCTTTACCCCAGATAATCGCAGCATCAATATTCTCCGCGCGAAAATCCGGTGCCATATTGCGGTGAATCAGATCCACCTGGGTATCAGAGTTATCCAGCCAGAAATTTCTCAACCTTGGCGCCAGCCATGAAACTGAGAAAAAGGGCCGCAAAGAGATATGTAAATTCTCCTGTTTTTTTACCGCCATGGTATCCCTGACAGCACCAGCGATCGCCTTAAAAGGCTCATCCAGTGAGGTATAAAGCCGATAACCTTCATCCGTCAACAACATACTTCGGCTGGTTCGGCTGAACAAACGAATACCCAGATACTCTTCCAGAGTTTTAATCTGATGGCTCACCGCCGATGGCGATACCAGCAGTTCATCCGCCGCTTTGGTGAAATTAAGATATTTACCCGCCACGACAAAGGTCTTCAGGGCATTCATCAACGGTATATAAGCCATCAGCCTGCTCCTCAGCTTAAAACAGTTTCAGCCCAATGAGCTAAACCCAATAACTGATCATCTTCACGGGCCCGACCGATAAACTGCAAGCCCAAGGGCAAGCCATTGTCATCCTGCATCCCCGGCAAAGTTACGACAGGTAACCCTAATACCTGCCATGGCCGGCTCATATGCGGCTGACCGGTGCTGCAATGCCCCTGCGGCGCAACGCCCGGTGCAGCCGGTGCCAGTATTGCATCAACACCTTTATGATCAGGGTTAGACCAGAGCCAGTGGCCAATCTTAGCAACTACCTGTAGCGAGTCGAGATAGGTTTCTCGCGCCATCCCGCGCCCCAGTTCAAACAATTGTTGTAAAGCTTCCGATACCTGCTCGGACCGATCCGCTTCATAACACAAATTACGGGTGGCCTCCCAGGCCATAATCTTATGATGATGTTCAACCAGGCGCCGAATCAGGTCGCAGCTATGCATCTCAATCAGCTCCGCTCCCTGTTGAGCTAAACATACGCTGAACTGCTCCAGTGCCAGATCCATTTCAGGATCACTTTCCCCTACCGAGCTCCCTTTACACACCAATATCCGGTAAGGCCGATCCTGCTTAACCAGATCAGTATCAGGTTGCTGCAACAAAATGCTACGTAACAGGCCTATATCTTCCACCCGACGTGAAAACAAACCCAGTGAATCCAACGACTGGGCTAACGGCTGAACACCCCGCAGAGAATACTCGCCACGGGTTCCGACATAACCCACTACTCCGCAATACGCCGCCGGACGGATAACCGACGCAGCGGTCTGAGAACCTACTGCAGCAGGGATCATAAAATCAGCAACCGCCGCAGCTGAGCCACTCGAAGACCCCCCGGGAGTCCGATTCAGATCCTTAGGGTTGCGGGTCTTACCCGGTTTAAAATAAGCAAACTCTGTCGTCACTGTTTTACCCGGCACTATAGCCCCGGCTTTTAACAACAAATTGACACAACTGGCATTATCCGTTGGCTGTCGACCACTATGAATGGTCGATCCCATTTCGGTTGGCATACAGTCAGTATCAATAATATCTTTGATACCTATCGGCAGTCCCTGTAACAGGCTGGCTTTATAAAACGCCTCTTTCTCATAGTACTGTTGCAAGTACTGCTCTCTCGACAGCAGAAAATGCCAGGCCCCAACATCGGCTTGCCGTGCTTCGATCTGATCGTAGCAGGCATTAATCACATCAACCGGAGCGCAATGCCCCTCAGCGATCAGAGCCAGCGCCTGACGTAAACTTAAACCATTCAAAGACAGACTGTTCATAAGCCTGCCTCATTTAGCACATGGCGGAAGAATTCAGCCGGTACATCAACAACACCGCCCCCTATCCGCCCAGCCTCACCACGACTTTCGATCATTCCCAGCAGTACCATAGGGCCAGCCTGATTTTCGACCACCTGACGTGCAGAAGTCATAGCCGGACGGGATCCAAAACCGGAAAGCATACCTGTCAACGCTTTATCGGGACGCCCCAGTGCATCTTCAGGCAGATAGGCTTTCAAGCCTTCGTAAGAAGCAGGTGCACTATTCAATACCTGACCGCCTAAACCAATAAAATCAACTACTGCGCTATCTCCGATAGCACCTAAGGCATTAAGACCGGCATGTACCTCTTCAACAGCACCTTTAATTTCAGGCGCAGGCATAGTAATCCAGTGTCCCGGTTTTGCAGCCACCTGAACACCAAACTCGTAACCATTACCCGCCGCCTTAGTAATCAGAGATGCACCTTCAACAGCTTCAGCAGCTGACATCATCAGACTACTGGCAGCCATCCAGAGATTCAGGGCAAAAGCCATTGCGCCATCCATAAACTCATTAACATCTGTCGGAATCGTTCCTGTATTGGCTTGTTTCAACTGCGCTGCAATCAAAGCAGAACCGGCGATTGTCCGGCCATGGCAATCATCGCCATCAGCCAACGCCGCTGCAATCACCGGTAACAGATCGATAGGTTGCGTTAGTCCGGTAGTAATCCAGCCACTCAGTGAACTATTGAGCCAACTCAGATGGGCCTGCAGCTCAGGATCCAGTTTACCCAGACGGGTACAGTGCACCATACCCTCATTCAGTACCGAGTATTTCCTGGCACCTGGATTATTCGCATCGGCAACCACCATCAGTTGCATCGAAGGCGAAACCACACCTGCCAAAGGCACAACAATACTATGATCCTGTGCAGGTTCTACGCAGATCTCACCCTGCAGAATCATCTGTTTTGCCTGATCGTTAGTTTCGGCCCAACCTTCCCAGACAGCACCAACACAGAGGGAATTCATCACCGGAGCAGGTATGGTATCAATCAATTTAAAAGGAGGGCCGGCATGTAATAAGCGTTTAGATTGATCGGGCAAAACTTCATTCACCCGGCACATTCCGGTCCACTGAGGGCGGCATTGTGATACCCGGTCGAATGCGATCTGATCGGCAGCAGATAACAACATAGAAAGACTCTCCTGACGGCTTACTATCAGCATCGATAGCAGCCGCTTTTTATTATGAATTAGCAGTACTCAAAAAGCCGGCAGATGCCGACATAAAAGGAGGTTTAATCGGCACGCACCCAGCTTTCACTGTTTGCCAGTGCGGCTGATTGAGCAATCCGATTGAGGAAGTCACGTTCGACGGTGGTCCCAGCCAGTGGTGTTCCATTCACCTCAACAACCGCACCACCTGCTGGCTGGAAGATTGCAAACATTTCATGCTCTCCCGTCTGCGTTTCTTCCGGCGGCAGTGCTACAGCAAAAGGCTCAGCCAGATCTTTCCAGATCATACTCAGGGTCGTATCAGTACTTTCAGAATGGGCAATACAGGCTTGCTGCTTCGGATAGTCGGCTTCTGTCTTAAAGCTGGCATCCGCAATATATTCCAGGTTATCCAGGGCAACAGCCGGACGAAATAACCCAAACCGACGCACAAAGTTTTCAACCAGATACCGGGCCAGCTCCAGATTGTCAGTCAGACACTTACGTACCGCCGAGCCATCTTCTTTCTGGTAGGGATTTTCCAATACCAAAATTGCTTCTCCACGGCCGTAATCTGACGCAGCAATACGGAAGTACAGTGACAGTGAAGACCAGTCACCTTCAGGATCAGTTTTCAGATAGATAAATGGGTTATCACCGGTCCAGTCAACCTTACCTGTACGGATAGAATTCATAGCATAGATCCTTATGTAATATTTTTTATAATTAGCGGGTTAATGAAGCAACCAGTCAGGCGCGCGCTTTAGCCTTCGCTCGCAACTGTTCAAAGTCAGAGGTCGGCTGCCAGCCCAGAACCTCTTTCGCTGCACTGCTGGAAAAAACAGATGCCCTGGGATTTTCCTGGAAGCGTCGTGGAATCGTAATTTCCGGCAGATCACCGATCGTTTCCAGATACCAATCCAAAGTAGGTTCAGGGTGCGAAGTATCATCAGCACTCAGGAAGAAAGTCCCATAACGCAAGCCTTCTGTTTTCAGAGCACAGTCAAATGCTGTTGCTACATCTTCAGCAGTGACGTAATAGAACAACCAGTGACGATCAGGTGCATCAACAAATTCAAGATATTGCTCCAGAGTTTCATCCAGCACGACGGCCAGTGGACGTAAGCAGATGACATCCATATCGGTACCATCAACGAAGCTTTTCGCCATCTGCTCCATCAGAATTTTAGAAACGCTGTAAGCCTGAACCGGCTTGTTTTCATGGCTTTCATCAACCGGCAGACAGGTTGGTTTCCAATCCGGACGCATCTCACTCAAACCACAGGCAGAAATACTGGAACAGAGCACAACTTTCTGAACCTTCGCTTCAGAAGCCGCCTGCAACACATGCCAGGTACCCCGCACGTTCACGTCGATATACTCTTCCGGTGCACAGTTCCAGTCATAATCCAGCGCGGCCAGATGCACCACCGCATCAGCACCTTCAAACGCTTTGCGCAGCTGCGGCAAATCCATCACATTGGCTTCAACATACTCAACACCGCTGTCACCCGCGACCAGATCGGCGATAACCACCTCATAATTTTTCAGTAACTGACGGACAACATAGCCCCCCACACGACCGGCACCGCCGGTCACAACAACACGTTTTATAGACATAGAGTTACCTAATTTTCTGCTCAACTGAGCAAACAAAACTTTTCAGATCGGCTTAAAGATCCAGAATCAATTCAGGAGAGATAGCCCGCGAGACACACAACATCATGTAATCGTTATCGGCCCGTTCCTCTTCAGACAAGATCGAATCACGGTGATCAGGCGTACCGGATAACACCCCGGTTTCACACGAACCGCAGACCCCATCACCACAGGATGTTGGAATTTTGATACCGGCTTCTCGCAGTACCGTCAGAGCAGACTGCCCTTCAGGTATACGGATACGTTGTCCGGTACTGTTAATGACTACATCAAAGGCACCACCTGAGCTATCCACCGGCCCTGCTGCGAAGCGCTCGATATCCAGGCTCCAGCTATCGGATTGACCGGCCTGCTCTGCATGCTGTTGCTCAAGCGCATCCAGCAAGGGTTTCGGACCACAGGAATAAACGGACGTCTCAGAATCGCAGCTCGCCAACAGACCTGGCAGGTCGATATAGCCATCCTCTTTATCACCGTTCAGGGTGATACGAGACTGATCATATGACGCCAGTTTATCCAGACATGACATCCGGCTGCGTTCACGGGAAAGGTATACCAGACGCCAGTCCAGTCCGTCGGCTTCAGCCTGCTGGATCATAGGCAGCATAGGCGTAATACCTATTCCACCAGCAATGAACAGGCATTTTTTACGGGGTTTAAACGGAAAATGATTACGCGGTTGTGACACCTTCAGAGTATCACCCGCTTGCAGCTGATTATGAATAAACAGTGAACCACCACGGCCACCCTCTTCGCGTAAGACTGCCACCTGCCACTGACTGCAATCACGATTATCGCTACACAGAGAATACTGACGCAGCATGACATTTTCAGTATCAATTTTGCCAGCAGCATCGGTACAGGTTTCCAGTGTCAGCTCTATATGAGCACCCGGATCCCAGGCTGGCAAAAGTTCATCCTCAAGGGACACCAATGTTAGTCCGACAACATCTTCTGTCAGCTGCTCTTTGGCAGCTATCTTAACCACAATCTGATCATTCTTAGCCATGAGATCACCCTATTCACGCTTCGTTCTGCAGGTCTGCCTGCGATCGAAACCTGCCTCAAAGCTGAGCGGATCCGGTTGGCATAGAACAACCGGATCGCCCATCTTTCTTATTATTATCAGAGCGGGACTATCCGCTCCGCTTATTCAGCATCGGCACGTTTCTCTTCAGCCCGATACATGTCGATCAACCAGTTCTGCAGGCGCTGGATAACCAGCTCTTCAGAAGTCAGGCGACCACGGGTAGCATGTTTAGAGTGCATCCCTTTCTGCATCGCCTTCCAGGCGAATAGATCCTCTTCCATGACCTGCCACAGATCATCATGTTCCTGCTGGAAGTTTTTCTGATAGGTATCCAGCTTCAGGGTCGATTCAGGGTACATCCAGGATACGCCATACCAGGATTCAGTCGGGCCTTTAGGCAACCAGATGAAGTACTTCACCTTGTCTGGCATCGCCACCATAAACATATTTGGCGCCACGGTGATGTAAGACAGCTGCTCACGTTCCTGATCGGTCAGACCGGTCATCGGCGGTTGCAGAATTGAACCGGTATGGGTTGGCGCAGCATCTTTATGCGGGCTAATCAGGTTGTATGCGACCAGTCCTTTATCGACATCATTGAATTTAACGGTCTCATCGACATTGCACTGAGGTAGCGGAAACATCTCTCCCCATGAACCACCATGCAGGTAAGAGCAGTGGTAGCATTCGTCGTTAAAGATCTTCCAGTTCCAGTCAAACGCTTCCATTTTCAGAGGTTCAGAAGAGCGCAGTTCGGATATTTTATAGTTAGCTAACTGCTCACCCAGGTTGGCAAGGCGATCACTCAGTGGTGGCAGGTTTTCATCGTAGGTAATAAAGATAAAACCTTCCCAGATCTCAGTACGGATCTTCGGCAGGCATACATCTTTAATATTAAAATCTTCTTCGTTCTTATCGGTCAGGCCAGGTGCAGATGTCAGCTCGCCGCTGGTGCTGTAAACCCAGGCATGTAATGGACAACGTAAACGACGGGTATTACCCCGACCTTCAACGATCAGCATACCGCGGTGCTGACAAACATTGGATACAACATTGACCGAGCCACTACGGTCACGAATAATGATCAATGGGTCGTCACCAACATCTATAGTGTAATAATCGCCCGCCTTAGGGATTTCATTCGCACGGCCAACACAAAACCATTCATGGCCCCATACAGCGTTTAATTCGAAATTATAAAAATCTTCACCCGTAAAACATTCTGGCGGCAGTGAATAAACAGGACCGCCGTCACTATAACTAGAATCAAATTCAGAAATAGGAATTGGACTTTTTATTGTTTTTTTAGTCATCTCACCAAGACTCCCGTCGTACTGGTTAATACATTAATTTAATTTAAAATAATATTAATCAGCGCTTAGCTATATAAATAAAACTTTAAACCTTCAGGTCAAATAGTCTCAAAAAAAACCATCCTGAAGAACAAAGCATATTTCAAAGATCTATGAATCAAACTCAATGAACCGCTCAACTCAGGACAATTATTGAATTTCTCTCACACAATTGAAGATACACAGCAATCACGTAGCTTTAAAGCAAGTAAAATTCAATGATGCGTGAGTACAGCTAAAGGTAAAAAACAGGTTACATCTTGTAAAATTCTCATCATTAATAATCAATAAAAATGAGTAGAAAACCGATGCCAAACAAAATAAATTTCCGTCTGGACCACACAATGATAAGAGTGGAAGATCTTGATAAATCACTAGACTTTTACGTTCGTATAATGGGCATGAAAATATTACGTAAAAATGAATATCCAGAGGGTAGATTTACTAATGTTTTCATTGGCTACGGCCCAGAAAACCAAACAACAACCATTGAACTAACAAATAACTGGGACACTAAAACCACTTACGAAAAAGGCGAAGGTTATGGTCACCTGGCATTTAATGTAGATGATGTTTCTGCTGCAATGGACTATCTGGAAAGCGAGGGTGTAAAAATAAAAAGCCCTGCAAAACCGATGAATCACGGCACCCGCATGCTGGGCTTCGTGTTTGACCCCGATGGTTACATTATTGAACTGAACGAACCGCTCAATCAAAGCTCTTAAAAAAGCAAAACCAGACACAGAAAAGCCGGCAATTGCCGGCTTTTTTTGATCGTTTGGTCATTTATGCCCAACTATTATTCACCACCGAGATCACAGAGGACACCGAGGTGTTATTGAATTTTACTCTGTGTTCTCTGCGACCTCAGTGGTAAACCAAAAACGCAGTTATGTTGTGATCAGACCGCTACTGGTTAAAATCTTTACCCGTTGGCACCACCAACACCGGCACCTTTGCCCGCTTAATCACTTGTTGAGTCGTGTAACTCTGACTATGCAGACCCAGTTTATTTTCAGTACCCATCACAATCAGATCAACCTGTTCCTGCTTCGCCGTTGCCAGAATTGCCTCATCGTGATTTCCTTCAACTACCTTCGGCACAACATTCACTTGTACCGGCTGATCCAGTGAATTCAGTTCCTCATCGAAGAACAGTTTTACCCGTTCTTCCATCTGCCCAATGACTTTTGCAACTCCTTCATCATGCACTTTTTTCACCAGATCTTTAGGCAGGTACTGACGAATCAGAGCCTCACCCAACTCACCCACCGGATTCACTACATGTAACATCACTAGCTCTGCCTGGTTTTGCTGCGCCAATTGAATCGCATGACGATAAACCGAACGGGTATACGGGCCCAATGAAGTGGTATAGAGAATCCTGTTTATTTGCGGCAAACTCATAGTCATCATTCCTTACATCAAATTCGGTAGTAACAACACGACCTGCGGGAAAAAGCTGACGATAACAACCGCGACACACATCAGCACAAAGAACGGGAATGCCGCTTGTACAACCCTGCCAATTGATTGTCCTGTCAGCCCCTGCAATATAAACAAGTTAAAGCCAACCGGAGGCGTCATCTGCGCCAACTCAACCATCAGTACCAGAAATACGCCATACCAGATCGGATCAAACCCGGCCTGCAAAATCAGGGGCAGCGTAATTGGCAAACTCATGACGATAATAGAGATACCATCGAGGAAGAATCCCAGCAAAATATAAAACAGTGCCAGTATTCCCAACAATGCGTAGGGAGAAAGCGCCAGACTTTCGATCATCTTCACCAGCTCAACAGGTATATGCAGATAGCCAATAGCGGTCGATAAGAAAGCCGCTGAAATCAGAATCGAGCACACCATGCAGGATGTTTTCACTGCCCCCATCGCCGCCTCAATGACGATATCCCAGGAGAAACTCCCCATGAAGATAACCAACATAAAAGTTGCAGCCACACCCACCGCCGCCGCTTCAGATGGTGTTGCAATGCCGCTATAGATACCACCCAGTACCAACACAATCAGAGTAACTATAGGAGTCAGGTCTTTCAGACCACTAAGCAGACGAGTAAAAGTCAGCTTTTCTTCTGAGCGCGGAGCCAGTTCAGGGTTTACGATACAACGCACAATAATATAAGAGGAATACAGGAACGCCACCAGCAGGCCCGGCATGATACCCGCAGCAAACAGCTTAGCTATTGATACCTCGGCCAGCACACCGTAGATAATCATAACGATTGATGGTGGAATCAAAAGCCCCAGACTACCGGCACCGGCCAGTGAGCCAACGGATAATGAGTTGTTATAACTACGCTCTGCCAATGCAGTCGTCGTAATCTTACCCACAGTTGCAGTCGTGGCAGAGGTAGAACCACTTACCGCGGCAAACAAAGTGCAACCCAGTACATTCGTATGCAGCAAACGACCCGGCATCCACTGTACAAACGGTGACAGACCGCGAAACAATCGATCAGAAATATCGGTGCGGAAGATGATCTCTCCCATCCATATAAACAGCGGGATAGCCGATAGCTCCCAGGCACTGGAACTACGCCAGATAACGGAGCGGGCAATATATCCAACCCGATCCAGTGGAAAATCAGCGATCAGAGTAAGACTGGTAATTGCCACCAGAAACAGGCCAACAAAGACCCACACCCCAAGGCCGAGAAACAGTATGATCAGGGCAAGCATAATGCCCATCGTCATTAAAACATCCATAGCAGACTCTCTTATAATTGTTATCGTTGCGACAAACAGCTGCGACAATAGGTCAGTCTTGCTCACTAAGCAGTGGCTGACCTGATACAACCCGCACAATGTAGGCAAGCATCTGAATAATAAAAATCGCCAGACCTACCAAAACGAAAGCTTCCGGTATCCACAGAGGTACCGCAGCAATCGTCTCACTGGTTGAACCCCGCTCAATATTTCGCTCCACACTTTTCCAGAAATACAGGGCGATATACGAGGTCAATACCAATGCAGCACTGACACAGAGAATTTCAATAATTTGACGACCAAGCCGGCTGCGAACCCGGGTCAGCAGCATATTTACCCGGATCAGGGTATTGGTTTCAAAGGTATAACCCAGTGCCATGAAAGTCATAGCAGCCACACCGTAGCCAACAAATTCATCCAGAACAAAGGTTGAAGTACTGAAGAATGCACGCAACACAATCTCCAGAATGACGTGCAGTGTCATACCTGCCATCAGACATACCGCCAGCACAGCCCCTGCCTTGGCAAGTATTGAAGCGAAGCGGATAAATAGCGCAGCTAACAACTGCAAAACATTTGAATCGGTATTCATAGCCACACCCGTGTTAGCTTTTTGTTATTGTTATAACCAAAGCGAATGACAGGGTATAAATACCCCACACCACTTCGGCAAGCACAGAACAGTTCAGGAAAAAACAGACCGGGGGGACCCCGGCCTGCGGAGTTAAATCAGAGTACAGGTTTAGTTAGAAGCAACCTTCTTAGCTACTGCAGCGTGATACTGTGACAGCAGCTCTTCACCTTTAGGGCCCATTTTCTTAACCCATTCCTGGATCACAGGCTGAGCAGCAGATTGCAACTCTGAACGGAAGGCCGTCGGCACATCCTCAACTACGGTCAGACCTTTTTCACGGCCAGCCGCATAGGCTTTTTGCACCACATTGCTGGTGTTGTTCCAGACATGCGTTTCAGTCTCAATTGCAGCAGCGCTAACTGCTTTTTGTAACTCAGGAGACAGACCGTTCCAGGTATCAAGATTCATGGTTACCAGATTGATCGTGCTGTCATAGTTCAGTGCAGTAAAGTGACTTACGTAATCATTAAAGCTGCCACTTAAGCCCGCTTCGATTGAAGTCAGCACACCATCAATACCACCGGTGCTCAACTGCGGTACGATATCTGCCCAGCTCAGCTGAATCGGTGAAGAACCGGCATTACGAAATACCTTAGTACCGTTAGCATCATATGTACGCATTTTCAGGTTGTTGACTGCGTCGTTATTAGTCAGCGCTTCCTTACCCCACAAACCGCTTGAAGGCCATGGAGATGCGTATAATAGTTTTTGATTGTACTTAGCCAGTACCCGTTGATACTCAGGCTTAGCTACGTCATATAAAGTTTTAGCCTCTTCGGTATTGGAACTCAGGAACGGCAGAGAGGACAACAGGAAGATCGGATCAACACCACCTAATGGTGGAATAAAAGTATTCGCCAGCACCACGGCTCCGTCACCCACCGCATCCAGCTGGTCTTTAGATTTAAGACCCAGTGCACCACCAAAGTGATGGGCAATTTCAATCTCACCCTTGGATGTCTTATTCAGCATAACGCCAAAATATTTATCACCCTCACCCTGAACTGAAGTAGCAGGATATTCGTTAGGCATATCCCAGACCATTGACGCAGCACTGACAGGCAACGCTGAGGCAACGGATAAAACAGCAGAAAGACCCAATGTAGTAGTTATTTTTTTAATCATTGTCGTATCCCAGGTTGTCGAACTACCCTCACAGCAGTTCAGATATTATTGTTATTGAGACGAACCTTAAGGTCAGCAAAGCAGCCATAGAACCCTTAGATCTGACCTTCAAAATCCTTCTTCAACAAAGAATTTTCAGGAACCTGCGAGACGGATAATCATTTCACCGTTTAAGCAGGGTGATATAACCTATCAGCCCGATTCCTTAGATCCAGATCAATAATGTCATAATTTTTCCGCCTGACCATGAAGCGGTCCTCAAGGAACTGTGAGCAGGGTTCATAACAAATGAATTAAATGCATAGCTCTAATTACAAAGACTTAGAAGAGAGTCTTGATATATATCAAGCCTTTGTTTTTGTTGAAAAAAACAGAAAAACAGCAGATTAAAGGAGGGCTAATAACTAAGTAATAGCGACCCTAAACAAAGCGATTAAGGCCACTATAGTATGACGTCAATGAATAAAATTAACCTTACTATGAGAAAGGTTTGTCACCGGCTTGCTGCAAAATCCAGTCAATAAAGATCTCCATATTGCGTGTCAGCTCTAATTTCTTTGGATACACCAGATAATAAGCATAAGTATCGAGGCAGATATCAAACAACTGCACTAACCGGCCCGCTTCCAATTCATGCCTGAGTAATCTTGGACAACCCAACATAATGCCCTGACCGTTCAGGATCGACTGCACCCGAACATTAGTATCATCAATAATCAGATTGGCTTTACAGCTGACACTACCTGCGCCGGATCTCTCCAGCCAGGCATCCCAGGCTGAACGGTCTTCATCATGTATCAGTGTAAAACGCTCTAAGTCAGCAGGCTCCTGTGGCCGCCCTTTTTGTTCGATCAGACTGGCACTACAGATGGGTGTCAGATCACCGGGCAAAAGGAACTTTGATTCCATTTCCGGCCAGTCACCTTTGCCCCAGACAATGCCCAGATCAATATGATCGGTCATAAAGTCCGGCACTTTAATGGTATGGGTAAGATCGATCTCAATTTTCGGATTCTGTCCCCAGAAGCTGTTCAACCGGGGCGCTAACCAGGCGCTGGAGAAAAAAGGTCGCAAAGAGATATTCAGGGACTCCCGACCCCGGTTATGCAACGTATCCTGAATCGCCCGGGCAATCTGATCAAAAGGCCCTTCAAGTGAAGCATGCAAATGAGCGCCTTCTACCGTCAATGTCAGGGTACGATTTTGGCGGATAAACAGCTTAATACCCAGATAATCTTCCAACACACGGATTTGATGGCTCACCGCTGAAGGAGATACCAGCAGGTCTTCAGAGGCTTTAGTAAAGTTCAGATAATGCCCAGCTACAACAAAGGTTTTTAACGCATTTAACAAAGGCAGATGAAGCATGATTTTAATCTCTTTATTGGGCTTCAGAATATAAACGGATTAAAGCAGTAAAATGCCGTCAACGCACCTCAGAAATACCCAAACTGACGCTACCTGCGGTTCTTTTCATACTTAGATTCCGGGGTGATAACAGTCGGCTTTTTCATAACTATAGATTCAAACCACTGTTTGAATTACACAAAATGGGGAATAAACCTTATAGCAAAGAGTCGAACCCAACACCTCTGTAGCACGCCCTTTACCTAGGAGGTATATAATCTATCTCTGATATAAAAACTCAGATCTATCTGGCCCGAACTAATGCAGAGCAGTACAACAGCATGTTCGCCAGAAAGGGGTTCTCAGGATGAGGAAGTCCCCGGATGTTTTCACCGGTCTGGAGTAAAGGATGTAATATGATGCGTAATTTAAAGCTTCGTAAAAGCCCTCTACATGTAAGGCTTATCTTACTGCTTGGTCCATTAGCGGCACTTATACTTGCCTTCCAGATAGAGCTCTATCAACTGGAACAAAACTTTGGCCGTCAGGTCGATGCAGCCACCTATGAAATCAGCACCAAAGTAAACGCGTTTGAAGTTGCATTAGAAGGCTTTGCCAACTTTTTAGCCGTTTCTGAAAAGACAAATGATAAAGCGATTCGAGCATACACACAGGGGGTGATGGAAGTTTTCCCAGAGCTATATATGTTTGAAATTGCTAGCTATGTTTCTAAAACTGAGCGCCGCTCTTTTGAAAAAATGATGCATTATAAAGGCTACTTTAATTTCAGAATTCACGCGTTTGATTACGATAACTCCAGACAGATTATAGCGATACCCGAACAGGACTATTATTACCCTATCCGTTTTATTGAGCCCGAAACAGCCGAGACAGAGGCAGTCTTGGGACTTGATATGGCCCGCACCTCCGATGTACTGATAGCAACCATGATGCAATCCCTCAGCGCCCCCCGCCCCATCGCGTCGCGACCCTTTACGTTTCTGGAGGGCGGTAAAGGCTACGTAATGTACCGGCCCGTCGTTCAGCCTGTCTCAAATAACTCAGTAAAACATCAAATCACGAATCCGGACTTTGCCATGCTGGTGATCCGGGGCAATGACCTGTTGCCAGCATGGCTCAAAGAAAGCAGGGATTACCGGGTAACGCTTTCTTATACCACTATCCATGCTGAAGACGTCGCAGAAGCCCTTATCGATCCAGTCAGGACAGATAATCAATCCTTTGTTCTGCAAACCTACTCCCGAACCGTTCAAATAGATAATGAATCCCAGCCCTTTCGCCTGATGATTGAAAAAGACATCAATTTGTACTCTTTCAACTGGATCAATATTTTTGGGGTTTTGTTAATAGGCATAGTCTTTTCATCCTATATCGGATTTGGACTCAACCTGAGTCACCGCAGAAAAATACAGGCAGAAAAAGAACGTGAGCGCTTATACAACCAGGCCAACTACGATGTTCTGACTAAGCTACCCAATATAAATCTGCTGATGGACAGAGCGGACCGGGCAATACTGATGGCGAAACGATCCGGCAGTTCGGTGGCTATCTGCTATCTGGACATCGACCGGTTTAAACGAATAAATGACCGTTGGGGCCATCAGGCCGGTGATGACCTGTTAAGTCAGTTAGCAGATCGACTGCAGCGGGTACTTCGGGCAGAAGATACCGTAGCCCGCATTCATGGTGATGAATTCGTCGTCCTGCTACCTAAGATCACAAATGATAAGGTCCTCGGTCAGGTCCAGAATAAGATTATGTCGGTATTTGATCAGCCATTTACGGTTGCTAATAACAGTATTCAGGTTAAAGGCAGCTTCGGCACTGCCACATTTCCTAGAGACGGTACGACGCTTGAGCAGCTACTGAATACCAGTGACCGTCAGATGTATATCCATAAAAAGCAAAATAAAGAACACCAGGCCGAAGAAAAAGCTTTTGAACAGATTTAAAACAACAAGGTGATAAGCATTCTCGTATTAGGATTCACGAATAACAAATGAATGAAACCCGGTGTATGGGCATAGTTATGGCCACCGAAAGTTGACTATTAACAATGGCAATGAAATACCGACGTTCCTCAACCCATAACAGCCGCCAGCAGCACCTGTTCAGGCTTTCGAGAAGCAACCGGAATACAACTCGCCCGTGATTCAAGTTGAAAGGTAAAAAATAATCGCGCCGACAAATCCGAACAGAAACATAGATACAGCCAGAATGACGTAGGCAACTCCCAGATAATAGGCAATCTTCCTAATGTTAATAATCTTCATACGTCTCCCCAAAGCTTAATTAGCCCTTAGGTAAGGCGTATTGGAGTAAGAATGGCGAAGCACTGTCAAAGCTCGTTAGAAGATAGTTTTAGCAACAGAAAACAGCGCTGGGCTTACGCTAAGCTAATGGCTACATCAAAGATATATACAATATCTGCGCCCAATAATTAAAAAACCTGATAATCAGGTACTTGAATAAAATCACCGGGACTTAGTCATACTCAAATATGTAAAGTTGTAAGCTGGCTTTTACAACTACCCTCTTTTTTAAACTCTCTAGTTGCGCTCGGCAAAGACCATATCCACCGTCACGATATCACCACAGTCATCCGGCGAATAACCGGGGAGTTTACCGACCGCCTGATGAAAAGGTTCACTACGTATGATATCCAACAACCGCTGCATCGCTTCCTGCTTCAGGGTTCTGTTATGGCACACTAACAGATAGTATTCAGAAGATAACGGTATAAAATCAAGTCCAAACTGTCGCGCAGCCGCTTCAACCCCCATTCCTACATCCGCCATCCCGGCTGCTACAAATGCTGCCACGGCTGAGTGAGTAAACTCCTCATCATCAAAGCCTTTTATTTGCTGGCTATTAATCCCTTCCCGTGACAGCAGTTCATCCAGTAACGCCCGGGTACCGGAATCCTTTTGCCGATTGATAAATTTCACATCCTTTTTGACAAGGCTCTGTAAACCTTCAATCTGTTTAGGATTATCAGGCTTGATCATCAACCCCTGTCGCCGGGTAATAAACTTGATAATCTTATGTACCCGCGGCTTCAGGTGTCGGTTATAGGTTTCATAAAGCTCTTCACTCATACCTCCGGCACGACCATTTACCGGTACATGAAAGCCCGCCACATCACAAACACCCCGATTCAGAGAGGCCAACGCCTCCTCGGCACTTTTGTACTGAAGATCCAGTTGTATCTTTTCAGAAAAACCGGGCAGTAACGCCACCGCATAACCATAGCTGGCATGCAGCCGGATTAATGGACTAACCCCTTCCAGCGCCCGGTGGATCTCCATATTGAGCTCAGATGCCAGGCTATCTAACTGAGGCTCCAGTCGTGCAACCACCCGTTGCTCTGCCCAGAGTAGTTTCTCCCCCAATGCGGTCAGCTTTGCCCCCTTACCCTTTTGCATCTCAACCAGGGGCAAACCAAAAAAAGCCGCCCAGGTCTTGAGTAAATTCCAACCATGACGATAAGAAATGCCTGTTTGCGACGTCGCCGCTGTGAGCTTTCCTGTTTCATGAATAGCACCCAGCAACGAAAACAATTGCGGATTCAACTGGTTACCTTCGCTATCCCGGAATGACCAGGTAGGTACAACCTGAACTCTCTTCATATGCACGACATTTCATATTTTGTATTTATGGAACAAATGCTACTTTAAACTTACTATAAATGTATAGCTGTAGCGTTGTAATACTTGGCATTGATCTTTAGAGCAACGCAGTTGGAAACACAGTCATACACAAGTTTAAACCGTTAGATATGAACTCTAGTACATATTTAAAACCAGACAGCCAATTGTCTGACACAGGAAAATAACAACAATGACCACACAGTTAGAGCAGGTGACAGAGGTGATCACCCGTCTGCAGAATAAACCGGGAGCACTGCTACCGATTCTGCACGGCATTCAGGATAAACTGGGCTACATCCCAACTGATTCGGTAGCGCTGATCGCAGCTGCGTTGAACCAGTCCCGCGCCGACATCCATGGCGTTATCAGTTTCTATCACCAGTTCCGCACTACGCCACCGGGTAAACATACCGTTGAAGTGTGTCGTGCTGAAGCCTGCCAGTCGATGGGAGCCCGTCAACTGGAAGCCCATGCAAAGTCATCCCTTGGGGTTGATTATCACGGTACTACCGTTGATCGCAGCGTCACGTTGGAAGAGGTGTACTGTCTGGGCAATTGTGCCTGTGCTCCCTCAGTACGGGTTAACGACGAGATAGTCGGTCGGGTAACCACTGAAAAATTTGACCAGTTGATCGATGAGCTGCGCTCACAAAAGCTGGAGGTGCTGTAATGACTGCTCTGAGTACCAAGGTATATATCCCTCGCGATACGACCGCCCTCGCAATGGGCGCAGATCGTCTTGCTGCAGAGATAGCAGCAGAAGCCGCTAAACGCGGCGAAGCGATAGAGATCATCCGTAATGGCTCCCGGGGAATGTTCTGGCTTGAACCATTGATAGAAGTTGAAACGGCAAACGGCCGAATAGCGTATGGCCCGGTTGAGACTCAAGATATTGATAACCTGTTCGAGCAGTCTTTTCTGACCGGTGAAACGTCACATCCACTGTGTCAGGGACTCACAGAAGAGATCCCCTACTTTAAGAGACAGCAACGTCTGACCTTCGCCCGTGCAGGTATTACCGACCCGGTATCACTGCAAGATTACCAGGCACACGATGGCTTCAAAGGTCTGCTTAAAGCCCTGTCACTGAGTGGCCAAACCATTGTTGATGAAGTAAAAGCCTCAGGCCTGCGTGGCCGTGGCGGTGCAGCGTTCCCTACCGGTATCAAATGGCAGACAGTGCTGGATGCCAGCCCTACGGACGGCGATCAGAAGTATATAGTGTGTAACGCCGATGAAGGCGACTCTGGTACTTTCGCCGACCGTATGGTGATGGAAGCCGACCCTTTTATGCTGATCGAAGGTATGACCATCGCGGGTCTGGCTGTTGGCGCAGACCAGGGTTATATCTACCTGCGCTCCGAATACCCGGTAGCTCACCAGATTCTGAATGAAGCAATTGCCAAAGCTGAAGCCGCCGGATTCCTCGGTGAAGATATTCAGGGCAGTGGCAAAACCTTCCATCTCGAAGTACGCCTGGGTGCCAAAGCTTATATCTGCGGTGAAGAAACCTCGCTGTTAGAAAGCCTTGAAGGTAAACGCGGTATGGTCCGGGCTAAACCCCCTTTGCCAGCCATAGTTGGCCTGTTTGGTCAGCCAACTATCGTCAATAACGTACTGTCACTGGCCGCGATACCTTACATTCTCGCTGAAGGTGGTCAGGCTTATGCAGATTACGGTATGGGGCGCTCTCTGGGTACCCTACCGTTCCAGCTGGCGGGCAATATCAAACGCGGAGGCCTGATCGAGATGGCCTTCGGTGTCACGCTGCGAGAACTGCTAGAAGACTTTGGCGGCGGCACCTTTAGCGGACGTCCGATGCGTGCAGTACAGGTAGGCGGACCACTGTGCGCTTACATGCCGGAAAGCCAGTGGGATACGCCGATGGATTATGAATCCTTCCAGGCAGTAGGTGCTGGCCTGGGTCACGGCGGTATCGTTGTGTTTGACGATACGGTCGATATGGCTGAACAGGCACGCTTCTCTATGGAGTTCTGCGTCGCTGAGTCCTGTGGTAAGTGTACCCCTTGTCGCATCGGCTCAACCCGCGGCGTCGAAGTTATCGATCGCATTCGCAACGATGAAAACCGGGCAGCTAATATGGAGCTGTTAGAAGATCTGTGCGAAACCATGATCGATGGTTCTCTGTGTGCGATGGGCGGTATGACCCCTTTCCCGGTTCAGAGTGCGGTTAAGCATTTCCCCGAAGACTTCAATCAACCAGCTATCAGCTCTAAAGGAGGTGCCTGATCATGTTGCAGCATTTTGATCCTGAAAAAGATTACGGTACTCCAGCTCAGGTTTCTGAAAACCTGGTTACTTTAGAGATCGATGGCGTATCGGTAACGGTACCTGAGGGTACCTCGGTACTGCGTGCAGCGTCCGAAGCGGATATCAATATCCCTAAATTGTGTGCCTCTGATAATCTGGAAGCCTTTGGCTCATGCCGTATCTGTGCAGTCGAGATTGAGGGGCGCCGCGGTACTCCAGCCTCCTGTACCACACCGGCTGAAGCAGGCATGAAAGTTGTTACTCAGAATAAGCGTCTGGGTAAACTGCGCCGTAATATTATGGAGCTGTATATCTCCGACCACCCGCTGGACTGTCTGACCTGTCCGGCTAACGGTAACTGTGAACTACAGGACGTTACCGGTGAAGTTGGCCTGCGTGAAGTACGCTACGGTTTTGAGGGCGACAATCATCTGTCGGCCGAAAAAGATCATTCCAACCCCTACTTCAGCTTCGATCCGAGCAAATGTATCGTCTGCTCCCGCTGCGTTCGCGCCTGCGGTGAAGTTCAGGGTACCTTCGCACTGACCATCGATGGCCGTGGCTTTGACTCCACCGTTTCACCGGGCCAGAAGCAACCATTCCTGGATTCTGAATGTGTCTCCTGCGGCGCCTGCGTACAGGCATGCCCAACGTCAACACTGATGGAAAAATCGGTTATTGACGCGGGTCAGCCAGAGCACAGCGTTGTGACCACTTGCGCATACTGTGGTGTTGGCTGTCAGTTCAAAGCTGAGATGAAAGGCTCAGAAGTGATCCGCATGGTGCCTTACAAAGATGGTCAGGCCAACCATGGTCACTCCTGCGTTAAGGGTCGTTTTGCCTTTGGTTATGCCACCCATGACGACCGTATCACCAAGCCGATGATCCGTGATTCTATCGATCAGCCATGGCAGGAAGTAAGTTGGGAAGAAGCACTGAGCTTCGCTTCCAGCAAGCTGAAGGGTATTCAGGAAAAGTATGGTCGCGAAAGCATCGGTGGTATCACCTCTTCCCGCTGTACTAACGAAGAAACTTACCTGGTACAGAAGCTGATCCGTGCGGCCTTCGGTAACAACAATACCGATACCTGTGCCCGGGTCTGCCACTCGCCGACCGGTTACGGCCTCAAGACCACCCTGGGTGAGTCAGCAGGTACCCAGACTTTCGATTCTGTCATGTACGCCGATGCGGTGATGGTAATCGGTGCAAACCCGACCGATGCCCACCCGGTATTTGGTTCACTGCTGAAGAAGCGTCTGCGTCAGGGCGCTAAGCTGATCGTTGCCGATCCGCGTCGAATCGACCTGGTGAAAAGCCCCCATGTTGAAACCAATCACCACCTGACATTGCGTCCGGGCAGTAACGTTGCCTTTATCAATGCCATGGCACACGTGATTATCACCGAAGGGCTGGAAGACACCGCGTTCATCGCTGAACGTTGTGAAACAGAAGCTTATCAGGCATGGCGCAGCTTTATCAGCGAAGACCGTCACTCGCCGGAAAATACCGCCTCGGTCACCGGCATTGATGCTACAGAGCTACGCGGTGCCGCCCGTATCTATGCCAACGCTAACAATGCAGCGATCTACTATGGTCTGGGTGTAACTGAGCACAGCCAGGGTTCCAGCATGGTGATGGGTATCGCCAACCTGGCACTGGCCACTGGTAACATCGGTCGTGAAGGTGTGGGTGTTAACCCGCTACGCGGTCAGAACAACGTGCAGGGCTCATGTGATATGGGCTCCTTCCCGCACGAACTACCTGGCTACCAGCACGTTGCTGATGATGAAGTCCGGGCTCGCTTTGAAGCGGTTTGGGGAGTGTCTATCGATAACGAACCTGGCCTGCGTATTCCGAATATGTTCGATGCTGCGCTGGATGGTACCTACAAGGGTATGTACTGTCAGGGTGAGGATATCGCCCAGTCCGATCCAAATACCAATCACGTTCAGGCAGCCCTGCGCTCGCTAGAATGCCTGGTAGTACAGGATATATTCCTTAACGAGACAGCCAAATTCGCCCATGTATTCCTGCCTGGCGCCTCCTTCCTTGAGAAGGACGGTACCTTTACCAACGCCGAACGTCGTATCAACCGTGTACGCAAGGTAATGCCGCCATTAGCTGGAATGCAGGACTGGGAAGTGACTCAGGCCCTGTCGAATGCGATGGGCTATGAGATGAACTACAGCCATCCATCAGAAATTATGGATGAGATCGCCCTGCTGACGCCGACCTTCACCGGTGTTAATTACGACCGATTAGAAGAGATGGGCAGTATCCAGTGGCCTTGTAACAATGAAGCACCGGACGGTACGCCGACCATGCATATCGATAGCTTCCCGATCGGTAAAGGTCACTTTGCGATCACCGAATATGTGGCAACCGAAGAACGTTCAACCCGCAAGTATCCACTGCTGTTAACAACTGGCCGGATTCTGTCGCAGTACAATGTTGGCGCACAAACCCGTCGTACAGAGAATCAGGCATGGCATGATGAAGATGTACTGGAACTTCATCCGCAGGACGCAGAAGATCGCGGTCTGAATGATGGCGACTGGGTTGGTATTGCCAGCCGCGCCGGTGAAACCGTGATGCGTGCGAAAGTCTCTGACCGGATGCAACCGGGTGTGGTTTACACAACCTTCCATCATCCAGGCAGCGGCGCTAACGTGGTTACCACGGATAACTCAGACTGGGCCACCAACTGCCCTGAGTACAAGGTAACCGCAGTGCAGGCGGTAAAAGTCAACGAACCATCGCAATGGCAGCAACGCTATCACGAGTTTAATGACAAGCAGCTAAGCTTCCTTAAAGAAGGTCGTGAAAAAAAGGCTAAAGCGCGGGATTAACGCAGGAAAAATCCAATGGCTATGAAGAAACCAGAACAGCCAATCAACGATGATAGCATCAGCCTGAGCGTGGATAACTGCCACAATCAGGCGGCGGTATCCCGCTGGCAGAACAACTGCCAGCTGGATGCGCTGGACAGCATCGCTGAAGAGATCCCTGTAGCGATGATCTACAACGGTATCTCCCACGTGGTGATGATGGCCAGTCCCTGCGATCTCGAAGATTTCGCGGTAGGCTTCAGTCTTAGTGAAGGCATCGTAAAAACGCCACAGGAGATCTACGAGATCGATGTGGTCGCCGATGCGGATAACCTGAGCACTGGCGTGGAGATTCGTATGTCGATCACCACCCAGCGTTCCGTGCAGCTCAAGCAACGCCGCCGTAACCTCACCGGCCGTACCGGTTGTGGTTTGTGTGGCGCTGAATCCCTGGAACAGGCAATCCGACCGGTTAAACCGGTCAGCGCTGTTCCGATGATCCAGGCTCAAGCCGTTGAACAGGCTGTATCTGAACTTACCCAACAGCAACCGTTGCAATCACTGACCGGTGCCTTCCACGGTGCCGCCTGGTGTAACCAAAGCGGTGAAATACAACTACTGCGGGAAGATATCGGCCGGCATAATGCTCTGGATAAACTGCTCGGTGCGCTAAAGCAGAGCGATACCGATCTCAGCGAGGGTTTTGTACTGGTCTCCAGCCGCGCCAGCTATGAGATGGTGCACAAATCCACCAGCTGTGGCGTGCCCACCCTGGTCGCCGTATCCGCACCAACACGACTGGCACTGGACCTGGCCAAACAGGCAGGATTAAATCTGATCGGCTTCGCCCGTCCAGGCCGTCACGTTATCTACAATCAAGCACTCTTAGTTAAAGAGAATGCGCCAGCTGAAAAAGAATAAGAGGAATTAAGAATGGGAAATCATCAACTGGCCAGCCTGATAAAAATGGCTAATCAGATCGCCGCCAACAACACCCACATTGGCGATGATGTCGCCGAAGCTAAGATGGTTGCAGACCACCTTCGCAAATTCTGGGCTAGATCTATGAAAGCTCAGATAACAGAGTATCTGGAAAGCGACGGTAGTGAACTGTCACCGATTGCTAAACAGGCGATCGTATTACTTTAAGATAAGTAACTAGAAAGTAAAAAGGAGCCGCTGGCTCCTTTTTTCCGTTTCTACAGTGTAAGTTGATCGTTCATTAGTGATGCTTGGCTCCATTTTCCGCCTTCGGCGGGTTAAGACTTTTGGGCGCCCAAAAGCCTTAACAATCCAAAACCGCCCCTACTGCTGGGTCGCTTCGCGACTCCCCTGCGCGTTTCATAAATCAATAGGTGCTGCGGAACTCACGGGCTCCGCCCGCTCAAACAGTCCTCGCACTTATCTATTGATTCATTCCAATGCTCGGCTGTACAGAAAGGGGGAGTATTAGTCCGTGCCAGCTAAAAGATCACAATTTTACTCTAACCCCATTTTTTTTGTTTCTTAGTAACACGTTACTCGGAAAACAATGAGGGAACAGGCAAATTTCTTGAGCAGAAACCAACGACTCTGATCCCTTGATTACGCGGGATTGAAACATGCCTGTCCTACCTCGCTAATTTTAGCGATTTTTAAACGCTTTGTTAGCAGTTTTAAAGTGGATTGCTATCACTCTTACCACTCCGAGCTATCCAAACAAGGTACTCAACACCTAAGTTCGTAATATGAATTTGTTCTTCGTGTCGAACTATCAAATGCCGCTCATACAGGAAATTCAAGTATTTGTCGTCGGGCCAGTTGCCAAGGTTGTTTGAAAAAAGCTCTTTGGCATGTGCTATGTGATCTAAAACAAAGTCAACGCTTCGCCCTTGGCCAACGGACTCATTTAATTTTTTAAGTAGATAGATCTGACTTCCGAATATTAAGGTGTGTATTTGTTCGAAATTTAGGAGTAACTGCGTCCCTGCTAAATGCCTTGTTAATACTTTTTCAGTATCACTGTCGTAACTTAGATTTTTCACCTTAAGGTCATGTTTGATGCGCTCTTCTAGATCGGTAATGACTATTGTGTTTTGTACCACGTTTAGCAGCTCTGAGACTGCTTCTGAATTTTGTTTCTCAAGTTGTATTTCAGGAGCAGATTCAGTGCTTACACCATCCCTGCCAATTTTCCTGATTCGAGGAATAAGAATACAAATAGGTTTTCTAAATAGAAATATGAAAACCACAGAGAAAACAAACAAGAGCTGTTCCCAAGTGATTGCGTTTAGTAATCCAGATGCTTCTGCCATGTCTCTCCTTAACTGCTAACGCCGCCAGCAGGGGCCGAAAAACCAGAGCGAAGCGGCGGTTTTTTGGTCCCTCTGGCTGGCTTTGTTAGGCATTTTGCTCGCGACGTTTTTGACGACGCAACTGAGCTTCTTTTAATCTCTCTGGCTCGGTATAAATGCGCTCTAGTAGCAGAAAGGTAAAATCCAATAAATCTTCTGCATCCTCGGCTGTTAATGTTCCCTGATGCGCACCATCATTGCCATCCTCTCTCACACAAGTAGAGATGTCTTCTAATGCATGTGGAAGCAAGTTGTTTTTAAATAGCCACGGTAGCCTTAGGCCAAGGTCTCTTCTTGTTCGATAATTTAAACCTTCTGCTTCACCTTCAGGCAATAGTGTTCGAGTTATTAAATCAATGCACAATCTGAACATCGTTCCAGCGGCATTATTGCAGCCAACGGTAATGCAGGTTGCACCCTCGCGGAATACTGCTTCAATATCAGGAGGTATAAATTCGGGTGGGGCATAGGCTGCTTTGTCTTTTAAGCTAATAACACCCTTAACATCAACAAAACGGTTTACAGCACCTTCAATCTTTACCAAGCCGGTTTTGTGGACGTACTTATAGTCACCATGAACACTCTCAGAAAGAACAAATACTGTTGAACGCCGACACTGCCTACAGATGCAAAAAGCTTCGTACCAATTTTGCCAGTCATATTCAATTCGTGTCTTAATCGCACTGATTAGATCGAAGGTGATTTTGTTTGCCCCACATCGTGGGCAGTCATTCACTAATTCTGACATCTGTGTTTAATACTCCGTTCTGTACGAGTGCCTAACAACTTTAATATTATGCCCTTGCAAGGCCCGGAAGCTTGTAAGCTTACTCACCTTGTAAGGTATCAACCGGCTATCGGTAAAATTCTGAGAAAATCTAAGAAGAAGCTACTACATTCTCGTCCGCTGAAAATGAGCTGGCTCATTTGATCAGTTGCGCGGTGGTGCCGCGCGGTTCCATAGATTAAATATGCCCGATAAATCATAGGGGTACAATTGATCTATATTGGTAATTACTCATTCTGACTACTGAACTACAAGCTGGCACAGACTAATACTCCCCTTCTGTGCAGCCGAGCATTGCAACTGATTAATGGATAAGGGTGAGGACTGTCTGAGAGCGCGAAGCGGTCGAGTTCCGCAGCCCCCATTAAACAGTGAAACGCGCAGGGAAGTCGCGAAGCGACCAAGCAGTGGGCGACGGCTTTAGATTGTTAAGACCTTTGCCGTTCAAAGGGCTTGACCCGCTCAGCGAGAGCGGAACAGGGAGATAAGGCGTACTACGACAATCAAATATACACAAAACCATAACGACTAAAGGCCTTGGCCGCTCAGCGAGAGCGGAACGAGAAGGTAAGCTGCAGTACGACAATCAAAAATATACAAAACCATAGCGACTAAAGGCCTTGGCCGCTCAGCGAGAGCGGAACGAGAAGGTAAGCTGCAGTACGACAATCAAAAATATACAAAACCATAGCGACTAAAGACCTTGGCCCGCTCAGCGAGAGCGGAACAGGATGATAAGGCGTACTACGACAATCAAAAAGACACAAAACCATAGCGGTACAAGGAAGTAGGCGTAATCACCCAAAGCCCCCCTGTCTTTAAAATAATAAGGCTCAGCAAGAGCAGAACAAAAATTCAAAAAGTACTTCGATTATCAACTAAGAGCGATCGCGAAGTCGCTATCACCCTCGCTACACCAGCCCTAATTCAAAACAACAACTTTATCCCCTCTATTTATCTACCTACGCTTAACCAAGTAAAATAATCAAAAAACCAACCCTGTGAGCCTACCAATGCAACTGAGCGCTTTTACTCCAGATCACGCTGAAGAAGTAATCAAACTATTCACTTCTGTATTTTCTGATTCAGAAGGGAAAGATGAAGGTGCGGTTATCGGTGCTTTAGTCAGGGAAATGATCAACTCCACACCTCCTGAAGAGCTGCAGGGGTTTATGGCCAAAGAGGATAACCAGACTATCGGTGCGATCTTCTACTCCCGCTTTACCCTGCCCAGCAACAAGGTTGCATTTATTCTGTCACCGGTTGCCGTATCAACAGGAGTACAAGGCAAAGGAGTAGGCCAGCAGTTAATTCGCTTTGGTATTAAAGCAATGAAAGCTCAGGGAGTTGAAATACTACTGACCTATGGCGATCCCAACTACTACAGCAAAACCGGTTTTCAACAAATCACTGAAACGCTGATCCCCGCTCCACTAGAGCTGAGCTTTCCTCACGGCTGGCTGGCACAGTCACTAACCGGGAAAGAGATAACACCCGAGGTTGGGAATACGAGCTGTGTATCAGCACTTAACCATCAAAAATACTGGTAAGTCCTAATACCTTTGCTGGGCATCGCTTAGTGCTTTTTTAAGGACATTGCCCCACCAATAAAACGGACTTACGTTATGAGCTTTCTCCAAAGATATTAAGAAGGCTCTTCCTGGCTATTACCCTTAAAAAACTTTTAAAGCATTCTCACCACGGAGGACACTGAGAACACAGAGGTAAAAATCTCAAATGATAAAAGCTATTACATGAAAGCCCTTACCCATATTGTTTTCTTTTGACCTTCTCAGTGATCTCTGTGCCCTTAGCATGCCCCTTGGGTACAGTGGTAAATAGCTTTTATCTGCCCAAAGTCGCGCAGCGACATCTGGCTACTGTCGAAGACGCTTTACCAAGGCAGAACCTCGCCATTGGAATGCCAGAACGTCCCACTATTCTCAAGATTAAGCTCATCAATCCGCTGAGAAAGCCGCTCTGCTGCCTGATCAGGCGTAATATCCCCATGCCCACCAATCATCTCAGTACCCACCAGCCCCGGATGCAAAAGCGCTACCGCAACGCCGCGCGGCTTAAGATCATGGGATAACGACATACCGGCAATATTCAGCGCCGCTTTGGACATCCGATAGCCATATCGACCACCGCTGGTATTGTCAGTAACCGACCCCATACGACTGGTAATCAACGCAACCTTGGCATCAGAAGAGAGGTTGTCCATCAGCGTTTCAGTTACCTGTAGGGGTGCCAGCGCATTAGTTTCAAACTGCTGACGAATCGAGCCCGGGGAGATACTACCCAGCACCTCATTGCGCAGAATACCGGCGTTATTGATCAGCAGATCGATGCTTACACCATGCAAAGCTGAATCCAGACGGTCGATACCTTCCTGCAGCGTCACATCAACATCATCAATAACATTCACACCCAGATTGCAAAGTTCTTCTGAAGCCTGTCGGCAAACCCCATAAACCTCATAGCCCTGGCCCTTATACAAGCGAGCAAAAGATAAACCGATACCCCGGCTTGCCCCGGTGATTACAACAGTTTTAGACATAGCAAAGACCCTCAGTATATTCAGTTCCGTTCCTGTATAGGTTGGGATAGATCGTCCCTTTTCAACCAGCTTATAAGCTATGTTTTTATCCTGAAAGAGTAAAACGTTTTCGGGTAAGCGACTAAACCTGATCTGGCCAACTTAACCTGTGCAACTTATTCTGTACAACTTAATCTGTACAACAATCAGACGAGCAAACTTTTGTTTTACGGCCTGAGCATAACGCGAAAAAGCCTGGGGTTTTTGTTCGTGTTATGCTCATCCTATGTGCGGATTTTTTGAGTTCAATAACAACTCCCCCCTCGCTGATGAATTAATTGAAGCGCTGGATATCGATGAGCAAACCCCAATGTTCAGAGCGAATATGGGCGCAGGGCCAGCCTCATCGGTGGACATAATCGTACAAAGCGGTAGTGATCGGATCGTCGTTCCGGCGGTCTGGTGGTTATTGTTAGACCCTCAAACACTCAAGCCATCCCGCTATACCTCCTTCAACACCCGTTCGGATAAGCTCAATGTAAGGAGCTCGGCAGGCTTTATCCCTTACAGGCATAACCGCTGCATCATTCCCGCAACGGCTGTTATTGAGGGAGAAGGCGCTAAGGGATCACGCCGTTACCACAGCATAAAACCACAGCACTGCGCCTTTGCCATGGGCGGCTTATATCGACAATGGATAAACAAAGTGACCGGTGAGCAGGCTACATCCTGCTCGGTGATCACCCTGCCGCCGCACCCTAAGTGGCAAACGATCCACAGCCAGTCGACGCCACTGTTTTTACCTCATGCAGACAAAGCGATCATTCAGCAATGGCTTGATCCTGATGTCACCAATGTAGAAGTCTTCAATCAGTTACTCACACCAAGCTTTCACGATCAGTTGATCGCCACTCCAATCGACCGCCCTTCTACGCGAAATCCTACAGGAAGCACTTTTCAGCTATGAAAAAAGGAGCCAAAGGCTCCTTAATATTCTAACCTTGAGAACAAAGCTTCTCTTTGTGATCGACTAGTCTTAGCAGCAACTTCCCGCTTTAAGGACATCATCTGAAGATGTTCCACAGCAGTCCTGCCCCGCCCCTAAGTACGTTTCATCAGACAGATAAAAGTCTGAAAACTTTTGTTCAAAATCTGTAGCAACCGATTTTTCTGCCAATCCGGTCGCCATTAACGCCTGTTGCCAGGCCTGCACTTTAGGAAAGCCTTCCAGCAGATCGAAACCAGTACGACAGCGGATAATATCGGCGCGATGCAGCAACGGCAGCCAGGCCATATCCACGTTACTCACATGTTTACCTTTGAAGAATGCCCCTTGCTCTACATTTGAGAGTTGCAGTTCAGCCTTAGCAAAGGCTTTACCCAGCTTACCGCTGCGTTCCAACAGCGTCTCTTTATCTGCGCTACGCAGCGTACTGCACTGAACTAGATAGTGTTTAGCGGCCTGATAACTCCAGGCACGATCCAGAGCTCGCTGTTCAGGAGTAACCTCTGACTCCAGCGGAGCAGCGATATCATCCAGGTATTCAGCGATAGCATCAGACTCAAATAACGCGATACCCGATTCACTGATCAGGACCGGAACCTGACCGGTTGGCGATATAGCCATAAACCAGTCCGGCTTATCGCTGAGGCTGATATATTCGATCTCATAGGTAAGGCCTTTAGCTTCCAGGATAGCGGTAATGCGCTGAACAAAAGGGCAAATTTTAAAACTGATTACTTTGATCATCTCTGATTCTCATCTTGTTAACTGATACCTCTAAGACGACACAGCGATCCAGAAGACGAGCCATTGACGAAAAAAGTAAATTAATTCGTATGCAAACTATTTTTATTCCTGTACAAACTACATTAGTTCGCATGCAAACTAAAAACCATCTTACAGGTAATATTAAACAAGCTATGGATAACCGACTCTTCTTTCTGATCAATATGGTCCAGCGCCGGATGTTTAACTATGCCGATAAGGCCTGCGAGGAGCAGCTCAACGCATCGGTTTCTCAGATGTCCGCTCTGCTGTATATCGCACAGCATCCAGGCTGTTTTCAGAAAGAGATTGCTGCAGCACTGGCGCTTAATAAACCTGCGGTAACCGGCTTACTGGGGAGAATGGAGAGTAACGGACTGATTCAGCGAACCCCCAGTACAGAAGATGCCCGTGCAATGTGTCTCTACCCAACCGAAAGCGGCAACGCAAAGGTCGAGGCAATTAAGCCGATGATTACCGATCTTAATTTGCTAATCGCAGAGGGCTTCAGCGATGCTGAGATCAAGGTAGTACTGCGGTTTCTCAACACCATGATGCAACGATTCTGAAACAACCGTTTTAGCAGAGACTCTCTATGACCAACACAACTCATGCTGTGCCGATCCATACTTTGACAACTCATTCCTTGATAACCAAGGCAGGCCATTCGATTACCGCCCGTGTATTTGAGAGCATCGGTGAAAATAAGGGCGTTGTGATTATTGCTCCGGCCACAGGGGTTGCGCAGTACCTATACGATGACTTTGCAATCTGGCTAACCGAACAACAGTTCACTGCAATAACTTTCGATTATGAAGGTATCGGCTTATCTGTAAATCGCCATGTAAAGTACAGTAAAAGCGATAAACTAAGCTGGGCAACACATGATTGTGCTGCTGTACTCGATTTTGCCGAACAGAATTACCCTGATCAGAAACGGACCTGGATAGGTCACAGTGTTGGTGGCCATATGCTGGGTATGATGGATAACACCGATAGAATTGATCAGGCGATCACGGTCGCTGCCGGAACAGGCACCTGGTGGTTCAACGCCCCGCCAACCCGTCGTATCGCCTGGCTGTTCTGGTACTTTATTGTGCCCGTGGCAGTGCCCTTGTACGGTTACTTCCCAGGCAAAAAACTGCGTTTTATGTGTGACATGCCCAAAGGAGTAGTGATGCAATGGCGACGTTGGTGCCTGAAGCGGGATTATGCGGTTGGTTATGAAGGCGAATGGTTACGACAACGCTTCGCCCGGGTCACTATGCCTATTACGGCTCTGCAGTTCAGCGACGATGAAATGATGTCCGCCAGGAATATCGAAATGCTGCATCAGTTTTTTACCCAGGCTCCCCAAACCAGGCTTGAGATAAAACCTTCGGATGTCGGTCAGAAACGAATCGGCCATATCGGCTGGCACCGGGCCAGATATCGGGTGCTGTGGGAAAAATATATTCTTAATGCACTACAGACTGATACAGAGATCAACACTAAATCACACCTTACTGCTAACAATCATTGCAGCGGGACTGCTTAGGGTCACAACCCATCAGATTCCCCCTGCTATCCAGTTCAAAACTGCAACATTGTTCAAACAAACCACGTAATTCCTGCCGCCCTTTCTGCACTCGCGATTTAAGGGTTGAGTAACTGATATCCAGCTCTTCTGCCAACTGTTTCTGCGAACGGCCCTGCAAATCTATCGCCATTAAAAGTTCAGATGTCTGAGCAGGTAGTGCCTGAATGAAAGGTACAACACAGTTTGCGAGGCCCTGCATGAATTCCGGTTCACTCTGTTCATTCAACCACAGATCATCTGCGACCAGTTGCTGCTCGCGTCCTTGTTTGCGGGCTCGCGAACGGTAAAAATCAATAATGACATTATTAGCAATGCTAAACAGCCAGGCTTTAATGCTTGAAGCCTCTTTAAGGGTGTGGATATTGTTATGGGTGCGAATAAGGATTTCCTGTAACAGATCATCCACATCATCCCTCCCCGCTACTTTCGATAGCAGGAAAGCCTTAAGTGCAGTTCTATATTCCTGCCAAACAGTTTCAAGCATGAATCAGCCTCAGTTTTAAGTTACTACTACAGTATGACTATAAGACGAATACATTTATAAAAAGACGAAAACGGTTAAATTTTGACCAGAAATTAGCTAATTCAGAATCTCTTCCTATACTGCCTTGTCACCTAAACAGATAAATCCCGAGCATTACCATGAAAGCCTTGCGTCAACGTAACCGGCCTAAAGCGCCCGCCGCCCATGAAACTCACGATTCAATCCGCCAGCAAACCGAACAGTTTTTGCAACAGGGAGGGCGAATCACTCAGCTACCTTCAGGCTACAGCGGTATTCCGCGAATGCAGGGGCCGCAGCAAATTATAGGAAAAAAACTGCTGCTTTAATCTGTACCTGTTCCACGCTTAAGGAAGGTTTTGCGGTCAATCCCCCGGTGTCGGGCAAGCATAGCTTCTACTCGTTCAGGATCCAGTGGGTCATTACCCTGCAGGTAAAGCTCGATATGCTCCAGCTGATCATTCCCCCAGAACAGCTCATCGTCGATAATAAACGCCGGCACACCAAATACATCACAACTAATCGCCTGGCTGGTTTCTTCCTGCAGCAGAGCCTTGATGTCAGCACGTTCAATTGCGGCCAGCATAGCGACGCTATCGAGCCCCAGGTTATCCAGAATACCAGCCAGAGTGTCCCGACAGGAAAGGTCAGCTCCCTTTGACCAGCCCGCCTCAAAAATTGCGCTAATAACCGCATGCTGTTCTGCACCACTAACCTTCTGCAACGACAGGCGCAATGCGGGTAATGGATTATAGGGGTGGCAGGCCGGGGGATTGAATTCAAATCCATGCAGTTTTGCGTAGCGATCACAGTACTTATACAGCGCTGTTTTTTTCGGCGGGACCTCGGCCGGGCCAAGCTGACCCCAGTGGTCTAGCAGCTTACCGAACACCACTGGATGAGCATTAAGTACAATATCGTAGCGTTCACATAGCGTATGGATTTTACGCCAGCTAAAGTAGGCATAGGGAGAGATATAATCGAAATAAAAATTCAGACTACGGGGAGACATTGTTTGTCCTCAGTATCAAACTGGCATGGCCACAGTCTGACACTGAGGGCTTAAGGTTGTCTATAGAGGCGTAAGGGACTTGTACTCACCCTCCCTAACTATTACTCACCGAGTTTTTCCAGTAGATCAGCTACTTTTGTTTCTAGTTCAGCAATACGCTGTTCCATCGATTCAATCACATCATTGCTGACACTCTGACGCGCAACCGGAGCACTGTAATCTGAAGGATCTGCCGCTTCGACTTCACCACTGAACAGGTGAGCATACCGGGATTCCCGTTTACCAGGTTCACGAGGCATACGGACCACCAGGGGAAAATCTTCTCGCTCGGCCATCTTTTGCAGCACGGCTTCCACTTCATGTACATCGGTAAAACTACAGAGCCGGTTAGTACGGCTGCGTAATTCACCCGGTGTCTGAGGTCCCCGCAGGAACAAAACACAAACGATAGCCAGTTCCTGTTCACTCAGCTGAAGCTCAGAAAATTCGGTATTACAGAAACGGTGTTTAAACTTAGACACCCGGCTACCAAAGCCGCTTTCATCCCGGACCAGATGTTTCTTATTCAGCTCATCCAGAACGTCCTGAACCTCAGATTCTGATAGCCCCATAACAGGCTCGCGGTTACTTTTCTGATTACAGGCACTGGTAAGGGAGTTAAGGGTCAGGGGATATTGATCCGGTGTGGTTTTCTCTTTTTCAATCAGACAACCTAGCACCCGGGTTTGCGTGAGGCTCAGATCCATTTCCATTATAACTCCCCAGATATTAACAACTTAAATACATATCATCTTAGGGTTTTAGTTTAGATGGCTGACCTGTTCACTGGCAACATGTTATTCGACTAAATTATTCCGCGAAGAGCGAGCCAATATCTACATCTTCAAAAACCGGGCACACAGACACCCTTTCACCGCCCTTTAATATGTGATCCAGATCGACAGAATCACCGTCCACGAGTATCAGGCCTATTGCATCAAACGGAATACCTATCTCTGCAATCAGCTCCTTAATTCTTAACTTATCCATCAATTGCCAGTTAAGGGTGGTAAAACGATGTTGAAACGCCAAGAAGTCATTCAGACCGTCGTAAAAACGTAAATAGACTGGTTCAGAGGGCATAGCGGACGAGGAAAAACTAACTGCAGGATTTAGATTATACATAGTAGTATCAGGACACTCCGACATATCTTTGTCCGGCGATACTCTCCCTGTACAGCCACTTAAGTTCTTTATTAGGATTGTTTAAATGTCTTTGATTAGGTTAACCTCAGAGGCTGAAGTAGTGTATAGGTCAGATGACCTATGAAGTCGCTGAAGATCACCATGTTCAGTGAGTCGTATTGTGAACAAGGAACTATCTGCTTTTATACTTTTGCTGCATCGGACAGCGCAACAGCTCCCCCCCTATCAGTTCCGGGACTGGCTGTTCCAGCAATGCCAGAGTCGTTTCGGTATCGCCGCCCTGTATTGGCGGGAGGGTGACAAAGCCAGGATGATGAGCTTTGATGACAGCTATTTAATGAACAGCTCTAAAATTGAGCTGCTTAAGCTGCCAGATGATCAATCCAGCTGCGATCATAAGCAAAACATCAGCACCGCTGAAACTGATTCCAGTATCACCGGCTCAGCTGACCTGGTCCTCTGTGAGCGTCAGCACAGACTCACTCTGGCCGCTGAAAAGCCATTTGACAGTCAGACCCGCGCGGCGATCATTACGCTGATCCCGCATATGGTTGAAGCCTATGACACTTCTCACCTGGCCTACTTTTCAAAAATACAGGACAGCGATCATTTTGCCCTGCTAACAGCCAGCGGTACGATTAAACATTGCAGCAAACATACCCGGGACAGGCTGCAACAGTTACAACAAAAAATTCAGCTTAGCTCTTCTAACATCCCTTTTCTGATGAAATATAAGGTTCTGAGGGACAACAACCAGTTTCTACGAACCGTTGGTGCGTTTCAGGATGATATTCTGATCAATATCGGGATAACACCAGCACGACTACTCTCGCTGACACCGGTAGAGTTTGCGGTCTCTTTTCATTACGCCCGCGGCCTCTCTTATAAAGAGGTCGCCAAAGTGACCAATTCCTCCCCTTCCACGGTGAATAATCACCTGAACAGTATTTTTGAAAAGCTAAAACTGAATAACAAAAACCAATTATCTCTCGAGTTTCTTTGACCTATGAATAGTAAAACTAAGCAGGCAGAACAACTGATCGAGCGCTTATACACACAAGCTAAACAGATCTCACCTGCTCTCTTTCAGGAGTGGGCTATGGAAGAAGCCAGCAAGATCGTTGCCTTTGATTCCGGGATCTGGGGTGATGGTGTTGGTGCTACAAAAATCCACTCTCTGTTTCTGTATAAGCAGTCCCCTGAGATGGTGGACAACTACGGCAAACTGCTAATGTCCGGATTAGCAGATGAATTGACTATACATATAATCAATAATCTCGGCACTGCAGTTGCACAACAGGATTTTTACTCCGACTGGCACAGTACCGAGTGGTACCAGCGCCATTGCAAACAATTTTCTATGGAACATAGTTGTGCCATGGCTTTCTATAAGCCAAAACTCCAGCTCTTTACCTCAGTTGCTTATTACCGGGCTGACCCTGCCCGACCATTCACAGAAGAAGATAAACGACTCAAAGAGATCATCGATCCCCATCTGCGGGAAAGCTATGAGCTCTGCCTGTTATTCAATCTGTATAAAGATAACAATGACATCGCAAACAGCTGGGAGCAGCAGTCAATCGCCTTAACCGACGATGAAGGATATATCTACTACTGCAACGAAAACTTTATACAGTATCTGCAAACATCTGATATCGCTCGAAATGCGGTCATTCATCCCAACCTCTGGAAGAAATTTAAAAACCAGCGGCAACTTAGCATTGACCAAACCCATATCAGCTTAACCCGAATCGAAAATAATCAGTGGTTGATCAGTCTGCAACCGATCGATAATACCCGGCAGCTGACAGATACCGAGCAGTTAATCGCAGAGGATCTGGCTACCGGGATGAGCTATAAGGAGATCGCCAGAGAACGTAACCGGTCAGTGTCTACGATAAAAAATCAGGCCTATACGATCTATAAAAAACTCCAGATCAAAGGTAAAGACGAATTGACACAAGTGATTAAACCTAAAGAGGCTGGTTGATGGAAAATATGCAGAATCAGATAGAAACCCTGATAGCTCAACTCTATAGCCAGGCAAAGTTGATGTCTCCACCTGAATTTCAGGCCTGGGCGATGACAGAAACAGCAGAGCTTTTAGAGTTCGATTCAGGTTTTTGGACTGACGGTATTCCGCCTCTGAATTTTGTATCTCTCTACCTTTTTAATCAGCCATACGAAATGATCGAAAGCTATACCAGGGTACTGGAAACAGGTGCTCAGGACATACTTGCTGCTAAAACGAATGAGAATCTGGGACAGGCGGTGATCCTTTCTGAAATAGTATATCCGAACCTCCTCGATCCAAATTTCAAATCTCACTGTTTAAAATATGGAATCCTTCAGGCAATTTCACTCGGTTTTGAAAGACCCGGCACTCAGTTATTTACCTATATAACCTGGTATCGCAATGACCTGAATCGACCTTTCAACCATCAGGATAAGCTGATCAAGCAGATGCTTGATCCTCACATCAGAGAAAGCTATGAGATCTGTTTACTACTCCATATTCAGAAGGAGGTTGGTATAACCTCGGATACATCTTCCCACGCCTTTGCAATTTGTAACGACACCGGCAACATTATCTACTGCAATAACCGTTTCATTCTCGATGCCCGACTGGAAAATGGCATAATCAATGGCTTTCAAGTCGCCCCCGATACCTGGAAAAAATTACTAAGCAACGAACACGCAACCATCA
The DNA here is from genome assembly GCF_003858655.1 of Amphritea balenae. Classification (GTDB taxonomy): domain Bacteria; phylum Pseudomonadota; class Gammaproteobacteria; order Pseudomonadales; family Balneatricaceae; genus Amphritea; species Amphritea balenae. The sequence continues at coordinate 553,959 of NZ_RQXV01000001.1, forward strand.
ACATCGACGAATTGCACCTCTATAAGATCGATGACGACCATTACCTGGTCGAAATCAGAACAGAGCAAAACCCACTGGCAGTCCTGACTGAAAGAGAGCAGGAGATCGCTATAAAGCTGGCACTGGGGGATAGCTATAAGAAAATTGCTCTGGCACTGGCACGATCACCCTCAACCATCCAGAATCAGGCTACGTCCATCTATAAAAAAATGAATATCTCTGGCAAGCATGAACTGACGATGTTGCTGCAACCAACGACGCAGGCTAAAGAGTTATCCGATTAGATCATTTATCCACTCCTGAACTCTGCTGTAATGACTGCCGCGCCAGTAGACACGCTTACAATCGGGGCATTGCCAGTACTTGTTGCTATATTTCAGTGTGTCTTCAGGTATCCGGGAAACAATCGCCCCCTTATCTACTTCCTGCAGAATCCCGTTACAGTGGGAGCAGCGGATAAAAGGCTGGCACTGCTTCTGTAACTGAAGCCGCTCAACCAGCTCCCTGACCTGCTGCCGGGGATCATCGCTACGTACCCAATAGCCATGACTCACTGCCCCATGCTTTAGTACCCCAAGATCCCGGGTCAGAATAATACGTCGCTCCGCTACCGAGATATCCACCAGCTCGTTATCACCGAAGTCATTGCGGTATAGCGTGTCAAAACCCAGCAACCGGAGCTTGCGGGCCAGGGTCCCCAGATTTACATCCACAACAAATTTAGTCTCCCTTAGCGGCTTTGGACGTAACCTGATCAAAGGGGTGATATCAAAGGCTTCAAATTGTGGATATACCGCCACCCTTTCACCGCCCTGCATCGGATAATTGAACTCCACTGATGCGCCATTTACCAGGATCAGATCGATCTCACAATGGGGTACTCCGATCGCTTCAATACAGTCTTTCACTGTGGGCCAGCCAATAAAGGACCAATCAAAAGTTAGCTTACGTTTATCCCGGGGTAGAAAATCATTCAGTTCTTCATAAAATCGGAAACTGGCGGTATGAGTCACGGGGGCATGGGGATCATTATTCATATATGAAGTATAGATAGACCCGTTAGCCAACAAAATTCGAAACAGTACTCAAGCAGTATTTACCTCTTTGAAAACATAAGTCACTCTCGATAAAAAACTGTTAGAGGATCGCTGTTATATGGATATTCAGACAACAAACGTTAATGGAATCTATATTGGCCAGCTAAGAACAATTGGCCCGGACCAGGCGCCGACCGGGATCTATAAGGCATTTTCCGACCAGCGCCACCGAATAGAAACCGAGGGCCTGGTGGATGATCTACAGGCAGACAGAAGAGTGCACGGAGGCCTCGAAAAAGCGATCTATCACTACCCTGCCGAACACTACGCTCTGCTACAGGAAGCCCTGCCCCATCTGGCTGAGCAGTTTGTTCCCGGCGCCGTTGGAGAGAACATTTCTACTCTCGGGCTGACCGATGAAACCGTACATATAGGCGATATATTCAAGCTAGGCACCGCTGTGGTTCAGGTATCCCAGCCCCGCCGTCCCTGTTGGAAGATCAACCACAAGTTTGGCAATAGTCATATGGCAGCCCTTATTATGTCTCAGGCTATCTCTGGCTGGTACTACCGGGTGCTGGAGTGTGGAGAGATTCAGGTGGGTGATCAAATTGAATTTGTTGAGCGGCTGGATAACAGTGTATCCGTCGCAGAGATCTGGCAGATATTCCTACAACGGTTGGAGCGTGGTGAAAACCAGACCCGGCTGCCACCTAAGATTATCGGCTTATCAACCGAGTGGACCTTTAGCTAGCGCTTACCAGTTGAATTAAATCAGCCCAGGGCCCGACACAAAAAAACCCGGCAAAAGCCGGGTTTTTTATCTTCAACTCAACGCTTAACGCTCGTCGAAATCCACTACAACAGTGTCGGAAATTGGGTGTGCCTGACAGCTCAGGATATAACCCGCTTCGATCTCATGTTTCTCGAGGCCGTGAGAGATATCCATGTCGACTTCACCTTCTACCAACTTACACTTACAGGTAGAACATACGCCAGCTTTACAGGAGTATGGCAGATCCAGACCATTGTTCATGCCCGCATCAAGGATGTTCTCACCAACAGCAGCCAGATCAAACATCACCGCACGGCCATCAGCCTTAACCGTCACCTTAGACATCTTCTCTTCGCCAAACTGCTCTTTACGGGCAGCGGCTTTTTCCAGCATCTCTTTCGAGTCTTCAGAAGAGTTAGCAAACAGTTCATAATGGATCTGATCATCCGTCAGGCCTTCCAGACGGAAGCCCCGGGATACTTCAGACATCATCGACTCAGGGCCACAGATAAAGGCTTCATCAACTTCTTTAATGTTGATCAGACCCGCTTTCTGTAGCGCGTAACCTTTAGCATTATCGATACGGCCATTAAGCAGATCAGCACCCTGATCTTCATAGTCCATCACGTTGATCCACTTAAAGCGGTTCATGTAACGGTTCTTAACGAAGTTCAGCTCGTCTTTAAACATCACTGAGTTACTTCGGCGGTTACCGTAGATCAGGGTCACTTTAGACTCTGGCTCAGTTGACAGAACGGTCTTCAGAATCGAGATCATCGGCGTAATACCGGAACCCGCAGCAATGCACATGTAGTTCTTGCTCTGATCAGGCTTAACTTCGGTGTAGAAGCTACCCTGCGGCGGCATTACTTCGATATCCATACCCGGCTTAAAGGTTTCATTAGCAAAGTTAGAGAACTTACCGTTCATAACCCGCTTGATACCAACCCGCATATGACCATCGTTTGCACCGGAACAGATAGAGTAAGAACGACGTACGTCCTCACCATCGATCATAGCGCGCAGGGTCAGAAACTGGCCCTGGATGAACTTGAATTTATCGGCCAGTTCAGCCGGTACAGCAAAGCTCACGCAGATAGCCGTGTCCGTTTCCGGTTGTACATCAGCGATTTTAAGCGTGTAAAAATTGGTGTCAGACATGCTTCACCTGTCCTATTAATAAGACTGATCTAAGATCAGATCTTTTTAAAATAATCAAAAGGTTCACTACAGTCATCACACTGAAACAGTGCTTTACATGCAGTCGATCCAAACTCACTTACTCTGCGGGTATTACGTGAACCACAATGCGGGCATGCCGCATGGGCATCAGGCGTCAGGCCATCAGCATCCAGTTCAGCATCTTCCGGCGGCGCTATGCCATAGGCACGAAGGTTTTTACGACCTTCGGCAGACATCCACTCTGAACTCCAGGCCGGCGACAATGACGTTTTTACAGTCACATCGGCATAGCCGTTATCGTTCAGCAGTTGCGCCACATCGGTGCTGATATTGTCCATCGCCGGGCAACCGGAGTAGGTCGGCGTGATAGTGACCGTAATACGGTCACCATCACGCTGAATATCACGCAATATCCCCAGATCCCAAAGGCTCAGTACCGGGACTTCTGGATCTTTAACTGCGTCGAGCAGGTCCCATAGCTCCTTTACATCTTCAGCGTTACGTTGCTGCTGACGCTGATACTGATCTTCGGCCATCAGTGAGATTTCTTTCATAACCATTTACCACTTACAGCCCGGGTGGGAGCGGTGCACTATCTGCATCTCAGTCAGCATATGACCCAGATGTTCAGTGTGATAACCGGTACGACCACCACGAACAGCCCAGCTGTCTTCAGGTACAGTGATAGTGGCTTGAGTCAGGATATCGCTAACCATCTTCAGCCATGCATCACGCAGCTTAGAAACATCAACCGCGATACCTTCGTTTACCAGCAGTTGCTCAGTTTCATCCATATCGAACAGTTCATGGGTATAGCCCCACAGCTGATCAACGGCTTTCTGAGTACGCTTATGGCTCTCTTCAGTACCGTCACCCAGACGCAGCACCCAGTCACGGCTGCGACGCAGATGGTACTTAGTCTCTTTGATGGCTTTAGCAGCAACACCCGCCAGGGTTTCATCTTTCGACTGAAGCAGTTCAGGCAACACCAGAGTGTAGTAAACATCAGCAAACAGCTGACGCACCTGAGAGTAAGCGAAGTCACCTTTCGGCATCTCCAGTAACAACAGGTTGCGGTATTCACGGTCGTTACGCATGTACGCGAAGTCATCTTCGTCACGTCCGTCGTCTGCCAGTTCAGCAGCATAGCTGTAAAACAGACGGGCACGACCAACATAGTCCAGAGAAACGTTACCGTAGGCGATATCTTCTTCCAGGAACGGGCCGTAGCTTACCCATTCAGAAATACGGTGACCCAGTACGACGGAGTCATCACCCAGACGGGTAGCATATTCCTGAATTGCATTTTTAATTTGATCACTCATTCTCAGCTCTCCCCCAATTACATGTTGTTAACTGGGTCAGGCAGAACGTAATAAGTCGCATGACGGTACGGCTTATCATCGCTCGGGTCGTAGAAGCACTCTGCATCGTCTTCCTGAGAAGCACAGATATCATCGGACTTAACAACCCAAATGCTCACGCCTTCAGTACGACGAGTGTAACAGTCGCGGGCATATTCCAATGCCTGCTCATGGTCTTCAGCGTGCAGGCTACCAATGTGCTTGTGGTCCAGGCCACGCTTGGAACGTACAAATACTTCAAACAGTTCCAGTTTTTCAGTGATGTTTGTCATTTCAGATACCCCTTATGCCGCGTTCTGTGCTTTCTTGGCACGCTTCTTATCGTTATATGCTGTGATCGCATCACGTACCCACTCACCTTCTTCGTGAGCGGCTACATGGTGCTCGATACGCTGACGGTTACAGTGACCGTTACCGTTGATAACGCTCCAGAACTCATCCCAGTTCAGATCGCTGCTATCGTAGTGACCGCGCTCTTCGTTCCACTTAATAGCCTTGTCAGGATGTTCCAGACCCAGCACTTCAATCTGCTTAACAGTCTGGTCAACAAACTTCTGACGCAGGTCATCGTTAGTTTCACGCTTGATCTTCCACTCCATCGACTTCTGCGAGTGCGCAGACTCAGAATCGTGTGGACCAAACATCATCAGCGCAGGCCAGTAAAAACGGTTCAGTGCATCCTGAGCCATCTCTTTTTGTCCTGGAGAACCTTTAGCCAATTCCAGAATCGCTTCATAACCCTGACGCTGATGGAAAGATTCTTCCTTACAGATACGGATCATGCCACGGGAATACGGACCGTAAGAGGTACGCTGTAGAGATACCTGGTTAACAATCGCTGCGCCGTCTACCAACCAACCGATCGCACCCACATCCGCCCAGGTCAGGGTCGGGTAGTTGAAGATTGAAGAGTACTTAGCAACACCACTTTGTAGCTGTTCAATCATCTCAGAACGAGAGATACCCAGCGTTTCACAAGCACTGTAAAGATACAGACCGTGACCCGCCTCATCCTGAACCTTAGATAGCAGAACTACCTTACGACGCAGTGAAGGTGCACGGGTGATCCAGTTACCTTCCGGCTGCATACCGATTACTTCGGAGTGAGCATGCTGGGAGATCTGACGGATCAGATTTTTACGATAAGCTTCAGGCATCCAGTCTTTAGGCTCGATCTTCTCTTCGGCCTGAATCTTGCGCATGAAGTTTTCTTCTTGAGGTGCTGTCATTTCAATCGCCTCTATATTTTTTATGTCACGCATCCGACTGAATTTAATGTCAGTCGTCGCGATCGTTCTTTCAATTGGTAGCCTGTAAAGAAGCCGCCAACTATCAGTAATTAACCTTTAGGGCGATTATCAAATACCCGTTTGGCTTTGCCTTCTGAACGAGGAATCCCACCCATTGGCAGAATCTCAATCTTCGTGGAGATACCCACAACCGATTTAATGTGATGAGACAGCTCTTTAGCCGCCTGATCCTGATTTGCAGAAGCGGCTTCAGGCGCCAGCTCAACTTTAACCAGTACCGTATCCAGGTTGCCCTGCTTACCCACTACGATCTCGTAATGAGGCGCCAGCGCAGCAATCTTCAGAATCTGTTCTTCGATCTGAGTCGGGAACACGTTAACACCACGAATGATCATCATGTCGTCAGAACGGCCGGTAATCTTATCGATACGGCGCATCGGACGAGCAGTACCTGGTAACAGGCGAGTCAGGTCGCGGGTACGGTAACGAATAATTGGCAGTGCTTCTTTGGTCAGTGAGGTAAATACCAGCTCACCGTATTCGCCGTCCGGCAATACTGCACCGGTATTCGGATCAATGATCTCAGGGTAGAAATGGTCTTCCCAGATAGTCGGGCCATCTTTGGTTTCGATACACTCCATCGCTACACCCGGCCCCATTACTTCAGACAGACCGTAGATATCAACCGCATCAATACCCAGACGATTCTCGATGTTCTTACGCATCTCGTCAGTCCATGGCTCGGCACCGAAGATACCCAGACGCAGTGCCGTATCACGTGGATCCAGACCCTGACGGTCCATCTCATCGATGATATTAAGCATGTAAGACGGCGTCACCATGATGATGTCAGGATCAAAATCACGCATCAGCTGAACCTGCTTCTCAGTCTGACCACCGGACATCGGAATAACCGTACAACCCAGACGCTCTGCACCGTAGTGAGCACCCATACCACCCGTAAACAGGCCGTAACCGTAAGAGATATGAACCTTGTCACCGTAGTGACCGCCAGCAGCACGAATGGAACGCGCAACAATGTCCGCCCAGGTATTAATATCGTTCTGGGTGTAACCTACTACCGTTGGCTTACCGGTCGTACCGGAAGAAGCATGTATACGTACCACTTCATTCATCGGCGTCGCGAATGAATCAAACGGATAGGTATCACGCAGGTAAGATTTAGTGGTAAACGGGAATTTCGCCAGATCATCCAGTGTTTTCAGATCGAACGGGTGAACGTCCTTCTCTTTACACAGGTTTCTGTACGCCGGTACATTGTTATAGGCATGAGCGATACTCCACTGCATACGGTTAAGTTGCAGCTCACGTAGCTCATCAATGCTCGCAGTTTCGATATGATCGAGAGAACCACGAAGTGGCTGGTCATATTGCATAGTTATTCTCGTCCTGTCTTATAGTTCTGTTGAGCGCATCTTTATAGTTATGTCGGTATTCGGGACCGTGATGCGCTTCTTTTACTGCTTGTTCTGTTTGTATGACGTCGAGTGCTCGATATGCGCCGGAATTTTGCTCAGCAGCAAGGCAAAAACCTGGGTCATGAGGGAGTTGATAACTATCAATGACCGATTGAACAGGTTTTTAACGCCGCAGCTGAGTAAAAGAACCAGCATATCCAGTGCTCGTCAGACCCGTTCGATGATCAGTGCAATACCCTGACCCACACCAATACACATAGTGCACAGTGCATAACGGCCACCGGTACGGTGCAACTGATACATCGCTGTGGTTACCAAACGCGCACCACTGGCACCCAGAGGGTGACCCAGTGAGATCGCACCACCGTTTGGATTCACATTTTCTGCATCATCTGGCAGTCCCAGATCACGCATTACCGCCAGACCCTGAGAGGCAAACGCTTCGTTCAATTCGATAACGTCCATCTGATCCAGAGTCAGACCGGTTTTTTGCAATACTTTTTGCGTAGCTGGCGCAGGACCGAAGCCCATGATGCGCGGTTCCAGACCGGCAGTCGCCATACCAACAACCCGTGCTTTAGGTGTCAGACCGTGCTTTTCAGCCGCTTCTTTAGACGCGATCAGTAGCGCACAGGCACCATCATTTACACCGGATGCGTTACCCGCAGTAACAGAGCCACCTTCACGGAACGGTGCACGTAACTTACCTAATGCTTCCAGTGTAGTTGAAGCACGTGGATGCTCATCGGTATCGATAACAACCGGATCACCTTTACGCTGAGGAATAACAACCGGCACGATCTCTTCATTAAACAGACCGGCTTCCATCGCTGCAGCAGTCTTCTGCTGGCTACGAAAAGCAAACAGATCCTGGTCTTCACGAGAGATATTGAACTGCTCGGCAACGTTTTCAGCGGTTTCCGGCATGCTATCTACGCCGTATTCAGCTTTCATCTTCTTATTAATGAAGCGCCAGCCGATCGTAGTGTCATACAGTCCATTCGGGTTACGGCTGAAAGCTGACTCTGATTTACCCATAACAAAAGGTGCACGTGACATAGACTCACAACCACCGGCAATCATCAGATCGGTTTCACCGGATTTAATCGCACGGGATGCATAGCCGATGGCATCGATACCTGAGCCACACAGACGGTTGATCGTGGTACCCGGAACATCGGTCGGCAAACCTGCCAGCAGAGCAGACATGCGCGCCACGTTACGGTTATCTTCACCGGCCTGGTTAGCGTTGCCGTAAATGATGTCTTCTACCTGAGTCCAGTCTACCTGTGGGTTACGATCCATCAGCGCCTTAATAGGCACCGCACCCAGATCGTCAGCCCGAACTGGAGCAAGACCACCCGCGTAACGACCAAAAGGTGTACGGATAGCATCGCAGATAAAGGCGTCTGTCATTGTCATTTCCTCGTTTTAACATTCAGGGATCTAACGCCCCTGTACAGGTAAAGATGAAAACCAAATAGTTACAGCTGACTCAGTTTTCAAGATAGAATATATATTACACAATTATTGATGAAGATCAATTTTATTGTATCACTTTATTTCATTAAACTTTGGTCTACATTTCCATAAACTCAGCGTTCACAAGGCTTAAGCCCATAATCAATGTAACATCATTATTTTGATTATTTTTCATGTTGTATCACTAAAATCTCAATTATTGAGGTCAAAACAGTATAGACCTTCTTTAAAATTCGGTTCAAAGTTGTAAAACCTTGTAAATATTATGTAAACAACGCTTGCCAAGCGACCCGACAAGGCACTAGTTTTAACATCAGGAAGTTGTACTCAAAGGACAATAAAAATAATCAGCAGCTGCGGTTTTCCGCACTCAGGTATACAACCCTTATGAACCCCGAAGCCCGAATTCTTGTAGTCGATGATGAAGAACTGACCCGGCACTGTCTTAGCAGCTATTTTGAAGAAGAAGGCTATAGCGTCTTTACCGCCGATACCGCAGAGCAGGCCGAAGCCATTCTGCGCAGCGAAGCGATCGATGTGATTTTGCTGGATATTCGCTTACCCGGCAAAGATGGGCTGACCCTGACACGGGAGCTACGGGTTAATAATGAAGTGGGCATCATTCTGGTCACCGGCCGACAGGACGAAGTTGACCGTTTAATCGGCCTGGAATGTGGTGCCGATGAATATGTAACTAAACCATTCAATCCCCGTGAGATACTTGCCCGCACTAAAAACCTGATCCGGCGGGTACGCCACTGTACCGATCAAAAGCCTACCGACTCCCTGCCCCATAGCTTTAAAACCTTTGAACGCTGGAAGCTGAACCTGGACCGCCGTCAGCTAATAGATGAACAGCAACAAAGCATTCAACTGACTGAAGGTGAGTTTCAGCTACTCAACACCCTGATGATTAATGCCGGCAGAGTTATGAGCAGAGAGCAGATTCTGGAACAGATTCGAAACCGTGAATGGGTGCCCAGTGACCGTACCGTCGATGTCCTGATTGGCCGACTGCGCCGCAAACTTAATGATGATCCGGCTAACCCTAAAACAATACTCACCGTGCACGGCGCCGGTTATCTCTTTACCCCCAAACCGGTAGACATGCCATGATCCGGACCGGGGTAGCATTACTGATCAGTTTACTGACCTTGCTACCCACTACCAGCTTCAGCCGCACCCTGAAAGCTTGCGGCCACCCATTTTACCCGCCGGTCTCCTGGGTGAGTAACCAGCAACTGACAGGACTCGCGCCAGCCGTCACCCAACAGCTATTTGCTGAACTGGGTTACAGTATAAAACTCCGGGCCGGTTATAACTGGAAACGCTGCCTGCTCGAAGTACAGCAGGGTAACGCTGACATAGTGGTCGCCGCTTACCGAATCCCCAGTCGGGAGTCCTATCTATGGTTCAGCAGTCAGCCTGTCATCGCTGATCCGGTGACAGTTTTCGTCAATCGGGATAAACCAATCCCTTTTAAAACGCTGAACGATCTGCAGGGTAAAGTGGCCGGCCTTCTTTTAGGTGACAGCTTTGGCGAAAGCTTCGATCAGTTTCTATTACAGAATAACCGTATTGAATACGTCTCCCGTAACCGACAAAATTTTGAAAAACTGGCTAATCAAAAGATCGACTTTATGCCGGTAGGTCTACTCAGTGGGCGCCTACAAAGCCGAAAGCTGGGGTTTCATGAGCAGGTAAAACCGCTGAACTACAGAGTCAGCACTGAATTTTATTTTCTTGCGGTGGGCCGACATAGCGGCTTACAACAGCACCTGCCCTTTATAAACCGCCGCCTGCAAGAGATGCATCAGAATGGCACTATTAGTCAGTTAACAAACCACTATAGTTTGCTATATCTCGACCAGACACCGGTGGAGCCCAAGCAATGAAACAGCCTAAAGGTCTGCTATCGAAAATCACCCGTTACTCAAGTGAACACCCCCTTGGTTTTCGAATTATGGTGTATGTCTGTGGCTGTAGTTTCCTGTTCATCCTGTTCTCTACTGCGCTGCAATTAACGCTGGATTATCGGCGGGAGTTTCGGGCCATTGATCAACAGGTCGAACTGGTTCGCAGCAGCTACCTGGCCAGTCTGGCTAAAAGCCTCTGGGATGTTGATCAGGCACAGATCGAACTACAACTAAAAGGCATACACAACTTGCCTGATGTCAGCTATCTGGTACTAAAAAACGCTGACACCGGTGAAACCTCAGTAGAGGGGGAATTAAATTCGTTTCCAGACAACCCTTTGCAAAGCCATAGCTTTAATCTGATTCACACAACACCGGAACAACAACGCAATCTGGGACAACTGGAGGTCAACTTCGATCTCAAAGCGGTTTATCAACGCATCTGGAGCCGGGGCTTTAGCATTCTGCTCACTCAGACGCTGTTAGTGGTACTGATTGTTCTGGTCATACTGATCATCTTTCAGCGTAAAATTACCCGCCATCTGGAAGCGATGGCCAACTACAGCCGGGATATCGGCGCCGGCCAGCTGGAACACAGCCTGACCCTGAATCGTCAACCACCGAAAAACAGTGATGAACTGGATCAGTTAGTGACAGCGCTGAACGATATGCGCCAGTCAATTCGTCAGGAAATCCGTCGACGGGAACAGGAACAGGAGGAGTTACGCTATAACAGAGATCAATTACAAACGATGGTCGAACGCCGCACCGCCAGCCTGTTGCAAGCTAAAGATGCGGCAGAGGAAGCCAGTAATGCCAAATCACGTTTCTTGTCGACTATGAGCCACGAGATCCGAACCCCGATGAACGGTATGCTGGGAATGATCCAATTGTTGGAAAACTCACAACTGGACAGCCGCCAGCGACAGCATATTCAGGTGTTGCACGACTCTACCAATGCTTTACTGGAAACCTTTAACAACGTGCTGGAATATGGTCGTCTGGTTGAAGGTGCTTACAGCATTAGTCCGACCCGGTTTTCACTTAAAAACCTGCTGCACAATCTCACCGCCCTGTTAACACCTGAGGCCAATCGTAAGCAACTGAACCTCCAACTCCACTACAGCGCTGATGTAGCAGATCTGTTTCATACCGAGGAGAGTAGCCTGCGCCAGATCATCACCAACCTGCTAAGTAATGCGATTAAATTTACCGACCAGGGTGATGTAAAACTAAGCGTAGAGTTGCTAGCGCAGAGTGCAGACACACAAAAGCTCAGATTCAGTATCAGTGACTCCGGTATCGGTATAGAACCGGAACTACAGCAGCATATCTTCGATCGTTTCACTCAGGCTGACGAAACGATTACCCGCCGCTTTGGTGGTACCGGGCTGGGGCTGGCTATCTGTAAAGAACTCGCAGAACATCTGGACGGCCAGATCGGCGTCACCAGTCAACCAGGCACAGGCAGTATTTTCTGGCTGGAACTTAATCTGCCGCTGGCCGATCCAGCCACGACCGCTGAGACACCAGTATCGCTTCAACACAGCAGATGCCAGCAGATCCTGTTAGTAGAGGATGTCGAAATCAATCAACAGGTTGTACTGGGCCTGCTCGAAGAACAACAGCATCAGGTGACTATAGCCGGAGATGGTATAAAAGCACTAAAACTGGGTCGGGAACAACACTTCGATCTGATTCTGATGGATATGCACTTGCCAGGATTAAGCGGCCTGGAAGTCAGTGCCCGACTCAATAATGATCCGGACTGTATCAATCACAACACCCGGATTATCGCTCTCACCGCCAGTGTACGGCCAGAAGACATACACAACTATCTCGAAGCGGGTATCAGTAGCGTAATCGCCAAACCCGTACATAAAGAACAACTACTGCAGGCCATTGCCGGAATTACCAACATAGCTCAGCCAGATACACCCCAGTCTCAGCTTGATGCCGATTCACCTTTGCTTGATCAGGCTATCATCAGGGTACATCAACAGATGCTTGGTTCAGAAAAGCTGGCAACACTGATGCAAGGGTTCTGTAAAGTACATGATGAACTCTGGCCGGTATTACAGCAAAGTATCCAGGCAACCGATGACTATGAAATATCGCAACAAGCACACAAACTGGCGGGGGCTTGTGACACTATCGGTTTCACTCAGGCCAGCCATCTGCTGCGCCAGCTTGAACAACAAGCGGATAACAGCGAAACGCCCCAATATGAGTTCTTACAGACTCTACAACAGGTAATGGCTGAATCCCTTTCGCTGGCCAGACAATGGAAAAGTTAAGCTGAAGATCTTGCCAGTAAGTCCTGCCTGCCTGCGCTTCTTTCACTCTCATTGCCGGCTTCGGGCTAAACTTTCCAGCTAAACTTTCGAGCTAAACTATAAGTAGAGCGATAACTAAGCTTGAATGAAGGACCTGCTGATGAAAAAAATGACCGTTCAACAGCTGCTAAAGCAACATGACCTGCACTCTTTTACAGATGCATCGGTGTTTGGCGCACTCCCTGAATCCGCCATCAACTGGTTATTGGAACAAGGAGTTATACGTGAATACGAAAAAGGGGAACGGTTATTTGACCGACAACAGCCGGGAGACAGCTTCCATATTATTCTGGTCGGCCAGGTTGGATACTATAAATACCACGATGGTCGATACGCCTATATCCGGGACTTCAAACAAGGTGAACAAATAGGTTTCGTCAGCCTGATCGCTCTGCACGACCGGGCTGGCCGGGCAGAAGCAGACAGAGCAACAGTTTCACTGGAAATTAACAGTCGGGTTTACCACGACTTTCACCACCAATACCCTCTCGAATTCGGTATTCTGATGATGAACCTGGCCCGGGAAATGGCCCGGACGCTACGCAATGTTAATAACCTGCTGGTTGAAAAATCCTGAACTTAAAACCGATCTAACAGTGCTGGCTTAAAGACGTTATTCTTGGCACAAAGTATTTACCTAAAAGACTCAGGCTATATCGTATTCAGTTATCTTCTCTTTCTCTAACAGTTCAGCAATAGCATCAGCGCTGACCGGTCGACTGAAAAGATAACCCTGAGCTGTTTCACAACACATCTTTTCCAGCATGCCTAACTGCTCAGGGGTTTCAATACCCTCGGCAATAATTTCATGCCCCAGGTTATGCCCCATTTCAATCATTGAGCCTACTAAGAGTTCTGACTTTCTATCATTCAACATATCATCGATGAAGTACTTATCGATCTTCAGGTAATCAACATTGAGATGTTTTAAAGAAGCAAAAGAGGAATAACCTGTGCCAAAATCATCTATTGCCAGTAAAACACCCAGTTCTTTTAGGCCACGAAACACAGACAGATTTTGCTGACTGGTTTGGACAACACTCTCAGTGACTTCTAACTCCAGTTCAGAGGCGACCATACCGCTCTCTTTCAGAACTTTCTGGATCAAAGGAATTAGATCGCTATCGAGGAAATGACTTGGCGAGATATTGACCGCCATACGAACAACAGGCAAACCTGAACGCTTCCAGGAAACAGCCTGATTACAGGCTGTTTTCAACACCCACTCGGTTAACGGCTTTATCATCCCGATTCTTTCAGCGGTACCTATAAAATCGATTGGGGAGACCTGCCCTAATTGCGGATGATGCCAGCGGGACAACGCTTCAACCCCCGTAATAACGCCACTATTGATATCGACCTGAGGCTGATAGACCAGTGTTAACTGAAAATTTTCAATCGCTTCCCGCAAATATTGCTCTACTTTGAAGCGGTAATCCGCTTTATCAGACAGATCCTTCTGATAAAAAGCGTAGCAATACTTACCCAGATCTTTCGCTGCATACAACGCTGTATCAGCTGCTTTTAATAACGCCTGAAGGTCTGTCCCATCATCCGGATAGCACGCAATACCGATACTGCAGGTCGGGATAAATTTGCGGCCAAAAAAATCAGTCGGTTTAGATATGACATCAAGGCAACGCTGCGCAACACTGACAATATGCGAACTATCATTTGTATCCTTAATCAGTACGCAAAACTCGTCTCCCCCCAACCGGGCAATAAAATCAATTTCACCTTTTATCACCTTCAAACGTGAAGCGATCTCTTTGAGTAACAGGTCGCCAATATCATGTCCCAGACTATCGTTCACGCTCTTAAAGTTATCGAGGTCGATATACAGCAGGCTAAACCGGTGGTTTTCCTGTGACGTATTTTGAATAAATTTATCGATATACTGAAACAGATGCGCACGACTCGATAGCCCGGTCAGGTCATCCTTAAAGGCCAGATCCCGTATCCGTTTAAGATTGTGATCCCTCTCCATTATGACACTCGCCAATCGCGCTGCAGACGTCAGATCAAGGGATTCATCTTCGTTAGGGCTTGCAGGATGATCATAGTACATACCAAAAGCACCAAGCACTTTTCCGGATGCACTTTTGATCGGTTCAGACCAGCAGCAACGCATACCAAAAGGCATAGCAACCTGCTTCAGGTTTTCCCATTTTGGATCGGTTTCAATATTTTCGACAATGACCCGCTTACCGGTATATGTTGAGGCTCCGCATGAACCGATCTCCGGTCCATTTTTTAATCCATGAACAGCATCACAATAAGCTTTAGGCATACTTGGCGCCCCACCATGAAGCAACGTATCACCTTCCAGCTCAAGCATAGAACAACGCATTCCTGGGTGACGTTCCTCATATAAGTGGGCAATTTCATCATAGATCTCTGAGGCGGGGTTACCTTTAGCGATCATTTCCAGAATTTTGGCATTACGCTCGGCAAACAGCTCATCTCTTTTCCGCTGGGTAATATCAACATGAGTGCCAATCAAACGATAGGATTGGCTACCGCAATCCTTACGAACCTTGAAGGCGCGTGATCGGATAAAGAGATGATAGCCATCTTTATGCCGCATACGCATCTCTACTTCAAATGCGTCTCGCTTGCCGGACAGATAATCCTTGGCTGCGTTAAGTACAAATTCTTTATCATCAGCATGAACTGTTTTTGCCCAGGTACTCAGATCGTTAGGCAATTCAGCATCATCATAGCCCAGCATGCTCTTCCAGCGAGGCGAGTAATAGACCTCATCGGTATCCAGATCCCAGTCCCACAGACCATCACTGGCGACACGCATAGCCTCGGCAAAACGCTCCTCACTATTGAACAGCTCGGCAGTCTGTTCCTCTTTATTCTGATGTACAGAAGCCAGCTCAGAGCGTAACTGCCTTATCTCTTCATGTAACTCAGATTCGGACCTCTTAGGGGTACCCATCACAACTCCAGGTGCAACATGAACATTCGAGCCTAACAGCTGATTAACTTTCCATCAAAACAAGTAAACAAATGAAACAGTCACTCAATTTATAATGTAACCAGCTGTTTCATATACAAAATATTAGATTAACTATCATCTGAGCCCAAACATTTGCATAGCCGAATTTACGCAAAATGAGTAACATTCGGGCGCTCTAAAGGATAATTTCCCTTTATATTGCCCTCCAGATATCTAATAGGCAGAGTCAGGAAGTATTTCGAGAGTAGAGCTTAGCTCCTCAGGCGTGCATCACAGCGCCATAGATAGCATGGTCATGGCCACTCAGATAGGCCCAGAAACGATCGCCATAGGAGAAGTGCCACCACTCCTGCGGATAATTAACAAACCCCGCCCGGGTCATCACATCTACCAGTAATTGACGATTGCTGACAGCTTCATCACTGAGCCCCGGCGCATGGGTCAGACACAGGTCAGGATCAACTTCGGTCCAGCGGTATATATCCATACCAAAATCCAATGCCTGCCCGTTCTCATCTAACAACAGCAGGTCGACAGCAGCACCAGTATTATGTGGGGGGATATTCAGAGTTCCGTCAGGATAAGCAACGGCCGAAACCATGCGGGTGGCCTCAGTAAAGCAGTCTGCATCAGAGATATCTGATTGCCGCTTACGCACCCTTTCCAGCTCATCAGCAAACAACATCTCCTGCACCTTGAGGCTACGATAGGCTTCATAGAGTTGCATACTGATACCTTCAGGTAACAACGCCTGAGCTTGTAGTAAGCGCTGATAGATCCCCTGTCGCATAAAGGTGTAGTCTGCAGCCGTCGCCGGACTTTCCGGCGGTGGACCAAATTTAAGGCTACCCAGGCTACGAATATCAACCAAAGCTTCACCGCATTCTTGTACGGAAACCGCAAGCACTTCAGGTGATGAAGGTGTTAATCGTTCTATCACAGTCCGTTATCCCTTACTTAAAAAAGGCCCTACGGTTTTACCTTAGGGCCTTTTCAGCATTGCAGCAATCAGATATCACATATTCATCCGCTTTAACCGAAGAACATCTCCGGCAGGAATAACGATACCTGCGGAATATAAGTGGTAATGATCAGTGTTGGAATCCAGGCAAACAGAATCATGATCAGGGTGGGCTTAAGCATCGCACTTACCCTCACACCGGTTACCCTCGAGCCCAGATAAAGCAAGGGGGCTGTCGGTGGTGTGATATTACCCATACCCAGGTTAACTCCGACAATGGCAGCAAACTGAATCGGATCAACACCCAACTCCACCACAATCGGGAATAACAGAGGTGACGCTAGCAGTACACCACTAACATCGTCCATTAACATACCGATCAGGATCATCACGACATTGATCATAATCAGCACCACAATAGGATTTTCAGATACTGAGAAGATCAGATCTTTGGCCAGATCAGGGATATCTTCAAAAATCAGCAGGCGACTCACAATCATCACCATAAAGAACATCACCATTACAACACCGGTGGTGGTCGCAGACTGTACTAATGCTTCTTTAAAGTTAGCAACGTTCAAACCTTTATAGATAAAGAAGCCAACCGGAATGGCATAGACCACCGCAATACCTGCTGCTTCTGTCGGGGTCATAATACCGCCATAGATACCCCCCAGAATCATGAAAGGCATTAACAGAGCAGGAAACGCAAAACGCCCCTTCTTAGCGACTTCTTTACCGAAGTTATCCGATTTTGGCAGCACTTTAATATTGTTATATTTACGTAACATCACGTAATTAACGATACATAGTAAGGTCACCAGAATCAGGCCAGGCACGATCGTCGCCAGAAAGCACTTGAGCACCGACTGCCGGGTTACCCAGGCATAGATAATCTGAATCGCACTGGGGGGAATCAACAACCCCAATGGTGCAGCGTTAGTAATCAGCGCAGCGGACAGTCCTTCCGGATAGTTTGCTTTGCGAAGTTGCGGCATCATAATGCTGCCGATACAGGTCAGGGTTGCTGTCGCACTGCCAGCAATCGAACCAAAGATAGCACTGGCGCCCACCGCTGTATAAGCAATACCGCCTTTAAACCGGCCAACAAAAAGCTCAGCAAGATCAACAAGAGGCTCAGCTATCTTGCCTCGTTCCATAATAGTTCCGGCCATAATAAACAGCGGAATAGCCATCAGGACCAGTACATTCATGCGCCAGTGGCCAGACGTCAGAAAACCCGCCGGCTCATGATCACCGGTAAGCGACATATAGATTAGTGCCAGACCGAAGGCGAAAGGTACCGGAATACCCACCACCAGCGCGACACAGATCACCAGAAGTGTCAGTAAAATTAACATAAGGAATACCTAAATCAGATATGTGGTGGCGCTTCGTCAGATTCCCATTCTTCCGTGGGGCCATCACGCAGACCGCTCCAAAGATGCAATGAGGTGTAAAACGTCATCAGGACAAAACCCAGAAAGATGCCTAGCTTAGGAATGACAAATGGCAATTCCAGTCCGGTGGTACGTTGCCAGTCCGGATAGGCACTGATCTCTTCCCACAACATCAGCCAGCCCCAGTAACTCAGAACCATACCGATAATGATTTCCAGGAAGATCGTACAATTCACAACGATCCATTTGGTACGAACACTATCAATAAGCGATAACAGAAAATCAGCTTTCACATGGGTGTTTTCATAACTACCCATTGCCCCGCCCAGGAAATAAACCCAGAACGCGATCATTAATACCCACTCTTCGTAGGCAAACAGGTCAGCCTGAAACCAGTAACGCAGGATAACCACAAAGAAAAACACAAATGCCATTATCAGGCTGGCAATCGCCAATATATATTCTTTGCTACGTAACAGAATATTTACCAGCGAGCCCAAAGGGCGCGGTATATTCAGATGCATAGAGCTACACTCTTATTTTATTAAGACACCGACACCTTATAAAATGAAATAGCACCAATCATAAGATTAAAAATCTATTATCATTTAATAAAATTTCGATTAAAAAACTCCCCACCACTTAGCGATGGGGAGAGACGCTATTACAGATCAGCAATAACTTTTTCCAGGATATCTTTACCCAGACGTTCTTCCAGCTTAGGCCAGGTTTTCGCCCGTACTTCCTTAGCAATAGCGCTGCGTTCTGCGTCGGTCAGCGGCAGGATTTTCACACCAAATTCTTCTAGCTTCTTCAGGTTGGCAGCGTCGTTCTCACGGCTCCAGTCAACAAAACCAGCCGCTGCTTTAGCAAACACCTCAGCAATAACTTTACGCTGCTCTTCGTTTAGCTTCTTCTCCCAGGTTTTCTTGCTGGCATAGTAAGCGTAGTTTTCAACAAACGCGTTGTAAGGAACATAGTTCTTAATGGCTTCTTTGAAGGTTGTATAAGCCGCTTCCGGTGTAGCACCGATCATACCGTCGACTACACCCTGCTGGATCGCCGGGAAAGCATCACCCCAGTCAATTGTCGTCGTGTTGTAACCCATATCCTGGGTGGCAAGCTTAGCTGACTGCGCACTCCATACACGGATATTCTGACCTTTAGAGCCGGTAGTCTGATAATTTTCCGGCATTGAAGAAGACATAACACCGATAAAGCCTTCAGCTGTAACACCCAGCAATTTCAGGCCCATCTTATCCATACGCTGATCGAAGATACCGTAGAAATTTGAGCCCGGGCTGAACACTTTCTCCATCTCATCGTAGTTTGATACCAGGTATGGTAGCGAGTTAATTTCCAATACCGGGTCTTTATGGCTGTATACAAAAGAGTGAACGATATCGATGCTGCCACGTACCGCCTCACCAATCAGTTGTTCACCAGAACCCAGCTGACCTGCAGGATAGAGCTTGATTTTCAAATCTACACCCGCACCTTCCAGATCAGTTTTGATCTGACGTAGTACTTCAGATGCATACTGATCAGGCGCATGCTGACTTGCAATACGCAGGGTTGTAGCAGCTTCAACAGGCGTCGCCAGTACAGCCCCCAGAACCATGGACGATGCAATTACAGATTTCAGGCTAAAACGACTTTCGATCTTATTCATTGTTGTCTCCGCGTTTTCTTAATAGAAAATTATTTTTATGTTCGCGTGATGTTCATTTGAGATATTCAAAGGCTTTCAAAAACGAACCCTTATTTTTATACAGCGATACTCTTCGATTAAAAACCCTATAAAAAAATAAAAAAACCCGCTGAAATTTATTCATACAATCGAATGTAAACCGCTTAAGACAAAAACCTTATAAAGCTTATTAAAGTCGTTCAGAAATAAAATTTTCGTTGCACAAACATTACAGATGTAAAACCTTTTCAAATAAAAACGGGGGTTAAATGAATGGTCATTAACATCTATTTACAAAGTTTTACATACCAACAACGCATCTCGGATTACTCATTATTAACAGCCAGAAAAACCTGCTATAAAGCATTCACAATAAAAAAGGGCCACACACATGACCTGTATAAAAGAAAAACGAAACTTCAGCACATTAATGCGTGATACCAACAGTCCATTCCTACCCGCCTCAGATAAGAATGAAGTACCGGTAGAGGTAGGCTTTATTTTGCAACAGCACTTCTCTATGACCGCC
This sequence comes from Amphritea balenae, assembly GCF_003858655.1. Taxonomy (GTDB): domain Bacteria; phylum Pseudomonadota; class Gammaproteobacteria; order Pseudomonadales; family Balneatricaceae; genus Amphritea; species Amphritea balenae. The sequence goes on from NZ_RQXV01000001.1 coordinate 574,288, forward strand.
TTTACAGCAGCAGTAGATACGCTTGTCACTGCGAATCTGGTGCGCACTACCCCTTTGTTTCATTACCAGACCTATGCTGCTGAAACATCTCCGGTGGTAAGTGATCTTGGTATCGAAATCGCTGCCCAGGGAACCCTGAGCGCATTTGAAAACAAGCCTCTGCCCGATCTGCTGATTATTTGTGGAGGCTATCGCTGTTCAACCCAACATCACCCGGAACTCACCCGTATTCTGAAACAGGCAGATAGTCAAAACTTGCTGATTGGCGGACTCTGGAATGGCGCAATCGCTTTAGCCCATGCAGGCTTATTAAATCAACAAAGCTGCGCCTTACACCCGGATAACCATGCCTATATGCGTGAGCAATTTCCCCACGTAAGTGTCAGCGAACAGGTTATTGTAAGCGAAGGTAACCGCCTGACCAGTGCTGGCCCTGTCAGCGCTATGGAGATGATGTTGCAATTGATCAGCCAACTCAGAGGTGCACAAGTCACCCGGGCTATCAGAGAGATACTCAGTTGTGATCAGATATCCGAAGATAGCAATATCCGCATCAGCCAGCCGGGTGATGATCCCTGCCTGCCGCAAAATCTGCGCGATATTCTGGAACTTATGGCCGCTAACATTGAGGAGCCGATCAGCGTAGATGAACTAACAACCTGTATCGGAATATCCCGACGTCAGATAGAGCGTCTGTTTCAGAACCATCTGGATACCTCGCCGGGACGCTATTACCTTGAACTACGCATTACTCATGCACGCAGGTTACTGCTGCAAAGTAACGAATCGATCACCAATATTGCAATTGCCAGCGGCTTTGTCAGCACCAGCCATTTCAGCAACTGTTACAAAGATTATTTTGGTCTTTCACCCAGCCTTGCCAGAGAACAACACCGGAACTAAACAGAGGAGATAAGCTGGTCTAAATCTCTGCTCTGGCTTAATCAGTGAGTACTGCGTCAATTATCAGAGCTGATACAGTACTATTTCACTTATCCAATCATGCACAAATGTTTTAACTTAAACTATTCCTATAGCGTTCCCGGACATGTGTGGGAGAGAATCCAAAGTAATCCTTAAAGCAGTTACTGAAATGGCTCGAGGTTACGAAGCCACAGGCCAACGCTACGTCGGTTACTGAAGCATTGCTTTGTATCAGCAACCGTCGGGCGTGGGTGATACGCAGTTCAAGATAATAACGCCCCGGTGAGGTATCCAGATGATTCTGAAACAGACGTTCAATCTGACGCCGGGAGATACCGATGCAGGCCACCAGATCATCAATACCCAACGGATCTTCAATATTTGAGCGCATCAATTGAATAATATCCTGCAGGTTTTGCGGCATAGCAGGATTATCGGTATTACCGTTTAATTTATTACTACCCTGCTCCGCCACCTGATCACAACTGAGTATCTCCCTGATGGCCCGCATTATATCCCTTCCCTGTAGCCGATCGATCAGTTGTAGCATCATCTCCAAAGCACTGGCAGGACCGGCACTGGTAACAACCTTAGAACCGATCTCCAGAGTATTATCAGTTACTGCAACACTTTGGAATCGCTCTCGCATAAAAGCATGATTGTCAGGATGCAGAGCACAGCGAACGTCATCCATTAGTCCGGCATAGGCCAGAGGAATAGCACCGTTCCAGATTCCGGCAAATATAGTCTCGCTCTTGGCAGCAGACTTCAGGACACTGCTAAGAACACTGTTTTCTGCCATTGAACAGCGGTATCCGCCACAGACAATAAGCAGATCAAAGCCCCCCATAAATGCTGGCTTTATTTCCCCCAAAGCCCCATCAGTTGAGATTTCAATACCCAGATCACTCCTGACTTTATTCGCCTTTATGCCGTAGGTAGAAAAATTAAACAACGGCTCACTATGTACCAGGTTAGCCGTTACCAGAGCATCTACCGCCGCGGTGAATGCCATCATTGAAAAATGTTCCGGCAGTATAAAGCCAACTCGCTTTATGGTCGCAGTTGTCCCGCTATCCGGTAGAAATGCCCGGTTAGTCTCGCGTAACAGCTGACTGAAATGTCTTTTATTATCCAGTTGTACTGGTTTGACGTGATCTGGCAAAACTTTTCGTGCGTCATAGGTATGATCAATATGCTTAAGCATTCTTATTATTCTCCTGATCAGTTCCGTGCAGTTGTTCTCGTTATTAATACAGACGGTGATAAGGGTGAATCATCACAATCAAGCACAGATATAGAATGCTAAAAACTTAGACATCATTAGTCCAAGCAATAGTTTTAATGACATCATTTGCATTACTTATGCTTAAGGGGTATTTTCAAAATGAACACCGAGACAATAATAAAACCACGGTCAGTCGTCATGAAAAACCTCCCAATGGATCTGTTGCGCACTTTTACTACCATCAATGACCTGGGGGGATTTACTCAGGCTGGCGAACTGTTAGGTCGTTCACAACCGGCCATCAGTCTGCAGGTAAAACGATTAGAAGAGCTGTTGGATATCCAGCTCTTTAACCGTGCGGGCGGGCTAAAACTGACCGAAGAGGGCCGTATGCTGTACGAATCAGCACGCAAGATTCTTGAGATGAATGATGCAGTGGTATCCCAGTTATCAGCACCTTCTGTCAGCGGTACCGTACGCTTAGGTACCCCCAATGATTTTGAAGTTTCTTTTCTGCCGGTACTGCTATCTAAATTCTCCCGTGCCTACCCGGATGTGACACTGGATGTAACTTCCGATGTTAGTATTAACCTTCGTGATGGATATAAGAAAGGCTCTTACGACATGGTCATGTCGATGGATGAGTTTCCTGAACACGGCTTTGCCGACGATGACTATATCGTCGAGACACTATCCTGGATTGCTGATCCGGGTTTTAATCTGAACCGAAGTCAGCCAGTGCCACTGGTGCTTTACCCTCAGGGTTGTATTTATCGAAAGCATATTACCGATGCTCTGAACGAAGCGGGTATTCCCTGGCGAGTACTTTATTGCTCTTCGAGTCTGCTGGGCATCCAGTCCGCAATTAAAGCCGGCTTAGGTATTAGCGCACTGGTACTCAATACTATCCCTGAAATATTTCAGGCTGAACAAACCTATAACAATCTCCCTGAATTGGGCAAAGTTACTATAGGGTTTAATTATGATCAGAACAGCCTGTCCCCTGCCGCAACTCTGCTACTGGACTTTCTGCGCCGCGGACTGAAGCAAAGTCAGGATTATCCTGCATCATTAAAAATACCTTCAGCTACTGGCAACAGCTATCTTTCCGCTCGCTAATATCCGGACCGAAGGTTGATCTTTATCTCCTTCGCGACGGCTAAAACTGTAGATCAGCGATGCCAGTAATAACGTTAGCCCCAGCATAGTAAATAACAGCCGATACTGTTCAGGCAGAGATAGTTGAGCAGCCGCTCCCCACTCCAGCAACCAACCACTTATCGCCTGTATCAGAGCAACACCTGCGATACTCACCGCCGTCAGTACCGCCATCCCCCGCCCCAGATATTCAGGGGCAAGAAATGTTCGGGAATGGGACATCAACAATGGATAGTTAAAACCAAACAAACCGATAAGCACAAAAGCCCACATCGCAAACCAGACACTGGTCCTTGGAAAAAAGGCCAAAGCAACAAAAGGAATCACTGCCAGCATCGCGCTGGCCAGAACCACCAGCTTGGTAGAATTTAACCGGTGATCAAGCCAACCCAGCATAAAGGTTCCCAGCGCCATTGCCACAGACATCGCCATCAGAACCAGTCCCCGTTCTGCAGGATCTGAATGATATATGTCGGCCAGATAAGGGCCGCTCCAGACGCCCCTTATAGCCATCAATACAGCATAACTGGCCAGGAACATTGGCAACAGCAACCACAGCGACCGGATCCGAAGAATACTTGCCATACCCATTAGCATTCTTGTCAGCGTTTCATCGCTATTTGAAGGTTTATCAGATCCCAAACCAAAGAAACACAGTAGTCCAACCAATCCTGTAATCAGAGCGATCAACTGCATCGATCCACGCCAACCAATCGTTTGCGCAAGCAACGCCAGCGGTGTTGTTCCCAGCAGATCACCAATACTGCCGATGGAAATCACCAGCGCCGTGATATAAGCAAACCTTAATGGTTCAAAGCAACGCCCGATAAACAGCATAGTACCGGTAAATACCGGCGCACAGCCGATTCCTATCAAGCTCTGGGCTAACAACGCCAGGGAGTAACTATCTGCAACACTGAATAACAAAGTCCCCAATACCGCAAACAACAAAAAAGCGGCGATAGTCAATCGCCCACCAAACTTATCTAATGCAATGCCACAGGGAATCTGGGCGATAGCAAAGCTAATAAAAAATGCCGATGCCAGTAACCCTAAACGACTCTCATCCAGTAATAACTCTGCTGTTAGCTCTGGTGCTATGACCGCCAGCATACCGCGATAGAACAGACTGATGGCGTATGCAGCACAGAGTATCGCCAGCTCAACCATTCACTGAACACCTTCAACAGGCAAGTGCATTGGTGGGTTCGATAACGCTGAGCCGAATACTCAGTCCGGGGGACAGTCTATGCAGCGCCTGCAGCAGGTCAGGCTCGGATAACAAACGGGACATTCTGGCACGGATACGGGCACTGAACTGCTGCTCACCTACCAATGAGCGCCCCAGATATTGCTGATTCAACTGTTCAGTCTCTGCGCCATGGCACTCTAAAATCATGCGGATATCATGGTCTATGCCGAAGCGATACTGACCTTTGAGATCCAATACCAGGTAGCTGTCTGATTGCTCTGCGCATTTATACTCAGAACGCTTATATTCAGAACGCTCATCCAACTCATCAATAGCAATGACTTCAACCCCTTTCAGTGCAAACTCAGCAAACATTTTTTGGGCAAAAGGGATATGAGTATCAGGCAGGCACACTTTATAAAGCGCCATTACCCGGCCTGCCATGACAGTTTGCTGACTATCGAGAAAAACGCCTTCCATCAACGCAATCGTTTCACAAAACTTTTTTAATTGTTCAGGCTGATCATTGCCCGTCACTGTTAATAACCAGGTCGCCATAGCAACACTCCTGCGAAGAAGTACAGCCGTTTATTAACAACGCTGCACTAGTGAAATAAGCAACGGATACCAGACTTATCTGATATCCGTCTTAGCGATGACTTTTGAAAACAGAATTTAGAAAAACGAGCTCAGAGAACTAGTCCAACAGGCTTGGCAGCCACAGGCTCAGCTCGGGTATGAAAGTCACAATAAACACCATCGGCAGATGTCCAAGTAACAGGAACTTCATGGTCGGCCCGATATATTTATCCAGTGATAATTTGGTCACTCCCCCGGCCATATACAACAATGGAGCACAAGGTGGTGAGATATTACCCAGCCCAAGGTTAGTACCAACAATGGCTGCAAAATGGATAGGATCTATGCCGATTTTTTGCACTACCGGCATCAGAATAATCGCTGCTAAGACACCACCGGATACATCATCAACGATCATGCCCATTAGCAGTAATAACAGATTGATAATAAGTAGCAGCACAATTTTATTATCTGAGATGCTTAACAGTAGCTCGGCAAACTGATTGGGTATCTGAGCCAGAATCATGCCCCGGCTAAGGATAAACAGGAAGAACAACACCATAATCACCGAGCCGGTCAGAATGGCCGCATCCTTACTCGATTCAAACAGGTTCCGAATGGTCATTGTCCGATAGATAACAAAACCGACAAACAGTGTGTAAACCAGTGCCACGGCCCCGGCTTCGGTCGGTGTAGCTATGCCACTATAGATACCGCCCAGAATAATAAACGGCATGATAATCGCCAGAGTCGCACGCTTTCCGGCATTCCAGATTTCACTACCTACTTCACGCATAGGCAGCTTTGGCGACACCTTGATGGTGGTATTTTTACGCAGAAACCAGAAATTCAGCGCACAATACACCAGGGCCAACAGAATGCCCGGTAACATCGTCGCAAGAAAAACTTTAGCAACAGACTGACGGGTCGCTATTGCGAATACAATCATCGGAATACTCGGCGGTATCATCAATGCCAGTACCGAAGATACGGCAACCAGGGCTGTTGCATGACCTTCGGGATAACCTTCCCTGATCATCCGCGGAACCATAATTTTGCCGATCGCAGCAATAGCCGCTGAAGCACTACCGGAAATCGCACCAAACATGGCACAACTGAGCACGGTTACCGCACCTAAACCACCTTTAGTACGACCCACAAACGCGTTCACAAAATCCAATAACCGCTCAGATATCCCTCCGGTACCCATCAGAGTGCCTGCCTGAACAAACAGTGGAAGTGCTAACAGGGAGAATGCTCCGATCTGGGAGTAGCCATAGCCGGCATGGAAAGAAATATCAGTACCGGACTGAATACCGTAAAACAGCGCTCCCAGGCCGAAAGAAAAACCTACTGGTACTTCAAGTAGCAGTAGCAGAACGACAATCGCAATAGTCAGGAAGAATATTGTCATGACCACACCTTATTTTTATTGTTTTGCTTAGCCCTGTTCAGGGCTGATATCCAGAGTTAATCTACAGAGCTAACATTCAACACTGCTGTTCAGATCTACTTTTGCTCTGAACCATTATCAGGACCATTTTTCAGATCCCGCACTTCCGCAATAATCTGTAGGCAGTAATAGAACGCCATCAGTGCAAAGCCCGTAACCATGCTGAAATCCCATAGATATTTAGGCCAGCGCATATAGATACTTTTGCGGTGCAGATCCAGATTGAACTGTGCAAATTTCAGCGCAAAATAACCAAACACACAGACGGCTAACAAACAGGCAACAGAGCCCGCCAGGCGGATCGCCTGAATCAGCGTGCGATTTTTAAAGATCAGGGCGATAATGCCCCCGGAGATATGGTCCTGATCCCGGGTCGCGTAGATCATGCCCAGAAAATAGGCCCACAGCGCCAGCATCGGTGCCAGCTCTTCAATTCCCAGAAAAGGCGATTCCAGGCCATAGCGCATCACTACCTGTGCCGCCATCAGCAAACCCAGCGCAATGGTTGCGATAACCATCGCTATAGCAATCACTTGTGCCAACCGGGCTTCAACCCGATAAAATAAGCTTTGCCTGGCTTTAGCGTCCCCCGGTACAGCTTTAATGTAAGCCGGTCCGATCATTTCATCCGGATGGGTATACTCGATACTCATAATAAAACTCCCGTTGAGTGCTCTTAGGAATCTGCGAACAAGTCCCAAGCACCTCAGGCTTACAGAGCGGTTCAAGTTCGAGGCAGCGATTACAGACATGCTGGTTGCCTGTCGAAAATCGTTAACAAAGAAATTGGATCGCTCTGCTAGCCCCCTTTTCTTTAAAAAGAAGGGTGGGCATTAAATTGACTTACTGCTTTGTCAGGCCACTTGGAAAGGACTCGTCATTCCGCTGCGCAGCCTTTCGCACACTAAGTCAATTTACTGTCCACTGAGAAAACTTAGGACTTATTCGCCGGTTCCCTTACAAAAAGAGCCTGCTAATGCAGTTCGCAGGCTCTTTAGAACTACCCCGGGCTATTACAGACCGGCAGTTTGCTTAAGATCAGACATGATCTCTTTACCCAACAGGCCTTCCATAATCGGCCATTCAACTTCCATTACAGTCTGCTTATATGCAGCAGCTTGTGCAGGATCTTGCTCCAGTACTTCAATACCTGCAGCCTGAATTTTATCCAACCAACCCTGGCTGAACTCTTCAGCATTATCCCAGGCCCAGCCTGTCGCATAGTCAGCGGCTTCCCGTACCCATGCACGCTCCTGATCACTCAAACCTGCCAACCAGCTCTTACTTGCGATCCAGAAAGTCGGCTCGAAAGATTCACGGGTATAAACATAAGCTCGCAGAACATCACGGAACATCAACACTTCATACGGTGGAGAGAACGCACGACCATCGATCGCACCTGTTTGCAAAGCGGTATGCACTTCAGAAAATGCCATCGGCACTACGGAGAAACCCAAAGCACTGTAACGATCGATCGCCATAGGATAGTTAGGCACACGAATCTTAAAGCCCTTAGCGTCCTGAGGAATTTTCACCGGAACATCAACGCCTTTACGTACCACATAACCGGTAAAATCGGTCGGCAACGTGCCCAGTAGTTCAACATTCAGGCCGTCATAGATCTCAGCGAAGAGCTTATCCATCTGACTACCCGGACCATACACTTTTGTCGCACTCGGCCAGTCATCAGCAACATAACCCAGGTTGGCAATATCAAGGCGCGGATCCAGCTCGGAGTTAGACCAGGCCATCGTCATAGGTAAAGCGCCCTGCATTACCTGCTCGGTAATAGTTGACCAGTCACCCAGATCGCCACCCGGATGATATTCAATATTGACAGTACCGCCAGACAACTCATCCAGCTTGCTGATAAACTGTTCAGAGACACTGTTAAAGATATGATCGGTTGGCATTACATGGGCCAGAATATGGCCATTCTCAGCTGCCTGAACCTGAGTCGGCAGTGTTGCAGTTAACGCACTTGCGGAGAGGGCTGCTGCGGCGAGCACCCCGGTAAACTTTTTGCTAAATCGGGTCATTTGACCACCTCTATTATTTTTATTAGTGGAACAGGATCTTGCATTGTCTGCCGTAACAGCAGGGTATCCCCTGCCTCTGCCTCCGTTGAGCTGACAGGCGCAGGTCTATCTGCCCCCTTAAACAATAAGATTGTACGGGGGACAGTTAACTGGATCAGTTATCAGGATTTAACGATGTTGTGCTCCGGACCGAATGGGAACTTAGTGATGTTTTCAACACTGTCCTCACCTACTACCAGAATGTCATGCTCGCGGTAGCCACCGGCGCCCGCCTTACCTTCAGGTAACATCAGCATAGGTTCCATAGAAACCACCATGCCCGGCTCGATGATTGTGTCGACATCTTCACGTAACTCCAGTCCTGCTTCGCGGCCGTAGTAGTGGCTCAATGTGCCGAAGGAATGGCCATAGCCAAAGGTGCGGTACTGTAATACATCATGCTGCAGGAATATTTCGTTCAGCTCGGCGGCGATATCGCTGCAACGAGCACCCGGACGGATCAACTCAAGACCACGGCGGTGCACTTTACAGTTAATTTCCCACAGTTCCAGATGACGATCAGAGGCAAACTCACTGAACAAAGTACGTTCCAGCGCGGTGTAGTAACCGGCGATCATCGGGAAAGTATTCAGGCTCAGAATATCGCCGGCTTCAACTTTACGGCTGGTCACCGGGTTATGCGCGCCGTCGGTATTGATACCAGACTGGAACCAAACCCAGGTATCCATCAGCTCGCCATGAGGATAAATATCAGCAATCGCTCGCACCATCGCTTGTACACCGGCTAATGCAACCTCATACTCAGGCACTCCAACTGCGATCGCATCACGAATAGCAGCACCACCGATATCTGCAACACGAGCACCGTTTTTAATAACAGCGATCTCTTCATCTGACTTGATCATGCGCATTTTCATAGTCGGTACACCGATATCGGCGAAATCAGACGATGGGAATGCGGCTTTCATTTTTTCCAGGTTTTGCAGTGGCATATGATCGTATTCAACACCGATCTTGCTGCCATCTTTAACCAGATTTTTCAGCGCGTAGAAGAAGTTATCTTTCTGCCAGTCGGTATAAACAACGTTATCGCCCAGTTGATTACGACGGTACGGCTGTCCGCCATCGATGTTCGCCGTAACGGTTGTGTAAGTATCCTGAGTAACCACCAGGCCATAATCACGACCAAAACGGCAGTAAACGAAGTCACTGTAGTAATTGATGTTGTGGTAAGAAGTAAACAACACCGCCTGCAGGTCGTTTTCAGCCATATAGCGACGCAGCTTTGCCAGACGAGCTCCCAGCTCCTCTTTAGAAAACGTAGGCTGCACCTTTTCGCCGTTTGGAATCGACAAAGTGTGTGGCATCTGCATATTTGAAATCCTCTTATTTTTGTAATTTTTATTACGTATGACCAATGGCACTGTCGCTGGTCTGAACGTGATATCAGCAAGCACTCTGCTGCTGGAAAATCAGATTAGCCGCTACCAACTCATAACAGAAATCAATAGTTTTAATGTAATCATTAACAATGCAAATGAGGTAGCAATGACAATAGCCAGAGCCATGAATCAGTCCAAAAAGAAGATTTATCCGGAGACTTGTAGAAGATAAATACGCTGCTATTTAGAGCGATCTTGTGTGTACCGGAGGAGAGTTAGCAGACATAATGACCTGCTATAGAGCTCCTTTTAAGAGCTCTGCAGGCATAAAAAAAGGGAAGCTTTCGCTTCCCCTTAATAACATTCAAAAGATGATCGCCAGACTGTTAAATATTCGCCTGAGTCTGCATTACATTAAACAGTACCTGAGTACCTGCACCTATCTGCTCGATGGTCGACCATTCTGCTTCGTTATGGCTGATCCCTCCTACCGAAGGGACAAAGATCATTGATGTTGGTACCTTACGGGATAGGTAAACCGCATCATGACCCGCGCCACTAACCAGTTCGCAATAGCTCAAGCCGGTATCTTTTACTGCATTCCCTACCGCCTCAATACATTCAGGTGCAAAGGCGGTGGGTGGACTGTCCCAGATACAGTTCAACTCTGCAGTGGTACCGCTCTGCTCAGCTATGGCAGCAATAATTTCCCGGGCTTTCTGCTCCAGACTCTGTAAACCATCCAGATCGCTATGACGCAGATCGACCGTTAAACGTACTTCACCCGGAATAACATTTCGGGATGGCTGAATAACATCCAGACAGCCAAAGGTAGAGCGAGTGTTACCTTCCTCATTACTATGGGCCAGCTCAAACAGTTCTTTAATCATACAGGCCGATGCATACAGCGCATCCTGGCGGTACGCCATAGGTGTTGGGCCTGCATGTGCGGAGGTCCCCTTAATCACCAGATCGTACCAGCGCATACCCAGTACCCCGGTCACGATGCCGATATCCAGTTTTTCTTGCTCTAATACCGGCCCCTGCTCTATATGCAGTTCAAAGAAACGATGAATATCACGCTGACCAACAGGTTCAGCTCCGTCGTAACCTATCTGCTTCAAGGCTTCACCAATGGTAACCCCTTCGGAGTCGGCCCTGCTCAAGCCATAGTCGATATCAAACTCACCACAAAACACTCCAGACGCAATCATCGCCGGCGCAAATCGTGAGCCTTCTTCATTAGTCCAGACTGACACTTCAACCGGACGAAAAGTTTGGATATTGTGATCGTTCAGCGTTCTGATCACCTCCAGTCCAGCGAGACAGCCATAGATACCATCAAATTTACCGCCGGTTGGCTGAGTATCCAGATGGCTGCCGGTAGTAATCGCTGCCGCATCAGGATTCGTACCTGGACGTCGGGCAAAAATATTACCGATCTGATCGATACTAATCTCACAACCGGCATCTTTACACCAGTTGATAAAAGTATCCCGGGCTTGCCGATCAAGCTCAGTTAGCGCCAGCCGACAGCAGCCACCCTCCTCGGTACCACCGATCTGACCCAGCGTCATCAGGCTATCCCAGATCCGTTGTTGATTTATCTTAATTTCAGGAATCATAATTACCTCGCTAATACCTGCCACGCTGTATTTCATTTTTTAACTTCCTGACCGCATTCCTTCATTATCAGGACCGCCTCGCACAGGCTAAAGCAATTTATCTACGGGGCTGAGACATTGCCTTAGCCGTGATTAGATAAGTTGGGAGAAAGATCAAAAGGAAGTAGCCAGTACGAAAAAGTAAGGAAAGAAAACCGGGCTCCGTAGAGCCCGGTTACTAAAGTTATGCCACTACCAGGAACAGTACACTTGAGACCGCCGCCGCAATAAGCGCATATGGCATCTGTGTCAGTGCATGCTGCATAGCAGTACAACCACTGCCCTGAGCAGACAGAACAGTAGAGTCACCATAGAAACATGCATGACTACCGAATGCTGCTGCGGACATCAAAGCACCCAGTATAAGCGGGATATTGGCATCCATCGCTACAGCCAGCGGCACAACAATAGGCAGTGCTACCGCCAACATGCCCCAGAAAGTACCGGTCGCAAATGCGATAAGCGCCATGACCAGAAAGACCATCATCGGCAACAATTCAGGCGTCATCATAGGCTTAACTGAATCGATAACATATAGCGTCAGGCCTAGAGAATCGTTGACCTCTTTCAGCATGAAGCTGGCAACTACGGTACCCAGTGGAATCAACATAGATTTGAAACCATCCATCATGGTATCGAAGGTTTCATCGAAGGAAAGAAGACGCTGACCAGCATACAGAACGATTGTAATAGCCAGTGATACCAATACCCCCATCAGAATATCGACATCAAAATACCAGGTAAAAAAGATCAGCGATGCGATCGGAATAAAGAAGTTCAGCAAGTGTGGCTGAGTGCGAGCAGAGCTCAGACTTTCACCGCCAATCAGCTCAATACCATCGGCACCATCCGGAATTACCTGACCACCTTTTGCCCGCAGCTCAGCTGTTTTCATCGCGCCTAATAAGGGGAATTTACCCATCGCTACCAGCGGAACAATGATTGCGGCAACCCAGGCATAGAACATATAAGGAATTGCTTGAATATAAACTGTCAGTCCCTGCCCCTGCTCCGCAACACCGTTGTCTTCTAACAAACCAGAAAAGAAAATCGCCCAGGTAGAGAAAGGTACCAGCACACAGATAGGTGCAGCGGTTGAATCTACGATATAAGCCAACATCTCTCTCGATACTTTGTATTTATCAGTAACCTTTTTCATAGAAGAGCTAATAGCAAGTGCATTAAGGTAGTCATCAATAAAGATGATCAGACCCAGAATCCAGGTAACTACAAGGCTGCTACGCTGTGATTTAACAAACCGAATCATAAACTCACTGAAAGATACCGCACTACCGGTTCTTACCAACAACGCAATCAGGCTGCCGAATAAGCCACACACCAGAATGATCCAGCCGATAACTCCATCCCCCATCACAGTAAGGGCTGTCGAAGCAAATTCGCTCACCACTTCAGTGGGAGAGGTAATCAGTAATCCAATAATCACACCGGCTAGAAGGGACTCGATCGTGCGGTGGGTAATCAGGGCAACGACCAGCACGATGATCGTTGGTATAAGCGCTATTGCTCCAAAAGACTCCATAATTTACACCTTATTCTCTGTCTTATTTTTTTTCTAAAATCAAACTCTCAGAGTCAGGTTAATACTGCAGCCGCACGGGCGAACATATACCAAAAGGAATAGCGCGGCTTTTCATGTTCCCGCAAAATCAGGCATCATCAGTTAAAGGTTAATATAAAACAGTCATTGCGAGGTGAAAGATCTACGGAAGGCACTAACAGGTATAAGGAATAAACAGCTTTTGGTGGGCTCTGCGCCCCTTTAGCTCATAGTTGATCACTCCATTGACGCTTCCATTGCCAGATGATTCAGAAACAATGAAAACAGCTGAGACTGGGTTGAAACATTCAAACGGGTATAAATATTTTTTCGATGAACTTTCACGGTTCCTGGTGTGATACCTAAGCTACTGGCGACCGACTTACTCGAGTGCCCCTGCAAAATAAGACTGATAATCTCCAACTCACGTTCAGTCAACGTTCCGCTACCAAAGGTTTTAAATGCTTTTTCCACAGGATCAGCATCATCGGCCCCGCTCACAAACTTCACTGACTGTAGCGCCCAAAACTCTCGAACTAAGCTCCGTATCAGTGGGAATATGCTATTTAAGACATTACGCTCACTGCGGGTCAGAGATTCCATTTCGGAAATTCGTGCCAGGGAGATAATCATCACAACATCGTCGGGCAGATCAATAAAAAGTCCCACCTCATCATCGATGTTATTTAAACCTCGATAGTACTGCAGATAATAATCGCTCTGCTCAAAAGAGTCTGGCGCCATCTCTTTTAGCCGGTATACACCCGGCGCAATATGTCTATTCAATGCGGTATAAAACGGGTCCAGTGCATATACACCATCAAGATACTTTACGACTACTTGTTTATGTTCTGAAGGCAGATAGCTGTCATAGATAGATATTGGCCGGTGATTATTCTTGTAGGTAATAATGACAACGCCCTGAAAGTTAATCAGCTTACCCAGCGTCTCTACCAGCACACTACAGAATGACTCAGAACGCAGCGCACTACTTAATCGCGCCAGCTGTTTATGCCATTCAGCAAGTTCTTTATGACTCAGACCATCAAATAATCGCATACAGATTCTTCGCTTATCGCTTATTCCGGTTGTCAGTATAGCGTTACATTGCAACTGACTTTAAATGAATGCCTACCATACCTGATGGTTCCGTTCTGACCATATAGCTAAAGGTATATAACTTTTGGGATGTTCCGCAAACCCAGCCTCATTTGGTTTGATAGAGAGATCCTGGGAAATGTACGTAAGCCTCTTATTCACTCTTTTCCTGATCGAACTGTATAAACAACATAATAAATAAGTGAGGGCATATGTCTGAATTCACCCATACCGAGTTCTTTGAAATGGATAAGCAGCACTTCATCCATCCTTACACCGATTTCAGCACCTTTCAGGACGAAGGTAGCCAGGTTATCAGCCATTCTGAAGGGGTATATGTCACTGACACCGAAGGTAAACCTTATCTGGATGGTATCGCCGGACTCTGGTGCGTCAATATAGGCCACGGCCGCAGAGAGATGGCTGAGGCCATAAGCAACCAAGTGACAACCATGGAATACTATAATCCATTTGGTCACAGTACTAATAAACCCGCCGCTCAACTGGCTGCAAAACTGGCCGAACTCTCGCCCGGAAATCTGAACCATGTGTTCTACGGTTGTGGTGGATCAGTCGCCAACGATACCGCCGTTCGCCTTGCGCACTACTACTTCAATATGAAAGGGTTGCACAGCAAGAAGAAGATAATATCCCGTTGTGACGGCTACCATGGCAGCACTTACCTAGCCGCCGCTCTAACCGGCATTCAGGGTACTAAATACGGCTTTGATGCAGCTGATAATTTGGTGGAATATATCTCTGCTGCCAATATGTACCGCCGCCCTGTTGGCGCTGAAGATCTGACCGAAGCGCAGTACTGCGACTTTCTAATCGATGAATTTGAAAACCATATTCTGCAGCTGGGTCCTGATAATGTAGCAGCGTTTATCGCCGAACCTATTATGGGCGCCGGCGGCGTTCTGGTAGCACCTGCGGGTTATCACAAACGTATGTATGACACTTGTAAGAAATACGACATGCTATTTATCGCTGATGAAGTGGTCACAGCTTTTGGTCGTTTAGGCGCAATGGTCGCGTCTGAAGAGTTATACGGTTATACCCCTGACATGCTTTGCATGGCGAAAGGACTGACCTCTGGATATATTCCGTTAGGCGCCACGATGCTGTCTGATGAGATATACCAGGTTATCAGTAAGCCTCAATGTGAAGGTGGCCTTCTGAGCCACGGTTTTACCTACTCGGGACACCCGGTTGCCTGTGCAGCAGCACTTAAAAACATTGAGATTATGGAACAGGAAAAGCTTTGCGAGCATGTACAGGAAGTAGGTCCATACTTTTTTGAGCAGGCACAAAAGCTAGCCGATCTGCCAATTGTCGGAGATGTTCGTGGCAGTCACTTTATGGTGGGTATAGAACTGGTCAGCAATAAAGCTGAAAAGTCCCGTTTCCCGGTCACGGCTGGTATCGGTCAGCGGGTATTTAAACACTGCCAGGAAAGGGGCGTCATCGTCCGCCCGGTCGGTGATGTCATAGTACTGTCACCACCACTGGTTATGACCCGTGATCAGACTGACATTCTGTTCAATGCTTTGTATGAAAGTATTGCTGCTGTTACACAGGAACTTGGACTTGGCTGATTTTACGATTCATCCAAGTTAGCCGTTATGAATAAACGAGCTCTATAATGGTTGATCTGTTACGGAGTTCGTTTATTCAGTCACTCACTACCCCTTCTATGTCGAATAGTGATCTGACATAAATAACCAGATAACCCCGACAAACAAAGTGAAAAACAAAAGGTACTCGAGTGTTTTTCTCATAGCATTCACTCTTCTGCTCAATAAAATAGCAAATAAAAAAGAGATAAAAATGGGAGGCTAAGCCTCCCATTTGTGTCTCTCCAGACAGATTAAAACCGGTTTAAAAGTATTCTGTTAAATCAGCCCTAATAGACGTGGAAAGAACAACGACAACTCGGGTACAAAGCTGGTGACAGCCATTACCGGCAGACCAACGCAAACCATCAGTGCGATCGCAGGCATGACCGCTTTGTGTATAGGTACCTGACCTATGCGACAAGCCATATAGAGAATCGGAGCCACCGGGGGGCTGTTAGCACCAATCACCACTGAGCAGGCAACGATCGAAGCGTAATGAATCGGATCAACGCCACTGGCAACCATCAATGGCATAAACAATGGCGCTACGACTACCGTCACTGATACATCATCCATAATCATGCCGGTAATAATCAGGAAGATATTGACCGCAATCAGAATCATCATCGGATCCTGAACCAGCTCAGTAATGGTCTTAGTCAGTTCCTGGGGAATCCGTTCAGATGCCAGAATCCGACCGATCATGAAACTGAACAACAGAATCAGAATAACCGTACCGGTAGTTTCAGCGGCAGCGATAACACTTTTACCAAAACGATTAATGGTCAGGTCTTTATAGACAAAAAAACCGATCACTATCGCCATAAATGCAGCAATAGCTGCAGCTTCCGTTGGTGTACAAACACCCCCGTAGATACCACCCAGAATCACCACAGGTAACGACAGTGCAGGCAGTGCCCGCCAGGCCGCTTTACCTCTTGAGGGCTGCTCTGACATCCCCTCTTGAGCACCGACTGCAATTTCATTAAACAGACGTCCGACGCTAAAACGGTTCGCAATAATCAGACCCGCAATCAACAACAGTGCAGGGCCGATAGAAGCTGCAAAACATGCCGCGACCGATTGTCGGGTAACAACAGCAAACAGAATCATCGTAATAGAGGGCGGTATAAGAATACCCAATAACGATGAAATACCCAGCAATGCTGAAGAATAGCCCCGCGGGTAACCACGCTTTTCTAACGGCCCAACCATAATGGTACCGATAGAAGCGACAGCCGCTGTAGCAGTACCGGCAATAGCACCAAATATGCCTGATGCCAGCACCATTGAAGCCCCCATACCACCTTTACGTTTACCCACTAACACTTCAATAAAGTTAACTAACCGATGGGCAATACCACCGCTCTGCATCAGATAACCGGTCAGTACAAATAACGGCAACGCTATCAGAATCACCGAATCAATAGATCGATAGCCCTGTAACATCAGTGTGTTGAAATTGGCATCATAGATAAATGCCAGATAAGCCAATACCCCGGCAAATGACCAGGCGACAGGTATACCCACTATCATCAAAAACAGCAGGATACCGACTGCGATTAAACCTTCCATCAGTTCGTCTCCTGTTGATCTGTTTCAGCTACGACAACCGGCTCCGGATGGTAACCGATCACAGATTGAATAAAGTCCCGCAACGCATAAACCGCACAACCTACACTGGCAAACATGATGGCGCTTTGGGGTATCCATAACGGAAGCGACAGACCCGGCGTATGCTGTGGGCGACGCATGCCCCACTTCAGCATCCGGTATGACAGATAAACAAAGAACAAGGTAATCACCAGGG
Source organism: Amphritea balenae (assembly GCF_003858655.1). Taxonomy (GTDB): domain Bacteria; phylum Pseudomonadota; class Gammaproteobacteria; order Pseudomonadales; family Balneatricaceae; genus Amphritea; species Amphritea balenae. The sequence goes on from NZ_RQXV01000001.1 coordinate 591,992, forward strand.
TTACCAGCGACAGGAAACCCTGATGTATCCGGCGTATTTGCCGGTCGCGAATATTGGTCTGAATAAAATCCACCACCAGATGTTCACGCTTACGGCTGGCTATCAGGCTGCCCACCATATAAAGCCACATACCGAACATCATAATCAGCTCAAGCAGACCGACGATGGACCAGCCAAAAATATAGCGGGCCGCGACCAGAAACAGCATCAGGCCGACTAACATCAGACTACTGATCAAAGCTGTAGCATTGAGAAACCAACCGATCTTATGGTCCAACGCAGTAAAGAAACGCACAATCATGGGACTACTACCTCAGAAAACAGAAACGGCAGACCAGTAAACAGCCCGCCGTATATGGCATACGAAACCTTACAGCTTGGTTGCGTTCGCCCGGATGGTATCCATAATTTCAGAACCGATCTCTGCATCCATCAGCGGCCATACTTTTTCACGCGCCGCACGGGCAAATTCAGCAATCTGCTCATCTGACAGCTCAAAGTACTTCATACCCGCTTTTTCAGCTTCCTTAACGTAGTGCTGATCCTGCTCTTTAGCGGCTTTAAATTGCGCCATCATTACTTCTTTTGCTGCCTCAGCCACAACCTTCTGTTGCTCTTCGTTCAGCTCATCGAAAGACTCCTGATTCATACTCAGTACGCCGGTCATGAAGAAGTGCTTAGAGCGAACATAGTAATCCAGCAGATCGCGGAAGTATTCGTAATCCCAGTAGATTACGTTGCCCGCTTCACCATCAACTACCCCGGTCTGCAGAGAGGTGTAAACCTCACCCCAGTCGATTGCAGCAGTCTGATAACCCAGTGCCTGCATCGTCTGCGGCGCAGGGAATACAGTCATAGTCCGTACTTTCAGGCCTTCAGCTTCAGCAATATTAGTCGCGTATTTGCCGCGCGTTGCCACACCGTTGAACCCTTCTGGCCAGGGGCCGAAGAACTTCAGACCGATATCTGAGTAGATACCGCCCAGCATGTTATTAACCCAGCCACCCGGGCTATATGCCTTAAGCGCTTCATCCCAGGATAAAGTCATATACGGCGTATAGATAACTCCGATACGCTTGTCATAAGAGGTCATTGGCCAGTTCAACATCACGTCAACATCGCCTGCAACGTGTAGATCGAATACTTCGTTCTGACTACCCAGCTCATTCTGGTAAAACACTTTAACGTCGATATCACCGTTAGAATTTTTTTCAATCAGTTCAGCCCAACGGTCCAGCGTGTCGCCGGCAGGGGAACCTTGTGCACCTGAGTCAGTCGCCATTTTCAGGGTTGCAGCCTGGGCGGATCCCGTCATCAGAACACCTGCGGTTACCAGACCGGTCAGGAGCGAACGAAAGCCCTTATTTTTTCTTGCGAATGTTGTCTTAGCCATGTTTTTACTCGCGGTTGTTGTTTTTATATTTACGCCACAGCAGTGTGCGATAGCGCCTGTTTGTCGTTGTGGGGCACATAGGTACCAGTTACAAATATCAACGGTCAAACCACAGGTTATGCAGAGAAAAACACTTATAGAAAATCTAAGATACAGTTAAAAGAACTATATATTAGATTTTATTCATATTAATATTTCACGTATTATTTGTATGGCAATTACTTTCACTTGTTTGTTTACGTCATCTCTTTCGCAAACAGGTAGGCGAAGTGTCGTTTCTGAAACGGTTTTGAAAAGGATAAAAACGGGCTATTTGAGACGGTGGCCCTGAGGAGTTACAAATAAATAACAGACGGAATAATTCATCCAGCCAACAAAAAAACGCGCCAAAGGCGCGTTTTTTTAATAACAAAATTAAATAATCAGTGTGAATAACCGAGGTTAGTAACTGATGTAAATAACCAGGCTTTTATATAGCAATCGAACCATAACTCGGTTCAGTCTGAGCATGATTCAATGCCGAGGCTGAACGCTTCATACTGGCAAAAAAGCCATCATCCTGTAACGGTTCACGAATCATATTATGCTGATCAGCAGCAGCCCAGACACCTTTACGCTCATCCCGGGGTGAGATACCTATATGCTTTCGATAACAGCGGCTGAAATGCGGTGTGGAAATAAAACCACAGGCTGCAGATATTTCAACAATCGACATACTGGATTGCTTCAGTAGCTGCCGGGCCCGATCGAGCCGCAGTTTGAGATAATACCGTGAAGGCGAACAGTTCAGGTACTTATGGAACATCCGCTCCAACTGCCGACGTGATACATCAACAAAAAAGGCCAGCTCGTCCAGTCCGATCGGCTCTTCCAGGTTATTTTCCATCAGCTCGATAACATCCACCAGCTTAGGCTTGGATTCACCACTGTTATGTAACTGTCGCAAAGGGACACGCTGTTGATCGAACTCACTGCGAATCCGATCACAGATAAACATATCGGATACGGCACTGGAAAGCTTAGGCCCGTGCTGCAGGGATACCATATGCAGGAACATATCCATCGGCGTATTACCGCCGGATGAAGTCATACGATTTTTATCCACCGTAAATAGCCGGTTATTACAACGCACCTTCGGGTAACGTTCCTGCAGAGCAGCCATACACTCCCAATGCGCACTGCAATCATGATCATTCAATAACCCGGCATGGGCCAGAACGTAGGCTCCGGTACATATTCCACCCAGAGTCACACCCCGGCGTCCGAGCAGCTGCAACCAGCTAATCTGCTTTGGTCGGTAACTACGGGTAATATCTACGCCACCACAAACGATCACCAAATCAAATTCCGGTGCATCGGCAATAGAGAAGTCAGGGGTAAAACTTAAGCCGTCACTGGCACTCACCGGCGCACCGGTTTCCGACACCATATGCCAGCTATACAGTTCAGAACCTGATAGCTGATTCGACATCCGCAACGGCTCTACCGCCGAAGCCAGTGCGATCATGGTGAAATTATCGAGCAACAAAAAACCTACCCGAGTAACTTTTTTAGAATCCTTAACCGGATTCAGAGCAACAGCTGAAGTCATAATAATGCCCTCTTTAACGCACGTCTGATCTATCAGTGATTAACACCGATACATTAGTGAGACGTTATTTTTTTATTATGTAGGACTGATTGTAGAAGCGAAGAAAAGGCAAAGCTCTGCTTAAAAGTGAGTGCTCATTCGGTCGCCAACCTGTGTCGTTATTGTTCTGCTTTCATAGGTTGCCTGCAATCTGATGTGGCAAAACCGACAGCATCCATATTAGTGATTTAAATCAAGCTTCGAATACCCAAAAACGACCCAGAGCCGACACAACCTATCCAAAAGCGACATCACCTACCGCTTTTCATTGATACAAATCAAAAGACGACAGCAGACCAATCATTACAAGTGTCGCAAAAAGACATAAATAATCTGTTTTTTGCATCGCTAAAGTGAAGTGAGAAAGACCCTTACAAAAGCTCCTCCGCCCTATATTTACAGCCTTTCGAGCTTAAAACAGGACGAATCTGGTTAATTATTAGACAACAGGCTATTCCCTGCTATTACTTAACTCTATCGGGGTGGGAAGCCGCGCTCGGCTTACGAGAATAGCTGTTTGAATAAATTACAGCCTGTACCTTTTATCGTTTCCGGGCAGTTTAGTAAACGAACAGGTAGATCAACCCTATGAAAATGCATATTAAACTCCTCACAGTATCTATTGCTGCATCACTGGCTTGTTTCTCAACGACGTCCGCCCTGGCCGGAGGACATACCGAAGTCGAAGCCCTGAGGGCACAGATTGAAGCAATGACCAAACGGCTGGATCAACTCGAAAAGCAATCAGCAAATACTGAAAAAATTGCCGTTGCAGCCGAAGAGAAAGCACAAATGGCTAGCCAGAGCAGTGCAAACAAGGGCATTCAATCTGGTAATGATAACGTTCGGGTCTCCCTGTCAGGTCATGTTAACAGGGGTGTTATGTGGGCCGACGATGGTGAAAAAGACAACCTCTATCATGTAGATAACGATGCATCTTCAACCCGTATGCGAATTATCGGCGAAGCTGATGTAACTGATGACCTGACTGTGGGTACCGCTATTGAAGTCCAGTTTGAATCCAACTCTACAGCCAAAGTTAGTCAACTTGATGAAACAGCAAGCACTGATAGCTTCACTCAGCGCCGGTTAGAAGTATTTTTTGATAATAAGCAGTACGGTAAGCTTTGGATTGGCCAGGGCTGGAATGCGTCTGAAGGCAGTTCAGAAGTAGACTTATCTGGTACAGCTCTTGCCGGCTACTCAGATATGTCAGTGCTAGCTGGCGCCATTTTATTTCGAGATTCTGGCGGCTCACTGACGATGACAAACGTCGGCTCAGTCTTCAACAATATGGATGGAAGCGGCCGGGCAGACCGGATCCGTTATGATACTCCGGCTTTTGGTGGATTTGTCTTATCTGCTGGCGTGATCGAAAAAGATGCCTGGGATGCAGCCATGAATTACACCGCCGATTACGACGGCACCCAAGTTGCCGGAGCGATAGCTTATTCAGATCCTAGCTCTGACACTGTCGATTCTCAGGTTAATGGTTCCGTATCTGTTCGCCTTCACGGAGGGCTCAACCTGACTCTTGCAGCCGGAGAAGAGTCTGCCACCAGTGGCCCGGATCCTAGCTTCTACTATGCAAAACTAGGCTACCAGACCAGGATGAACAATTTTGGTACAACCTCATTCTCTATTGATTACAATGTTGCCGAAGATGTCGATGTCGCAGGCGATGAAGCTACAGGAGTTGGATTACAGCTAGTCCAGAAAATCGATAATTGGTCAACCGAAGCCTACTTCGGCTGGCGTACATATGAACTGGATCGGGTTGGCAGTGATCTACAGGACATTAACGCCTTCCTTGCCGGTGCCAGAATAAAATTCTAGGTGCCTGATATGTCTTGTTTTTTAAGGTTAAGTATTACATTACTGTTTCTGTCTTTATTAGGCTGCAGCTCTGGACAGTACTATCAATATAATAACGAGCTTGAACAACCATCAGGCCCTGGACTACTAAGCGGTCAGGATGGTGAGTTCAGCATTACCCCTGAGTAACAAACTCACACATCAATCAAAGGAGGCTTCGGCCTCCTTTTTCTAATCCCTCTACACAGCAATAAGAAGAACGGCTTATACCCGGCAGAACAAGTCGCTAAGTCCTTACTCGTTGACTCCTTACTGAATAATTTGTCGCTTCTGATCAATACCTGCGCGGTTGCGGTCAGTCGCTACCAGCCTCTCCACGCTATTGTTGCGACACATCTGTACGGGTGTTGATAATAAAAAATAACAGGAGTAGTTACCATGTGTAGCAACCATGCAAACCGAGGTGTTGTCTATAAGGGACCGGGTGAAGTCGCTGTAGAGTCGATCGCATTTCCGGAACTGTCGCTAGGCAAGCGCAAATGCAATCACGGAGTTATCCTTCGTGTACTGACAACTAACATCTGTGGTTCCGACCAGCATATGGTACGGGGCCGGACTACCGCTCCTGCCGGTCTGGTTCTGGGTCATGAAATCACCGGTCAAATTATCGAGTGCGGTGATGATGTAGAATTTCTTAAACCCGGCGATGTTGTTTCAGTTCCATTCAATATCGCCTGTGGCCGGTGCCGTAACTGTAAAGAGGGTAATACCGGTATCTGTCTCAGCGTAAACCCTGCCCGTCCGGGTGCTGCCTATGGCTATGTTGATATGGGTGGCTGGGTCGGCGGTCAGGCTGAGTACGTAATGGTACCTTACGCCGACTTTAACCTGCTCAAGTTCCCGGATTCCGATCAGGCGATGGAGAAAATCCGTGACCTGACCCTGCTGTCTGATATCTTCCCTACCGGTTTCCACGGCTGCGTTACCGCCGGCGTTGGACCTGGCTCTACTGTCTATATTGCAGGCGCGGGCCCTGTTGGTCTGGCCGCAGCAGTCTCTGCTCAACTATTGGGGGCCGCCTGCGTTATTGTCGGCGATATGATCGAAGACCGCCTGGAACAGGCTCGTAGTTTCGGCTGTGAGACTATCGATCTGCGCCAGGAAGGCGAAATGGCCGATAAACTGGAAGTCATTCTGGGTGAACGCGAAGTCGATGCCTTCGTCGACTGCGTAGGCTTCGAAGCCCACGCTTGCGGTTGTAATCACGGCGTTGAAGCGCCAGCAACCGTATTGAACTCGGCGATGGAGATGACCCGTGCCGGTGGTCAGATCGGTATTCCAGGCCTTTACGTAACTGAGGACCCGGGAGCGACGGACGATGCTGCCAAGCAAGGTGCATTGAGCATGCGCTTCGGACTGGGCTGGGCTAAGTCTCACTCCTTCCACACGGGGCAGTGTCCGGTTATGAAGTATCATCGCGCGCTGATGCAGTCGATCCTGTTTGATAAGGTCGATATTGCTAAAGCGGTTAACGTACAGATGATCTCACTGGATCAGGCGCCTGAAGGCTATGCTGACTTTGATGGCGGTGCCGCTAAAAAGTATGTCATCGATCCGCATGGTTCTTTCGCGGCGTAACAAGCCAAGATAAATAGTTCATTTTTAAAGGAGACAATCGTCTCCTTTTGTTTTTTGACAGTAACTCTGATCACCACTATCTGTGCAATAAGGTTTTGGCAATTTAATTAAGCATTTCACCTTAGGAGCCTGCGAATAAGTCGATTGGCTTTGCACTGAGAAAGTAGTGGGCTTGTTCAATAGCCCCCCCTACTAATTACCTTATACTAAATTATTCATATCACCTGTATGCAACTTAGCCTATATTAAAAGCAGGAATCTGAGTGATGCCGAACACCCTGTGCGGTGTGTATGCTGATGTTCGCAGAAATAAGCCAGTAGTTCACAGAACTATAAGGGATATCCGGTGGTAGGTTCATCCTACATCCGGTTGGCAAAACACTGATCAGGGATGACTCTAATGAAAATAAGCTGGCTGCTATCAATCTGCCTGTTTATCAATAGCTTTTTTTATATCAATATCAGTCATGCTCAGGAGTGGATCTATACCACTGTTGCAGGTGATAATTTATGGAATATCAGTAAGCAACATCTTGATAATGCGACTCGATTTAAGCAGTTGCAACAACTTAATAATATCGAAAACCCTCGTCAGATAAAGCCGGGAACCCGCCTCAGAGTTCCCCTGAAATGGATCCGCAGCAACCCGGTTCCGGCACGAATAAGTTCCCATCAGGGCAAGGCTCACCTGCTTCATCCGGACGGCACAACAGAAATCATCGGCGACCAAACCCTGATTCAGTTAGGTGATCAGATTCGCACCCATGATGACAGTAGCCTCACTATTCGGTTTGCTGATAATTCATTGTTAACGTTATATAGCAATAGCCTTATTCGCTTTGATCATCTTAGCGCTCATGGTTCAACCGGTATGGTGGATTCCCGCTTACATCTTCTTAAAGGCAGAATGGATACCCGGGTAACCCCTGCAGTGGGACCCGGATCACGTTTTCAGATTCAGACACCCTCAGCTATCAGCGCAGTCAGGGGAACGGAATACCGCGCTGCAGTTAACGAACAGCAGCAACTATCCAATATCGAAGTCCTGCACGGTAGCGTGGCGGTTAGCGGTGCCAGTAAGCAGCGATTGATAATGGCCGGTTATGGCACACAGATAACTCAGGGAGAAGCCCCGATCCCAGCAAAAAAATTGTTGCCGCCTCCTGCAATGAAACCTATTCAGGGGCCAATTCACAGTATCAATCAGATGCTAAGCTGGCCCTCCATAAAAGGGGCCCGAGAGTACCGTATTGAGGTTTCTACAGAACCACAATTCAACACCCTGGTATGGCAACAGATAAGTACCTACTCCCGAGTCCCCCTGCCTGACCTGCCTGATGGACAGTATTATGCTCGTATAAGAGGTGTCGATCAGCTTGGCCTGGAGGGAGAGAATCATGTAACGGCTTTAGATCTGGATGCCCGCCCTCAGCCGCCGATTCAACTTTCACCTGCTGATAATAAAAGCATACGGGGTACAGCACCCCAGTTACAGTGGACCGAATCAGAAGAAGCTGACTATTATCGACTTGAAATAGCCACCGACAGTGCTTTCCAGAGCCTGATACTCGACAGAGACGATATACAGGGAAGTCGCTTTGACACATCTGCACTGCCACTCCCCGGCCATTATTTCTGGCGACTTACCAGCATCACTAGCGAGGGAGAAATCGGTCCGGTCGGTATGCAACGAAACTGGCAGGTTAAACCCATACCGAAACAAGCAGATACAGCGATGTCAGCTGTGGAAAATGGTCAGCTCAGTGCCAGCTGGCCTGCCGGTAGCCCGGGGCAAACTTATCAGATCCAGTTAGCCTATGATGCTAAGTTTACAGAGCTGGAAACTGATCAGACACTGGCTGAGCCAGGCTTCAGTTTTGCCCCCATAAAAGGCCGGATACGCTACCTGAGAGTTCGAACAATTGAACCGGATGGTTATGAAGGCCCCTGGGGAACGGTGCAGAAAGTGATGCCGATTCCTGACTACACGCCACTAACCATACTTGGAGCCGCAGTCCTGCTACTGCTGTTATAAAAACATGGGACTAAGTAGGTATCAGCACAGCTTTATCTATGCCAGTTTGTTAACTCTGTTGTTAATAAGCACAGGCGTATATCTCAACAGCAGCAAGATCAGTGAACGTATAGATCTGATATTTTATGATCTTATGCTGCCATTTCATGCCACCGAAATGAGCAACGAAATTGTTATTATAGCTATCGATAATAATAGCCTGGAGCAACTTGGCCGATGGCCATGGTCACGTAGCACTCATGCAGCACTCATCAATAAACTGACTGAATATAAAGCAGCCGCAGTTGGCATTGATATACTATTCCCTGATCCTCAACAAGGTGTGCCGAAGGCAGATACTGAACTGGCGGAGGCGATACTTAAGAATGGTCGGGTGGCCCTCAGTGTAGCACCCGATTTATTAGCCGATGGCATGATGATCGAACTACTACCGCTGCCTGAGTTGGCTTTGGGTGCCGCGGCTATTGGCCATGTAGATATTGAATTGGATCAGGACGGGCGCTGCCGTCGGGTATTTTTATATAGCGGTATAAACGATACCCGCTGGCCGACACTCACTCTTGCTATGCTTGAAATAGCAGGACGGGCACCTTCACTCCCCATCAAACAAACGCAGTTACTTCAGTCATCAGAACACTGGAATCGCAGCCATAGTATGCTAATTCCCTTTGCATCCCGGACCCAGACTCCGACTATCATCTCCTGGGCAGATATTACCAATGGCTTTGTTAACCCGGAGCAGATCGCTGGTAAGTATGTACTGATTGGTGCTACCGCAGCCGGTCTGGGTGACGCATTTGCCACCCCCGCAGCAGAGGCTCATCAACGAATGTCCGGGGTTGAACTGAACGCCCATATATTAAACGCTCTGCTACAGGGTAGAGCGATTCAGCCACTGACCCCGCTTAATCAACAAATACTGAGTGGTATCATCACTCTCCTGTGTGCCGCTGCAGTGTTCTTGCTCCCACTGAGAAGCGGACTCTTTAGTTCGCTGGTATTGATCATTTCAACACCACTTATCAGTCTGGCCCTGTTGCAAACGAAGCTTCTCTGGTTTCCTCCGACAGCCCCCCTGATTCCACTGATGCTGATATGGCCGGTCTGGAGCTTCTGGCAACTGAGTGCTGATGCACAGCTACGTCGACAATTACAACAACAGCTGGAACACCAGACCCGCCACCATAAAGCCACTGGTCTGCCAAACAGCAGCATGCTCACTAGCCGGCTAAGGCAACTGGCCGCATCAGAGCAACACAATGATCAGATAACCGGACTCATGGTCATTCACTTTGACTGGCCCGGTTCAGCTGGGACTACGCTGGGCAGACCGATAGCCGATGACTTATTAAAGGCCATCGGCGAACGTCTTAAAACAGTCACCAGCGATGCAGACTTTATCGCCCACATGAATGGTGATGATTTTGCTATCCTGCTGGATAAAGTCAGTAAACCTGATCTCGTATTAGATAGCGCTTTCCGTCTACTCAACGAGCTTCAGGCCCCCCTTCAGCTAAATCAGGAATATTTACTGCTATCACCTCAGATTGGTGTCAGTCTCTGGCCCGGTGAAGGACATAACGGCGTCGGCCTTCTACGCAACGCCTATACAGCAATGTTTAAGTCGCGCATCGATGACAGTGAACAACTCTGCATCTATTCTGCCGATCTCGGCAAGCAGGTAAAGATCCGTTCCCAGATGGAACAGGCACTGATACATGCAATCGAACGTAATGAATTTGAGGTTTACTATCAACCCCAGATAAAAGCTGGCAGCGGTAAAATCGTTGGAGTAGAAGCCCTGCTTCGTTGGCACAACCCCACTCTGGGATGGATTTCACCCGCAACCTTTATTCCCGTTGCTGAGCACGTCGGCCTGATCAGAACCATTGGTTACTGGATTCTGACCACCGCATGCCAACAACTGCAACAATGGCAGACTATCGGGCTGCCCTCTCTGCGTCTGGCAGTCAATGTATCCCCCCTACAGTTTGCCGATCCTGACCTTACATCCAGTATTCAGAAGATCATAAAAGATTCCGGTATTAATCCCGCACAGCTTGAGCTTGAAATTACCGAAGGTTCATTAATGTGGGATATGGATCGTGCCATCAAAGTTATGAAGAAAATTAAGCACGAGGGTGTCGATCTTGCTATTGATGACTTTGGTACAGGCTATTCATCGCTAAGTAATCTGAGACACTTCCCTTTAGATCGCCTTAAAATTGATCAGTCTTTTACCCGTGAAATTGGTAAAAATAAAGATGCGACAGAGATTACGTTGACAATCCTGACTATGGCCAAACGCCTGGGAATGAGAATAATTGCAGAAGGCGTGGAAACAGCAGAACAGGCCAGTTTTCTGCGTAAGAATGGTTGCGATGAATTTCAGGGGTTTCTATATAGCCGAGCCGTTCCCGCCGATCAGATCACACAGCTGTTAAGCGAAAGTCAGGACAGTTCAAAACACCCTATGCTCTGATAACAATAGAGAATAACCACTGATAGTAAACAAAAAACGCCCATAAAAGGGCGCTTTGTCAAAACCGTCAGATCGAATCAGGATTCAACCACCGGCTGTATGTTCACCGCATGAACACCGGCATCTTTAGGCAATGCCTCAAACTGAACCAGCTGACCGGTTTTAAGGCTTTTATAGCCTTCGGTAATAATTGCTGAATAATGGGCAAACAAGTCGACATCGTAATCCGGAGATACGATAAAACCAAAACCCTTGGCGTTATTGAACCACTTAACTGTACCTGTATGCATTCCATGCTCCTTCTAAACCGCGGCGAAATACGCCTGAACAAGAGCATTACAACTTTCATACAACATTTAGATAGATGAAAAACTACTCTAAGTAGTATTTTCAGAAATTAGGGATTAACCGTATATAAGAAAAAATCCTATTCTCAAACATATGTTTAAGTGGCTTGATCTGTTAGATCCAAATATCGCTGATAGGCGTACTTTCGCTATAGCGATGGTGAATCTGGGCCTGCAGTAATTCCGCCGTTGCTATCGCATCGGTCAGGGCGTGGTGCTGGCCATAATGTGGCAGGTTGTAACGGTTACGGCTGTCACTCAGCCGTATCGATTCAGGTTTTCTTCCCACTAACCGTTTAAGCAAGCTGCCGATCCCCTGACGATGCAACATTGCTTCCTGCGCCATGGTGTCCACCACCGGAAAACGAATCCCCTCTCCTAGCCGCCTTTTGAGGGCAGCATCCAGGAATTCCCGCTCAATATAACGATAATGAACTACCACTATCCGGCCTGCGATCGCCTCCAGCACCTGCCCTAGAATCCGGTTAAGATCCGGTGCATCACTCAACTCCGTATGAGTGATACCATGAATAACGATGGATTCCTCTTTCATCGCCCGACGGGGTTTCAAGAGCCAGTGTCTGGCATCACGCAAACGGATTCGGTTCAGATCGAATGGCACCAGACCGATACTGATAATCTCATCACTGCCAGCATCAAGTCCGGTCGTTTCAAAATCCAGCGCTACAAAGGGGACATCAGACAGGGGTGAATCTGCGGCCACAGTACCCTGTTCATAGAACACTCTTAAGCGCTCATCCTGCGTGGTAAGCGCTTGTTCACGAAACAGTTCAGACCAGTTTTCAGCGATAGAATCAGTCACAGTAGCCACTATTTACGGGTGTACGGATAGCGAAATTTGAGAAAACGCTGGCTGTTACTCAGCACCTGAAAAGCTTCTTTAAGATTTCGACGTTCAAAATCGGTCAGGTTTTCCGGCTCAACATTGTTATCGACTTCCCGTTCGGTTTCCACATCTAATGCCTGATGACGGATACGCACCATGGCAATAAATTCCATCGCATCACGCAGATCATTCTCACGACCCGCAGGCAGAATCCCAGCTTTGACCACATCATCCAGCCGTTCAAATGAGTTCTGAGCCCGGGAGCCCACCGCCAGAGCATGCACCCTGATCAGATCAGACAACGGAGCAGTCCCCCGTCGCTTCAGGTTGATTGAATTACGGTGTTGGCCATCCTTCTCCATCACAAAGCTTTTGAAAAAGCCCAGTGGCGGTGTGCGATTCAGGGCATTACGGGCCAGGCTGGCAAGAAATCGAGGGGAGCGCTTGGCTTTGCGAACAATAAAGGTATTGAGCTGATCAGCCCAGCCTGTTTTACCAAACACACCATCAAGATCGAAGAATATTGAACAGTTCAGCAGCGCTTCCGGATCCGGGTTTTCAATCCAGTCGGCAAAGATAGCTTCCCACTCTTTACGGGTTTTACGCCAGTTCGGGTTCGTTGCCATGATATTGCCGCTGCAGTAAACATAATCACAGGCATTCAGGCCATCACTGACAAACTTGGCCAGCTGTTCAAAGTATTGTCCATGCTTTGTAACATCAAAACTATTATCCAGGATCAGTGCGTTATCCTGGTCAGTCATCAATAACTGCTCATCCCGGGCCATCGATCCCAACGCCAGAAAGCAGTATCGCACCGGCGGCGGTCCAAGCTGCTCTTCTGCCAGCTCCAATAACCGCTGTTTAAAGCAACGACCGATAACCGACATGGCGCTACCGATCATATGAGAATTAGCGTCTTCATTGACCATTCGTACAAAACAAGCGCTGATCTGAGGCTGTAACTGGGCCAGTTCTTCAACACTCTGCTGACGCAGGATATTACTCACCAGGTAAAGGCTGCTTTGGGACTCGTAGCGCACAATATCTGAGGTTGCCAGCACACCAATAGGATGACCATTTTCCAGAATTGGTAAGTGGTGCAGATTGAAGCGTAGCATGGTCAGCATCGCCTCAAAAGCATAGGCATCTTCATCCAGTGTGACCGGCTCAGCGGTCATCACCTCGGTCACCGGGGTGTCCAGATTCAGCCCCGGTGCCACAACCCTGATACGCAGATCACGATCGGTAAGAATACCCGCTACCGATAGCTCTGGTTCATCATCTTCCCTGTTACTGCCTGCCGCCTTCATGACCAGTATCGAAGAAACACATTCATCGGTCATCTTCTGAGCGGCCTGACGAATAGTGGCTGAGGCATCAAGACATACAGGATCCCGGGAGATCAGTCGTGTCACTTTCGATGCCATCAGATCATTACTTTCCTGCTTACTGGACACCGCCTGACGCAGACGGTTGTCATCCATTTCAACAAAGTAGGCAAAGGAATCAAAACGGTCACAGAGTTCAGTAAACACTGCTTCAGGGATAAAATAGATAAGCGAGTCTTCCAAAGCCCGCGCCGGCAGCCGGATTTTGTTATTCATCAACAGGCCCAGCTGACCAAACAGATCACCTTCACTCAGGCGATTATAGAGATCACCGTTACGACGATAAATCTCTACGGAACCACTGCGAATAATGCAGAGATCGTGAATTTCATCGCCAAACTGATAGATATCACTGCCGGTCCGGAAGTATGAGATCTCGGCCTGACAGGCGATGTCATCCACCACCTCATCCGGCAGACTATTAAACGGCGGATACTGTTTAAGAAATCCCGCTACTTCAATCTGTTCTGCTTGCATCATCGCTTCCGTTTAATGGCCGTTTGCCAACCTGGCTTCAGCTTATCATTGTGCAACAAAAAAAATCGCCCGCGGGCGATTTTTAATTTATCAGAGGTTTAGAATTCAACAACCACATCGGTTTGCGGCACACTACAGCAGGACAAAACATAGCCTGCAGCAACATCATCATCGGTGATACCACCGTTATGATTCATGGTCGCCTCACCCTCTTTTACCATCACCTTACAGGTACCACAGATACCCATACCACAAGCTTTAGGGATATGCAGATCCAGTCGGGAAGCCGCTGCATGCAGTGTTTCACCCGGTGCAATCTGAATACTCTTACCATTATTGGCGAACTCAACCCGCACCATATCAGACTGGGTCAATGCATCAGCGTCGGCCTGGGCAATACCCGCCTGCTCAATTGCTTCTTCTTCAACCTCTATCGGTGTCGCTCCGAAGGACTCTTCATGGTAGTGCTCCATATTGAAGCCGTTCGACTGCAGCAATTTCTTCACTGCTTTCATATAAGGGCCAGGGCCACAACAGAACACTTCACGGTCCATAAAGTCTGGCGCAACTAACTCAAGCTTGGCCTGATCCAGATAGCCGCGGTAACCATGCCAGGCCTGACCATTCTCAATTTTTTCACAGATCAGATGTAGACTGAAATTACCGATACGGGATGCCATGTGATCCAGTTCACGCTGGAATACAATATCCTGAGGCGTACGGGCACTGTGTACAAACGCCATATCCACATCGGCGTTAGTATCAAACCACCAGCGCGCCATCGACATAACCGGCGTAATACCGACACCACCCGATAACAGCAATACCTTACGAGCCGGATAGTCGATACAGTTAAACATTCCAACCGGACCGTGCACCGCCAGCTCATCACCCTCTTTCAGGTTTTTATGTAACCAGCTGGATACCAGGCCATTAGGATCACGCTTAACAGTAATAGAAAAGCTGTATGGCACAGAAGGTGAACTGGAGATGGTATAGGACCGCATCACCTGCTTTTCCTCAATATCCAGCTCCAGCGTGACAAACTGACCCGGCTTAAAGAAATACATCACTGGCTGTTCTGACATAAAGCAGAAGGTGCGTACATCCCAGGTTTCTTTGATCACTTTAACGCAGCGAACATTGTGACGACCGTTAACCCAGGTCTGGGTATTTACCGGGATAAAGCTCTCGTTGCTAACGGTCGCTGGTACTGGATTTGTCATGGCGTTTCTCTCATCAATGCACGCTGGTGCAGTCTTGGGGGGTTAAAGAGACAGTAACCCACCCTGTTGTTCTCATTTCCCGTCATTGTCTGTCGACCCGCCTTTCAGATGTTAACCACTAGCGACAATTATTTGCTTATTGCGACCATCCCCGACGCTATAAGCGCTTCAGGTCGATTTATGCACCTGTTGATGTCGTAAACGGTCAATCTCCAAAGCCTGCCTTGATAGAGCATTAGCGCATCGAAATACCACAGTAGTTATACAATAAAAAATACGCTTGGAGGACGTGTGAAAACGTTATGAGCGAAGGCTGAACAAGGCAAAAACGGTCGAGAAAGCGGAGTCTGCGTTTTGTAGATGAGCAATTTGAGGCTGTTTTTAACGCTGATCAGACAAGCGCAGTAGTTTTCACTCATCCTCCTCCGGCATTGTTTGAGGATTAAAATCATGAACCAGAACGATCTGCTGAATACCACCAGCGCAACTATCCACGAAGCCCGGCAGGAGATGGCCAACCTGCTGGAAGCGCGTCCGGCAAATTATTCTCTGCCACAACCTCTGTATAACGATCCGCAGATGTTCCGTGTTGACGTTGAAGAAGTGTTTCAAAAAGAGTGGCTGTTCGTTGGTATGAGCAGTGAAATTCCTGCCCGGGGAGATTACTTCACCGTTGAAGTTGCTCAGAACCCGGTGCTGGTTGTACGCGACGCTGACGGCAGCATTAATGCTTTCCATAACACTTGTCGCCACCGCGGCTCCCGCGTTTGTACTGAGCATCGCGGTAAAGTTGCTAACCTGGTATGCCCTTATCACCAGTGGACCTACGATCTCAAAGGCAACCTGCTATTCGCCGGTACCGAAATGGGCGATTCTTTTGAGCAGCAGGAACACGGTCTTAAAAAAGCCCACTGTAAAACAGCCGGCGGCTTTGTTTTCGTCTGCCTGGGTAAAGAAGAACCTGAAGGTGATTTCGATGAATTCCTGACTACGCTGGAAGAGTACATGGAGCCCTACGATGTGGAGAACACCAAACTAGCGGTGGAATCCAACATGTACGAGAAAGCCAACTGGAAACTGGTCATCGAAAATAACCGCGAGTGCTACCACTGTGCCGGTAACCATCCAGAGCTACTGAATACACTGCTGGAATGGGATGATACTAACGACCCACGGGCATCTGAAGAATTTAAAGAGCACTATGCAACTCAGTCTGCTGAGTGGGATGCTGAAGGCATTCCCCATGAGCACCAGAGCTTTGGCCCGGGCCTGCGTAACCGTATCGTGCGGATGCCACTGAAGAAAGGCACCAAGGTTATGACCCTGGATGGCGAAGCCGGCTGCAAAAAGCTGTTAGGCCGTATCAAGAATCCACAGATGGGCTCCATGCGAATCCTGCATCTGCCTAACTCCTGGAATCACATGCAGTCTGATCACTTTATCGTGTTCCGGGTTCTGCCGATCTCGGCACAGGAATCCATTGTTACCACCAAATGGTTCGTACATAAGGATGCAGTAGAAGGGGTTGATTACGATCCTGCCCGTCTGCGTCAGGTATGGGATGCAACCAATGAACAGGACCGTATTCTGGGAGAAGAGAACCAGCGCGGTATCAACTCTATCGGTTACCAGCCAGGCCCTTATTCTGAGTCTTTCGAATTTGGTATCGTTAACTTTATGGAATGGTACAGCGAGACAGTTCAACAGAACCTGAAAAAGCGTTAAGAATGACCCTAACAATAAAACCGCCATAACGGCGGTTTTTTTATGCCTGAATAAAAAACGCTGAATCGTTCCATAACGTCGTAATGTGAACGATAAATCCTCCTGATTTTAGTAAACTAATCTGCAAATCTGAGCCTTAATAAGAGCAAAATTTAATAGAGATTGGGGGTAATTTAAATGACGGCAGCATCACTAGGCATTCTGGGCGTCGGACACCTTGCGACCTACACTATTAAGGGCCTGCGAAAAAGTGGCGATCAACGACTAGTTACCCTGAGCCCGCGCAATGCAAAAACGGCTAAAATGCTGGCCGAAGCCTGCGACTGTACCATTGCTAAAACCAATCAGACGGTAGTGGATAACTCAGATATTATTCTGCTGTCAGTAAGACCCGACAGCTTAGATACCCTGCTAGCTGAATTATCAATTAAACCCGGACAACTTATTATTTCCGTTATTGCTGGCGTAAGCCTGCAGCATCTTCGACAACATCCTGCGCTGAAACAGGCGACACTGGTACGTGCACTGCCCTCCGCCAGTGCCGAAATATGCGCTGGGCCTGTACCACTGTATCCTGCAAATCCAGTGGCAGAGGCGCTGTTTAGTTGTATAGGTAAGGCCGTAGTGCTGGAGTCAGAAGAGCTCTTCGATACCGCTTTAGCCCACGCATGCTTGCATGGCTGGAGCTACTTTCTGGTGCAGGAGCTGATTGACTGGAGCGTTAATCAGGGCATGGATAAAGAGACCGCCAAAACGATGGTGGCGCACTCAATCAGCAGTGCTATAGCCTTTGGCGAATCCCGCCCCGAGCTCAACTATGACGAAATCGGGCAATCAATTGCAACCCCTGGAACCTATACCCGCAAAGGGATTAACCATATCCGGGACAACGGAGGGATTCAGAGTTGGGTAGAGGCGATGGATAAAACCGGTCGCCTATAGCAGCCATGATATCGGGCATAAAACCAGGCCATAGGGCCAGACCATAGAACAAAAAGTAGTACTGGCTGTTTTAATAGGCGTTGGTGCATGGATACCTCGTAACTTAGAATCAGGCTTCCTATTGTCAGTAGCTCTCCATGCCCAACAAACACAATGCTGCTCGTCAGCATCACATTCCTAAGATGAAATTCAAAGTAACGAACTGGGCCGGGTATGAAGCGGGGCTTCCCGACGCGGCAGTCTCACTTTATGGGTAACTGATGATGCCATTGCCAACTGGCAGGCGGCACCACGTCTGACACCAGGGAGCCAAGCACGCTATTCTGATACCGCAATTGAAGCAGGTCTCATGCTGCGGCTGGTTTTTCACCTCCCCTCGGTCGCTGACGGAAACCGCCATGGGGCGGTATAAGGCGATCATCGGTCCGCGGCTACGTGCACGTAGCCTGGATGGTCAACGCTCGGAAGCTACCATCGGCGTGTCGGCTCTCAATCGAATGTTGGCCGTTGGACGCCCGAAATCCGTTCGCAGAGTGGGAAAAGCTCATAGAGCCAGGATGGAAGGAATATGTCTGTCTGCATTTATCCATGCACCAACGCCATTATTTGATGTCTAACCGGGCGATATGATGGAGATATTTATGACTAAGTTAGACGATTTGGTTGACCGGCATATAAAGGAATATAACTCCCGTTTAAAGCATATTGATGAACTGGCTAAGCAGGCGGCCGCTCTGGAGGAAGAAAGTCACCTAGCCGAGCTTGCTGAGCTAAAATCAGAACGTAACAAATTAGCTGACTATCTTAAAGAACTGGAGCAAAACCGCTCAGAGAAAACACTGGAAATGACTGGTCCAATGTACATCTGGGATGTGATTGCCCAGCGTCTGGAAAAGCTAGTGGAAAAGATTATTAAATAAGAAAAAGATCACTTGATAGAAAAGGGTTACGTTCTGTTGACCCGAAGGCGTTTGTGAATAGACCCAGTTCTCTAGACGCTTATAAGTCTGAACAGGCCAACCTATCTAGCTTTAATGTATTCAGGCAATTAAGTCTTCGACAAAGTGATTTTGACCATTATAAATGTGGTTAGATTATGACGGCTTTATGCCGCTGGACTAAACCGCTCGCCGCGGTAATGGGTGCAGCAAGCTTCACAACACCGTGATCCCTGGTCGCCCTGTCCTATGGGTACGAAGGGTATTCTCCCTCCGCTTCTCGATAGGAGCAGCATCATGGACATGATTGGCCGCAGGGCTGGTGCATTTGCGCAATAAGCCAGCTTGACCAATACTTCATCTTACCTACGACTCACTAACGACATAAATCACACCGTATCATCAGGAAAGGAAAAACTGTGTTATTTCCGGAAGATATGACACGTTTGACTTGGATTGTTTCCAAAGAACGCCTGGCCACCTGCCTCCAACAGCTGGCTGAAACGGAAGCCTTCCAACCGATCGACCGCCATTCGCTGGGAGAGTTGGAGGATCTCCAGCCATTAAAGCTTTTGCTCCAGGCCGAGCAACGATATCTGCGCTTTCGCGCCGCAGGGCAGTTGCTCGAAGGCCTTCCGGAGAAGCCGCTGCTCAACTACGAGATAGGAACACTGTCCAGCTCAACCTCTCTTCCCCAAGGCGCGGTTCAGATCGATGCCGAGCTCTTTCTCTGGGTGGGGTGCAACCCACCGGCCGATCTAAAACCTTCCTCCCCTCCACTCGAGCGGCCATCACTGGCGCTCACCGAGCATCAATGCCGCTTGCTTCTTGCCACAGCAGACCAGATCGGCCACGTCGAGGATTGGGCCATTATCGATGGCTGGATCCCCAGGAAAAAAACGGAAAGATTCAGTGAGCTATTGCAGCATGAGTGCATCTCCTTGACCCCTGCAGAAGATAGCGGTGTTTCACTGACCCGGGTACCCAGCCTATTCCGTCGACACAAGGCCCTGGAGGGGTTTGCGGCCTTGATGGGACTTTATGGGATCACCGGTTATCGAGAACTCGATCCGACGCCGCTACTGACCATCAGCTTTACGCTCATGTTTGGAATGATGTTTGCCGACCTGGGGCAGGGATTGCTTTTATCCCTGCTGGGTTTCTGGCTATATAGCCAACGCTGGCCTAGGTCTAATTCAACTTTAAGGCACTATGCCGGGTTGCTGTTGATGCCAATTGGACTCTCAGCAGCCATTTTCGGAATCTTATTCGGAAGTATGTTCGCCCGAGAAGACTGGATCCCCGCTCTTATTTATCACCCGATGGACGAGGTGTACCTCTCTCTTGCCATCAGCGTTATCTTCGGCATCGGCGTACTTTGCATAAGCATGTTCATCGGTTTGCTTAACGCTTGGTTAAGTGGGCACCTCAAAGAACGTCTGTGGGACAATTTTGGCCTCATCGGTCTGCTGTTCTACCTTGCTCTTATCGGCCTGACTCTTGGGTATTGGGCGCAGTGGACTGGGCTGAAGTACCTCTGCCTGACGTTAGCTTCAGCTGGACTGATCATCATGGCCTTACGCAACTTCGCCCTGATGGAGCAGGAACCAATCGGGTTACGCCTCTTTGCAACGCTCGTGGAAACCTACGATTTTGCGGTCAAGTTTGTGGTTCATACTCTATCCTTCGTGCGTTTAGCTGCCTTTACTTTTGCGCATATAGCCCTCTCGATGGCACTCGTAATCATTGTGGAGCTGTTATCCGGCCACGCCTGGCTGGCCTGGAGCATATTTGTGATCGGTAACATTCTGATCACTGTCATTGAAGGGTTCCTGGTCTGTATTCAGGTGATTCGCCTGCACTTTTACGAATTGTTTACTAAATTTATCTCAGGAGGCGGCATTCCGTTTGTACCCCTCAGACTTTCCGTGGAGCATTTTGATGACTATGTCGATATCGGCCAATAAATTGATTTGGGGGCTCTGTGCCACCGCAGGCTCTTTTGTCCTGCTTTCCAGTCTGCTGCTGTTTTTTCTGCCCGAAGCGGCAGCGGAAACCGCTCAGGAAGAAGTCAAAACACTTCCTCACTGGGGCTATTACATGGCGGCGGCTGCGGCGACGGGGCTATCTTGTATCGGAGCAGGTATTGCCGTAAGTCAGGTGGGCGCTGCAGCGGTGGCGGCAATTTCAGAAAAACCTGAGCTCTTAGGACGAGTACTGGTGATTATAGGCCTGGCCGAGGGAATCGCCATTTACGGTCTGATCATCTCCATCATCATTATTGCAGCCCTGTAACGATGGAACTGCGCATTCTGGGAACAGAGGAGGAACAGTTGCTGTTTCAACTGCTCGGCATTGCCACCAGAAAAGGCGATGAACATTGCGCGCTATTTCTCGGTGTAAATGAACCGCTTCCTGGAGAATCTGATCCGGTACCGTACATGAGGCTACCAGACCCTACCCACCCCTCTCGAGAAACTGACCAGCTGACTAAAAAATTGGGCCGCGCTATAGGCCTGGGAGAGGTGCGCCTATGAACCCTGACACCGACACCAGCAACACCCTATCAAAGCTGTACCAGGAGCTTGAACAAAAGCTCCAGCAACAGCTGGATGAGATAGAGCAACGTTTCCAATCCCGCGCAAAGAATCTAGAACAGGAAAAGCAGCGTGCTTATCAAGCCCGGATCAACCATCTACGACAGGGCCATGACAATCGGCTGAGACAACTTCGTCTCAAATCAATGCGAGACACACAAACCCTGCAACAGCAGCGTTTCTGGCGCTGCCAACAGAACTGTATCGATGAGATTCTGGCAGACACGCGTCATCTGCTGGAGCAACAACAGCCGGACCGCAACTACCTGGAAGACTGGATAGAGCAGGCCGCACCATCACTGACAGCGGCCTCTGCCTGGCACCTCAATACCTCGCTTCAGTGGTCGAAGCGGATCAATTTGGAAGAAGTCGCTTTGGGACGTAGCGACTTGAAGATTAGCTCTACCTCACCAGTTCCAATGCTCGGTGGGGCAATCTTACAAAATAAAGAGTTTCATATCGAAATTGACGGTTCCTGGGACCAACGGTTGCATGCGCTGATTCCTGAACTATGGCAACGGTGGCTTAAAGATGTCGGCACGAACGATCAGGATTAGTGGTCCCGTTGTCGTCTGTGACCATGCAGAACAGTTCGCTATGGGCGACCGCGTTGCCGTTGGTAAAGTCGGTCTAATCGGAGAAGTTATCCGCCTGACACCCACGGAATGCTTTCTTCAGGTCTATGAGGACACCACTGAGCTCTTCATCGGCGAACCGGTTACAGGTAGTGGGTCGGCACTGGCGGTGGAGCTTGGCCCTGGGCTATTGACCACTATATATGACGGTATCCAGCGCCCGCTGGCCCTGATTCAAGAACAGCTTGGGGCATCTATCCTCCAGGGTGCACAAGCGCCCGCGTTGAGCCGGACCCAGGCTTGGCCATTTACCCCCCAGCAAGAGATAGGAACCCAACTCTCAGGCGGAGCCATTATCGGCCTGGTGCAGGAAACCCCCTCCGTATGCCATAAAATTCTGCTCCCCCCTGGCCTCGCCGGCCAGCTTGTCCATATTGCAGAGCCTGGCGAATACACCCTGGAGAACCCCATCGCCCGAATCAGTTGTGCCAACGGACAGGAACACCCGGTTTACCTTTATCATCGCTGGCCCGTACGCATCAAACGCCCAGTACAGCAACGGTTATCACCGGACCTGCCGCTTATTACCGGGCAACGAATAATAGACACCCTCTTCCCCATCGCCAAAGGCGGCACAGCGGCCATGCCGGGAGGATTCGGCACCGGAAAGACGGTAACCCAACACAATCTTGCCAAGTGGTGTGACGCGGATATCATCATCTACATCGGCTGCGGTGAACGAGGTAACGAGATAACCGGTGTGCTCGAAGACTTCCCCCAACTCAGAGACCCCAGGACCGGTCGACCACTGATAGAACGCACGGTCATGATAGCCAACACCTCTAACATGCCGGTGGCAGCCAGAGAGGCGTCGATCTACACGGGCATCACGATAGCAGAATACTTCCGGGATCAGGGACTGGACGTAGCCCTGATGGCCGATTCTACCTCACGCTGGGCAGAAGCGCTGAGAGAGATTTCAGGGCGGCTGGAAGAGATGCCGGCAGAAGAGGGCTTTCCCGCCTATCTGCCGAGTCGTACCGCTGAATTTTATGAACGGGCGGGCAGAGTTCGTACTCTGGCCGATGAAACCGGCTCCGTGACCGCCATCGGTGCGGTTTCCCCCCCGGGGGGCGATTTCTCCGAACCCGTTACCCTGCATACCCAGCGTTTTGTAAAAGCCTACTGGATGCTCGACAAAAACCTTGCCTACGCTCGCTTCTTCCCAGCCATTCATCCCTTGGAGTCATACTCTGAATATGAATCGGATCTCGCACAATGGTGGGAAAAAGTATCCCCCGGCTGGCAACGGGATCGCGACGAACTAGTCGGTCTGTTAATCGCCGCAGACCAGTTAAAGGGGATTGTTAGAATTCTGGGTGAAGAGGGATTATCCGATCACCAGAGAAAGACACTGATGGCGGAACGTGTGGTCAAGGAGGGATTCCTACAGCAGTCAGCCTTCAGCCCCAAAGATCGTTTTGCGTCACCGGAAAAACAAGCCTGCCTGCTAAGGGTAATCATCTGGCGGATCCGCGCCCTACTCGAAGATACAACGCCGGCCCGGGAAGCGTTTGCCAAATTCAAACTGAATGAACTAATCCGGCTAAAGGATGAACTCGGATCAGACGAAACGGAAAAGATCCTCGCATGGCAGAAAGTTCAATGAAAGACCCTATCATCTACACACAGCTGGAGCGGATTGAAGGCCCCCTGATCGCCCTTGTGGCGGCACTGCCAGGGATCGGTTTTGGCGAAGCGGTTCGGGTGGTCGACCTGGAGGGACGAATCCGCCATGGCCGGGTGGCGCTGCTGGATGGTGACAAGGTCACGATCGAAGTGTTTCAGGGCACTACAGGACTGGCCAAGGGCTCGGAACGAATCCGCTTTCTCGGTCATCCGATCACTATAACGGTCAGTGAGTCCATCATCGGCCGACGCCTTAACGGCATGGGGGAGCCCATAGATGGGGGGCCGCCTTTGACGGGAGTAGCACTGAATATCAACGGCAGTCCGCTCAACCCAACGGCACGGGCCTATCCTCAGGATTTCATCCAGACAGGCATCACCGGCATTGATGCCATGAATGCTCTGGTCCGGGGTCAAAAGCTACCGATCTTCTCCTCATCCGGACTGCCCCATGACCAGCTGGCCATCCAGATTGCCCAGCAGGCCAAGATACGTCCAGACCTTAGCGGTAGCGCAAAGGACAGTGAAGAACTGGTGGTGGTGTTTGCGGCTATCGGCGTCAAACATGATGTGGCCGTACGTTTTGCCGAAGAGATATCCGGGCGTACGGTCTCCTTCCTGAATCTGGCAGACGATCCGGTCATGGAACGGCTGCTGACGCCCCGGGTAGCCCTGACTGCAGCCGAATACCTGGCGTTTGAACTGGGCCTGCATGTGCTGGTCATACTCACCGACATGACGGTATACGGCGAAGCCTTGCGGGAAGTCGCTACGGCGCGGGGGGACATCCCCTCCCGAAAGGGCTATCCCGGTTACCTCTACAGTGATCTCGCCACGATTTTCGAACGTGCCGGGCGAATCAAGGGCAAGCCCGGGTCCATTACCCAGATTCCGATCCTGACCATGCCCAATAATGATATCACCCATCCGATACCGGACCTGACAGGCTACATCACCGAGGGACAGATTGTATTCTCTCGCGACCTGTTTCGTCAGCGCTTCTATCCTCCTATCAACCTGCCTCCTTCCCTGTCCCGGCTCATGGCCGACGGTGTTGGCGAAGGCTTGACCCGCAGTGACCATCATCCTCTGATGGAACAACTCTATGCAGCCTATGCCCGTGCCGAAG
This sequence comes from Amphritea balenae, assembly GCF_003858655.1. Classification (GTDB taxonomy): domain Bacteria; phylum Pseudomonadota; class Gammaproteobacteria; order Pseudomonadales; family Balneatricaceae; genus Amphritea; species Amphritea balenae. The sequence goes on from NZ_RQXV01000001.1 coordinate 616,868, forward strand.
AGGTTCGCATGATGACCCGCATCGTCGGTGAAGAGGACCTGTCAACAGTCGACAGATGCTACCTTGAATTCGGCCAGTGTCTGGAGCGGTTATTTATTGCACAGGATATCACCGATGATCGCAGCATCGAAGAAAGCCTCGATATTGGTTGGCGTGTATTGGGCTGCCTGCCCAGAGAAGAGTTGACCCGGTTGAGCACCCAGTTGATCGAAACCCATGGAGCCCTTTTGGATGAGGAGCTGGATCAGGGCCTTGAAAGGGAGAAAGACTGATGCCGACTACCGTTCACCGACCGGCCACTAAAGCGGAACTGGTCAGCCTCAAAATAGAGCTAAGAGTTGCGCAGGATGGCCTGGACCTGCTGGAGCGCAAGCGCGACATGCTGATGGCGGAGGGCCTTAAACAGCTCCGGCAGGCAAAAACACTGAGGCAGGAGGTCACCAAAGCCTGGGCAGTGATCCATAATAACTGGCAGGATACGCTTGAACATGAATCGCCCCACACACTGAAGCGGTTAGCTGAAGCAGTCGAACACTCCGCATTACCAGGTGACAGCAACCGTCGCTGGATGTCGGTCGAATTGGCGGAGCTCTCTCTTGAGAAGCAGCCCCTCAGATTGCTGGGGTCAATCTCGCAGGTCGGAATTCGCCCCGAACAAATGCGGGGTATGCTAGCGGAACTGATGCCTGATCTTGTGACATTAATGTCGTTGGAAACCAATATCCGCCGGATCGCAGACTCTCTGAAGCAATGCCACCGCCAGGTAAATGCGTTGAATCAGGTTGTTATTCCCGAACTGGCTCAGGAAAAAAGCCGTATCGAACAGCGACTGGAGGAGAAGGAAAGGGAAGCGATCTTTCAGGTTAAGCGATTAAAGGCCCGACTGCTATGAAACAAAACGAACTTGAACACTTTGTCAGTCAGTTGTCGGAAGCGGAGCGATCAGCGGCTGAAAAAATCCGCCAGGCGGAAGTCGATGCCGAACAACGTTTGAGCAACCGGCGCGAACAATTAGAGCATGAGCACCAGGAGTATTTAAATGCGTTGGAACAAACATTCAAACAGGAGAAACAGCTCTGCCTCGAAGAACTGGCTAACGAACAGCAACAGCTTGAGCTGGAAACATCCGAGCGCATAGAACGACTTCGACAACGTCATGCCAAGAAACAAATATCGTTAGTGAACTGGTTGGTACAGCGGATAACGCAACCATGAAAGCAGCACTCTGGGCCAAGCTTAAATGCGCGGGCCCCCTGCTCGACTTCGATAGCGAAATGCAGCGCTTTCTCTACTGGCTGGATCCTCAGCTACGCCCCTTAGTGGTCAAAGGGCGTAGCTGGCAACGGCACTACCGTCAAGCTTCAGGGGTAGAGGCCCATCTGGAAATCGAGCAGCAAGCGTTGCGGGATCTACGACTCCACCTTATTAACATGCCGGGACAACCGTTGATCCATGAATTCCTGGAACGGGCTGAACATGCTCATAGCAGGAGTTTAGCGGCACGGCACGCCGCCCTCACCGGTAAAACCATCGACATGAACCTGGATGATGAACTGATCGATGCCCTGCTGACCTGGCTGGCGACCCGCCATGAACACTATGAAATTGCCGCCTGGCTGTCACGGATGTTACGTGCCTGGAGGGCAGAAAGAGGTCCGTCGCACGGACCTACATGACCCTCTTGCCCGACCGCGGTTGATTGTAGAGTAAGAGGCAAAGCGTAGTCGAACTATTTCTCTGGGCGTTGGTGCTTGGATACCGCGTAACTTAGAATCAGGCCTCCCAACTGTCGGTAGCCCTCTCCTCTTCCGTCATACCTATAACCAAATAACCCTGATTACTGCACCCAACCTGCACTTTTTTTTACATTAGCTATCCTCAATATACTATGTTAACTAGAAAAGCTGGTTGCCATGAAGACTCAGATTAATATGGACAGCCCGTCTAACTGGCATACGATGAGTACTGATCAGGTCTGCCAGACGCTGCACACGACACACGAAGGGTTGCGATCTGAACAAATTGCTAAGCGTTTGAACCAATTCGGCGCCAACCGCCTTCCCGAGCCTCCCCGCCGAGGTTGGCTGATGCGTCTACTGGCACAGTTTCATAATGTGCTTATCTATGTGTTGATTATTGCCGCGCTGGTTACAGCACTACTCGGCCACACTGTGGACTCCGGAGTAATCGTCGCAGTCGTTCTGATTACTGCTCTGGTGGGGTTTATTCAGGAAGGTAAAGCTGAGAAAGCAATTGATGCGGTTCGTAATATGCTTTCCCAACAAGCCATTGTAATTCGCGATGGCCATCGTATGCAGATTCCTGCCAAAGAGCTGGTGCCTGGTGATATTGTATTTATTCAGTCCGGAGACCGGGTACCAGCAGATCTACATCTGTTCAAGATAAAGAACCTGCATATCGAAGAGGCATTACTTACCGGTGAGTCCGTACCCGTGCATAAGCAGGTTGAACCGGTAGCCGTTGATGCCCCTCTTGGCGATCGTAGAAATATGGCCTTTTCCGGAGCCTTAGTCACTTATGGGCAGGGCACCGGTATCGTCGTAGAAACTGGAGCCAAAACTGAGATAGGTCGCATCAGTACTATGCTGTCAGAGGTCAGAACCCTGACAACACCTCTTACCCGCCAGCTTGATGACTTCGGCCGCTGGTTGACCGGTGCAATTCTTTTTATTGCGACACTCACCATGATGTTTGGTTACTGGGTACGGGATTATGCGCTGGGGGATATGTTCCTTGCCGCAGTTGGCCTTGCGGTAGCGGCAATCCCAGAAGGTCTGCCTGCAGTTATCACCATCGCCCTGGCAATTGGGGTGCAGCGTATGGCCAACCGCAGGGCGATTATTCGTCGTTTACCGGCGGTAGAAACACTAGGGTCTGTTTCCATTATCTGCTCTGATAAAACCGGCACTCTAACCCGCAACGAAATGACAGTTACAACCGTCGTAACGGCGCAATACATTGCCAATATCAGCGGTGTCGGTTACAACCCACATGGCACTTTCTCCTGTAACAACCAGGATATCAGCCCACAACATCAGCCGGAGTTACTTGAAATCTGTCGTGCCAGTATTCTTTGCAATGATGCGACACTGATTGAAAAAGATGAAGAATGGGCAATAGAGGGCGATCCGACCGAGGGAGCACTTCTGGTTTTGGGGGCAAAATCAGGCCTTGAACCAAAAAATCTAATTCAGACGATGCCCCGTGATGATCTGATTCCCTTTGAGTCAGAACACTGCTTCATGGCGACCCTGCACCATGACCATGCAGGGAATGGCATAATCTATGTAAAAGGCGCTATCGAAGCAATTCTGTCCCGCTGTAACAAGCAACAACGTAAGGGTAAGATCGAACCACTGGATCCACATTTCTGGCTCAACCAGCAAGAGCAAATCGCAGCCCAGGGCAAACGTACCCTGGCAATTGCTATGCGACCGGTACCGGAAAACCATAGAATTCTGCATTTTAATGAAATCGATAGCGGGCTTATCCTGTTAGGCGTTGTCGGCATTATTGACCCGCCTCGCGATGAAGCAATCGAAGCGGTATACAGTTGCCACCAAGCCGGCATCAAAATGAAGATGATTACCGGTGATCACGCGACAACGGCCAGTGCCATCGCTATGCAAATGGGTATTACAAGTCATCCGCGGAGCCTGACAGGTATAGAGATCGAACCCATGAATGATGAACAGCTGAGAGACGCCGTCGAGTCTATCGATATATTCGCCCGCGCCGGCCCTCAACATAAACTGCGCATTGTGGAAGCCCTGCAGGATAGACAACACATAGTAGCTATGACTGGCGATGGTGTTAATGACGCCCCCTCGCTAAAACGCGCTAATGTCGGCACCGCGATGGGCATAAAAGGAACAGAAGCGGCTAAAGAAGCGTCAGAGATGGTACTGGCGGATGACAACTTTGCCTCAATCGCTCATGCCGTAGAAGAAGGACGTACAGTCTTTGACAATATCCGCAAGTCTATCCTCTTTATTCTGCCAACCAATGGCGGCCAGGCACTGACAATAATAGCGGCTATTGCTATGGGTACCACGCTACCAGTAACCCCCGCACAGATCCTATGGGTTAATATGATCACTGCGGTCACCCTGGCACTCTCGCTGACGGTTGAGCCAGCCGAACCGGATGTTATGCAACGCCCCCCCCGTAACACCCGCACCCCAATCCTGTCCCGTTTTATGATCTGGCGAATAGTATTTGTTTCACTACTGATGGTGACTGGCACATTCGGTCTGTTTCTATGGGAATTAAACAATAGAGAAAGTATCGAAACAGCACGCACCGTAGCCATCAATACACTGGTCGTTTTGGAAGGATTCTATCTTCTCAATTCCCGCTACCAGATCGCCTCTGTATTGAATCGAGAAGGTTTACTGGGGAACCGCTATGTTCTGTACGCCATTTGCTGGGTGGTGTTTTTCCAGTTGGCATTTACCTATCTGCCCATTATGCAATCATTCTTCCATACTACCGATATTGGTGTGGCTTCCTGGGGGAGAATTCTGATAGTAGGTGCAATACTGTTCTTGCTGGTCGAGTTGGAAAAAAAGTTGATGCACAGAACCAAGCTATAATCCAATCAAAAAATCTTTCGATTTATGACGGTGAAGTAATCTCGAACAATCGTACTTACTGAACACTGGCTATGCAGTGTAAATATTGAAAATCTTCTGCTGTAATGAAATCCATCATAAAATCAAAAGGCTGGTTTGTTTCCGATCCGTGCTGATCAAACCATCCAAGTCCATTGCTCCGCCGTCTATCAGGAGCTTTGTAGAAACCGAAGGCGATTGATCACCTCCCGGAGTGGTTCATTTAATCCCGGCGAAGTTTGTCGGAAATGGCAATGGGAGATTGTCTGGAATCTGTTGGCTGTCTGTAGCAGATTCAGTTCAGCCAGCAAACAGCCTCTTCATAAAGTTAGAAGCTGTAGGAAAAACAGAGAGCAGGAAAAAAGAAATTGATTCGGTGATCGATTAAGCCCTCGATCAATAATCCATTCAGGGCAGCTTTGCGTCAGCTGGACTAAGTTATGTCTGATAAAACAGAACTGTAGATCTCCTCTTGCAGACCTGCGTTTATGCTTGGCATGCAGAAGCAAAGAGGAAGGAGAAGAATAATGATTAAAACAGTATTGGCCGCAGGACTGGCCATAATCATAAGTACTTTGCCATAGCCGACAGTAAACTCTCACCAGCCCCTGAAGGCACAAAGGTATACATTATTGCACCAACGGATGATGAGACCGTTGCAAAAACCTTTACCGTAACTTTCGGCCTGGTGGCATGGGGGTTTCGCCTGCGGGTACCGAGAAGGCAGGAACAGGTCATCATCATCTGCTGATTGATGGTGAAAAAATGCCGATGATGGATTAAGCCCTGGAAAAGAGGTACAACATTTTGGCGGCGGGCAAACTGAAACAACGCTAGCCCTCACGCCCGGTACCCACACCGTGCAACTTATACTGGGTGACAAAGGACATATCCCCCATGACCCTCCTGTTGTATCTGAGAAAATAACTATCACAGTCAAATAAATGAATAACTCTAATGCAAAAGTTCTAATGCAAGAAAAGAGAACTGACGGTCTCTTTTTTATACGCTTTCATCTTTGACTGAGTCAGATGATGAAAGATCCCCACATGAACAGCCTGGTACGGGTGATCTTTGCTGAGTGTATTCATTCACCTGAGCTAATCAGTGAAGCACTGCAGCAATTCCAGGAACAGGAACAAGGGCTGGATAGCTGGATCAAAGCTGCAATAGACGACCATAAGTTTAGACAAACCGATCCCCACTACGCTGCAGTAGCAATTTATGGGACTGATAAAGAGTGTTACTTTCTGGCCTCAACTGCTGATGAATCAACCATTACCAGAACCGGAACAGTGCCAGAAAATCATTGATGACTCGGTCGGTATGTTTCTGAATTTTTATAAAACAGAAGCCGTATAACAGCTCATAGAACGTAAAAAAGAGACCCAATAGTCTCTTTTTTTATATGATCTAAAACCGGGAGCTTACTCGTCGACAAGGATCATTAAAGCATCCTTAACTTCGGGCAGCATGACTGGAATCTGTTCCTTCAACTCAACAACAGATACGGCAAACTGAGTACGAATGACATCATTCTGATCAACCAGCCAGGCCAGTGCTGCCTGACTACATTGCTGCGGCGTCCAGCTGTCTTCAAGCGGCACCCCCGATCCCTTTAGAAAATCAAAGAAATCATCCTGATCAATCAGGTCAGCAATCATCATATTTGGTATCTCCTGCAACAATTCCGGTTGCTTTATTATTTTCCTTCACCGCCCCTGAAAGGGACAAAAAGCCGGCGCTATGCCGGCTTGTTGTTTTTACTCGGTTAGACCTTAGTTGTATACCATCAGACTTCAGTCTTCAAGCCTTTATAGATACTTATACACATGAACAACAGAATAACCGTAAATGGTAAACCTGTCGTAATCGCCCCCGCCTGGAGTGCTTTAAGTGCTTCCGAGCCACCGCCGTATAACAGCACACCCGCAATCACACCTTGCAGTACTGCCCAGAAGATACGCTGAGGAACCGGTGCATCCACTTTACCGCCAGCGGTAATTGAATCAATAACCAGTGAGCCTGAGTCCGATGACGTAATGAAAAATACCAGCACCAGAATAATTGCCAACGCAGAAGTAATCTCGGCCAATGGCAGGTTTTCCAGCATCTGGAACATCGCCAGAGAAACATCACCCAGACCATTCGACAGCTGGCCTACACCACCCTGAACCTGATCCAGTGCCTGAGCACCAAACGCAGCCATCCAGATAGCAGAAACTATTGTCGGAATCAGTAGTACCGCCGTCATAAACTCACGTACTGTACGTCCCTTAGAAATACGGGCGATAAACATACCTACGAATGGCGACCAGGATACCCACCAAGCCCAGTAGAACACAGTCCAGCCAGTGTAGAATTTATCATCCTCACGACCAACCCAGTTACTCAGCGGTACGATATCTGACGCATAGCTACCCACCGTCAGCATCAGGTTACTAAAGAAACCAGTCACAGAACCAGCAAAGATCACAAACAGTAGCAGCAAGCCGGCAATACCCATATTGATATTACTCAGCAGCTTAACACCACCGTCAAGACCACGTACCACCGAGAAAATAGCGATCGCTGACACTGCAATGATGATAGCAATCTGAGTCGATATATTGTTTTCAACACCAAACAGGAAGCTAAGACCACCGGCAGCCTGAGAAGCACCCAGTCCCAGTGATGTTGCCAGACCGAAGATGGTTGCCAGTACCGCGATAATATCAATTACGTGACCGATCGGTCCCCACACACGCTCACCCAGCAATGGGTAGAATGCAGAACGAATAGTCAGAGGCAAACCTTTGTTATAGGTAAAGAAAGCCAGCGCCAACGCCACAACACCGTAGATAGCCCAAGGGTGAAGACCCCAGTGAAACATCGTTGCACCCATAGCGGCTGCGGCACCTTCAGGAGTATTTGCTGCAGCATTAAGCGGCGTACCCCACCAGTCGGTAAAATAAGCCACAGGCTCAGCAACAGACCAGAACATCAGGCCGATACCCATACCAGCGGCAAACAGCATAGAGAACCAGGACATCCGGCTAAAATCAGGTTTCGCTTGAGCGCCACCTAAACGTACCTTACCTACCGGCAGGACGATCAGCATCAGACAGAATAAAACAAAGATGTTACCGCCAATCATAAACAGCCAGTCAAAGGTCTCGATCGACCAGGTACGTGCGCCTTCAAGCATCACTTTGGCGTCAGCGGGGAATATCAGTGCAAGTACGATAAATGTCAGGATTGCCAACGCACTGGTGGTGAATACAGGATTGTTGATATCCATCCCCATCACCTGCACGTTATCCTGACCGGCCTTGTAGTCAGAGGTATACTCCGACGACTTAGGGCCACTTTTGACTTGTTGGTTCATAGAACTACTCCAGTTATTTTTATTTTATCGACTGCTAAATTGAAACAACCCTCCCCAAGCGAGTTGATCCAGAAGCAAGCAAAACCCGTCTACCGGTGTTGTGTTGGCAGGAACAGAATTAAAACGCCATATTCCTAATCCTTATCCCGGCCCCGATTGAACAAAGTCTGTTTTATATTACGGAGGGTGAGGATTTTAGACTGACTTTTAACGACAAAAAAACCCTTTACCTGTCTGTTATCGACACCGGATATTTTTGTTTATTTGCAGAATAAGCGATCTTACTCTGAGACAGAACGGCATAAAAAAAGCCACTCACAGCCGTGAACTGTGAGTGGCAAGTTGCCTGGTGGGGATCTGTTAATGGATCCGCTTTCGGGTCAGGCTGTTTCAACGGAAACAAGTGCAAGAAGCAGAATCAATACTACAGAGAGTAGGACAACAGCAAATTCCGTTTAGCGACAAATAGCATCCAGATGGCGACCCGTTACAATCTTTTAAAAGATTTTATTACGCACGCGCAACAAAAAACGTGCCCTTAGGCACGTTTTATCTAACAGACTGGAGCATAATTTCAGCGAACTATTTATTCAGATGTGAAGCATGAAAGCGCATATGCTCTTCGATGAATGAGCCAATAAAGTAATAACTATGGTCATAGCCCGGCTGTATACGTAGCTCGAAATTAAGACCGCTGGATGCAACTGCCCGCACCAGTTTTTCGGGTTGCAATTGCTCAGTCAGGAACTGATCATCACTACCCTGATCGACCAGAATTGGAGGCACAGATTTAGCAATTTTAATCAGCTCGCAGCTATCATACTGACGCCACGCTTCGCGATCATCGCCCAGGTAATTCGCAAACGCTTTCTGCCCCCAGGGAGCCTGCATCGGATTACAAATAGGGCTAAACGCAGATACAGAACAGAACTGCTGTGGATTTTTCAAGCCGATCATCAGCGCGCCGTGACCACCCATGGAGTGACCACTGATACTCCAGCGATCCGTAACCGGAAACTCCTGCTGTACCAACTGTGGCAGTTCATTAACGATGTAATCATACATCCGGTAGTGCTTAGCCCAGGGCTCTTCTGTTGCATTAACATAGAAACCGGCACCCAGACCAAAATCATAAGCACCTTCTGCATCATCAGGCACACCATCACCGCGAGGGCTGGTATCCGGCGCGACAATAGCCACACCTAATTCAGCCGCAATTCGATGCGCACCGGCCTTCTGCATGAAGTTCTCATCGGTACAGGTCAGACCCGATAGCCAGTACAGCACCGGTACTTTAATACCCGGTTCGCCGTGTTCACCCTGCTCTACCTGAGGTGGCAGATATACGGCAAAGCGCATTGAACAGCCCAGTGTTTCAGAGTAATGATTATATTGTCGCTGCCAACCGCCAAAGCTACGGTTCGCTGAAATATTTTCCATGGTCATGGAATCAGTCCTTCTTACCATATTCAATTACAGTACGAATACTCTTACCTTCGTGCATCAGATCGAATGCCTCATTGATACTTTCTAACGGCATACGATGGGTAATAAAGTCATCCAGGCTGAATTCACCCGCCATATAACGATCAACATAGCCCGGTAACTCTGAACGTCCCTTAACACCACCAAACGCGGAACCTTTCCATACCCGACCGGTAACCAGTTGGAATGGACGGGTTGCGATCTCCTGACCAGCCCCCGCAACACCGATAATGACAGACTCTCCCCAGCCTTTATGGCAGCACTCCAGCGCAGAGCGCATGGTATGTACATTACCGATACACTCAAAAGAGTAATCCACGCCACCATCGGTCAGCTCGACGATCACTTCCTGAATCGACTTCTCGTAATCCTTAGGGTTAATACAATCAGTCGCACCCAGCTTACGCGCCAGATCAAATTTAGACTCGTTAATATCGATCGCAATTATACGATCAGCCTTAGCCATCGCAGCACCGATAATCGCAGAAAGACCCACACCACCCAGACCGAATACGGCAACGGTAGCGCCCTCTTCTACCTTAGCGGTATTCATTACTGCACCCATACCGGTGGTCACGCCACAACCTAGCAGGCAAACTTCATCCAGTGGCGCTTCTTTATTTACTTTAGCCAGGGCAATTTCTGGCAGTACGGTGTACTCAGAGAATGTAGAGCAGCCCATGTAGTGAAAGATCGGCTCGCCATCTTTATAGAAACGGGTGGTACCGTCCGGCATCAGGCCTTTACCCTGAGTTTCACGAATCTTCTGACACAGGTTAGTCTTGCCTGACTTACAGAACTTACACTCACCACATTCAGGCGTGTACAACGGAACAACATGATCACCGACCGCAACACTGGTCACACCTTCGCCAACCTGCTCGACAACACCACCACCCTCGTGTCCCAGTATCGCCGGAAAAATACCTTCAGGATCTTCACCTGAAAGCGTGAAAGCATCGGTATGACAAACACCGGTAGCTACAATACGCACCAACACTTCACCCGCTTGCGGCGGCATTACATCAACTTCCTCGATAGACAGAGGTTGGCCCGGGCCCCAGGCAATAGCAGCTTTTGACTTAATCATGATCGCTCCAGCACAAAACTTTTAGTTGGAATTATTCGAATAACAGACAGACTAGTAGAAGAATTAAAGAAAGGTATGCGCAGATGCGACTTTTTTATTGGTAAAAAAGGCCGCATCTGCAAATCTCAGAGGCATAGCTCAGATGAGTAAGATTAACGCAACACACCTTCTTCTAACAACAGATCAAAAATCGCCTGAGCCTGCTCGGCCGCTGGCTCATTTTTCATCACTTTACCGCCATCACTCTGAGCTTTGGCAGTTGCCGCTTTAAATCGTTCCGCTGCGGTCGTAGCTTTAACCTTTTTCAAGCGCTTCGGGCGTTTGCGAGCAGGCGCTTCGCTCCACTCATCACGAATAACATCGGTTGTACTCTGTGTTGATTGCAGATCCAGTGCCGCACGACTGGCAGGACCAAAAGCACTTTGACGCGCTTCCTGCGCGGCATTATCAACGCTGGCGACAAACGGCAACCGTACTTTAAGAGCACGACGCTGGCCTCTTGGTAGTGCCTGCAGAATTTCAGCAACGCCCCCTTCAACAGAGATGATATCAGCAATACGTGATACCAGTGGCCAGCCTAACTGTTCTGCCAGTTGATAAGGCACCATACCGGATGACTCGCCACTTTCGGCGCGTACGCCGGCCAGCACAATATCCGGACTATGTTGTTTAAGGTAGCTACTCAAAGGCGCAATCGCATCAGCTGCAGGATCCATCTCCAGCACCCGAATTGAATTCAGGCCCATACCGGCATAGCTACGCAATGCATTCTGTTGCGGGTCACCGGCATGAAGCACTGTAAGGTTCTCTGCATTCAGGCTCATGCCCAACTCCACAGCACGGCCATCCTGTTCAGCACGGCGCTCACGACCCGACTGAGGATGCTTACCCACCGAAATCAGGGAAACAATATTCAGATCGTTGGCAAAACGCTGCTCTGTTTGCTTATGCTGCATCCTGGTCACTCCCATCAGCCTGCTGCTGACGGAAGTTTTCCGCCAGTTTATTCAATTCAGCAAGAATCTCTTCACTGTCACCGATGGTGCTAAGTGCAGCACCTTTGACCATGTCACAACCGGCATCCGTATTAATAGCGATAATCTTGTCGCACTGACCGATACCCTGCATATGCTGGATCGCACCGGAGATACCCACCGCCAGATAAACCCGGGCTGTTACCCAGGTACCCGTAGCACCGACCTGACGGAAACGCGGCATAAAGCCATCGTCCACCGCTACCCGGCTGGCACCTTCAGTTGCACCTAATGCTGTCGCTGTAGCGTGGAACTGATCCCAGTTATGGATACCATTACCGGCAGACAGAATAAACTCAGCTTCGCCCAGTGGAATCGCATTTGGATCAACTGCTACCTGGCCCTGATCCTGTAGCTGTGCAATCACCGTTGGAATATGCTCCAACTCAATATCCAATGCCTCATGGCGGGTTTCATCAATCGGCTCGGCACACTCTTCCGCCAGCATCAGCAGACGCGGAGTCCCACGGGTAATGTCAGTTGTTCCACCAGCACCCCGACTCAGGGTAGTGCTGTTGTCCACCAGCCATGCCTGTACCGCAGGCCGCTCATTAATACGTGCCGCCAGGCGAGAACCTAAATCTGCACCGCCATTGACGCTATCAGGGAACAACCAGTGCTTCGGCTGGTAGGTATTTTCAACCTGAACCAACGCAGCTAGTTGCTGCTCAGGACAGTAACCCTGGTACTCATCTCCATTAAGCAGTAGCAGACGATCAACACCTGCTGTATCGAAGCCTTCTTCTTTGCTTTCACCGAAGCAAACTGCCAGTACAGCACCCTTCTCATCTGAACTGCTTTGCAGACCATTGATCAGCTTATGTGCTTGCCCAATCATATCTTTATCGTGGCCGGTCAGACGACCACCCACCATATCCGGCACTACTACAATGTAGAAATCTGGATTTTCAACCTGATGCAACGGCAACTGGACTTCAGCTGCAGCTCCACCCTTACGTCCTTTACCTGATGCTGCCGCATTGCCTTTCAGACGATCGATTCGCTTGATGCCGTTTGGCCCAATGAAACCAACCTTATGCGGGTTCTTACGCAGCAGGCCGGACGGCCCACGTACCTCAACCTCGTCACTAACGGAAACAGTACCGTGCAACGGATGCAGACGGTTACGGGCGATCCATTCAGTCCGGGGATCTCTTCTAATGATATCGCTCATCAGTGAACCTCCTCAATTAACTGGCCTGCTGCCGTAATCAGAGCTATATCTTTCACTTCAAATGCACCGGTTACGACGTGAACAAAACCCCACTCAGCCCGGGGATCTCTTCTGAAGAGTTCTGACATTAATGCATCTCCTCGATCAGCTGACCGGCTAGAATCTCAGCAATATCTTTCACTTCTGGACGCGGCTCAACCACACCTTCCAGCATCGCAGTACATTGCTGACAACCAACCGCTACCAGTTCAGCCCCGGTGGTGTTTACATCTTCCATCCGCATATCAGCGATACGACGCTCACCGGGAATATCGGTAATAGGGGCACCACCACCGCCACCACAGCAACGGGACCGGAAACCGGAGCGCTCCATTTCTGCTATCTCAACACCCAGTGAACGTAATAATTCACGTGGCGCTTCGTATTCACCGTTATAGCGACCCAGATAGCATGGATCATGATAAGTCACAGTGCCTGCGCTTAGGTTATCCAGCTTCAGTTTGCCCTGTTGAACCAGCTCATTCAGATAAGTCGTGTGATGTAGTACTTCAACATCCTTCAACCCATCGAAACCCAGGTCGTTATATTCATTTCGCAGACAGTGGTATGCATGAGGATCCGTGGTCACAATACGCTTAAACTTATACTTCGCCATGGTTTCCAGATTACGTTTCGCCAGGCTCTGAAAGGTCGCATCATCACCTAAACGACGAGCAACATCACCACAGTCCAGTTCTTCATCACCCAGTACTGCGAAATCAACATCAGCAGCTTTTAACAGCTTCACGAATGAACGCAGGATACGCTGGCTGCGCATATCAAAAGCACCATCGGAGACCCAGAATAGAACTTCAGTTTCTTTAACATCACTCAGCACATTCAGATTCTGATCCGCAGCCCAGTTAGTCCGGCTCGCTGGCGCATAACCGTTCGGGTTATCGGTAGCGATAATGTTATCCAGTACCTCAGCCCCCTTATTCGGAGTACTGCCCTTTTCCATGGTCAGATAGCGGCGCATATCAACAACAGCGTCCACGTGCTCGATCATCATCGGACACTCTTCGACACAGGCACGACAGGTAGTACATGACCACAGTGTTTCGGGATCAATCAGGCCTTCAGTGATAATCTGGTTCGGACCACCTTTGGCGTTACCTATCTCTTTGCCCGGATATGCACTACCGGCGAATTTGGCATCGCTACCGCCCGCCAGACCGACCACCATATCCTGAATCAGTTTTTTCGGGTTGAGCGGCTGACCCGCTGCAAATGCAGGGCACATCGCCTCACACTTACCGCACTGTACGCAGGCATCAAAGCCCAGCAACTGCGTCCATTTAAAGTCAGTCGGTTTAGCAACACCCAGTACACTGCCCTGGTCCGCAGCAACGCTCAGATCAACCGGCTTCAGCCCGGTAGAGCGACCACCACCGAAACGCTCCTGACGACGATGGAAAGCAAGGTGGAGAGCGCCTGCAAACGCGTGCTTCATCGGCCCTCCCCAGGTCATACCGAAGAACAGTTCTCCCATACCCCAGATAATCAGAGCAGTCAGGAACAATGTCAGTAACACACCACCTGTACCTTCGGGCAGCACACCAGCGGCAGGCAGGGTTAAGACAAAGAAAGCACCGGCAAAAGACAACAGACTCTTAGGCAACCGCATCCACGGGCCTTTAGAGATACGACTCGGAGGATCCAGTCGACGCTTAAATACGAACAACGCACCGACAAACATCAGCACCAGTGAAGCCATCAGCGCCCAGGCCAGGATCTGGCTATTGATACCCAGCATATGTACCAGGATGATCAATACCGCAGAGAGAACAAAACCACCACCGGTTGCGGCATGGGTCTTGGACATATATTTATCGCGCTCAACGATATCGTGCAGATCATGCAGATAACGACCCGGCATCGCCATCAGACCAGCGATCAGATTGATCTGATCAGCTTGCCCGGCACGCCATAGATTAACCCGGCGTACAGCACCAACGGCAGCCAGCACCAACGCGGTTGCAATCAGGACAGGATGTAACCATTCAAAAGACATACTCTCTCCTCTTTTAGCAGGAGTACGGACAGTTATACCTGCCCTGTTATTCTTAATGCCCTGTCTTACAACAGGCGCAAATAGTTATTGCCATGAGCGTAATGAGCGCAGAAAGAGCAAGGCAAAAATCAACGGATGAGCGGAGCATAGCAGCGCTATGTGAGCACCAGCCGTTGATTTTTAACACCGCTATTTCAAGCGCAATAGCTCAGACAGAATTACAAATCCTTACACAATCTAAGAGCGTCATAGATTGCAGCATGAGTATTCCGCTGCGACACACAATCACCCAGACGCCACAGAATCATGCCGTCTCCTGACTCAGAGAGTACCGGCTGAGCAGCAGACTCAAACAATGCTTCGTTGTCGATCTGGCCCTTATTGCGAGACTCTGACTTCAGCTCGTAATACAGCTCTTCGTTAGGACGGATACCGTTCTCGATCACAATCTGATCCACTACCCGCTCTTCGCGCTGGCCGGTGTATTCGTTCTCAAGTACCGCCACCAGGCTTTCGCCTTCACGGTAGACTTTCTCCAGAATCATGTCAGAGGTCATGATCACCTCTTTCTCATACAGGTTGCGGTAGTAAGTCGGGAAGGTAGTACCACCGATGCCTACACCAGGCTTGATATCGTCGGTTACCAGCTCAACCATCGAACCTTTGGATGCCAGGTAATCAGCTGCTGACATACCGGAGAACTCACAGATAGTGTCGTAGATCAGAACATTCTTACCCGGCTCAACTTTACCGTTCAGAATATCCCAGGTGGATACGCTCAGACCTTCTTCAGCACCCCATTCAGGGTTCTGATCAACAAACGGACGACCACCGGTTGCCAGAATACAAACATCCGGTTTCAGATCGCGAATAACATCGGCATTGGCATCAGTACCCAGTCGCAGATCAACACCCAGACGTTCAATTTCCATCGCCAGCCAACGGGTGATACCCGCCATCTGGTCACGTTGCGGTGCTTTTGCAGCAATAGTGATCTGACCACCCAGCTCTTCTGCTTTTTCAAGCAGCGTTACATCGTGACCACGCTCGGCAGCAACACGCGCCGCCTCCATACCACCAGGGCCACCACCAACAATCACGACCTTACGTTTAACGCCGGTGGTTTTTTCAATAATATGCGGCATCCCTTTATGCTCGCGGGAGGTCGCTGCGTTCTGGATACACAAAACATCCAGACCCATGTACTGACGGTCGATACAATAGTTAGCACCAACACACTGACGGATCTGATCAACCTGATCCATCTTGATCTTAGCGATCAGATGCGGATCGGCAATATGCGCACGGGTCATACCAACAAAGTCGACATAACCGGCTTCAACAATACGCTTAGCCTGGTTCGGATCTTTGATGTTCTGTGCATGGATTACAGGTACATCAACCACTTCCTTAATACCCGCAGCAAGATGCAGGAACGGCTCTGGCGGGTAACTCATGTTAGGAATAACGTTCGCCAGGGTGTTGTGCGTATCACAGCCGGAACCCACCACGCCGAAGAAATCCAGCAGACCGGTATCGTTGTAGTACTTGGCAATCTGTTTCAGGTCGTCATGGCTCAAACCGTCCGGATGGAACTCATCGCCACACATACGGATACCCACAACGAAGTCACGACCGACTTCAGCACGTACCGCTTTCAGTACTTCCAGACCGAAGCGCATACGGTTTTCCAAACTACCGCCCCACTGGTCAGTACGTTTGTTAACCCGTGGCGACCAGAACTGGTCGATCATGTGCTGGTGTACTGCAGACAGTTCAACACCGTCCAGACCACCTTCTTTAGCGCGGCGGGCCGCTTGTGCGAAATCGCCGATTACACGCCAGATCTCTTCTTCTTCAATGGTTTTACAAGTAGCGCGGTGAACCGGCTCACGGATACCTGATGGAGACATCAGGTTAGGCCATTCACCACCATCCCAGCGGGAGCGACGCCCCATGTGGGTAATCTGAATCATGATCTTGCCGCCGTGCTTGTGTACAGCATCGGCAAGATTCTGGAAATGCGGGATAATACGATCAGTCGACAGGTTGACGGAGCTCCACCAGCTCTGCGGGCTATCGATAGACACCACACTGGAACCACCACAGATAGACAGACCACAACCACCTTTGGCCTTCTCTTCGTAATACTTCACGTAACGGTCAGTTGTCATACCACCATCGGTTGCATAAACCTCGGCGTGAGCGGTACTGACGATACGGTTACGGATAGTCAGATTGTTAATCTTTAATGGTTCAAACAGAACGTCAAACTGGGACATAATAGTACCCCTGTCTCTTTAATATCTGGTCGCTGCGGTTTCAAGCTACTGCGCTCGTTCTGACTGCGTTGTAAATCAATGTGAAATGCTCACTTAGCGCACTAAGCTCCGCTTCCCCCTTGATTTACGCCTTGTCAGTTCTTCGCTCGTAACGCTTTAAATCCTCAGCTAGTGCCAGTTTTATTTATTATTCAAAAAAGCCCTTAGGCTTAAACTCTTGTCTTTTTTCAAAACTAAAAGATGAATGAAAACGTTACGAGCGCAGGCTAGAGTAGGCAAAAGTCAGCGAAATAGCGGAGCTTACAGCTGTAAGTGAGCATATTAAGCTGGCTTTTAACGCCCTATAGCCAAGCGCAGTAGTTTTCAACAGCCTTTTAAAGCGGGGTTACTTCGAAATAGCCCACGTCGTGTCCATCTTCCGCTGCACACTGGGTCTGTTCCGCCTTAGTGCGAACTTCATAGCCCAGACTTTCAGCGATCTGATCCATAGCGCCGGCAAACCAGCCGGTGAACATGTAATCAACTTTACGATTAACTTTGCCGTACTGATAAACGAAGGCAGAATTTTCCAGGCGTACTTTGGCGGTACCCGCTTCCAGATCCAGCTCTTCAGTGACAAAGAAACCCCAGCCACGCTGTGACAGACGCTTCATGTAGTGGTGCCATACTTCAGCACCGGAGAAACCGTGCTCAGCTGCTTCTTTTTCACACCAGTAATGAGCAGACTTATAACCCGCCTTGTACAGAATATCGGCATAACGATCAGCACCGATCTCTTCTTCAATACCCATGTGGTTGTTAACAAAGAAGTGACGCGGCACATACAGCATTGGCAGTGCATCCGTGGTCCATACTCCGGTTTCATCATTTACTTCGATTGGCATTTCTGGCGCATGTACACCCATGATTCTTTACCTCAAAATCTTTTTATTTTTACTAACAACTACTATTCAAATATCTACTTTTTAAAGCGTAACGAGCGCCGATGAGACAAGGCATCTGGACGGTGAGCGAGCGGAGCTTAGTACACTAAGTGAGCATCGCGAACCGGCCTGATAACGCCGTATCATCAAGCGCAGTAGCTTTACGAGCCCCAGACGTCGCGAAGAAGGTCGACCCAGTTATCACCCATAATCTTGCGCACCTGGCTCTCAGAGAAACCATCGCGCAGCAATGCTTCAGTCAGGTTCGGGAACTCACCGACGGTACGGATACCTTTAGGGTTGATGATCTCGCCAAAGCGGGTCAGACGACGGGCGTAGCCCTTATCGTGGGTCAGGTATTCGAAGAAGTCGTGACCGTGGCCCTGAGTGAAGTCGGTACCGATACCGATCGCATCTTCACCAACGATGTTGTAGACATAACGGATCGCTTCAACGTAATCATCGACTGTCGCATTCACACCGGCCTTCAGGAATGGCGTAAACATAGTGACACCAACGAAGCCGCCGTTATCAGCGATATATTTAAGCTCTTCATCAGAACGATTACGGGGATGTTCTTTCAGGCCGGAAGGCAGACAGTGTGAGTAAGCAACCCGCTGCTTTGATTCGTCGATCACTTCTTTGGCCGTATTTGGCCCAACGTGAGACAGGTCACACAGCAGGCCATGCTTGTTCATTTCGGCAACAATTTCACGACCGTAGCCGGACAGACCGCCGTCGCGCTCATAGCAACCGGTACCAACCAGGTTCTGGGTGTTGTAGCACATCTGAACAATGCCTACGCCCAGATCTTTAAATACTTTTACGTAGCCGATCTGATCTTCAAAAGCGTTAGCATTCTGGAAGCCCATCATCACACCGGTCTTACCTTCACGCTTAGCACGGTGGATATCTTCAGTGGTACGAACCTTCAACAACAGATCGCTGCTCGCTTCGATCAGCTCATTCATCTCTACGATGTTGCGGATAGTACCTTCAAAATTTTCCCAGAAAGCAACGGTACAGTTGGCTGCGGTCAGACCACCCTTAGCCATATCTTCAAACAGGGCGCGCTCCCACTTGGCGCAGATCAGACCATCGATAACGATGGCGTCTTTGTGCAGTTCAGCTGCGTTCATTATTGTTATCCTTTTTCATTTACTCTTTTCACTGCCAGGCGATAAACCCGGCGTACAGAAAAGTCCGTGTGAGACTTTCCCAGCGTTCGGATCAGTGTAAATTTTCAACAAAAAGGATAAGGGGCTGGAAACGACCACCCCAATACCAAAAGCGACGAAAGGAGTTCGTAAGGCATTTTATTGAAGGGTATTAGCTGAGTTCAGCTTGGTTTGGAGCGGGTTAAGTGACCTGATAAAAGTTGCTCACTAGTCACCAGAAAAGCTACGCGCGTTAATACTGACAGTGGATAAAACGGCACTAATGACACCGATAGTCAGAACGACTCTATTCAGACATTCTCATCGCCGGCCTCCGGGGCTCCTTTTGGCCAGGGCGCAAATGGATAGGGGTGGCTTTCACTATTAAAGGTCAGAAATGACAAGATTTGATAGATATAGGTACTCAGACTCTGGCCAAATGTCAGTAACCGTCCGTTAGGGCTCTTGAACACCAGCAATGCAATAAACTGAAATACTATCACCACGACCAACACCACTTCGGCCACGCTATAAAGCACACCAAATAGCAGCATATACAGCGCCCGCCACCAGATACTTTGTTTTTCAGGACTGCTTATTACAGCGGTTTCATCACTGTTATCCATTTCATTCTCCATTCAGGGTAAGGCCTGTTGCTTGAATACTAGGACAGCCCGGAAAAAAAGGAATTATTTCGTACAAATATCAACTACGAAAAAATACCATGAACGATATTTTTTCAGAGATTCTCTTTAAACGACAGGGGCTTCCTCTACAGTGAGCCGCACCTTATACAGATACCCACTTTCATTATGTGGATATCGTTACTAACCTTTTCAATAGTGCTGATCGCATTACTCCCTGAACGTGAACGGTAGTTTATTTCGTTGTAGTCACCCCGGGCCAACCAAGTGATACGGTGAGCGAAAGCAATAAACCTGGTGCCTCTGGTAAGGGCTGGAGTTATGAAATATAAGAATTTCAGTGCGATTTTAATCTCTATTAGCAGTAGCCTGGCACTGGTTGCCTGTGGTGGTAGCGGTGCTGGATTTGCCAAACCCACACTACCCTTCTCCTCATTTCCTGCTATCAAAGCGGACCAGACAATAGTTGCTGAAGGAATTTCTCAAGCAGCAACGGTAACGCTTGATACAGACACAGATCTGGTTATCGATGTATCTCCGGCAATATTAGATTCTGATACTACAGAGGTGACTCTGGGTTTCGACTCGGTAAAGGATCTAAATACATTAACTGTCGAATCAGCTAGTGCTAACCTGTCCTGGACTGAAAGCAGTGGCGATACATTTTTAAATAGCGGTGTTGGTTTATTTATTTCGAGCGACGCTTTCTTTATATCTAACCCGGACAGCTCACAAACCTTCGTGCTTGCGGATCCGGCAGACCCATCGCTTAACTGGAATTACCAAACCTTTGGTGTCTGGCAGGATACCTCTGTTTCAGGTACAACTATTACGAACCATAGGGGTGTTGCCTCTTTAGGAAGAGTCTCACCTGTATCTGGCATTCCAACAAGCGGTAGCGCAACCTATACAGGATTAGCCTCTGGCTTTTTCTCAGATATAAATGGTAATCCACACCTATTTGATTCTACCCTGTCAGCTCAAGCAAGTTTCTCTGCAAGAAGCATAAGCTTTACTACCTCTGCTACCACTACAATCAACGAAAACACTCTTAATATTACTTCAGAGCCCGGTCTGAATCTTAGCGGTAATCTGTTTTATAACTCAGGTAGCAATCAATTTTCCGGTTCCCTAAGTACAGCAAACGGTTACCTTGATGGTACAGCTACAGGTCGATTCTATGGTTCTAATGCTGAAGAGATAGGCGGAACGTTTGATCTTAGAGGTAGTGCCTCAGAAAGCATGTTAGGTGGCTTTGGTGCCAAACGTTAATCAACGTCAGAGGGATATAAACTATCCTGAAGTTGCACCGCAAAATACTTTCTCTCACAACACATTCACTATACTCACTTTACTGTTTATATCCTTCATACTGACCTTTCCCACTATTGTAATGGCAAGCGGACAAACGACTCGTGAACAGTTAAGTCTGGCAACTCAACTGTTTGAGGCAGGTCGTTTTTCAGAGGCAGCCTCCATTATCCGGACAATCAGAAAAAAACCTGATCCTCCCAACCAGATTATTTTCTTATCCGGCGCTCTCTATTATCAGGAGGGTGATTACAACTCAGCCGCAGCTGAGTTCAGGCAACTGCTTATTTCCGATCCTTCGCTATTACGGCCACGCCTGGAGCTGGCTCGCACCTTATACAAAGCAAAAGACTATCAAGCTGCCAGCTATCATTTTAAACAGGTACTAGCGACGCCTATGCCAGAACAGGTAAGTTGGAATGTTCGAAATTTCCTGAGAGATATACGCGAACGCAGTATGAAGGTTACCTTTTCCTTAGATCTTATATCCGATAGTAATCCCACCCATTCAACTTCTTCAGAGGTCATCAATATTGCCGGCATTGAATATCGACTGAATGAAAATGCCAAAGCCAGAAAATCTTGGGGAGTGGCCTTCACCGGCGATGTAAAATGGCCGGTACCAACTGACCCGTCAATATATAGCCGAGCCAGATTAGAGGCGAATAGATTTCAGGACCGCAGGCTGAACTGGTCTTATTTACAACTGATGGGCGGTAAACATTTTCGATTTATAAACCATACTCTCACAGCCGAAGCAGGTGGTCACACGAGTCGCTACGATGACAGATTTTTATACGATGGACTGGCTTTAGCTGTTTCTGATATTTATAAACTCAGCGTTAGCTCTGACTGGGGGATACGCTATGACCTTAAACAGCTGAACTACCCAGACTATACATATATGACCAGTTTACATCACAGCATTGCTGCCCACTGGTTTTATGCTGATACGCCTGTAAGCCGCTGGCAACTGGGTCTGGGGATGATACAAAACGATGCAGATGAACAAGCCTATTCATTCACATCACCTGTACTATCTGGGAGATATCTTTATGAATGGCCGGGGGGACTAATTACAAAAATCAGTCTGGAATACTCCGACTTTACCTATGCTGGCATTGATCCATTTTTCGCCGTTAAACGCCATGACACAGAAAAACTGATTGAGTTCGAACTAATTAACCGAAACTGGCAATGGCAGGGTCTTGCCATGCGTTTCATTGCCGGAATTATTTCGCATGATTCCAACCTGGATCTTTATCGTTATCGACAAGAATATATACGCCTTGGTCTGACAAAGGAATTTTAGCCGCTTATCCAGAAGGTGATAAATATTACCTCCCCATTACAACTATTCTCTCCTCTCGCTGAGCGCCTTCATATATAGCTATTCTGTAACTTGCTTCTCTGACCTATCATTAAAGATGCAGCAACCCGGCAGTGAAGCTTTGGAGATCCAGTCGAGGCATACCTATGCGACAGATGATCGAAGATATCGAAACTGAAGTCCGCTACACAGCCGATATGATCGGTCGGCACAGGCTTTCAGACCGGGTCATCGATGCGATGCGTCGAGTTCCCCGTCATCTGTTTGTCGATCCCGGTCTACTGGATGAAGCCTATGACAATAACCCTTTACCGATTGGTTATGGGCAAACCATTTCGCAACCTTACATGGTCGCGGTGATGACTGATCTTCTGGAACTGCAGCCCCATCAAAAAATTCTGGAAGTCGGTTTTGGCAGTGGCTATCAGGCCGCAGTGCTGTCGCTATTAGTAAAACAGGTCATCAGCCTGGAGATTATCTCTCCCCTGGCCGACAGAGCTCACCGTCTACTCAAACAACAGGGCTACCATAATGTGCAGGTGATTCAGGCCGACGGTCACTTTGGTTGGGCAGATGAGGCGCCCTATGATGGCATCATCGTCACCGCCGCCCCGGAAGAGATCCCACAACCTCTGATCGACCAGCTAGCACCGGAGAGCCATCTGATCATTCCGGTTGGCTTCCAGGGAATAGGCCAGCAGCTGATGGATGTTCATAAAGCGAAGGATGGCTCGATTAATACCAGGTCGCGACTAGGGGTTAGGTTTGTTCCCCTGACCAGCAGCACTCAACCGGACTGACAAACGATGTCAGGAAATTCAGATACAGTGCTAACCTAAAGTCTTACGATACTGTGCCGGCGTCACACCGACATATTGTTTGAAGGTTCGTCCGAAATGACTCTGGTTACTGAAGCCACAGAGTTGTCCGATAGTTGCCAGCGAGAGATAATGCTCTTCATTAACTGAAGGCTTTCCACCAGCTGAAGGCTCTTTATAGGCTGAAGTCTCTAACAACTGTTTAGCATGTTCGATCCGCAGCCGGGTTAGATATTGGTGCGGGGTGCAGGCCATGCTGATACGGAACATTCGATTAAAGTGGAACTGGCTCAATTGCGCCACCAGCGCCAGCTGTTCGAGTGAAATCGCCTGTGCTAAATTACAGCGCATATATTCAATGACCCGATCCCGAACTGCACGAGTCAGCCCTCCGCGAAACAGTTCCGGTGCCGATCCGAGGTGAACGTAGTGCTTAAGCAGATGTAGCAACATCATCTCACTACTCTGCTGCAGCGCCAGACGATCACTACTGTCCTGCCATTGCAACACCAACACCTGACGATGCAGCATCTGAACCAGCTGTGGATCACTGGCGTAGGTCAGGTCTGGCAACTCTATACAACGCGGATCAAGATCCAGTGCGGTGAGAGCCAGCTGACGCAAGGCATCATCACTAAAATAGAGATGTATGAACTCCAGATGACTATCGATCTCCCACTGCGAATCATGTCCTACCGGAAACAGGCATACACTGCCCGGTTCCCCTTTTAGCTGCGGTAGGTCACTGCGTCGAATCTGCGATCCACCGCCCTGCAGGTAAATACTGAGGGTATGATGATTGAGGTTCTGATAACTAACCCGATCCCAATCATTAGCCCAATGGGAGAAACTCACCCCGCCAGGTAATTCACAAAGATTACGCCGCACCGCATTGGAAGCCGCCAGTGTGTCATCCACCCGGCTCGAAGGCAGCAGTACGCGTTGCTCTGCTGACAAGACCGGATGCCGGGGTGCATGTTGTAAGGAGGTTCGACAATTCATTCGACTAGTCTAGCATCGCTGAGCTGCACAACGCCTGCATAATGATTCATCTCAGGTTGAGTCAACCGCAAGATCAGAACAAAAACGCAAGATCGTGATATCTCCGCCAAAGCGGCAACCGTAATATATGCCTCAGGAGAACATTATGAACGCATTTCTATACCTGAATACTGTACTGATCTGGGGCACCACCTGGATCGCTATCCACTGGCAACTTGGCGATGTCCCGGTTCTGGCTTCGGTCTTTTACCGCTTTGCCATCGCCGCCTCTTTGCTGCTGCCACTACTCTACCTGAGCCGAAAGGTGCAAACGACCAACCGTAACGATCATGGTTTTATGATGTTGCAGGGTATGTGCTTATTCTCAATGAATTTTGTCTGTTTCTATAGCGCCGGCCTCACCATCTCAAGCGGCCTGTTATCAGTGATATTCTCCTCCGCTACGCTATTTAATGCCTTCAATAGTCGTCTTTTCTGGGGGGAGCGTCCCACCCCTGTGGTATTTATCGCAGGTGTTATCGGAGTCTTCGGGCTGAGCCTGATGTTCTGGCCGGAACTTAATCAACCGCAACTTAGTCAACCGGAACCGGGCCAAAGCAATACCGGACTCAGCGATCTTAAAGGAATCGGGTTGGGTATGCTGGGCACCTATCTGTTCTCGCTCGGCAATATGATTTCTCTACGACACAGTAAAAAGGGTCTGAAGCCTCTGACCAGTAATGCCTATGCAATGATTTACGGCACCCTGTTTCTTGTAGTGTTACTGGCGATCACCGGCACCCCCCTGGTATGGGACAATAGCCCACGCTATCTCGGCAGCCTGTTTTATCTGGCTATTGTTGGCACCATAATCGGCTTTACCGCCTACC
The DNA here is from genome assembly GCF_003858655.1 of Amphritea balenae. Classification (GTDB taxonomy): domain Bacteria; phylum Pseudomonadota; class Gammaproteobacteria; order Pseudomonadales; family Balneatricaceae; genus Amphritea; species Amphritea balenae. Next base: position 642,041 of record NZ_RQXV01000001.1, read on the forward strand.
TCTCCTTAGTAGGCCGCATCGGCGCCAACAAGGCAGCTTATGCGACGGTTATGTTTCCGGTCGTCGCACTAAGCCTGTCTACAGTCTTTGAAGGTTATCAATGGAGTCTGAGCAGTCTTACCGGCCTGGTGTTGGTGCTGTCAGGTAATGCACTGATCCTGGGCATCCGCCTGCCCGGTTGGCGTCTGCTTCGTACAACAACGGGCAAGGGATAAGAAATGAAACAATAAAAACGCCCCGAATTGCTCAGAGGCGTTTTCTACTTCATATGATTAAGATAACTGACGGCATCCTTTAACTGTTCATTAAGCTCAGGATGCCTCAACAGCTTATTGTCCGAATCGAAATTGTCATAAAAACTGGGAATAGACAGGCTGGCTTTTACCTCACCGGCAAAAAATGGCGCCGAGGCCACCGCTGCGGCTAATACTGTTGCCCCACCGCGTGCACCTGGCGACGTAGACAGAAGCACCATCGGTTTATTCTGAAATACCTTAGGCTCAATCCGGGAACACCAGTCAAACAGGTTTTTATAAGCGGCCGAGTATGAGCCATTATGTTCCGCAAATGAGATCAGAACACCATCACTCTCCCCGATCTTTGCCAGAAAATTCTTTGCCAGCGCGGGGTGTCCTATCTCCAGTTCCCGATCCTGACTATACAAAGGTAATTCGTAGTCATTCAGATCCAGCACTTCAATATCCGCATCGTTTAAAAAAGAGCTCGCGTACTCCACCAACTGCTTATTTATTGATGCCCGGTGATTACTCCCTGCAAATGCAATAATCTTCATATTCCCACCTGATTCTTTTTAACAACCGGAAAAGACACAACTTGCTGAATTATAGTTGAAGGTCAGAAAAGCGTGATCAATACCAGCCCGTAGATCGAAAGGGAGCTCCAGACACCTACAACACCCTAAACAGACGTTTCAAACCTACATTTGATAAAACATCCTATACTTGAAAAGCATCTGTATCTGCGTTGTTAACGATGCCGCCACAAGGATGCGATTGCATAAGCTATTCTAACCGGCTTCGAAGGAATGAAGGCCAGACAAACTAGTATTCCCAGCCTATAAAAACCTCTTAGCCATAAGTGCAGAAATCACTTAGAGGTATTCGTTATGCCAATAAATCTAATAGTTACTACCCAGGAAGCACACCGGGCTTTCGGTAATTCCGATCTGAAATCCCTGCTTAAACAGGTTAGTTCAGGATTTGATCAGACCACCGGACTACCGCAATCACGACCTGCTGTTTCGGTATCCCCTGATCCATCAAAACCCTCTGCCAGCCGAACTATTACCTGGGACCTTAATATGCATGTCGCTGAAAGCGACGAAGATGATTACGAAGCGTTCGAATCAGTTGTAGGTTCCCTAATAGGTGGAGCCAACGGTATAGCCTCTCAAATAGGAGGAGCCGCAGCCGGGGTCCCTGTAAATGCACAAAGCGTCGTATCTACAGTCATCAAGACGATGAAGGATATTCAAAGTGTTCTTGAAGAAGCCCGGAATACAGTTAAGATCAATATCGATGCTTTAAATATCCAGTTCGAGGGGCGCAATGGCAGAGGCGTAGAGTTAGAAGCCAAGCTAATGATCGACGGATTCTGGGCCTGTGATGATCCCGGCGATGGCGACAATAAAGCCTGGTTTGAGCTGGAAAAACTGTTGATTGACACCCTGTTGGATCAGCGGTCTTCACCAAATCGATGGGATGCCGACAATTGGGACTCTACCGACCCTGTCCCCAGCGGCCATCGCGGCCGCAGTTTTATGGAACCCCATGGTTCCAGCGACCGCACCGGCGAATTTAAAACTCAGCCAGGCAGCACCCCTGAACCTCATCTGATTGAAGCTATGGCAGGAGTAATCAATAAAGACCAAACCACCGTATCGGCCCATGTTTCCTGCAATGTCGAAGCCTCTGATACCGTAGTTGTCGTTATTCGCAGGATAACTCTGGAGCTTGCCGCCAAAGTTCATGGCGAAGAAACCAGCAGTACAGCAGTACCGGAAGCAGAAGAGATCGGTAGCGCGGTAGCTGAAGCCGCCGAGGCTGTTGGGGAAGCCGTTAATAAGGCTGTCGCTGAAGCGATTAAAGAGCTGTTTACCCTATCCTTAAATAAAGAAAACGTGTCGCTAAAAAAACCAATAAAAAAAGCTGCCCCCCGCAAGACTACCAAAAAGGCGCAATGATCGGATTGAATTAAATGAGAAATGAAAAGCCCTCCATACGGAGGGCTTTTTTAGGGCCGGTTCAGATACTGATCGGGAAACTAAGATCGATCTGAGCCTGCACATGGGCAGAAGGTATCAGCAATGTCGCGACCCCCCTGTCAGTAAAAGTACCCGGATCAGGGAAATTAACCAGATCAGTTATCTCCAAACCAGATACTTCTGTTGTAGTCGGTTGATCACCGGTATTCATCAGGCAGCCAGGTATAGGTGGGGTATTATGTGGCGTCGATGTCCTGTCTGGATTGACAATCATGCCGATCAGGCTGTGTACAACCTCATGAGCAAGCACCACTCCGGTATAGCGGGCAATCATGGCACACTTCAGATTCATCAGCGCCGCATCCGGAGAAGGGCCCGACGTGGCAGCCACAATCTGACGGATTGCATCGTCTATCTGAACCGTTCCGGAAGGATCATCCAACGCACCAGGGAAAACACCAATCAGCTCATTAAACGCGCCGGGGCCTACACCACTACCTCCAGATATTGTGACTCCGGGGGTTCCTGCGGAGACAACATCGAAAATAGTCAGATCGGTGGTATGTCCAAATGCCAGTCCAGCACCCGAATGCACAGAAGGCAGACTCTCATTATGGGGTGCCATCTCCCAGATCAGCCTTACATTACTGGTAGAGAGCGAGCGCTCTGCAACCGTCTTCATGACCTGCAACAGGGTATTTTTATGGGCCGTCAGTCCCAGAGTAGCCAATGAATTATTAAACTGAGTGACGTCCTCCCTTACGGTCACAAACTGCGGAATACTCAGCGGAACATTGATCACAGTCACAGGCACATTACTACTGTCATACATAGTACAGGTTACTGTGCGTAATCCGGGCTTCAACCCGGTTACCTTTGTCACAGGTTGATCCGGCGTATCGAATATAACAGCGGTCGGATCGATACAACTCCACTCAACCCGACCGCCGACAGGCTGATTACTAACCACCACTTCCACAGTGATCTCATTGCTCTTATCCCCAGCGGTTGGATTAAAGGCCAGGCCTGATCCACTGGTTGGCTGAATCAGTGTCATGGCCGGTGCAGCGGCACCATTGAAGTCACTACTTGCGGTGGTGCCTCCCACTAACTGATTGATAGCGGCATTACCCTGTTCCTGGGTCAGTTGACCACTACCCACTGCCCGCTGAATGGTCTGGATACCATCGCTAATCTGGGTAGGGTTAGTCTGCCGCACCATCTGTCCATTGAGAATCTGACCTGCTTCGCTCTGCCCACCGGTGCTTGTTTGAGCGCCGGCACCAGTAGCACCACTTGGCGTTGAAGTAATACCCGTGGTACCAGACTGAGCAGCCTGCCCCCCCCCGCTACCACTGCCTCCAACAGGCACTCCGGTATAGGCACTGACCAAACCTCGCACTACATCTCCTGCGATTGCATTCATCGCCGCACGGTGTTGACGGGTACTGGTAAAGGCTTCCTTCGTCGCATTATCAATAAACTGCAACAATTCGGCACCATGAGAAAGATCTCGGAATATATCAGGTGTCCCCAAGACTGAAAGTGCATTGGCAGTCCCGGTGGGATCCGGCAGTGAGGGGGCTGTCTGAAGATTTACAATCGGCGCTGCAAAATCCGTCGGTGACAGATTAGTCTGCTGAGCCCTGGAGCCAGGAGATACGCCGGTTATATCCGGAGCATTGCTCTGACAGCTACGCTCAGGGTCAATAAAGCGCTCCACATCCCTTTTCTCGGTGGCATTACAACAAGACAGGAATACTTCACCAAAGACGCCCCGGGTAGGTAGCGTAATAACCCGGTTAGACACCACATAATCCGGACTATTGATCGCAACTAAGCGGTGGCCGTCCAATAACTCAAACGCAACATAGTTGCCCAATACACCTCTGGGACGATTAATAATATGATCCAGCAGAGAGGTATCATCGAGTTGATAACGATCGAAACGAATCGCCCGACGATCAGGATTTTCACTCATCCAGATCGCCCGCATATATCGCATCGGGTTGGACTGGATATGAGCAATCAGCTCCTTCAGCTGACAGTAATCCTCATGCTCTCTACCACGGTAGCTACTGAAATCGGGTTCTGGCGTGGTTAGCCCGACCTCTACAGAAGGGTTATCAACTCCCAGAGTGGTATTAACACCAACGGTTTCAACGATATAGGTCTGAGGGGTGGACAAAAACCTGGAACGGTCAGTCGTCACAGACATATCAACCCGTTCAAGTTTAAATTTGGTCGCGTCTTCCAACAGGTCCCCAACAATACTTTCCAGGAATGACGGCAGATTCAGACTCTGAACTGCGGCATTGGAATCGAATGAAATGGTCAGTGCTCTGATATCACTATCACGCACCGCACTGGAACGGAAATAGGTGGGTGGTGAACTAGAAGAGCCGCCCACAGGATATAGCTTTACACTCTGGCCGCTATGAGTTTCCAGACGAAGACTGATACCCGGACGCCAGGCATTACTGAGTTTTATCTCCCAACTGGAGAACGTCGCATAAGGTGTCTCGATCTGATAGATATCACGACAATGCAGTAAGCGGGATAATCCCTTGAAAGCTCTACGATAGCGCCGCGGCACCAGTCGGCTGAGAATCCGGCGATGTCGATCCAGAAAGCGGGTAACCGGAACGCTGGGATTAAGCACATATTTATCAAAGCTGGAGATGGTACCAAACATATCCTGATCCACTTCATAAGGGATCAGCAATACTGGTTTTTCTTCCACCAACTCAGTTTTAACGCTGTAATGTTCCACTACCTGGAAGTACTCCAGGTTCATCATATGATTCATATTGTGGTTATGAATGGTACGGGTCTTTATCCGCTCAGACTCTTTCTGATAGGACGTCGTCACAACAGTGGCGCGCTGATGTCTTATAGAAGATGAGTTCTGACTAATGCTTTCCGAAATGCCCTGTACCGTAGAACTGTGCAAGTCACGGCGACCATTAGTAGAACTCGAAGTACTGCCTCCCCCGCCACCGATACTAAAAATACCCAGATCAAGGCTGGCACCACCGCCACCCGAGCTTGAGGATCCATCCTGATGTTCAGTTAACGTCGCATCAACGACTTCATCAATAGAACGATCGTGTTGGAGTTCATGCTCCACCTGCTCGCTCTGACTCCTTGATTCTCTCCGGCTATCCCTTTCCCGGCGTGACCAGTCAATAAAGGCCAGATTTATCTCTTCACAGGGGGCCAGACTAGTGGAATAAAGTAATCGTCCCAGTCCTCTGCCTGCCGGATACCAAGCATGCCGGTAGGTATTAACTAAACCGACCAGAACATTGCCACCCAATACCGCATAGCTGGAAACTGAGTCATCACCAAAGGGGATAGCTGTGGCGACCTCTTTGCGATCAATCTCTTTCTCACCATCAAATACCAGCTTCACATCTTCAATATCGGTCAGCCGGACAATCTGTCGGAAGTGGTACTCTTTGGCGGCAAATTCACTGTTCGGACGCAAGCAGCAATTGCCATCAACATGCTCCTCATTAAGGCCGAACGATTCTGGTGATGCCTGCAGATCGGCTTCATCAGGATCTTCAATAGTTCCGGCCGGTAACGGGCCATCATGATCTTTAAGTCGGTCTTTTAGCTTGTCTATCAAGCTTTTCGGTACTGGCACAAATATCGGCAAGTGCCCCAACAAAAGGTCACCAAGCAATACCCTGTCATATTTTCGGGTAATCAGCTGATCATCACTCACAACGTTGATTTGCATCTCGGTAATATCATTGAGAGCAATATGCCCAAGACTGACTGAAGAATACCCTTTGGTATCAGTACGCCCCTGCTTTAATTGAACAGTCTCTTCGCTATTCTCCAGGGTAACGCTGATGCTATAGCTGGCATTTGCTGCCATTTGACCCGTTTCATCCCCAATATTGAGTCGCAGTTTGCCAACTTTCGGGTCATCCTGTAGAGATCCATCGACCAGTTTCACCGGCTCCCTTGGCCCCTGACTTGGTAATACTGTAGAGCCCAGCTGCTTATTGAACTTACGCTGGATCTCATTGTGTTTGATTGCAGTCGGTTGAATTATTTCTGAGATATTCGCTTCAATCGCCCTCGGCTGATTAAGCCCTAAACCAAAGGCATCCATAAGAAATGGAGCCTCGGTTGCGGCATCCTGCAACTTTCCCAGTTCCTGAGTGACATGGGTGGCCCTGATGCGTATCTTAGCTGCAGCTTCTGTTTCGCCTTTGGCTTCCAGCATCTCTATTTCTTCGTTAAGGTTTTTAACCTCAGCTTCAACCTTATGAAAGTTATGCCGGGCCTCATCAATCTTTCCCTTAAGTAACTCAGACTCCCGGTTCGGTTTTGTTATCTCAAAATCCGCGTCATTTCTACGCTGCGATAAGCGCTCTTGAACTGGTTTTTTATCTGGACGCCTGGCCATGGTATACCCTCCCTGATAGTCCTGATCCCACAAATGGAACAACCTGAGGGCAGGCTCCATTGCGATAAAAAGGCAGAGAAAAGGTCTATAGAAAAGATCGGGGAGTACTGAAATGATTGAAACTGAGTCGCGATCCTTCGCTTCTTACGGCATCCCTGCCCGAGCCTTTAATTTAGTTCAGCACAATCAACAGTCAAACAGTTGTTTAGAAAATAGGACTAATTCTTATTCAGCTTTATTGTAAATAAAAGTAGTGCAGGCCAAGCACAAACTTTTGACTATTACGGCTTATCCTTCAGGTTCACCGAACCAAAAGTAGATTCAGCTTTCGCCTCGGAGAAAGCACCAGTGGCCAGAGATTCTTTAGCCGACAGTACCGGCTTAGTAGTCACTGTGAGCTTAGGCTTGGCCGGCTCCACCAGTTTCTCGTCCTGCCCTTTGCCCTGAGCTGCGCGCTCTTCACTGGGCGGGATACCCATCTGTTCGCGGTAACATTTACTGAAGTGAGGCGTCGACACAAAGCCACAAGCTGCGGCGATATCGATAATTGGCATTGTGCTCTGTTTCAGCAACTGCCGGGCCCTTAACAGACGGAGTTTGAGGTAGTATTTTGAGGGAGAGCAATCAAGGTATTTCTGGAACAGACGCTCCAACTGACGCCGGGACAGGTCGACATAATGCGCCAGCTCGTCCATCTCGATTACTTCTTCTATGTTCGCTTCCATCAGCGCAACCACTTCAACCAGTTTGGGTTGTGTTGTACCCAGAACATGTCGTAGTGGTACTTTCTGCTGATCACTTTCATCGCGAATCCGGTCACAGATAAACATCTCTGAGATTGCTGCAGAAAGCTGGTAGCCATGTTCCTGTTTGATCATATTCAACATCATATCCAGCGGCACTGTGCCCCCGGTACAGGTCATACGATTGCGGTCAATACTGAACAGACGATTAGAGCAGTTCACTTTAGGGAAAGCTTCCTGCAATGACGCCAGGTACTCCCAGTGAGTACTGCAATCATAGCCATTCATCAGCCCCGCATCGGCCAACAGATAAGCACCGGTACATACGCCACCGAGCTTACAGCCTTTACGGTCCATCTCCTGCAACCAACTGATATGTGATTTGTTGTAGGCCTTAAGTACATTCACTCCGCCCGCAACAATCACCGTATCCAGATCGGGGCAACGCTGAACACCCGCATCCGGAGTGATTTTAATCCCATCGCTGGCACTGATCGGCTGACCATCCATCGTTAAAGTAAACCAGGAATAGAGTTCTTCACCGCTGAGCTGATTGGCCATCCGCAACGCTTCAACTGCCGAGGCCAGCGAGATCATTGTGAAGTTATTCAGCAGCAGAAAGCCAATAGCGCGGGTACGCACGGTGGCCGGTTTGTTGTGCGAGTCAGTCATAAGCGAACCTTTACTAAGAATGCGCTCTTAGCGAGTTATCAGGGTGTATTATTATAATTGTCGATCTTCCTGAAACGACAAGCAGATCATAATCTTTCATCAGATAGCAAAATCGATATCAAAAGAAGCATCAATTTAAAAACCATACTCAGATAGTGGACTTTACCTCAATACACTATAGCTGAAAACAACAAAGCACCGCCCCCCTCAGGGGCAGTGCTTTATGAATCTGTCAGGCTCGATAATTGTGTTGAGAAGCATCAATCCCGGCTTTTCACTGTCGCTTAACGTTAAGCTCAGCATATTCCCCAATCAACACTCAATCGCGTTAACCGCCAGTCCTCCACGGGAGGTTTCTTTGTATTTGTCGTGCATATCCCGGCCGGTATCAGACATAGTCTTGATCACCTTATCCAGCGAGATGAAATGCTCACCATCCCCCCGCAACGCCATCTGTGTTGCATTGATCGCTTTCACCGCGCCAATTGCATTACGCTCAATACAAGGCACCTGAACCAGGCCTCCCACAGGATCACAGGTCAGACCCAGGTTATGTTCCAGTCCGATCTCAGCGGCGTTTTCCACCTGTTCAGGTGAGCCGCCCAGTACTTCACACAAGCCAGCAGCAGCCATGGCACAGGCAGAACCTACTTCTCCCTGACAACCGACTTCAGCACCTGAGATGGAAGCATTTTTCTTACACAACGCGCCAATTGCTGCAGCAGCCAACAGGAAATCAACCACGCACTCTTCAGTCGCATTAGCTGTAAACTCGGTGTAGTACATCAGCACCGCGGGGATAATACCCGCTGCACCATTAGTTGGAGCGGTCACCATCCGTCCGCCACCGGCATTTTCTTCATTCACCGCCAGGGCATACAGGTTAATCCAGTCCATCGCCCCCATAGTAGAGCTGATCACATTAGGCTTAGTAGAACGGATCAGAGATTTGTGCAGACTCATCGCCCGGCGCTTAACCTTCAGACCGCCAGGCAAGATACCCTCTTTATGCAGGCCAGTAGCAATACACTCTTTCATCGCCGCCCAGATATCCATCAGGCCATCACGGATTTCCTGCTCGGTACGCCAGACTTTTTCATTCTCCATCATCAGCTGGCTGACACTGAAGTTATTGGCCTCGCAGAGCTCTAATAGTTCGACCGCATTATTAAAGTCGTAAGGTAACTCAACCTGGGGTACCAGATGGGCATCGGCGGTGGCTTCACTTTCATCGATAACAAAACCGCCACCGATTGAGTAATAAGTGTTCTCGTACAGCAGGCTGTCATCTGCGCCAAACGCGGCTAAACGCATCGCATTCGGATGGTATGAAAGATTCTCTTCCAGCAGGTTCATATCCCGATCCCAGATAAATTCGATCGGATGACTACCAGCCAGATTCAGACTGTTACTTTCTTTCAGACCCGCCACGACCGGCAAAATCATTTCAGGATCAATACTGTGGGGACGTTCGCCCATCAGACCAACGATTACCGAGTTATCAGTACCATGGCCGATACCTGTCGCACTCAGGGATCCATACAGATCAACCTGAATCCGGGACACATCATTTACCAGTGCCTGCTGCCCGAGATACTCGACAAAATTAGCCGCCGCCACCATAGGGCCAACGGTATGAGAACTTGACGGGCCTACGCCTACTTTAAAAAGATCAAATACTGAAATAGACATAGAAAGTCTCCACCGCGCATGCATAGCGCTGATTATTATTCTGAAGGATGAATTATCTGCCGGAGTCACTGAGACCGTATGCCAGTTTACGACCTGTAGTTTTCTTAAACGGTCGTTATGTAGCGAATAGTAAATATCAGCAGAAGGAATTGAGACCGACCCGTGTGAGTAGAGCGATGATTACTCTCTTGGGGAAAACTAATCACCGCTCAGGCCGGCCTCAAAAAGGGTTCACTGTCCTGTAATTCAGAACAGCGAAAAACTTAAAAACATTACGCTGCGAAACTTTAAAAGTACTCGCTATAATCTCAATCGCAACACTTAGTACCAAGAGCATCACGAGTGCTGAACTGCATACAAAAAGCGTTACGAGCGATGGAAGTGCAAGGCACAAAGTTTACGGATGAGCGGAGCATAGCAGCGCTATGTGAGCACCAGCCGTAAACTTTTAACGCAGTAATTCCAAGCGCAGTAGCTTTTAATGACTAAAGATCACCGTCCGGCTACCGTTCAGGAACACCCGCTTCTCAATGTGATATCGGATCGCATTAAACAGCGTTACCCGCTCGACATCCTGGCCTTTTGATACCAGATCTTCAGGATAATAAGCGTGGTCTACAGTCTGAATTCCCTGGGCAATAATAGGGCCCTCATCCAGATCATTGTTTACATAATGCGCAGTCGCACCCACCATCTTCACACCTTTTTCCCAGGCCTGATGATAAGGACGTGCACCTTTAAAGCCCGGTAATAGCGAGTGATGAATGTTGATCGCTTTGCCGTTTAACTGCTCGCACATCCAGGGTGATAGCACCTGCATGTAACGGGCCAGTACTACCAGTTCAATATCGTACTGATCTAACAATTTAACGATCTCAGCTTCCTGATACGGCTTAGTCTCAGCACTGATCGGCAAGTGGTAATACGGAATATCGTGCCACTCAGCCAGTTCTTTCAGGTCAGGATGGTTAGAGATAATCACCGGAATCTCGATGTTCAGCTGACCGGTACGGTGGCGGTACAACAGATCGTTCAGGCAGTGATCGTATTTAGATACCAGAATAGCCACACGCTGACGGTGTTGCGGCTCGGTCAGCTGCCACTCCATATCGAATTCTGCAGCACGGGAAGCAAACTCAGCATTAAACTGCTCTGCGCTGAAGTTCTCATTTTGCGGCTGGAATTCAATGCGGATAAAGAAATTTTTGGATTCGCTATCATCAAACGAATGAATCTCTTCCACATAGTTTCCGGCTTCCGCCATATAGCGGGTTACCACATCAACCGTACCCAAAATACTTGGGCAACTGGCGGTAAAGATCCATGGCTTAGCGTGGTTAGTAGAGGTCATATGCATTCTCCTGACAATAGGACGCCGTTAACGGCTTTTTTAGCAAAGCAGTCACAGGCAAGTTAAGAAGTAGAAACCGGTCTGCGGTTGCAGACCGGTTAGTTCGAGCTAAGAGTCAGGCTTCGATTACCAGACCAAACTCACGGCTGGCATCTTGCAGCCAGAGCCAGATGTAGTCAGCAAAGCTGCGACGAATGATCAACTCAAAGCGCTGTTCACCGGTGCGGCGGACAATCGCTGTGCTCTTAGAAAACACAGTCGATACCACTTTACCCACAGGAAAGTGCTTAGAGTGCAGATCGATCGGGATACACTTCTTCAGCAGCTCAACAACATCAGTACCAGACAGTTCCAGTACGGTTGAACCACCACTGCTGTTTACCAGCGAGTAGTGACCACCCATCTCATCACGGAACTTAGACTCGATATCAAATGCTTCGAGGCCCGGCACCAGAATCAGCCACTCATCAGGAGACATCCAGCGAATGGAGTAGTCGCCATTTTCAGCAGAGGTCAGTGGTTGTAGTGGTAAAGCTACACCCAGCACCCGCTCAACAGCAGCCAGCTGATCAGCATTTTCAGGATTGCAGCGTAGCGTCAGATGACCCAGCAGTTTGTGCTCACGCAAGTGAACACCACCAGTTTTAGGGCCTTGCTTTGCAAGGCTTTCCAGGTCCGCATGGTGCAGCGGAGACTGCCCCTGAATTTCAGGACCAGGTACCTGATCCATTACTGCAGCTTTAGTCGCTGCAATTTCTGCTGGTGTCATTACATTCAAATCAGACATTTTGACGCTCCCCTTTCGGATCAAGGAAGATCGGGCTGCAAATTTCAGCTTCAATCACAGTGCCATCGGCCAGTGGGTAGAATACAGTTTCACCCATCTTATCCAGGCCACCTTTAATAAAGCCCATCGCGATAGAGTGACCCAGGTTCGCACTCCAGTAGCTGGAGGTAACATGGCCTTCCATCGGCATCGGGATCGGTGCTTTAGGATCCAGTACCGCTTGTGCTCCCTCAGGAATCACCGCTTTAGGATCTTTAGTCTTCAAACCAACCAGTTGCTTACGGTTCGGACGTACACAGTCTTCACGATTCATACCGCGCTTACCGATGTAGCTGAACGGCTTCTGGTTAGACACACACCAGCCCATACCCAGGTCATACGGATGAACAGAGCCATCAGTATCCTGACCGGCGATAATGAAACCTTTCTCAGCCCGCAGGATGTGCATAGTTTCAGTACCGTAAGGCGTCAGGTTGTACTTCTTACCTGCTTCGAACAGTTTCTCCCAAACGTGGGTACCGTAATTCGCCTGTACGTTAATCTCGAACGACAGCTCACCGGTGAAAGAGATTCGGAATACGCGGGCAGGAACGCCGGCAACCTTCATCTGTTTCCAGTCCATGAACTTAAAGTTGTCATTGCTCAGATCGTAATCGGTCAGCTCTGACAGTAGTTTACGGCTGTTAGGACCAGAGATAGTCAGTGTAGACCAGTGATCGGTAACCGTATTGAAGTAAACTTCCAGCTCAGGCCACTCAGTCTGGTGGTAGATTTCCAGCCATTCCAGAACCCGTGCTGCGCCACCGGTAGTGGTAGTCATCACGAAGTGGTTATCGCCTAAACAAGCCGATACACCATCGTCAAATACCATACCGTCTTCGCCACACATCAGGCCGTAACGACACTTACCAACCGCCAGCTTAGCCCAGGCGTTGCTGTAAACACGACCCAGGAATTCACGGGCATCTTTACCCTGAACATCGATCTTACCCAGGGTAGATGCATCCAGAATACCAACGCTGTCACGTACTGCCAGGCATTCGCGATCCAGCGATTCCTGCATCGTCTCATTGCCCTGCGGGAAGTACCATGGACGTTTCCACTGGCCTACATCCTCAAACTTAGCACCGTGCTCAACGTGCCACTTGTGCATCGCAGAGTAACGCTCAGGATCGAACAGTGAACCGCAGTTACGGCCAGCGATCGCACCAAAAGAGATCGGCGTATAGTTCGGACGGAAGATGGTAGTACCGGTCTCAGGAATGGTCTTGTTCAGCGCTTTGGCTGCAACCGCCATACCGTTGATGTTACCCAGCTTACCCTGATCAGTACCGAAGCCCATCGCGGTGTAACGCTTAACGTGCTCGATAGACTCGTAACCTTCACGACAAGCCACTTCGATACCCGCTGCTGTTACATCCGTCTGATAGTCAACAAACTGCTTAGGCGCAGCCGACGTTGGCTTGATATGCGGAATATGGAACAGCGTCATCGGTGTATCAGACTTCAGTGTTTCTGCTTTAGGCAGAACAACTTCAGCCGCACTCAGACCGGTTTCAGTCAGTGCTTTCTGGCCTGCATCGAAGCCTTGCTTCAGTGCAACAGCGGTGTCGTACTGGCCGTTAATGCCACCGGCTGTCAGCTGCTTCTGAACCGTAGGTCCAGGTACGAAACCAACAATCTTATCGTCCCAGGTAGGACGGCTGCCAGTATGGCTGGACAGGTGAATAACCGGGCTCCAGCCGCCAGAAGAGGCAACCGTATCGGTTTTCAGCTTAGTCACAGAACCGATAACTTTACCACCATCAGCGCTGATCGCAGCAACAGATACGCCGGATACACGCTTACTACCCTGCACTTCAATGACTGCAGAACCGGTAATGATGTTCAGACCACGCTTACGTGCCTCTTCAGCACGGGCACCGCAACCAGAGGCACGGGTATCAACAATAGCAACAACCTTACGACCGGCATCATCCCAGTCCAGAGCTGCCTGATAACCGTAATCGTTGGTGGTCATCAGTACCAGTTCATTACCCGGTACAACACCGTAACGGTTGATGTAGGTAGAAACTGCATTAGATACCATGCAACCCGGTACATCGTTATTTGAGAATACCAGTGGACGCTCGTGCGCGCCGGTTGCCAGTACTACCCACTTAGCACGTACACGGTGCAGCTTCTGACGCGCCTGATTAACCGGCGCAATGTCTGCAAGATGATCGGTGCAACGCTCATGGATAGTGACAAAGTTATGGTCGTGGTAACCGTTCACTGTAGAACGCGGCAGCATCATCACGTCTTCGAATGTCGCCAGTTCTGCAACAACAGCGTTAACCCATTCTGCAGCAGGCTTGCCGTCCAGAGTTTCTTTGGTGTTCAGCAGGCTGCCACCAAATTCATTCTGCTCATCAGCGATGATTACACGCGCACCACCACGGGCAGCAGTCAGAGCTGCAGCCAGACCCGCAGGACCCGCACCAACGATCATAACGTCGCAATGCTGATTAACGTTATCGTAAGTATCCGGATCGCTTTCAAGCGGTGAACGACCCAGGCCAGCGGCCTTACGGATCATTGACTCATAGGTGTCCCACAGAGACTGAGGGAACATGAATGTCTTGTAGTAGAAACCCGGTGGCATCATGCTGCCGCCGACTTTACCCATCAGGCCCATTACATCGTTATCAACACTCGGCCAACCGTTGGTTGATGCTGAAACCAGACCGTTAAACAGTTCCTGTTGCGTGGCACGTACGTTCGGTACCTGAGTCGCTTCAGTTGCACCCAGCTGTAGTACCGCATTCGGCTCTTCAGCGCCGCAAGCTACGATACCGCGAGGGCGGCTGTATTTAAAACTACGGCCAACGACATCAATGCCGTTTGCCAGCATAGCAGATGCCAGAGTGTCGCCCTGAAAACCAGAGAACTGCTTACCGTTATAGGTAAAGGTCAATGGCTTGGAACGGTCGATGCGACCTCCGCTCTGGAGGCGGTTTTGCTGTGTCATAATTCCGCTCCTCTTATTCAGCGACTACAGATGGCTGCTCGCCAATCTTGTAGACTTCTTTAATTTCGTAAGTCTGGGTGTTGCGAGTCATGTTAAAGAACTTGCGACAGCCGGCAGCATGAACCCATAGCTCGTGGTGAATACCACGTGGATTTTTCCGGAAGAACATATACTCGCCCCACTCTTTATCAGAGCAGGCTTCCGGATCTAAAGGACGCGGAATATGCGCCTGACCCGCTGCGTGAAATTCTTCTTCTTCTCGGTATTCCGCACAATGCGGGCAGTAGATATGAAACATCGTATAGTCTCCCGTTTAGTGTGCTACGCCAGCGGCGCCGTGCTCATCAATCAGCGCGCCGTCATGGAATCGGAACATAGAGAATGGCTCTGCCAGTGGGTGCATTTCACCCTTAGCCAGAGACGCTGCAAAAACATTACCTGCGCCCGGAGTCGCTTTAAAGCCACCGGTACCCCAACCACAGTTGAAGAACAGGTTCTTAACCGGTGTCTTACTGATGATCGGACAAGCATCAGGACAAGTATCAACAATACCGCCCCACTGACGGTTCATGCGTACCCGGCTGAACATTGGGAACAGCTCAACAATCGCCTGCACTGTGTGCTCAATGGTTGGGTAAGAACCACGCTGGCCGTAACCAGTGTAACCGTCGATACCGGCACCGATTACCAGGTCGCCCTTATCGGACTGGCTGACATAACCGTGTACATGGTTTGACATAACAACCGTATCCAGAACCGGCTTAATTGGCTCAGATACCAGTGCCTGCAGCGGATGAGATTCCAGCGGCAGTTCAAAACCACCCATCTTAGCGATAACAGCAGAGTTACCGGCAACAACAGAACCAACACGATCGGCCATAATATCGCCGTAACGGTTAGTCTTAACGCCAATAATCGTATCGTCTTCAATAATCAGGTCTGTTACTTCGGTCTCTTGAATCAGATCAACACCGAAAGAGTCAGCACCACGGGCAAAGCCCCAGGCTACCGCATCGTGACGGGCTACACCGCCGCGTGGCTGCCATGAAGCACCCATAACCGGGTAGCGGCTGTTCGCTGAACAATCCATGTGCGGCACGATCTCTTTGATCGACTGCGGATCCAGTACTTCACCATCGATACCGTTCAATCGGTTAGCGTTTACACGACGCTCGATATCACGCATATCCTGCAGGGTGTGACCCAGGTTCAATACACCACGCTGCGAGAACATAACGTTGTAGTTCAGATCCTGAGACAGACCTTCCCACAGCTTCATCGCGTGCTCGTACAGGTGAGCAGACTCATCCCACAGGTAGTTAGAACGTACGATAGTGGTGTTACGGGCAGTGTTACCGCCACCCAGATAACCTTTTTCGATTACCGCTACGTTAGTTACACCGTGCTCTTTCGCCAGATAGTATGCAGTCGCCAGACCGTGACCACCGCCACCGATAATGATGACGTCATACTTCTTCTTCGGCGTAGGGTTACGCCAGGCGCGCTGCCAGTTCTCGTGATGACTCAGACTGTGCTTAAACAGTCCGAAACCTGAATATTGCTGCATAATATCAGCTCCCGCAAAAGGGGCAGTCGGCTCTGATAATTATCGGTATCAGTAGACTTAGACTGCCAGGTGTTCAATTCAAATTAATGGTCGGCTTACTTGTAAACCGACTTATTGATACTTTTCTTACTTACTCTTTTACTTATAAACCGGATAGTCAGCGCACAGTGCAACAACCTGTTGCTTAACTTCAGCGATCTTCGCTTCCAGTGCTTCTGGCTGATTCAGTACATCCAGCAGATCAGCGATCCAGCCTGCCAGAGTACGGCAATGCTCTTCTTTGAAACCGCGAGTCGTGATAACCGGAGAACCGATACGCAGACCTGAAGTCACAAACGGAGACTGTGGATCACCCGGTACAGCGTTCTTGTTTACAGTGATGTTAGCGCGGCCCAGGGCAGCATCAGCATCTTTACCTGTCAGACCCTGTTTGATCAGGCTCAGCAGGAACAGGTGGTTCTTAGTACCGCCGGAAACGATTTCGAAACCGCGCTCGATCAGTACTTCAGCCATCGCATTAGCGTTCTTAATTACCTGCGCCTGGTACTCTTTGAACTCAGGATCCAGCGCTTCTTTGAATGCCACCGCTTTTGCAGCGATTACGTGCATCAGAGGACCACCCTGACCGCCCGGGAATACTGCAGAATTCAGTTTCTTTTCCAGCACGTTATCGCGGGACAGGATCAGACCACCACGTGGACCACGCAGGGTTTTGTGAGTGGTTGTAGTCGCAACATCAGCGAAAGGAACCGGGTTCGGATACAGGCCCGCAGCAACCAGACCGGCAACGTGTGCCATATCAACGAACAGGAAAGCGCCAACTTTGTCAGCAATCTCGCGGAAACGCGCCCAGTCAACAATCTGAGAGTAAGCAGAGAAACCAGCAACGATCATCTTCGGCTTGTGCTCAACCGCCAGACGCTCTACTTCGTCGTAATCAATCTCGCCGGTTGCTTCATTCAGGCCGTACTGAACAGCGTTATAAATCTTGCCAGAGAAGTTTACGTGGGAACCGTGAGTCAGGTGACCACCGTGTGCCAGGCTCATACCCAGAACAGTGTCGCCCGGCTCGCACAGCGCCATGTATACCGCAGCGTTTGCCTGAGAACCTGAGTGTGGCTGTACGTTAGCGTACTCAGCACCAAACAGCTCTTTAGCACGATCCAGCGCCAGCTGTTCAACGATATCTACATATTCACAACCACCGTAGTAACGCTTTTCAGGGTAACCTTCAGCGTACTTGTTGGTCAGCGCAGAACCCTGGGCCTGCATAACGCGAGGGCTGGTATAGTTCTCAGAAGCGATCAGTTCGATATGCTCCTCCTGACGAACTTCTTCCTTACCAATCGCTGCCCACAGCGCATCATCGTATCCCTGGATCTGGTCATTCTTTGTAAACATCTTTATCTCCACGCCTAGCCAATTACGGCGGACTTAGGGAAGGTTCAAACAGGCCCGGATAACCATCTGGCGTTCTGAAAAATTCAGAATCAAGGCAGCACTTTGCAGGAATGTTACAACCTTTCAATATGTGCTAACGCAGAGTCTGTAGTTTTCAGAAAGCCCCGAAGGGCGAACACTGAAGCCAGCATCTGCTTCGTTATAGATTTTATAAAGGACTACAGCCATTCACTTCAATCTATGCCTTGCATCTGCAGACTTCAGTGTCCGCAGACGGCCATCTGGACCTATTTGTACCTTCCTTTGTTATTTTTGTTGTCTTTAGGGACAACCCGGGAAGTCGCTATAGAAACGGGCTATCCCCTAAAAAACTTCCATGACAGCGATACTAGCCCCTCCCGGCAATGTCGCTATGCTCGAACGCGTCCCGGGTGTGCCCATTTACGACAGTCGCGAAAATCCAAAAAATCACGTCGCAACTGGGATACTCCAATGACAGTTACCAAAACCGCCGAACAAGCACGCCTCGCTATATATGACTTCTTCACTTGCTAGTAACTAATAGAACCCTGCTTACTAAAGTACGAATTAGTTATCTAAGTGACTGACTTTGTAGGCGGTTCTGAACACCGATCTTCGGCCTCTTCAGTACCTCGGGATAGAATTGATCTAAGATGCAGGCTATAGTCCGCACAAATAAGACAGGGCGGCAGTAATGGCCAATAACCAGAAAAAACGTGATTTCAGCTCAACCATGCGCAGCAGTAACAGTCAGTTCCTGCCTTCGGACAATGCACCGGAGCGTCCGGTTAAGATTGGTTTTGTATTGCTGGAACACTTTTCACTGATGGCTTTTACCGCTGCGGTGGATACCCTGGTGACCGCAAATCTGGTCCGCACCGCCCCTTTGTTTGAACATATCACCCTGGGTATCGATTCCCGTAAAGCGTTAAGTGATCTGGGTATTGAGATCGCTACTAATGCCACCTTGGAGCACTTCGCTATCGAGCATCGCGGCAGTATCGATATCCTGATTGTCTGTGGCGGCTTCCGCTGTGATCTTGAACAAAACCCAAAACTAACCGAAACCCTCAGAGCTGCCGATAAACTAGGGCTCACGCTGGGAGGCATATGGAACGGCAGTGTCGCTATCGCTCATGCGGGTCTGCTGGACGATCAGTCCTGCTCTGCCCACCCCGACAACCACGCCTATATCCGTGAACAGTTCCCCAAAGTTCAACTGGCGGATACCGCATTAGTAGTAGCTGAGAAACGCGCCTCATGTGCCGGCCCGGTAAGCGCCCTGCAGATGATGCTAACTCTGGTTGATCAGTATTACGGCGAAGATACCACCCGTGCGATCCGTGAGATCCTCAGTTGCGATCAGGTCGCCGAAAGCAGCGGCAAAATGAAACTTCAGGCCGGTGATGATCCGACCCTGCCCGAAACCCTGCGTACGCTAATGCAGCTGATGGGCAACAATATTGAAGAGCCCCTGACGTTGGAAGAACTGGCTGCTCATGTGGGTATTTCCCGCCGACAAATGGAGCGTCTGTTCCAAACACATTTGGAAACCAGTCCATCCCGCTATTATCTGGAACTACGCATCACCCACGCGCGGCGGCTGTTATTACAGAGTAATGAGACCATTACCAATATCGCCCTGGCCAGCGGCTTTGTCAGCACCAGCCATTTTAGTAACTGTTACAAAGATTACTTTGGGGTTTCGCCTACGACGGCAAGGGCTAAAAAATAGTTGCTAGAACGCCGCTGCGCGGCTTGCTAGACGCAACTTCGTTGCTTGCTAGTTGCTAGAAGAAACCTTCTTAGCTTGGTGTGGATGTGTGACTGGAGTTGGTGGCTTCGTAAGATAGGTTTTAAAGGCCAATTACTAATTTACTCTGACCCCAATAATCATTTTTCTTTGGCCAATATCGTCAAAGTGGGTCAGATGCTGCGCACGTAGGACAAGTCCGCCTGAATACCGTGAAAAGGCATTCAGGTGGGAGTAAATGGTCGGAAATTATGGTTTTTCGGGCTGATATAGCCTGATGGGGCTCACCTGAGCGAAAGAAGCTACTTAATCGCATCTACCTTAGTTTTATTCTGCCCCCATTTTCCCCTTCTTCTTTAAGAAGTACCCCAAATACTCCAGTTTGAAAGTTCGTGCTTAGAAGAATCTACTAACTTAATAATTCTGCCTAAACGAGTATTCAAAGTAGCTTGAAGATGAGCTACTTCACCAGTATTCATTTGATCTAGATTATATTGATAGTATGTAATGTCATCAATTTTAGAAGCCTTTATTGCATCAACAATGTGACCATCAACATCTGGACTTAATCCATGCCCATATATATCAAGATCACCACTCATTCCTCTTAGGTTTTGATAACAGAATGATAAGTATTCATTTTTCTTAATACTAGATAACTTTTCTTGTGATGAACCCTCAGAGATAAACAAAGGCAAGCTGTTTTTATTAACTATCCTGTCTTTAATTGCATCATCAAGTGTTATAAACTCACCTTTACCAATTTTAACAACCTTGTTCCCTTCGTCAAATACAAACAAAGCCCCATGTAAAAAAAATATTGAGTCACCATTATTCGGATCAGCTCTATTCAGATCAAAATCACCCTTAAAGAAAAAATCATTTATATTAAAACCATCTTTTCCCTTCCGCCCCCAATATAAGTAAATATCATAATTAGTCGTGAAAACATTAGAATATTTTTTTAGCGCTGAATTTAGTGCTTGAGGATCAAGTCCATCATCTCTTGGCCCTCTAGGGTTCATACCTCCTATTGCCTCAATTAATTTTGATTTAATTTCATCAGAGATACTTTGGCTAACTATTACTTGCCCATCAGTAATAGCCTCAATAACATCACGTGCATCTTTTATTTTAGTGAGAAGATGTTCAAAGTCATCAGTGTCAAATTGTTTAAAAAGTCTTTCTACTGCTGGCGAAAGGCCACCTGAAACCCTCTCACGTAGCGATGTATATGAAAATTTTTTTGATATTGAGATAGAAAGGCCGTTACCAATTAAAAGATTGCTCATTACTTTCCTTAGCTTATATACAAATACTAGATATTAAAATTATTCAATAAAAAATCAGAGACTTTAACTACATTAATAACGAACGTAATACCGAAACATACCCACTGTTCCATAGGTTCTAACAAACTATTCAAGCTAAAGTTATGAGAAAAAGTTTTAAATAAATTACTTCATTCTCGTCCGCTGAAAATGAGTAAACTCATTTGATCAGTTGCGCAGTATTTGTTACTTGTAGGTGCGCGTATCCTTTGTCTTGATAGTGCCTTATCATGGATTGATAGACAATTGATCTGAAACGGGTATTGCTCATTTTGGTTTGTTGCTTATCTTTGGCATTGATAGTTGCTGAAAGTCTGATTTCGCCTTGAAGGCGAGCCAAGACCTTTAAACGGCCAAAGGTCTTAACAATCTAAAGCCGCCCCTGCTGTTTGGTTGGCTACGCCAACTCCCCTGCGCGTTTCGTTTACAAACAGCGCTGCGACAGGCTTTGCCTGAACAGCTTTAGCTGGCCCGAAGGGTAGACGTTTTCGTCTATAAACTCGCAGGCTTCGCCCACTCAAACAGTCCTCGCTCTATCTGTTTATAAACTCCAATGCTCAGCTGCACAGAAGGGGGTTAATTATCCGTGCCAAACTAAACTTACAGTGTGTAAATTTTGATAAATCTGAAAAGAAGGCTTTTACGTTTTTCCTAGCGACGTCTAGCAAGTGACGAAGTCACATCTAACTACTAATTTTCAAACCTGCGAAGCTTCCGAATAACCTCCGCTGTACGATCACCGCTCTGCTGCCAAGACAGACAGCGCACCGATCCACCCAGTTTACAAACACCCTTTGCAGGCACTGGTATCACTGTCTTTTCGCTATTCTTAGCGATCAGTTTCATCACATCGTCGCTTTCGATATCACCGAAGTGAGGCATATAGATAAAGTTAGAGGTGACAGTGGCATTGAGATTGATACCGCAGGCACTGCCTACTGACAGTTCACTATCCCCTTCATCCCATTTAGCATCGACCTCGATCAGTCGGATACCCGGGAAAGCACTTTTCAATTCATCCAGTACCCGGGTGCGAAAGGTCCCTTCGTAGCGGTTAACAAAGAGGGTATTTTCATCACTGAACATCACCATGCCATCGCTGTGAGCCATCACCGGGTCATCGCCAGGAATAATGGCGACTTCGGTTGCCCCCAGGAGCTGTTTCAGGGCGGCGATCCCCTCTTTACGACTTAAGCGATTATCTTCCAGAAAACGTTCGGTGGTGATCACCCGACCGGCGTAGTTATCGACAATATTGCCGCCATCCAGTAACAATTTTTTACTCTTATAACGCGCTTGATCAAAACCGATGCCAACCTGCTTGAGGAGATAATTAAAGTCTGCCTGAATCTCATCAGCTTCAGCGTAATTATTTTCAAAGGTCGCCGATGTATAGCGGAACTGAACAGGACGGTATGGATTAACGGTTGTGAAATCCCGCATCCAGATATGCTGCGGGTCGCTCTCTATCAGAATCTGCTCCGGTACTCTTCCGGTAAAATAAGGTCGGGTCTCAGCATCCACCAGGATCAGGATCTCATCATGCCCTAGCACCGCATTGGCATAGACGATATCGAATTCGATAATGTCATCGAACACCTCCGCGTAATAGAGATCATCCTCTGTATCCACAATGGAAGGCGCAGCGATCACAATCAAGTCTTTCTGATCTGCTATCGCTGGCGATGTCGAAAAGAACAGTGCCATAAGCGCAACACAAAGCCTGTTTAGCATAAGATTCATCAGGAGCTCACTAGTCGAGATAATCAAAAGCCGAACATTACCTAATGTATAGCGCTTTTTCTAGCAAGTAACGGAGCCACTTCTAGCGATTCGAACTTGTTCGACGTTCTAACTCAAGCTAAGCGCTTCAGGCTATACTCTTCAACAGGTTAAGTATTTGGTCATTCTCCTAGCGATTCCATAGAAGGAACATCTATGCTCTGGTTTACTCTGTTTTTTATCATCTCGCTGATCGCGCTTTGGGCTTTCATAAAGATCGCCGTCACCGGTGAAGACCTGTCACAATACGACACTCCGGTTGAGCCGTTGTTTTACGATAAGCCTGCGTCACCACCCCACTTTGAACTTGAGAAACAGTTCACTAATGTAGATCCTACATTTGCCAAACTATCAAAACAGCAGCAACTGCTGGCAATGCGAAAAACCATGGATAAAGCGGGCCTGAGAGGTACAACAACCGCATCATTCATTAGTGCTGATGCAGCCCCGGTTGAGGGTGAATGGGTTATGACAGAAGACGCAGACCCGGATAAGCGATTGCTCTATATCCATGGCGGTGGCTTTATGATGGGTAGCCCCCAGAGCCATCGCATAATCACCAGTAAACTTGCCGAAATCAGCGGCGCTGCGGTGTTTGCAGTTAACTATCGTAAAATACCTGAGAATGCCCGTCTTGACTGTATCGAAGACTGCCAGGATATCTATCGCTGGCTGCTGGATAATGGCCCGCAGGTTGAACAGCCGGTACGGCAACTTATAATTGCCGGCGATTCTGCGGGTGCTAACCTGTGCTTATCCCTGTTAGCCTGGATTCGCGAAAATCAGTTACCGGCACCCGCAGCCGCTATCGCACTCAGTCCGACAACTGACAGCACACTTTCCAGCCCCAGCATTATTAAGAATTTAAACCGCGATGCGATGTTACAAAACTTCTTTAAACCGATTGTCCGCATCCCTAAAACCCTGCTGCTATTAACCAGTTGGATTAATGCCCAGGTTCGGCCTAATGATCCTGCTATATCACCGATTCATGGTGACCTTAGCGGGCTCCCTCCACTACTGATACAAGCCAGTGATTCTGAATGTCTGATCGATGATGCCCGACGCTATACCAACAAAGCACGCATCGCTGGTACTGATGTAACCTTGCAGATATGGCGGGAAATGATGCACGACTGGCACCTGTTTGAACCCGAATTAGATGAAGCCAAAGATGCTTTTGAACAGATCCGTATATTTCTGAACAAGCATAGCTAATCAGTTACCAGATCAAGGGGGTCAGAGTTGTAGAGCGAACTATAAGACGGGGACGGGGACAAGCTCATCTCAACTTTAATTTTACTCTGACCCACTTATACCACTTACAAGCTATCCTGCCCTTCTTCGATTGCTACCTCAATATCTTCCATTTCTTCGTTAGAGAGCATATTCCCACCTTTTTATAGAATGTTAAGTGACTGAAAAGCTGTAATGCCAATAACCAGGCATTCATTATCGACCAGTCAGAATTTTCAGGCCGAACAATACGAGAAAGGTTGAGCTAAAAGAATCCCCACAAAAGGGCAGTTCGAGTGTTGATGGAATCAGAGCGTTGATACAGATCAACGGACATGAATATGAGTCATACTAGTCTCATATTAATAAAGACTTATGCATTTTTTCTCGTAAGCAACAAAGGTCAGCTAGCCTGAGGCACCGTCACGATCAGCCAGCTTACTCAGGGGTCTG
This sequence comes from Amphritea balenae, assembly GCF_003858655.1. Taxonomy (GTDB): domain Bacteria; phylum Pseudomonadota; class Gammaproteobacteria; order Pseudomonadales; family Balneatricaceae; genus Amphritea; species Amphritea balenae. Next base: position 666,490 of record NZ_RQXV01000001.1, read on the forward strand.
GTAAACTAAGCGAAGCAATTTATTCAGCGGCTTAATGCTCCCCTAACTGCATCAAGACACACACTGACACTCAGCGGCAGATTCTGACTATAAGGATGGAGTGCATAAACCGGATTCACCGGAAGCAGATAATCGGGAAAGACCGGTTGTACTTGCGGTTGGAGATTATCTATCAGAAAGTCTGGAATAATCCCGACTCCGGCCCCCGATTGAATCAGGGTCAGGCAGGTATAAAATGAATCGGCTTTACAGCGAGCCTGCGCTACATAGCGAATGATCTTGTGTTTAGTTTTTCCCGGGTTATTTGTTTCTATACGCCTGAACTCATGAGCTATCTGGCTCGCCTGCCAGGTATTGGCAATATAAGGTGCTTGGTCAATGCCTCCCAACTCAATATCTGCCCGCTCAATCAGTGCCGGGCTGGCGCACAGCTGATCTCGGAATTCACCTATACGCTTCTGCTTCAGGCTACTGTCATTCGAGGGGCCTACTCTGATCGCCAGATCAATATCATTCGCCATCAGGTCTAACGGGTGATCATTGCTGATCAGTTCAGGTTCGAGCAGCGGGTACTGTTGCATCAGTTTGCCGATAGCAGGAGCGATCAAAGTGTCCATCAGTGCATTAGGTGCAGTAATGCGCACTAACCCCTGTGGCACCTGCAAAGTATTCTGAGCCTGTTGCCAGGCTGAATCGGCTATCTCATTCAGCTTCTTACATTGTTGAAAAAAAGCATCCCCCGCCGGGGTCAGGCTTTGCCGACGCGTAGTGCGCTTGAGTAATGTGATACCCAATTCCTGCTCTAAGGTTTTAAGATGCTGACTCACAACCGACTTAGACAACTGCAGCGATTCAGCGGCAGTAGTGATCGACCCGGTTTCAACAATATGGGCAAAGACTGACATATGACGAAGTTGGTTCATTACATTTACCTAAAATGACCCGCAATTATTGTCCGTAAAAACAGAACATTAAATTCTAATACCTTTGTTTTTCTACCTCAATATTATCTTTACTCTCTGCTTATCAATTCAATAATCGCAGAGCTTAAGCTTGCAGAGGAATTCAGAATGTCAGATCAAAAACTATTAGCAAAATGTCAGGCCGGTATTAACGCATGGCAGCAAGCCTTTAATCAGCAGGATGCCATAGGCTGCGCTGTCCGCTACACGGCAGATTCCGTTATGAATGCCCGCCCTTTTGGTACTTTCAAAGGGCGTCAGGAAATTCAGGCTTTCTGGCAGGATATTATGGATAAGGGCTTTACCGATGTGGAGTACACAGATGTTAACTGGGAAGCTGCAGAAGATCAGGGCTATATACTCAGTTCAAGCTGGACCATGAACAAAGCCTTTGGCGTAGTACACAGAGAACACTGGATCATCGAAGAAGATGGCGAAGCTCGCTTACTCACCGATGATTTCGAAGTACAGGGCGAACGCTAGTCCGATATCAATAAAGGCATAATGATAGCGGCATAATGATTGCGGCATAGTCATCCTGGGTTACATTCAGTTACCCGATATTGCCTGAAGCTCCCATAAAAAAGCACCCACAAAAAAACCGCCCAACGGCGGTTTTTTAAAAGCTATCTTACGAATAGCATGAAGCTTACCTTAGATTCTCACAAGCGGCGAAAACCACATTCCAGCCAAAGGCGTTTGCTCTACTGGATTAATATCAGATTACTTGGCGAAGAACGATTCTACCGCTGTTTGTAGCGCTGCTGGATAGGTAACTCCCGGAAAAGCAGATCCGTACGGCTTATGCTCAACATAATATGTATTACCGTTTTTATTAAAGGTGTAGCCAAACTCTTCCGGCGTAGCGACTGTCACAGTACGATCAATTACTTTAGACGGCGCAAAGCTGGCATTAGTAATACGACGGACAGTACTGCCTTTGTCGTCTTTGACAACGGCATAATCACCGTGGGCAAAACCTTTAGGCTTGCTACCACTATCGGTTACCGCATTGATAGAGGAAACTAAACTGTCCTGATTGAACGTACCTTTTGTATAATCGCTCATACCGATGAACATGAATTTCTTTTCGCTGTACTGAGCTGAGCTGATAGTCCCTTTAGATATATTACTGTCACCGATCAGGTTGGCTGATTTATCGCTTTTGCCATCAGTCTGTAGGTAAACAGCAGTAGTTGCCCATGGAGAGCCTGCTTTCAATACCTGATTAACTGTCATCTTATCGCCTTGTTCGGCGATGGCGCAGCCTGACGTTACAACTAATGCTGCTGCGATACAGGCATACTTTTTGGCTAGTGTCTTAACTGTGTTTTTCATTTTATTCTCACTCAAGCAATGGATATATTTCAGTGAAGCAAATATAACCTGCGTACATTGCTTGAGAATTTCCCCAACATTACAAAACTGTAAGGTTGGGGAAAGAATTAAGATTTACAGTGCTATCTGGTTAATGGAAAAGCCAGGCCGACTAACAGCGCAAAAGACTACTACCCTGCCCACCTTCGGCCACCAGCCGCTGAGCTATCTGGTTAAGTACCGGCCAGCGATCATCACACCAGTCCGGCGCCAATAGTGTTGGTTTGCGGGCTGTTGCAGAGACCCTGTGCATCACGACGTCCCACGGCGTCTGTTGAATCATTCTGGCTGCCACATCGACATAGTCTTGCTGTGCAATGGCCTGGATTTCCCCATGTTTCCACTGTCGGGCCATCTGACTCCCCCTGACAATATGCAACGGATGCAGCTTTAAGCCTTCGCAGCCCAGGTCTAATACTCTATCGAGAGTAATCAGGCTATCAGTTGGCTCTTCGCCGGGCAGACCTATAATCAAGTGCGTACAGATTTTCAGACCCCGCTGATGTGCCCGCGTCACAGCATCCACATAAGCGTCAAAGTGATGCCCTCGATTGATCAGGTCCAGAGTTTTATCAAATGAGGATTGCAGGCCAAGTTCTAACCAGACTTCGTAGCCCTGTTGCTGATACTCCGCCAGAAGATCCAGTGTGGCATCAGGAACGCAGTCGGGTCGGGTGCCGACACAAAGTCCAACAATATCGGTGGTGGTCAGCGCTTCTTCATAAAGGCGCCGCAGCTCTTCAACTTCCGCATAGGTATTGGTGTAGGTCTGAAAGTAAGCCAGATAGCGTTTAGCCCGCATACCCGGTTTACTATTTTCCAGCTGCTCTCGAATACTCAGTTGAGAACCGGTTTTACTACTGAATGAGGCGTTATTGCAGAAGGTACAGCCTCCCAGCCCGGAAGTACCATCTCGGTTCGGACAGGTAAAAGAGGCATTGATGGTCAGCTTATGAACCTTCTCACCAAAGCGTGATTTCAGATCCCTGCCTAAGCCATTTATATGTTCATATAACTGCATATAACACCCACATACTCTGCCAACGTTTAAAGGTGAAACATCATAGGCATCTGTGAATTAATAGCGTTGATATTAATCAGAACGGGAATAAATCAATGTCAGCCAAACCTTATAAAACGGACTTTACTCTTCTCTGATAAATACAGGAAACAAGGCTTTACGCTTTTCTAGCTACCAACGTTCTGACCAGTATCGAAACCGCAATCAGGCTGCCTGGCAAAGTCTGTTTCCGTTTATAGTTTCCAATCTAAGCAACTAAACAGCAGAATGTTTGCATTTATTCACATCAACATTTAACGCAGGATAATTCCAGACTTGTCATACAGGGCAGTAGTCCGCCGCAGGTCTCTGGTGATAAACACAACTACACTGAGGTTGATATGAAATATAAAAATAATAATGCCATCGCGTTATCCCTGACCGCAGCACTTCTGGTAGGTAGCAGTAGTGGCTTCGCTGCAACAACCTGGAAGATCGCAGGCGGGGATTCTGAAGGTAGCTCACAACACGCATTCGGACTGAAGTTTGTGGAGCAACTGGAAGCTAATACTGACAGCGAATTCAGTGGCCAGTTGTTCATGAGTAGTCAGTTGGGCAGCGAGCAGGATACTGTTGTTGAAGCAGGCCTTGGCACGCTGGACTTTTCAATTCTGGCAATTAATAACGTCACACCATTTTCACCGACCGTTGGTGTCTTTACCCTGCCTTACGTGATTCAGAGCCTGGAAGAAGCCGAACTCCTAACTCAGGGTGAAGTTGGGGCCGAACTGGTTGAAAACACTGTAAATGATGCCGGTGTTCGAATTGTTGGCTGGGCCTATACCGGCTTCCGGGTATTAACAAACTCCAAGCAACCTATCGAGACATTAGAAGATCTGCAGCAGGTCATTGTTCGGGTACCGAAGAATGAGATCATGATTGATACTTATAAGGCCTGGGGGGGAAATCCAACTCCTATGGCCTGGTCGGAAACCTTTACTGCGTTACAGCAGGGTGTCGTTGATGGCCAGGACAACCCTTATGTTACAGTCGACGCTATGAAATTCGACACCGTTCAAAAATATGTGACCAATATTCGCTATATCTTCTCTATCGAGCCGTTGATCATGAGCGAAAGCGTTTATCAGGCACAAACACCTGAAATACAACAGGCAATTATTGCCGCAGGCAAAGTCGCTACCAAGCATAGCGCAGAGTTCCTCACCGCTAATGAGGCACGGATTAAGCAGCAACTTATCGAAAAAGGCATGGTAATAAACGATCCGGCAAACGGTGAAAAAGAGTGGATAGAAAAGGCGACCACCGCGGTATGGCCAAAACACTACGACAGCATTGGTGGTAAGGATAAACTCAACCGCATCCTACGCCTGCTTGGTCGGGACGAAGTTTAAGTCGACTGCTAGCTTCTATACTAAATAACCATTTCTGAGTTACCTTGCAGGCTATGCCTGCAGGGCTTTTTTCGGTTAACCTGAAGATTATCCAGTCATCAGAAGTACTACCTATGAAACGATCCAGCCTCTCAGGTCAGATTGCCGATATCGATCTGAAACTACTACGCATCTTTAAAACGGTAGTAGAATGCGGCGGGTTTTCTGCCGCTGAAGTCGAACTTAATATTGGCCGTTCCGCTATCAGCCGACAGATGTCCGACTTAGAAACCCGACTGGACATGCACCTGTGTCAGCGAGGTCGTTCCGGCTTTCAGCTGACTGAACATGGCCGACTGGTTTATGAAGCGACGCAGGAGCTGTTGGTTGATCTGGAGAAGTTCCGGGCGAATGTTAATGCTGTCCACAGTCGCCTGATTGGCGAACTGACGCTGGGACTGACCGATAATATGCTCACCGATCCCAACTCACCGGTGGTTGATGTACTGGGAGCTTTCCATCAGCAGGAGCCTGAGGTCAAAATCAATCTACAGGTAGCCGCACCTAATGAGGTCGAGCGGGCTGTTATAGAGGGTCGATTTAATATCGGTATAGTGCCCCAGCATCATGAACTACCAGGGTTAGAGTACTATGACCTGTACCATGAAACATCGCTATTCTACTGTGGCCACAATCATCCCTTATTCAACACTCCGGCAGCCCGGCTCAGCCTAAATACTATCAGCCAGTATGACTTTATTGCGCCTGGTTACACCCATTCGGTCATGCTAAAGGAGCAATTCCCTCAACTAAAGGCCTGCGCCACCTCTTATCAGGTGGAAGGGATTGCAACCCTGATTCTCAGCGGCCAGTACGTTGGCTTTTTGCCAAAGCATTACGCTGCACTCTGGCATGATAAACAGTTAATACGAGCTCTGCTGCCTGATACACTCAGCTATCAGGTACCCTTTAAAATCATTGTCCGACGGGACTCCCGTCCTAACTTGTTACGTCTGGCACTACTCAAAGCCTTTAAAGAATCTGATATTACGCCACTTTAAAGAGCCCTTAAAAAGGACCTGACTCGTAGATAGATTCAGTTTCCTTTTCAGGCAACTTTACCTGCTATATTTGCCATTTATTGCACACACCTCACAGCATAAAGTAAACCTTTATCACTCTGTTGAGGTACCGATATGCTTAATCCCCAAGCACTTAGCTTTAGCCCTCTGGCTTCTGAAACTGTTCCCCGCTATGCCGGTATTGCTACTTTTATGCGCCTGCCCCATTACACTATTGCCCAGGCGCCGCAGGCTGATATTGGGTTATATGGTATTCCCTGGGACGGCGGTACAACAAACCGTGCAGGTGCCCGCCATGGACCACGACAGATCCGTGATGCATCTGCTCTGATGCGTAAAGTACACCCGGTACTTAAACTGAGCCCTTTCAAACTCGCCAACTGTGCTGACTTCGGCGATGCACCGGTCAACCCTTTACAGATAGAACCCACACTGGACATGATTGAACAGTTTGTCTCTGAAATGGTTGAACAGAATATTATGCCACTCGGGGCTGGAGGCGATCATCTGGTCAGCCTGCCGGTATTGCGTGCACTGGCCAAAAAACACGGCCCTTTAGGTATGGTACATTTCGATGCACATACCGATACCTGGGATCGATATTTTGGTGATTGTAAATATACCCATGGCACCCCCTTTCGCCGTGCTATTGAGGAAGGAATACTCGATCCCAAGCGGATCGTTCAAATAGGTATAAGGGGCGGACTCTATAGTGAAAGCGACGATGACTGGGGCCTGGAACAAGGTATTCGGGTGATGCGCATGGAAGAGTTTACCGAATTGGGTGTCAACAAGGCGCTGCAAATTGCCCGTGATGTGGTCGGCAATCAGGCAACCTATATAAGCTTCGATGTTGACTGCCTCGATCCAGTCTTCGCCCCCGGTACCGGTACCCCGGAAATAGGAGGTTTAACAACCGTAGAAGCACAACAGATGGTACGGGGCTTACGTGGACTAAACCTGATCGGCGCAGATCTGGTAGAAGTCTCTCCACCATTTGACCCCAGCGGCGCTACCGCCCTGGTTGGTGCCACTTTGATGTGGGAGATGCTCTGCCTGCTAGCTGAAAAAGTTGATCAGCAGAAGCGATAGACAACCCCCAGGCAGACATGGCATCTCACTTCGATTATCGCGGTGAGGTGCTCCGCCGGCAATCGGGCAATGCCTTTTCGTTTACCCTGGCTACTCACAAGTTTCCAAGCAGCAATCTAGCAGCTAAGAGAAGTGCTATTTGTGTAGCGCTACTGGCTGGTCACAACCAGGTAGCAGATGAGCTCATCATCGCCGCAGTTGTCGATGCTGTGCTCAAGATCACCACGATAGTGCGCTGAATCACCCTCAGCCAGATTACGGCTGTTATCACCGGCGGTTAGCCGGGCTGCTCCTTTAGTCACTGTCAGCAGCTCTTTAGTGCCTTCAAAGTGTGGCGCGCTCACCAGACTAGCCTGGGGTGCGATACGTAGCTCGTAGAATTCGATATTCTTTTCCATGTGTAGCGGCGAGAGCGTACGAATCCGACACTCATCATCGGCACGGAACAGGTTGTTAGCATCATCGCCATGCACTACTTCAATAGTCGATGCAGCCCATGGCTGATCAACCAGCTCACCGATAGTGATACCAAAGGCCTGCGCGATACGAAAGGTAACCGCCAGGGTGGGATTCGCCTGGCCTCTTTCAATCTGGCTCAGCATCGAACGACTAACGCCGGATGCAGCAGCCAACTGATCCAACGTCAGTTTATTTTTCTTTCTTAGCTCTGTCACCCGGCTGCACAAGACCTGACTGGCGGGGTCTATGTCGGCCTTATTACTTTTTTTAACTTTATCTGAGCTCATTTATAACTATCCACTATAAGGGAATTATTTCTTGTATCCGGGAATTTATTCTTCTAAGATACCGGAATGATTTCTTGTATATTAAATATCACCGCAAACAAATGCCACTCTTGTGACATCTTATATTGCCGTGTCGACTCTCCCCTTATCGCTTTCCGGCAACGCTCGGATGGTCAGGTCCTGCCTGAACGAATGTGTAGCTAAACGCCCCTCTTACTGATACCGCTGCTTCATTTACCAGGTTAATTTATAAATCTGGCACCGGAATCAAACACCTGCATACCGTTTACCGCTGATAAGACCGCCCCATAAGGCGCTGGAAGAGAAGACTATAATGAACGAGATCATCGATTATTTTGTACCGGCACAAGATCCTATTCTGGGAATTAACCCGGCTAATGTTGTGACAACACTCGATGCTGATAACTGGCAATCTAAAGCGCTGACTTTCCAGATCAGCTGGTCACAGCTATATGTATATCTGAGTAAAGCAACGAATACGCGACGACGTAAACACTACTACTGTGTCAGTGTTTACGATATTGGTAAGCAGGAAAGCCAGTCCAGAAGACTGTTTCTGACACTCAACGAAGCATTGGAATACGCCAATGCCGGTGCCGCAAGCCTGCAAACCCTGGCTGCCTTTGAGGAGGCTTCATGAATATGAAAGCACTGGTCAAACGAGAGTCAGCTCCGGGACTTTGGTTAGAAGAGGTACCTGTCCCGGAAGTGGGCATCAACGATGTGCTGATTAAAATTAAACGTACCGCCATCTGCGGTACCGATATGCATATCTATAACTGGGATAACTGGGCCCAGAATACGATCCCGGTACCTATGGTCATTGGCCACGAATTTGTTGGCGAGATTATCGAGGTCGGCTCCAATGTAAACGATTTTCAGTGTGGTCAGTTGGTCTCCGGTGAGGGGCATGTGGTCTGCGGTCGTTGTCGAAACTGCATGGCCGGTCGACGCCACTTATGCGCCCATACCAGCGGTATTGGCGTAAATCGCCCCGGTGCATTTGCTGAATTCCTGGTACTACCGATGTCGAATGTATGGGAACACCGTCCCGGCATTGACCTGGATATCGCATCCCTGTTCGATCCTCTGGGTAATGCCGTCCACACCGCGCTGCAATACGATCTGCTCGGCGAAGACGTACTGATTACCGGTGCCGGACCTATAGGCGTAATGGCAGCAGCCGTTTGCCGACATGCCGGTGCCCGTCACATAGTTATTACCGATATTAATGCCAAACGCTTAGCTATGGCTAAACGCTTAGGTGCCACTTGCACTGTCGATGCCAGTCAGGAAAGCCTTGCCGATGTCAGACATAAACTGGGCATGTCCGAAGGCTTTGATATAGGCCTTGAGATGTCTGGCAGCCCTGCCGCATTAAATGATCTGCTAATCAATATGTGTCATGGCGGTAAGGTTTCTATTCTCGGCATTCCAGCCGATGAGGTCAGCATCGACCTGAGTACGGTGATTTTCAATATGTTAACGCTAAAAGGGATATACGGTCGGGAGATGTATGAAACCTGGTACAAGATGTCAGTTTTAATCGAATCCGGATTAGATATTTCACCCGTGATTACCCACCGCTTCGGCTATGCCGATTTTCAGCTGGGATTTGATGTAATGAATAGTGGCGAAGCCTGCAAAGTAATACTGAACTGGGAATAAGCCAGTGTCCGGGAGAAACGTATGAACAATAGATTTCAGGATCATATTGGTAGTGAGCTGGAAGCGATTGAAGCCGCCGGATTATATAAACGTGAACGGCTTATCACCACCGCACAAAATGCCCATGTCGGCGTTAATACAGATGCCAACTCAGATAAAAGCTCTACAAAAGAGGTTCTGAATCTCTGTGCCAATAACTATCTGGGCCTGGCACAGCATCCGGCCGTTAACGCTGCGGCCAGAGAGGGATTGGAAAACTGGGGCTACGGTATGGCCTCAGTTCGCTTTATCTGCGGTACTCAGGTGCTGCATAAGCAACTGGAAGATAAGCTAAGCGAATTTCTGGGAATGCAAAACACTATCCTTTATCCCTCCTGTTTCGATGCAAATGGCGGCCTGTTCGAAACCATTCTGGGACCGGAAGATGCGGTTATTTCCGATGAACTGAATCACGCCAGTATTATCGATGGCGTGCGGCTGTGTAAGGCAAAACGCTATCGTTATCGCAATAGCGATATGGCCGATCTGGAAGCACAGCTACAAGCGGCCGATAAAGACGGTGCCCGTTTCAAGCTAATCAGCACCGATGGCGTGTTCTCAATGGATGGCTATATCGCCCGCCTGGATGAGATATGTGACCTGGCTGAAAAGTACAATGCACTGGTGCATTTCGACGATGCCCACGCTACCGGTTTTATCGGTGCCGGTGGTCGTGGCACCCATGAGTACCGCAATTGTATGGACCGGGTCGATATCATCACTGGTACTCTGGGCAAAGCACTGGGCGGTGCCAGTGGCGGTTATACCAGTGCCAGCAAAGAGGTAGTCGAGCTGCTGCGTCAACGTTCGCGACCTTACCTGTTCTCTAACACCGTAGCGCCACCGGTAGTCGCCGGTGCACTTAAGGCGATTGATCTGGTGACTGAATCACCCGATCTTCGCAACCAGTTACAGGACAATACCGCGCTCTTCCGAGAAGGCATGGCAAAACAGGGCTTTGACCTGTTACCAGGTGAGCACCCTATCGTGCCGGTTATGCTGCATGATGCAGTACTGGCAAGCCAGTTTGCTAATGCCATGCTTGAACTGGGCGTGTATGTGGTGGCTTTCTCATTCCCCGTGGTTCCCAAAGGTAAAGCCCGAATTCGTACCCAGATGTCAGCAGCCCTGACTAAAGATGATCTGGAATTTGCGATTGATGCCTTTGGCAAAGTAAAAAAACAACTGGGGATTTAATGGCCCGAGCGGCGAATGCTCAGATAAAAACGCTCTTTCCTTGCTGGGAGTCTGCTGTATCCCGTAGATTCTAGCGAGGAAGCAGCCTTTATGGCTGATTGATTCAAGCGAATACAAAGCTATTTAATAAGAATCAATGTGACAGTATGACCCAATTCAGTTTCTCCCCGGTAAACCAGTATTAAGCCCGACAAACTACCGACCTGCACCCTGACTGCAAACGCTCCTGGCACAGATAACCCAGGCGCATGAATCATTAATCCCTGCCCTGGGACGATCAAGATATTACCGCGCTTAAAAATTTCATTTGTTACTTCTGATAAAAAAACATAGACTACTTTTCACTCAAACACTGGCTCATTGGTATTACCAATTTAAACCGAGTTAGAATATAACTATAAATAAATATCAGGAGACTAATCTATGCTACAGGGCAAAAACGCAATTATAACGGGCTCTACAAGCGGAATTGGCTTAGGAATAGCCACTGCATTCGCGAAGTCTGGCATAAACGTTATGTTAAATGGATTAGGTGATCCGGTTGAAATTGAATCAATCCGACAAAAGCTCGCTAAGCAGTATGGCGTAGAGGTCATTTATTCATCTGCCGATATGACACAACCGGCTCAGATCCGGTCAATGGTAGAGTCCGCTATCCAGCATTTTGGCACAGTCGATATTCTTGTGAATAATGCTGGCATTCAACATGTAGCCCCCGTAGATGAGTTTCCTGCAGAGAAATGGGACGCAATAATAGCCATCAATCTGTCCAGTGCTTTCCACGCAATTCAAAGCGCCTTGCCCGGTATGAAACAACAAGGCTGGGGCCGTATTATCAATATTGCGTCAGCCCACGGACTGGTTGCTTCACCCTATAAATCAGCCTACGTGGCTGCCAAGCACGGGATAGTCGGACTCACCAAAAGCGTTGCACTGGAAACCGCCGAACAGGGTATTTCTGTGAACGCAATCTGCCCCGGCTACGTCATGACGCCATTGGTAGCCAACCAGATTCCGGATACGGCTAAAGCCCGGGGTATCACAGAAGCTGAAGTTAGACGCGATGTAATATTGGCGGCACAACCCAATAAAACATTTGTTACCACCGAGCAGCTGGGTGAGTTTGCAGTATTCCTTTGCGGAGAAGCAGGTGCAGCCATTACCGGCTCGGCTCTGCCCATGGATGGCGGCTGGACAGCACAATAAGCAATTGAGCCATCTTAACAGATCAGAACCAGCAATTTGCTACGCTTGAATAATGGATTATCGCGTAGCCAATGCCTGATCACTAACAGGTAGCAAGATAACGCAACAGCCTGAGCTCTTTAGAATAATCAGATATGCCTGTATTACCTTAAACAACAAAACAGAGCCTGAGTCCCGTTACTCATACATTACTATTTACCTAAGGGTCACGGCAGATACAGCGTTAAAACAGCATGTCATTGATAGGAAATTATTCATTGATCCGCCAACCGGTACTTTTACCGATCACATCCTCCAGCATGGCGATTTCGCGGGATAGTTCACGCGCCAGATTAATCATAAACAGACCAAAATCTGCTGGGTAATCCAGGTGCAGATCGAAAAACTGAGTCGAGCTGACCTCTAGCACTATGCTGTCTTCAAAAGCGATTTCGGTGCCACTATTGGGAATCATAGCGATCATGGTATCAAAGCCGATCTGCTCACCGGCAATAAAGTGTCGGGTTAATACATCGTGCCCTTCACAGTGTTTATAAAAAGCGATATCCCCCTGCAGCACAATTGTAAAACCGGTCACCTCTGCCTGGTAACCTTTCAGTACCTCGCCCTGCGTTAACGAAACGACACTACCTTTGCTAATCAGGTCAGTAATGGCCGCTTCAGAGATCGCTCCAAAGGTAGACAGACCACGAAAGTAGTCCAACCCGAGTTCATCAATGATTGATTGCGACTCAAGTATCTGCATGACGCACTCCTCATCTGCTAACCAACAGACTTTATGTCTATACAGTAGCCGACACCTCAAAGCCGGGATTCCTCCCACTTCACAATAGCTCCCTGAATGCTATTCAGATTAGCAAAAGAACTTGCATAGTTTTTTTTAATACATTTGTAAGGTTAATAATATTTTAATAATGCAGCGAGTTTTCATAACCTGATTACAGGATCTGATGCGATCGCGGTAGCTTCTGACAATTAAGCAGATATAGCCCGTCTGACTAACCAGTCAGGCAGTGCGTTAAGCACTTAGCACCGGAACAGATACGCAGGATACAGATTCACACCGACATCCAATCGTTTATCCGGATGTCTGGCAAGCAAGCCCGATAAGGCCACTTGCAATAACAACAACAGTTCATGCTGAACGCTGTACAAAAACTGACCAAAGCCTCTGATGCTAATTACTGGAGAGAATAAGAATGACAACACGCACAGGTGAAACAATAGAAATAGATACGCTGATTATCGGCGCCGGTCAGGCTGGGGTGGCCATGAGCGAGCATCTGAGTAAACTCGGCGTTCCCCACCTGGTACTGGAACGTAATCGTATCGCAGAACGCTGGCGTACAGAGCGTTGGGACTCTCTGGTAGCAAACGGTCCGGCATGGCATGACCGTTTCCCGGGACTGGAGTTCGAAGGCGATCCTGAAGCTTTTATTCCTAAAGAACAGGTAGCAGACTACTTTGTTGCTTATGCGGAGAAATTCAACGCGCCTATCAGAACCGGCGTTGAAGTAAAGAAAGTTGAACGTAACGTGGACCGTCCAGGCTTCACAATTGAAACCTCTGAAGGCCTGATCGAAGCAAATCGTGTGGTTGCGGCAACCGGACCTTTCCAACGCCCTGTTATTCCAGCAATTGCACCTAAGACTGAAGGTATCACCCAGATCCACTCCGCCGAATACCGTAATCCTGACCAACTACCAGAAGGCGGTGTGCTGGTAGTCGGTGCTGGTTCTTCCGGCGTACAGATTGCCGATGAACTACAACGTGCCGGTAAGCAGGTTCATCTTTCAGTAGGTGCCCATGACCGTCCGCCACGCTCATACCGTAACCGTGACTTTGTCTGGTGGTTGGGTGTACTGGGTGAATGGGACGCCGAGGCGATGAAGCCTGGCACCGAGCATGTAACCATTGCCGTAACCGGCGCCCATGGTGAAAAAGGTACGGTTGATTTCCGTGCCCTGGCACATCAGGGTATTACGCTGGTTGGCCTGACAGAAGCATTTAACAATGGCACCGTGAGCTTTAAAGAAAACCTGGTAGAAAACGTTAACCGCGGCGATAAAAATTATCTGGATCTTCTGGATGCAGCCGACGCTTATATCGAACGTAACGGCCTGGATCTGCCAGAAGAACCTGAAGCACGCAATATGCTGCCTGAACCCGACTGCATGACCAATCCGGTACTTGAGCTGAACCTGGCTGAAGCAGGTATCACTTCAATCATCTGGGCAACTGGTTTTGCGGTTGATTACAGCTGGTTGAATGTTAATGCCTTCGACGAAGCTGGTAAACCGGCGCATCAGCGCGGTGTATCCACCGAGCCGGGCGTTTATTTTGTCGGCCTGCCATGGTTATCACGCCGTGGTTCTACCTTCATCTGGGGTGTATGGCACGATGCGAAGCATATTGCAGATCATATCGCTACGCAGCGTAAATACAGCGCTTATCGTGATCCTTCGCAGCTGTAAGTCATCTGCATATGTTCAAGGGTAGGCCGACTGGCGCTACCCTTTTTTACCTTTAAGAATTTAGTTTATTTGGAGTAAGCAGATGCCGACTCATACCCGAATCCGTATGTTCAACACGAAAGAGACCTATCCGAATCAAACTCTGGATAACGATCTTTGTCAGGCGGTACGCGCAGGTAACACAGTCTATGTCCGGGGCCAGGTTGGCACCGACTTCGAGGGTAATCTGGTAGGTCTGGGCGACCCGGGTGCTCAGACCGAACAGGCGATGAAAAACGTCAAACAGCTCTTGGAAGAAGCCGGCTCAGATATGAGCCATGTAGTTAAAACCACTACTTACATTACCGACCCCCGGTTCCGCGAAGCGGTTTATAAAGAGACCGGTAAGTGGTTCAAAGGTGTATTCCCTATCTCAACCGGCCTGGTTGTTCAGGCGCTGGCCCAGCCAGAATGGCTGATGGAGATAGATATTATTGCCGTGATCCCAGACGATGAGGCCTGAGTTATGACATTTTCCGTTGCAGGGGTCTGCCCTGATACCGGCATGGTTGGCTGCGCCATCACCTCTTCCAGCATTTGCGTTGCAAGTCGTTGTGCCTTCGTCCGCAGTGGTACCGGTGTTGCGTTAACACAGAATATCACTAATCCGGACCTCGGCCCCCTGGCGCTGGATCTGATGAATGAAAAACTAGCACCAGCTGACGTGATGAAAGCACTGGCGAACGAAGACAGTAATGTACAGTGGCGTCAATTAGGCGTGCTGAATCTGGCTGGTCAAAGCGCTACGTTCAGTGGCGCTGAAGCACTGGGAACCTTCGCAACTGCCGAAGGTAAAAACTGCATCGCGATGGGTAACCTGCTGGACAATACCGCTGTCCCACAAGCGATGATTGATAGCTTTGAGAACAGCAGCGGCCATCTGGCAGAGCGTCTGCTTCAGGCACTGGAAGCCGGTCTTGCTGCCGGTGGTGAACTGGGACCTATTCAGTCGGCCGGATTACTGGTTGCCGCAGAGCCCAACTGGCCGGTTGTCGACCTGCGGGTGGATTGGCATATAGAGCCAATACATGAGCTGCGTATGGTCTGGAGTAACTATCAGCCCCAGATGGATGCCTATATCACCCGCGCCAAAGATCCGGCTAATGCTGAGTCATATGGTGTACCCGGGGACGAATAGACTGACATATTTCAAAAACCGTAGTCGTTCTGACTGCGGTTTTTTTTGCCCTTTTAAAGTCGCAATGACACTCTCTTCGTGTTCGGGAAAACAGTACTATCCTGACTACTATGTAAATCTTCACTACCAGCACCTCCAATACAACCAACAGAAGATCTATTGAGATATGCGCCGGACAGAACATCATGAGAGCGAATACCATGCCTGGAATCCGGGTATCAGTACTGAACTACCCTCAAGTCTGTTCCGACTGGAAACCCTTTACCAGTCGCCATACACCTCAACCGGGTTTGAAGAACTTCAGGAACTAACCCGGCTAACCGGTATTAAACAGGAGCGGCTGGTCGCTTTTACCCCTGAACGACTGGTACTGCACGAACTGATTATCCGGATCACCGCTGACATCCTGGTAGAGGAAGGACCCGAGGAAGAGATGCTGGGACAACGCTTTCGCCAGATAGCTCACCGAATACTGACAGAGTACATTGCACCTTCCCGACAAGCGCTTGAAGACTGTTTTGAAAAGCTGCAGCAGGAAGTACAACTTCAGGTACGGGAAATTCTGCAGCAAACACTGTTTCAACCGGTCCCGAGCATGCCCGTTCAATCCAAGGGTTTCTTTGCGCGCTTGCGCCGTCAGCCAGCCCGGCCCCTGTTATCTATAGAAGAACAACAATATCTAACCATTAAGCAGTTCAAAGATCAGGGCCTACAGAGCAGTCGCCCCTATGACAAAGCGCTGTACAAAAGCCTGTATGTCATTCTCAGTGCCATGGCAACGACCAGCGGCCGCATCATCCGGGATCCCGACTTGCTGACCACACTGATCAGCCGACAGATGTGCAACGATTACGGCAGCCGACTCATCGGCCAGATGTTAGACCCGATCATCCGTCGGGCAATCCATCAGGAAGGCTATAAAACGATACTGCCAACGGAGAAACCCATACTCATCAGCCTGAAAGGGGCTTCGGCATCTGGCAAGAGTACCCTGCGCCCGTTATTACATGAAGTGATCCGACAACAAGGTATTGAGTCGGAAAGCTTTGGCACTATCAGCCCGGATATCTGGCGACGCCTGCTACTGGACTACGATAGCCTGGGCTCAGATTATAAATATGCCGGTCGTCTCACCAGCAATGAAGTAAACATTATTGACCGCAAGCTTGATCGCTATATCCGGGCTAAAGCCCAACAGGATCGTTCGATCCCCCATCTGATTGTTGATCGCTTCCGTTTTGACAGTTTCACCACCAAACAGATCGCAAAGGTATTACATGGTACTTATGCCAGTTACGTCGACACTATGCATATGTACTTCATCATCACGCCACCAGAAGCCACTGTTGAGCGGGGCTGGCAAAGGGGACTGGAACGGGGTCGCTATAAGTCGGTGGAAGACTTTCTGGGTCACAGCGTCGAAGCGTACAGCGGTATGCCGAAACTGTTGTTCAAATGGCTAGCCTACGACAAACCAGTATTCAAATTCAGCTTTATGGACAACAGCGTCGCAAAAGGAGAATCACCGCTAACAATCGCCTGGGGCTCGCAACAGGCACTCAATATTATCGACCCTATGGCGCTGATTAATATTGAACGCTATCAAAAGATCAATATCTACGCTGAAAATGAGGCAGAGGTTTACCCAGATAGCGAACAGTTTGATGTCCGTCATAATTGCGGCTTCCTGCGGCAGTGCATCAGCCGTTTACCCAGGGTTAATTTTCTCACTGCAGCTGATTCAGAGCCCTATCTGGTCATAGAAGGAAAACAGACGCGTATTTTAAATACCTCGCAATTGGAGGCTCTACGCCGTTGCGCTGAACTGGATGATCTGTTCAACATACTGCTGAATAACTAGCCCTCACTCCTCTACCCTCCTCTTTCGGATCTCTCCTTGATCCTCACGCATCTCCTTGATTCATTAGTATCTCCCTCATTTACAGAAACGTCTTAGCGTCTGCATAGGTTTTTCTTATCCTTTTGTTAGATTAATAATATTTTAATGATACTCAAAATCGCCTTATGCTCAGTGGACAGATGGAATATTGATTTATATCAATCTTTACCCCCTTCATCTGGCCGGCGTTCCTCACGGCTCAACACCGGTCAGTTACTCATTGAGAACATCTGTACAGGAAGACTGTAAGTACCCGCCAGGGAAGGCGGTTTCGCTAAGGCGACAATAACAAAACAATAATGCGGAGTTACTATGGCACAGCCACTTACCCTTGAGATCCTTGATCAATTGATCGGATTTGATACCACCAGCTGCAACTCAAACCTGCAGTTGATGGCGTATGTTCAGGGGTATCTGGAGAACCTGGGTGTCACTAGTCAGCTGATCTACGATGCTGAAGAGAAGAAAGCCAACCTGTACGCAACCATCGGCCCTCAGGATAAAGCCGGCGTTATGCTATCTGGCCATACTGATACCGTACCTGTTGCTGGTCAGAACTGGACTCGTCAGCCATATCAGCTCACCGAAGAAAATGGTTACTACTACGGACGTGGTACAACCGATATGAAGGGCTTTATTGCCGTGGTTCTGGCAGCCGTTCCTCAAATGATTAATCAAACTCTACATACCCCTATCCATCTGGCATTTTCCTACGATGAAGAGATCGGCTGTGTCGGTGTACGCCGTCTGATTCATACGATGCAAAACCAACCGCTGAAACCGGCTATCTGCATTATCGGCGAGCCAACCTCTATGCAGGTGGTAACGGCACATAAGGGCAAGCTGGCTGCGAAAGTGACTGTCACAGGTAAAGAGTGCCATTCTGGCATGGCGCCTTTGGGTGTCAATGCGGTGAACTATGCCGCCCGTATGATTATCTGGTTAGAGCAACTAGCCCAGAATAAAGAAGACTTTGGCCCCTTTGAAGAGGGCTATGATATTCCCCACAGCACAGTACATACCGGCACAGTGAAAGGCGGTACTGCCCTGAATATAGTGCCTAATCATTGTGAGTTCCTGTTTGAAATCCGCAATATTGCCCAGGAAGATCCCCGTGATTTATTAGCGCAATTTGAAAACTACGCTGAAGAGCTTTTAGCCGAAATGCGCCTTACCGATCAAAACTGCGATATCGCAATCGAGATTACCACCGAGTACCCAGGTCTCAGCACAGCAGAGGATGCTGAAGTTGTCGCCTTCGTAAAAAAACTGGCTCAGTCCACCGCTAACGCCAACATTAACTTCGGTACTGAAGGCGGCCTGTTCAGTAATGTACTGGGCATACCTACCGTTGTTTGTGGGCCTGGCAATATGGACCAGGGCCATAAACCTGACGAATTCATCCACAACTCTCAACTTCAACAGTGCGAAGCCTTTATGGCGCGCCTGATCAACGAGCTCAGCACTTCAACATCCCAAGGAGGATAAATAACAACAACTTACCTGAGCCATTTATTATGGCTCATACTTAACACTAACCTGATAACAAAAATATAAGAACTCTATTTCAGGAGCGAAAAATGTCTGACAACTCCACATATGCCACCAGCGCTGACGTCAGCGCTGAGAAAAGCCAGAAGTCGGGCTTCAGCAGAGTACTGGGCCTAGGCTCACTGCTAGCTGTCGCCGTTGGCCTGGTCGTTTCACAGGGTGTTATGGTTCTCATGCTTCAAGGTGCTGGTATCGCAGGTCTGGGATTCATCATCCCGCTGGCAATCGGCTATATCCTGGCACTAACCTATATCTACTCATTCTCAGAACTGTCTCTGATGATTCCCCGCGCAGGTAGTCTCAGTAGTTATACCGAGGTTGCTCTGGGCCACTTCCCGGCGATTCTCGCGGTATTCTCAGGTTACGTTGTAGTTGCAATGTTTGCGCTATCTGCCGAATTGTTACTGGTCGATTTCATTATTGAAAAGATCTACCCGGGCGCTTTCCCACAATATGCTGTAGGTTTTGGCCTGCTGGGTATTTTCACCGTACTTAACCTGATGGGTATCGATCTGTTCGCCAAGCTGCAGTCAGCTCTGGCTTTCATCATGGTTGTTGTACTACTGGTTCTGGGCCTGAGTGCTGTAGGTGGCTTTGCCAATCCGCATCCTGAAGGTATCGATCTGACCGGCACCTGGAATCCGCTTGGCGCTGAGGTAATCACTCTGGTTGCTCTGGCTATCTGGGGTTATGTGGGCGCAGAATTTGTTTGTCCTCTGGTAGAAGAATCAAAAAATCCAAATCGTAACATCCCAAGATCTATGCTTATTGGCGTTACGGTTATCTTTGTGACTATCGCGATTTATTGCTTAGGCGCACTGCTCTATATCCCTGCCGACGCATTGGCAGGTTCGCCTCTGCCTCACTACGACTTCGCTAAAGCAGTATTTGGTGATATTGGCCTTAGCTTCCTGGCTGTTGCCGCTGTTACTGCGACTTGTAGTACGGTTAACACTTCACTGGCAGCGATACCTCGTATGCTCTACGGTATGGCACAAAATGGTCAGGCATTCCCACAGTTGAAAAAACTGACTAAGAACAAAACACCATGGGTTGCCGTATTGTTTGTTGCTGCTATCACCGGACTGCCAATGTTGGTAATGCGTGATAATCCAGATGCCATCGGCCTGTTACTGATCTCAGCGGCTATCGCCTGGTTACTGGCCTACATCATTACTCACGTTAATGTTATCGCCCTGCGCCGACGTTACCCGGATATCAAGCGCCCTTATAAGACTCCGTTCTACCCTCTGCCACAGATTATTGGTATTGCAGGTATGATCTATGCGGTGATCTACGCGTCGCCTGCACCCGAGCTAAGTAATCAGATATTTACAGCGACCGGTGTTGTTCTGGCGGTTGTTTCTGTCATCGGCGTATTCTGGGTCAAAGTAGTAATGAAGAAGGATCTGTTCAAACCTGAACCGATCGAGAAAGCCCTGGAAGCTGAATAAAGGAAAGCTGAATGACAGCATCCCTGCCTGCAAAAAATGCAACTAAGGCAGGCGAAGCAAGTTACTGTCCGGAGTCAGTTCAAACCTGACTCCGGCCAGGTATCGGGGTGGCAGGTATAGGCCGCCACCCCTTTTTTACCCTGATAAGTCAGTTAAATGTAGATGCTCCCGGTTCTGAATAAACAGCACTTGATACAGGGCAATCTACAAATGGCTATCCGTAAAATAGTCGATCAGAAAAGCTATTCACCAGACGCTATATCCGGCCTGACTTTTTAGTCAGTGCAGACCTGAATTAATCACCCGAGCAACACTATACTTAGAGGTATCAGCCAGTCACCTGACTGCTAAGGTTTTATTAATACACTGACCTCTAGATTTGTTTTTTTAATACTAAAGCAAAGAAATTAATATTTTATTTATACCGGCTAAACACTTAACTTAGTATGCAAGCATTTGGTATAGCAATAATTACAAACTGAGGAGTGATCCCGAAAATGTCCGATAATAAAAACATCGATATGCAACAAGTATGGCAACAGGACAAAGACCACTATATTCACCCATGGACCGATTTTTCTACCTTTAAAGAAACCGGATCAATGATCCTCGCTGACAGCGATAACGTTCATGTAACAGATGGTGAAGGTCGGCAATACCTGGATGGCATCGGTGGGCTATGGTGTGTAAATATCGGCTATGCTCGCAAAGAGATGGCTGATGCCATTGCAGAGCAGATCATGAAGATCCCTTACTACTCAAGTTTTGGTCATCACACAACGGTACCTGCTGCAGAACTAGCCGCTAAACTGGCCGAACTGGCACCTGGCAATCTGAATCACGTGTTCTACGGTTGTGGCGGCTCAGTTGCTAACGATACCGCTGTAAGAATGATCCACTTCTACTTTAATCAGCTAGGTAAGCAGAGCAAGAAGAAGATCATCTCCCGCATCGACGGATACCACGGCAGCACCTATATGGCGATGTCGATTACCGGCGTTAAGTTTGATCACATAGGTTTCGATATTGAAGAAGAGCTGGTACACCATATTTCTTGCCCTAACCCGTACCGCCGCCCGGCAGAACAAAGTATCGAAGCGTTCTGTGACGAAAAAGTACAAGAACTGGAAGATAAGATTCTGGAGCTGGGCCCAGACAATGTAGCGGCATTCTTTGCTGAACCAATTATGGGTGCTGGCGGCGTAATCGTACCACCAGAGGGATATCACAAACGTACTCTGGATGTATGCCGCAAGTATGGTGTGCTTTATGTATCTGACGAAGTGGTAACCGCTTTCGGTCGCCTGGGTCACATGTTCGCCTCGGAAGATGAGTTTGGTATCGTGCCGGACATGATCACCTGCGCTAAAGGCCTGACCTCCGGTTACCTGCCATTGGGCGCGACCATAATCTCTGATGAGATTTACGATGTGATCAGTAAGCCTCAGGCTGATGGTGCACTATTCACCCACGGTTACACCTATTCCGGCCACCCGGTTAGCTGTGCTGCCGGCGTTAAAAATATCGAGATCATGGAGCGGGAAAATATCTGCGGTCATGTTAAAGATATGGGCACTTACTTTGAAGAACAGGTGAAGGGTCTTATCGATCTACCGATCGTTGGTGATGTGCGTGGTCGTAAATTCATGATGTGCATCGAGAACGTAGCTGATAAAGACAGCAAAGAACTGATCAACCCGGATGCAAAAGTCGGCAACCGTATTGCTGATCACTGCCAGGCAAGAGGTCTGATCGTTCGTCCATTAGCACATATGAACGTACTGTCTCCGCCGTTGACCCTGACCAAAGAGAATATCGATTTCCTGGTCGCGACTCTGCGTGAAAGTATCGAAGCGACCACCGAAGACCTGAAGCAGGAAGGCTTTATCTAAGCCTGACTTCATCATCGCCTAACCACCGGCCATGCCGGTGGTTATTAGTATGTTCTGTTACCGTCGACGATCTGTTTTCTTGAACCAGATCGAACTCCCACAGAAAGTCTGAATAATCCACCATTATTCTGAGTTGCCAATTTCTGTGTTTTACAGGAGAGTGTTCAACTCTCCTTTTTTTATGCCTTCATTATTTCCAGCTATAATTTCCAGCGGCTAAACAGTTAGCCAGGTATTTCCTTCAGGCCAACAACAATATAAAACCGATTCAGATATACCAGAAAAACAACACTGACAAACAGATAAATCTATATACTTTTTTATAATACAAACCATTAAATTATAATATTTTATCTACCCTCTAAAGCCCCTTATATTTATGGCATCAGTCCTATGCTGATGCAGTTTAAACGCTGTCATATCTCCATAAAATAATAAGGAAAGAAGATGAAACTTACCTGGTTAGCTCCAGCCGCTTTGCTTGCTGCAACCTTCTCTGCCCAGGCCGCCGAAGTATCCGGCACCGTATCCTTCACCAATGATTACCGCTTCCGGGGTGTTTCGCAGACTTCGGGGAATCCTGCCCTGCAAGGCAGCCTGGATGTTGGTTTTGATAACGGTGTCTATGCCGGTATCTGGGGTAGTAATGTAAACTTTAGCGATACTGACAATGCCAACCTTGAGATCGATTACTACATTGGCCGCTACGGTGATATCACTGACGAGCTCAGCTACGACGCAACCCTGTATTACTTCCAATACCACGGCTATAGCGACGGTACCGATATCGACTTCGCGGAGCTGGATCTGCGGGCATCCTACAAAGATGTCACCCTGTTATTCGCCTACGCTCCTGACTATATAAACAGCGGTGATGACTACCAATACATAGCGCTGGATTACAGCACTGCAATTACCGAGCAGGTAAATCTGGATCTTCATGCCGGTTATACCTCAGGTGAGGCTTATAAGGATGCTGAATACAGCGACTTCTCCGTAGGCGTTTCCGGCAGCGCCGCAGGCCTGGACCTGTCTCTGGCATACCTGACCAACGACGTTAAAGGTGCAACCACCGATGACCTGGACGACAACACTTTAGTCTTTACGGTTTCCCGCACCTTCTGATCCCTTAATTCCCCTTCGGGACAGATAAAAAGCCGGTCTATTGACCGGTTTTTTATTATTAGTAAAGCTAATTAAAACTAAAATATCCGATATACTTTATTCTTATGGTTGTTCTTATGATTCAGCTGTTTTATATAAAAGTATTGATTCCAAAAAGCGAGTCATGAAAAGTTGATTCTTAAATATTAATCCCGAGAAGCTAATGCAGGCAAGTATAATTCAGACAAGCTAATTCATAAAAATTTAGTAAGGTTGTTTAATGGATAACAAGATTCATGAATTACGCATACAACTTAGTCAATTACTAAAGTCTCCATCATGGCTCTCATCTCAATGCAGGAATGCAGAGGCAGCGATCGTTGCAGATACACTATGCCAACGACTCGAATCAAAGCCTGGCCATTTCCGCCCATCAGATCAGCCAAACCCTTTAGTAGAGGAGCTTACTCGGGTATATAAATCTATTGATGATCTGCCTGACGAACTTCACGGGCTGATCCATTCTATCGAAGCGATTTGCGATGTTCTGCCATGGTACAAAAGGTCAGCACCGGATTCTCCCGCATTCATGAAGGGTCATGTTAATGCAGAGATTATTGGCCCAAAGGGGCTAGAAGTTCGCGAAGACATTATTGTAGGTATCACCCTGATGCGACCCGGCATCACTTACCCGGATCACCACCACCCACCAGCTGAAATTTATATTGTGCTAAGTGAAGGGCTGTGGCGACAAAAGGATCTTGCCTGGACATCTCCAGGGCCCGGCGGCTATGTCTATAACCCACCCGACATTATTCACGCGATGAAATCTCTCAACACACCGTTGTTTGCACTCTGGTGCCTGAAACCTTAAAACGCTCACAGCGCCGCTAATTTAAGTGCTAATTTAAGTGCTAATTTTTTAACGTCGAATAGACTCAGTGATAAAACTGAAATGCTGACGCATCTGAAGGTAGAAGATAAGCCACTCAGTTTTACCTGGGTGGCTACAGATAGAATCATGCAAAAAGTATGATATCCCCAGCTCTTATAGCTAGCTTATCAGGCCAACAAGCCTATTGATGGTTTGATCTGATTGCACCACTCTACCAGCCTACTGTCCGTCAAATCTCGTTGAGTATCTTCATCCAGTGCCAACCCGATGAATGCCTTACCATCTTCAGTCAGCGCTTTCGAATCTTCAAAATCATAGCCATCAATTGACCAGTGCCCGATAACCTGCGCCCCGCGATTAACTATTTTGTCGTGTAACATGCCCATAGCATCGACAAACCACTCAGAATATCCCAGCTGGTCACCCAGACCGATAAAGGCGACAACTTTGCCGGTAAAATCGATGTCATCGACTTCGTGCCAAACCTCATCCCAGTCCTCTTGAACCTCGCCGTAATCCCAGGTAGGAATGGCAAACACCAACTGGTCAAAAGCGTTAATAATATCCAGCCCTACGTCTTTAACATCAAACAGTTCTGTGTTCTCTTCACCCAGCATCTGGGCCACTTTGACGGCGATATCTAAAGTATTGCCCGTGGTAGATCCATAAATTAAAGCGACCATTTTCTAACCCCAAAACGAACTCAAATAAATATTTTCTGTGGTACCTGCAGGAAAAACATATCTAATATTTTTTACCGTACTTTTCCCATCCACTCATAAACAGCAGGGCGAGCAGCTTCTAGATTCGCCCCACTGCTAGCCCTAGAATCAATTAGGGTCTATTTAGCCAGAACAGCGTCTCCATCAAGTCTGGTAATCGACTCATTTCTTTTCTTACGTCGGCTGAGATAAGGCAGTAGAGCCATGTAAATTCCGGTTCCCCACAACACCAATAAAATCAGTGATGCCGGCAGGAATAGCCACAGTTTTGCGTGCTCATGGAACCAGGAACCATCATGAAATTCCTCAATCAGATCAGAACGACGGTAATTAACCGCAAGAATATCTCCGGTCTTATTATCGATCTGAATTTCCCAGCGATTTTTCGCCCGCACTTTCACTATGCCTTTCTTAGGCCTTACATCCAGGCGATCAACATTCTTCCAGCCCTTGATCTCCGCTTCAGGCACTTCGCTGGCAATAGTGAGGATCTGTTCAAAGGTCAGTTCCGGTACCTTACCAACCCCACGCTCCGAAGCAGGCTGAACCCAGGTCACCTGTTTTTTTACCTGCAGCAGTAGGCCACTGATCAATACAATCAAAACAGGTATCGCAATGATCACCGCACCCCAATAGTGAATTTTTCGGTTAAATCGCTTCCAGTTTCTCGGGCTTCTTCTGCTCACTGCGCTCTCCAATAAGATTGATAAAAGATAGTGGCGAAGCTTATTTGTAATGATAATGATTTGCAATTAGATTCTTATTATAAATCGCATTAGGTGCTGTTTTGCTGACCCAATCCTGCTGCTCAGATCTCTACAGCTCTCACATATAGAAGCCGAAATACCTGCTATGTAACGAGAATCGGCGAACTCAGGACCTGGATTACCCTGTAATATTTTTGGCTTTTTTGATGATGTGGCGACACCCTGATAACTCAAAGCTTCGGTCATCTAAGGATAAATGAGGAGATATAAACGGAGTAAATCGACCAGTGTTTTGAAAAAATACCTGCATCAATCGATACAGGTATTTAATGAGAAATATCGCTTAGCTTTCAACAGCTATTTCCTTCACTATTACAAACTACATCGTATGTTAATAAGTCTTCGTACTTTGCCCTACGACGAATCAAACGACTATCTTGGTTTAAATCCACCAATACAGCAGCAGAAGCTTGTCGACCACAGTATTCATTCATCATCTCTAATGCGTAAGCACCAGTATCCAACAATGCAATTACATCCCCTACTTGAGTATTAACGGGTAATTCGCGCATATTAGGTTGATGTACCAACACCTGTTCCAATACTTCTTGGTGAGCCTCAAATGCTGATTCAGTTTTAAGAAGGGATTTTACCCGGCCTTCTCCTTCAATGTCGTAATAGGTGTCGCTGCTATCACATAGCGGCCCCACCATGCGACACAATTTGGTATCGGTGTCATCGGAACGGGATGCATTCACCATGTGAAAATACCAGCCGTTGTAAATATCAAACAGCACACTGTAGCCCGCATCTAAATAATACACAGGATTCTGATTCCGGCTTTTTTCCGCTTCAATGCGTGTCAGCATTACCGCAACATCACTGACCATACTTCGCCCCGGCTCAACAATAATTTCAATATCGCAACCTAATGCATTCGTAATAGGTTTAATTAAAATTTCAGATAGAACATTGAAATCAATACAAGTACGGTAATTCTGTTTGTAATGCTCCGCTACCGTATCCAGGTTTTCCTGATGACTTGTATAATTTTTAGGGTAGCCGCCCCCCAAATTAATATGCTCCAACCGATAAGGTAATAATTCACGGACCTCTTTAGCGTAATCAATTAAAAAGTTGGCTTCAGCCTGATATGCACTGATATCATTGACCTGGGTTCCTATGTGGGCATGTATACCGGTCATCTTTAAATAATCGGGATGACTATTAATCAGCTCAATGGCAAACACCTGCTCTTCACGAGTCATACCAAATTTTGATTCAGACGTCCCAGTTTCCCACCCAGCGGAAGCCCCACCTTTGATTTCCGGAATAATGCGCAAAGTAACATTGGCTCTCTTATTTAATGATAACGCCACCTTCAGAATACGCTGAAGCTCTGAAAGAGAATCAACATTAATTGCTCTAATTCCTGCTTCTATAACTTCATGCAGCTCGCCGTACTGTTTGGCTACACCATTAAAAACCATATCCTCTGGCCGATAGCCTGCGGTACAGGCTTTGAAAAACTCACCACCTGAATTCACTTCAATAGACAAACCTGCATCTTTGAACACCTTCAAAACGGCAATATTGGCACAAGCTTTACTGGCAAAACAAACTCGGGTTTTTTCATGAACTCGACGAAAATTACTGAGAATATCATGTGCATTTTGTCGTAGTTTATTTTCTGAATAGACATATAAGGGAGAGCCATACTGCTCAATTAAATCAATGGCTTTAACTCCATCAATTGTTAATTGATTTTCCTCACTGCTTAAATGATTCGGTCTATTCCAGGGGTGTAAAGCAACGGCTTGGTTCATAATTTATTTCTCGTTTTCGTGGTGATGAAAATAGCTGTATAAATCAATATTGCGATGACAAGAATCGCTGCAGATGCTCAGATCGAGGATTGTTAAACAGTTGCTCGGGGGAGCCCTGTTCTTCGATTCGGCCCTGGTGCAGGTAGACCACCTGGGAAGACACATCGCGGGCAAAGCGCATTTCATGAGTCACCATTATCATGGTCCGCCCTTCTTCAGCGAGTTCACGAATTACCAGCAACACTTCATTGACCAGTTCAGGGTCCAGTGCCGAAGTAGGCTCATCAAACAGCATGACATCCGGATCCATAGCTAACGCCCGGGCAATAGCGACACGTTGTTTCTGGCCACCGGAAAGGTTATCAGGATACATATGACACTTTTCCAACATCCCTACACGATCGAGCAATGCCCTGGCCTGAACTTCAACTTCATCCCTATTACGTTTGAGTACACTGCAAGGGCCTAGCATGACGTTTTCAAGAACACTCATGTGAGACCACAGATTAAATGACTGAAACACCATCCCTAAACATGAGCGAATGCGTTCAATCTGCTGTTGGACGTGTTTTGAACGTCCTCCCCGAGAATTCTGGGAGAGATCAAGCTTCTCTCCATGTACCCGGATTTTTCCTGCATCAGGAAATTCAAGCAGGTTCATGCAGCGTAAAAAGGTACTTTTTCCAGAACCACTGGAACCAATAATACTAATGACATCGTGCTTCTGGGCCGTCAGTGAAACTCCTTTCAGAACCTCTATTCCACCAAAAGATTTATGCAGGTCTTCTGCGTACAGTGCTGCTTCGGAAATACTTTTAGTTGACATTAGATGCCTCCATCTTGGTGCTCGTTGCTTCAACTGGCGTTATACGTTTGATATCTCTCTGATAGAACATATGGCGGGTCAGACGTCTCTCGAGTAATCGCCACACCAGGACGAAAACAGTGGTGATCACCAAATAAATAAGTGCCGCCCATAAATACACTGATATATCAAAGGTCTGAGAAAACACCCGGCGGGTATGTCCCATCACATCCAACAGGGTGATAACACTGGCAATTGCCCCGCCCTTCAGCATCAGGATGATTTCATTGCCCAGCGCCGGGAATGCAATTCGATAAGTATGTGGCAGAATAATTTTCTGATATAGCAATCGACGTGGCATACCAAGCGCAACCCCTGCTTCAACCTCTCCATAAGGCACAGCTTGCAAACCACCGCGAAGAATTTCGAGCTGGTAGGCCGTTGAATTCAATGCGAAGGTGAGCAGCGCACAGTAATACGGATCCCGAAAGAACCACCAGAGCCCTAGCTCAGTCAGTTCCGGGCGAAACTGGCCTGAGCCGTAATAGACCAGAAAGAGCTGCGCCAACAACGGCGTGCCGCGAAAAAAGGAGACATACAGTCGTATAGGCCATTGCCACAGAATATTTTTGCTTCGGCGTAAAATCGCCAGTGGCAACGACAGCAGCCCCGCGATAGAAACCGAAATAAACGTCAGCTGCAGGGTCATGACTGCACCATCCAGTAACTTTGGTCCGTAGTTAATAAGTAGTTCAAACATTAAATCTTACCCTCGACAGCTATGACGCCCGAATTCCGCGGTTGGCTCGTTTTTCCATTTTTGCGATACACCACTCGAAGAAAATGCAGATCACCCAGTAGATAAGACAAACAGTAAGGAAGAACAGGAACGGTTTTTTGGTTGCACCAACGGCTACGCTTGCGATTCGCATCAAGTCACTCAATGCAATTACCGAAACCAGTGCAGTGTCTTTAAGCAGATTAATCCACAGGTTGCCCAACCCCGGTAAAGCCAGGCGAAGCATTTGTGGAAACTCAATAAGGCGAAAGATTTGTAAGCGATTCATGCCAATAGCCTGAGCCGCTTCTTGCTGTCCCTTATCCAGCGCTTGCCACGCACCGCGCAGCACTTCACCTGAATAGCCGCCGAATACAAGCCCCAGCGCCACAGCACCCGCAACAAAAGGACTCAGCTCAAAAAAACCGGCCTCAGGATTGAACCACTTCAGCGTTTTACTAATTAGCAGCCCGACGCCGTGATAAATAATAAACAGCGTCAGTAGCTCAGGCAGCCCACGAATCGTCGTCGTAAAAAAGAACGCGATGATACGGGGAACAGGCCTTTCGGATACGGATGCAGCAGCGACTGCAAAGCCCAGAGCTAACCCAATGGGCAACGAAACCAGGGCCAATGACAGGGTTATGCCCAAGCCGCTAGCCAGCTCATCTCCCCAGCCGCTATCACCGAAACTCAGATATTCGAACCACTCCATACTGCATCCTCCGAACTAAAGCACAATAATCTTGTACAACCGTATACGGATGCGTTATTTCAAGGTGAGTATATTGACCGAGAAAAATTTATCGTTGATGGCCTTATAGGTGCCATCGGCTACGATTTCAGCCAGTGCCGTATTTAACTTCTGACGCAGTTTGTCATCCTCCTGTCGCAGGGCCATGCCAACACCATCGCCGACATACTTGGGCTCTGTAATGGGTGTTCCAGCGAGCTTACAGCAACTACCGTCATCAGATTTTTTAGTCCAATCAAGCATCGGAATCATATCGCCAACTTGCGCATCCAGACGACCGGAAACCAAATCAAGATTGACGGCATCCTGGGTTGGATATAAACGAACATCTGAATCAGGGTATAAAGCAGAAAGGTATTCTCCCTGTGTGGTCGATCCCTGTGCACCAATGGTCTTTCCGGCCAATGCTTTTGGTGAAAACTCAGTCAGTGCAGAATCTTTTGGGACCACAAAGGTCATTGCAGATTTTTGGTATGGGTTGGTAAAGTCGACTTTTTCTTTACGCTTCTCTGTAATGAACATGGAGGCAATAATGACATCGTACTTGCCTGCCAGTAATCCAGGAATAATTCCATCCCAATCCTGCGCCACGAAAGTGCATTTAGCCTCAATCTTTTCACAGAGAGCCCGACCAACCTCAATATCAAAACCAGCTAACTTTCCATCAGCCGTGAAATAGTTAAATGGAGGATAGGCGCCTTCAGTTCCGATACGCAGGTTGGTCGTCTCTGCCGCAACCGTTTGGGTTAGAGGAACTGCAGCGAGGAATACGGATAGTGCCAACGAACATAGGTTCTTATTCATTTTATTTTCCCTTGGAGTATAACTCCGCTCATAAATGGCAATCCTGACCGCCTCGCGCTTGAGTTGCAGGCAGTACAGGAACAACAGGGACAGTGTCTAAAATACAATTACATTTGGCAAATGCATTATTATTATGCTATCCATAGGCTGGAGCTATGTATCAATTAGAGTTCTTTGGATAGGAAAGTAGAAATGTTATCGCCACGTGAACGTTTGTTACGCAATCTGGATTGGAACCTGCTGTACACCTTTCTCACCATCGTTGATGAAAGCAGTATCACTGGGGCAGCGCGTAAACTTTCGCTCAGCCAACCGAGCGTCAGCAATGCTCTGAAAAGGTTGGAGGATCATCTTGGGATGCGCCTTATCCTGAGGAAAAAAGGGATGTTTTCACTAACGTATCAAGGCCTGCGTGTGTACGAATATGCCACGTCGGCCGGCAATATTATTTCCCATATGGCAGAACAATTCGCAGAGGATGAAGGCTCAGTTCAAGGCGAGATAAGCATACAGATCGCCAGCCATATCTACAGTCCTTCCTTTGATCAAACGCTGGCCCAATACCATGCTCTTTATCCCAAAGTTCTGATAACTATTAACACGCAACCAAGTGCTGATATTGTTAGCGCGGTAGCTAAAGGTAAGTTACATATTGGATTAAGTAACAAAAAAACAGCTCAAACAGGACTTCGTTTTGATCTGCTTGGATATGAACAGATGGCGTTCTATTGTAGCCGCGGTCATTCGTTATTTGGTAAACAGAATCTGAAACTGGATGACCTGAGTGGGTTATCTTATGTTTCATTCGAGAGTGATCAGCCAGGTGAAGGGCTAAACGAGGTTGCCAAGCTTCGTGCCGAACAACAGTGTTGGGGAAAGCTGGTAGCGGTTTCTTCCAATGAGGAAGAAGTACGTCGTTTAATCCTTGCCGGCGTGGGATTCGGTGCGCTCACGGTTGAGGGTGCCAGACCATTCGTAGAAATGGGAATACTATATCAATTACCCCCCTATGATGATTTACCGGTAAATGACGTGTATCTGGTGACTCCAGAAAACATTCCTCTGACAGAGGTTGAGAAGTTGTTTGTAGCCATGCTTAGAAAAAACGTAGAAAAGTCTGTGCGGGAAATATACTTCAAATAATGTGTAGGTCCCCTCAGCTGAACCGAATATTCGATTTGGTAGCAATATTATAATTATCACAGTTAGGAAAAAAGTCCGCAGTGTGGCGCTTGCAGACGTTTACAACAATACAAAGCATGTCCGCTTTCGGTATATTGATGGATGCAGAAGTGACCTAATAATTCGAATATAAATATCGCCTTCAGCGCATTTCAAACATGAAGTAGATGCTGAAGCGACACCTTCTATAAAAGTGCCGCTTAGACAAGAGTATTCTATGACAGAGCTTTAGCTACCTGAGGTACTTACCTTAAGTACTTCTTGCGCAATTCAGACACCGCATTGGCATGGCCATCAAAACCTTCATAGGTCGCCAACACCCGGGCTTGTTCAGCCATCTCGGGGTAACCGGTTTCTGTCACATAGGCCACCGACATAAATTTCATAAAATCCATCACTCCCAACGGAGATACCGTGGCAGCTGCGCCGGATGTAGGTAGTACCGCATTACAGCCCAGTACATAATTACCTAAGGTACTGGGTGAATGCTGACCTAATAACACCTCACCGGCATTTTCAATGCGGCCCAGATACTGCCAGGGATCGGTACTGAGTATCTGCAGATGTTCTGGGCCATAGGCATTAATAAACGTAAATGCCTGTTCAGTACTGCCAGCCAGTACGACTCCCCCCATTAGTCCCGAAAGTACCGTTGATGAATATTCGACCCGTTGCGCACTCATATTGCTCCAGTGCTCTGGAAACGCAGCGATAGCAGCTTCCGCAACTTCGGCTGATGTGGTCACCAGGTAGGCGGAAGAATCCGGCCCGTGTTCCGCTTCAATCAACAGATCCAGCGCGGCCAGGGCACCATCAACACTGTCATCGGCAAACACTATCGATTCAGAGGGACCGGCTGGAATACCCGGATCGATCCGGCTCGACAACAGCTGTTTAGCAGCCACCATCCAGGGACTCCCCGGACCGACAATTTTACTACAACGAGGCAGGGTTTCAGTACCATAAGCCACTGCAGCGACGGCCTGTGCACCACCGCACTTATAGACTTCAGTGATACCTATTTCGCGACAGGCCACCAGCGTTGCGGCATCGACACTACCGTCGGCCCCCGGAGGCGTCACCACAATCGTTCGCTTCACCCCCGCAACCAGTGCCGGAATCGCGTTCATCAACAGTACCGAGGGAAACGAGCCCTTACCCCGGGGTACGTAGCAAGCCACCGAAGGAATAGGTAAAAACCGTTCACCGACAAAGCTACCGCTACGCACTTCCTGCATAGTCATTTCACCAGGCTTTTGAGCTTCGTGATAACGGCGGATATTGTCTGCAGCAAAACGGATCGCGGTCAGGGTTTGCTCATCGACCTGCGCGCTGGCGGCGTCAAACTCTGATGCATCAACCCGCAGCTGATCAGCGGTAATATGGGCATCATCAAAACGCCGCGCAAACTCAACTAGCGCAACGTCACCCTGCTGGCGCACCTGTTCAATAATCGGTTGAACCTGTGTCATATAGTTACTCAGATCAGACTCGGTACGCTGCAACAGTTGTTCCTGTTGGTCAGAAGAAAGCTTATCCAGCTGCCAGAAACTTATTTTTTTATTCATTTATATGACCATTATTGGTTAATTCAGAGAAACTCCTGACGGTAGTCCTGCTGTAAAAGTCGCTGAGTAAACCACTCCAGCGCTTTCCCCCGGCTGGACTGACGCCAACAGGTAAACAGCTCTAAACTGCTATCCCGATTTAAAACTTCACGTACTTTAATTTGTCCACTGACGATATCGTTCTCGATCATGTGCAGCGGTAAAAAACCTACTCCGATACCACTCAGGATCGCTTCCTTCTGAGCAAACAGGTCCGGCACAATTAACTGTTCCTGACGGTTTTCACTGGCTGAAAAGCGATGACTGTTTAATCCGCTATCGATCAGACGACTACTATCGCCGGCATCTATTTGGCGATATTGATTTAGTTGCTCCATCGTCAGTGGTTCTGGCAGATCGGCCAGCGGATGATCCACCGCCATCGCCAGACTCAGGTCGCGGCGCCCTATAGGTACCGAGTGTGTATCTACTTCATGGGGAGGACGCCCTATTGCGCCGATAACCAGATCGGCCCGCTGATCATATAGCGCATCCCAGGTACCGCTATAGACCTCACGAATGACTCTTATGCGCGTGCCCGTGTTAAGCCGATAGAACTCACCGATCCAGTTAAACAACACTTCACTGCGCAGCATATTGGTAAATACAATCCGCAATTCCTGTTCCCAGCCATGGGCAATATGGTTCACCTCGGCAATAAGACTGCTGTGCAAACGGAGAATTTCGGTGCCATATTTAGCCGCCGCCTGCCCAGCTTCAGTGAGGCTGACCCGATAGTTATCCCGGTTGAGTAACGATTCACCCAGCTCATCTTCTAACTGGCGAATAGCATAGCTAACACTGGAAACCGTAATACCCAACTCAGCCGCAGCAGCAGAAAGGCTTCCTTTATGCTCTGTGGCAATCAGTGCTTTTAGATATTCAGCTTTCAAAGACATGTTTTAAAAACCTGTATATGTTGTATCAACTCATCGGGTTATCTGAGCTGGCCTTAATGCTTAAAATTTATGCAACTTATGAACATTTATCAGACCGTTGAGTAACCATCATGAATAGCCCCGCAAGCTCTCAAAACTCTCTGATTGGCAGCAGTCATCTACTAATCGCTGCGGTCGCCTGGGGCGGCATGTATGGCGTATCTAAAACGGCACTTCAGTATCTTGATCCCTACTCCATGACGACTATTCGCTATGGCAGCGGCGCTCTGATTTTTTGCCTCCTGCTGCTGCTTAAAGAAGGCCCGAAATCGTTCCGCTTCGATGGCCAGTTTGTGCGTCTGTGGCTCTATGGTTCCTGCGGCTTTTGCGGCTTTAGTATTCTGCTGTTCCACGGCCTGAAACATGCCCCGGCAGAGCACGGAGCGGTAATCGCCTCCCTGATGCCGCTGATCAGCGCACTGATCAGCTGGCTGACGCAGGGCAAGCGGCCCAATAAAACGACCATACTCTGTACATTGCTGGCCATCTTTGGCGTTGTGCTAGTGATATCCCGGGGTGACATTTCCAACCTGCTACAGTTAGAGTCGGTTAAAGGTGATCTGATGATCATTATCGGCGTCACCTGCTGGGTTATCTTTTCTATGGGTCTGGGCCAGATGCAGGGCTGGAGTTCCAGCCGCTATACCGCGCTGTCCTGTTGCGCCGGTCTGATCACTATTCTGCTGGCGAATACGGTTGCTACTGTTGTTGGCGTATCCAGTCTGCCGACCCCGGAAAAAGTCACTCCGGTGCTGTTCGAAATCAGCTACCTGATTCTGGCTGCCGGTGTACTCGCCGTGTCCTGCTGGTCGAGTGGTGTCGCCAAAATGGGGGCGCTTAACTCCTTACTGTTTATGAATATGATCCCGGTCTCGGCCTTTATCATCGCGGCGGTACAAGGCAAGGCAATTCATCTGATGGAGATCTATGGCATGACTCTGGTGATTGTCGCCTTAGTTGCCAACAATGTGCTGCCACGTATCCAACGTGCCGACCGACAAATCTCCGCTACTTATCGTTAAACAGTTTTCGGTGAAAAAAGATCCATAAAAAAACGCCACCCGCTAATGCTGATGGCGCTATGGCTCAGACATTAACCCAGCTTGATCCAGGTGGTTTTCAGCTGAGTGAATTTATCGATTGCATGCAGTGACAGGTCGCGCCCGAAACCAGATTGTTTAAAGCCACCGAAGGGGGTACTGAAATCCAGCGCATCCATGGTATTAACTGATACGGTGCCAGCCTTAAGCTTCTTACTAACACGATGAGCCCGGTTCAGGTTGGTGGTCCACAGCGATGCCGCCAGACCATAAATAGAGTCATTAGCAATAGCGATCGCTTCTGCTTCAGAATCAAAACTGATCAGTGCCGCAACCGGGCCGAACACTTCATCCCGGGCAATACTCATGTCAGGGGTAACCTGATCAAAAATGGTAGGAGCAACCACGGCGCTTGACTCATCACCGGTGCCTCCGGTCAGCATTTTTGCTCCCTCAGCATTGGCCTGGTTGATACAACTACGCACATTGCCCGCGTGATTTATATCGATCAGCGCGCCGACCTGAGTATCTGAATCCAGCGGATCACCGACTTTCATCGATTGCGCTTTCGCCAAAAACTTCTCAACAAACTGCTCTTTAATACTGCTCTCAATCAGGATCCGGGAGTTTGCCGAACAGACTTCACCCTGGTTAAAGAAGATTCCCATCGCTGCATGTTCAACGGCCGCGTCAAGATCGCAGTCGGCAAAAATCAGGTTAGGACTCTTACCGCCTGTTTCGGGCCATACCGGCTTCATATTAGACTCAGCCGAGTAACCCATAAACAGCTTGCCAACCTGGGTCGAGCCGGTAAATGCCAGACAATCCACATCATTATGTAAACCCAGCGCTTTACCCACAATATGACCATGACCGGTCACGACGTTTAACACACCATCCGGGAAGCCCGCCTGTTTTGCCAGTTCCGCCAGTTTTAGCGCTGTCAGTGGCGACTGTTCCGCAGGCTTTAATACCACCGAGTTACCGCTGATCAATGCTGGTGCTAGCTTCCAGGCAGCAATATCCAGGGGAAAGTTCCAGGGTACAACCGCTGCAACAACGCCAATAGGCTCGCGGGTAATTGTGGCGATATTATTGCCATCGGTGGGCGCGACTTCGCCATAGAGTTTATCGATCGCTTCCGCATACCACTCGAAGCAGCCCGCCGAGCCCGGTATGTCGATATTCATGGCATCCTGTACCGGCTTACCAACGTTCAGGCTTTCCATTAACGCCAGCTCTTCATGGTTTTCCATAATCAGAGCAGCCAGCTTTTTCATCACCGCTTTACGCTCTGCAGGGGCTTTATCTGCCCAGATACCCGAATCAAATGAGCGCCGTGCTGCAGCAACAGCCCGGTCGACATCCTGCTCAGTACAAGCGGCTGTCGCTACTAGCAACTCGCCAGTAGCCGGATTGATAGTATCGTAGCGCGCACCATCGCTGGCATCGGTAAACTCACCATCGATAAAAGCCTGTGAAATCAAATTCATATTCTGCTGTTTGGTCAGCCAGTACTCTTTGTTCTGTGTAGTCATCTGTTTTACTCCTGCTCAGACAGCATTACTGTTCACTGCGCTCTTACGCATTCGGCGCGGTGCAGTCATATTTTCAACGCTGAGAATGTCATCCAGTTCATCACCGGTTAACAGCCCCTCTTTTAATACCAACTCACGTACGCTGTTGTTGTTCTCAATCGCCAGTTGGGCGATTCGGGTGGCATTTTCATAGCCGATATAAGGGTTCAGTGCGGTAATAATACCGATACTGTTATTCACTACATCCAGACAGTGATCCCGGTTCGCCGATATCCCTTTGATACACTTATCAGCCAGGGTGTTAACTGCCCGAACCTGTAAGCGCAGTGACTGAAGCACATTAAAAGCAATAACTGGCTCCATCACATTTAACTGTAGCTGACCGGCTTCAGCCGCCATAGTGACCGCTATATCATTACCTATCACCTGAAAAGCGACCTGGTTAACCATCTCTGGAATCACCGGATTAACCTTGCCCGGCATTATCGAGCTGCCTGGTTGCATTGGCGGAAGATTGATCTCCTGCAAGCCGGCCCGGGGACCACTGGAAAGCAGACGCAGGTCATTACACATCTTAGATAGTTTGACCGCATTACGTTTCAAAACGCTAGAAAAAGTAACAAAAGCGCCCATATCAGAGGTCGCTTCGATCAGGTTACCTGCCCGGATCATCTCCTTCTCAGAGATATGGCACAGCTCTTCGATCACCAGACTGGAGTACTCAGGATCGGTATTGATACCAGTGCCTATAGCAGTTGCCCCCATGTTGATCTCACGGAAGAACTCAACCACGCTTTTGGCTTCTTCAATATCTTCTTTGATGGTGGAATACCAGGCATCAAACTCCTGGCCTAAGGTAATAGGCACCGCATCCTGCAGCTGGGTACGGCCCATCTTTATAACATCGGAGAACTCCACCGCTTTCTGCTTAAGCTGGTAACAGAGCCCCGACAGTGCAGACACATATTCCTGATGGCTAAGCAGAATACTCAGGCGAATGGCGGTAGGGTAAGCATCATTAGTCGACTGGGACAGATTGACGTGATTATTAGGATGCAGATGCTGATAGTCGCCCCGGGCATGCCCCAGAATCTCAAGCCCCCGATTTGCGATAACTTCGTTGGCGTTCATATTGGTAGAAGTACCGGCACCACCCTGAATCACATCGACAACAAAGTGTTCATGCCACTGCCCCTCAACAATCTCATCGCAGGCCTGACAGATCGCAGCGGTGCGAACATTGTCCAACTGTCCCAACTTATTGTTGGCTTTAGCGGCCGCCTTTTTCACCATCGCCAGCGCATTAACCAGCTGTGGAAAATGTTTCAGCTTGATGCCGGTAATAGCGAAGTTTTCTTGTGCTCGCAGCGTCTGTACACCGAACAGTGCCGATTGAGGTACTTCCCGCACTCCTAACAAATCCTTTTCCCGACGCACTGTTTCATGCTGTTTTGCCTGCACGGAGACTTTCTGACGCAGCGCTTCTAACTGCATCAATACCGCCGCTAGTGCGGCGGTTCGTACTGAACCCGCCAGCCAGCGCTGTAACGCAGCACGATCAACTTCCAGCAAACTAATATCGGTTACCGCCTGAAAATGATCGGTGCAGATTTGCGCAATCGTCAGGGAGTTACAAAGCACCGGACCCGCTAACTGAATCTGATAGCCAGCGCCGGTCTGCTGAAGTACACCCGATAGCAAAATTACCAGCCGTTCGCCCTGCTTCGGCAACGCAACTGACTCACCCTTCCTAGCTTCAATAACTGTACTTATCTTAACCAGTGTGTTGAATTCAGGGGCTTCCAACGCATCACACTGTAGAACTGTTTTAACGAGTTTTTTATTATTTGTATTCATTTTCTACCCAGATGCAGCTAAAACATCTTTAGTCAGGTTTGTTTCGAACTCTTCGAATAAGATGTTCGGAAGATTCACATAACAAGACTAAAAACTACCGCTATATTTGTAAAATATTATAAACCTCTGGTCTGGATCAGTTTTTTGAATACAAATAAATCTAGGTAGAAAATGGAAGATAGAAGAAAGCATCTGACGGATTGCTGTGATCCATCACCCTGCTTACCGGGTAATGGATTTATAAGAAAGGAATAGGCTTAACTGCCAGGCAAGCCAGAATGGCTATATGACTAATCAATTGATAAGTAAGTAAGCTAAAAACGATTAACTCAGGTTTCTGTAAAAACGCTTATCCGTAAATACCGATTCGGTCAGTTCAACAGAGCGCTCTTTCAGCATCTTAATAAAGGCTTCCGCAACCGGTGTCAGGCGGAACTGCGATATTTTCGCTACCCCCAGTCGTAACGGCCGTAAATTACCCCTCAGGGGAATCGCTTTCAATTCAGTGCCATCCAGTGCCATCTTATTTACCAGCGGAGTATTGAATAACGTATAGCCAAAGCCGTTACTCACAAGCCCCCTGACCATCCCTAAAGATTGGGCACGGTAAGCAAAATCTGGTTCCAGATCCTGACTCAAAAACAATGAGAAAAAGTAATCCCGGGTCATCGGCCAGTCAAGCAGAATCATCGGGTACTCAGCCAGTTCCTCCAGACTAAGCTCCTCTTTATCCGCCAGCGGATGGTCGGCAGCCAGAACAGCATAAGGTGGAAACTCAACGATCGGTTCAAACTCAATATCCGCAGGAATTTGCAGATCATAGGTCAACGCCAGCTCATAACGACCATCAGCCAGCTGTTGAATAATCTCTTTCTGATGCCCCTCGTCACACTGAATACTGGCATCGGGATAGGTCTCAGTGAATTTCCTCATCAATGAGGGCAACATCATCGGTGTAAAGGTAGGAAAACCTATAATACGCAGCGTACCGGCAATATCTTCACCCAGAGTATTGGCGTAATGCCCCAACCCTTCTGCATCAGAAAGTAGCTGCTTAGCCTTGAGAATAAACTGCCTTCCTGCAGGTGTTAGTGACAGCCCCTGTGCATGGTGCCTGACAAACAGCTGTAATCCGGTAACTTCTTCCAGATGAAGTACCGCTGAAGAGATTGATGGTTGAGAAACATGTAAGGTTTCTGCGGCTTTTGTCACACTGCCAAACTCTCCAGCAGTGGTAAAGTAACGCAGCTGTTTCAATGTAAAATTCATATCTCTCTTCCTAATCACTATCGAAAGCCCGCCTGTATAGCTGATAAGTAGCCAACCGCTCCGGACCAGTTCGAACCGCTGTTATCTAAAACTATATAGGAAATTCATTACCAAAATCAAAATTTAATAATTTTAATCTATGCAGAGTTTTTACCTATACAACATCAACTATCTGAATAAACGGCTGGGCGCCTGGCTAAACGTCTCACTGAACACCAAGCAGCAGTATTAGTAATAGAAATACAGTAAAATGCCGCCTTTACTATAATTAGGAACCTGTGAATAAGTCTCAAGCTTTCTCAGTGGGTAATAAATCGACTTAATGCGCGAAAGGCTGCGAAGCGGAATGGCGAGTCCTTTCCAAGCAGACTGACAAAGCAGGAAGTCGATTTAATACCCACCCTTCGGGGCTTTCAGAGCGATCCGATTTCCTTGTTAACGGTTTTCGACAGGCAACCAGCATGTCTGTAACCGTTGCCTCGAATTCAAATCGCTCTGGAAGCCTGAGGCGTTTAGGACTTGTTCACAGGTTCCCTAAGTAACTCAGAGTAGGTTTACCTCCACTCTGTTATCCGGGCTTTTACAAATGATACGTGTTTCAAATATCAAATTGCCGCTTGATCATGACGAGCAGGCGCTGACCGATGCTATTTTATCGACTCTCGATATCACAGCAGAACAACTAACCCATTTTGAAATACGCCGTCGCGGCTATGATGCCCGTAAGAAAAACACTATTTTTCTGATCTACACCCTGGATATCGAAACCAGCATTAACGAGCCGTTGTTGGAAAAATTTGCCGATAACTCATCGATTCGTCTCACACCGGATATGGAGTATAAGTTTGTCGCTCAGGCGCCAACTGACCTGCAAGAGCGACCACTGGTCATCGGCTTTGGTCCCTGTGGTTTGCTAGCAGGTTTGGTATTGGCACAGATGGGTTACAAGCCTTTGATCATAGAACGGGGCAAAGCCGTACGCGAACGGACTAAAGACACCTTTGGTTTCTGGCGCCAAAAAAAGCTCAATACCGAATCCAATGTACAGTTTGGTGAAGGCGGTGCAGGTACTTTCTCTGACGGCAAACTATCAACCCAGATCAAAGACCCGAAACAATATGGCCGTAAGGTACTGACCGAGTTTGTCGAAGCCGGTGCTCCGGAAGAGATCATGTACGTAAGTAAACCTCATATCGGTACTTTCCGACTGGTATCGATGGTTGAGAAAATGCGCGCCAAAATCATCGAAATGGGTGGCGAGATACGTTTTAGTGCCCGGGTTGATGATCTGCATATTGAAGAGGGTCAGGTTACCGGTGTTACGCTGGCCGATGGCGAAACTATCAAGTCAAAACATGTTGCTCTGGCAATAGGCCACAGCGCTCGCGACACTTTCCAGATGCTATTCGATAAGAATGTCTATATGGAAGCAAAACCCTTCTCCGTCGGCTTTCGTATCGAACACGAGCAATCTCTGATTGATAAAGCCCGGTTTGGCAAAAATGCCGGCCACCCTATTCTCGGCGCTGCCGATTATAAGCTGGTACACCACTGTAAGAGCGGCCGTTCGGTCTACAGTTTCTGCATGTGTCCTGGTGGCACTGTGGTTGCTGCATCATCTGAAGAGGGTCATGTCGTCACCAACGGCATGAGCCAGTATTCCCGTCAGGAACGTAATGCTAACAGCGCGATTGTGGTGGGTATTGATCCATCCGATTACCCGGGTAACCCATTAGCCGGGGTCGATCTGCAGCGCCAACTGGAAAGCAACGCTTATCTCTTAGGCGGAGAAAACTACGATGCACCGGCACAGAAAGTTGGAGACTTTCTTAAAGGTGGAAACTCTGACGAGTTGGGTAGCGTTAAGCCATCTTTCAAGCCGGGCATTAAGTTAACCGACCTGTCGAAAGCGCTGCCAGATTTCTGTGTAGAAGCAATTCGTGAAGCCATTCCTGCGTTTAATAAACAGATCAAAGGCTTTGCCAAGGATGATGCACTGTTGACCGGTGTTGAAACCCGTACCTCCTCACCGGTTTCTATCAAACGGGGTCAGGATATGCAGAGTATCAACACCCGCGGTTTATATCCGGCAGGTGAAGGTGCCGGATACGCTGGCGGCATTATGTCAGCGGCTATAGATGGTATTAAAATCGCAGAAGCGATTGCCATGGATATCAACAACAGCAGTAATTAAACAGAGTAAAACGAAGCGTTACTTCTTTTTTTTCCGATCAGAAGGCTTAGAAGTACCGCTTTTACTGCGCAGGATTTTAGTCTTAGTCGCCTTATTAGACTTAGTCTTAAACTTGCGAACCTTTTTATTGATCTGTTTACGCAGATTATCACGGCTACCTACTTCGTAACCTGGCTGATTGATACGCTTGATACGCGCGCCGATCAAATGCTCGATACTCTCTAACGCCTGTTCTTCTGCCCGACTAACAAATGAGATCGCCTTGCCTTTTGCTCCCGCACGGCCGGTGCGGCCAATACGGTGAACATAGTCTTCTGCCAGATAAGGCAGGTTGTAGTTCACTACCAACTCAAGGCCCTGAATATCCAGACCGCGGGCAGCGACTTCGGTCGCTACCAACACCTGTACTTTGCCTTCTTTAAAATCAGCAATCGCACGCCTGCGCGACCCCTGGGTTTTATCACCGTGACAAACAACAGCAGGAATCCCATCGATCTTAAGGTCGGTCATTAACTCATCAGCCTGGGCCTTGGTACTGGTAAATACCAGCACCTGAAACCACTGATGTTTATTAATCAGCTCGGAAAACAGGTCTGCTTTGCGCTTCTCTTCTACCGGGTAAACCACATGATCAACGGTATCTGCTGTAGCGTTTACCTTAGCCACCCGAATAACCTGATGCTTAGTCATCAGCTGCTTAGCAAATTCATTTACCGTTGGCGTCACTGTAGCGGAGAACATCAGCGTCTGACGCTTGGTTGAAGTCTGCTGCAGCAAGGTATTCACATCGGCAACAAAGCCCATATCCAGCATCCGGTCTGCTTCGTCCAGTACTACGAACTCAACCTTTTTAAGGCTGACATTACACTGTACGACATGTTCTAACAGACGGCCCGGAGTAGAGATCAGAATATCAACACCGGCTCTGAGCTTTTTCGCCTGCCCTTCCATGTTTACGCCGCCATAAAACGCGGTCACGGTCAGCGGCAAAAACTGCGCATAACGCTTAATAGTTTCTGCCAACTGTTCAGCCAGCTCGCGGGTCGGTGTCAGAATAAGCGTACGGGGATAACCGGATTCCGTTGGTTTTGGACTATCGGTCATCTGCTGCAGAATCGGCAAACTGAAGGCAGCAGTTTTACCGGTACCGGTTTGCGCGTTGGCTAACAGGTCTTTACCACGACGGGCAGGAACAATCGCCTGTTCCTGAACCGGTGTCATCTGGCTATAGCCACAAGCATCCAGAGCCTGTTGAATCTCAGGTGCCAGGTCGAGTGCT
The DNA here is from genome assembly GCF_003858655.1 of Amphritea balenae. Classification (GTDB taxonomy): domain Bacteria; phylum Pseudomonadota; class Gammaproteobacteria; order Pseudomonadales; family Balneatricaceae; genus Amphritea; species Amphritea balenae. The sequence goes on from NZ_RQXV01000001.1 coordinate 710,018, forward strand.
GAAAATTTCATGGTTTATCCTCTGTCTGCTGTGCCGTGCCAAATTTAACGGTCGCATATGATAAAGGATTTTAGTCGGTAAAGTGAGGCTATTGATGACCTCAGACCTCAATTTCCATCATAAAGAGAAGTTTCAGCTCTCAAACAGAGGGGCTAAACTCCACTTGCAGAACAATTTATCCTGCAAGTAGCGTCAGAGGGATATTATCTGACAAAGCATTTACGATTATATAAGGCTCGTATCCTGTCTGAGACTCCTGGGGATACTAAACACGACATCTGCCGGATGAACCCTTGCCCGGCACAAACCAGGCCTGATAGCGTTCGTTTTTTGAACAGCTTTGCGGAGCCATCATGTCTGTTGCAACGACGCTACATCATCAGGATTATCTGAAGGGCTGCCTGCTGGTACTACTTTCTGCGGTCTGTTATGGCCTGCAGCCTCTGTTTGCATTTTATGCTTATAACGATGGTGCCAGTCCGATCGGTGTCCTGTTGGCACGCTTCTGTTTAGCCGCTCTGATAATGTTCGGCTGGATTAAGTTTCGCAACATCAGCTTGCCTGATAGAAAGCAGGTCCGTCAAAACCTGCTTATCGGAGCAGGCTATGCCACTGCCGCGCTGGGTTACTACAATGCCAGTCACAGCGCCTCTTTCAGTATGGCGATCATCGTCATGTTCTCCTTTCCTGCCTTCGTCACACTGTTCAGTATTCTATTCCTTAAAGAGCGCCTTACCCGGATCAGGATTGTCAGTCTCACCCTGGCAATCAGCGGCGTTATTATGGCTGCTGGCACCAATATTTATGGCGATATTCAGAGTATTCTCTGGGCATTACTGGCGTCAGTCAGCTATGGCAGTGCCATTATCTATGGCTCACACAAGGCTAAGCCCGACAATCCTATTGCCGCCGCCTCAGTCATTCTTATGGGGGGAAGCCTGATCTCACTCTGTGCCTATCTGTTCCATGGTGTCACTCTGCCAGAATCCTCGGGGGGCTGGAGCGCTATTGCCGGGCTGGCCTGCTTCGCAACACTCGCCCCCGTCGCCCTGTTTATCAGTGGTTCGCCCAGAATTGGAGCATCCAACGCTGCCACACTTTCAACACTGGAACCGGTCGTCGCCGTCATGATTGCGGTCACACTGTTAGGCGAGAACTTTACCCTTGAGATACTGGCTGGGGGCGCTCTGGTCATCATCGCTTCAGTGTTGCTGGCCCGAAAACAGCACTAATCTGCTCACTCTGAATTTACCGGAGAGCCAACAACAGTCAGGGTATCAGCACCAGTTTGCCAATGAATTTCTTCGCCATAAATGCCTCCTGCGCCTGGGTAATATCTTTCAGCGCAAACTGTGCCGACACCAGTGGTTTAAGTTCATCTCGCTCAATATAGGCAACAAGGTTTTCAAACACATGGCGGGGCTGATAGGTACAACCGAAGAAACTCAAATCTTTAAGGTAGAGGGTTCGGACATCCATATCCACCATAGGCCCGCCAATTGCACCGGCAACAGTATATCGTCCACCCCGCTGCAACAGGTCTGGCAACTGCGACCACTGATCACCGGCCACCAGATCGATTACCACATCGACCGAATCAGCACCTAGTACCTGCAATAGATTTTCACCCCGACTGATCACCTGATCAGCACCCAACTCTTTAATCTGTTGCATTTTATCCGCACCACAAACAGCAATGACCTCTGCATGACGACGCTTAACCAGCTGAATTGCGGCAGAGCCCACGCCACCAGAAGCCCCGGTAATCAGAACCCGCTCCCCCGCTTTTACATTAACTCTGTCGATCATATTTTCAGCAGTGGAATAAGCACAGGGAAAGGAGGCCAGCTCAGCATCACTTAACGAGCTTTCGATCCTGTAAGCTTCACTATCACGGACCACCGCATACTGTGCAAAGCCACCATCACACTCTGAACCATAGGTAATACAGTCATGGGCATTTGCCCCATTAAAAGGCGCCTGCAATGCACGAATCAAAACCCGTTCACCGACTCTTGAGGGATCCACCTGTTCACCAACGGCAACCACCTCACCACAACAGTCCGCTCCCTGAATACGAGGTAATTGCAGCGGTACACCCGACCAGCTGGCGTCGTCAGTATTAACCGATTCAAAGCCATCGGCAGCACCACTATTGGTATCTTCTGTAATGGCTTTTGAGTACCAGCCGATCCGGGTATTAATATCAGTATTATTGACGGCACTTGCACCTACCCTGATTAGCACTTCTCCCGCACCTGGACGAGGTACCGGCAGGTCAGTGTTATATTCCAGCTTGTCCAGCCCACCATGGCCGGTCAGAACAACCGCCGACATCTTTTCGGGTATTTGATAACTCATATAATCAGTCTCTGTCTTTAACGTTAGGGAGCTTACGAATAAGCCGCTAGCTGAAAACCATCTACCAACCGGTAATATTCAGTAACAATAGTACCGGACTTGTTTTCCAGCTTAAGGACGAGGCATAATTCAATCAAACTAATATTAATGAATAGTTAATTTAGATTATCTAAACCACCAGCCAGCAATCCATGCCATAGAGTCAGCCCAATGAAACCCATACTCGATCTTGAACTGTTACGTACATTCGTCATGGTTGCTCAGACAGGTGAACTCAAGAAAGCAGCTGAGCAGGTATTTCGTTCCCAGGGCGCTGTCAGTATGCAGATTAAGCGCCTTGAGGAGCTGACAGGAAACCAGCTACTCGAACGTAGCAACCGGGGAATTCGTCTGACAGAAGCCGGAGAAACCCTGCTCGGCTACAGCGATCAGATGCTCAAACTCAGCCATGCGGCACTGTCTGCGCTGAGTAACCGGGACCTGATCGGGCAACTCTGCTTTGGTATTCCGACCGATTATGCTCAGGATTTTCTTAATTTTTTTATGCCGGTACTGGCAGCAGAATTGCCAAATCTGGATGCCCGAATCGTCTGTAAACGCAGCCGCAAATTGAGAAAAATGGTACGCAACGGTAGTGTCGATATTGCTATCGTAACCGAAGAAAAGGAATCTGATCAGGAACTGTTTCTCTGGAGTGAACGGCTAATCTGGTCGGCGCCGGTGAACGGAGATCTTGAGCAGCATATCCCTCTACCGGTAGCGATGTTCGAAGATGATTGCATTGTAAAGGATATATGCCATGCCGATATGAAAACGGCAGATATCGAGCATCGTTCGGTGTTTAGCAGTCCGGTTCTTGATAATGTAGCCACCGCTGTTGAACAAGGTTTTGCCGTCGCTCTGTTACCCGAGTCGCTCCTGAAAACTAACCGAACCCGCCCAGTTCAAAGCTTCCAAACATCCGGCCATCATGAGATCCGACTGAATATGATCTGCACTGAGGATCTACCCGTAGGTACTCAACAAAGAGTGGCTGAATGCTTTAAGCTGGCGGCCCGAAATCAGCAACGCTAACCCCAGTGAGGACAGTAGATATCTAAACAGCCATTTCAAAACAATCTTGTTCAAAGCTTTCTTAATTGAAACAAAAGCAAAAAGGTACTCTGTATTAGCCGGCAGACTCATTGAAACAAGCAAAAATACAATACAGAGTCCTAGATCATCGCTGAGATCAGATCAACGATCTTCAAGCATCGACCGCAGGCAGAATGAGGCTCAATGTCAGGGGCAAGGTAAAAAATGCCAGTAGGGCTTGCACCGTAATAATCGATGCCATCGCCTGGTAATTACCTCCCAACTGACGTGCCAGCACATAGGCGGAAGGTGCTGTAGGCACCGCCATTGCGATCACTATGATGACAATAACCATTCCCTCAAGCCCGAACCACTGTCCAATCAATAACGCTGCGACAGGTTTGATGAAAAACTGGATAACCGACGTAATAGCGATCAGATCAAGGTTACTGCCAATCCGGCCCAGCTGTAGTGCTGCACCAACAGCGAGCAATGCCATAGGCAATGCGGTTTTGCCCAGCATCTGTAACAGGTTATCCAGTACTGGGGTCAGGCCGATGCCACTCAGGTTGAGGCTTAACCCGGCTAAACATCCGAGGATTAATGGATTAGTCATCAACTGGCGGGGCAACTTTCGCCAGCCCCCGAGTTGATTATTTGACAGAGAGAAAACAAGTACGCTGAGCAAATTCACCGAAATAACGATCACGACCGTGGCCAGCGCACCGACCATCAGCCCTTCATCGCCAAACAGATTAAATGCCAGAGCTAGTACGACGAAGCTGTTAAAACGCACACCGCCCTGAAACATTGAGGTAAACGACGGCATATCAACTGGACGAATAAAATATTGCCAGATAATAATCAACAGACTACTCAATAGCAGAACTGACACCAGAGTTAACAACACTTCAACCCAGGCTAATCCCTGCAGTGGTTTATTGGCGAGCGAGGCGATCAGAAGTGCCGGGGCAAATAGATAATAGGTCAGTTTTTCCAGCCCGTTCCAGACCCCTTCTCCTACAGCAAAATGGTGCCGGGCAAGATAACCGATCAGAACGGTTAGGGTAATCGGAATTAAAGCTTCAATAGCGACAGGCATAATCTTCTCCAAAGACAACTGTCGCTTAGCTTACGTCTGCAATTACTTTAAAAATAATTATATTTATTAAGGTAATACATAACTATTTTTTAACAATCGAATTATCACCTGCAAACTCATCAAGCAATGCGCCAACCAGCCTTTTTCGACTATGGTTTCTACGCTGGTAGAGACCTATATTGCGATGAATCACCGGTTCTCCGAACGGCACGAGACAGAAGCGCTGTTGGAGATATTCAGCCTGATCCCTGCCTAACGCCATTACCGTCACACCGAGTTTCTGCTCGACCATCATCAGTGCAGCCTGCAGTGAATCCAGCTCCATCACCTCATCCGGAATGATGTTACGACGCCTTAATTCGGAATCAATCATACTACCTGCCCAGGCTCTGGGGTCGAGACGAATAAAGGGTTGGCTACTGAGCAGTTCAACATCAGATTGCGGCGCTATCTCATGATGAGCCACGACATAAAAAGGCTCCTTCTCAAGAGTGCTCCACTCATATTCTGGTGGTACCCTTTGCTGCGGTTCAGTAATTAAAACCGCGTCCAGTTCACCGCTTTCCAAGCGCTGTGCCAGATCAATAGACATCCCTCGCAAAACTTTGATCTTCAATTGTGGATAACGATCGCGCAACCGGGCCAGTACCGGACCCAAGGGGCCGGTCTGAATACTAAACACCGCGCCTAGCAGTAACTCGCCACTGAACTGCCCCGCATCGCCCAGACCATCCCCCAACTGAGCATAAAGGGCCACAATCTGCTCGGCACGTTGTAAGACTTTACGGCCATCATGATTAAGCACCTGGTTACGTCCTATCCTATCGAACAGTTTTGTCCCCAGCTGTTCCTCCAATTGCCGAACCTGAATGCTAACCGCTGCCTGGGTAAGGCCCAGCTTATCACCGGCTGCGGCAAAACTGCCCTGCTGCGCAATTGCACACAAGGTTTTTAGCGTTTTAAGTGACACTCCGGCTCCTCTTAATCAATCACCAGCTTTGCCAAACAGTATACTGAATCCCCTATATTTAAAAGAAACTGAAAAACAGCCGCCGCATTCTTTCACAACCAGGCGACGTAAGCTGCTCGCAAGGCCTTCACGCATTGCCGGTCCTGCTACTATGTAGTCCGATCAACTGGCACTTGGCTCAACCCATTAACTTTGTAACACTCCGATTATCACCATCCTTGGAGCAATCATGTCACAACTATTCGATAGCTGGCCCGATCCATACGAACAATGGTTTCATACCCCGATCGGCGCATTAGTTAAAGCAACTGAGCTTGATTTGATGCTGAAACTGGTACAGCCACAACAGGGAGAGACTATTCTGGATGCAGGCTGTGGCAGCGGCATATTTACCCAGTCATTGACGGCTACCGGCTCTCGGGTGACAGGTTTGGATATTTCAGAGCCCATGCTTAACCGGGCCAGACAGAGAATACAGGGGCAGTCATTTCTGGCGGCGGATATCTGTAAGCTGCCTTTCGCCGATAATCACTTCGATAAGACCATTTCAATTACCGCTCTGGAGTTTATCGAAGATGGCCAACAAGCGATCGCCGAACTATTCAGGGTAACAAAACCGGGCGGCACTATTGTGATCGCCACCCTGAACCACCTCAGTCCCTGGGCAACCCGTCGCTCTGATACTGCCAGGAAGGACAAAGACTCTGTTTTTAATCATGCGACTTTCCGTAGTCCGGAAGAACTACTCAAACTAGCCCCGATAGCAGGTAAAGCTTATACCGCTGTACACTTTGCTAAAGACTGTGATCCAGAACTCGCTCCTGCAATTGAACGACAAGGGCAAGCTGCTGATCTGGACACAGGTGCGTTTCTGATTGCTTGTTGGCGAAAACCTTAAAGCAGGAAATTTATGCTCTGAATAGCGCTAAGACTCTAATTAACCGCAACACTGACACTGATTGGCAGATAATAGTTAACCAACCAGATCACCAGACTCAGTGATACAAACGAAAATACGGTGGTGGGCACCAGAACAGCGGCGCAGGTGGGTCCCAATCCATACTTTGATGCGATGATCGGATAGATACCGAACATCGGCATGCTGGCCAGAATGATCGCTGCAGCAATCATCAAAGGGTCCATACCCGGTATAAAACTAAATACCAGCATCACCATTAATGGATGAATAAAGAGTTTAACCGGCAGAATCATCCCGATATCTGCGACCACTGAACGTACATTGATACCCACCAACAAACCGCCGATCGCAAACAGGGCAATACCACTCACAGTCGCAGCAAACAGATCAATCACTTTCAGCGCCGGCTGGGGCAGTGTGACACCCAGTGAAGAAAACAGTACGCCGATGATAATAGAGAGAATAATAGGGTTACGCAGTACCTGACGAAAGCTTTGTAGTAACACTTTTATCCGGCTTTCACCTTTACTTCCACCGGCATCGGCCAGAATCAGTGTGAGTGGAAATATCAGAAAATTTTCCACCATCAGGGTCAGTGCCAGCGGCACCATCGCGGCGCTGCCAAACAGTTGCACAATAACCGGAAAACCGATCATCAGACTATTGGAAAAACTACCACCCATGCCATAAATAGCCCCTTCACTGATACTTTTTCCGCGCAGCTTCAGGGTCAGGATAAACAGCAACATAAAGGCTATCAGCGAACCTGTTGCATAGCCCATCAGATAGGCACCATTGAACACTTCAGCCACCGGCTTTTCACTGATCGCTTTGAACAATAAAGCAGGCAAAGCAAAGTTCACGGCAAACGCACTCAACGCCTGAGGGGTACCTTTAGGGACAACGCTGTTCTTAACCGCCAGAAAGCCGATCAGAATAATAATAAAGACCGGTCCGGTGATACCCAATACTTGCGTCAAACCCGACATTGTTACTCTCCTGATAGTGCATCCGATTAGGGTACAAATAAATTACGAAATAAATTCAGCACCCGCTACAGGTGCTCTTTAATAGATAGATAAAACCAAACCAGCCAGAGAAGGCGTTATATTCCGGCTATAGATCTATAACCACCCCAGCAGCTGCCACCATAGATAATTAAGAGGCAGCAAAATAAGCACCGTCAAAGCCGCTAAAATCAGGCATAAACGGGCCACATGACTAAGTGAAACGCCTGCCAGCGGTATCGCCATCATCAGCGGTACTGACTGATAAGTAAAAACCACAGTGGAAAAGCCAAATACCTGAGTCATCAGCACCGCTTCCAGACTCATACCGGTCATCTGACTAATCTGCCCCGCTAAGGGTGTCAGGGTTGCAGAAACACCGGCCAATGTTGCCACGACACCGGTCATCATCGCGGTTAACGATAGAGCAAAGAAGTTAATCAGGTCATCGCCCTGAGCCAATGGCAGCCAACCCAGCACCTGATCACCGGCCAACAGACTAAGCTCACTGTAGTTAATCAGGCTTGCGATGCCTAATAAGCCTGCCAGCACCAATATCGCACTAATATTAATATTCTCATTAAAGCTCTTAGGTGAAACCATACCGATACCCGGTAATAGCAATATGGTTGCCGCCGACAGACCAATCCAGGCTGAAGAGATATGGTGGATAGAATCCGTTACCCAAAACCCCAGCGTGCCCAGCATAATGATCAGCAGTCTTATTTCAGTCCGACTCAATCGACCATTACTGGTAGCCCCCGCCGAGCGCTTAGGTGTATCCGGGTAAAGTTTAAGAATAATCAGAATCAACAATAACGCCTTTAGAATACCCAGCACCGGGAAGTGCAACATCAGGTATTCACCGAACATGGGCGTCCAGCCATGAATAGTTTCAGCCGTGCCCATCATAATCATATTAGGAATATTTGCGGTCAGAATGGCAAAGGTAGGCAGGTGACAACCAAAAGCCGCCGCCAGAAAAACCCCGATATAGCCATTACTGCCTTTTTCAAAGCCGCAACTTTTCGCCACTGCTAAGGCAATAGGAATAAACAACACTACCCGCCCTACCGAAGATGGCATCACAAAACCTAACATGACACCCATCAGAACAATGCCACTGATAAGTTTTGTATAACTGCTATCAAAGAACCCACTGAACCGATCTGCAATACGTTTGGCTAAACCGGTCTCTTTGATCGCAATGCCCATCACTAGTCCGGAAACAACCAACCAGCAGGCCGTTGACGTCAGGCCCGAAAAAACAACGTCGGCTGGGGCTACGGATAACAACATCGCCAGCACCAGCACAACCAGCGCGGTCACAAACTCAGGCAGAGCACCGGTAGCAAACAACACCATGCCACCAATAATCAGCAACCCGGAATAAAGTTGCTGTTCACTCAACACAGCAACAGCCGGACTCAGAAGCAGTAAAGCCGATAACGAAGGAATTAAAAACAGTGCAAGCCACTGCGAACGATCAAGCTGAATCTTCATATCGAGCACCCGGATAGGATTAGTGCTGGTTATTCTGACAAAAACCCACTATGTTTTAAGTCGATAAAATGACAATTAATGTTTAATTTCGGACATCATGACAACAAAGCCAGTCTCTATTCGCAAACGTTACCGCTCTAAGCTGGGCTACAGGATTGACCCATCACTGCCAATTCTCGGACTGCATAACCTGATTTTATCCGAGCTGGAACTGGATTTTCATCATCACCCCAGAGGTCAGCTGGCTTATGCTTCATCCGGCGTGATCAAGGTGTTTACCGATGCCGGTAGTTGGGTTGTACCTCCGTCACAGGCAGTATGGATTCCTGCAGGTATCTATCATTCTGTCAGCCCGGAGATCAGTTCGGAGATCCGCCATCTTTTTATCGATCCTGCCTATTTGCATCGCTTCCCTACCGAGTGCAGCGTGGTTGAGGTATCGCCATTACTAAGGGAGTTGATTCTGAAGGTTGCTGATTTTGGCGAAGACTATGCCGACAATAGTCCGGCCAGCCGGATCTGTTCCGTCATCCTGGATGAGTTACAGGCACTGAAGCCTTCATTGCTACACCTACCCGGTGCAGCCGATCGCCGCCTGTTGAGGATTATGCAGGGCATGATTGAGCGACCTGAAACCAAAACCAGCCTGTCCTACTGGTCACAACTGGTTGGCGCTAGCGAGCGCACCCTGAGCAGACTGTTTATAAAAGAAACCGGAATGACATTTCAGCAATGGCGCAAACAACTATTACTGCATGAAGCGATAAACCGGTTAGGCAAAGGAGAATCGGTTATAAATGTGGCACTGGACCTGGGTTACCACAGTCCCAGCGCCTTTGTTTCTATGTTTAAAAAAACACTGGGAAAACCGCCAAAGCAATATTTCAGAGATCTCAACTAAGGCCGTTCCAGCTGATATCTATAGCCCTTACTGACAGCGATCTCTTTTCATATCAAACACACCCGCCACCGACACATCATGACCAGCCCTCAGGCGATAGAATCAACAGACGATAAACCTGCTTAGGTTTTCTGTTCCCTAACTTAAACAAAGCCTGTTAAAAAGAGTCTTTAATAAAGAGCATTCCAGACATACTTTTAATCGGTGTGTACGACAAAGTCTTTCAACAAGATCGCCCTGCGATATCGTTCGTTAACAATGGATAGAATTATCCTTCCTCGTCCAGAACGGGTCTGGATGCGACATATATTGATTTTTTCAGGCTATTTTTGCCCCTAAAACAATTAATACAGGGTCAATTAACCGCATATAATTCTAACATTTACCCTGAACAGCCACTTTTTATCCTATCCATTCCACTAAAAACAGGGAAATAACTTTCTGTTTCATCTATCAGTGCAGCCTTCACCCATTCTTGACTTATGATCACAGAATAGCCAAAGTTGTTTTTAATTAAACGATCAATTAATAAAAACATTTTACTGATAAACGCTACTGACAAACACCTCTTTTAAGGCAGTTAAATAGCCTGATAAGTATTCTGGATCAGAGCGTTTTAAGAACATGAACAGCGTCGCTTTGCTGAGGGTAGTACCAATACGTTACCGGTTTAGCAAAGCTACAGATAAGCAGGATAAAAACAGATGCAACAATCTTTATACATCAATGGTCGCTATATGGACGCTACGTCCGGTGAGACTTTTATCACTCACAACCCAGCCACCGGAGAGGTACTGGCAACAGTACAACAAGCATCTATGGCGGATGTTGATCTGGCCGTTGCCTCTGCCCATGAAGGTTTTAAAGCCTGGTCAGCAATGACCGGTGCTGAACGCGGCCGGATCCTGATGCGTGCCGTTGCTATTCTGCGCGAACGCAATGACGAGTTGGCTCTGCTTGAGGTTCTGGATACCGGCAAGCCACTACAGGAAGCTAACTGCGTTGATATAGCGACCGGTGCCGATGTTATCGAATATTACGCGGGTCTGGCAGCAACCATTCATGGCCAGCAACAGGATCTGGGCGGCAATAACTTCTTCTACAGCCGCCGCGAACCGCTGGGTATCTGTGCCGGTATCGGCGCCTGGAACTACCCGATTCAGATCGCTATGTGGAAATCCGGGCCGGCTCTGGCGGCGGGTAATTGCATGATTTTCAAACCCTCAGAAGAAACGCCACTGAGCGTTTTGAAGCTGGCAGAGATATTCACCGAAGCGGGCCTCCCCGATGGTGTATTCAATGTTGTGCAGGGTGACTACCGGGTTGGCCAGGCACTTTCCCGTCATCCGGAAATAGCCAAAGTTTCTTTCACTGGGGAATGTGGTACCGGCAAGAAAGTAATGGCGGATACGGCAGGCTCTCTTAAAGAAGTCACGATGGAACTGGGTGGTAAATCACCACTGATCGTATTCGAAGATGCCGATCTGGAAAACGCCGTATCCGGTGCGCTTCTGGCCAACTTCTATACCCAGGGTGAAGTCTGCACCAACGGTACCCGGGTATTTGTTCACGACAGCCTGTATGACGAATTCATTAGCAAAGTAGCTGCGCGTACCGAACAGATGATTATCGGCGATCCTACCGACCTGAATACCCAGGTGGGTGCTCTGATCTCATCTCAGCATATGGAAAAGGTTCTCGAGTTTATCGAAGCGGCAAAAACAGCCGGTGCTCGCCTTATCTGCGGCGGCGAACGTGCCACCGGAAACGGGCTGGAAAACGGCTACTTCGTCAAACCTACGGTATTTGCTGACTGTAGCGATGAGATGCCCAACGTTAAAGAAGAGATCTTTGGTCCGGTGATGTCGATTCTGCGGTTCAGCGACGAAGAAGAAGTGATCCGACGTGCCAACGATACTGAATACGGTCTGGCTGCCGGGGTCTTCTCAACTAACTTCTCCCGGGCACACAGGGTTATTGCCCGTCTGCAGGCGGGTATCTGCTGGATAAATACCTGGGGTTCATCACCTGCTGAAATGCCGGTTGGTGGCTATAAGCAGTCGGGTATCGGTCGCGAGAATGGTATCGAAACCCTAAACCATTACACCCAGGTTAAAAGCGTCTTTGTCGAGCTGGGTGATATCGAATGCCCTTATTAACAGGGCGTTTTGGTCGGGCTTTTTAGTAGAGCTTTTTAGTAGAGCTTACTAAGTACAACAGTATTAAGAATATAGATGTCGCCGCAGCAATAACTACAGCGGAGGCGGATAAGATTTTGTTTTAAGCGGGCGTAACAGTATGACAAATAATAAAAATTACGATTACATCATTGTCGGAGCCGGTTCCGCAGGCTGCGTACTGGCCAACCGTCTGACCGAAAGTGGCGAACATAGCGTTTTGGTTCTCGAGGCCGGCGGCAGCGATAAAAGCATCTTCATCCAGATGCCAACTGCGCTGTCCTATCCGATGAATACACCCAAATACGCCTGGCAGTTTCACTCTGAGCCGGAGCCATACCTGGATGGCCGTTCAATGCACTGCCCACGTGGCAAAGTGCTGGGCGGCGGCTCTTCCATTAACGGCATGGTCTATGTCCGGGGTCACGCCTGTGATTTCGATGAGTGGCAGGAAAACGGTGCCGATGGCTGGGGTTATCAACAGTGCCTGCCCTATTTCAAGAAAGCAGAAACCTGGAACAAAGGCGCAGATCAATACCGCGGCAGTGAAGGCCCGTTAAGCACCTGCGGCGGCAACGATATGAAACTTAACCCACTGTATCAGGCATTTATAGATGCCGGTGCAGATGCCGGCTACCCGACCACCGAAGATTACAACGGCTACCGTCAGGAAGGCTTCGGCACTATGCATATGACGGTTAAAAATGGTGTCCGGGCATCGACCTCCAATGCCTATCTTCGTGATGCGATGAAGCGCAGCAACCTGACCCTGATCAGCGGCGTTCTGACCCGCAAAGTGATTATGGGTGGTGAAGGTGCCGCGAGAAAGCGTGCAACAGGCATTGAGTATGAGAAAAACGGCCAGATCGTCACAGTCACCGCCAACACCGAGGTCATACTTGCAGCGGGCTCTGTTGGTTCTCCACAACTATTACAGCTATCAGGGATTGGGCCAAAGAAAGTGCTGCAGGAAGCGGGTGTTGAAGTTCTCCACGATTTGCCTGGCGTTGGCGAAAATCTTCAGGATCATCTGGAAGTTTACTTTCAATATCACTGTAACCAGAAGATTACCCTGAATGGCAAACTCGACCTGATTAGCAAAGGCTTGATCGGTACCCGTTGGATGCTATTCAAAGACGGTCTGGGGGCGACTAATCACTTTGAATCCTGCGCCTTTATCCGTTCTCGCGAAGGCTTGAAATGGCCTAATCTTCAATACCATTTCCTGCCAGCTGCAATGCGCTACGACGGCGGTAAAGCGATTGATGGCCATGGCTACCAGGTCCATGTTGGCCCTAACAAACCAGAAAGCCGTGGCCGAATCTGGATCAAATCAGCCGACCCTAAAGCCAAGCCAGGCATTGTGTTCAACTACATCGGTACTGAGCAAGACAAACAGGACTGGCGTGACTGCATCCGCCTCAGTCGAGAAATATTACATCAACCGGCGATGGATCAGTATCGCGGTGACGAGATACAGCCGGGACTGCACATCACCAGCGATGAAGATATCGACCAATGGGTGCGCGACAACGTTGAAAGCGCATACCATCCTTCCTGTAGCTGCAAGATGGGCGCGGATAACGATCCGATGGCCGTGCTCGACAGCCAGTGCAGAGTCCGGGGCATCGATGCTTTGCGGGTTGTCGACTCATCCATTTTCCCGACCATTCCGAACGGTAACCTTAACGCACCTACCATCATGGTGGCGGAAAAAGCCGCCGACATGATTCTGGGCAAACAGTCATTACCGGCAGCCGGTGTTGACGTCTGGATCGACGAGCAGTGGCAACAACGCCAGCGACTCAAAAGCCCTAAACGCAACTTAAACGACATCATGGAGAAACAAAAAATAGCGGGATAGAAAGAGCACCGAGAAAAACCTACATTCAGACAATAAAAATAAGGTACAAGACTCATGACGACTCGACAGAAAAAAGCCAACCCTAAACACAATCTGATGCGCGGGCTTACCGTTGCTATCGGTATGTCAGCATCGATGGCCTTTGCAGGCCAGTGTGACACTGTGCGTTTTTCCGATGTGGGCTGGACCGATATTACCGCAACTACCGCGGTTACCAGTGAAGTAGTACAGGCACTGGGCTATAAGCCAACCACTCAATTGCTGTCGGTACCTGTTACCTACACTTCACTGGCCAATGGCGATATCGATGTATTCTTGGGTAACTGGATGCCTACCATGGAAGCCGATATCGCTAAGTATCGGGAAGCCGGCACTGTTGAAACCGTCAGAGCAAATCTTGAAGGCGCTAAATACACCCTGGCAGTACCTAAATATGTCTATGATGCGGGCGTCAAAAGCTTTGCCGATATCGCTACCCATAAAGATAAGTTCAAAGGTCGCCTTTACGGTATTGAACCGGGTAACGATGGTAACCGCCTGATTCAGGATATGATCGATCAGGACGCCTTTGGCCTGAAAGGCTTTAAGCTGGTTGAATCCAGCGAAGCAGGCATGATCTCCCAGGTTAGCCGTTCAGCTAAGCGTGAACAGTGGGTGGTTTTTCTGGGCTGGGCACCGCATCCGATGAATGCCAATGTTGAGATGGAATATCTGGACGGTGGCGATGATTACTTCGGACCAAATTATGGCGGTGCCAACGTCTACACTAACGTCCGTCAAAACTATACACAGGACTGCCCGAATATGGGTCGCCTGCTGCAAAACCTTTCCTTCAGTCTGGAGATGGAAAACCAGGTTATGGGGTCCATTCTGGATGATGGTGATAAGCCTAAGGTCGCCGCACAGAAGTGGCTCAAGTCTAACCCTCAGGTGTTGGAAACCTGGCTCAGCGGTGTCACCACTAAAGAGGGTGGCGATGCTCTGTCCGCGGTACGCAATCATCTAAAGATCTAAGCCTGGATATCTGAACCCGGCTCGCTGCTGCCGACCTGAACGGTTCAGCAGCAGCGATACCACGTTCTGAATAGTTTATTTCTAGCAAATTGTATTTGGCAGCCAGCGGATATTGCGCTGGCCCATCTACCTGAAAGGCATATCTGAAGGGCAATCACATGAACTGGATTACAGATAACAAAATCCCCCTGGGTAGCTGGATGGAAGCGTTCGTCGACTGGCTGACATTTAACGCCGCTGATTTCTTCGATGCAATATCAGTCTCCCTTGAGTGGCTTATCCTCTCGATGGTTGAGGTAATCCAGTGGTTCCCACCTTTTGTGCCGATGGCACTGATAGCAGCAATCGCCTGGGCACTGCACCGAAGCCTGCCGCTGGTTATATTTGTCGTCGCTGCGCTGCTACTGATACTTAATCTGGGTTACTGGCAGGAGATGATTGAAACCTTAGTATTGGTACTGGCAGCGACATCGCTGTCCGTCGCCGTGGGTATCCCTATCGGGATCATGGCCGCTCACAGACCCTGGATGTATACCATCCTGCGACCTATTCTGGATCTGATGCAGACAATTCCAACCTTTGTCTATCTGATCCCAACACTGGTTCTGTTTGGCCTGGGCGTAGTACCGGGGCTTATCTCGACCATCATATTTGCAATTGCTGCACCGATCAGACTGACTTATCTGGGTATCAGCAGAGTACCTGAAAACCTGGTCGAAGCCGGTAAAGCATTTGGCGCTACTCCCTTTAAATTACTCTACAAAGTAGAGCTGCCTGCGGCAATGCCTAGCATTATGGCCGGTGTCACCCAGTGCATCATGCTCTCATTATCAATGGTGGTTATCGCTGCTCTGGTCGGCGCTGATGGTTTAGGCAAACCGGTTATCCGGGCACTTAATACCGTCAATATCTCACAGGGTTTTGAAGCGGGTCTGGCTATTGTACTGGTCGCGATCATCCTGGACCGTATCTGTAAAGCTCCGGGCGCTAAGGAGGAGGGTTAATCATGTCAGCAATCAGTATTCGTAATCTGGACGTAATTTTTGGCAATCAGATGATGATGAGCCTGAATCTTCTGGATAAGGGAAAGACCCGTCAGGAAATAATCGAAACAACCGGCGACGTCGTCGGCGTACAAAATGCCAGCATTGAGGTTCAACAAGGCGAAATCTGTGTCTTGATGGGACTATCTGGGTCAGGTAAATCCAGCCTGCTGCGTGCGGTAAATGGTTTAAACAAGACCAGTCGTGGTCAGCTACTGGTACAAGACGGTGAACAGATGGTCGATATTGCCAACTGTGATGCCGCTACCCTGCGCCATATGCGTACCAACAGAATATCGATGGTGTTTCAGAATTTTGCCCTGATGCCCTGGCTGACGGTTCTGGATAACGTTGCATTTGGCCTCGAAATGCAGGGCATGGGTAAGCAGGAACGTCGTGCTAAAGCAATGAAAAAGTTAGAGATGGTTGGACTGGCGGAATGGAGCGGTAAATACCCTCACGAACTTTCCGGCGGTATGCAGCAACGGGTTGGCTTAGCCAGAGCCTTTGCTATGGACAGCGACATATTGCTCATGGATGAGCCTTTTTCTGCTCTGGATCCGCTCATTCGAAGTCAGCTGCAGGATGAACTGATTGAGTTACAACAACGACTCAATAAGACCATTCTGTTTGTCAGCCATGATCTGGATGAAGCCCTTAAGATCGGTACCAATATCGCCATTATGGAGTCGGCGCAGATCATTCAGCACGGCAAACCCGAGGACATAGTCCTTAACCCGAGTAACGCCTATGTCGAAGATTTCGTTGCCCACACCAACCCTTTGAACGTATTACGCGGTCGTTCACTGATGACCGATGCCGCTACGCTTGAACGACTCGACGATATGTTGGTGCTTAACCGTAATGACAATACCTGTATCAGTACCGATCAGGAAGGCCAGGTGGTATCGGCCAGCCGTCAGGGTCAGACCCTGCCATTACACCAGTGGCAGGAAGGCGAAGATATCAGCCGCCTGCCTGAAGGCGCTTTGGTAATGACAACTCCGGATATATCGATGCGTCATGCCATTGAGATTCGCTACCGTACCGGTCATCCGGTGCTGCTTAACGAACAAAACAGCCTGGTAGGTATTTTGTCCGACAAAGATTTCTACCATGCTTTGCTGGGAAAACACTTTACCACCAGTGCAGCTTAGAAACAGAAAGCATACTAGAGCCAATATGATTAACGATTAACGCCGGCTATACAGTCGTAGTTGTAACAGGTGAGGTTCACTCAATAACCTCACCACTTCTAGCACTCTTAAAAAACAAATAAAAATGGAGAACGCGATGAGTTTAAGTAAATGGGCAATTTCTTTAGGTGCAGCTTACCTATCAGCTAGTTGTGCTTATGCCGGTGAGATAAAGAACGTAATTGTCGTTATCGGAGATGGGATGGGACCACAGCAGATCGGTTTGCTTAACTCCTATGTCAAACATGCCCCCAACAGCACATACAAAGGTAGTGGTCGTATCAGTGCCTGGGAGTCTCTGGCGAACGATGGTGTCCTCGGCCTGGCTTATACTGATGCAGCTAATGTATTGGTGACCGATTCAGCAGCCTCTGCAACACAATTTGCCAGCGGTAAAATGTCTGGTTCGGAAATGATCGGCGCAGACGAGCATGGCAATGCAACTGAAACAATGCTCGAACTGGCAGAAAAAATGGGAAAGTCTACAGGCCTGATCAGTGATACTCGTGTCACTCACGCTACGCCTGCAGGCTTTGCCGCCCACCAGACTCACCGCTCTAAAGAGAATGAGATCGCTGGGGATATGCTTAACAATCAGGTCGATGTACTACTTGGCGGTGGCCTGCGCCACTGGATTCCAAAAAGTGCCAACGATAAGGACGGCGAACTTCACGCTCAGTTAAAAGAGATGACCTCAGGTGCAGTACGGATCAAATCTAAGCGCAAGGATGAACGCAATCTGCTGGATGAAGCGAACAACCAGGGTTACCAGCTAGCCTTCACCAAAGAGCAGATGCAGGCTGCCAGCGGCGATAAGCTGTTAGGTCTTTTCGCCTATTCCAGGGCTTTAAACGGTATTGAAGAATCCCACAGCATGGAAGACCCCAAACGAACCAGCCCTACGCTTCAAGAGATGACAGAAAAGGCTGTGTCAGTGCTAGAGCGTAACGATGAAGGCTTCTTCTTGATGGTGGAGTCAGGACTAATCGACTGGGCCGCCCATGACAATGACACGGGTTACATGCTACACGAGATGCTTAAAATGGATCGGGTGGTAAAGTACCTGCATGATTGGGCAAAAGATCGTGATGACACCCTGATCATTGTCACCGCTGACCATGAAACAGGCGGTTTTGGCTTCAGCTATTCACGCAATAACCTGCCTGAAGGAAGGGATCTGCCAGGTGATGTGTTCAAGAACCAGACATTCAAACCCAATTACAACTTTGGTCAGCATGACACCCTGGATAAGATCTATCAGCAAACAGCCTCCTATGAGGACATCTTCGGTAAATTTGACAGCTTAGCGGCGGATAAACAAACACCGGCAGCACTAGCTGAACTTGTTAACAGCCATACTGAATTTGCTATTACTGAGAAGGAAGCGGAAAAAGTACTGGAGACTGAACCTAACGAATATTACGTTGAAGGTCATGGTTACCTGGGCACCAAAACCTTCCCTAAAGTAAATGAGTTTAAGGAGTTCTTTGTCTACGGAGCCGGAGTGCGCCACAGCCTGCTGGCCAGCATCGTCGGTAAGCAGCAAAACACAGTCTGGGCTACCGGTACACATACTAACACGCCTGTTCCGGTTATTGCCTGGGGTCCTGAATCAGTCACCGATCAATTTGACGGACTAATGCACACCACTGATTGGGCTAACTTCGCGATTGATGCAATGCGTTAAACGATCTGACGGTTGGGCCTGCACTATCCTGGCCGTCATTGTTCAATCAGACAAGAATGTTCCGTGCCCTGATGGGTAAGTACTTTAGCGCCAGCGGTGTATGAAAGATCTGAGACGGTTTATATCTGACATGCCAGACCCGCCATGTCAGAAGACACTATGACAGAAAGAAAAACTGTTCACTGATAGAATGGAGCGAGTTGCTTTAACTCTCGGCAGGGTTAACCTACCGTAGCGTGATGACAGCAACCAATGACAATGGATTGAAGAGACTGTCGCACTCCACCGGCAGTCTCTACTAAGTTCTGAAAAATAAGCTCTGTAAAACAAGTTCTATGCAACATAATTTTAAGAAAAAACAGGTCTGCCAGACAGGCCAGTTACATAATAAAAACTAGGAACCATTGTTCATGACTACCATACTTACCGTCGCCATCCTGGTGACACTGCTGACCTCGGGCTATATTGTAGTTCGGGCAGGCAATATCAATTGCAAGGGATCGATGCCAAGCTCACTGTTTGCCTTTATTGCGATTCTATTCACTTCCGGGCTGGATGTCGGGCTAATCATGTTCCCACTGACAGAGTTCCCGACCTATGCCGCCGAAGAGGTGTACCAGTTCACTAACCCGCTGGCGATAGAATTTGGCTTCTGGGGCTTTCTGGTATGGGGTTTCTACTTCCTGACCACCTTCTACTTCTGTGTTATCGAACCTAAGGTTAAGCTGTTTGAGATCCCGGTAATCAAGCTGGTGAATAACATTGTTATCATTGGTACCTGTGCTTTCACCGGCTTCCTGTTCCTGAGCTACCTGCCAAGTTACGTCGATGGCATCTCTGATCCTGTGCGCTTCGGTCTGGTAGCTGTCGTCGTGCTGATGGCAGTACTCTCCAGTACCGATATCAGTTACGTAAAGATTCTTAGTATAGGTTCCACCTGGTTGTTCTTTGGCCTGATCGCATTGATGATGTTCAGCACCAATGGCTTAGGGTTTAGCGAGCTGCTCGGCACAATGGCGAGTATCGGTGGTTATTTCACCAATCTTGATCAGTTCACCCGTCCAATCTCTGATTATCACGAGTTCTATCTGTTCTGGTGGTTTAGCTGGAGCATCATGATCGGTCAGTTCGTCGCACGCTTTGTCGGCGGAATTAAAACCTGGCAGCTGTGTATCGCTCTGCTGGTAATCCCATCAATTCCACTGGCGATCTGGTTCTCAGTCCTGTACTACAACTATGTCAATGCAATTGAGATGACTGAATATCTGAAACTGGCGATGGTCTTTGTTGGTATTGTATTCGTCATCAACTCACTGGACTCCCTAATCCGTCTGTACACCCAAAACCTGGCCCTTACCCCTGAGCGATTCGGTAAAGGTAAATACATTCTGGGCAATTTCATCGCCATGTACGGTCTTATTCTGGCATACCAGTTTACCCCGTTTGATATTGCCTGGATCGGCCTGATCGTCATTGGTCTCTACGCCGCAATTTATATACTGCTTCTCCAGAAGCGCAATCAACTGGTTGCACAAACCGTCTGATCTGACGCTCTAGCTCTACCTCTAAACCTTTTCTGGTCTCTGCCTGATTCCTCAGGCAGCGGCCCTGCTACGCCCAAAATTCAGTATTTCACTGAGTTGGAAAACGATTAAAAACCCTAATAATGAAAGGATTGACCATGCTTAAAAAAATAATATCAACCGCAGTAATGGCCTCTTCGGCAACCTTCACTATGCAGGCTCAGGCTGATGTTTCTGCAACCGTCACTTTAGTTTCTGACTACGTGTATAACGGTGTCAGCTCCACTGATGGCGAACCGACTTTGCAGGGTAGCGTCGACTGGTACAACGATGCCGGTTTCTATGCCGGTGCCTGGGCATCCGGTCTGGATGAAGATAGTTATGCAGGTGCTGAAATCGAAATAGACTACTACGCCGGTTACGCAGGTAGCATCAGTGATAGTCTCGGCTATGACGTTGGTTACGCATTCTATACCTACCCGGGCGCTGACGACGCTGATGGCGAATATAATTACGGTGAACTCTATGGCGCGCTGACATTTAATGAGAACACCACCGCCAAGTTGCTTTATTCAGATAACTATTTCGGTGATGTAGGCAGCTCGCTGATTCTCTACGTTAGCCACACTTTAAGCCTGCCTAATGAGTTTAGCCTGACCCTGGAAGCCTCCCATACTAAGCTGTTGGAAGATGGCGGAGATATGTATTTCGGCCCCGATGCAGGCGATGACTCATACAATCACTGGGGTGCATCACTGGCTAAATCTGTTGCAGGCTTTGATCTCGCCCTGAGCGTTACAGATACCAACATTGAAGACTGGGGCGATATCGCCGATGCTCGGGCAGTATTCAGTGTCAGCCGTAGCTTCTGATCTGTTTAATACTAAGCTCTGATGAAAAGTGCCTGAAATCAGTTCCGCTCACCCCCTTCTGATTCGGAGCTGATCGGCACAAAAAAACCGGCTGTAGGAGGCCGGTTTTTTTGATTCATCGCTTAAGAGCCGATGCGGCTAACCGCGTCCGAACGCTTCGCTTGTCCGATCGTTTCACTGGTCCGATGCGGCTTTGCCGCGTGTCCGAAAAAATGGAAAAGAAAATATAACCACAGAGAGCACAGAGAGCACAGAGAACACAGAGAAGAGCGCAAGAAATCATTCCAAAGTTTTTTCTATGCCCCCTAGGTACCGTGGTAAATCGCTCTTTTCTTTCAGATTTTTCGGACAGCTGCTTCGCAGCGATCGGACAAGCGCAGTGATCGGACACGGCGCGTTAGCGCCATTCGGTCAAGCTAAGCGTTCGGACTTCGGCTCTTATAAATCAACACTGATGATTCTGGTATCTGGCAATCACCTCTTCAGGCAACTGCTTTTCCAGATAATCCATAATCAGCCCCTGAGCCAGGTCGCTGTTTATACCTGTCGGCGTCAGTGCTCCCCTTAGCCAGATACCATCAATCAGAGCCGCGATGCCTTGTGCTACAAACAGTGCCCGATCTGCTGGTAATTCACGTTTTAGCTCTAACAAAAGATGGGATAGCAGACGTTTCTCATTGACTCGCTGCAAGCGGTATAAGGATTCATCGTGCATCGCCAAAGACCAGAACGCCAGCCAGGTTTTAACCACCTTGCTATCCATCTGCTGGGGATCAAAATTACCCCCAACAATCGCTCTGATCCGCCCCACAGTGTCATCCGGAGCAATCTCCTTCAAACGCACTTGTACAGCCTCAGAAAGCTGGGCCAGTACAGACCGCATTGTAGCTTCCAACAACCCGTTTTTACCGCCGAAATAATGATTAATAATCGCCGGCGAGACGCCCGCATAACTACTGATCATTGCAACACTGGCTTTGTGCAGGCCAACCGAGTTAATCGCTTCCATAGTCGCGTTAATCAGTTGGGGTTTCCTGATGGCAGGCATACCTACTTTAGGCATTAAACATAATCCATTTATTAATGGTGAATTATTAGTAACTAAGGCTTTGAATCAAAGTGCCTTTCAGGCTAATTACTGTCAAGAAAAAAAACTCGCAAAGTCGCATATAACTATTAAAGCGTCAGTTTACACAGTTGCTCCAGCAACCAGCTCCCCGCGGGGCCTAATTGACGGTTCTCAGTCCAGACAACATCAACCCCCTGCAGACTATCGGTTTGTTGGTAGGCCAGTTTCAGTGCCACCAGCTCGCCGCTTTCGAGCTTTTCCTGAACCACTGCACGGTGCAAAAAACCCCAGCCCAGGCCGCTGCAAAGTAGTTCGAGAATGATATAGGGACTTTCTGATAACCATACTTTAGGACTTAACATATGCCGCTCATGGCTTCGATCCGCCAGATCCAGACTGCGGGTAACCAGCTGACGGTGAGCTCTAAGACGCGCGTGGCTTAATGGCTGCTTACCCACCAAAGGATGATCATTACGCGCAACAGCTATTACGCCTGAGTACCCCACCCCCCTGAAAGAAAACCCCTGAGGATAATGTTCCCGCTCTAGCATCATGCCAATATCAGCCCGGTTGCTGCGTATCAGCTCGGCTACATCACTGCCGCCCGGATCAAGAAGTTCCAGCTGTACGTGGGGAAAGCTTCGTTCAAACTCATGCAGGGTACTGAATATATGCCGCCCGGATATACTTTGCTCAATAGCCAGACAGAGCGTTGTTTCTTCACTCTCACTCAGAGCACTGGCATGCACTCTGAACTCATGCTGGCTATGCAATACCGTTTGGGCATATTCAAGCAATGATTCACCTGCCTGAGTCAGGACCGGATTACGGCTGCTACGATCAAACAGCTCGACACAGCTATCCAGTTCAAGATTACTCACCGCTGTACTGACTGCCGATTGCGCTTTACCTAAACGTCGTGCGGCAGCTGAGAAAGAACCGCTTTGGGCTGCAGTGACAAACGCTTCAAGTTGATCAATCGTTGGCATAAACGCCCCCACCCAACCTATCTGATAAACAGATAGTATCTAACTTTTATCTATCTATTAAAAGACTAGAATGGCTCCACCAATCATTAAGCAGGCAGTTAAGAAAACAAAGGAGCCAGATCATGTCCCAACCCATCGTTACCCGTAGTTCAATGGACCGTATTCGCCATACCGTTATGTTTGAGGTATTTCTGGTTATGATCCTGGCGCCATTAATGTCCGTGATGCTTGATCGCGGTGTTGTCGAACTGGGTGCACTTGCTATAGTTCTGAGCCTGAAAGCGATGCTGATTAACCTGTTATATAACTACGGTTTTGATCACTGGGATGTAAAACAGGGACGGATTCCGACTCAACGCAAACTTGTTGGACGCATCATTCATGCGGCTGGACTGGAGCTGGTACTTACTGCCACCTCCCTGCCACTCATCATTTGGTGGTTGGGTCTGACTATCTGGCAGGCATTGTTGATGGATGTCGTTATGATCGCCGCAGTCATGCTTTATACCTTGCTGTTTAACTGGGTTTACGATCGACTGTTTCCAGTGCCACAAACCCAACCAGCAACTTGCTAGGCCTGAAATTTAAAGCGTTCGGTCTGCTGTTTCATAGAGCGGGCCAACGCAGTCAGTTGTTGACTGGTTACCGCATTCTGATCTGAACTGGAGAGAATTTTATCCGCCGAGCAGCTGATCCCTTCAACATTCTGATTAACTTCCTCGGCGACACTCAGCTGCTGATCACTGGCCGTCGCTAAATGGTTATTCATATCATTGATGGTAATAATTGCCGTGCTGATATTCTGTAGAGAAATACTCACCTGTTCTGCCCGTGCCACATTGGCTTCAACGGCTGAACGACTTTCATCCATTGCTACCACCGCTACCGATGTACCTTTCTGTAGTCGCTCTATCAGGCGATGAATCTCCTCAATAGAATTTTGGGTTCGCTGCGCCAGGGAACGTACTTCATCTGCTACGACCGCAAAGCCCCGCCCCTGCTCACCTGCCCGAGCCGCTTCAATCGCAGCATTAAGCGCTAACAAATTAGTCTGATCAGCAATATCCCGAATCACATCAAGGATGCCGCCAATATTGTCGCTGTCCTTCTGCAAGTCATGCAGCTTATCTGATGCGCCAACCACTTTGCTCACCAGCTGCTGCATCGCTTGCTGATTACCTTCGACCACCTGAGCACCTTTTGCTGCTTCTTCACTGGCCTGTTTCGCCGCATGACTGGCATTAACCGTACTGCTGGCCATCTCCTGATGGGTGGCAACCATCTGTGTAATAGCTGATGCAACCTGATCGGTATTTCTATTCTGGTTGGTGAGCTCTTTATGGCTGTCACTGGAAACCTGAAAGAGTTGATGAGCCGAATCATGGACCTGCTCGGATGTCCCTATCACTTCATTTAACATCTCCTTTAATCGTTCAGATGTCTGCGACAGCGCCATCAATAGCTGACCCGTTTCATCCTTACTATGAATCTGAATATCATTGCTAAAGTCACCATCCCCCATTCGCGTCGCTACTGATACTGCGGCTTTAATAGGCCGGATCACACTCAGACTGACCATTACCCCTAAGGCAATTCCTACAACCAGAAACAAGCCGGCACTGGTCAACATACCGTTAAAAGCAGCCAGTTCTTCAGAATATGCAGTCTCCAGAGCATGCTCAGTCAGCTTTTCAATATCAAACAACAGCGCTTCCGATGCAGTATTCATCTTATGTTGCTGCTGCTCAAAGGCGGCAACTTTCTGGCTCAGGCCATCCTGCTTAGCCTCAATAGCCTGTATTAAATTATCCCGACTCTGCTGGTAACCTTTATGCATGCTTGCAAGCTGATCCAGCTTGATTTGTAACTCTTGCTCCAGCTGTTTTAACTCTGCAGAAGGTGCGTGCTCCACCGCCTGAATCAGGATGACTTTAGCCATCTCAAGTTCTTTAATGACCAGCGCATCTTTTTTGTCTAACTCACGCTGCATGGCGCTGTAATCATATGATCCAGACAGGGGTTCAATATCCGAAGCACTAATGGCTGTATTAATCAGCAACGCAGACTCTAACTGATTGATGGTCATCTCTGTCGTCAACGCGATTAACGGCATATCTTCATGGGCAATACCCTGAAGCTGTTTACCCACATTATTAATTTTGATCAGACCATAGCCAATGGTCGACAGTGCAAGGCAGAGTAACAGCACTGTACTGCCAATAATTTTGGTACTGATTTTCTGATCGCGGAGAAATTGCATGACGGAATCCTTTTCTGTTTAACGATCCGAGTACTTCTTCCTGAAACGGATCAGCTGCAGTGGCGCCTGATCAGGCGTACAAAACTGCCAACTTTAGTATGGATAACGTGCTACAAAAAGGCTTTAAGCAATTACTCAAACTGGGGATTAAAACATCTGCTTTAAAACACAGCTTCATTCAAAAGCGGGAATGGTATAAAAATCAGGCGGGTGCTCCCCGGTAGTAATGCCAGAGAAACAGCGAACCGGCACTACGATACGGAGCCCAGTGCTCTATCATCTGTCGCGCTTGCTTAGGTGTTGGCTTTTCTTCTAAGCGTTTCAGGCGGCCCAATGCCACCAGCAATGCCAGATCATCGGCGGGGAAAATATCCTGCCGCCGCAACGAAAACATCAGATAGATCTCAGCGCTCCAACGACCAAAGCCACGCAATGATGAGATAGCGCTAATCGCTTCATCATCATTCATGTCCGGCAGAACAGCCAGATCCAAAGTGCCGTTATTGATCGCTTCTGCCAGACCATTAGCGTACTCAACCTTTCGCCAGGAAAGTCCGGCATCGCGAAGCGCCTGATCTTCAGTGAATAATAGCTGGTTAGCAGAAACATCACCTAAAAGGGTTTCTACCCTGCCCCTGATCGCGGCGGCAGCTTCAGTAGAAACCTGCTGACCAATAATGATAGCCAACAACGCAGCAAAACCCGAAGGCCGCAGCCTGGGCGCCGGAGAGCCCACCTGCGGCAAAGCCCTGGCGATATCAGTATCAACCTTAGCCAACTCTGTCAGAGCATCATCTATACATTGCTGATCCATTAGGTTCCCCGTCAAATAGAAACTTAAGAATGGATTTATAAAGCAGAGGGTGCAACCCGATAGTTGCTAAAAGGAAGGGAATTTATTTGTCCTGATAGTACCTTACGAAGCTCATATTTGTGAGTTTAGATACTCCTAAAAAGACGGGCTATTCTCCTAAACCAGGGCTACAGATCTTTTTGACCGCATTGTGCCAGGAACGTACATTATGCAAAGCTTTATTTCGGCGTAAAACGGAAGTTATTCTTGGGTATGGCTATGTCTATGCTAAGTTAGGAATCCATACACTTTTCCTAACACTTAGAAGCAATTGTTTATGTTACCGACTGTTTGGCTAAAACCTGGCATTCTAATTATCTATGGCGCATCACTTGATGCCGCCAACCATAAACACAATGCAATTCAGTTAGTTTGGCCAGCAGGAAAATCTCTTTGTCAGCTTGAAGGAAGAGAGTTAGTCGGGCCTTTGATTATTAATTCCCAGATTGAGCATCAGTTGAGCATGGAAGCAGGCTGGGTATTATTAATTGAACCACAAAGTAATTTGGGACAACAGCTTAGTGAGCGTCTGGCCCAACGGCCTGCTGTAGCTATTTCTGAGTCGAGCAGTCTGAGCACGATCGCACCAAAGCAAGGAGATGACCCGGCCTCTTTATTAGCCCCCTTTTTTTCAATGCTTGGACTCGATGTGACATATGCTGACACAAATGCAACGACATCTTTAACGGATAAGCGCATTCAACAATTACTGTCAGACCTGGACCGCTGTCTACTGGGAGACTGCCTGAAACCCCTCTGTTGGCGAGCCTCAGAAGTGGCCAGCCAACTGGCATTATCTGAAAGTCGCTTCCTGCATCTATTCCGTGAACAAATGGGTATTGCCTGGAGACCCTACCTGCTTTGGAGACGTACGATCTGTGCGATTAGCGCCATAACAAAGGGGCTCCCTGCTACAGAAGCCGCCCATTTAGCTGGATTTTCCGACAGCGCCCACCTAAGCCGCACTTTTCGTAGCCTCTTTGGTATGTCTATTCGCGAGGCAAAACATCTGATCAAGCCAGCTTAGCCAGTTTATTCAAGTTTCCTGCAAAACAAAGCATTACGCTGGAGCAATATTAATTTGTCAGGAGAGCACGATGAATCAGTCAGGTGAAGACCTTTTAACAACGACCTCTATGCTGGATTTTACTCACCCAGATATACAGGCATTGGTTGAACAGAAAGGCTGGCAGCAGCTATCCAGGTATGATGCCATTGGCGAGATATACCACTATGTACGTGATGACATTCTGTTTGGGTACAATGCGGACGACCGCCTCACAGCCAGCCAGGTACTAAAGGATGGATACGGGCAATGTAATACCAAAGGAACGCTGTTGATGGCTTTGTTACGTGCTGTTGGCATCCCTGCTCGATTTCATGGTTTTACTATCTACAACAACTTGCAGCGAGGCGCTATTCCAAACTATTTGTTTGCGATTGCACCAGAAAGGATTATTCATAGCTGGGTCGAGGTGAGCTTGAATGATCAATGGATTAATCTCGAAGGATATATTATTGATCGTCCTTACCTAGATAAAGTGCAGGCTCGTTTTGGTGATCAAGACACTCAGTTCTCGGGTTATGGCATAGCTACCAAGTGCCTTTCAAACCCTGCCATCGATTGGCGTGGTGAAGATACCTATATTCAAAGTGAGGGTATTGCAGATGATTTTGGCGTCTATGCTCAACCAGATGACTTTTACCTAAACTATGGAAGCAATCTCTCAGGAATAAAGAAGTGGCTGTTTCGCTATTTATTACGGCATTTGATGAATGTCAACGTGAACAGGATTCGTACTAAGGGATTAAGCAAAGAGCACTGAAAAATAGATAACGGCCATGTCCGCTTTGGTTTTTATGCTTTTATCTAGCAAGGGAACTAGCCGCGTAGCGGCGTTCTAGCAACTCTCGTAAAGCGAGGCATAAGGCACCTGTTACCTGAAGGGGGTGGTAACAGGCGCCTTACAGATCAGTTCAAAATCAGAACTTCATCTGCATCCCGACCAGGAAGCCCGGATCGGTATCATCGGCATCGTTATCACCGATTTCAGCAAACATGCTGACGCCTTTCTGCTGAGGGAACTTGTAAGTCACGTTAGCGTACCAGCCCGTCACGTCATCACCGGCTTCTTCATCACGGTTCTTAATACCCAGTGCAACCTTAGTCGTCTCAGCAATCGGGAAAGCCGTCACCAGCTTATAAACCTCTGCAGTATCATCCATGAAACCGTAGTCTGCCCCGAAGGTAGCAAAGCCAGCATCATATTCAACACCTACACCCCATGCCGAAACAGAATCAGAGCCGGCAGCCTGGTAGTTCTGATACGCGGCCATCAGATCCAGATCACCGACCGAAGTAGAGACAAACAGGTCAGCCGACTTATTACCGCCGCTGCTCGGGCTACCTTCAGCTTCCAGATCTGTAGAGACTGATACAAAGAGGTTATCGAACTGAGCATCCACACGAACAACATCGTCACCGGCATCATCATTCAGATCAAATACATCATCTTCGACAACGGTTTCGTAGGCTTTCTCAACACTGAACTTATCGCTGGAATAGTTCTGCTTACCAAACCGCAGATCAATATTGTCAAAAGCAGTCCCAGGTACGCCTCTTCTAACTTACCGCCATCGTCAGCCGAAGGATCGTTAGCCTTTTTATCGAAGCTGTAATCCAGCTGACCGAATGCCGCCATGTTATTACCCAGATCGTAGGTCAGGCGATTCTTAAGCTCCTGATCATCAAATTCCAGATCGATATCTTTATCTTCACCAATCTTCTGACGCAGCTGAACCTGCAGATCACCTTTCAGTTCATATTTCAGACCGTTGCTTTCATAGAGGTGGTTGCCTGTACAGAACCCGCCAGTGTCGCCGCAGCAATAGCTGTAGCTAAAACTACCTTCTTCATTATCAATCTCCACCTAGTATATGGATTACTTATTATGTTTTTGGCTTTGGATCAGACCTTGTCTGATATCCGTTGGTGCTCTTTATTAACAATTGGTGCTCTTGTTACAAACAGGTTAACGATCAATTAAATAGGTAAGAAGTTATTGAAAATAAAGGAGGGGGGTAAAGTCTTTAAAAGACTTAAATATCATTAAGTTCACATGCATAAAAAAACCGGCTTTCGCCGGCTTTATTTGTTAAAGGGGTTTTCTAGCAAGTCGCAAAGCGACGGTCTTATAAAGCTTTGCTAACCTTCGCCTTCAGTTACAGCAACTTCCGGGCCTTTGACAGCCCGACGGCCACGCAGGTACTCAAGAACGGGAGGCAGGCAAAGTACGATAATTGCAGTCAGGACGATGCCCAACGTCAGTGGACGCTCCCACAGGAAAGCTAAGCTACCATCAGAAATAACCAACGCCCGGCTCAGGTTAGTTTCCATCA
Organism: Amphritea balenae; assembly: GCF_003858655.1. Taxonomy (GTDB): domain Bacteria; phylum Pseudomonadota; class Gammaproteobacteria; order Pseudomonadales; family Balneatricaceae; genus Amphritea; species Amphritea balenae. The sequence goes on from NZ_RQXV01000001.1 coordinate 739,801, forward strand.
GGCCACCAAGGATGAAGCCAAGCAGCATCGGCGCCATTGGAAAACTAAGCAGTTTCAGGAATATCGCAATCACCGTAATAATCGCCATCATATGGATATCGAAACTATTAAAGCTGACCAGATAAACCCCGGTAATTGAGAAGAACAGAATCAGCGGAATCAGAATCGGACGCGGAATAACCAGCAACTTCGAAATGTATGGGATCAGCGGCAGGTTCAGGATCAACAGCACCAGATTACCGAAGTACATGGAGATAATGACTGACCAGAAAACATCCGGGTTATCGATGAACAGACGCGGACCCGGCTGAATACCATAGGCAATCAAAGCACCCAGCATAATAGCGGTGGTTCCTGAACCCGGAATACCCAACGTTAATAGTGGCACGAAAGAGCCGGTAGACGCTGCATTGTTGGCGGATTCAGGCGCTGCAAGACCGCGCAGGGAACCCTTACCAAACTTGAGTTTCTCTTTAGCTGAAGCGATATTTCGCTCTAATCCATAAGCCAGGAACGATGCGATCGTTGCGCCGGCACCCGGCAGAACACCAATAATAAAGCCAAACACAGATGAACGGCCTATCGTAGGTGCAATTTCCTTAATCTCCTCTTTGCTCAGTTTCATGCTGCCGAGCTTGCTCATATCAACCTGTTCTTCTTCCTCTTTGTGCTGACCATTCAGAACGGTCATCACTACCTCAGTCAGAGCAAAAGTAGCCATCGCAAGCAACAAAAAGCTAACGCCATCGATCAGGTCGATATTGCCAAAGGTAAAGCGGGTCGCTCCGGAAGTGGTATCGGTGCCGACAGTCGCTATCATCAGACCGAATACGGTCATCATCAGAGCTTTGATCACCTGCCCCTTACCCGAGAAAGCGGCAACGGCAGTCAGGCCAAGGACCATCAGGGCAAAGTAATCGGTGGACTGGAAGCTCAGCGAAACTGTCGCCAGTGCCGGTGCCGCAAACAACAGCGCTATCGCGGCTATCGTTCCGCCGGTGAACGATGAATATGCAGCCAGTGCCAGCGCCTTACCCGCCTGGTTCTTCTGAGCCAACGGATAACCGTCAAATGCAGTTACTACAGTGCTGGCACAGCCTGGTGCATTGATCAGGATAGATGAGGTGGAGCCTCCAAATACTGCACCATAATAGACACCAGCCATCAGGATAATCCCTGATGAAGGATCGAGGCCATAGGTAATTGGGATCATCAGCGCGACTGCTGAGATAGGCCCCAAACCGGGCAACATACCAATAAATGTACCGGCGAAACAACCGACCACCACCATCAACAGGTTAAAGGGCATCACCGCAGTGGATAGCCCGGTAAATATTCCGTCTAACATCTGCTTATCCTCCGAACAATTGAGTTAACAGTTTGCCTGGTGCCAGATAGATATCCAGCAACTGAGTCAGGACAAACCAGATGCCTGCAGCGAATGGTACTGAGGCAAGCAACAACATTTTTGGCCGACGCTCACCCAACAACCAGTATCCTGATATCAGGAAAAACACAGTCGCCAGCATAAACCCAACCCAGTCCAGCGCCAGGGCAAACAGCACCACCAACAACAATAATTTAGCTACCAGCGGGAAGTCATACCCCTTAAGGCTGAGTTTGTGCTCTACACCTTTATCAGCGGTAAACAATAGACCAATAGATAAAATGCCACCGAGAGTCGCCAGCGCATATGGCAGAGTCTGCGCATGGAATGGTTCAAACTCGTCACCCGGCAACAACGCGATATCACCCGCGTAGTAACCGTAAACAACCGACAGGCACAGAAACACCAGTCCACCAATATGGTCTTTAGTAATAATCATGGGACGCTCCCGGACGGTGGAATATTCCGTCGTTACGATAAAAAATCTCCGGGGCCTGCCCTGCAGCAAATACAGGCAGAGGCATCAGACCTGACACAGTGATTAAATAATCAGCCCCGGAGAAAAGCAGCGATAAAACTTAGAATAGGAAAAACTATGAACAGACCCTCTACGCTTCAGCATGCCTTTTCGGGTGCTGGCTTACAGAAAACGCTTTGGGCCTACTCGCAGAACTCTTGCTAGTTAAAAGAAAGCTAGGTCCTTAAAAGAGACTTACTTCAAAAAGCCAAGCTCACGCATCAAATCACCGACCTCTTTCTCTTGCTGTTCCAGGAAGCTGATGAACTGCGCATCCGGCTTGAAGATCTCTACCCAGCCATTACGCGCCCGTACTGTTTCCCATTCGTCAGTCTGGTACATCTTTTCCAGAGTCTTAACGAACTCAGCTTTCTGACTGTCAGAGGTACCCGGAGCGGCAAAGAAACCACGCCAGTTAACGAAGGTAGCGTCGTAGCCCAGCTCTTTCAATGTAGGCACATCAGGTGCTGCTGCATTACGCTCATCACCGGTCATCACCAGAATCCGAACTTCACCCGCTTCTGCCAGTGCCAACGCTTCACTGAAGCCAGTTGAGAGCAACTGAGTCTCACCGGATAGCAAACCTGCCATCGCTTTACCGCCAGCATCATAAGCAACATAACGCACCTGACGTGCATCGCCACCGGTGGCTTTAAATGCCATCGCTGCGACTAAGTGATCCATACTCCCACGAGCAGAACCACCTGCGATCTTGATTGAACGTGGATCAGCTTTGTAATCAGCAACAACCTGTTCAAAGCTGCTGTACTTCGAATCTTTCTTTACTACGAAAGCGCCAAAATCACCAATAGTTGCAGCAACGGGCGTCAGGTCTCTGAATGACTGTGGGAAGACTTTAGACAGAGAACGGATCACGATCGGCGTGGAGTTAACCATCAGCGTGTCGGTTTTCTGTCCGGCGGTTTCGATCAGGTGAGCGATCGCTTTACCGCCACCACCACCGGACATATTTTCATAAGAGATACTGTCAACCAGACCCGCCTTGGACAGCGCCTCGCCGGTACCACGTGCGGTAGAATCCCAACCACCGCCGGCACCACCAGGGATCAGGAAGTGAACCGATTCAAGCGCTGCCACATGGAAAGATGCACTCGCAGTCAGACAGGTTGTCAGTGCTGCAGCAATCAAAGATTTTTTATTTACAGATTTACAGAACATCGGGTAATGCCTCGTTTTATTTTTGTGATGTCTGCAAGGTAGATGTTGAACGTTTCTAAATGAAGCTTATGAAATTAAAGGCTTTTTAAAGCATAAAATTCATTTTGTTCATAAAGTTCACGGGCCTTATCCGGTTCTATTGCTTACTATCTATACAGTAGGTTTAAAAGCATTTTGGAGCAGCAACAAAATATGAAGCAACCCCAGATAAAACCAGGCCGGTTAAAGCTGAAAAGCAGGATGATCCTTATCCTGGGAGTTATGGCGCTGGTGCAAACCGGTTTTATCGGTCTTTTCGCCCTGCATTATCTGGAGCGTTCCCTGGATGAACAGATCGGACAACGGGCACTGGATGTAGCTAAAACCATCGCCGCCATGCCGCAGATCGTCGACGCCGTTAAGCGGCGTGACATCGAATACCTACAGCCGGTCAGCTTGTCACTGGCGATTACGACCCGCGCCCGTTTTGTCGTCATTGGTGATAAAAGTGGTATCCGGCTGGCCCACCCTAAACCTGAGAAACTAGGCCACTCAATGGCTGATGATGATGGTGATACCGGCTATCAGGCACTGATACAGGGCCAGGGGTATATTGCAAAAGCGGTAGGTTCGCTGGGCTGGTCAATGCGGGGCAAAGCCCCGGTTGTTATGTCAGATGGCACTATTGTCGGACTGGTCTCTGTCGGTTACGGACTGGACCGGGTCAGCGAGATCATTAATCGTTACAGAGTCACCCTGCTACTGGTTATTCTTTGCTCCTTTATTCTCAGTGCGGTTATTGCCGTCTGGTTTGCCAACCACTTTAAGAAAGCGATATTCGGGCTGGAGCCAGAACAGATCGCCCGGTTATTTGATGAACAACGCGCTACGCTTGAGTCAGTACGGGAAGGCATTATCGCAATTAATAGCAATAGCGAGATCACAACCGTTAATCAGACAGCGATCGAAACCCTGGGCCTGCCTAAAGAGAGTAACCTGATCGGTCGGAAAGTCGATGAGGTACTCCCCGACAGCTCTATGCTGGAGGTACTCCAAAACGGAGAGCCGCAATATGATCGTGAAGTATGGCGTGGTGACTTTTGCATTATTGCCAACCGTTTGCCACTCAAACAAGGCGATAAAATTACCGGTGCAGTCTCCAGTTTTCGTCGTAAAGACGAACTGGATATGGTGAGCCAGAAGCTCACCCGTATCCAGCAATATGCTGATACCCTGCGCAGCCAGTCCCATGAATATTCCAATAAGCTGCATACTATCGCCGGACTGATCGAGATAGGTGCCACCGACGAAGCCCTCAACCTGATCGGCCAGGAATCTGCCAGCCATCAGGAACTGATTCATCTGCTAATGCGCGCTGTACCCGACCCTATTCTGGCAGGCTGTCTTTTAGGAAAGTACAACCGGGCCAGAGAGCTGGGCCTGAAACTGATTATCGACCCGGAAAGCGAAATGAAGCAGCTACCGGATTACCTGCCCCGTGAACAGCTGGTCACTATCCTGGGTAACCTGATCGATAATGCGCTGGAAGCGACACTGCGACAACAGGGCAGTGAAGGTGAAATTCAGCTATCGATGACTGACCTGGGCAACGATCTGATTTTTGAAATAGAGGATCAGGGAGAGGGGCTGTCAGAACAACAACAGCTACAAATTTTCGAAAAAGGCTACAGCAGTAAAAACAGCGAAGGACACGGTTATGGCCTGCATCTGGTACAAAGCCTGCTTCACAAACTCAATGGCAGTATCAGCATTGAAAGCACCCTTGCTGGCGGCAGCCGTTTCACTGTTTATATTCCTAAAAATAAGAACTAAAGAGTTATAAAAGCATGATTAAAGTTGTAATTGCCGAGGATGACCCACAGATCGCTGAAATACAGCGCCGCTTTCTGGATCGAATTGAAGGTTTTGAACTGGTAGGTATCGCCCACGGACTGGAAGAAGCCGAAGATCTGATCGAGATTTTACAGCCCAACCTGATACTACTGGATATTATGTTCCCTACCGGTACCGGGCTGGAGCTACTGCGTAAAATTCGTGCAGGCAACAGCAGTGTTGATGTCATCATGATCACCGCAGCCACAGAAGTGGAAACCCTGCGTGAAGCCCTGCATGGCGGAGTCTTTGACTACATCCTCAAGCCGCTAGTGTTTGAACGTTTACAGGAAACTCTGGCCAACTATCAACAACACCTGATCAAGTTCGAAGCACTGCAATCCCTGGCGCAAAGTGATGTGGATGATGTATTGCCCCGCACTACAAATACTCAGGAATCACCCGAGACATCAGCATCTCAGGCTCGCCTGCCCAAAGGGATTGATGGCCTGACCCTCGAGAAAATCCGCAAGGTCTTCAATAAACAGAGCCAAAGCCTGAATGCTGAGGAAGCCGGTGAAATCATAGGGGCCAGCCGCACAACAGCCCGCCGTTATCTTGAATTCATGGTCAGCCAGAATGAGTTAAACGCCGAAGTCAGCTACGGCACCGTGGGACGGCCCGAAAGACGATATCAGCGAAGCTGAGTAATACCTAAAGAAGAGTTGCTTGTTTTTCTGGCCAAAGGGGCAGTCAGATCCCCGCTATTCGGGCATAGCGAAGCAATTCGCTATGCGAGCAGCTCTGCGGATTCTAACGTCTGGCTGATCAACGCATTAATGGTCATAGGACCCACACCACCCGGCACAGGTGTCACCGCGGCAACACGGTTTTCCAAGCCATCTTTTTCAATATCGCCCAGGCCACCCTGATGGTAACCGGCATCAACGACGACTGCGCCATCTTTGATCCAATCGGCCCGAATCAGTTCGGGCTTACCTACCGCACCCACGACAATGTCAGCACGGCCAATCTGATCGGCCAGATCTTCTGTGCGTGAATGACAAATTGTCACAGTACAATTTGCATTAAGTAACATGGCAGCCATCGGCTTACCCAATATAGGGCTGCGACCTACAACCACTGCATGTTTACCTGACAGTTGAATATCGTAATGCTTTAGCAGTGTCATAATGCCTGCTGGTGTAGCAGAACCAAACGCCTGCTCACCCATCGCCATTCGGCCGAACCCCTGTGTGGTAACACCATCGACATCTTTTGTAATATCGATCGCATCAAAACAAGCCCGCTCATCGATCTGCGGCGGTACCGGATGTTGCAGTAGAATGCCGCACACCTGTGAGTCATTATTCAACTCATCAATCGTTGCCAGCAATTGTTCGGTCGTCGTCGTAGAAGGTAATTCAACACTGCGTGATCCCATCCCTACCCGTCCGCAGGCATTGATCTTCATCTGTACATAAGTCGCTGATGAAGGATCATCGCCCACCAGAATAGTCGCCAACACAGGTTTCTGCTCTAACAGATCAACACGCTGCTTTAACATCTGTTCACGCTGCTTCGCCAGCGCTTTACCATCCAGAATCTGTGCCGTCATCTCTTACCTCTGTTGCAATGGGCTTGGGGTTTTAAATTTTAGCCTGAGTGCTTACTAATGCAGATCAGCTAATACATACCTGCTAATGCAGATCAGCTAATACATACCTGCTAATACATGCCTGGCTATTAGTACCTGATAAGCAGTACTTAGCTAAAGGGTGTTAAGGATAACGATGATAGCCTGATAAATGAATAGTGGATTACAGAGAGCGCAGCAAGATTGCCTGAATACGGCAATTTTCACTGACACAGGTTATATAAAAGCGATGTGAGGATAATACAAAAACTACATTTCATTTTCTGCAACACTATCATGTAAATATATCAATATACGCAAGACAGGTTTTTCGTTAGAGTACGCTTATTATTTTGGCAGCTGCATATTTAGTTATCGGTATAACTCTGCGTATAACTACCTGTATAATATGCGCCTGCCTGAGTTTGAGCCCTGTAGAATGCACAACATCTACAAGGTAATAAAAGAATTTTTCAGTCGTCCCAGCTAGGTGATGACTTAATTAAACGGAACTATCAGATATGTCTAATAACTACTTCAATACGCTGCCACTGCGTGAGCAACTGGAACAACTGGCTAAGTGCCGCTTCATGGATATTTCTGAGTTTCCAGACGGCGTAGAAGCGCTGAAAGGCAAGAAAATCGTTGTTATCGGTTGTGGCGCACAGGGGCTGGCACAAGGTATGAACCTGCGTGACAGCGGTTGTGATGTTTCTTACACACTGCGTGCTGCTGCCATTGAAGAGAAGCGCCAGTCCTGGAAGAGCGCTACTGAGAACGGTTTCGTTGTTGGTACTTATGAAGAGCTGATCCCTACTGCTGACGTAGTACTGAACCTGACACCTGATAAGCAGCACACACCTGTTGTTAACGCTGTTATGCCGCTGATGAAAGAAGGCGCTTGCCTGTCTTACTCTCACGGTTTCAACATCGTTGAAGAAGGCATGAAGATCCGTGAAGATCTGACTGTAATCATGGTTGCACCTAAGTGCCCAGGTTCAGAAGTTCGTAACGAATACGTTCGTGGTTTTGGTGTTCCTACCCTGATCGCTGTTCACGAAGACAACGATCCTAAAGGCGAAGGTCTGGCTCTGGCTAAGGCATACGCTGTTGGTACCGGCGGTCACAAAGCGGGCGTTCTGATGTCCTCTTTCATCGCTGAAGTTAAGTCCGACCTGATGGGCGAGCAGACTATCCTTTGCGGCATGCTGCAGACTGGTTCTCTACTTTGCTTCGACAAGATGGTTGAAGAAGGTATCGACGCTGGTTACGCATCTAAGCTGATTCAGTTCGGTTGGGAAACTGTAACTGAAGCACTGAAATACGGCGGCGTTACCAACATGCTGGATCGTCTTTCTAACCCAGCTAAGATCAAAGCATACGATCTGTCTGAAGAGCTGAAAGTAATCATGCGTCCTCTATATAACAAGCACCAGGACGACATCATCGATGGCACTTTCTCAAGCACTATGATGACTGACTGGGCTAACGATGACGTTAACCTGCTGGGCTGGCGCGCAGAAACTGCAGAAACAGCATTCGAAAAGACTCCGGCTGGCGATGTAGAAATCTCTGAGCAGGAATACTTCGATAACGGTATCCTGATGGTTGCTATGGTTAAAGCGGGTGTTGAACTGGCATTCGAAACTATGACTGCTGCGGGCATCATCGCTGATTCTGCATACTACGAGTCTCTGCACGAAACTCCACTGATCGCTAACACTATCGCACGTAAGAAGCTGTACGAGATGAACGCTACTATCTCTGATACTGCTGAATACGGTTGCTACCTGTACAACCACGCTTGTCTGCCTCTGCTGGCTGACTTCATGAAGGACATCAAGACCGACGTTATCGGTAAGGGTCTGGATCTGGAAGACACTGGCGTAGACAACGCTCGCCTGATCGAAGTGAACGCTGCACTGCGCGCTCACCCGGTTGAAGCGATCGGTACTACCCTGCGTGGTCACATGGCTGACATGAAGAAGATCGTTTGATAACGATTCTTACTTCTTAGAAAGAGGCTGGGCTTAATCGCCTGGCCTTTTTTTTAGAGCTTATTTTTTAGGCCTGTTTTATAAGCATTTTATCGAAACTCATAAATGCACCTAAATATGCGTTCTTAAATACCTGCTTATAAAACACGCTTAGCCAAACACCTGCTTGTTATACGCTGATGCCGGATAACTAATAATTGAGCTTATGACCTATGAACATTCGCCTGGACAACCTAACCGTTAATTTTGACGACCGCTTTCAATTAGACCAGATCAACTGGCAGTTGGACGACAGCCAGCACTGGGTCGTCACTGGCGCTAACGGTTCAGGCAAATCTGCGCTGGCGGCAGTATTAGCCGGCGCCGGTGAAAACCTGTCGGGTAGTATCGAAGGCCTGCCTGCGAAAGTCGGTCTTGTCTCGTTTGAAGCTCAGGCTGAGCTGATCGAAGCCGAGCTGAAGAAAGATGACGCCGATATCATGGACGTTATCGCCGAAGGTACCCCGGTCCATGAGATCCTCAATCCCGGAAACAGCAATCAGCAACTAATCGACGAGCTGGTCGAGAAGTTCCAGCTGCAATCATTAGTCGACCGGGCGTTTCGTAAGTTATCCACCGGGGAATCCCGCAAGGTTATGCTGATTCGTGCGCTGGCCAGCGAACCGGATCTGCTGGTACTGGACGAACCCTTTGACGGACTCGATGCCCACACCCTTGAGATGCTGCAAGAGTACCTGGCGACACTGGTCGAGACCGTGCCGATGGTGATGGTACTGAACCGCTTCGACGAGTTCCCCGACTTCATCACCCATATCGCTTACGTTGATCATGGCCGCCTGCAACACCAGATCGATCGCAGTGACGAAACCGCGTACAACGAGCTGTATAAGCTGCTGCACCTGAAGACTACCGATCTGGCAGTACCCGGTGCTGACCCTGATAATGATATCCCTCGCCTGGATTCCAACCAGCCGCTGGTACGCCTCAACGGTATTAACATCACCTACGATGGCCACAAGATCATCGACTCACTGGACTGGACCATCGAACGCAACCAGCACTGGCAGCTGAGTGGTCCCAACGGCAGCGGCAAGACGGGTCTGTTGTCGCTGATCACCGGTGATCATCCGCAATGTTACGTAAACGATATCTTTGTATTCGGTTTCAAGCGCGGCAGTGGCGAAAGCATCTGGCAGATCAAACAGTTTATCGGTTATGTCTCCACCGCCCTGCAGTGGGAATACAAAGTCGGCACCGGCCTGCGTAACGTCATCATCTCAGGTTTTTACGACAGCATCGGTCTGTATACTAAAGCTACCGACAAGCAGAAACAGATCGCCGATGAATGGCTGGCCCTGTTAGGCATGACCGACCGTGCCGACACCCCATTCAACAAACTATCCTACGGTGACCAGCGCCTGCTGTTGATCGCCCGCGCCATGGTCAAACACCCACCGCTGCTGATTCTGGATGAGCCATGTCTGGGTCTGGATGATATGAACCGTCAGTTGGTTCTGGCCCTGATCGAAAAGATCTGCGCCGGTAGCGAGACATCAGTGCTGTATGTGAATCACCATCCGGAAGATCAGATTAAGGGAATCGAAAACTATCTGGCTCTGGAGAAACGAGAACCTGGCAAGTAATAAAGAGGTATTCTGCAAGAGTGGCCAGAACGTCACTCTGTAACACAATAGAACGACAGGCTCCCCTGTCAGATTAAATCTGCTCAGATACCTGTCGATCTTTTAAGTGTTCAGTTCATCCAGACTATCTATGCTGCTGTTCTTTGCGACATAGTCCATAAAGGTTCGTGCCACGACAGATAGCTTCTTCCCCTTCAGGCTGGCCAGGTACCATCGGGTGACTATCGGTAGCTGCTCAACATCAAGCTGAACCAGGCCGCTACTGCCACCAAAAGCAAGGGTATGACTGGAGAGTATCGACACCCCAAGGCCTGACATAACCGCGTGTTTAATCGCTTCATTACTCTCAATCACCATCCGTACATTCGGTTGGATAGCCAGATCTTCAAACTGCTTTTCAATGGCATCCCGGGTGCCTGACCCCTCTTCACGCATCAGGAATGGTTGCTCAGCAAACTGCTGTAACGGCACCTGATCCAGGCCAGCCAGGGGGTGATCTTGTGGCGCTATCGCTACCAGCGGGTTGGGCATAAAATCCTGCAGATCCAGTTCACGATTTTTAGGTGGGTGACTGAACACGTAGAAATCATCTTCACCGTTTTCCATCCAGTCGATGATCTGTTGCCGGTTGCCCACTTTAAAATCTACATCGATATCCGGGTAATGCTTAAGAAAATCGCCCAGTAGATGGGGGATAAAATATTTAGCGGTGGTGACTACTGCCAGCCTCAGTGTCCCCGACTTAAGACCTTTCAAATCTGCCAGCTTCATATCCAGCTGCTCAAAACAGCCCATAATCTCTCGGGTACTTTTCACTACCTCTTCACCGGCCTGAGTAAACACCAGTTTACGGCCTACCTGATCATACAGTGGCGCCCCAACTGCATCCGACAGTTTTTTCAACTGCATAGAGACGGTAGGTTGTGTGAGAAAAAGCTGTTTTGAAGCACCGGTAACAGAACCGGTTCTATGAACGGCCAGAAGGATCTCCAACTGACGCAGGGTACCAAGCCGAGCATGAAAGCGGGACATATTTTTCCTATTTCAATACATAGATAAATATCTATATACTTTATAGCTAATATCGATTTTTATCTATTTTAAAAAAGATTGATAATTCTCTGTCGTTACTCTGTGACAGCATGGAAATAAAGGAGAATCACCTTGAAAAAAATCAACTGCATTTTATCCCTGACGATCTGTTTGGGCATAGGTACTACCCCGGCAATGGCTATGGAAAAAAATTCCGGACAGATCAGTAAAGACTATGTTGCGGGCTTTCTTGCCGGAGCACGACTTACCGACGGCGAAATCATTGAACATATCAAAAAAACCGATGATAGCAGTTCCGGATTTCTGGAGAGGGCATTCAAAACCCGGTTAGGAAAACAGCCGTCCTCCGTTCCGGCAACCTACTATGCCGGTTTCTGCATACCAGATGATAAACCCCATGCATCCATCGTCAACAACATTATCGATCAACTTAAACTAGTTGAGCCTGGTCAGAACAGTTCACCAGAATCTATGGTTTACCGGGCAGTTAAGATGCGATATCCATGCAACTATTAAACGTACTTAATCGGGGGGCTCGGTTAAGGTGGCAATAGAACTACCCGAAATAATTCAACGACAACGTTATAACAGGCTTTCCAGCCCAGATTCACTGATATAAGCTGGGCTAGTCAGCCTGGATGCCAAGACTAATTGGGCGCAACAGACAATTGATCGAACAATTGAATACATGAGTACGGAGTTGAGAATGAGACGAATACGCAGGAATGCAGGCCAAGAGTATATCGCGCCATGGGAAAAAGCATTCGATACTGTTTTGACACCTCTCGAAGAATTTATTCACCGGCAGACCACCAGTGGTATTTTACTGATGTTGTTTGCGGTTCTGGCACTGGTGATTGCCAATACTCAGCTCAACGAGCCTTACCATCATTTCCTACAGTCCTACCTGACCATTGGTATGGACGGTTTTCAACTGTCTAAATCCCTGCACCACTGGATAAACGACGGTCTTATGGCGTTGTTCTTCCTCGTTGTAGGTCTGGAACTAAAGCGCGAACTGCTGGTAGGCGAACTTGCCAACGTTAAGCAGGCACTCCTGCCGATCATAGCGGCAGTTGGCGGTATGCTGGTACCAGCACTGATTTACGTCGCCATTAATCCAAGCGGACACACCCTCAATGGCTGGGGTATACCGATGGCAACCGATATCGCGTTTGCATTGGGTGCACTGGCCCTGCTGGGCAACCGAATACCTAAAAACCTGCTGATGTTTCTGGTCGCCCTGGCAATAGTTGATGACCTGGGTGCGGTTATCGTAATCGCTCTGTTCTACACCGAAACCATCAACTTCACTGCCCTGATGCTGGCCGGATTCTTTATCTTTGCCCTGATCTGCCTCAACCTGGGTGGCGTGAGACGAATGTTGCCCTATCTGCTAATCGGCACGCTGCTCTGGATCGCTATGCTTAAAAGTGGCGTTCACGCAACACTGGCGGGGGTGTTACTGGCCTTTACCATTCCGATGAAACCCAAATACAACCCACAGCGACTGCTCTCACTGATCCAGGATAGTTCTGAGCAGATTAAAAGTGCGTTCAGACAGAACGAAAACATTATCGTCAATGATGCCCTGAGAGCCCGGGTCCGGGCACTGGGTGAAGGGATCTTCAAAGTACAGGCACCAGCCCAGACTCTGGAGCACAAACTACACCTGCCATCCGCGTATCTGATCATACCGATCTTTGCCCTGGCCAACGCTGGTGTACCCATCGAATGGTCTGAAATCGGTAGTGTTATGACCCATCCGGTTGCGCTGGGTATAGGCGCAGGCCTTGTACTGGGCAAACTGATCGGTATTGCAGGCTTCACCTGGGTGGCAGTAAAAATAGGGGTAACTGAACTGCCTAAAGGCCTTAATTTTAACCACATTATCGGCGTCGCCTTCATGGGCGGTATCGGCTTTACCATGTCGATCTTTATCGCCGAACTGGGCTTCGCCCAACACCCGGAAGACCTGCTGATGGCTAAAACAGGTATCCTGTTCGCCTCGCTGATCGCCGGTCTGATCGGCTTCGTCTGGCTCTGGCTGAAAGCCAAAAAAGAAGAGGATCCGGCTGAATAATCCGGACTCAAAGACAAGTAAAAAGGGCGCCGATGGCGCCCTTTTCTGTTCCTAGCAGGAAAAAATACTTTCTGTTCTAGCACCGCTTAGTCGGATCTTAGCAAGCGCCGTTGTCACGTCTAGCAGCCGCAAAGCTGCTTTCTAACTACTGATTTAAATCTTTCGCCTCAGCCCTAAGGTCGAGCACCTTACCGACTGTCCGATTCCAGTTAGCGGCGCATTCAGGGCCGCAACGTTCAGCCCAACGCGGCAGGATAACCTCCGTAGCCACTTTATTTCGCACCCTCAGGTCGGACACAGACGGCTCTACTAACTTCATATTACCGACTTCTCCAATAGAACATGGCCCATCTGACAAACATGCCAGAGCAATGGCATCTTCAGTGGCGGTTTCCTGCCACATACTTTTGGTTAATGCTGAAAGTTCATTTTGCAGAAGAACCTTCTGTTCTTCACTCAACAGATTCCACTTATTCATATTCATTGCACCGAATGCCAGCCCCCAGCCTACCCGCAGGGTAAAGCCATGGGAGGCAACTTTGTACAATTTGCTGGTATATGCTGACATCGTGCCGGTAATTACGCAGTCAACGATGCCTTTTTCGAGAGCATCGGGCACATCTTTATAAGGCACACTCACAGGAACAGCGCCAACGCCTTCGACAAAATCCCCCAGGGTGGTCAGAAATACCCTTATCCGTTTCCCCTTCAGGTCTTCAATACTGCTTATCTGACTATTACACCAGAGCATCTGGCTCGGAAACGGGTACAACATCATCAACTTTGCATTGTACTTTTCAGCAAAGGCGCGCTCCAGAGTTGGGAAATATGCATTCGCCACTTGTTTCTGAACATCAATATCCTGTACCAGTGACGATAGATCTGCACCTTCAAATATCTCACTTTCAGGAACAACATAACCCGGTAAACCAAAAGCGAAATCAAATACACCATTTTTTACCAGGCGCATGATTTCATAGCCCTGCAAGCCCAGCTCGGTGTGCGGCTTTATCTCACCAACAATTTGTCCGTCACTGACGTCTGCAATACGCTGATTCCAGAAAGGCCCCTCGTGCTTTTGATAATTAGTAAAGTAATCCCAGGTACCTACAGCCTTGATGATGATAGTATCGTTCGCCGCAGCGAAACCGCTGAAAGCGGACGCCATCAAGCAGAAAAAAAGTGATACTGAGTATGCTTTTATTGTTTTCATAAACACCGGCTTAATCGACCGCCTGAATAATGTATAAGTGGTTTTTTAGGGTAACGTTAATTATAGCGCTTGCCTATTACTGCTTGCGCAAGCAGGTTACGGCAGCTGTTTTGCCGTCGCATAATTGCTAATTAATCGCCGAAATGACTATGATGCAACATAAATCAATCAAGGCATCACTTATATGAGAAGCAAGTATCGGCTGGGAATTCGCGGCCGTTTATTCTTAGCGTTTGGCGCATTAAGTGCTCTCACCCTACTTGCCAGTATTGTCAGCTGGGCATCATATAACCGTCTGGGCGACGAATTAAACCACGTGGTTGAAGGTAATATACACACCCTTAGCCTGATGACTGACCTTAAAGAACGGGGCACAACCATTACACTCACGGCCCCTACTCTGTTAGCGGTTACAGGTGAATCGAACCGTCAATTCATTCGCCAGGATCTGAACCTCAATATCAAGATGATGGCCGATTTGCTGCCACAGATTTCATCAGTTACCCAGGATCATCAGGCACAGAAAATTCTTTCAGAACAGATTAAAACACTCAATAACACGCTGACTGAACTGGATACTAATGTCATCCAGAAGCTCGAAATACAACAGAAAAAAAGCGCAGAGAACCAACGTCTCAGATGGGTCGCATCGAGTTTTCTCAGTGATATAAACAGGCTCATAGAAGATGAGCAGCAATACCTGTTCAGCCTGTTTAATCAGGAATCGCCAGATTCATGGATCACGATGAACAACTTTGGCAAAGATGTTGTCAGCACGATTAATTCTGATTTGCAGCGGCTGTACCGTATCAAGGCCGATGTAAACCTGCTGATAAACCTGGTCGACCGGGCTCAACATTTGCCAGACCTTAACTCTTTGATAGCAACACAAACCCATTCCGATGAGATTATTCAGCGGATTAAACAAGACATTGAAGCGGTGGGAAATTTACGTGGCATTCAGGCCCTGAAGCAGACCATCATCAATATCGTTTATCTGACCCGGGGGGAGAACAATATGTTTACCATCCGCAGTAAGGAACGCGCCATTTTACAGTCAGGGGAGTTATTGCTCAGCCGTATAAGAGAAGAGTTGGGGATTTTGAATCAGCAGATTAAGCTCCAAACCGATCAGACCGAAGCCGCTGCCCAGATCTCCGCACAAAACGCCCGGGAGACCATTAAGAAAGGCCGTATCTGGATGCTGTTAATGGTTGCCGCCAGTTTAATCTTCTCAATTCTGATTGTCTGGCTCTATGTTGGCCGGAATATGGTAGGCAGAATTACCAGCCTCGATGCCAGTATGCGTTCGATCGCCAACGGCAACCTGGAAGAGCAGGTACAGGTTAAAGGTAGTGATGAAATTGGCACTATGGCGCGCTCACTGGTCAGCTTCCGGGATCAGATAAGCGCCCAGCAGGAAGAGTTGGTTCAGGCAGGTAAACTGGCGGCGCTCGGCCAGCTATCCGCGGGTATTGCCCACGAAATTAACCAACCGCTATCGGCAATCGGGCACTACTCACATAATGGCTTACGTCTGATGAAATCAGGCCGGTTGGATGAAACAGAGAAAAACCTGAACCAGATATCTAACCTAACCAAACGGGCAACCACCATCATTACGCGCCTTAAGTCACTGGCCCGCAAGCAGCAGGAAAACCTGGTTATGGTCGATTTGCGCCTGGTGCTGGATAACGTGCTGTCGATGCTTGAAGGGGATGAGGTTAGGAAGCTCACCACAATAGACGTGAGTTTTGATAGTGATCAGAGTCTGGTAAAAGCCGATCAGGTGCAACTTGAACAGGTTGTGCTTAACCTGATCACCAATGCACTGGATGCGATAAACAATCAGCCAGAAAAACAAATAACGATTAAATGCCAGCATATTCAGGACCGGTTTGATATTCAGGTTAGTGACAACGGTCCGGGAATCAGTCGAGAATTACGAGAGCAGATATTCGAGCCGTTTTTTACTACCAAACGCCGTGGACAGAGCCTGGGCCTTGGCTTGTCCATCTCCTATAACATTATCAAAAGCTTTGGTGGCCGACTCACCGTTGCAGATGAATCTGCCAACGGCGCATCATTTTGTATCCAGTTACCCGAATACCGGAGAAGTAAGTCATGAACTCAGCCCTAGCTGATGGCCAGGTAATTATCATTGATGATGAGGAAATAGTCCGTGAATCTATGACTCAGACACTGCAACTCGAGGGCTATGACGCGATAGCATTTGAAAACCCTCTGAGCGCGATAGCGCAGTGTTCAATGAGTTGGCAAGGAGTCATTATCTGCGATGTGCGGATGGATATCATGGGCGGACTTGAGGTGTTACAAAAGATCCTCGAAATTGATTCGGAGATCCCGGTAATCATGTTTAGTGGTCATTCAGATATCGCCATCGCGATTCAGGCAATACGTCTGGGCGCATACGACTTCCTGGAAAAAACCGATGACCCTCAACACCAGATTAATACCGTACAGCGGGCTTGGAAAAAACGTCAACTGGTGCTTGAAAACCGCTGTCTGCGCCAGGCGATAGAGGGACAGCACGAAATTGATAATCGCCTGGTGGGTCAAACGCCGGCCATCGTCAGGCTGAGAGAAACCACTTTACAACTGGCGCAGGTCGATGTGGATCTGATTATCAATGGCGCAACGGGCACCGGTAAAGAGGTTGTGGCGAAGTGTCTGCACGACTTCAGTCCCCGTGCTGAAAAGCCTTTTGTTGCGCTTAACTGTGGTGCGGTAACGGAATCAGTCATTGAAAGCGAGCTGTTTGGTCATGAAGCCGGGGCGTTTACCGGGGCCAATAAAAAGCGGATTGGAAAAATAGAGTACGCCAGTGGCGGCACTCTGTTTCTGGATGAGATAGAAAGTATGCCGGCTTCACTGCAGGTGAGACTGCTACGGGTATTACAGGAGCGAACTCTGCAACGGTTAGGCGGCAATGCCACTATCGACATTGATATCCGGGTTATTGCAGCATCCAAAGTGAACCTGCGCGACTCTGCGGATCAGGGAACATTTCGGGAAGATCTATATTACCGCCTGAATGTGGCAAGTATCGAGATCCCCAGCCTGGATCAGCGTAAAGAAGATATTCCGGTGCTATTCAGCCATTTCGTCGAACAGGCTAATCAACGCTTCGGCCGTGACAGCCGACCTATACCCGAGCAACTGTTACGGCAGTTACGTACGCAGAACTGGCCCGGTAATGTGCGGGAATTACGTAATGCTGCAGAGCGTTGGACTCTGGGTCTGTCGATCGGGGCAGATACTGATACTGCGCCGACCAGCAATGATGGAAGCCTGGATGAACTGGTCGACAGCTATGAACGTGAACTTATTGCAGCAGCTCTCATGGCCAATAACGGTCAGGCCGAACTGACCGCTGAAGCTTTAGGGATACCACGTAAAAAGCTTTATCTGAGGATGAAAAAGCATGGTCTCGAACGGAATGACTTTATCAAAAACTAGTTTGTAATGCGGCTTATCTCATTAGGTAACTCAATAGGTAACTCGTCAGATAGCTGAATGAGTTAATACTGACTCAGCAAGACCACTAAGGTTGAGTCAAAACTGACCCACAAAAGAGATTAAAGCCCAAACCAACTAAACATAATCCTTTGTTTTATAAGCAATAATTTTTAATTTTCAGGTCTGGTACAAGGTTTGCAATTTATCAGGGTAGCAAATGCCTTTGGTATCGCTAACAAACTATTGATCTGGAGAATAATAATGAAATTTGTACCTAAGAAAACCGCCGTCCTGCTAGCATCCCTACTGACACTGGGATCGGCAGGCAGCGCTTTAGCAGAGACTAAGTGGCATATGCCTACCCCTTATGGCGATGCTAACCTTCCTACACAGATCGCCCACCAGTTTGCTGAAGAGATCAAAAGTAACACCGCAGGCGATCTGGACATCACGGTTCATTCCGGCGCTTCGCTGATCAAACACCCTGAAATTCCTCGTGCCGTAAAAACAGGCCAGGTGCAGCTGGGTGAAGTCTTTATCGGCATCATGGGTAACACCCACCCGGTCTTCAAACACGACAACATTCCTTTCTTAGCCACCACTTATGACAGTGCAGAAAAACTCTGGAATGCGGCTAAGCCTGAAGTTGAAAAGCAGCTTAACAAAGAGGGCATGATGTTGCTGTATACCGTGGCATGGCCTGCTCAGAGCCTGTATACCAAAGCACCGGTTAACTCTTTAGCCGATCTGAAAGGCTCAAAAATGCGTGCCTACAGCCCTTCAACTTCGCGTCTGGCTGATCTGATGAATACCTCTCCAACGACCGTTCAGGTGCCAGAAATTCCTCAGGCATTCAGCACCGGTATTATCGATGCGATGATTACCTCGCCTTCGACCGGCGTTAACGGTCAGGCCTGGGATTACCTGAGCCACTACACCGATGTCCGTGCCTGGATCCCTAAAAACGTTGTGGTTGTAAATAAGCGCTCTTTCATGCGCCTTGATAAGAAAACCCAACAGGTCATTCTTGCAGCGGCAGCCAATGCCGAAGTGAAAGGCTGGGCAGGTGTTCGTGGTAAAGCACAGGAAGATACTAAGACTCTGGCTGAGAAAGGTATCGTGGTGTCAAAACCTTCTGCCGAGCTGATGGCTGAGCTGAATAAGATCGGCGCCACCATGATCGAGGAATGGAAAGCAGAAGCACCTGAAGTTGAAGCAATACTGTCTAACTTCAACCAGTAATATTCGTCGCAACAGGTCCTGCTGATTCAGCAGGACCCATTTAAGAGGTTTATTATTATGCGCTCTCTACTCGATAAGCTTTATCTGGCATCAGGGTACTTGTCGGGGTTCTGTATTGTCCTGATTACGTTAATCATTACCGCACAAATTGTCGGTCGGTTGTTTGGCTTTATTGTGCCTTCAGCTGAAGATTTTTCCGGTTACGCTTTGGCCGCCGCTACCTTTTTTGGCCTTGCTTATACCTTTCGTGAAGGCGGACATATCCGGGTTACTCTGGTTATCCAGCACTGGACTCGCGGCTCACGCTACATTCAAGAGTTACTGGTACTGTTTTTTGCACTGCTGTTAGTCAGCTTTATGTCTTTCTACTCAATCCATATGGTCTGGGAATCATATATTTTTGAAGAGGTCTCCTCAGGCTATATATCAATTCCGATCTGGATGCCTCAGGTGCCTGTTGCACTGGGTATTGTGGTGTTAAATATTGCCGTCCTGGATGACGTAATTGCTCTGATTAAGCGCCATACCCCTTCTTATAAAGCCCATGAAGGCGAGCTTCATCTGGAGGAAATCTAATGGATATTACAATTATTGGCGTTTCTCTGGCGGTATTTATGCTGCTTATGCTGGCGCTGGGAGTCTGGGTTTCACTGGCTCTGTTTGGCGTTGGTGTTCTGGGCCTGCTTCTGTCAGGTAACGATCAGATCGGTTTGCTTTTTGCGACCTCAACCTGGGGTGCCAGCACCTCCTGGTCCCTGACAGCTCTGCCGTTATTTATCTGGATGGGAGAGATTCTTTTTCGCACCCGGTTGTCTGAAGATCTTTTTAAAGGTCTGTCACCCTGGTTGAGTGGTTTGCCAGGAAAACTACTGCACGTAAACGTTCTTAGCTGTGGCATTTTTGCTGCGGTTTCTGGCTCTTCCGCTGCAACTGCCGCGACCATCGGTCGTATGACTTTGCCAGAGCTCAAAGCTCAGGGATATAGCGACCGTATGGCGGTGGGCACCCTGGCCGGTTCAGGTACCCTGGGACTACTCATCCCACCATCCATTATCCTGATCGTTTATGGGGTTGCTGCCGAGGTATCCATCGGTCGTCTGTTCATCGCTGGCGCACTGCCGGGTTTGTTGCTGGTAACTTTGTTTATGGGCTACACCTCTATCTGGGCACTGCTGAATAAAGACGAGTTGCCTAAGCACGATAAAACCCATGTCTCTTTTGCTGAAAAGATAAAAGCGCTACGACTATTGTTACCGATAATGGGCCTGATCGGGTTTGTCCTGGGCTCAATATATGGTGGTTTAACCACGCCGACTGAAGCGGCTGCTCTGGGTGTTGTCGGCGCATTGTTCCTGGCTGCCGTTACCGGTTCGCTGGACAAGTTCAGCTTCGGTGAAAGCCTCACCGGGGCAGTTAAAAGCTCTTGTATGATAGGTATGATTCTAGCGGGCGCTCACTTCCTGACTCTGGCTATGGGCTTCCTTGGGATTCCCCGGGCGCTGGCTGAGTGGATCGGGCATATGTCACTTTCTCCAGGTCTTCTGCTGATTTACCTGACAGTACTGTTCGTCGCACTGGGCTGTTTCCTGGATGGTATTTCGGTGGTTGTACTAACCGTTGCCGTTGTCCTGCCAATGGTGCAGCAGGCGGGTATCGATCTGCTTTGGTTCGGTATCTATATCGTTCTGGTTGTCGAGATGTCTCAGATCACCCCCCCGGTCGGTTTCAACCTGTTCGTCATTCAATCACTAACCGGTAAGAACATTCTGTATGTAGCTCGCGCTGCATTGCCGTTTTTCCTGCTGATTTTGTTTGCCGTTATATTGATCTATCTGTTCCCAGAGATCGTCACCCACTTACCAATGTCCATGAGCCAACGATAAGTTAAAGAGGGCCGCAACGATGCAATGTTACGGCTCTCGGTTTTATCCATATCAGCTAAATCTTCTCACTAATTAACCCTGTCTCCTGCGCTTACACAAAGCAAGGAGGACGGCTGCCTGACAAAACGGCTAGCCCTGAGCATAACCGAATCTGGCACACACAGATTCAAACCAAAAACTGACAGAGATACATCCGGGTTTGATCACCCTTTAAGAGGTTAAACAGGTCATGAAAGCGCAACTTGATAAGAACAACAATAAGACCGGAACAGGCCCTTCACTCATCCACCGCTGCAGCTTTAGTGAAGCCTTTCCGTCACAACAGAGTATTGATTTTTCGGTTATGGGTAGCGGCAATCTGATCGCACTATCGGACCTGCTACCCATGATCGAAAACCTGGGTGTTGATGTACTGACGTCTGAAAGCCAGACAGAAGATAAGACATGGCAGGTCAGGCTGACGCTGCGACCACAAGCTCAGCAGCTACTACTCTCAGAACCGATGCAACGTCAGTTTTCTGAAACACTGTTAGCCATTGCCAGCAAAGCCGTCGACAACGATGGCTTTAATAAGCTGATTACCTTGTGCGGATTTGAGTTGCGTACCTGCGTTCTGTTCCGCTCAATTGCCCGCTACCTGTTACAGATCAACCTGCCTTTCAGCCTGACCTCAATGGAGTCCACCTTATGTCGGCATCCAAAGATTGCGACACAGATTGCTGAACTTTTTATCCGTAAGTTCAACCCTGAAAAGCGGGCCTCAGAACAGCAACTGAGTGATATTCGCACGACCCTGAACTGCCATATCGATGTGGTCGAATCTATCGATGATGATCGTATCCTCAACAGCTTCATTGAGGTGATCGAGGCGATGGTACGCAGTAACTTTTTCTGCGAGGAAATCTGGCACGACAGTTCACGCTGTCTGGCATTTAAGTTACTACCTGCAAAAATCGCCCTGATGCCAAAACCGGCACCGGCTTATGAAATTTTTGTCTTCAGTCCGGAAGTTGAAGGAGTACACCTGCGCGGAGGAAAAGTTGCCAGAGGAGGCCTGCGCTGGTCGGAGCGGATGGAGGATTACCGTACCGAAGTACTGGGACTTGTAAAAGCTCAGATGGTTAAAAATGCGGTTATCGTACCAACGGGAGCCAAAGGTGGTTTTGTCTGTAAAAACCTTGAAGAAAGCGCCATCCCTGAACATAGAATGCAACAGGTCCGTCAGGCCTACTCGGCTTATATTCGTGCGTTGCTTGATCTGACCGACAACCGTATTGATGGTTGTACCCAACCGCCAAAAGATGTCATCCGCTACGATAATGACGATGCTTATTTGGTGGTAGCTGCTGACAAAGGCACCGCCACCTTTTCTGATACCGCCAACGCTATCGCTTGTGAGCGAGGATTCTGGCTGGGCGATGCGTTCGCCTCCGGTGGATCCCAGGGTTATGACCATAAAAAAATGGGCATCACCGCCCGTGGTGCCTGGGAGTCAACCAAACGGCTGTTTAAAGAACTGGGGCACGATACCCAGACAACGCCTTTTACCGTAGCCGGAATCGGCGATATGTCGGGTGATGTATTCGGCAACGGTATGCTGCTGTCGAATCAGATCCGTCTGGTCGCAGCCTTCAATCACCGCCATATTTTTTTAGATCCCAACCCTACCCCTAAGCTTTCATTTAATGAGCGATTGCGGCTATTCAATCTGCCACGCTCATCCTGGAGTGATTACAACCCGGCACTCATATCACAAGGGGGCGGGGTGTTTTCACGCACAGCGAAGAAGATTCCGCTATCGACACCTATTCGACAACGTCTGGGCTTAGCTGAAGAGATAGAACAACTCAGCCCAGATGAACTGATTCGCGCCATCCTGCGAGCCGATACCGACCTGCTATGGAATGGCGGGATAGGCACCTATGTTCGTGCCAGCCATGAACGGGATCAGGATGTCGGCGACCGGGCTAGCGATGCCCTAAGGGTAACCGCGCTTGAGCTAGGTGCAAAAGTAGTGGTTGAAGGCGGTAATCTGGGCCTGACTCAATCCGCACGCATCGAATTTGCCCGTAAGGGTGGTCTGATTAATACCGATGCTGTGGACAACTCAGCCGGAGTCGACTGCTCCGATCACGAGGTCAATATCAAGATCCTGCTGAATCCAATGGTTGAGTCCGGCCGTATGGATGCCGCTGAACGCGATCAACTACTGGATCAGATGACCGATGACGTCTCTGCGCTGGTACTGCTTAACAACTACCGACAGAGCAAGATGCTCAGCCAGTCAAATCAGACCGCGCCTCTGTTTATCGCCAAACATGCGCAACTGATTCAATTACTGGAACGTGAGGGGCGGCTCGACCGACAGTTGGAGCAGTTGCCCGACGATGCCGAGATTGAACGACGTATCGCCAACAAGGAAGGCCTGACACGTCCTGAAATAGCGGTGCTGCTGGCCTATAGTAAAAGTCGCTTATTCGAAAAACTGATTGCCACCGATCTTATCGACGACGACCAGATCGCAGCCGAACTGCTTAGTTACTTCCCCTCCCTGCTACAACAACAGTATCGCAAAGAGATTGCAGCACATCCGCTGCGCAAGGAAATACTCGCCGCGCAACTGACCAATCAGGTCATGAATCGCATGGGTTCGACCTTCAGCATTTTATTGCTTGAAGAGGTCAGAACAAATTGTGGTCAATGGATCCGCTCTTACACCGTGGCACGCGAAGCGCTGGGCATTTCAGACATAGTAAAAGAGATCGATCAGTTAGGATTCCAGATCACTAACGAGCAACAGATGTCGCTGCAACTGAGGATTCACCATCCATTGGAAAAAGCGACTCACTGGCTATTAAAAAACGCAGACTGGTCGATGACAACAGCGGCGATTATTGCCCACTTCAAACAGGCTGTAGGTCATACCAGCAAACACCTGAGCCGGCTAAATCAACGCGAACGGGATAATAGTGACACTGTCACAACACCTCAGTGTGACACCCAAGCGAAAGTCGAAGTGCTCGAATTTCTCTACTACGGCTTTGATATCGCCAGAATTTCAGCAACGACAGGCTGTAATCTTAGCTTTGCCGCAGCGGCCTTTTTTACCCTTAACACTCAGCTGGAACTGTTCTGGCTACGGCGCGAGATCGACCAGTTACCGGCGATCGATAAGTGGCACCGTAAGGCCAGACAAGCACTGATTCAGAACCTGGATACCAGTATTCAGGAAAAAATTATTCAGTTGATAAACAGCAGTACCGAATTAAACAACCTGACCGACTTTAATGCCGCTATCTCAGAATCAGCTGGCCTTAGACAACTGACAGATCTGATTCGCGACATTAAATCAGAACCCCGCATAAACATGGCGATGATGACGGTTATGGTTAATCAGATTCGCGAATCATTAAACGATCATTAAGCGACCACTAACATCCGAGAACCTTCGTATTAACCGATAACTGTTCGCTGATAAACACTCTTCTTATCAGCGAGTAAGGAGCACACTATGTCTCTACCTGAAATTAAAACGATCCTTTATACCACTTCCCTGGGTAAGCATACGCGCCCGGTTTTTCGGCAAGCGGTGAAGATGGCCAGCCTTTATAAAGCCAGAATTATTATGCTGCATGTGGTGGAGCCTATTGGTGAAACTGGCCAGGTATTAATACAGAAATATCTGCCTAAAGAGTTGATAAAAACAGTTCATGACGAGGGCTTGAAGACAGTTAAACTGAATATGAAAGAACGGGTGCGAAAATTCTATCAGGACGAAATCGAGAAACTTGAAGAGATCCCCGACATAGAGATCGATCAGATCGTAGGCGAAGGAAATCGCTCCGATGTTATTGTCGAACTGGCTAATAAGGTGGATGCCGACCTGATACTGATCGGTTCACATAACAGTTTTGGCCGCAGCAGTCGCACCACCCGGCAGGTAATTAAATATGCAACACAACCGGTAATGGTAATCCCGACCCGAAACTAACAGCCATCGATTGTTGAGTCTTAATATAAATACAACTGAAGAAGTATTATGAATAAGCGATATCAGAACCTGATCAGCCAATATATAAAAGCCAAAGATAACAGTAAGCCTCACCTTATGGCTAAAGTGTTCGCTGAGCAGGCAGTGCTTAAAATGAATGTGCAGACCGACAACATAGCGTTTCCGGCTGAAGTACTAGGTGTGGATAAGATAACCCATACACTGGTTCAGGATTTCAACAACAGCTACGATAATATCTACACCCTATGTATCACGGATTCGGTTGATCAATATCAGCACCATAATCACCTCAGCTGCCGCTGGCTGGTTTGCATGACAGAGAAATCAAGCGGATCATTACGATTGGGTTATGGTGATTACCATTGGTGTTTCGAAGAGAAATCTTCAGGCCTGATCAGTCAATTAACGATCACTATCGATGATATGCAGATTTTACCTGAAGGTATGGAATCTGAAATATTAAGCTGGTTTGATACCCTGCCTTATCCATGGGCGCTCTCATCTGAGCTCAAAACAACGATGCCGGATATCGAACTCTTGTACAAAACGCTGCAGCCACTTTTTCGGGAAGATACCAGCCTGAGTGCATAGAAATAAAACCACATTAAAGGAACCGGAGCAGATGCCAACTATATTAATTACCGGTGCTAACCGGGGTATCGGGCTTGCCCTGGCGCGATCATACGTTAAAGACGGATGGCGTGTCTTAGCAACCAGTCGCAAGCCCGATGAATCTCTGATTCAAGGCGCTGAATCCCTGCCGCTTGATCTGACCGATCCGGACTCAATTAAAGCGTTACAACAATCACTTGCGGGCATGCCTATTGATATTGTCTGGAATAATGCGGGTGTCTATCTGGATAAGAATCAGCCCCTTGATCAGGTCGATAACCAGGACTGGCTACGGTCATTTGAAATCAACTGTATCGCCCCTATCCGTATCGCAGAAGCGCTGATGGAAAACGTACGTATCTCCGAGCGAAAAGTATTCGCTTTTACCACCAGTAAGATGGCATCACTGGCGGGTAACGGTATAGGGGCGTACGCCTATCGTTCTTCTAAAACGGCTCTCAATATGGCAGTACGCTGTTTTGCTCAGGATCATAAAGCACAAGGGATCAACTGCTTGTTACTGCACCCCGGTCATGTAAGAACCGACATGGGAGGACCGGAAGGCGAAATTGATCTGCCAACCAGTATTACCGGTATGCGAAACCTGGTCGACAGAATCAATCCCGATTACACGGCAGATATGGACAGTGGTTACTTTGATTACGACGGTAGCAATATTCCCTGGTAATACTGCTGCTATAGTTGAGCTTAAGGCATAATTATCAGCTGCTGAATATGAAAAAAGGGACAGAGAATGGGAATGTGTTTGGCACTGCACAGCGTTTCCGACTGGAACATTGAAAAGATACTGGGCCAGCCGGAATTGATTTGGCGACTGATTGCCTCTGAAGACCCGGATACCTATATCAGCGCTATGAAAGAACGCAATAAACCAGGCTTTCTGGCCCGATTATTTGGCAAGTCATCTTCACCTCAAATCGAGGTCATCGATCTGAATTTTATAGAAGGTGAGAATATAGATGATGATCTGGATAAGTCCTGGCATGGCATCCATTATTGTCTGAATAAAACCGAGTATGAAGCCCCCAAACCGATGGACTTTATTACCCTTGGCGGGGAAGAAGCGGGAAATATTGAAGTAGGCTACGGCCCTGCCCGGTTATTCAATAGCGAAACGGTAACAGAGATCGATAGTCTCATCAGAGCTATTAGTACAGATCAGCTAAGAGCTAATTACCTGCCAACTGAGATGAGTAAGCTGGATATCTACCCCAATATCTGGGAACGGGATGACGAAGAAGGTTTTGAATATATTGCCGAATACTTTGAATGCCTGAAACGCTTTGTCGCTCAGTGTGCAAAACATAAATTAGGCATGGCGATTTATCTCTGCTAAAAACAATTAACAAAGCGTTTCTTTAGAGCCTGCGTTTTACATCTGTGACTGAAGATAGTTCTGCAAGCCAACCTTCTTAATCAGCCCCAGTTGCTGCTCCAACCAGTAGGCATGATCTTCTTCGGTGTCTTTCAGTTGTGCTTCAAGCAATTCCCGAGAATGGTAATCCTGCTCCTCTTCACACAGCTTAATACCATCTTTCAGCGCCCTGTCGACGGAATATTCCAGCTGCAGATCATGTTCAAGCATTTCCGGTACTGTTGTGCCGATCTTCAGACCATCCCGCTTACTCAGGTCCGGCGTACCTTCGAGAAATAATATGCGTTCGATCAGCATCGCTGCATGACCCTTCTCATCATCAAATTCATGATCGATTCGCTCGAATAGCTTTTCCAGCCCCCAGTCCTGATACATTCTTGAATGAACAAAGTACTGATCCATGGCGGTAAGCTCACCCACTAATAGCTGATTCAGCAAACCAATAACTTTAGCATTACCTTTCATAGCGCTCTCCTCACATCTGTGACTGAAGGTAGTTCTCAATACCGGTATTGGTGATCAGGTACTGTTGGGTTTCTATCCAATCAACATAGTCCTCTTCATATTTAAGAATAGCCTCCAGTAATTCTCTGCTGACATAATCCTGAGCAGTTTCACAGAAAGCGATCGCCTCTTTTAACAGGCTCAGCTGCTCCAGTTGCATCTCCATATCACACTGCATCATCTCTTCGGCGTGTTCACCAATTCGCAAGCGGCCGAGGTTCTGCAAATTAGGCAGGCCTTCCAGAAACAGTATTCGCTCAATCAGCTCATCCGCCTGTTTCATATCTTTAATGGATTTCTTATAAGCAGATTCATTCAGTGCTTCCAATCCCCAGTTGCGAAACATCCGCGCATGGAGAAAGTACTGATTAATTGAGGTTAGTTCGACTGTCAGAACCTGATTGAGATAACTAAGTACTTTCTTATCCTCTTTCACAGGGGCTCTCCTGGCGTATAAAAGCCATATATAGACGTGAGCTTAAAGCCTAGTTTAGGAAAACTAATAATTTAAAAATCTAACTAGAAAATATTTCATATAAGCAGACAGCAGCGAAATTAGCTTAACTATCTGTTTTTATTAGTTTTTGTGATTTTTAATGGAATTAACACTGGGTTGAAGCAAATCTAAATGAGAGGTATTATCACTTGCATTAAAAAATTCCAAGTCACGGGTAACACTGATTATGTACATCTGCATCTGTAGCAACATTACTGACAGCGAGATAAAACAAGCGGTAGAAAATGGCGCCCGCGATGTGCGTGACCTTAACCGTGAGCTCTGTGTTGGCGGTACCTGTGGCAAATGTACCCGGGCTGCCCGCCAGGTTATTCACAGTCATCTGAACCAAGAAAACACAAGCTGCGCTGCAGCTAACGGGTAATCCCATGACCCTGACTGAGATCCTCCTCACCGCCGCTGGATTCAGCCTCTGGCTCGTGATCTGCGTGGTATTCTTCTATCGATCTGCAGTAAAAAAATTCAATAAGAAAACATAGCTCGCAAAGTGAGAGTCGCTAGAACGTCATTACATGACTTGTCCGTGGTCCGACGTGACTGCGTCACTTGTCCGAAAAAGATTTTAGAGCAGACCCTGTACCGCTTTCCATGGTGGGCTTAAAAACCAATCAACGGGGTTTAACACTGTTCGTCTGATTGCTATCTTGTAGCTGATTCCATTATTAATAAGGTTACGAATCAGTGCTTAAGCAAGCTAGTCCGGTTATTAACAGTCCGGTCATTCACGCAGCGCTATGGATGACAGGCGCCTTATTATCTTTTACCGGTATGGCGATCGCCGGACGTGAACTCTCTGCAGAACTCAATACCTTCCAGATTCTGTTCTTTCGCAGTGTCATCAGCTTATTCATTATCAGCTGTATATTACAGCACAGCGGCTGGGCTCAGATTCGCACAACTAAGTTTTCTGATCACATGATCAGGAACATCTCCCACTTTGGCGGACAGTTTGGCTGGTTCTATGGGCTGGCATTTATACCGCTGAGTCAGGTGTTTGCAATCGAATTTACACTACCGATCTGGACCTTGTGTTTTGCCGCGCTGCTGCTTAATGAAAAAATAACCCCGCCCCGGTTAATAGCGATAGCACTAGGATTCACCGGTATGCTGGTCATTCTACAACCCGGTTTTAATGCAGTAGAACCGGCCGCGTTCGCGGTGCTGGCGGGTGCTGTCTGCTACGCGTTTGCCTATATCAAAACCAAGCAGCTGGCCCATATTGATACTCCTCTGTGTATTCTGTTCTATATGACAGTTATCCAGCTACCCATCGGCTTAATCCCAGCCCTGATCGACTGGAAACTTCCGTCCATTACCATGCTGCCCTGGGTTCTGTTAGTCGGTGTCACCGCATTAAGCGCCCACTACTGCATCACCCGCGCAATGCAACAGGCAGACGCCTCAATCGTCGTACCGATGGATTTTTTAAGGCTGCCCCTGATAACAGTCATCGGCTTTCTGCTATACGGTGAATCAATAGAGTGGGCTGTCTTGTTTGGCGCCCTGATCATGCTGAGTGGAAACTATATCAATGTACGGGCGGAGCAGAGAAAGACTTTAAAATAGCAGCAGCAAAGCAGCGTTCTAACCACTGCTTTTTAGTCTTTTGCCTCATAGGTGATAATGGAAACCACTGCTCCCGTAGTATCCATCATTGTGCACATTCGCCCTACCCCCGGAACATCCATAAGCGGAAACACTATTTTGCCACCAGCGGCTTCTGCCTTAGACAGAGTTTCATCAACATTGTCCACAGTAATATAAGTGCCCCAACGGTTGGGTTCCTGCTCAGTACCGGGTGGTTTGCCGGTGATACCACCAACCGGTTCTCCCCCGGCTTTTAGCACATTGTACGTCATCTCACCCATGTCCATTTCTTCAATGTCCCAGCCAATAACGTTTTCATAATAGGTCTTGGCGGCTTCAACATCGTCGGTTATCAATTCAGACCAGCTGAAAGCGCCATGTTGCTTAAATACGTCGTTCATTGCTTTCTCCAATTTGATTTCATATTGAACAGTGTAGATGAGTCTGAAAAATAACCTTTGCTCACCAGACTTACTTTTCAACTGCGCAGTTTTCGACGTTCCTTTTGGGCTTATCCATAGAGAACAAGCTGGATCTTGTTTGGGTCAATTACTGACATGAAGATAGGATGGTTAATAACTGAGGGCTGAGCGATTTCGTTCAGTCTGCGGCTAATAGCTAGTCCCATCAGCAACAAAGGAAAGGCCGTAATAACCTTACGAAGCTGAAACTACAGTCACCCGATTAAACAAATTAAGAAGGCCCTGCTAACAACTAGCAAGTGAGGCAGTCACGTCTGGCAAGCCGAACTAGTTCGGCGGTTCTAGCTAGCAAAGCGAAGCTTTGCAGTCTGCACTTAATAAAAAGGCGCCACTTGGCGCCTTTTTATTAAGTACGAATTCGGTATCCGGTTCGGAAGATCCACCAGATCGCTGCCATACAGGTTAGCAGGAACACCATAGTCATCCCCAGACTGACTGCGATATTTACATCAGCCACGCCATAGAATGCCCACCGGAAACCGCTAATAAGATAGACCACCGGATTAAACAAGGTCAGGGTCTGCCAGGGCTCGGGTAACATGCTGATGGAATAGAATGCACCGCCGAGGAAGGTTAACGGGGTAATTACCATCAGAGGAATAACCTGCAGCTTCTGAAAGTCATCGGCCCAAATACCGATAATAAAGCCGAACAGACTGAAAGTGATGGAGGTAAGTATCAGAAAGGCCATCATCCAGACCGGGTGCTCGATACTGTAATCGACAAAGACCCGGGCCGTGATTAGTATCAGAATACCCAGCACCACCGATTTAGTGGCCGCAGCACCGACATAGCCCAAGACGATTTCCAGCGGCGATACCGGCGCCGATAGAACCTCATAGATAGTGCCGGAAAACTTAGGAAAGAAGATACCGAATGAGGCGTTGGAAATACTCTGGCTTAACAAAGCCAGCATCACCAGGCCGGGGATAATAAAGGCGCCATAGCCTACACCATCGATGGTCCCCATACGGGAGCCAATAGCAGTACCAAACACTATAAAGTACAGCGACGTCGATAGCACCGGCGAGACGATACTCTGCATCAGAGTACGCATGGTGCGTGCCATCTCAAAATAATAGATCGCCCGGATTCCATAAATATTCATTTTGCTGTTTCCTCATGTACCAGGCTAACGAAGATCTCTTCCAGTGAGCTCTCACTGGAATTCAGGTCTCTGATCCCTATCCCCTGCTCACTCAGAATGCGGAATAAACGCGCCACGCTATCGCCATTCTGACGGCTGTCATAGCTGTATCTCAGGAAGCTACCTTCCAGTTCTGACTGCAGGTTAAACTCAGCCAGCGCGGCTGGAATTTCGGTTAGCGGAGAGGTCAGGTGCAGATTAAGCTGCTTACTGCCCAACTTATCCATCAAAGCCTGTTTCTCTTCCACCAGCAAAATTTCCCCCTGACGGATCACCCCGATACGATCGGCCATCTCTTCTGCTTCTTCGATATAGTGGGTGGTAAGGATGATGGTCACTCCATGTTCTCTCAGACCACGTACCATTTCCCACATATCCCGGCGCAGTTCAACATCAACGCCGGCTGTAGGCTCATCCAGAAACAGAATCTCAGGCTCATGAGAAAGTGCTTTAGCGATCATTACCCGACGCTTCATACCGCCGGACAGCTCGCGCATCTGGGCATTTTTCTTATCCCATAGTGAAAGTTGGCGTAGTAGTTGTTCGATATATTCTGGGTTGGGTGCTTTGCCAAACAGGCCCCGGCTGAAGTTCACTGTCGCCCAGACGCTTTCAAACGCATCGGTGCTCAACTCCTGCGGCACCAGACCTATCTTGCTACGTGCTAAGCGGTAGTCTTTAACGATATCAAATCCATGCGCAGTCACCTGGCCCGACGTCGGACTACTGATACCGCAAATAATACTGATAAGGGTGGTTTTACCTGCGCCGTTTGGGCCTAACAGCGCAAAGATTTCACCCTTTTGGATATCAAGATTTACATCCCGTAATGCAGTAAAACCGGACTTATAAGTTTTACCCAGCCCGCTGACTTTTATGATGTGTGACATATAGTTCTCTATTCAGAACAGCCCATATAAACAGAGCGATAAGAGAAGATTAAGCCGGGAAAATATCGGTCTGACAAGCGGGGATGTTCAAACTGAGGATAAAGATTGAAACTGACCGTCCTGAAATACCTCTATCTACCCCCTTGAAGGGAGTACCCTTTCTAAGGCTGTACCGCAAAGGCTTACACCACAGAGAGCACAGAGACCACGGAGAAGAGCACAAGAGAATACTGCGCCAACGACTTTTATCTTTACCTCCGTGTTCTCAGTGTCCTTGGCATGCCCCTTGGGTACCGTGGTTAATCACTCTTATCTTTTAGACTTTTCGGACAGCTGCTTCGCAGTGATCGGACAAGCGAAGCGTTCGGACTTCGACTCTTATGATCTTATCTTTACCCTTGTGGTAAATAATCTTTCAAGCTTTCACCACATAGGACACAAAGAGCACGGAGAAATGCATAAGGATTTCCAAAAAGCATATATCTACACCTCAGTGTGCTCTGTGCCCTCTGTGGTCAATAATCTTTTCAAAGCTTGCACCACAGAGGACACAAAGAAGTGCATAAGAAGCTCCAAAGCTTTTATCTACATCTCAGTGTGAATAGCATGCCCTTTGAATACTGAGGTAAATATTTTTTCAACTTTCGTAGGCAAAAAAAAGGCCCCGTTCAGGGCCATAAACATCTGATGTTCACAAGCTAAGATATCACCAGATGGTCCACGCCAGTCGACCTGGCAAAGTGTAATCAGCAATTACAGATTCCAGCGACTGGCTAGCAGGGAAAAACTGCTATCAGTTCACGACGGTTAAACCTCGTATATTCTTTTAGCCAAAACAGGCAGTCTTTTGTAACACCACCGGCTCTGATTGCGGGTCTAAACCGGTAATCACAGGTCGGGTACTACTGCCACCTGGCAGTGCCATTAACGGCATTTCAACGGTTTGCATACCGCTACCTATTTCTCTTATAACTAACACCCGATAAAGCTGACTCTCGCTGCTAACCGCTTGCGATGATCTGAAATCCAGCAGCTCTGCCAGCATTTTCCCCAGCAGACATTGTTGACCGTTACTACGTCGACCGATAAGAATCAGATCCGGGCTTTCATTGCGAATAACCTCAACCAGGGTTTCTGCCAGTTCCATATTGCTGGGGATAAGGTCACAGGGTGTATGTCTGCTCCGGTCCACGCCCAGGCGGAACAAACGATTAAGATCATCACTACAAAGTGGCTGACCTATCGCAACGACAATGACTTCATTAACCGAGCCAGAATGTTTCTGCTGTAGCGCTTCGTTAACAACTTCAAGGTCCTGCTCGCTGACTCTGCGAAAGACCGAATCGGTCAGGTCAGCAACTGTTTCACAACTGTCTGGTGCCAGTACTACGACTGTTTTCATCTTTGTGCTCCCGGGCTGACCGTCAATCAGGAGATGGAGACTCATAGAATAAATGAGACTGCGATACAGATAGCCATAGAGCTACAGGTATCGTGACTGCCATCAGATCGATCTTGCCAACCAGTATTTTTATTTTTCTGGGATTAAAAGGAAGGTACTAACAAGCTCCTTCTTTAGTGCATACAGTAAAGAACACAACCATTGCCGTAGTTTGTCCGAATCCTTACGAAATGTAACAAAGCCTTAAGATGCCTCGTATTTCCTATAGAATGATAAGAAGACAGAGACCAGTCAGAGTCCTTTTTTATTCACAGTAGAACTATTTAACAGTCACTCTATTTAACGGTAAAAGTATGCTGTTCAGATCTAAACTGATGCAACGTTTGTTTTTTGCCCTGCTGATCATCCTGTCGATGATCTTTACAGCGCTTTACTTCTATTCGGTACCAGTGATCAAAAAGAAGGTCTTTGATATCGAGCTGACGTCCAGCCGGATCGTACTGGACAGTGTTTTCTCTCTGGCGAATAAGATGTATTTCGATACCGAAAAACTCCGTTCTCAGGCGCTAAACTCTCATAAACAACAACTACAGGCCGTGGTTGAACTGGCTGAATCCTACCTGGACACTGAATACGAAAAAGCTCGCAATCAGGGTAAAACTGAACAACAGGCCCGACAGCAAGCCTTCGATACAATCAGAAAATTAAAATACGGTAGCAATGATTATATCTGGATATCCGATTACAACTCGGTCATTCTTTCGCACCCTGATCCCCGCTACCACGGTCAGGATGTATCTGAACGGCTAAGCAACGACGGTGAAGCCGCCATTCCAACCATGGTTAAGATCGCTCTGGATCAAGGCCAGGGGTTCCATCAATATCAGTGGTTCCGACTGGATGCCGAACGCCAGCAGGACAAAGTCTCGTTTGTAAAAAATTATCCACAATGGGGCATCGTTATCGGATCAGGTGTTTATCTTGATGACCTGGAAGGTGATATTGCCAGAATACGTAAAGAAGCCATCCAAGAGCTCCGCGAAGGCCTGAAAGAGATCAGAATAGCCTCCTCCGGCTATCTGTTTATCTTTGATGCCGATACCAATATGCTGGTCCACCCAAACCCTAATATCGATGGTAAGAACTTTCTCGATCTGATCAGTCCATCCACTGGCAATCCAATTGCCAAAGACCTGATTCAGGTTGCCGATACCGGCACTGAATTGAGCTATAAGTGGGACCGACCCGATGACCCAGGCAACTATATTTACGACAAACTGTCACTGGTCCGCTATCTCCCCGGCTTTGATTGGTATATAGGCTCTTCTGTTTATGTCGATGAACTGCGTAGCAGCTCTGAGCTGCTTGCCGAGCGGATACTCACGATTGCCATTATCGCTCTGGTTATCGCACTGATACTGCTCTTATTATTCAGTCAGTGGGTAACCCGCCCCATAAAGCAACTGGCCGAAACCGCCGTCAAAGTCACTGAAGGTGACCTTAGTGCCAAAAGTGGCATTCGCAGTGATGACGAAATGGGATTGTTAGCCCGCACTTTCGACGATATGGTCGACCGCCTACGGGATAATATTAACAACCTGGACTCCAAAGTTGAGCACCGAACCCAGGTGTTAGCCGAAAAAAACCTGGAGCTTCAAGATGCCTCCCGAAAGATGGCCAATGCCAAGCAAGCACTGGCACTTTCTGAACAACGTCAACGGCTGATCCTGGATGCCCTGCCTGCGCAGATCGTCTTTACCGACAGCGATATGAATATACTGTTCGTCAATCAGCGTTTTGCCGACCGGGTGCAGCGCGACAAAACCGCTGTCATTAACCGGCCTTTGCATAAAATGATAAGCCCTAAGATCTTCAGCGCAATCAGTAAACAACTGGATGAAGCGCAACCCGGTGAGCCCTCGATCGTTGAATATAAGGATATTCGAGACAACAAGGAGCTGATATTTAAGCGCACCCTTATCCCCTTCTGTAACGCTGATAACAGCGTCAACGGTATCCTGATTCTTGCCATCGATATTACCGCTGAGAAAGATGCGCTGCGCCATCTTAACGAGGCCCAGCGGATGAATGCTGTCGGACAGATGGCCGGAGGACTGGCCCACGACTTCAATAACCTGCTAACCATTATTCTTGGCAACCTTTACTCCGCCGGCGATCACTACCGCCATGACGACGAACTGACACGCTACCTGGATCCAGCCATACGGGCGACCCGACGCGGTGCAGATATCACCAGCCGGTTACTATCATTTTCACGTCGACAGCCGCTATCCCCCTGCCTGATCGATCTTGAAACCCTGATGAATGAAACCCTTCAGTTACTCAGTAATTCGCTGCCAGACAAGATCAAAATCGACTTTATCAATTCAACAGACGCGCTATCACCTTTTGCCGATCCGGGGCGTCTCGAAGATGCCCTGGTCAACCTGGCATTCAATGCCCGTGATGCGATGCCCGACGGCGGCGAACTCAGGTTCAGTGCCTGCAATCTCGAAGTCGACTCACTTCTGGTTATGGACGAGCAGGTCAACCCTGGCAACTACATCCAGATCAGTATCAGTGATACCGGATGCGGCTTTTCTACGCTGGCGCAAGAGCAGGCATTTGAACCCTTCTTTACCACTAAAACAGGGGGCGCGGGATCAGGGCTGGGGTTAAGTATGGTGTATGGTTTTGTTAAACAATCAAAAGGCTATATCAGTATTGAGAACGAGCTCAGCCAAGGCGCAACGATTAGACTGTTACTGCCTGCCAGGAGCGAAGCAGCGGTCATCCCTGAGCTTGTTGAAGCCGAGACAGATCATCCTCAGCAAGCCTCAGGCAAACTGGTTCTCCTGGTTGAAGATGATCATGATGTCCGGGCCATTATCCGCCAGCAACTGATCGATATGGAGTTTGATGTTATCGATACACACAGTGCCGATGAAGCGGTACGGCTGATACCCCTGCTACCGGAACTCTACGCGCTTGTATCCGATATCATGCTACCTGGCGAGCTTAAC
Organism: Amphritea balenae; assembly: GCF_003858655.1. GTDB lineage: Bacteria > Pseudomonadota > Gammaproteobacteria > Pseudomonadales > Balneatricaceae > Amphritea > Amphritea balenae. The sequence continues at coordinate 776,498 of NZ_RQXV01000001.1, forward strand.
GGTATACAGCTGGCAGACTGGCTGAAACCACAAGACAGTCAGTGTCGCATCGTTCTCATTAGCGGATACTCCTATCAACAAAGTGAAGGTACGCCAATCGATCCGGCTTATACCTTGTTGAATAAACCTTTTGCTGCGGCTGAGTTAAAGCAGGCAATTTCCAGAGCCACCAGGGTATTATAAATGTAACAGCTACGGTACTGTAGGCGTACGGTATTAGTGAAAGGAGACACTGTTGAGAAGTAATAAAACCATCTACGTTATCGATGACGAAGTTGATATTTGCCAGTTGGTTAGCCAGGAACTGGAGCTGTTTGGCTATACGGTGCAAACCTTCACCACCGGTGCTCAGGCTGTACATGCCTTGCGTAACCGACCACCAGCGCTTTGTATTATCGATCTGGGTCTGCCAGATATGGATGGTATGGAGCTGGTTAAACAGCTTTGTGAAGAGCATAACGTCGGCGTGATGATTCTATCAGGACGTAACAGCGTGCCCGACAAAGTATTAGGCTTAGAGCTGGGCGCTGACGATTATATCGTCAAACCTTTTATCCCCCGTGAACTGGTCGCCCGGGTAAAAAGCCTGCTACGACGATTAGAAAAAGCCGGCCCCGCACCACAGGACAGTTCCAGTAAGGCCTTTTTCTCCGACCTTAGCTATGACCCGGCAACCCTGACGCTAACCACCGCAACAGGTGACGCTGAAGAGCTCAGCTCCGCCGAGCACGAGCTATTGATAAAGCTACTGCGAGCTCCCAAAACGATCCTCTCGCGGGATCAGTTACTCGGTGATCAGGCATCCCCTTTTGATCGTAGTATCGATGTACGCATGTCCCGGGTTCGAAAGAAAATCGAGCAGGACCCGAAGAATCCGGAGATCATCAAAACTATCTATGGTGTGGGCTATATCCTGACTACCGATGTCAGCTGGAATAGCTGATCGGGCCTGACAATTCCGTTGAACGTTGTTCCACTACAGGGCTATATCAGTAGCCCTGAGGAATTTATCAGCCGCCTTTTACCATCTCTTTATCACGATCCCATCGTAGGGCCCGAACAGCACGGGCGGCTTTATCATCCAGCGGAATACTCTTGAGTCGGTTAATATTCTCTTCGGTAAAAAATACCCGGGCGTCAGCAATCAGTTTTTCTGCCGCGCCTAAGTTGTGATCGACCTGCTCAGTCCAGTCAATGGGCACACTGATAGCCTGCTGCGAACCGGCTTGCTTTGCCTTAGACTCCAGAGCCTGCAAAGGCTTAAGCACCTGCTCAATTAACAGCTGCCGAATGTCCCCGGTAAAAATATCCAGCCCTTCCAGTTGCTCTACATCCTCTAGCTGTTGGTCGCTGGCATTGTTCTCTATCAGGCTTTCTAATATTGAGCTTTCCTCTTTCTCTGCCTGTAATTCCTTTAATGCGCTAAGCAGATCCGGTGGGCTGGCTTTTTGAAAGTTATTCAGGGATTGGTATAGCCAGTTGGCCCCCCGGGGCATCTCCTTAAGCTCTTTTACCCGCTCTTTGATTCTGCCACTTAAATTTACAAAGTCATCCAGGCTCATTTGACGGGTCAGGGTTTGGGCCGCAGGTGAACGGCTTCTGGTCGAAGCCGTTGTGGTGGAACGGGCCCGGGTCGCCTTTGGTGGCTTTAATGCGGCAGGATCCATATACCGTTTTGCACAACTGTCACAAATACTGCATTCGCCACCTTTAGTTGTGCGAACCAGGTAGCCTTTTTTATGGTTCTGGTAACAATTACTGACGCAGCAACAGGCAATTTTCCGAGGGAATGAATAGGCGGCCAGTACATAACTGATCAGCGACTTTCTCGGCAATAGTGTATCTACGTAATTGGGACGATTAACGATATCTTCCAGTGATTTAATGCTGATGTTCTCTTTTGTATAAAAGTTAGCCATCGTACTTAGTCCCGCACTGCTTTGATCAAAAAGACTATGTTAGCAACGTGCAGTCAGTCTTGGAAACACTAACCGGCCTAAATCTGACTAAGGGACCTGCAAGCAAGCTACACTCAAGCTCTGCAGGCCCTTAAATCAGCTCTGACTCTTTCAGTCTGATAGAGCCTTTAAACCATTTCAGCTAACAATTCATCTGTATTCACAACCCGTGCATAAGCAAACGCCAGCGCGGCCATATAAGATGCATGAACTTGTTCTGCCCCTACAGTAACGCCATTAAACTCCTGGGCCCGGGTCGCACAGGCATCCTGAGCGACGCTAACCTGATAGCCAAAGTCAGCCGCAGCACGTACCCCCGCATCGATACACATATGGCTCATGGCTCCTACAATGATCAGGTTCTCAATATTAAGATTATCCAGAGCCTGTTTCAGGTCTGTATCTTTAAAGCTATTAGCCGAATGCTTAAGTATTACCGGCTCATCACCCTGCACCGCTACCACTGGATGTATCAAGGCGCCATCGGAACCGGACACAAAGAAAGGCGCCTCTTCAGATTCAAATTCATGGCGAACATGTATAACAGGCAACCCTTTGTTACGAAAAACTGCGAGTAATTCTGCGCCTTTCGCGGCGGCAGTCTCAGCTCCTTCAAGTTCCCATTTTCCACCTGGGAAATAATCATTCTGAAAATCTATCAGTAACAGCGCGGTATTAGTCATCTCTTTCTCTCCGGTTTATATACTCAGTCGATAACGCTATTTTATGGCGTTACTCAGTTATATACTGGAGTCACATTCGACACATTAAGCGCAAAAACTGACATCAATCTCATAGAAACATAACCTGAAAGAACTGAAAAAGGCAGACTGATGAGCCCCGTTAACATAACAATCATTCAGTATCCGGGAGCAATGAAGTCGGCTATTGAAGGCCTGCGGGAACTATTCGAGCTCGCTAACAAACTGCTAATTGAACAGGATTCCCAGCCTGTATTTAACATCCATTTATGGCACGCAGAAGCCATAGCTAAAGTGCAGCCTGAATCGACTGATGCATGCCTTATCCCCAGAGTGATTATTTTACCGCCCTGTCTCAGTGGCGAGTTTTATCAGCAACCGCAATCCCGACTAGCTGACTGGTTATGCGAGCAACATGCTGCGGGTACTCTGTTGTGTTCAGTCTGCGCCGGCGCCTTTATTCTGGCGCAAACAGGACTATTGAATCAGCGCCCAGCCACCACACACTGGGCCTTAGCAGCATCTTTCGCTGAATGTTTTCCACAGGTCCGGCTAGATGACAGTAAAATACTGATCAATGACAATGACCTGATTACTACCGGCGGTTTAATGGCCTGGCTGGATCTGGGCCTGGAACTGGTGGCACAGTTCAGTCACCCCGCTTTGATGCGTCAGTTAGGTAAGCGCTTAGTGGTTGATACCGGTCCTCGGGAACAGCGATATTATCGATGCTTTATACCGAGGCTTAATCATGGGGACCGGACTATTCTCCAGTGCCAGCACTACCTGCAACGCCACTTTAACAGTCCGTTAACGGTATCGGCCTTAGCTGAAAACTGTCACCTTACCGAGCGCACTTTTCTACGTCGTTTTGTCGCCGCTACCGGTTACAAACCTAAGGAATACATGCAGCAGCTACGGATCAGTAAAGCCTGCGATGCATTAGAAAGTTCCCAGGATACCGTCGACCTGATCGCTCAAAATACCGGTTATGAAGATGTCAGCGCTTTCAGAAAAACTTTCATCAAAATAACCGGACTCACACCCCGGGAGTTTCGTTCACGGTTTGGTACTTTTAACTAAGCATATTGAACGAAGAAAACTGAACTAAGGAAAGAGAAGACCCCTGCCTAATCACTCAAGCGCTTTAAAGGTAGGGGGGCCGCGGTTTTAACCCGCCGCAGGGCAAAGTTACTTTCAATCTCACGGACCATCTTCAGTTCCTGAAGCTTACTCACGACCCGGTCATAATCCTCCAGATCGCTGGCGACTACTTCTAACAGATAATCGGCTGACCCTGATACCGTACTGGCAGTGATAACGGCATCCATGCCATGGATCGCCTGCTCAAAGTTTTTTACCGATGCCGCATGATGATCATGCATTTTAATCTGCACAAAAACGGTCATTCCCAGATCAATTTTCTGACGATTAAGCTGAGTCTGATAGCCCTCGATAATACCCTCTTGCTCCAACCGGCGTAACCGACGCAAACAAGGTGAAGGCGACAGTGCAACCTGCTCTGCAATCTCGGCATTACTCAGGCGACCATCCTGCTGCAACAGTTTAAGTATCTTTCGATCGGTAACATCAAGCTTCATCAGCAGACCTTAAATATCAATAAATGTAGATTTATTGGCAGTATATGCCAATAAATCACCTTTTAGCCATCAAACTAGCAAGATAACGCTTCAACGACTGACTGATAATAGCCCTTCAACATTACTCAGAGCAGCTCCCTATGGAACAGTACCGCGGTGAACCAGAGTTCAGTATAAAAGGCGTTTCGATCATGCTGATCACAATTCTAATCTGGGTTGCCTTTCTGCTATCGATGCGTGCTGAAGCTCAGTCAGAGCTGACCACCACCGATTTGGGACTGATGCGCTTTGCCCTGCCCACACTGGTATTCCTACCCTGGTTACTACGCGATTTTAAAACCCTGCTGCGGGTAAAATTACGTTATCTGGTGATGATTATCTGCGGCGGCTTGCCATTTTTCCTGTTGGTATCATTAGGTAGTCAATACGCTCCGGTCGCCCATGCAGGCGCACTGGTCCCCGGCACTGCTCCGCTATTTGTGACCGGGCTGGCAGTGCTGATTTTTCGGGAGCCCCTGCCCCGCTATCGCGGCCTGGGTCTGAGCGTCATTCTCGGTGGTGTAACTATCTTGCTGGCAGCAACGTTATTCGCTGCTGAACTCAACTCACAATTCAGTTCTGAATTAAATTACGGACCTGGCCACCTTGCATTTCTCGGCGCCAGCCTGGTCTGGGCGATCTATACCCTGGGTCTCAGGGTCGCCGGGATCGATGCGCTACTGGCAACCGCACTACTTTGCTGCAGTGCCACGCTGGGGTTGATGTTATCGTTATCGCTGGGTATCAGTGAGAGCAATATTGCCAATGTGAGCTGGCAGGAGATCTGGCCCCACCTGCTTAGTCAGGGATTGGGAGCCGGCATCATCGGCGGCATCACCTACGGCATCGCCATCAAGACGCTGGGGGCTGAGAAAACAGCAGCACTGGGGTCCCTGACACCGGCACTGGCTGCCATCATCGCTGTGCCAGTACTTGGCGAGCAGCTATCGGTAACCACTATTAGCGGTGTTGCCCTGATTATGACCGGCGTTTTACTGGCCAGCGGCGCCCTACGCCAAACCTTCAGAGCAACAAGGACAAGGCCAACCTTGACAGGCATCAAGGGATAAATACGGCCCAGCACTTATCATGGTCGGCTCTTAACAGGAGTAAACTGATGCTAGCTAACATCGCCCAAATTCCCTTACCCCGCCCGAACCTGCACTCTGTTGTCAGCCGGGTAATCCGCACGACTGAGTCTGTCATCCCTTTTCGGTTCAAACAGAAGGCGCTTGAGAAAGGCCTGAACAAGGCATTCCACCAGCCCCTTGAGGATGATGAGTTCTGGTTTCTGGAGAACCAGTATCTGGGTGTTGAAGTAACGGATCTGGGTATTAAGGTTGTGATTAGCTGTAACGCTGAACGCCTGATTGTCTGTCAGCAGGACAATGCTGATGCCTGGATTAAAGGTAAAGCTGAAGATCTGATCAAGCTGGCCAACCGTGAACTCGACCCTGACACCCTGTTCTTTCAGCGTCGCTTACTGATCGAAGGAAACACCGAGCTGGGGTTAGCGGTAAAAAATCTATTAGATAGCATCGACTGGGATGATCTGCCGGACTCAGTTCGTAAAGGGCTGGCAATGGTGCAGAAACTGCCAATCTAACACTTGAATTGATGGAAACAATTCCCCTTTCGATGAACGCAGTATCAAACTGACAGCAACTGCCCCACAGTTAGCTTTCAAAAGATCAGCAGATAGATTCATCAAAAACTATGCCGGTCAGTGACCGGCATTTTTTTGTCTGTTCGTTAGCTAAAATCATAATAAATTGCACCACAGAGGACACAGAGGACACAGAGAGCACTGAGAAGAGCACTGAGAAGAGCACTGAGAAGAGCACTGAGAAGAGCACTAAGGATTATGCGGTAAGCTTAATCTAGGAATTTTCTCTTTACTTCTGAGCCCTTGGCATGCTCCTTGGATACCGTGTTGAATAGCCCTTATCTTCTAGGCTTTCAGACCACTACAGACAGCTGCTTCGCAGCGATCGGACACGGCGCGTTAGCGACATTCGGACAAGCAAAGCATTCGGACTTCAGCCCTTATTATCCTATCTTTCCTCTGTGCCCTCTGTGTCCTCTGTGGTAAATAATCTTTAATAGCTTGCACCACGGAGAGCACAGAGAAGAGCATTACGGAAGATGTATTGAAGCACGACTAAGCATTCGTCTCCATCCAGCGGATGCCCGGTTCAGCAAACCAGTAACCATTACAATGATCCTGATTGACCAGACTGATAGTGGAAGGCTCTTCACCTTTTAAACGACTGGCAAACCGCTCAATCACTTCACTCATACCTTCACGCTGAGGACTAAGACGTACCTTATTTACACCTATCTCCTGCATCCTGTTCAGCTGATGCTCAAGATTGTAATGTTCCGCAGATAACGTCTGAATACCGTTCATGGTAAACAGCTCTTTACCTTCCTGTGAACGCATCACCAGTCCATCCGGATATTCGATACAGCAGAACTCGCAGTTATCTTTTGGCACATTGCGATAGCGTGCGGTAAAGCAGCGGGCAGCGTAAGCCAGCGGCAGACAACCATAGGCGAACACCTCGGTTTCCAACTCTGGCAGGCCACCATCTTCTTCAGCCTGTTGTAACAGCTCCTGTAATGTATCGGCTCCCAGCTCCACCGGCATAACCCAGCGTCGCATACCACTCTTATACAACTGCTTTAGCACCTGCAGGTTATAGATGTTCACCGAAGGCCCGGTCACAAAAGGCAGTTCCTGCTCACTTAACATCTGTACTGCAGCAATATCATTGGCTTCAACCATGAACTCACCATTGCTACAGATCCTGCGCAGCGATTTCATCTCTGATTCGGCTTCCAAAAGCGCCAGTCCTGACAAGACTACCTGTTTACCGCAGGACTTAAGCTCCTGCGCCAGACTGATCCAGTCGGCGGTTTTCAGTTGTCGCCGTTTAGAACATACGGTTTCACCGAGGTAGATAGTTTCTACCTCAGTTTCAGCCATCTGGGCGTAAAAATTATAGACATCCTGCTTCGGCCAGAAGTAGAGCAGCGGGCCTAATGTCAGCCCCATAGTTAATTGCTTTGAATTATCCATACTGTTGTTCCTCTACTGCCAGCTGCGGTGATAGGCACCGATAATTGCTGCGGTTGAATCTTCTGATGATATTTGATCAGCCATACAACTACTGCCTCTTTACTGCCAGCTGCGGTGATAAGCGCCGATAAATGCTGCGGTTGAATCTTCTGATGATATTTGATCAGCCATACAACTACTGCCCCTTTACTGCCAGCTGCGGTGATAAGCGCCGATGGTTGTGGTTGAACCTTCTGACAGATCAGTCAGCCCCTGGTTCCACTCCGGCTTAACCTGGAAGTTTTCAGGTGACTGTTGCTGTGCCTTAGCCAGATCCAGAGCCTGACGCCAGATCTTCACAACCTCTGCGACATAGGCAGGACTGCGCTGTCGTCCCTCAATTTTTACCGCACTGATACCGATCGACTCCAACTGCGGAATCAGATCCAGAGTATTCAGGCTGGTTGGTTCTTCCATCGCATGATAAACATTGCCTTCAACATCAAAGCGTCCCTTACAAAGGGTTGGATAACCCGCTTTTTCACCATCCGCATAACGGTCGATCAGTACATCATTCAGGCGGGACTCCAGGCCTCTGGAGGTTTCTTCCCAACGTACTGCTTTAGCAGGGGAACAGGCGCCGCAGGTATTAGGCGACTCGTCAGTAAGATAGGAAGACAAATAACAGCGGCCTTCGACCATGATGCAGAGGCTGCCGAAGGCAAAGACTTCCAGCTCAACCGGGCTGTGCTTCGCCAGATGCTCAACCTGTGCCAGGGATAACACCCGGGGCAGTACCGCGCGCTTAATATTGAACTGCTGCTTATAGTAATTCAGTGCTTCATAATTAGTTGCAGAGCCTTGTACTGACAGGTGTAGATTAAGATCAGGATGCTGTTCAGCAGCGTAACCTAACACCCCCATATCAGCACCGATCAAGGCATTCACCTGCAGATCAGCGGCCATATCAACAGCCTGCTGCCAAACTTTCCAGCCCTGCGGCTGCGGGAACGTATTGATCGCACAGAGTACTTTCACACCCCGGCTACGGGCATAATCGATACCTTTCTCTGCTTTACGACGATCGAAATTCAGACCGGCAAAATGGCGTGCATTAGTCGCATCCCTGAAACCGAAATACACTGTATCTGCACCATTATCTACGGCGGCTTTTAGGGCAGGGAAACTACCTGCCGGACAGACCAGCTCCATCACTTACTCCACAATCTTTTTAGCGGAGCGCCAGTCTAACAACCTGCAACCGAGGAAGACTTGATAGCAGTCAATGATTAAAAATCTGCATAGAGCGCGACGACTCCTCTGGTATTTCAAGCATTAAGGATGAAGTAACGATCATCTGTCGCATACAGACAAAAACAGTTCTAAATAGACGCAGACAAAACAATGCCAAAATGTTTTTCTGGATATACTCTTTAGCCCACAAATTTTATTACCGCTGATAAAGATAAAATTGATATCTGGATTCAATGAAGACAGTATTCGAAACTTACCATTTATCAATTATTTGCTAAGAAAACAGGTCTAGATTAACGCCAAATAATTCTTCATACCAAGGAGCCTTCCATGGCCACAGACGTAGAGATCGCCCAACAGTTCACTCCCCGACCGATCACTGAGATAAGCGACGCCTTAGGTATCGATAGAGAACATCTGCACCCCTATGGCCGTGATATAGCCAAGATCGATCTGAAGGCTCTGAATGGTAAGTCTGGTAAAAAAGGTCACCTGATACTGGTTTCAGCAACAACCCCAACGCCATCTGGTGAGGGTAAAACCACCACCACTATCGGTCTGGGTCAGGCCTTTACTCAGTTAAATGAGTCGGTATGCCTGGCACTGCGTGAACCATCCCTCGGGCCTTGCCTGGGTATGAAAGGTGGCGCAACCGGCGGCGGCTACAGCCAGATCATACCTGCCGACCGAATCAATCTGCACTTCACCGGTGACTTTCACGCAATCACCAGTGCCAATAACCTGCTTTCAGCAGCGATTGATAACCATATATTCCATGGCAACCAGCTAGGTATCGATCCCCGTCAGATCGCCTGGCGCCGGGTAATGGATATGAATGATCGCAGCCTGCGTAAAATCGTTGTCGGCCTGGGCGGTAAAAACCAGGGTATTCCCCGTGAAGGTGGTTTTGATATCACCGCCGCATCAGAAGTGATGGCGATGCTCTGTCTGGCTGATAACGCTGAGGACCTGAAACGTCGTCTGGACCGAACTCTGGTCGGTTATAACTACCAGAATGAACCGGTTTATGCGGCACAGCTGGATGTTACCGGGGCCATGATGGCATTACTGCGTGATGCCATGCAGCCTAACCTGGTACAGAGCTTTGAAGGGACACCGGCATTTGTTCATGGCGGACCTTTCGCCAATATCGCCCACGGCTGTAATAGCGTCATTGCGACCCGCATGGCGATGCAACATGCCGACTGGGCGATCACCGAGGCCGGCTTTGGCTTTGACCTGGGCGCTGAAAAATTCTTCGACATCAAGTGCCGTATTGCTGAACTGGATCCTGATGCTGTAGTACTGGTTACTACTGTTCGCGCACTGAAAATGCACGGAGGCAAAGCCAAAGACAATCTGGAATCTGAAGATCTGGAGGCTCTGCAACAAGGACTGGGTAATCTGGATAAGCATATAGAGAGCGTCGAGCTATTCAATAAACACCCAGTGGTAGCCCTTAATCGCTTTGCTTCAGATACCGATGCCGAAGTTGCTCTGGTTCGCGCACGCTGTATAGCACTAGGCGTTTCTTTTGCCGAAACTACTCACCACGCAGATGGCGGTAAAGGTTCGGTAGAACTGGCTAAAGTGGTGATGGCTTCAATCAAGAAAAACAGCCCTTTCCAGCCACTCTATGATCTTGACCTTCCGGTAGTGGAAAAAGTGCGAGCGGTGTGTAAAGCGATGTACGGTGCCGATGATGTTGCCTTCACCAAAGACGCCGAACAGGACCTTAAACATGTTGAGATGCTAGGTCTGACAGACCTACCGATCTGTATCGCCAAGGCGCCCAGTTCGCTGTCCGATGACCCTGAACTACACGGTCGCCCCCGGGGCTTTGAGGTAACGGTACGGCAAATTCAGATCAATGCCGGTGCCGGCTTTCTGGTAATTTTAACCGGTAAGATCATGCGGATGCCGGGGCTACCGAAAAAGCCAGCCGCCAGTAATATGCAATTGATGGAGAGCGGTATCATTGAAGGTCTTGAATAAGACTAAGTAAATTATCCCTGGCTTTTCAACGCTCGCCCCAGGGCGTTGAAATAGTCACTGAAGGCGACGTTGATCTGTTGTCGCTGTTCAAACCGGGGATATAACCCCTGCTGCGCTTCCGCCGTGGCTTTAGTCCCCGACACCAAAAAGTTGTTACTAATATCAGCATCCTGAACAAAGGCTTCGAATGCCCGCGCGCACAGCTCTTCCGGCTTACTGTAGTAAGTTGTTTTCAGGCTTTTATCCATACGCACAGATGCTTGAAAAAGCTCACTGGGCTGTGAGCCATCTTCGCTGAGCATAATGGTTTTGAAACAACGGAACAGATAGTCATTTAACGGATGCGGGACCGGTGTCGCGTCATTGAGCCAGGCAGAAGAAGCAAACATCTTCGTCCCTACATCACTGAAGGCTTTATCACCCAGATAGTGATCCAGTGCGTGAAACCATTCGTGGGCAATACTGCCGGGGCCGGCATTCTTCGCCAGTGAAAAACAGCGATTTGATGCATCATAATGCGCAGCCACACCTGGCTGACCACCGATACCATACTGAAACGAAAGATTGCCCCGTAATGAGATCAGCTGTTCCGGACCGTTCAGGATGGTCATCAGATCCACCAGCGCATCGTAGAATAAACCACTGGCGCGATCCCGCTCGGCATCAGTCACCCAACGCCCAATACGTACTGACCTGAAATCGAACCGCCGGCGCAGATCAACAAAGCTGATTGACTGATCACTTCGCTGGTGCGGACTGCGGCGGTAAAACTGTCGTGAACTGACCATTCCAATCTTGATATCTAAAACCAAAGGCCTGTAAAAATAACAGATTACCATAATAAAAAAACCTCCTTTGCCGTGAAACAAAGGAGGTAAACCTGTCAGATATTAACTACCCGACAAGCGTCAGCGCCAGAACTACTTCTGGCTTCAGGTAAAACAGAAAATGACACAGAATTGATAAACCAAGTGATGAGCACTTTCGAAACGTTTATCAAATAAGTCATCTATTTTATAAAAAATGCTTACCCAGTCAGAAATTCTGACCGGATAAGCACTAGATTTTACTTAGTTGCACCTTCTTTCCAGCTTTGTAGCAGATCTTGATAGGCAACGGTTTCACCCTGAGGTTTTTCGATAGCCAGCTTCGCTTTCGGAGAACCTGGCTGACTCAACCACTCCTGAGGATCAACTTTAGGATTCAGTTTAGGGCCACACTCACCCTGGACACCGGCACGTTCAAGGCGCTTCAGTACCTTATCTTGCGCAGTTGCCAGACCATTAAGTGCTTCCTGAGGAGTCTTCTCACCATTAGCTGCTTCAGCAATATACTGCCACCACAATTGAGCCAGCTTAGGATAGTCAGGCACGTTGGTTCCTGTAGGTGTCCACTGCGTACGAGCAGGACTACGGTAGAACTCGACTAAACCACCCAGCTTAGGAGCCGCTTCTGTCATAGCGTCAGAGAAAATATCTGACTCACGAATCGGCGTCAGACCCACTAGCGTTTTCTGCAACGATACGGTCTTAGACACCGTAAACTGCGCGTATAACCAGGCTGCCAGACGACGCTCTTTCGGCGTAGACTTCATAAAGGTCCATGAGCCGGTATCCTGATAACCCAGCTTCATGCCCTCTTCCCAGTATGGGCCCTTAGGCGATGGTGCCATACGCCATTTTGGTGTGCCATCTTCATTAACAACCGGCAAACCTTCTTTTGTCATACTCGCTGTAAAGGCGGTATACCAGAAAATCTGCTGAGCAACGGCACCTTGCGCCGGTACCGGACCTGCTTCTGAGAATGTCATACCCTGAGCTTGTGGTGGTGCATAATCACGCAACCAGTCAACATACTTAGTCGTTGCATATACTGCAGCAGGACCGTTAGTTGCGCCGCCACGAGAAACACTTGAACCTACAGGTTTACAACCATCGACCCGGATACCCCACTCATCAACAGGCAAACCATTTGGCAGACTCTTATCACCCGCCCCTGCCATTGAGAACCAGGCATCAGTGAAACGCCAACCCAGAGACGGATCTTTTTTACCATAATCCATATGACCGTAGACACGTTCACCATCAATCTCTTTTACATGTACGGAGAAGAATTCGGCGATATCTTCATAGGCAGACCAATTCTTTGGTACACCTAACTCATAACCATAAATACCTTTAAACTGCTTTTTCAGATCTTCACGCTCAAACCAGTCGGCACGGAACCAATAGAGGTTTGCAAACTGCTGATCAGGCAGTTGATAGAGTTTGCCATCAGGACCAGTCGTAAAATCAAGGCCGATGAAATCAGGCAGATCAAGGGTAGGCAACGTATAGTCTTTACCATCCCCGGCCATCATGTCTGATACAGGCACAACTTTGCCGTAACGGAAATGAGTTCCGATCAGATCAGAGTCATTGATATAAGCATCATAAATATTTTTATCAGACTGCATCTGGGTTTGCAGTTTTTCAACAACATCACCTTCCTGAATAAGGTCATGTACAACCTTAATCCCTGTTAACTCTTCAAATGCCTTGGCCAAAACCTTGGACTCATATTCATGAGTCGCAATGGTTTCAGATGCAACATTGATGGTCATACCACGGAAAGGTTTAGCTGCTTCAGCAAACCACTTCAGCTCTTCCAGCTGTTCAGCTTCGGACAAAGTAGACTTCACAAATTCAGTACTTACCCACTGCTTTGCGGCATCACTATATTGATCAGCCTGAACATAAGAGCTCATGTTTGCAGCAGATACAGCAGCACTCAGAATAAGCAACTTTGACCAGTTATTATTGTTTTTCATATCAACCTCATAGATGAAGATTGCAATTTATTGGTGCAACAGCCGACCTGTCAGGCCAGTCATTGCGGGCTCTACCCCGAAAGGCAAAAACTAAAGCTTCATGCATTCCATGCATTCCATGCATTCAGCCGGTCATCAACACACACTATGTCTAATAGAGTGATCATCCCCAACGCAGGACTATCGCCAGCCATACACAGGAAATTCCTAACGCGATCCACAGGCTCATTTCTGAGAAACCGGCAAACAGCAGGTGAATATACGCACTTGCCAGTAAGCCTATGAATAAGCGATCACCACGGGTTGTTTCGATGGGTAAGAACCCCTTCCTTTCAACACAGGGCGATTTAATTTCATACACAGTCATACAGATCAAAATTACGGCAATTGAGATAAAGAAAACTGCCGTAGGTAATGTCCAAGCCATCCAGTTCATAACTAATACCTCAATTACACGCGTCCGAGAGCAAAACCTTTTGCCACATGATTTCGTACAAACCAGATAACCAGTAATCCTGGAATAATGGTCAGTACGCCTGCTGCAGAAAGTACGCCCCAGTCAATGCCGGTAGCGCCTACAGTACGGGTCATAATTGCCGCAATTGGTTTAGCTTCTACAGAGGTAAGCGTTCTGGCGAGCAACAGTTCAACCCAGGAGAACATAAAGCTAAAGAATGCTGTCACCCCGATACCTGAACCGATCATCGGCAGGAATATCTTGATAAAAAACTTATGAAAGCTATAGCCATCGATGTAAGCTGTTTCATCAATTTCACGCGGCACACCTGACATAAAGCCCTCCAGAATCCAGACCGCCAATGGCACGCTGAACAGACAGTGCGCCAGAGCAACCGCCAGGTGGGTATCAAACAGACCAACCGATGAATAAAGCTGGAAGAAAGGCAGCAGAAACACTGCAGGCGGCGCCATACGGTTCGTCAGTAGCCAGAAAAACAGATGCTTGTCACCGGTAAACTTATATCGGCTAAAGGCATAGGCAGCAGGTAGCGCTACAACCAACGTAATAACCATATTCATGGTCACGTATAGCATTGAGTTCACATAACCCATGTACCAGGTCGGATCGGTAAAAATCACCGCATAATTATCAAAGGTAAAGTTTTCAGGCCACAGCGTTAGTGTGCCAAGAATCTCTTCATTGCTTTTAAATGACATATTCAGAAGCCAGTAAATTGGCAATAGAACAAAAAATATATAAGCGCTAATACCCAGCTTTTTCTTTGTTTGTTTATTCATTATGTTTCTCCTACTTGTAGTCGCAGAGCCAAGTACAAGGGATTGTTTATTCATTGAAGTCATTTCGCCCCCTTACTTCGCCTTGTCCAAGTGAGAAATAGTTGTAAAGAACAACCAGCTAACCAACAGTACAATCAGGAAGTAAATCAATGAGAAAGCTGCCGCCGGCCCCACATCAAACTGTCCAATCGCCATCTGTGTCAGCGTCTGACTAAGGAAGGTTGTCGAGTTACCCGGACCACCGCCAGTCAGAACGAAAGGCTCGGTATAGATCATGAAGCTATCCATAAAGCGCAGCAGTACACCGATAACCAGCACGCTTTGTAACTTAGGTAACTGTATATAGCGGAAGATTGCCCAGCCAGATGCCCGGTCAATACTAGCCGCCTGATAATAGGCATCCGGGATAGCACGTAGGCCGGAATAACAGAGCAGCGCCACCAGAGAGGTCCAGTGCCAGACATCCATCAACAGTACGGTGAACCAGGCATCAATAGGATTTGATGCATAGTTATAATCGATACCTATACTGGTAAGCGCCCAGCCGAACAAGCCGATATCTGTGCGGCCAAACACCTGCCAGATAGTACCGACAACATTAAGAGGGATTAGCAGAGGGATCGCCAACAAGATCAGGCACAACGAAGCACCTCGCCCCTTAGTCGGCATCATAAGCGCCACCGCAATACCCAGTGGAATCTCAATTAGCAGAACAAAAAACGAAAAGATAAACTGCCTGACTAACGAATCCTGTAACCGTGGATCCTGCAGAATTTCCCGATACCACTCGGCTCCGACAAAATAGGCAGTATTGACATCAAATATATCCTGAACTGAATAGTTCACCACTGTCATCAGTGGCACAACAGCCGAAAAAGCAACTAAAAGTACGACCGGAAGTACTAAGAACCAGGCTTTGTTATTCTCAACTTTATTCATTCTGAATCCCCCTCTACCAGGTATTCATCGACGTAAAGCTTTAGCCATTGCTTGGGAAAGCTGACATAGGCTTTATGTTCAGGCACTTGCTGATCTTCATCCAAACGTGCTTTTAAGCTACGCCCTTTCAGGTCCAGAGTGACAATTTTATAGGTACCCAGATCTTCAACATGGGTAACAGCACACTCGTAAGATCCGGTAATAGATTCAACGGAAACATGCACAAACTCAGGCCGGATACCAATTTTCAGGTTACTACTCGGAATTTGTTCCAGAAAATCCTGAAGCCCTTCATCCAGCGACACTTTAAGGCCATCAAATTCAACACCGCTTTCGCTGCGTTTCACTTCGATAAAGTTCATGCCCGGACTCCCGATAAAGTAGCCCACAAAGGTATGATTAGGTTTTTCGAACAACTCACGTGGCGTACCAAACTGTACTATCTGACCGCCATACATCAGTGCGATTTTGTCAGCAAAGGTCGCCGCCTCTAACTGATCATGAGTGACGTACACCATAGTGAGATTAAACTGTTCATGAATCTGTTTCAGTTTACGTCGTAGTTTCCACTTCAGATGTGGATCGATAACGGTCAGCGGTTCATCAAAAAGAATGGCGGATACATCATCCCGCACTAACCCCCGCCCCATAGAGACTTTTTGCTTTTCATCGGCGGTGAGGTTTTTCGCCTTATTCTTCAGTACGTCCTGCAGCTCAAGAATTTCAGCAATCTCAAGAACCTTTTTCTGAACCTTAGATTCACGGACTTTCATATTTCGTAAAGGGAAAGCCAGATTATCAAATACTGTCA
Organism: Amphritea balenae; assembly: GCF_003858655.1. Taxonomy (GTDB): domain Bacteria; phylum Pseudomonadota; class Gammaproteobacteria; order Pseudomonadales; family Balneatricaceae; genus Amphritea; species Amphritea balenae. Next base: position 792,923 of record NZ_RQXV01000001.1, read on the forward strand.
TTGAGTCATAAATGACAGGAAACTGGAAAACCTGAGCAATATTTCGCTCTGCCGGACTTAACTCATTGACCCGCTGACCATCAAACAGCACTTCGCCCTCTGAAGGTGATAACAGGCCTGAGATAATATTAAGCAAAGTACTTTTGCCACAGCCTGAAGGGCCCAGTAGCGCATAAGCTCCACCCTGATCCCATACATGATCCATTTCCCGAATAGCATACTCAGTGTCAGACTGCGGATTAGCACTGTAGCTATGCGCTAGTGTTTTCAGATGTATTTCAGCCATCTTAAGCCCCCTTATGCAGGCGACCAGGTGCCTGAAGCATCTTGCCATCCAGCCCAAACATGAACAGTTTGTGGGTCGGCAAATAAACTTTGATTGGTGTATCCGTGTGATACTCGTGCACGCCAGACAGCTGCAACACTAAACTGAAGTGTTCATTTTTTACGTGCATAAAGGTTTCTGAACCGCTGATTTCAGCAACCTCCACTCTGACAGATATTTCCAGATCATCATCGGCATGGGGTACAAGCCCGATATGACTTGGACGAACACCACAGTAATAATCACCCGGCTTAAAGCCACGCAGATCCTGATTCAACGGAAAGTGAACAAACTCATCAAAGGTCACTTCGGATTCCGAGACAAAACCCTTGATCAGATTAATCGGCGGCTCGCTAAATAACCCGGCAGCATCGACATTAACCGGAAAGCGATAAACATCAGATGAGATACCCGATTGAATAATCCGGCCTTCATGCAAAAGCGTGGTAGTTCCACCAAGCGCCAGCGCTTCATTTGGCTCGGTAGTGGCATAAACAGCAATTGAGTTACGTACTTTCAGTAGCTCGCGAATTTCCTGACGAAGTTCTTCCCGCAACTTGTAATCGAGGTTAACAAGCGGCTCATCGAACAAAATCAGGCTGGCATCTTTTACCAGTGCGCGGGCCATCGCCGTTCGCTGCTGCTGCCCACCTGACAATTCCAAAGGTCGTCGCTGCAAGAATTGCTCTATATGCAGCATTTCCGCAGTTTCTTTAACACGTTGATTAATTTCTGATTCCGAGGCTTTTTCCAGACGCAGAGGAGAGGCAATATTTTCGAACACAGTCCAGTTGGGGTAATTAATGAACTGTTGATACACCATTGAGATGTTGCGCTGCTGAACCGGCACGCCAGTTACATCAACACCGTTCATCATGACACGCCCTTCAGTTGGTTTATCCAGGCCAGCCATCAAACGCATCAAAGATGTTTTTCCTGCCAGGGTCCGCCCTAAAAGGACGTTAAACGAACCAGGTTCAAGCGTTATATTCGCATCATCAATGTAATACTCACCATCAACAATACGCGATACGTTTTGAAGAGAAAGAGACATTATGTTGTCCTTTATTATTCTTATTCATTGTTCCTCACATGTAACAGCACTTGCTCAAATTTGTGAGGCAAATCCGAAAACGAATGTTCGTTAACGAACTTACATAATGACACAACACTTAAAAAAATAAAGAAAAATTATAATAATTTTATAAGCTACTGATATTTAGCGATATTATTTTAATTCACAATTTCCTTTCCGCACAATTACATTTCCTTTTCGAATAGCACTGTTCATTAAAGTGCTTAGCATGAACAATTTTGAACACTTTATATGAACAATAATCACTACAAATTGATCAGTTATCCATCTACACTGACCGCTTAATAAGCAAATACAAACGCTATGAATAATAAAAATAAAACGCCGAATGAGCAGTTCCAGATGGTCAGTTCGTCCTGGCAGCGCTGCGACCTCTACGGTCTGAATCATGAGTCAGCAGCCGACCATACAGCTATCCCAAGCGGAGAAATCAGAGACCTGCAAGATGAGCACCAGTACCTGTTGGGCACTACTGGCAAAGAAGTATTACCCTATTATGAAAACATTCTGGCTAATTCCAGCTGCCTGGTAATGCTTGCCGATCAAAGCGGCCAGGTACTGAATTGCTGGGGGGATAAGCGCTTTATTAGCAACAAACAGAAACAGGCCCTTAATGAAGGCACTAACTGGTCAGAGCAAATAAACGGAACAAACGCTATAGGCACAGCAATAGCAACCGGCCAGGCCGTTCAGATTCAACGGGATGAGCATTACCTGAAACATAATCGGTTTATGATCGGTTCTGCCGCACCGATCTATGACACAAATAACAATCTTCTTGCCGTACTTGATGTTTCCAGTGACGCCTACCTGCCTCAGGCCCACACTTTTGGCATGGTTAAGATGATGTCACAGTCGGTTGAAAATCGACTTATCTATAGTAAGTTCAGCGAAGAACATTTTCTGATGAGCTTCAATACCAGCACCGAAAATCTGGACAGTCAGTGGATAGGATTTATCGCTTTCAATGAAAACGGCACGATCATCTCAGCTAATAAACGTGCCGAGATGCTACTCAGATTTGAACTTGCTCTGAAGAGCGTCGAAGATATCTTTGGCTGCCAACTATTTGAGTTAAAGAATCAGCCTGAGGGACAACCCATTGCCGTTGTCGCACTCGGCAAATATAAAATGTACGCAACTATTCAACGGCCAGTAAAAGGCTACACTGTTGCACCTGATTACAGAGAACGGCAGCTGCAGCCAGAAGAACCAATGAGAACAATGCCACAAATAGCAATAAGCTACGGCGACCCTCAGGTTGATCGCAGCTTAAAAATGGCAACCACTGTCTTCGATAAAGATATTCCGATTTTACTACAGGGCGAAACCGGATCAGGTAAGGAAGAGTTTTGTAAACAGCTACATGCCAGTAGTAAGCGATTTCAGCACCCTTTCATCACAGTAAACTGCTCAGCAATTTCTGAACGAACTATTGATGCTGAACTGTTTGGCTACGACTCAGACGAGCCGGGCAGCACAGGTCTGATCCGACAAGCGCATAAGGGCGTACTGTTTTTGGACGATATCAGTGAAATCCCTCTCTCAGTACAAAGTAAATTTCTGCGCGTCCTGGAAGATAAGAAGGTATCACCTCTGGGGTCTACTGCTTCAGTACCTGTGGATATTAAAATAATCTCCTCATCCAAACAGGATCTTAAAGAACTGATAGAGAAAGGCATGTTCAGAGATGATCTTTACTTCAGAATAAGTGGACTGAATATTCAGCTTCCAGCATTCAAAGAGCGTTCTGATAAACAGGAACTGATAAAGCAGATCCATAAAGGTCTGCGTGAAACAGATCAACATGAATCACTCTCTGATGAAGTCATCAATCTACTGGAAAAACACCCCTGGCCCGGCAACTTCAGACAACTTAAGAACGTTATCTCCATCGCCCTTTCAATGGCTGGCAATGACAGCATCCAACCCTGGCATCTGCCAGATGACTTCTTCTCTGATAGCGATACACACCGAAACACTCAACGGGACAGAAACAATCAACCAAACACGGATCACCCTGAATCCTATGACCAGCAACTCTTAACATCGCACTCAGAAAGCCGCACCAATCAAGATACATTGCGGGAATACAACCTGAATAAAGGCAATATTTCGCGCACAGCAAAGGCACTTGGGATCAGTCGCAACACCTTGTATAAACGTTTAAAAGGCATGGGGGTAAGACAATAGCCCAACTGTAAAACAATCCGAAAAGCCAGCTTTCTCAACAGAAGCTAACGCTCCCCCGCCATGTCATTTCAATAGTAGCTAGCTCTGCACCCGCCTTACAGCATCCTGCCAACCAGCATAAAAATCATCACGAGTTGCTTTAGACATCCCAGGCTCAAAACGCTTATCGCAGTGCCACATCGACTGCAACGTTTCCAGAGATTCAAACACTCCCGCTTGCAAGCCTGCCAGATATGCCACACCCAGAGCCGTAGTTTCAATAATCTCCGGTCGGTCTACATTGGCACCCAGAATATCTGCCAGATGACTCAATACCCAGTTATTGGCAACCATACCTCCATCAACACGCAGGGTTGTCGGCCTAACGCCATCACTTTCCATCGCCTTTTGCAGGTCTTTAGTCTGAAAGCATACCGATTGCAGACCCGCAGTCACTATCTCCTTAATACCGGTATCTCTAGTCAGACCAAAAATAGCTCCTCGCGCATTAGGGTCCCAATAAGGCGCCCCCAACCCGGTAAATGCCGGCACCATATAAACACCATGATCCAGTGGTGTTTGCTGCGCTAAAGGCTCTGCATCTGCGGCGCCTTTAATCAACTGCAAACCATCACGCAACCATTGAATAGTCGCACCGGCAATAAAAATACTGCCCTCTAATGCATATGTAGGTTTGCCGTTAAGCCTGTAGGCGACAGTCGTCAGCAATCGGTTTTTTGATATCAGCGCCTTTTCACCGGTATTAAGCATCAGAAAGCAGCCAGTGCCATAAGTGCTTTTTGCCATCCCTTCATTAAAACAGGTCTGGCCAAACAGCGCGGCTTGCTGATCACCAGCAACCCCCAAAACAGGGACTTCCTCTCCCAGTAGCGTCTTACCCGTTACCCCAAAATGAGCTGCAGAATCCATCACCTCAGGCAGCATTGAAACAGGAATATCGAACAGTTCCAGCAGATCATCATCCCATTCCTGCGTATGGATATTGAATAACATAGTACGAGAAGCGTTTGTTGCATCTGTACGGTGCTCTTTACCTTCAGTCAGATGCCACAACAAATAACTGTCTACAGTGCCAAATACCAGCTCCCCTCGTTCAGCCCGTTCCCGGGCACCCGGTACTTCATTAAGTATCCAGCGAATCTTGGTCGCGGAAAAATAAGGATCAATCAATAACCCGGTTTTTGCGCTAATCAGTTCTGCACATCCCTGTTCAGTCAGAGACTGGCAATATTCATATGTGCGACGATCTTGCCATACAATAGCGTTATAGACAGGTTTGCCTGTTTTACGGTCCCAAACTATTGTGGTTTCCCGTTGATTAGTAATACCTACAGCGATCAGCTCTGAAGCTGATATAGCATTTTCACTCAACACCTTACGACAGGTTTCTAACACCGTACCCCAAAGGTCGTCGGGATTGTGTTCAACCCAACCGTCATTAGGAAAGTGTTGTGAAAACTCTTTCTGAGCCAGTCCGTGTACCCGCCCCTCTGTCGTAAACAGAACGGCTCTTGAACTTGTAGTACCTTGATCCACGGATAATATGTAACCAGACATGAACACAGCCCTATTGTTATTTTTTATGTTCTTTATTGTTCGATAATGCACGAAAACGAACAAACAGGCAACGAATAAGCTTCTTACTCGAACCTATCTATAAACTTAAATGGATGTCCGTTAACAATTCCAACCACTATATGCGATAATTTCCAGCATATTCAGTCGCCCATATAATGAGCTGAATCAGCCAGTTAAGCAAAGCCGAGATAGTAACTGAAAGGACTTTTATAATGACTCAGAACCAGCGTCAACTGCAGATAATGGAGTTGGTCCAGCAAAAAGGCTTTGTCAGTATCGATGAATTAGTTAATCACTTCAAAGTTACGCCTCAGACGATTCGCAGGGATCTTAACCAACTGGCAGAAGCTAAGAAACTACGTCGCCATCATGGTGGTGCAGGTTCGGACTCCAGCACGGTGAATGTCTCGTATCAGTCCCGTAAAATCATGAACCTGGAAGCGAAAGAGCGCATCGCAGAAGAGTTGGTAAAAATGATTCCCGATGGTTCCTCCCTATTTATTAATATTGGAACAACAACTGAAACCATCGCCAGAGCATTACTTAAGCACCACAACCTTAAAGTAGTTACTAATAATATTCATGTCGCGGCAACGCTGTCAGCTAAAGAAGATTTCTCGGTTATTATTGCAGCAGGCGAAGTACGACACAGGGATGGCGGCATTGTAGGTGAAGCAACCAGTGAATTTATCAGTCAGTTTCAGATGGATTTTGGCATCATAGGTATCAGCGGCGTCAGCCCTGAAGGCTCACTACTCGACTTTGATTACCGCGAAGTCCGGGTTGCTCAGGCGATTATCGAACATTCAAATAATGTTATCCTGGCCGTTGATCATTCTAAATTCGGTCGCAGTGCTATGGTAAAGCTGGGGACTATCTCTCAAATCGATCAGGTTTTCACTGATCAGACTCCACCGGAAAGCATTACTGATATTCTCAATAGTAATGACATCGCATTACATATTATCTAAGAACCTCACTCTCTCATCCGCTCTTTTTGAGCGGATATTAATGACCATTTAATCGCCTCGTAAGTTCGGGCGAGAATTTTTTTCACCTTAAAATGTTCGTTTTTGATTGGTTTTTTTCACCAAAGAACATTATAGTGTTTAAAAACGAACCATAAGAACTTATTACAACGGTATTCAACAGGAAGCCCGTTGAGGAGAAACAAAGATGAGCCTTAAACATGAGGTTTATGATCTACTCGTCGTAGGCGGTGGTATAAATGGCGCAGGTATCGCAGCAGACGCCGCAGGACGAGGCCTCTCTGTAATACTGAGTGAAATGAATGATCTGGGCTCTGCAACATCTTCAAATAGCAGTAAGCTGATCCATGGTGGGCTGCGATACCTTGAGTACTATGAGTTTCGTTTAGTCCGGGAAGCGTTAGCTGAGCGGGAAGTGTTGCTCAAAAACGCCCCTCATATTATCTGGCCACTTCGCTTCAGACTGCCCCATCGCCCTCATCTCAGGCCCGCACTGATGATAAGAGCAGGGCTGTTTCTCTATGATCATCTGGCAAAACGGGTCACTCTACCCAGCTCTAAAGGTATAAAGTTCGGTAGCGAAAGTCCGCTAAAAAGCATTATGAAACGCGGCTTTGAATACTCAGACGGCTGGGTTGATGATGCACGCCTGGTAACTCTGAATGCCCTGGCCGCTCAGGCCAAAGGCGCCACTATCAGAACGCGGTCTAAATGCATCAGTGCAACACGCTCTGACGGATTATGGACAGTACGACTACAGGACAATATAAGCGGTCAGATCGAAACACTGCAGGCGCGCTCCATTGTCAATGCGTCCGGCCCCTGGGTATCCAGCCTGTTTGATGAAGTCATCAGTATTCAGCCTCCTAAGAAAGTTCGTTTGGTAAAAGGCAGCCACATTATTGTGCCCCGGATTCACGACGAAGCTGAAGCATATATTCTACAAAATGAAGATAGTCGAATTGTATTTGTGATCCCTTACGAAGATGAGTTCTCCCTGATTGGCACAACCGATAAAGAATACTACGGCGATCCTGCTAAGGTCGCGATAGATCAGGATGAGATTGACTATCTGGTCGATGTTACCAATCAGCATTTCCGATCCCAGATCAGTGCATCCGATGTTGTCAGAACATACTCTGGTGTCAGACCACTTCTGGATGATGAAGCAGACTCTGCTCAGGCAGTCACCCGCGACTACACATTTGAGGTTGATGCACCGAGTCAGCAAGCACCACTGATCTCAATTTTTGGAGGCAAGATCACGACCTATCGAAAGCTCTCAGAAGCAGCGGTAGATAAACTCTGCGAACACTTCCCTAAAGCCGGTAAAAAATGGACCGCAGATGCCCGGTTACCCGGTGGCGACTTTACCGATCAACTCAGCCTGCGAAAACAAGTCAGCAAGCAATACCCCTGGTTACCAACGGGACTGGTAAAGCGTTTCGTTCGTACCTACGGCACCCTGACTTTTAAACTGCTGGAAGATGCAAATCAACTCAGCGAACTGGGATTACAGTTTGCTGACGGCTTTTACGAAGCCGAGATTCTCTACCTGATTAACCACGAGTGGGCTTTGACGACCGAAGACATCATCTGGCGGAGAACCAAGCAAGGCCTGCGAATGAGTGATCAGGAAACCAAAAACCTTACTCAATACCTTGATAACCATTTCAATCAGAATATCAAAACCGCCTCCTGCTTATAGAGACGGTTTCATCAAACAACAATCATCCTAATAACGATAAATAACCAGGAGATTTCATGTCTATTAAAGTTGCTATCAATGGCTTTGGTCGTATTGGCCGCAATGTATTGCGGGCCCTGTATGAAGGTGGCTATCGCGATCAGATTCAAATCGTCGCTATTAATGATTTGGGTGATGCCGAAATCAATGCTCACCTGACCCGTTTCGATACCGTACATGGAAAGTTTAACGGTGAGGTCGAAGTAAATGGCGATTCGCTGGTCATAAATAACGATCTTATTAAAACATTCTCAGAACGTAATCCGGCAGACCTTCCCTGGGGGGACCTGAATGTCGATGTCGTCTATGAGTGCACTGGTATTTTCACCAGCCGTGAAGCAGCATCCGCACATATCACCGCAGGCGCAAAGAAAGTTATTATATCTGCACCCGCCAGCGACGTTGATGCCACTGTGGTATATGGCATTAATCACGCCATTCTGAGTGCAGATCATCAGATCATTTCAAATGCATCCTGCACCACCAACTGCCTTGCGCCAATAGCCAAGCCGCTTAACGATGCTTTAGGCATCGAAAACGGGCTAATGACCACCATTCACGCCTATACCAACGACCAGAACCTGAGTGATGTATACCATTCTGACCTTTATAGGGCCCGTGCGGCAGGTCACTCAATGATCCCCACTAAAACCGGCGCTGCTGCAGCGGTAGGCCTGGTATTACCAGAGTTGAATGGCAAGTTCGATGGCATGGCGGTCCGGGTACCCACCATTAATGTTTCACTGGTTGACTTAACCTTTGTTGCTGAGCGCGATACCAGCGTTGAAGAAGTCAACGCCATTATTCAGGAAGCCGCCCACGGTTCGCTGAAAGGGGTGTTGGAAATTAACAGCCTCCCGCTGGTGTCTGTTGATTTTAACCACAACCCGGCCTCATCCATTTTTGATTGCAGCCAGACCAAAGTAAATGGCCGACTGATAAAAGTAATGTCTTGGTACGACAACGAATGGGGCTTCTCAAACCGTATGTTAGATAACACTATCGCGCTCATTGAAGCGGCAAAATAATATAAACAGGGCAATTAGTATGCAGCGCAGAACAAAAATTGTTGCCACCTTAGGGCCGGCTACCAGCAGCCCTGAGGCAATTGAGCAACTGATAAAAGCTGGCGTTAACGTCGTTAGAATGAATTTTTCGCACGGGACAGCTGAGGATCATAAAGCCCGGGCTGAACTGGTAAGAGAGTTCGCTAAAAAGCAGGGCCGCTTTGTTGCCATTCTGGGTGATCTGCAAGGCCCTAAGATCCGTATCTCGCAGTTTAAAAACGGCAAGATCGAATTGAAACCGGGCCAGGATTTTATTCTGGATGCTTCCTTAGGTCGTGAAGACGGCGATGAAAACCAGGTGGGAATCGATTACAAAGAGCTGGTCACAGACAGTCGCCCCGGTGACATTCTGCTACTGGACGATGGTCGGGTCGAACTCTTAGTTCACTCAGTAGCAGGCCCTGCGATCCACTGCGAAGTTAAAATTGCTGGTCCTCTGTCCAATAACAAAGGTATCAATCGTAAAGGCGGTGGTCTCTCAGCCGCCGCTTTAACCGAGAAGGATAAGCGCGACATATGTGTTGCTGCCGACATTGATGTCGACTATCTGGCGGTCTCTTTTCCACGCGATGCTGCCGATATCGAATATGCAAGAAATCTTCTACTGGAGACCGGCGGTCAGGCGGACATCATCGCCAAGATAGAGCGGGCTGAAGCGGTCGAAGATCACGATGTACTGGACCAGATAATCAAAGCTTCTGACGGCGTCATGGTAGCCCGTGGTGATCTGGGTGTTGAGATCGGCGACGCAGAACTGATCGGAGTACAGAAGCATATTATCAACCGGGCACGTACCTTTAACCGCTTCGCTATTACTGCAACTCAAATGATGGAATCAATGATTACCAGTCCAATGCCAACACGGGCTGAAGTATTCGATGTAGCTAATGCCGTGCTAGATGGTACCGATGCTGTGATGCTCTCAGCCGAGACTGCAGCTGGTGATTATCCTATTCAAACAGTCGAAGCGATGGCCCGTGTAATTATAGGCGCAGAGCGACAAGCGACAGTTACCAAATCTAATCATCGGATCAATGAATCATTTTCTCATACCGATGAAACCATTGCGATGTCAGCTATGTATGCAGCCAACCATCTGGATGGCGTTAAAGCGATTATCTGTATGACCGAGAGTGGATCAACTCCCCTGTTGATGTCACGTATACGTTCTGGGCAGCCTATTTTTGCCTATTCTCGCCACCCTAAAACCCAGCGTCGCGTTGCTATTTACCGGGGTGTGAAGACCGTACCCTTTAACAGCGAAAACATTCCTAATGAAGAGATCAACCAATTCGCAGTTGATGAACTGGTACGTAGGGCTATCGTCAGCGAAGGTGATTTGGTGATCATTACCAAGGGCAACTACGTCAACGCTCAGGGCGGCACCAATACAATGAAAGTCATTCGGGTCGGCGCAACTATCCAGTAGCAGATAACAATAATTCAATCACAGATTGCAGCTATCGAGCTACTCAATTCACAGACTCGTAAACTCAGGAGACTGAAGCGATGAATCAACAACATGCTTATTCAAAACAAGATCAAAACAGCCCGGAATATCAAAACCAGGACTGGCCCAGGGATTTCGATTTCCGTACTGAAGTGGCAGAGCAGCAGGAAATAATTACTCCTGACGCAGCAAATAAACAAGCTCCCCAGCCACTGACATGTTCTGAATACGACTTTTAAAAATAAATTAATAAGAGCCCAAAATGACGACTCAAATAAAAACAATTATCGCACGGGAAATTCTTGATTCACGAGGCAACCCTACTGTCGAAGCCGAGGTTATTCTTGAATCTGGCGCTATCGGGCTGGCCTGCGCACCGTCAGGTGCAAGTACCGGCTCCAGAGAAGCGCTGGAATTAAGGGATAATGATAAAGACCGCTACCTGGGTAAAGGTGTAACTAAAGCCGTTGCCAATATTAACGATGCGATCAGCAAGCTCCTCTATGGTTTTGATGCAACCAATCAGAGCCTTATTGACACTATGCTGATCGAGAAAGATGGTACAGATAATAAGTCTTTTTTTGGTGCTAATGCGATCCTGGCCGTTTCACTGGCAACAGCAAAGGCTGCAGCCAATCATAAAAACGTCGAGCTATATCAGCATATCGCTGAACTCTACGGCCAGCCTGGCCGGTTCAGTATGCCTCTGCCAATGATGAATATTATCAATGGTGGTGAACATGCCGACAACAGCATCGATATTCAGGAATTCATGATACAACCAGTGTCAGCCACCAGTTTTAAAGAAGCACTGCGCATGGGCGCTGAAGTTTTCCACAGCCTGAAATCTGTACTTAAAGACCGCTCACTGAACACTGCAGTTGGTGATGAAGGCGGCTTTGCACCAGATCTGGCATCTAATGAGGAAGCCCTGAGCGTCATTAAACAAGCGGTAAGTAACGCCGGCTATACCCTGGGTAAAGATATTACGCTAGCTCTGGACTGCGCTGCATCAGAGTTTTACAAAGATGATGAGTATCACCTATACAGTGAAAATAAATCATTCTCATCCAATGAGTTTTCTGACTACCTAGCCTCGCTATGCCAACACTATCCAATCACTTCAATTGAAGATGGCCTAGATGAGTCTGACTGGAGTGGCTGGGCTTATCTGACAGAGCAACTGGGGAAACAAATTCAATTGGTCGGTGATGACCTGTTTGTCACTGACGCAAAAACGCTGCAGCGAGGAATCGACAATCAGGTAGGTAATTCAATTCTGATTAAATTTAATCAGATCGGCACCCTGACAGAAACCCTGGAAGCGATTCGTAAAGCGCAGGACGCGGGCTATACCGCCGTTATCTCTCACCGTTCAGGTGAAACCGAAGATACCACCATCGCCGACCTTGCCGTTGCAACTTGCTCAGGTCAGATAAAAACCGGATCTCTGTGTCGTTCTGACCGGGTTGCTAAATATAACCGCTTACTTCGAATCGAAGAGCAACTGGGTGACAGTGCAATCTTAAATGGTCGTTCTGAAATCAAAGGCCAGTAACTACAGAGGGTATCACCATGAGAACAAGTGTCGTCATTGGAAACTGGAAAATGAACGGTGATCGGGTAGCCAACATTAAACTTCTGGATCGTCTGGAGAAAGAGCTTTCGGTGCAAAACAACTGTGCCGTAGTAGTCTGTCCTCCATTTCCTTTTCTGTCACAGGTAGCAGGCTGGCTTCTAAGCCAGAAAATAAATATTGGCGCTCAGAATGTCAGTGCACATAATTATGGCGCGCATACCGGCGAAGTCTGTGGGCAAATGCTGACCGAACTGGGCTGCTCATACGTACTTCTGGGGCATTCGGAACGACGAGCAGACAACTACGAATCTGATACAGAGATTGCAGCAAAATTTGCAGCTGCAATTGAAACCGGATTGACACCAGTACTCTGTGTCGGCGAAACGCTGGATCAGAAAAATGCCGGTTTAACCCAATCTGTTGTTACCGGTCAGATTACCTCTGTCATAGAGCAACTAGGCATCAGTGTTTTCAATAAAGCAATTATCGCCTATGAACCTGTCTGGGCAATAGGTACCGGAGAGACGGCCACACCAGAACAGGCACAGGCAGTACATCTGGCCATCCGCACTCTGATCCGTAGCTATGACAATATCCTCGCTGACAAAATAGCCATTCTGTATGGCGGTAGTGTAAAAGCCTCTAATGCGAAAGCACTGTTCAGTCAGATCGATATTGATGGCGCATTGGTCGGTGGCGCCGCTCTGGATGCCGATCAGTTTATCAGCATCTGTAACGCCGCAGCTTAACTCCCAGTTCAGGCCCTCCGATACTATTCTTGCACGGTATTTATCATCGTGAGGGCCTTTTTTACCTACTCAAACAATAACAATGCAGGCATTTCATGAGTGATCAGCTCGTTCAAAATTCTATTTTTCCGTCTGAAGACAAGATTCCTACAGCATATAAACTAAATGGTTCTATGGATCAACGTAGCTATCTTTTAAACGGTGAGATTCTCCAATGGCATGGTGATGTCACACCGATTCAAAGCCCAGTCTGTATTTCAACTGATTCAGGATTAGAGCAAGTCACCCTGGGATCTTCTCCGTTGATGGATTCGGAAGCTGCCCTTAAGGCCCTGGATGCAGCAACTGTTGCATATTCTCAAGGTTGCGGAAACTGGCCTTCAATGACAGTTGCCGATCGCATTCAACATATTGAACTGTTTCTTCAGAACATGCGTAGCAAGCGTGCAGAAGTAGTAAAGCTTTTAATGTGGGAGATTGGTAAACCACTGATAGACTCAGAAAAAGAGTTCGATCGTACCTGCGACTACATTGTCGATACTATCCATGCACTAAAAGATCTGGACAGAAATTCCAGTCGTTTTGAAATTGAGCAGGGAACCCTGGCTCAGATCAGACGCCTATCACTAGGCGTAGTCCTCTGTATGGGGCCTTATAATTATCCGCTGAATGAAACCTTCACCACATTAATTCCAGCACTGATCATGGGCAATACAGTTATTTTTAAACCGGCAAAATTTGGTGTGCTGTTAATGACACCTCTGCTTGAGGCATTTCAGAAAAGCTTCCCTAAGGGCGTTATTAATATAATTTACGGTCGTGGAAGAGACACTATTCCTTGTCTGATGTCCTCCGGAAAAATTGATGTATTCGCTTTTATCGGTACCAATAAAGCCGCCAGTGCTCTGAAAAAAATGCACCCTAAGCCCCATCGACTAAGAGCAGTATTAGGCCTGGACGCTAAAAACCCTGGTATTATTCTACCTGATGTCGATCTGGACAATGCCGTTAACGAGTGTATTGCCGGCGCTCTGTCTTTTAATGGCCAGCGCTGCACCGCACTGAAGATTATTTTTGTTCACGTAAGTCAACAAAATGCATTTATAGATAAGTTTGTCAGCACTATTGAAAAACTTACACCCGGCATGCCCTGGTCCAACCTGGTGCAACTTACCCCGTTACCGGAGCCCGGTAAAACAACCTATCTGAATGCGTTGGTTGAAGACGCTGTTAGTCATGGCGCTACGATTATGAATCAGTCAGGCGGCCAACACTCAGGGACATACTTCCATCCCGCAGTACTATCGCCTGTCAGCCCAGATTCTCGCATCTATAAAGAGGAACAGTTTGGCCCGGTTATCCCGATCGTACCCTATACAGATATATCTGAAGTGACCCAATACGTTCTGGATTCAGAGTTCGGGCAACAACTGAGTATTTTCGGTAACAACCCCTCTGAAGTAGCAAAACTGATCGATACTTTTTCGCACCAGGTGGGTCGAATCAACCTTAACTGCCAATGCCAGCGCGGACCGGACCTGTTCCCTTTTAATGGCCGAAAAGACTCTGCTGAAGGCACACTATCGGTATCCGACGCGCTGCGTGTTTTCTCCATCAGATCCGTTGTCGCCACCAAACATTGTGACAACGGCAAAAACCTGATTAGAGATATTATCAGAGACCGGGATTCGGCTTTTTTATCTACCGATTTCATTTTCTAGCCTGGTAAGTATTATTCTGTTAAACCTCTCTACAGGTTTGCTCTAAAGCTGTTTTATACGCTCATAAAAAAAGCCCTGAACAGATCAGGGCTTTTTATCAAACAAGTGCAGATCAGACCTTCACAGTAGCCATAATAGACTCAAGGCCGGCCTTATTATCGTGAATTTCGGCTTCAGTCAGACCCACCATTTCATAAGGCAGAACCAGCCAGTTTTCTGAGGTATTCACAAAGAAATCCGGTTCGCGCTCAGTACGATTTTCGGTAGGTTTAAACCAGGGTACAGCGACTTTCACATCGGTTGGCATATTCAGTCGCAGTCGCTGAGACATCTGTTCAATCACCGCACTGATACTGTGACCAGAACCAAATACATCATCAACGATTAACAGCTTATCGTCACGGTTAAGGTTTTCTATCAGGTACTTCAGACCATGCACTTTAATGCTGTTTTCACCATCGATCATAGACTGATAACTCGGCAGTCCACGGTAAGAGGTACGAATCGAAATATGGTCGGTTTTAACCCCCAGGTATTGCAGGCACTCCTGCACATAAATACCTACGGTACTGCCGCCACGCCAGATACCGACAATAAAGTCAGGCCGGTAACCCGCTTCAAAAATTTGTGCGCCTAAACGAAACGAATCATTAATCAGCGCCTGCTCTGTAATAAATTGCTTTTCCAAGAGACTATCCCGCCTGTTTAATGTTGTTCAGGTATCAGATGACCAATTATTTCAAACAGCTCCGGACGGTGTTCCTTGATCTCATCAACGCCCAGACCTTCCAGCGAGTGGGGATATTTTAGCCACTCCTCAGTCTCATGCAGATAGTACTCAGGATCAACCCCGGTTTTATTCCGTGACGGCTTAAAGTACGGCACCGCAATACGGATATCATGTGGCGTATTAAGACGGCACTTACGTTTCAACTCAGCAATAACCGCCTGGATAGTCAGACCGGTATCGTAAACGTCATCCACTATCAGCAACTGATCATCGGCGGTGATGTTCTTAATCAGGTAATCCATACCATGAATCAATACAGTCTTAGAGCGGCCGTCAATGCCATCGCTGTACGATGATGTACGAATAGCAATATGGTCACTTTGAACACCGTAATAAGCCATAAACTCCTGCACTGCTACACCGATTGGTGTGCCTCCGCGCCAGATAGCAATTATGTAGCTGGGCTTGAAGCCATCATTTAGAACTTTTGCACCCAGGCGAAAGGAATCTTCCAGCAGCGTTTGTGCATCCAGGTATGTTTTCTGAACCATTGTCATCACACTCTTAAGTCAACATCAGACATCATAACAATCACCGGGCCGATACTGAATCAGGATTTGACAATAACTGACTTTATAGTCAAATAAAATTATTAAGTCTGGCTCTTCATTCTGTTTTTTACTCCCTGTTCGATCAGCAACATACACCAGGCTCCGATGACAAAAGGAGCTGTTAGCGGAATAATGCCTGACATCAGAAACAGCTCTGCTATTAACACAGTCAGGAGAATACCCAAGCAGACAAACACAGGAGAAATAGTCTTATTCGCTGATAGTGCTACAGCGACAAGCACAGCGTTATAGCTGTAGAGACCGGATAAAATCCGGGTGTCAGAAAAGTTCATAAGAAAAGCGGCAATAACACTGACAACGGTGGCCAGAAGCGCCCAGCTTCCAGCCGTTTTCGAGGCGACAAACAGGCCAGCCAGAAATAACAGGCCGCTGATCCCGTTGTCCTGAAACATGACCTGCCCCAGCCCTTTAAATAAAGCCTCAACCAACGACAGAAAACTCACATCACCGGCTATCGCAACCGCTGCAGCCCCCCTGTCGCACAACAGCAAAATCAACCAGCCTGAAAGAATAAAAGGCGCGGTAAACGGCGGCAATACAGAACACTTAAGAAACAGTTTCATAGATACCGATGTCAGCATCGCCGCTGCACATATAATAAGCAGATTAAGAACGGATATCGGCCAGAAGAAACAGATCATCAGACCTGTTAGCGCACCATTAAAACCATATAATCCTTGCTGCCGGTGTTCCGCTTCAGTACCCAGAACCGTCGCACTTAAATGCCCGCTAATCAGTCCAATCAACGCAGCTATAAACATCTCCACTGAATTAACAGCGATACCGGCCAGAAACAGCAACCCCGTCAGCGCATTGTTCTGCAGCATTATCTGTCCAATACCGCGAAACAACGGCTTAAAGTAAATATGAGATACGGCTGGCATTCTGGCTCTCTGTCAAATAGCTAAGTGGGTATTACAAGGGCAAATAAACCAGGGTAAAAAAGAAGCGCCACTCCGTTATTACGGAGCAGCGCTGTATCAACTCAGTTTGCCTGTATAAGATTGTAGCGGCAACGCTTTAAAATCACAGAGCTTTGAAGGGGTAAAACTCTGCAACTATAAAGCCCTATTAATAAGCCCTGTTAATAAGCACTATTAATAAGCCCTTCAGGCAAAACCGAGATCAGATAGCCAGGCATTAAAAATGCCACTTTAGTAACAGCGCCGGGTTACGCTCATCAACCCCGTCGATACCAAACTTATTATTCCAGTGAGCATATTCGACACCGACATAAACAGGCTGCTTAGTCCCTATCAGCTTGCCTGCATTCCATTTAAGCTGAGAGGTGAAGTTCATCTCTGATGCATGGTCTGACTCTTCAGTCGACCAGTCGATAAAGCCATCATAAAGAAACTCAGAACTACCCAGCTCAAATGGCAGGCCCCAGGTCAGCGTTAACTGACGATCATTATCCTTACCTTCATTATTGGCATGGTAAAGGTTCAGGTTTACGTAACGGAAACCAGGCACGTCCAGACTCACACCGACACCGGCAAGGAAGTTATCAAAGCCTTCACCGCTTTCCCAGGTACCCGCTAACAGAACATCTTTAACCGGCCCGAAGGAAAGACCATTCTCAGTCAGGTTCCCCAGACTCAGTCGTGGCGACAGCTCCATATAATTACTGCTATCACCGTTATCTGATTCCAGACGATCGATAAACAGGAAATTATCTCCCCAACTGTGACCACTGGCATGCTCTATCGTCACTACCTGACGCTCATTATCCCCTACCTCATAATCACTGCCTTTCAGGTAACTCAGACTGAAAGAGCTCCACAGCTGTTCTGCAGATGCTGAAGTGGATAGCAGGGCTCCAGCCAGAATACATGCTGCTGATTTTGATATTTTCATTATTGCCGTTTCCTTATTTTTATTTTCAGTTTTTTCGAGCGCACACAGCTCTGCCGACCAGTCCTGAAGGCATTGCTGAGTATTGGGTTGGGAAAGTGCTGTACAACACAGACCGCACTTACCCCCGCTTCGAATATCCGGGGGCGGTACAGAACTGTTGTTTAATCTTGCTTAGTTATTAGTCCAGAAAGGAGGGACTAACTGGCCAGCCTTTGCGCCAGGCTTTTCTGGCGCTCAATCAGCTGATTCAGGTCCTGATTCAGAATTGCTCCATCGATAACCCGCCACTGGCCTGCTACCATCACCCTATCGGCCTTATTAGCGCCACAAAGTACCAGCGCCGCCAGTGGATCTCCGGCACCGGCAAAGCGCAGTTCATCCAGCTTAAAGAGTGCTATATCGGCCTGCTTCCCTACTTTCAGCGCTCCCAAATCATCCCGACCAAGACACCGGGCCGATCCTTCAGTCGCCCATGAAAGCACTTTCTGATGGGTAATTTCAGACGCTTCATACTTCAATCGACCCAGCAAAAACGCCTGACGCACCTCCTGAATCATATTAGAACCATCGTTGGAGGCAGAACCATCGACCCCCAGCCCGACCGGACTACCGGCACGTTCCAGCGCCAATGTCGGACAGAGCCCTGAGGCCAGTAGCATATTCGAAGATGGGCAGTGTGCAATCCCGGTACCCGCTTCACCCAGACGACGTATTTCATCATCATTAAAGTGAATACCATGGGCCAGCCAGGTCCGGTCGTTTAACCAGCCTACCTTCTCCAGATAATCCAATGGACGCAGACCAAACATCTCGATACAGAAAGCTGTCTCATCGTGGGTTTCGGCCAGATGAGTATGCAAGCGTACGTCGTGCTGTTCGGCTAATGCAGCACTGGCCCGCATCAACTCTTCACTAACCGAAAATGGAGAGCATGGCGCCAGAGCAACCCGGGTCATCGCCCCTGCTTCAGCTTTATGATAGCGCTGAATCAGACGTTCACTATCCGCCAGAATAGTATCCTCATCCTGCACCGTGGACTGTGGCGGCAAACCACCGTCATCTTCGCCAAGGCTCATAGAACCCCGGGTCAAATGAACCCTCACCCCCAGCTTTGCGGCCTGTACCATCTGAATATCAATGGCATTTTCCAGCCCCTGGGGAAACAGGTAGTGATGATCACTTGCCGTGGTACAGCCGGACAACAGAAGCTCTGACAGTGCCACCTGGGTAGACACCTCAATCATCTCTTCCCCCAGCTTGGCCCACACCGGATAAAGACTCTTCAGCCAACTGAACAGTGACTTATTCAGCGCCTGTGGATAGGCACGGGTCAGCGTCTGATAAAAGTGATGATGACTGTTAATCAGTCCCGGCAACATAACATGTTCACGGGCATCAAATACCTCATCCACCGCTACTGTCGGCGTTCCTCCATTGGCCACCAGCTCAACTATTTGCTGGTTTTCAATAACAACACCACCAGCACACTCGCTTGTAAGGGTTGCCAGGGGATCTTTTATCCAGAGTCTATGCGCACTCACAGGCTGTTTCTCCAATCATTCAACTTTAATATCAGCATTAATTAACTTTTATTGGGCTCAACAACAACCACCTGAGCTTCAGCTTCCGACTCACTGAAAACCTCTTCAGCCTGAGCTTCTGATTCCTCTGCACCCAGGTCTTCCGGCAGAATAATATTCAGGAAGATAGCTGCAAAAGCACCGATTGTAAGCGGGTTACCAATAATGTTCTTCATTTGATCAGGCATTGAAGACAGTACTTCAGGTACAAAATCAACACCAAGACCCATACCGATTGAAATGGCAGTAATGAACATCGCCCTGCGATCAAGGCCGCTCTCAGCAATAATTTTAACACCGGCCATCGCTACAGTACCAAACATGATCAGAGTAGCACCGCCAAGCACCGGCTTGGGCATCTGCTGCAATACACCACCGATAATAGGGAATAGACCAAGCAGTACCAAAATCCCTGCAATAAAGACAGCCACATAACGACTGGCAACACCCGTTAACTGAATGACGCCGTTATTCTGACTAAAGGTGGTCATCGGCAAGCTGTTCAGAGATGCAGCGATAGCAGAGTTTACACCATCACCCAAAACACCACCTTTGATACGCTTAACAAACAACGGACCAGTGACAGGTTGCTTAGAAACCATGCTGTTAGCCGTCAGGTCACCAGTGGTTTCCAGTGCAGTAATCACATAAATAATAGCGATAGGAATAAAAGCGGCCAGATCAAAGTTAAAGCCATACTTAAAGGGTACAGGCACTGATACCAGTGGCAATGTGCTCAGCGTACTGAAATCAACCTTACCCATCGACCATGCGACGACAAAACCAACTGTCAAACCCATAATCACTGCACTTAAACGCAGCAGATGCACCTGGAAACGGTTAAAGATAACAATGGTTATCAGCACTAAGGAAGCAAGTAACAGATTCACCGGAGAACCCAGGTCAGGAGCACCAAAACCACCGGCAATATCAGTCATTGCAATCTTGATCAGGTGTAAGCCGATCAGTGTAATAATGGTACCTGTCACAATCGGCGTAATGATTTTTTTAAGCTTATCGATAAAACGGCTTAGGATAATTTCTACGGAAGCCGCCAGGAAGCAGACGCCGAAAATAGTTGCCAGAATATCTTCTGGTGTCCCGCCTCTGTTTTTAACAATAAAGCCGGCCGCCAGGATGGAGCTCAGGAATGCAAAGCTGGTGCCTTGCACACAGAGTAGCCCGGAGCCAATCGGACCAAACCGCCGCGCCTGAATAAAAGTACCAATACCCGACACAATTAGCGCCATGCTGACTAGGTAAGGTATTTCACTACCTAAGCCAAGCACCCCGCCAACAATCAGGGTTGGTGTAATGATACCAATGAAGCTTGCCAGCACATGCTGTAAAGCTGCAAAGGTTGAAACAGAAAATCCGGGTCTATCGTCTAGTCCGAAAACCAGATCGTTTGATGATGAGTTGCCTTTAGCCATTGTGATATCACCCTAGTTATTTTTTTTCGGTTATTCCCCGGCTTCTGTGCCAAACCGGGTTCTCACAAGTTTTTTCAGATCAAATGATCTGCACAAGCTTAAAGTTAAATCAGGCGACGCACCTTGTCCACAATTATGTATACAATTTAATATTCACATTATGAAATACTATCTGAATCATTGTATCCACCAAATAACCAACCAGGTTACACCCCACCTCTAAAAACTACCTAAACAGTGCTAAAAGCATTGTCACATGGCATATCAACATCTTTTCGCCACTGCAGAATGATAGCCTTTTTGTTAACTAAAACAGCGTGACTATAAATCAGAAACAACAATGAAGTACGACCCACTGAATAAGCAGGTCTGACAATTCAATGAGAATTAAACCCAAAGTATACAAAACACAGTTGTATACAAAAAACACCAAATAAAGGTATACATAATATATTTCCCGCTGATAGCAGAAATTTCACTTGGCAATCTCCGCTAAGACAGGAGATTACCGGGCCACTGGCGCTAAACGAAAAATATTTAAAGGCCTTAGATATTACATTTACTGACTTTTGGGTCAGCTTTATATTGACTTAAAAGTCAGCTTTTACTTTAATGATTGTATTCAAACTAAACTCCATAACAAATATAACTATATCAGGAGGTCCGCCTTGATCAGGTTCTTACTAAATAAGGAACTGCGGGTTGAGCAGAACTTAGACCCCAACATGACTGTGCTGAATTACCTGCGTTCCGAAGTCGGCAAGACAGGTACCAAGGAGGGTTGTGCATCCGGAGATTGTGGCGCTTGTACTGTCGTACTGGGTGAACTGGACGGTGACCGCATTCACTATAAAAGCATCAACTCCTGCCTCACATTTATCTCTGCACTCAACGGTAAACAACTCATCAGTGTTGAAGATCTGCAACAGGGTGATCAGCTTCATCCGGCGCAACAGTCGATGGTCGATTGTCATGGCAGCCAATGCGGCTTCTGTACCCCGGGTATCGTTATGTCGATGTTTGCCCTGGGCAAAAACGTAGGCCAGCCAGATAAAGAAGATATTCATGAAGCGCTGGCAGGCAATCTATGCCGCTGCACCGGCTATCGTCCGATTATCGATGCCGCTGAACAGATGTATGAAGATGTTACACCGGACAAGTTCGATACTGACCTGACTGAGACCGTTGAGAAACTGCGCGGCATTCAACCACAGCAGCAGACTCAGATTTCCGATGGTACTAACCATGCGTTCAATCCAACCAGCATCACGGAGCTGGCCGGGTTACTTGAACAGTACCCAGATGCCCGTCTGGTCGCTGGCGGTACCGATCTTGCGCTAGAGGTCACTCAGTTCCACCGGGAGATTAAAAACCTGATCTACGTCGGGGATATAGATGCGCTGAAACAGGTCCAAGTATTTGATGACAGGATTGAACTGGGTGCCAGTGCCGCTCTGACCGATTGCTATGAAACACTCAACAGTGATTACCCGGACTTTGGCGCACTACTGCATCGTTTTGCCTCATTGCAGATCCGAAACCAGGGCACACTGGGTGGCAACATTGGTAACGCATCACCCATTGGTGATTCGCCTCCGGCGCTGATCGCACTGAATGCTCAGTTAGTACTTCGCAAAGGTGAGCAGAGTCGTACCATCGCTCTGCAGGATTACTTTATTGACTATAAAGTCACCGCTCAGCAACCGGGTGAATTTATCGAAAAAATTATCCTGCCCCGCTCAACCGATAACGGAGAGTTTCGCAGCTATAAGATATCTAAGCGTATCGATGATGATATCTCAGCCGTACTCGGCTGCTTTAATCTGCGTATCAACAATGGCCAGATCGAATCAGCCCGAATTGCATTTGGCGGTATGGCTGCCATTCCTATGCGGGCCCGCCAGTGCGAGAAGGTATTAACCGGAGCCCCCTGGACGATGGCAACTATCGAAAAGGCAAAGCAGGCACTGGAACAGGATTTCAATCCAATCTCAGATTTCAGGGCTTCCCGGGAATATCGCATGTTAACAGCAACGAACATGCTAACCCGCTACTTTGTTGAGATTGAAACCCCAGAAGTTGAAACACGGGTAACCGCATATGTCTAATCATCATAACAATAAGAAAACCCAGGCCGAGATGCTGGAACTGGTTAAGCAGGACTTGAAAACCGGCGTTGGTCGTAGTGTTAAACATGAAAGTGCTGCCAAGCAGGTAAGTGGCGAAGCGCTCTACATCGATGACCGTCTGGAGTTCCCGAATCAACTCCACGTCTATGCGCGGATGTCTGACAAAGCCCACGCCCGGATTACCAAGCTGGATGTCAGCCCCTGTTACGACTTCCCCGGTGTCGCTATCGCGATCACAGCTAAAGACGTACCTGGTCAGCTGGATATAGGTGCAGTGCTGCCTGGTGATCCGTTACTGGCCGATGACATCGTCGAATTCTACGGACAGCCGGTACTGGCCGTTGCTGCTAACGATCATGAAACCGCTCGTAAAGCTGCTATGGCCGCTATTGTCGAATACGAAGATCTGGAACCGGTCCTGTCGGTTGAAGAGGCTCTGGAAAAAGAGCATTACGTTAGTGAACCCCACACCCATCAACGGGGTGATTCTGCTACCGCATTAGCCGCAGCCAAACATCAGGTATCCGGTAGCGTCCACATTGGCGGACAGGAACACTTCTATCTGGAAACCCAGATCAGTTCAGTTATACCCACCGAAGATGGCGGTATGATCGTCTATACATCCACTCAGAATCCGACCGAAGTCCAGAAACTGGTCGCTGAAGTATTGGGCGTATCGTTCAATAAGATTCAGATCGATATGCGCCGCATGGGTGGCGGTTTCGGCGGTAAAGAAACCCAGGCATCAAGCCCGGCTTGTCTGGCGGCAGTGGTTGCCCATCTGACCCGTCGTCCGGCCAAAATGCGCTTACCCCGCATGGAAGATATGATGATGACCGGTAAACGGCATCCGTTCTTCAATCAGTATGAGGTTGGCTATGATGATAATGGCCGTATTACCGGCTGCGAGATGAAACTGGCAGGTAACTGCGGTTACTCCCCCGATCTGTCCAACTCAATTGTTGACCGGGCAATGTTTCACAGTGATAACGGCTATTACTTAGGTGATGCCACTATCACCGGCTACCGTTGTAAAACTAATCTGGCATCTAACACGGCCTACCGTGGTTTTGGTGGACCCCAGGGCCTGATTATGCCGGAGATTATTCTCGATGATATCGCCCGCACTCTGGGTAAAGATCCTTTAGAAGTGAGAAAGAACAACTTCTATGGTGGCGAAGGCCGCGATACCACCCACTACTATCAAAAGGTTGAAGACAACGTTTTGCCAGAACTGATCGAAGATCTGGAGCAGAGCTGTGAGTATCAAAAGCGCCGTCAGGAGATCAGTGAATACAATGCCAACAGCCCGATCCTGAAAAAAGGCCTGGCACTGACGCCGGTTAAATTCGGTATATCTTTCACCGCAACCTTCCTTAATCAGGCAGGCGCACTGATTCATATCTATACCGACGGCAGTATCCACCTTAACCATGGTGGTACTGAGATGGGTCAGGGTCTGAATACTAAAGTCGCCCAGATTGTTGCAGAAGAGTTTCAGGTTGATTTTGATACTATCCATATCACTGCGACCAATACCGACAAGGTACCTAATACCTCGCCGACTGCCGCATCATCCGGCGCCGATCTGAATGGTAAAGCTGCGCAAAATGCAGCCCTGAACATTAAACAGCGGTTGGTTGAATTTGCTGCACGCCATTTCAATGTCTCGGAAGAAGATATCGGGTTCCGCAATAACCACGTGATTATTCGTGATCAGCTGATGCCGTTTTCTGAGTTTATCGAGCTGGCCTATTTCAACCAGATATCGCTTTCCAGCACCGGTTTCTATCGCACGCCTAAGATCTACTACGATCGCGATCAGGCCCGGGGCCGACCGTTTTATTACTACGCCTATGGCGCAGCTTGCAGCGAAGTCGTAGTGGATAGTCTGACCGGTGAATATAAGATTTTACGTGCGGATATCCTGCACGATGTCGGCGCTTCACTGAATCCGGCGATTGATATCGGCCAGGTGGAAGGCGCCTTTGTCCAAGGCGCTGGCTGGCTGACATCCGAGGAACTGGTCTGGAACGATCAGGGCCGACTCATGACATCCGGACCTGCCAGTTACAAGATTCCGGCAGTCACCGATATGCCGATCGATTTCCGGGTACGCCTGGTGGAAAACCGTAAGAACAAAGAAGATACCGTGTTTAATTCTAAAGCGGTGGGTGAACCACCATTTATGCTGGGTATCTCCGTGTTCTGCGCCATTAAAGACGCGATTTCCAGTTTGACCGGTTACCGCATCAGTCCGTCGATCGACGCTCCGGCAACACCAGAGCGAGTGTTATGGGCGATTCAGGATGTGCAAAAACAGCAGCAACAACCACAAGCTGAAACGTCTTTGGAAACAACCGAAGCATAAGCCTCCTGAACATAACGATAGCGATAATAATAAGAGTGGGAGCCCTAATATGAATACTGAGTGGATCAAAGCGCTAAGCAAGCTGGAAGCCGACGCTACCCCCGCGGTCATCATCACCGTCGTGGAAGAGCGGGGCTCAACGCCGCGTAATGCCGGGGCCAAAATGCTGGTCAGTGAAGCGCAGCGGTTTGATACTATCGGCGGCGGCCATCTGGAATACAAGGCGATTAAAATCGCCCGTCAGATTCTGGCAGAGAAACAGACCCAGCCGCGGCTGGAACGCTTTTCACTGGGCGCCAGCCTTGGTCAGTGCTGTGGCGGTGCGACCACTTTGTTATTCGAACCTATGGCGACCAGCACCGTACAGATTACTTTGTTCGGTGCCGGTCACGTAGGTAAAGCGCTGATCCCGGTGTTGGCCAGCCTGCCCTGTAAGATCCGCTGGATCGATGCCCGCGAAGAGGAGTTTCCGGAGTTGATTCCCGATGGCGTAGAAAAGGTCGTTAATGAGTTCCCGGTTGATGAGGTAGAGAATCAGCCTGCTGACAGCTACTTCATCGTCATGACCCATAACCATCAGCTGGACCAGGAGCTAACCGAAGCGATTCTAACGCGCAATGATTTCAAGTATTTCGGTCTGATCGGTTCGAACACTAAACGCAATAAATTTGTCCACCGCTTGCAGGCCAAAGGCTTTAGCAGCGAACAGATCGATCGTATGACCTGCCCGATGGGTATCCCGGAAATAAAAGGCAAACTACCGGCGGAGATCGCCGTGTCAGTTGCCGGCGAAGTGATAGCACACTACAACGCTGCATTCGGGACCCAACAGCAAACCACACCAGCAGAAACAGCAGTGGTTAATCGTCTTGCAATATAACGATTAATCACTGATGACTAACCAAACATGTAACAATACTGACAACGATACTGAGACCTGCCAGCTATGACACAATCCACTATAAAAGCCTACCGCGCCGCCATCTTAGACAGTCTGGGTGATCCGGCAGAACTGGGCATTCCTGAGAGTTACCGCTATTTCGAAGATGGCCTGCTGGTCGTGGATAATGGTCAGATCAGTGCGCTGGGCAATGCCACCGATCTGCTTAAAGACCTGCCGGCTGATATCGATGTCACTGAGTATAAAGATGCCCTGATCACACCGGGCTTTATTGATACCCATATTCACTATCCTCAGACCGGCATGATCGCGTCCTACGGCGAGCAACTACTGGACTGGCTGGAGAATTACACCTTCCCGGCTGAACATAAGTTTATCGATCCTGCCCACGCCGAAGAGGTCTCTGACATATTCCTCACCGAGCTGCTACGCAACGGTACGACCACCGCGCTGGTATTCGGCACTGTCCACCCACAGTCTGTAGATGCATTCTTCAGCTGCGCGGAAAAACGTAACCTGCGTATGATCTGCGGCAAAGTGATGATGGATCGCAATGCACCTGAAACCCTTACGGATACAGCCGAAAGCGGTTACGAAGAGAGCAAAGCGCTGATTGAGCGCTGGCATGGCAAAGGGCGTCTGCACTATGCGGTAACACCACGTTTCGCGCCGACAAGTACCCCGGAACAGTTGACTGCGGCCGGACAGTTACTGCAGGAGTATGACGGTCTGTATATGCATACTCATCTGTCAGAAAACAAAAACGAAATCGAGTGGGTAAAAGAGCTGTTCCCTGAGCAGAACGGTTATCTGGATGTCTACGACCACCACAATCTGCTAGGCGAGCGCTCGGTATTCGCCCATGGAGTACACCTCTGCGACGACGAATGTAAGCGTCTGGCAGAAACAGATTCAGCGATCGCCTTCTGTCCTACCTCCAATCTGTTTCTCGGCAGCGGTTTGTTCAACCTGCCGAAAATGGAACAGCATAAAATTAAAGTAGGTCTGGGTACCGATGTTGGAGCAGGTACCAGCTTTTCAATTCTGCAGACCATCAATGAAGCCTACAAAGTGATGCAGTTACAGGGCGAAAAACTGAATCCGTTTAAATCGCTATATCTGGCGACTTTAGGGGGTGCGAAAGCGCTACAGTTAGATGAACAGGTGGGTAACCTGGAACCGGGTAGCGAAGCTGATTTTGTGGTGCTGGACTATAACTCGACACCGCTGATGGGCTATCGGATGGCGCAGGCAAAAAGCCTTGAGGAACGCCTGTTTGTCATGATGACGCTGGGCGATGACCGGGCGGTTAAAGAGACATTTGCGATGGGACAAAGCGTATTTAAACGCGACTAATCATGCTCTGCTCTTTTGACTTAAATGGTCATGTTATCTGAATAATACATGGCCATTTTTCTACCTGTATAAGTAGTCCAGCGGGGCTATTTCCTGCTTCAATCCTCACATGCAACGCCCAGCCTCTACTCTTCAATTTATCCTTGTGTTTCAACGTACTAGTTCGGGTTGACTCACAGATAATCGATTTTAATTCTTCGCCATTGTTCGATATTGAATAATCAATCCAATAATTTCATGATCACTGGCTACCGCTTGCATCGATTCAGTCATCGAACGACGCTGAGGCAGTAGAATATTAAACTTATTTCTTAGAACTTCATTTACCTGATCATCAGAATTCGGGTCTAATTCTTTGCCTGCAAAAACACATATCCGCTGAAGTAAAAAAGCCTTACTCGCCATTAATTCATTATCCAATCGAGGGGGTTAATTTTTTCTCAGGCAACAAATTATTACTAATAATTTGTCACCATTTTTTTTGATAAAATAGTTTTTTAATCTGACTTAAAGCACAGGGAGAAAGCTTATAAAAGGCAGAGTTACAACATACATCAACTCAACACTATCGCTATAAGTTAGCGGCAATAGAAGCACCCAGAGTAACTAAACAGGTTCTGAGTTCAAGCACTAAACTCAAACAGGGCCCACACACAAAAATACCAGTTATTGGGGTAATCTGGATTTTTATCTAATTCACGCTGTCGAATCGGTTCGTCGAGTACGACTTGCTTTACTTACTTGCTGGTTTTCTCAGGTCTATATGACGAGGACCTGCGTCGTTATCACGACCAGAAACGCCTTTGGCGATTTGTTGAATTTCACCGCCCGCCTTGAGAAAGGCTGCCGTCTGTTCCTCTATTGAATCGTGAGTTTCACTTGCTGCTGGTTTTTTAGGCTTAGCCGCCATGAAAATAACTCCGTTATTATAATTACCAGCTATAGTAACATTTTTCTGCCTTGCTCACCGAAGTTTAAATCCAAGTAAAATGTACACTCTATACAAGTATATATTTTATAAGCCGATACCTATTACTCTGATTCTTGGAATGTATAGCGTCGAAATCAGTATTAAGGAATAAGCACAAACTTCCCGACATGTTTTTTCTCGAGAAATTCCTTTTGTGCTTCCGCAATATCAGCCAGTGAAAAGGTTTTCGCCAGTACCGGACGGATCTCCCCTTTTTCGATATAACGTATAAGGTTTGGAAACACCGGTTCATCCCAGGCAGTCGTACCTATCAGAGAGATATCCTTCAGATACATATCCCGCATATCCAGGTCGACTACAGGCCCGGCAATTGCCCCTGAGGACACAAATCTGCCGCCTCGTTTCAAAAGCTTTAGCATGGTTGGGAAAGTGCTTCCCGCAACATTATCCACAACCAGGTCTATCGATTGTTCAGCCAGCTCAGCGAGCAGATCAGCAGAGCGGTCTAACAAGACATCGGCTCCCAGCCGGGCAACCTCAGCATGCTTTTCAAGAGCGGCGACAGCGATGACTTTAGCACCCCGACGTTTAGCCAGCTGCACTGTTGCAGAGCCGACGCCACCCGATGCTCCGGTAATCAGGACGATCTCGCCTGCTTTTAAATTAGCTCTGTGAAGCATATTTTCAGAGGTACCATAAGCACAAGGAATAGTACCTAATTCAGCATCACTCCAGTCACAGTCCACAGGAAATACCTCTGAGGCCCGTACTTTCACATACTCGGCAAAAGCACCATCAAAGTCCGACCCCAGCCAGACATTATCCAGCGAGTTGAAATCCTGTTCACGAATACAGGAGCGAATCAATACCCGCTTTCCGACCAGGTCAGCTTTAACATCATCAGCGATGCTTACAACCTGCCCACAGCAATCGGTCCCCTGAATAAAGGGGAAAGGGGTCGCCTTATTCCAGCCACCATCAGGGGTTTCTATATCTAGTGTCTGATCTGAAGTCGCATTGGTCGATTGCTTAATACTGGAGGAATACCAACCAAGTCGGGTGTTAATTTCCGTGTTATTAATGCCGGCGGCTAATACTTTTATCAGTACTTCACCCTCGCTTAACTCAGGCATAGCGACATCTTTATAGACCAGTTTGTCATAGCCACCGTTGCCGGTCGTCACTACCGCTTTCATCAGCTCTGTCATAACGCTCCTTTCCTTAATGCTAAGCCTTAAGCCTTGATACCTGCCCGATAAGATACAAATATCAATCAGCTATAGCTATCCGTCACTGTATGACAGGCATAAAAAAGAGCCTGAGGTATAACCTGAAGCTCTTTCCAACGGTTTAAATTTTCCCGTTCAGTTACTTACCACTGATAAGACCTGAAAATACCGCTTTAAGATCATCCGATGCATTGTCATCATCCAGACTCAGTTTATCTTCGATATGGTCCAGGTGGTGCATCATCAACCTAACCGCTTTATTCTTATCCTTTGAGCTTAATGCTCTTCAGCCAAATAACTGCTCCGCTTTTTTCAGATCTACTGTTGGATTATCAGTTTTAATCGCATTCACACCATGTACATATTTTACTTGCATGGTATCCGAGCCAGGCTTAACCCTTAGATAGCGGCCGACATCATCACAAAACACATTAGATTTCAGGTCATTCACGATTCTGCGCGTATCACCAAACGGCGCTATAAAGTCGATCAACCAGCCCCTATCTCCGGATTTCCAACCTTCTGGAAGCAAACTTCCCGTGTCCAGAATATACTTCTGTTCAACCGCCTCAGACATCCAGGCCCAGGAAACATAACCACAAGGTTTGCCTTTATTCCGATAAATACGGAACTGCTTATTTATAATGGCGGGGTATACCCATTGCTGAATCCCCCCCTATCGGCCAGTCCCGATGTAATTCAGAGTGCCCCATCAACCAGATAATCTCTCCCAATGCCTCTGTTACCGGGCTGCTATTCAATGTCTTCTGCTGTTCCATCATGCAGCCCTCCATGCTGAATCGACAGCCAGCTTAATCGGCTCCGGCAACGCTGTGGATCTTATGCCGTATGCGGTTGTGCCATCATTTGGTGTAAAAGATGCCATTGCTGACACCAGGGTATTTACATCTTTAGCGTAGAGCAGATCTTCACCCGCCTGGAATGCAATAACCGATTTCTCATCACTTTCCTGTGCATACCAATCACTGAATTGAATCTGGTCGTCGCTACCCAGAAGCCGCATCACCAGATCATTATCAACCCGCTCAAACCAAAGCGCACCCTTCGATATATCATCTTCCAGCAGAAGCAGATCAGAGTTCACTACTTCAGACTCATTGGCACCGATATAGGTATCCTGGCCATCACCAAAACCAAATTTATAGATATCGAAACCTTCGCTTGCGGTATAGGTATCGGAACCTTTATCACCGATAATATAGTCATCGCCGAAACCGCCATTAACCTGATCATCACCGGCACCGCCTAACAGGATATCATTGCCCTGATTGCCGAATAGTGCATCATTTCCTGCATCGCCAGCCAAAAGGTCATCTCCCATGCCACCCATGAGCTGATCATCACCACTACCTCCACTCAGAATATCTTTACCCTGATTACCTGCCAGAAAATCATCTCCTGCACGACCAAACAGGTAATCATTACCCTCCGCAGCTTTAAGACTATCATTACCGCCGAAACCATCCAGCCAGTTTGCATCGTCAGAGCCTGTTAGCTGATCATTTACTGGGCCTGTATTGTCGCCGAGGTCTGAGCCAATAAAGGTTTGGGTTACCTGAGAAATATCAAAATCCTTACCATCAAAGAACTGCAATACCTCTATTCGATTACCAGCCTGAGCCCAGTCAGTTATCAGTATTGAGTCGTTTAATTCTGATAAAGATACCCTGGACTCACTCGATTCCCGTACGTAGATACGCAGATCATCGCCGGATCGCTGTAGTACCAAATGCTCAATGGTAATACCGGCGCCGAAGAGTAGTTTATCGCCACCCGGAGCATAGGCATTTTCACC
The DNA here is from genome assembly GCF_003858655.1 of Amphritea balenae. Lineage (GTDB taxonomy): Bacteria > Pseudomonadota > Gammaproteobacteria > Pseudomonadales > Balneatricaceae > Amphritea > Amphritea balenae. The sequence goes on from NZ_RQXV01000001.1 coordinate 824,382, forward strand.
AACAGCACTACTACCAGTATCACTCAGAGTATCGTGACCATCGCCAAGATTATAGATATAGATATCATCGCCCTGGCCGCCAGATATGCTGTCATCTCCCTCACCGCCGAACAGAATATCAGCACTATCGGATGCGCTGATCTGATCATTACCGTCTGCCCCCGCAAGCCAGCTAGAGGTATTACTTTCAGTGGCAATAACATCATCTGCAGAAGCACCGGTCCGGGCAAACTCTATATCGGCAATATCGACTGCAAAATCATTAATAAAGCGAAGATGCTCAACACGGAATTCTGGTGTCAGCCACTCTTTAACGGTAATCTGATCACTAACCTCTGCATCAATATCCAGTGGTTTCAGTTGAATCAACAGATCATTGCCATCCATTGAGATTATCAGATCCGAGATATCTATATAGGCACCGAACTGAAGGGTATCATCACCACCCTCGACAGCACGGCTTACGGTTTTATAGCCGGTCCGGGTTTCATTCACTGTCACCACTCCACCCCAGCTACTACCTTTCCAGGTATATTTAGGACGGGTTACCCGTTCGGTATAGGTGTAAGTCTCTTCCACCTCTGTGTAGGCCGATTCATCGATAGCATCTTTACCGTCACCGCGGTTGAAGATGTAGATATCATTACCTAAACCGCCTTTCAGGAGATCATCACCCAGACCACCGGTAATCACATCGTTACCTACACCAGCATCCAGAGTGTCATCACCCTCACCGCCAAGCAGGTAGTCAGTCCCTTCTCCACCGCTAAGTGTATCGTTGCCCTGACCACCGAACTGGTCATCATCACCTGCACCACCTGAGAGCAGGTCATCTCCTGAACCACCGATCAGATAATCATCGCCAGCAAAACCATTCAGTGAATCATTGCCGCCCCCACCAGAAAGAATATCCCCGGCGTCAGTACCTTCTAGTTGATCGTTTGATTCATAGCCCGATCGGGCAAAAGTTATAGCAGACATATCCAGTTCAAGACCATTGGCAAACTCAAAGGTTTCGATCCGGTTCTCTTCATGGGCCCAGCGCTTGATGGTTAACTGATCATTCAGCTCAGACAAAGCAGTATCAGCATCAGTCAGATCCCGGATACCGATAAGCAGATCATCGCCCTGGGTTTCAAAAAAAAGATCTGCCAGAGCGATACTATAGCCAAACTGCAAACTATCATTACCTGCATCCTGATGAACAGTACGGGTTTTAGTTCGGGTGCGATATTCATTCACCCAACGGCCCGATTTTCCTGAACGCCGATAGCGTTGCCCGGAAACATAGCGTTCCTGGTAAGTCTCTTCTACGGTTTTATAGTCGTAGATCTCATCCTTTCCATCACCACGGAAGTATATATAGGTGTCATCACCAGCCCCCCCCTGTAGCAGATCATTTCCGGCACCGCCGAGTAGCAGGTCATCACCCTCACCAGCAGACAAGGTATCATCACCATTCATACCGGCAATTACATCATCACCATCTCCTCCGTCCAGGTTATCACTGCCATCAGCACCAATCAGATAATCATCCCCGGATTCACCCTGAATATGATCATCGCCGGAATCACCAAACAACAGGTCTTTACCCTCACCACCCAGCAGTTGGTCAGCGCCATCGCCGCCGGTAAGGATATCGTTACCCCCATTACCCTTCAGGTTATCAGCACCGGCACCACCGGACAGAAAATCCCCCTCATCACTACCTTCCAGCTGATCATCCGCAGCAAAACCATGCTTTCCCTGCATAATCTGGCTGAAATCAAGGCGATTACCATCGCTAAAAGCAAAGGTTTCGATACGGTTTTTCTGATCAGCCCAATCAACAATGGTTACCTGGTCATCGGATAACTGATCCGGACTCTCCTGATCTCTTAACTGAACAACCATATCCTCACCGGATCGGCTCAGAACCAAATCTGACAGTGCTATTCCAATACCAAACTGTAGGGTATCTATACCGCCATCAATCTCGCCGTAAACTTCTCGGTAACCGGTTCTATCTTCCTCTCTTGTGGCAGTTCGATAACCGGTACGCAGTTCATTCACCCATTTGGTACGTTTTCCTGACTTTCGTTTAACCCGTTCGTAATAACTATATTGTTCCTGATAATCGACCGACTCTTTATAATCATATTTTTCCTGGTAGATACCTTCGGCATAATCATGGATACGATCCTGACCATCACCCCGGTTATAGAGGTAGGTATCATTCCCTGCACCGCCATTCAGGGTATCCTGACCTGCACCTCCGGCAAGGAAGTCATCATCATCCCCTGCGTTTAACAGATCATCACCCTGTCCGGCGATCAGGGTATCCTGCCCGGCACCAGACGATAGTGTGTCATCTCCTTCTCCAGCGATCAGAACATCATGGCCCCCAGCGGTTTGTAGTTGATCATCTCCACCGCCACTGTTAAAGATATAGCTAACATCACCGATACTTCCACTAAGCTGATCAGCTCCATCGCCGGAAACAACAGCCTCCACGCCCAGTGACTCGACATCAACTATTACAGCTGCATTATCAGTTAGAATCAGTTGGTCATATCCCTCACCGCCATCAACCTGACCGGCTACCGACAAATCATCAGCATCCACAAACAGCATATCGTGGCCCGCGCCACCGGTTAGGGTATCGGCACCCGCGCCACCGATAATAAAATCATTCCCAGCACCACCTAACAGTTGGTCATCGCCATCGCCACCGGAAAGCAGAATACTCTCTGTTTTAGCACTACCATTCAGAAGGTTTGCAAGCTGGTTCCCCTCAGCGGAGATCCAGTCAGTTTCGGAAGTACCCAGATCAAAGTCCTGCTCGCTTTCAGCCAGCACCCTGCTTTTAAGGACACTACCGTCCTCAAACTCATAAACCCTGTTACCACTATCATCGATAACAGTACGAAAGCCCTTGGAGTTATAGCGGAATGCCACATCGGCACCATTGAGCAGTTCACCGTTGTCCCGTTCAACATCAACCAGACCGTGGATTTCTGTACCATCCGAAAGCACTGAACCGGTATTTTCACGAGGAGTCATACTGATAGAACGGATACCCGCCTCATCCAGGCTCTGCATCTCGCCCTCATCCACCTGACCGTTCAGGTCCCGATCCTGCCAGAGTTTAAACGAGCTCCAGCCAGCATCATTCTGATCCAGTACACCATCTTGATTGGTATCAAATTCACTGGCCAGCGCCTGAAGGTCGGTATCCTCAGCTTCGGTCCATTGCGCAAAGGCGATCTCTTTGGCCTGGGTAACCTGATTATCGTTATCAAGATCAAATACCAGCAGGGCATCGTCAGAGGAGGTCCAGGCGGTTAGTTCGTTATAACCGTCGTTATCAAAATCAAAGGTGGTAACTGATTCATCAACGGGGGTCAGCTCTATGCCATCGCCATCCATATCAATGACTAAAGGAAAGCCATAGGCTCCGGCATAACCGCCCCCTGATGATCCGCTACTGGAGCCAGCAGAATCAGCTACTCCATCCGCGTTAGTATCGGCAGAACCTGAAACCTCTGAGCCAAAACCTGCATAACCTATTCCTAAAGAATTTCCAAAACCGTTGGTATTTTCTCCAGATGTTCTACCATTTTCAGAAGCACCAGCAACCCCATCGCCGTCTGGATCAGCTAATGCAGAAATAACAGAACCAAGTCCAGCATTACCCACACCAAGTGTATTACCGGCATAGTTTCCAAACGATGTTTCATTTCCAGCAATACCATCACCGTTGCTATCAGCTGAAGCAGAAATTCGGCCACCGTATCCTTCATATCCAACGCCTAGAGTATTGGGATGGCCTTGCCGTGAGATACCATTATATTCAGCTAATCTTGCTTCTTCGACTTCGTTGAAGTTCATATTAGGGTTTTTCTCAATCATATATGCCACTCTTTCCGCATATATTTGTCTTTCTATATCCCCGCTATGGACTTGACCATCACTAGATGGAACACCTGAAAAAACCAATTCTGCTATAGCTAAATGCTCCACTGCAAGCTTATTGGGCTCCAGGCTTGGCGTAAAAGTCATCTTATTAGGATCAACGTTATACTTTTCCGCAGCAACTATACCGCGTATCTTCAAACCATCCTCAACAATAGAAAATGCATTATCTACAACGAGCCCTTGCTCTTTTGCCTTATCTTGCCCAGGGGTTGAGCTTTGATTTGCAGTATTATATGCAGCCTAAATTTCTTTAAGAGCATCAAGAACTGCTTTTGGTGTTCCTCTTCCCTTCATATTCCATTCTCCAAAATATCCCTAATATTCTTTTTCTTGCAGGCTATGTACTGGTCAGAATCACGCCACCCTTTAATTGAATATACTTCCTTGCCATCATATTGTTTAGTATCTAACTCACTCCAAAATGGCAATGAGCAGTACTCTGCAACCGCTTGCGATAGTAAAAAACATTTCTTAAAGCTTTCATTATCAGAATACTCTTTAAGGCACAGAGGTTTATCAAAATCTTTATATGGAGAATATTTGCTATTCTCTTCCCAAAATGAAAAAGCATCACCAATATGATGTTCATCCAACGAAAGTAATCTCTCGACTCCATCCGAAGATGGGAAAACAAGAAAATAATGTTCTAGTTCCTCAGGACTTATATCGCAACCACTAAAAGCCTGAACCCCATATAGTCTATATAAATTATATGCTATCGGGCTCCCTCTCTTTAAACTTTCACAGTCTCCCCTCCCGTATACTTTGTAAAAATAAGCTCCGGTAAGCATACTACTTAAGGTCACAGATAAAGCTTCTTCTTTATATGTTGGCAAGATTATTGGTTGAAGCTCTTTGATATCCCAGTCAGAGTCAGAAACCCTGCTATTAAAATAAGAATTCACTCCATATACTATTTTTGCCAAATGATTACTTTCAGAGATCGACTTTAAATCATATATCTGACTCTCATCTAAACTTAAAAAATTTCCTATATAATATCCAATCCGATATGATTCTGACTGCTTATAATCACTTTTAATGTAATAATCTAATCGACTTGTCTTAGCATCAAATCCATCAACTAAGTATAGTGATAGATAAATCTCATCCAAAGACGGGTTTTCAGCACTATCTACCATATTAACTGCAGCCTGAAATCCATTTTCATACAGTGCTTCTCTCACTGACTCTGATATACCACCAGCATGCAAAGAGCCCGACAAAAAAAACAGTTTTATAAGAATGATAAAATATCTCATACCTCCTCCTTAAAGAGAACAATCAACTTAACGATTACTTACTCATTTTATTACCAAGCAACTAAGATTTAGTTTAATTTGTTATTTACGGAATCTAAAAAAACTTCGAGTTAAAATTTTTTTAAAAATCGTTATTAACCAAGTTCTAACCTATCCCTGCCATTCAGGCCTGCATAAACACCATTTAATTCCACAAGGTCCATGTGAGAACCCTGTTCAACCACCTGCCCCTGATCCATAACCATAATCTGATCCGCATCCCTTACTGTTGATAATCTATGGGCAACAATAATTACGGTTCTGCCCTTGGCGATTTTCTTCAGGTTCTCCTGAAATTCTGCTTCGCTCTCATAATCCAGTGCGGCGGTGGCTTCATCCAGAATCAGAATACGAGGGGCGATCGCTAATGCCCGGGCAATGGCAATGCGCTGACGCTGGCCTCCGGAAAGGTTAGCCCCCCGCTCCTCTAAAAGAGTTTCATAACCTTTGGGCAGCTGCATTATAAAATCATGGGCGCCGGCCAGTTGCGCCACCCGCATCACCCTATCCATACCCAGGGTTGGGTTAGCCAGGGCGATATTTTCCCGTACGGTTTTGTTAAACAGTATATTATCCTGTAGTACTACTCCGATCTGGCGGCGGAGCCAGGCGGGGTCCATCAGATTGATATCGATACCATCGATCAATATCTGACCCTTTTCAGCGCTATACAGCCGTTGAATCAGTTTAGTGACGGTGGATTTTCCGGAACCTGAGCGCCCTACGATACAGATCATCTGGCCGGCTTCAATGTTGAGTGAGGTATTGTTAAGCACCTCCCGCTCCTCTGGGCGGTATCTGAAGGTTACATCCTTTAACTCTATTCTGCCCTTGATAGCCGGCATATGATCGGGCATAGAACTGGTATCATGCTCGGTTTTGGTATTAAGTATATCGCCCAGGCGCTGAATAGAGATTCTGAACTGCTGAAAATCCTGCCATAACTGGGCGATACGGATTATTGGCTGGCCTACTTGACCTGCCAGCATATTAAACGCCACCAACTGACCTACAGTCAGATCCCCGGCCATTACCAGTTTGGCGCCAAACCAGAGTATTAGCGCCATAGTGACTTTACTAATAACCTGCACTGCCTGGGAACCCGCCGCCGAAAGCACCGTGGTTTTAAAGGATGTTTTAACATAAGCAGCCAGACTTTCATCCCAGCGATCATGCATCTGCGGCTCAACCGCCATCGCTTTTAATGTTTCAGCGCCGGTCACGCTTTCTACCAGAAAAGCCTGATTTGCAGCCCCCCGATAGAAACGTTCTTCAACGCGTTTTCGTAGTGAGGGGGTTATAAGCAATGAAATCAGTACATAAGCGGGGATTGAGCCTAAAACAATCAGAGTTAGCAAAGGTGAGAACAGCCACATCACAGCAAAAAATATCACTGTGAAAACCAGATCTATCAGCACAGTAAGGGAGGAGCTGGTAATAAACTCTCTGACGGTATCCAGCTCCCTGACCCGGGCAACGGTCTGCCCTGCTGGCCGGCTCTCAAAGTATGATATTGGCAGGGCGAGAAGGTGCTTAAACAACCGGCTACCTAACTGAACATCCACCCGCGAAGTGGTATGGGAGAATATAAAGGTACGCAGGAAACCCAACACCGCTTCGAACAGAATAATACCTATCAGCCCAGTCATCAGCACATCAAGAGTTGTTACCCCCCGGTGCACCAACACCTTATCTATGATGACCTGGAAGAAAAGCGGTGTAATCAGGGCAAAACTCTGCAGAAAAAACGAAGCAAACAATACCTCTGTAAGTAGCAGTTTGTATTTTGCCAATACCGGGATAAACCATTTCATGCCGAACTTCAGGCTGGTCGCAGTCTCCTCTGCCCTGCGGGTGACCAGCAGGAGTTCTCCGCTCCAGAACTGTTCCAGTTGTTCAAATGATTTTTCACTGAGACTATTAAATGGTCGCTGAATCAACACCTGATCATCGACAACTTTGGCAATTATAAAATAGCCGCCGTTATTATCTTTTGCCATTGCAGGCAGTGGATGTTTTGCTAACCGTTTTACACTGGTGGTGACTGAGCGGGATTTGAGCTTGTACTTTTTGGCGGAACGGATCAACGCGATGTTATCCAGCTGTGGCCTGTTGCCACCAAACTCATGGATGATCTGCTGATAATCACCTCTGAGACCATGATAGGTCAGTAACAGGCACAGACAGGCAACGCCTGAATCCTGAGCCGTTTCAGATACTTGTGGTTGTGGTGTGATATAGGCTAAGTTAGCCTTCACATTTGCCCCAATTACAGTAAAAATCCTTTTTACTCAGTTATCTATGGATCAGATAACTTAACTTGATAAGGGAATATATGATTATTAGCCAACAAAGTAAACGTGCGTTTGAACTTGAATTTCTACCGGCAGCGTTAGAGGTTGTCGAAAGTCCGCCAGCCCCGTTTGGCAGAATACTAGCAGTCATCATCTCTCTGTTCTTTGTGCTTACTGTAATCTGGGCCTGGTATGGCTCAATCGATGTTATCAGTACCGCTCAGGGTACAACCATTCCGGCGGGTAAGATCAAAATAGTACAGCCTCTTGAAACAGCAGTCGTTAGAGCGATCAACGTTGAAGATGGCCAGCAGGTGAGGAAGGGCGAGTTACTAATACAATTGGACCCTTCCGGTAGCGACATCAAGCTTGCAACAGCAACTGCAACAGTCTGAGCTGGATATGCTAATGGCAGAAGCGCTACTGAGCGATACCCCGGAAACAGCCTTTAAACTATCCCCTTCCCATAACTCTGATGATTTCAGGGCTACCCTACTGGTCCTACAGGATACACTGAATAAACACCGGGCTACTCTGGCAGCAATCAAATCAGAAATATCACAAAATCAGGCTACTCTGAATTCCTCGAAAATATCAGAAACCCGGTTTCGCAATGCGATCCCGATTATACGGGAGCAACTATTAGCAAATCAGTCTTTGCTCAAAAAGAGTGTTGTTTCACGAAATGATGTAAACAATCTGCGGTTACAGATGTTCGATTATGAAGCTGCTCTGGATAGTGCTATAGAAGCCAGAAAACAGGCATCCGCTTCGATCAGAATGCTTGAAGCAAAGCAGACTGAAACTCAAGCATCCTACCACCAATCAGCTTCATCCTTATTGCAACAGTCTCTGCGTTCTATCGCAGCTTTAAAGCAAGATATTAAGAAGGAGCAGCAGATTTATAATCACTCAAAGCTGTACGCCCCGGTCACCGGCAAAGTCCATCAGCTTCAGGTTCATACTGTTGGCGCTGTTGTTAATAGCGCACAAAAGTTACTCACTATTATTCCCGATAATATGCCTCTGGAGATTGAAGCATTTATCCAGAATAAAGATATTGGTTTTGTAAAAACAGGTCAGGAGGCTGAGGTTAAATTTGAAGCCTTCCCATTTACGCGTTATGGCATAACCCACGGCAAGCTTAAAACCCTGAGTCACGATGCCATTATTCATGAAAGTTATGGCCCAGTGTACAAGGCCACATTTGAGCTAAATAAACAAACACTGGAGATTGAGGGGAAAGAGATACAGTTGTCACCAGGGTTGGTTGCGTCTGTAGAGATCAAGACCGGTCGACGACAACTCCTCGACTTCTTTATTTCACCATTGTTACGCTATAAAGATGAAGCTATAAGGGAAAGATAGCCAGAAATTACTCTCCCTAAGCGTGCGAGTCGGATAAAACCGATCTCAGAAAGCCGCGTTTATTGATCATTCAACTATTTGCCACTTAAGAGACCCGAAAACACCGCTTTGAGATCATCCGATGCATTTTCATCATCCAGACTCAGTTTATCTTCGATATGGTCCAGGTGGTGCATCATCAACCTAACCGCTTTATTCTTATCCCGCTTACGGATCGCCTCAATCAGTTCATAGTGTTCATCATAAGAACAATGAGATTTAGCACCGCTTTCATATTGCGCAATGATCAGTGAGCAAAGCGATACCAGGCTGCGCTGAAAACTAAGTAGCGGTGGATTGTTGGCCATTTCAGCCATCAACAGATGAAACTCACCGGATAAACGTATACCTGCGCCCCTATCACCACGGGAAAAACAGGCCTGCTCTTCTTCGACCAGTTTCTTTAGTTTATCAACCTGGGTGGATTCAGCATTTTCACACACCAGTTCAGTGACTGCTTTTTCAACTACACGACGGGCAAAGACTATCTGCCGGGCTTCTTCTATAGTCGGGCTGGCAACCACCGCCCCCCGGTTAGGGCGTAGCACAACAACCTGCTCATGGCCCAAACGGGAAAGCGCACGTCGAATGATGGTACGGCTAACACCAAAAATCTCACCCAGGGATTCTTCGTTCAGCTTTGTTCCCGGCGCCAGACGCTGCTCCAGAATGGCATCAAAAATATGCGCATAAACAATATCATCCTGGGTTTTTTTACTGCCGCGCTTCTTGTCAGTTTTGATGGAGTCGAGTGTCTGGTTCATTAAAGCCTCAGCTGCAGCTAGTGAGCACATATATCCGGTCATGGATAAACAATACCAGTTACAAAAACCACTGGTAGATCTTCATAAATGGTACATAAAAGGTTTTATTTTGTACACAGCCTGAGCCGCACAAAGCCATGACTCACAACAGTTTTATACCCGTAAATTCGCCGTAACTACTCGCTTACCCACATTCTTTCTCCGACGATTATTCCCTAGTTAAACAACCATCTTGATCATTTTTCAATTTCACACAACGAAAAAACCTGACCCGCGGGTTGATTTTTTTGTATACAATTCTATTATGGTTCTAAGCACAATCTTATTGGACAGTGCCTGTTTCCATGGAGTGAAACACAACGATACCTATCCCTTCCCTAAAGGGGCCATACATAAAAATAAGACGGGGCCATACAACCCCACCAGGAGTAACAGTTGTGGAAAGCATACAACAAGAACCACTAGCGGCAGATAACTCTCCGCAGTCAAGTACCACCGGATTTCTGGACCGTTTTTTCAAACTCAGTGCACATAAAACCAGCATAAAAACTGAGATGATTGCCGGCCTGACAACATTCGTCACCATGTCTTACATCATGTTCCTTAACCCGATCATCATGTCTAAAACAGGTATGCCATTTGATGGCCTGTTCCTGGCCACCTGTATCGGTGCCGCGATTGCTTGTATCTTCATGGGCCTGTATGCCAACTGGCCAATCGGACTTGCTCCGGGCATGGGCCTGAACGCGTTCTTCACATTCACCGTAGTACTAGAGATGAACTACAGCTGGGAGATCGCACTGGGGGCGGTATTCTGGTCAGGCTGTCTGTTTGTCCTGATGAGTGTCACCCGACTGCGTGAGTGGATGCTGGATAGCATTCCATTAAGCCTGCGTCTGGCAATGACTGCCGGTGTGGGTTTGTTTCTGGGTTTTATCGGTCTGCGTTTCACCGGCCTGATCGTACCTAACCCGGACAATGTGGTTGCTCTGGCCGATCTGACTCACTTCGGCTTCGGTAAGTTTGGTCCTGAAGCGCCTGCACTAGGCCTGTTAAGCTTCCTGCTGATTGCGATCCTGAGCTACCGCCGGGTGTTTGGTTCCGTGATCATCGGCATCGGCCTGACCACTGCTATCGCATTTCTGATGTCTGCAGTACTGCCATATGAATTTTTCGCCGTCAGCGTCGATTGGGCGCCGGCTTCAGGTTTCGTATCCTGGCCTGAAGGCGGTCTGGTAGCGGTGCCTGATTTTGCAGCGATCGAACCTATTTACATGAAACTGGACCTTATGGGCGCCCTTGATGTAGCTCTGATCCCGGTCATCATTACCTTCTTGTTTGTAAATATCTTTGATACGGCCGGCACCCTGATGGGCGTTGCTCAACGGGCCAACTTGCAGGATGAAAACGGTAAGATCGAGGGCCTGAGCAAATCTCTGAAAGCTGACTCCATCTCTTCTGTTCTGGGTACTGCTTTCGGTTGCCCACCGGTAACCTCTTATGTAGAGTCTGCTGCCGGTGTATCTGTTGGTGGCCGTACGGGTCTGACGGCGGTTGTTATCGGTCTGATGTTCCTGCTGGGTCTGTTCTTGCTGCCACTGGCGCAGATGCTGCCTGGCTTTGCTGTGGATGGCGCACTGATCTATGTCGCCATGCTGATGATGGGTTCACTGGCTGCAATTGACTGGGAAGACATGACCGAGTTTGCTCCGGCGATCATGACGACCATCATGATGCCCCTGACCTTCTCTATTGCAAATGGTATTGCGGTAGGTTTCATTACTTACACTGCATTGAAGCTATTTACGGGTAAATCATCTCAGATCTCTAACGGTGTCTGGGTGCTGACCGCACTCTTTGTTGCGAAGTTTATCTTCCTGCCGTAAGGCTTTCACCTTAAAATCCACACCTTACAATCTGCCCTTAGAACCTAAACTTTAAGGGCTTCTTTATTAAGCTGAAATAGAAAAACCTCAAAAGCCTTCCTGCGGGAAGGCTTTTTGTATTTGATAACAACACTAGCGCTCGCTAAATAGCCCGCTAATTTGAGATAAATATATGTCATTAGAAACCTGGCTTCTGTTCTGTTCCGCCTCCCTGTTGGTGATCCTGATTCCAGGGCCGTTGTCATTACTGATGGTAACTAACAGTCTTAATCATGGCATTGTTCGCAGCAGTCCAGCATTTCTGGGGGGGGTTAGCGCATCACTGATTCTGCTTATTGCTTCTGCAACCGGCCTTGGCGCTCTGCTACTGGCATCGGAGCAAATCTTTAGCCTGATTCGCTATTGTGGTGCTGTCTATCTGATCTGGCTGGGCTACCAGGCCTGGATGGAAGCCAGAAACAAAGTATCAACAAACAAAACGGAACAACCTGTCAGCCCGACTTTCAGGAGCATGTTCTCCCGGGCTTTTTTACTGGGCATCAGTAACCCAAAAGACATACTGTTCTTTATCGCTTTTCTGCCTCAGTTTATCGACCCGCAAAGCTCACTGATCTCTCAGTTAATTGTCATGTCTGCCAGTTGGTGTGTACTGGATCTGTTCTGCAAACTGACCTATGGCAGTTCTGCCCGCCTACTGGCGCCGGCATTGCAAAAACAACGAAACATGCAGCGCTTTAATCGCCTTAGCGCCGGCCTCTTTGTCAGCGCCGGCACCGCGGTATTTTTACGCTAGCTTTCAGTTACAAAAAAGCCGCTGGGTTTCCCCAACGGCTAATATAAAATTTTAGGCTAATGCCCGAAGCTGTTATCAGAAGAAAGAATTAACTGCCCCTGTATGTAGAGTAACTGTAAGGCGAAATCAGCAACGGCACATGATAATGTTCAGCCTCATCAGCAATACCAAAACGCAATACCACTTCATCTAAAAAAGCAGGCTCGGGCAGCTCAACGCCCCGTCGACGATAATAATCACCGACACTAAATATCAATTCGTACACACCTTTTATAAAGCCTTCGCCCTCAAGTACCGGCTGATCACAACGGCCATCATTATTAGTGGTTGCGTGATTAATTAGCTCGCGGCTACCCTCATTACCAATACGGTACAGTGCTACCGGAATTTCACTACCTGGGCAGCCATGAGCTGAATCCAGTACATGCGTAGTCAGATAACCCATAGATCCTTAATCCTCTCTTATTTTCAGATAACTACACTATAGAACAACCAACACCAACAAAACAACAAAATCACAAGTAATTGTATACATAATACATTGCACAATTTGAAATCGATTATAGAAACCTGCTTAAACCCTTGAATAACGGCGTGTAAGAATAATTAGAGCCCGTAAAAAAGCCGATTCCTGACTCCTGAGACAATTTATTAATTGATATTATTAGCGATTATTGTATACAATTAATGAATACCAGTTTAGATTGATAACTAAACTAATGTCATTCAGCATCTTTGAGGAGTCGACCCGTGAGCAATGAATATCCACGCGACCTGATCGGATACGGCAACAACCCACCCCACCCCCGCTGGCCTGGTCAGGCCCGTATAGCTATATCCTTCGTACTGAATTATGAAGAGGGTGGTGAGCGCTGCATCTTACATGGCGATAATGAATCCGAAGCGTTTCTGTCAGAGATGCCCGGCGCCCAGGCGCTTCCCGGTGTACGTAACATGAGCATGGAATCATGTTACGAATATGGCAGCCGGGCGGGTGTATGGCGTTTACTAAAACTTTTCAGTAAATATGATATCCCGCTAACAATCTTTGCCGTAGCAATGGCGGTAGAACGCCACCCTGACGTTGCCCGTGCAATGAAGGAAGCCGGCCACGAGATCTGTAGCCACGGCTACCGCTGGATCGACTATCAATACACCAATGAAGTAGAAGAACGAGATCACCTGAATCGCGCTATAGAGATCATCACCCGGGTTACCGGCGAACGTCCTCAGGGTTGGTATACCGGTCGAAATAGCCCTAACACCCGCAATCTGGTGATGGAAGAAGGCGGCTTCATGTATGACTCCGATGCCTACGACGATGACCTGCCCTACTGGGTCGACAATAAAGGTAAAGGGCATCTGGTCATCCCATATACCCTGGATACCAATGATATGCGTTTTGCCACACAACAAGGTTTCAACAGTGGCGAACAGTTCTACCAGTATCTTAAAGACAGTTTCGACACCCTGTATGAAGAAGGTGCAGATGCACCGAAGATGTTATCCATCGGTATGCACTGTCGTCTGCTGGGACGTCCCGCTCGTATCGCCGCGCTGGAACGCTTTATTCGTTACGTTAAAAGCCATGATCAGGTCTGGTTTAGTCGCCGTATCGACATCGCTAAGCATTGGCACGAAAACCATCCTTACAACCCGGAGACCGCATAATGAGCAAGGCTTACTTTCAAAGCTGCACCCCAAGCCAGATGAGCCGTGAAAAGTTTGTCAGCAACTTCGGTGATATCTATGAGCATTCAGCCTGGGTTGCCGAACAAGCCTATGACCTGGGTATCGATAGCAGCCACAACGAGATCGACCGCCTACAGCAACGTATGGCTAATATTCTGCTGCAAGCAGACAAACAGGCCCAACTGGACCTGATAAATGCCCACCCGGATCTTGCCGGTAAAGCGGCGGTAGCCGGAGAACTGACAGAGTCATCTACCTCCGAGCAGGCGGGCGCAGGTATCAGCGATTGCACCTCAGAAGAGTTCGCCCGCTTTACCGAACTGAACGATGCCTATAAAGCTAAATTCAAATTCCCCTTCATCATGGCTGTCAAAGGCAGTAACCGTCATCTGATACTGGCGGCATTTGAAGACCGTATTCATAACAGTCCGGAACAAGAATTTGCCTGCGCACTGCAGGAGATTAATAAAATTGCCCGGTTCCGTCTGGAAATCATGTAACCCATCAGCTAGGTGAGAAAACAATAATGAGCACAACAACATTTCTAAAACATATCAACCTGGCCGATGCCCGTCTTGGAAGTAAGGCGATCTATGTAACTGACGACTGGTTTGCTGCAGTTGATCGCATGCTACAACCGCAAGCTCCGGTATGGAAAGAAGGCGTCTTCGACGATAACGGCAAATGGATGGACGGATGGGAATCCCGCCGCAAGCGTTTCGAAGGCTATGACTTCACTGTCATTAAGCTGGGTGTACCAGGTGTTATCAAAGGCGTGGATATCGATACCTCTTTCTTTACCGGTAACTTCCCGCCATCCGCATCACTGGAAGCATGCTTCTGCCCTGAAGGTGACCCGACTGATACGGCCGAGTGGACCGAACTGCTGAGTGCTGTCAGCCTGAAAGGAGATAGCCAGCACCTGCATGCCATTAATGACGACCGACCATGGACCCATATCCGTTTTAATATTTTCCCGGATGGCGGTGTCGCTCGTCTGAAAGTTTACGGTATCCCTTATCTGGACTGGTCAGAGATTGGCAACGATCAGGAGATCGACCTTGTAGCATCATTGAGCGGCGGTCGAGCCCTCGCTTGTAGCGATGAACACTTCGGTACCATGAGCAACATCCTGAATCCGGGCCGCGGCATCAACATGGGAGATGGCTGGGAAACAGCCCGCCGCCGCACCCCGGGTAACGACTGGGTTATTGTCGCTTTGGGTCATCCCGGTGAGATTAGCCGAATTGTGGTCGACACCCTGCACTTTAAAGGTAACTACCCTGACAGCTGCTCTATTCAGGCGGCCTATGTTAAGGGCGGTACCGATGAGCAGATCGAAACACAAAGTCTGTTCTGGAAAGAGCTACTACCCGCACAAAAGCTGGAAATGCATCAGGAGCATGAGTTTGCCGAGCAGATTAATAACATCGGTCCGATTACCCATGTCCGTCTGAACATTTTCCCTGATGGTGGCGTGAGCCGTTTACGTTTGTTCGGCAACATCTCAAACAAGAAAACCGACTGAGGTGGCTCTGATGACTGAACTAACCAGGCAGATTCTTCGGCCAGAACCCCTGACCGCAGAAGCATTTGCCCCTTATGGCGATGTGATAGAAACCGGTGATCGTGATTTTTTCATGATCAATAACGGTTCTACTAAGCGTTTTCATCGTTTGGGCGAAGTCATATTAGGAAAACCAGATGACCGGGCAATTATCAGTATTTTTCGTGCGCAGGGGCTAACAATACCACTGCGTATCAAACTGCTGGAACGCCATCCTTTTGGTAGCCAGGCATTTATTCCAATGAAACAAAACCCGTTTCTGCTACTGGTAGCAGAACCGGGAGATGTCCCGGATCAGACAGCTATTCGCGCCTTTATTACTGACGGGACTCAGGGGGTGAACTATCACCCAGGCGTCTGGCACCACCCGGTACTGAGCTGTGTTGCTGAAGACGACTTTCTGGTCGTAGACCGGGAAGGCGAAGGCAATAATTGTGATGAGCATTACTTCGCTGACACAACCGAGATTTACCTTGAGGCGGCAGAATAATTATGCCCTGAGCTCATCGGGCAAAGAAATAACACCGAATTAGAACTTATAAAAATAATAGCGTTGACCTTTTGCTGACTATATAAGGTCAAATATCTATGAGGAGTAAACAATGGATCCGCATATTACTGAATGGTTGAACCTCGCGGTTCGCTGGGCCCATATGATCGCAGGCATCGCCTGGATCGGCGCGTCCTTTTATTTTAACTGGCTGGAAAACCATCTGGACCGGAGTAAGCCCCGCGAAGGCCTGTCCGGCGACTTGTGGGCGATCCACGGTGGTGGCATCTACCATCTGGAGAAATACAAACTGGCACCGCCGAAAATGCCCGAAACATTGCATTGGTTTAAGTGGGAAGCTTACGCGACCTTTCTGACCGGTTTCTTCCTGTTAGCCGTTGTTTACTACCTCAATGCGCAACTGTATCTGGTTGCACCAGGCTCGGACATGAGCTCTGGCGTAGCTATCGCTATCAGTATTGGTAGCCTGATTGCCGCCTGGTTTATTTACACCACGCTGTGTGACTCTGCACTGGGTAAAAAGCCAGCGCTACTGGCTGCGATACTGTTCGTTCTGCTGATCGTCGCAGCCTGGGGCTTCTCTCAGGTATACAGCGGCCGTGGCGCCTTTATCCATGTCGGCGCAATCATCGGCACTATCATGGTGGGTAACGTATTCCGCGTCATTATGCCGGCCCAGCGCGCACTTGTCGGTGCGATCGAAGCAGGCAAAGAGCCAGATCCGGCATTGCCAGCCAAAGGCTTGCTGCGTTCACGCCATAACAACTACTTCACTCTGCCAGTGCTGTTCATTATGATCAGCAACCACTTCCCGAGTACTTATGGTCACGAATACAACTGGGCCGTACTGGCAGCACTGGGGGTACTGAGCGTATTAGCACGCCATTACTTCAATACCCGTCATCAGTCCCAGAAATACGCCTGGACTCTGCCAGCAACAGCCTTCGGCATGATCGCCCTGGCCTTTGTCGTAGCACCGCAGAAAACGTTGCAGAGCGAAACTCAGCAGGTCAGCTTTGAGCAGGTTGAGCAGGTGATCAGTGAACGCTGTACGGTTTGCCATTCTGCAACCCCGAGTTACGCAGGTTTCAGTACCGCTCCGGCCGGCATTATTCTGGACAAGCCTGAACAGATGAAAACACTGTCACCTCAGATTCACGCACAATCGATTGCCACTCAGGCAATGCCACTGGGAAACATCACTCAGATGACTCAACAGGAGCGGGATATCGTAGCTACCTGGATCTCCAAAGGTGCACCGATACACTGATCTGACGTTTTAACAACAGTATTTCACGCTATACAAAGCCCTGTTTAAAATAACTTTTAAGCAGGGCTTTTTTATTACGTGAGCAAACTGTAGCGACTGTTCTATTTACGCCATAGCCTTATATAACAAGTCACTCAGGCCTGAATTCATCTTGAGTAAACGCCATACCGGGTGCTACCATATTTCGGAAGATGACTTGTAAGTCAGAAAGCTCTGAATCAGAGAGCCCAGCCAGCAACCTAAGTCCGCCAATCCGGGAGCAGAACAACTCAATGGCCAGAATCAGGGAACGTAACCGGGAGCTGATCATTCAGGCTGCCAGTAAAACATTTGCCGAACAAGGTTACGCTGCGACGAAGACAGTCGATATTGCCAAACTTGCCGGCCTGCCTAAAGCCAATGTTTACTACTACTTCAAGACCAAAGAGAACCTATACCGTAGCGTGCTCGAAAGCGTCATTGAGCCTCTGTTGCACGCCGCCACACCCTTTTATGAAAATGATGATCCGGTCACCGCACTGGAACAGTACATTCGCGCCAAGATCCGCATTTCCCAACAGTATCCTTACGCATCGAAGGTATTCGCCAGTGAGATCATGCACGGCGCCCCGCATCTGCCCGAAGATATTGCAGCGCAGATGATGGAACAGACGCAACAGAGCAGCGCTAAAATTGAATCATGGATCGAACGTGGCCTGATGGACAAAGTCGATTCCCACCACCTGCTCTTCACTATCTGGGCATCCACCCAGACCTATGCCGATTTCGACTGGCAGATCTCCCGGGTCACCGGCAAGGAAAAGATGGAACAGGACGATTATGATGCCGCCGCCGAACTGATTGTTCAGCTGGTACTGAAAGGCTGTAACGTTCGCGCACCAAGGCCCGCATAATTTTTTTATTTGGCTAATGAATCATTTAGGCTATCTCTGCTCCATGCCAAAAGCGGAAGTTCCTTTTAGTATTTAGCCGTTATGGAGTCTATCCTTCCTAGTGTGAGCTTAGTTTAAAAGGAGAGGCTCGTGAATATAGATCATGCGGTAATTTGGGTAAAGAAAGCCGAACGCTCTCTAGAATTTTATGTAAATACTCTAGGATTTGAACCGGTTCGAGAAAAAGAGTTTTCAGAGGGTAAAGCACGCTTTCCTAGCGTACGCATTAATGAGAAAACTATTTTTGACATAATGGAGCATGACAAATTACTGCCGCTTGTTCAGAATTTTACAGGAGCCGGTGAAGGCATTGGTGGGTTTCCTATAAATCATATATGCCTGTCAATGAGCCATAAAGAATACGATTCTATCATTGCTCGGCTTGAAACTCGTGGTGTTAAACTTACACCAGGTGGGGAGGATGTTTTCGGGGCTCAGGGTCAAGCTGTACGCTCAACCTATTTTAATGACCCAGACGGCAATGTTCTTGAAATACGTTTTTACGACTATTGAAAATACAATTACCAGGTGAATACACAGTCGGAATCGGTCTAACAGACCGTTCAATCTTATAGTCCGGTCTGTGCCAAAGGGCTACATCAGGGTGCAATAAATCGTGCATCACTTTAACCACACATTGCCAAAACCGAAGATTCATTAGAATAATAGGGTTAACTCATAGTGGTACAAAGTGAAACCGCCTTCTCTATGGGTTCAGTCTGTTCTGACTCTCCCGATTCTATAGCCCATCTCTAACATTCGTAATTTTCACTGATGAATCATTGCTGATGAATAGTATTGGAAAAAATGATAATTGCGTCTAAAGCTGAACTATATTCAGTAAATACCTTTTCTGCCCCACTCTTTTATCGCTAATGAAATAAACGCCCGCCCCTTCAGGCTATCCTCAAAATGGGGACTCTAGGATTAAAAAACTATCTGCCTGTACTAATCTGTAATTCATAGTGGGAAACACCGCCCACTGAATAAACTGGATGAAAACTAAAGGGAGATTAGTGTTCATGGCACGGTTTTCATGGAACAAGTTACTAGCTGTGATATTTTCAGTGATTATTACAGCACTGCATAGCTCAATGGCTTATGCTGCTGAAGATTATATCCGCATCAACACTTACATTGATCAGCACCCAGAACAAAACAGTATTATGGGTAAGTTTGCTGAGATAGTTCGCGCACCTGCAACCCCCATCACAAAGTCACTCAAGCGCCCGACTCGCATCGCGATTATCTACCCAGGCCTGCAAACGTCAGACTACTGGCGCAGGAGCCAGAATTCTTTCGAACACCGAATGCGAAACACCCGGACACCTTATGAATTAAAATCATTTTTCTCCCGACCTTCCGTTGATTCAGCTCTTCAAAGCCAGCAGTTATCTGAAGCGTTGGCCTGGCAACCGGATTACCTTGTTTTCACCCTGGACACCGCACCTCAAAGCAGAATGATCGAGCGAATATTGGCGCGGGGAACACCAAAACTGATCTTGCAAAATATCACGACACCACTGCTGCGCTGGCAAACTCATCCCCCTTTTCTGTATGTCGGCTTCGACCATGCTCAAGGTACCAGACTAATGGCAGAGTGGATGTTAAATAAGATTGATCATAAGGGTAAGTATCTGATGCTCTACTTCTCTCCCGGTTATGTCAGTCAGATGCGCGGGGACACCTTCGCTAATGAAGCAGCAAAACACCCCGACATTACACAAGTTGCCGCATATTATACCCAAGGGAACCGCGACAAAGCTTATCAGGCCACTCTGCGTACATTGCAACAACACCCTGATCTGAAAATGATTTTTGCCAACTCAACGGATGTCGCGCTTGGTGCACTGCAGGCTTTAAGGGAGACAAACCGACTTGATGTGTTACTCAATGGATGGGGTGGGGGTGAAGCAGAACTGATCGAACTTCAGCAGAAGGGACTGGATGTTACTGTAATGCGTATCAATGACGATAATGGCATCGCCATGGCTGAAGCGATTAAGCTGGACCAGCAAAGCCAATCAGAACACATTCCACACATATTTTCGGGTGATATAAAACTGCTAACCAAGGATCAATTACAGGCTGATATAAACCAGTTAAAACGGCAAGCATTCCGGCTCAGCAACATACCGCTGGAGGCTAACCAGTGAAAACAACGCGCTTCTCAACGGTTATTCTATCTCTGGTACTCGCCTTACTGACCATTGCCTCAACAATACTTCTGATCCCGGCTTTCAATGGTGCAGAAGAAGCACTTCAGCATGAGATCAAGCTTGCCTATGAGCGCGATCAACGTGCCCTTAACAGCCTGATAAAGGCTCAATTTAAGAATATCGAACAGATCAGTCAGGAGTTAAGCAACACCTATGAAGTGCACCAGGGGTTAAATAAAAACGATCCTGACAACATTTCTCAAGTTGTACAAAAGCTACTCTCCGATGTGAGCGGCCAACACATCGATGCTATTGTTGTGGAGGATATCGACGGCTCCAGCATTGTTACCACCAATGCCAGCATGTTAAACCTGAAACTTCCTCTGGCGAAGCTCAGCAAAAACTACAGCCCCCTCTCAACCTGGACAAGCACACAGACCGAATTTGAAGGTAGGCGATTTAATTTATTACGCCTGACTTTACCAGTCGTCGATGAACAATTCGGACAAGTGATCGGTAAATTACATACCTATGTATTGTTAAATAATAACTATTGGATCATTAATCAGTTTCAGGAGCTCTTCGGTTCTCTGGCTATATCACTGAGCAACAGTGAAGATATCCTCGATAGTATGGAAAGCCAGCCAGGACAGTTACAACGGTTGCGTTCACCCATCTCGATGGAATCTGGCGTACTCACCACCGAAAATAATATTTTAAGGGAACATTACCTGCACATAGGCAGCAGCAATGTGTATGCAGTACGTTCGCTCCTACCCAACCGAGCATCCTTAGCTCTGCAAGACGCTTATACGGACAACCTTTACTTCGCCACCACGTTGGTTGTAATGCTGAGTATCGCAACCATGCTGATCCTCCGTTATCTGATCACAAGTTCATTACATCAATTAACCAGTTATGCTGAACATATCCCGGAGAGCGGAGCGCCACCGCCCTATATAGGTGGACGTTTTAATGAATTTATCCGAGTCGGCCACGCAATCGAAAAGATGCTACTGCGTATCCGTGAGCATGATAAACAACTATCCAGTATTGTTGATAACTCGCCAGACCTCATATTTATAAAAGATACAGAGCATAGATATCACCTGGTCAGTAAACAGATGGCCAAGTTAGTAAATCTAAATCCTGAGCAGATGGTCGGCGGCCTGGATTCAGACTTCTGGAACAGTGAGCAGATTGCAAAAGTGAGGCAATGGGATCAACAGATTTTAAGCAATTTACTCCCGGTTCAATATGAGATCCCGATTAATACAGAAAAAGGCTCCCGCACTTTTTTGGTCAGTAAATTCCCTATTCTTGATGATCATGACCAGCCTTATGCTATAGGTGGTATCGCGACAGATATCACCAAAGAGAAAGAGTCTGAGGCACTGATCTGGCGTCAGGCAAATTTTGATGCTCTGACTGGATTACCTAATCGACGAATGTTCCTCGATCGTGTCGAGCAGGACATTGAAAAAGCCCAGAATCCAGACCTATTGAGTGCTGTTTTATATATTAATCTCGATCACTTTAAGGAAATTAATGACAGTAAAGGCCGTGATACAGGAGACCTGCTGATCAAAGGTTCAGCCAAACGAATACAGCACTGTATGTTAAATTCAAGCTCAGTAGCACGCATAGGAGGAGATGAATTTGCTGTATTTCTTAACAACCTGAAACATATAAACAGTGTTGAAGAAATAACGAAGAATTTATTATCGGAAATGGCTAAACCCTTTAAGCAGGGTAAGGAAGAAATTTACCTTTCCAGCAGTATTGGTGTCGCCTTCTATCCGGGCGATGCAAATACTGCAGAGACATTGATTCAATGTGCTAATCAAGCCATGTATACAGCCAAGGAGCAAGGCCGCAACCGTAGAAATTACTTTACACCAGCAATGCAAGATTCTGTTCAGAATAAAATAGCTCTGGCCAACGACTTACGCACCGCGCTTGCCGACAATCAACTGACTGTATTCTACCAACCAATAGTGAGCCTGATTGATAATTCAGTTCATAAAGCAGAAGCACTGCTTCGCTGGCAACATCCATCCCGAGGCTTCATCAGCCCGGCTGTGTTTATTCCTGTCGCAGAAGAAAACGGGTTAATCATTGATATTGGTAACTGGGTATTCAGGCAAGCAGCATGGCAAGTGAAATCATGGCGCGAATCATTCCAGAGCGATTTTCAGATCAGCGTAAATAAGTCACCCGCCCAGTTCCGCTATGAAGGTAACTGCATGTATGAGTGGTTTGATTTTCTTCACCAACAAGGTCTGCCGGGCAATGCGATAGTAGTAGAAATGACCGAAGGATTACTGATGGATAGCAATCCGATTATTTCCAGCAAACTATTTTTACTCAGTGACGCCGGTATGGAGGTGGCGCTGGACGATTTCGGAACAGGCTATTCGTCATTAGCCTACCTAAAAAAATTCGATATCGACTATCTAAAGATTGATCAGTCTTTCGTTAAGAACCTTGAGAATGATGCTGACGGAGCAGCGCTGTGTGAGTCCATCATAATGATGGCGCACAAGCTGGGAATACAAGTCATCGCTGAAGGGGTTGAAACAACCCAACAGTATGATTTGTTGAGAGCCTGGGGCTGTGATTACGCTCAGGGCTTTCTGTTTTCTAAGCCGATACCGGCAGGCGAGTTTGAAACCTGGGTTACTGAAAGAACAGTAGAAGTTTCTCCCCTATCGATTTAAGACCTGAGGGATAGAATAACCGCAATCTACTATCTGTTTGATTGCTTCGCCTATAAGTTCTGAATGAAATATTTTCCACTCACAAAGCTTTCCTCCTATGAAAAAGAATCGTCGAAAAGCATCTCATAGACAGGGCGATTTAAGCAGTACTAGTTATTGCGGCTAATAATACGCTGTAACAGCTTTCCAACATCACCAAAATCAAGAGACTGGGTGACAAGTTGATCATCAACCGGTTTTACTTCATCACCATTTATCTCAGCGACCTTAAACGAAAACACATAAGAGGGTTCAATCCCGATTCGCAGATCTGAAACAACCAGATCATTATTACGGGTACTTTCTACTTTTAAAAAACCCTTACTAAACCACTGTAAACGGCCTACAGGCCAATGATCCTGAATGCCGCTTAGTAACTCCGGCTGATTAGGGTACTGCTTAAATTCAATCAGGCGATCAGGGTCTAACAGGGAATAAAAGCCTTCCTGATAGCCATTATCCTGCATCACCACGACTCGCCATAATAAAGTATTAAATGGCCCGGCAGTCACCAGCACCTCACCCTGTTGATGGTTATTCGCCAGATTTTCTTCAGTGATATGGGTAACATAGGATTGCGCAGAAAGCCCCCAGATTAAGTACAAACTACTGACGATCAGGCCTAACCGATTGCTACGCTGCCCCCATGCTGCATGCCTTGAGCTTAACGCCAACGCAACACCGATCAGTAATGGCAATGTATATAAAGGATCAATAATGAAAACGCTGCCAAAGCCTATGGGCTCCATCGGCAATGGCCAGAACAGCTGGGTACCGTAAACAGTAAAGCTATCGAGAATCGGATGAGTCACCAGCACCAGCCAAACCAGTAACATCCACTGCTTTTGAAGTCCGGAATACTGGCCATGCATACGATTAATCAGCCAGGCGATAACGGGTGAAAGCAGCGTTAAAACAATCAGTGAATGGCTGAAGCTCCGGTGATAAGTAAAATCAGCAACCGCGCCACCCATCGACAGAAACACATCCAGATCCGGCAACGTTGCACAAACGCCGCCCCAAACAGCCGCACGATAACCCACTTTATTGCCAAGTACAGCCTGACCTAAAGCAGCACCTAAGGCTATTTGCGTAACTGAATCCATGCTGTTTACCAATAAACCTATTAACGCCGAAATGGAGTTCAGAAAGACCCGATGAAAAGTCTCCCTAACAGAGAAACCATACTAGGCAGCCAGCAGGTGGATTTCAAACAGCTTTACAAAACGTAACACTTCGCTGATGCAGATATAAACATCTGGACGCTGAAAGAAGTAGAACTAGTGGTTATCAAACAGCCTATAAACCGGGCTTTAGGCGAGAATTTAACTTACCAGACAAGATCAAAATCCGGTTATTTGATCGTTCATGCTTTATCAGACAGGCATTAGCCTGTCTGATTTGTATTAATTTCAGACCGGCCCTGCATCAGCCACCAGACCGGCAGCCTGCACACCGCTGATCGCACAGAGTTCATCGATATCTGAAGTATCACCACTGATACCCACAGCACCGACGACTTCATTTAAATCATTTCGAATAAGCACCCCACCCGGTACCGGTACAAGGTTGCCCTGCGCCAGCGTATTCAACGCTGAAATAAAAGCTGGGCGATTCTCTGCATCCTGCCCCAGACAGCGGGATGATTTACCTAGTGCAACAGCCCCCCAGGCCTTTGCTATGGCTATATCAGGGCGCATCATGCTTGCACCATCCTGGCGTTGCAAAGAGATCAGCTTGCCACCGTTATCCAGGATAGCAATGGTTAAGGGCGAAGTGCTTAATTCCTGACTTTTATTAAAAGCGGCACGGGTAATCGTGATGGACTTATCAAGATCCAGTCTGCTCATTGTATTTACTCCCATAATTTAAAAATCATAAAAAATATCTGCAATAGCTATCACCGAATGCAATATACAAAACAGCCTCAATCCTTAAGCCAGTCATTCTTAAATTAGCCATTAATGCCTACCAAAGTACAACCACCATAAAAAATTGTATACAAATTGAATTTTCATATTGTGGTTCATTTTTTAATCACTCACTATAAAAAGTCTATCAAATAGACATTTCATACTATGAAAACCAATAAATTGACTTTCAAGTCAACTTTTAGTCAAATACATAATCAAATTGTTGTATACAATAATCAAGAGCCTGCTATTTGTGACCCCTTGATACGGCTCTTTGCAAAATAAAAAAGATTATCTGGCAATGGCGCGAACGACCGAACAATAACCCCCTGATCCATCACCCCCCGCCCTTTCGCCCGAATAATCAAGGATAAGACCGATGAGTAATTACCAAAGCGCCAATGGCAAAGGAAGCACCAGTAGAAAAGAAAGTACTAACAGAACAGGAAGTAGCAGTAAAAAAGTTAAGATAATTGCCACACTGGGCCCCGCTATACAATCTGC
The DNA here is from genome assembly GCF_003858655.1 of Amphritea balenae. Classification (GTDB taxonomy): domain Bacteria; phylum Pseudomonadota; class Gammaproteobacteria; order Pseudomonadales; family Balneatricaceae; genus Amphritea; species Amphritea balenae. The sequence continues at coordinate 850,091 of NZ_RQXV01000001.1, forward strand.
AGCACAGGTCCGGGCACTGGTGGAAAGTGGAGCAAACCTGTTTCGACTCAACTTCAGCCATGGTGAACACCAGGACCACGCTGAACGCCTGAATTGGATTCGCAGTGTGGAAAGAGAACTGAATACTCCGATCGGCGTCCTAATGGATCTGCAAGGCCCTAAACTACGGCTCGGCACTTTTACCGAAGGCCCTGTTATTCTCAATAATAACCAGACATTTACTCTGGACCTTGATCCCACACCGGGTAACAACCAACGGGTAAATTTACCTCACCCGGAGATAATCCAGGCGCTGGAAAAAAACATGGATCTGCTGATAGATGACGGCAAGGTTCTGTTACGGGTGATTGAGAAAAACAGCGATCAGATTATTACCCGGGTTATCGTGGGTGGCGAAGTGTCGGACCGTAAAGGTGTTAACGTGCCGGAGGCGATACTCAACCTGAGCCCACTGACCGACAAGGATCGCAAAGACCTGAAGTTCGGTCTCGAGATCGGCGTTGACTGGGTGGCACTATCTTTTGTGCAGCGCCCTGAAGATATTGAAGAAGCCCGCGACCTGATTAAAGGCCGCGCCTTTTTAATGGCTAAAATTGAAAAGCCTTCGGCGGTCGAACATCTGGACGAAATTGTGGAACTCAGCGACGCCATCATGGTAGCCCGGGGTGACCTTGGCGTAGAGCTGCCCGCCGAAACGATACCTGCAACCCAGAAACGAATTATTCAGACTTGTCGTCACAATGGCCGTCCTGTCGTGGTAGCAACCCAGATGCTTGAATCGATGCGATTTTCCCCAGCTCCGACAAGAGCAGAAGTAACCGATGTTGCCCATGCTGTATATGAAGGTGCCGATGCGGTTATGTTATCCGCCGAAACAGCCTCTGGAGACTTTCCGGTCGAGGCGGTCGATATGATGAGCAAAATCATCCGCAATATTGAATCTGATCCCGGTTACCACGCCCAGTTGGATATCAACCGCCCGCAGCCTAATGCAACGGCAGAAGACGCAATTAGCTGTGCGATACGTCGGGTCAGCGCAATTCTGCCGGTTTCTACTTTGGTAAACTTTACTAATACCGGATCAACCGCGCTACGAGCCGCGAGGGAAAGACCTAAAGCCCCCATTCTCAGTCTTACCCCGAACCTTGCAACCGCCCGTAAGTTAACACTGGCCTGGGGCATATCCTCGGTGGTTAATGCCGAGTTCACTCAAACGGTAGAGATAACCCCGACAGCGCTTCAGGAAGCTAAACGTCAGGGTATGGCGGGTATCGGCGATACGGTAGTCATCACCGCTGGTATGCCCTTTGGTAAACCCGGTAGCACAAATATGATGCGAATTGAGGTGGTCACTTAAGCCTCAGGTTTTGCAAACCAGTTGACTCCCCTCGAAGAGGGTTTAAGAGGCACTAAGCGGGTTTTACGTTTCCTAAACAAACGTGCGCTTAGCTGTCTCTTTTTTTATGCCCGGCATTTCAGGCATACTTCTATTTCATTACAACGATGACAGTTTCAGGCCACTACAATTATGACTACCGTTTTTTTTGATCTGGACGGCACACTCCTAAACACTCAGGCAGGTATCGCTGAATCTATCCGGATCGCACTCAGTCAGCTGGGCCGTACTTCTGTCTCTGATGCTGAGCTACAGGCCTGCTTTGGTCCGCCGATTCGAGAAAGCTTTGCACGGTTATTAAGTAGCCATGAACCGGAGCTCATCGCCCGGGCAGTAACGCTGTTCCGACAACACTATATCAGCGAAGGGATCTACAATTATCAGATCTACCCGGGTATTAAAGAGCTACTACTGGAGATTGCATCCCGCGTCGAACATCAACGCACCAGTATGCGGGTATTAACGGTTAAACCACAGTTTCAGGCTGAGAAATTACTTGCTCATTCAGAACTGAATCATTTTTTTGACAGCGTTCACGGTAGTGATGATTGCGGAAAAAACAGCCATAAGCCTGACTACCTTGGTGCTATTCTGAAACAGCAACCTGCCTTACAAAATCACTGTTGGATGATAGGCGACAGAGCCAGTGATATTGCAGCAGCAAAGGCTAACCAGGCTGCTTCTGTAGCAGTGTATTGGGGTTATGGCGATATTAACGAGCTGACCGATGCCAACAGCGATCATGTTATTTCAGAGCCTGCTGAGCTGCTTAAACTTCTATATCCGGCGTAAACCGGTCTGTCTATGCAAGCCAGGTATTCCGACCTCCTCAAAGGAAACAGTCTGCAGTCATCTCATGATACTTTGCATTTTCAGAGAAACGACTGATCAGATCCCTCGCTTCCGGCAATGGATTGGTTGAGGTTTCACCCGCATACAGTTCTGACAAAGATTGATACACTGCCTGAACCGCTTCTTCATATGCAGCATGACCGGCAAACTGAATTCTTACCTGCTGTTCTGCCAGCTGTCTTTTTGAACCCAGTTGAGTCTCACCGTAGCTGATCAGCATAATTGGCAGATCAGTAGATCCGGACAGCTCTACCAGTTTTTCCCGCTCCGTCAGACCAAAAATGCAAATTCCGTCCACCCCTAATCTGCTGTACGCCTTCACCCTTTCAAGCATCTGCTCCAGAGGTTGTTGTGCATGGGTCCGGGCAAAAATAGACAGAGCCGGATCCCGGCGTGCCTGCAATGCGGCATTCAGTTTGCTACAGCCCTCTTCAACACTGCTCAGGTTCATTTCAGGTTGTTTATAAAGCTTGGGGATAATCGTATCTTCAATGGTTACCATCGCAGCGCCGGCGTGCTCAAGCTCCTCAACCGTACGCATAACATTAAGTGAGTTACCATAGCCACTGTCGCCATCCACGATAACCGGCAGATCCGATGCCTGACATACCCTTTTGGCCTGGGCAGCCAACTCATTCAACGTCAGCAGATAGATATCAGGCATACCCAGCGCCATCAGCGATGCCACTGATCCGCCAAGAATTCCGGCCTGGAAGCCTATCTCTTCGGCCATCCTTGAAGAAAGCGGATCAAACACTGATGCACAGGTTATGCATTGCTCTCTGTCGAGCAGGTCACGCATTCGTTGTCGGGAAATAGTCGTCATATCTGGCCTCTACTCAGCATCGCTTAAGCTAGCGATTGCGGAAGGATTTAATTGATGCAGCTTTAAATAAGGGGGAACGCCCCCTCCCCTTCCCTATACGAGGAGGAGAGAGCGCTTTTGTCGCCAGATTCTGGCCGTGAGCAGAATCCATGACATATGCCAGTTACATATGCCCGGCAACAGGAAGACGCACTATCGGGTGACTGCGATTTGGGGACCTGGCTACCGGCATAGAATATGCCGGCAGTAGGGAAAAGCAGCCAATGCATCTATTTACAGAGAGATCTGTTTAGCCAGACCTTTCTGTTGCGCAAGCTCCGCAGCAGCCGAAGCCACTGCCAGATCCTGCAGACCAACACCGGTGCCGTCGAACAAGGTTATTTCCTGTTCATTACGGCGACCGGGGTGAGTACCGTTAATCACTTCACCCACCGAGGTAATATCACTATCACTGATGAGGCCAGAAGCAATCGCATGCTGTGCTTCACCGATTGAGACAGACTGCGCTACCTCATCGGTAAAGACTGACGCTGCAGCCAGCAGTTGTGGGTCAACCTCCTGCTTACCCGCAGTATCTGTACCCATGCAGGCAATGTGAGTACCCGGTTTGATCCAGTCTTTCATCAACAAAGGTTCGAACGCGGAGGTAATAGTGATAATAACGTCCGCTTCTGCGCCCAGCTGTTCGCGATCCACCGCTTCAAATGGCAGACCCAGTTCTTCGCATACCGCAGCCAAACGAGGCAGGTATTCCGGGTGAGGATTCCAGGCAATGACTTTTTCAAAATCACGTTGCTCAACCGCAGCACGCAGCTGGAAAGTAGACTGATGACCAGCCCCTACCATACCTAGTACTTTGGCATCTTTGCGCGCCAGATGGGCAATTGAAACGGCAGATGCTGCCGCTGTACGTACAGCAGTCAGGTAGTTACCACCCACCAGTGCTTTCAGCTGACCGGTATCCGGATCAAACAGAATCACCGTAGACTGATGGTTAGTCAGGTTCTTATCGACGTTACCCGGCCAGTAACCACCGGACTTAACCCCCAGTACCATCCCGGCACGATCGAAACCGGACTTGAAACCGTACAAAGCATCGGCATGTCCGATCGCTTCTCGCACCACCGGAAAGTTATACGCATTATCACGCGCCATCGCTGCAAATACATTTTCAACCGCCGTAAATGCTTCGGGGCGCCCAATAATCTCTTCACAGATCGCTTCAGATACAATTGCGACACCCTGCTCTGATGCATTGGCACTATCAGCTCCATCCATTTTGAGTTGTTCACAAGCAGCAACCATAGATTTACTCCTATAGGTTGTTCTGGCGATCCCACAGTGATTAAGCAGGGAATCGCCTGAATATAAAAAATTTAGAACGCCTTACCGCGGGCAGATACCGGCCATAAAGTTTCTACCTTGCCGTTACGTACGCCCACGTAATAGTCGTGTACGTTACAGGTTGGATCACAGTGACCCGGTACCAACTTCAGTTTTTCATTCACTTTCAAAGCACCATTCGGGTCGGTAATAACGCCGTGCTCATCGGAGCACTTGATATACTCAACATCATCACGACCGAAGATATATGGCAGGCCGCTGTCGACAGACTGCGCCTTAAGGCCAGCATCACAGATCGCTTTGTCTGCTTTGGTGTGGCTCATCACGGTAGTCAGGATGAACAACGAGTTTTCAAACTCGGAGATCCGCTCGCCATTCTCATCATGGATAGTCTGGTAATCAGCATCCATAAAGGCATATGAACCGCACTGCAGTTCGTTAAATACACCCGAGTTACCTTCGAAATAATAAGAACCAGTACCGCCACCGCCAACGATGTCACACTCCAGCCCTTCTGCCTTTAACAGCTCAATTGAACGGGCTACCATCTCAACGGCGATCTCGATCTTCTCTTTACGCTCGTTATAGTTTTGCAAGTGCTGCATAGCCCCCTGATACGCCTGAATACCGGCGAATTTAAGGCCCGGCGCAGCTTCAATTGCCAACGCGATATCAACAACGGGCTGCCCCGCCTGAACACCACAGCGACCAGCACCGCAATCGATCTCAACCAGACATTCGATCTGCGTATCATGCTTCTGTACCGCAGCAGACAGCTCCGCTACGTTTTCAATGTCGTCTACGCAGCAGATAGTACGAGCACCCAGTTTTGGCATACGTGCCAGACGATCAATTTTGGCAGGCTCACGTACCTGATTTGAAACCAGTACGTCTTTAATACCGCCACGGGCGAATACTTCAGCCTCAGATACCTTCTGGCAGCATACACCGCAGCTATCGCCTAACTCTTCCTGCAGCAATGCAATATCAACAGACTTATGCATCTTGCCGTGAACCCGATGACGTACGCCCATCTCTTTAGCGTACTGGCCCATAGTGCGGATGTTCTTTTCCAGGGCGTCCAGATCAACTACCAGACAAGGAGTCTGGATATCAGCCTCATCCATACCCGGTATCGCCGGTACGTCATAGCCTACTTCCAGGTTTTGCAGATCATTCTGTGCATTCATTATTGTTCTCCTGTAAAAATTCTTAATCAGTGATGCTTCTCGCCTATCAGCTCAACCACGGAAGTTTGTCGAGATCTACGTTGCCGCCGGTGATAATTACGCCGACCCGCTTACCTTTAAATACTTCTGGATTCTTCAGAATGGTGGCCAGCGGTACTGCACTGCTCGGTTCCATAACGATCTTCATGCGCTTCCAGATGAGTTTCATGGCATCGACAATCTCCTCTTCGGTCGCTGTAAAGATGTCGGTGACATGGTTGCTGACAAAGTGCCAGGTCAGGTCTTTAAGAGGTACTTTCAGGCCATCGGCGACGGTTTCGGGCGCATCATCGGCGATAATATGACCAGCACGAAAAGAACGTGCTGCATCATCAGCATTAAGGGGTTCTGCCGCATAGATCTTCACTTGTGGTGCAATATTTGAGATGGTCAGACAGGTGCCTGAAATCATCCCGCCACCGCCGATAGGGGCGATAACCGCATCCAGATTTTCCACCTGATCCAGTAACTCTTTTGAGCAGGTCGCCTGCCCCGCGATAACCCGGGGATCGTTATAGGGATGCACAAAATCAGCGCCGGATTCAGCAACTACTTCAGCAAAAACAGCTTCACGGGAACTGGTGGACGGCTCACATTCCACGATAGTGCCGCCGTAACCATTGACGGCATCTTTCTTCGCCTGTGGTGCGGTACGGGGCATAACCACCGTGACCGGAATACCTCGCTGACCCGCCGCATAAGACAGAGACAGCGCATGATTGCCAGACGAATGTGTCGCTACCCCAATGGCAGCTTCTTCTTCAGTCAGGCCAAACACAGCATTGGATGCGCCACGTACTTTAAAAGCCCCGGCTTTCTGCAGGTTCTCGCACTTAAAGAACAGCTCAGCCCCGGTCAGCTCATTCAGGAAACGCGAGGTCAGCACCGGCGTTTCATGGATATAAGGTTTGATCCGTTCATGGGCGATCAGCACATCATCGTAGGTCGGGATCGTAATTTTTTGTTCAGTTGCATCAGTCATCAGACACCTCACAAATTGATAATTAGCTAAACCTCAGGCCGTCGCTTTGCTAGCCGTTTTGCGGAAATACTCCTGCGCGGCGGCAACACCGGAACCCAGTTTGATCGGATAATTCAGGTCAGCCATCGCCATCTCAATAGTCGCTAAACCCGACAGCACCATTACATCGGTCAAAGAACCCAGGTGACCAATACGGAACGCTTTACCGTTCATCTCACCCAGGCCAATACCGAAAGATACGCCGTAGGCATTAAAGGCGTGCTCGGTCAGCTGGTTACTATCGAAACCTTCAGGTACATAGATCGCACTAACCGTATCGGAGTACAGTTCCGGTGAGTTGGCGCACAACTTCAGCCCCCAGGCGTCAACCGCTTTACGAACACCTTCTGCCAGACGGTTATGACGGGCATAAACATTCTCCAGACCTTCCTCGAACAACATCTCCAGGCTGGCTTTCATACCGTGAATCAACTGCAACGGCGGGGTATAAGGGAAACCACCACTGCTGTTAGCTGCCATCATGTCGCGAAAATCAAAGAAGGTACGTGGCAACTGTGCGGTTTCCATCGCAGCTAACGCTTTCTGACTGGCTGCCAGAATGGCCATTCCGGTCGTTAACATGAAGCCCTTCTGGGAACCTGAAATGGCGATATCAACGCCCCAGGCATCCATCTCAAATGGCATAGAAGCTAATGAGCTTACGCAATCAACAAACAACATCGCCGGGTGACTGGCTGCATTCATCGCCCCACGAACTGCCGCAATATCACTCTTTACGCCGGTCGCTGTTTCGTTATGGGTTACCAATACCGCTTTAATCTCGTTATCAGTATCTGCACGCAGCGCGTCTTCAAACAGTTCCGCCGGTGCACCGCTACCCCATGAACATTCGATTATTTCTACATTCAGATTGTGGCGCTGACAAAGGTCGATCCAACGGTGGGAGAACATGCCATAACGGGCGATCAGTACTTTGTCACCCGGTGACAGCGTATTGCAGATCGCAGCTTCCCAGCCGCCGGTACCGGTTGACGGAAAAGTAATGACCTCACCAGTCTCAGTGCCGAACACTTTCTTGCAGTCGCGCAGTACCGGGGCGAACGCTTCAACAAAATCCGGCGCACGGTGATCACGGGTCTGCATGTGCATCGCATTAAGTAACCGATCAGGGATATTGGTCGGGCCAGGAATAAAAACAGGATTCTGATCTGTCATGGTGATTAACTCTTATGTCTAGAAAATGGTTTTGCCGAATGGTTTGTCACAACGGTCTGCTGTCGTAACACTCATACTTAAGTTGCTATTCACCATAAAAAAACATTTCAAATTCCGCAATACGCAACAAATCCCACATAGTGAAATTATAATTGTTAGCGCTTTATACCCATTCAAGCAATTGATTTATAAGTATTTAATAATACAAACCTGACAGAAGAGTTAGTTTTCACATTATGAAATATAGATTTCTGATGTTGCAATGTGATAGTTTTAAGCAATATTAATAAGGCTGAAACATCACTTACGAAAACCAGAGAGGCTTTAATATGTCAGACTCGAAACCGGAATCCCGCATCCAGGTAATCGACCGGGCCGCTTTGTTGCTGGACTCAATTTCCCGTTACTCCAAGCCGGTAAAGTTAAAAATACTCAGTGCAGATACAGGGCTGCATCCATCAACTGCGCACCGTATTCTTCATTCACTAATCAGTAATCGATTTGTTGATCGTGATGATAATGGCGACTACAAGCTAGGCCAGCGTCTGTTACAGATGAGTAACCGGTTACATAGCGATGTCGACCTGCGGGCTGTTGCGGTGCCCTATATGGAAAAGCTTCGGGATAAGCTAGGCGAGACGATTAACCTGACCATCCGGGAAGGCGATGTGGTTATCTACTTTGAGAAAGCTAACCCTAACAGAATGATGCATGTCCAACAGATAGTGGGAAGTCGCGCACCGCTGCACGTCACCGGTGTCGGTAAACTGATGCTGGGCATGGGAACAACCGATGAAATTACCAGTTATGCACAGCGTACTAACCTTCCGGCCTACACCCGTAATACATTCTCCTCTCTGGAGCCTCTGATAGAAGAATGTAAACGCTCTGCCGAAAGAGGCTATGCACTGGATAATGAAGAGGCCGAAATAGGCGTGGGCTGCATCGGTGTTTTACTCTATGACCGAAGCGGAAATGTGACCGCAGGCCTGTCGTTATCAGCGCCGATGGAAAGACGCAAAGATGAGTGGATAAACGACTTAGTTGAGGCGGGTAAAGCTATATCTGCACAACTGGGTTATGTGGCGGAGTAAACTGCTTAAACGGAGTTCAGTTAAAACAAACAACCGCCCGTTGGCGCGGGCTAATAACCAAAACCGGGACTAACAGTACTATGACTTTGGCTCCAGAATAATAAACGTCAGCTTTCGATATCTATCAGAAGCTATAGGCCATGTCAGCTACGTGCTGTGGGTTCAATGGGGATAAAAAAACCCGCTAGGTCTGACCCGGCGGGCTTAAAGATACAATTGATCACATGATCAGACTGTTATCTCTGATCAATCATAAAGACATCAAAGAATTTCGTAAGCTCTGCGTGTGCCGTAACGGGCAAGATAGTGGCAATATGCTGATCAGGCCTCACAATCACAACACAACCCGCGGAACGGTCAATGCCGCGCAGGTCATAGATATCATTGCTTGTATCAGCCTGGAAAACCTTTTCATAGTCCCGCAGCCCGTACTTTCCTTTTGCAGGCCATAAATAGCCCTGCAGCTCGTGCATCGACAAATCCTGCTGCTGAAATACAGCATAAGTATCAAACACCGAATCGATATCGGAACCCTCCGGTGTGTATTTCTGCACCGGTGAGGATTCATCCATGGCCAGGAAGTCGATAAATTGATACGCCGTTGACGACGGATCTCTTGGGTCCTGACTGCCGCCAAACAGGAAAATTCGCCAGCGACCATCGGCCTTTACCAGATGTCCCAGATGCTGGCTTCTGCCGTCGGCTACGCGCGTGGCTTCAGCCGAGTGGAAGCGCTGACCAATGTTATAACCCGTAGCCAGGTGTTGGTTTTCCTGACCAGTGCAGATGTACGACGGGTAATATTCGATCGATGTACCAGAGACAAAACCACTTTGTCGCTTCATAAAAGCTTCAATCTTGGCAGTGTCGATCTTAGCCTGCTCGGAATCATCGCCGGCGGTTGGCCGGGTAGCAACCAGCTTGGACAGTTCCCGATCAGCATCAATCAGTTGCTGTGCCACTTTACGTCGTTCCGTACAGTAAGTGCTTAGTAACCGGGGATCGCTTCTGCCCTGTAGCACAGCAGCCAGTTTCCAGCCCAGATTAAAGGTGTCAGGCAATGAGGTGTTCAACCCCCAGCCGCCTTTAGGGCTGTGCGTGTGACAGGCATCCCCTGCCACAAAACCCCGGGGAATAATATCCTCTGAGCTACCCAGCGGGCGGTTATCAAAGCGTTCAGCTATGCGTTGCCCCACCTCATAAATTGACCACCAGGCCACCTCTTTCACATCCAGCGTGTAAGGGTGAAAGATCTTCTGGGCTTTGGCGATAAGGTCTTGCTCGTTCAACTTAACATCCGCTGCGCGTTTGTCTTTGCCTAACAGATCCAGCTCGACATAGAACCGACACAGGTAGCCGCCCTCGCGAGGGATGGTCATAACAGCACCGTGGTCTTTGGACTGGATAAAGCTCTTAACACGGATATCCGGGAAGTCCGTGTTCAGTAGAATATCCATGACGCCCCAGGCTTTATTGGCGGAATCGCCTTCAAGAGGGATGTTCATGCTTCTGCGAACGTTGCTTCTGGCGCCATCGCAACCTACGACATAACGGGCTTTAACCGTTTCGCTCTTGCCGGCCCCGGCGTCATCGGTACGCTTGAAGCTTGCCGTTATAGGATAGGCATTAAGATCCTGAGTGAGGCTGTCATCTATCTTCATCTCAACCAGTTCACGGCTGTAATGGGGGCTTAGGTGGGTAACTGATCTTTCCATGCCATCCACCAGCAGCTCATGCAGGCGCGCCTGATTAACAATGCCGTGAGTAAACTCGGAAAGCCCGGCCCGGGCATCTGCGATTTTGTGGGTGAGTTTGATGTTCTGGGGATTGGCCTCGTCCGGCTCCCAGAATGTGTTTTGCTTCAGCTGGTAGGTCTCTTTCACCACCATTTCGCTGCTGTTAAAGGCTTCCATAATCTCCATGGTGCGGCAGGAGATACCGTCGGCGCGGCCAAACAGCAAGGGGCCAGGGTCCATATCTACAATGCAGGTTTTAATGTCGGTGAACTCAGACAACTGTCGCGCCATGGTCAGACCCGCCGGACCAGTACCGATGATCAGAACATCCACCTCTGTTGGCAGATCCACAATGGGGGGCTCTGGATAAGGCTCCCTCGCCTCATCAGGCACCTCATAGTTGCCGGGTTTGAACCCATTCAGATGATATTGCATTACGCGACCCTCCTGGCTTATGGTCCTGCTACTGATGTATTTAATAGTAGTTAATATGCCAATATAGTTAAGAGAATGCGAGCCAGTACGTACTCAACTTGCTCGAAAGAGCTTATTAACAGCGGTATTGCTGCTTCTTCAAGTGAACGCTTTTGACTATGAATTCAATGTATTGCAACGACCCACTGAATTCACAGAACAATGCGTTCAAAAAAGATCTGTAGCCTCAGTTTGAGTTAATAGCCCGGGTAGGCGGATTTCTATTTTTTCTAGCCAGGAACCAGGAATAAAAAACCGCCAGTTGGCGGTTTTTTGTTTTTTCTAGCCAGGAGCAGGAAAGCTGGCTTTGCGTTCTGGCAACCAAACATCTAATCGACGGTATCGATTACATGTTTGGATAGTTCGGCCCACCGCCCCCTTCCGGGGTTACCCAGGTAATATTCTGGGCCGGATCTTTAATATCGCAGGTTTTGCAGTGCACACAGTTCTGAGAGTTAATCTGAAACTGTTTCTCTCCCTGCTCGTCTTCCAGCACTTCATACACCCCCGCCGGACAGTAACGTTGCGCAGGTTCGTTGAACTTTGGCAGGTTCTGCGCCAGAGGGATTGAGCTGTTAGTCAGTTTCAGATGGCAAAGCTGGTTTTCTTCATGGTTAGTGTTCGACAAAAACACCGAAGAAGGCTTGTCAAAACTCAGTACACCGTCCGGTTTTGGATAGCTGATAGGGGCACATTCGCTGACCGCTTTCATCTGGGCATAATCAGGATAGTTATCATGAATAGTGAACGGCAGACTAACAATATTCTGATCGATAAAGTTCAGTGCACCGCCAACCATTGTGCCGTATTTATGCAACGCAGGACCGAAATTACGGCTGCGGTACAACTCTTCATAAACCCAGGAGTTCTTAAAATTTTCAGTGTACGCGGTCAGATCTTTACCGCCTTCACTGCTTTCCTGGTCTGAGGCACTGAGTGCAGCAAAGATAGTCTCTGCTGCAATCATGCCGGACTTCATGGCGGTATGGGTGCCCTTAATCTTAGCGAAGTTCAGGGTACCTGCATCGCACCCCAGCAATAACGCCCCCGGCATGGTCATCTTAGGTAATGCATTAAAGCCACCTTTGGTAATCGCTCTGGCCCCATAAGAGACCCGCTTACCGCCTTTAAGATATTGAGCCAATACCGGATGATGTTTCAGGCGCTGAAACTCATCGAACGGACTCAGGTGCGGGTTATCGTAATTAAGGTCGGTGATAAGTCCGACCACCACTTGATTATCCTCCAGGTGGTAGAGGAAAAAGCCACCACTGGCACTGCCGTCAGACTCTTTAGAGGCTAGCGGCCAGCCGGCACCGTGTAACACCAGACCGGGTTGATGTTTAGCAGGATCATCCTCTTCTCTTACTGGAATATCCCACAGTTCTTTAATGCCAAGCCCATAATGTTGGGCATCTTTGCCCGCATCCAACTGGTATCTGGCAATCAATTCTTTACCCAGATGACCGCGGCAACCTTCACTGAAAATAGTATATTTAGCCAACAGGTCCATGCCCGGCATGTAGCTATCTTTCTGGTTACCTTGTTCATCCAGTCCCATATCACCGGTACCGATTCCGGCTACCTGTCCCTCATCACCGTAGATAATGTGAGAAGCTGGAAAACCCGCGAATACTTCAACGCCCAGTTGCTCGGCCTGATCTGCCAACCAGCGGCATAAGTTACCGACACTGGCGATATAGTTTTTATAACCGGCGCCGTGGTTGTGCATGGTCTTCGGCACCAGGAAGTTTGGGATCTTGCTGCCTTTCTGATCATTTTTAAGCAGGAAGATCTGATCTTCAGTGACTTCGGTGTTCAGCGGTGCACCCTGCTCTTTCCAATCGGGGAACAGCTCATTCAGGGCACGGGGCTCAATCACCGCACCAGAGAGAATATGAGCACCGACTTCGGAGCCTTTCTCCACCACACAGACGGTCAGTTCTGTGCCCGCCTCATTGGCCTGTTGCATCAGGCGGCACGCGGTCGATAATCCGGCCGGTCCTGCGCCTACGATAACTACATCAAACTCCATCGCTTCGCGTTGCATACTCTTTTCCTCGATAACCGTTATCAGAACTGCAGCTCATCAAGCTTCATAATGCTCTCACTACCTGCCTGGATTGATGCCAGACAGGATTGAGTGCGCGGTACCATATGCTCGCAGAAAAACTGGGCAGAGGTCAGCTTGGTATTGAGGAATTCCGGATCACCTTCACCAGCATCCAGCTTAGCTTTAGCCTGAAGGGCACTCTTTGCCATCAACCAGCCACCACAAAGATAACCAAACAACATCATAAAGCTAACGCTGGCACTACCTGGCGCAGATAGATCCTGTTTGTTATCCAGTAACCACTGACGTGCTGCAATACCGTTTTCAAGTGCGATACGGCACTGTTGTGCTGCCAGATCAAACTGACCGCCCAACGCTTCAAAGCGACTGATACCTTCGGCGATCTCATCCAGTAGTTCAGCCAGATGCTGACCACCATTCGCCAGTGTTTTGCGACCTACCAGGTCCAGCCCCTGAATACCGGTCGTGCCTTCATAAATAGTCAGGATACGCGCGTCACGATAGAACTGTGCCGCCCCGGTCTCTTCGATGAAACCCATACCACCATGAATTTGCACACCCAGATAGGTTAGCTCCTGCGCCAGCTCAGTCACCCAACCTTTAACAATCGGCGTCAGCAGTTCAACCCGGGCACTATTTCCCCGGTCAATCTCGGCTGATGCGACCAGGCAAAGCGCACGCATCGCCTCGGTTGATGATTTCATCTGCATCAGCATCCGGCGCACATCCGGGAACTTTATAATTGAGTAACGGCTGCCATCTTTTTGAGTGCCTTGTATACGTTCTTTAGCATACTCAAGGGCATGCTGATAAGACGCCTCAGAGACAGCCAACCCTTGTAAGCCAACACCCTGACGGGCATGGTTCATCATGGTAAACATGTAAGCTAAGCCTTTATTCGGCTCACCTACCAGATAACCGACAGCACCACCATTATCGCCAAAAGACATGACGCAGGTCGGGCTGCCATGAATACCCAGTTTATGCTCCAGAGACACTGCATAGGCATCGTTGCGCTGCGCCGGGTTGCCTTGCTCATCTAACATAAATTTAGGCACAACGAATAGCGAGATACCTTTGACACCCGCTGGTGCATCCGGCAGACGTGCCAGTACCAGATGAACGATATTATCGGTCATCTGATGATCACCCCAGGTGATAAAGATCTTCTGACCGGTAATCAGATAGTGATCATTCACAGGAACCGCTTTGGTTTTTACTGCCGCCAGATCGGTACCCGCATCCGGCTCAGTCAGGTTCATGGTACCGGTCCACTCACCACTGATCATTTTCGGCAGATAAGCCTGCTTCAGTTGGTCGCTGCCATGATGGGAGATCGATTCGATTGCCCCTTGTCCCAGTAACGGGCAAAGCGCAAACGCCAGGTTAGCTGATTGCCAGATCTCATTCACCGCGGTACCCAGAACGTTCGGCAGGTTCTGGCCTCCGAACTCTTCGGCGCCGGTCAGGGATGACCAGCCACCGTCCATATATTCACGATAGGCATCAGCAAAACCAGCGGTTTCCCTTACGCCTGACTCAACGCCTGACTGACCATCGATATCAACCAGAGTCGGATGGTTCAGATCGCCCACTTTATTCAGAGGAGCCAGTACGCCGTTACCCAGTTTTCCCGCTTCGGTCAGAATAACGGATGCCAGTTCAGCATTAACCTCATCCTGGCCAGTGGCTTTGCACAGCTGGTCAAACTGCACCAACTCATTCAGAACAAACTCAGCATCGCGCTGCGGGTGAATATAGTCGCTCATAATACATTTCTTCCTTTATTCTCTGGCGCATTTCTCTGACTTATTTTCTCGAGAAAAGCCTCAGATCTGGCCGGTTAGCTCAGGGACGGCATCAAACAGATCAGCCACTAAACCATAGTCGGCAACCTGGAAAATTGGCGCTTCTTCATCTTTGTTAATGGCCACGATCACCTTGGAATCTTTCATACCAGCAAGATGCTGAATCGCACCCGATATACCTACGGCGATATAAAGATCCGGAGCAACCACTTTACCGGTCTGTCCGACCTGCATATCGTTAGGAACAAAGCCTGCATCTACCGCCGCACGGGAGGCACCGACGGCAGCACCCAGCTTATCCGCCATTGCATACAGTAGTTCAAAGTTATCGCCATTACCCATACCCCGACCACCAGAAACAATAACCGAAGCGGCGGTCAGTTCAGGGCGGTCGGATTTAGCCAGCTCCTCAGCGACAAAACGCGAGCTACCTGCATCACAGACTTCACTAATCACTTCTACAGGTGCAGAGCCACCTTCACTCACAACAGCATCAAACGCTGTGCCGCGAATCGTTAACAGCTTAATAGCATCATCGGTCTTAACCGTTGCGATCGCATTACCGGCATAGATGGGGCGCTGGAAGGTATCCGCAGATTCAACCCCGATCACATCAGACAGCTGATTAACATTCAGCAGGGCAGCGACGCGGGGCAGAGAGTTCTTACCGTTGGTTGTCGCGGGAGCTAGGATGTGGCTGTGGCCGCTGACAAGCGCTGTAATCAACTTAGCTACGTTCTCCGCCAGCTGATGCTCATAAGCGGCGTTATCCGCATGCAGTATTTTTGTCACAGCCGGGATATTCGCCGCGGCATCGACAGCAGCCTGACAGTTGTGTCCTGCTATTAGTAGTTCAATATCACCACCGATCTGCTCTGCAGCAGCCAGGGTATTCAGGGTTACCGGCTTCAACGACTGATTGTCGTGTTCTGCAATTACTAAAATCGTCATATCAATAATCCCCTTTAAATAGCCTTAGCTTCGTTTTTTAGTTTTTCGACCAGCTCAGTGACCGATTCAACCTTGATGCCTGCCTGACGCTCGGCCGGAGGATTAACACTGATCAGTGTGATGTTATTACTAACGACAACGCCCAGATCGTCCGGCGTTTTCACATCCAGTGGCTTACGCTTAGCCTTCATGATGTTCGGTAGGGATGCATAGCGTGGTTCATTCAGACGCAGATCGGTGGTGATCACCGCCGGCATATCCAGTTCCAGAGTCTGCAGGCCACCGTCGATCTCACGGGTCACCTGAACCTTGTCACCGTCAACTTTTACTTCAGAGGCGAAGGTTGCCTGTGGTTGATCCAGCAATGCGGCCAGCATCTGACCGGTCTGGTTGTTATCAGAGTCGATTGACTGCTTACCCATGATGACCAGCTGTGGCTGTTCTTCCAGCACTACAGCCTTGAGTAACTTCGCGGCAGACAGTGCATCAGGTGCAGTGTCAGTTTCGATCTGGATACCACGATCGGCACCCAGCGCCAGTGCGGTACGAATCTGTTCCTGACAGGCTTTATCACCGATTGATGCCACCACGACCTCAGTAGCAACACCTGCCTCTTTTAAACGTACCGCTTCTTCAACAGCGATCTCACAGAAAGGGTTCATCGCCATCTTAACGTTAGCCAGATCAACATCACTGTTATCAGCCTTGACCCGAACTTTTACGTTGTAATCGATTACTCGCTTTACCGGAACTAATATTTTCATCTGCATCTCACTCTGCTTACCAGCCTGTGGGTAAAGACCCTGATTATTTCTTATTTATTCAGCGGTTTTAGAATCCTGAAACCATGGCAGTTAGTCTGTCCTGCATTCGATATTGCTTCAATATCAAAAAAAGCCTAACAATTGACATAAAAGGTCAATCCTATTAGTTTGAATAGCAAAACGCCGGGGCAAATATAAAAAAACCTCTCAAATACGGACACAACTATTCATCCCACGCAGGTGCTTAATGAGTCATAAACATCACTCAATATCGATTCACTTTGCTCAGGCTGTTGTAAAGGCAGCCCTGCAACAGGGATTAAATGAGCAGCAACTGCTACATGACGCAGGCCTGTCTAAGGCGTTATTGCACAATAACGAGGTACGTATCACGCCTCAGCAACTCAGCAGGCTGATGCAATCGGTATGGCGCCATGCTGATGATGAGTATCTCTGTCTGGGGAGCCAGCCTTCACGGCATGGTGTGTTCAGCATGATGGCTAAACAGGTATTACCCAGCGGTAATCTGAGACAGGTATATCGCCGGGGTTCCCGGTTTTATAATCTGGTCGCGGCAGCGACAGATTTACATTTTGAAGAGTCCGAAAACGGCGCCCGCTTCTACCTTAAGCTGGCTGATCCGGAACTTGATCCTGACCATACTCTGGTGGACTTTCTATTATTGCTCTGGCACCGCTTTCCAAGTTGGCTAATCGGTCAGAAAATTCCGTTAACAAAGATCTGTTTCAAGCATGAAAAGCCGGCGCATTTTGAAGAGTACCGACTGATGTTTCCCTGCGAAGCGGTCTATGGTCAGGCTGAAAACTACTTCGAATTTGACCGGGAAATCCTCAACGCGCCGGTCATTCAAACCCAACAAAACCTGAGTGCTTATCTTAGACGTTGTCCGTTGGACTGGTTCCAGCGCCAGTCTTACTACCCGGTCTATACCCGTAAAGTGATGGATTACCTGGAAAACGCTGAAAACATGGCGGACTCCAGCATGGAAGGCGTAGCCAGCCAGATACATACAACAACCCGCACCCTACGGCGCAAACTGCTGGATGAAGGCACCAGTTTTCAGGAACTGAAAGACGGTGTTCGACGGGATGAAGCGATCCATTACCTCAGCCAGCCAGACGTACCCATATCACAGATTGCCCGACTGCTTGGCTTTACCGAGGCTGCCGCATTTACCCGTGCGTTTAAGCACTGGACCGGTATTTCACCGAGTATGTATCGAAAATCTAAAGAGTGATAACTGAACGATTAACAGGACAGTCATGAACGATTAACAAGACAGTCAGACTGTCCTTATATGTTCAGAGAATGACTGTAATCGCCATCGCTAAACATTAGCTTCTACGCCAGAATATTCCCCTCTAAAGCAACCTGTTTCAATGCTCACAGGTTGTTTTGATTGCTGAAATGCATGCCTCTTGAGGTTGCGGGTTATATCCCTGCCCGCTGCAGTTGCACTTTCTGTATTGCCTCTTCTTGCTTATGCCGGCTTTAGTTCTTCTAAAGCCGGTTTTTTTATCAATGAGCCTTCTATGCACACAAAAAAAAGACAGCACCATCTGTCTATAGTGCTGTCTTTTTTGTGTAACCCGTCTTTAGCTTTAGCCTCTTTCAAATAGTGCCGCGATACCCTGACCGCCACCAATACAAAGGCTTACAACAGCATAGCGACCGTTCACCCGGGTCAGCTCATGCAATGCTTTAACGGTAATCACCGCACCGGTAGCCCCGATAGGATGACCCAGGGAGATACCACTACCATTTGGGTTGAGTCGGTCGCGGGGCAGGTCGAGTTCCTGGGCAACAGCAGCAGCCTGTGCTGCAAAGGCTTCGTTTACTTCATAAACATCGATATCATTTACCGACAGGTTGTTGCGTTCCAGAATCTGCTTAATCGCAGGCACAGGACCGATACCCATAATCTTCGGGTCAACACCTACAACAGAATAATCCACCAGACGAGCCATCACCTGATGGCCTTCAGACTCAGCTTTCTCGCGATCCATCATCAGAATCACAGCCGCAGCATCGTTCAGGCCGGAAGCGTTACCCGCAGTGACTGTACCATCCTTCTTAAATACAGGTCGCAAGGCGGCCATCTCTTCAACGGTGCAGTCCATACGAACATGCTCATCGGTATCAAACAGTTTCACACCTTTACGGCTTTTCAGCTCAACTGGTAGGATCTGCTCTTTGAAATAGCCCTGCTCTATCGCATTCTGAGCCCGGTTATGACTCAGCGCCGCCAGCTCATCCTGCTGTTCACGGCTGATATTGTATTTCTCAGCAACGTTTTCAGCTGTGATACCCATATGAATATGGTTAAAGGGACAATGTAGCGCAGCGACCATCGGATCAACCATCTGGCCATCGCCCATACGCTGACCAAATCGTGCGGTTGGCAGATGATAAGGCGCACGACTCATTGATTCAGCCCCCCCCGCAACAACCGTATCACTCACGCCCAGCTCGATCTGTTGTGCCGCAGTAATAACTGCTTGCAGACCACTACCACAGAGACGATTCAGAGTTAACGCAGGTGTTTCTTCAGCTAACCCACCTTCAATAGCAGCCACACGGCCAAGGTACATATCCGCAGGTTCAGAGTGGATAACATTACCGAACACACTCTGGCCTACAGTTTCAGGAGCGACACCAGCACGCTTTACCACTTCGGCCACCAGACCCGCAGCTAACTGAGTCGGTTTATGACCTTTTAAGCTGCCGCCGTAACTACCAATTGCAGTACGTACCGCACTAACCACTACTACTTCACGCTTTTGCATAAAACTCTCTCGTATATACACACCACAGCGGGCATGCGGTATTTGTGACATATCTGAACCCGCTGACTTATCCGAATCCGATAAGCCTTCTGATTAGTCAGATCTATGCCATACAGTGTCTATACAAGCGGATAGAACAACAATGATGAATGCAGCTTAACTATTAACAAATAAGGACAGATTAATTTGATTAGCAGAGAAAAAACTTTTTATGTTCGGCTATCGGTAGCGCCAGCAGATTTACTCGACTTGAAACTACTATGAGACCTCTCAACTACGCGGCCCCCTCCCTTCAGGGATATCATTGCAAACCCCAATGTAGTCTCACTGAATCAACCAACCTTTGGTCGGCATTTTATTGCACTAAACTAACTGAATAATGACATAACCCGGAAAGCCGTATGCGAGATCCGTCAGATAGCCATATGCCAGACCCATCACAAGGCTGCGATATACTCTATGGCCTGTATGACCGGCCTCCTCCGGCAAAAGCATTTTTAGCAGCGTTACAGCACGTACTGGCAAGTTTTATCGGCATAATCACCCCCACCCTTATCATCGGGGGGATCCTGGAGTTAGGTAGTGAGATTCCCTATTTAGTCAGCATGGCGTTAATTGTATCCGGGGTCGGCACTTTTATTCAGGCTCGCCGTATTGGCCCGGTGGGTTCAGGCTTACTCTGTATACAAGGCACCAGTTTCGCTTTTCTGGCCTCAATTCTTGCCGCTGGCTTTATTGTCAAAAGCAAAGGCGGCTCTGCAGATGATATTCTGGCAATGATCTTTGGTATCTGCGCGGTAGGCGCATTCGTTGAAATTGGCCTGAGTTTTGTTATCGAAAAGCTCAAACGCATCATCACTCCGATTGTTACCGGTATCGTGATCAGCATTATCGGTCTGTCCCTGATCAAGGTTGGTATGACCGATCTGGCCGGGGGCTTTGGCGCTGAAGATCTGGGCTCCCCCCACAACCTGGCTGTTGGTGGCTCAGTACTGGTTACCGTTGTCATACTAAACCGTTTTCACAACCCGATGATCCGTATGTCAGCAATTATGATCGGCATGATTGTCGGCTATATCATTGCACTCTTGCTGGGCATGGTTGATTTCAACAGAGTCACCGAGGTGCCGGTGCTGAGTTTACCTGTCCCCTTCAGATATGGATTCGATTTTGAGTTTAGCGTTTTCATACCTATCGCCATTATCTATCTGGTAACAGCCATTGAAACTTCCGGCGATCTGACAGCTAACTCTATGGTTTCAGATCAACCGGTGAAAGGCCCGGTTTATATTGCACGTATCAAAGGCGGTGTACTGGGTGATGGTATAAACTCACTTATCGCTGCGACTTTTAATACCTTTCCCAACACCACTTTCAGTCAGAACAATGGCGTGATTCAGCTAACCGGAGTAGCCAGTCGCTACGTTGCATACTTTATCGCCGGTTTCTTTGTTCTGCTGGGGCTATTTCCCATTATCGGCGCCCTGCTACAAACCCTTCCAAAGCCCGTACTGGGCGGCGCTACCCTGATAATGTTTGGCACCGTAGCCGCTGCGGGGATGCGTATAATCGCCTCCGCGGACCTGGACCGGCGCGACCTGATGATCATGGCTGTATCCTTTGGTCTTGCGCTGGGAGTAGACGGCGTACCTGAAGTTATCAGCAGCTTCCCGGAGATCCTGCAGGTCATTTTCGGCTCATCGATTACTGTCGGCGGTTTAACTGCAATAGTCCTGAGCCTGGTATTACAAAAAGAAAAAACATTGCCGGATGACACTTCAGAAATATCAGGGATAGATAAAGATCCAGACTCATAACGGGGGATATCTCTTATAAGGTTTCTACTGCCTGTTCTTCACCGCTGTACCCAGCGCTTATAAGCCGCTCATAAATACAGAGTGAATATGTATTCGTTGAGTATCGAACTGTTATCTATCAGTTCCAGGCCACGGCAATTTACTCAGCTCTTTCAAACCCTGTTTCCGTATTCAGGTCAGCCTCACCAGAAAGCATCAGCACTTCCGCCCGCGCATGGTCTCGTAGTGCTAACGCCTGTTGCCACAAGCTATCCCCTTTCACTACATGGCTGGGGATAGGCTCACCAATTGAGATGATGATACGGCCACGCCGTGGAAACCAGCTTTCTGCACGAAGCATCGTTCGGGTGCCGCGTATTGCCATAGGTACAACGGGAAGTTGTTGCTGACAGGCGGTGGTAAATGCACCGAGGTGAAAGGATCTGAGCCCTGGCACCCGGGTGAAGGTACCTTCGGGAAAGAAGAAAAGAGGCGCATGCGTCCTGGCCTGTTGCGTCAGCCGGGCGGAGTCTGCACTGCCCTTATCAGGGTCGAAACGCTCAACAAACTCGATGTTTATCTTACGTAGCAGAAAAGCGATCAGCTTTTTTCTTTTCAGCTCACCTTTAGCGACAAACCGCACACAGCGCGGTAAAAAGCCTACCAGGGCATAGCCATCCAGATAACTGGAATGATTACAGACAAAAACACAGGCCTCACCGGGCGGCGGCAGATGTTCAGCACCTTCAAGCCGCACCGAAGTGCCCGTTAGCAACCCCAGCAACCGAACCCCCTGACGGATAATCCACCAGCGTAACCCTATACCCGGGAGTAACAGAAACGGCGGAATTATCAGGCAAAGTAACAAGCCATAAAGCCCCCAGCAATAACAAGCAAAAGCATAATCCAGAGATCGCTGCCAGAACCTTAACAACCGTCCTTTGAATTCTCCCCAACCAATACGCAGCCATTGTAACCAACGATTTTCAGGTGCCCCCTGGAAGTTACCCTCCTCATACAAGGCTTTACAGGCAGAACGGCGTACCTTGCCACTGGACGTTTTCAATATCCGGTTTGGTGCGACCAGTAACACCTCATCTACCGGCTGCCCCAACAGATCCACCGCCAGTCGGTTGACCTCTGTACTTAATCCGGCAAGGCGAGCTTCATTCTTCTGGCGGGTTTCAGCCACCAGGACTAAACGTTCGGTGCCCCGCTCAATACTCCGGCTACCAAAAGCGACCACGCAGCCTTTACGTATCCCCTCCATATTTCCGACCGCGGTTTCCAGTTCAGACGGGTGAATATTACGTCCCGCCAGAATAATCAGATCCTTCTGTCTGCCAGTCACATAAAGCTCACCTTCCAAGATATAACCAAGATCACCGGTTTCGAGCCAATCACCATGAAACAAGGTGGAGGTTTGCTCCGGATTACGATAATAGCCACTGGTTGATGAGGGCCCCTTAAACTGAATCCGCCCCTCTTGTCGGTCCGGCAGCTCCCGGTCAGTACTATCCACAATCCTAAGCTGATGCCGCGGCAAGGCCCGTCCGCAGGCAACCACTTCCAACGTATCTTTATCTTCTGCAGAGCAGGATTCCGCCCAACCACTACGGTTAAAACGATCCCGATTGATCAGACTTATTATGGCCCCCCGCTGCAGCGGAGGAAACGCCAGCCCCACGGTGTTCTCTGCCAGACCATACACAGGCATCATCGCCACAGGGTTAAATCCGCAGCTGGTAAACTTGTCACAAAACCTGCTCAGGGTCTGTGGGCTGACCGGCTCTGCTCCATTAAACGCACAGCGCCAACTGGAGAGATCTAGCTGCTGCCGTGTCTCATCATCAATCAGTCGTACACAGTGTTCAAAACCGAAGTTAGGCGAAGCCGACAGGGTGCCCCGAAAGCGATGAATCGCTTCCAGCCAGCGCTGAGGCCGGGCAATAAAACTCAAAGGCGACATAATGACCAGTTGCGCAGCATGGTAGAGACTACCGAACCAGGCTCCGATCAATCCCATGTCATGATAGAGCGGCAACCAACTGACAAACACATCACTAGAACTGGCCTGCACCACCTCCCCCATGGCACGTACATTTGCCAATAGATTGGCATGGCTCAGCACCACGCCTTTTGGCGTACCGGTACTGCCCGATGTGTACTGTAAGAAAGCGATATCTTCAGCATGCAGTTTCGGCAGAACCAGGTTCTCGTAATCTGTTTGCACCTGCTCGGCCGTCACCAGATGACGTAACGAGCTCACCCGGCTGCGTAACAAACCAGCGAACGGCAAGGCTTCTGCCAGAGTCAGCATGATACCTGCACCGGCATTCTGCACTATGCTGACATGACGATTGAGATGCTCTTCTATCTGACTGACCCGCCCCGGTGGATAGATCGGACAAGGGATGCCGCCCGCATACAACACACCAAAAAAGCAGTAGAAATAATCTTCACAGGTAGGCAGCATCAATACCACCGGTTCCTGGGGCTGCAGATCCAGTTTTTGCAAACCTGCTGCAACCCGAATCGCGCCCGCCTTCAGCTGACTAAAACTGATCGTATTACCCGCGCCATCCGGATCATAGAGCTTGATATGGGTTCGATCCGAATGATTTTGCAGATGCCACTCCAGCACATCGGTCAGAGTCTCTGCCTGCTCAGGCACAATACAGGCTTCCTTCAATACCGCATCAACGCTTTCGATCTCGGGCAATACAGAGCCTGATATCCGACGCTGTCCTCCCAGAACAGCACGTAGCAGATCACGGGGAGTCTCTGCTGTATTCAACAACGCGTCGGACAGCGCCACGTCAAAAGTGCGTTCCAGACGCAGTAACAGTTCGACCCGGCCTAAACTATCAAATGCAAAATCCCGATCAAGAGAACTGTCCAGATTCAGCTCAGCAGAGAAACGTTGCTGAGGGTGCAGCTCATGTGCGACCTGCTTTACCTTGTGCAGGATCTGGGTGGCAACAGCCTGTGTAGTCCGGTCTGAATTGTCCTTCAAAGCTATCCTCCCAAAAGTAATTGCTCAAATACTAGTATAGGAGAGCGTCTAAGACGGAAAATGATAGAAAAACGTTAAACACGAAACTTTTATTTAATGGCTTTTGCTTAAGTTATATCTGATAAACATTTAAAAGCGATTGGGGTCACCTGGCTTTAGCTGCCTGTGTCGCAAATAAATTTGCCTCGCTCGAACCACCAAGGTTATTCGTGGCTTT
The DNA here is from genome assembly GCF_003858655.1 of Amphritea balenae. Taxonomy (GTDB): domain Bacteria; phylum Pseudomonadota; class Gammaproteobacteria; order Pseudomonadales; family Balneatricaceae; genus Amphritea; species Amphritea balenae. The sequence goes on from NZ_RQXV01000001.1 coordinate 874,672, forward strand.
GCGACTTATTCTTTCAGGCTACCACCATAACGACCGATTGCGGTACATGCTGCTCAAACAACAACATCTTCACGCTTTTGCATAGCGCTTTCTCATATGAGCACATAACAAGGAGTACGCAATTTAATGGCATATCTGATCTATGTGGCCTATTTGATAGGCCGTCTTGTCAGTCAGAATACAAGATCGATATTCGCACATTCCCTGATACTCAAGTGGCCGGTAAAGCTTTACAATAGCGTTGTCCGACATAAAAAATGAAGCCAACAGCTAATCTGGCTAAATGCCAGTTAAACATAGCCAAGAGTTACCGCCCCTGTGATACAACGCTTACAGCAAATAACCATTTTACTATTGATGCTATCTATTCAGTTACAACCTGTTATCACTGAAGCGACCATTTTCACAGAAACCCATGCAAGCGATTACTCAGGCACTCATGACCATTCTCATCATGCAGGCAGTGCCGATCAAGCTTCTGAATGTCACCCTGTACATGCACTTTCGCCCCCATTAAATTACGAATTTAGCACTGCGCTACCTTTCCCTTATACCTCAGTGGCCTTAGTTGAAAAAGCCCTGTCTATCGATCTGATCAGAGACCCGCCACCTCCGCGACACTTCGTTTCATAATGTTCAAATTAGTTCGCTTTAAAAAATAAGGCCTGCTCTCAGGCTCAGTCTATTGTCACGGAATTAAACACCATGCTCAGAACAGTTATCGCTACACTTTTTATTTTTTCTACTATTCTCACCTCCCAGATTGTAACCGCCCACGGCGGTGCCACTGGCATCGTTAAAGAACGTATGGACCTGATGGATGACATGAAGGGTGCGGTAAAAAAGATCAGCGCCATATTTAAGGGGGAAACTGAACACAACCCTGACACTATTCGTAATGCCGCAGTGGTTATCCGCGATCATTCAGGTGAAGCGATGACCCGACTGTTCCCACAGGATAGTCTGTCGAGCCATAGCGAAGCTAAACCAGCCATCTGGAAAGAATGGGAACGTTTTAACCAGCTATCAGATCGCCAGATTAAACTGGCACAAGGGCTGTACAACGCCGCAGAGAACAAAAGCCAGCAGGAATCTATGACGGGGTCAGAATCTATGATGGGATCGCAATCAATGATGGGGCAACCTGCAACAAACCCGGCAGCTACCAGCGCCATGATGGGAACCGATACCATGATCAGAGCCGACGAGAAAATGCTCCACATGGAAGACCCCGATTACCTGGGTACCATGCCGGCCAATCAAGTATTTAAAATGCTCACCGATAACTGCTCAGCCTGCCACGAACGCTATCGTGTAGAGATGTAGGGCTACCGCCATGAGAAAAATCTGGCTGGGGCTTAGTGTAACCCCTCTCATCGTTGCGGTCCTCTTGATCACATTTGGGAACAATCTTCCATTACAGGCTAAGGTCGATCGTTCTCAGTTCACTGCAGAACCCGGCAATGTAGCCCGAGGGGCATATCTGGCCCGCGCTTCAGGCTGCATCGCCTGTCACACCGATACTGAAAATGGCGGTAAGCCTCTGGCCGGAGGTAGCCCACTCAAAACAGAGTTTGGTACTTTCTATGCCCCTAACCTGACAACAGATAAGGAACAGGGAATCGGTAACTGGACTCAGGCTCAGTTTGCTGCAGCAGTGCGTCACGGGGTATCCCCTGAAGGACGCCCCTACTATCCGGCCTTTCCCTATACCTTCTACACTCGCTTAAGCGATCAGGATATTGCCGATCTGTGGGCTGCATTCCTTACCGTACCGCCAGTCAATAGGAACAACCTGAGCCATGAGCTGAATTTCCCTTACAATATCCGCCAGGGCGTCTCTCTATGGCAGTTATTATTCATGGAAGACCAGCCATTTACTCCAGCTATAACAGAAAACAAAGCCTACAACAGAGGTAAGTATCTGGTTGAAAGCGCTGCACATTGCGCAGCCTGTCACAGTCCCCGCAACCTGCTGGGTGCTCTGGATACTGAGCAGCTATTTGAGGGCAGCCCCTCAGTACTGGAAGGTGAAGGTTCTGTTCCCGCCATTACAGCCAAAGTGCTTAAGCAAGAAGGCTGGACAGAGTCGGATCTGTCATATGCCCTGCAATCCGGGGTCAAAGCTGATGGTGATGTGTTTGGCGGCAGTATGGTTGAGGTAGTGCGCGATGGAACATCCTTCCTGCAAAAGCAGGATCGGGATGCTATCGCCTATTATCTGTTTAATCGGAAATAGGACATCAACATATAAACAGGGCTCAATTTAAGGGGCCCTGTTCTCTCGTCTGGATAGTATTGGTTTTACAAGTTCAGACGTAACCCGCGGTGAAACTCACAAGCCCGGTAAAAACATCCCCATCAACAAAGCACCACCCATCAGAGCAACGACTGGTATAGTCATAAACACTTCAAATTTCAGTATTTTTTCTTTCATAAACCACCCCCTGCAAGATCTGCATACCTACACATTTAAGCAAGTGATAATGATTCTTATATAGATTTGCAATTAACTTAACATTAGAATCATACTCATTCTGGATATACATAAGAAAAAATTCTTCTAAGATCGATTATTTACTATCGCTATAGCGAGTACTGCATATAGAGATGGATGATGATTTCAGGAGCAGACTTATCAAATTTCAGATACAAAAAAACCCTGGTTAGAACCAAGGCTTTTCATTTAAATTAGATATCGATGAGGGAGGATTACTCGTCGTTTCAATCCTAGCACTGGAGATCAATTTAATAGCGGATACAGAATAACTCTTCTGACTAATCAGGCTATTTGTGAAGTCTCGTCTGAGCTATGGCCACCCAGCAGGATGTTCTTGTTCTTGGCGATAGTTCTCACTAATGCGCCATAATCCGCAGCACCATCCCCATCTGGAATAAATTCAAAAATTGTCTGACCATAAGACGGGATCTTACTCAGCTCCTCATCATAACGGATCGGTGTACAGACTTTATCACCGTAGAGCCCCTGCAGCTTACGGTAGATATTCTTTGGCTGCTCGACCCGGGTATCCAGAAACGTAGGTACAATATATTTCAGGTCAATCTCTTTATACTTTTTAATAGCGTGAAGGTTTTTAATGAATTCCGAAAGACCATGCAGAGCCATCACTTCCAGAGCGACTGGAGTCAGGATTTCATCAGCATAAAACAGCACGTTAACTGTCAGCTGATCCCAGCCCGGCGATGTATCAATAATGACATAATCGTAATCACTATCGATTTTTTCCATCGCTTCAGCCAGGGTCCATTCCGAACCGAAGCTCTTCTTATCAATAATCCGTTTAACTCCCGCCAGAGATCGTCCACCACTCAACAGATCAAGATTAGGACGCGCAGGAAAAATAGTCTCTTTAGGCGGCAGTTCACCGGTTAGCAACTCAGTCAGGCCCGCAGGTGGCTTCTTACCCAACATGAACGAGGACTGTCCCTGAGTATCAGTATCTATTAACAGAACTTTATAACCCGCCGTCGCCAGCCCAGCACTGAGATTGACAGCGGTAGTTGTCTTACCTACCCCCCCCTTACTCAGGGTAACGCAGATTTTCCTGGGAGATTTACTACTGTTCGGGGTCGAAGCATAGTCAGGTTCAACGACTTTCTGTTCCACCACTGGTGGCTGGACCAATGCCGGCTGCTCAAGATTGATTACAAACTTATGCTCACAAGTCTTACAGCGCACCAGAAACTTTTTCCTGGTGGTTAGCTTATTGGTATCTGCGCGGTATTTTTTAGAGCAGTTTGGACAAACTATAATAGTCATGAATCCGCCTTCTTCAGATCTTCAAGGACGGCAGCAATCGCAACCTTAGCCAATCTTTCTACTGAGTAGTTTGATTTTGACTTAGGTATTAACTTCAGGCTGATCCTACCCTCAATTTTCCATAGATGTAACGCAAACTGATCTTCTTCAGTCTGCCAGATAAGCTCTCCCTCTTCTGTATTTCCCACTTCCATAGGCAGTTTTTCGGAACTACAGAAAATTATGTCATTCAGCTGTTGCAGCTCATCGATATCATCACCGACCTCTTCACTCAACAACAGCCCCATAATATCGGTGTATTTATTATCAGACATCTTTAAAGAACTCTTTACGCAGGTCAGCTAACGTAGCATTCAATTCCGCTTGAATCACATCATCCGCTATTATCCACTGAATACCACTTACCCAGTTGCCATCACCATCAACCGAAATATGGACTATCTCACCCTCCATATCGGCAAAGGTCTTATCACGCAGAACCAGGCTACATCCTCTCAGTCTGGCGTCCTGCGGAAATTCAGTATCGGCTTCCACCGCGACACAAACACCACTTTCACTAATATCCAGCAAGGGGAAACGGGAACAATCGACTTCCAGATAGAGTGAATCATCACGTTTGACCGGCAAGCGATAAAACTTACGGGTTACCTGTTCGGCCTCAGAATCACCGGGGATCTCTTCTAGCTCCAGGGAGTCGTCACTGATTATTTCCATCTACTAACCTCTAAAGGCTCTGCTTTCTCTACAATTTCTAGCTTCACTTACATTCATTAAAACAACTGTTGCAACGACACTCAATTCACCACCTCTTAGAATGAGTACTATAGAGCAGTACGTTTTGATCGGGAACTTAGGAAAAATTAAGATTAAATTTCCATTCGACTTTAAAAATAACAGAACAATAAGCAGTAGAGCGTCCTCGAAGAGACGACCCACTTTATCTCAGGGCTATCGCCGAACGCTGCTCTAAACAACAAAGCCCGGTCGTTAGACCAAGCTTCTATATAGATTGAGGTTAGGGAGGGATTACTTGTCTTCGACTGCATGTGTCGCAAACAAGTTTGCTTGGCTCTCACCTTCAATGCAGATTACACACACAAAAAAGCCCAGTCGTTAGACCAGGCTTTTTCGATTTAGATTAGATGGCGATGTATTAAAGATATAAATACAACAGGTCGGGATTACTTGCCTGCGGCTGCGTGTGTCGCAAACAAGTTTGCTCGGTTCGAACCCTGCCGAGGGTTATTCTCTGCTACGCAGCTCCCCCCTTCGGGGCTATTGTCGCAAGCTCCAATGTTGTCTCACTGCGTTCGGCTCTCACCCTCACCTTGCTAAAAAACACATACAAAAAAGCCCAGTCAGAGACTGGGCTTTTTCGTTTTTAATTAGATGGCGGTGAGGGAGGGATTACTCGTCGTTTCACTCCTCACCCTTCGGGCTGTCGTCGCAAGCTCCGACGTGGTCTCGCTACGCTCGGCTCGAACCACGAGGGTTATTCTCTGCTGCGCAACTCACCCCTTCGGGGCCATTGTCGCAAGCTCCAATGTTGTCTCACTGCGTTCGACTCTCACCCTCCCCTCATGTTACAGACACAAAAAAGCCCAGTCGTTAGACTAGGCTTTTTCGTTTTAAATTAGATGGCGGTGAGGGAGGGATTCGAACCCTCGATACGTTTCCGTATACACACTTTCCAGGCGTGCTCCTTCGGCCACTCGGACACCTCACCGCAATGTTGTTTACATCATCTTTTCAGACTTTATAACTGCACGCCTGCGTGCTCGTTACCGTCGTCGTAAACTCCGACGTTCTCTCCGGCTTCGCCTCCGAGTCAACCACTCGGACACCTCACCGCAGATCTGAGCATAACTCAGAGGCCGCGTACTTTAATGTAAATCGCGTGGTAAATCAAACCTGTTAGATAGATTTTTATGACTTTATTCTGCGATGCTGTGAAACCACTAAAAAGTTATGATTTCAGCGTGGCTAAAAAAGAAAACCCCGCCCGGGATAACTCCGCAAGTGGGGAAAGATTGGCTATGTTCTGTCAGGGACGGGACGATCCCTGTTACGATTTATTCAGGCCAGCGGTTAGTCCGCCTGACGACGCAGGAATGCAGGGATATCCAGGAATTCCATATCGTCGGTGCCTGTTTTACGGGACTCTGTAGCCGGTTCAGGCTCAACCACCGGGTTATCTTTTGCCCGTACTGAATCATTACGGTTGCGCATGACTGTTGGTAACTCTAACTGGCTGTAATCACTTACCGCGCTAGCGGCGCGTCGAGAGCCAGCGACTGCAGCAGTACCATTACTTACCACCCGGATGTCTTGTTCTTCCAAGCCCCCCAGACCTGTTGCTACAACAGTGACTTTTATCTCTTCGGTCATTTCCGGATCGATAACGGTACCTACAACAACGGTCGCGTTTTCAGAAGCAAACTCTTCAACTACCTGACCTACTTCAGAGAACTCACCCAGCCCCAGATCCAGACCTGCAGTGATGTTAACCAGAATACCGCGAGCGCCCATCAGATCTACATCTTCCAGCAGCGGGCTGCGCACAGCGGCTTCAGCGGCTTCAACAGCACGGTTTTCACCGCGCGCAGAACCAGTACCCATCATCGACATACCCATTTCAGACATCACGGTACGTACGTCGGCGAAGTCAACGTTGATCATACCCGGACGGATGATCAGGTCAGAAATACCCTGCACCGCACCTTTGAGTACATCGTTAGCTTCATTAAAGGCGTTGATCAGGCTGCAATTCTTGCCCAGCACCTGCATCAATTTTTCGTTTGGCACGATAATCAGGGAATCAACGTTTTCGGATAGCTCTTTGATCCCTTCGTCAGCGATCAGCAGTCGTTTACGACCCTCGAAAGGAAACGGCTTAGTCACTACCGCAACAGTCAGAATACCCAGTTCTTTGGCCACTTCAGCAACGATAGGTGCCGCACCCGTACCGGTACCACCACCCATACCTGCGGTAATGAATACCATGTCAGCGCCGCTGAGCATATCGATGATCTGCTCGCGATCTTCTAACGCTGCCTGACGACCAATATCCGGGTTAGCGCCTGCACCCAGCCCTTTGGTGATCTCGCCACCCAGCTGTAGTACGTTTTTCGCCCCCATATTATTGAGTGCCTGTGCATCGGTGTTAGCACAGATAAACTCGACGCCATCAACGTCCGTCGAGACCATGTGCTGTACAGCGTTACCGCCACCACCGCCAACGCCGATCACCTTAATGACCGCGTTCTGCGCTACGTTATTTACTAATTCAAACATATCCCTTTCCTCCAGGTTCGTGCCCAACCTGCACCTACTTATTACATTCTTCTTAATCTGGCTTTATGCCAATCCATTAACAATAAAGCCAAAGCCCACAGCACCGCTGCAGACTCCCCTTTAAAAATTCCCCTGAAACCAGGATTTCATCCGGTTCAGAACATTTGGACCCGGTTCAGTCACTTCCTCGACCACTACCGCTTCGCCCAAATGCTGATTATCCTGTTTTGCATACTGCAGTAAGCCAATACCTGTGGCATAGATCGGGCTGGCCAGAATATCTTCCATCCCCCGTACCCCTTTAGGTATCGCTAAACGTACCGGCATATGGAAAATCTCTTCCGCCAGTTCAACCGCACCTTCCATCTTTGCCGTACCGCCGGTCAGTACAATGCCTGCCGCGGCTAAATCTTCAAACCCGCTACGTCGCAGCTCAGCCTGTACCAGGGTGAACAGTTCGTCATACCGGGGTTCAACTACTTCCGCCAGCGCCTGTCGGGACAGATCCCGGGCAGGACGGTCGCCAACGCTCGGCACTTTAATCGTGTCATCAGCGCTGGCCAGCTGCGCCAGAGCGCAGGCGTACTTAATCTTGATATCTTCCGCATGCGGTGTCGGCGTACGTAGTGCCATCGCGATATCATTGGTTACCTGATCACCCGCAATAGGGATCACCGCCGTATGACGAATCGCACCACCGGTAAAAATAGCGATATCGGTAGTACCACCACCCATATCCACCATGCAGACACCCAGCTCTTTCTCGTCTTCGGTCAGTACCGAGTAACTGGATGCCAGTTGCTCCAGTACGGAGTTATCCACTACCAGACCGCAACGCTGTACACATTTTTCAATATTCTGTACCGCATTCACAGCACCGGTCACCAGGTGTACCTTGGCTTCCAGGCGCACACCGGACATACCCAGCGGCTCACGAATACCTTCCTGATTATCGATCACATATTCCTGTGGCAGGATATGCAGAATTTTCTGATCCGCCGGAATAGCCACTGCACGGGCAGCATCAATCACCCGTTCCAGGTCATGTTCCATCACTTCACCGTCGCGTACGGCAACGATGCCATGGGAATTCATACTGTTGATATGGCTGCCGGCAATGCCAACGGTAACTGAATGGATCTTGCAGCCCGCCATCAGTTCGGCTTCTTCCACCGCCCGCTGAATCGAATGCACGGTGGATTCAATATTCACCACTACACCGCGTTTCAGACCCCGGGACTCATGGGAGCCAATGCCAACGATATCGATCGTGCCATCAAGGCCAATTTCGCCCACCAGACAAACCACCTTAGAGGTGCCTATATCCAGTGCCACGATCATGTTACTCGTCATCGCCATATACAATTCATCTTATTTAGCATTTTGGTTTCTCAACTTCACAGAGAAAACCACTCGTCCGTTTGTTTTTTAACCAACAATGAACACTTTCTAACCAAACAGCATTAATTATTGGTCTTAACACGGTTATTTTTGCTATCTGCACCATTATTTACAATTAAAGCAAAAAATAAACCAATTAATTGCTGAAAATGGGTAATTCTTTAAAGACAACAGTTTAGCAAAAAAACATTTTATCAACGGACTCCCTGTTTTCTTATATCGGCAATTTTCTGCCATCTTTAGCGGCAATTTCCCTTGCCTCCTCTGCTATTGCGGCAACTTTCACCTTTTCTGAGCAGACCCTCTATTTTTAACACATATAGACTTTTTTTTGTACAAAAAATATACAAAAATCAATATTAAGTTTTGATTTAAAATATAACAATCAAGATTTAATTTTGATTAATTTACTATTTTTCAAAACTTAATATTGATGATTTTAATAATTTTCAATATTAAGTTTTGATTTTTCAGTAAAAATCAAAACTTAATTTCGACGCAAATGTTTAATAATATTCAGAGATAATACAGAGGCAAAATCGGCAGAGTTCGGAGGGTATTCAGAGATAAAACAAAGAGCGTTCGATGAAAGATTAAACAGACTCAGGACGATAACTATAGCCCGTATCAACCTCACGCCAGCCCTGTATTTCAGGGTTATTTCGCAAGTAATCCCGGATACTGGTCAGGCCATCAGCCAGATAACTACTGTCCATAAAGTTATCCAGTACATCAGCACCCTGAGACTCTGCGGCCTGAAGGCAGAAAGCTAAATAGCGGGGAAAAGGCAATATATCATCACGCCAGATGCGACCCGTATAGTAACGCCCTACCCTGACCTCATACTCCTGAGGGGTAATGCACTTATTCAAACGGTATTCCAGGTCATCGTAACCGGTACACATCCGGCCTAGGCCAGCCTCACCGTTAAACATAACGGTATCCACTTCGATCCAGCGAAACCGGTGTTCTCTTTCATAAAGCTCAACAAAGTCTTCTGCAGAGCACTCAAACTGACTACAGATAATTTCACTGCCAGTCACAGCCTCGGTTGAACAGGACGCCAGATAAAGGCTGTCAGGTGCTGCGTTATGACGACTGAGAAAGACGATACCAACCTTATTAAAGATACGGCGGAAACCAGGCACCCGGACTAACCGAAAGTTTTGCAGATTAGGGATTGTCTGACGCGCCGACGCTTCTGATAACAATGACCCATAGCCCACTACCGAAATCATCAGTCCAGAATCTCCAGTTGTTCTGTATCCGGATCCGATTCAGCGGCGCTATCGGTGAGCTTCTTATCCAGCTGTTTCTTACTCTTAACACCCAACTTATTTAGCGCTGCAGCCTGATTAACCAGGTTGCCTCTACCGCTGCTGAGGCGTTTCTGAGCGGTATCGAAGGCCTGTTGAGACCGGTCTATATGCTTACCCACTTCATTCAACGCTTCAACAAAGCCGACAAACTTATCGTGCAGTTCACCACCACGCTTGGCGATTTCCTGGGCGTAACGATTTTGCCGCTCATAGCGCCAGATATTATTAATCGTGCGTAAGGTCACCAATAAGGTCGCCGGGCTGACTATAATAATATTGCGTTCATAGGCAAAGCTAAACAGCTCTTTATCTTGCTGCAGCGCTAGCAAAAACGCCCCTTCAACCGGAACAAACATAAGCACAAAATCAAGTGACCTGACACCTTCAAGTCCCTCATAAGCCTTCTCACTCAAGCCCCGAACGTGGTTACGTATCGATTGCAGATGCTCTGACAACGCTTTGCCCTGAAGGCTGGCATCGTCTGAAGAGCAATACTGCTCATAAGCCGTCAGCGATACTTTCGCATCGACAATCACATCTTTTTCATCAGGTAACCGGATAATCACATCCGGCATATAACGTTGCCCCTCTTCAGTCAGGGATACCTGTGTTTCGTACTCATAGCCTTTGCGCAGACCCGATTGTTCCAGCACCCGCTCCAGAATAACTTCACCCCAGTTACCCTGGGTTTTACTCTCACCTTTAAGTGCATTAGTCAGATTAACAGCATCACTACTCATTTGCTGGTTCAGCTCTTTCAGCTGAGTAATCTGTTCATACAAAGAACGTCGATCCTTGGCTTCTTTGTCATACACATCTTCAACCCGACGTTTAAAATCACCGAGTTGATCACGCAAGGGCGTTAACAAGGACCCCAGTGAATCTTTATTTGCACTGGCGAACTTAGCTGATTTCTCTTCAAAGATTTTATTTGCCAGGTTCTGAAATTCGACCTTTAGCTGATCACGGGCTTCAGTAAGCAACTGTATTTTTTCAGATTGAGACTGCCGTTCAGATTCCAGCCGGCTTTCCAGCTCGGCAATACGCGCCTGTCGCTGACTTAATAAACGTTGCAGATTTTCTAATTGTTCCTGAAGCTCGCCCATATGTTCGTCAAGGTCATGCTTATGCTTCTCGACATGCTGTAAGCGAACCTGCTCCAATTCAAGCTGACGTACCCTGCTGCGGCTCCCCAGTAGTTCCTCTTCAAGAAACTGAGCCCGATCCTGAACCATATCCAGATCGGCTTTGGTGCGTTCAAGCTGTTCCTGAAGCTTTTGCTGCTCCAGTACCTGCTGCTGAGACAGTTGCTGATGTCGGCCATTTAGCCTGAGTTTCACCAACAACATAATCAACAAACCGAACACTAAGCCAAATATAATCCCGGTAACCGCTGTGGTTAAAGGATCGCTAAAGAGTTCGGTTAGTTGGGCCGGGGTCATAGGATCTCCTCAAGCAAACTACAGCGAGTTATTGCCAGAACTGATATAGCAGACCTGCTGAAAGCAATGTCAGAGGCAAAGTAATAAACAGGTTTAATTTATCGCCAAACAACCGTTGCGTGATTCCCACCGACAGCGCAGGAAAAGACAGTAGAATGCTGGATAACGGAATCCACCATTCCAGTGTACGAAAACCGTAGGCCAAGGCACCTATAAGGGTTAACGCACCCAGATTACCCGCCATTATCACCAGTACCATACCATTACGATTCTGCATAAACGCAGGCTTATCTTCATCGGCAAGCTTATTCAACTGACCTGCACTCAAGGCTGCAGACATAGAGACAAAACCGGCAAACAGAAACAGAATTAACGGTTCCAAAGGACTACTCCAAAGTTAGGGAAGGTGTAAATGCGCATTGTAAGTGATTTTTAAGTTGCAACCTAGGGAACCTACTAATAAGTCCTGAGCTTTCTCAGTGGATATGCCCAAGGGCCAGGGACCCGCTCACTAGCTCCCCACATGCAAAGCATCCGTACCAAAACCGCATATTCGTTTTAGATATATACTTATTGCTAATTTATATAACCAGAGTTTTTCTTGTACTATTTACGGGTTAGTTACCTATCTATCGATTGTCTTCACGGGCGATTGTAACGCTGTTTACAGCGCTTTGACTCCTCAAAGGATTCACCGCCAGCCATACCGTTAACGATGGCTGGCGGTTTTTTTTGCAACGACGGTTTTTTTGCAAAATAGCAACAACATATAGCCACACTTATAACCGTCTATTACCCTTTAATTGTCAGCCTACAGTTTAAGAAATCACTATGACTAAAACAGTTCTGTTCGTGTTTTTATCTCTCATTTTCAGCGCTGTGCATAGCGCGGAACCAGTCACGTTTGAAGTCAGAGATAACAGCTACCAGGTTTGTAATACTGAACAGCAATATCGCCAACTACTCAACTACTCACTATACGGCGTTGGTAAGGCTCCTGATCAGGGCTGTTTCTTTGCCCCTACCGGGGCAAAAGCCATTATCCTTCAGTGCCCCGAAAGTGATATTATCCTGTGCCAGTTTAGCCTGAAGCCAGATGGTGCTAATGCCATCGAGGTCTGGGCCAGTAAAGTGATGTTGAGAGAGATAGAATGACCCAGTACCTGGTTGATGAAACCATTGAGGATTACGCTTTTATTCATACCTGCGAAGAACCCCCGCTACTGCAGGAGCTCATAGATAAAACCAACGAGAATATGGGCTGGCCACAGAAGTTGTCCGGTCGTCTGGTCGGTCGCACGCTGAAAATGCTCAGCGCTATCCACCAGCCTAAAGTAGCGCTGGAGATCGGTATGTTCACCGGCTACTCGGCGTTGTCTATTGCCGAGGGCATGCCTGAAGACGGCCGCTTAATTTGCTGCGAAACCAATCCCAGGGCGATAGATTTTGCCCAAACCTTTTATGACCGCAGCGAGCATGGCCATAAAATTGAAGTGATTTTTGGGCGTGCGATGGAAACCATTGAACAGCTTGATCTGGAACTTGATTTCACCTTTATCGATGCTGACAAGCGCAACTATCTGAACTATTACAATAAAGTAAAAGAGATGACCCGCCCCGGTGGACTCATTATTCTTGATAATGTGCTCTGGTCTGGCAAAGTGGTTCAGCCTGAATCAGAGATTGACGACATTCTGGTTGAGACTAACCACAGGATTGCACAAGACCCGGATGTGGAAAATGTATTTCTAACGGTTCGCGACGGTCTTAATGTAGTGCGTAAAATTCGCTAACAAAGGCAGCTCAGCCATGCAGTTTATTATTCGTAAGAATGAAAATGGTCAGTCATATCAGGCTGAAGCCTGCCCTGAGACTCTGCTAAAAGACGACTTGCCAGAAGATACTCAGCCAGAACAGCTCCAAGCAGGGGCAGATGAGTTATCTATCCCCGATGCCGATACGCTACTACGGCTCTATGTTGCTACAGAGCCTGACAGCCCTCTGTTCCCGGCTCTTATTGAAATTCGTAGCCGATATATTGACGATCTGGATGAAGTTGAGTCAGCGGCAGAAATTTATGGTCTTATATATTGGCTGTTGAATGAAAAAGGAATTAAAGCAGAAGGAGCGTCGTTGGAAGAGACCGCCGATCGACTCAGCGACCTTGATATCGCTTCTGACAGTGACCAGTATACGGAGATAATCTTTCACCTGAAGGATGCGGTCGACCGGCTCTGGGAGCTTGAGTTAGAAGAACTTTAGCCCTGGCGATTTAATAGTCCATATTAGTATTAATTTGTTAGTGTGAATTAAGAGTATCGATAACTGATTAACAGGGAGGATTCTATGCGCAGATCAATGTTTGCACTGGCTCTCCTTGTTTTTTTATTCGGTGGTTTCTATGTAGCAATACCCGCACTGGCTGAATACAGCGTGCGGCAAAGCCTTAACAGTTATGGCATAAATACGCGGACATTTGTATTACAGCACCCTCACTGGAATAGAATCGAGGTTTCAGAACTTAGCTTCCAACAACAAGACGATCAACAGCAGCTTGATCTGACGGCACACTCTGTCAGTTTAACATTCTCCCCCTGGTTACTGATTACTGAGCAACGGATAAAGAACCTGGATATTGCCCGGCTATCGGTTCAACTGATTCTGAACAGCAGATTAGCTGAAGACGATCAGGCCAGTACTGTTTTACCCGCACTGCCCCTGCCATCACAGATTCTGGCACAGTTACCCGCAGAACAGGTCAGCCTATCCCACTATGACATGAGTATTAGTATAGGTGCTCAAAGGCTCGGATTCTCCGGCAAGGCTGAGATAAACAGCAACCAGGCAGGGATTAGTATTAATCGTATTGATTCGGCACCAGAGCTAAGCGCCAGACTCACAGCGACCCGGCAGGATAAGGTAAAGTTAAACCTCAGTCTTAATAATTCAGCTCTACTGACCAGTGAACTGTCTCCTTTAATCACGAACAACCAATTAAAGCTGACCAGTACAAGCCAGCTTAATACCGATAAGCTTGCCCAACTATTACAACTTCCTCTGATCCAACAACTCACAGATAACAGCATTGATAAAAACGGTCTGGCGATCGGATTAAAAACCCTGACAGGTAATATTGAACTGCAAGGACAAAGCATTTTCCCTATGTCATTATCTGGCCTGCTTATAAATAGCACTTCAGCTGAACACCAGTATCAGCTAGGCAGTCAGCTAAAACTACAGCAGCCGGTATCCGGACTGAAGCTACTCAGTATTGATCTGGCTGCCGCCATCACAGTGAAAGATCAGCAGTTCGAAGCCGAGCTACAGCAGTTTTCCGGTGTTGGAATTAACCTGAATATAGAACCTGAACCAACTCTATCAACAACCAAAACAGAACTCGGGCTAACTCAGCCAGTTATCGCCCGCGGCACCCTCGCACAACTTCAACAGAATTATTTGCAGGAATTAGAAATAGAGCCTGTTTTACTCAAAATTAGTGGTGAGCCGTTACAGATAAAAATATCCCGTCAGCCTGATTACAAGCTGAAATATGAGCCACTGAATATCAGACTGACGGAGCTTTCTGCCGCGTCCCTTTCGGCCAAAGCGGAAATTAGTAGCGCTAACATTAAGCTCTCTCAGGGTAATACCACCTTTCCTGACGTGGCATTTAAAACCACAGCCCAACTATCTGAAAAGAGGATGGTGCATCGTTTTAAGTTCAGCCTGAATGACCGGCACCTGCCCCCGGGCGGGATCAACATTAGCGGTAGCAGCAAAACAGATTTCGAGTCGGCACACAGCACTGCAAAATGGAAAGCCTCCCCCTTATCGCTCACAGGAATTGAGAAGCTCCTGCAACGCTATATCCCTGAACTTCCGCCCGAGCTGATTATTAATGAAGGTAGCCTGACACATCAGGGCTGGCTGGATATGAATAAAACCGGTATCGCCCTGCGCTTTCTCAACAGAGCCCGAAAAACCAGCCTGAGTTATGACCAAACCCATCTTTACGATATTAACTGGGATTCAGAAACGGTTAAGAGCCACCGCGGTAAGCTTCAGGATATGGGTAAGTTAACGATCGCCTTTATTGATGCAGGTGCACCACTGGAAAACTTTTCAGGGGGTTACCAGTTCATACAACATCGTTCAGGCAAACAACAACTCAGCCTTGATAGCAGCACCGTTGAGCTATTAGGAGGCCAGGTCACCAGCTTACCGGTCAGCTTTGACCCGATACAACCTGAGATAAATACCGCCATTGCGGTTACCCATATAGATCTGGCTCAGCTGATCGCCCTTGAACAACAACAGGGACTCACCGGGTCAGGCACACTCAACGGTCAGCTACCTATACGCTATAACGGAGGAGAACTCAGTATTAGTGATGGCCAGATAAACAGCACACCGGCCGGGGGTTGGATCCGATTTGATCCGCCGCCCTCCTTTATTGCTTTACAAAAAACTAATCCGGCACTGGGCATAGCATTTGATGCGCTGCGTAACCTGCAATACCAGAGCCTGGGGATAAAACTGGACTATCTGCCGGACGGTACTGCCCTGCTGAAAACTCATCTCAAAGGGCATAATCCCGACTGGAATAACGCACAACCTGTTGACTTTACGGTCAATATTGAGGAAAACATACCAAAACTGATTCAAGCCCTTCAATTTACTGATAAATTGACGGAAACACTTGAGAAGCGCTACCGTTAACCTGCTAACAACAAAACGATGTGCTTCATCATTGACGGAGAGCAGCATATGCAAATGCCAAAAACACTACAATCGCTGACATTGTGCAGCCTGATGCTGATGTTGGCAGCCTGTGCCCCTACGGTCCAGGTCGCTGTTCCAAACGAACCGATCACAATCAATCTGAATGTAAAAATTGAACATGAAATACTGATCAAGGTTGATAAAGAGATTGATGACCTGTTTGAAGAAAACAGTGACCTATTCTGAGGAGCAGCAACATGAAACAGATTAAAACTATACTGACATTCGCCACTCTGCTGCTAAGCCTGATGGTTACGCCGGTCTGGGCTATAGGCCTGAACGATGCAAAACAGCAAGGCCTGGTTGGTGAGCAGCTAAATGGCTATCTTGGCATTGTAAAAAATACCGCTGATGCTAAATCTCTGACTAAATCGATAAACACTAAGCGTCGGGCAGCCTATGCAGAAAAAGCCCGTAAAGCAGGTGTCGATATCAATGTGATCGAAATACGTATCGGAGAACGCCTGATCCAGCGTGCGGCTAAAGGCCAGTATGTTCAGGATGCTAGCGGAAGCTGGATCAAAAAGTAGCTAAGAAACTGCAAATAAGCCTGAAAGCCCCCTGCTTTTAAAAAGAAGGGGCTTTCAGAGAAAGCTTCGGATTTGTTCGCAGGTTCCCGAATCTGCTTATAAGCAAATATTCTGCTATAAAGAAAGTTAACATAACGACAGTACAGGGTTGTAGAGTGGCTACTATTGGGGTTTTAAGTACGCCTTCATATCGTTCGGATAATGCGTTTGGCTTTTTAATCTGTGCTGTAGCACTGGTTACCGCTGAACTTTATCTCGAACCTCTGGCAGACCTGCAAAACTGCTTACTTTGTGCCGTTATCCGTTTATTACTTGTCGCCATGGCCGGGCTGTTTCTGTCCGGCTTTATAATAAACAGGTTTATCTTTCTCCAACGTCTGATCGCTCTTACCAACATGGTGCTGGTCTGTACCGGTTTAGTTACATTAATCCGGCACCTGTTCTCTACCGGAACCAGCAGCACTTCTTGTAATATGACGAGCTCAGACCTGCTAGATATTCAGTCCCCTGATCAGATTATCGTCGCCCTTAACAGTGCTGTCTCCTGCCCTAAACTAGGCTGGAACATCTATGACTTTGGCGTAGCTCATATGTCCCTGATCCTGTTTGCCATACTGTTTGTTGTGATCTGGCAGATCTTAACTAAAAAACAACAGAAGAAAACATTCTTTTAATGAATAAATCGGCTCTTATGCTAGCGATAGCTGTACTTGTCTCTACGCCAGTACTCGCGTCGCCGGTAGCCCTATACGGCAATCAGAATAATCCCGGCACCCTGACACTCTATTTGGAAAATGACCTGTTCGCTGATACTGATCAGCAGTATACCAATGGCGTCAGAGCATCCTGGACCTCGCCCGACCTGACCAGCTACCTGGATGATAAACGGCTACCGGTCTGGGCACGGCGCTACAACGAATACATCACCTCTCCGTTGGGTATTTTTGACGAGACACCGCCAAAACAGGATGAAATTGTCCGAAACCTGGTTATTACCCTGGGACAACAGATGTATACCCCGGAAGATAACCTGCGCACAACCATAGACCCAGATGACCGCCCCTATGCAGGCTGGCTCTATCTGGGCATGGGTTATCACCTGAAGCATAAACAACGCATGGATTCAGCCATATTCAATGTCGGCGTCGTGGGCCCGGCTGCCATGGCCCAGGAAGCACAAGACTTCATTCATGACCTGCGGGGCATTGACAAGTTTAACGGCTGGGATAATCAGCTCAGTAATGAACTGGGTCTGCAGTTGGTATACGAACGCAAATACAGGGTACCTACTAAGCGCATCAGCGGCGCTCTGGAATATGACGTTATCTGGCATGGCGGGGCAAGCCTGGGTAACGTGGCAACCTACCTGAATGTCGGAGCCGAACTACGTTTAGGCTGGTTCCTGCCCGATGACTTCGGCACCTCCTCATTACGTCCGGGTGGCGATAACAGTGCACCTGGCAGCAACGATCCCCGCATTATAAATGGCACGGGCTATAGCAAAGATAATAACTTTGGCCTACACGGTTTTGTTGCAGTAGATGGACGCTGGGTACTGCGCGATATATTCCTCGATGGCAGTACCTTTAGTAACAGCCATTCGGTTGATAAGGAGAATTGGGTCGGTGATCTGAGTGTGGGTGCCAGTATGCTGATTGATGACTGGAAAATTTCTTACTCCCAGGTCTACCGTAGCCAGGAGTTTAAGACCCAACAAGATACCCATAGCTTTGGTTCCCTCTCCGTCTCTTATAGTTTCTGATCTCTGTTTCTGATCTCCATGTCTGAAAGTTCTTAACGCTGATTCTTCAACTTATTTCAGGCATAAAAAAACCGGGTCTTAGGACCCGGCTGTGGAGATCTTTTCGGAAGATCAAAAAACTTAAATTTGGTGGCTATTGCTGTTCAGACTTTAAATACACACCGGAAAGCAAACCTGAATCCATTATATTCAGATTAATGCTCAGGGGTATGTGACACGATGTCGCACCTTATTCAAAATCATCAGCATCAACTCCCCTCAATCTAAAAATCACCAGCAGTCTGCACTGCTGGTGATTGCCCTGATTGAAAATCAAAATGACTTACTGATCCGGAACCATGCACTGCGACCCGGTTCAGTTACCTGGAAGCTCTCTCCAGATGTAACATCTCCGCGGCTTTCATGTACGGTGTAAGCTTTATCGGTCAGGTTGTCGATACCCGCCACCAAATTCAGACCGTTCTCATACTCATACTGCACATGCAGATTAACCAGACCGTAGCCCGGTGTTTTACGCACATCCTGACCACCGCAATTAGCCGCACCACTCAGACAGATATCGTTCTGAGTATCCACCAGCTTCATCTCGATACCTGCTTGCAGACGATCACGCTGATAATCCAACGATGTTGTCAACTCCAATGGCGCAATACGCGACAAGGCATTGTCATCGTCCAGATTATTACCGACAGTCCAAACCAATGAATTACCCAAGGACCAGTTACTGTTTAACTGATAAGCCAATTCCAGTTCAGCGCCGTAAAGCTCGGCATCTACGTTGCTATAAACATCCTGATTTTTACCCGTATTAATGGTCTGGCGCAGTATGTAATCATCTACCCGGTTGTACCAACTGCTAGCAGACCAGCTCATCGCCTCATGATTACCCTGCAGGCTAACCTCTAGCTGATGGTGTTTTTCAGGTTCAAGCAATGGGTTACCAATCCAGTCACTCATCATCGTAGTACGCGCCATATAACGCTCGGTCGCATCAGCTGTACGCACACTACGTGACACTGTACTTTCAACGCTGTACTGCTCATTCAATCGGTGTGTCCAGCTAACAAAACCACCCACATTATGTTCGGTACGCTGTTCACCAGCACCCGCCGGCGCACCGGCAGTCTGCCAGATAGCATCTGAACTCATAGTCATAAAGCCAGGTACACCACCTGCAGTTTCATCTCTGCGGGTCGCTTCAGCTTTAACCCGGTCATAACGCAGACCCGCTTTAACTATATCGTCCTGACTCAGAGTCTTTTCACCCTCTGCAAATACCCCGGTCTGATCTATTTCAGCACCAGCCCACAAGATCCTTAACGCTGTACCCGCTGCATTCTGAAGTTCGGCATCACGACTGTTATTCTGAATATCCGCACCAAAGGTCCAGTCGATATCTACCATATGCGCATCAAAGATCAGGCGCATGCCTTCGGTATCTGAAGTAGAAGGTGCCTGCATCTGCATAGCACCAGCAGGACGCAAACTGTAGTTATCCATATTGTGCTTAACATCAGATTTATAGACCTCAAACTCCATCATCTGCAAAGCACCCTGCTCAAACTCATGGGTCAGCTTAAGTCGGGCTGTATCGGAATCCGCATAAGGGGAATCCATGCCAGCACCGGCAAACAGTACATCATCTTCTTCCTGCTGCTCATAGCTGGCTTCAATGGTTGTATTGTCAGTCAATCGGTAACCGGCCAACAAAGACTTCGACAAACTCTCGAAAGAAGAACGAATCTCTGTGCCATTTCCGTCTTCGTAGTTGTCACCTTCGGTTTTATGACCTATGACACGGATATATCCGTCATCATTACCTGCAGCCAGGTCAGCACCCAGCTCATAGCGGTTACCATTGCCATGGAAGCTACTGCTCAGCTCAGCGCTATAGCCATCTTCATTCAGTTCAGGCCACTGACGTTCAAACAGCACCGTACCACCGGAGCCACCGCCACCATAAACCACCGTACGATTACCCTTAATTACCGTAACGCTGTCATAGCTATCAACAGAGGTATATGACGTAGGCGGATCCATACGGTTAGGGCAACCACCATGGATATAAGCACCGTCTAACAGGATATTCAGCTGATTCTGGCTCTGCCCCCGAATAATCGGATCAATAGAACGGCCGCCCATTCGGATACCGGATACACCGCTCAAACTTTTCAGTAGCTGTCCGCCATCAGTCGTCGGTGATGCCTGTACCGCTGACGTTTCGCTTTGTAGGGTATTTTCTACCTGAGGCAAGCCTGAATTAATCTGAATAACCAGATTCTGATCATCATGGCCAGCTAACGCAGGACCAGAAACCACAGCGGCTACAGCCAGTACTAAAGTCTTTTTAATCACGCCATATTCCTTCATATAAAACTGCTTTATTAGCAGCATCTTAAGTAATGGGCGCCATTGTAATGATCTGCCTGAACCTACGGATGTGACATGTTGTCGCAGCCTCCCCGATCAGGGGAGTAACATTGAGTTAAGCTGATTCAGCTCAATTTAATGTCCCGGTTAATCATAGGGGTAATAATTTCCAATAGTGGAATTACGACGTTTTTTTAATACAGAGGGAAACAAAAAGCCTGTATGATACGCGACCAATAAAAGAGGCTTTTTAAAGCCCTAAATTACAGGTTACCAAACAAAGCTTTTACTTAGACATTACAAAATACTAAGAGAAGTTTAATTACAATTCTATCGATCTACGCAGGACACACACCATGAGCGCAGATAACACCCTTTCTCTGGCACAGCTGGAACAAACTGATGCTTTTATCGGCCGACATATCGGTCCTAACGCTGCTGAACAGCAAGCGATGCTGGCTGAACTGGGGCTGGAATCACTCGATCAGCTGATTGAGCAGACCGTACCGGAAAGTATTCAACTGGCACAGCCGATCGATCTGGCTGACAGCCGGACAGAAGAAGACGTACTGAGCGAACTAAAACAGATCGCATCTAAAAACGTGATTAACCGTTCGATGATTGGCATGGGCTACAGCGATACAATCGTGCCCAACGTAATCCTGCGTAATGTATTGGAAAATCCCGGCTGGTACACCGCCTATACACCTTATCAGCCAGAAGTGGCACAGGGCCGCCTCGAAGCGCTGTTGAACTACCAGCAGATGGTACTCGATCTGACCGGACTGGATCTGGCCAATGCTTCCCTACTGGATGAATCTACCGCTGCGGCAGAAGCAATGACACTCTGTAAGCGGATGTCCAAAGCGCGTAAAGCGAATATATTCCTGGTCGATGAAAACCTCCATCCACAAAACATCAGCGTCATCGAAACCCGTGCTGAGCCACTGGGCTACGAAGTCATTGTCGGCAACCTGGATGAACTGATTGAGCAACACGATCCCTTTGGTGTCGTCGCCCAGTATCCGGGTACCTATGGTCATGTAAAAGACCTGTCCGAACTGATCGAAAAGACCCACGCGAAAAAAGCCCTGTTCTGTGCCAGTGCCGATATCATGAGTCTGATAATGCTGAAATCACCGGGTGAGCTGGGTGCCGATGTGGTATTCGGTTCTGCCCAACGCTTCGGTGTACCTATGGGCTATGGCGGTCCGCACGCAGCCTTCTTTGCTACCCGCGATGCCTATAAGCGCTCAGTACCTGGCCGGATCATTGGCGTCTCTGTCGATAGCCGTGGCAACCAGGCACTACGCATGGCAATGCAGACCCGCGAGCAACATATTCGACGCGAGAAAGCGACGTCAAACATCTGTACTGCGCAAGTACTACTGGCCAATATGGCCGGATTCTATGCCACGTATCACGGCCCCCAGGGTCTGAAAGTTATCGCCAGCCGCATTCACCGTATGGCTGACATTCTGGCAACAGGCCTGCAAAGCAAAGGCGTCGAGCTGGTTAATAACACCTGGTTCGATACCATCACCCTGAACCTGGGCGACAAGCGTGACAGCGCATATGATGCGGCACTGGCACTGGGTATCAACCTGCGTAAGGTCGGCGCCGATCAGTTGGGTATCAGCTGCGATGAGAAAACTGGCCGACAGGAGATACTGGACCTGTGGCAGGCCATTATCGGAGCTGATCATGGCCTGGACCTGGAAGCCATTGATTCAGAACTGGTTGCCAATGGTTCCGTTTCTATTCCGGCAGCACTGGTTCGCACCTCAGCCATTTTGACCCACCCTGTATTCAACACGCATCACAGTGAAACTGAGATGCTGCGTTACCTGAAGCAGTTAGAAAACAAAGATATCTCGCTGACCCATGCGATGATTGCACTGGGTTCATGCACCATGAAGCTAAACGCCACCGCTGAAATGATTCCGGTAAGCTGGCCAGAATTCGGTAGCATGCACCCCTTCGCACCCATTGATCAGGCCGCTGGTTATAGCGAAATGATCAACTCATTAGAAGAGATGCTCAAAGCGATCACCGGTTTTGATGCGATCTGCATGCAACCTAACTCCGGAGCCCAGGGCGAATACGCAGGCTTATTGGCGATCCGGAACTTCCATATCGCCAACGGCGATGATCACCGTAACATCTGTCTGATTCCAAGCTCCGCCCACGGCACTAACCCAGCCTCTGCCGCGCTGGCTGATATGAAAGTGGTTATCGTTGGTTGTGATGATCAGGGTAACGTCGATATGGATGACATGCGGGCTAAGGCTGAACAGCATGCTGAAAACCTTTCCTGCCTGATGATCACTTACCCGTCGACTCACGGTGTATACGAAGAGAGCATTCGCGAGATCTGCGAGATCATCCATGAGAATGGTGGTCAGGTGTATATGGATGGCGCCAACATGAACGCTCAGGTTGCGATCAGTCAGCCGGGCGAGATCGGTGCTGATGTATCACACCTCAATTTACACAAAACCTTCTGTATTCCTCACGGTGGTGGCGGTCCGGGCATGGGCCCTATCGGCATTAAAGCCCACCTGGCGCCTTTTGTTGCCAACCATCCGGTACAGAAAATCGATGGTCCTAAGCCAGATAATGGTGCCGTTTCTGCTGCGCCATGGGGCAGCGCCAGTATTCTGCCGATCACCTGGGTATATATCGCATTAATGGGCCAGCCGGGGCTGCGTAAGGCAACTGAAGTTGCCATCCTTAATGCCAATTACCTGACCAAGAAACTGGGCGAGCATTACTCTGTTCTCTATACCGGCCGTAACGATAAGGTTGCCCACGAATGCATCATCGACCTGCGTCCATTGAAAGACAGCTCTGGCATCTCTGAAGAAGACGTTGCCAAGCGCCTGATGGACTACGGTTTCCATGCTCCGACTATGTCCTTCCCGGTAGCCGGCACCCTGATGATCGAGCCGACCGAATCCGAACCTAAGGCCGAGATCGATCGTTTCATTGAAGCGATGATCGCTATTCGCCAGGAAATAGCAGATGTTGAAGCAGGTAAACTAAACGCTGAACAAAACCCACTCAAAGGTGCACCCCATACGATGGAAGACCTGATCGACCCCAAATGGGATCGACCATACTCTCCGGTTCTCGGTGCCTTCCCGCTTGATTCAGTAAAAGCCAATAAGTTCTGGCCTACCGTCAACCGTATCGATAACGTTTACGGCGACCGTAACTTATTCTGCGCTTGCCCTTCGATGGAGAGTTATGCGCAAGATTAAGGCTTTTAATCACGGCTATTTAAGTTGGAAACCGCGATCTTGAAGCTTAATACCCAGATTGAATCTGGTAACCCGACCGATAAGGCCGTTCACTGAACGGCCTTATTCGTTCTAACTCTAAATTATCAGAACCAGATACCACGTCTGTCATTCGCACAAAACCGACCTGAAGCTTGATCTTTGTTGCCTTAGTGCCTGTGAGATCGCTTACGACGCACTCAGTTTGCGCATAACGTACGGCATATTCAATACTAGCTACTTTTAACACCGCACCAGCGGCTCAAGATAGAAAATAGACGGCATTCTGGACGCACGCTATGAAGAGCAGCTATTCTAAATTTGAGACTAAGTAAACTTAGTCAGAATCCGAGAGGACTACTTCCATGACTAAAACCGTTACCGGAACGTATGAGTCAGCTAATCAAATTAAGAACGTACGAAACGACCTGATTGCAATCGGAATTCCACAGGAACAAATTTATGTTGATGAGGAAAACCAACAGATCAAGGTGATGATAGCGGATGAAACCAAGCCGGAGATTGAAGACATTTTCAAACAGCACGACGCCAGTTCGACGAATGTAACGACAAGTTGACACCTAGAGCATTAATTAGTCGAACCTTGCCCTTCTACTTAACGTCAGTTTTGGGGGATCGCTTTAGCTTTTGAATGTTTCAGTTCATCGAACCAGAATGTCGCCAAATGACACATAACGACGGTCAGATTGGCTTGGCTCTACTAAGTGCCTACTGGTCTCTAACCGATCTTCCACATATATAAAAATCGACAAATCTCTCGACAATTACATTCGCTCAGAATAGAGAACAGCATTTAAAGAATGAGTTACCCGCTCTTTTCCTATTTATCCCAGTCGCTGTCCAACTCTTCTACCCAGGTTCGATAGGCACTCTCGCCATTCGCTTCGATCTGCTGAATCATAAATTCGACCAGTACCCGGACCTTTGCCGGTAGATATTCACGCTTCGGATAAATGCAATAAACGCCGTGTCCTTGTGGCCGGTGGTAGGGCAGAATCGGAACAATACGACCATCTTTTAGCCAATCCCGGGCTATGAAATGGGGTAGCTGGGTCAGTCCCAATCCCTGAGCGCAAAGTTCTGCCAAAGCTTCGCCGTCATCGACAATAAACTGCTGCCCAGGATCATAGTTCTGCTCGTCGTCTCCATCGGGCATTGTCACTGGCATTAATCGTCCCGTCTGCCGATAACGAAAGCGGATCCAGGGGTGGTCGCTGAATTCGGCTGCCGTCGTTGGACATCCGTTCTTTGTCAGATAATCGGGGGCGGCGCAGATCAAAAAATCGACAGGGCTCAGCTTACGAGCGACCAGGCGCCGGTCTTCAAGGCTGCCGCTGCGAATTGTCAGGTCGATCCCTTGTTCCAGCATATCGACATAGCTGTCGTTAAATGACAGTTCCAGCTCAATTTCCGGGTATTGCTGAATAAAACGTTGTAATAACGGCATCACATAAAGGCGTCCGTAAGATACCGGGAGGTTAACTTTTATCCGGCCTTTGGGCTCATCATTGGCTTGTTGAATTCGTTGTTCGCACTGCTCCAGTTCCATTAGGATCTGTCGAGCGGTAATCAGGTATCGACTACCGGCTTCGGTCAAACTTACCTGCCGGGTCGAGCGGTGAAACAGCTTGAAATTCAGGTGTTCTTCTAACCGCGCCATGCCCTTGCTTAACGTCGAAGGGGATAAACCTAAGTGGTTAGCGGCGGCAGCAAACCCACCCTGTTCAACCGATACGACAAACTGCTTCAGTAGACTGAGTTTATCCATAAGTGAAATTTCATCACAACTATTAAGAATAAGATGACATTTAATCACATGCGGCACAGGTTTAATATGCGCTTATCAAGCCGGCTCAATCACTTAAGTAAGTTTCCAATTATCAGGAGTACCACCATGAAAAAGTTGCTGACTACCGCAGCCATATTGGCCAGCATTAGCGCAGGCAGTATCCATGCAAAAACTCAGGTCGAGCTTAGCTTTATTGACCTGAGCCACCCCATCCCCACCTTTGCGCCCAGCACAGAGGATGCCACTAAACCCGATTTAAGCAGGCCCATTGCCAACAGCACTCCTATAGCCGGATTTTATCATCAGGCGGTGTTATATCCGGTCGACAAGTGGGCCACTAATCAGGGGCACTTCGAGAGTGGCGCAATTTTGATTCAGGAGCACAACGGCACCAGTTTTAACGCCCCGAATCATTATTGGAATAATGAACAAAGTGCAGAAACAAGCGCTATACCTTTCGCAGAACGTAAAGCCGCTCATCAGCTGACCACAGCACAACTGACCGGTGATATCGTATTAATCGATGTCTCGCAGCGCGTAGAAAAAGAACTGAAAAAAAATGGCGGAAACCCAAGCCCGGATACGAGTGTCACCGACTTTTCAGACAGCTCCCAGGCGACTATTCGAGCCGCTGATATTCGCGCTGTTGCCGATCAGATAAAAGATGGCGTGTGGCTGGTTGGCCGGGTGGGTTGGGAACAGTTCTATTTTTCTGGCACCGAAGACTGGGATCAATCCCGCTACGTCAACAGCCTGAATCACCCTGGATTCAGTGCTGAAGCGATTGAAGAAATAATCAAAATCATGGATGAAAAACAGATCAAAATCTCAGGTATTGCTGCTGACAGCTTCAGTACCGACTCCGGTCAGGGCGCTAAAGGCACAGATGATAAATGGAGCAATGCATGGCCAGCACATGTGCGCTTATATCAGCGGGATGTGTTGATCGTTGAAAACCTCACCAATCTGGGCGAACTGTCGCAACATCAGGGCCAATGCAGCCTGATGGTGGGGGCGCTAAATCATGTGGGTGGTACCGGTGGCCCGGCACGTGTTATGGCGGTTTGCCAGGCAGACGATACGGCTAGCTGAGAATCATAATTCCAGGCCTCGCTACAACGGCGATTCTGTGACTTGTTTCTTTTTGACTGTTTCAGCAGGTCCTCCTATGAGAGATGACGGAGGGTCTGCAGTGTCATTTTTCCAGCAAAGTTTTCAGGGTCACAGAATAAATCTCAAAATGAACCAATGGAGAATTACTAATGGGTATCCTAACGGAAGAAATGAAGCTGTTGGTTGCACAACACCGCCTGGGGTTCGTGGCAACAGTTGATGTGGATAGCTCACCGAATCTTTCGCCGAAGGGGACCATGGTTGTTCTCGACGACAATCGTATTCTGTTTGGCGAGGTTCGCTCCCCGAACACAATATCGAACCTACAACAAAATCCCGCTCTCGAAATAAACATCGTCGATCCGCTCTCCAGAAAGGGGTTCAGGTTCAAAGGTGATGCACAGTATATAGAGCGGGATTCGTCAGCGTTCGACGAGCTGTATCCGAAGATACACCAGCACTTCGAACAATGGGGTTCCCTAAAAGAGAAGGTACGAGGGGTGGTTGTACTAGAAGTACAACGCGCGCTCAGCATTACATCACCGGCATATGACATCGGAGTAAGTGAAGATGCACTACTGCAACACTTCGGGAGTCATTACGAACATCTCGCCCGGGAAAGACTCACGGGGCTGGCCGCTGTAGATTTCGAGCTGGTCAGTTTCAAGCTGTGTCCATTCGTACAGCGATCTGTGATAACGCTTCTGCATAAGCAAGTGAAATTCCGCATCCGTTACGTGGATCTCTCTGAGCCACCCGATTGGTTCCTGAAGCTGTCTCCAACCGGGAAGGTTCCTTTGCTGTTGGTGGATGGCAACGTGATTTACGAGTCAACCGTGATAAACGAACTGATTGATGAACTAACACCTGTCCGGCTTCATCCTGCTGATCCGATACAGCGTGCACGCAACCGGAGTTGGATCGAATTCAGTTCAAACTGCCTGGTGGACACTCTGCACATGACAACCGCTGAAACCGAAGAGGCGTTTCGCGACGTGGTGAGCGCGAATAAAACTAAACTCGAAATATTGGAGGCTGAACTCGGTGAAGGCCCGTTCTTTAACGGCGCCGACTTCTCATTAGTCGATGCTGCCTACGCACCGCTTTTCACCCGGTTGGCGCTTATCGAGCGTCTACTCCCGGTTTTCGACAGGATAGCATTGCCAAAGGTCGCACAATGGAGCGACCGACTATTAGCGCTACCATCAGTGATCGACTCAGTAGTACACGATTTTCCCGAACTCTACGAAGCATTGATCTGGAAACGTCAGGGGTATCTGGCGCACCACCTGGAAGGAGAAAATGAACACGTTCCTGTTCTTAAGGGGCATTACTAAACTGCCCAGTAACTTTCCTGTTCGTATGCGCCACAAAGCTATAATGACGGCAATATGACACTTACAAGCGCCTGAAAAAGCACATCAGACGCCTACTATCTATCACAAGCCTCTCAATATTATTGATAATTTATTGGTTAGTCCCAGAGTGGCTACCCATTCAGCTCTCAGTTATCTCTGATACAACTTAAACCTATACCCTTCACGCCTCATGCTTTAACACTGAACCTAAGATTCGATTGAGATCTCTCAGCGAATTACAGGTTTCAACATGGGAGCAATAAGGGGCGTACTGACTCATGATCGAATCGCCGCTATCCCAACTAACCTGTCCCTCAGGATTGAGCCACAGCACACGCTGGCTTCGGCGGTAGAGTTCCTCCCACACAGAGACATTGCCATCCTCATTATTATTCCGGGCATCACCCAGCATAATCACAGTGGTTCTATTGTCGATATCACCAAGTCCTATCTGCTCAAAATCTGCCAGTGACTTACCGTAGTTAGTCGACTTATTGCCCCAATGATGTATGACCTCTGCCAGCGCCTGGTCCATATCCTGCTGCTCAAACAGCTGCGTCACTTCAGCCATATCCGATGAAAATACAAAAGAACGTACATTCGGTAGAACATCCTGCAGAGAGTAGAGAAACAGCAGAAGAAACCTGGCCACTTTACTCACCGAGCCACTGACATCACATATCACCATCACCTTAGGTCGTTCAACCCGGGTAGATTTCCACTTGGTATGAAACAGAAAACCATCGTAGGCGGCGTTGGCAGCGATAGTGCGCCTGACATCCAGTAAACCACGTTTGGTAATCCGCCTTCTGCGACTATGCATACTGGCAAGACGTTTAGCCGCCTTGCGTACTAACTCACCCATGAGCTTGTAATTACGCTGATCGATACTGGTCAGGCTAATTTTTTGTATGTTACTTTCGCGTCGTTTATGCGGTTCATTTTGATTGAACAGCAGATACTGCTGTTCAACATAGTCACGCACCTGTTGTTGCAGCCGGGTTCTACGCTGGCGAAGTAACTGCACTTCGGCACAGTTCTCATCAGAATCGGCCATTTCAGCTAATTCCTGTTGTAACTCGCCATCACCCAGCGCCTGCATCACCCGATAAGTGACCATCGGCACCTGGGTCATAAAGGTCACGTCCTGAGCCCCGGCCGCTGCTGCGGCACTGGTCATCATGACCTGCATCGCGGACGGGTCATTGCTCATCAGTTGCTGCGCCAGAGGTGACTCCAGCTGATTAACGAGCTCTGAAACAGGTTCTATCGCTTCGTTATCAGACTTGTAATTAGCTACGCTATCCGCTGAGCTTGCCCGATTATCATCTTTAAGCTGATCATCCCGGTTAAAAGAGTGATTAAAGTAGCGGTCGAATATCTGATCAAATATCAGCCGATGTTCCAGACATTTAGTCAACGTCATACCCAGCGATTGCTTTAGCAGTGGTGCGTTATCGATGCCGACCAACTGAGCTGCGTTTAATGCATCCAGCGTCTCAGACGATGAGATAGGTAAACCCGCCTGTCGCAGTGCATGGATAAAATCGCCTAATACTTTTTGCATGATCAGTTTCGACCCGAGCCGATTAACGTTGCTTGGTAGCTACTTTCAGAAGGTTGTGTATCTCAGGTTCAACCGCTTCAATATCATCCTGAAACTTGAGCAGCAGATTAAGTGTGGTTTTTACCCACTCGTGATCCAGGTTATCGACATTGAGCAATAATAACGCCCGGGCCCAGTCAATCGTTTCACTGACAGCGGGCACCTTTTTCAAAGACATGTCCCGAAGTTCACCGATAAACTCAACTAACTGCTGTTTAAGTTTGTCATTCAGTTCCGGCACCTGAGCGGTAATGATCTTTTGCTCTATCGCTTTTGACGGGAAAGGAATATAGAGATGCAGACAGCGACGCTTAAGCGCATCACTCAGCTCCCGGGTATTATTACTGGTTAGAAACACCAGCGGTTTCGACTTAGCTTTTACTGTGCCTAACTCGGGAATAGATATTTGATAGTCCGACAGAAGCTCCAGTAAAAACGCTTCAAATTCCTGGTCGGCTTTATCGATTTCATCAATCAGAAGAATAGCTCCGTCTTCCGATCTTAATGCTTCCAAAAGCGGACGGGGCTCGAGAAATTCATCCGAGTAAAAAATATCCCCGAACTGATGCAAACGGGAAACCGACTCATCCAGTCCTTTAGCCCCCCGCATAACATCACCTAGTTGATCTTTCAGTAACTGGGTATAGAGCAGCTGCTTGCCGTACTTCCATTCGTAGAGAGCCTTGGCCTCATCAAGTCCTTCATAACACTGCATACGAATTAAGGGAGCAGACAACAGGTCAGCTGTTTTCTTTGCTAACTCCGTTTTACCCACACCCGGAGGACCCTCGACTAAGATCGGCTTTTGCAGATGGCAGGCCAGATAAACCGAAGTGGCAATAGCATCACTACAGATGTAACCCAAGGCTTCAAACTGCTGTTTGATGGTATCTGGGGAGTTGATTTTATCCTGATTTCGAATGATCACCGGAGGTCTCTATTTTGCCCATTTACATGATTGTATGACCGACCCAGGCAAGAAGCTAGGGTTTTCCCTTATTACAATCTGTACTTGTACAACTTAGCGTCCTCTATAGGCAAAGTCTGTCTTATGGTTTAGACCATTCTCGAATACTTTTAATCTCTGCCGGTTTAATATTCAGTGATTCGAGAAACCGCTGATGCCCTTCCGGTTTTGTCTGTTCAAAATGTATATGCCAGTTGTGCTGATCTTCATCTGTCAGACCGGCATCTGACATTATCTGAGTCCAACGCTCTTTACTGATCACCTTCTCTTCCACGAGCTCAGGCTGTTCCATAAACTGCAGGATGGCTTTCTGTTGCAGCCTTAATTGTTGTATCTCCCACTCTAGTGCATTGAACTGATCCTGCAGAATCTTTTCCTGGCAGGCATCATTAGATCTGTCTATCAGGTTCGACAGTTGGGCCACAGGCACGCCAAATGATCGGTATGCCATAATTTTTTCCAGCCGATTAATCTCCTCAGGCCCATACCAGCGATAACCATTTTCAGAGCGGGTCCTGGGCAGCAAAAGCCCTTCCCGCTCGTAGTACAAAATACTGGTTCGCGAGATACCAAACTGTTTTGCCAGCTGAGAAACCGTCAACATCACTTCTTACCTTTTCATTAGGTGCACTACAATTAAAGCTTACACTTATAGACAGGTTAATCGCCCGACTCTAAATAACCAAGCATCCAGATAACCAGCTACAAACCACTTCAGGTAAGCGGCTTGGTTTTATTTGATCGTAAACTTAAAACAAGGGGTATCACAGCGCTGCAGATGAGGATGAAAACACCTAGAAATGCTAAAGAATCAGGTATTTCAGAAAACAGTAAATAACCGA
The DNA here is from genome assembly GCF_003858655.1 of Amphritea balenae. Classification (GTDB taxonomy): domain Bacteria; phylum Pseudomonadota; class Gammaproteobacteria; order Pseudomonadales; family Balneatricaceae; genus Amphritea; species Amphritea balenae. The sequence continues at coordinate 906,330 of NZ_RQXV01000001.1, forward strand.
AAATCAACGAGTATATTATTTTCGCGTATTCAACGTTTGCCACCACATTGGCTTCAGTCAGTTGGTAGGCTGTAACCCCGACCCACTGCGCAACCGAGGAGATTATTCCGACCAGAATAAGTAACATCAGTTCGTAAAAAGAAGGCCATTGCCATGAATATAAACTGGGTATCAGGGCGATCAATCCGACAAAAACAGCCTGGTAAGTCAGTAATACAATACGAGACTCTGTTCTAGACAAGCTGCGCACACAAACAACGGCTATCGCAGCTCCCAATGCACCACACAAACCCGCCAAGGTATACAGCGCGGTACTGCTTTCAAATGTAGGCTGCACTATCAGCATTACGCCGAAAAAGCCCACCAACACTATCATCATTCTTGAAAAACCAACCGATTCCGCCAGGCATATCCGTGATATAAGGGCGACAAACAGCACCTGGGTAAAGCCCAGCGCCGTCGCATCGGCCAATGGAATATTACTCACCGTAACAAAGCCCAGATACAGAGCCATAAATGCCCCGAGAATTCTTAAGGTATGCAAATGAATCAATCGCGGTTTTATCAGTGTATCGATGGAAACCACAATCGCAGGTGTCAGCAATGCAACAAATATTATCTGACGGAAAAGCAGTATCTGAAACAGATCGATTCGTTCGCTCAGAATTCGTACCAGTACCCCGACCAATACAAACAATCCTGTCGATACCAGAGCAAGCATGACGCCCTGCATCGGTTGAGACAGGGCTTTGCCAAATTTATTTTTTATCCAGATAAAAGGCAATTGGTTAGATCGTATCTGATTCATTAAGACGAACCTCATCATCGGTTAAACTGAGATAGTGAGGCTTACACCTATAGACAGGTCAACAGATGACCCTGATATTAAATGCGCTGAATTTATCCGCTTAAATCAACAAGCAGAATGTCCTGCCAGATAGGGCGCTATATTGTTCATCATCTGTGCCACGTACGCCTCTTTCTCCCCAACAGGGGCCACATAATGAATCGCGCTTTGTGCCGCTTCAACGCCTTCGAGGCGAGCAATTACCCAGGCGGCAAGATATGAAGATGCAAGGCAACCACCCGCGCTGGCAACATTACCCTTAGCAAAAAAGGGCTGATTCAAAACCTCGATACCCGCCTCCTGAACCCAGGGTTTAGTGGTCAGGTCAGTACAGGCCGGTACTCCATTAAGTAGCCCTAGCCTGGCCAGTACCAGCGTACCGGAGCATTGCGCGCCTAAGAGCTGCCGGGATGGATCAAGTTGTAACTGCGTCATGATTGATTCGTCCGCTACAACGTCACGGGTTTTCATACCACTACCGACAATAACCGCATCAGCAGTGCAAGCTTCCTGCAGAGATACGTGGCGCTCCATTACCACAGCATTCATCGATTCAATACGCTTAGAGGGGCTGGCGATAGTGACCCGCCAGTCAGGCTTTTTAATACGATTCAGAACACCCAGGGCGATAAGGGAATCAAGTTCATTGAAGCCATCAAAAGTCAGAATTGAGATATGCATAGCGGTGTCCTTGCTTAATTCAGTTTGCGATAAGGCATCCTACTTCGTAATATCATGACAATAAAATTATTGTCATGGGTACATTAGCGATGGGTCAGTCTCGATATAAAGCGCTGGTCGACAACTTTGCTGCGGATATAAGAGATGGCAAACTCTCACCAGGCACACAGCTTCCTACCCATCGGCAACTGGCTGCAGAGCAAGGCATCGCCCTGGTAACAGCCTCAAGAGTCTATGCTGAGTTAGAAAAAATGGGCCTGATTTCCGGGGAAGCCGGCAGAGGGACATTTGTCAGAGAAACCTCTGTGCCCATGAATCACGGTATTGATCAACAACCCGTTAGTGAGGGTATGATCGATCTGAACTTTAACTCCCCCTCCTTACCGCAACAAACCGATATGCTACGCGATGCATTACGACAGCTGGCCTGTGCTGGTGATCTGGAAGCCCTGCTGCATTACCAACCCCACGCGGGGCGTACGCACGAACGATCAGTCATAGCCAGGCACCTGCACCATCGGGATATTAATGTCGATGCTGATCGCGTCATCATCGTCAATGGTGCGCAGCATGGTCTGGCGACAAGCGTTATGGCACTGTTAAATCCGGGTGATGTGGTCGCTGTTGATGGTCTTATTTATCCTGGCTTCAAAGTGCTTGCCGAGGTACAGCAACTGGAACTGGCACCGATCTTATTAACCGAGCAGGGCCCCGATCTTGATGCTCTGGCAACGCTATGTGAGAGCCGTAAAGTAAAAGCAGTTTATGCAATGCCAACACTACACAACCCAATGGGTTGGGTAATGGATATTGAATGGCGACACAAGCTAATTGCAATTGCCCGCCAGCACAATCTACTCATTATCGAAGATGCTGCTTATGCCTTCCATGCGCCTAATCCTCCAGCGCCACTGGTTTCTCTTGCCCCGGATATAACTGTCTACGTGTCTGGTCTTTCTAAAAGTATTGCGACAGGGTTACGGGTCGGATTTGTCGTTGCCCCCGATCAATGGATACCTAAAATCGAGCGGGCAATTAGAGCAACTACCTGGAACACCCCGGCACTGATGAGTGCTATCGCTTGTCGATGGATAGATGACGGGACCGCGATTCAACTGGAAGCTGAGAAACGTCAGGATGCGATGATCCGACAATCAATGGCCAGAGAAGTATTCCAGGGCTTTGAATATATAAGTCACCCTGCTTCGTACTTTATCTGGCTGCCTCTGCCGGACGAGATTCGGGCAGATAAGATTGTTATGCAGCTGCTACAGGATAATATTTCAGTTTCAACCGCTGAGCCTTTTGCAACAACAGATCATGTCCCGCATGCATTGCGTATCGCACTTGGCTCGGTAGATCTGGACAAGCTTCAAACGGCTTTAACCCGGGTAAGAAGCGTCATCGATGGATATGCCTATTAGTGCATTGGCCTTTATTATCCAACAACCTCTGACTTTAATGTCGATTAAAAGTCGCCCTTAAACAGGATCAAACCAGACCCCCTTTCTTCGCAATGAATCCGGTAAATGGGTATTGATTGTTCCAGCGTCTATACTTTTTTACATGCCCAGCATAAGCCCCTACAAAAGTTACGGCATTGAGTCTAAAGCTCAAGCATCTTAAGAGGAGAATCTGACATGACGCCGGATAAGAAGGATACCCATGCCCATGACGAGGATTTTCTGATGCCGGGAGATAAACGCGACCCGGATTATAAGGACCGCCCCGACCCAGTCGGTTCACCGGTGAAAGGACTGCGTTTTATCGGCATTTTGGCGGGGCCGATTGTTGCTCTTCTGATCCTGTTTTCATCGCCCCCTGACGGTATGCCACCCGAAGCCTGGCGTTTGGTCGCTATGGCCTCCTGGATGGTTATCTGGTGGCTGACAGAAGCGATACCTATCCCGGCTACTGCACTACTACCTATCATTCTGATGCCACTGCTCAATATCGACAAAATAAAACCGGTAGCCGCCAATTATGCCCACCCACTGATCTATCTGTTCCTCGGTGGCTTTTTATTAGCCGCGGCTATGCAACACGTAGGCCTTCATCGGCGTATCGCACTTAAGATTGTGAGCTGGGTGGGTACCTCACCATCGAGGATTATTCTTGGCTTTATGCTGGCCACCGCCTTTCTGTCGATGTGGATCTCCAATACAGCGACCACCATTATGATGTTTGCTGTCGGCCTTTCAGTTATCGATTTCGTCGCCCACCATACCGACGATGACAAGATAGTGCGTAACTTCGGAGTCGCGCTGATGTTATCGATTGCTTACAGCGCTTCAATTGGCGGTGTAGGTACGCTGATCGGCACGCCGCCTAACGCCCTGCTTGCCAGCTTTCTGCAAAACACCTACAACATCGAGATTACGTTTTTTAACTGGATGTTGCTCGGTGTACCGGTGGTCATAGTGATGCTGCCGACTACCTGGCTGATTCTGACACGTTTTCTGTTTCCCTCACATCAAATTGCTATTGGCGATGCAGGCAGCGTAGTAAAGAGTGAACTGGCTGCACTTGGCGTTATGTCCAGAGGTGAAAAACTGGTGGCTATTGTTTTCCTCGGTGCGGCACTAGGCTGGATCTTCCGTAAGTTTTTGGTGAATCTAACCGGACTTCCGATTACCGATACTATCATCGCATTAGTCGCTGCAATGATACTCTTCGCAGTACCGATCTCCCGCAAACGGGGTGAGTTTGCACTGGACTGGGAAGCCGCACGCAACGTGCCCTGGGGCGTGCTGCTACTGTTCGGTGGTGGCCTGGCTCTTGCCAGCGGATTCAAAGGCACCGGACTGGCTGAATGGATAGGTAACTCGGTCGGCGGCGTCGAGATCAGCACCCTGGCACTGGTTCTTCTGGTCACTATCGCGATAGTCTACCTGACCGAGATCACCTCAAACACAGCCTCCACGGCAACCTTCCTGCCCATTCTTGCGGCGGTTGCTCTTGGTCTGGGGTTAAACCCGATCGTCCTCTGCGTACCTGTCGCATTAGGTGCATCTATGGCCTTTATGATGCCGGTTGCTACTCCCCCTAATGCGATCGTATTCTCATACGAGAGGATGGAGCTGCGGGATATGGTCCGCGCCGGTTTCTTACTTAATCTGCTGGCTATCGCCGTCGCTTTTGGCATGTTCACACTGCTGGCGAAGCTGGTCTTCAACATTGACCTATGACCTTCTCTGGCGACGGTAAGACAGATGAAACCCGGCTACTCATTTAGCCGCATTCGCTAGGTACTTTGGTCTATCATCTCTTCCACTTTGCCTGTGGGCACTCTTAGTATGGAGTTAAATCGAGGAGGATGATCATGAGCTTACTATCAACACTGAAGTCACTGTTTACCCCACTGCCCGAGGGTGCGATCCGCTATAAAGGCTTTACCATTACAGCAACTCCCGAGCAGGATGGCGGTCAGTTCCGTATCAGCGGGGTCATCCGTAAGAAAAACCAGCAGCATAGCTTCACACTGGTAGATCAGGTGGCAGACAGAGATCTCTGCGTACAACATTCGCAGCAGAAAGCTAAGATATTTATTGATCAGAAAGCACTGAGTATCCTGAGCTAAACGTTTACTGCCAATCCAGCCTGATACCTTAATCTTTAAGAAATAAAAAGGCCCTTCGAATTCGAAGGGCCTTTCTGGCAAGCTAAGTTAGCTAAATCATGAAGCTGTCAGCTCGCGCTTCAGCGCATCCTTATTCACCTGGTTTTTATCGCTCTGCACTAATGGCAGGGAGCGCTTATAAATAATCCGGCCAGGAATCATATAAGAGGCCAGATGCTTCTTAAGCTCGAAGATAATCTCTTCTCCGGAGATCTCGCTCGGTGCTGAATACACCATCACGATTTCCTCTTCAATCTGTTCATTCTCCAGACCGAAAACAGCACACTGATCGATCTGAGGAATATTCTTAGCAACAACCGATTCCACCTCATATGGAGAAACCCGGAAACCACGGGTTTTGATCATATTGTCATGGCGGGAAACGAAGTACAGATAGCCCTCTTCATCTTTATAAACGTAGTCACCGGTGGCGACAACGATCTCATCGGTCAGCTGACCTTCAAGATTGATGACATCCTTCAGAATATCAACCGACTTAAAGCGCAATGCATTCTGTTCAGGCGCGTTCCAGAAACCACGGTAGATATAACCGCCGCGATGAATCAACTCGCCGACTTCACGTACGCCACACTCTTTGCCTTCATCGTTGATCACATAGAGTTCAACATCAGGGATCGCCTTACCGATAGAGTCCGGGCGAATCTGTACCTGAGAGGGATCAAGATAAGTAGAACGGAACGCTTCGGTCAGGCCATGCATAGAGTAGAAGTCGGCGTTACGGAAGGTGTTTTTGCAGTCTTTGATCATCTTCGCGGTAACATTACCACCGGAAGAAGTGATGGTTTTCAGATGATCAAACAGTTCCGGACTCGGAATCCGCTGCATACCGTCCTCAAACATCTGTGAGATATTAACCGGCATCAGCGGTAACACCGTGACTTTATCGTTGATCAGATGATTAAAGAAATCATCCGGCAGGATAAAGCGATGCAGCGCCAGCGTAGCCCGTTTGTACAAGCTACAGAAGATCTGGTTAAGGCCGTAATCCAGGTTGAAAATCAACAGACCCGAGATCACATCATCTTCTTCAAGATTCAGGTACTGGGAAACCACACGGGCAGAATCGATCAGGTTCCGGTGTGAAATAACAATCCCTTTCGGTGTACCGGTCATACCAAACGAATAAGTAATTATCGCGTTATCATGGCCGTTGATATCACACACATAAGGCTTGTTGTAATACTTATAAATCTCTTCAAATGAAGCGATCTCTTTCGCCGTGGTCTCATAAGAAAGGATATGACCATCGAAGTTGATCTCTTCAATGCTTTCCAGCTTAAGCTTATCGGTGATAATACATTTGATATCGCAATCATTAATAATGTATTCAACCTGCTCAGGCTTAAGCATCTTAGTCAGCGGGACCAGAATGTAATCGGTCGACAGAATCGCCAGTACCGCAACCACCTGCTCAATACCTTTGTTGGAATAGATACCAATACGGGTATTTTTCGGCAGATCCAGCTCTTTCAGATAAAAAGCGACCTGGTTAACCCTGGCATAGAGTTCGCCATAGCTGATGCTCTTTTCATTAAACACCAGCGCCGTTTTGTCGCTGTGGGTCTCAACAGCACTTTCAAGAAGGGCACGAATACAGTTAATTGACATCATTCTTTTCCTTTAGCAACTCTTGCCTTTTTGCAACTATTACCATTTCGCAGCTATTAACTTTTAGCAACTTTTAACCTTTAGCACCAAGGGTCCAGATATCATAGTTGGTATCCAGAACCACCACAGGTTTATGGTCAGAGGTCAGAATTTTTTTATAGAAGAAGGATACAATATCCTCGATCTCTTCAGTGGTTAAAACCTTGGTTATACCACCGGTAAGCACAATAGAATTGATCGCCAACAACTTCAGGTTTATATAGGCCTTGCGGTAATGGGAGATCTTGCACAGCACCAGAAAGATCGCCAGCTGCATCAGGATACGGGTGGCTTTTTCACTCTGTTCATTGAAGATGTTCTCGGTCACCTTCAGGTGCATCAGCAGCTCGTAAACAAACTCATTATTCTGTGCAGCAAAGATCAGCGACTGCTTGGACTTATACACACCCAGCTTTTTGAATACCATACGATCGTATTCATTCTCGGTAACCAGATTGTCATCAACCAGATCTTTCGAGTAGTGGATATCCGTCGTCGCGCCACCGATATCCAACAGGATAAACGGATCGACTACCGAGTAGCGAGCATCGATATGAGGCAAGGTTTTATTAACAATATAAGGCGTTGAGTAGATCTGGTTAGCCGTAATATCGTACAGGTTTTTAATATCTTCCTTACCTTCGATATCCTGCTGATAAAGGTTAGTCAGATACTCTTTCAGATGCTCTTCAACAATATGCAGTTTGTTATCGATAATATTGGGCAAAATGGCAATATTTTCGATGTTCTGCTTAAGCACCGGAGCATCCTGCTCGCTACCGACAAAGACGACATTAGAGTAGTTCAGCTGGCTCAGATAGTTGTACAGGCTTTCATTAAAGATACCGGCACAGGAATCGATACCGCCAACAATAATAACCACATCAACCAGATCGCTGGGGATCGAGTACTCTTCGATATTCTGATACAGAATCGTATCAATAATATTGATGCCCGAGTTAAACGCGATATTGGTCGCATACTTTAACGAGAAAGAGTTAGTCACACCGATAATCAGTGTGCTTAAGCCTCCGTTAGCTGATGAACAGATATGTACATCGTCTTTATCAAAACGATCAATCGTATCACCACAGCGGTGCACCAGATCATCCAGGATATCTTTATTAAAATCCCGGAAATGCTGTTCAATGCTGTCTGCTGTACTGACCTTAAAATAGGTACTGCCCACATCAATAAGCAGTTTGTCGTTACCCTGGCTAGTCGATTTATTCATAGGATCGCTCACTGCATAATGCCTATATCGTGGACAATATCATTAACAATACTGGTGGTGTCTTTAGTCAGATCACACTGAGCCTTTTCATACTCGTAACAACGATCAGGAATAGGCACGTTACCCCGCTTAATAATGCGGATATTTTTCTTCGCATCACGGATGGTAATCATCTCGTTATGATTAATGATATGCGGTGAGAAAGGTACATCGATGATGCCATTCTTAATGGAGTTAAATACTTTACGCCACAAGGTATCCGCAGGGTCGTTAAACACAGCCTCCATGATCGCTTTTACCTCAAGCGTCAGGATCTCCTCTTCCTCTTCATCAACAATGGTCGGCAAACCATTCAGAATCCGCAGGGTGTACTGGGTATTGGCCACTGTTTTAGCGTTGGCTTCCTTGGTTGGAATACCGGCCGCTTCTTCCCGGGTTTTAGTGATGATCTTGTCGGCACCGACCATGGATGCGATCACAGTCGACATGTTGATCAGCTGCTCGGCATAATCTTTATTCATCGGGAAAGCGCCCATCCACTGGTGGTAAACCAGGTGAATATCCGCGTCGCCACAGTTGATCTGTTCGGCGTAATACCTGGCCATCTTTTTGATCACAGCACCCATCACAATATCCTGGTTCATCGAACCGGTTTGCGAGAAAGATACCGAGAAGGATTTAACCCCCTCTTCCAGTGACAGCAGCATTTCCAGTAACTGAATTACGATGGTAATCGCCGGCGGAACCAGGGTCGCGGTCAACGGACCAAAGGATTCACGGTTGATCGGTTCGTTCAATTCAGAGTAATTTGCGCACACTCGCTCAACATACTTCCAGTACAGAAACGCTTTATCCAGTGGGAAGTTCTTTGAGTAAGGCAGCAGATAAGTGATCGGACCGCCTTCAATCTCAAAAATACCGGACGCGATCGCTGTTTCGATCAGCAAGCGGGCATCAGGGGTACCGTGACGCAGGCTCACCGGTTTATTGAAATGAGTGATCATCTTACGGGTAGTACGATAACCATGATTGACCAGTGGGTAACCGTTGAGCATATCGACATCGTTTTCTTCACTCAGTCGCAGCATCTTACTGGCGGTAGCGTAATCGTTCAGACGGGTATTAGAATCGATTGTCAGGGGCAGGACATCAACATTTGCCTCTACGAAAAACTCGTTCAGGGCAAACTGCTTTTTATAGGTTGGAAAGCCACCCCGTGGCTGTACCAGCATTTTGTCACTGTTTTTAAAACGGTGGGAAATAAACAGATCTTTGCTGGCGTTTTTTACAAACTCAGTTACTTCGGCAAAATCAAAAGTATCAACAAATTCATTGCTGAGAATGATCTCCCTTTCTTCTTGCAACAAACTCATTTCAGGTTTCTCTTTTCTATTAACTCTTCCAGCCAGTCGAGTCCGGTATTCAGGTCGATCTGATGACACACCAGATCAAAACCGTAGTTCTTGTACTTAGGCACGATCTGCTCGGCATCACCGCTACCCACAACCAGATTGCCACCGATCATCATAATCAGGTTATCAAGATTCTTATATTTAGCTTTCAGCGGTTTAACTTCCCGGCTCCAACCTTCTGCCTCGCCATTCAGCGATGAGATCAGCAGTACATCTGCGCCGGTTTCAACAACCGCATCAAAAAACTCTTCCAGGTAGGTGTTAACCCCCAGATTAAAAACCTCAAAGCCTCTCGCCCGAAGAGAAAGATCTATTAGCCGATTCGCGACAACATGGATATCGTTGCCGACTACGCCTGTCACTACCTTCATATCACCCTAATGCCTGACTTAAAAAATCAAAGGCGCAATGATAACAAATGTTTATGCTAAAAACGGCCCTACGGTGGTAGAATTGTGCATCAAAAATGTAAACAGGATGCTTTTATGTCGTTTTTTACAGCGGATATCTGTGATGAGCACAGCGAAAAGGCCTTTGTACTTGGCCCAGACTACAAAAACTACGGTGGCGCTGATAAATGTGAAGGCGAGATAGTTACAGTCAAACTAGACAAAAACAACTCCGAACTGATCAAACTCCTGCGGGACGTAGATGGCACCGGCAAGGTTGTCGTGGTTGATGTGGATCGTGAATACTACGCTGTTGTGGGCGAGAACCTGATGAAGTTTGCCCGCGATAACAACTATGCCGGCATCATTGTTAACGGTTATATCCGCGATACTTTCCAGATCAAAGATATCCCGGTGGCGTTATATGCAATCGGTACCTGCCCTCGAAAATATATCCCGGTCACACAGGGCGAAACCGCTGTACCGGTATCCTTTGATGGTATTGAATTCAAAAACGGCGACTACCTGTATGCCGACACCGATGGTGTAATCGTTTGCGCTGAAAAGATCGTTTAACTCTTTTTCAGAGATAAAAGAACGCGGCTTATGCCGCGTTTTTTTTATGTCTGCAGTGAATCATGCCACCTCTAAGAAAATGGCTAGGGAAGGTGCGAATAAGTCCATTGTTTTCTCTGTGGGCTCTAGAACGGCCTAATGCGCGAAAGACAGTGCAGTGAAATGTCTGGACCTTTTCAAACTGTCTAACAAAGCAGGAGGCCGTTTTAGAGCCCACCCCTTCTTTTTAAAAGAAAGGGGCTTTCAGAGAGACTGAATATCGCTGTTAACAATTTTGACGTACAACCAGTATGCCTGTAATCATCGTGCCCTTTGGGTATGTTGCCTTGATCTTCAGCCTCTCTGAATGCCAGTACCCAGAGGGCATGCTAAGGCGTAAGGGACTTGTTCGCACCTTCCTTCGTATTGTCAGTTGATTACCAGCCACACTTATAGCAGTATCAGGTATAACGCAGATAAGGATAGTCTGAGCGACAGGTAGAAAAGGAAATACCCCCTTCAAGCAGTTACCTCTCAGGGTCATGTAGATATACGTCAAACTGACATTTTTCCACAGACCATCAATAACAGACTTTTCACACAACCTTCTGTTTTAATTAAACATTAATCGATAGAGCACCGAATAGTGTTTTGAAGATATACATCAAACTGACGCGTTATATCACGTCAATTTTACGTATATTCAGCTGTTATGTTTTCTAAGGATCACCATGGAATCTGATATTTCAGAAGAAAATACATGTGCAGGAAAACCGATAAAAGCGGCTATGATTCCTTTCTCTGGTGATTTTCTTCATGGTTGTAAAAAGTTTGCTGAATTAGCTAGATCTTCTGAGAATGAACAAGATATAAGAATTTTTAACTCATCATCTATTATTAATGCCGCATGTTTTCTTGAAGCTAGAATCAATGAGGAAATATCAATTGGTGTTCTATGCTATGGGTTTGAGGAAGATAGCCCTGAAAGTAAAGAGTGGTCTACTATCCAGAATCTTCAGAAAAAGCTTACAGTTCAAGAGAAGTGGGATTTAGTATCCTTGAGAACAAATGGGGCTCTATGGGATAAGGGTAGAGAACCATTTCAATCATTCGAAATCATCTCGTCATTGAGAAACGAATTAGTTCACTTCAAGGGTGAGTTTTTAGGAAAGGATGAAGCTCCTAATAAGAAAATAGCGGGCTTAATGAAAAGTTTCGGTGTCTCAAGTTCAGCAACATGGATTGAAGATGATTGTTCAAGCTGGGTCTCAGACCTCTTGAATTCGAAAGAGTTGTCAGTTTGGGTAAAAAACTCCATCTCCAACTTCGAGCAGTCATATTATGACCTCCGCAACCCAAAAACATAACAAGCACATTAAAAATCACCCATAAAAAGCGTGGGCTGGACTCGCTAGCGCTCGCCTTTTATGTGGGCGTTATTAAATCGGAAAAGGAGAATTCATAGATGAAGAAGATTATATTTTTATTGGGCTGTATATTTTTTATATCGGGATGTAGTGTTCATCAAGCTTGGAATGGAGACAAAAAACCCGGCTTGTCGTATGCCTCGATAGACAAAATGGGAAAAGTATCTTCAAACAGTATATCTGCCACTCTAATTAAAGAAACTTTTGAGAAACTGATTGCCGAGGGCGACAAACAAAAAATTGCAAAATTCCTCGCAGAAACTAGTGATAGAAGTACGCTTTTTATATGGAGTGCCGAATATAATGGGGCTATGGTAAACGGAAGTGGGCAAACATGCTTACAAGCTGCCAGCTATGCAAGAAGCACTAATACGACAGTAGACATATCATCATCACTGCTAAATTTACTCACGCAAATAGATCTAAACAGCGATAACGAGAATGACAAACTACTTGCTTTAAGTGTAATGGAGGCTATTACAAATCTAACATCCTCAAGCGAGCAAAGCACTTATCTTTCAGCTGGCCTATTCGGTCTTTGTTTACTGCAAGCAAATGGGGGGCTATCAGAAGCGCAGGTAGAATCTTCTATTGCTAAGCTTATCGAGGCCTCTACCTTAAAATTAGAATCAAAATCTAAAGCATTAAACCGAGAAGGTGGTGCATAACAAGAAAATACAGCCGACGCCTGAAGGCGTTGGCTGATTTTGGCGTTATGTGTCACAAGTATGAAAGTCATCGATTCTGAAAATTGGGCGTGGTTTCTTTTTGAGTATGAAGGTAGTTTGTACTTGGATGCTAACTGCAACATGAGCGCATTTGACTATATGTATATGATTCAGCTAAATGAGCAGAAGCAGAAGCAGAAGCAGAAGCAGAAGCAGAAACAATATAAAGATGGTGGCCGTGAGTATCTAAATAAACTTGCTCACGATATTCATTATTCTGTTCCTATTGCTAAAAACACATCATCGATCTACAAAGGCCGCGATGTATCGAAAGAGCTTTCTGAGTTAGCAACTGAAGCCGTTAAAACGTGGCGCGAAGCCAGCAATGAAAGCTAAACACATAACAAGCAAAGGCAGCATCGCCCTGCGGGCTGGACGCGCTAACGCGCGTCGCTGCTTTGGCGTTATGAGTCTGCCAGAAAGGAGTATTGATGAAGCTTGATGGATTAGTCCCTCTATATAAAAGTATGAAGACTCAAGGCATTGACCGATATAGGCTTGAATACAAATGCGGGAAAGCAATTTTCGACGTGTTCTTTTTTATAGATGATTCACCTTACTTACTCCTTTTCGGCGTAAAGGGTGGCAGTTTCAGTTTTGAGTTAAAAGTTGAAAATGGATTCGTTATAGATCACAAACTTGATAACGATACCTACAGAAAATTGTGTGAGGTATTGGGTCTTGAATATGACCCAGAAAAACCGTTTAGTCCTTGGAGTTTCTTTTCAGAATTCAATGGAAAAGTGCCTAATTCTGCTTTTTCTAACCAAAAAGTAAAGCCACAAGATGTTGCTCCATATAAAAGTGTTGCAGAAGAACAAAACAAAATATATTTCGTAGGCTGGCGAGATAATTATAAGTGGGGAACTACAGTTCAGCAGGCTAATCTTGATAAAACCAAAGAGCTACTAGGAGCGCGTGCTTACATAAGGTGCAAAGAGAAGAATATTAGTAGTTGTTGGACGGATCAAAAGGATCAAGCAATTGAAGTTTCATTGCCCTAACATAGAAGCTCATAATAAGGCGCTGCTACGGAAAATTTACTCGCTAGCGCTCCTAAATTTCTGCAGAGCGCGGCGTTAAGTGGCATGAGGCATCGAATATGAAAAGAGGTTTGTGGGTTCTATCTTCGGTAATACTAGTTGCTACTTTAATAGCAGTTCTATTTATTGATTATAAAGATCCAGACTCTATAGATCTATCGCCCGATTTTCTTACACCACTTACTCAGTCATCTCTATCGGCTGTAGGAGAATTTAGAAATCAAATCAGACCGCTTGAAAGTGAGGTTGGAAATATTCGCTCCTCCATTAGTGCTATTGGTAGTCAAAGAACGCCAACACCAAGCCTTAATGCTTTTAACCAACAGTTTGTTTCTGCTGTTCAACAAGCGGATTCACAACGGCAGCAACAATTGCAGGAAATCCAAAATCGATTAGGTCAGGTCGGAACACAACTTGTTGATCTAAATCAAAGAGCAACTGCAATGGATGTAAGGATTCAGGACTCAGTTCGTTTAATTAATGAAAGGGTCACTACTGTGACGTCGAGCCAAAGCAAGAAGCAGGACCCGCTTCAGCTTATAGTTGTGCTGGTTGGCTTGGTTGTTAGTTTCTCAACGATGCTATTAGCGTGGCGTAAAGACTCAAGAGAAGAAAGGGATGAAATCCGGAGATCTAAAGATGCCACTTAACAAACGCATCAAAGGAGATGCTCGTAACTCGCGCGTTTTACGCGGGTGTTATGCCATCTAGTTACCCACGATTAGTAGACACCTTCTATAGTTAAGTTTATCCCTAGCGTGGAGGTGTACGATGGCTAAAAAGAGAAAAGGAACAAGGAAAGAACGGGAAGCGAGGAAGAAATTGCTCTCTGAACCTTGGTGGAAGCTGCTAGATATCAAGGTGTTAATCTCGATTATTACTGTGCTGTTGATGATTATTGGGTTCGTTGCAGTAAATTAGTTGGCACCTTCGGTGCTGGACTTTCAAACCTGCGGCTTTTTCCGGCCCTTGTTGGAGGCGTTATATCTAGCCAACCAGATCAAGTACTGAACTTTCCCACTAACCGCTAAATTCCCAGAATAAGTAGTCAATTCAGGGGCCGTCTATCGGCACGTTGAATCGAGTATCATCTAGGATTATTATCCACTGGAAAATATGTTTAATAAGGAGTTATCAGATGGTGCTGTTCTTCCCAATCAATCAGGAACTTGATTGCATCAGTAGTAGCGGTCGTATTCTCGGGAAGATAAAGTTTGATGTCTTTAAAGAAGAGTACCTGTTCTACCCCGACGATGACTCAGTCGTGTTATCAGATATTGAAGTAGCATGCGTTGCAGAACGAATTGCAGGACTGTATGCCGGTAAGTATTCCTTCCCTATGCAGGATGATGATTGATCCCTATAACCTAGACCAGCAACCTGGCTCAGCAACCTGGATCAGTAACCGGGGACAGATAAGACTGACTGTACATATCCCCTAACTATGCCCATAAAAAAACGCGGCCTCTTAAAAAGAGCCGCGTTTTTTCTTCTGGTCACTAGCAAGTGCCGAAGGCACGTCTAGCCACTGCTCACAAAGTGAGCTTATAAAACTTTAGCGATCGACTGGGTCAGGTAGTCAACATTACTGGTAGACAGGCCTGCCACATTTACACGGCTTGAACCTACTACATAGATGCTGAACTCATCCTGCAGGCGCTGAATCTGATCGCCATCGATACCTAGGAATGAGAACATACCGTTCTGGGTGGTGATAAAGCTGAAGTCACGGGTAACACCGTTCTCTACCAGTTTCTCAACAAACAGCTGACGCATGCCGGCGATACGTTCACGCATCTCTTGCAGCTCGCCGTGCCACTGTGCAGTCAGTTCATCGGAACTCAGAATCGTCTCAACCAGCGCAGCACCGTGTGCCGGTGGCATTGAGTAGTTAACACGAACCACTGTCACCATAACCGCACCGATAATATCCGCTGATGCAGCGTTTTTACCGATAATAGAGCACGCACCGATACGGTCGCGGTACAGGCCAAAGTTCTTAGAACATGAGCTACAGATGATCATCTCATCAACAGAGTCTGCCATCAGTCGCAGACCGTAGGCATCAACATCCAGCCCCTGACCAAAGCCCTGGTACGCAATATCAACAACCGGCGTAAAGCCGATCTCACGGGCCAGCTCAGCAACCTGCTGCCACTGTTCCTTGTTAAGATCCATACCACTCGGGTTATGGCAGCATGCATGCAACAGCACCGCATCGCCCGCTGGAATCTGTTTCAGCGCTTCAACCATTGCGTCGAAGTCCAGGCACTTATTCTCATAGTCATAATAAGGATAAGTTTCGATGTTCAGGCCAGCAGCTTTAAACACACCCTGGTGGTTTGCCCAGGTCGGATTGCTCACCCAGATCGTGGTACCCGGTTTGGTTTTGTTAATCAGTTCACCAGCTATGCGTAGCGCACCTGTACCACCCGGAGTGGAAACAGTACGTACACGGTTTTCGCGAATAACCTTGTGATCACCCAAAATAAGTGAGGCTATCTTGTCATTGAATAACGCCGATCCTGCTGAGCCTAAGTAGACCTTGCTGGTTTCGTTCTCAACCCGAAATTTTTCAGCAGCTTTTACACAAGCTAAAACCGGTGTATTACCAGCCTCATCTTTGTAAATACCAGGACCGAGATCAATTTTATTAGGGTTGGTATCGGCTTTGAATTTTACCGATAAACCTAAAATTGGATCAGCTGGCGGATGCTGTAACTGGGAAAACATAAGATTTAGTACCTTTTAATGTCTATGCTTCATTTCTATCTATTGCAGTTAGCCATGTACTACTGACAAACCGACCATTTTTTTGCAAAAGTTAAGCAACCCGATGAGTTGTTGTTTTGCAAAGTCAATTGGCGACATATTATTCCTTAACGCTGTTGCCGTACAGTGTTTTAGCGCCTTTCTATGCCTAAAAAGAGTTTTGGCAAGCGGATTTGATCTAACGCAGCCTCAAGGGCGATTTCTACTGCTAAAAACAGTCGAATACTAAAACTGCACTGATCTGAAGGATCGCTTTAATTTATCCACCATTTCGCATAGCATCCGCACTCGCATATACGGCTTTTTCAGCCGATACCGGTCAGCATCTATTACCCAATTGAACCTGTGCAATAGAAATTAGTTAAAGAGGCATTTCTTGTCAGACTCAGATCCCCATTTGCACGAACTTAATTGCCAGAATATATGGGCCGGTTTCAAGCAACTGGTACCTATCTCTTTCTTTGTTGTCATCTTCGGACTTGCCTTTGGCCTTGCTGCCACGCAGGCCGGACTGGATAACTCGTCAATTATCGTTATGAGCACCTTGGTATTTGCCGGCGCATCACAGTTTGCTGCTCTTGAGTTATGGAGCGTTGAAGTGGCAATTATTCCGCTGGCGGTCACTGTATTTGCTATCAATGCCCGCCATCTATTAATGGGCGCGACGTTATACCCCTGGCTGCGCCAACTGCCTCCGACAAAGCGCTATACCGTCATGCTTGTTGTTTCAGATGCTAACTGGGCCATGTCTATGCAGGCCTTTACCCGGGGCGAACCTGCCATGGGGCTTTTATTCGGCGGGGGCCTTGCCCTCTGGTCCTTCTGGATACTAGGTACCTGGTTAGGCCTTTACTTTGGTAACGCTATTCAGGACCCGGTGAGTTTAGGCCTGGATATGGTCATGGGTTGCTTTTTGCTTGCGATGGTCGTTGGGGGACAAAAAGACTTTCGTATGTTCATTATCTGGATAGTCGCGGCGGTCTCATCACTCCTGGCTTATTGGTATTTGCCACCTAATAGCCATGTAATTGTTGGCGCGCTGGCCGGCGGTATTCTGGGTGCTATATGGTTGGAGAAAAAACGATGAGCATAGAAACCACCGGATACGGCCCGCTGATTATTATCCTGATCATGGCAGTAGTAACACTGGCAACCCGCTGGGGCGGCGTTTTTGTGATGTCTTTCGTACCGATCAGCTATAGGGTAAAGCAGTTTATCAGTGCTATGTCCGGCTCAGTACTAATTGCGCTACTCACTCCACTGGCTATCAGTGGTGATAACGGCGCACGACTGGCGTTACTGACCACGGCTGTCACTATGTTGATTGTAAAGAAACCTCTGCCAGCCATTGCTGCCGGGATAATTGCAGCAGCGCTGTTCAGACAGATCTGACTATTTTGTACATAGCGATTACTAAAACTCAGAATTTTTCTGCAGGAATCTATTGAACCTCTAGTAACCAGAGGTTTTATACTGCCCGGCATTAGTAATTGGCAAGAGATAATCTTGCTTTACTACCATCGAACTAACAAAAGGTTTAACGATGACACTCGCACAAAATCAACCAGACAATATGGGTTGGTGGCTCCTCAGTCTGGCCTGGAGTATTGCTCTGGTATCAACACTAAGCGCACTTTTTATCGGTGAAATTCTGGGCCAGATGCCCTGTGTATTATGTTGGTATCAACGCATCTGTATGTTTCCACTTGCGCTGATACTCGGTATTGCAGCGCTACGCTCAGACATGAGTATTGTATGGTATACCCTACCACTTGCGCTTATAGGCACCCTCATTGCTGCATACCACTCTCTGACTTACGCAGGTTATATCCTGACGCCGATAGTTCCATGTGGGCAGGGAACATCCTGTACTGGTAGTAATATGACGATTCTCGGTGGTATCTCACTACCCTATCTTTCTCTGGCAGCCTTTACCGCTGTCAGCCTGATACTTTGCACATTAATTCGGAAATCAGACGCATGACTCGACCAAAAATCATTCTCAGTATTACCTTCATCGCGGCCATTGTTTTCGCTGCTGCAGCATACTTCTGGACTCAACAACGTGCTGAGTCAGTTAACGCTCAGGCGCATGAGAATAGTCTGTTAGAACGCCCCTATTCACCTAGCTTTGGCCCTGATAATGCTAAAGTTACTATCGTCGAATTCTTTGATCCAGCCTGCGAAGCCTGCCGCGCCTTTTATCCTTTTGTAAAAAGAATCATGGCTGAAAATCCCGATGATATTCGGGTTGTATTACGCTACACAACCTTTCATGAAGGTTCCGATGTCGTAGTACGTATTCTGGAAGCCGCCCGCCTGCAGAAACTGTTTAAACCCGTTCTGGAAGCAGTGCTGATAAAGCAACCGGTATGGGCTGATCATGGTAACCCGAACCTGTCACTTGTTTGGGATGCAGTCGAAGCCGCGGGTCTGAATGTAGAGCAAGCAAAAAAGGATATGCAAAGCTCCGCCATTACTAAAGTGCTGCAGCAGGATACAGCTGATGTTAAAGCAGTAGGTGTTGAGAAAACGCCAACCTTTTTCGTCAATGGTAAAGCACTACCATCCTTCGGAGCTAAACAATTAAAGGCGCTGGTAGACAGTGAATTAGCTGCCCAATAATTTATCACTATAAGAGATGAGTTGGCAGATAATCTTCAGAGGCCCGGTTTCGGGCCTATATCTACGCTAGAACCCTATCGAATTCGACCTTATCACTCAAAAACACTTCGATGATGCCGCTCATACAAACAGAAGAACCTATCGATAACACTGCCCGATATAAACCCAGACCTATTAACTCTTTCACGCTTATCTAGCCTGTTACAGATAGCTAATTAAGTAACATTACAATCCAGACAACACCTCAGCACATTTTTTACGTAGCAAATCTCTCAACATCAAAATGGCGGGGGTCACCTGCTTTCGACTCGGGCAGATTAGCCAGATGCCTACAGGTTTCGTCTGATAGTCTTTCAACAACCTGACGACTCTGCCGGTACGAAGATCATCACTCACATCCAGCACAGATTTATAGGCGATACCTCTGCCTGCTACCGCCCAACGCCGGGCTATCTCTGCATCATTACTTTCGCGGTTTCCCTGCACCTGTACCCGAAAGCGTTCGCTTTCATTATAAAAATCCCAGTTATTGTAGGCTCGGCTGCCTATCCGGTATAGCAAGCAATTGTGTTCAAGCAGCTGATCCGGATGTTCAGGTTCACCATACTGTTCAAGATATTGCGGCGATGCAAAGGCTATCCGGTTTACCGTAGCGATCTGAAACGCGATCATGGATGAATCTTCCGGCTCACCATAGCGTAAGGCGACATCAACCCTATCCATGTAAAAGTCTGACAGGTTATCGCCGATGCTCAACTGCAACGACAGGTCCGGATGCTCTTCCAGTGCATCATCCAGCCAGGGTAAGACAATATTCCGGCCTAAGTCAGATGACACTGATAGCCGTATCTCTCCGGCAATTTTCCCCCGCATCGCGTTAAGTGAAGCTTTCCCCTCCTCTAAAGAGAATAGCGACTGACGGCAATAGAGCAGAAATCGCTCACCTTCGGAGGTAATTCGCAGCTGGCGGGTAGAGCGGATAAACAGCTGAACATCCAGCTGCTTTTCCAATCGTTTCAATGCCGCACTGGCTGCAGCTGGGGTAATACCCAACTGCTTGGCTGACGCGGTAATGCTGCCACTGTCCGCTGTTCTGACAAACAAATTGAGATCTGAAGTATTCATTATCAAATTATTTTTGAAATTAATTAAATCATTAGCCTGTTTTTAGTTTAATAATTATTTCGCACAATGTCTCCATCGAAACAGTTATCCGAACAAGACAGAGGCTCCCCCATGAAAGCAATTGGTTATTTAGATTCACTCAATATTGATCAACAGAATTCATTGATTGATATCGATATACCGGTACCGACACCTGCAGCAAGAGATCTGCTGGTAAAAATTGAAGCGATCTCTGTTAACCCGGTGGATACAAAAATCCGGGCTAACGTTGCGGCCTCTGGCGATGAGCATAAAGTACTAGGCTGGGATGCCGTAGGTGAGGTCATCGAAACAGGCGAACAGACTCAGTTTTATAAAAAAGGCGACAAAGTCTGGTATGCCGGAGACCTGACCCGCCCCGGCACTAACGCTGAGTATCATCTGGTAGATGAGCGTATCGTTGGCCATAAACCTGCATCGGTATCTGATGCTGAAGCTGCCGCCCTGCCTCTGACCGCCATAACTGCCTGGGAGTTGCTGTTTGATCGCTTAGCTCTGCAACCCCTGACAGAAGAAAAAACAAAGACACCAGCATCAACTGAAAACCGCATCCTGATCATCGGTGCAGCCGGTGGTGTAGGCTCCATTCTTGTGCAACTGGCAGCTCAGTTAACTGATGCCCTGGTGATCGGCACCGCTTCTCGTCCTGAAAGCCAGCAATGGGTAAAAGAGCTGGGCGCGGATCATGTCATCGATCACAGAAAACCTTTAAGCCAGGAACTCAAACGTATCGGTATTGAAAATGTAACCCATGTTGCTTCTTTGAACGCCACCGACCAGCATTATGACGAGATAGTGGAGAGCCTTGCCCCACAAGGTAAGTTGGCACTGATAGACGACCCATCACTGCCACTTGATATCCTGAAGCTGAAAATGAAATCGATCTCATTGCACTGGGAGTTTATGTACACCCGGTCAATGTTTAACACCCATGACATTGAAAAGCAGCGTGATCTGCTCAATAACGTCGCCGACCTGATTGATGCAGGCCGACTGAAAACGACCCTGGGTGAGCACTACGGACGGATTAATGCTGAAAACCTGAAGCGTGCCCACAGCAATCTTGAAACGGGTAAAGCGATCGGAAAAATTGTTCTGGAAGTTTTTTAAAACGCGAAACAGCTTGTTTAGCTGAGTTTGCATAACCCGCGCAACTAACTCCTCTCGCCTGTAATTCAGGCGAGATACCCGATATCAACAATGATATCTTTCATATAAGGTTCTCAATTATGACCACCACACTCACCATCGTCGCCCGTATCGAAGCAATACCGGATCAGGTTGAATTGGTAAAATCAGAACTGGAAAAACTGATCGCACCTACCCGAAAAGAGGCCGGCTGCCTTCAGTACGATCTACACCAGGATAATAACGACCCTGCCGTTTTTCTGTTTTATGAAAACTGGGAAAACCGTACTTTGTGGCAGGCCCATATGGAAAGCGATCACCTCAAAGCTTACCTTAAAGCAACTGAGGGCGCTGTAGCTGGTTTCACTTTGAATGAGATGGCTCAGATATAACACCTTGGCTTAATTTCAGGCTATTTCGGTGAAGCTTTGCATTAAAACTGAGAACCTTTAGCATTAGCCTCCTCTTGAGTTAGAGAGCTTTGAATAAACCACGCTGAACCACCAGGCATCAATAAGAGAACAGCATGAATACGACAACCCTGACGCCCAGAGAAAGCTCTCTGTTCAACCCGATACTGATTGCCGGCTGTGTCATCTTATTGGTGAGCTTCTCTATTCGCGCCTCATTCGGTCTGTTCCAGATTCCCGTTGCTGAAGAATTTAACTGGCTCAGGGCTGACTTCTCATTTGCCATCGCCATCCAAAACCTGTTTTGGGGTATTGGTCAGCCAATATTCAGTGCCTTAGCTGAAAAGTATGGCGATAAAAAAGCCATTGTGGCGGGGGCATTCTGCTATGCCATCGGCCTGGTGCTGTCGGCTTTTGCTATCACGCCCGGGCAACATCAACTGCTGGAGATGCTGGTCGGTTTTGGTATTGCCGGTACCGGGTTTGGCGTTATTCTCGCCGTTGTGGGCCGCGCAGTCTCTGATAAGCACCGCTCACTAGCGCTGGGTATTACCACCGCTGCGGGCTCCGCCGGACAGATTGTAGGGCCACCGGTAACCCAATTTTTATTACAGCAGATGCCCTGGCAGTCGGTATTCATCTTCCTCGCCGGCTTTGTAATGATCTCACTGCTGGCGCTGTTCTTTATGCGCATTCCACCGCCACCACCAAAACAACAAAATGACGAGCCGATGGGCCGGGTCATTATGCAGGCGGTTAAAGATCCCTCTTTCACCTTTATCTTTGTCGGGTTCTTTTCCTGCGGTTATCAGCTGGCCTTTATTACCGCGCACTTCCCGGCGTTTATTACCGAGATGTGCAGCGTCGTTACCCCGGGTAGTGTTATTCAGTCGTTGGGGGTTTCATCGACATCGACCCTGGGCGCTATGGCGATCGCTCTGATCGGCGTATCCAATATATGCGGTACTGTTTTAGCGGGCTGGCTAGGCAGTAAGTACTCAAGAAAGTACCTGCTGGCAGGGATCTATCTGCTACGAACTATCGTTGCAGCGGCATTTATCCTCAATCCAATCACCCCCGAATCGGTGGTAGTATTTTCAATATTGATGGGTGCTCTGTGGCTGGCCACAGTACCACTGACATCCGGTCTGGTGGCACAGATTTACGGCCTCCGCTACATGGGAACCTTGTACGGGCTGGTATTTTTCTCCCATCAACTGGGCGGCTTCATCGGTGTCTGGCTGGGCGGCACTATGTACGACCTGTACGGTAACTATAACCTGGTATGGTGGGTCGGTATAGGCGTGGGCGCCCTTTCAGCGCTGGTGCATCTACCGATACAGGAACGCCCCTGGGCCGAACGTCAGCCCCAGCTAGCAACTTCCTGACAAGCTAAAAAAAAGCCCGAATGGATCAATCCACCGGGCTTTTTCTTTAAAGTCAGAGTCTGTTAGCACGGCTCAATCCATAAGTTCGATTCAACACTTAGCCACGACCCGATATTCCGCGCTCAACTGACTCACGCCAAGACCACTTTTCTTAGTGACTCTCAATTGGGTAGGAATACGCTCTTTCATCGCTTCGATGTGACTAATAACACCAATCATCTTGCCTGACGCATTCAGGTTATCAAGTGCATCCAGTGCAATATCCAGCGTTTCGCTATCCAGTGTGCCAAAGCCTTCATCCAGAAACAGGGAATCGATACTGGTTTTATGGCTAACCAGATCAGATAGCGCCAGCGCCAATGCCAGGCTGACAAGAAAGCTTTCTCCGCCGGACAAGGTTTTAGTATCCCGCTCAACATCACCCTGCCAGGTATCCAATACACTGAGCTCTAGCCCCTCACCCAGTTTACGCTTCAGCAGATAGCGACCATGCAGCCGCTCCAGCTGCTGATTTGCCAGATAAACCAGGTTATCCAGAGTCAGCCCCTGCGCAAACTTGCGGAATTTGTCACCCTTTTGCGAACCGATCAGCGAATGCAGATGCTGAATATCATCGTAGTGTTCCCTATAACGCTCTATCGCTTCGAATAGCGACTGCTGATCTTTACGACGCGCCTGATCAGAAGTCAGTTCATTACTGATTTCACCATCGCGTTTCGCCAGCTGTTCCAGGGTTATAGTCAACGCGCTAATCTGCTCTTCAACGTCGGCTCTTAAAGTTTTCTGATAGACATCAGCCTGTGGATTTTCCATAACCCGTTGCAAGCTTTGCTCAGCATTGTCCAACAGTGCCGTGGCTCGCTCGAGCTCGCTATCCAGTTGCTGCTTACGCTCAATAAGCCGCTTTAGTTCTTGCTCGGGCAATAGCGCATCTTGGAATGTTGCTTCTGTATCAAACGGGCTTTGTGAGAGTAGTGATGCCCAGCGGTCCTGCCGCTCTGAAACCCGGCTTTGCTGTTCCTGAAGCGCTTGTTGCAAGCTATTCAATTCAGCTGTCAGGGCTTTATGATCACTGGATAGCTGATGGGTTCGGTCCTGGGCCTGCTGATAATGTTTCTCTGCCGACTGCAACGCAGCCAGGCTCTTTGACCGTTCCTCGTCAATCCGCTTATCTCCGAATATCTCCCGACGCTGTTCTGTCAGTTGCTGGACCGAAAGGTCCAGACTCTGACGTTCGGAGTCAAGCTGAGCTAACTGAGTCCCGAGCTCCTTAAGCTGCTGCTGGCTGTTTTTCTGTTCGGCATCCAGTCGATTCAGGCTGCTACTAAGTTGCTCTTTTTTCGCATGATTACTGTCCCACAACTCAGCATCCTGTCGCTTCGTATCCAGCCACTGCTGAAACTGATCTGGATGAAGCAGCACATCTTCCGGCAGGCTATAACCCTGCTCGGTTAACTGAGTAATAAACGCCTCTTGCTGCAAACGGATCTGGTCGGTTCTCTGAACCTTATCTTGCCGGGCTTCCTGCAAGGCCTTCGAGGTATTAGCAACAGCCTGCTCCGTCAACTTGAGTCCGGAGGTCAGTTGCTCAGCATTTCGTTTAGCATTATCCCAACGCTGTTTTACTTCGTCCCGCTGTTTATTCAATGCTTTGAGGTTTTGAATGGCCGTGATGCATTGATTTAACTGCGCTTGTACGCTGCTTTCAAATTGCTGCAGACTTTGCCCATCGGCGATCACAAAACTGACTTGCAGGGCCGCTGCGACTGTTTGCCATTGCTGTTCCAGACCGGTCTGCTCAGCTCTGATATCAGTCTGTCGTTTACTCAACTCTTGCAGATAACGGTCCAGCGACTCCAGCGTGACACTAAGTTCCTGACCTTTCTCTTTAATCGCATGAAGCTCTTTTTCAGCCGCATCTTTATCTTTCACAGTCTGCGACAGGTCCGGCGCTCCGTCATCCAGTTTCGGGTGCTCATGCGAACCGCACAAGGGGCACTCTTCACCCTGCTTCAGTGCTGCACGAAACTGAGCCAGCTGTTCATCCTGGGTTACCAGCTGACACAGTGCATTAAACAGCTGTTCCTGCTTTTTATATTGCTCACGCAACTGAGAGCGGCTTTGCTGCATTACCTGTTGTCGCTTCTGCTCGTTCTGCCGGGCCGCACACTTTTCCTGATATTCTGTTTCAAGCTGTTGCCAACGACGATTTAACTCCTGCAATGTAAGCAGTTTCAGGCTATTACTATTTAACTGTTCACGCTGAGCTTCAATCCGTTCAAGTTCCAGCTCAGTATCGCCATTCTCACAGGCTTTAATGCAAGCCTCATTCGCTGCTTGCCAGGCTTGCTCATCGCGGCTCGCTTCTGCCGCACTCTGCTGTTGTTGCAGTTTTTGTTCCGCTAAAGCTTTCTGCTGCTGGCTCAGCTGTTGCTGCAGGCCCTTCTCCTTATTAATCAGGTTATCTAAAGCATTCTGTTCAGAACGTGTCTGTTGCGCCTGAAGCTGCCACTGACCCAGGTATTGCTTTAACGACCGGTCTGCCTGATGTTGCTGCAGATACTGATTAATACTGTGTAATTCAACGGTCTGACTTTCGATCTGAGCACTGATCGATTTCAGCAGTTCATCACAGGCCTGCTTTTTACTACCGTTATCAGCGATCAGCCGGCCTCTGTCTTTAGATTTTTCCTGTATAGCAGCGATCTGTTGTTCAAGCGGAACCACTTTATCGTTAATTAAACCTTCCTGCTGTTCATGGAACTGCTTTGCTGTGGATAACTGTTCCTGTCCCTGCTTGAGCTGCCCGGCGGCATTTTCCAGTTGTACTTTAAGCCCCGCCTCGGCAACTTGTTTCTCGTTCAGTAAACCTTTGCTGTTAGTGGCTTGCTGCTGCGCATCTTGCAGCAACATAAAAGGTGTTCTGAGTTTTTCTGCCGGTTCACTTTGCTGTAATCGCAACAGGTCTGGTTGAGCCTGTATCAGCTGATCTTTGGCTGTCATCAAGCCCGAAGTCGTGGTCGTTTTGTCCTGCTGTGCCCTATCGTACTGCTGCCACCAGCTAAGATGGTTAGTGTATTCAGTTAACTGGGTTTTCTGTGTCGCCTGTTGCTGCTGAAGTTGCGATAGTTCTTGTCTGAGCAGCTGAAGGTTTTCTTCTGTTAGCAGCTGTACGCCTTTGGCCTGGGCTTCCAGTTCAGCTTTCTTTTGCTTAGCTTGTGAAAAATGCTGATGTACCTTTTCAGAAATA
This sequence comes from Amphritea balenae, assembly GCF_003858655.1. Classification (GTDB taxonomy): domain Bacteria; phylum Pseudomonadota; class Gammaproteobacteria; order Pseudomonadales; family Balneatricaceae; genus Amphritea; species Amphritea balenae. The sequence continues at coordinate 932,670 of NZ_RQXV01000001.1, forward strand.
AGGCCGTAAACCTCGGTTCCCGTCAACTCTTCTAACAACTCGGCCCGCTCAGCCTCTTTTGCGTTCAGAAAGGCGGCAAACTCACCCTGCGAGAGCATCATTGATTTGGTAAAGCGGGAAAAATCCAGACCGGTAATCTGTTCAATGATTTCGCTCTTCTGCCTGATCTGAGTGGCCAACACCTTACCCGTTGCCACTTCGGCCAGTTCAACATCTGCCTGTTGCAGATTGCCATCCGCTTTACCCCGCGAACGTCGCATACTCCAGTGGGCGCGGTAGGCCTGACCTTTCACTTCGAACTGCACTTCTGCTGAGCACTCAGAAGCCCCACGGGTCATAATCTCATTGCTCGAGGTAGAGATCTGACCCAACCGGGGCGTCTGGTGATATAGCGCCAGACAGATCGCATCCAACAGGGTTGTTTTCCCCGCCCCCGTTGGCCCGGTAATAGCAAACAGGCCATTATCAGCGAACGGTGACTGGGTAAAATCGACTTTCCATTCATCTTTAAGGGAGTTCAGATTCTTGAACTGCAGGCTTAATATCTTCATGCCGCTGACTCCGGATTTTCAACTTCGGTGAGGATTTCACGAAACTGTTGTTCCATCCTGACCCGTCTTGCGGTTTCAACTTCACCTTCAAAACTTTCCAGTTCCAGACGCTTGGCAAAAACTTCCTGGGGCGTCAGCTCTGCTAAGGTTTCCCGTTCAATTTGAGACAAAGCTTGTTGCGTACGATTTCGGGACCGACGTAACTGTAATACTTCGACATTCAGGCCTTCGGTCATCTGCTGAACCCGCTGCTGCAGATCAGACAGATAATCCTGCACTTGCACTTCGATACAGAGCCATACCGGTAGAGACTCATCTCTATCTTTATATTCTGCTAACTGACAGGCTATCGATTCTAAGTCACCTTTTATCACCGCCATCGGCTGAGAAACCGGTACCTCCAGTGGCGTAACTTTCGACTGTTGGCTGGAATTAAACTCCACCATCACTACCTGCTTGGTGGTTTTAAGCTCATCGAAACTCAATGGAATAGGTGAACCGCTATAGCGAATATGGTCAGACTTAGCGACTATTTGCGGCCTGTGGATATGCCCTAAAGCGATATAGTCCGCCGGTGGAAAACCATCGGCAGCGAAACCTTCCAGAGTACCGATATAGATATCACGTACTGAATCTGACTGGCTGACACCTAATGCAGTCAGGTGACCGGTGGCGATAATTGGCACAGCTAAACTTTTAGAATCCCTAAGGTTCACAGCTTGCTGATACAGCTGATGGTAATGCTGTTTTATTGCATCACCTAATGCCTGACGCTTTTCCAGACCCGATTCACCTGCACTACTCTGGATAACATCGCGGGGCCGGATAAAAGGGATCGCACAAAGAATAGCGCCGGTCTCTTTTTGGCGGTTTCGCAGCTCGATTATCTGTTCAGAAAACAGCTGACCATCTTGCCCTGAGGTATTTTCACCGACCTCAGTAGCGACATTGGCAATAACATGGGTATTAAGACAGGCCACCAGCTGTTTTGACTCATTCAGCGTCGACACCGAATCATGGTTTCCGCCTAATACCACCAACGTGCAGCCAAGTTGATTGATTGCGACGATAAAGCGGTTATACATCTCCCGGGCATAACTGGGAGGTGTACCCGTATCAAAAATGTCCCCGGCAACAATCACAGCATCGATCTGTTGTTCATCTACCTGCATTAGCAACCAGTCAAGAAAAGCCTGATGTTCCGCCTTACGACTTTTAGTGAAAAAGCTCTGACCCAGGTGCCAGTCAGATGTGTGCAGGATTTTCATAGCGAACGCCCGTAAGCCGTCAAAAAAAGGACAAATATCCTATCACAGAGCGACTACTTATAAGGGGTATTTTTATGCATAGAAGAGAGAGAATATAATCGATCAGATAACTATTTATACTTCCCGACAAACAATGACAGGTGTCACCACGGATGGAATTTATTCAAACCAGTAAACCAGAATTCACACTGCGCTTTGCCACCCCTGATGATGCAGGCTTAGTTCTCAGCTATATGTAGGGAACCTGCAAACAAGCCCTAAGCTTTCTCAGTGGACAGTAAATCGACTTAGTGCGCGAATGGCTGCGCAGCGGAATGACGAGTCCTTTCCAAGCAGTCAGACAAAGCAATAAGTCGATTTAATGTCCACCCCTTCTTTTTTAAAAGAAGGGGGCTTACAGAGCGATCCAATTTCTTTGTTAGCCATTTTCGACAGGCAACCAGCATGTCTGTAATCGCTGCCTCGAACTTGAACCGCTCTATAAGCCTGAGGTGCTTGGGGTTTGCTCGCAGGTTCCCTGGGTACTTACCAGAAGATGCGAGATAAAATCACCGCCACTGAAGAGGACTTCCACCGACTGCTTTCTGAGGGCCGAGGTGAGACCATCTTCGGGCAGTACGATGGCGAAACCGTCGCCTTCATCTACTTTTATCAAAATTCATCAGCTTTTACGGGACAAACCGGTTTATACATTGATGGCTTTCTTGTGGATGAAGCGATGAAAGGAAAAGGCCTGGGCAAGATCATGATGGCCTATATGTCACAACTCGCGCTGGAACGAGATTGTCAACGACTGGAGTGGGGCTGTCTGGACTGGAATCAGCCCGCAATCGACTTCTATCGTAAGCTGGATGCTTATAGCGTTGAAGAAATGCGTATCTATCGTTTCGGCCCTGAACAGTTAGAAAGTAATGCCAATAGCTTTAACTAAGAGATGAAACTAAGTTCTTTAAGCCTCACTACAAGACATAACGACTTCTGTTACGGCTGTATATTCAGCAGCGAGACGAACATCGAAATAACGACTGTGCAGAACATAAAGCAGAAAATACGTTAAAACAGGGGCCCTTTGAAGGATTTTTTTAAATTCAATTTCTTAGCAAGCTTGATCGACCTAGCTTAACGCCACTAACGCCTGGCACTGAAGCTTCTGACTCCCGTTTACGCTCTTCTCTGGGGGTCAGTCCATAGTGGTTACGATAGGCCGTACTGAAATAGGAAGCACTGGAAAAACCACAGGCTAAACCGACCTGTAGTGCAGGCTTATCACTCTGGCGTAGCAACTGCCTCGCCATCTCCAGACGCAGTTCCAGATAGTATTTTGAAGGCACCGTCTGCAGATGTTTCTTGAACAGCCGCTCCAGGTGGCGACGTGACACCCCAACATGAAAGGCAAGATCGTCAGTACTTAGTGGCTCTTCGATATTCGCTTCCATCAGAGTAACCGCTTCAATAAGCTTAGGTTGGCTGGCACCGATACGGGCTTTCAACGGAACCCTCTGCTGATCATCACCGGAGCGCATTCGTTCACAGATAAACTGTTCAGAAATGGATGCAGCCAGATCCATATCGTAATGCTGACCTATAAGAAACAACATCATATCCATCGCTGCGGTGCCACCACTGCAGGTATAACGATTAGCATCAATCTCAAACAAGTTATTGGTGACCTGTGTATCTGGAAATTCATCCCGCAGGCTGGCCATATCCCACCAGTGGATTGTGGCGCGGTAGCCATTCAGCAATCCGGCGCAGGCCAGCAGGTATGAGCCGGTACCGATACCACCCAGAGCCATGTTCGAGCGGGACTGACGTCGCAACCAACCGAGCACCATTTCATTACCTGTGCGAGCGATGGGGCTCGCACCACAGACAAAAATTGCATCCAGCTGGGGAATGTCCGCCAAACTGCAGTCCACCAGTGTTTTCACCCCGAAACTACTAGCTACCGCTTCGCCATCATGACTGATCAGTACAGTCTCGTAGCAATCATCTCCGGTTACCCAGTTGGCCATACGCAAGGGCTCAATCCCCGCTGAAAACGCGATCAGGGAAAAGTTAGGCAGCAGCAGGAAACCAAACCGATGCGGTCTGCTTTGAGAATTGTCACGTGACAACTGGCTATCCACCAAAACGCATCTCCCATGCTCGTTAACTATTACGTAAAACCAATTAAGTAAGACTATTTAGCAGGACTTTTTAGCCGGGCTGATAAACAGATCAGTTCAGAAGCCACAGCATACTGATAATAGTGGCCTCTTTCCCCAGTAAAGATGATCGAATGTCAAAATAGCGCAAGTTCATGTCGCGCTATATAAATTCCTGCGCTGTTATATGTCATCACTTTTGCTGATACTAAATATAGACCTTTATGGCGTAGCAATTGATATCGCTACCTCAAATAAAAACAAAATGAGTGCCATCAGAATCAGGCACCACAATAATAACGATAACCGAGCCAAGCCCATCTGGCATCGGACTCTCCTAACAAGAGGAAATACAGAGATGACAACAGAGCAAGTAACCCGCGCCCTTTTTGACGAAGTAATGGTTCCTAACTATAACCCACAGCAATTTGTACCCGTTCGCGGCCAGGGCTCCCGGGTATGGGATCAGGAAGATAAAGAGTATATCGATTTCGCCGGCGGCATCGCGGTAAACGCACTGGGCCATGCGCATCCGGCACTGGTTGCAGCGATTAAGGAACAGGCTGATAAGCTCTGGCACCTGAGTAATACCTGTACCAATGAGCCGGCCCTGCGTCTGGCGAAGAAACTGACCGACGCGACCTTTGCCGATAAGGTATTCTTTTGCAGCTCTGGCGGTGAAGCCAACGAAGCCGCTTTCAAGCTGGCCCGTAAATACAGCTACGACAATTTCGGCCCTGAGAAAAACGAGATTATCGCATTCAATCAAGCATTCCACGGCCGTACCCTGTTTACCGTATCCGTCGGTGGCCAGCAGAAATACCGTGAAGGCTTTGAGCCGGTACCCGGCGGCATCGGCCATGTCCCATTTAACGATCTGAAAGCACTGAAAGCAGTTATTTCCGATAAGACCTGCGCCGTTGTAATGGAACCGATTCAGGGCGAAGGCGGTATCATTCCAGCTGATCCTGAGTTTGTTCGCGGTGTTCGCGAACTGTGTGATCAACACAACGCCCTACTGGTATTTGATGAAGTGCAAACCGGAGTCGGCCGTACCGGTCAGCTGTACGCATACATGGATATGGGGGTAACGCCTGACATCATGACTACCGCTAAAGCGCTGGGCGGCGGTTTCCCTATCGGCGCAATGCTGACTACTGACAAGTGCGCCCCAAGCCTGGGCTTCGGTACCCACGGCAGTACCTACGGTGGTAACCCTCTGGGCTGTGCTGTTGCTGAAGCAGTACTGGACCAGATCAACACGCCAGAACTGCTTGCCAGTGTCGGCGATAAGCGCGCCCTGTTTGTCGCGGAACTAGAAAAAATCAACGCTAAGCACGGCATCTTCAAAGAGATCCGCGGTGCGGGCCTTCTGATTGGCGCCGAGCTGACCGAAAGTTGGCACGGCCAGGCGGCAAAATTCCTTGCTGCAGCCCGTGAAGCCGGTGTTATGTTACTGGTCGCCGGACCAAACGTTTTGCGCATGACCCCTTCCCTGATCATTCCGGACGAAGATATCAAGCAAGGTATGGCTAAACTTGAACAGGCGATTGCTCAGGTTATTGAGCAAGCAAAAGCGATCGAAGCGGATTCTGCCGCTTAATACAAGACCGTAATTGAAAGCTTAGGAACCCGTCAGGATGTTTTCGGCGGGTTTCCCAAAAACCAAGAGGCTGAGTGAAAACGTTACGAGCGAAGGCTGAACAAGGAAAAAATCGTCGAAAATGCGGAGTCTACATTCCGTAAATGAGCAGTTTGAGACTATTTTTAACGCCGTGCAGGCAAGCACAGTAGTTTTCACGCAACCTCAGAGGCCTCTTTTTCTGAATTCCAGGTCGCCTCACTGACAGATATTTTTGCGGTAATCATCAATACTGTTCTTATTAAAAGTCATAACATAAAAGCCATCACAGAAAGATGGCCATAATAAAAAAGGACCGCTTATATGACCACCGATTTTGCCCCCTTCCTGGCATGGCTGGATGATCAGTATGAAGAGATGCTGGCGAAAACTATTGCTCTGGCAGAGACAAATTCCGGTAGCCTCAACGCAGACGGTGTAAACCGGGTGCGCGAGATGCTGACCGAATACTGTCAGGTACTGGAAGGTGAAATTGAGGTTATACCGGTAGCGCCCTATCAAAACCTGAATGCTAATGGTGTGATGGAAAGCTTCCCGCTGGGCGATGCGCTACGAATTCGCAAGCGGCCGGAAGCACCACTGCAGATATTTTTCTGCGGCCATATGGATACCGTATTCGCAAAAGATAGTAGTTTTCAGCAGGTTCGCTGGCTTGACGAGGAAACCCTCAATGGCCCAGGTGTCGCCGACCTTAAAGGTGGCATTATGGTGATGCTGAAAGCACTCGAAGCACTTGAGCGCAGCCCCTGGGCCGATAAGATCGGCTGGCAGATCCTGTTCAACCCAGATGAAGAGATTGGTTCCCCTGGCTCTGCGCCATTAATCTCAGAGGCAGCTAAACAAGTGCACCTGGGGATGATCTATGAACCTTGCTTTCCGGATTGTAATTTTGCCGGTGAACGTAAAGGTAGTGGTAATTTCTGTGTCATGGTGCGTGGTAAAGCGGCTCATGCCGGCCGGGAGCACCACCTGGGGCGCAATGCAGTACGCGCTATGTGTGATTTTGTTTCCGACCTAGATGACCTGAATGGGCTGCGCCCGGGCGTAACCATCAATCCCGGCTTAATTGAGGGCGGCGGCGCGGTCAATATAGTGCCGGACCTCTGTATCCACCGCTTTAACATTCGTCTGGTCGATCCCGCAGATGAAGACTGGTGCCTCGGCCAGATCGATAAGCTGCTGGCTAAGATCAACGCTCGCGATGGTATCAGCATCGAGCTGTTTGGAAATTTCGGGCGCAAGCCTAAGGTCTTGAGCACGGCCAACACAAAGCTGTTTGAACTGGCACGAGAGTGCGGCCAGTCGCTGGGTATGGATCTGCAATGGTTGCCAACAGGTGGTTGCTGCGATGGCAATAACCTGGCAGCCGCCGGTATCCCTAATATCGACACTCTTGGTGTGCAGGGCGGTAAGATACATTCCAGCGATGAATACCTGAAAGTGAAAAGCCTCAATGAACGCGCTAAGCTAAGCGCCCTGATCCTTTTCAAACTGGCAACCAGTGAAAATCTAAACTGGCTGGAGGAAAACTGATGCTGTTACTGAGACTTCAAGACTGTAATGATATTCAGGATTCCCTGGAAATAAAAAGCCTCAATGAACGCGCTAAGCTAAGCGGCTTAATGCCTCAGCTATTACTAAAGCTGGCAACCAGCGCTGACCTGAACTGGCTGGAGGAAAACTGATGCTGTTACTGAGACCACTGAACTTTAATGATATTCAGGGGCTGGAACGCTTAGCCGTTATCTCCGGCGGCAGTATGACTACCCTGCCCGCCAACCGGGATCACCTCGGCGAACTGATTAACGGTACTCAACAATCCCTGCGTAAGGATGTCGAACAGGCGGGTGACGAAAGCTATCACTTCGTTCTAGAAGACACCGAAAGCGGCTCGCTCATCGGCGTATCCGGCATCGATGCCACCGTCGGTATAAGCTCTCCTTTTTACAGTTACCGTACCGAAAAGGTGGTGCATGCTTCCAATGAGTTGCAGATCCATAATCAGATCCCAGCGCTGCATCTCTGCCAGGACTATACCGGTGTCGCACGGTTGTGCACCCTGTTTATCGATAAAGAGCACCGCACCCCGGTCAACCTGCACCTGCTCTCCCGTGCTCGCCTGATGTTTATCGCGCAACATCCGGAGCGCTTTGCTTCCCGACTGATTGCCGAGCTACAAGGAGTGGTCGATGAAAATAACCGATCACCGTTCTGGGAAAGCCTGGGACGCCATTTCTTCGAAATGGATTTCACCAAAGCTAACTACCTAACCGGCATCAATTCAAAAGGTTTCATCGCCGACCTGATGCCCCACTATCCGGTATACGTGCCGCTGCTGAGCCAGGAAGCTCAGGATGTATTAGGCAAACCACGACCCGATATGCAGAACGTGATGAGACTGCTGGAAAATGAAGGCTTCAGCTACCGGGGATATATCGATATTTTCGATGCTGGCCCGACCATGGAAGCACGTACCGACTTCGTTCGTTCAATCGCTCAGAATCGGCAAGTAGCCGCTCGAATCGGTGAGTCAGCAACAGATGATAGCAACCTGCACCAGGCTCTAATCAGCAACACCGGCCTGAAGAACTACCGCTGCCTGGTCAGCCGGATCGATCCGGAACAACCAGAAATCAGCGCTGAGATAGCCGAACTGCTGCAAGTTTCTGAAGGCGATCCGATCAGGATAATGCGATTGAGCGACGCCGAACTAGGCTGAAGACGAAGTAAACTCAGCCTCAAATACGATAAACCAAGATCAAAATACAGCACCAGCCGACACTCTCTTTGATGTCGGCTGTCAGCCCGCGCTCACTCAAAATATGCGCAAACAATAACAACGGAGCAAACTGACTATGATGGTAGTTCGCCTTATTCAAGCAGACGACCACGAAGCGCTGCGTGAACTGGCCAGAAAAACTGGCCCGGGTTTTACTTCACTGCAGGACAATGATGAACAGGTCGCTGCCAAGCTGAGTTCAGCTCTACAGACATTCGATCCCGAAACGAGACCGGAAGATGCGCTCTACCTGTTCGTAATGGAAGACACCGAAACCGGCGAAGTGGTCGGTATCAGTGGTATCGAAGCGGCAGTCGGTCTGAACGACCCCTGGTATAACTACCGGGTCGGAACACTGGTCCATGCCTCCCGCGAGCTTGAGGTTTACAATCAACTGCACACGCTGACCATCACCAATGACCATACCGGCTATTCCGAGCTATGCACTTTGTTCCTGGCACCGGATGCACGCCACAGCAAACACGGCTCACTGCTGTCGAAATCCCGTTTTATGTTTATGGCGGAGTTCTCACATCTGTTTAATGAGCACCTGATCGCAGAGATGCGAGGCTACTCTGATGAAAATGGTATCTCACCTTTCTGGGAAGGATTAGGCCGTCATTTCTTTTCGCTGGATTTCTCAGAAGCGGATAAGCTGTCATCAATGGACAAGGTATTTATCGCCGAATTGATGCCCAAGAACACCATCTATACCAATCTGTTGCCGGAAGATGCGCAACAGGCAATTGGCCAGACCCATCAAAACACCACGCCGGCGCGTAAGCTGCTGGAAAATGAAGGCATGCGTTACACCGGCTACGTCGACATCTTTGATGGCGGACCAACACTGGTAGCACGAACCGATGATATCCGTGCCATTCAGGATAGCCACTACGTTAAAGCCCGTATCGACGAGCACCCGCCAGAAGGCGAACTCTATCTGGTCAGCAGTAACGACTTTAAAGACTTTCGCTGCTGCATGACCGCACTGACATCTGTCGGCAAGCATGTGGTCACCCTGACCCCTGATGTTGCCGAGGCACTAAACATTACCGAGGGAAGCACTGTTCGCGTTGTGCCTCTCTCTTCTGGACGGAGATTCTAAAATGACAGCATCAATCTACATTAACGGCCAGTGGCTGGAAGGTAACGGTCCGGCTTTTGATTCCCTCAACCCGACCACAGGTGAAAGCATCTGGAACGGTGGCGCGGCTGACCCTGCTCAAGTTGAGAAAGCAGTTGCAGGTTCCCGGGCGGCAGCATTTGACTGGGCAGACCTGAGTTTTGCAGCCCGCTGTCAGATCGTACGGCGCTACGGTGAGCTGCTGGCAGAACATAAAGAACTGCTGGCAACTACCATCGCAGAAGAAACCGGTAAGCCGCTGTGGGAAACCCGTACCGAAGCTGCCGCGATGGCCGGCAAGATTGAGATTTCAATCAATGCCTACAACGAACGTACCGGCGAACGCAGCAGCGACATGGCGGGTGCCCGTGCTGTACTCCGCCACAAGCCCCACGGCGTAGTGGCCGTATTCGGACCATATAATTTTCCGGGGCACCTGCCCAATGGGCATATCGTTCCCGCCCTGTTAGCTGGTAATACAGTGGTATTGAAACCCAGCGAACTCACCCCTAAAGTAGCGCAAATAATGGTTGAGCTATGGCATCAGGCTGAACTGCCAGTCGGCGTCCTGAATCTGGTACAAGGTGAAAAGGAAACCGGTATCGCACTGGCTTCAAACCCGGATCTGGACGGCCTGTTCTTCACCGGCAGCTCCCGTACCGGCCACATATTGCACGAGCAGTTTGCCGGTCATCCGGGCAAGATCCTGGCACTGGAAATGGGCGGTAACAACCCATTAATTATCGGTCAGATAAGTGATATCAAAGCCGCAGTTCACGAAACTATCCAGTCCGCCTACATCACTTCCGGCCAGCGCTGCACCTGCGCCCGTCGTTTATTCGTACCAACCGGTGCTGCCGGTGATGAGTTCGTCGCTCAGCTACAACAAGCTGTAAGCCAGATTAAGGTAGGCGGCCAGTTTGATGAGCCAGCGCCGTTCATGGGCAGCCTGATTTCAGAAGCTGCTGCCGATGGCATGGTATCTGCTCAGGCAGATCTGATAGAGCTCGGCGCAACCCCACTACAGATGCCGGAGAAACTTAAACCAGGCACTGGTTTACTATCACCGGGGCTGATCGATGTTACCGCAATCAAAAACCTGCCGGATGATGAGCATTTCGGCCCTCTGCTGAAATTGATCCGCTATGATGAATTCAACGATGCGATAAGACAGGCCAATAACACAAGCTATGGTCTGTCTGCCGGACTGTTCAGTGACGACGAAGCACAATTCGATCATTTCTACCGCCATATCCGTGCCGGTATCGTAAACTGGAATAAGCAGCTAACTGGCGCCAGCAGCGCTGCACCGTTCGGTGGAGTCGGTGCCAGCGGCAACCACCGTGCCAGTGCCTATTACGCAGCAGATTACTGTTCATATCCGGTCGCGGGCATCGAAAGTGATGAACTTAATCTACCTGAGACCCTGTCTCCAGGCCTGACCATCAGCTAAACAGGAATGTAAATGTTTATGAAAGCATTTGAAGCAAATTTTGACGGTCTGGTTGGTCCTACCCACAATTATGCCGGGTTATCTTTCGGTAATGTTGCCTCCCAGCAACATGGGGCGCAGGCCTCTAATCCGAAACTCGCCGCTAAACAGGGCCTGGCGAAAATGAAAGCCCTGCATGATATGGGTCTGGTTCAGGGCGTTTTAGCGCCGCAGGAACGCCCGGATATCGGCACGCTGCGCCAGCTGGGTTTCAGCGGCAGTGACGCTGATGTTCTGGCCGCAGCGGCAAAGCAAGCGCCGCGTATACTGGCAGCCTGTTGCTCCGCCTCCAGCATGTGGACCGCTAATGCGGCGACCGTATCCCCAAGTGCGGATACTGCAAACAGCAAGGTACATTTCACCCCAGCGAACCTGACCAATAAGTTTCATCGTTCGATTGAGCATGAAGTGACCGGACGGATTCTGCAGGCAACCTTTACCGATGAGCGCCACTTTCAGCATCACTCGGCGCTGCCCGGTGTCGAACACTTCGGTGACGAAGGCGCGGCGAACCATACCCGTTTCTGCCATGAGTACGGCGAGGCTGGTGTCGAACTTTTCGTTTACGGCCGTTACGCGTTCGATAGCAGCAAGCCGCAACCGACCCGCTATCCGGCGCGCCATACCTATGAAGCATCAGAAGCGGTAGCCCGCAAACACGGCCTTGATCCATCCCGGGTGGTCTATGCCCAGCAGAATCCTGCAGTGATCGATCAGGGTGTATTCCACAATGATGTAATCGCCGTCGGTAACAGCAACCTGATGTTCTGTCATGAACAGGCGTTTCTCAATCAAGCGGAGGTCAAACAGCAGCTGAACCAAGCTATGGGTGGTAACTTCAATGTCATTGAAGTACCAGACACTCAGGTTTCGGTGCAAGATGCCGTGAGTAGCTATCTGTTTAACAGTCAGTTGCTGAACCTGCAGGATGGCCGCACACTGCTGGTCATCCCTGAGGAGTGTCAGAACAACCCTGCGGTCTGGACATACCTGTCAGAACTTCAGGAAGGCAATAGCCCGATCGATGAGCTGAAAGTGTTCGATCTGAAACAAAGTATGAGCAACGGCGGCGGCCCCGCTTGCCTGCGTCTGCGCGTAGTACTTAATGAGCAGGAATTGACTGCGTTTAACCAGTCTACACGGATGAATGATCAGTTGTTTTCTACCCTTAATACCTGGGTTGATAAACACTACCGTGACCGGTTAACCGAAGCAGATCTGGCCGATCCTCTGCTCCTGCAGGAATCCCGCGCAGCATTGGACGAGCTGACTCAGATCATGCAACTCGGCCAGGTATATCCGTTCCAGCGCTAAGGGAGTAGCTCTTTTGCCTTCAGGGGGTACGCACAAGCCTATCGCGCTTGTATACCCTCGGGAGGCAACTATCCTGCCACCAGGGACTATGAAGCTCTTGATAGGTAAAGGGCCATTCAGTGCTCTGGGATTCGCCCTATAGAGCCTGGGTTCTGCGGAGCGGTCGCAACCCAATGCGGGGATTGGCGCATACGGTCAAAATAGTCGTTAAGCTGTTGAAAATGTGTCCAGTCAAAGGGAACCATCTCTTTGAAATATTCCACATGTATCATTGAATAATCAGCCAGAGTAATTGAATCACCCACAACATAAGAGCGCCCCTGCATATGCTCATTCAGTACCGATGCAAATCGACTTAACTGATCCCCGGCCCAGCTGATTATTGCTTCATTACCCTGAGTGTTCATAAAATTCGGTTTGGCGATTGTCTCAAAAGCGAGGGTCCCGAAGGCTTGATTAAAATGTGCGAGCTCCCAAAATTGCCAACGAACTATATCCGCCCTCTGCGCTATATCCCGAGGAAACAATGTATCGTTCTCAGAAACCTCTGCCAGGTATTGGTTAATCGCATTCGACTCCCACAGCTTCAAATCTCCATCGACCAGAGTCGGTACCATAGCATTGGGATTTAATGCCTTATAAGCCTCATTACCGAGGTCGCCTTCAAAAAAGTCGAGATACTCTATCTCCACGTTAACCCCTGCATGGTGTGCTACGGCTAATACTTTGCGGGAATTTGGCGAGCCCGCAACAACGTATAGTTTCATTTTTTGCTCCTGCTATAGACGTTTCTTATATGGCGTGAGAACCCGTGTATTAATGTTGAAGAATCAATTAACTGGCTTTTCACTTGTTTTTTACAAGTAAATATTAGTATTTAACTTTCAATTTGCAAGTTAATTTCTGTGGGTTACTATTAGCTTTATGGTAGATAAAAAAACAAAAGCCTGGTCTGGCTGCCCTGTACGTTTTGGCATGAGTCAGTTTGGCGATAAATGGAGCTTTCTCATTATCCGCGACCTGATGTTTAAAGGACGCAAGTACTATCACGAGTTCATAGAGGCTGGCGAAGGGATATCCACAAATGTGCTGGCTACCCGCCTTGCCGATCTTGAAAGTAATGGCATCGTTAACAAATCAAGAGACCCGATCAAAGGTTCAAGGTTCATATATACGCTGACTGATAAAGGTATCGAGCTAATGCCGATGATGTTGGCGATGATTGATTGGGCGGAAAAGTTTGATCCTGTAACTGAAGTGCCAGAAGACTTTATCAATGAGCTGCGCGACGATCCCAAAAAGCTGCAACAAGAAATTATGGAAAAAATACCAAGGTAAATTTTCTTCCTTCCTCAGACGCCCAAGTGCAGTGCAGCTCCACCCTTCTCACTTTATACAGGCTTGTACCAGTATTTTTTCTTCACGAGCACTCGTTCAAGAATCCAGCAGCTCATCCAAAGGGTAGCCCCGAAATGGTTTACCTGTATTCAAAACCACATGACTACTGATGTTCACCATCCCCGGCAGCACATCCAAAAGCCGGTCATTGATTTTGTTATAGCGGCTCATATCAGGCGCGATAATCCTGAGAAATATATCAAAGCTGCCACTCACGGTGTAACACTCCACCACCTCCGGAATCGCTTCAGCGGTCTGCTGAAATGCCCGGAATGCATCTGTGCTCTGATCTTTAAGACTGACCGTCGCTATGACTGTCACCGTACGACAGAGTGCAGCAAGGTCGACCACCCCCAGATAAGGACCGATCAGACCAGCCTGTTCCAGCTTTCGCACCCGATTCAGGCAGGAACTGGGGGACAATCCTACCCGATCAGCCAGGTTTTGATTAGTGATTCGTGCGTCCTGCTGAAGAATCGAAAGAATATTTCGACTAATCTTGTCTAGCTGCATACATTTTCTCGAAAAAACTGACTAATAAGTATGGGCATTATAGGTAAGTTCAGCAAACCCCTGTAAATACCGAGCTATAGATACTAAAAAGAAAAGACATTGAATTTTAGCACAAAAAATATAACCGCCCATACCGCCGAATAATATTCGGTTTAAGTTGTAGAAAAAACAGAATCTACATTATAGACAGCCAAAATAGAAAGCTCATTCTGCAAAATAAGCCGTAAAATCTGCCGTTATATTCAGAATAAAAAGAGATCAGATTATGTTGCTTATTCGTCCCTGCACCTTCAAGGATCTCGATGACCTGATGGCCATATCTCACGCAGTTGGTCGAGGTATGACATCCATGCCAGCAGACGAAACCGCCTGGCAAGAAAAAATCAGCGCTTCGATTCTGGCCTTTTCAGCCGACGCCAGAAAAAAACCGGATAACACCTATTTTATGGTGCTGGAAGACAGTGATTCAGGCAGAGTCGTAGGCACTACCGCTATCTATACCGGTGTCGGCCTGAACAAGCCGTTTTACTCCTATAAAGTATCGACACTGGTCAGCAGTTGTAATGATCTTGAGGTAACCCGGCAGGCCAGGGTTCTGACCATGGTCAACGATTACACCGGGACTACCGAGATCGGCTCGCTGTTTCTGCTACCGGAGTATCGCAAGCCGGGAGTCGGCCAGTTTCTGTCTCGCGCCCGTTACATGACGATTGCTGATTTCCCAGACTGCTTTGATGAGCAGATAATCGCAGAACTGCGCGGCTGGCAGGACCCCCAGGGTAATTCGCCACTGTGGGATCATCTGGGCCACACTTTCTTCGGTATCGACTTTCAGCAAGCGGTCACGACTGCAGCACTGAAAGGTCCCCAGTTTATTTCCGACCTGATGCCCAAGTATCCAATCTACATCGACCTGCTACCGCAGGCAGCACGTGAAGTGATCGGCAAGCCCCATGACTCATCGGCCCCGGCGCTGAACATGCTGAAAAAAGAGGGTTTCCAATACACCGGCTATGTCGATCTGTTCGATGGTGGCCCCTCGGTACAGGTTGCCGCGCAGGAGATTCATACAGTACGCGACAGCAGCTCCGGCCGCTACAAGCTCAGCCAGGAGCTGACGGATAGTGATCAGCAGTACATGATCAGTAACGGTAAGCTGGAAACTTATCGTGTCGCGTTAGCTCCCGCTCGCCTCGATAGCCAGGGTAACTTGCTTATCAGCCCGGACACCGCCAAAGGACTACAGCTGCAAGAAGGCGATTCGCTACGCTATATTCCAGCCCGCTCGCGCTCAGCAGGTGCTATGCAAACCAGCCAGGCAGCCTGAAAGATCAGGTAAAAGGAACATCGCCGTCCTGTGCATCCCTGCACCCGCGGCATACCGTACCTCCTGTACATAAAAAAGGTCTGCATCGCAGACCTTTTAAATTACTGTTACGCCTGATCCCACTACCTCTTTTTAACCAGCTTTCTTCAACTAACCACCATTAACTAACGACCATTGCCCTCTGCTCTTCAAGTCCCATCGCCAGCACATAGGGATCAGTTTTCTGCTGGCGAATGAAATCCTCCTTACAACTCAGCCCTTGCCAGTTAATGTTGATCAGAGCCTGTGCAACCGCACCACCCAGCGTACTACCCGGCCCCAGGATAATAATCCTGTCGGGGGCAAACTCCTTAACTGATACTTCTATCGCTTTAGAGAAATCGTAAGGCTGGAATACCTGATGGCCCAGGGTGTACTGGTGCAGCGCCTGTGTATCACTACTCAATGGTTGCCAGATATGGCCGCGGCCATCGATAAGAGGCAGCGACGGCGCGGCAAATAACTCTGATGGCAATCTCTGTAGTGCATGGTCAGAAATCTTCTTTAGCAACGGTGTATGAAATGCAGCATGGTTATGCAGCCGCAACGGGAAGCGCCCCTGCTGCTGAGGCAAAGGCGGCAGAAGCTCCATAAGTTGTTTCAACGCAGCTTCGTTACCACCAAAGACCAGCATGCCTCCCAGCTCGATAGATATATGAAGCTCAGCCCCTTGCTGTTGATTAATAGATTCCATCAGTTCCAGCAGGTGCTCACGCCGTCCGGGAATCTGACACCAGCTTTCATCCACCAGCGGATAGATTACCTGGCCGCCGATCAGACTCTGCTGCATCATCGTACCCATGGTATTAATCAGTTCGATTGCAGAGCTTTCTGGCAACGCCTGCGCGGCGGCCAGAGCGATATACCAGCCCATGGAGTTGCCGGTTACCGCCACCACGTCAAACTGACTCTGGTCGATACTAAGAAAATCGGCATAGGCGCAGGCATGAATCAGCGGCGAAGCGTTATCCCCCCGGGTATGCTCACGCATGGCATAGCTTTCACGGCCATCCAGTTCACTGACCGTCACCTGCCCCTCTTGCTGGCGGTAAGCATCAATTCGGTCAACAAACCTGGCCTTGTCCTTGTCCTTCTCCTGCCCCATATGAAATCGGTTCAGATAGCCCAGTTCCTCTTTATTATAGGTGCCGCGGCCTGGGCAGATCACTAAGGCTTTTTGTTTCTTTCCTTGTAAATTCACATCCTGCTTCATTCGTTTCTCTCCAACCTGCCGCTTAAGCACTTTTTACAACCGTTAACGGATTTTCTTTACCCAATAGGTTCAGTGCCGCCGCCAGAATGCTTTCCTTGCCCGGCAAAGTGCAGGTCGCTGCCCGTCCCAGCGGGATAAAGCTATCCTCGGCAGTTAACCGTTTAACCTTGAATTCAGCGGGCAACCGCTCTTTGACTAAAGCCATCAGAGCTTCACTGATTGAACCGGTGCCTCGACACTCATCGACAATCAGCAAGTGACCGCACTCGGCAATCGTCACCGCCAGCAGCTCTTCATTGAGCGGTGCCAGCCAGCGCAGATCAATTATACGCAGCGCTACTCCATGTTCATCTTCCAGCACTTTAGCTGCCTGACGAGAGAGGTAATAACCGTTACCGTAGGTGAGAATACACAGCTCAGTACCTTCACCGTATTGCCCGAACTCACCCGGTTTAATCGCCTTAGACTGACCCTCTGTCGGTATCCTGGATTGCTCTGGTGACAGGTAGTTATGGGTCCACAGGCCATCTCCCTCGTCATGCAGGTCGCGGGTCATATAGAGTGCTATCGGCTCAACAAAAACCACGACACGTTGCTCTTCCTGCGCCATCCTGACGCAAGTGCGTAGCATCTCCACGGCATCTGCGCCGTTTGATGGACAGGCGATTACCAGGCCCGGAATATCCCGGAATACCGCCAGCGAGTTATCGTTATGAAAGTGGCCACCAAAGCCTTTCTGATAAGCCAGGCCTGCAACGCGAATCACCATAGGGTTGGTAAACTGGCCGTTGGAGAAGAAACTCAACGTGGCTGCTTCGCCACGAATCTGGTCTTCAGCGTTATGTACATAGGCCAGAAACTGAATTTCAGGAATCGGCAGGAAGCCGTTGTGCGCCAAACCGATAGCCAGCCCCAGAATACTCTGTTCATCGAGCAGGGTATTGATCACCCGGTGCTTGCCGAAGCGCTCCGATAGCTTGCCAGTAACGTTATAAACGCCCCCTTTCGGGCCAATATCCTCTCCGGCCAGAACTATATTGCCCTGTTCCAGCATCAGGTCGGTCAGGGCCCAGTTGATCAGCCGCGCCATATGCTGTGGTTCAGCCAGAGCACGCTGGTCCCGGCCGAACGTTGCGTTGCGCTGTGCCTCTGTAGCGGGTTCATAGACTGGACGTTGCGACTTCGGAGGAATCAGTGAAGCCATTACCTGTTTGGCCGTCTGTAACTTCGGCCGCAGGATCACCTGTTCGGCAACCCGCGCCGTGCGTTCACGCATCACTTCATAGAGTTCACAGATCTGACTGCTGTTCATTACGCCATTGTCGATCATCAGTCTCGCTGTATGCAGCAATGGATCCTGGGCTTCTGCCGCATCGATCGCCTGCTGTGCCAGATAGGCGGTCTGGGCATCAGAACCGGCATGCCCCATTAAACGCACGGTCCGCATGTGCAGGAATACCGGTTTACGATGCCGTCTGGCATAGCCTGCCGCCTGCCGGGCTTTCTGGTAAGTATCCAGCAGGTTAAGACCGTCACAGGCGATATATTTCAATCCGGGGCGGTGAGAAAAATTCGCCGCAATCCAACCCTCCGGGGTCGCGGTAGAGATACCGATGCCGTTATCTTCACAGATGAACACCAGTGGCATAGGTACTTCCTGATAAGCCGTCCACGCCGCGGTATTGAAAGCGCCCTGTGCGGTTGAATGGTTAGCCGAGGCATCACCGAAACTGCACAACACTACGCCATCATGGGGTAACTCTCCGTCATGTTTCATACGCTTAGCCAGCGGTATGCTATACGCCGCACCGACCGCCTTAGGCAGATGGGATGCGATAGTGCTGGTTTGCGGTGGTACGTATAAGCGCTTGCTGCCCAGCACCTTATGTCGCCCTCCGGAAACAGGATCATCTTCGGAAGCGGCAAAGGAGAGCAACATATCGTGCAAAATAGTCTCGCCTGGTAGCTGCTTACTGCGCTGAATCAGAAACGCTGCATCCCGGTAATGCAGAAACGCCATATCCCGGTAATCAAATGCCCTACCGATGGCGGCATTGCCTTCATGACCGGAGCTGCCGATTGTATAGAAGGCCTCGCCTCTCGCCTGTAGCAGACGCGATAGCAGGTCCAGATGCCGACTCATCAGCTGCGATTCAAACAGCTCCACCAACTCGACAGGCTGCAAGCCGACATCGATCAGTGACAGGGGAATATTTGATTCCGGCAGATCTCCTTGCGCAACCCTGCGGGTAAAATTTTCATCAACCACTTTTGCCCGATTTTGCATATTGCTCTCCTTACTACCCATCCTCTAACTTCGAGTATCCTTAGCAGAGATCCAAAAAAATGGATCTACTTAACCGGAACTTCAAGCGCTGAAAGCTTGTATACCGGTTTGTGCCCGGCCCAGAATCAGCGCATGAATATCATGGGTTCCCTCATAGGTATTAACCGCTTCCAGATTCATCATGTGGCGTATGACATGGAACTCATCGGAGATACCATTCCCGCCATGCATATCCCGCGCCTGGCGGGCGATATCCAGCGCCTTACCACAGTTATTACGCTTCATCAGGGAGATCAGTTCCACCGGGCAATTATCCGCATCCATCAGACGTCCCATCTGCAGGCAGCCCTGCAGACCCAGGCTGATCTCAGTCTGCATATCGGCAAGTTTCTTCTGAATTAACTGATTAGCAGCCAGAGGACGGCCAAACTGAATACGATCCAGGGTGTACTGACGTGCGGCATGC
This sequence comes from Amphritea balenae, assembly GCF_003858655.1. Taxonomy (GTDB): domain Bacteria; phylum Pseudomonadota; class Gammaproteobacteria; order Pseudomonadales; family Balneatricaceae; genus Amphritea; species Amphritea balenae. The sequence continues at coordinate 952,229 of NZ_RQXV01000001.1, forward strand.
CAGCAGAACTCTGCGGCACCCAGTGCGCCCCAGGAGATACCGTAGCGGGCTTTATTCAGACAACCAAACGGGCCAGCCAACCCTTGCGCTCCCGGCAGCAGGTTCTCTTCGGGAACGAACACGTCCTCCATAACAATTTCACCGGTAATCGATGCCCGTAGCGAAAACTTGCCTTCGATCTTTGGCGCGCTCAGTCCCTGCATCGCCTTTTCCAGTATGAAGCCACGTATCACACCTTCCAGTTTGGCCCAGACTATAAACACGTCGGCTACCGGTGAATTGGTAATCCACATTTTTGCGCCTTTCAACAGGTAGCCACCATCTACCCTGGTCGCGCGGGTCTTCATATTGTTGGGATCTGAGCCCACATCCGGCTCGGTCAGACCAAAGCAGCCGATCAACTCTCCAGACGCCAGTTTCGGCAGGAATTTCATGCGCTGCTCTTCAGTGCCATAGGCAAAAATCGGATGCATAACCAGTGAAGACTGCACACTCATCGCCGAACGGTAGCCGCTGTCTACGCGCTCGACTTCCCGTGCCACCAGCCCGTAACAAACATAATTAACGGCAGAGCCGCCGTATTGCTCTGGCAGAGTCGAGCCCAATAACCCCAACTCGCCAAGTTCCTGCATAATTCCTGTATCAAAGGTCTCATTGCGATTCGCTTCGAGTACACGGGGTTGCAGCTTATCCTGGCAATAATCGCGGGCCGCATCGCGGATCATCCGCTCCTCTTCAGTGAGTTGCGACTCCAGGCTAAATGGGTCACTCCAGTTGAATTGAGTTTTTTTAATCTGGCTCATTATTATTATCCTGTTATCCAGACTCCCCTGGGTGCAGGGGAGAAATAGTCAAATGATCGATAACGCTATGTAAGATGTGTAACCGCTCTTCTAAACAGTGTAGCTGTTTCGATTCCGGCCTTAAGGGATCAGCACTCAGGCTGCGCTGGTCGACTCAAAAATCTTGTCGGCATTGGCCGCAACAAAGCCCTGATACAACTCATTACCAATATCCTCATGGCGCAGGGCAAATTCGTAGAAACAGGTCGGGATCTCATGAACATCACCATCGGCAAAGGCAAGCGCAAGACGATCCGCCATAGTTGAGCCTTGTTCGAGAAGGCTTTCAGGTGAGCCTTTAATTTCACCGCCCACTGAGTTGATGTTGAAATTGGCACTTTTAACCCGCTGCAGTACTTCGCCAAGAGAGTCGGTACTACTCAAATGATTAACACTGACGGTGAAGTGGTTGACCCGGATACCGATCGCCAGCAACCAGGCACCGTATTCAGTTTCCATCATCAGGCTCTGGTAATCATCCCAGCTTGGCATATCCCAATGCCGGGCTGACCAGAACACTGACAGGTCCAGTTCTTGCGGTTTAATCTGCTGGGTGTAGCGGGCAATAATTTCCTGGCTTTTACGGCTCAGTTGATCAGTCAGCAGTTCTGAACAGAAAATTTTCGGGATATTGGAATCAGGATGGATAAAGCTGTAAGCGCGCAACTTCTTCGCTTCGAACTGATAACCATCCTGACGCTCGTAACCCAGGGTAAGTAGCAAAGGCTCGAGATTGTCCAGCTGTAGTGGGGTATCAGCAAACGTACGGAAGGCCACGTGATCATTGATTACAATCCCGTCAGTGGCGGCGAACAGCTGCTTAATCTGTTCGGCCTGGGGCGTTATCTCGGTGTAATCATGCCAAAGTTGTGAAAATAATTGTTCTACGTTCATGTCAGAGCCTGCACAAGTATTGAGTATGTAGTTATACCCTCAGTGTGCAGTTTGGCTCCGACACGAGCAAACCAAAAAACTTAGTGTCAAGGCTCAGATAAACTTGGCCTGAGCGCGAGGATGCTGTTCCAGCCAACCATTCATCCAGCGGACAAACCCGGCCAGCAGTTGATCCTGTTCGGCCCCCTCCCTAACCACCAGCCAATAGCCCGGCATCAGTGCAGGATTGAGGTCACTGATCAGCCAGTCACCCAGTGGGGCGACTAATCGCCCTTCCCGGCAACCTTCACGGGCTTCACCTTCCGAAACTAACGCCACCCCCAAACCTTTAACCGTGGCCTCTATCTGCCCGGCCTGGCTTTCAAGCGGTAATACCTGCCGCTCAACTACCGTATCGACGCCCAGGTTGTTTAATACCTTGCGCCACAGATCAACCGACAACTCGGTACACAACAGACGGTGCTGCACCAGATGCTCAGGTTTGCTCAGTGGCTTAGAGCCAGATAACAGGGATGGCGCGCAGACAAGTTGCTTATCGTCAGTCAACAGCAGTTGCTTACGGCTGAACGGCCAGTCGCCAAAACCCCACTGAATCGCAAGGTCCAGACGCTGAGAAGTGAAATCAGGAAACCTGACGGAGGTATTAACAACGACATCGATTTCAGGATGCTGCTGCTCAAACTCTGCCAGCTTCGGTAACAGGCAATGCACCGCAAACCAGGGCGAAGCACTGATTCGCAATTGACGCCGCTGCTGGCGCTGTTGCACATCCTCGATACCCTGTTCAATAAGGCTGATACCACGCTGCACATAATCCAGTAACTGCTCTCCGGCTGCAGTCAGCACTATACCCGCGGGAAGGCGCTGAAACAGTTGCAATTCAAGTTGCTCCTCCAGCGTTTTAACCTGCAGGCTGACGGCCTGTGGCGTCACACAAAGCTCATCCGCTGCTTTCTTAAAACTGCCATGGCGAGCCGCAACAACAAAGATATGCATACTGCGCAGGGGGGGAATTCTGCCGCTCACGTTACAGCTCCTGCGGTTAAATTAGACAAATTTGATGTGCTGGCTACTCTTTCGTTTGCAGTGCCAACTGCTCTACCATCTGAGCCTTTACTGCAGCAACCTGCTTCTTAAATGCACCACGTTTACTACGCGCGATGGTTTGCACTACAGGAATCGCCGCTTTCATCGCATTTACCGGACGATTATTCTTATGCAGTTCATAGTGCAGATGCGGACCGGTAGATCGGCCTGAGTTACCGGATGCAGCAATTTTCTGACCCCGGGAGACTTTCTGTCCTTTGCGGACATATGCTTTGCTCAGGTGCAGGTAACGGGTCTTATATTTACTGCCGTGTTTAATCTCAATATAAAGCCCCGCGTAGCGGTGTTTTATCACTCGTGAAACAATACCATCACCCGCGGCCAATACCGGCGTGCCTATACGCAGAGGAAAATCAGTACCGTTGTGGGGTCTGATCAGTCCGGTCACCGGATGTTTACGCTTAGGGTTAAAACTTGAGGAGATACGGTAGCGCTTGCTTAATGGAATACGCTGGAACGCTTTTTCAAGGCTTTCGCCCTCAGCATCAAAGTAATTATCATTAAACAGGAAGGCCGACTGTTTACGCACTGCACCGTTATATACAAAGCCCTGAATGATACTACTACCGGTATAGACGCCATCCACATACTGACGGGAAACCGCTAACTGAAACTTATCTCCGGCCCGAAGATGACTTCGGAAATTCATCCGCTCTTTTAACAGGCTGGTAACCTGATAGGCTTCGGCTATTTTAGCACCAGCCTTCTGCATAGAAGAAGGCAGATTACCCTTCACCAGACCACTGAAAATTTCTGTCTTATAGCCGCCTTTCTCTATGAACTCGTCAAACTCAAAACCGCCTTTCTTACTCCGATCAAAAACCACCTTATAAGTCAGCCCGGAGCGAAAGATAAATTGCTTAAGCTTACCCTGCTGATCAAGATTAAAACCCAATTCATGGCCGGGTTGAATGGTATCCAGTGCCAGGATGTTCAGGTCGGCTTCCATCAGCTTATGTAGGGTAGGCTGCGAAATACGCAGATAATCAAAAATAGTACTGAGGGTATCGCCCTTCTTCACAACATAACTGATAGAGGCTTCAGGCCCTTCTGTTACATCTGCTACATCTGCTGCGACCTCCGTAGATGGGGGCTGTCCCTCACCAAGTGAGTCTGTATCCAGATTAAGATTTAGCTTTTGCGAGAACTGTCCCGGCGCGGTAGCGACCGCTGAGCTGTTATCCGATAGAGTCAGCGATAAAACAATAATGAACGCAGCACCGCCCAAAGCCAATCGATGCGCAGTGGGCAGATGACCCAGCAATGTTTTAGCACTCGCCAGAACTTTTTCTGCAAGCCGCTGTAAATTTCCTTTACTCAACTCTGTTTCACCTGACTTGTTGCCTTCTGTTCAAACCTGCTGCTGTGACCGGGAACCTACCCGATTGTTCCTTGGATTATGCCCCAAATGAGACATTATTTCTGCAGCTATTAATAGCTTTCCTGGCTTCTGCTACAATTGCCGACCTCGTTAAACTCACGGAGCCTTTGCTTTGACCCAGTTTCGTCCCTGCATCGACCTGCACCAGGGCCAGGTAAAACAAATAGTCGGCGGTAGCCTTAATGACCAGGGTGCCGATACTAACTTTGTCAGTCAGTATGACGCTGAATACTATGCCAAACTTTACAGCCAGCATCAGTTGACCGGTGGCCATGTCATCGCTCTGGGACCTGGCAATAAGGAACAAGCACTCAAGGCGCTATCAGCCTGGCCTGATGGTTTGCAGTTCGGTGGTGGAGTCAATGCCGATAACGCTGCAGAATTTATTAATGCCGGTGCATCCCATGTCATCGTTACTTCATTTCTGTTTGATGGTGGCCAGTTTAGCTGGGAAAAACTGGAACAGATCAAAGCGATAACAGGTAAAGAGCGATTAATTCTGGACCTTAGCTGTCGGCGTACTGAAAGTGGCTGGAATATCGCTACCGATCGCTGGCAAACAGTGACGGAAACACAAGTTAATGCTGACACACTGACAAAACTCAGCCAGCACTGTGACGAATTTCTTATCCATGCCGCCGATGTAGAAGGTTTGCAATCAGGTATTGATGAAGATCTGGTAAAGCTACTGGGGGAAGCCTGTCCTATACCGGTGACTTATGCCGGTGGCGCCCGTTCACTGGAAGACCTGAAACTGGTTGATCAGTTATCTGGCGGTAAAGTCGACCTGACTATTGGTAGCGCTCTGGATATCTTTGGCGGCTCTGGTGTAACACTTGAGCAGTGTATCGACTGGAATAACCAAAACCAGGCTTAATCGGCTTTCAGTTAAGCTCTATAATTTAACTTTAGTAAGGCACAAGCAGCTATGTTGTGCCTTATTGCAAGCATCAGTTTTACCTTCCCAGCTCAACCTACCCCACCTTTACTCATACTTTGGACCAAGAGGTCCTATTCCGGTCATACGATCTGCTACTTTGAATTCAATCTAAACGAAACAGTTAAAATTGTATAAGCGCATCAACTCAGCCTCTCTTTTTAAGTAAATTTATGCGCCTGAAGCAGTGTGAATATATGAACATCAGAGTCGCCAGAACAGAAGATTCTCAGCATATCTCAGCCCTAATGCACCAGTTAGGCTATCAAATCAGTACCCCGAAGGTTGCTGAGATGATAAATAACCATCAGCAACATAACGATGATATCTATGTCGGGATTCAGCGTAATAAAATCTGCGCTGTTATAGTTCTGATTTACTTTACTTACTTTCCCGATGCCCAAAAGCTATGCCGTATTACCGCATTAGTGGTCGACGAAAAATTCAGAGGGAAAGGCCTGGGTACAGCTCTGTTAAACCGGGCACGGGACAGCGCCATACAGCAAGGTTGTTCAAGCCTGGAGCTAACGACTAATATGCGACGTCACAATACCCATGCTTACTATGAGCATCTGGGCTTTGAAAAAACATCCTATAAATTTGTCATGTCTATCCCTGAAGAATAGATCGATAAGATTTGTCCCAAGCTCTTATCAACACTGTTCCAATCAACAATGCTCTTATCTAGAAAGACCATTAGCAAAATGTAGCCCTTAGCCAAAATGTAGCCCTTAGCCAAAATTGATCAAAGTCGTGTACAGGAGCCCGATCTGAGCGGAATATCATTTCTGGATTCAACTATTTGGATAACAGAGATAATGTTCAGTTTTAAAGCTTTTATATTTGGCTGTATCAGTGTCATTGTAATTGGACTCACACTGCAACTGGGATATGTGCTGTTAGCAACGTTTATCAGTAACTATGATTCAGGCGATGGCTTTTTTACCACCTACCAAACAGAGCTATGGTTTATTGCCGCTATGTTGGTATATAGCCTGACCATGTTCTTCGGCGGTATTCTAACCAGCCTGGTAAGTGGACAAAATAACTCCGTAACACCGGTATTAGTTGGCCTGTCCACCAGCTTGCTATCATTGCTAACCTCCAGTAGTAGCGGCGATATCACCTGGGGTAGCGCAGTGATGATTTTTGGTAGTGTTATATTTTGTGTACTGGGTAGTCGACTGGTCATTAAGCGCAGGCAGCGTTCAGCAACTAACTTTATTTAATAACCTGGGTCTATACAGTTAGAATTCCCAAAACAAAAAGCAAAGAAGTATCACATGAAAAAAATTGCAACTGCCGGACAGTTTATTACATTCCTCACGCTGATATGGCTGAGCAGCTTCGCCAGCGCCGGTTTAAAAGAGGTTAACCCTGCTCAGTTACAGGGGATGCTGGATCAGGGAGTTGTTGCGATCGATATACGCACGCCACAAGAGTGGCAACAGACGGGCATTATTCCGGGTAGTAAAACCCTGATGTTTTTTGATGCGCAGGGACAATACAATATCGATAGCTGGCTTCAGGAATTTGAGCAGTTAGTCACCGATAAAAACCAAAGCTTTGTCCTGATCTGCCGTTCTGCGAACCGTACCGGCCGGGTAGGTAACTTTCTTGCTGGTCAACTGAAGATGGAAAATGTTTACCACCTTGATGGCGGTATAAAAAACTGGATCAAACAACAGCAGCCAGTTACCGCTCCTTAATTCTGGCCTTGCCGTTGTCGCCTAATCATTTCTATAATCAGCATAGGAACTGAAAATAGAAAGGTTATCTGTGCAACAGCAATTACTAAAGCTCTTACAAATAAGACGGGGATCTACCCGGTTATATTCTATTAAAGCTCAATCAATAAAAGCTCTGCTAATAAAACCTCTGCAAGGCTTAGCGCTCTGCTTTTTACTTCTGCTAACCGGTTGCAGTGATCCTGAATTAAGATACCTTCCCGAACAGGCCAATATTCTGGCATTTGGTGACAGCCTGACCCTGGGTGTTGGCACTTCTGCTGATCAGAGTTATCCAGCTATATTACAACAGCTTACGGGGCGACAGGTGATTAATGCCGGCGTTTCAGGGGAGATCAGCAGTGCAGGTCTGAACCGTCTTCCTGAACTATTAAACACTCACGCCCCCTCACTGATCATTCTGCTGGAAGGCGGTAATGATATTCTGCGCAATCAGAGCAAACAAAAACTTAAACAAAACCTTCGCGCTATGATTGAGATTAGCCGTCAAAAAGAGATTGATCTTATATTTATTGGCGTACCTGAAAAGAGCCTTTTTTCTGATAGCGCAGCACTTTATTCAGAGCTGGCAGAGGAATATGACTTAGTTCACGATAACGAAATAATAGCCGACCTGTTACGCGACAGTCGCTATAAGTCTGATCCGATTCACTTTAATCAACAAGGTTACCAGAAGCTGGCTCAACGACTGCATCAGCTAATGCTTGACCATGGTGCTCTCTAGGGATAATACAAAAGAAAAGTCATTTCAAAAAACCTTTCTAAGGTGAATCCTAATCGGATAGAATCGCCGGGAATTTTTTCACTCAGGTACAGTCATAGTCTTCAGACTATGATTAGCAGACCACATCATTGTTACCATTTATCAAACCGTTACAGAAAGTTAGTCGATCTATGTTGTTAAAGTTTACCGCCATCGTTGTACTAAGTATGGCCAGCAGTCTCAGTGTTGCTCAACCGGTAAAGCAGGGGGAGCCAAAAATGGATGGAACCAATAGTCTGGTTATCCAGCAAGATGAAATTACCAATTTCCGCCAGATCTCTCTGCGTATCCTTGCCGCTTATAAACATCAGCCCCACTATGTAGGCTCTACAGCACAGTGGCACCTGTTTCTGCGTAAGCAGGTTTCCACCTCAGAAAGTCGAAGTTTCACCGCCGTATTTGGTTATAAAATACCAAAAGACAAAGCGATCATTGAGAATGGCTGGGATCTTGTACTACCTAGTAACGCCATTGATCCGGAAGACTGTCCTACCGCAAAAGAATACCTGAAAGACAAAACAGGCTTTATTCTGGCCGAAGGCCTGATGACTAAGAGCGCCTGTGTTGATCGTTAAAATGTCAGACTGACAATAATCTAAAAAAGCGAACCGGCACAGAAAGTTCTGAGCCGGTCTGGGATAAGGCTTATCTAAAAAGCCTGGAGATAACTTTAGCTGGCAAACTCAACCGGCAATACGTTTACCCAGAATACGCTGCAGTGTGCCGTCACGGGTCACTACCGCATGTTTAATCGATGCAAGCACATGAATAGCTACAGCAAAGAGCATTACTTTACCGCCCACACCGTGCAGGATATGCCCTATTCGGCCCAACAGTTCATTCTCAGTACCGGCCGCAATGAGCTCAACACCGAAGATGCCTACCGGGTACCCTCCACCCACTGACATGATGACACCAGAAACAGGCATGAGCACCGTGGTAGCCAACAACAGAGTGTGAACTATCGATGTTACTTTCTCCTGCCAGCTGGAAACAGGCGTCAGGCGCTCTGGAAAGCTATTTTTTAAACGCCAGTAGATTCGATACAACGCGACAAATAACACCAACATACCGACAGACTTATGAATTCCGATCAACGCACCTTTTTCCTGACTGCGCGGCAGGTCTTCAAGGTACATACCAAAGAAAAGACTTCCCAGTACTGCAATGGCTATTACCCAATGCAAAGACACCGTTATTTTAGTTAACTGTGTCCGACTATCCAATTGACTACCCATCGTTCTATTTCCTATAAAAACTGATGGGACTATTTTAATCAGCGATAGCTAATATAGTAATCACCTGCCAGGTAAAGTTTGGTAAAGTTATGTTCAGCTAGTGTTGTTACACTTAACAAAGCAACGTTCAAATATCTTCACTCAAGGAAAGAAAATGGATCAGGCTGAAGCGCCGGTTAAGCATGGTGCAACCGCAGGAATTATCGCGTCGGTATTAGCGATACTTGGGATATTTTCCTATGGACTGGTTTTTGTGCCACCCGCCCTTATCTTTATGCTGTTTGGCTTTCTACTTGCCATCGTCGGTAGAAGTGGGACTGGTATAGGCTACAATCTATTGGCCGTCATACTGACCCTTATTGCTATTCTGGTATCACCCTCCTTACTGACAATTATCGGACTGCAGGGACTGGCAATGAGCCTATGATCCCATTCACTACTACCGGGACACTATTATGAAAAAGCTACTCTCAATTACCCTTCTCTCTGCTGTCATTGCCGTTCCTGCGCAAGCCGGATTTGGAGACCTGTTAAAAAAGATAGAAGATGGCGGAAAACAGTTAATAGAACAAAAACAAGATAGTTCGTCAGCCACTGGCGACAGCTCAGCTTTAGACTACGACACCGTCATCGCGGGCCTTAAGGAGGCGCTGGATGTTGGTAGCCGACGTGCAGTTGAAGGTATTAGCCAGGAAAACGGTTACTTCGGTAATCCTGATATAAAAATCCCAATGCCCGATCAGCTGGAACAAGCGAGTAGCCTGTTACGGAAGTTTGGTCTGTCATCTCAGGTTGAAGCGTTCGAACTCAGTATGAACCGCGCCGCAGAGCAGGCGGCCCCGCAAGCGACTGAAATCCTGGTCAATGCGATAAAAGATATGAGTATCGAGGATGCCAGAGATATTCTTGAAGGACCCGATAACGCAGCAACGGAATACTTCAAAGGCAAAACTACTGACCAACTTACTGATCTATTTCAACCTTCTGTTAAACAATCTATGGACCAGGTCGGCGTGACAAAATATTATGGAGACCTGACTAAAAAAGCAGAAACAGTACCAATGGTCGGCGACATGGCAGATAACTATAATCTTGAAGATTATGTGACTCAACAGGCGCTGAGCGGACTGTTTACAATGCTTGCGGCAGAAGAAAAGAAGATTCGGGAGAATCCTGCAGCACGAACAACCGATCTGTTAAAACAAGTTTTCAGTTTCTAAGGAATTATGATGTTTAAAAAAATCTTCGTATCACTCCTGTTAAGCTTTAGCCTGATTCAGGCCGCAGCCGCAGAACAAACGAATCCAGTCGTGGTTATGACAACCAGTGAAGGTGTTATTGAGCTGGAAATGATGCCTGAACAAGCACCGAAGACGGTTGCTAATTTCCTTAAATATGTAGACAACGGTTTCTTTGAAGGGACCATTTTCCACCGGGTAATCAAAGACTTCATGATCCAGGGTGGTGGCTTCACTATGCATATGGACCGCAAAGAAACCCTGCCTCCGGTTCAGAATGAATCGGGTAACGGTTTACAAAACCTGACGGGTACTATTGCCATGGCCCGTACACAGGATCCCCACAGCGCTAGCTCTCAGTTTTTTATCAACCTGAAAGATAACCACTTTCTGAATGGCACCAGCATGAAAGCCGGTTATGCCGTATTTGGTCGCGTTAGCAGCGGTATGGACATTGTTACCAAGATTGGTGCAACTGAAACTGGCACTCGCGGAGCTTATAGAGATGTACCGGCAAAGCCGATCCTTATTCAAAGTGTAAAACTGAAGCAGGCTGAATAAGTTTCTACGCAATTAAAAAAACCGCCAATTGGCGGTTTTTTTAGCACTGCAACAAAGTTATTTAAAGGGTTAAACCCGATCAATAGCGACGTAAGCCCCGGACAGCGTCATCGCAACTTTATCGCCCTGCCTAACCTCTATTTCAAGATTCAGGCGGCCCCGGCCTTTGTTATCCATAAAGGAGATAAAGGTATCCAGCTCAGACTGATCAGGCAGCTCTGCCACTGCAGCAAAGTCACCGGTAACCGGCGCCAGATACTTAATCTGACTATCACGTATCATTACATCGCAATCCCGCCCCTGTTCCCTCAGGTACAATGTTACCATCGCCCAACCGCACAATGTGGCGACAGTCGACAGTGAGCCACCAAAACCGGTGCCTTTATCATTAACATTAGGCGCCAACGCTGCAGGCATTTGCAGTGATTGACCATCATAAAGCAGATCACCAAAGCCCATATGGTTAATCAGTGGGATCTGGCCTTTTAACCAGACCAGAAACTGATCCGCGGTTTGCTGATGATCACTCATACTGTTCTCCTTTAGGGTTAAGCCAGACTAATCAGCTCCAGTCACTGACAAACTTACTGACTTCCAGTTGCGGTACTTTACGTTCTCGGGTCGGCGTACCTAAATACAGATAACCTATTATCTCTTCGCCATCCTGCAGATCCAGCCCCTGCATGACGGTTGTATCATATGCCATACCACCTGTACGCCACATTGCACCAACGCCCTGAGCATGGGCTGCAAGCAACATATTCTGTACCGCACAACCTGCCGCAATCACCTGTTCAGAGTGAGGCACCTTTGGGTGTGGTTTAGTCTTGGCAATAGCCACGATAACTAAAGGTGCACGCAGCGGCATGTTTCTGAACTTATCTAACTGCTCATCACTAAGCTCGCTGTCTTTGGCCGCGGCGGCACTTGCAAACAACTGCCCCAGTTTAATCCGGGCATCATCTTTAATATTAAGAAAACGCCAGGGACGAATGGCACCATGATCGGGAGCCCGTAACGCCGCCCGGTACATATTGTCTAATTGCTCCGAACTAGGTGCTGGTGCTTCAAGGAAAGGGATTGAAACTCGCTGATGTAAATTGTCCAGTGCGTCCATTTTTATTCCTGTTGTGTTCTTCTTATCATGCTGACCAGTAGGCTTACTCGTCACTCTTAAATAGCCGGCTTAGTTGTTATCAGGAAACCGACTATCTATTCAGCGATAACCGGTTCGACCTTAGAGTTTCGCCAACAAAACCAATCACTGACGACTCAAACGCAGATTATCAGGCCGTCCCTGTAAACTACTGCGATACGGATTAATATCCAAACCGCCACGGCGCAGATATCGGGCATAAACCGTCAGCTCGGTCGGTTTGCAACGGCTCCAGATATCCATAAATATCGACTCTACACACTGCTCATGAAAATCACCATGTTCACGATAAGAGATCAGATACTGTAACAAGCCGGCACGATCGATCGCAGCTCCGCTATATTCAATACTGATACTGGCCCAGTCAGGTTGCCCTGTCACCGGACAGTTAGATTTAAGCAGATGGCTATATAGCGCCTCGTCAACTTTGTCACCCGATGCAGAAAGCCGTTCCGGTGTAGGAGTATAGTCAGCAATCTCTATATCCAGTTCATCCAGGCACTCACCACTGAACTGTCGAATATCAGCCTTACTATCCAGATTTGTCAGAATCACTTCCACCTGCCCTTCAGCTGCGGCAGAAAGATCCGTCACCATCTGCTGCACGACCTCGTCTTCAGAAGCAAAACGGGTCAGATTAAAAGAGTTCAGATAGAGCTTAAATGACTTGGATTCAATTATATTGGTGCTACTGGCGGGAATTCTGAACTCCGCCAGCCGTACCACCGGCTTGCCCTTATTATTCAACCAGGACACTTCATAAGCATTCCAGATATCAGTGCCGTTAAAAGGTAAGCTGGTTCGGTCTACGCCTTGCGCCTGCCAGTTCAGATGACGAGCGATAGGATAAAGTAACGAAGCATCATACTGATTTACATACTCAGTATCGGCCCCCAGAGGCGCATGCTCTAATCCGGATTCTGTATTCTTCATAATGCTATCTCTTGTTACTTTACTCTAAAGCAGTTTTCATCTGAGGATCTCATTGCTATCCAGTCTCACTATATGACATATAACTACACTCTGATCTCATGCCATTATATGTAACACATAAATATAACTTATAGACAAAACCCATCAACTCAACTTACAGACTTGTCATGCTAGTGTGACATAGTTAAAACATTAGTCACGTATGCCTTTTCCTGTATTAAGCAGGTACATCGCAAAACTGAACAGCACAACGATAAACCCTATAATCATACTGTAGGCAAAACCTATACTGATATCACTTACCCCCAGAATGCCGTATCTGAACGTATTCACCATATAAAGGATCGGATTAATCTGTGATACCCCCTGCCAGAACTCCGGCAATAAGGCGATCGAATAAAACACGCCGCCCAGGTATGTCAAAGGGGTCAGCACAAAGGTAGGGATGATCGACACGTGATCAAAGCTGTTCGCATAAATAGCATTTATAAAACCACCTATCGAGAACAAAATTGCAGTTAGCAACACGACCGAAGTAATAACGAAGAAGTTATGAATATGCAGATCGGTAAAGAATAGTGACAACAGCGTTACAATCAAGCCAACTAACAAACCACGCACCGAGCCACCTATGACATAACCGGTCAGAATGATCCAGTTAGGCGTTGGCGAAACCAGCAGTTCTTCAATATGTCGCTGAAATTTAGTGCTATAAAAAGAAGACACCACGTTACTGTATGAGTTGGTAATAACCGACATCATAATCAGGCCCGGCACAATAAACTCCATGTAATCAAAACCGCCCATTTCGCCGATACGCGATCCGATCAGGTTACCGAAGATAATAAAGTACAACGTCATCGTAATTGCGGGTGGCAGTAATGTTTGCCCCCATATACGGGTAAAACGACGTATCTCACGTACAACAATGGTCCAGAAGGCGATAAAAAGTTGATTATTATTCACCGGTCTGCCCTCCCAGGTTTTTATCCACCAGCGAAATAAACAGCTCCTCCAGACGGTTACTCTTATTACGCATGCTGGTCACTTCTATTCCCTGCTCGGCTAACTGACTAAAAACAGAGGTGAGTCCCTGAGTTTTTTTAACATCGATGAGTAAAGTATGATCCCCTTCCATTGCCACTTTATAGCCTTCCAGTGCTGGACAGCTACTCTGCACCGGACTGATATCAAGAATAAAGGTTTCCGTATTCAGCTGTTTCAGTAGTTTACGAATACTGGTGTTTTCAATAATGGTACCGTGATCAATGATGCCGATGTTACGGCACAGACTCTCAGCTTCTTCCAGATAATGAGTGGTCAGAATAATCGTGGTGCCCTCAGCATTGAGCTCTGTAAGAAACTCCCACATCGAACGACGCAGCTCAATATCGACTCCGGCAGTAGGCTCATCCAGAATTAATAACCGCGGTTCATGCATCAACGCCCGCGCGATCATCAGGCGGCGCTTCATACCTCCGGACAGCATCCGTGATACCTGATCACGTTTATCCCACAATCCGAGCTTACGCAGATAAAACTCCGCTCGTTCTTTCGCATCTTCAGCCGAAATACCATAGTAACCGGCCTGAGTGGTCAGGATATCTTCAACTTTTTCAAACATATTAAAGTTGAATTCCTGAGGTACGACACCCAGTTCACATTTAGCCAGCGTGGCATTGTGGTCCAGATCATGGCCGAATACCTCAACCTTACCGGTGGTTTTGTTTACCAACGATGAGACAATGCCTAAGGTTGTTGATTTACCTGCGCCATTTGGCCCTAGCAGAGCAAAAAAATCCCCCTCTTCTACCTCAAAAGAGATTCCTTTCAAAGCCTCGAAGCCATTACCGTAAACCTTACGCAGGTCTTTTATCGAGAGCGCAGTCGTCATGCCTGATCCTATAACAGATAGTCTGTGGGGAGAGTTGTGTTCGAATTGGTAAGATTGGGGCATTTAGCATTTTTTCAACGGTTGCTGTCACCAAATTCTGGAGTAAAATACTGCCTACAACTACTTAAACAGTACATCAGGCAAATATGACACCTTATCAGTTTCACCATCTGAACTTTCTGAAAATTGCTTACAACAACTTTATAAAGCAAGAGCCATTTACGTTAGAAGAGATCTCTAATGACGACGAACAGTTCATTCTGGACTTTCAACAGCTCGTAAAAGACTTTGAAGATGGATCTGAGCATATGTACCAGGATGGTGAAATCTTTCTTGATCGCGCCTTTAGAATGTATCCCCAGTTCGCACATCTCATTGCTCGCGACCTGCTCTGGTTCTTCGGTAACAACTGTCTCCACAACATGCCTGACGATGAGATTGAGAAATTCCAACTCCTTGATGAACTTCGTTTTGAAGCAGAAGAGAAAGGTGAAGAGTTCGATTACATTAACAAGAGAGCCGCAGTTTTCGGCCAGAACTGATCTCTGTTGTAAGATTCAAAAAAAGCGGCATTAGCCGCTTTTTTTATGCCCGATATCGCCACCAGGTGGCGACAAAATGCTCTATTCAGGCTCAGCTAATAACTGACCCGAATCACAGATAAAGTCCATAAACTCCGAAGGAGGCAACGGCTTACTGTAGTAATAACCCTGAATAATCTGGCAGCCGTTATCGGTAAGAAAGCTTAACTGTTCCGTAGTTTCAACACCTTCAGCAACCACTTCCAGCCCCAGGGAATGACACATCGCCAGTGTCGCTTTAATAATCGATTCATCACTGCGATCAACCCCGATATCCTTAACAAAACTACGATCAATCTTTAGTTTATCTATCGGTAATTTCTTCAAATAACTCAGCGATGAGTAACCGGTACCAAAATCATCCATTGCCAGCGTGATACCCTTCTCACGCAAATAGGTTAATTTACCGACGGTCACTTCAGGCTGACGGATGACAAAGTTTTCTGTCACTTCCAGCTCTAACTGATCAGCTCTCAGACCAGACTCTTCCAACGCCTCTTCAACACTTCTGATGAGCCGTTCATGAGCGATCTGCTGACCCGCGAGATTAACCGCGATCTTCATTCGCGGCACGCCCACTTTACTCCAGGCCTGCATTTGCTGACAGGCTTCCCGCAGCACCCACTCACCCAGCGGAATAATAAGATCTAACTCTTCAGCCAAAGGTATAAAGCGATCAGGCGGCAACAGGCCTGCGGTAGGATGCTGCCAGCGAACCAGCGCTTCAACCCCGACCACCTCCCCGGTGGAAGCGTCTATCTGAGGCTGGTAATACAGTACCAACTCATCTTTCTGAATTGCCTTACGCAGGTCGGCACCCAACGAGAACCGTTCATAACGTTGATGGTCTTTCTCAACATCATAGATGTAATAACAGTTTTTACCGGCATCTTTAGCCTGGAACATTGCCACATCAGCATGCTTAATCAGCCCTGCAGCGTCATTTCCATGATCCGGAAAAATACTGATGCCAATACTCACAGTGACGACAATCTCATACTCGCCAATCCAGAATGGCTGCTGAAAAGCCTGTAACACTTTACTGGCTACAACTTCTGCACCCTCAAGATCCCGGACACTGGTCAGCAATACTGTAAATTCATCGCTACCCAAACGCGCCAACAGGTCACTCTCACGAATACATTCGTTAATTCTCTTTGTAGCTACCTTAAGCAGCTTGTCACCTACCTGATGACCCAAAGAGTCGTTCACCTCTTTAAAGCGGTCCAGATCGATAAACAGAAGCGATACATGACTGCGCTGAACACGACTTTTCTCTATCGCATCATTCAGGCAACTCATAAAAAACAACCGATTGGGACGCTCTGTTAGTGGGTCATGATTGGCCAACCAGTGCAACCGGCGCTCAGCCCGCTTCCGATCGCTTATATCCATACCGATACTCAGCATCAGCGGTTCTTCATCCTTGGAATGACGTAAACGCGCATGTAGCCAGGATATATCATGACGATTACCTGAATTATCCAGCAACACACTATCAGTACGTACCTGACTTTCTAATCCATCCATCAGACGCTGCGTCTGACTTATAAACTCCTGCCGCTCTTCTTCCCGCTGCAGGCTCTTCAGAAAGTTATCTTTACGGAAATTTCTGCTCTCCAACCCCATCAGCTGCATACCGAAGTGGTTAACGCTACGAAGATCACCGCTACTGTTCTGGGTAATAATAAGCAAGGGGGCAGTTTCCAGTAGCCCAAACAGGAAGTCGCGCTCTTTAGTCAGTGCCTGACGACTCTTCTCCAGGCTATCAGTACGCTCATCAACCTCATCCCCTAGCCGCTCTAGCTGTTCACTTAATTGAATTGCGCTGGCAACCAGCAGATCTCTTTCATCAGAGCCAAACAAGCTTTTGCGCTCGTTATGTTGCCCCAGGGAATCCCTGAACTCACCAAACTTGTTCTGACTTAATAGCGATAGTTGACGTGACAACAGAGCAAAGAAATTGATCGGTTGCTGGAGTAGCATCGTCAGCAGAATAAGAGCAGATAAAATGCCACCGACGCCCAATAAAAGGTAATTTATCAGGCTACTTTCAATACTTTCAAGGTGACTGGAAATATCATCAAGTACAACCCAGTAAGCAGTCCCCTCTGTTACGCCCTCCAGAGGCGAAAACAAAACCTCATACTGGCGATCATTAGAATTCAGTTGATACACACCGCCCGTCGCTGAAAACAGTTGCTCACGACTTAGTTTTTCCAGTAGTTCCTGATTACGCGCCCGGTTAGTCAGCGAGTTAATCAGCAGGCCCCACTCGGGCATCTCACCAGCATCACCCGGCGCCTGAAGCGCCAAGCCTATATCCAGAGTCGTCTGCTGTTTAATGCCATAGATAACATCGTAAAGAAAGCGTCCGACCATCAGGACACCCTGCTTTGCACCATTTAGCTGAATTGGAATCGCGACATAGCGAATACAAACAGTATTACAGGATAATTTACGTAACGGTCGCTCGGTATCGTATACAGCCTGTATCTCAGCGGCGGGGATATGAACTTTATTGCCCCAGAAGCCAACCATTCTGGCTTCGTCATCATACAGATAAGCCGCATTGACTGAGCCACCCAGTTGGAATGCATCAAATTTAAGATTAATAGTCTGACTCAGCTGAACCAGCGGCGATATATATTCATCCGTCTGACTGATATCAATCAGGGGTAACAGCTCTGCAGCTTCTAAAAGACGCTGATATGATGCTTCAACCGAACCATTAAGGCGGGCAATTTCTGCATTGTTAATTTTTTGCCGCTGAAGCTTAAACTGCTCCTCCAGTTGCGTAAGTGAAAATAACGCATAAAGCCCCTGCACCCCCACAAGTACCACCACCAGCAAGATAAATATCTTCCAGCGGAGACTCAGAAACAGTGTGCGAATGCCTTCCTTCATGCGGTTATCCCATCCCTTTAATTAAAAGCGGTAGGTCGCTTGCAGAGCAAAAATATTCCAATACTTACGCAGTTCTGTAGGATCAGTATTATCCTGCTCTGCCGCCCATGCCGTTCCCTTCACGTTATGTAACTCAGCCCGAAAAGACCAATCAGGATTAGGCTTCCAGCCAACACCGACGGTTATATCTTCAGAATAAAACGTATGGGCAGGCTTTGGTGCAAATAATATCGCATTGGTTGTGCCATTAGGGTCATCTTTATCCAGTCTCATATCATCGTATCGAAGCAGTAACTCCCAGTTCTGATCAATACGATACTGCAGCTGTAAATAATATGACTCTATGGTTGTCTGAGGGCTAACTGCGAATACCCCACCCAGCTCACGCCAGTCCAAATCGTGGAGCATATATTCAGCGGTAGCGGTCCATTTTTCAGCATTATATTGAGCCGAAAGGATAAACAGATCTAACTTCATGTTCCCTTTATCAAAATCCAAAAAGACCGCTGGCTTAGCTGGCTGGTAACTAAATTCATAATTAGCAAGCATTGCTCCTAAGCGAACACGCCCGCCATCTGCGTTATATATTACCCGGCCCAGATAGCCCATAGAATCATCAAACTTGCCCGGCGCATCCCCAGACAGATAGGTATATTCCACATTAGTGTCTGTTTGCGGTTTACCATAAAGAAGATCGATATCCAGCCAGCCTCCCGGCACTTCGAGATAGCTGTACACAATAACCCCATCAATTGACAACTCAACATCACGGGCCTGATCGAAATAAAGTGATTGAGGCAACATTATGCTGGGGCGGGTAAAAGCAACGTCACGGGTTTCATTGTAAAAGCCAAAAGGAATTTTCAAACGCCCCAGACGTATACCTGCAGCATTATCCACAGAATCAGTAAAACGATAATCTAGCAGAGCGTAGTCCAGCTTAGGATTGCCGTCATCTACCGCTCCCGCTTTACGGGACATTAGCTGAGCTGCGCCCCGCAACCGTGAATTAAACCGATATGAAGTATTTATCCCAGCTTCGCGAAATTCAAAGCTGCCATTATCACTACTTTGCCCATAGATATTGTTTTCATCGGTATAGAAAAACCCCTGAGTAATAAAGCCATTAATACTTAAATCGCTTATATGGGGGTCACTCAGAGCCGGCAAACTCAACAAAGACAATCCAGACACAAACAGTGCCGACAGATAATTAATATTCATCAACAGACCTCACTTCCTTGAGACTCAGTTCCTTTGGTGCGCTTAAATAACCTATTGATCCCGGTGTTTGACTGACTTTGATATACATCTCATCAATATCATCTACCTGCACCGGCGCTTCACCCGTACCGGTATAAACCTGACGATCCCAGTTATTTCTCAATTGATAGGGAAATATCTGAAGATGCTGTTTTACAAAACGATGATGTACTGGGTGACGATCGGGTAGGACAAATACCTTAATTGGACGGCCATCGGGCCAGCGGGTTACACGCATTGAGAAGACAGCAAGAAGAAAGTTCTTATTGAACGAGAGCTCTTCCACATCCATTGACACTATGACCGAGTCGGCCACAGCAGAACTGGTATTCAGACAGAGGCTGAATACCAATATGAGCAACGACATCCTTATCCGCAAATACATGAAGAGATTACCAATCACATACAAAGGGGACAGTATATACGAGGCACAGTAACAAGAACATGTAGCACAACAAAAATGCCACCCATAACGGGTACAAAACAGAAATTAAACAAGAAAATATAAGAAGAAAAAGAAATGGCGTCCCATAGGGGGTTCGAACCCCTGTTACCGCCGTGAAAGGGCGGTGTCCTAGGCCACTAGACGAATGGGACGCATACAGGCAATGCTGTAAATTGGAGCGGAATATCGGGCTCGAACCGACGACCTGAACCTTGGCAAGGTTCCGCTCTACCAACTGAGCTAATTCCGCTTTACAAAAGATGGCGTCCCATAGGGGGTTCGAACCCCTGTTACCGCCGTGAAAGGGCGGTGTCCTAGGCCACTAGACGAATGGGACACATATACTTCTGTAACATTCCTCGTCAAAGGAGGCGCGTATATTAATGACTAACCGATCCGCCGTCAAGGCATATAAAGCAAAAACTTCAGGCTTTAAGCAGATAATAGAATGGGTTGATAAAACGAGTAAAAGACAGGCAGCCAAACAGGACTAAATTACAAAAAATGAAATTGAGATAATGGCGATTAGTTGAAACCTGAGGGTTATTCTTGAGGACTATTCTTAAGTGCTATTAAAGGAGCTAAAGATAAGTAAGGGAGATAAATAAAAGCGAGTGGAGCGGAATATCGGGCTCGAACCGACGACCTGAACCTTGGCAAGGTTCCGCTCTACCAACTGAGCTAATTCCGCGTCGCAAAAAATGGCGTCCCATAGGGGGTTCGAACCCCTGTTACCGCCGTGAAAGGGCGGTGTCCTAGGCCACTAGACGAATGGGACGCTGAGTGACTACCGTTGCCGGAAGACGGTGCGTATAATATTGATATGACCCTTTTCGGTCAAGCCCTTTTATTGCATTTAGTCACATTTTTTACAGCCCTGTCTCAGGTGATATTCTCAGACCCTGATCGGCTCCTTTGAGACAGCTGCACCTGCCCCCTGCCCTACCTCTAACTCACCTTCAGCCTGGGCATCAACCAGCGCCTGCTCTGCGTGTTCCGCTTTACGATCCAGACTGAAATAGGTAATGCCAGCCCCCGCCCACATCGAAGCAAGGGCAATCCAGGCAGTTATAGAGAAAGCCGAACCACCCGTCAAACCTGCACCAACGGCACAACCACCGGCAAGCATGCCACCCACCCCCATAAACACTGCACCAATAATGTAACGCACCATACTGCGCCCATCTTTAAAACCCTGCAGTTTGAAAGTGCCTGAAGCTAAAGCCGCAAGAAAGGATCCCAGAAAAACACCCGGCACTAAACCTACATCAAAATCCATCGGCGCACCACCCGGTGTCAGGAAGTACATTAAAGTATCTGCAGAAGGCCCGGTAAAAGTCATACTTTCAACCTGGGTAGGCTCAAACGATTGATAAGACATATGATAGGTAAACCACCAGCCACCGACCACCATACTGCCGACCCCGATAGCGCCTATCCATCCCCAGGTTGTGAGCTTGTTTTTAATACCGATCAGAATAGCAACCAGAGCACAGCCAAGTCCGATATAAAAACCGGCATATTCTCCCCAGCCCAGAAACGAAATGACTTCCAGGCCACCATCATCATGTAGCAACCAGGCACCAGCAACGGAATCCCGTGCCGGAGCAAATATCCCTCTTAATGTTGCCTGGGCAGCCGTTGCAAATAGCAGCCCTGAAAATAACGCCCGTAAATTGCCCGTTGCTGCCAACACCAATAACCGCGCACCACAGCCTCTCGCCAGTACCATACCCGAACCAAACAGAATGCCACCCAGAACAGCACCCGATAAACTCCCGTAAGACGCCAACATGCGGGAATCCGATATATCCAGCTCCCCCATCGATAAGAGCGTCTGGGTTCCCAGTACTGCCGCTGAAAACGTCAACAGCCAGATGGCAACCTTAGGACCCAGCTTACCCTGATAAAACTCCAGTACAGCGGCCCGCAGACAGAACTGACTACGCTGAGCAAATATACCGAATAGAAAGCCAAGCACCAGACCACCGAAAGCCATCGTCTCCGCTTCACCTAAGCTATCTATCAGCCATTCAAAATCCATATCGCTACCCGGCGTCGGCTACAGAAAGTAATCTGGCAGCCAGTCTGTATAATTTATGAACAGACTATTATATAGATATAAGCTTATTTCCGCTTGATATAAGTCAGCAGTTTATATTAGCAATAAGTTTCATAGACTAGGATTAAGGAGCCTGCGAACAGACCCCTTAGTAAGAAGGTTTTTAATACGGTATATTTCTATCTTCAAACATCTGCCTATTCAGGCTGTGGCACAATCCGAATGTAAGGTTTGGGAGCTTTCCAGCCTTGCGGGAACTTCTTTCTCGCCTCTTCATCTGATACGGCTGGCACGATAATCACATCTTCACCCGCTTTCCAGTTTACAGGTGTTGCTACCTGATGCTTGGCGGTCAGCTGAATTGAGTCAAGCACCCTTAGCACCTCGTCAAAGTTGCGCCCGGTACTCATCGGATAGGTGAGCATCAGTTTAATTTTTTTATCCGGCCCGATCACAAACACAGACCGTACAGTTGCATTATCCGCCGCCGTTCGTTGTGCAGAACTGCCACTGGCATTGGGATGAATCATATCGAACAACTTGGCAACCGCCAGATCAGTATCGCCTATCAGTGGATAATTAAGTACATGCCCCTGAGTTTCCTGAATATCATTCGCCCAGCGAACATGGTCACTGACTGAGTCAATACTCAGACCAATGATCTTGCAGTTTCGTTTATCAAATTCGGGTTTCAGGCCCGCCATATAGCCCAGTTCAGTCGTGCAAACCGGGGTGAAATCTTTAGGGTGAGAGAACAGTACCGCCCAGCTATCACCTATCCATTCATAAAAATTGATTATTCCTTCGGTCGTTTCGGTGGAGAAGTCGGGGGCATCATCTCCAATACGCAGTGGCATGATACACCTCCATAGTAGTTGAGTGAGTTAAGCTGCTTTATGAACCCTCTGCTACAGAAGCTTCATAGCACCCATGAGTATAGTTGAGTTGGAAAACTGCAGAATCAGTAATGACTATTATTGAGTCCAACCCATACATTCAGCGCAGCTATACTGACCAGTGAAGTATGTCTTGAAAAGGAGGATACCTTGCCATGACTTTTGTAGTGACTGAGCCCTGTATCAAGTGCAAATACACCGACTGTGTCGATATCTGCCCGGTAGATTGCTTCTATGAGGGTCCTAATTTTCTGGTTATTAATCCCAAAGAGTGTATCGACTGCGCTTTGTGTGAGACGGAGTGCCCTGTCGATGCGATTATGGAAGAAAAAAATGTACCCGAAAATCAGCAGGAATTTATTAAGCTCAACGCCGAGCTAGCCGCCATCTGGCCTAATATCAACGAAGTGAAAGCAGCCCCCCCGGACGCAAAACAGTGGGAAACTGAGCCCGACAAAAAACACCTTCTGGAGCGATAAAGCGCTTTCCAGTACTTCATACCTAAGGCCTTCAGGCTTACTTTTCTGCGCAAGTTATACTTATAGAGAGTGCTGAGCACATTAGGGATGGGCAGACAGATGATTCCGCAAAGCCACAAAATATTACCAACCAGATACTGGCATAAGCTGGACGATGATCGGATTCAGTGCGACGTATGCCCCCGTGCCTGTAAATTGCGCGAAGGCCAGCGAGGTTTGTGTTTTGTACGTGGCCGCGAAGATGACCAGGTCATGCTCTATACCTGGGGCCGTTCCAGTGGTTTCTGTATCGATCCAATAGAGAAAAAGCCTCTTAATCACTTTCTCCCCGGCAATTCAATCCTGTCCTTTGGCACTGCGGGCTGCAATCTGGCCTGTAGATTCTGTCAGAATTGGGACATGAGCAAATCCAGGGAGATGGACACCCTGGCGGATCAGGCTCTGCCAGAAGAGTTAGCGGCAACCGCAAAACGACTCGGTTGTATTGGCATTGCGTACACCTACAACGATCCGGTGATCTTTATGGAATACGCCATGGACGTCGCCGATGCCTGCCATGAACAGGGGCTAAAGAGTGTTGCTGTTACCGCCGGTTATATCTGCCCGGAACCCAGAGCTGAATTTTACCGTCATATGGATGCTGCCAATGTCGACCTGAAGGCCTTCACCGAGAAGTTCTATAAGAAAATTTGTGGCGGAGAACTGGCAGCGGTACTCGATACCCTCGAATACCTGAAACACGAAACCGATGTCTGGTTTGAGATCACCAACCTGCTGATTCCTGGTGAGAACGACTCCAGCGCAGAGATCGATGCCATGACCCGCTGGGTTGTTGAACATCTGGGGCCTGACATTCCCATGCACTTTTCCGCCTTTCACCCCGACTGGAAGATGATGGATAAGCCACGCACACCACCTGAAACCCTTACCCGCGCTCGTGAAATCGCTATAGCAAACGGCATTCGCTACCCTTATACGGGCAACGTCTATGATACTGCGGGTGAAAGTACCTATTGTCATAACTGTGGAGCCATGTTGATTGAGCGTTGCTGGTACAAGCTGGGCCACTGGGGGCTCACCGACGACGGCCACTGTCTCAAATGTCACACCCCCCTACCCGGTGTATTCAATGGCTCCCCCGGCACATGGGGACCACAACGTAAGATGGTGCGTATTCTGCAAACCTGAGCAGCCCAGCTTTCAACTTCAGCGTCTGTTCTATTTCAATAATTTTTTAAAACGACCTGGTTATTGAGAATAAGTCTAATCGGACCGGTGGCTCACCAGATACGCCAGTACAATAAAATCATAAAGCCCATGCGTGATGATCGGCACCAGAAGATTATCAAAACTAAGTAACAACCAGCCAAGGTAGAGACTAAACAAAGCCGCAAATATCGCATAAGTCAGTGATATAAAATGCACAAGACCAAACAGAAGACTGGCGATCACGACGCCGACCCAGGGAGAGAACTCTATTGCCAATCGACTTTGAATAACACCTCTGAAAAGCGCTTCCTCACCGATACCGGCAGCACAGGCGATCAGGGCAAGATCCAGTAGTGAAGCCCCATTAAAGAAAGTTGCTACATGTTCACGGCTCAAACGAAACAGGTTCTGAACAGGACGGTACTCGAGCTGAACGGCCGCAAGCAAAAGCAGTAGCGGCGGTAACGTCGCCAGCAACCCCAATGCTACGCCTTGCCAGCCAAACTGAAATTGTACGAACGGTGGCGAATTAAGCAGCCAGCCCAGCATCAAAGCGACGACAACCAGGCCGCCCTCGAAACCCAACGCTAAGCGGATGATTTTCCTGTTCGATGATATCGGCTTTCCTCGCATCACAATTCCAGAGACTAGTGTTTGATCCAGTATCAGCCTAGCTGACTCAGCATGAAACCGGGGATAAACCTGAGCAGGCAATCAATATGGGACTATACTGGTACTGTATAAAGGTAAAGGAAATACTCAATGTTGCGTGTAAGCAAACTGACAGATTATGGCACCGTCATACTGGCCCGGATGGCACTTAGCCCAGCGGCTACTTATAGTGCTGCCAGTCTGGCTCAGCAGGTTACATTACCTGCCAGTACCGTCAGCAAACTGCTGAAGATAATGAGCCGTAACGGCCTGCTCTATTCCAGTCGCGGCAAACATGGAGGCTACACACTGGCAAAGACACCGCAGGAGATATCGCTGGCCGACGTAATCAATGCTCTGGAAGGCCCGGTAGGATTAACAGAATGCAGCCGCCATAGCGGCCTGTGCCAGTTAGAATCTCATTGTGCTATTCGCCAGCAGTGGCAGGGAATTAATGGTGTGATCCATAAAGCACTGCAGCAGGTAAGCCTGGAGACTCTGCTGAGACAACCCGCTCAGATAGAGCCCTCAGCTAATATTAAAGAGCCCTCAGCTAATATTAAAGAGCCCTCAGCGAATAACACAAAGCCTTCAACTGATAACAGGGAGCCATCAGCTACGAACACAGAGCTATCAACTGAATCCGAAGAGTATTTCGACCTGAAAATATAAGCCCCTGAAAAGGGAGGAGCGCCCCGCATGGCTACTACAACACCTCCACTTGAGCGCATGCTCGAGCGAGGTTATAGCCAGGGATTTGTGACAGAAGTAGATTCTGACAGTTTGGCACCAGGATTAAGTGAAGCGGTGATTCGACAAATTTCCGCGAAAAAAAACGAGCCAGAATTCCTGCTACAATGGCGCCTGCAGGCCTATTTTCACTGGCTGACCATGCCCGTCCCCCGTTGGTCCCGGGTGCACTATGAGCCGATCGACTATAACTCTATTTGCTACTATTCGGCCCCCAAAACAACATCCGAAGGCCCTAAAAGCCTGGACGAAGTCGATCCGGAAATCCTCCGCACCTACGAACGCTTGGGAGTACCGCTGCATGAGCGTGCCCGTTTGGCCGGAGTGGCCGTTGACGCGGTTTTTGACAGTGTGTCAGTTGCTACCACGTTTCAGGACGAGCTGGCGGCACAGGGAATTCTATTCTGTTCCTTCTCTGAAGCGGTACAGAAGCACCCACAGTTGGTACAACGTTATCTTGGCTCAGTTGTTCCCTATACCGATAATTTCTATGCCGCCCTCAACGCGGCGGTGTTCAGTGATGGTTCCTTCTGTTATATCCCCAAAGGTGTGCGCTGCCCGATGGAGCTATCTACCTATTTCCGTATCAACTCAGCCAACACTGGTCAGTTCGAACGCACTTTGATCATTGCTGAAGATGACAGCTACGTCAGCTATCTTGAGGGCTGTACCGCCCCGATGCGGGATGAGAACCAGCTACATGCTGCGGTGGTAGAACTGGTGGCTCTTGAGAACGCAGAAATAAAGTACGCCACGGTACAAAACTGGTATCCCGGTGATGAGGAAGGCAATGGTGGAATTTTCAATTTCGTCACTAAGCGCGGCCTCTGTGTCGGTGCGCACAGCAAAATTTCCTGGACTCAGGTAGAAACAGGCTCCGCCATTACCTGGAAGTATCCCAGCGTGATTCTGAAAGGCGATTATTCCGTCGGCGAGTTCTACTCCGTTGCACTGACCAATAATTATCAGCAAGCCGATACCGGCACCAAGATGACCCATCTCGGCAAACATACCCGCAGCACTATTATCTCCAAGGGAATATCCGCAGGTCACGGACAAAACTGCTACCGGGGCCTGGTTAAAGTCGGACCGAAGGCGCTTGATTCCCGTAATTACAGCCAATGTGATTCATTGCTACTCGGCTCACTATGCGGCGCCCATACCCTGCCCTATATCGAAGTAAAAAACCCTCAGGCTCAGGTAGAACATGAAGCGACCACTACCAAGATCAGTGATGAGCAGCTTTATTATTGTCAGCAGCGGGGTATCGATACTGAGGCGGCCGTCTCCATGCTGGTCAGTGGTTTCTGTAAAGAGGTATTTCATAAACTACCGATGGAGTTTGCGGTCGAGGCACAAGCGTTGATGGAGGTAAGTCTGGAGGGTGCTATAGGCTAAACAGAGGTGAATTATGTCTGACACTAAATACACGAATGCCCATGAAAAAAAGGGCTTACTTAAATCACTGATTAACCTCCTGCGTCGGCTATGGCGATTCCTGAAAGACCGCCTGCTACCCACGGTCGCAAAAATACGGGAGAGCCATTATGTTGAGTATTAAAGACCTGACCGTTCGTATTGAAGACAAACTGATCCTGCAGGGCATCAACCTGGAAGTGGCTGCAGGCGAGGTCCATGCCATCATGGGGCCTAACGGCTCAGGCAAAAGCACCCTGGCCCAGACACTGGCAGGCCACCCTGATTACCATGTTTGCCAGGGACAAGTGTCATACCAGGGCAAAGACCTACTATCACTGAATGTCGAACAGCGTGCGGGAGCAGGGGTTTTCCTGGCCTTCCAGTATCCGGTAGAAATTCCTGGCGTCAGTAATATCCATTTTCTTAAGAGCGCGCTTAACAGCCTGCGCAAACAACGGGGTGAACCCGAACTGGATGCCTTTGATTTTCTCACCGATGTAAAACAGAAAATGGCACAGATGCAGATGGAGGAAGCCCTGCTTTACCGGGGGGTCAATGAAGGCTTCTCCGGAGGGGAAAAGAAAAGCAATGAAATACTTCAGTTGTTGGTTCTGGAACCGCAACTGGCGATACTCGATGAGACCGACTCAGGGCTGGACATTGACGCGCTGAAGCGGGTTGCCGCCGGGGTAAATGCTTTTCGTAGCCCAGAACGTGCCCTGATACTGGTCACTCACTACCAGCGCCTGCTGGAATATCTGGTCCCCGACCGGGTTCATGTACTGCAAGACGGCCGCATCATTCGTTCTGGTGGACCAGAGCTGGCGCTTGAACTGGAGCAGCAAGGCTATGCCCCCAATCAGCCGGAGACGATAACCGATCTCTCAGAACTCATTTCAAACGAATCTCACACGCCTTCGAATGAATCCCTGAAGATTGATCAGGAGGTGCCTGATGCAGAACGCTAGACTGCTCAATGAAACAGATGGATACAACTCCCCGGTCAATTCAGGCTGGCCCTGGTTAACTGCGTTTCGACAGCAGGCGCAACAGGACTTCTCTGCACAGGGGCTGCCGACGATACAACAGGAAGAATGGAAATATACCAGCATCAAAACACTGGCTAACACAGCGTTTAATCTTGCGTCGCCCGGTGCAGTAAACAAACAGAATAAAGCCCTAAGTTCATCAAATAAAACCTCCAATACCAAACAAAATTATCGACTGACATTTGTTGCGGGGCGCTTCCAGGCGAACTGGTCTCAGCTTGGCCCACTTCCCCATGGCATTAAACTAATGCCGCTGAAACAAGCACTTGAACAGGAACATAGCCTGATTCAAACCCACATGGGGCGAATTGCACAGCACCACAACCATCCATTTGCAGCATTGAATTCACTCTGGCTGGAAGACGGTGTCCTGCTTTATGTACCTCGTGACTGCCACCTGGAAAAGCCGATACATTGCCTGTTCTACAGCCCCGCAGGAACAGAGCCTCAAGCCTGTTACCCTCGCCTTTTGATTGTGCTGGAACCAGGAGCACAGGCCCAATTGATCGAAGAGTATCTGGCATCCCCCCAACAGGAGCAGAAAGATGGCGCGCCGAATTTTACCGACTCAATCACGGAAGTCGTTCTTGCAAAAGGCGCCCGGCTAACACACTTCAAATTATTACGTGAAAATGCACTGGGCCGGCATATCGCAGGCATCCATGTTGAGCAAGCCGGAAATAGCTGCTTTCAAAGTTTTTCACTGGCACTCGATGGCGGTCTCTGTCGCAATGACATTCAGGTCAGGCTTAACGCCGAAGGCGCTCAGGTTCAGCTGGATGGACTCTATATTCTGGCGGATCATCAACACTTGGATAATCACCTGAGAGTCGACCATCTCAAGCCCGGCTGTAACAGCGAAGTATTCTACAAAGGCGTTCTTAACGGCCAGGCACGAGGGGTCTTCAACGGCATGGCGATAGTTCATCCAGACGCTCAGAAAAGCGATGCCCGTCAGGTGAATAAAAACCTTCTGCTTTCAAAAAAAGCGGAGATGGATACCAAACCCGAACTGCAGATAGAGGCAGATGACGTTAAATGTTCCCATGGTGCCACCGTAGGCCAACTGGATAATGAAGCGCTGTTCTACCTCAGCAGCAGAGGGCTGGACCGGGACAGTGCACGCACCCTGCTGACCTCGGCGTTTGCCCATGAACTGCTCAATCGCATACCTGCAGGACAGCTACGTAAGCAGCTAACTTCGCTGACTCGTGATGCTCTGGCTCGTGATGCACAGGCTGTGCAGCCTGACGGGGCGCTGCTAGCAGATAAAAAATATAAGCCCCTAAGGTGGTCGTGATGAATATGCGCGATCGCATCCCCGGCAAAGAAACTCAAGGTTTGGTCGACAACAGCCTGACGTTTGATATAGACGCTGTACGCGAGAACTTCCCTATTCTGGGACGCCGGGTGTATGACCAGCCTCTGGTCTATCTGGACAATGCCGCTACCAGCCAGAAACCCAGGGAAGTGGTTGATTGCATCCAAACCTACTATCTGCAAACTAATGCCAATGTTCACCGCGGGGTTTACCATCTCAGCGAAGAAGCCACCAGCGCCTATGAGGCATCCCGGGATAAGGTTCAGCGGTTCCTGAACGCAAAAAGCCGAAAAGAGATCATCTTCGTGCGGGGCACCACCGAAGCGATTAATCTGGTTGCTCACTGTTATGCCAAGCCCCTGCTATCCCCTGGAGATGAAATATTGATCAGCACCATGGAGCATCATTCTAACATCGTGCCCTGGCAGATTATCTGTAACCAGACCGGCGCAACATTAAAAGTAATCCCGATTAATGATGCCGGTGAAATCGAGCAGGATGCATTTACAACAATGCTGAACCCCAGATGCCGACTGCTTGCCATCACTCAAGTATCCAATGCCCTGGGCACTATCAATCCTGTAAGGCAGATGATCAAACAGGCCCATCAACAGAGCATTCCGGTACTTATCGATGGCGCTCAGGCGGTACCTCACCTGCAGGTTGATCTACAGGCATTGGATGCCGACTTCTATGCATTCTCCGGTCATAAAGTGTATGGGCCAACCGGTATTGGCATACTTTACGGCAAACAGGAGTTGCTGGAAAAGATGAAGCCCTATCAGGGCGGTGGTGACATGATAAGCCGGGTTACTTTTGCCCATACAGACTACAACGAGCTGCCCTACCGGTTTGAAGCAGGCACACCTAATATCGCCGGTAGCATCGGTCTCGGCAGTGCTCTGGATTATATAAATGCGATTGGTCTGGATCAGATTGCCCGCCATGAACAGGCACTGCTGGTTTACGCCACTGAACAGCTATCATCGATTGACGGCCTGCGTTTGATTGGTACCGCCAAGCATAAAGCGGGCATCCTCTCTTTTGTCATGGCTGAAGCCCACGCCCATGATGTAAGCACAATTCTGGATCAGTCTGGCATTGCGATCCGTGCAGGGCATCACTGCACTATGCCTTTGATGGCACACTTAGGGATCGCGGCTACAGCCCGCGCCTCCCTTGCACTGTATAACAACCGCGCAGATATCGACGCCCTGCTAGCAGGCTTACACGAGGTAAAGCGCATCTTTAAATAACTGTTAGGTGACTATTTAAATAATCGCTACTGACAACCTGAGGAGCTAAAAGCAACAAATATATTCAGCCAGGTTTTATATGAATAACGAACTACGTGAACTGTACCAGGAAGTCATTATTGACCATGGACGCCGCCCCCGTAACTTCAAAGTGCTACAGGAATACAGCCATAGCCAGGAAGGCTATAACCCTCTATGCGGCGATCGTCTGCAGCTTTTTTTACTCATCAGGCCAGGTCCTGAACAGGTCATCGAAGAGGCTTCATTTCTGGGTGAAGGCTGTGCTATCTCCATGGCATCAGCCTCCCTGCTGACCGAATGTCTGAAAGGCAAGACAATAGCGGAAGCACAGACTCTGTTTCAGCAATTTCATCAGTTACTCACCGGTGATACAGCAGTCCAGGCAGAACCAGAAAAGCTGGGAAAACTCCAGGTGTTAGCCGGTGTGCGAGCCTTTCCGACCCGAATTAAATGCGCCACCCTGGCATGGCATGCTCTGCTTGGCGCCCTTAATGAAGATGAAGACAAACCTGAAGCCTGGGTTACTACTGAATAGAATATCTAGGAAAACGAGGGACTGGTAAATGGAAAATAAAAAAACCATCAAATTACAGCGGGATTGTAACGCCCTGGTGATTCCATCGGCCGAACCGATATCCCTAGCCAAAGGAACTGAAGTTAAAATACAGCAGTCACTGGGGGGGACTTATACTGTCAGCACCGGCTCATACCTGGTACGCATAGATAGCGAGGATGCCGACGCCCTGGGTTTAATTCCCCTTAAACCCAGGGCAGATACGCCCGCTGCCAATGAGTGTGAAGATGTTCCGGTCGATCACGAAGAGATTCGACGGCAACTCAGTACCTGTTTTGATCCGGAAATCCCCGTCAATATCCTTGATCTGGGCCTAGTATACAGCTGCCATATCAGTCGTCACCCTGAAGGCGGCAATCATATTCAGATTGCGATGACTCTTACAGCACCAGGCTGCAGTATGGGGGGAGTGCTGGCCAACGATGTAAAAACAAAGCTCATGCAGATCAGAGGAGTTCGTAGCGTAGATATCAAACTGGTGTTCGACCCACCCTGGGATTCAAGCCGCATATCTGAAGCTGCCAGGTTGCAACTTGGATTACTCTGAATGGGTCATCAGATCAGCATAAATATACTGAGGTAACTGTTTAATGGCACACTGGCATGACGTAGCAACCGCATTAGAATCGGGCGAACATAGGGTGATTGAGCTGAATGAATTCAGTGTATTACTGGTGAATATCGATGGCTGTTACTATGCCGTTGAAAATATCTGCCCACACGATGGCGGCGAACTCGACGGCGGTACTTTCTCAAGCACCACTGGCAACATACCCGGCAGCTCAACCAACATTTCACATGGCAACTCAACTAACGACACGGCTAACGACACAGCCGATAACCCAACAGTTACCTGCCCCAGACACGGCGCCTGTTTTAACCTGAAAACCGGAAAAGTACTCAAGCCCCCCGCCTTCGAAGATATTGATTGTTTTGCAGTACGTATTCAGGATGGCCGGCTCCAAATCTATGATGAGCCAACTGAACAGAACGACCCTGATCTTTAAATCTATGATGAGCCAACCGAACAGAACGACCCTGATCTTTAAATCTATGATGAGCCAACCGAACAGAACGACCCTGATCTTTAAATCTATGACGAGCCCATTGAACAGGATGAGCCTGATCTTTCTTAAGACATCGTTTTTTCTTAAGACAACATCCGGTAGTCAGATCCTATAACTCAATCGACGTCTTAAATTTCTGCCGCCGCATTGAAATCAATGTCCTGAATTTTCGCAGATTAGCATCACTGGACAGATCCCGACGGATAAACACCTCGTAGGCCTCCATATCCGGCACCATCACCATCAACAGGAAATCAACCTCACCGGTTACCTGATAACACTGAGTCACCTCAGCGGCCAGATCCATCTTTTTAATAAAGGCATCATAGACGTCGGACTGATCCCGGCTCATCTCCACCTCAACGATAATATTGAGATAACGCCCCATCATTCTGGGATCAACCAGAGAGACATCAGCCATAATGATACCGTCATTCCTGAGCTTGCGAACCCGACGCAGGCAAGCTGGCGGAGAAAGCCCCACTCTTTCAGCCAGATCCTGATTGCTGATACGGTTATCCTGCTGCAACAGATTCAGGATATGGCGATCGATACGATCCAGTTCAATACTCATAAATTCAACGATCCAATCAAGTAATCTAATTCAATTAAATTTTGAACAGATAAAAAGACATTTTATTTCGCTGTTATAAGAATATATGAAATCCCGCACATTAAAACTCAATTACACTACTGTTTCATTATTTCAGGCAGCAGCACATGAACAATCATACCCGTCTCTTCATCAAACAAACTATTCCAGGTCTGGCTAAAGAGACCTATGAGGTGTGCCTGCTGCTGTTCAAACTGACCATCCCCGTGCTGATTGCAGTTAAGATACTCGAAGAGCTGGGCGCTATCCCCTACATCAGTCGGGCACTGGAACCACTGATGCAGTTAGTTGGCCTGCCGGACACCATGGGCCTGGTCTGGACGACCACCCTGCTAACCAATATCTATGGCGGCATGCTGATATTTTTTCAGCTGGCACCTCAGGAGAACCTGACCGTCGCTCAGGTCACAGTGCTTAGCAGTATGTTACTGATCGCCCACAGCCTGCCGATAGAGGTCCGCATCGCTCAGAAAGCTGGCGTCCGTTTTGCTGCGGCATTACTCATACGGCTGATCTCCGCGTTAGTACTGGGCGCCCTGTTACATCACAGCTATAGCTGGGGGGGCTGGTTACAGCAACCTGTCGAACTTCTCTGGACCGCCCCGGTTACCGATACCAGTCTTACGGCGTGGGTTATCACTCAACTGCAAGGCCTGGCGATGATTGTCGTGATCGTCACCGCGCTGCTAAGCTTGCTCCGATTCCTGCGCTGGGTGCATATTGAGCGCCTGATGATCTGGTTATTGCGCCCGGTACTCAGGTTACTTGGCATAGGCCAGCAAGCGGCCTCGCTGACTATTATCGGTATCACACTGGGACTGTCTTTCGGTGGAGGGCTGCTGATCCGTGAAGCGCAGAGCGGACATATCAGCCCTAAAGACTGTTTCTCGGCACTCTGCCTGCTAAGCCTGTGTCACAGCATTATCGAAGATACCTTGCTGGTTCTGACGATGGGTGCTGACCTGTCTGGTATCCTCTGGGCTCGTCTGGCTTTTAGTCTGGTGTTTGTTGCCGTAATGACACGTTTACTCAACTATACCAGTGATAAATTCCAGTATCGTTTTCTGATGCACAAGGTTACATCTGATCAATCCACCTCAACACGAGGACAATCGAGTGCCAACTGATACCGAACAACGTAAAGGCATTCTATTTGCCCTCGCCGCCTACAACATGCGGGGGCTGGTACCGAACTTCTTTAAATCGGTTGACCATCTCAGCCCGTTTGATGTTGACGTAATGACACGCTTGCACAACTACACTAGCGACAAGCTCCAGTATCGTTTTGTGATGCACAAAGTTACACCTGACCAACCCCGTACAATACAAGGATAACCGAGTGCCAACAGATACCGAACAACGTAAAGGCATTCTATTCGCCCTCGCCGCCTACGGCATGTGGGGACTGGTACCGATCTACTTCAAAGCGGTCGACCATGTCAGTCCGTTTGAGGTAGTTGCCCACAGAGTACTCTGGTCGGTTGCCTTTCTGGCCATTTTTATCGTAGCGACCGGTCGCTGGCAGGAATTTACCCGCTACCTTAAACAACATCGCCTGGTTGCCGGCTTACTGCTTTCAGCCATTATCATATCGCTTAACTGGCTGGTATTTATCTGGGCCGTAGGGCAAGGCCGTATTCTGGAAGCCGCATTGGGTTACTTCATCAATCCGCTGATCAGCGTATTACTCGGAATGATCTTTCTTAGCGAACGCTTAAGGCGAATTCAGTGGCTGGCTATCATTTTGGCTGCTATTGGGGTCGGCTATCAATTGGTGCTGTTAGGCAGCCTACCCTGGGTAGCCCTTGTTCTGGCATTCAGCTTTGGCTTTTACGGTTTGCTACGTAAACGTCTGACAGTTGATCCATTCTCTGGACTGCTTATCGAAACGCTACTACTCAGCCCAATAGCACTGGCTTACCTTTTCTGGCTCGCTCAGCAAAACGCTCTGCAATTCCAATTCACCACCGACGCTACAACGCTGTTACTCATTGCCTCAGGCCTGGTCACCAGCTTACCTTTGATATGTTTCGCCGCTGGCGCCCGTCGCTTAACCCTGACCCTCAACGGCCTGCTGCAATATATCGCGCCGAGTATCGCCTTCCTGCTGGCCGTATTCATTTATAACGAACCTTTAGATGGCAACAAGCTAATCACTTTTTCTTTTATCTGGGTTGGCCTGATATTTTTTACCTTAGAAAGCCTCTGGCAGACAAAAGGAAAAGCTATCCCGCTAGCAACAGATTAAAACCATTTTAGCTCTAGGCTTAAGCAAACCTAAAATCTAGGGTTTTAAGAGGCGTTCTTACTTTACTCTAATACTTCACTCTCAAGCGCATCATGAGTATCAGAGGGAAAGTCGTTAAGCACGGTAATAACAGCCCCCCCTAACGACGCACTTGGTTGATTGTGATAATCAGTTATCAGATTGCGAATATCAGTTTCACGGCTAAGCAAAGCTGTAACTTCACCGGCACTGACCGGTTTACTGATGAGATACCCTTGCATCTCATCACACTGAAGATCCTGAAGAAAACGCAGCTGTTCAAGGGTCTCAACCCCTTCAGCTACAACTTTTAATCCCAGGCTATGACTCATGGCGATTATTGCACTGACAATAGCTGCATCACTCGAGCTTTCAACAAACCCGGTTATAAAGGAGCGATCGATTTTAACTTTGCTCAGAGGGAAGCCTTTCAAATAACTCAGCGAAGAGTAACCAGTACCAAAATCATCCACTGAAAGACCAAAGCCAGCTTCTGACAGCTGGTGTAAAATAACGGTAGCAGAGTCTATACTCTTCACCACTGCCGTTTCAGTAATCTCAAATTCAAGAGCACATCGGGCAATACCGGCATCCTGAACCATCTCAATGATTTTACTTCCCAACAAGGGATTCTGAAACTCAATCGGCGACAAATTAACTGCAACGTTAAGGGTACCGTACCCCGCAGATTGCCAATAACTGATCTGCTGGCAGGCTGTATAAACCACCCAACGACTTATCTCCTCAATAAAACCGGTCTGTTCAGCAAGTGGTATGAAATCATCAGGGGGAATCATACCCAGCTGAGGATGCTGCCAACGAATCAGCGCTTCCATACCGATGATTTTGCCTTTTTTCAGGTCTATCTTGGGTTGATAACAGAGTACCAGCTCATTTCGTTCAACCGCTCTGTGAAGCTCAGCTTCTAAGCGAATTCGACGCCGATAACGCTTATTAATCTCATCGTCATAAAACCGGAAGCTAGTTCGTCCCTGACTAAGCTTAGCTTCCCGCATTGCACTACAGGCATTACGAATCAAACTGTCAGAATCGCCCCCATCCACCGGGTACAGGCTAACCCCGGTGTGAGAATTAAGATAGAATTCATGCCCTTCAACCTCAACAGCAGTATTGTAGATTGCATTAATCTGCTGTAATACCGAAGGAACAATCTCGCTCCGCTCAAATCCCATCAACAATACATTGATCTTATTAAAACCCAGCTGTGAGACACTGAATTCAAAATGATCCTTACTCATCGCTGTTTCTATTATCTGCCGTAAAGCCGCCTTCAAACGTGAAACAACCTGTTTACCTATTTTTTGATTGACACTATGACCCAGGGTATCACTGACATAGTGTAAGGCATCAATATCAATAACCAGCGCTGCGACATGGGTACCATAACGCTTAGCACAGATAATGGCCTGATCAATCCGCTCATTCTGAATGGTATTATTGGCAAAGTTATCCGACTCAGCGATGAGCGAAGCATCATCGGGACTTCCGGGGTCGTTCAGTAACAATGCATCCGGCAAAATATAATCACTCCTAACCTCTTTCCCCCCATCCGGTATTATCCGGTCAATCGCCTGCAGACCATCCTTTACCAACGTATCTGGTTGTCCATTATTTAGTACATTCCAACATACTACTTTGTTACGACCGGTCTCTTTAGCCTGATAGAGCGCTTTATCCGCCTGATCCAGGAGTTCCTCATGACTACCACTAACTGAAGTCATACTGGAAACCCCTAAACTAGCAGTGATTCGCACAGCCGCATCAAGCTGAATTTTATCAACACAATCATGGATCGCCTTACGAATCCGTTCAGCAATACCTCGTGCACTGCCCATTGCAACACCAGGCAAAACCAGAAGAAACTCTTCACCACCATAACGTCCGACCAGGTCGTTGGGCCTGGAGTGCTCAGTCAAAAGCTGAGCGATCAGTTTGATAACCATATCTCCCATCGCATGGCCGAAACTATCATTAATCGATTTAAAAAAATCAATATCCACCATAATACAACTGAGGTTTTCCTTCTCATCCTGAGCTTCACTAAATAAGGTCTGAAACCCCATAGACAGTGAACGGCGATTCAACAATCCAGATAAAGAATCACGGGTGGCCAGGATCTGTAATTCACGATTTTGACGAGTAATTTCCCGCTGACTCTTTTCAAGTTTATAAAAGGTGCGACGCAACTCTTCATTTTTCTTTTCAATCTCTGAGATATTGTCAAATGTCACTAAGACCCCTCGCACCCGACCTTCTGGATCGGTAATAGTAGAGGCATTTACTTTAAAGCGATAAGTCTTATCCAGAGCTGTCGCCAGTCCTATCTGAAAAATTTCCGACATTTCTTTTCCTTTCAGAACCTGCACCCAGGGCAGCTCTTTAAGCTGACCATCACTAAACCGCCAATCAAACTGTTCACTATCACGCCCAACCAGATCTTCCGGTTGCTGCCCTATATATTCAGCAAAGCGATAGTTAGAAAAGATAATTTGGTTCTCAGTATCAATAATCAACAACCCCTCAGAAAGGGTATCTAAAGCTTTTCTGACCCGATCCGGAATTATTGAATCAGGATTCAACTCATTCAGGCTACGACGTAAAAAAAGGATATAGAAAATAAACCCAAATATTCCGACAAATATGACAGCGCTATAGAAACTACTGGGGTCACTCAATCGTCCAGCCGAAGACAAGGGTTTAAAGCTGAGCTCTACGGTTCCCCAACGAATATCATTATTAAAAATCGGTATCTGCATCTGTTCAGGAGTTGAATTAGTCTGGAGAAGCTTTTGCCAATGCCGTTCATGATCACCATATTCGGCTACGACACCATCCTCGACTAAGCGGATTGCCGCAGAATTAATTTCTCCATTCCTAACCACGATAGCATGCAGTACTTGCTCAACATGATTGTAGTTTCTTTCTGCTATTTCAGCCGAAAGCTGAACAGCAAGAGATTCTGCGATAACTCTGCGTGCATTCAACTCTGCCCGTCGGGTATCCGGTATTAATCCAATCGCATCGGAGATAAGTAGCAGGGTTACCGTCATCATAACCAAGCCAAAACTTATTCTGATCAAGGGTGATTTAAGTACATTAGTCATAGCGTTCTCCACCATCACTTATCTTGCTGAAACAGCTCATCAACCCGGTCAGGTTTATGGGCTTTTACTTTAGCCTTGCTGCCTGAACCCAAAATTGGCAGAGGATCAAACTGTTTCCATAAAGGGATCACCGAGAGGAAGCAAGCAAGCAATGATCCGGCACGAAATAACCATATTGCGAACCAGGCTGATACACTCATGGAAACAGCGACAGCGGTTTCACCACCCAGTTGATAGCTGTTTTCGGACTGATTAGCGGCATCATCAAGCTCCAGCTTCAGCTCTGCCAGCCCAACTTCCAGAGCTTCACTGCTTAATCCTTCAACTTGCAGACTCTGAACCGGCTCAAACTCGGTAAAACGCCGGATCTCCAGCTGAGCCAGATCGATTCGCTGTAGAACCGGTGCTTCTGTCTGTATATCCCTTGCCTGATATTCTGTTGGATCTTTCACTTCCATGGGAACCGCTACTAATTCGACCAGTTGCTGTGAATCAATCGCCTGAACCGGTGATACCGAGGGCAGAATTCCGCCCCCGCTTATCTGTATCTCATCTGCCAACTCTATTAAGACACTAGCCTCCTGTTCATCTTCAGGGGATTGCGCCTGCTCTTCCGAATCGGGATCCTCTCCTTCTGAAACCACCGGCCCCGGCAATTCTTCCGGTTCTGGTTCAGGTTCAGAATCGTCCACAACATCCGGCGGCGTTATAACAGGGTTTGTTTGTGCGCTAACCACACTTTCTGCCATGCCATAGGTATCGGTATAGCTCATCTCAACCGATATTCGTTTGCCCAGGTCATCAGTCTGTAGCGTATAGTCGCTGTTCACTGCACCACCGATCACCTGGCCATTACGCAGCCACTGGAAATTGAAACTTCCCAGTCCATCACTATCCTGCACTGAAGAGGTATCTGCGCTTAACTGCTGTGCCAGTACAGCCTGACCGTTCACCATCGGCTTACCAGTCGGCAGGTCATTGATATTGACCACCGCTACAGTTTCCGCACTAAGTAGCTGTTCCGCTGTTCCCTGAGCATCGGTATAACTGACTTCTACTGAGATAAGCTGTCCGACATCCGCATCACCTAACTGGTGGCTACTCTGTGTCGCACCGCTAACCGCAGAACCGTTACGGTGCCATTGATAGTTAAAACTACCCAAACCATCAGCATCATCGATCGCGGAGGTATCCACATTCAGGGTTTGATCCTCTTCAACCGGACCGATAATCAGCGGCAACCCGGTTGGATCATCATTGATATTGGCAACCGCGGCGGTTTCCAGACTGACCAGCTGTTCCGGGGTGCTATGACCATCGGTATAACTCACCTGCACGGAGATGCGCTGGCCGACATCGGCATCGCCTAATTGATAGCTGGTCAGAATAGCCCCGCTGATTACGGATCCATTGCGCAACCATTGATAGCTGAAGCTTCCCAGGCCATCAGCATCATCGATCGCGGAGATATCCACATTCAGGATCT
>NZ_RQXV01000020.1 GCF_003858655.1 Amphritea balenae
TCGTGCCATCAAAGCTGTAGAACGCATTCTCGTAATCACTGCCGATATCCAGGCCACTCAGCGCCAGGTTCGCATCGACATTGGAACCGGCTGGGTTGGACAGCTGCACCGTGAACTTGGCGTAACTCGCATCATCCTCGGTTACCACATCGCCACCGAGTACTTCGATGGTCGCTACGCCATCATTATCAATAACTGTACCGGTAGCAACAACACCATCTACTTGGAGTTCATAATACTCATCACTTTCAGATGCTGAATCATCGTTGGCATCCACAGTAATATCGAAACTGGTTACAGTAGCAGGTACAGTAATCAGACCGGTACCTGCGTCATAGATTACGCCATCAGTGAACTGTAGATTATTCCAATCAAATGCATTAGTTGTAATATCAAAAATTGCTAACGTATAAGTTTCATCGTTTACACTGGAACCGCTCAGGGTCACCGTGTGAGTCAGGGTAGAACCTTCTGATTGGGCATCACTGGAGACACCGGTAACCGTGATTGTACTGGCATCAGTAATGGTACCAGTAGCTAGTTGGTCGCCGACAGCCAGGTCATAGGTCTCGCTGCCTTCGATGTCTGCATCGGGCACAGCATCGACGGTAATATCGAAGCTGGTCACGGTGGCCGGTACGGTAATCAGGCCAGTACCCGCATCGTAGGTCACGCCATCACTGAACGACAGACCGCTGTAGTCTGCTGGCTCCGTAGTGTTATCGGTCAGGCTGAAACTGTAGGTTTCATCATTTACACTAGCGCCACTCAGGGTCACGGTATGCGTCAGGTTAGAACCTTCTCCTTGGGTATCGCTGGTCACACTTGTAACAGAAACAATGACGCCATCATCTGATTGAGCTACGAACTCACCCTCATACTCGGGAAACTCTTCCAGCTCCCGGTCTTCTATTGAGGTATCAAAGCCTGCTTCAGCAATTACTTCTTCTGCGGTACGGTTGACATCCTGGAAATCAGAAAAGCCGGAACGGGTTGGGGGAGTGTTACCCGCGGCGGTTTCTTCAAGTAGCTCGGTAGGATCCTGACCTTCGAGAATAGCTTGTTGAATATCTGCTATCTCAATTCCTTCGGTTCCCAGAGA
Source organism: Amphritea balenae (assembly GCF_003858655.1). Taxonomy (GTDB): domain Bacteria; phylum Pseudomonadota; class Gammaproteobacteria; order Pseudomonadales; family Balneatricaceae; genus Amphritea; species Amphritea balenae. The sequence continues at coordinate 1,103 of NZ_RQXV01000020.1, forward strand.
ATGGATTACCAAAGTAATTTCTCCGGTAGTTGGATCTACCTCGAGTACTGCTGCAGTATCAGCAGGTACACTTTCTGGCTGTTCTTTACCAAGATTCAGTTCTGCCGAGCTTTCTGCCCGGGTAATAATCATATCTCCTGCCTGCAGCTTATCGCCTGCAGTCAAATTCCGCTCAATTCCTTGAGCATCTACTACCACTACCTCACCGGTTATTTGAACAACTAAACCTTTGGTAGATTCTACATTTTCCATAACTTCCCCCCAGAAGATAATCCAATTTTCTGCACCGTATCGCGAGATAATTTTCGCTGAACACACAGTAATTTGTTTAATTCAAAACGGTTAATTCGGTATAAACAGAAAATTGTTTAAAATTTTTGAGATAGTAGCACACTGCTAACACCCAAAATAGCTTCTAAAACACAGGATTAGGAAGAATTTATACAGATCACCCAAGGAGTCAGGTTGTTTAATCATTGAACAGAAGTGTCATTTCATCAAACACTAATGCCTTGCATCACACACAAAACAATAACCAATTGATATTTATAGACTTTAACAAACAAAAAACATATGAAAACAAAATCAAAACTGAGGAATTATCGATAGAGTCACAGCTTGAACATAGATTGATTTATACCCAGTTTGAGTAACCTAAATACTTATTAATCTAGCTATTATCTATTTCACAACCCAGCCAAGCTCCTGGCCTGTTTGTTTTCCAACGATTACATCATTCAGGCTTGGAGGCATTAATAGCCAACCAGGCGAAACCTTTACGCGACCACCCATTATTTCAGCGCGGGTCTGAGGTAGTAGCGGTATCTTATCCGGGTCAGCATAGCCTTGAGGAAAAACCGGCTCATTCGTAACAAGATTATATTTATCTGATGCTCCCAGTGTATGCATCAATTCATGGGTGATTACAAAATTATTGGTATCGATATAGTCCACACTGGCAAAGCCATTCACCAAACCGATCATCCCTTTCTGTAATCCGAGCGAGTGGGCTAATTCAGAGCTTCCGTTAGGTGAAAAGTAACGCAGGTATATCTGCACATCGGGCTCGGGCCCTTCCCAACTATCATTACGCCAGGACCACCAGCGCATTTTTAAGCTCCAGATCACAGCTTCTAACACTCCGGCACCATTACCAACCTCTGGCGGCTGTTCCGATAACGCTGGCGCAAGATAAACTTCAGTCACAGGATTCAATGTAAGATTATATCGCTCAGCTTCTCGCTGGAAAAAGTGCGCAACGCCTTCGAAATGGATAGGATCTAACGCATCAATATAGCTCTGCGTATCAGCACGCTGATCGGCATTAATAGGATATAACACCACCCAGACAGGGCGATTCCAGGCGTGAATACGCACCGTGGATAACCAGGTATTCAGAGCCACTACAAATAAAATAATCAAGAGAAGGGTTATACGTAAAATCCTGAAGCCAGACGAACTCAGCATGGCAACTCCAGCGCTACATTCTTTTTTATGTCGGCTTAACTATATCAGACTAACAATAAGCGCATATCTTAGTGTTTTACCAACCAGAATTAACAGCATTGAAGTCAGCGGCTTTAGCTTTAGCCATCCTGCGATAAGACAGAGGGGATCGCCAATGACAGGCACCCAGGAAAACAGCATTGCGATAACACCGTAGCGCCGGATTAGCTTCATCGCCCTAAGCTGGAATTTTGAATTCAACTCCCGTAGCGGCCAGTACACAGCAATCAACCACCCCATCGCAAAGGTGACGATTCCACCCAGTGTATTACCCAGGCTTGCGGTCAACACCAGATTAAACGACGAAAGCTCAGATTCACTGGCAAGATAGGCAAGTAAGACCTCTGAACCGCCGGGAAACAAGGTTGAGGATACAAAGCTACTAACAAACAGCCCCCACAACCCCAACTCATCCGTGACCATCAACCCGCACTCTCAACCCGCTCCATATCCGCACGAACACAACGTAAAACGCCATATTCATACAATCCATCCAGCTCTTCGTACACAGGTTTCAGCGCCACCCCGGAAGATGATAACGAATCACACAGTGCTTGCTGGACTTGTTGTAGTTGAGCATCGGTGATATTTATCACATCCCTTAACGGCAACTGCCCGGACTGAATACCATCAGCAAGATGGTGATAGATAATATTTTCTGAAAGATGCTGCTGGCGAGCAACCTGGGCAATCGTCATACCCGAGCGGTACAAAGTAACAGACTCCTGAATTTGCAGGTCTTTGTTATCAGGTTGCCGTTGAGCATCCTGATATTCGCGAATCTCATCAAGAAATGCATCACCATACAGATCCAGCTTCCGCTCACCAACCCCGTTCAAACGCCCCATCTGCTGATGCGTAACCGGCTGATACATCACCATCTCCATCAGGGTCGCATCATGAAAAATCACATAAGGCGGAACATCCTGATCTTTTGATAACTTCATCCGCAATGCTTTAAGCGCATTCCAAAGGCCGTAATCTTCGGAATCAAGCTTTTGCTGAGGATCGTTTCGTTTACGGAATGGCTCATGCTTGCGCTTATCCTGTCGCATCTCAATCTGCTCTTCGCCTTTAAGCAAAGGACGACAGGTATCACTCAGCCAGAGCACACCGTGAGTATTAGGCGCTACCCGCAAATAGCCACGCGCAACAAGCTGACGATAGACTGACCGCCATTGATTGCGATCTAACTCTTTACCTATACCAAAAGTACTCAGTTGATGATGCTTCAGCTCCATCACCCTCGCACTGGTTTTGCCTAACAACACCTCTATTACATGGTTCACACCGAAGCGTTGATCACAGCGATAAACCGCAGACAATGCTTTTCGTGCTGCGTCTGTTGCATCCCAAACAGGCACGGGTTCAAGACAGGTATCGCAATTTCCGCACTCTTGCTCCAGCGCATCACCAAAATACTCTAAGAGAGATTGCCGTCGACAGGTAGTGATCTCACACAAACCCAGCATGGATTCCAGCTTTTGCCGCTCAACGCTTTTGTGTAACTCATCTGCCTGAGAGCCTTCCAACATCTGACGCAGAAAAATCACATCCTGCAACCCATATACCATCCAGGCATCTGCAGGCTGCCCATCACGCCCTGCCCGACCCGTTTCCTGATAATAAGCCTCAATACTTTTAGGCAGATCAAGGTGTGCTACAAAGCGAACATTGGGCTTATCAATCCCCATACCAAAAGCGACCGTAGCCACCATCAGAATATTCTCTTCAGTCAGGAAGCGATGCTGATTAAGTCGACGTAACTCTGATGACAAACCCGCATGATAGGGCAACGCATTAAAGCCCTGCTCCTGTAGCCATTTGGCGGTATCTTCTACCTTCTTACGGGATAGACAGTAAACAATACCCGAATCACTGGCATGTTCAGCCTTAAGAAACTTAAGCAATTGCTCTTTAGCCCGATGCTTTTGACCGATCCGATAACGAATATTTGGCCGATCAAAGCCTTGTATAAACTTGCTAGCCTCTTCAAGCCCTAGCCTTTCACAAATTTCCTGACGGGTCCGCTCATCTGCAGTCGCTGTTAATGCGATACGGGGAACACCGGGAAAACAGTCCTGAAGATAACTTAATTGCAAATATTCCGGGCGAAAATCGTGACCCCACTGGGATACGCAGTGGGCCTCATCAATCGCAAACAACGCCAACTGACATTCAGACAGCATCTTCAGTGTGCGTGGTTGTAATAACCGTTCCGGCGCGACATAAAGCAGATCCAGCTCACCGGAGCGTAACTGATGCTCAACTTCCTGTGCAGTAGAGAAATCCATTGAGGAGTTCAGGTAACCCGCATTAATCCCCCATTGCGACAAGGCCTGAACCTGATCCTGCATCAAAGCGATTAAAGGAGAAACAACGATAGCCACACCAGGCCGGATTAGCGCCGGCAATTGATAGCAAAGCGATTTACCACCGCCTGTGGGCATGACTACCAGCGCGTCCTGACCCGCCAACAGAGTTTCAATCACCTCCTGCTGGGGATCACGAAACTGTTCATAGCCGAAGATTTGTTTAAGGAGTTGCCGGGCCTGTTCAATCATGGGCCGGCATTATCCGGTATGTAACAGCGACTGTCATCAGGATTTAATCATTTAGCACCGATAATACTACGCATAGATGCCAAATCACTGTTAAAATCTGTCCAACTTTTTTCTTTGCCGGATCTGAACCTATGCCAACTGCGATGCTGAACACCCCACTAACCGACGCTGAACTGGATGAGCTGGAAGCTTTTATGTTTTCAGATGCTGTATCTGAAGATGCGCTGGACCTGGTCGGAACCCATGGTTACTTCTGCGCGCTGAACATCAGCCCGGTAAAAATATCAGAAAAACAGTGGTTGCAAGAACTGTTCGACGGCGCGCCGGAATACAATACTGAAAAACAGAAAGCCCGCATCGAAGATCTACTGCGTCGTCTTTACTTTAGTATCGGCAGTGACCTTTATAATGATCAGGACATGCTGCTACCTTGCGAGCCGACCCTTGAGCTGGACGAAGATGACGAACAGAGCCCTATGACAACCTGGGCCCAGGCATTTATGGAAGCCGTATTCCTCAAAGAAGATGAGTGGTTCAACCATCAGGCTGAAGAAGAAGTTGCTGAACTGATGCTGCCAATTATGATCGCATCTGAGCTGTTTGAAGAAGAAGAGTTCATCAAAATGCGTCAGGACCAGAAGCTTTGTGACGAGATGTGTCGTAGCATTCCAGATCTGCTGGTCGATCTTTACCTGCTATTCCACGCACCGGCAGACAAGAAGTAAACACTGATCCCGCCTTACACCAGCAAACATAAAAAGCCCGCAATAGCGGGCTTTTTATTATCTTCTCATCCCCTTTGCAGACTAACGCACAATACGCGCAGTTCCTCCTTGACGTAATACGCGCACTCGCTCACCAGGCTGGAAGAAGCCATTACTATCTACTTCCTGAACAACCGAGATGGTCTGACCACTTTCAAGTGAAACTGTAACTTCCTGCCCCTGTTTACGGGTAGCACTTTCCTCAATTTTCTGGCCAGCAATACCACCAGCAACAGCACCCAGTACTGCAGCAATTCGACTGCCCTGACCACCCCCCACTTCACTACCTGCGATACCGCCAACGATGGCACCCGCACCTGCACCTAAGGGACTATCAGTACGCCCTTCAATGACCACCGGCGTTACTGCATCAACCCAACCATACTGAACATTCTGGACCTTTCGCGCCTCCTGACGTGAATAAGTATCCCCACTCAATGATGATGCGCACCCCTGCAAAACTAACATCATTGCCGCGATAACAAAAATGGATATTTTTTTCATAATCAGTCCCAAACACTCTTTAGAAAATTATCTATACGCCTAACAGCAGCTTTTTAAATTATAGCCTTGTTTAGCTTAACGGATTTTTAACAGCAGTTGGCATACCAGCGACCAGAGCAATTCTTTCAGTTTTATTCGCCAGGGTCTGGCACTCCATTTGCGATATAAAATCTCTTCGCTCTGCTGCATATCATGACTTAGCAGCTGTTCGACCTGAGAAACCAACTCTGGTTCCACCACCTCAATATTAGCCTCAAGGTTCCAACGCAGATTCCAGTGATCCAGATTACAGGACCCTGCAGATAACCACTGATCACATAACCCGAGTTTGGTATGCAGAAATGATGGTTGATATTCATATATTCTCACACCAGACTTCAACAGTCTTCGGTAATAACGCTTCGATGCATGATAAACCCAGGGATGATCAGTACAAGGGCCTGCCACTATAAGCCTCACATCAACACCTCTCAACGCCGCTTTACGCAAGCTTCTGCGTACCGAAAATGAAGGTAAGAAATATGCTGTTGCCAGCCAAACACGATCACCGGCATTTGAGATATGCCGCACGAAACTTTGTTTAATGTCCTTAATTTGCGCACCATCAGACACAGCCAATCTCGCCATCGCATTACCGGCCACCCAATTACCCAGGCCTTTCCCATCACGTATCGTAGCAGCTACATTAAGCGCAGATCCGCCGGACCTCAGCCATTGTCGCCGGAACATCTCGACCATATCATCAAGCACAGCCCCTTCAACTCTGAACATCACCTCATGCCACGCCTGCCGGTCTTGGGTATCCTTTTTCAAAGGATCTCTGTGCAGATATTCATCGCTGATACCGGTACCACCAATAAAGCCAATGCTTTGATCTGCTATCAATACCTTGCGGTGATCCCGGGCGAAGTTACGCTCAAACTTCAGCAGCTTTAAGGGATTAAAGCGCTGTAGCTCAACACCGGAACCAATTAATCGCTGCACATCTGCCTCATTCAGCCTGCGGCTACCAAAATCATCAATTAGCCAGCAAACCTGGACACCACGCTCCGCTGCCCTGATTAACGCACCAATAAATGAATTTGCTACGCTGCCCGAGCTCACCATGTAGAACTCAAGCAACAACGTATAACGGGACTGCTCAATGACACTCAACATCTCAGGTATAAACCGATCGCCATCAATCAGCAGCCTAACTGAGTTTCCGCTATGCCAGTGATGGCGCTTGTCCACAGTTAACCCTGCCCAGTAAACTTAATGCTGATGCTGCCCATACAATCGAGCATATAAGCCATTCTGCTGTAACAACTGTTCATGACCACCCTCCTCTGCAACCTGTCCATCCTCAAACACATAGACACGATCTGCCTGCTTAACCGCGCTCAGACGGTGTGCAACGATAATGGTAGTGCGTCCTTGCAGAAAACTACTCAGATCCTGGTGCAGATTAAATTCAGTTTCTGCATCCAGCGCCGACGTCGCCTCATCCAAAATAACCACTTTAGGATCTGATAAAACCATTCTGGCAATTGCCAATCGCTGACGCTGACCGCCGGATAAACGAACCCCCTGGCGGCCTACAATTGTTTCCAGCCCAAACTCCATAGCGGCAACAAAGTCTTTAAGCTGTGCCACTTGCAGTGCCTGCCAAAGCTGAGCCTCATTAAACTCACGCCCCATGGTCAGGTTACCCCGCACCGTGTCATTGAATAATGCCGGCTGCTGCAATACGGTGGCGACATTTTCCCGCACCAGATCCAGACCGATATGCTCAACCGGAACACCACCAAATTTAACCAATCCTTTCTCCGCCCGATAAAATCCGAGCAACACCTGCACCAGTGTTGATTTTCCACCGCCACTGGCACCTACCAATGCAATCTTTTGTCCCGCTTCAATTTTAAGCGACAACCCTTTGAGAATTTCCTGTCCCTGAATATAGCTAAAATGGATATTCTCAATATCTATCGCAATTGATTGTTGTGTACTGAATGGGTTTTCCCGGTGCGGATATTCAGGCTCCTCCTCTAATTCAGCAAGACGATTGATCCGCTGCAACGCAGCTTTTGCCCCATAGAATGCATACTGGATCCCCAGCACCTCCTGTACCGGGTTCATCATGAACCAAAGATAGCCAAATACAGCCATCATCTGACCAATGCTCAGATCCGAAAAAACCACCATCAACATCGACAGTGCACGAAACAGATCAAAACCAACCAGGAAAACCATAAAGCTAAAGCGATTCGCCGCTTCACTGCGCCATTCAAAACGGGTCGAGTGATCCCTGACATCCCGGGCAGATTCCATTAGCTGCTTAAGGTAGTGCCGCTCCCGGTTAGCTGCTCTTATCTGATAGATAGCCTCAAGTACCTCAGTCAGCGCCCCCTGAAACGCTTCATACGCCCTGTTCTCTTTGCCTTTTAGCTCCTTGACCTGTTTACCTATAAGCATCGTTACCCATACCACCAGCGGATTAAGCAACAAAATAAACAGCGCTAACTGCCAGTGCATCCAGATCAACACTAAGGCGGTGCCGAAAATGGTCAGTAGTGCGATCAACATTCGACTGACTGAGGCCCCTACAAACCGATCAAGGGTATCCAGATCTGTAATAAAGTGAGAACTGACCGCGCCGCTGCCCAGAGTTTCATATTCGGACATTGAGATACGCTTTAAACGTTGCAAAAGTCCCGTTCTGATCCGAAAGATCACCTCTTTTGCAATGATCGAAAACTGCCTGCTTTGCCAGACATTAAGCACCAGCGCTATTGCCCTTAATATGACAGTCACCAGCAATACAGCACCGATATACAACCCCGGCCCCTGCCAGCTTTCTGGAAACAACTGATTACACCAACCAACCAGTGTCGCAGGCTTATCAAGCAGGACTTCATCCACCAGAAGCGGCATCAGCAAGGGCAATGGCACACTGGCCATCGTCGCTACCAGCGCGATCAGATTCGCTTTTATTAAAAGCGGACGATATTCCAGAGCAACATTGAATATATAACGCCAGCTATATCGGGATTGATCCATTTATGACTTAACTCTCTGTAAAATAAGCATCAATACTGATAAACAGTGTAGCCTTATCTAAAGCACATAAGCTCGACAGCAACAATCAGGCACAAAAAAACCCGCAACGCGGGCTTTTTATTTTGAGAGTCTGAAATCAGGCCTGCTTAACCATGCCAAACAACTGATCTTTCAGCTGAAGTCTTTTAAGCTTCAAAGCTTCTTCTGTTTGCGTGCATACCGGCTCTGCCAATACTTCCATACGCTCAACCTGCTTCGTCACGTCATGGTACTCGTTAAATAGCTTGGCAAACCGAGTATTGGTGGTTTTAAGATGGTGAATGCGCTCGCGGTGCTCAGGCAACTCATGAATCAGATCGTGATGTTCAATAGGCATAAAGAAAAATACTCCTGTAAGTGTATTTCAACAACATTCCAACAACGCTAAATCCTTTAGCTTTGACTTAACGCCTGCTTACAGTTTCTGCCTGTTTAGCTATCAGATCATTGACCCGAATCAGTCTATTAATCGCTTTTAGACGCCTTCATGCAACTGGATGATAATGGCACAAGCCACTCTTCCAATCAGTCTATTAATCGCTTAGACGACCCTTGCTACTGGATGAAAAGGCACAGTTCCACTCTGAACCTGCCAATCTTCCAAAAGGCCCATTAACCGCTACTAGCCGCTTTTAGACGCACCCATACAGTTGGGTGATAATGGCACATCACCATTCTGGGCTTGCCACTCTTCCAACGTATACAGATGCAACGCAAGTGCATGAATCGGGTTATTCATTAACTCACTAACAGCAGCATAAACCAGCTGATGACGAGCAACCGGACGTTTACCCTTAAATTCATCCGCGACCAATGCCAGTTTAAAGTGACTATCAGTGGCCGGACCACTGTGCATATGGCTCTCATTTTCTATAACCAGATGATGAATGGTCAGAGCCTGATGTACATTTTTTTCAATTTCTGCGGCGATGCTCATAAAGAATTACTATTCCTGTTCCTGTTTTACAACTTAGGCTTAGCGTCTGAAGAATCATCAGCAAGCTTACTAAATTTTGAGTGTATGCGCCGGGTAATCAGAGCAACCGCGACTATAACCAGCGGCATCGACACTCCCAGCGTCAGACTTTTATCTATGTTCAACCCCTGATCGTACAGCACTCCGATAAAGATCTTAACCAGGCCGATAGTGTAGTAGCTGATAGCAGCCACAGAGAGCCCTTCAACAGTATGCTGCATCATCAATTGTATCTTAGAACGCTGATCCATCGAACTCAGCAGTTCCTGATTCTGCCCCTGTATCGATAACTCAACCTGAGTACGCAACATATCGCTGACCCTATCAATCCGCCTCGAAAGATCCTCCAGACGATCAGCAACGGCCTGACAGGTCTTCACCGCCGGCACTAATCGCCGGGTGATAAACTCCTGTAACGTCAAATGCCCCGATACTTCATCTTCCCGCAGATCCTGTAAGCGGGATAGCACCAGATCCTGGTATGCATTAGTCGCATTAAAGCGAAAAGTAGACTGGGCGCGGTAATCCTCAACCTGCGAGGCTAATTGTGTAAGCCGTGCTAACAGCTGTCGCTCATCCCGACACTGCCCATCCTCCTCCTGCTCTGCAGACAACACCTGAGTTAACTGCGCTAACTGCTGGTCCATCACTTGTAAATGCGGACTTATCGCCCGGGCCACCGGTAGCCCTAATAACGTCATCAGGCGATAAGATTCTATTTCAAGTAAGCGTTGAATCAGTCGACCCAACTGGCTGTCACTCATTGATCGGTTGTAGATCAGAAAGCGACCGAAATCATCACTATGCATCTGAAAGCTGGTCCAGACCTGCGCACAACCTTGCGACGGCTGACTCCCGACCAGGCGCATCGCCTCAAAGTAGCTTTTTACTTCAGGAATATCCGGCTCTGGCTTATCCCTGACATCTTCTACCGATACATGGAAGGCCGCCACTATTTTCCCGCACAAGGTATCCAGCCACCCAACCGGCAGATGGCTTATCCCGGTTTTAGCAAAGGGATCAGAATGACCAGCCCCCAGCCAGATAAAGGTATAAGAGACAAACTCCATATGCTTTTCCCGCCGCACCTGAAGCTGACCAAACTGTTGCTGAAAACAGGCCTGATCGCTCTTAGGCACATCCCCATCCAGCAACTCACAGAGCTTTTGCAAATGCAAAAACTGCTCAGCCTTTTGCTGTTCATTACAGACGACAGACAGGTGAGAAATACGAGCAGGACTGGGAATTACCTGGAAAGGCCTTGAATGCATCTCCTCATACAATAACTCCCTGAGCGGATGCATATCCAACTGAGCATCAGACATCGAACTACCTTATTGCGATTTGTAAGCTGTTATTGATAAAGACTCTTGACCGGGAAAGCAAGTTTTAATCTTCCAGCGGCGCCAGTAGTAACGGGGTCTGTAACAGATCCAGCGCCATCACCTGCGGCACTACCTCAAACCATTCCTGAAACAAAGCAAGGCTTCGCTCTTTCGGCCAGTGATCAGCAAACTCATCCCAGGCCGCCAACTCGTTTTCAAATATATGCTGATAATGTGCTGCAAGCTGCTGCTGCACATCATCTTCAGACTGAAACTCTGCTGTCAGATAGACATTGCCCTCGGCACGATGCTCAGCCAGGCTCATCGGCTGATTCAATTCATCCTGCTGCTGATTCGCCCAGTCAGCAAATGGCTGACGGGGGAAGATAGCAAATGCAGACCGGTTAATCAGTTTCATAGAGGCTTCTCTCAAGTTCAGATAGAATAGGTTGGGTATTATACCTTCAGCAACAGGTAAGTTAATGAATATCCGCTGTTTGCCCCACCTCAATACCAAGGATGCATGGCTGGCTTTTTGTCAGCGTGAGGTTTCCTATTGTTTTACCGAACAACCTGAAGCCTTGGTCGATTTTCAGACCAACTATCTAATGCTGACCGTGCTGGACAACAAGACCCGCCAGGGCAAGCAAGCGATTAAATACAGTCTGGGATCACGCAGCTCGCTGGAGCCGGCCTGGAATTTCATTAAAGCCTGCAACTTCAATCTACAACAGATGATTGATGGCCTGAATCAGGTTAATTTTGATGGCAATGTACGGGACAACTCACTGCTAAAGGCCCATACAGACCTGACTGTACGTAAGTTTTTTGCCAAAGAACGCACTATTATCTCACCTGGTCATTTAGGTAACCTGTTGCCGGTAACAGAACCTGTCGAACACTGGGATCTGCACCTGCTATGCAGGATATTAGCCAATGGTCAGTATCAGGACATACGCACTGAGCAGCTAGCTCTGCCCAATAGCAATGAGTTTATGGTGGAATTTAAAGGCATACCCGCACCAGAGATTCAGGGTATGTTGATTGAAATTATTGATCAGCCGGAACTATGGCAGGTTAACCCGCATCCCAATGACTCTAAGCGTGCAATCGTACTCCGACAGGATACTCCGCTATGTAGTTTTGAGCCTCTTTACGAAGCTCCAAAACCCAAAATGGCCCGGCGAGTACCTCGCTGGACCATCTCTTTACGCTAGGGTTTTAATGCTTATCAGGCTGGAACCAGCCCTTCAACATCCTCAGCACTTTCCTCGGTATCACCGCTATCCGCCAACCGATACGGATTATCCGAGTTCAGCAACGCTTTACCATTAGCCGTTGGAAACTCGACATCGATATCCACCACACGACCATCCCGGCAGACATTGATAATGGTATCCATAGTGGTTGCCATCAGAGAGTACTTATCATCCGGCGCAGCGATAAGCGTTTGCAAGCCCAGATCGCTCATAAAGCCCAGTGATGTAACCGTATTCTCAGCATCCAGCTTATTAAAGGCCTCATCGAATACCGACAGGCTGATACCCCCTAAGGTTACCCCATCAGCGCTATCGCGAAGACGGTAAGTTGCACCCATCGCTGCTGCAATAGCGACATAGAAAGGTACCTGATGCTCACCACCGGAACCGGTTTTAATTCGCTGACTCAGGGTAGTTTTACGGTTGCCTTCCAGATCTTTCACGACCAGCTCAAAGTTATAGAAGTTTCGGTAGTCCTGTAACAGACTGCTTTCCCCTTCATCCCGCAACACTTCATGAATCTTAGACAGAGCATCCTGATGCGGTCGATCTTCATTAAACTGAAGATCAAACAGCGAGCCCACATTCGCCTGATCCATACGGGTATAGGCTTCGACCAGCTCAAGAATATCCTTAAGCTCAGGGTTCGGCATCATTTCAAAGCTATACATCTCACGATGAAACGGACGATTCTTAAGATGCGCATTAAGCTCTCGGATCAGTTCTTTAATTTTATCGATCTGATCTTTCAGGTGCGCCACAAAGTCTGAACGGAAAGAGGTTTCAGCTTCAAGACGCGCGCGCTCGGCTTTCTCGGTATATTCGGCCAACTCACTATCACGCAGAGACTGAATAGTATCGTCAACAAAACGCGCCAACTGCTCATGGGTTGAATCTTCGCTTACCTTATCCAGTTCCTGATGACTCAGGCCTGATCCATGATAGCGTGCTTTATATTGCGCCACGCCATCACGTACAACATTCTTTTTACGTTCTACCAGACCCAGTTCAGACTGTGCTTTTTTAGCTGACTCAAAGATGATTCGATCCAGATCACCGGTACAGCTCTCATCCATGTAATCTCGTTTTTCCTGAGCCGACTGAGCATCAAAGACATTATCTGATTCGCACTTAGAACGCGCAGCCGCATACTCTTCCAGCTCCTGATCCAGTACTTCCAGAGAAGCATTATCTTTGATCAGACTGGTACGGGTAGACTGCAGCTTGTCCATCAGCTTTTTCTGACCATCCTGGGTCGCCTTTTGCGCCTCTACCAGGTCAGTAATACGTTGTTGAATACCGGTATCATCCTGATTACGCAGATCCGTAATTCCCTGACGGTATCCGTCGATCTCAGTTAACAACAGTTCCCGCTGATTAACCAGATCAAATGTCCGCTCGGTAACACCGGTCAGCGCAGCGGTCATACGGATCAGATTTTCTTTCAGTCCATCCAGGGCCTCATGCTCTTTACCCAGGGCTGCGAACTCAGTCATCATCTGATCAACCTGACGATCCTGCTGCTGCATCTGGTGTTCACGACGACCACCGCCGGTACCCATCATCGGCGTTTCTTCACGGATAGAGGTTGTAGTACCTTCGGTCTGCAACATGCAATCGTAGGTCAGCGCGCGTTCCTGACGAATCAACTCATTTTCAGTTTCAACCGCCATCACGCCGCCCAGCGCCCGGTTCATATACCCCAGTGCATCTTCACCCTGACAGTCTACAAACTGTGCCAGTGAGCCCGGTTTGGCGCGATTAATCCAGTCACGGGACTTAGTGGTATTAACAATACGACAACCTTTCAGATGACGGCCCTTACGGCGATACAGTGTGATCGCCTCTTTAACCCGGTCAGGATCAACAATCAGCGCTTCCCGGCGTGCACCCAGGAAACTTTCAATGGCGATACGCCACTTCTCATCGTTAATATCCACCAGCTCACAGATAGGTGTCGACTCGATACCATAGTCCTGCAATAGCTGCTTCAACTCTCGGGTATTACGACGCAGCGGCGCCCGCCCCTCCTTCAGCTGCTCGACAGCACTTTTCTGGCTTTGAATCTGAGTGCGCAGTTCATTCATTCGAATCACTGAGGCTTCAAACCGTCGGGCAATTTCGCGCCGCACTTCATCAACTGATTTTTTTAGCTGATCCAGATTGTTATCCACATCCACCGGCGCCATCGGCCAGGCTTCAGCCATCATATCTTCGCCGGAGCGCCACAGTTCAACCGAATCTTTTACGACAGGAATAAAGCTCTCAGGTAAAAATTGCTGGTAGTTGGCAAAGCTAACCGCAGAACGCAGCAAGGTATAAACATGCTGAATTTTCTCTTTGACCACGCCCAACTCATGGGACTTAGCATCGATCGAGTTTTCCAGCGCTTTAACCTTATGTGCGCTATCGGTGTTATTCAGACTAGCCCTGGCCTCAGCCAGATCCTGCATCACCTGATTCAGCTCATCACTTTTAGCTTCAAGGTCAGTCTGTAACTGAACTTCTTTACCCTGATTAGACTCAAGCCGCTCTTCTGCTTCCTCTTTTTTCAGGTCAGCCTGTTCGAAGCGGGTTTCATGAACAACCCATTCGTATTCACAAGAGTTTTTAACGTTACGGTCAATACCTTTGCACTGTTCCTGAACCTTCTCCAGCTCACCAATACGATTGGAGACTTCACGGGTTTTCTGTTCCATCGCCCGGTATTCATCCAGTGATTTTCGGAACGCACCTACGTGAACAATATTTTCATCCAGAACGAACTCACGAATAAAACGGGTTGGGCTGTTGATCGGGATAAACTTAAGCGCGTTACGGAAGTTCTTAACAAACTTCTCATCATCATTCGGCATCGCCTGATCATAGCTAAGCTCAGTAACCAGCTCGCGAATAAAGCGATTAGCACGTTTCTCAAGCTTCATTTCAGGGCATTGTTTGAGTAGATTTTCCCGCACTTCGGGCCACTCTTTAGGCAGGCGACCACCATCCTGTTTATCGGTAAAGTCCTGCAGACTTACAGAGAAATCAGGCAGTATAAAGCGACCTAAAATATCTTCTTCTGGCGATGAAAGTGAAGCACTGATTGCAACCCCGACACAGGTTTCTTTACCGGTCTCAGTATCAAAAAAGCTCAGAGCAACATAACTGACAGAGTCCTGTCGGGAGTTTTCTTTCTTACCCAGGTCATCCATAAAACCAAGGCAATAGGTACGCAGGCTTCGCTCACTCTTTTCACCGGCGCTGGCGTTAAAGCTGAGGTACTTTTTGTTCCCCCCCATCAATACGGTCTGAATGGCATCCAGCAGGGATGACTTACCCGAACCATTGGGGCCAACAATCGCCACATTACCCTTAATAGGAATTTCTACCGCACCCAGAACATACCAGTTCACCAGCACCATTCTATTCAGCTGTTTCATCAGTGAGAGTCCTCATCCGTTACTGGCTTTGAGTTCGGTTCTGCTGACTCAGTATCAGCAACCATTCCTTCAACTACCTGCTGAACCGCCTGCTCAACAACAGCATTACCACCAGCCTTGGCTTCAGTACTATTATCATCAGCGCTGTCTTCACTAACATGACTAGCCGGATCATCCACAGGATCATCCTCTTCCCGTTCTTCACAAAGCGCTTCCAACTGCCCGATAAAGTCTTCAACTACCACCTGTCGAATAGATGGATTAATGGTCAGCGGAATATTTTTTGGATCAGTTTCATGGGGCTTACCCCGTTCAACGATACCGTGACGGCTAAACAACGCCAAAAGCTCTTTCAGCCGTGTTTCATTGGGCAACTCCCGGCCGGTCATATTTTCATAGATCGTCAGCAATTCATCGGTGGTGATATAGGCACGACCACCCTCTACTTCAAAGGCTTCTAATTTCTGTTCATATTGCTGACGCAGGCACAGCATAAACAGGGACTCATCCAGCTTCAGGCGCATAAAGCGCTCCTCACCTTTAGGGAGAATACCCAGATACGCTTCATCCGGCTGATAGATCAACGACCAGCCGATCGCGGCAAACAGACTGCTGAAATATTCTTCGTGGGACGCTACCAGAAAGTAGCTATCCCGGTGCCCGGAGCGTTCTGCATATAGAAACTGATGAACCAGCAACATATTGGCGGCATGGACGAAGTCTTCTTCCTGATACTGATCACTTCGACCGATAATTTTCTGCAGGTCACCCAGCATTATGCTTTCCTCTGAATACTGAAATCGCGGCATTCAACCATATCCGCAACATTGACATAATTTTCTTCAAATTGAATATCGTACTTATTGGCCGTACCCCGGCCCTGCTTGCCCAACGAGCGCATATGGCGCAGATAACTGAAGCAGATGTAATCTTCAATACAGTCGATAGTAAAATCTGAGGCACGAATAACTGGCTTATCTAGCAAGTGCCGTTCGACATAGAGCTCAATTTTTTCCGGCTTCACTTCCCGTCGGGACTTATACTCTTTAAACAGTTGGCGTAACTCCAACACCCGGGGATCTATCTCGGGCTGACGAATAACCCGCGGCTTAGTGGCAACTCGACGCCGAACCGGTGCACGTACACTACCCGGTGCGATAAATGATACCGTTTCAAGCGTGTCTATATGTGGAATCGAACGAGAATCTAGCTTAGATACATCAGTAATCAAACGGGACAGACGCGCACTCATACCCGGCGTTGTCTTATCCATATACCGAACCGTATCGGCCACCCGCTTCTCGAGTCGATAGCGGAAATCATCAATCGTCGCTAAGCGCTGATCAACCGACTCAAAGATCCGGATGATGCGGTTGATATGGCTGTGAACTAATCCCTCAGCATCGGCAAAGTTAAGCTCGAACTGCTCCTGATAATGTTTAGCCAACAACTCAACCTTCAACGGATCAAACTGCAACTCCCGCAACATATTGAGAATCTGACGTCGAAAGCGGAACGGGTTATTCTTTGTTTTCAGCGTTTTATAATCTGATACCAGAATATGAGCCACAAACCGATCAAAAAAGTTACGTACTATCTCCTGGGGATTAGTGGTCGCAGCCAGGGTAATTTTCAGTTCACGCAAGCCCAGCATCATGTCGGTCAGATGGGAACTGAAATCTGACGCGGTCTGTGCCGCCTCCTGAAGAGTTATACCTCGCCCAGCAGGATCTTTAATGGCCGCTTCCAAAGAACTAAGCACATTAAGAATCGCACCGCCGTAGCTGCGTTTTTCCAACTCGTTGATCGACACCAGGGTACGCAGCAGATAACTGATCGCCGGAGATATCAATACAAAGGTCCGATAGATCCTCTGTTCTTCTTCTAACCAACCGGTTTCAACCAGTCGACGATAGATACGGCTGGTATATTCGGCAGTTGAGCGGGGTAGCTCCAACCGCTCCTTTTCCGACTCACCTTCTTCCGGCTCCCAGCGGCGCACACCCAGACGCACCACCGTATCTTCAATCGAAGAGCGGATAATATCTTTAGGAACAAAAGGATCAACCAGGTCTTCATCAAAAAACTGATCGGCAAGATCCAGCAAAACCGCCTCATATATATGGCGATTCTGGCCGGTAAAGGGTACAAATATTGATTCGGGAAGCTTCTTAAAAAGCATCGGTCCTCGGCTCACTGAAGGCGCCTTGTAAATCGCGCATTAATCAATTCGAATTAACGGATAATAGCGGAAATAACCATGCCGACCAAGTAGCAAAAAGGGCCGTTGTACCCACAACGGCCCTATAAAATGAAAGCATTATAAAAGAAGTTTAATTTCAAACAGTTACAGTGCTGATCAATGTTTAATCACAGTGCTTTTTTTGCCTGCTGCAAACGGGCGTATGCCGCCAGCATATTCAGATGAGAACCAAAAGCCTCTAGCGCCATACTACTACCCGCTAAACCGGTAAAGACGCCTTTACCCGCAATCACCTCCTGCACCTCAGTAACCCGCTGCTCGCCATAAATATCGGTTAATAAATGCTGATAGTCCTCGACATCACGATCCTCATCCAGAGTAAACATCAGGCATTGCTGTAGACAACGATACAAAGTTGTACGATCGGCATTCAACTGACCATAGTGCTGTACCCAGTCACACCAGTCCAAAGCCTCAGTTAATTCGCCCTGCTTTAGGTTAAGCAGACACTTGAGTTCACCGACCCGCAAAGAGCTCCAGGCCGTTCCTTTATCAGGCACTATGCCGATGAGTTCAGCCACTGAGTGCTGATCATCAAAGCCACTCTCTTCCAACTTATCTGACAATACAGCCGCTTCAGTTGTCGTCAGTTCAGACAGTTTTAATACCTGTTCTCGCAAACTGACGCCGGCATTATTGTTATTCCATACCAACTCGTCGACCGGATAGATCTCTGACATTCCGGGCACCACTATCCGACAAGCATCGATTCCCAGATGATCGTAGTCTGCAATATAGATATCCATATCCACTTTGTGGATCAGATGACATAAATGTTCAAATTCCGCTTTGGTATCACCTTCGATATTCCATTCGGTGAACTCGTAGTCTGTTTTTTCTGAAAACATATCCCAGGCCACCGAGCCACTGGAATCAGCAAAATGCGTCTCGAGATTGTGTTGATCAGCCACCTCGGCTATATCGAAACTAGGCAACGGAAACTCGACCAAATTATTCAATGCGCGACCTTGTAACAGTTCAGCCAGGGTTCGCTCTAACGCCACTTCAAATTTAGGGTGTGCACCAAAGGAGGCAAAACAACCACCATCCGCAGGATTAATCAAAGTGACGTTAACCAAAGGAAACTTGCCCCCTAGCGATGCATCTTTAACTAACACAACAAAACCATGTCCACGCAACGCCTCAATTGACTCAGCCACCGACGGATAGCGATCCAACACCGATTGCGGAATAGCAGGCAAACCTATCCCTGATGAGATAATGGTATTCTTAATATGACGTTCAAAAATTTCAGATAACGCCTGCACCCGAGCTTCATAGCGATTGTTGCCCGCCGACATCCCGTTACTGACATATAAATTGCCGATAATATTAACCGGTATCCATACTTCATTTCCGGTGCGCTGACGGATAAAGGGAATAGCGCAAATACCCCGCTCACTATTACCAGAATTACTATCTACCAGCATGGGCGCTTTAAGTTCACCACTCATGTTGTAGTGCATCAGGGTCGGCTCGTCTAGCAGGCCATCCGGCAACTCCGCTCCTGTGATTGGAAACCACTTTTCATTTGGGTAATGCACGAACTCAGCGTCAGCCTGAACGCTACCCAGATAGTAATCCGCAAAGAAATAGTTACAGCTGAGTTGCTCGAAATATTCCCCTAACGCACTGGCAAGCGCCGCATCACGGCTAGAGCCCTTACCGTTAGTGGACAACATTGAACAGTTTTTATCTCTGATATGAACAGACCAGACATTTGGCACCGGGTTAAGCCACTGCACCTCTTCAATTTCAAAGCCCAGTGACTGTAAACGGGTGCTCATACGCGAAATTGATTCTTCCAACGGTGCATCTTTACCAGGAATCATTGTCATATCGGGGAGATCCTTACTACCTGTTGTACGGATAGGCTTGCTGCTGCCAGCTTAACTCATAGAAATAGCGTTATAACAGCGGTTTCGGCCAATATACTGCCAGTTATACAGAAATCTCCAGGTAAGCGAAACGCCGTTCTGTTTTTATTCCATCAGACCCGAAAACAAGCTAATACTTCCACATACGGAGATTGTTATTTAACCACTTAATAAAACAGTACATTTTTTTGGCTTTTCTGCTTGACGCTCCCTAGGCTGATCATTATTATACGGCGCCTCAGTTATGAAGTTCCTCGATAGCTCAGTTGGTAGAGCAGTAGACTGTTAATCTATTGGTCGCTGGTTCGAGTCCAGCTCGAGGAGCCAATTCAATAACTGAGAAATAGATGTAATTCCTCGATAGCTCAGTTGGTAGAGCAGTAGACTGTTAATCTATTGGTCGCTGGTTCGAGTCCAGCTCGAGGAGCCATCTACTCAGTTCGGGGCATAGCGCAGCCTGGTAGCGCATCTGCTTTGGGAGCAGAGGGTCGTAGGTTCGAATCCTGCTGCCCCGACCACTTTCTAGAATACTAGATACAATAGTGGTTTCTGAGACACGCAAGAACAACTCGTGTATAAATAATGTTCTAGTCGGGGCATAGCGCAGCCTGGTAGCGCATCTGCTTTGGGAGCAGAGGGTCGTAGGTTCGAATCCTGCTGCCCCGACCACTTTTATAAACACTTCAGAACACAGTGTCTAATCATTGTTCACCCTAGTCGGGGCATAGCGCAGCCTGGTAGCGCATCTGCTTTGGGAGCAGAGGGTCGTAGGTTCGAATCCTGCTGCCCCGACCAACTTTAAAGTCGAAAAGAATTGCGCATCTGCTTTGGGAACAATTCAGATAGGGTCTTAGGTTCAAATCCTGCTGCCCCGACCACTTCTCTGAGTCATCCGTAGTCGTTTCGTAGTTAGAAAGTCTCGCTTAGAAAGTCAGCTAAATACCCGCTCAAACACCCGAATTATTTATTCTCTGTCTACGCCCATCGCGTTGGCAACACCTGTTTTCAGCACTTCCCCTTCGCTGAACCTTAACGAAGTTATTTCGTTATTCACCGGGGTATTCATTACCGTCTGTTTTATCTTGTATACAGTTACCCCGGAATTTTTCTTACTTTTCTTCTATTAACCCCCTTCCACTGAAGACTTTAATGCTTCAATCAACCCACACTTTCGGACCCTTCGCTGGAAATCAAAAGTTCATGAAAATACTGAATAGTCTTTTCCAGTCCTTGTTCTAGTGTAGTAACCGGCTCCCAATCCAACGTATTTCTAGCCAAGCTAATATCTGGCTGTCGTTGAACAGGGTCATCCTGCGGTAAAGACTTAAACTCCACCCTTGATGAAGATCCAGTCATCTCGATTACCTTCTCAGCAAGCTCTAGAATAGAAAATTCCTGGGGATTTCCAAGATTCACAGGACCAGTAAAACCGGAATCAGTCTCCATCATCCGTATAAATGACTCGATGAGATCACCTACATAGCAAAAGGACCGTGTCTGATTGCCTGAGCCATATACTGTAATTGGCTGATTATGCAGGGCCTGCACTATGAAATTTGAAACTACTCGCCCATCATTAGGGTGCATCCTCGGTCCATAGGTATTGAATATACGAGCTACTTTAATATCTAAATCATGTTGCCGGTGATAATCAAAAAATAGTGTTTCAGCACATCGTTTCCCCTCGTCATAACAGGAACGAGATCCTATAGGATTAACATGCCCCCAATAAGTCTCACTCTGGGGATGGGCTTTAGGATCACCATAAACCTCACTGGTTGAAGCCTGAAAAATCCGGGCATTCAAACGCTTCGCAAGGCCCAACATATTTATCGAGCCATGGACACAGGTCTTGGTCGTTTGTACCGGATCATACTGATAGTGAATAGGAGAAGCAGGACAAGCCAGGTTGTAAATCTCATCTACCTCAACATAGAGAGGCGTAGTTACATCGTGGCGCATCAGTTCAAAGAATGGGTTGGCAATGAGATGTTTTATATTATCCTTCGTTCCGGTATATAAGTTATCTACGCATAGAACATCATGACCTTCAGACAGTAGCCTATCGCACAAATGAGATCCCAAAAAACCAGCCCCACCGGTCACAAGGATTTTTTTCCTTATAGTGTTTTTGATCATAGTGAACAGAGATATCCAAACAAGAATTACAAACTTAATTAGCATTTATCAGAGAATGACGTTAGGCTAACAACCATACACAGATTTTTACAAGAAAAACAAACATTTATACACAAACAGACACTCCCTTGCTTTTCGTAAAAACTCATACAACACGAACTCACCTACCATGAAAAGAAGATGCATTTGTCTTATCACATTCAAGCCTAATACTATCTGGCTTGATTTCCTGAACAACTTCAAAAAGTATGACATCTATGTAGTGATTGATGATAACTGCGAGAATTATTCAGAAACCTATAGCTGCACCTACCCCAATATCAGATTCATACAGATTAACAATGAAGAATGCGAAGAAAGTGGTTTTATAAATGTTAACTACTTAATGAAAAAAAATGTAACAGGCTGGGAAAAGGCTCTTTACTACTTCTCCACACACGAAAGAAAACACCCTTATGTGTGGTTTATCGAAGATGATGTTTTTTTTAACTCTGAAGAAACCATACAGAATATCGATAAAAAATACCCCGATAGCGATATTCTTGCAGCTGACTGTAAAAAAAGAAGTGAGTGTCGATCATGGCCCCACTGGAAAGTTACTGAAATTAACCTTGAACCGCCTTATTTTATGTCTATGGTATGCGCTACCAGATTATCTCAATCGCTACTCACCCATATTAAAAAATACGCCAGCGATAATAAGACATTGTTTTTCCTGGAAGCTCTTTTCCCAACGATAGCGAAAAGCTATAATTTAAAGTACAGCAGCCCACTGGAGCTAATTACCGTTGTATGGCGTAGGAACTGGAAGGAAAAACTCATCAATACCGGGTTCATCTATCATCCCATTAAGAATATTGAGCGGCATAACATACTGAGAAAAAAGAAAAAACCCAGCTTAAAATCCTTAATTTTGAAAGTGCTACCTAAGTAACCCTCTATTCATTAGATTAGGTGAACTGGTTTATGACTAAGTCAAAACTTGCCCCCTGTATCAGGGTCAAGCGGGGAAACTGCCACTGCTTGCTTAATCCTACATACAAAAACCCCAGATTTTTTCTACATACTGATACTGAACTTTTTGAACTTACCACCTACCAAAAAGGCTCGGTATACGGTCTACTGCCCCGACCACGCTCTGAGTTATCCGTAGTCGTTTCGTATTTAGACAGTCTCACTTAGAAAGTCAGCTTAATACCTACACAAAGACCCGAATTATTTAATCTCTGCCTGCGCTCGTCACGCTGACAATAGCTGTTTTCAGCACCTCCCTTTCGCTGAACCTTAACGAAGTTATTTCGTTATTCACCGAGGTATTCATTACCGTCTGTTTTATCTTGTATACAGCCAACCCGGATTTTTCTTTTCAATAACAATAAAACACTTTCAAAAGCATATACTAAGCAGCCATAACAAAGACCATTCATTGACAAAGCACAGTAACTCTATATAGTGTGCAACAGCTTAGAAAAAGTCTATTTTTTAACCACTTGTTGTCGTTGTATTACACTTTGTATTCTCGTCCTTCCGTTTTAAATTCCAGTCTTATTTTTCGCTGATACGATCATTTCTTTATAGCTCTGCAAGCACAGATCCAACCTGCAGCGCTGAAACATAACAAGAAATGACCGGAGCAACAAATGACCGTGATGTTATTAATCCAGTCACAAATGCTGCTCACACCTGCCCGCCTGAAAATTCGCTGGCAGGTTAAGAATTCTTATCGCAGTTACCGCACTCAGAATATTGTGCGACAGTGAAATATTAATGTCATACAACTGCATTATAAAAGAATCTAAATGACACTTATGGTGTTCCTATCGGGTGCTAACCCGCAGTCCTCCAACTGCCATCCACCCTACTGAATACCAACCGAATTTTATTCACTCAACAAACTGAGTGATCACAGCCTGCGTAGCACCCTCTGTAACAGAGCAATTCTTAAGTGATGCTCAATTAATTATCAGGGCAAAGTAGCAGACTGTTTTATTTGAGAGATATATGAGTAAAGCTTCACAAACGGCAATTAACGCTGCAGATTATGAAAAATACAGTAATCCTATTCCCGGTCGGGAATTCATTATGGGGTTGCTCGATGAGCCCGGTAAAACACTGGACCGTGAACAATTAGGCCAGCTGCTAGAACTATCCGACAGTGACGAAAAAGAAGCTCTGAGACGCCGTCTACGGGCAATGGAACGGGATGGACAGCTTAATTTCGATCCCCGTAACGGCTATAGCTTACTACGTGCAGAAGACCTGATTGAAGGACGCGTTATCGGACACCCAGAGGGCTTTGGCTTTCTCGCACAGGATGGCCCTGGCGATGATCTTTATCTGCATAATAGCCAGATGCTTAAAGTCTTTGATGGTGACCGCGTCCAGGTCCGGGTCAGTGGCGTTGATCGCCGGGGTCGCCAGGAAGGCCGCATCGTTAATATTCTGGAACAGAATACTACAGAGATCGTTGGCCGCTTAAGGCATGAAGAGGGAGACTACTTTCTTCAGTCTGAAAACAGCCGTATTCGCAATGAGATAGATATTGACGATGATCAGCTTCAAGGTGCGCAAGCGGGACAGTATGTCACCGTAGAGATCACTGAGTATCCCTGCAACCGCTTTAATGCTGCAGGCCGGGTTATCGAACTTCTCGGCGACTCGATGGCGCCTGGAATGGAGATCGATGTTGCGATTCGTAATCATGATATTCCGCACAAATGGCCTCAAACCGCACTCAATGAAGCGGCAAACATGGGCGATGAGGTCAATAAGGCTGACAAACAACACCGTGCCGATCTAAGAAAACTGCCTTTTGTCACCATTGATGGCGAAGATGCGCGGGACTTTGATGATGCCGTGTACTGCGAAAAGAGAAAATCCGGTGGCTGGCGTTTATATGTCGCTATTGCCGATGTATCCCATTATGTCTTACCTGATAGTGCACTGGATCAGGAAGCCGAAGAACGAGGTACCTCGGTATACTTCCCTGGCCACGTAGTACCAATGTTACCGGAAGCCCTGTCTAATGGCTTATGCTCACTTAACCCCCATGTTGATCGACTGGTGATGGTTTGTGAAATGGCGATCAATCGTGCGGGCAAAATGACCGCTTATAAATTCTCCGAGGGTATCATTCACTCGCACGCACGCCTGACCTATAACCAGGTCGGCGCTTTACTCTCCTCTCCAGAGTCTGGTCTGGGTAAGAGCGTTGCGCAGGAACACGCCAAAGTCGTTCCACATATCCACTCCCTGCATCATCTCTACGCCGCCTTAAGAAAGGCTCGTACAAAACGTGGATCAATTGATTTCGAAAAACAGGAAGTACAGTTTAAATTTACTGAAGACCGGAAAATCGATCAGATAGTCCCAGTGGTGCGTAACGATGCCCACAAGATGATCGAAGAGTTCATGCTGTGTGCCAACGTTGCCACCGCTCAGTTTTTGGAAAAGCTGGAGATGCCCGCATTGTATCGGGTGCATGATGGTCCGGCAGATAAGAAGCTATCCAATTTACGAGAGTTCCTAAGTGAACGAGGCTTGAATCTGACCGGCGGCGATAAGCCGACACCTGCAGATTATGATCGCTTGCTACGCAGCATTGGCGAACGCAACGATGCTCAGATTATCCGTACTATGATGCTACGCTCACTAAGCCAGGCGGAATACAGTTCCGATAATCAGGGCCACTTCGGCCTGGCTTATCCCGCCTATGCTCACTTTACTTCACCGATCCGACGCTACCCTGACCTGCTGGTTCACCGGGCAATCCGCTCGGTTATTCGCAGCAATGAGAGTGGCGGGACATTACATCGTGTGCTGAAGAAAGTTACCGGCATCGGTTCAGACCCGGTACACCGGGTGAAAAGCGCCACGCCACTTGAGGCAGGCAAAAGTTACCCTTATGACCTGGCTAAAATGAAAAATCTGGCGGACCACTGCTCCCTGGTATCCCGCCGTGCCGATAAAGCAGGCTGGGACGTTGAAGCCTGGCTCAAATGCGAATATATGCAGGATCATGTCGGTGATATTTTCAGCGGCGTAATCAGTAGCGTCACTAATTTCGGTCTGTTTATTGAGTTGGATGATACTCAGGTCGAAGGCCTGGTGCATGTTACCGCCCTGAACAATGATTATTTTCAGTTTGATGCGGCACAACAGCGCCTGGTTGGCGAACGCTCAGGTGCCAGCTTTAGTATCGGTGATGCTATAGATATCCGTGTAGTGCGGGTTGATATGGAGCAACGTAAGATTGAATTTGAACTAGCCTACAAGACAGATGAAAGCTCACCCAAGTCCCGCGGACGAAAAGGTAGAAAACATCAAAGGACGGGTAAATATCAGCGGTAACAGATCAGTCGATCATTTCATTTAGCTAAGGAACCTGCATGTAAGTCCGGAGCTTTCTCTGCTGATGTAAAGCACCCCTATCCGGCTTTCAGAGCATTACGATCTCTACGCTAGCGATTTACGACAGGCAACCAGCATACCTGTAATCACTATTTTGATCTCGAGCTCCCCTGAAAGACAGAGGTGCTTCGGACTTATTCGTGGGTTGTCTAATCTGCTGCGCTAAACTGCAAGGCAGATAGCTAATCCATTTTCCCTGCTAGAATTGGAGATAATTTATATAATCGAGCAACTTGTACCCTCTACAGAGCCAGCCTCAACAAAGAGTTGAGGCTAGAAAATTAAGCCCAAAAAATCTGATTCATACCAGATCTTAAACACAATCAATCACATCCAGAAAGAAATTTATTGCTTTATAAATAAGCTCTCCAGAAACACTAAAAAAATTAAAAAACAAATTACTCCTCTAATTAGTTATACATATAATTATAAGTCTCTACAAAAAATATTAACTAGTTACTCTCGTGATACTAAGTCACCAGTGAGTCGAGAGCTTTCTCTTCGTTACGATCTCGACCCCATGTGTCAAATAATGCTACAACAACTCCTCCCAAAACAATTAGACAACCAAAAATACAATTAGGGCTATTCATTTTCAATATCGTACAGCTTTTTCCATTCAGGATTCAGCTTAGAAAATCGACTCATTTTTTTATTAATAAGAGGTCCATGTGGCCGTTTAAGAAAAGCTTGGTACATCAAATTAAAGCTAGCTTCAGAATTACCTGACTCTTTACTAATTGCCAACGATCTCAACTCATCCACACTCAAGTCAAATAAATTAGTAATAGCAAACGCCTTATAATAGATCGATGTTTCTTGTGTCTGCCTTATAGATTCCGGAATAAAATCAGATTTTACATCTTTACTATAGCCATATTCTTCAAAATCAGCAGAGTAGATATTAACAATCAATTCTGCCTCCTCTTCGGTTATAATATCTTTATAAATGAGACTAGCATTTGTCTTATGTGCAGATTGAGTCTCAAAAGACACTCCATATTCACTTAAGAAACTCACTACATCAACCATCCGCTCTATTCTACCAATGAACTCCGGCTTAATATGATCTCTATGTAAATTGAGATACTGAGGTCTAAAGTGCTCATCAATTTCCGAAACATTTTTATCGCTGGAAAGAACCTTTAAAAAATCTAAAAATGAAATTCCTTTATTTGAATCCAACTTATATTTTTCACAAAAAGGAACCCAAACATTATCATCCTGATTAGGTCCAACTTTATTTTTATAACCAGACAGGGCCCTACTAAATGGATTTCTAGTTAAAGCAAAAAGAGGGGTATCACTATCTTTTGGCAGTTCAAAAGAGGCACTGTCATGTACATTCCCTTCATAACACCCATCTAATAATGAGTGCTTTATAGTACTACAGGCCACTTTAGGGTTAGATATAAAACAAAGCCCATAATGCCTGGAAAAAAAAATATTCTTCATCATTCTCACGTCCATCTATCGGTTTCGCTCTACATTAAATCATCATTAAAAACAGCATTAAAAACAGCATTAACAAAAACATATTTTAATGACTTCTTATCAACCCTTAACATAAAGAAAAGGTATAGCACCCTTAGCTATTTAAACGTTCAACTTAAAGAGCAAGATATCCACCTTACTCTTAGGTTCAAATTTAATTTTCAACAACCTTCATCATCTTTATAAACTCAGGCTGCCAGCGCCAACTTTCCAAACGCATTAATCCATAATTTGTCGGATCATTACGCATATCATATAACGTATGCTCTACTAAAAAATCCAGATCAGAAATACCCGTCGACAGCAAACGCTGCTTATTTATCTTGACACCATAAACCTTCATCACAGTAGCCAGAAACTCTGTAGCAGCTTCACAATAAATCGGTTTCAGATCATCTCGCAGCTGGCCATAGCTCCACTTTATAGTATTAAGTAACGACTCAATAACAGGCTCTACCGATGGCCAGCCTTCATCCAGCGCTCGTTGAAACACGTTGCGATACATATTGAAACTATAAAAGTGTCGCTCGTCCCCCTGTTTAATATCTTGTGCATCATGCTGTCTATAGTGGTAAGAATGCCCTCTGACATGCGCAATCCCCATACAGTGATGCGCCACCAGTAACTGAAATATCTGGTCATCAAAAGCACGTACATGCTCTGGAAACCTGATGTTCTGGCGATCCAGAAAATCTCTTCGATGCACCCTCCGCCATATTGTAGGCTGAGCGGTAGTAATATCCTCTCCCTTTATCCAGTCGAAATCATAATCACCAATCACATGGCGACCGGGTTTTGTAAAAGATAATATTTCATGACTCGGTGTGAACACATCCCTGCCGTTTTTAGTATGTAGTAGCTTAAATTCACCCTCTGTGACAAAAGCCCCCGTATATCGAGCTACTTCTAACAATGCAGTAAACATTTCAGGATCGACACGATCATCGGCATCAATAAAAGCTATATGCGAAGCATTTGAACACTCTCGTCCATAATTCCGGGCCGACGCACAACCGCCATTCGCCTTTCGCACCAACCTGACTCGGGAATTGTCAGTATAGCGTTGAGCTACAAACTCCCCACAACCATCGGTCGACCCATCATCTACCACAATTACATTAATATGCGGATTGCCATCGGCCAATAAACTATCGACACACTCTTCAATGTAATCATAGGTATTATACATAGCTACAACTACATCAAGACCAGCCTTTCTGTTATCGAAACTATCTTCATAATCCCGGCGCAAAACATGCTTTCCGTTGAGTAGGTAAAACTCCCTCATACCCGCTTCAGACTCAGGATAAAAATCATTTGACGATACATAGGAGTACAGACGACCGGCAATATAACCAACCTGACAATTTTTGAGCTCTAATGCTATAGCCTTTTCACAGCCAGGCGCTGTCATCTTCACAAAATCAGGGGAGAGGGCCGAAAGTATACTTAAAGGCAATGCGGGCAAAGTAAGCATATCTTCACCTTTCTTATGTCCAGGCATAAGCGGTGCAAACAGGCCCAACGCATCCAGCCGGTGAAATAAAGCCGGCTGAGTATCCTCTAGCGCTTTTATCAAGCCACTTGGTATTGAACACTCACTTTTATCCCTTACGGCTAAGGGAGAAGCTTTCAGATCTGGATGAAGCGCGGCATTTATACACACAATATTCGTCAGGCCATACCGCTTCACGTTTTCTGATAAACGATCAAAAACGTCCTTTTCTGGTTCAAAGCAGACTACCTGCCACTTAGAAAAGCAAAGCGCAAAAGGGATAGCGAACCAGCCTTCGCCGGCACCGGTATCTAGACATAAACCCGATTTAGGCAGAGCCCTGGACGCAAAAAAGGGTTCATATAGCTTACGTATATCAGATATTTCCCGATCAGATACTGAAGAATCACACGCTACTTCCAGATCTATACTTTCTCCGAATGCTTTGTATGAGTGACGCTGTAGCGGGTTGACACGTTTTGCCTGACTAACTTTCAAAGACTTAATTAAACTAATCATGCAAGCAACTCCTTCGCATAACGGATCAGCGGATGCCGAAGATTGTGTGGATCTGGTGTATCAGAACTAATCACAAAAAACTTAGGGTCAAGCCCCCTCAATAGCCGCCTCAAAGCAACACGATATGCATCTCGGTGATACAAGGGCAAAGACTCTTCACACCAGCGGAGTAATCGCAACGCCCCTATCATCAACGCCCCTCTCTGTCGGACATTAATAAAATCCTGGTGCGCTTCAAAAAGCTGAAATGTAACTCTTGCCGTACCAATAATATCAAATCGTACCTGTGTGTTTGATGCAGTAAGCTGAGGTCGTAATTGTCTTTGAAAATATGTAAAACTTCTTGAATCAATCAACTCCAGCGAGTTTGCGTGAGCTATCACCATAGTATGAAAAAAGATATCTTCAAAAAAATGATCATTAGGAAAAACAATCTTTCCCCGCTCAATCAAAGTACGGGAAATAAACTTATTAGCCGATTGAGGCTCAAAACTTGTAGCCCAGGCCTTTCGATCAGCAAGGCTCATTTCGCCAAATTCTCCTACTTCAGCGTCATACCCTTCGGCCTGCTTTTCATCTAAAAAAGGCTCAATCAAAGTCCGTCCTCTGGATATTGCCCCCCTCACCAAAACCAACTCGGCCTGAGTTTCATCAATTACCCTGGCGACCTCGGCAAACGCCCAGGGAGAGCGGGTATCATCAGCATCCAGAAAACAGATATAGTCTCCTTGTGCGTGTTGCATTCCCCGATTTCGCGCAGAAGATAAACCATCATTAGCCTGGGGTATAATCTTAACGCGTGGATCATTTATTGAACTGAGAATCTCTTTTGTATGTTGAGCTGAACCATCATCAACAATGATCAGTTCAAGACTCTCAAAAGTTTGATTTAATACAGAATCTACAGACTGACGGATTAATT
>NZ_RQXV01000021.1 GCF_003858655.1 Amphritea balenae
TCCAGCCTTCCAGCCGGTCATTACCCAACCCGCCAACCAGCGTGTTGCTGTAACCCCGCTGGCTATAACCGTTACTGTAGCGGTCGATCTTCAGAACATCATCGCCATCACCACCAGACAGACTGTTATGACCAAAACGGGCTTGTAGAGTATCGTTGCCTTCGCCGCCCTCCAGCTGATCATTACCGTCGCCTGCATTCAGACTATCATCACCAGCTCCGCCCTCCAGTAGGTCGTTACCGCTACCACCGTTCAGGGTGTCATTACCAGCATAACCATAGATCTCATCATTAAGGCGTATGCCTGTTAGCTGATCATCCTGATCGGTG
This sequence comes from Amphritea balenae, assembly GCF_003858655.1. GTDB lineage: Bacteria > Pseudomonadota > Gammaproteobacteria > Pseudomonadales > Balneatricaceae > Amphritea > Amphritea balenae. The sequence continues at coordinate 330 of NZ_RQXV01000021.1, forward strand.
CCATGCAGCGTAGCTGAGCGTTGCATCATTTCAGTAAATGTCAGGTTTGTTTGACCATTAAACAGCACTGATTCGATTGTATAACGACTCTGCCCAACAGCGCCTTTAATACGGATTTCATCACCGGTTGGAGTTTTCGATTCATCAATCAGAGTAATGAACAGATCGGCGTCGGTGCGGGTGAAGCGGATATTATCCTGGGTGATGCCTGCGCCGAAGATGATCTGATCAGCGCCGGCGGTATCGGTGATTACATCTTTGCCATCTCCGATATTAAAGCGGTAGGTATCATCGCCTGCGCCACCGTAGAGAATATCGTTACCGGTTAAGCCGCTTAGCTCATTGCCAGCAGCATCCCCATAAAGATAATCATCACCTACCGTCGCCTGATTGGATATCTGTTCAGTAATGAGATTACTCAGGGCAATAGACTGACCATCTTTAAACAGTAGCTGCTCAATCGCGTTTGCTGAGGTATTGCCATCGAAATCGAAGTAGTGCAGGATTTCAATGCGATCGTTCTGCTCGGGATTTGCTGGATCATTGATGGTAATGATCAGTGAGGTCTGGGTGCGGCTTAGTTGAATATGTTCAGGCAGAATGCCCTCAGCAAAGCTGATCTGATCACTGCCGGCTGTATCAAAAAGATTATCACTGCCGTCCCCTCGCTCAAACAGATAGGTATCGTTACCAGCCCCGCCATTAAGACTATCATCCCCTTGACCGCCAGCGATAAAGTCGTCCTGGGATGAGCCACTCAGCTGATCCGCGATATCGGTACCGATAATGGCACGGGTGTTAACATAGGCGCCTAGCTCGGTATCCCCCTTCAGGGTATTCAACGAGGTTTGCAGTATGGTTGAGTAGCTTGCCACACCGTTGAAGGTATTAAAGATCTTTATAGCATCGGTTTCGGACAGGCTACCCTGCTCAAGGCCATCAAGAATATATTGCTTGAAGTCACTGAGGTCCGGCTCGAACTGGTCGGTATCGAAATTATAGGCCAGCCCGATCTGATCAAACGCCTCGGCATAGAGAGTCTGGCTCTGTAGCTGGGCATAGATATAGCTTTTTACACGATTATATTCTGCCCCTAAAACCCCGGCGGCCTGTGGACCCTGTACGTAATTACCGCCAAAGCGGTTGATGTATTGTTGACCAATTAGCTGCTCCAAAGCGGCGACTTTGCGACCGTCCAGATAGAAAGTACCGAACTCATCCCGGCTGCGGGGATCAACATCATCAACACCGGCCCAACGCCAGATCAGCGCATCCATCAGTCCCAGGCGTTCGCCTTCAGAATCGCTATCGGTAAACTGCTGTACCAGTTGGGTCAGCTCCTCATCCCGGACCATCGCCTGACGCAAGCTGCGGACATTACCGAAAGCTACAGCATCGGGTAGCGCTGCCACCTCATCTGAGAGTTCCAGCAGATCCTGTTCAACGGTACGGGTTTTATTAACAGCGAACCAGATATCGGCGGTATCTGCAGTTGAGCCATCGGCCATGGTAGCGGTGGAGGTCTGGCGGGTGATATTGCCATAACCATCATCGCTGTTACTATTCTGATAGTCGGTATTGAGGGAAGCGATACCGGCCTGTTCCAGGGTTAGCAGCTCATCGGTCTGGCTCAGCCCATCGCCGTTCAGATCCTGCCAAATACGCAGATCGGCAAAGCTCGCGTCGTTACTGTCGATGACACCATCACCGTTATCATCCAGTGCTTTAAGTGCTTCGTAGCCATTGGCTGCAAGGGTGCCGTCAGCCAGTTCAGTATTGTTACCGAATAGCTCACCGCCGTTATTTATTTGCCCATCGGCATTACGGTCCAGCACCAGCAAGCCATCATCAGCAGCTATCCAACCGCTGCGCTCAGCCATACCATTTTTATCGTGATCGAAGAATACGTTGCCGGTTTTGGAAAGAGTTTCGATACCATCGCCATCAAGGTCTATAGCGATTGGAGAGCCTTTAGCGGCGGCTTCGGGGAAGGCTGAGGCGGGGTTGTAATCTGGGCCAAACAGGTAGAAGAGTAAATCAGATAAGCTATCAACAGCATTATCATATAATTCAAATAATGGATCTAAGTGTCCTTCTTTACCTAACCACTGACCAAACTCATCTGCGAGTGGATATGCAGATAGAATTGCTCCCACAACTTGAAGACCAGGTACTCTTAGCATTAAGCTGCCAATAATACCTGCAACATCAGTCCACTTGGCCTTTCCACTTTGATATTTATCAGCAATATCAGCAACATTTAAGGCAAGAGATAACGACCCTGTTACGGAACCAACAGCCTTTGTAACCAATCCTTTTGTTGTGTTCATATCCGCTGGGATATTTGATGCTATTGCATCAGCAACCGTCACTGCGGCTTTTATAACCTCCAATGGTTCAAAGCTTTGTGGATTATCTAGTATTGCTTTAGCTTCATTTACACTTTTAACATCAGTCGCTTTCTTCCATGCATCTAGAAATTCTTCTCTTACATAAAAAGTTGACATATTAATCCCTTATATGTGGCAATCCCATAAAAATTGTCGTAACAGAAAAAACTAACATCAATATTGACATGGCAAGGTAAATTGTTTCTTTACGTTCTTTAGATATTTTTTTGAATATCTTCATTCTGATAGTTAAATGAAACAACACACCAATAAAAATCAAACCTATAACTATGTCATAGTTAAGTCCACGCCAAGAAATATATATAAAACTAATTAGAAAACTAGCAACAACCCATAAGAACCAAGCCATAATTAAAAGCCTTTTTCATACCTACAATTTAAATTAATTTTTACTCCATACTAAAAGCTAAAAGCTAAAAGCTAAAAGCTAAAAGCTAAAAGCTAAAAACAATTAAAGTGTATAATTTTCTATACTATAAAAATCCCTACCTCTCCCTGACACTTTCATTCTTATATCGAAGCAGTGGCGTAAGGATAAATTCGATCAAATAGCGTTTTCCGGTTTTCATTTCAGAATTTAGCCTTATCCCTATTTTGATTAATAATTTCAGCTCATGATTTAGCAAAAAAAGCCCACCAAATGGCGGGCATTGCAACTTAAACAACCGTCCAGCTCGATGCCAGCACCGGCTGTAGTTGCTCTTTAACCTCATCCGGTATCACGCTACCCACACCTGTTGGTGCATCAAATGCCGCCATTGCTTGTACCAGAGCATCAACATGTTCATCATGCAGTATCGCGCTACGGGTCTCAATCTGTTCAACTTGATATCGACTGTGTGTAAACCAGCGCTGAATCGTTACCTGATCATCACTGCCAATCACATCAACCACCAGGTCTTCACCGTTACGACTAAACCACAGGCTATCGGTAGTTTCTGCCTGACCAAAGACAATGCGATCAAGATCATCTATTCCACCTCCGTTCAGCTCATAGACAACATCCTGACCATCACCTTCATCAAAGAGGTACTCATCTCCGCCAAGGCCTCCCAGCAAACGATCATTACCTGTGCCACCGATCAATACATCATTCTGATCTGTACTCTTGATGTAATCGTTTCCAGCTCCACCATCTATTGCAGCAATATTAATAAGTTCCGTTTGTGTAAATATCAATCGGTTAGACTTGTGATTACCCAGAATAATATTACTGCCTGCACCGCCATCGATCTGTTCAATACTACTGGTCGCTGCATGGCTCTTTAAGCCAATCTGATCATCAGCATCCGTAGCGATCACCCTATCAAAACCTTCTCCACCGTTATAACGGTCATACCCTTGTTCAGATGCTGTCAAGAATCGATCATCGCCCTCACCACCAAAGAGACTGTCATCGCCTAATCCCCCTATCAGGAGGTCATTGCCAGCGGAGCCTTTCAGGGTATCGTTCCCCCCCTGTCCATCGATATATGCAATATTGATTAATTCTGTTTCTGAGAAATCAAGGTAGTTTTTACCGTCATGCCCGATAATCACATTGTGGCCTTCAGCCCCGTCGATAAGCTCAAGAGACTGGTAAGGTTTGTGTTTTTTAAGGCCAATTTGATCGTCCTGCTCAGTGCCCATCAAGATGTCATAGCCGAGATCACCGAATACAGTATCAAAACCATTATCGCCGGCGATTAAACTAAATATATCGTCACCATCACCGCCGTTCATCACATCATTGCCAGCACCACCGATAATGTGGTCATTCCCCTCATGACCATAAAGCTTATCGACGGCATTCCCCCCTTCAAGACGATCATCTCCCTCATTCCCGTAAAGGGTATCTCTGCCTTCTCCACCTTCAAGCCAGTCGTCACCCTGAAGTCCGCTAAGAATATCATCACCATTCAAGCCTAAAAGATGATCAGTTCCATCAGTACCTGAGAGATCATCTCGACTTTGACTACCGGTAATTTCGCTAAATTGAGGTTCAACATTCAGTGAGAACTGATCGCTGACTGAAAGACCATAGCTGTCGGTAGCGGTAACCATCAGTTGCAGATCAGCCACTCCCGCCGGCGGGGTACCGGATAGAGTCAGGCTCTCAGGATCAAAGCTCAGCCAATCCGGCAGATCTGTTCCATCGATAGCAGTAAGTTTGTAAGTCAGCATGTCACCCGCATCAGGGTCGCTAAAACTATCCGCCGGCAGAGCAAAACTGAATTCCACAGTTTCAGTCAGTGATTGATCAGAGATTTCAGATACTAGTTCAGGGGCATTGTTTGCGGCAGCAGCGGTTAGATAGTTTTTGTTCCACACCGTCTCATCTGCATCACTGAATTGCACCCGCTCTATCTGATACTGCGTGCTCTCATACCACTGCTTGATCCGGATGCTGTCGGTACCATTACTGTGGCTCAGCAATAGATCAAC
>NZ_RQXV01000022.1 GCF_003858655.1 Amphritea balenae
CAACAAACGCTTTTGGCGTTATATGGTCAAGCCTCACGAGCAATTAGTACTGGTTAGCTCAACGCCTCACAACGCTTACACACCCAGCCTATCAACGTCCTGGTCTTGAACGGCTCTTCAGGGGGCTCAAGGCCCCAGTGAGATCTCATCTTGAAGGGGGCTTCCCGCTTAGATGCTTTCAGCGGTTATCCTGTCCGAACGTAGCTACCGGGCAATGCCATTGGCATGACAACCCGAACACCAGAGGTTCGTTCACTCCGGTCCTCTCGTACTAGGAGCAACTCTTCTCAAATCTCAAACGTCCACGGCAGATAGGGACCGAACTGTCTCACGACGTTCTAAACCCAGCTCGCGTACCACTTTAAATGGCGAACAGCCATACCCTTGGGACCGGCTTCAGCCCCAGGATGTGATGAGCCGACATCGAGGTGCCAAACACCGCCGTCGATGTGAACTCTTGGGCGGTATCAGCCTGTTATCCCCGGAGTACCTTTTATCCGTTGAGCGATGGCCCTTCCATTCAGAACCACCGGATCACTAAGACCTACTTTCGTACCTGCTCGACGTGTCAGTCTCGCAGTCAAGCGCGCTTATGCCTTTATACTCGATGCATGATTTCCGACCATGCTGAGCGCACCTTCGTACTCCTCCGTTACTCTTTAGGAGGAGACCGCCCCAGTCAAACTACCCACCACACAATGTCCTCGATCCCGATAAGGGACCTGAGTTAGAACCTCAATAGTACCAGGCTGGTATTTCAAGATTGGCTCCACTCTAACTAGCGTCAAAGTTTCAAAGCCTCCCAGCTATCCTACACAAGTAATATCAAAGTCCACTGCGAAGCTATAGTAAAGGTTCACGGGGTCTTTCCGTCTAGCCGCGGATATACGGCATCTTAACCGCAATTTCAATTTCACTGAGTCTCGGGTGGAGACAGTGTGGCCATCGTTACGCCATTCGTGCAGGTCGGAACTTACCCGACAAGGAATTTCGCTACCTTAGGACCGTTATAGTTACGGCCGCCGTTTACTTGGGCTTCGATCAAGAGCTTCGCCGAAGCTAACCCCATCAATTAACCTTCAAGCACCGGGCAGGCGTCACACCCTATACGTCCACTTTCGTGTTTGCAGAGTGCTGTGTTTTTAATAAACAGTCGCAGCCACCTAGTATCTTCGACCACCAACAGCTTAGAGAGCAAGTCTCATCACCGTCAGCGGCGTACCTTCTCCCGAAGTTACGGTACCATTTTGCCTAGTTCCTTCACCCGAGTTCTCTCAAGCGCCTTGGTATTCTCTACCTGACCACCTGTGTCGGTTTGGGGTACGATTTCTTGTTATCTGAAGCTTAGAGGTTTTTCCTGGAAGCATGGCATCAACCACTTCGTCCAAAAGAGGACTCGTCATCGACTCTCAGCTAAAGAGATCCCGGATTTTCCTAAGATCTCAGCCTACTGCCTTAAACACGGACAACCAACGCCGTGCTGGCCTAGCCTACTCCGTCACCCCATCGCAATAACAAAAAGTACAGGAATATTAACCTGTTTCCCATCGACTACGCTCTTCAGCCTCGCCTTAGGGGTCGACTCACCCTACCCTGATTAGCATTGGATAGGAACCCTTGGTCTTCCGGCGGGGGAGTTTTTCACTCCCCTTATCGTTACTCATGTCAGCATTCGCACTTCTGATACCTCCAGGATGCCTTACAGCTTTCCCTTCAACGGCTTACAGAACGCTCCTCTACCACGCTGTAAACAGCGTCCGTAGCTTCGGTGTATGGTTTGAGCCCCGTTATATCTTCCGCGCAGGCCGACTCGACTAGTGAGCTATTACGCTTTCTTTAAAGGGTGGCTGCTTCTAAGCCAACCTCCTAGCTGTCTAAGCCTTCCCACATCGTTTCCCACTTAACCATAACTTTGGGACCTTAGCTGACGGTCTGGGTTGTTTCCCTTTTCACGACGGACGTTAGCACCCGCCGTGTGTCTCCCATAATTGCACTCTACGGTATTCGGAGTTTGCATCGGGTTGGTAAGTCGGGATGACCCCCTAGCCGAAACAGTGCTCTACCCCCGTAGGTGAGATATGAGGCGCTACCTAAATAGCTTTCGAGGAGAACCAGCTATCTCCGAGCTTGATTAGCCTTTCACTCCGATCCACAAGTCATCCGCTGGCTTTTCAACGACAGTCGGTTCGGTCCTCCAGTTGATGTTACTCAACCTTCAACCTGCCCATGGATAGATCGCTCGGTTTCGGGTCTAATCCTAGCAACTGTACGCCCTATTAAGACTCGGTTTCCCTACGGCTCCCCTAAACGGTTAACCTTGCTACTAAAATTAAGTCGCTGACCCATTATACAAAAGGTACGCAGTCACGGTCTCAAGGACCGCTCCCACTGCTTGTACGTACACGGTTTCAGGTTCTATTTCACTCCCCTCACAGGGGTTCTTTTCGCCTTTCCCTCACGGTACTGGTTCACTATCGGTCAGTCAGGAGTATTTAGCCTTGGAGGATGGTCCCCCCATATTCAAACAGCATTCCACGTGTGCCGTCCTACTCGATTTCACTGTATATAAGTTTTCGCATACGGGGCTATCACCCACTATGGCCACACTTTCCAGAGTGTTTTGCTAACTACAATACAGCTTAAGGGCTGGTCCCCGTTCGCTCGCCGCTACTAGGGGAATCTCGGTTGATTTCTTTTCCTCCGGGTACTTAGATGTTTCAGTTCCCCGGGTTCGCCTCTCAAAAGCTATGTATTCACTTAAGAGATACCCAGCTTATACTGGGTGGGTTTCCCCATTCGGAAATGTCCGGATCAAAGGCCGTTTACCGCCTCCCCGAACCTTATCGCAGGTTACCACGTCCTTCATCGCCTCTGACTGCCAAGGCATCCACCGTGCACGCTTAGTCACTTGACCATATAACCCAAAAGGGTCTGATCGAAGAGACTGATAAAACTTCAAGATTGTCTTTCGACAAACATTGAAATAACGATACATTTACGCCGGATTAGCGCTTGTACATTTTCTCATTTGTTACAGGATTCAATTGTTAAAGAGCGTTTAAAGCA
>NZ_RQXV01000024.1 GCF_003858655.1 Amphritea balenae
AGCCTGTTTTAAATTTATTCTGAGCGCGCATGCGAGCAGCAGATTCTGGGTTGATAGCATCCCAAGGGCTACCAGCAGCATTTTTAGCCGCTGCGATAGTTTCGATATCTTGATTCAGACTGGACATGGTTAATCCTTCTCTCATTGACAGCTGTGTGCGCTGTTCTGTTATTCGGTACGCAGATCATATTAGAGAATTAGTTAACATTTTTGAAATAAATAGCTATTATTCGTAACATTCACCATGTGAATAATGATCTTTAAGAGTTAAGTATCTATGGGGCTTGTATGAACCTTGATCAGATCGATTTGAACCTGTTGGTATATCTGGACGTACTATTGAGGGAGCGAAATGTAACCCGATCAGCCAGTTTGCTGGGTATTACACAGCCGGCAATGAGTAACGGCCTGCGCCGGTTAAGAGAGACCTTTGGAGACCCGTTGTTAGTACGAACCAGTGACGGAATGATGCCAACAGAGCGGGCTCAGGCGATACAACCGCTATTAAGAAATGTGCTGGCATCAGTTGAGCAGGTAATCGAGCCGAGTAGCTCGTTTGACCCTGCGACAAGTGATCGGGTATTCAGGATCATGACCAGTGATTACGGTGAAGCAACGTTACTGCCTAAGCTGCTTAAACGGTTACGTAAGGAGGCGCCGGATATCGTATTAGATATTCTGACCCCCAGCGATATGAGCTTTACCGAAGTGGAGCAGGGATTAGTCGATCTGGTAATCAATCGTTTTGATACGATGCCGCAATCGTTTCACCAGAAAACGCTGTGGCGGGATGGCTTTTCCTGCCTGTTTGCGGTGGATAATCCGATCTCCTCCGATTTTCGTTTGGAAACCTATATTGCTGCCTACCATGTCTGGGTAAGTAAAACCGGAATGGGGGCTGGTATGGGGATCTCACCTAAGGACACTAAACGACTAGGATGGGTAGACGAAGCCCTGGATCAGATCGGCCATAAACGTAAAATCCGGGTGTTTACCCGGCACTACCAGTCGGCAGCGCATATTGCAGAACAAAAAGGTTTGATTGCGACTATTCCAACCCGGGCAGCTACAGCACAATCAGATAATCCCCGTCTGGAAATAAGACAACCGCCATTTGAAATACCTGACTTTGAACTGAAAATGGCCTGGAGCCCGTTAATACAACATAACGTTGCTCATAAATGGCTAAGAGATCTGGTCGCAGATGTCGCACAGTCCTGAAGCTTTATCAGACCGTTACAAAGGAAGGGTAGAGAAGAGCACTAAATCTTAGCCTGATCAGATAATAAAAAAGGCAGCCAATGGCTGCCTTTTTTGACAAGCTAATTCAGCTTAACCGAACTGGTTAGAGGTGTTTTTCGCACCGCCAGCTTTCAGAGCGTTCTCACCAGCAAAGTATTCTTTGTGGTCGTCGCCCATGTCAGAACCAGACATGTTCTGGTG
>NZ_RQXV01000002.1 GCF_003858655.1 Amphritea balenae
CGCTGAGTGGCCTGGATATCGGCAGTGATTACGAGAATGCGTTCTACAGCTTTGATGGCACGAACTACACGCCGATCAGCAGCCCGATTACGCTGCCAGCCGACGGCAGTGGTGTGGATGTGTACATCAATGTACTGGACGATCTGGTTACCGAAGCAGATGAGCAGTTCACGCTGACCGCGACGAACACGGCGGATGCGACCGATACAGCGAGTGCGCAGGCGACCATTCTGGATAATGATCAGCCTCCGACACTTGATTTAGATTCAAATGACAGCACGGATACTGGAGCTAATTATCAGGTCAACTTTACCGAGAACGGTGGTGCGGTTGCGATAGCGGATCTGGATAGTAGTATCACGGATGTTGATGACAGTAATATCGAAAGTGCAACGATCACACTGACGAATGGTCAAGTGGGTGATGTTCTGGCGGCGGGTCTACTGCCAGCGGGAATTACGGCGAGTGTCGTCGGTAATGTTGTTACCCTGAGTGGTAGTGCGACGCTGGCGTCTTACGAGACGGCGATCGAATCGATTACCTTTAATAACACCAGTGAGAATCCTAATACCACGGATCGTATTATCGAAGTAGTGGTGAACGACGGAGGTAAGAGTTCAAATATTGCTATTGCAAAAATCACCGTGGATGCGGTGACCGATGCGATAACGGATCTGGATGAGAACGTTAACACCAACGAAGATACCGCGATCAGCGGGGGCGACCTGTTCGCCAACCTGACCGATACCGATAGCAGCAGCCATACCCTGACCGGCGCGACCGTCGATGTGGATGGCAGCGGCAGCCAGACCGCCCTGGTACTGGGTAGCGTTACCGCGCTGGTTGATAGCGATAGCAACCCGATCGGTGATCTGACCGTGAATGCCGATGGTAGCTACGACTTTACCCCGGCACCGAACTACCACGGCAGCGTACCGGTGGTGAGCTACAGCCTTGTGGATGATAACGATCCAACCGATACCGCCAGCTCAACGCTGGCGATCACCGTGGATGCGGTGACCGATGCGATAACGGATCTGGATGAGAACGTTAACACCAACGAAGATACCGCGATCAGCGGGGGCGACCTGTTCGCCAACCTGACCGATACCGATAGCAGCAGCCATACCCTGACCGGCGCGACCGTCGATGTGGATGGCAGCGGCAGCCAGACCGCCCTGGTACTGGGTAGCGTTACCGCGCTGGTTGATAGCGATAGCAACCCGATCGGTGATCTGACCGTGAATGCTGATGGTAGCTACGACTTTACCCCGGCACCGAACTACCACGGCAGTGTACCGGTGGTGAGCTACAGCCTTGTGGATGATAACGATCCAACCGATACCGCCAGCTCAACGCTGGCGATCACCGTGGATGCGGTGACCGATATCCCTGAATTCCGTTCCGGCAGCGATGTTGAAGGCGATGCTCCGAATGCAGACAGCTACGACTTCGGTAGCTTGCCAGAGGGCAGCACTAGCGGTACTCCAGTGGGTAGTGTTATTGCAGACGATGCAGATGGAGATACTCTGAGTTACCGTTTTGCCAATGGCACTCAGACTGATGGCGTATTCACAATTGATTCTATCAGTGGTGAGATTACACTGAATCAGGATATCGATGATGGAGATCTGGGTAACTACAACCTGACAGTCGAAGTATCCGATGATAACTTCGCAACTCCGGCAGGAGATACTGCTGCGGTAGCGATTGAGCTTACCGATGCCACGGTTTATGCCACTCTTATTGGCCCTGGTGATGTTGTTGAAGGTGATACAACATCTGCATACACCATTGAGTTACGTGACATTAATGGTAATCCAGTCACAGTTTCATCAGATACTGAAGTCACTATTTCATTCGCTAACATTACTGCAGATAACGGTGACTACGCATACAGTACACCGGGTAATAACACCCAGGTATATACCATCGATTCGGGAAGTTCTTCGACCACATTTACGGTTGCTACAAATGGAGATGGGCATGTTGAAGATGATGAAAGCTATACAGCAACAATTACGGCGGTAGAAGATACCGGTGAGTTCTATGATCTTTCTGTTGCAGGATATACAGATAGTAGTGCTACCGCGCATGTGACTACTGTTGAGACTGTAATTCTCAATGATGACTTCTCATTTACTACGACTAGCATCGCTGCAGACGATGATGATGTAGATGAGAATACTGACACTGATCTTAGCAATAATGTTTCGATATCTGGCTTAATCAACAATATAGGTACGGACCTTCACTTATCCATTGATGACAGTTTGTCACTTGATAGTAATGGAGATCAGCTTACTTCAGGTAGTAAGGCTATCTCTTACTCATGGGATCAGCCAACCAATACTCTCAGGGCAACTATTAACGGTGGTGTTGATACAGTATTTACCGTAGAGATTGATAGTTCGACAAATACGGGTTATGCGTTTACCCAATATATGCCTATTGATCATCCAACAGGTGCTGGTGAAAACGATATAGTTATTCCGCTAACCCTTCAGGTGCTCGATTCAAATTTTGATCCTCTGAATACTGACCAGCAGACGGCGAGTCCTTTAGACGTTGAGTTTAGTATTACTGTAAACGATGACGTTCCTTTAACAATGTCGTCCAATGTTAGTTTGGATAATGCCGTGTTCCACGATCTGATGGTTAACGGAAGCTTTGAAGACAATAATGTTAATAATAGTGTGAAAGATCCTGGTGAAATTCAAGACTTTGGTACCTGGGGGCTGGTAAGGGAGTTAGATGGTTGGACCACGGATGCCCCTAATCCAGCAATGGAGTTGCAACGAGACAAGTTCCCCGCTCAAGATGGCGTCTCTTATATTGAGCTTCAATCAATTGTTACGGCTGGTGCAACTGATGCAAATGTCCAGATGTACCAGGATGTTAACTCTATCAAAGGTGTAGAGTACGATTTCTCATTTTATTACAAACCACGTAACAGTAAATCGGGTGATGGCCGGATGAAAGTGGTTTGGGAAGGTGAAGATATCCTTACTGTTGATGGTGCGCTTGGTGATTCTTTTCCTTATAGCGTTAATGCTTCGTCTGGCTATAACGTCTCTACTACGGACGCAGGAAATGGCTGGATGCAGGTTAGCGTTGCTCTGACTGCGACAGTTGATGGTGGCAGAATAGAGCTACATGGCTTGGATGATGTTGACAGAGGACAGGGTGGAAATATTACGCATGGTGCTTTTGTCGATAATATATCAATGGTTGGCAGCTCGGTAAGTTATTCCGGCAATCTGGACGGGGTGACTGAAGCCCTCTTTGGCGCTGATGGGCAGCACGATACAACCCCGTTTACTTGGAATACAGATGTCACGACGCAAAACCTGGCTCCAGATACAAGTATTGTTTGGCAAGCCAACGGTTTGATGTTAACGGGTAGTATCGCAGGTACCGCTGTTCTTGAGCTTGAAATAATTGATCTTGCTACGGGTGAGTATCGCGTTTCTCAACTGCAACAGATTCCAGTCGAAGCTGGTCAGGATAACGTTCTGTTGGGTGTGAATTATCAGCTAATGGATAGTGATGGCGATGCCGTTGTCAGTAATATAGAGCTATCAATAGCCGCTGATCCTGTGCCTGTCGCTGTTGCCGATAGCTACTCGTTAGTCGAAGACTCCTCTTTGTATACTTCGGTTGCTATAACCGCAGATAGCGTTACCGAAAATGATACCGATCCAAAAGGGGAAGGCCTTAGTGTTGTTAGTGTCGCTTCAGATAGCAGTGGCACAGGAATTCAGTCTGTTGACGGTGTAAGCTCTTTTACAACGGCCCTGGGTGGTTTTGTTGTCATGAGCGCTGATGGTTCATTTGAATATCATGCACCGGTACTTGACCACACGAGCAATGATGTTCTCGAGGATTATTTTTACTATACGGCTACCGATGGAACTAACGATTCTGCCTGGACTAAGGTTAGCTTGAATGTCACTGATATCAGTATCAACGCCTTAGATGATAATGAAGCCCTTAACTTATTGGCTTCGGCATCTATCGCCGGTGATGTGTTAGCCAACGATCAGATTAAGGATACCCCTGCAACTGTCGTCGGGGTCGAGGTCGGTGATACAGGGAACCAGACAACGAGCAATGTTGGTTCAACGATTGAAGGCCTTTATGGCGATTTAACCCTACTCAGTGATGGTAGCTATACCTACACTTCTAACCTTGCGGTAGGCATGGCCACCGGAGCTGATTTAGGCGAATGGGAAAATGGCAAAGGTATTTTCTACGGCGCTAATGATGCCATTATTCTGAGTGGTGGGGCGCTTGATGTTGCAAACCTTCCTGCTGCTTACAGCCAGATCGGCTTTCATAATCAATCAGATAGTCTGGGTGTGGATGCGGGTGTTACTCAGCCTGGACGAATTAATGATCAGGAGCAGTTGATATACAACTTTGAAGGTCAGGTTAATGTGATTAACGCGACCCTTCAAGATCTTGCTGACAATGAAGTGGTTGAATATCGTTTGTTTGATGCAGATGGTGATGCTATCGGTGGTGTCAGAACGATGAACGGTGACGGTACCGATATAATTGCTGTGGGTCCTGATGACATTCCTGCAGGCACTATGATTCAGTATATAGCCATAACTGTAGCCGGTCCTGGTCAGGGCATTCGCCTTGAAAGCATTACCTTTGGTTCTAAGGATATCGCTGCAGATAGCTTTACATATACAGCGTTAGATGATGATGGTGATATTGATACGGCGGTCCTTAATATCCATCACAACGCAACTTCTTTAGCAGCTCCTTCGTCAACGCAAACTCATCCACCCGTTGCTGGTGATGTAGATCTTGGCGGTATGATGATCAATAGCGCTATCATCGTTACTGAAGCTGAGCTGCTAGCTAATAGTACTGATCCTGATGGTAAGGATGTATTAAACATCAGCTCTGTGACCGTTGATTCATTGTACGGATCTATAACCGATAACGGTGATGGTACCTGGACTTTCAATCCTGCTGTCGATTTTGTTGGGCAGGATCTGCCAATAACTTTTGAAGTTACGGATGGTATCTATTTCGATTCAGCAACCGCCATTATTGATGTGCGTGCTGTTAATAAAGTCCCGGTTGCTAACCCTGATCAATCATACGTTGAATACGGGGATACGGTATCTGGAAATGTCGTAACAGATGCCGGTGGTGCCGATGAACTGTTCGGCGAGGGACCTGCAACGATTGTTTCTGTCAATGGTAATACTGGTTTTGATGGCAGCGGTAATTTAACTGTTATCGGGACTTATGGCACCTTGGATATCAACCAGGATGGTAGCTATACCTATACTTCAATATCCAGTGCTGCTGTTCATGATGGTGGTGGCGGTTTACCTAACTGGAGTCAGGTTTCATTTTCTGCGTACTCAGCTGGCACTGCTTATGAGTCAAACAATACACTGTTGACCGGGGCTGTAAACGGCTCGGTGTATTCTGATAACAGTGGTAGTGTTCAGGGGATTGGTGTTTCTGGTGGTGAAGATGGCCGATTAGATAATGACAATGCCAGCGGTGCCGAGGCACTGTTGATGGATCTTGGTGAAAGTGCAACAGAAGCAACAATTACACTGCATAGTTTTGGTAATGAGAACGGTGTATGGACAGCTTACGATTCAAATCACCAGAAAGTCGCAAGTTCAACGTTCAGTGGAAACACTAATACATACGATGTTGATATTGATACGGGCGGGCAGTCATTCCAGTACGTTGTCATGAGTGTGCCAACAGGCGTTCATGCTGATGAGTATTATGTCTATGATATTGATTACACAAGGGCTGATGGTTTTGAAGATCAGTTTACTTATGTAATAGCCGATGCCGAGGGCGATCAGTCAAATCAAACCACATTGACTATCACCCATGATGCTCCCCAGCCAATAGGTCCGGTAACAGATGCTGATATTAACCTTAACCAGGTTGCTCAGAATGCGCCGGCCGGTACTGTGGTTGGTATTACTGCGATTGCAGTAGATCCAGACCCTGCTGATAGTGTTACTTATAGTTTGACTAATGACTATGGTGGCGCATTTGCTATTGATTCTGTTACCGGTGTCATTACGGTCGTAGATTCCAGTTTATTTGATCGTGCCAATGATCCTGACCCTAGTGTAGGGGTGCGGGCTTTGAGCTCTGATGGCAGCGCTAACATCAGTACTTTTGCTATTCATTTAACTGATGGTACCGTTCCTACAGCGGTTGCTGATGATAATACTGTATTTGAGTCAGCTTTATTGCAGGGTACCGATGCAGGTAGCGGGGCAAATATTGCTACCGGTAATCTATATGGTAACGACACTCTTGAAGGGGCTAGCCTGGTATCTATTAATGGTGTGACGCCTGTCGGTGGAACCATTACGGTTACAACTGCTTACGGTGAATTGATTGTCGACGCATCCGGTCCTAATGCCGGTGACTATACGTATACCCTTACCGCAGCCACTAGTTTTGGCGTCACCGATCAAGAAGTCTTTAATTATGTACTTCAACAGGCTGATGGCGATTCTGCTCAAGCGGCTCTGACGGTAAGTGTCATGGATGATATGCCTGAGGCCACTGATGCTGTGCATAATCTGCAGGCATCTGGAGGTGTTCTGACATCCAATATCATCATCATTTATGATAGATCAGGCAGTATGAATGGTGATCCTGACGTACCGGGTTACAGTAACCGTCATGATCTGGCCGTAGATGCTCTCCACAACATGTTGCAAGGTTATGACGCGATTGGTGATGTAAATGTCAAAATCGTTGACTTTGGCTCATCTGCAGCAGAGTCGGGTTGGACTGATATCCAGGGCGGTAAAGAGTATCTTCAGGCGGTGCCTGTTGATACAGGTACCGATTATCAATCGGCATTAGAACTGTTGATGTCTGGTTTCTCTCAGCCATCATCGGATCAGACGATGATCTATTTCCTTTCTGATGGCCATGAAAATGAAGGTAACGTCTCAACAATTGCAGCGCAGTGGGAGGCATTTGTTGATGCCAATGCTACTAAATCAATAGGTGTTGGTGTTGGTGCTATTAATACAGTTACCCTTAATCAGGGAATTGATGTCGTCGCTTATCCAGATGCACCGATTATTATTCAGGATGAGAGTGAACTTATAGGCTCACTTTACGATACAGTGAGTGGTTCAGTTGCCGGTAGCATGTCTGTTCTCGGTGGCGGAGATGATGGTATTACTCTGGGTGCCGATGGCGGATATATCAAGTCCATTACCATTGGCTCTGATATATATACCTATAACGGTTCTGATGCGAGCGTCACCTTCACTACACCTGAGGGTGGAACCATGCATCTGGACTACCTGACAGGTACGTTTAATTACGATATTGATTTAGACGCAAGTATCATTGGCAAGCAGGAGGTATTTATCCTTGTTGGCCGGGATAATGATGGTGATGAGGTTGTATCAAATCTAACGGTTAATCTTAATTTTGATACTAATCCAACCGTTGGTAATGACCATATTATTACCAATATTATTGATGCGCCTATCGATGTTGCTAAAGAAGCTCTATTGAATAACGATCAGGACCTGGATGGTGATTCGTTTACGTTCGGAAGTGCTTCAAACGCTTCAGGAGGAACTATTTCTGAAGATGCTGACAGTATTGAGTTTACACCAGCGTCTCCATATTCAACCGACTTTGGTGCGAGTTATTCAATCATCAGTGAATCGGGTAGTAACAACTCCATTGCTAATGCTGATGATTTGACTGATCGATCCCTGTTTGGTGCGGTTACAGGGGCCGAAGCTGCCAATGTTGCTAATCCTGAGCTGGCAAGTTTGAAATATACAGGTACCATTTCCGATGGTGGAGATGATACCGACTATATAAAAGTGCAACTTAAAAAGGGTGAGATACTGATTGCTGATATCGATAATGGCGAAAGTATTCAGCACTCTGAATTGCAGCTTTTTGATTCAAATGGAACTCGGATCCGCCGTACTTATGATTATGACTATGACATAGGCCATGGTGGTGAAGGTTCAATCGATACTGATGATGCATTTATGCAGTTCACTGCTTATGAAGACGGTGACTACTTTGTACGTGTTGGAGAGAATGGTACCAATGATACTGGTAGCTATGATCTGTGGTTAACTATTGATGATACTAACGTTACTGATGCAGCCTATGACTACTCGATAACTGATGGTGTGTTAACTGATACCGGTACTGTAAATATTAGTATTGTCGACAACGCTAAGCTACAAGGCGGCGTGGGTGATGACATTATCATTGGTAAAGATGGACAAAGTAATGAGTTGTTCGGCGCCGACGGTAATGATGTATTGTATGGCGGTGATGGTAACGACATCCTTACCGGTGGTGCGGGTGACGATCTGTTAATCGGTGGCGCTGGTTTGGATACCTTTGACTGGAATGGTGGTGATCAGGGAACAGCTGACAGTCCTGCAATAGATACGGTAGGTGACTTCAATGTACTTGAAGATAAACTTGATCTGAGTGGAATGCTTGATTCGCTTGGTATGCAAGATGGTGATCCTATTGCTGACTATCTGAGTTTGGTTGATAGTGCATCTCAAGTGACTCTGAATGTACATGATGGTGCGGATATTACTCAGCAGATCGTACTGGATGATGTGAGTCTGGCTTCATTAAAGAGTGATCTTAATCTTGATGCAGGCTTGACTGATGTACAGGTACTTAATGAACTGATCAATATGGCCGATCCTAAGATCCTTATTTAAGGACGAAAGAGCAGTCTGTTAACCGACTGCTCTTTTTTTGCTCTGGATAAAGATCAAAACATCTGTTTTATACGAGTTATTAAATCGTTGTAGAAAAGAGGAAACAAAACAAGGTGACGCAACTTAATACAGACTGGGATTTAGATTCTGGTCGGTCACAAAGTATCGATCCGTTGCTGGAATCCCTGCTATTGCTGGGTAAGTACTATGGTATGCCTGCCTCTGAAGACTCGCTCTGCAGTGGTTTACCGTTAGTCGATAACGCGCTTACGCCTGAATTGTTTCCTCGTGCTGCAGAACGGGCAGGGTTATCTGTACGGCTGACAGATCAACGGTTGACTGATGTACACGAGCTGCTGTTACCTTGTGTTTTACTGCTGAAAAATCGTCGCTGTTGCGTGCTGATGTCACTTGATCAGCAGAGTGGCACTGCCCGGGTTTTACAGCCCGAGGCGGGTGATGCAGAAGCGGAGTTGAGCATTGAACAGCTAGAGGCTGATTATTCTGGCCACCTGTTCTATGTCAAAAAGAAGTATAAATTTGATCAGCGTAGCCCTGATGTACTGGATACCAAGAATGAACACTGGTTCTGGGGTACATTTCGTAGTGCAATGCCGATCTATCGGGATGTGCTGATTGCGTCTTTCCTGATTAACCTGTTTGCTGTTGCATCGCCTCTGTTCGTGATGAATGTGTATGACCGAATCGTACCTAACCTGGCGTTCGATTCACTCTGGGTGCTGGCAATAGGCATCTCTCTGGTTTTTCTGTTTGATTTTGTACTTAAACATCTGCGTTCTTATTTTATCGATGTGGCGGGAAAGAAGCTTGATCTGCAGCTATCGGCGAAAATCTTTGCCAGGGTAATGGGAATACGAATGGAGGCCCGTCCGCTGTCTGTCGGCGCTTTTGCTAATAATCTGCAGTCTTTTGAGTCGATTCGCGAGTTCATCACCTCTGCAACCGTTAGTGCGCTGGTCGATCTACCCTTCGCGGTTATCTTCCTGCTGGTTATCTGGACGGTCGGTGGTCCATTGGTTGCGGTGCCGCTCACGGTAATGGTGATTCTGATAGGGTATAGCCTTTATATCCAGAAACCGTTGGCGCAACAGATAGAGATCACCTCGAAACTTTCTTCGCAAAAACAGGCCACCCTGGTTGAGGGCCTGAGTGGCCTTGAGGCTGTAAAGATTAATGGTGCGCAAAGCCAGTATCAGGTGATATGGGAGCAAGCTGTTAGTAAGATGGGGCAGCATGATATTCAGACCCGTAAGCTGGCCAATGGTGCGTCAAGTCTGTCAGCATTTCTACAGCAGATGATGACCGTTGGTGTTGTGGTGATGGGAGTCTACCTGGTTGCCGCGGGTGAGTTGAGCATGGGCGGCATTATTGCTGCGGTGATGTTAGGCGGTCGTGCGGTTCAGCCGTTAGCTCAGCTATCATTGTTGGCAACCCGGTATAATCAGGCCAAGGCATCTATGAGCCTGATTAATCAGGTGATGGAAATGCCTGTTGAACAGGAAGAGAATAAGAAGTACGTAAGTCGCCCCCAGCTTAAGGGTAAAATTGAGTTTGATAAGGTGAGCTTTGCTTACCCTGGCCAGCAAAGCTACGCACTGCATGAAATCAGTTTCACTATTGAACAAGGTGAACGTGTTGCCCTGATCGGTGGTATAGGCGCAGGTAAAAGCACCTTAGAAAAGCTAATTCTTGGGCTTTATCAGCCGACAGAAGGCGATGTGCGAATGGATGGCGTTAATATCGCACAGCTTCATCCGGCTGATTTGCGCCGGAACATTGGCTGTATTACCCAGGATAACCATCTCTTCTTCGGTAGTATCCGTGACAACATCACCATGGGCGCACCTTTTACCAGTGATGAAGCTTTACTAAAAGCGGCTAAGTGGGGCGGTGTTTCGGCCTTTACAGATCACGATCCTGAAGGACTTGAACGTCAGGTAGGTGAGGGCGGTCGGCAGCTTTCAGGTGGTCAGCGTCAGGCCGTTTCTGCAGCCCGGGCGATTGTTATGGATCCGCCAATATTACTGTTGGATGAACCTACCAGTCAGCTGGATCGTAAGTCAGAACTGTATTTGATGAATAGATTGAAAGAGCTTGATAGCGACAAAACGCTGATTTTAAGCACCCATAAATCCAGTCTGTTGGATGTTGTTGATCGGATTATCGTACTTGAAAATGGCCGGTTACTGGCTGACGGCCCCAAAGCGGAAGTTATTACCTGGCTACGTGAAGGCGTTAATCGTCAGCAACCTGCCCAGAAGGAGGCGAAGTAGTTATGTCTGCGCCACCGTCTGTGAACAGACCAGTACCCAATAAAGTAAAAGATGCGGTTAAAGCGATGGCTGGCAGTTCTTCTGATCAGCCTGCTGTGGATAAAGACCTCCATGAATTTATTGACAATGCTGCCGCCAGCACCTTGATGGATACTCCCAGAAGCTCAAGAATTCTTTTATGGGGTGTTGTCTGCTTTGTTGTGGTGGCGCTTGTCTGGGCCTATTTCGCTGAGCTGGATGAGATTACCCGGGGTGAAGGTAGCGTGATACCTTCGCAGCAGGTGCAGGTTGTTCAGTATCTCGAAGGCGGCATCCTGAAAGATATCTATATTAAAGAGGGAGACCAGGTCGAAGCGGGCCAGTCTCTGTTACGGGTCGATGAAACTCAGTTTCTATCGGACTTTCGAGGCCAGGCTCAGGAAGGTGCATATTTTGAAATATCGGTCGCTCGTCATAAGGCTGAGTTGAACAGCATAATTATTAGCGGCAATGGCAATGCCTCTCAGTGGCAGGAACAGGTGGGTATTCAAGCTCAGCCTATTCTGATGAGTGATGAGTGGAAGGCTCAGTATCCTCTGTTATACGGTCGCGAGCAGGCGCAGTTGGAAGAACATCTGCGTAATCTGAGTAACCAGTTAGATATTCTTGGGCGTCAAATTGAACAGCGGGTTCAGGAAAAGCGTGAACTGGAATCTAAACTCAGCCATATACAGCGTTCATACAAGCTGAGTTTGCAAGAGGTTAGTATGACCCGCCCTCTGGCTGAGCAGGGCGTCATTCCGAAAATTGAGCTGATTAAGCTTGAAAGGGATCTGAATAACTACAAACAAGAGCTTGAGGGGGTAAAGCTATTACTCCCTAAAGTGCAGCTAAGTGTACAGGAAGCTGTTGCGAAACGTCGTGAAATCGCGTTAAATGCTCGAAGTGAAAGTCAACAGAAACTAAACGAACGTTTGGCGCAATTCAAGCAGAGTACTGAACAACAGGTAAGCCTGCGTGACCGGGTTGATCGCACTACTGTTATATCCCCGGTTCAGGGCACAATAAAAACAATTTCGGTTAATACCATTGGCGGTGTTATACGCCCGGGTATGGATCTGGTCGAAATTGTTCCTACTGAAGATCATCTGTTGATCGAAGCAAAAGTGTCACCCAAAGATATCGCCTTTTTAAGATCTGGATTAGCGGCTGTTGTTCGGCTGACGGCCTATGATTTTTCTATTTACGGTGGCTTGAAAGGCACGGTTGAACATATCAGTGCCGATACCATCGAAGATGATCAGGGCAATATCTACTACCTGATACGGGTTAAAACAGAGAATAACGATCTTGGCAGAGGAAATACATCACTGCCGATCATTCCGGGCATGATGGCAACAGTAGACATCATGACGGGTAAGAAAAGTGTGCTTGATTATCTGCTGAAACCAATATTTAAGGCACAGCAGCAAGCCTTACGCGAAAGATAAAATGTAAATGGACTTAACCGGGGGGAATGGTTCAATGGGGAAATTACCAAAATTAGGCGCTATCGCCATTTTGGCATGGTCGGGGACGCTTTCAGCGCAAACCCTGATGGAGGCGGCTTCGTATACAATCGAAAGCTCGCCGGATGTGGCAATTGTAAAAAACCAGTATCTGAGTCGAATAGAGCAGATCGGTATATCTAAGGCAGGTTATCTGCCAACGGTTGATCTGGCGCTTGGCTGGGGCGGGGAGTGGACTAATAGCCCGTCAACCCGAGCTTCAACTGGCAGTTCTGATTATGTTGATCTGGAGCGGGGAGAAGCCTCCCTGACGGCCAGTCAGATGTTGTATGACGGTCTGCGTACCCGTAATGATATGAGCCGTACCCGGGCTGAAGCAGAAGCGCAGCGTTTTCAGCTTTGGACTGCAGCAGAAAATACAACGCTTGAAGTTGCTGATGCATATATGTCAGTGATCAACGCGAAGGAAGCCGCGGTTCTAGCTGCGGATAACCTGGAAGCTCATATCGAAATTCTGAATGGTATTCGTAAGCGTTCCGAGCACGGTCTGGGTTCTGCTTCTGATTTGTCTCAGGTTAAAGGTCGTTTGAGTCGTGCGCATACTAACTATCTGGCAACGGATAATAATGTGCTGGATGCCCAGGCTCGATTCTATAAAGTGGTTGGCCGCGAAGCATTGGGATTGATCAAACCGCAACCGGTTGATCAGAATATGCCGGTTTCTTATGAGCTGGCATTAGAGCGTGCGGGTAAGGTACATCCGACTCTGCTGTCTTCACAGCTGGATATTGATGCAGCGGTAGCTCAGTTAAAAATTCAGGATTCAAACTTCCGTCCAGATATTCGTCTTGAGCTGGGCGGAACCTGGAACAATAACCTGGATGGTAGCGTTGGTTATAATAATGACCTGACCGCGATGATTCGGATGCGTTACAACCTGTTTAATGGTAAATCGGACAGCTATCGTAAAAAAGACGCCTATTACAAGCTAATGGAAGCCAGTGCAATCCGTGATCGTGCTCAGCGTCAGGTAGCAGAAGGTATGAGTCTTTCCTGGAATGCTTATCAGTTGCTGGAACGTCAGATGGAGTTTCTTGAAGCGCATGTGATTGAGTCAGAAAAAACGCTGGATGCGTATGAGCAGCAGTTCAAGCTGGGGCGTCGTACACTGGTCGACTTGTTAGATGCGGAAAATGAACTGTTTGAGGCGCGTCGTGAGCTACTTACAGCTGACAAAGATCGCATCATGACTCAGTTCCGAGTCTTAAATGCTATGGGTGATCTGTTAAGTGTCCTGAACATTGACCGTGAAGCTGTTCTGAACGATGAAGAACGGCAGGAAATATCGCATCTGAACTGATCTTTTTCCTGATCGGATCGCTTTAAAACACCGCAGTCTTTTTTGACTGCGGTGTATTTGATCTCCAGCAGCTATTCGGGCTGCTTAATTCTACCAATTCCGCTATAATCGCCGCCTTTCAAGCAACCTCTTTTTGAATATCGGTTATGAGCGAAGAACTGGCTAAACAACAGAAAACCCGTCTGAATAAACTGCAGAAACGTCTGCGCCGTGAAATGGGTCGTGCGATCGAAGATTTTAATATGATCGAAGATGGCGATAAGATCATGGTGTGTTTGTCAGGTGGTAAAGACTCTTTTGCCATGCTGGATATTCTGATGAATTTGCAGAAGAGTGCCCCTATCAGTTTTGAGATAGTGGCAGTAAACCTGGATCAGAAACAGCCTGGATTCCCCGAGCATGTTCTGCCCGCCTATCTTTCTGATATCGGTGTGCCATTTCATATCATAGAGCGGGATACCTATTCGGTTGTCAAAGAAGTCATACCTGAGGGTAAGACAACCTGTTCGCTATGTTCACGTCTACGTCGTGGAACCTTATATGGTTTTGCCGAAGAGATTGGTGCTAACAAGATCGCTTTGGGCCATCACCGGGACGATATTCTGGAAACCTTCTTCCTGAATATGTTCTATGGCGGTAAGTTAAAATCGATGCCACCAAAGCTGGTAAGTGATGATGGTCGGAATATGGTTATCCGGCCACTGGCCTATGCCCGTGAAAAAGATATTATGGCGTACGCTGACCTGCGTGAGTTCCCGATTATTCCATGTAACTTGTGCGGCTCGCAGGACGGTTTACAACGTCAGGTAGTCAAGGAGATGCTCCAGGATTGGGATAAACACCATCCAGGTCGTATCGAGACGATGTTCCGGTCTTTGCGTCACGTGGTACCTTCGCACCTGGTTGATACTGAACTGTTTGACTTTCAAGGGCTGCAACGGGGTTATGCCCATGGTATTGCCGATCCTGATGCTGCAGTAAACAGCGTTAGTACCAGCCAGAAAGCGGTACCAGAGACGATTGATATACTTTCTTTGTAAGTGTTTATCTGTTTGTTTAGTGGGTATCTTTGGTCTAACTGTCTTTTGTTGAGCGAAAACTATGCAGATCTGGGTTGATGCGGACGCTTGTCCTAATGTGATTAAAGAGATTTTATTTCGTGCTGCGGATAGAAAATCTTTGCAGGTCACTCTGGTTGCCAATCAGTTCTTACAAACACCTAATTCGGCCTTTATCGATATGGTACAAGTGCCCGCCGGTTTCGATGTGGCGGATAATTACATAGTACAAAAGTGTTCTGCGGCTGATCTGGTCATTACTGCAGACATTCCTCTGGCATCGGAAGTGATCGAAAAAGGAGCCCATGCCCTCAATCCCCGGGGAGAATTCTATACTCCGGAAAATATTCGTCAGCGACTTAACATGCGAGATTTCATGGACCAGTTACGTAGCTCCGGTATTGATACTGGTGGTCCGCCAAAGCTGGGGCAGCAGGATCGCCAGCAGTTTGCTAATCAATTAGACCGTTTCCTGGCCAAAAATCTGAGCAACTGACAATCTAACTTTTGTCTATTGTGTAAGGGTTTTCCTTTATTTATTCCTCTTTTTGCATTAGTTTCTCAGGTTATCAAATAACAATAACCTGAGGTTGCTATG
Source organism: Amphritea balenae (assembly GCF_003858655.1). Lineage (GTDB taxonomy): Bacteria > Pseudomonadota > Gammaproteobacteria > Pseudomonadales > Balneatricaceae > Amphritea > Amphritea balenae. The sequence goes on from NZ_RQXV01000002.1 coordinate 15,545, forward strand.
AGCGACACACTGCTAATTCGTGAAGATAATGATGGTATCTGTACTCTTACTTTGAACCGTCCCGATGCTTATAACTCGCTTTCGCTGGAGTTAATGCAGGCGCTGATCACTACCTTTGATGAAATAGCCGATGATATATCAGTCCGGGTCATCGTATTGAAAGGTAGTGGTCGGGGCTTTTGCTCCGGGCATGATCTGAAGCAGATGTTGGGTGAGGGGGAGGAAGCGTATTATCAGTGTACTTTTGATACCTGCTCAACGTTGATGCAACGTGTAGTCAATCTGCCGATCCCTGTTATTGCCCAGATACATGGCGTAGCAACAGCTGCAGGCTGTCAGTTGGTTGCCAGCTGTGATCTGGCATTGGCCAGCGAAAAATCAAGGTTTGCCACGCCGGGGGTTAATATAGGTCTGTTCTGTTCAACGCCGATGGTTGCTTTAAGTCGTGTTGTAACAAAGAAGCATGCGATGGAGATGCTGCTGCTCGGCGATATGATCGGTGCTGAGCGAGCCTGGGAGATGGGGCTTGTTAACTGGGTTGTTGCTGACGATGAGCTGGAGCAAAAGACAGCAGAAGTTGCCGCTAAAGTTGCAGCTAGTTCACGTAAAGCGATCTCTATCGGTAAACAGGCTTATGCACGTCAGATAGACAAGCCGCTTGCAGAAGCTTATGCAGAGTGCAGTAAAGTGATGACCGGCAATATGATGACCCATGATGCCGGAGAAGGGATAGATGCGTTTATTAATAAACGTAAACCTGAATGGCAGCATCGCTAATGCTTTAATAAAAATATAGTTAAAACCGCAGCCGAGGCTGCGGTTTTTTTTGCCTAAAAAAACGATACCGGATTGTTCAGGTCAGGGCTGCCGATGCGAAGAGAGTAGTCAAGAATGTCTAACCCTTTGTTCTAAGAAGTGCCAATCAACCAAAATATAAGGTAAATCTAATCAATTAAATCCATATATATGATGAATATCATGTATTCCTAGACAATGGTCGAATTCTTATATATTCCAACCAAGTATAAGCTTATCTCAAATAATAATATGCAGGCCTGAAATTTGGGTCTGACGAGCTAAGTTTGCATAGAACAAATCGTCTGGAGGCGTGGATGTCCAATCCGATTAAAAGTCTGTCGACTCGTGAGCTAATGGAGCAGTTAGCGCGGGAGTCTGAAGGCTTGTCAATTTCCGATCGCCGGGATTTTCTAAAAAAAGGGATGCTTGCTGCTGGAGCGATGACAGCAACAACGTTTGCAGGGACCGCTGCTGCAAGTAAAAATCTACCCCCAATGGAGCCATCCTGGGGGCGTCAGCTGGGGGCGGGTGTTGTAGATAAGCCTTACGGCCAACCTTCAGCTTATGAAAAAGAAGTGGTGCGCCGAACAGTACCCTGGTTGACGGCTGAATCGATCGCCTCGATCAGTATGACGCCGATTCAGGACCTGAAGGGCATAATTACTCCAAATGGTCTGGTGTTTGAACGCTATCACGCAGGTGTTGCCCAGATTAAGCCAGAAGAACATCGTCTGATGATTCATGGTCTGGTTGAGCGACCCATTATCTTTACCATGGAAGACCTGATGCGTTTTCCATCGGTGTCCGAAATTAAGTTTATTGAATGTCCTGCCAATGGTGGTATGGAGTGGAAAGGTGCGCAGATGGAAGCGCTGCAGTTTACCCACGGCATGTTAAGTTGCTGTGAGTGGACCGGTGTGCCGTTGCGGGTTCTGCTGGAAGAAGCCGGCGTAAAGCCAGAAGGTAAGTGGATCCTGGCTGAAGGGGCTGATGGATCTCATATGAGCCGCTCAATTCCTCTGGAAAAAGCGTTGGATGATACCTTGGTGGTATACGCGCAGAATGGCGAAATGCTACGACCTGAGCAGGGGTATCCATTACGGCTGCTGAACCCTGGTTGGGAGGGTAATACCTCCATCAAATGGCTACGTCGCCTCGAAGTGGGTGATAAGCCATGGTACCACCGTGAAGAAACCTCTAAATATACCGATCTGATGGCCGACGGCCGGGCGCGTAAGTTTACCTTTGTACAGGAAACTAATTCGGTTATTACCAACCCTTGTCCTGAAAATCCAATTGTTAAAAGTGGTTTGATTGAGATTGAAGGGATGGCCTGGTCTGGTCGCGGCAAAATCAAGCAGGTAGATATCTCTTTTGATGGTGGCGTTAGCTGGGTTCCTGCCAACCTGAAAGGCTTAGTGCTGGATAAAGCACTGACTCGCTTCAGCCTGGTTACAAAGTGGGATGGTCAGCCATGGTTACTACAAAGTCGGGCAATTGATGAAACCGGTTATGTTCAGCCGACCTTAGGTCAGCTCCGCGAAGCCCGGGGTACCAACTCTATCTACCATAAAAATTCAATTCACAGCTGGAAAGTTGAAGCGAACGGAGGGGTTAAAAATGTTCAGATTAGTTAAAAATGCCCTTCTGGCAACGGCTGTTACTACTGTTCTGGCAACGCCGGGTATGGTGAGTGCCGGTGAGAAGTATGGCTTTGGAACAACGGCGACGGCTGAAGAGATTCAGGGCTGGGATATTGATATCCGACCTGATGGTAAAGGTCTGCCAGCAGGTGAAGGCTCAGTTGCTGATGGTGAAGAGTTGTATGAACAACTTTGTGCTACTTGCCATGGTTTGTTTGGTGAGGGTGAAGGTCGCTGGCCGGTACTGGCGGGTGGTGAAGATACACTGACAGAAGAACGTCCGGTAAAAACCGTGGGTAGCTACTGGCCTTATGCCAGTACCTTATATGACTACATTCGACGGGCAATGCCTTTCACAGCACCGCGTTCGCTGACAGATGATCAGACTTACCAACTGTCGGCCTATGTGCTGTACCTGAATGAGATAGTTGATGAAGAGTTTGTGGCTAACAAAGATACATTAGCGGCTGTTGAGATGCCTAATCAGGAAGGTTTTTTTGTTGATCCCCGGCCAGATGTTAAGAATAACCGGTGTATGAAAAACTGTGCAGATCCAGCCAAGTTGCAGATTGTAGGTACTTTGCAGGGAGTAACACCGGTAGGCCATTTTGTTGAAGGTGCCGATGCACCGGCAGCATCGCATCAGGCTCAGGAAGAAAAAGAGCGTTCGTTGCACGGTGAAACAGTAGAAGAGAATGCTGCTGATACCCTGGCACTGACTGAGGATGCTATAGCCGGTCGTGAGACTTATGACAATGCCTGTCAGGCTTGCCACTCATCGGGTATTGCAGGATCGCCTAAGTTTGGTGATAAGTCTGCCTGGAAGGGCCGTATCGATCAGGGTATGCCGCTATTGGTTGAGCATGCAATAAAAGGCTTTTCGGGTGAAACCGGTATGATGCCACCTAAGGGCGGTCGTACTGATTTATCCGATGAGCAGGTGAAAAAAGCTGTCGCTTATATGGTGGAATCAAGCCAGTAGGCAAAGATTCAGGCTCCATTGCTCAGGCGGTGGGGCTTGTTATAACAATAAAAATAACCTGAAAAAGGTAATTCCGGAGGAATGCGAATGCAAAAGCTGAAAACCTCGTTTTATGCAGCAGGTTTAATGGCGATGCTGTCAGCGGGTACGGCTCAGGCTGTAGATAAGGCTGAATTGATTGCGATGGGTAAGGCTGTTTACCTGAATAAGTCGAAAGGGAACTGTGTTTCCTGCCATCAGATTGAAGATGCTGATGCGACTCAGGCAGGTAATCAGGGACCACCTATCGTAGCAATGAAACAACGTTTCCCTGATAAGGCAGTGCTACGGGCACAGGTTTGGGATGCGACAGTAAACAACCCATTAACCATTATGCCCCCGTTAGGTAAGCACTGGATTTTATCTGAACAAGAGATCGACGCTGTCGTCGAATACGTTTATCAGTTTTAAAGATCGAATTTTGACTAAAGCTTCAATAGAAAGCGCGGTTAAAGAATATCGATAGATAGAGGATTAGAAGAATGATGAATCGTCGTAAAGTAATTAAGGCTATTGCTACCGGTGGAGCCCTGATCGGAGCAAGTGTTCTGATGCCACGCCTGGCGATGGCTGCATGGAATCAAGATGCTTTTGGTTCAGATAACCAGGCGAATGCTATGAAAGCCCTGTTAGGTGCTGAACCCACTGCCAGCGCTGATGTAACTCTGAAAGCGCCAAGCATCGCTGAAAATGGTGCGGTTGTGCCTGTAACAGTTAAAACCACGGCAGCTAATGTTGAATCAATCAGCTTGTTTGTTGAAGGGAATCCTACACCGCTGGTAGCAGAGTTTTCGGTACCGGCCGGCACAAAAGCGGAAGTTTCTACCCGGATCCGTATGGGTAAAACGTCCAACATCACTGCGGTAGTTAAGGCCGACGGCCAGCTACTGAGTGCTTCACAGGAAACTAAAGTCACTATCGGTGGTTGTGGCGGTTAATCGCTTTTAAGCTTAGACGAGGAAAAAATTATGGCTGGTATTATGAAAGTTAAAGCTAAGGCTAAAGGCGAAGTTACTAACGTTAAGCTGATGGCAAAGCACATTATGGAAAGCGGTCAACGCAAAGATAAAAAGACCGGTGAATTGATTCCTGCAATGTTCCTGCAGGAGATCTCTGTACAGCATGGTGGAAAAACAGTGTTTACTGCCAACCTGGGTACGGCTGTATCTAAAAACCCGTATCTGGCATTCAGCTTTGCAGGCGGTGCTAAGGGTGAAGAGCTGACCTTAAACTGGGTTGAAAATACAGGTAAGACAGGTAGTGAGACTGCCGCGATTAAGTAAGTCCGGGCGGGATGGTATATCTCGATGTCGGTGTTACTTATGGGTAAAGCTGTGGAGAGTATTTAATGAAAATAATAAAAATGATGACTTTGAGTCTGGGTGTTGTTCTGGCAACACAGATGACTCAGGCGGCTGATTCAGGTTTTACGTTGGCAACAGTCAACCCTGAAGCTGATCGTACAGCCCTGCAAAATTACTTTAAAAAACGCTTCCCTGAATCAGAGGTGCAGGATTATGTAAATGGTATCTATGCCGTTGATGCTGATTCCCGTGCTCAGTGGGAGGAGATAGAAGAATTTCCTCCTTACGAGTTTGCTGTTGAAGAGGGTGAAGAGCTGTTTAATACGCCTTTTGCAAATGGCAAAGGTTACGCCGATTGTTTCGAAAACGGCGGTGTTGGTATTCGCCAGAACTTCCCTTACTGGAGTAAGGAAGAAGGGACAGTGAAAACACTGGAGATGGAGATCAACGAATGCCGCGAAGCGAATGGCGAGCAACCATTGAAATGGGGCAAAGGTGAAATAGCCAAGGTCTCTGCTTATATGGCCTGGACCTCGCGGGATCAGGTCTTCGATGTAAAGATTCCCGAGGGTGATACGGCTGCAATGGCTGCGTATCTGGATGGAAAAAAGTTCTTTTATGCTAAGCGTGGTCAGTTGAATCTGTCCTGTGCGAATTGTCATGTACAGGGAACGAATATCCGTATTCGTGCTGATCTGCCAAGTCCACAGCTGGGTCATGTATCACACTTCCCGGTATTCCGCTCTAAATGGGGTGATCTGGGAACTCTGCATCGTCGTTATTCCGGTTGCCACAAAGATTCCCGTTCTAAGCCGCTAAAGCCACAAACTGAAACCTTCCGTAATCTGGAATATTTCCAGACTTATATGAGTAATGGTTTGGTGGTTAATGGTCCGGGCGCACGTAAGTAAAAGAGGAGAAGAATCATGAAAAAAGCACTGATTATAGTTGCTGCACTGACACTGGCTCCAACTTTTGCTGCGGCTGAAAGCTTTGAAAAAGCCTATCTGAAAGCGCGTGCCATGTATGGCCAGGGGGCGGTCTTTGAATGGCAGGGCAATCAATATGTGGCGACCCATGAAGAAGAGTCCGAAGCTAATGTCGATGCGACTGAAGCTAATGCTCAGATGATGATCGATAAAGCTAAAGCTAAAAACAAGGAAGTTGCAGCGTTGGGTTTTGAGTGGAAGCTGACGGGCGATATCCTTAAAAAGGCTGAAGCAGCTAAAGCGGACGGCGATTACCGCAAGGCGCTGGATCTGGCCGCTCAGGCTAAGTATCACGCGCGTATCGGTATTCAGCAGTATCACTATGCTCAATCTAACTGGCAACTTTCGGTGCCAGAGTAAAACCAGAGTGAAGCAGACCTGCGGTTAATACCGCAGGTTTTTTTAGTTTTGGTGTTTGTTTAGTTCTATTGTTGGTTTTAATTAAGACAGGTGAATATTTATGTCAATGTCTCGCCGAGAGTTTGCTCAGTTAATGGGGTTGGCCGGTGCTGCAGGGATGCTTCCGATGCAAGGGTTCGCGGCCAAAAAACAGCCGGCTGAGCTCTATGAAGTGCCTAATTTTGGTAATGTGCGCTTGCTACATATTACCGATTGTCATGCGCAGTTACTGCCGATCTATTTCAGAGAGCCCAATGTGAATCTGGGTATAGGAAGTGCTTTAGGTAAAGCGCCTCATCTGGTGGGTGATAAATTATTAAATCATTTTGGTATCCAGGCCAATAGTCTGGAAGCCCATGCTTTTACCTGCCTTAACTATCAAAGTGCTGCGGGTAAGTACGGCAAGGTTGGCGGCTTTGCTCATATTAAAACACTGGTTAACCGACTACGTCAGAGTTATGGTCAGGCAAATACCCTGTTGCTAGATGGCGGTGATACCTGGCAGGGCTCGGGCACCTCATATAAGACCCGGGGTATGGATATGGTTGAGGCAACCAATGATCTGGGTGTTGATATTATGACCGGACATTGGGAATTTACCTATCATCAGGAAGAGATATTAAAGAATATTAAGGCGTTTAATGGTGAGTTTCTGGCACAGAATGTGTTCATTACTGAAGATGCGCTGTTTGAAGGTGCCGATGAATATATTCATGATGAAGACTCAGGCCGGGTATTTAAGCCCTATACCATTAAAGAGATGGGCGGTGCCCGTGTTGCGGTCATTGGTCAGTGTTTTCCGCGGACTAAAATCGCAAATCCTGCACGCTTTATTCCAGACTGGACCTTTGATATCTATGATGAAAATATGCAGGAACTGGTCGATGAGATTCGTGCAACTGAAAACGTAGGTGCTGTGGTTGTACTGTCGCATAACGGGATGGATGTCGATCTTGAAATGGCCCGTCGGGTGAGTGGTATCGATGTTATTCTGGGTGGTCACACCCATGATGGTATGCCGGTTCCCTCCATTGTGAAAAACAATGGCGGCAAGACTTTAGTCTGTAACGTGGGATCAAACGGGAAGTTTGTTGGTGTAATGGATCTGGATGTCCGGGGCGGTAAAGTGCAGGACTTCCGTTACCGCTTATTACCGGTATTTTCTGAATTGTTACCGGCTGATCCGCAGATGGCAACGTTGATTGATAATATCCGGGCACCTCATATGGACTGGCTCAGTGAAGAGTTGGCAGTGGCTGATGAGCTGATGTTCCGTCGGGGTAACTTTAACGGTACATTCGATCAGGTGATTTGTGATGCGTTATGTAATGTGAACGATGCTCAGATCTCTCTGTCGCCAGGGTTCCGTTGGGGAACAACCGTGCTTAAAGGTCAGATGGTAACGATGGAGCATGTTCTTGATCAGACCTGCCTTACCTACCCTGAAACCTATGTTCGCGAGATGAAAGGTGAGGAGCTTAAACTGATACTGGAAGATGTGGCGGATAACCTGTTTAACCCTGATCCTTATCTGCAGTCCGGTGGTGATATGGTCCGGGTTGGAGGTTTCGACTATGTTTGTGATCCAAACCGACCAATAGGACAGCGTGTGAGTGAAATGACACTGGATAATGGCACTAAGATCGAGGCCTCCAAGACGTATAAGGTCTCGGGTTGGGCGACGGTGGGATCTCGTTCCGAAGGCGATGATATCTGGGATGTGGTCGCTACACATCTGCGGGATCGTAAAGTTGCCAGTATCGATAAACTGAATACGCCTAAACTTAAGAATGTCGCGGGTAACCCTGGGATAGTGGATTACAGTTAATACTCTTATGAGTAAACCAGGGAGCCTTTTGGCTCCCTTTTTTATTCTGGAAAAGCGGTTCTACTGCGACATACCATCGGCTAGAATGTAGTCCAAATGTTGAGGGTGATAACTGTGAACCGATTAGTTTTGTTGGGCTTCCTAAGTACTTTAACGCTGGCGGGCTGTAATGCTGCCAATGTTCAGCCGCAAAGCTCAGATCAGGGTGCTGTAAGTGTGCAAAATACTGTCCCGGAATCGAGCGAAGCTGTCAATGCGGAACATAATGCGCAATTTGATAAACTGAATGGTCGTATCACTTTGATGCAGGAGCAGTTCCTTGAACTCAAAATTCAGAACACTGCTGTGGCCGAACGGGTGCAATTATTACTGACTCAATTTCAGGTTTTAGCTCAGCAGATTAAGTCAGGGTCAGGCCCGGTTGAGGTGGATGGGCAGGAGACTGATCTGTCGGATATGATGCAGCGACTGGACCAGCAGTTAATAGAGTTACAACAGATAGCGCCTGAACTGGGTGGTGGTGATCCATTCAAACTTGCGACCTGTTATACCGCCAAGGGGAAGTGGAAGTTGATACGCTATAACCGCTTTACCGGAGAAAGCTGGATATCTGCGGATAACAGCTGGCAGCCTCTGGATGAGGAATTTACCCCTCAACTTTCTTCCTATGAGGTTCAGTTATTGCGTGCGAATGGTGATGTTAAAGGCTATGTAGCTGCACGGATTGACCAGAATACAGGTGATACCTGGTGGCTTAACAATGATACCTGGGTGAAATATCAGCAATGAGTAGTGATTTATTGATGGCTGAGAGAACCGCCGACAGCCTGGTCGAACTATTTAATAGTTTATTTGCGGGTTCATTGAATACGGTTTTACTACGGGGTGATGATGAACCCATCTATCTGCCGGCCGATGAAACTGATTCCCGTCATCGGGTAATTTTTGCCCATGGTTTTTTTGCCAGTGCTTTGCATGAAATCAGTCACTGGTGTATTGCCGGAACAGAGCGAAGAAAACTGGTTGATTTTGGTTACTGGTATAAACCTGATGGTCGTACCTCTGCAGAACAGCGCGAGTTTGAGAAGGTCGAGATAAAGCCCCAGGCGCTGGAGTGGATGCTGTCAGAAGCGGCAGGGCATAAGTTTCATTTCAGTGCAGATAACCTGGGGAGTGATATCGGCGCTAGCCCTGAATTCAAGTGTAATGTGTTAAAGCAGGTACAGAGTTATCTACAGGATGGGATCCCCGATCGGCCTCAGCAGTTAATCAGATCATTTCAACAACACTATGGTACTGAGCCTTTAACCCCCGAGCGTTTTTCCTTAGAGGGGAAATGAAAAAGCCGGCATAAGCCGGCTTTTTTATGTTTGTTTCTTAAGTGTTTTTTGCTTGTAAGAGCAGAAAACTTAGTGACTGTGTTTTTTGGACATAGCAGTCATAACATCCTGGACCTTAACTTCCAGTTGTTGCGAACTACCGTCATTAAAATTCAGCTTCAGATCGATCGTTTCATCGATAGCAAGATTACGGTTCAGGCCTATCAGCATTATATGGTGGCCACCCGGCTTCAGCTCTACCGTTGTATTCGCCGCGATATCTATCTCAGAAATTCTGCGCATTTTCATTACACCATCAGCTTGTGTATGGGTATGAAGTTCAACGGCTTTGGCGACAGAACTCTCAGCGGAGGTCAGTGCTACAGCATCACTGCTGTGATTTTTTAACATCATAAATGCTGCACTGTTTGGCTGACCCGGAGGGACTGCGCGCGCATAAGGGTGATTAACTTCGACTTCGGCGAAAACGGAAACTGATAACGTCAGAGCTGAGAGTAAGGTAATTAGTTTTTTCATTTTCGTCTCGTTTTTAAATGTTCTAAAAGTCTAATAATCAAAAAACTACAGCAGGGCACGTATTTCAGTGACTACCTGATCAGGCATACTACCGTGCATCAGGGCTTTACTCAGTTCCCCCTGTTTATTAATCAGGTAGATTCGGGATGAGTGATCTACCGCATAGCCCATAGCTGAGTCTTTCATTTCAACTATGCGATAGAAGGCGCCATATTGATTTACCAGCAGATCAATATCCTTTTTACTGCCTGTCAGGCCGGCAAGTTTCGGATGAAAGAACTGACTGTATTCCGCCAGACGTTCAGGGGAGTCCCGATCCGGATCTACACTGATAAATAACGGCTGTACCTGCGCCAGTTCTGTTTCATTTAACTGTTTAAGCGCCTGTGACATCACTGCAAGCGATGTCGGACAAACATCTGGACAGTGGGTGTAACCGATATACATGACGACAACGTTATCCCGGTAATTTTCTAACGACACCTCTCCCTGCGAACCTTGCAGGGTAAAATCACCGCCCAGCTTATGTAGCAAGGGCTGCTCAGGCGAGCTGTTGCGAGGAGAGATAAGGTAGGCCACTACAATACCGGCTAATAAAGCCAGAGTAAGAAGTAATAAATTACGCAGTGTGTTCAGATTATTTGCCATTATTTCGCTCTAAAATCAAACCAGGTTTTTACCGGGCCGTCTTCGGTAACAGCAACAATCGTTGCTCGCCAGCCCATTTCACCGGTAGTACAAGCGCCTAGCTCTCCAGTACCTTTAAATAATCCAGGCTGCCCTGGCACAGCAGTTAACTGTGTCTGATTCAGGCCCATGAACATCTCTGTACCTTGCAAGTCAATCATGACGCTTTCAGATTCAACCCCTTCAATTTTTACGGTATAGCTCATAGGGGTCATTGAGTTTATGTTTCTGGGCAGTACATCAACGGTCATACTCAGGTCATTTATCTCAACTTTACAGCTCTCTTTTTTAAGGTCGCAATCACTTTTAACGGATACACCAGTACTCTTATTTTCTGGCAGTGATAGCGCAGAACTTCCTAACCAGATAGCCAGTATAAATACGCCTAGTATTGCGATGATCAGGTATTGTTTCTTGTTGCTGCTTTGTTCGGTTTGTGGCATTGATCTACTTATCCTCTTAATAGAGGATTCTCTCTGATTCTGGCTATATTCTGAATGTGGCAAATTGTCGCATTAGATTCTTAGGGACGCCAACTAAAAATTTTTTATGCTTGAGTGTTTTGTTTAAATTAAACTTGTCTTATGTAACTGAACATCCCTATATAAAGGGGTTCTGATTAATAGATTATTTATTTAATCCAATAAATCTGTATGATACTTATCTTAGCTAAGGAAAGCTTATAGCAAAATCTCAGGAGGAGAGGGTAATGCGATCGCATTGTCGTGACTGTAGGGTCTTAATTGAGTCAGAACTGATAAGTGAACCTCATTTTAGTTTAAGAGTATTAGTTAACCGACCAGAAGCGCAGATTTATCAATGCCGCGATTGTGACAGTTGTTTTGTTTTTACAAAACAGGATATCTCTTTAGTTCTGTTGGGCGAAAAACAGTCGAACTAACGCCTTGTTTATTCAATAGCCATTTTTCGCATTGCGTAAAGATAATTCAACCTCTTCCGGGGGGAGGCAAAGTTTATCGTTACAGGCCTGTAAAGCGATACGTATCGTTGTTGCCTGTAGTTGCAGACTATCAAAAGTGATGTCTATCAGATTCTCCCCTTCGAATAGTGATAAGGGTGTCGCCTGAAACTTAAGCGAACGCTGTAATGGCTCGGGAAAGTGGATATCGGCCTGGATTTTCTCATCCATCGTCACAGAGGTGGGTTGCAGGTTAGGTTGAAGGGGCTGGTTAGAGTTTATATGCCAGCCATCGGCAACATTCAGTTTAATGGTGATTTTACCTTCTTTCAGGTCGCCCCGGGCAGAGACGTTTCCCCGGGCAGCATATGCAAGGGGGCCGGTTTCTCCTTTTCTTTGTTCAATCATACTGCCCAGCAGATAACCAAGCCCCATAGGTTGCTGGCTAAGGTAGCCTGAGGCTTGATTGATAAGCTTTTCAGATAGTTCGCTATAGTGCTCCCGGCCGGTTCTGGTATAGAGCTTGTGAAGTACTTCATGGGCGATAGAGTTACCCGAAGGTATGGAGCCGTCTTGTATTGAACGCGGGCGGAGGGGCAAGCCCAGTGATTGTTCAGAAAGAAAATAGCCGGCATTATTCTGGTCCCAGAAGCGCTTATTCATCTCACGGGTTATGAGTATTGCCCGGTCGAGCCAACGGCTGTCTTCACTAATGTCATACAGTGTAATCAGTGCCTGAGCAAAATAGGCATAATCTTCCTGTACGCCAATTGCTGCATTATCCGCTTTGATGCAGATACGCTGAAGTCCGCCATCCTGGTTTCTGCATTGCAGCCACATTGTTTCGGCCGCACGAACGGCTGCTGTTAGATAGTCTTCCCGGTCTAATAACTTTCCTGCCTCAGCGAATGCTGTAATCATCATACTGTTCCAGGCGGAAATTATTTTATTATCCAGTCCAGGCGGTATGCGTTGTTGGCGTAGGTTTAATAGTTGCTTATTAATTTGGTTGCGCTGGTCGCGCAGGTTATCAAGGGGGCGTTGTAATTCTGCTGCCAGTTCATCAAGCGAACGGGGCAGGTGAAGAATATTCGTCTGCTCAAAATTTCCCTGAGTGGTAACACCATAGAGAGAGATCGCCAGGTCAGCATCCTGTGGTGGGAGTTTTTGTCTGATCTCTTGTTCCTGCCAAACAAAAAACAGTCCTTCCTCACCGTTGCTATCAGCATCGGTTGCCGAATAGAACAGGCCGTTACTGCCGGTCATCTCCCTAAGAACATAGTTCAGCGTTGCTTCTGTCGTATCTCTGTAGCTGTATTCACCGGTGAGACGCCAGCCCTGTAGATAAATACGGGCCAGCAACGCCTGGTTATAAAGCATTTTTTCAAAATGGGGAATCTGCCATTCAGGGTCGGTGGCATAGCGATGAAAACCACCACCAACCTGATCAAAAATACCACCCTGTTGCATCGCATTAAGATTGGTTTTAAAGATATCGAGTAGGATATCTGTTTTTTCGCCGTCAATTAGTTTGATCAGTAGAAACTGGAGCGATTCCTGAGGGAACTTAGGGGCGTTGCCAAAGCCTCCTGACAATTCATCATGTTGTTGTAGCAGTTGAATCTGGGCCTGTTTGATTGCGCTACTGCCGACGCGCTTGTTTCTTGTGTCGCCCTGCATCAGGTGCTGAATTGTTGTGGTAATTCTTTTGGCCTGCAAGCTGAGTTCGGGCTGTTCGTCTAGCCAAAGCTGGCGGACCTTTTGTAATAACTGCAGAAACTGATCAGGGGGATAGTAGGTTGAAGCAAAGAAAGGTTCTCCGCTGGCTGTAATAAAAGCAGTTAAGGGCCAACCTCCCCGCTGACTGATTAATTGTGCAGCCATCATATAGGTCTGATCTATATCGGGGTACTCTTCCCGGTCGACTTTAATCGCAATGAAGTGCCGGTTCAGGTACTCAGCTATGACCGTTTCTTCGAAGCTTTCACGTTCCATAACATGGCACCAGTGACAGGTTGAGTAACCTATAGAGAGAAATACCGGTTTATTTTCACGCCGGGCTTTTTCAAGTGCCGCTTTGCTCCAGGGGTGCCAATCAACTGGATTGTGGGCATGCTGTATCAGGTAAGGCGATGATTCAAGGATTAACCGGTTGGTATAAAGTGGATTGCCTTCATCATCTATATGCTGTGTTCGGGGGCTATATCCATCAGGTTTCTGTTGTAGTGCCCGTATAAGCCTGCTTTGCAGGTCAGCAGACCGTGGGGCGATGTAACTCAGCGGACTAAAGTCTGTGGTAGCTGGCTGAGTATCTGTCTCTTGAGCTTGCGCTAAGTTACAAAGCAGGGAAAGAGCCAGTGCACAAAATATGAAGAGACAGGCTGGCTTCAGCTTGAACTGAATCGCCTTGGTGGAGTGGTATGTTGTGCTTAATAATGTCACAAGAACCTCACAAGTTTCTCTCCCGGTTACCTTTGAGTATAGATTGATTTGCTGTGGCCGATATCAGACACTTGAGGAATTACTCTGTCGGGATAGCAGCATGCAATGGAATAAGCTTCTGACTACCAAGCGATATGGCCATGAAGAACTAACGCCGGAAGAGATCGGCCGCAGTCATTTTCATAAGGATCATGATCGTATTATTTTTTCCAGTGCGTTTCGCCGTTTAGGTCGTAAAACGCAGGTTCATCCATTGGCTCTGAATGATCATATCCATACCCGGCTGACACATAGTATTGAGGTCGGTAGTCTGGGTCGTAGTCTGGGAATTCGGGTAGGTGAGTTATTGCAGGATCAGCTACCCGGCTGGATTAGCCCCCATGATCTGGGCACTATTGTTCAGTCAGCCTGTCTGGCACACGATATAGGCAACCCTCCCTTTGGTCATGCGGGTGAATATGCCATACGGGACTGGTTTAAACATAAGGCTCCGGCGCATTATCTTGACGGTCTGACCAGAGAACAGCTGTTAGATCTGCAAACATTTGAGGGAAATGCACAGGGCTTCAGAGTTGTCACCCGGATAGAAAATCATCTGTTTGATGGCGGTTTACGTCTGACTTATCCAACCTTAGGTACCTTGCTGAAATATCCATGGACGGTTGAACAGGCGGGGAGTAAAGGGAAGTTCAGTAGTTTCACGACAGAGCTGGAAATACTGAATGCCCTGGGTCGTGAGTTAGGACTGGTTCAATTGGGCACCAATCACTGGTGTAGACATCCTTTAGCGTATCTGGTCGAAGCGGCTGATGATATCTGTTATGCCATTCTTGATCTGGAAGATGCCATTGAGCTTAATATTTTGGGTTTTAATGATATTAAGCCAATTTTACTGCAGCTCTGTGGTGACCTGAATTACGATGATGAGATATTTGCCACTCAGGCCTCGGCGCGAAGAAAGATCTCTGCGTTACGGGGCAAGGCGATGGAAAACATGGTGGAGTCAACGGTGGCTGCATTTATGGCAAATCTTTCGCAAATAATGGTGGGCCAATATACCGGAGAGCTGTTGGCTGATGGTGATCCTCAGGTTCAGGCTGGCCTGAGTAGTGCCAAGCTATTAGCCCGTGATAGAGTCTTTCCAGATAATCGAAAAGCTGAATTAGAGGTTGGGGCATATACAACCCTGGGAACCTTGCTCGACGCGTTTTGCGAGGCAGCCTATGAGTTGCACACTAAGGGGCCTGACCAGCTCAGTTACCGTAGTCAGAAGATAATTAGCCTGATGGGTATTCACTGTCCTGGCCAGGGGTTACCGTTATATCATTCTTATATGCGGGTACTCGATTTTATAGGCGGGATGACGGACAATTATGCAGCTTATCTGGCACGCCAGATTGGTGGTATGTCAGTTAATTAATATAGGTGGTTTCTCAGTGTCGATGCGTGATCAGTTGGGCGGTTTGGTTTTTTCTACAGAAAAGGGGCAGCTATGCCCCGGTTGTAAGGAGGCTGTTGATAGTTGTATCTGCGATCAGTTAGCCGATCAACAACGTTTGGGTGAGCTTGATGGGATAGTGCGGATTCGTCGTGAAACCTCAGGCCGCAAAGGTAAAGGCGTAACGACCCTAAGTGGTATCCCATTGGCAGAGAAAGAGCTGAAAGCTTTAGCAAAAAAACTAAAGCAGCAGTGCGGTACGGGTGGTGCATTAAAAGACGGCATTATTGAAATACAGGGTGATCACCGGGAAAAGCTGAAGCAGTTGTTAGAAAAACAGGGCTTTAAAGTTAAATTGGCAGGAGGTTAAGGGTGACTCAGAAAAAGAAACCGGTTTGTCAGTTCTGCCTAATGATGCGTTTTATGCTGTTTTTCTTTGCCGTTGTTGGTGTTTTTTTACTCAATGGCATCTATCACTTTTGGAATTGATCACGATCCATGGATGGAAATTGATAATGAGGGACTATTAAAGTGCTTAGAACAATTCTCTTAAGTAGTTTGATTATGCTGATTTGCGCTACACCAGGTCAGGCTGAAATTTTTACCTATGTTGATGGTTCAGGGCGTAAAGTCTATGTGGATAAGCAGCATAAAATCCCCCCCGAGTTTCGACAGCAAGGAAAGACTCGGGTTATTGAAGTAGAGAAAATCTCTGATCAGGAAAAGCAGGATCAGGCGCTAAAACGTGACTTAAGTAATAAAAAACAGCAATTAAAGCGACAGTTAAGAGAGTTGGAACATACTATCGCCAAGATGGAAACTCAGGTAATTATTCGCGGCAACCAGGTTATTGTGCCGGTCAATGTTCGCTGGCGTAATAGTAAGCGAACACTCAACCTTTTACTGGATACCGGCGCATCAATTACAGTGCTGCATCAAAGTGCTGTGGCCCCACTCAATGCAGTGGGACGAGATACAGGCTATGCACAGGTTGCCGGCGGCGGAACCATTAAAACTGAACGGGTAGTATTTGATCAGGTGGTTGTCGGGCCATATGATTTTGATAATAAATCGACAGCCGTTATCGAAAATAGTGGTCATACGGGATTTGATGGTTTGTTGGGTATGGATATTCTGGGCCGCATTCGATACGAGATTAACTTCACGCAAAGTAAAATTATCTGGAGCCCGACAGAGTATGCGCAGATGAAAGCGGCGGTAGAAGAGATAAAAGTACTGCAGGCTGAAGCTAAGACTGAAGTTAAGACAGGCCCGCTGAAAGAATCCTGATAATACCCGCTCAAAAGTTATCTTCGCAACAGTGCTCTGCCCAGTAACTTAGCAAAGGAGTGTTAAAGTACTTTTTCGCGGGTTTTCAATGGCTGGTTTTTAACAGCGATTACAGTGATTTAAGTATTACAGCTCAAGTTCTGCCAGTTTCAGGTCCAGTGTTGCTTTTAACAGCTTATATAACCGAATGGCCGCGTCGATCTCTTCTTTACGGTTAGTCAGGCTTTCAATGTTAAGTCCTAACGGAATGCCCAGATCACCACAAGCTTCCAGTATCTGATCCAGATTATTGCGGCAGATGCGGATAGATTCTCCCAGAGGATTATGTGAATCCAGAATGCGGTGACGGGTTGCCTGGGGTACTGAGATACCCAGCCACTCCATAAACTCGAGGGTTTTAGCACTACCGCAAGGTGTAAAGGTCAGGATAATACGCTTAGGCTTTATACCACGCTCTTTGCACTCTCTAGCGTAAGAACTGAGCAGATCAATAGTTGCCTGGGCATTATAAACAGCCTGAGAAATAAAGAACTCACAGCCCTGTTCTGACTTCTCTAATAAACGCAGGTGTTCATTACCTTTAGTGGCATGGCGCTCGGCAATAGTGACACCACCCAGATTAAAGTTCAGGCTGTGTTCCTGCATCGCTTTATACGCCTGTGGCAGCGTCAGCTTGATATCACCATCAGAAGATGGACTACCGACTAGTACCAGATCGCGCACACCGTGCGGGCACCAGGCCCGGTCCAGCCAGTCATCAAAGTCCTCACGGCTACGCTGAGAAACGCTCTTATAGGTGATGACCGGACGCTCAGACTTATTACGTAGAATAGCGGAATATTCCCGTGGATCGTGGGTGCTCATGTAAGGAAATGGGCGTGCCTGATCGATACGGCTGCTTTCGTCCTGAATGTCGTAGACAATAACGCCGTCGTACTCGATCTGATCCAGACGCTCGAGAAGTTTGTCACCGATATCGGATACCTGAGCCATAGAAACAGAAGACTTCGGCGGTGTGGTGCCAATAAAATAAACGCCGCGCTTAGGGTCGGCGAACTTCTGTTCTAGTTTTGAATCGCTCATTTCAGTATCCGTAAAGTATGTGTGTTTAAACCTGTAAACTCATAAGAGCTTATATTGCTCTTTTTAAGTACGATCTATTCTAACAATGAATGCCTTTCATGTGTTTAGGTTATAAGGTGAAATTTTTTGGAGTTTATATGAGTCGTTTTAATGTGAGCTGAAATACAATGTAGGTATTGGCTGTTAATAAGGAATCGTTGTGGGAAATAACAAACCAGATCTTAAATCAATTCAGCAGCAGTTGACCGGAGCGCAGGGCGGTAAGCGAGCAATACCACCGGTGCATCTTTGGCAGCCGGAGTTTTGTGGTGATATGGATATGCAGATCACCCGCGATGGCCGCTGGATTCATGAGGGGGGAGAAATAAAGCGTCCGGCGATGGTGACGCTGTTCTCGACTATCTTGTGGCGTGAAGAGGATAACTACTATCTGGTGACCCCAGTGGAGAAAGTGGGTATTCAGGTTGAAGATGTTCCCTTCTATTTTACCGGACTGGAGATAGAAACCGATGAAAATGGTCAGAAGTTAATCTTCACTTCGTCTACAGACGACGTCGTAGTTGCTTCAGCAGAGTGCCCACTCCGAGTGGTAACCGACCCGGAGTCAGGTGAACCTTCGCCTTATCTGATGGTGCGCTATGGTATGGAGGGGCGTTTAAACCGAAACCTGTTTTATCAGTTAGCGGATATAGCTGAAGAGCGCGATGGCGTCTTTGGCGTGCAAAGCTGCGGTGAGTTTTTCCCCATTAGCTGAGCGTTTAATGGCCGGAAGAGCTCGAAAAAAGGTTGATAACAACAACGCCTGTGACAATTAAGCACATACCGATGATGGCTGGCAGGTCGGGAGGCTGTTTATATACAAATGCCCCCACGACTGCAATCAATGCGACACCGGCCCCAGCCCAAACTGCATAGGCGACACCCAGAGGGATACTCTTTAACGCCAGTGACAGAAAGTAGAAAGAGATAGCGTAACCGATAATAACCAGAATACTGGGGCCAATACGGCTGAACTCTTCCGATGATTTCAGTGCACTGGTCGCTATAACCTCAGCCAGGATAGCGATTGCAAGATAGATCTGTCCCATGGGCTTCCTGTTAATTGAATTGTTAGTTATATAGCTGCAGTGGTGCCTTTTGAAGGGCGGCTAATTGCTCTCTTAGTTTCAAACATGCTGGCTCCAGTTACCTGCCTTATTAAATCAGGGGGGAGTTATGCGGAAAGGCTGGTTCTTCCCGGCATCTGTTTCCTCGATTAGTTATATAGCTGCAGTGGAGCTTCCTGAAGCGCGGCTAATTGCTCTCTTAGTTCCAGAATATGCTCGCTCCAGTAGCGTACCGTATTAAACCAGGGGAAGTTGTGAGGGAAGGCCGGATCTTCCCAGCGTCGAGCAATCCAGGCGGCGTAGTTCATCATGCGTAATGTACGCAGGGTTTCAGCCAGCCTTAATTCGGTTGGATTAAAATCATAGAATTCGTTGTAGCCTTCGATGATTTCTAACAGTTGTGCCTGTTGTCTGTCCCGGTCACCGGATAACAGCATCCAGATATCCTGTATTGCCGGGGCCATACGCGCGTCGTCAAAATCAACAAAGTGGGGTGCGTCATCACGCCAGAGCATATTACCGATATGGCAATCTCCATGTACCCGAATCTGATTAAGAGTGCCGGTCTCCTGCCAGATTCGCTCCATATGTTCGAGCAGATCGAAGGCGAGTGAGTCGTAGGCTGTTTTGAGTTCAGCGGGAATAAATTTTGCGCTAATCAGCTCGACACTGCTGCGGCCATAGCTTTGAATATCAATCATTGGGCGGGTGGTAAAAGGCCGTTGTGCACCGATCAGATGGATACGTCCCAATAAACGGCCGAGAATAAGCAGATTATCCAGATTATCCAGTTCCGGTGCATGACCTCCTTTACGTTCAAATAGAGAGAACATAAAGTCGCCGTACTGAAACAGACTCTCGCCACGAGCATCAGTCATAGGTGCAACCACAGGCAGCTCCTGTTCCTGAAGCTCAAAACAGAACTGATGTTCTTCCAGAATTTGTTCGCGAGTCCAACGCGCCGGGCGATAGAATTTAGCGATGAGCGGCTGTTGCTCTTCAATACCTATCTGATAGACCCGGTTTTCATAGCTATTTAACCCAAATACCCGGCCGTCACATAGGTAATCCAGGCTTTCAATTGCGTCCTGAATAAAGCTGGGTGTCAGGGTTTCAAACGGGTGCTGATTATCACTCATGGCTTTTGCTTCTTATCGGTCCAGTTAGAGTAGGGATTCTCAAGCAGATTTGAGTTGTAGTACTTAGGGTCTCCGGTAACTTCATGGGTAACCCAGTCAGGAAGATTAACCACTTCGGTTTCTGAGCTCAGTTCGACCTCTGCGACGATTAGTCCCAGATTGTCGCCGGCAAAGATATCCAGTTCCCACAGGTGTTTGTCGTGAGTGATCAGATAGCGGGTCTTATCCACTTTAGGGCCACTACAAAGCTCGGCAAGCATCTGTTCGGCATCGCTAACCGGAATCTCATATTCGAACTCAGTCCGAACGGCTCCACGATTTTCGCCTTTTAGGGTCAGGAAAGCCTGATCACCCATGATGCGGACCCGTACAGCAGTGTTATCGCTGGTGGGCACATAGCCCTGTTTGATCGTTATGCCACAATTCAGATCATCCAGCTTATCGGGATCAATCAGAAATTTACGTTCGATTTCCTGCGCCATAACCTTTCCTCAATAAAAAAGGCACCCAATAAAAGTGCCTTTTTACTATATCTTATAAATGCCAAAGATAGCTTTAGAGCTGAAACTGATGGGTGAGAACAAGGCAAAGCTTTTAGAAAAAGCGCAGTGTACAGCTGTACATGAGCATTTTGATAAAAGCTTTAACGCAGTAATCGCCGATCAGGAGCAGCTATACGGCTCTCTTTTTACATGATGCGCATACCTGGCTGCGCACCTTCGTGTGGTTCCAGAATCCACAGATCCTTACCACCCGGTCCCGCTGCCAGCACCATCCCTTCAGACATGCCGAATTTCATCTTGCGCGGTGCCAGGTTTGCCACCATCACTGTTAGCTTACCTTCAAGCTCTTCAGGACTATAGGCAGACTTGATACCAGCAAAGACATTACGGGTCTCACCACCCAGATCCAGTGTCAGTTGTAATAACTTATCTGCACCTTTGACATGTTCTGCTTTAGCAATCAGCGCAACGCGCAGATCGACCTTGGCGAAATCATCAAAATTGATCTGCTCGGCGACCGGGTTTTTTTCCAGTTCGCTTTTTTCTACTGTCGGCGCCGCCGGTGTTGCGGCGGCTATCGCTGCCAGCGTGGCTTTGCTGTCTTCGATCATCGCGTTAACTTTATCTTCATCAACACGTTGCATCAGAGGTTTGAACTTGTTGATCTTATGATCCAGCAGCGGCTGCTGAATAGCATCCCAGGCAAAACCATCGATATTCAGGAAGCCTGCAGCATCTTCTGCAACCTGAGGCAATACAGGTGCCAGATAGGAGATAATCACCCGGAACAGGTTGATGCCCATCGTGCAGCAATCCTGAACTTCCTGCTCTTTACCTTCCTGTTTTGCCAGGACCCAGGGCTCTGCAGCATCAATATACTGATTAGCTTTATCGGCAATGTGCATGATTTCACGCATCGCTTTGCCATATTCCCGGGCTTCATAAGCATTGGCGATCAGTTCACCGGAAGCGATAGCTTCGTCGTACAGCGGTTGTTCTACCAACGTGCCGCCTAGCTGTCCGTCAAATTTCTTCTTAATAAAGCCGGCACAGCGAGACGCAATATTAACGACCTTGTTAACCAGATCTGCATTAACCCGCATGCGGAAATCATCCATGCTCAGATCAATATCATCGATACCTGATCCCAGCTTGGCAGCGAAGTAGTAGCGCAGGTATTCCGGACGCAGGTGCTGAAGATAAGTCTCCGCCATGATAAAAGTACCGCGGGACTTAGACATTTTCTGACCGTTTACGGTCAGGAAGCCATGACAGAAAACTTTGGTCGGCTTACGGAATCCGGCACCTTCCAGCATGGCTGGCCAGAACAGGGTATGGAAATAAGCGATATCTTTACCGATAAAGTGATACAGCTCGGTATCAGATGATTCGTTCCAGTATTCATCGAAATCGACGTCGTTTTTGTCGCACCAGTTTTTGAAACTTGCCATGTAGCCGATAGGGGCATCCAGCCATACATAGAAGTATTTACCCGGTGCATCAGGAATTTCAAAGCCCCAGTAAGGCGAGTCACGGGATATATCCCAGTTTTGCAGACCGGATTCAAACCATTCGTTGAGCTTATGAATCATCTGTTCCTGAACGCAGCTATCAACCCAGTTACGCAGAAACTCTTCAAAGTCACCCAGTTTGAAGAAGAAGTGTTCTGATTCCTTCTCGATCGGTTTAGCACCGGAGACCGCTGAATAAGCGTTTTTCATCTCCACCGGGCTGTACGTTGCACCGCAGACTTCACAGGAATCACCATATTGATCCTGAGCGCCACATTTAGGGCAGTCGCCTTTGACAAAACGGTCCGGCAGAAACATCTCTTTTTCAGGGTCATAGGCCTGAGTGATGGTTTTCTTAGCAATATGACCGCCATCACGCAGACGTGTATAAACCAGCGATGCAAAATGCTTGTTTTCGTCTGAGTGGGTTGAGTAGTAATTATCAAAGCCAACCATGAAACCAGAGAAGTCGCGTTGATGTTCCTGGCTCACCTGATTGATCAGAGCTTCTGGTGTTACACCCATCTGATCAGCTTTAAGCATGATCGGTGTGCCATGAGCATCATCTGCACAGACGTAGGTGCATTGATTGCCTCGCTGGTTCTGAAAACGAACCCAGATATCAGTCTGGATGTATTCAACCAGATGACCCAGATGGATTGGGCCGTTGGCGTAGGGCAGGGCGCTAGTAACAAGAATCTTACGTTGTTTATCAGTCATGATTCAGAACAGGTCGTTGGTTACAGATATAAGCGCGCAATTTTACTCTTAAATAGCATGAATTACAGCACAGGAACGGGATCTTTTTCTGTTCATAAAGAAACATTTGCTTGGCGAGGGATTACCTATACTGAGTACCCTGGGTTGGACAGTAAAAAGAAAAAAAGCTAAATCATAACAAGTGAGTGAAAGAATTTTCATTTAAACTTAATTACAGAGTTGGGTTATACGGATATAACCTGCTAAATCGGAGTGGAAAATGTTTGAACACATCCTAAAGGAAGACAGGATTTCCGTTCTCTGGCTGGGAGAGCCGCTGGAAGATCTGCATAATATTCCCCGGGAATTACAGGATAATGTGCTCATTGAGCATGTCAGTCGTCCTGACTTAGCGATGCAGATGTTGCGTGAACATGAATTTAAAGTAGTCGTTATACACCTGAATAACGATGATTTTGCTTTTCGTTATAAGTGGTTGCGTAAACTGGTTGTCGATTTTCCCGGCGTTATCAGGGTAATGTTGAATGATCGGTTGCAGGCCCACCAGGTAGCTAAGGCCTCAGAACTTTGTCATCGGTCGATGTTATTCAGCTCCGGAATCCGGGACCTGATGTATGAAGTAGGTCAGTGCTTTCGAACATCAAATGCAGCTAATAAACCCGTTGTTCGTGATTATGTGGGGGGCATTAAACGATTGCCGTCAATGCCCGCAATTTATATTGAGTTAAATGATGCGCTGGCGTCGGATGCTACCGGCGCAGCTGAAATTGCAGCGATCGTTGAGCAAGACCCGGCCATGAGCGCCAAAATTTTACAGTTGGTCAATTCCGCTTTTTTCGCATTAAGCAGTCATGTTTTTAAGATCAAAGATGCGGTTGTTATTCTCGGTGTAAGGCAGATTAGAGATCTGTTTCTGGTCTCCCGCCTGTTTGATCACTATCCACAGGATAAAAACTGGACCAGTTTCTCTTTTGAAAACCTGTTTGATCGTTGCATGGTTGTTGGACGTTTCGCCCGGGCTATCTGTCGTGAGCATCGAGTTGCTGCAGATATTGCCGATAAAGCCTTTCTTGCCGCCCTGCTACAAGATCTGGGTATGCTGGTAATTGCTACACGGGATGCCGAAAAGTACAGCGAAGTCATGCGTGAAGCTGCCGGCATGAATCAGCCGTTGTATGCAATAGAGAAGTTACGACTCGGCGTTAATCACATGGAAGTGGGTGCTTGTATCCTCGGCCTGTGGAATCTGCCCCCCGAAGTAACTGAAGCGGTGTTATATCATTCACATCCAAATTCCACCGCAGGGGAAAAATTTACCCCGTTAACGGCCGTACATATTGCCGATTCAATCCTGCCTGATGTTGTGAATGTGAATGATTGCCGTATTAGTAGCCGGATAAGCGAATCTTATCTCAAGAAGCTAGGGTTGCAGGATAAGCTGAGCCACTGGCAGGAGATGTCTGAAGAATTTGCCTTGCAGTTGTACTCTGGTGTCGGAAAGGGGTTCTGATCCTACCAATGGCTTGGAGTACCTACTGAGGACTGATAGAATGCGCGCCCTGATACTTAACCCTTTAAGTCGAATCCTTGAAATCGAGTCCTTTAATCCGAGGTTTTCATGGCGCTGCCTGTAGTTGATCCATCCCAGTATGATGCTCAGTTAAATAGTAAAAAGACTGAAATTGAACAGCAGTTCGACGCTTTTGCGCTGCCGGATATTGAAGTATTTGAATCTGTTAAAACAGCATATCGTTTGCGTGCAGAGTTCCGGGTCTGGCACGAAGGCGATGATCTGTACTATGTGATGTTTAAGCCTGGTGATAAGCATCAGCATAGCCGTCTTGAAGCGTGCCCGATGGTGTCGGAAACTATTCAGCAGGTTATGTTTAAACTGCTGGATTATGTACGTCCAAATGAGCTGTTACGCAGACGTCTTTTCCAGGTTGATTTTTTAAGCACTTTAAGTGGTGAGCTGATAATAAGTCTGCTGTATCACAAGCCGCTGGACGAAGCCTGGACCAAGGAAGCGAAAAAGCTTAAGCAGCATTTTGGTATCCATTTTATTGGCCGAAGCCGTAAAACTAAAATTGTGTTGGATCAGGACTTTGCAATTGAAAAAATGCAGGTCTCAGGTCGTGAGTTGATCTATAAGCAGGTTGAAAACAGCTTTACCCAGCCAAATGGTGGCGTATGCCAGCAGATGCTTGAGTGGGCACAGAATATTACCACTGATGCTAGTGGAGACCTGGTCGAGTTGTACTGCGGTAATGGTAACTTTACGATGGCCCTGGCGCAGAATTTTGACCGGGTTATTGCCACTGAGATCGCTAAGGTTTCAGTTAATGCCGCCCAGTATAATATCGAAGCCAATAAAGTTGATAACGTTAAAATTCTACGTATGTCCAGTGAGGAGTTTTCTCAGGCATTGCAGGGTGTACGAGAGTTTCGTCGACTCAAGCAAAGTGCTGTTGATCTGACTGAATATAACTTCAGTACTGTGCTGGTGGATCCGCCGCGCAGTGGTCTTGATGATGAAACGGTAAAACAGGTGGCTGAGTACGATAATATTATCTATATCTCCTGTAACCCGGATACCTTGCAGGATAATTTACAGCAGCTAACCAAGACCCACACATTGCAGCGGTTTGCTATTTTTGATCAGTTTCCCTATACCCATCATCTGGAGTGTGGTGTTTACCTTACCCGCCGTTAAAATATTGGCTTCCGGGGGGCCGTTTAAACTTTAATTCTGCCCTGAAACCGACACGTTCTTTGCAGTTAACTGCATAAAAATCTTGGCAAACTCCGTGTCGTTAACAGGCCTTGAAAACAGATAACCCTGAGCACAAATGTCGTTGCTAAAGCTCTGTAGAAGCTCGGACTGAGCCGACGTTTCTACACCTTCAGCGATAACTTTCAGATTCATACCCTGACTCATCTGAATGATTGCTTTAATCAGGCTGTTTTCTTTGCCATCGACGGTGCTCTGGCCGATAAAACTACGGTCAATTTTCAAAACATCGATAGGGAATTTCATCAGGTAGCTGAGCGCAGAGTAACCAGTACCAAAATCATCAATAGCGATTCTGCATCCCTGGCGATTTAGTTGCTGAAATACTTCCAGGTTGTGCTGGTTGTCATGCAAGAGCAAACTCTCTGTTATCTCAATAAGTAACTTGTCAGCGTCTAACTGATTGTCTCTAAGAGTTGTTTCTATCACCTCCATAAAAGCTTTTGATTGGAACTGACGGGTTGAGACATTGATCGAAATATAAAGGTTCGGATCAAGATGTTGGTGCCACTTGGCAAGTTGCTTACAGCTTTCGCGCAGGCACCACTCGCCAATCGATATAATCAGTCCGGTCTCTTCGGCAATAGAAATAAAGCGGTCAGGTGGTATGAGTTGGTCACCGTCACGCAATCTGAGTAGTGCTTCCATTCCTGTTATTTTATTACTACGTAGATTTATTATCGGTTGGTAATGAACCTCGAGCGCGTCGTTTTTTATAGCGTGACGTAGCAAGTTCTCTATGCGTAACCGTTCTTGAATTATTTCGTTATGTTGGGGCGTATAAAATGCGTAGCAAGACCTGCCTTCATCTTTAGCGCGGTACATAGCGAGGTCAGCGCTTTGCAGTAAGCCGGTAGGTTGTTCATTATCGCTGGGATAAAGGGCAATGCCTACAGACGCAGATATGTAAATATCGCTTTCCTGTAGATAAAAGCTTTGTTGTGTAGTGGCGATTACACGTTCCGCGATATGCGCAGCTTCACTATTATTGCTTATGTCGTGAATAATAATGGCGAATTCATCTCCCCCGAGGCGGGCGATTTTATCACTGGGTCTTAGAATCTTCTGGATACGCTCGGTAGCCTGGCAGATTAATTTGTCGCCGGTATTGTGACCAAAAATATCATTAACTGATTTGAAATGATCCAGGTCGATAAACATAAGAGCAAATGGCATTTTGCTTTCCTGTCTATCAACGATTAACTGTTCAAGATAGTGCTGGAAGTGATGGCGGTTGGCGATGCCAGATAAAAAGTCAGTATTGGCCTGGTGTTCCAGCTTTTCTTTAGCCAGATTGAGGCTGGTAACATCGGTGATTACCGCAAGTGCACCCGGATAGGCTTCGTTGGCAGACAGTGTTGCATCCATCAACACTTCCATCCTTTCACCAGTACCATTGATGATTTCTAATGGCTGCTCGGTCAATTGCAGTTCAGTCCAGAGTCGTTCTAATACATTCTGAAATGTTGTTATATTCTCTGGTTCAGATAGAAGATTACATAGGTTTGTACCTATTACCTCATTTCGCTGATAGCCCATTTGCTGCAGAAAGTAGTTACTTGCATCACGAATGCGACCGGACTTATCAAAACTGAAGAGTAAAGATGGGGTGGAATGGTAAAGGTTTTGCAGGTGTTCTTTGCTTTGCTGTAATTGACTATGATGTAGCTCCAGTCGTAACTGCATATCATTAAATGCTTCAGTGATCTGGCCCAGTTCATCATCGGATGTGTGTTTCACACGCATGAACTGTCGTGTGCCATGGTAGCTTTGAATGGCATTCATTAGCTTTTTTATAGGGCTGTCTAAAAGGTGAGTGAATATCAGCCAAATGCTGACCAGTATGGCAAGATATATCAATAGTAGGGAGACGATAGCGGTACTGAGAAAGCGCTCTTTTTCAGCATTAAGGCTGGTATCGCCAAGTAGTATTTTTAGCGTGCCAGCCTGCTGGGTAATATGGGCATTGGTATAGATGATTGGAAATTCCAGCTGAATGCTGGTGCTTTTAGCCTGATATTCTGATCGCTTATTAAGTATTCGATTGTTTCCTTCATCCAGTATTTCAACCTGTACCAGATCAGGATCCAGCATCATCGTACTAGCGATCTTGGCTACACGCTTACTGTTAAAGTTCCATAGTGGTTCTGCAATAATATCGGCATAGTTTTTCAGGTTGCTCTTTTTGGCTTCCAGGTCGGCAGAAAACTGTTCTTCTGCTTTAAAAATTGTATATGTAAAAGCTAAGACCAATGCCAGAGTGGCGCCGGGTGCCAGTATAGCCAGCAGTTTAAGCTTAAGAGAATTGAGCCTTTTTAACAGCATAAATAATCAGGACACTTCTATTTTTTTATCTGATTTAAAACTCGTTCCAATGAGAAGTCATAAGCGTCCATCGCTACTTCAGTTAAAGCAAAACCTTTAAAATCAATCTTGTTCCAGTTTTCGTCGCCTAGATGATTCAGGTACAGATCAACGCTTTGTTGGTCAATACTTTGCATTTGAAAGCGGACCTGTCCCAATGGACCTGTATTTCCATTTATATTTTTTGAATGATAGTCATGAATTAATACCATTGACCAGGCGCCAGCCAGAAAGTGACCACCATCGGTAAGTAGCATTGAGCCCTCTTTGACCATTTTCAAGCCCTGGGCTGACCAATTCAGGCCGACCAGGCATACACTGTTACCTGCAACATTTTCGTGCTCCGTCAGTGCTTCACTGGCCCCTATTGCGATTGGGTCATTAGCTGCCCAGATTCCTGCAGGCTCTATATTATTTCTATCAGCCCACTGAAGGTAATGGCTGCTTAGTAGTTTTGCTTCCTGTTTATTCCAGTTGGCATAAAGGAATCTGTCCAGGTTGATTTCAGGGTTACTGTTAATCACATTAAGCGCACCATTGTTACGGTCAATCGATGCCGGTGTTAACTGGTCTCCGCCAATGGCAAGCATATGGAAGGGAGGGGGTTGCTTCTGCCGAGCGCAGTTTAATAGGGCGGTCATCATTCTCTGACCAGCGCTGAAATTATCAGGAACAATCGCGCCAATAAGATTAGGATTCTGCCCAGGCAGACCTACCCGGTCCCGCTGGTCAGGTAGAAAGTCATTGAGCAGCATCAGGACTTTAGTTTTCGTATCTGCCGTCGCCAGCAGAATGGCTTCAGCAGCTTGTTCTTCATTTACAAGAATCATGTAGTCAGGAGGGGTTTGACGCATAGCGACTTGTTTGCCTAATTCAGTCATGCGTACCCGGTTTCTTTCTGCATAAATTACTTCCAGATCAATGTCAAAGTCATTCGCTGCAGCCTGCATTGTTTCTGTAACCATATCCCAGAAACGCTCACCTTGTTTACCTGGATTAACAAAGGTGATGCTCATAGCAGCATAGCTATAGCCAGATAGAAGACTAAGAACAGGGGTAATAAGAAGGATCAGGAGTGTTTTCATTATTATTCTCTTGCCTGATGAGTTAACTAGACCCTATCGAATATGTTGATTAATTCATAGCTTTCTAAGCTGGTTTTTAAACGAAAGTTATAACGAACACCATTTATGCTCTTATTTTGCTATAAGAGGTTGGGCTTTAAGTATCGGAATATGCTACTTTTTCTGTTTGTCGCTGCATATTGAGATGTTTTTGTTAGTTTTGGCTAAATAGTGTTTGCGTCAATACAGACGCGGGTAATCTATTGCCATAAAGTGGCAATAATCTTATGGACAAGATTTGTCAGGAAGAAATTAGCTGGGGCCAAATATGAAAGCGTTACTAAAAATCCAGGGGTTCATCGCCTTTATCTCTATCGCGTTTATTAACGCCTTTGTCGATCTGGGCCATAAGATCATTATTCAGAATACGCTGTTTAAGGCCTACGAGGGCGACACTCAGATAGTTCTGACGGCGGTAGTTAATGGCCTGATTCTACTTCCCTTTATTATGCTTTTTACGCCAGCAGGTTTTTTAGCAGATAAATACCCCAAAAACCGGGTGATGAAGTTTTCTGCCTGGGCTGCGGTAGCCGCTACGTTACTGATTACCTTGTGTTATTACCTGGGCTGGTTTGTTCCGGCTTTTGCCCTGACCTTTGTCCTGGCGCTGCAAAGTGCATTTTACTCGCCGGCTAAATATGGCTACATCAAAGAACTGGTCGGTGAAAAAAATATCACCGAAGGTAATGGCTGGATTCAAGCTGTAACAATGGTGGCGATTCTGTCCGGCATCGTAGTGTTCTCCCTGCTATTTGAGATAAGAATCGATGGTGTGCATCAATTGTTGCCAGAACAGAGTCTGCAACTGATAGCCCCGCTCGGCTGGTTACTGGTGGCCGGTGCATTGCTGGAACTGATACTGGCTTATCGACTCCCTCAGACCCGAACAACGGATACCGCTCTTAGCTATGACTGGCCGGCTTACCTTAAGGGCAAAACGTTGAGTCGGAATCTTGGACAGATCTACCGTAACCGTACAATCTGGCTATCCATCATTGGTGTATCCCTGTTCTGGTCAGTCAGTCAGGTTATGCTGGCGGTGTTTCCTGCGGTGGCGGAAAGTCATCATGATATGCACAACACTTTTGTTATTCAGGGCACTATGGCTCTGGCCGGTGTCGGTATCATGGTGGGTTCTATGTTGGCTGGGCGCTGGTCGGCTCACTACATCAACATCGGTCTGATCCCTTTAGGAGCGGTGGGTGTTGCAGTGGGCTTGATATTGCTACCGCAGATGTCTGGGATTGCTGCCCAGGGGCTGGTGTTCTTCCTTATTGGTATTAGTGGTGCCTTGTTAAATGTGCCATTACAGGCGTTGATACAGTTCAACGCCAAAGGAGCAGAAACAGGTAAGGTGCTGGCGGGAAGTAATTTCATCCAAAATATTGCCATGCTGAGCTTTTTGCTGCTGACAGTCGTGTCTGCATGGGTGGGTATTGATGGTCTCTGGTTGCTTTGGATGTTGGCATTGCTGGGTGTGGGCGGTGCAATTTTTGCCATTGTTACATTGCCGCAGGCGTTAGTGCGTGTGCTGGTGGCCGGGCTGTTAAAGTCTAAATACAAGCTCAAAGTATTGGGTTTTGAAAATCTTCCGAAAGCCGGGCAAGGCGTACTGTTGCTGGGTAACCATATCAGTTGGCTGGACTGGGCGATGATACAGATGGCCTGCCCCCGTCATATCCACTTTGTTATGGAACGTTCGATTTATGAGCGTTGGTATCTGAAGTGGTTCTTGTCGATGTATAAAGTTATTCCTATCTCCAAAGGTAAAAGCCGGGAAGCACTGTCAAAAGTAGGTGAGTTAATTAGTGCGGGTGAAGTTGTTTGTCTTTTCCCCGAAGGTGCAATCAGTCATACCGGTCAGATCGGTGAGTTTAAAAAAGGCTTTGAGCGCGCTTGTGAAAATGCCGACGGCGTTATCGTGCCTTTCTATCTAAGAGGGCTTTGGGGTAGTCGTTTTTCACGCTCCACGGATAAAATGAAAACCATTCGCAGCGGTCAGATGAAGCGGGATGTGATTGTTGCCTATGGTGAAGCGTTACCGGTCACTTCGACCGCCGCTGAAGTAAAAAAGAAAGTAACCGAGCTATCGATTGGCGCCTGGGATCATTACACAACGACATTGCAGCCGCTGCCACATAACTTTATTCGTACGGCTAAAAGCGCTATGTCAGATCTGGCTATCGCAGATGTGCAGGGCGATCCACTAAGCTATCGACGCTTGTTAACCGCGGTGATTCTGTTTCAGCGCAGGCTTAAAGGTAGTCCGGGTAAGCGTTTGGGTCTGCTGCTACCAACCTCCAGTGCCGGTGCAATAGGCAACCTGGCGGGTCTGTTT
Source organism: Amphritea balenae (assembly GCF_003858655.1). GTDB lineage: Bacteria > Pseudomonadota > Gammaproteobacteria > Pseudomonadales > Balneatricaceae > Amphritea > Amphritea balenae. The sequence continues at coordinate 46,838 of NZ_RQXV01000002.1, forward strand.
GCGGGTAAGACTCTGGTTAATCTTAATTTTACAGCAGCCCTTGAGTCGCAACTGGCAGCGCTGGAACAGGCTGAAGCTGAGACGATTCTTACCGCGCATAAGTTTGTAAATAAGCTAAAAGCGCGTGGGATAGATCCCGAACCCTTGTTTGAAGGGCGTCAGGTTATCTATATGGAGGATGTGAAGGCCAGGGTAGGTAAAGTAGAGGCGTTGCTGACGATGGCGATGGTATCGTTGTTGCCGGCATCAATTCTACAGGGCTGGTTTGGCTACGGAGTAAAACTGGAAGATACCGCCGCTATTCTGTTTTCCTCCGGTAGTGAGGGGGCGCCTAAAGGGGTGATGCTTAGTCATCGTAATATCCTGGCTAATTTACGCCAGATAGCCGATGTACTGAATGTCAGGGGGGATGACTGCATTATGGCAACACTGCCGTTGTTCCATGCCTTTGGTTTGACCGTCACCTGTTTTATGCCTTTGATCGAGGGTGTACCGGTTATCTGCCATCCGGATCCTTCAGATGCGCCTAATATAGGTAAAGGGGTTGCTAAGTACCGCGCCACCCTGATCTGTGCCACCTCAACATTTATGCGCATATACAGCCGTAATAAAAAACTGCATCCGTTAATGTTTGAATCGTTAAGAGTTGCTGTGGCGGGGGCTGAAAAGCTTGACCCTAAGGTACAGCAAGCGTTTGAAACCAAGTTCAGAGTGCCGGTGGTTGAAGGATACGGTTCAACAGAAACAACCCCGGTAGCCAGTGTTAACCTGCCGGATCATCTATCACCAGAAGGTTGGTTTCTTCAGGTAGGTACCAGATTGGGAACGGTAGGGCTTGCGTTGCCGGGCTCTACTTTTCGGATTGTTGATCCGGATACTTTGCAGGAATTACCGATCGGTGAGGATGGTTTGATTCTCATCGGAGGTACTCAGATTATGCAGGGCTATCTGAATAACCAGCAAAAAACAGATCAGGTGATTGTCGAGTTGGATGGCGTTCGCTGGTATAAGAGTGGTGATAAAGGCCATCTGGATGATGATGGCTTCCTGACCATTGTGGATCGCTATTCCCGGTTTGCCAAGTTAGGCGGGGAGATGGTGAGTCTGGGGGCTGTGGAACAACAAGTGCAACAGCGTCTGTCTGATGATGAGGCGCAACTGGTTGCCATTAATTTACCGGATGATAAGAAAGGCGAGCAGATTGTTCTGTTGGTTGATGCCAATATTGATCCTGCAGGTTTAAGAGCGTTGCTGATTGAGCAAAAACTGGCGCCGCTGATGATACCTGCCAAAGTTTTCAGGGTTGATGGTATCCCGTTGTTGGGTAGCGGCAAAACCAATTACCCTGCCGCGAAGCTGATTGCAGAAAGGTTGCTGGCTACAGCTTAGCAATGCAAGTTTTTTAGTAATCAGGTCCATCGTTTAAAAAGAGCTCTTTAGGGCTCTTTTTTTATTGTCTGATTGCTACAACGTAATGAATATTTTAATAAAGAAAAGGATTGATGCTTTCCCTTTTTAGAAGAAAATGTTTTCGAGTTTAGTTGAATGAATTTGTTGTGCAAATTATTTGTTATTTATTTGTATAAGTCTTGATTTATATCAGGCTTGTGGCGCCGGATAAGCGCATAATTTTAGTCAATCAATAACTGGAATTAAGACTTAAGGAGAAGCCTATGACCCAGGAGCAATCCGTTAAAGAAAGCCCATCAAAAGCGCAGGAAGCTATTAAAAAAGCGCCTTCAGCACTTCTGGATCAGGGTATGGATGAGAGCTTTGAAAACAGCGATTATCCGTACGACGATAAAATATCCCGTAAAGAATACGAAGCCACCAAAAAGTTACTGCAGATTGAGTTATTGAAAATGCAGAACTGGGTGCGTGAGTCGGGAGAGAAAATTGTTATTCTCTGCGAAGGACGTGATGCAGCCGGTAAAGGTGGCACCATCAAGCGTATGATGGAGCACCTTAATCCTCGGGGTGCTCGCGTTGTCGCTTTGGAAAAGCCTTCCGAGCAGGAAAAAGGTCAATGGTATTTTCAGCGTTATATTAATCATTTGCCAACGGCAGGTGAGATCGTTCTCTTTGACCGCTCATGGTACAACCGGGCGGGTGTGGAGAGAGTAATGAATTTCTGTTCGCCTTCTGAATACCTCGAATTTATGCGTCAGACACCAGAGTTAGAGCGAATGCTGGCTCGCAGTGGTATTCGCTTATTTAAGTTTTGGTTCTCTGTTAGCCGGGATGAGCAATTCCGCCGCTTTCAGTCCCGTAGAGTCGATCCTCTCAAGCAATGGAAGTTATCACCAATCGATCTGGCTTCCCTGGATAAGTGGGATGCCTATACTGAGGCGAAAGAGTCGATGTTTTTCTATACCGACACCGCAGATGCTCCCTGGACAGTCATTAAATCGAACGACAAGAAACGTGCCCGTCTTAATACTATGCGTTTCCTGTTGAATCAGATGCCGTATCCCAATAAGAATCCGGACTTGGATCTACAGCCTGATGAGTTGATTATCGGCAGTGCCGGTGATCATGGAGTTAACCAGAAACTGATTGTAAGTGCCTGATGGCGAGGGAGATCGATAGATGACAGTTAAACAGAACGCTCATGCACTGAATGTAGTGAAGACATTTAAGGCTAAGTTACCGGATGAGATAGCAACTCAGGTAGGAGATGCTCACTTTGATGAGTTGTCACTACTGATTGAGTCGGCTATTAGTGCCGCCGTCTTTGATGAGATGGAAAAAGCTGCGAATAAAGTTGATCGGTTGGCCCATGAAATACGTCATTTTACGGAGTCATTTGACCGGAACTGATAGTCTGCTGGTATAAGAGCTAAGATTGATAGTATTGCAATTATAAACCGCCGGAAGGCGGTTTTTTTGTATTTAAAAAACATCGCTGGAACTCCGGTCTGATATCACGCATAATTCCTACTAAATTACTGGGTTATTTTTTTTGATACCTCTAAGTTGTTGTTATATTGCTGAAACAGAACAGTAAACAGGATTGATAAGCAGATGCAGAATATAAAGAACATTGTTGCGGTAGCATCGGGGAAAGGTGGTGTTGGTAAATCGACCACTACCGTGAATCTGGCGTTGGCGATGGCGGCAGAGGGCTATAAGGTTGGCGTATTAGATGCGGATATCTACGGCCCTAGTATGGGAACGATGCTGGGTGTGCCAGCAGATACCCGTCCTGAACCTGTGGGTGAGCAGGCGATGAAGCCTGTTATTGCGCATGGTCTTGAAGTGATGTCGATCGCTTTTTTGATTGATGATAGTCAGCCGATGGTATGGCGTGGTCCGATGGCCAGTGGTGCCCTGCAACAGTTACTGACACAGACGCAGTGGAGTGATCTGGATTACCTGTTTGTGGATATGCCACCGGGGACCGGGGATATTCAACTGACGCTGTCGCAAAAAGTCCCGGTAAGTGGCGCGGTGATAGTGACAACACCTCAGGATATTGCATTGCTTGATGCCCGAAAGGGGATCGAGATGTTCCGCAAAGTTGATATCGAAGTATTAGGTATCATCGAAAATATGAGTATGCATATCTGTAGCAACTGTGGCCATACTGAAGCTATTTTCGGACAGGGTGGTGGAGAGGAGTTATCTCAGTCTTATGCCGCACCTTTATTAGCTCAACTACCGTTAAAATTGTCTATCCGGGAAGCCGTTGATGCTGGTAAACCTACCCTGATTGCCGACGCTGAAGGGGCTGAAGCGCTGATCTACCGTGATACTGCCCGCAAAGTAGTCTCTGCACTGGCGCAGCAGCACAGCGGTTCGGAAATACCAAATATATCGATCAGTCAGGATTGATTTAGCTCTTACTTGATTAATCTATGTGACCGCATTTTTTTCGTAAAAATGCGGTTTTTTTTAGGTAAAAAAGCTATTATGTGCGCCCGCAAAATATAACACTTTAACTGGAACTAAATGATGGGTATCAAATCAGACAGCTGGATTCGCCGTACATCTCTGGAACAGGGCATGATCGAACCGTTTGAACCAGGTCAGGTTCGTCGACGCAATGATGAGCGGCTGATCTCCTACGGTACTTCCAGTTACGGTTATGACGTTCGTTGTGCTGATGAGTTTAAGATATTCACCAACATAAATTCTTCAATTGTTGATCCGAAGAATTTTGATGACGGCAGCTTTGTCGATGTTAAGTCCGATGTTTGTATTATTCCACCGAACTCTTTTGCGCTGGCCCGTACCGTTGAATATTTCCGCATTCCACGTGATGTTCTGACTATCTGTCTGGGCAAGAGCACCTATGCACGTTGCGGTATTATTGTGAATGTCACGCCGCTTGAGCCTGAGTGGGAAGGTCATGTGACGCTGGAATTTTCAAATACCACGCCGCTTCCTGCAAAAATCTATGCCAACGAAGGTGTTGCGCAAATGTTGTTTCTGGGCGCTGATGAAATTTGTGAAACCTCTTATAAAGACCGTGATGGCAAGTATCAGGGTCAGACCGGAGTGGTTGTTCCCCGTACATGATAGGTTCACACACTAAAATTATTAATTTCTGGCAACAGGTTGAGCAGACTATTGATCGTCTGCTGAATAGTGAAGCCGAAAATCAGTTTGATAATGAATCACTGTTGCTGGAATACAGCAACAGTTTACGTAATATCGACAGTAACCTGACATTCCACTTTGAGCGGGAAGAGGGTGAGGGTGCTGTGGAAATGATTTTTGGTTGTGATGGCTACCCTGAATCAATTACGTCGGTGTTGAGCTTAGTGGGTGCGGCCCCTGATATTGGCGGTATCCGGTTTGTCGCTTTTAACCATCGTTACGACCCTGTGCCGACCTGCGTCAATCTGGGCGATGAACAGATAGAGATTGAGGCGTTCTGGTTTGGCTATCGGATCGAAGCGGGGCGTTATCATCTGGATATCTATATGCAGGATCTGCCTAAAGCGCTGGATATGGAGCCGAGAATAGAAGCGGTGATGATCTATCTGGATGCGCTTATTGGCGAGTATGATCTGATGACGCGAGTATCAACACTGAGTTGGTATGAACTACCGGTTGATCCGACTGACTTTGGTTTGCAGTTACTGCCTGAGCTGAGAGATTGTTTTGATCAGCAGCGACATCAAATTGAAGCGATAGGCATCACTTACCACTAAGCCTGTATTGGACTAGTGCTGGTAATAGAGGGGCGTAGCCCTCTAGCGGGCCTTTAAAATCGACCCCTTTTAAGAGCTACTTATTTTAAATAGTTACTTACTATTAAAACTATTTGGTCAGTTGTCTGATAATACGTAGATAGTCCCTTCTTCGTCTTCTTCAGCAGGTCGTGGCGATTGGTTGCAGATGATCATATCCTTTCCCCTTGGTTCATCTATCTGTCAGAAGGCCAGAATCCGTACATCAGAAGATCCATGCCTCTGTATGAGCAATCGGCAGTTTTACACCGAACATAAGTAAAAATAGCTGAGTTTCAGGAATTTTGGATAAATCAGCTAAAGTAATGGTAAGAAGCTCTGGATGAAGCTTTAGCCTGGAGAAAAATATGAGTCAGATACTCACTTCATTAATTGAGCGGGTGCGGGCCGATTATCAAGCCCTGATGGAAAAGGAAGAGGGGCGCTTTCCCTATACGACAGCGGAACAGCTTTGTAACGAAAAGCTGTATCTGAATGCGGATCAACTGGCAGGTATCATTGCCGAAGATCCTACGCTGTTGGCTGCGCGTGCCGGTAATCTTATCGCCAGTGAAAAAGAAAAGCTGAATCCTAGTGTCGGTATGATTATAAGCGCCAATATTGCCACTGCGATGATGGAAGGTCTGGTTGAGCTGGCGCTGGAGAAAGGCTGGTTGTCCCTTGATGCGGAAGGTCGCTTGATGCTGGATGCTGATGAATTGAAACTTCCTGAGCCGCAGGCCGCTGAAGTTGATTATTCCGAGTCAGAAACCGCTAAAGAAAATCTGACCCAGCCTGGAGCCAGTATTCTTAGTCAGCTGATGGCCACTGCGGAAGCCGCTTATTCGGCCCTTTTAAATACCGAGCAGCAGGATGCTTATGGGCTGGCGCTACAAGTTGCTTCAGAACACTCTCTGTTTGCGCCAGATGATATAGCACCGCTGGTGGCTGAGAATCCATTATTATTGGGTATGCGCGGTGATAATATGATGGATCAGGAGATGTTTGAAGGTGACCCTCCGGCGGGTATGGTCATCAGCGCTCACCTGACACAGATGATTGTGTCTCAACTGTTAGAGTTAGCGGTTGAACAGGGCGCTATAGGTACTGATAGTAGCGGTCATCCGTTAATTCCTGAGGTGTCAGATAACTCGGTTTTACATTGAGTTAAGATCAACTTAGTCAGCCAAAAAAACGCTCCCGAAGGAGCGTTTTTTTTTTTGTTATCTGGCTTTCATCCACTGATCAAGTCCTATCAGATCATCAGGATTCAATGTGCCTATCTGTTGTTTAAAGCGAAACAGATCTTGTACGTAGTTGTATCGGGCATTGGCATAATCTCGCTGCGCTGCATACAGCTGTTGTTCTGCCTGAAGAACATCAACGACGTTCCGCGTGCCGACATTAAAGCCTTCTTCCGTTGCTTTAAGCGCAGTTTCGCTAGATAAGATGCTACGCTGGCGAGCGGCAACGCTCAGTACATCGGTACGAATATTACGCCACAGGCTACGGGTATCTTGTATTACTGCCCGTTGAGTATCTTCCTGATTAAAGCGTGCCTGGGTATGGCTATATTCAGCCTGCCGGCTTTGCGAACTGGTTGCTCCGCCAGAGAAGAGTGGCATAGACAGTGTAAGGCCGACCTGATTGGTTTCGGTCCAACCGTCACCTGACGCTGTACCGTCGTCCCTGTCATGGCTGGCGGTGATGGCTATCGTAGGCAGGTGGCCGCTTGATGCTGTCTGAGCCTGACGTCGGGCAGACTCTGTATTGGCTACTGCCACTTTGAGAGCCAGGTTTCCAGAGCGGGCTTTTTCTACCCAGTTATCGGGATCGCTTGGGCTGATATTTTCTATCGGATAGGCTTTATCAAGGCTATCAATACTTGAAATGGGCTGGCCGATCAGTCGTTCAAGTGCCTGATAGCTGTTATCCAGGTTACCTTCAGCCAGAATTCTGGCAACTTTGGCGTTATCAAAAGAGGCCTGCGCTTCATGCACATCGGTAATAGCGATGAGTCCCACTTCAAATTGGGCATTCACCTGATCGAGTCGACGCATAATGGCGCGCTCTTCTGCCAGTGATGTTTCAAGGGTGGTTTGAGCTCTGAGTACTTCAAGATAGCTTTCGGTTACCCGTAGAATCAGGTTTTGCTGGGCCTGATCGAACTGTAACTTTGCAGCTTCTGACTGTGCTATTCCCTGTTTGTAGCTGAACCAGGATGCCGCAGAGAAAACCGGCTGGCTCAGGCTAACTGTGTAGCCATGATTATTATAATTACCTGCATCTGAGTCGATCCAGGTGGTGTTGCCATTCAGGCTAAGCGAAGGCAGTAAACCTGCCCGCCCTTGTGGCAGCGCCTCGGCGCCGGCCAATGAGGCTGCTTGAGCCGCCTTTAATTGCGGGTCCTGTGCCAGTGCTTGCTGATAAATATCAGCAAGCGTCCCTGCCTGCGAACTTCCCGTCATCAGGGTGTAGCTGATAGCGGTGACCAGTAGACTTTTAGTTAATGCTTTCACTGCTCAGATCCTTGTTCTAGTAGTTGAGGTTCCGGTTCAACTTGTTTAAATAACCGGCGACCAAGATAACTATATACGGTTGGGATTACAAATAAGGTTAACAGGGTACCGAAGGTCATACCACCTACGATAACCCAGCCCAGCTGTTGACGACTTTCAGCGCCAGCGCCAAAGGCCATTGCCAGAGGCAATGCACCCAGAACTGTTGCCCCGGTTGTCATTAATATAGGGCGCAAGCGCAGGGTCGCGGCTTCAATGATGGCGGTTTGCAGGTCACTGCCTCTGTCTTGTAACTGGTTGGCGAATTCGACAATCAGTATGCCGTGCTTGGTCACCAGGCCGATCAGAGTAATTAAACCTATTTGACTGTAGATACTCAGACTGCCACCAGTGAAATACAGGGCGAACAAGCCACCAAACAGGGCCGGTGGAACTGAGAGCATAATGATCAAAGGATTACGGAAGCTTTCAAACTGTGCCGCCAGTACCAGGAATGTAAATACTCCAGCCAATAGTGCCGTAAACATCAGGCTGTTACTGGATTCTTTGAATTCCCGTGATTGACCACCGAAATCGTACAAGGTTTCAGGGCTGATCTCTGCCATCTGTTGCTCGATAAAATCCAGTGCCTCGCCGACGCTATAGCCTGGTGCCAGAATGGCCTGGAAGGTAACCGATTTCATTTTATCGAAATGATTTAGCTCTTTTGGCGCAACGCTTTCGTTAACATCGACCACGGAACTTAATTGAACCATCTGATCCTGATCGGTGCGCAGATAGAGTGTGCTCAGATCGCTTGGATCACGACGCTGGCCCGGTTCGATCTGCAGTATGACGTTGTACTGCTCGCCATCCTGCTTAAATCGGGTTACCTGACGGCTTGCCATATAGGTTTCAATGCTACGTCCAATCATAGCTATATCCAGACCCATCTCAGATGCTTTATCCCGGTTTACGTCGATAGTCAGTTCCGGTTTGTTAAGCTTGAGATCGACATCAGGTTGGATGAAGCCCGGATTTTGCAGAATGCGCCCCATCAGCTGATCAGCAATACCTTTCAGTTCTTTATAGTCCGTATTGGATTTCAGAATGAATTCAACCGGACGGGAGATAAAGCCCTGGCCCAGCGAAGGCGGGTTCATCGCAAAAGACATGGTGCCGGTTACGCCGCCAAACAACTGAGGTGTTAGTTGTTCTGCGATTGATTGCTGTTTACGCTCACGATCTTCCCAGCGCTTCAGGCCGAGGAAAGCCATGGAGTTAGTATCAGTAGGGAAACCGACGATAGAAAAGTAGCGGTCCCCCTCGGGTACCTGATCAAGCATACCTTCTACCTGACGAGCATAACGGTCTACGTAGTCTACAGAAGAGCCATCCGGGGCGATGGACATCGCCAGAATATCACCGCGATCCTCAACCGGTGCCAGTTCCTGTGGCAGTTGAGTAAAGAAAAAGCCACTACCGGCAATGCTGATTAACATGATGGCCAGTGCCAGCATGCGTGACTTCAGCACTTTTCTCAGTAGCGCCTGATAACCCCTGGTCATACTATGCAACCAGCCTTCAATCAGGTTAAACATCGCGCTGTGCTTAGTTTCGTGGCGAAGCAAGCGGGATGACATCATTGGTGACAGGGATAGTGCAATAAAGGTCGATACGACAACGGCACCAGCCAGGGTCAGGGCAAATTCGGTGAACAGCTTGCCGGTACGGCCCTGGGAGAAAGCGATAGGAACAAATACAGCCACTAAGGTGAGGGTTGTTGCAATAACCGCAAAGCCGATCTCTTTACTGCCTTTAAATGCTGCCTGTATCGGAGAAAGGCCTGCTTCGACATGGCGATAGATGTTTTCTAGCATAACGATCGCATCGTCAACAACAAGACCGATTGCCAGTACCATGGCCAGTAGAGTCAGGGTATTAATACTGAAGCCCATGCCCAACATCATGGCGAACACGCCTATCAGAGAGAGGGGTATGGTTATGACGGGAATCAGGGTTGCACGTATGTTGCGCAGGAAGAAAAATATAACCAACACAACTAATAAGCTGGCGGCGAAAATAGTGCTGAATACTGATTTGATCGATTCCGCGATAAAGATTGATGAATCGTACGCCAGTTCAACCTTTACCCCTTCTGGCAACGCTGCTTCTATTTGAGGCAGGCGAGCCTGAATTCCCTCTGAAACATCAAGCGGATTACTGGTAGATTGTTTTACCACCCCTAAGGCGACCGCAGGTTCTCCCTTAAAACGGGATTTTTTGCGTTCATCTTCTGGCGCAATTTCTACCCGGGCAATATCTCTTATCCGAACCGGATAGCCACTTTCATTGCGTATAATAATGTCTTGGAATTGTTCAACGGTATTCAGATCGGTACGGGACAGAACGCTGAATTCGCGCTGGTCGCTTTCAATCCGACCCGCCGGAATTTCTATGTTCTGACTGCTCAGGGCTAACTCAATATCCTGAGGTATTATTTTATAGGCAGCCATTCGCGCCGGATCCAGCCAGATCCGCATAGCATAGCGACGATCACCAAACATCATTACGCTGGCAACACCGTTGACCGTCTGCAGAGGGTCTTTAACCATCCGGTCGGCAAGGTCTGAGATCTCCATCATGCTGTGGCGATCAGATGACAGCGCTAACCAGAAGATTGGTTGAGCATCGGCTTCGGTTTTGGCTGTAATAGGCTCGTCAACATCATCTGGCAAATTGCCTCTGATCCGACCAACCCGGTCACGCACATCGCTGGCAGCATCATCAGGATCACGGCTCAGCTTAAAGGTAACTGTGATCTGGCTCTGGCCGGAGCGACTGATAGAGCTGATAAAGTCGATCCCTTCAATTCCAGATAGCGAGTCCTCAATAATCTGGGTGACCTGGGTTTCGATAATCGAGGCGCTGGCGCCGGGGTAGTTGGTTTCTACCGTCACGACAGGTACATCGATTTTAGGGTATTCTCGTACGGTCAGTCGGTCGTATGAGACCGCGCCTAACAGTAGTACCAGCAAGCTCATTACCGTAGCCAGTACCGGACGTTTAATACTAATTTCAGACAAGATCATGATCAGGCTCCAGGCTGCTGTTCAGTCTGACCTGGTTGCTGGCCTGTACCATCAACAAAGATCGGGGTGACGGGCATGCCAGGGAAAAGCTTTATCTGTCCGGCAGTGATAATGACTTCATCACCCTTAAGGCCGGATAAAATGTTTACTTCACCTGCTTTGCGAATACCCAGTTCAACCGGCGCCATACCAACAGTGTTATCGGTGACCGTCATAACAAAGAAACTGTTGTTCTGAGGAATAATGGCCTCCTCAGGTACCATAATTGCACTGTCATTGGTGCCGGTTATGATCTGAATACGGGCAAACAATCCTGGTCGTAACAGATTGTCGCGGTTAGCTATAGTCGCCCTAACCGCAATGTTGTGGCCACGTTCATCAATACTGGGTGAAATGGCATAGATAGAGCCATCGAATGATTCGCCGGGAAGGGCGTCAATCAATACTTTGATCTTCTGGCCCGAACGGATATTGGCGAGCTGATTTTCCGGTACGCGGAAATCAACTTTCATGGTATTCAGATCAGTCAGTTCCACCAGGTCCTGACCTACATTAAGGTAATCTCCGGGGCTGAATTGACGCAGACCTATAACACCGTCGAAAGGTGTCCTGATGGTCATTTTATCAAGACGGGTCTGAGCCAGTTCTTGTTGCGCCTGATCTACTTTAAGTTGTGCCAGAGATGAGTCCAGATCCTGTTGTGATCCAACCCGTTTTTTAACCAGGCTGGCAGCGCGTTTATAGGCGATGCGGCTAAGATTAACCCGTGCTTTACTTTCCTGAAGCTGGGCCTGGTAGAGGGATGATTCCAGAATCAGTAGCGGATCGCCAGCTGTTACACTAGCACCTTCCTGAAACAGAATTTTTTCAACTTTACCGCTTTGTTCAGGGCGCAGGATGATCGACTCATTTGCGCGCAGGGTGCCTACCGCTTCAATAACATGGGTGAGCGGCTTGCTTTGAACATGGATAACTTCAGCGGGTAGCCCTTGTGGGCCTTTAGTTTCTTCTGCCTGAATGGCGGCCGAGCCTAATAGAGCAATACTGATGATTGCAGGAGCAAATATTTGATTAAATTTCATCTTTTTTACCATCGCTAAGCGCCTGCGTAGTCAGCGGCGAAAACAGTGTGCATAACATATCAGCAACTTCGCGTAAGGGAGTGGCTGATGCTTCTACTTTTGTGCGTAACAGGGCGCCTTGCCAGCTATCCCAGAATAGTTGGGCCATAGCTCTTGCTGGCAGATCATCCCGTAAGCTTCCTTCTAACTGAGCCTCGCGGAAATCCTCTTCGATGCAATCGATGACCCGGTTGCATGAGAAACTGATAATTTCCTTGAAAGAGTCGCTGGCATTACCAATCTCTCCCATCATATTGGTGAGCAGGCAGCCTGTGGCTTCAGGGTCTTGTTCGTATTCGGCTATAAACACTTCCAGGGTAGCCCGAAACCGATGCTGCAATTCGCATTCAACTGAGTTAACGCGGTTTTCCCACTTTTCGTTTTCCTGTTGATGGTGGTACTCGAGTACTTCAATAGCGAACTGCTCTTTACTATCAAAGTAATTGTAGAAAGAGCCTTTAGGTACCTGGCAGGCACTCAGGATCTCTTTTAATCCCGTACCGTGATAGCCCTGTCGGTTAAACAGGTCCATGCCTGTTGCCAGGATCTTCTCTTTATTGTGTTCATTTCTTTTGGGGCGATTCATATCTATTAGACCGGTCGTCTTAAAACTATCGCTATTGTAGTCTGAGTTATAACAAAAGCAAATGACAATTTGCGCAAGGTTTCGTAAAGCTTTGTTAAGCTGCTGAATCTGGAGGAAAAGAAGGACGCCAGGTTTAGCAATCTTATGTGGACAATGAACTAAGCCCCCACTTTGGGTATTGCTAAGAAAAAGTCCTAGATACAGAGAGAGAAGTAGTGATTAAAGTGTCTTTGTTCATAGAAACATATAAAGGATTATCAGGGCAGGGGGGATCTGTACTGCTCATTTTCTTCAGGAATGAATACTATGTTGGTTGAAGCAACTACGTTAATAAAGCTTATCGCTATAGTGGCTATTTTGATGGCGATGTTGATGGCTGTTGAGATGGCCAGAGGCCGGATTGAAGGTGCAGGTTATTGGTGTGTTGGTATGCTAATGCTTGGATTGGGGGCCGGTATGGTATCGCAACGATATAATTTGGATGTCTTGTTCAGCCTGGTTGCATCGATGTCACTCGTCTCGGCCGGATTAGGGATGCTGTTGTTAGCTATTAATAGAGTGTTGCAAAAGCCCTTGAAATTGGCCTGGCTTGTTGTTCCTGTGATACTCATGGCTATAAATCAGTGGCTATATCTTGATGACTATATGCGTAGGGTCATGGGGGCCAGCCTGATACTGGGAGGACTGTTTTTTACGTTGGGCGTTATTGTTCTTATAGCGGAAGGTAATCCATTAAATCAGGAACGAGTGATTCTGTTAATGGTATCACTGATCCCCGGAGTGCTTTACTTATTGCGCTTTTTGATCATCGCACTGACACAGGGGGCTGAGTATTATGTGCTGTGGAATTCCCCGCTACAGTTGATGAGCTTTTACGCCGTGTTGCTGTTTTTGCCCCTTGCAAGTTACAGTTATTATTTCATTTTGCGGCGCTATCATATGAGTATTACGGCCTGAGATACTCCGGGCGTGAATTAGCTGCTAATTGCGACCCTTGCTGTCTTTTCTATCCTTATCACCCGTATTAATTAAAGCCATCAGAGTGCTCAATTTAAAATCTTTAGAGTGCGCGGCTTTGCCGCCGATAATAATCATCATCCTTTTAGCTGATGAGTAGGGCATAAAGGTCTGTGTCAGGGTATAATAACCGGCTACCGTTTTTACTCTATAGAGCATTATGAAACAGCGTTTCCAGCTACAGTCTGATTTTGAGCCCGCCGGTGACCAGCCTACTGCTATTAAAGGCCTGGTTGAAGGTATTAACGCAGGTCTTGCTGCGCAGACTTTACTCGGGGTTACCGGTTCCGGTAAGACCTTTACCGTCGCCAATGTCATTGCTGAATTGCAGCGGCCCACCATTATTATGGCGCACAATAAGACGCTTGCCGCGCAGCTGTATGGTGAGTTCCGGGAATTTTTCCCGAATAACTCAGTAGAGTATTTTGTCTCTTACTATGACTACTATCAGCCCGAAGCCTATGTGCCATCCTCTGATACCTTCATTGAGAAAGATGCATCAATAAATGATCATATTGAACAGATGCGTCTTTCGGCGACTAAGGCCCTGCTGGAGCGTGATGATGCCATTATCGTTGCGACGGTATCAGCCATTTATGGTCTGGGTGATCCTAAGTCTTACCTGAGTATGATGCTTCACCTGGATCGGGGAGATGAGGCGGATCAACGCTCAATTTTACGCCGTTTAGCGGAGCTACAGTACAAGCGTAATGATATTGAGTTGCACCGGGGGACATACCGTGTGCGGGGTGATGTTATAGATGTGTTTCCCGCCGAATCGGAAAAAGAAGCGGTACGTATAGAACTGTTCGATGATGAAATAGAAAACATCAGTTATTTCGATCCACTTACCGGTGAAGTGTTGCGTCGGGTGCCCCGCGCAACTATTTATCCAAAGTCACACTATGTAACGCCACGGGAAAAGCTGCTCGAAGCGGTGGATAAAATTCAGGAAGAACTGCATCCACGGTTAGAACAGTTACGCAGTAACGAAAAGCTGGTGGAAGTGCAGCGTCTCGAGCAGCGGGTAATGTATGACATCGAGATGATAAAAGAGCTGGGTTACTGCTCTGGCATCGAAAACTACTCCCGCTATCTGTCCGGTCGGGAGCCGGGGCAGTCGCCGCCGACGTTGTTTGATTATTTGCCGGACAATGCGTTGTTAGTGATGGATGAGTCCCATGTCACTATCCCTCAGCTTGGGGCGATGTATAAAGGTGACCGGTCCCGTAAAGAGACGTTGGTGGAATATGGTTTCCGGCTGCCATCGGCACTGGATAACCGGCCAATGAAATTCGAAGAGTGGGAGCGTCAGGCACCGCAGATGATCATGGTGTCTGCTACGCCGAGTAAGTACGAAGCAGCTAATGCCGGTCAGGTAGTCGAACAGGTAGTACGGCCCACAGGCCTGATCGATCCGGTAGTTGAAATACGGCCAGCGCGAACTCAGGTAGATGATCTGTTAGGCGAGATTCACAAGGTTGCAGCCAATGGTGAGCGGGTGATTGTTACTGTTCTGACCAAACGTATGGCTGAGGATCTGACCGATTATCTGGATGAGCATGGTGTTCGGGTGCGTTATCTGCATTCAGATATCGATACCGTTGAGCGAGTTGAGATTATTCGTGATCTGCGCATCGGCGAGTTCGATGTTTTGGTGGGCATTAACCTGCTCCGTGAAGGTATCGATATGCCTGAAGTTGGCTTGGTGACGATACTAGATGCCGACAAAGAGGGCTTCCTGCGTTCAGAAACATCAATGATCCAGACGATTGGCCGGGCTGCACGAAATATCAATGGCCGGGCAATTCTGTACGCAGATCGTATAACCGGTTCTATGCAGCGTGCAATCGATGAGACCGATCGCCGACGTACCAAACAAATTGAGCATAATAAGAAGCACGGTATCGTACCCAAAGGGATTAAAAAATCAGTCACGGATATTATGGAAGGTGCATCGTTTATACCCGGACGTGGTAGTAAATCGAACCGTAAAGTGGCTGAGCCGAAAGGTGAATACGATATCGATCCTAAGCAACTCAGCTCCGCTCAACTGGCTAAGACCATGAGTCGTCTGGAAGATCAGATGTTTGAAGCCGCTAAGAATCTCGAGTTTGAAAAAGCTGCACAGTATCGGGATCAGTTAGAGAAACTCAAACACAGTGGGCTTTGAAAAAGAATACCCTGATCAGAAAATCATACAAGTGTTTGAATTATGGGCATTACTCAATCTGGGGAATAACTTAAAGCTCAAGCCGGGTAAAGTTGTTATCTGACGTGTACATTTAAGTAGTCTTCCTCTGCGAGTATCACTGATGGCGTGTAATGTAGTTCATTTTATTCGTCAGTCTGGTTGTTTGATGACTAGGCCTGTCCTCTGTCTGACAAGAGAGAGGAGGGGCTGATGCGATCCAGAACTATCCTGTTTAGTCTTACATTACTCTGTTGTCTTATTGCGGCGGCAGGTGTGGCAGCCAACTACATGAACCTGATGAGCTTTGCTCAGAAAGATGCGCGCCGCAACGCTGAAAGTATCGTCACAATGCTCAATCATGAAGTTGATGCAACGTTTCGGGGGCGAATCAGTCAGGTTGCAGTGCAGTCTGCGTTGCCTGAAATTCAGCACTTTCTTCAAGGGGGGGGAATAGATGTCACCCCTCTTCTCAATAATATATGCAATCTGAATGACGCATCTATCTGCTACCTTTTGGATAGTCGTGGGGAGTTTGTTGCATCCAGCGAATTTGAACAAAAACAGCAGGCATTAGGTAAAAGCTTTTCTTTCAGGCCTTATTTTAAAGAAGCTATCTCCGGTGGTTCGGCAATCTATCCCGCGTTGGGGTATAGCACTCGTCGCAGAGGACTTTATTTTTCTCACCGGGTAGTAAATGAGCAAGGCCATTTTATTGGCGTTGTGGTGAACAAGTTTTCACTGAGTGAGTTAGAAACCCGGTTTGATCAGCTTAGTGGCCGACTGGCATTGATGGACGGTGACGGTGTGGTCTTTGCCTCAAACATGAAAGACTGGGTTTTCAGCAGTTTATTGCCTCTGGACCGGATTCAACAACGCGCCATTATTAATAATTCACAGTATGGTAGTGATGCACCCCAGGAGATGTCATTTGAATGGTTAAGTGAGACGTCGGTGCGAGACTCTTCTGGTCATGACTATAGTGTATACCGGGAGCCGGTAAACCCGTTGCCCGGATGGTCGCTGGTCTATATGACGGATAGTGATATCAGTTTATCGGGCGGGGCTGAGAATCGATTATTGATACTGCTGTTAGCACTGAGTCTGGTGGTGGTGGTGCTGGTGACGATGTTATTCAGGCATGGCAGTCATCAGATTCGGCGCCGGCTTGATGCGGAAACGAGTTTGCGCCAAAGTGAGACCCGGCTGTTGCAGTTATCTCAGGTATCCACCGAAGCGGTAGTGATGCACCGGGGTAATGAGATTATTGATTTTAATGAAGTCGCAGAGCGGATGTTTGGTTACGATCGTCAGTTATTACTCTCTACCCAGCTGTTACAGCTATTTAATGCAGATTCTGCAACAGAAACTGAAGCCTATTATAACGTCGGTGAGCATAACTTTGAGACTGAAGGGATGCGCCTGGATGGTGTTTACTTTCCTATAGAAGTGAATTTTAAAAGTACTCTGATCGATGGTGAATCGGTTGGTATGAGTTGTATTCGGGATATTTCTGAGCGTAAAGAGCATGAAGAAAAAGTCAGGTATCAGTCACAATTTGATGCGCTGACCAATCTGCCTAATCGTAAGTTGATGAAAGAGAGGTTGAATCGGGCGATTAACAGAGCCCGGTTAAATAATTACTTTACGGTGTTGATGTTCATCGATCTGGATGATTTTAAAAAGATTAACGACACCCTTGGTCATGAAGTAGGCGATGAACTACTGATCATGGTCGCCAAGCGATTACAGGATTGTGTAAGGGATGAAGATACTCTGGCCAGATATGGTGGAGATGAGTTTATTTTGCTGCTTGAGAATCAAGTAGATATAAATGATGCGGAGACCGTAGCAAAGAAGATACTGTCGATGCTGAGTATGGAATTCCGAGTGCAGGGTCGGAGCTTCTATATCAGCGGTAGCATTGGTATTGCCGTATCGCCTGCCGATGGTTTGGTTGCAGATGAACTATTGAAGTGCGCTGATACTGCAATGTATCAGGTGAAGGATGAAGGGCGGAATGGTTACTGCTTCTACACCCCTGATATGAATAGTGATATGTCTGACAGAATTGAGATAGAACATCAGTTAAGGGGAGCCCTGGAGCGTAACGAGCTATCCCTGAACTATCAACCAATTTACTGTCTCCATAATAAAAAGTTAATGGGCGTAGAGGTTTTATTACGCTGGAATAACGGTGTGCTGGGGTCGATACCGCCGGATAAGTTTATCCCTATAGCCGAGCAAACGGGTTTGATTATACCCATTGGCGAATGGATCATTCGTCAGGCTTGTCTGCAGGGCCTGGCCTGGAATAAGGATTGTGGTGAAAATTATCGGATTGCACTGAATGTTTCACCGCGTCAGTTCAGAAATGGGCATATCGTACAGGTATTGCTCAGGGTGCTAGATGAGACCGGCTTTGATCCCTCTTTATTGGTGATTGAGATTACCGAAGGCTTGCTGATTCGTAATGATAAAAACACGGCTCAGACTTTGTCGCGTATAAAGGCGATGGGCATTACCTTATCGATGGATGATTTTGGTACGGGGTACTCCTCGTTAAGTTATCTTAAGCAATTTCCTTTCGATATTATTAAAATCGATCAGAGTTTTGTGCGTGAATTGGCGGATGATCCTGGTGATCAACAGCTAGTGACTGCCGCCGTTGCGATGGCTAAAGGTTTAGGCTTAAAAGTTATTGCGGAAGGTGTAGAGACCGATTTTCAGGCAAGCTATCTTACCTCTGCCGGCTGCGATGCATTGCAGGGCTATTTCCTTGGGTATCCGGTGACTGCTGAAGAATTTATGGCAAAGGTTATCCCACCTAAAGAGTTTAAAGCGCTGGTGACAATATAAAAAAATTCCACTATTGAGTGGCGTTTTGTTGAGCTTTAAATCAAAGCTTAGCTGATAGCTTGCTCAGCTGGCACGTATTCATAACCCAGATCGTTAGCTACTGCTTTAAAGTTGGTCATGTATCGGGAGTTCCGCGGTGTACGTTCAGACTGTTACGTTACCCAGAGTGGATCATCCAATAGAGAGTGCTTACAAGCCTCGTTAACTAGTGTCAGAGCCGGAACCCGAATAAATAGCAGACAATAAAAAACGCCACATAAGTGGCGTTTTCGTTTGCAGATGAGAATTACTCTGCGATAGCTTGCTCAGCAGGTACGTATTCGTAACCCAGATCGTTAGCCACAGCTTCAAAGTTAATAGTACCGCGGTGTACGTTCAGGCCGTTACGCAAATGCGCATCATCCTTCAATGCTTTCTTATAACCTTTATTAGCCAGCGCCAGTGCAAATGGCAGAGTCGCGTTGGTCAGTGCAAAGGTCGAAGTACGGGCAACACCGCCTGGCATGTTAGCTACACAGTAGTGAACAACGCCATCGACTTCATAGGTAGGCTCCTGGTGAGTAGTCGCCTTCGATGTTTCGAAGCAGCCACCCTGGTCAATAGCAACATCGACCAGTACAGAACCGTTTTTCATCTTGCCCAGCATTGCACGGGTAACCAGTTTAGGTGCTGCAGCACCCGGAATCAGAACCGCACCAACAACCAGATCAGAGTTTATAACTTCCTGCTCAACAGATTCAGCGCTGGAGTACAACGTTTTCAGTTGAGGTCCGTACTGTGCATCCAGTTCTTTAAGGCGAGGTAGTGAGCGATCCAGAATAGTAACGTCAGCACCCAGACCCATTGCCATGCGAGCAGCGTTGATACCTACAACACCACCGCCGATAACGGTCACTTTAGCTGGTGCTACACCCGGGACGCCGCCCAGTAGAACACCCAGACCGCCCTGAGCTTTTTCAAGTGCATGTGCACCCGCCTGAATAGCCATACGACCAGCAACTTCACTCATTGGCGCTAGTAGTGGCAGGCCACGGTTAGCATCGGTTACCGTTTCGTAAGCAACGGCTACACAGTCAGATTCAACCAGCAGCTTAGTCTGCTCTGGATCTGGATCTGGAGCCAGGTGCAGGTATGTGAATAGTAGCTGGCCAGGGCGCAGCATTTTACATTCGTTTGGCTGAGGCTCTTTTACTTTGATAATCATATCAGCAGAAGCAAAGATCTCTTCCGGAGTATCGATCAGTTTTGCACCGGCCGCTTCATACTGATCATTAGTCAGACCAATTGATGTACCGCCATCACGTTGAACGATAACTTCGTGGCCATTTTCAATCAGTTCACGGACACCTGCAGGTGTCATACCGATACGATACTCGTGGTTCTTAATCTCTTTAGGGATACCAATCAACATAACTGTTCTCCTGCTGACTTATTTCTTGTTAGTGGATTTGGTTACACTAACACTGGTATTGAATATTTATCATTTGAAGTTTGTATTTTTTGCAGAGTTAATCACTATAAAAAAGCCAAAAAACAGAGTGTGTATATTGCAAATGTGGTCTGCTACTTGCTAATTTCGGCAGTGCAGCAAAGAAATAGTGATAATTCTCATATCTTTTAAGTATTGACTGTTTTTTGTACTAGGCCAACTTTGATGGTCATAGCGGATAGATTTATGATCTTATGTAAGAGTGAAATTGTTAGGAAAAGGGGCTTGCGTCGAAGAGCTAAAACCCTATAATAGCCCTCACTTCAGGACTATAGCTCAGTTGGTTAGAGCGCTACCTTGACATGGTAGAGGTCGGCAGTTCGAATCTGCCTAGTCCTACCAAATACAAAAGAGCCTCGCGAATGCGGGGCTTTTTGTTATTTGGACTAGTTTGATGAAGAGCCGAACGTAGTGAGGCAACATCGGAACCATAACGATGGCCCGAAGGGTGAGCAGCGTCGCTGTGAATAACTGGCGAAGGCAGTCGAGCCGAGCGCAGCGAGACAACATCGGAGCTTGCGACGATAGCCCCGAAGGGGTGAGCAGCGAAGCTGAGAATAATCTGCCGGTACTTGCTTAAGAGATACCAAATACAAAAGAGCCTCGCGAATGCGGGGCTTTTTGTTATCTGGCCCAGGTGGATGAGAGTCGAACGTAACGAGACAGCATTTTAGAGCTTATTCGATAGACAAGACTCTTGAGCTCTGTCAATCTGTCCTGATCTGGTTCTCAACAGGTAGCTGTGAGTATATCGCTGAGATGCTTTTTTGATTTCAAAGCAAGTGTTAAGTCGATTATCCGGAAATAAGTGTTTAAAACCGGATTCTACTTTTTTCTTTGAGTTTGATATGTCAAAGCAGTGTTTTCTTTTTCAGTCTCACTTTATGACGCCGGATGTCGAGCGGCTTTTCAGGCAGCTTGCTGATGAAACAAAAGAACTGGGAGATGCATTTATTCTTTATCATCTTCAGGATGGTAATGATGATGAGCTGTTGAGAAGAAATCCTCATTATTGCTTCACTGATGAAAGCATTGATGCGATGAACTACCGTAAGCTGGGGGAAGGATTGAGCCCGGGGGCAACACACTTTCCGGTGCTCAAGTTTAATCTTGATTTTGAAGAGTATGATTATTACTGGTTAATCGAGAATGATGTTCAGTATTCAGGCAGCTGGAATGATTTTTTCAGGTGCTTTGATGAGAACTGTGCTGATTACTTAACGTCTAATATATATCCCTTTGCATCAATGCCTGAATGGCCCTGGTGGGAACTCAGTCATCCGGATATTGAAATCCCTGAAAGTAAGCGTTTTCGTTCATTTAACCCTGTTTTCAGGGTGTCCTGTAGGGCTTTGACCGCTATGCATATACTACTGCGATCCGGTTGGCTGGGGCATAATGAAGTTGCAATGCCGACACTGCTTCATCTGGCAGGCCTGGATATTGAAGATTTTGGAGGAGAGGGGCCGTTTGTTCCAAAGGATCGTTTACATCGGTTCTATTCAAGCAGCCATGCAAATGAGTATGGCCGCCTGAATACAGGAACTTATCGATTCCGTCCTGCCTTTGAGCAGATTGGGGATCTGGAGGGAAAGCTTTATCATCCTGTTAAACTCAGGTAATACCTATAAACATCTCTTTTGTAAGCAGCTCGCGGAGCTTGAATATCTCTGTTGAGCATCTGGCGGTGGTAACAGTCTTCAAGGCTTGTTGTTGGCTTGCTGAACCAATATAAAGAATTTAAAAATATGAAGCTTCTAATTGTCGGGGCTGGCCTGACAGGGGCAGTAATTGCCCGAATCCTGGCAGAAAGCGGGCATGAATGTGTTGTTCTGGAGGAGTCTGGCCATGTTGCAGGTAACTGTCACACAGAGAAAGACTCCAAAACAGGGATTATGATGCACTGTTTTGGTCCCCATACACTGCATTCCGATGATGACCAGATATGGGATTTCATAGAAAGGTTCATCGAGATTTATCCCTACAAGCATAAGAAGCAAGCCTGGGTTAAAGGTGAAATCTATCCCTTTCCAATCAACCTGTCGGCGATCAACCGTTTTTTTAATACTGACCTGGATTCAGACCAGGCCCGAAACTTCCTTGAGCAGGAAGCTGCTCAGTTCCGGACGCAAGATCCGGAAAATTTTGAGCAGGCTGCACTATCTGGAATTGGTGCAGGACTCTATGAGGGATTCTATAAAGGTTATACAAGAAAACAATGGGGCCGTGAACCAACCGATCTGCCGCCGTTTATATTTCGTCGTTTACCTATCCATCTGGATGATGAAAGCAATGTTTATCATCACTCTAGGCAGGGACAACCGATCGGAGGCTACACGCTGATGGTCGAACGGATGCTGGATCATCCAATGATCGAGGTTCGGACGGGTGTTGCCTTTACTGCATGTATGGATACCACGGATTTTGACCACACGTTCTATTCCGGGCCAATTGATCGTTATTTTGGCTGGTGTCTTGGAAGGTTGCCTTATCGGACCCTTGATTTTAAACCAGAGCATCGTCGGGAAACGTTCCAGGAGTGCGGAACAGTAAATTATTGTGATGAAGATATACCCTATACACGGGTCGCTGAGCATAAGCACTTCTGGCCCTGGGAGGAACATAAACAGACAGTTATAACCTATGAGTTTTCGAGGGAGTGTGGAGAGGGAGATATACCCTACTACCCGGTCCAGCTAAATGAAGGTAATGAGCTATTTGAGAAATATGTTGAAATGGCGATAAAGGAACCACAGGTTAGTTTTGTTGGGCGCTTAGGGACATATCGATATCTGGATATGGATAAAGCAATTGGTGAAGCGATGCAATCGGCCTATCAAGCACTCGAAGCTATAGGGCTGAATGATTCTATTCCCGCCTTTTTCTTTTCGCCGGGTTCCTCAGAATAGCTGATAATGACAAGCAGGGCAGAGGTTTTCGATGGAGCCTTTTTCATTTTCTGTTTTCATCAGTAGATGGTTTTTGTGTTTCAAAAATGCTGCTAGGTATAGTTAGCAGGCCCTGTAATTCATAGTTAAGGCAACTACCCAAAATCAGTAGTGCTCTCTCCAAACTGTTTGATAAGCGTTTTATATTGTTCATACTGCGTGGCTTTCTATGTACTGCAGATATCGATATCACTGAATCACTAATTGTCACTGTCGCCTATGCCACGCCTGAAAATTATTTGGTGAATATGATGATACTGATTTGCCTTTTTGCCTTTTTGCCTTTTTGCCTTTTTGCCTTTTTGCCTTGGTGAACATACCAACCATCAGTGTTTGGACTTTGTCAGGGGCAGCCCTCCGAAACTGGCTAAGCGGCGAAAAGCGGATACTTTTCTTTTATAACTTCATGGCGTAACTGCTGATAGGCTCCATGATCCCGAAGTTGCTGAACAGTTGGTATGAGCATCAAAGTAGCAAAGCGCCTAATATAAGCTGGTTGATTCAGTTTTTGGTGTCTCTTTTGGTGAAAGGCAGCGATCAGATATTTTTCTGGCATATAGCTCTGGTAACTATTCCACTTTTGACACACCAGCCTGGGAACGAAAAAGGTCAACTTGTAGGTCGTGAGTAAATCACATTCAGTACTGCTCACAGAAAATAATCAATAAGCCTGCAGAATACCTACAAAATACATAACTAGTCATAGTTGTTTTAGGGGGAATAAATGTTATCACGTGAAGAAATGTTGATTGCTCTAAAGGGTTGGATAGCAGCTTGGGGGCGTCACGATTTTGAAGCGGTTATGGCGCTGTTTCATGAGGATATATTGTTTGAGCACTGGAACGGTAACCGGGTCGAGGGTAAAAATGATCTGGAGGATGGCTGGTCACCCTGGTTTAAGGAACATGAAGGTTTTTATTTTATTGATGAAGATATCTTTGTTGATGAAGTAGAGCAGAAAGCGCTGTACCGATGGGAGTTCCACTGGCCTTCAATTGAACCAGGTTTTGATGGAGAGCCTGAGGTACGCCGTGGTATTGATGTGCTTCATTTTAAAGATGGGCAGATCATACAAAAGCTGACCTACTCCAAAACTGTTCTGGAAATTTCAGGAAAGCGTCAGAAGCTTACGCCCTGATCACAGCTTGTGATACTGCTGATTCCCGGATTCATGGTCCGGATGCTTATCCGGACCATGAAATAACCTATTTAACCGATCCCCATCAGCATCCGTGGCAGGAACAAAGCCAGGTTGGGCAGGAATGTTACTGCTAGAACAACCTACAGGTAGCCAGCAGGATAAACATCAGGGTAGGTTTCTGTACTGAGTGAATTGACCAGCCATTAGTAGACACCTTAATCGCTCAATAGAACGTTCAGGTCATAACTAAATTTACATCGCAGCCCCTGTTATTCTAGCCAACAAATAGGTGCTGTTTGAATCCTGTAGGTTACGGATCCGGTACTCTTAGTAATAATGACAAAGCTCATATATGAACGCTGGTTACCCTGGGTACACCTGTACCGGCGTGTGAATTGAGAATGCATCATCAGCTTCCTGTTTAAGCATCAGTTGTACGCAATCAGGGTCTTGCCATTGTATGTGATTAAACAACTCAATAAGCCCGGCTGTATTCAGATTATTAGTTGCGCACATAAATATGTCACATTGCATACTTTGTTTTTCGCCAGCATAGGGCTCAACCTTTATTAGCCCGCTGAGAGGCGTATTTTGTTTGATGTAGTTGCTGATAAGGTCGGCATTTGCTGTTTTACTTTTATCCTGATCGTTATTGCCGTCATTTATCATCGTAATCAGGATAATATCTGTAATGCTGCTCATATCGGATAGCCTCTGTCTCTTGCTGAGAACGTAAGTTAGTTAGAGCTGATAATAAAAACTATAGCTATTGATAGCGGCTCTAACCATACCGTGTTGATAGGCTTTATAAGAGTTTTGGAAATGCGGGTTGTTTTGTGTTTTCAGGTCAGTTTATTCAGATAGAGAAATCGGGTTTATTACCCATTCTCGGTAGACGGTGCTTACTATTCCTTGAGAATCTAATTATATTCTTGGTAATCAGGGTGTTATTGATTCATACAACTTGTTAGATTCAGGGCATGGAGTTTTACATTTCAAGATTTGAATTGAGCGATGGAAGCGAATAATAAAACTGGATGTATATTCAGCGGGAGATGCTGTTGCTTAACGACTGGTTGAATACAGTTTGTGGCATGCTGACAGGGGCGCATAATGCAGGACTTTTTTCCGTTTCTAATGGGCAATTAGAACTGGATCATTGTTGGCCAGAAACGGGCGATTGCGCATCAGTCTTACAATTTAAAAAACAGGCTGAGCTTGCGTTAGCCGGACAGAATGCTGTCATAAGCTATGAGGTTGAAGCGCCGGGTTCTCCTTGCATTATCGCTCAGATGTTTAAGGCTAAAAAGGGCAAGCAATATGTGCTTCTGGTCTGTTTTTCCAGCGCAGATGTGAATCCAAAATACCAACTTTCACTGATAAACTGGGGTATTGCCTGGTTTCGGGTGCTAGACCGGCAAGCGTCAATAGAACAGCGTTTAATATTATCCGAACCGGTGATCTCTGATGACGCCCCCGTTGGTCCTGCATCTACTGAATCGTATTTTCAGCGTACTGTTAACCTGATTAAGTCCTACCCCAAGTCATCCGTTGTCAGTTTGATAACGCTGGTGCTCTGTTTATGGCTGCCCGTCGACCATTCAATTAAATCCCCGGTTGTGGTTGAAGGGCGGGTTCAGCGTTCTGTCACCGTGCCTGTTGATGGTTTTCTGAAATCGATCAATGTTAAAGCCGGTGATCGGGTTAGTCAGGGACAGTTATTAGCAACGCTGGATGAATCAGAATTTAGATTGCAGTTAGAACAGGTTAGTAATGATCTTAAGGTAGCTGATAAACAACATCGGTTGGCGCTTTCTCAGCTCAATTACAGTGAAGCACAACAGTTTGCTTTGCAGCGGGATATTGCAGAGATAGATATTCGTTTACTTGAGCAGCAATTAAGCCGCTTAGAACTTAAAGCACCTATTTCGGGGCAGATTATATCCGGAGATATGGGACGGGCCAGTGGCACCGCTGTTGAACGAGGCCAGGCATTGTTTGAAATGGCCCCGGTTGGCGATTATCGGGTGGTATTCAATGTGGATGAAACTGATATTCGGTACGTTGCCAAAGGTCAAAAAGGTGAAATTTTATTAAGTGGGCTTGGCAATACGTCATTCCCGGTTGAGATCGATAGGGTTTCCTCCATTTTTACGCCGGACCAGGGGCAAAGATATTATCGCTGTGAGGGGCGATTGCTGGGTGTTATCGATAATAACTTACGTCCCGGAATGGCCGGCACTGCCGATGTCATTGTAGGTAGCAAGTCGTTGGGAATTGTTTTGTTTGAGCCGTTACTGCAATGGCTGCGGCTCAAAGCCTGGCAGATTCTGCCATGATGCAAGGCGATAACCTGACCCTGACAGAGGCTAACCACTGGGATCGGGTGAAAACCTTAAAGCTAACCTGCGTCGATGGGCTCAGGTTCAGTCAGCGGACTGATAAAGGGCAGGTGTGGTGGTTAATTCAGAAAAACAGTTCTGACCTACAGTATCGTATTGATGATCTGTCTTACCGGATGCTACAGCAGTTAGATGGTCATATCACGCCGTTAGAGATATGGCAGGATACGGATACAGAGATTACATCAGAGCAGCTGGCTGCTCAGTTTGTACAACTGCTGGAGCTGGGGTTTCTATTGCCGGGTTCAGGTTCAGGTTCAGGTCCAGGCCAGAAGACGGCTACTCAGAAGGCTAAGAAGAAGCGGCTTCTTAATCCTGTGGGTTTTAATCTGTTCAGTTTTAACCCTGAGTTTATTCTTAAGCCCTTAGCACCCCTATGCCGTTATCTGTTCAATGCAGGATTTGGGATGCTATGGTGCGTGTTTATTTTTTGTGGCCTGCTGTTATGGCTAAATAACCATGATGATTTAGTAAGTTACTTCAATGCCCGGGCGGGCGACCCTTTATATATTTTGTTGTTTTGGCTGGTATATCCTGTTCTGAAGCTGATACATGAACTAGGCCATGGACTAGCGGTCTGGTTTGGTGGAGGTCAGGTAAAGCGAGCCGGAATATTGATGCTGGTTTTCATGCCGGTTCCTTTTGTAGACGCATCTGAAAGCTCCCATTTTCAGAGTAAAAAACTCCGTATGCTGGTGTCTGCTGCAGGAGTGATGGCCGAGATGCTTGTCGCAGCGATTGGATTGATGTTCTGGTACTTCAGTGACTCGGTTTTATTGCAAGAGATCGGTTTTATTGTTGCGCTTGCCGGCTCCGTATCGACTATTGTCTTTAATGCTAATCCGTTGCTGAGATTTGATGGGTACTATTTTCTGTCTGACTGGATTGACGTGCCCAATCTCGCCTCCCGTTCTCAGCAACTTGTACGTCGGTTTTTCTTTTCTCAGATATTTAAATTACGTAATTCAAAGGATGTTTTTACCTGTCAGGCTTACGAAAAAAAATGGTTAGTGTTATATGGTCCCGCCGCACTTTGTTACCGCTTGTTTATTATCGGCGTTATTGCATACCTGGTGAGTGGCTATTTTCTCTGGTTGGGTCTGTTGCTCGCAGCCTGGGCCATTGGGATACAGCTCATCTGGCCAGTGGCCACTTTTCTTAAAGAGGTTTGGCAGGCTGCTGTTGTGCAGCAAAGAATACAGCGCTTTACGGGAGTAACAATATCAGCATTAAGTCTTTCGGTTTTGATGTTGGTTATACCGGTCAGAACGACTGTTATTGCTGAAGCCGTGGTGGTATTGCCTGAAACCGCCTATCTGCGGACCTCGGTTGATGGTTTCGTCAGATCGATGAGTCTCTCTTCAGGTGCCGGTGTGAATCCCGGTGACGTCGTTATGCTGTTAGATAACCCGGAGCTTATTGCTCAGCGAGATAAGTTGAGCGCGGAACTTAAAAAAACATATAACCTGCATGCGTCTGTTTTACTCGATGACCCCCAGCGCGCCACCATCATTGAGGAGCAGATTAGTTCTCTGACTACTGAACTTAACTATCTTGAAGCACAGGTTGAAGGGCTTGCTGTGACGGCGGCTCAGGCTGGGAAGTTAACGATAGATAACTGGCAGGATCTCCCCGGTCGTTATCTGAAAAAAGGTGAGCTAGTAGGCTTTATATATCAACCGGGGCATTTTGAGCTTCAAACGGTAGTTTCAGTTGCCGATGCGGATGCTCTCAGCAAGGGAGAACTGTCAGCTGAAGTTAGTTTCTCCGGTTTTCAGGGCATTGAGATACCGGCTGAGAATATTCGTTCTGTTCCCCAAGCGGTTTCTTATCTGCCCGATGCGGTGCTGGGAAGTGCCCATGGAGGGGAGTTAATGATTGATATACAAGACACTTCTGGTATAAAAACATTGTATCCTGTATTTCAGTTTAATCTTGAGATACCGATATCTTATACAGAACTTGTTCAGGAAGAACGAGTACCGGCAAAAACGGCAATAGTTAAATTCAGTCATGCCCCCCGTAGCCTTGCCAGTGAGCTTTGGGCGTTGGGGCGTGAATTCTGGTTTATTAAAAGCATTTGAACTCAGCCTGATAGTGTCTGAGCGGCCATAAAAAGGAAACTGATTTGCGACCCTTTACGTTGTTTAATGTGATTGCTTCAGTGTTGTTTTCTCTTCCCCTGTCAGCCTCTGCCGATGTGGCTGACCAGTTGCCCGCCTTGGACTGTATTATCAATCCGTCAGAAAAAATCGATTTGAGCAGCCTTTCAGCTGGAGTCATTACCGAGGTACTAGTCAGACGTGGTGATGCTGTTACCCAAGGTCAAAAAATTGCTCAGTTAGATGATCGGGTCGAGCAGGTTTCAGTAATGCTTGCCGAAGCCCGCGCAGCTATTGAGTCTGAGTTGGAAGGTGGCCAGATCAACCTGGATTATGATCGTTATGCCTATAAACGGTTGACCAATTTATATCATTCGAAAGCGGTATCAGAACAGGATAAAGAGCAGGCCGAGAGGGCGGTAAAGCTTTCATCCGCGGCGATTAAACAGGCTCGCGAACAAGCTAAGATAAGAGAATTGGAGCTGTATCGTGCTCAGACATTACTGGAACAGCGTATTGTCCGTAGTCCAGTGGATGGAGTGGTACAGCGCAACCTTAAATTCAGAGGGGAATACGTAGACGAAGATCCTGTGGTACGTATTGTTACGTTAGATCCTTTGTATATTGAAACCATGGTGCCTATTAAGCATTTTGGCTCGTTACAGCGTGGCATGTTGGCTGAGGTTTATCCGGAAGTTCTGTCTCAAGAGGCAATGCAGGCCCGGGTTATTGCTATTGATCCGGTCGGTGATGTCGGTAGTAGTGCTTTTGGGGTTCAGCTGGAGATGGCTAATCCCGATAAGAAGATTCCAGCAGGAATTAAGTGTGACTTGAAGTTTACCGGGCAGCTTGAGGTTCGGTCTGAGGAGGAGCAGGAATCTGAAACTAGCAAAGTTGCAGTAAATGTTGCCGATGTAAGCAAAGGTTCTGATCAGGCTGATGATAGAACCGAAAATTCCCCGGTAAATACCCCAGAAACCAAAATTGAAATAGCTGAACAAGTAGCATTTTCTGAGAATAAAGAGCCTGAAGATCAAGAACCTGAACATAAAGTATCTGATATTAAAGATCCTGAAGTTGCTGTACCTGAGGCGATTGATGCGGATCTGGTAGCACCTGAAACAGCTATAGCGTCGACCGCATCTGAGCAAATGGCTGTAGAACAAAAGGAAGTAGACCGTCTGGTTCTTGGAAAGGAAGCAGATCTATCTGCGGTACCGGCTACTGAAGAATCAACTGATGTTGTGAACGAGCTTACACCGGTACAGACAGGAGATGCTATTGCGTCGGACCAGTCGCAGGCAGCTACTCAGGCAACTACTCAGGCAGTTGCGCAGACAGCTATACAGGCAGCTACTCAGGCAGTTGTGCAGACAGCTATTCAGGCAACTAATCAGGTAACTACGCAGGAAACTGATGCGGAACAGGAGCCTTCTGTTGTGCTGAAAAGCGTTGTTCTGGGACCTTATAAAACTGATAAGTTTCAGCAGGTTAGCGGCTTACTGAATACTGAAAATATCGCCTTTACTACAGAGACTTCAGAAGAGGTGCGTAAGATCGGTTATATCTTGCTATTGCGGGGTAGCAAGCAGGCTTTGGCGACAGCAGTCACCGAATTGAGGAGTTACGGATTGAAGGACGTTGAGTATCTCAACTATGGTGCTTATAAAGGTTCAGTCTCTCTGGGGGTTTTTTATAATGATCGTTCTGCTAATGAACGATCCCGTCTAATCTCACGATATGGTTACCAGCCTGAACAGGTAACTCGTTTTCGAAAGCAGAGTCTGGTAACGGTTCTGGCAGATATTCCGGCAGGAGATAACCGGTTAGAAAAGCTAGGGCTTTAATTTTATAGCGGTGCTGTAAGGGACATACTTAGTAATTTATACCGTTGTATTGCATTGTTTTATATGCAAAGGGGAATGGATGTCCGTAAAGCGGCGAACATCAGCTTCAGTCACCAGTTTGCTACTGGAAAGGGTAGAGCCACGTATTCTGCTATCTGCAGATCCTGTGGCGGCAGTCTTTGCCGTCACCACAGATCTGGCTGACGAGCCTGATTATGAAAAGTTATACAGTATTGAAGAGTTACTCCCCGTTACAACAAATGGGCAGGAAAGTTCTTTTCCCGCACCGCCCTCCAAACCTGAATTAATCGATTCAGACGATCAAGGATTAGCGTCCCTTTCAGACGTTCGCGAGATCATTTTTATAGATAGTCGGGTGCCGGACTATCAGGACCTTATGTCTCAGGTCGATTCGAACGACAACTCAACTATTACCGTGATACTTAATCCTACCGGTGATGGCATCGAGAATATGACTGATATTCTCAGTTCATATAATCAGATAGATACAATCCACATTATCAGCCATGGTTCTGATGGAGAACTGCAGCTGGGTGCAACGACTTTAAATACGGGTAATCTGGATGACTATTCCGGGCAGCTGGAAGCCTGGCAGGCTTCTCTAACCGATACAGCAGATCTGCTGATTTACGGCTGTAATCTGGCGGAAACTGACGTCGGTGTGAGCTTTGTGAATAATCTGGCTCAATTGACCGGAGCAGATATAGCAGCCAGTGATGATATTACCGGGCATTACACATTAAAGGGTGACTGGGAGCTTGAGTATCAATCAGGGGTGATTGAAAGTAGCTCTCTGTTTGCCAATAGCTTTGACTCTGGTTGGGTAAACACACTGGCCGATGAAGATGTAAAAGATAAGTTCGAGAGCCAGTCATATTTTAATAATGATGGGTCAGTTAACTGGAGTGGACCCTGGCAGGAGATAAATGAGAGCGATGGTCCCGGCGGCGGATCTGTATTTATTGTAGCTGGGCTGGATGGTGTTGTGATATTTGGTGCTGATGTGGGTTTGTCCCGTGAAGTTGATCTTTCTGCTGCAAGCTCTGCGATACTGGAGATTAAGTTTGCACCGGTCAATCTGGTCGCTACGAATGACTACGTGACTTTTGACGTTTCAAATGATGGTGGCGCCAGCTGGACCGAGCTTGACAGGATTCGAGGCCCTCAATTAGACACGTCCATTCACACATATAATTACGATATATCAGCACACACTGCATCAAATACTCAGATCCGTTTCTTGTCTTCTACTACATTCGATCTGGGGAGTTCGCTCTTAATCGATAGACTAACTATCGATTATAATTTGACTAGCAATCAGTTACCGACACACTCCCTGACAGTCAGCGGTACTCAAATCGAAGATCAGGTGCTGACCACTAGCGGAATAATTAATGATCCTGATGGTACTACTGGCGCGGTGTTTAGTACTCAGTGGCAGCGTTCTGCCGATGGTGATAACTGGAATGATATCTCAGGTGAATCTCTGAATTCCTATACCCTGGGAGATGCTGATGTTGGCCAGTATATTCGCTTTGCACAGACCTATACCGATGATGCAGGCAACGCAGAAGGCCCACTTTATAGTGATTCCACGTTGCAGATAGCGAATGTAAATGACCTGCCTGTTAATCTGCCGACCTTGTCCGGCACCGCACAGGAAGATAGTTTTCTGAGTGCGAATACCGGATTGATTACAGATGATGATGGTATTGGAGCTACTTTTACGTACCAGTGGCAGATATCGACAGATAATGGCGTGAACTGGAATGACATTAGCGGTGCGACGGGAAGTAGTTACTCTCTGGGCGACCCTGAGGTTGGACATCTGGTTAGAGTGGGTGCCAGCTATACCGACCTGCAGGGCACCAATGAGGGACCAGTTTATAGTGCTCAGTCTGCGTTGATAATAGGGTTGAATGATGTTGTTAATGGTTTACCGGTGATTACCGGCACCGTCACTGAGGATCAGACTCTTACAGCGGATACCGGCGCGATCACCGATCCCGACGGTATCAGCGGTTTTAACTATCAATGGCAGCGCTCCGCCGATGGCAGTAGCTGGGCAGATATCAGCGGTGCGATCAACAATACCTACAGCTTAGATGACAGCGATGTCGGTGACTTTATCCGGGTTGAGGTTAGCTTTACCGATGATCAGGGCTTTGATGAAGGGCCGTTACTCAGCAGTGCCACCGCGACGGTGACCGCCGTGAATGATGCTGTTAATGGTTTACCGCTGATTACCGGCACTGTCACTGAGGATCAGACCCTTACAGCGGATACCGGCGCGATCACCGATTCCGACGGCATCAGCGGCTTTAACTATCAATGGCAGCGCTCCGCCGATGGCAGTAGCTGGGCTGATATTAGCGGTGCGATCAACAATACCTACAGCTTAGATGATAGCGATGTCGGTGACTTTATCCGGGTTGAAGTCAGTTTTACCGATGATCAGGGCTTTGATGAAGGGCCGCTTTACAGCAGTGCAACGGCAGCGGTGGCCGCCGTGAATGATGCTGTTAATGGTTTACCGCTGATTACCGGCACCGTCACTGAGGATCAGACCCTTACAGCGGATACCGGCACGATCACCGATTCCGACGGTATCAGCGGTTTTAACTATCAATGGCAACGCTCCGCCGATGGCAGCAGCTGGAGTGATATCAGCGGTGCGATCAACAACACCTACACCTTAGATGATATCGATGTGGGTGAGTTTATCCGGGTTGAAGTCAGCTTTACCGATGACCAGGGCTTTGATGAAGGGCCGCTTTACAGCAGTGCAACGGCAGCGGTGGCCGCCGTGAATGATGCTGTTAATGGCTTACCTGTGATTACCGGCACCGTCACTGAGGATCAGACCCTTACAGCGGATACCGGCACGATCACCGATTCCGACGGTATCAGCGGTTTTAACTATCAATGGCAACGCTCCGCCGATGGCAGCAGCTGGAGTGATATCAGCGGTGCGATCAACAACACCTACACCTTAGATGATATCGATGTGGGTGAGTTTATCCGGGTTGAAGTCAGCTTTACCGATGACCAGGGCTTTGATGAAGGTCCGCTTTACAGCAGTGCCACCGCGGCGGTGACCGCGGTGAATGATGCTGTTAATGGCTTACCGCTGATTACCGGCACCGTCACTGAGGATCAGGTGCTCACGGCGGATACCGGCGCGATCACGGATCCCGACGGTATCAGCGGCTTTAACTATCAATGGCAACGTTCTGCCGATGGCAGCAGCTGGGCTGATATCAGCGGTGCGATCAACAATACCTACAGCTTAGATGACAGCGATGTCGGTGACTTTATTCGGGTTGAGGTTAGCTTTACCGATGATCAGGGCTTTGATGAAGGGCCGTTACTCAGCAGTGCCACCGCGGCGGTGACCGCGGTGAATGATGCTGTTAATGGCTTACCGCTGATTACCGGCACCGTCACTGAAGATCAGATCCTCACGGCAGATACCGGCGCGATCACGGATCCCGACGGTATCAGCGGTTTTAACTATCAATGGCAACGTTCTGCCGATGGCAGTAGCTGGAGTGATATCAGCGGTGCGATCACCAATACCTACAGCTTAGATGACAGCGATGTCGGTGACTTTATCCGGGTTGAAGTCCGCTTTACCGATGATCAGGGCTTTGATGAAGGGCCGTTACTCAGTAGTGCAACGGCAGCGGTGACCGCCGTGAATGATGCTGTTAATGGCTTACCGCTGATTACCGGCACTGTCACTGAGGATCAGACCCTTACAGCGGATACCGGCGCGATCACGGATCCCGACGGTATCAGCGGTTTTAACTATCAATGGCAACGCTCCGCCGATGGCAGTAGCTGGAGTGATATCAGCGGTGCCATTAACAATACCTACAGCTTAGATGATAGCGATGTCGGTGACTTTATCCGGGTTGAAGTCCGCTTTACCGATGATCAGGGCTTTGATGAGGGGCCGTTAATCAGCAGTGCGACCGCAGCGGTGACTGCGGTGAATGATCCTGATAGTGGCTTACCGGTTATCAGTGGCGCTGTGGTAGAAGATCAGATCCTCACGGCGGATACCGGCGCGATCACGGATCCCGACGGCATCAGCGGCTTTAACTATCAATGGCAACGTTCTGCCGATGGCGGTAGCTGGGCTGATATCAGCGGTGCGATCAACAATACCTACAGCTTAGATGACAGCGATGTCGGTGACTTTATCCGGGTTGAGGTCAGCTTTACCGATGATCAGGGCTTTGATGAAGGGCCGTTACTCAGCAGTGCAACAGCTGCGGTGACCGCGGTCAATGATGCTGTTAATGGCTTACCGCTGATTACCGGCACCGTCACTGAGGATCAGACCCTTACAGCGGATACCGGCGCGATCACCGATCCCGACGGCATCAGCGGCTTTAACTATCAATGGCAACGTTCTGCCGATGGCAGTAGCTGGGCTGACATCAGCGGGGCGATCAACAATACCTACACCTTAGATGATAGCGATGTCGGTGAGCTTATCCGCGTTGAAGTCAGCTTTACCGATGATCAGGGCTTTGATGAGGGGCCGTTACTCAGCAGTGCAACGGCTGCGGTGACCGCGGTGAATGATGCTGTTAATGGCTTACCGCTGATTACCGGCACTGTCACTGAGGATCAGACCCTTACAGCAGATA
Organism: Amphritea balenae; assembly: GCF_003858655.1. Classification (GTDB taxonomy): domain Bacteria; phylum Pseudomonadota; class Gammaproteobacteria; order Pseudomonadales; family Balneatricaceae; genus Amphritea; species Amphritea balenae. The sequence goes on from NZ_RQXV01000002.1 coordinate 81,990, forward strand.
CCGGCGCGATCACCGATCCCGACGGTATCAGTGGTTTTAACTATCAATGGCAACGTTCTGCCGATGGCAGTAGCTGGAGTGATATCAGCGGGGCGATCACCAATACCTACAGCTTAGATGATAGCGATGTGGGTGACTTTATCCGGGTTGAGGTTAGCTTTACCGATGATCAGGGCTTTGATGAAGGGCCGCTTTACAGCAGTGCCACCGCGGCGGTCAGTGCAGTGAATGATCCTGCAACAGGAAGCCTAAACATTAATGGCGGTAATACTATTGGTGACGTACTGACACTGACTAATAATATAGAGGACCCGGATGGACTGGGCTCCCTGAGCTATCAGTGGTATCGCGATGGTAGTGTTATCAGTGGAGCAGCGGGGCCAGGTTATTTACTGACAACTGCTGATGCAGGTAAAGAGATTAATGCAGTGGCTAGTTTTACGGATCTACAAGGGAACACTGAAACGGTGGCAAGTAAATCTGTAGCAATACAGGTGCCGGTTCCTGAGCCCGAAGCGGTAGTTCTTGAAATTGATCTTGAAGAAGTCGTTGAAGAGATAGTTGAAGAGGTAGCTGAAGAGGTAGCTGAAGCGTCTGAGTCGTTATCGGAAGGCAGCTCCGATGATCAGATTGAGGCGTTACCCGAACAAACAACAGCATCTCAAATCATTTTGGTTGATGCGGGTAATACTGTTATACAGCTCGACTCTCCTAAACTGATCGTTGAAGCTGTTGCGCAACAATATCAACGTCCAGACTATAACTCTTTGAATAGTGCGATAGCGCAACAAGTAGCTATACAGCAGTTTCAGCCTGTACTGAGTGCAATGGCTCATCCTATACAGCTTCAGAATCTAACCCAGTTTGTTGAAGGGATGGAACAGCTACAAAAAGGGGCTGCGGAGCAGGTAGAACTTGAAACAACAATGATTGGCGGCTCAATCGCGCTTTCCTCAGGCCTGTCAGTGGGCTATGTCATCTGGTTAGCACGTAGTGGAGTGTTGCTGAGTTCAGTACTGACATCCTTGCCTGCATGGCGATTTATTGATCCATTGCCCATTTTGGCGACCATGTCGGCCGAAAAAAATGATTCTGTTGATGATTCCGATCATGATGAAGATGAGTCTCTGGGTGCCATTATCGATAAGAGCAGTGATCAAGAGGGTGATGAGCTGACGGATTCAGGAAATCAGATCGCTGAGGATGCTCCGAAAGTTGTGAAGGAAAAGTAATGAGCTGGTTAAAACGACTAATCTCTGCCCGTAGTACTACCAGCCGAATTGCTTTCGGTCAGGTCAGTATGTTTATCAGCATCGCGTTGATCGCTGTAATTGTTGGCATTCTTCCGGATTACTTAGGCACCCGGCTTAAAGACAGAGTTGTTTTGGCTGAGGCGATTGCTGCTAATAGTTCGGTATTGATTACCCAGTCAGATCTGTTTCGGTTAGACGCTGTTTTGCAGCTAGTGGTTGATCGAAATAATGAAATTATTTCAGCAGGCGTACGAAAGTCAGATCAGAAGCTGGTCGTGGATGTGGCGAATCATCGTAGCCAATGGCAAACAGATAGTTCAGAAGACGTTGTCGATCGACAGATGTCTGTACCCATTTTTGCTGGTAGCACTAAATGGGGTAGCCTCGAACTCCAGTTTGAGCCTCTTTACGGAAAAGGGCTATGGGGGTTCTATCAGCGGCCTCTGGTTCAGTTTCTTCTGTTCTGTGGAATCATTCTCTACCTGGTGTACTTTCTGTATTTGGGGAAAATGCTAAAACAGTTAGATCCCTCTCAGGCAGTACCCGACCGGGTAAGGGCTGCGCTCGATACTATGGCGGAAGGGTTGATAGTGCTGGATCGTAAATCTCAGATTGTTCTGGCAAATCAGGCATTTTCTGATCTGTTAAATCGCAAGCCTTCATCCCTTATGGGCTTCGAAGTTGACCGCTTACCCTGGCAGCATAAAGGTAATGAAGAAGCAGAATATCCCTGGCTGAAAGCGCTTAAATCAGGCTTGGCTGAAATGAATCAAACTGTTCGCCTGGAGCTTGAGGATGGTGTGCGAACTTTCATGGTGAATTGCTCTCCCGTACTGGCTGACAAAGGCAAAGCCGGTGGTGTTCTGGTGAGCTTTGATGACATTACAGTGCTCGAAGAGAAAGAGGTTGAGCTACGACGTTCCAAAGATGAAGCTGAAGCGGCTAACCAGGCAAAGAGTGATTTTCTTGCCAATATGAGTCACGAAATTCGAACGCCAATGAATGCGATTCTGGGTTTTACTGAGGCGCTCAGGCGTGGTTACGGAAAAAATGAAGATAGCAACGAGCATTACCTTAGTACCATTCTGGTGAATGGTGAGCATCTGCTGAACTTGATTAATGACATTCTAGACCTGTCTAAAGTTGAGGCCGGGCATCTGGATGTTGAGTCAGTGACATGCAACCCTCATCAGATTATCCGCGAAGTAATACAGGTGCTGGATGTTAAGGCCAAAGAAAAGGCTATCGCGCTTCACTACAGTCCTCAGGGGAGTTTGCCCGAAACACTGTTGACTGATTCGGCCCGACTAAGACAGATAGTTACTAACCTGGTTGGTAATGCGATCAAATTTACCGACCAGGGCGAAGTAACAGTAATTACTAAAGCCGATCGTCGTAAAAACAAGCTGATTATTGAAGTGGCTGATACTGGCATCGGTATGTCAGAACAACAGGCTGCATCGGTATTTGACCCTTTTGTGCAGGCGGATAGCTCAATTACACGCCGCTTTGGTGGTACTGGTCTGGGCTTGTCGATCAGTAAGAAATTCGCAGAAGCGATGCAGGGTAAAATCTATGCGAGTAGCAAAAAAGGTATTGGTAGCCATTTCTATCTGGAACTGGAGATAAGGAATGATGGCACAGCTTTATTTATTGATGCAGAAGATATTCTCGCGCAACAGGAACAAATGATAGCTAAGGAAAATGCCAGCTGGAATTTCCCCGAAGCTAAAATACTTGTGGTTGATGATGCTGCCGAGAACCGAGAGTTAATTAGTCTGGTACTGATTGAGCAAGGTTTGAGTGTTGATGAAGCCGCTGATGGCCTGGAAGCATTACAGAAAATTAAGGTAAACAGCTATGACTTGATCATGATGGATGTTCAGATGCCTAGACTGGACGGTTACAGTGCTGTAAGGCAGATGCGCGAACAGGGAATTGAGTTACCGATCATAGCGCTGACTGCGCATGCTATGAAAGGCAGCGAACAGAAATGTCTTGACGCTGGTTATTCAGGTTATATGAGCAAACCGATTAAGATCGATAAACTGATAAGGTTGTTAGTCCGTGAACTGGGAGCAACGCAGTGTGATAGTTCAACGGGCAAGGAATCTAGCCTGAATGAAAATGTGGCTCTGGATGTTACACCTATCTATTCTGAACTACCGGTAAATAACCCTAAGTTTGAACAGATTGTTATGCATTTTATAGATCGACTTAATGAGGTTTGGCTGCTCATTCAGAAAGCTAAGAAGCAGCAAGACACGAGTGCTATCCGTGAGCAGGCGCAGTGGATGAAAGGGACTGCTGGTTCGGTTGGCTACTCTCAGTTAACGGAACTTGCCGCTAAGCTTGAAAAGTCTATCTCAGGTGAATGGGCAGATATCGAGAACTTAATTACCGAGATTGAACAGGTGATACAACAGATAAATGCAGGACTGCATAGTCAAACAATTCATAAACAAGCAAGCATATCGAATTCTGTGAGCTGGCCTATTCCTGAACAAGTGACATCGGAGCTGGCAGCGCAGAATGAAAAATTCAGAGCCATTGTAGAGCGCTTTACCAATAAATTGGGACCAAAGATTGATGAGATGCATGCATCTCATCAACATTCTGACTATGAAAGCCTAATGGCTTTGGCTCACTGGCTTAAAGGCAGTGGCGGATCAGTTGGGCTGCATATCTTTACTGATGTTTCAGCCGCACTAGAGAAGGCTGCCCGGGAAAGGCGAGGCGCTGATTGCGCTGAATTACTCGAAGTTATCAGTGAAATACATCGCAGAATTGTTATTTGATGATTGTCGTATAGAAGAGAAAATATGTTATGAATTTTCCAAATACAGTCACGGAACCGGGCTCAGATAGCTCCAAAACAGGTTTTCAGAATGCCTTGATTATGATGGTTGATGACGAACCAATCATGATGGAGATTGTTCAGGCTCATCTGGAAGGGGCGGGGTATAGTCGGTTTATTAGTGTTGAAGATTCTCGTGAGGCATTTGACGTACTGACTCACCGGCGCCCGGATATTCTTTTCCTTGATCTGGTTATGCCTCAGGTTGATGGTTTTGAAGTGCTGCGCCGTATCCGGGAACATGATGAGTTTGCTTATTTACCGGTCATTGTTCTGACCTCTTCTACCGATGCGGAATCAAAATTAAGGGCGCTGGAGCTGGGAGCGACAGATTTTCTGGCAAAGCCTGTAGATGCCAGTGAGCTGATTCTACGATTAAGAAATACCCTGACTGTAAAAGCCTATGTCGATCAGTTAGCTAATTCGGATGCGCTGACCGGCTTACCCAATCGTAAAACCTTGTTTGAAAAAATGGTTTGGGCAATTAAATATGACCAGATGAACGGTTATAAAACCGCTTTGCTCACAATAGGCTTAGACCGTTTCGGTAATGTAAATGAATCCTTGGGTATTCGTTGTGGTGATCAGTTGCTACAGCAGGTAAGCCAGCGGATTAAATCAGTTGTTAATCTTAGAACAAAGCAGTTTGTTGGACGAAGCGGTGAAACAGAGGTTGAGATAGCCCGGCTTTCAGGCGATGAGTTTGGCGTACTGCTGCCCTCATTTCATCAGCATGACCACGTTGCCTCGATGGCTAGCCATATCCTTGAAGAGCTGGCGAACGTATACATCGTTGATAGCCATGAACTTTATATGAGCGCTTGTGTGGGTATCTCTGTCGCCCCTGAGGATGGTGTAACCGGCGACGAAATGATCCAGAAAGCAGATGCGGCTTTACGTCAGGCTAAGCAGCAGGGGGGCGCCGAAATATGCTTTTACTCTAAGAATATCAACAGTAACCTGCAAGAGCGGCTGGAACTGGAAACAGATCTGCATAACGCCCTCAATAATAATGAATTTCAGCTGTATTATCAGCCTAAGGTTGATCTCTTGAGTAAGCGGGTGGTTGGTGCTGAAGCTCTGTTAAGGTGGATTCACCCACAAAAAGGATTTATCTCTCCTGAGCAATTTATACCTCTGGCTGAAGAAACAGGACTGATTTTAAAAATTGGTGACTGGGTCTTGAATGATGCTTGTCATCAGGCGGCGCTGTGGCATAGATCCGATATGTCAGATATCAAAGTTTCGGTGAATGTATCCGGGCAGCAGTTTAAAGAATCGGGATATATTGAGCATGTTAACAGAGCGTTAAAGCGTTCTGATTTACCCCCCTCTTTGCTGATGCTTGAAATGACCGAAAGCCTGGCAATGGACAATGTTGAAACCAGTATTGAATTGCTGAATGGGCTGAAGCAGCAAGGGGTTGGGTTGTCGATCGATGACTTTGGCACCGGCTATTCATCATTGAGCTATCTGAAGCGTTTCCCCCTGGATGAACTGAAAGTCGATCGTTCATTTATTACCGGAATACCTGAAAATGAAGAAGAGGCTCAGATCGTGCAGGCGATAATAGCTATGGCTAAGGCACTTCGTTTATCTGTTGTCATTGAAGGGGTAGAAACCGAAGCGCAACTGAATCTACTACAGCTGACACAAAGTGATCTTATTCAGGGGTATTATTTTAGTAAACCTCTGAAAGCCGATCAGTTTGAAGCCTATGCCCGCACAATGAACGATGAAGTTCCTGAGAGTGTTTATTGAGTAAGTTGGGTGGATTAAGTGCTTTTGAACTCATTATCTTCTTATGAGTAGAAGCTTCCAACATCAGCTTTGATCGGGAAAATGCAATCGAATATGATTCTGTTCCCTCGATCGGCCAGCTATTTGATAATGTCAAGTATATCCTGGTGATGCTTTGCAAAAACAATGCGTTATAGCCTTTTGCTGTAATTTGTTGTTGTGCTGCGGAACGGTTAAACAGAGCCATGGCACAGGTTGACTAAAAGAGATTGCCTGGTCTGCTAAAAGCAGATGTCTGATTTTTATCTTCATTGTTGTAACACGCATCTATACTGTTTTATGAAAGAACAAACTTATATGCCGGAGGTGAAGGTCATGACTGTAGCAACGACGCTGAACTCATATCTGAATAACAAAGCCTGCCGTTACGACATGGTGGAACATCCTTATTCAACAACAACAGCTGAAGCTGGCACTTCTTCGTCCATTCCTTTGAAGAAAGTGGCCAAAGCGGTGGTACTGCATGACCAGAATCGTTATCTGGTGGCGGCCATACCGGCGATGAATATGCTTGTGTTACCTGAAGTTGAACGGTTGATCGGTTGTCATGCTGAGTTAGCCACCGAGCCAGAACTTAAGCGCTTATTTGGTGACTGTGATGTGGGAGCTATTCCTGCGGTCGGTCAGGCTTATGGTCTAAAAGTGATCTGGGATGATGCATTAAAGGATGAAGATGATATCTATCTTGAAGCTGGAGACCACAGGCATCTGTTGCATCTGAAAAAAAGCCAGTTTATGCGACTGATGAAAAATAATCCTCATGGTGAGATCAGCTGTGCGCCAGAAGAGCTCTATGATATGAGCCATCTGCGGATGATGTGAAACTCATTCGATTGTGCCGTTAATAAACTCTCCAATAGCGGCACTGTTGTGGCTTTCTCTGATAAAGCTAAGCAGATCTGTCGAGGGCATTGGCTTGGCGTAGTAGTACCCCTGAATCATGTGGCAGCCCATTGTATTGAGCCGTTTTACCTGATCCAGGGTTTCAGCGCCTTCAGCCAGAACGGTAAAGTTCATTGCCAGGGCCATATCAGTGATCATTTTTACAATTAGCTGATTCTTTTTATTAGTTTCTAATTCAGTAATAAAGGCGCGATCAATTTTGAGCTTGCTAAGTGGGATATCTGCCAGGTACTGCATAGATGAGTAGCCGGTACCAAAGTCATCTATCGCGATAGTAAAGCCTGCTTGCTGTAGTAACTCCAGCTTATGAATACTGTTTTCAGGGTGCTCCATAAGCGTTGTCTCAGTGATTTCCAGTTCAACCTGATCAGGAGAAACCCCGTACTTTTTCAGAATAGTTTCTAACTGAAGCTGAAAATCATCCTGTTGCAGCTGCTTAGGTGAGATGTTGATGCTTACTCTGTCGAATTTTATTTCTTGTTTATTCCATTCGCTGATCTGTTGCCCGACCATCTCAATGACAGCGTATCCCAGTTTGATGATAAGACTCGAAGCTTCAGCAACCGGAATAAATTCATAAGGTGAAACGGTGCGTTGTAGCTCTTTAGAGTTCCAGCGAATAAGCGCTTCAACAGCATTGAATTTATGGTTAGAAAAATCATATTGGGGCTGATAAACCATATGAAATTCTTTATTTCGCAGGGCATTGCGTATCGCACTGGCAATCAGCAGATCATTACTTAACTGGGAATCTATATCAGGAGAGTAGATGCTGATATCAGTTTTGCGTTGCTTTTTCGCCAGGGCCATAACAGAAAAGGCTTTATCAATGAGTGATTCAATACCATCACCATGTTGTGGGAAGAAACTGGCTCCGATTCTTATTGAGCAGTTAAGCTGATGATCAGCGATACGGTAAACCCGGTTGAGGTTGTCGTTTAACTGTTGTAATTGCAGAATGCGATCGCGCTCTTCCAGTTGCTCAGTGTTTGGGCTATAGCCAATGAACCGGCTCTCAGAGAATACACCTAAGATTGACCGGTCATTAAATGAAGACTGGATACGACTACAGATCTGCTTCTGCAGTTCGTTTATGACCTGGCTGGGGTAAGTTGCCGTCAACTGATTGAAATCATCGATACTGATGATCTGAAGCATACCGTCCTGTCCGGGGTTCAGATACTGATCGGCTACCAGTTGTTTGAAGTGCTTTTTATTTGGTAGTCCGGTGATCGCATCCTGTTCAAGAAACTCCATTAACGGGGTCAGAACCTTTCGGTTAAGGGTGTAGAAGAGTAGGGCGATAAAGCTGAAAATCGCGAGAAAATAGGCTAGCAGGCTGAGCGTGTTGCTAACGATAACAGAGTTCAGGATGCGCTTAGGAATAGTAAAAACCAGATACCAGTCCGAGTTGGCGATAGGAAAGGAGCAGTATAAGAAATCCTGAGTATTTAGAAGTGTTTTATCACTGCTACTCAATATTGAAGATAGTGAGCGATTATTCAGACCTGGCAGCTGTTTGATACCAGTATTATGTAGTTCCTGATTCGGATGAATGAGAATATTGCCATTTTGCTCAGCAAGAAAGGCGTAGCCCCCCATTCCCAGTTTTATATCGAGCACCGTTTGGGTAACGAAATCAAGCGCAAGATCCCCTGAGACAACCCCGGTAAATTGTTCATTCCTGAATATCGGGGCGGTAATTGCTATATAGCGCTGATTGTTAGCATCAAAACCAAGGTAGGGATCGGTCATGACCGGCTTTCCTGCTGCTTTACTGGCCTGATACCAGGGGCGGGTTCGGGGGTCATAACCCGGAGGGATATCCCAGTTAACAAACCAGCTATAACCGTCGCTCTCTAATCCATAGTAGAGGTAATAGAAGTTTTTAGCTTTAAAGGTCTGATTAAGATAGAACTCAAAGTTGGAATTTTGTCGTAAAGGTTGATCGCTGTCGGACATTGTCTTAGCAAAGTTTGCGATAATATCCAGATTGTCGTTAAACCAACGGCTCAGTTGTACCGATGCAAGATTGGCTTTTAGTAATTGCTCCTCTTGTAACGACTTGTGTAGATTGTGACGGACCTCAGAATAGGCGACCAGCGTCGATGCCAGCAGACCAAGCAGCAGTAATGACAGGATGCTGTAAAACAGCTTGTTCTTATTATTAAGTTTTAGCATCGATTCGACGAATTAGTTTGGTAGTTTTTTTTCGAATACTGAGAATCATTCCCATCAATTATGGGTAGAATGCACTTTAACAGAATGGCTTGCCAGGGTCTTAAATGACCTATTTTTTATGTGTGAATTGTTGGCTTTTGGGTGGTTTCTTGATTTGCATCAAGTTTCAGTGCTGAGAGCTAGCACTGCCCAGTAACAAACTATGAACAGAAAATAATAGTACGCTAGGGGCTGTGCAGGAATAATTTATATCAAGATCTTCATTAATATGTTGTAAGAATATACCGGGAGTCTATAAGACTATGATAAACATGGATTATTCCAAATCGGTAACCATTGATACTCTTGGACAGGAATGGGTTGCCAGCCCTATGTCGGGTGTATGGCGCAAGCCCCTTGCCCGTGAAGATGCAGAGCGTGGTCATGCGACCAGTATTGTGAAATATGATGCTGGGGCATCTTTTTCCGCCCATGGCCACCCGAAAGGCGAAGAGATTCTGGTATTGCAGGGCGTCTTCTCAGATGAAACCGGTGATTACCCGGCGGGAACATATTTTCGTAATCCTGAGGGGTTTAGCCATGCCCCGTTTAGTAAAGAAGGCTGTACTATTCTGGTGAAATTACATCAGTTTCAGGCTGAAGACAGTGCTCATATCTGTATCGACACTCGCAAGGCTCTGGTACAGCAACCGGGTGTTTGTAAACATTTACAGTTGCATCAGTTTGCGAATGAACAGGTTGAGATGTTTCGTTGTATCGCTGATGCGGAACTCGATTTCAGTTATGCCGTTGATGGGTTAGAGATATATGTGATCTCAGGTAGTCTCTCGGACGAAGGCGGAGTCTACTATGCCGGGTACTGGACCCGAATGTATTCCGGCAAGGGTAAGTCTTATAAAGTGTCTGCCGGTAGCCTTATATGGGTTAAAAGCAATCATTTGAGCCTTAGTTAAACATGAAGCTGATTCTCAGTCGCAAAGGTTTTGATTCCTCGGCAGGAGGCTGTCCAAGTCCGATTCTACCCGATGGACGACTCCTTTCGTTGCCTATTCCCGATACAGCCTCTTCTGTACGGTATTCAGATTTACAGTATCCGGGGGTAAATAGTGGACGCCTTGTTTCACAGTTAAGCCGGGGACGGGTGAAAGGTTCTACGGGGGCTCATATAGATCCTGACCTTGATCGAAACTATCTTTCCCGAGCGAGCGGTTGGCGACCATTACTTGGACAGACCGGATCAGCTCAGGGGCACCTGCGTAAGCAAGAAATAACAACGGGTGACCTGTTTCTGTTTTTTGGTTTGTTCAGGGATGCTGAGATACATAACCGGCGCTGGCGTTTTGTGCCGGGGTCCCGTCCCCGGCATATCATATGGGGCTGGATGAGTATTGGTAAGATACTGAATGTCGATAGCTCAGATCTGAGTGCATCACTCTGGTTAAATTATCATCCACATCTACAAGGTGGTTCAGACGCTAATAATACGCTCTATCTGTCCGCAGAATCCCTGATGTTACCAGGTATTTATGATCTGCCTGCCTCAGGTGTATTCACAGAATATCATTCTGAGCTACAGCTGACTCATCCCGATTCTCCTAATCCTTCAGCCTGGCGGTTACCTGAGTGGTTTTATCCTGAAACCCGGACTCCGCTGAGCTATCACGCTAAACCTGAACGCTGGTCCAGAGATGAGCGTTACTGCCGGTTGCAGTCTGCAGCACGAGGGCAGGAGTTTGTTCTTGATGTTGACCAGTATCCTGAACTGACAGACTGGTGTGCTAATTTATTAAGGCTTAGTTAGTTTAATTTATTGTTACTTTAACCCTTAGTTAATCAGATTTAAGTCATCATCACTCATGCGTTGCTAGCGGGTTTTAATATAACCCCCAAAATGAGTGATGCCGCTTCGAAATATCCTCAATGCCCGACTAGACTGGAATGATATTCGGATGAAACGAAAGGTTTAGTGCTCGGGTAGCACAGGGATAAGTCTATGAAATTAGTTAAAGATCTGACCGATGATGGCATCATTTATTATTGGATTGATGAGGTGGGGGACCCTATTAGCGCTGATTTGCGCACCCTTGATGATGCAAGGGAGTGGCGTGTTCTTTATCTACATAATGCATACCAGGGTGCTGAGCGACGTACCTCAATCATTGATAGACGATATAACTCCGAAAAAAGACAATTTATGGAGCAAAACCATCAGTTTGCCCGGGGTAAATCTCAGGGAAGACGAGAGGCTGATATTCTTGTGACTGTTGATACGGATCTGGCAGCACAGAAAATTAAAGAATATTACTGAGACTATTCATGCGTGCTCTGTCGCGCGATCCATTCTTACATTGAACCGGTGCCAACTTTTACTATCAAATTAGTTTGTTATATCTATCCATCAGGACTTGAAGTATAAAATTCCATGTCTATAATTGACGAATCGTCATTTATAGGTTGTGTTATCCATGAGTCCACGTCAGGTTGATCTTCAAACCCTTCATAATCGCGAGCAGATTCTGCTTGATGCGGCGATGGACCTGATTATGAAACAGGGTGTGGAAGGCTTAACAATGGATAAGCTTGTTCGTGAGGTACCTTATTCGAAAGGGACTGTATACGGACACTTTTCCGGTAAGGAAGACCTGTTACTGGCAATTTGTAACAGGGGTATGGATCTGCTGGGTGGGTTGTTTGAGCGGGCACGACAGTTCGAAGGAACCAGCCGGGAACGGATACTGGCAATACACTTTTCCTATCTGCTTTACTCTCGTCTTTATCCGATGATGTTTATGCTTGTTATTACGGCTAAATCACCAGGGGTGACTGAAAAAGCATCAGATCGACAGCGGGAAGAGCATCGTCAGCTGGAAGCTAAAATCAGCGGTGGCATTATTGCCGTTATTGAGCAGGCTCTTGCAGATCGTGAATGCGAGAATCCGTATCAACTGACTTCTGAGCAGATCGCTTTTTCTAACTGGTCTACTGCGTTTGGTTCAATCTCGTTACTGAGTAAGGACTTTGAACAGTGTAGTGTCCGGGCGCAGTTGGATAGTGAGCAGGCGTTACTTAATAATATCAATCTGTTACTGGATGGATTGCACTGGCGCCCATTATTTTCTGAGTTTGACTACAATTTAACCCTGCAACGCTTTCGTAGCGAGATTTTTGCAGTAGAAGTTGAGATGTTGCGCGCCAAGGGAGTGGAGCTTCAGCCAAATTAAGCTGAAACATAAATAAACCAACGGCGTCGGCCGTTTTTTTTAATAACAATAATGACGTTTCGTCATTTTAAAGGCTTTCATATGAAGGAAAAACTATTTGCTTCAGTGCTGCGACATCCAATACTGGTTGTGCTGTTCACCATAGTGCTGGTGGTTCTGGCTGCTGCCGGTGCTAAAAACCTGGTTTTTAAAAGTGACTATCGGGTCTTTTTCAGTGATGAAAACCCCCAGTTGATCGCCTATGAGTCGATGCAGAACATCTATAACAAAAGCGACAACGTCTCTTTTATTGTGGTGCCTGCCGATGGCAATGTTTTCACACCTGAAACGCTGGATATTGTCGGTCGGATGACGACTGATGCCTGGCAGGTGCCTTACTCTACCCGGGTTGATTCGATTACAAACTTCCAATATACCTGGGCGGAAGAGGATGACATGATCGTGGAAGATCTGGTGATGGAAGGTGTCGAGCTGGATCAGCCTGCACTGGACCGGATCAGACAAATTTCGATCAGTGAGCCTCAGTTACTGAATAAGATTGTCTCTGAGCAGGGCCATGTGACGATTGTAAACGTAACGGTTCAGTTACCGGGTATCGATCCGGTTGCGGAAGTGCCTGAAGTTGTCGCAAAAGTGAGGGAGATTCAGCAGCAGTTTATGGCTGAAAATCCGGGGCTTGAGATTAAGCTATCCGGTATCGTTATGATGAATAACAGCTTTGCTGAATCCTCGTTGGAGGATAATGCTACTCTGGTGCCGGCTATGTTCGGGGTGGTGATTATTACCATGCTGTTTTTGCTGCGCACCTTTAGCGGTACGCTCTCTACTGTGGTGATCATTGCTGCCAGTATCGCCTCTGCAATGGGACTTGCTGGTTGGGGCGGATTATATCTGACCGGGCCTTCAGCGGGTGCGCCTACGATGATTCTGACACTGGCGGTTGCGGACTGTGTTCATATTCTGAGCACAATGTTCTATGAGATGCGTCAGGGAGAGGAAAAGAAAAAAGCACTGCTTGATAGTCTGCGGATCAATTTTCAGCCGATTATGTTGACCAGCGTGACAACGGCGATTGGCTTCCTCAGTATGAACTTCTCTGACTCTCCTCCGTTCCGTGATCTGGGTAATATCGTAGCGGCAGGCGTAATGTTGGCTTTTGTGTTCTCAGTCACACTGTTCCCAGCATTGCTGATGATTTTGCCGGTGCGGGTAAAAGTACGCACCGAGGAAGACCGGGACTGGACCCGTTCATTGGCGGGGTTTGTTACCGACAAGCGTAAACTGCTATTGCCGGGTATGAGCGTTATTATGATTGCGCTGATCGCCTTCCTGCCACAGAACCGTCTCAATGATGATTTTGTTAAATACTTTGATACTTCAGTACCTTTCCGTCAGGCAACCGATTTTATGCAGGATAACCTGTCGGGCATGACTCAGCTGGAGATTTCTATTAACAGTGGCGAGTCAAGCGGCATTAATGATCCAAACTATCTGATGAAGCTGGGAGCTTTCTCTGATTGGTTACGTGAACAGCCGGAAACCGATCATGTGAATACACTCAGTGATACGCTGATGCGTCTGAACAAAAACATGCATGCTGATGATGAAACATATTACAGGCTGCCGGAAGATCGGGAACTCTCTGCGCAGTACTTGCTGCTGTATGAGATGTCTCTGCCTTATGGTCTGGATCTGAATAATCAGTTGAACGTCGATAAGTCTTCAGTACGCTTAATCGGTACCTTCAGAAACATGACAAGTAATGAGCTGGTTAAGTTAGAGGAACGCATTAATAACTGGTTTAAAACCAATGCCAGTGAATACAATGCTCAGGTCACCGGGCCTAACCTGATGTTTGCCCATATCAGTCAGCGTAATATTCAAAGTATGCTGACCGGTATCGCTCTGGCCCTGGTACTGATTTCGCTATTACTTGGCATTGCATTACGCTCAGTGCGTTTCGGACTGATCTCTTTGATACCGAACCTGGCGCCGGCGATGATGGGCTTTGGTATGTGGTACCTGATTGATGGTCAGGTAGGCCTGGGTTTATCCGTTGTAGCAGGCATGACCCTGGGTATTGTGGTTGATGATACTGTGCACTTCCTGAGTAAGTATTTACATGCTCGTCGCCACAGAAATGCTGATGCTGAAGCGGCCGTACGTTATGCCTTTGGTAGTGTTGGGCGAGCATTATGGGTAACCACTTTTGTCCTTGTCTGTGGCTTTATGGTGTTGGCGCAGTCCAGCTTTAAATTGAATGCTGATATGGGCTTCCTGACAGCAGTTACTATCCTGATTGCCCTTATTGTCGATTTCCTGTTCTTACCGCCACTGCTGATGAAGCTGGATGGTAACAAGGAAAAGATTACAGTTGAGAATTCTGTCGGAGTTGAAAAATGAATATGATTAAACCTATAAACCTGCTGCTGACAGCTGTTTTGCTTAGTAGCCCTGTAATGGCGCAGACGCCTGAAGAGCGCGGACTAGAGATAGCAAAGGAAGCTAAACAGCGGGATTTAGGCTGGGGAGATATGCAGGCTGATATGCTGATGGTGCTGCGTAATAAACAGGGTGAAGAGAGTGTTCGGGAGATTAGGCTTAAATCACTAGAGCAGGAAAATGACGGTGATAAAAGTCTGTCTGTGTTTGATAAGCCAAGAGATGTTAAAGGCACTGCGTTTCTGAGTTTCTCTCATCCGGTGGGTGCTGATGATCAATGGCTCTATCTGCCAGCCCTGAAACGGGTAAAGCGAATCGCGTCTCGTAATAAGTCAGGCCCGTTTATGGGATCAGAATTCGCGTTTGAAGACCTGTCGTCTTTTGAAATTGAAAAGTACAGCTATAAGTTTATTCAGGATGAGGCGTGCGAAGCAGGACAGTGTTTCGTGGTTGACCAGTATCCGGTGGATAAAAATTCAGGTTATACCCGTCGGGTTGTCTGGATGGATCATGAGGAATACCGGATCTGGAAAGTTGAGTTCTACGACCGGAAAAACAGTCTTCTCAAAACCCTGACATTTAGTGGTTATCAGCAATACCTGGATAAATACTGGCGTGCGGACCTGCAGCAGATGACCAACCATCAGAACGGTAAAAGTACCGATCTGAAGTGGGGCAACTATCAGTTCAGAGTAGGGCTGAGTGATAAAGATTTTAATAAAAACTCCCTGAAACGGGCGCGCTAAAATGGATATGAGAGTACTTTCTATCAGTCTGGCGGCGCTATTGATGATACCTGTCAGCCAGGCTGAAGAGGTCTATTTTGAATTCAGCGGTAAGGCTTCCGGAGAACTCAGAGGGTATCTGGAAGAGGGACAGTTTCAGGATCAGGATTATCACATAGCGTCATCTGTGGCGATTGAGCCTGAGTTGTTCTGGGAGCTTAATAATGGCAGTGACACTGTTACCTTTACCCCGTTTTATCGTTTAGATCAGCATGATGAGGAACGTACCCACGGAGATATCCGCGAGCTTAGCTGGATTCACGTAGGTGATGACTGGGAACTGCGAACAGGTCTGCGTAAAGTATTCTGGGGTGTGACAGAGTTTAACCATCTGGTTGATGTGATCAATCAGACCGACGCTGTTGAAGATAGCGATGGAGAAGACAAACTGGGTCAGCCGATGGTTAATCTGTCACTGGTACGTGACTGGGGTATTGTAGATCTGTTTGTGCTACCGGGCTTTCGTGAGCGTTCCTTTGCCGGTAGTGAAGGGCGTTTACGTACCGGTTTGATAGTTGATACGGATCAGGCCCGCTATCAGTCAGATGATGAAGAGCAGCATATAGATACGGCTATCCGCTGGAGTCAGAGCTTTGATCTTTACGATGTAGGTTTGTACTGGTTTAGCGGTACTAACCGGGATCCTCGTTTTGAAACGGGTTTAAAAAACGGTAATCCGGTACTGATTCCAGTCTATGAACAGATCGATCAAATCGGTTTCGATGGTCAGGCGACTATTGATAGCTGGCTGTGGAAGCTGGAACTGTTATGGCGGGATACCCCTACAGAACAGTACAGTGCGATGCAGGCCGGGGTCGAGTATACCTTTTATGGTATTCGGGACAGTGCGGCTGATGTTGGCTTATTGGTTGAGTATGGCTGGGACGAGCGGGGTGAAGATGCCTCATCTGTGAGTCAGAATGATCTGTTTATCGGTAGTCGAATTACACTTAACGATGCGGCTAGTACTGAGTTTCTGGCGGGTGTTGGCTACGATCTGGATTATCAGAGTAAAAGCCTGTTTATGGAAGCGAGTAGCCGCTTTGGCGATAACTGGAAGCTGAGCCTGGATGCCCGGATTTTTGATGCTGAGGATGCTAATGATCCGATGGTAAATATCGAACAGGATGATCTGGTTCAGCTGACGGCTGAGTACTTTTATTGAATAGTGCTTTTTATAAGTGCTGATTATAAAACCGCCTGATGGCGGTTTTTTATTGTCTGGATATTAAGTGATATTTCCAATATTGATTAATAAATTAAAGTAACGCAGCGTAATGGTAAGTGTTCAGAGCAGAGTATCATCAGTCCGGGTATTCCTCTTGAAAATGCAAGGTTGGTAAAGCACCAGTATCAGTCATTGTTTACTCAAAGTACGATTTAATCTGGTCTACTATTAATAGCTAATCGTTAAAATTAATATTTTATGTATCAAAATTAAATAACAAGACATCACTCATAATTGACTGATAGGACCATGTATTGAAGTTTTTGTTAACTATTGAGCAGATGCTGGTTAAGTTGATTGTACCCATCAGGTAATGAAATCTTTGTGAATCAGCAATGGGCTTATTACAGCCTTGATGTATAGTGAGAATAGAACTAAAAGAAGGATCTGACTTAAGGAATTAGTGGGATGAAACAATTACTCATTGTCGCTCATGCACCTTCAGAGAATACCCGGGCAATGGCCGAAGCAGTATTAAAAGGTGCCAGCCATCAGGATATTGATAATGTAAGCTGCCGTCTGATCGCTCCGCTCGACGCTGAGCCAGCTGATGTCTTGGCTTGTGATGCCATTATCCTGGGTACAACCGAAAATCTGGGCTATATGAGTGGTGCCCTTAAGGATTTCTTTGATCGCTGTTACTACCCCTGTTTAGAAGTGAAGCAGGGTTTACCCTGTGCGCTATATGTCCGAGCGGGGCAGGATGGTACCGGTACATGCCGGGCGGTTGAGACTATTTGTACCGGGTTACGTTGGAACTGGGTTCAGCCACCTTTGGTGTGTCGTGGTGACTGGCAAGAAGGTTTCCTAGAAAAGTGCTCTGAGTTGGGAATGAATGTGTCTGCCGGACTAGATGTAGGTATTTATTGATAAGCGACAAGAAAACGGGGATAAATATTAGACGAAAGTATTGTGCGGTGCACAATGCGACATTATACTAACGTCTAAATTTTGACCAGTTAGGAACGTCCACGATGAAGAAAATGGTGTTTACCGGAGTTGAATGTGATGATCGCCGTATCGCGGGCGAGCTGCAGGCAATGGGTTATTCTGAATATCAGGCTGAGCACAAAGGTAAGTTGTCAAAGATGCTTGAAGCGGTAGGTAACTTTATCACCTGGATGCGCTGGAAAGGCGAGGTGGGTGTTTACGGTTGTCGTGTCGCTGCAGACCATGCACGTTACATGGAAGCAAAAGTAAACGCTTAGTCATTACCCGCTCTATTATAAAAAGCCGCTTACCAGAGCGGTTTTTTTGTATCTGATTATTCTGACTTTATGTTGCTTAGTACTTCATATTAGCCATACCAAAAAATAGCTTACTGTTTGGGTGGTACATATTCGATAAAGTCTTCGTCACAATCGCAGAGAACTCGTTTTCCCTGGCGTAAAACCAGACCTAATACTTCTTTGCTATTCTCATCGTGCTGGTCTTCGAAGTTACACAATGCCCAACATATCAGCGGTTGTTCTGAATGAGCACCGTTTGCTGAATGAAAACGGGCTTGCCAGCCTGTCGCCGGAATAATTGAATCAATCTCATACTTTTGATTTTCACCTAGCATAGTCACCTGCCCTTGGATATCTACATTAATAATCTGCAATAGTGACCTTTAGAACCTTAACTTTAGCCACCGTAAATAGAGGCTTTATATCGCCCAGGGTGTGTCGATGTTCTTTACTACTGCAATATCCTCCCCTTAGTTTGGTACAGCTGCGCAATAAGTGCTAAACGATTCGATAGAGTAATTCGAAGAAGTTAAGATTTTTGCTGTCTACATTAATAATTAATGAGGGGGATTACGAACCGAAAGGTTAATTCTAAGAGAGGTAAAAGCTATGAAGTTTCTAGCTTTAATGGTTCTTAATCTGATACTCCTGGCTGGCTGTAATGCGAACCCGGTCAAGGTTGATTATGAGCCCTCTTTTGATTTCACTGCGATCAAAAGTTATGCCTGGGCAGCCGATTATGATGCTGCTTATCAGACATCGCAAGATGGTCTGATGGATAAAAGGGTGCAAGAGGCCCTGGCTGATGAGCTGAGTTTAAGGGGGGTTATATATGACAAAGATAAGCCGGATATGCTGATTGGATATCAGATCAGAGATAAAGATAAACTGGATTATTATCGTTATCCTAGACTTAGAAGTTACGGTCACAGGCAGCATAGATCTTTGTTTTTCTATGATGAAGAACTGGTTGTCTTCAGTTATGTGCAACGGGTTTTTATGCTTGATGTACTGGACAGTCAAAATCAACTGATCTGGCGGGGGAGCTATGAAACGCGTCGTAAAGAGTTTTCAGTGCCGGAGGACAGGATATTTTATATTCGTGACTTAGTCGCCCGAATTCTGCTCAATTTCCCTCGATAGCTGAATTTCTATTACTGTTGTGGAAGTCAGCTCCGGGCGCTGATTAATTATGTGGGTTTGAATAATTTTGCGCATCTCATTGAGAGGTGGAATGTTACTTAGCTGACAGTCTGATCTGTTGAAACAGCACACCACTGATAATCAGAATTAATCCAATGACAGTCGAAAACATAATAGGTTCGCCGACCAGTACTGATAGTAGTATCAGTGATAAAGGTGGAGACAGATACACCAGATTACTTAGTTGAGCTGTGTTATCTGTCATTCGCATCGCCTGCATCCATAACAGAAAAGCGAAGCCCATCTCAAAGGTGCCTATATATATTCCCCCTGCGACTGCCTCCCAGGGCATAGGGGAAAAGCCTCCTTGCCATAACATCAGAGCTGAAAGCATCGGTAGGCTCAGACCAAAACAGAGCAGAAGCGAGACCACCGCATCCATCGGTTTGCGGGTGTTAAGAATCCAGTAACTGGCAAAAAAAACTGAGCTTCCTGCACCTAACACCACACCTAAAGGGTTTTGAAAATCCAGTGATAACAAGTTGCCTTCGGTAGCGATTACCAGTACACCAGTGTAAGCCAGGATGATACTGAGAAGGTTTTTCAGGGTGAATCGCTGGCCGAGAAAAGGCACAGCCAGAATGCTCAGAACCACCGCCCAAGTGTAGTTTAGTGCCTGAGCCTGCTGAGCCGGTAGCAGGTCGTAAGCGGCGAACAGGATGAGGTAGTACAAGGTAGGGTTGAGCAGAGCCAATAGCAGAAAATAGCCTGGAAACTGACGCAGATATTGTTGGGCCATTGTCAGTTTGTTCTGCTTAATGGTCGCTATCAACAGAATTACCACACTGGTAGCGACTGCAATCCACAGCATCTGTAACGGGCTGATAAGAGACAGAGTGAGCTTAAATGCACTGGCTACGGTAGACCACATCAAGACAACGCACAGGGCCAGCCAAATCGCTTTTTGATTCAAAAGATATATTTCACTCTGATATTTGGGTTGAAATAAGTAAGGATAAAATTCACAGCAGCGTTGAATTTATAGCAGCAAATTTATAACAGCTTAGACTCAATATCTTTTACATCTTCCATCACCACAAAGGTGCTGGTCTGAGCGACATAGGGTAGTGAGGAAATTTTTTCGCCCAGTACTTCACGGTAGGACTCCATACCGGTGGTGCGAATTTTTAACAGATAGTCAAAGTTAGATGCAATCATATGACACTGTTCGATCTCTGGAATTTCACGAACGGCTTCATTAAACGCCTGTAAAGCGCGGGTTTTGGTATCACTCAGTGTGACCTGAACAAAGGCGACATGCTTGGTGCCGAGTTTCTTCTGATCAACCAGCGCGATGTAACCTAGAATGTAGCCTTGTTCCTCCAGTCGCTTCATGCGGATCTGGCAAGGGGTCTTCGACAGGCCTACCCGGGATGCCAGTTCAGTCACTGTGATGCGGGCGTTTTTTTGCAGTTCACGCAGTATTGCTATGTCGAGTTTATCCAAATTATCCATAGAGAATCACAAATCTGGTTGTTCGTATGTTTTATTATAGTGAAAGGAAAGGATACGGCTATAAAACGAAAAAATACAGTGAAAAAGACTTCTGGTAATTTCCTATACTGACGTTTGAAATAATAAATCCATCAGATTTACGCCTATTCTAAGGTGATCCCGAAAGCAGGATCTCTTCTTGTGCGAATCTGGTGGGGTAAAAAGCCCGGGCAATAGGCCGATAAGGGAATAATAACAAGCCGGTAACTAGTAGCCGGACATAGCGAGTGCTATCTGGAGTCTCAAACCATGCATGATTTAGTGGGTCTGACCAAATCACAGATTCTTGAACTGCTGACCGAAAAGCTCTGTGCTCAGGTCACAAAAAGCCTGATCCCTTCGATGAAGCTGTTCGCTGAGCAGTTTTTCAGTGTATCGGCACCGGAAGAACTACAAAGCCGATCACAGGAATACCTTTACTCGACGGCGCTGTCTTATTGGCAACTGATGCAGACTTATCAGGCGCCTGCACCTGAGGTTCGGGTCTTTAACCCTGACTATGAACAGCATGGCTGGCATTCAAACCATACTGTCATTCAGATACACAATGTTGATATGCCGTTCCTGGTTGATTCGGTCCGGATGGAACTGAATCGTCGTGAACTTGCGATTCATGGCATTAATAACTGTGTTTTTGCATGTGAACGTACTAAAACTAACAAGCTTAAAGCGGTAAAAGCGGCAAAAAGCCGGGATGAAAATTCACAGATTGAATCATTGGTGTATCTTGAAATTGAACGCCACTCTGATCCTGAAGCGCTGGAAGCGTTGCGTCAGTCGCTGATTCAGGTGCTGAGTAATGTAAAAGCCGTGGTTGAAGACTTTGTGCCTATTAAGCAGAAAGTGTTGGATCTGAAAGAAGAGCTGCGTAACCGTGATGCGAACAGTGCTGAAATAAAAGAAACCCGCAAACTGATGGACTGGCTGCTGGACGATAACTTTATCTTTCAGGGCTATGAAGAGGTCAGCATCAGTCAAAGCAAAGGCAAGGTAACTGCCGCTGCGTTGAATGAGACTCAGCTGGGTACTCAGCGAAATACTGAAGTTACGGCAGACTTAAGTCAGTTAGAGCAGCAATTTGCACTGGCTGATCGATTGGTCATGTTCAGTAAAGATGTGGTGCGCTCTAAGGTGCATCGTCCTGCTTACCGTGACCTGATTATCGTGAAACGTTTCGATGATAAAGGTCAGGTGAATGGCGAGTGTCGTTTTTACGGTCTTTATACCTCGTCGGTGTTCCTGACCAATCCACTGCGCATTCCGGTGGTACGTCAGAAACTGATCTCAATTCTGTCCGTTTGTGGTTTTGAGCCGGGTGGCCATAGTCATAAAGCACTGGTACAGATACTGACAGATATGCCACGTGAAGAGCTTATTCTGGCGGATACAGCAGATCTTAAAGAGACCAGCTTCGGTATCTTTAACATGCAGGAACGGCGTAAAGCCTGCTTATTTGTACGTCAGGATGCCAGTAAGCGCTTTTATTCCTGCCTGTATTATATTCCCCGGGATCTGTATACCACCAAGCTACGAAATACCGTGCTGGAAATGTTATACAGTGGTCTGAATGGGCATGATTTTGACGCCAATTCACAGATCTCTGAATCCGTGTTGTCACGTACCCATTTTGTTATCTATGGTGACCCTGATCAGCAACAGAAAGTAGATCTGGCTACTATTGAAGCCCGTATTCTGGAGATATCCCGTTCCTGGGATGATGATCTGAATGTTAGTCTGATAGAAGCTTACGGTGAGGAGAAGGGGAGTCGTTTCGTAAACCGTTTCCGTAGCTCATTTACATCGGCTTATAAAGAGAACTTCTCTACCGGAAATGCCGTGTACGATCTGCAGCATATCTCTAATCTGCAGTCTGATTCTGACATAGCGATGAGTTTTTACCGCTCATTTGAAGAGTCGTCCGGTATTCTGAAGTTCAAATTGTTCAGTATGAACCACCCTCTGATTCTCTCAGAAGTTATTCCATTGCTGGAAAACCTGGGGTTGCGGGTTCTGGGTGAACATCCCTATGTTGTTACTGATCGCGAAGGCAAGCAGTTCTGGATCAGTGACTTCAGGGTAAGTTATGGGCATCAGTCTGCCATCGATCTGGATCAGGTAAAAACTATTCTTCAGGAAGCCTTTGCCCGGGTTTGGGAAGGGCAAGCGGATAGCGATGAATTTAACCGTCTGGTTATAGGTGCCAGCCTTAATTGGCGTGAAGTGGCCATGTTACGGGCCTATGGCCGTTACATTAAGCAGCTGCGATTCGGTTTCTCACAGCCATTCCTGGCGGATGTGCTGGTGCGTAATGTGGCTATCACTCAAAAGCTGGTGGCACTGTTCCGTTGTCGTTTTAAGCCGGGTAAGCAGGATGCTAACTTAGAACAGCAGATTGAGAACACTATTATTGAGGCACTGGAAGCGGTTAATAGTCTTGATGACGATAAGATTCTGCGTCGCTTCCTGATTGTTATTAAATCGACCCTGAGAACTAACTTCTATCAGCAGAATGAGGGTGTTGATAAGCCGTACTTCTCATTCAAGATTGATTCGCAATCCATACCGGATATTCCAGAACCTAAACCTAAATTTGAAGTGTTCATCTATTCACCACGGGTGGAAGGCGTACACCTTCGTGCAGGAAAAGTTGCCCGGGGTGGTCTGCGCTGGTCCGACCGAATGGAGGATTACCGTACCGAAGTGCTTGGTTTGGTGAAAGCGCAGCAGGTAAAGAATTCAGTTATCGTACCTATGGGCGCGAAAGGATGCTTTATCTGTAAGCGTTTGCCTGAAAAGGGCGGTCGTGAAGCGTTTCAGGCGGAAGGTGTTGAATGCTACAAGACCTATATTCGGGGCCTACTGGATATCACCGATAACCTGGTTGGTGGTGAAGTTGTACATCCTGAGAATGTTGTGCGACACGATGAGGATGATCCTTATCTGGTGGTCGCAGCAGACAAAGGTACCGCTACCTTCTCTGATATTGCCAACTCAATCTCTGAAGAATACGGTTTCTGGCTTGGCGATGCGTTTGCATCCGGTGGTAGTCAGGGTTATGACCATAAGGGCATGGGTATTACCGCACGCGGTGCCTGGGAGTCGGTTAAACGTCATTTCCGTGAGCGGGGTGTGAATACGCAGCAGGAAGAGTTTACCGTTATCGGTGTCGGCGATATGGCCGGTGATGTATTTGGTAATGGCATGCTGTTGTCAGAAACCATCAGTATGGTGGCTGCCTTTAACCATATGCATATCTTTATCGATCCGAATCCACAGGTAGCACCATCATTTGTTGAGCGTAAGCGGATGTTTGAACTGCCTCGCTCAAGCTGGACAGATTATAACAGTGAGCTAATTAGTGAAGGTGGCGGTATTTTTGAACGCTCCGCTAAATGGATCGATATTACGCCGCAGATGAAGCAGCGTTTTGATATTACTGAAGACCGGCTTGCGCCAAACGATCTGATCAATGCGTTGCTTAAAGCGCCGGTTGATATGCTCTGGAACGGTGGTATCGGTACTTATGTTAAGGCGACTCAGGAAACCCATGCCGAAGTGGGTGATAAGGCCAATGATAATCTGCGGGTAAATGGCCACGAGCTACGCTGTAAAGTACTGGGTGAGGGTGGCAACCTTGGTTTTACCCAGTTAGGTCGTATCGAGTTTGCCCTTAACGGTGGCTCATCAAATACCGACTTTATTGATAACGCCGGTGGCGTGGATTGTTCGGACCATGAAGTAAATATCAAAATATTGCTGAATGAGCTGGTCAGTCAGGGTGATATGACCATGAAGCAGCGTAATCAGTTGCTGCGGGATATGACCGATGATGTTGCTGAGCTGGTGCTGAAGAATAACTACCGTCAGGCACAGGCGCTGAACATGGCTGAAGCCTATGCTGAAGAGTCTATTGACGATTATATTCGTCTGATTAACAGCCTGAAGCGTGAAGGTAAACTGAATCCGGCGCTGGAATTCCTGCCAACCGAGAAAGAACTGACTAACCGTCGAGAGCAGGGGCTTGGCTTTACTCGCCCTGAGCTTTCGGTGTTAATTTGTTATGCGCGTATCGAGCTCAAGCAGGCACTGATAAATTCCTGGTTGACTGAAGATGCTGGTTTCTCAAAAGAGCTGGAAACCGCATTTCCGGCCCGTTTGTTAGAGAAATTCCCTGAAGCGTTGCATAACCATCGTCTGCGCCGTGAAATCATCGCAACACAGATCGCTAACGATCTGGTTAACCGTATGGGCATCACCTTTGTTCATAACCTTCATAATGCAACCGGTGTTAGCTATGCGCAGATTGCTGCGGCATATCTGGTTTCCCGGGAAATTTATGATGTAGAAAATCTGTGGCAGCAGATTGAAGCCCTGGATCATCAGGTGCCAGCGGAAACTCAGGTGGCGATGATGAAGGATATGATGCAACTGATGACCCGGAGTACACAGTGGTTATTAAGACAGCATCGTGACGGTTTGAATATGCAGTATTGTCTGGATACTTATAAGCCGTCAATTGATCAGATGGTGGGGAGTGTTGATCGAATTCGTGCGGTGATCCCGGCGAGTCGACTGGAAGAGAAGTTCCAGGGCTATGCCAGTACGGGTATTCCGGAGCCACTCGCAGCATTTTGTGCTGCCACTGAGAATGTCTACTGGTTACTGGATGTGATTGATGTTGCCAATACCATGGATGAAGATGTTGAGCTGGTGGCAAAGACCTACTTTGGTTTGGGTACCAATCTGAATCTGATCTGGATCGACCATGAGATACGTCAGTTTAATGCTGCAAATCACTGGCAGGCCCTGGCGAAAAACAGCTATCGAATTGAGTTGGATATTCAACATCGGGCACTCACCCTAAGTGTTTTACAGTCGGGTGAAAGGGGTAGCAGTGTTGAACATCGTATGGAGCACTGGCAGCAGAAAAATACTGAATTGCTGGAGCGTTGGCATACAACTCTCAGGGATATTCAGAATACTAAGCTGATCGATTGTGCGATCTTCTCGGTAGCCTTGAGTGTACTTCTTGAATTAAGCTGATTCTGATCAGTCATTGCAAAGCGATCCGGGTTTAATATCCGGGTCGATTTTTTTATCTGATATTTGTTAAATACCTGCCAAAGCAATTTTTACGTAATAAAGTGCTTAAGTTTATGGCATTAAAGAGACGTAAGCTCCTGAAGGTGAAGTTAAACAGGCAAAAGGACTTTTTGTTTTTCTTTAAAATATGAGGTTATGTGGCTGGCTCAGGCCATTTTTTTCAGCATGCTGCAGGCAGAGTATAGGCCTGCCTGCAGCCTGACTGGAACCTCTTTGACTGTTTTTATACAGCGTTGCTCAATAGGAAAGTCTGAAGAGAAGTTGGTTCAGGTAAGTTGTATTCTGGTTATCGTACATATAGCAGCCTTCTTGTCTCTGGATAAGGTTTTTTAAATTCTGAGCTTGGTATCCAGAGCTCGGGCGGGTTTCGGTGCCGCTTTAGGTAAGACTCTGATTTTGTCACTATACTGGAAGCGTATGAATAAGGCCGGTGGAATGGCGGGTATTTTGGCTGTTGTTATGACTATTGTAGTGACTGTTGTTGTAACTGTTGTGATATGAAAGCAACTGCGCGGTGATTGGTTAGATCTGTATGAAATGATTGTGCGTACTGTTTACCTTTATTGTTATCACTGTCGCGACATGCTCGACTCAAGCTCATTCCCGTTAAAGTGAAGAACACTTTGAATGTGTTAAAACTGAGAGTAAAGGCTGATGTTTAGCCTGATATTTTTTGACAGCCCCGGTCGTACGGGGCTTTTTATTGCCTGTGTTTTAGTACTACTGAATATTTTTGATTTAGGGTTAATGACTACAAAGTGGCTTTGATTGTAGAGCTAGAACTAATAATTAATATAAAAATAGTATTTATATTAATTTGTTTTTGTTTATTTGGAGAAATTGTCTTTGTGAGTGTGGGTAGAATGGGTGCTATATGACCGACTGAAACAGGTTGGTAAGAACAAGAACGATTAAAGGTGTAACTATGACTCAGACAACAGATCAGTACCGTACTCAGATTCGTGGTCACTACCTGGCAGATGAAAGCCAGGTAATCCGTACGCTTATGAACAATGCCCATATGACTGCTGATGATCGCCAGGTGATCTCAATCAGTGCAGCGCAGTTGGTAACTAAAGTTCGTAATGAAAGCTCACCATCAATGATGGAGAAGTTTCTTGCCGAGTATGGTCTGACCACTAAAGAGGGTGTGGCTCTGATGTGTCTGGCTGAGGCACTGTTACGGGTACCTGATGCCATTACTATCGATGCGCTTATTGAAGATAAGGTTGCTTCAGGTAACTGGGGTGATCACTTAGGTCAGTCCAACTCGACACTGGTTAACTCTTCTACCTGGGCACTGTTGTTAACGGGCAAGCTGATAGCGCCGACCGACGACAAAGGCTTAACGCAGACCTTGCGAGGTATGGTAAAGCGCCTTGGCGAGCCTCTGGTACGTACTGCGGTTGGTCAGTCAATGAAAGAGCTGGGGCGTCAGTTTGTTCTGGGTCGTACCATTGAGGAAGCGACTAAACGTGCCCGCAAGTTAGAAAAGCAGGGTTACTCCTACTCATACGATATGTTGGGAGAAGCGGCGCGTACCGATGCCGATGCGCTGCGTTATCATGAAGCATATTCAGCTGCAATCGCAAAACTGACTCCGGCCTGTATCCATCAGGATATACGTATGAATCCAGGTATTTCGGTGAAGTTATCTGCCCTGCATGCCCGCTATGAATTTGGTCAGAAAGAGCGGGTCATGACAGAGCTGGTTGAGCGCACTACGGCGCTGGCATTGCAAGCTAAGAAGGCCAATATGGGCTTTAATATCGATGCCGAGGAAGCTGATCGCCTGGATCTGTCTCTGGATGTTATCGAAGCGGTACTATCTGATGATGCACTGGCCGGGTGGGATGGTTTTGGTATCGTTGTTCAGGCATTTGGTCCTCGTGCTTCGTTTGTACTGGACTGGCTCTATGCCCTGGCAGACCGATTGGATCGTAAAATCATGATCCGTCTGGTTAAAGGTGCATACTGGGATGCAGAAATTAAGCGGTCCCAGGAGATGGGGCTGGAAGGTTTTCCTGTATTTACCCGTAAAGTAAATTCCGATATCTCTTACTTGTGCTGTGCTGAAAAGTTGCTGGCAATGACGGATCGGATTTATCCGCAATTTGCGACACATAACGCACATTCTGTTGCTGGCATCCTTCATCTTGCCCGCAACCTAAAAGCTGATCAGTTTGAGTTTCAGCGTCTGCACGGTATGGGTGAATCCCTGCATGATACGGTGCTTAAAGGGCAGGATACCCGCTGCCGAATTTACGCACCGGTGGGCGCGCATCGTGATCTGTTGGCCTATCTGGTTCGACGCTTGTTGGAAAATGGAGCCAACAGCTCCTTTGTAAATCAGATTGTCGATACCAGCATTAAGCCGGAAGAGATCGCCCGTGATCCTTTTACTGCTGTTGAAGCCATGGGTGATGATATTAGTAGTAGTGCCATATCCCGTCCTGCAAAGCTGTTTGGCGAGCAACGTCGCAACGCGAAAGGGTGGGACATTACTGATCCCCTGGAAATTCAAACATTAGAAGAACAGCGTGCACCGTTTAAGCAAGGGGTATGGCAGGCAGGTCCTGTTATTTCCGAGCCTGTTGTTGAAAGTGCCAGCGATGTTAAGGCTGGGTTAGTGACTAACCCGGCTCTGCCTGAAGATAAGGTAGGACAAGTAATCAGTGCTACGCCTGAGGAGATAGAGTCAGCCATCGTAGCAGCTCAGCAAGGTTATAAAGCCTGGTCCGCGCGGTCGGCCGCTGAACGGGCTGAATGCTTACTTCGGGTTGCTGACCTGTATGAGCAGCATGCTGCAGAGCTCTTTACTATAACCACCCGCGAAGCCGGTAAAACGTTGCTTGATGCGGTAGGTGAACTGCGTGAGGCGGTGGATTTTGCCCGTTTTTACGCAGAAGAAGCGAAACGTAATGAAGGTCATGGGCAGGCGCGGGGAATCATTACCTGTATCTCTCCCTGGAACTTTCCGCTGGCGATTTTCTCGGGTCAGATTCTGGCTGCTTTAGCTGCGGGTAATGCAGTATTGGCCAAGCCGGCTGATCAAACACCGCTGGTAGCTGCCCGGGCAGTAGAGTTGATGCATGAGGCAGGTATTCCTAAAGATGTTATTCAGTTGCTACCCGGTAGTGGTGTGGCTGTAGGTGCGCCACTGACCTCCGATAGTCGTATTGCCGGTGTCTGCTTTACGGGTTCAACCGCTACCGCGCAACGTATTAACCGAGTCATGTCAGCGAATATGGCTCCCGAGGCACCGTTAGTAGCTGAAACTGGTGGTTTGAATGCGATGATCGTCGACTCAACCGCGCTTCCGGAGCAGGTGGTTCGTGATGTGTTGGCTTCATCTTTCCAGAGTGCCGGACAACGTTGTTCCGCTCTGCGGGTTCTTTATTTACAGAAAGACATTGCTGAAAACTTATTGGAAATGCTGTTCGGCGCAATGGATGAATTGCGGGTTGGCAATCCCTGGTTACTGAGTACTGATGTAGGCCCGGTTATCGATCAGGCTGCCAAGCAAAAGATTGAAGATCACTGTAGTAAGTTTGCCGCTCAGGGGAGAGTGTTGAAAGCCTTAGCAGTTCCAGAGCAGGGTTTGTTTGTTGCGCCAACAGTTATTCAGCTGGATAGCATTGCGCAATTGGAAGAAGAGATCTTTGGCCCTGTCCTTCATATAGTGACTTTCGAAGCAAGTGAGATTGATCAGGTAGTGGATGCCATTAATGCGACTGGCTATGGTCTGACCTTTGGTCTTCACACCCGGGTTGATAATCGGGTTGCCCAGATTTGCAACCGGATTAAAGTCGGTAATCTCTATGTTAACCGTAACCAGATCGGTGCCATCGTTGGTTCCCAGCCTTTTGGGGGAGAAGGTTTATCGGGTACGGGGCCGAAAGCTGGTGGACCGGAGTATGTGAAGCGTTTCATGCAATCTCAGCAACGTAACCCGGTGTTCTCAGAATCTGAGGCTCAGGTCAGTGCAGCTGCTCTTCAGCAAGCGATCAATAAGCTGGATAACGCTGAATGGGCAGTCAACAGCGAGCGGGCACCGATACTGCAGTCCTTGTTTGCTGATCTGGATATTAATTTCTCTGAATTGAACATCGAAGCTGAGCTAATGCCAGGACCTACCGGTGAGATGAATCTGCTATCAAGTCACGCCCGGGGTGTTGTGCTATGTCTGGGGCCGGATCTGACATCAGCTCGTCAGCAGGCTGCTGTGGCGTTATCACAAGGTAATGCGGTGGTTATTGTGGCGCCAGGTGCGGAAGCTTTGTTAGCAAACAGCGAATCTGCTGGTATACCTATCGCAGCGATCGATGGGCTGCTCAAGCCGGGGGCGCTGGAGACCGCGCTTGGTTTTGCCGCAGTGACCAGTAATGCAGACACGGAAACCTTACGTAGTTATAGAAATGCACTGGCTGTCCGTGAAGGAGTACTGTTACCGCTGATTACAGAAAGCAGCTCCCCTGAGCGCTTTGTGATGGAGCGCCACCTTTGCGTTGATACTACAGCGGCGGGAGGGAATGCCAGTCTGATTGCTGCATCGGAGTAACACCTCCCATTAGATCTGAAGAAGTTTAGCGGTCTTGCCAGAGACTGCTATATTGCAATCCTGCTCCGCGGATTGCATCCCGCCGTCGGGTTTGGCTTTGTCAACTATCCGGCTTTTTTAGCCCCTCACCTGAGGGGTTTTTTTTATGCTTTTTCTAGCGTTATTTTACTCGAGACAGGATTTCTATAGCGCAACATTAAGGCTTCAGGTTATTAAGGTCCTTAAATTGGTTATATGAACCTTTCTGTTAGCGTTAATACAGGTTATGTTAATGCATACAAAGTTATGGTTATGCCGTTTCAATTGTAAAAGCAGATGAGTCCAGATCGGTGATTCTGATTATGGATGATCATCAAGAGTCTCTGTTTGTGCGTATAAAATTGAGCGCATTGAGTAAACAAGAAGCTTACGACAAGGAATTAGTTGTGAATGTAATTACCAATAGCACCAGCGATTTTCTTCATAATAATGTCAAAGTACTTCGATCCCGGGTATCAAAAACTGCCTGGCAGGGTATTTCTATTGCTGTAATAGCGCTGGTTATTGCCACTTTATCAGTGACTTACATTGATCAGGGACATCTGAGTATTAACGGAATGATAAAGGCTCAGAGCAACAATTTCGCCCTTTGGGTCATGGATGCTATTCCCTTTCTTTTTGCTTTTTGGGGACAGTATTCCAGTACTGTTCTAGCTTACGAAGCCAGCGCAATGGTGCTGGATCAGACTCAGGTGTTACGGGATAAAGCTGAGAACTTTGAAAAGCAGGCCCGTCACAGTGTGACCCATGACCTGCTGACGGATCTGCCAAATAAAGAGCTTTTTTACGACCGGGTCGGTCAGGTTATTATTTCACCCCGCGGCCAGACCGAGTTTTATATATTATTAGTCGAAATATCTAATTATAAAGAGATTAGCGATACCCTGGGGCGCAATAGCAGTGACAGCCTGATCAAGCAGATTTCGGTTCGCCTGCAAAGTGCTTTTCCTGCGCCTATTACTATTGCCCGGTTAGAAAACAATAGTTTTAGTATGTTATTCAGTAATTCTGTATCAGAAACAAAAGTACTTGATCTGGCTGAGAGTATTCATCGGGTATTACATGACACATTTTTCATTGAGCAGGTAAAGCTATCGGCTCATGCAAATATTGGTATTGTCCGTTTTCCAGTGCATGGTACGGATGTTGATACTTTAGTGCAGCGGGCAGGTATCGCTCTGTATGTGGCGCAGAATTCAAATAAAGGTTATGCGGTCTATGATTCATCTTTCGATGCCCATAGTCCAAAACAGCTTACCTTGATGAGTGAGCTGCATCATGCGATTGAAAAGCAGGAATTACAGCTCTACTTTCAGCCTAAAATCAGGGTGGCGGATAGCACTTTGTATGGTGTTGAGGCGCTAGTCCGCTGGAACCATCCTAAGCATGGTTTATTATTTCCAGATCAGTTTATCCCTTTGATGGAGCGGACCCGTTTGATTCAGGGATTAACCTGTTGGGTCATCCAGGAGAGCTTTGCTCAGTGTGCGAAATGGCACAAAGAGGGCTTAGATATTACATTGTCGATCAACTTGTCGGCTAAAGATCTGAATAATCCGGAGCTGCCCGATCTGATATCGGGCATTAAAGGGGCGACAGGTTTAAACCCCGAGTGGATTATTCTGGAAATTACGGAAAGCTCTATTATGACGGATCCTGAGGCTGCGATGGAGATCATTAACCGTATTCATGGGATGGGCTTTCAGTTTTCCATTGATGATTATGGGACAGGTTATTCATCGCTTTCATATCTGAAAAGATTACCGCTTAAAGAGTTGAAAATTGATCGCTCATTCGTGTCGGACATCTTAAGGGATGAGAGTGATGCAGTGATCGTAAACGCGACAATTAATTTAGCCCATAACCTTGGGCTAGAAGTGACGGCAGAGGGCGTGGAAGATGCTGAGATTCTGGCTCTATTGAAAGCTGAGGGCTGTGATCTGGCGCAGGGTTATCATATTGGTAAACCGATGCCGCTTGTTGAGTTTAATCATTGGGCAAAGAGTGTGTGACACGTAAAAACTATTTAGTTGATGCTATGGTCATCATGATAAATAATTGGGGTTCGTTAATTTGTTTGAAAAAGATATGTTTTGATTAATATCGGGCAGCTAATTGTTTGTAGTTGGGATTATATGGATTTAATCCAATGTTTAGATTGATCAGAGCTGATGGTTTTCAATAACGGCTCGGGGTAAGCGGTATTCAGAATGTATTCTTCTGATGTGCTCATTCAATATGTGCAGCTTGCCTGAAATGTTAAACGGATAAAATACTATGGTTAACCGCTAATATGAGTTTTTTTTCCCCTGTTCCGGGAATACAATTACAGACAATAATCGTCAGCTGAGCGTAAATGTGAAAACGACTGGCCTGACCCGGTATATTTTACTTCTTAGTTTGCTTCTGAGTACTGGTCTTGGCACTAGTCTTAGTTATGCTGCTACGCCTGGCGATCGGGAATATCAGATTAAACTCGCGTTTTTGACCAATTTTATTAGCTACACTCAGTGGCCAAACCATACAGAAAAGTTGAATCAATTTAATTTTTGTACCAGTAGCGATCGTTTTAAAGAATTAGCAACTCCCCACATTCAAAGTAAGAATTCTGCACAGCGCAACTTTGTTCTTCTAAAAGTAAAGCCCGGCGAAGAGCTACAGTGCGATCTGTTGTTTGTACTCACTGAAGATGCTGATATCTGGCAACCGTATTTAGCCGAGTCTAAGCCTGGCAGTATTTTATTGGTGGGCGAACGAAGAGGGTTTGCTAGCTCAGCAGGCATTATCAATTTCTTTCTTGCAGGTAATAAAGTCAGATTTGAGATCAACCTTGATCATCTTGAAAGCTCGGGACTAAAGATTAGTTCACGTTTGCTGCGGCTTGCGAAGTTGATACGTAGTGGGGAGAACTCAGATGATTAGAGAACTGTTCTCTCGTTTCACTATCGCCCAGAAGTTTGTGGCTCTGATTATGTTGATCAGCTCGATCTCTATCATCTTTGCAACGGCAATGTTCACCATGAATGAGTACTACTCAGCGGAACGTCAGTTGCGCGAGCGAGTCAATTTGTTAGGTGAAGTTGTGGCAGAAAATATAACTGCAGCGGTCGCTTTTGACGATAAGGACGCTACCGGTGAGTTGATCAACATTCTTAATGCCGATATGAGTATCCGCTTTGCTCAGGTGACGGATATTACCGGCGATATGATGGCCAGCTATGGTGATCGTAACTTTATCGATATGGATATTTCAGCTCTGTATAACAATTATGTTGTTATAGAAAGGGAGCTTTATCTGGACCGGCAAAGAGTAGGCCGGCTATTGTTGGTTGGAGATAAGGCTTCGTTTTATAGTCAGATTGAGGTCTACCTGGCGGTTGCTGTGTTCGTGTTAATCGGTTCAATACTGTTCTCTTTTGCGCTCTCATTCTGGCTACAGAAAAAACTTTCGGGGCCAATTATTCATCTTTCAAATGTCGCACGGGAAGTAAAAGATCAGGGCAACTATTCACTTCGTGCAGAGGTGATGGAGAATGATGAGATCGGTGATCTGGCAACTGTTTTCAATGGGATGCTGGAGCAGATCGCAAGTCGGGATCATATGTTGGAGACTGAAGTTAAAAAGCGTACAGAAGAGTTGGAGTTACTTAACCAAAAGTTGGCATCACAGGCATTTTATGACGGTTTAACCGGGCTGCCTAATCGTACTTTGTTTGAAAACAGATTATCAAAGGCTATGGCGCATCAGGACCGCCGGGGAGGTAAAGTTGTCTTGTTCTTTATCGACCTGGACGGATTTAAGCAGATCAACGATACGATGGGGCATTCTGCCGGCGATGAACTACTGATTAAAGCGTCTGAGCGGCTAGCAGTCGAGTGTCGGGAGATGGATACCGTTGCTCGCTTCGGTGGTGATGAATTCATTATGTTGATGGTGCTTGATGAGGATGAGAATGTAGCCACTATCGCAGCGCGAATAGTTAAACAGTTTAACCGACCATTTCTGCTTAACGGTGAAATGCGACGTATCACTCTTAGTATGGGGGTTGCTGTCTATGGTCAGCATGGTAACGATTTCGACACGTTGAAAACCTATGCGGATGAAGCGATGTACGTTGCTAAAAAGAAGGGTAAGAATGGCTTCGTCATCAGTTCGGCAGACGTTTCCCTTTAAAAGATAACAATCTAATTGCTAGTTTTTCTTTACATACGAAATAACATATATATGATTATTCGTATGTAAAGAGGTGGCTATGAATCCTGTTAGTTTCTATAAATGTTTCGCTGATGATACTCGTCTGAAATGCTTGTTGCTTATTCAGCAAGAGCAAGAGCTCTGCGTATGTGAGCTCACCACTGCTTTAGATGAAATACAGCCAAAAATTTCCCGCCATCTTGCGCTATTGCGAAAAAGTGGACTGCTGGTAGACCGGCGACAGGGGCAGTGGATTTTTTATCGAATTAATCCTGAGTTACCTACCTGGTGTCTGCAGGTTATAAGCACGACTGAGGCGGCTAATAATAGCTTCCTTAGTGATAGCGTTGCCCGACTGCATGCCATGGGTGAAAGACCTGAAAGAGCCGCTTTATGCTGTCATGCAGTAGAGGGTGGCTAAAATGTTTGAACAGTTTACTCATCTGGCGGACTGGTTAGTATATGATCTGGCTGGGTTTTCAGTCACGACGAAGGCCGGCGATGCCTTGCACTTTTTTGTTGAAGATACCGCTAAGATATTTGCACTACTGTTGGTGATGATCTACCTGATAGCGTTAGTTCGGGCCTCGCTGAATGTTGAGCGCGTAAGAGATTATCTGGCTGGAAAGCACCGGGGTGTTGGATATCTGATGGGCGCTGGCTTTGGTGCGGTTACGCCTTTTTGTTCTTGCTCCAGCATTCCCGTATTCCTTGGTTTTACCTCAGCTGGAATCCCGGTCGGGATCACTATGGCTTTTTTGCTCACCTCACCGCTGATTAATGAAGTAGCGGTATTGTTATTGATGAGTCTTCTGGGTTGGCAGTTTACGGTTTTGTATATCGTTATCGGTATGGCTGTGGGTGTATTGGGGGGACTGTTTCTCGATAGCATTCGTGCTGAACGCTGGTTGCAGTCGTTTGCAGCTGAAGCCCTGAAAAGAGGCCAGCAAAGTAGCGTTTCTCTAACGGCAGAGGCAGATACACAACCAGGCACAGAATCAAACCAGATGACCTTGGTTGAGCGACACAACTTTGCTAAAGCGGAGATGCTGGAGATTTTCGGCCGGGTCTGGAAGTGGGTAATCATTGGGGTTGGTTTGGGAGCTGCATTACATGGCTTTGTGCCGGATGGCTGGATTGAAGCGCATCTGGGCGATGGCCAGTGGTGGTCTGTACCTGCAGCAGTCGGTTTAGGTATCCCTCTCTACTCAAATGCGACGGGTGTGATACCTGTGATGGAGAGTCTGATAGGTAATGGCCTGCCCGTCGGTACGACACTGGCCTTCTGTATGAGTACGGTCGCAGCGAGTTTTCCTGAATTTATTCTCTTGAAACAGGTGATGCAGTGGCGATTGCTGGCAATTCTGTTTGCCATGCTGTTGTGTGCATTCACCCTGGTAGGCTGGATCTTTAATTATTTTTATCCAATGTTCTGATTTGAGGAAGATGCAATGAAAACCATCAAAGTGTTGGGCAGTGGTTGTGCAAAATGTACTAAAACGGCAGAGCTGATTGAGAAGCTGGCGGCAGAGCTTGGTGTTGATGTCAGGGTCATCAAAGAGACCGATGCTCAGACTATTATGACCTATGGTGTTATGAGTACTCCTGCAGTGGTGATCGATGAGCAGCTTATACATAGCGGCAGTATTCCTACTCAGGTCGATGTATCCGGCTGGCTACAGTCTTAACCGAACAGAACAGGATTAAAATTAACAATGAAAATAGGTATTAATGGCTTTGGCCGTATGGGGCGTCTGGCCCTGCGGGCGGCGTGGGACTGGCCGGGACTTGAATTTGTTCAGATTAATGATCCGGCAGGCGATACTGCGACGCTGGCACACCTGCTGACATTTGATTCAGTACATGGGATATGGCACCACGAGGCGACGGCTGAGGGCAGTGAGATGTTGATCGGTGATCAGCGCTTACAATGTACTCAGAATTCTGCGATTGAGGATACTGACTGGTCTGACTGCGATATTGTTATCGAAGCGTCCGGGGTGATGAAAAGTCAGGAAAAATTACAGCCTTATCTGGATCAGGGGGTAAGGAAGGTGGTGGTTACTGCCCCGGTGAAGGAAGAGGGGGTGTTGAATGTAGTGATGGGTGTAAATCAACATCTGTACGATAAAGATAAGTATCCAATTGTGACGGCAGCGTCATGCACGACTAATTGCCTGGCTCCGGCGGTGAAGGTAGTTCATGAAAAACTGGGTATAAAACATGGTTCCATGACAACCATACACGATATTACCAATACACAGACGATTCTAGATGCGCCCCATAAAGATCTGCGTCGGGCACGGGCCTGTGGTAGTAACCTGATTCCGACAACCACCGGGTCGGCCACCGCGATTACCCATATCTTTCCTGAACTGAAAGGTAAGCTTAATGGTCATGCGGTGCGAGTGCCCTTAGCCAATGCATCAATCACAGATTGTGTATTTGAGTTACAGCGGGAAACGACAGAAGCTGAAGTGAATGCGTTGTTCCGGCAAGCGTCTGAAAATGAGTTGAAAGATATCCTGGGCTACGAAGAGCGTCCCTTGGTGTCAGTCGATTACAAAACTGATCCCCGCTCCTGTATCGTCGATGCGCTTTCAACGATGGTGATTAATGGTACCCAGTTGAAAATGTACCTTTGGTACGATAATGAGTGGGGCTACGCCAACCGTACGGTAGAGCTGGTGCGAATGGTTGCTGAGCAGGAGCTGGCCTGAGTCGTGATTGCAGCACTAACTAAGCTGACACCCGAGATCAGGCAGTATCTGCTAGTAACCGGGAATTACTGGGCATTTACGCTGACCGACGGTGCACTACGAATGCTGGTGGTGCTGCATTTTCATCAGTTGGGCTATAGTCCGTTAGCAATAGCGCTGCTGTTTCTGTTTTACGAAATCTTTGGTGTGATTACAAACCTTGTCGGCGGCTGGCTCGGCGCCAGGATTGGGCTTAACCGTACCATGAATACCGGTCTCGGATTACAGGTAGCGGCGTTGGCAATGCTGTTAGTGCCAGCGACTATGTTAATGGTCCCTTGGGTAATGGCTGCTCAGGCGCTATCGGGTATCGCTAAAGACCTTAATAAGATGAGTGCCAAAAGCTCAATTAAATTACTGGTTTCGGGTGATGCTCAAGGTACGCTTTATAAGTGGGTCGCTATTCTGACCGGGTCTAAGAATGCCCTGAAAGGGGCGGGCTTCTTTCTCGGAGGAGCGTTGCTCACCCTGTTGGGTTTTCAGGGAGCGTTACTGCTAATGGCGGCTGCTCTGGCTGTGGTCTGGCTATTCAGTCTGCTAATGCTGAAACGGGATCTGGGTAAAGCTAAAAATAAACCAAAGTTCAGTCAGTTATTTTCTAAAGCCAGAGCAATTAATTATCTCTCTGCGGCCCGTATGTTTCTGTTTGGTGCCCGGGATGTCTGGTTTGTGGTTGCTCTGCCGGTCTATCTGGCCAGTAGCTTAGGCTGGGATCATTGGCGGGTAGGCGGTTTTCTGGCCCTCTGGGTTATCGGTTACGGTATTATTCAGTCGTTTGCGCCTTACTTTACCGGTAAAAGGTCTGGTCGGGTTCCTGCAGGTAAAGAGGCATCACTCTGGGCGTTAGGCTTATCAGTACTGCCGGTCATAATGGCGCTTTCTCTGTCGACCGGTTTTTACTCAGACACTATCTTGCTGGGAGGCTTGCTGGTCTTTGGGGGCATCTTTGCTATCAACTCTTCACTGCATAGTTATTTGATAGTCAGTTATGCTTCTGAAGATGGCGTTTCAATGGATGTAGGCTTTTATTACATGGCTAACGCGATGGGACGTTTAATTGGCACAGTGCTTTCTGGGTACTTGTATCAGGTTGCAGGACTTACCGCCTGTCTTTGGTTTTCAGCTCTGTTCCTGGGGATAGCAACGGTTATTTCGCTGCTGTTGCCCCGACATTCGGGATAGGTATGTTTTCTTAGAGCTGCATATGTGAATAGCTTGTGTAAAAGGCTTGGGTGAATAGCCTGTTGTGTTTTATTCAGATGTGATGATCCGCTTTTCATATTGATGTAATCAGGTAAGCGCATCGGTAACAACAAAAAAGCTCTGGCAATATTGCCAGAGCTTTTCAATTTTTGACTCAGATATTATATCTCTACTATAAGTCGCTACTGCTTAAGTCATTATTTTCCAAAGATCAGCTCTGGTAACCAGAGAGCGATCTGAGGGAAAGATACAACCAGTGCAAGGCCGATGATCTGCAGGATAACAAAGGGTATTGCCGCTTTATACAGATCGTAGATTGTGACGCTTGGCGGCGCCACCGATCGCATATAAAAGAGATTGTAGCCAAAGGGGGGCGTTAGGTAAGCCGATTGCATGCTGATGATAAACAGCACAGCAAACCAAACTGTATCGAAACCCAGTGAATCTACAATAGGTACAAATAGCGGTACCGTAATAAATACGATAGCGAAGTCGTCCAGGAACATACCCAGTAGGAAGTAGCACCCAAGCATCGCGATAATGACCCAGTAAGGGGACAGCGCAGTATCTTCAATGAACTCTTCCAATACCATGCCTGCACCAAGGCCGATGTAGATCTTACTAAAGAATACTGCGGCTAGCGTAATCCATAGCAACATACCCATTAGTTTGGTTGTGCCTATGAGTACTTCTTTCATTACCTCCCAGCTCAGTGTGCGGTAGATCAGAGCACAAAGTACTGAGCCAACAGCACCCACTGCAGAGGCTTCTGAAGGCGAGGTAACACCAAAGATAATACAGGATAGAACGGTGGCAATCAGTGAGCCAGGCAGGACCAGGGCCTTAAGCGCGACCAGTTTGCCGCGCAGATCGACACGATCTTCTTCAGCAATAGGCGGAGCCAGGGCAGGATTCATTTTGGCGCGGATATAGACATAAACAATATAGATACCAGCCAGCATCAAGCCAGGCATCAGGCCCGCAGCAAACAGTTTACCGACCGATTCCCGGGCCAGAAAGGCGTAGATGATCATCAGTACGCTGGGTGGGATCAAAAAGCCTAATGCACCGCCGGCCATGATCGTACCGGTCGCCAGTTTTTTGTCGTAACCCCGCTTGAGCATTGCAGGCAGAGCGATAATGCCCAGGCTGACAGTTGCCGCACCGGATACACCGGCCATTGCTGCGATCAGGGCGCAGACAATAACAGTACCCATGCCGAGGCCGCCTGGCGTCCCCCCCATGAGTTTATTGATCATCTCAAACAGATCATCGGTAATGCCTGAGCGTTGCAGCATTAATCCCATGAAGATAAACATGGGTAGTGCAACCAACAGGAAGTTATCCATTGAGGAGAACGTGCTGATCGCTAGCAGTTCAATGCCCGCAGGCCCCCAGAGGAAGTAGGCAGAAGTCACACCAACGGTGAGTAGCGCCCAGGTCAGGGGGGCGCCCATAATCAATAGCAGCAGCATGCAGCCGAACATGCCGCCTGTTACGACTAACGGATCAAGATCTAACACAATTAGCGTCCTTTTTTATTTTGTTCACTGCTCATTTAAAAAAACAAACACTAAAAGTTATTGTTCTACGACGTCCACAGCGGGAGTAATTCCAAGGGCCGTCCGCAGATCTCGGATAAAGTGTACCAGGCTTTGTAACCACATCAGGCCGACTGCTAATGGCAGAACCGACTTGAAAGGGTAGATAGGTGGAGCCCAGGTGCTTTTCGATGAAAGCTCACCGCTTTGCCAGGATTCTGCTGCAAATTCAAAAGCAACAACGAAGAAAACAGCAAAAATTACTAAGCCGATACCACCGGTAATAACATCCAGTATTGCGCGGCCGCGAACAGAGAATAAATGATAGATCGCTTCACTACGGACGTGGCCGTGGTGGCGATGGGTATATACACCCGCAAGGATACAGAACGTACCATATAGCATGGTCGTTGTTTCATGAGCCCAAGAAGTAGGACTATTAAACAGATATCGGGCGGTGATCTCATAGGTGAGAACAACCATCATAGCAAGGCACATCCAGGAGACGGCCCTGCCTATGAAGTCGGATATCTCGTCTTGCAAGTCAAGTAAGCGAGATATCCCGGACATTAGCCTCTCCCGGTTGCTTTAGCAGCGGCTTCCAGAATCTGGATAGCTTTAGCGTTGCGTGGGGATTTAGCGGCTTCTTCTTCCCAGATTACTTTAGCTGCTTCGCGCAGGCGCGCCTGATCAGCTTCTGGAAGTGTGTTGAATTCGAACAGGCCTTCGGTGCCCGCTTCAATAGAACCACTTACCATCCAGGTGTGCATCTTACGTGCGTGCTTAGCATAAGCCATTTCGATGATGCGTTTGTGATCGTCAGACATGGAATCCCATTTCGCCTTGTTGATCAGCATGTCATCAGCATAACCCGGGTTAACCATACCCAGGAAAGTGTAGTACTTAGCTGATTCATACAGTTTCATCGCCTTGTACTCGTTGGTACCCGCGTAGATAACACCGTCGATAGTACCGGTAGACAGACCCAGGTACAGCTCTCCACCCGGCAGGTATACCGTTGGGATATCGAATTTTTCCAGAACCTTGGCAACAGAAGGTGTCGCACGGATCTTCATGTTTTTCAGATCGTCCAGGCTGTTAACCGGCTTAGTGGTCAGCAGGTCGAAGGGTCCGCCCATGATTGGCCCCAGGTAGTGAACGCCTTTCTCAGCGTAAGCTTCACGTACCAGATCATTCAGACCTTTAGTTTCGCAGATGTATTGAGCTTCGTCATAATCAGTCCATGCGCCTGGCAGACCGGCTTCGATAGAAGCGATGTCCAACTGGCCAGGCCAGTAACCAGCGTAACCCTGACACATATCGATAGTACCTTTGCTTACTGCCTGAAGCATGTCAGCATTAGGTACAAGCTCACTACCACGGAAGCGTTTTACGCGCAGGGTCTTGTTAGAAGCTGTCTTAACGTCATCAACAAATGCATCATGCATCTCATCAGATTCAGTACCCCAGTATGTCTGCATACGCAGGCGAACAGTCGATGCTGCTTGAGCGTTGGTTGTGCTCATAGCCAATGGTGCTGCTGCAATACCTGCTGCTGCGGCCTTCAGAATATTTCTTCTTTTCATATTACTTCCTAGGTCAGTTTCTGCGGGTTAATTTCATTATTATGTAAGTTCTTTTATCCAGCGACTGTTTAAAGACGACCTGATAGAAAAACTGAATCTACAGTATATTGCGCTTAAAGTAGTCTTTTTCTCTGTATTTTTATCTTAACTGGTCAAATTATGCATATTAGTGTTTGAAAACACCATCATATTACTAAGCTGAACGGTTACAGAGTGCTACTTATCTAAAGCACAGTATAGTCGCCGATCAATCATCCCTTCGTAAGAAGGATCCGGCCAAACGCTATTTATAGTCTAAACACTTCATCGGAGCCATCTGTAAGCGTCAGTTTGCTTGCTTATTTGCGACATTGGTAGGTCAAATTCAGCATGAATTGCGGTTAATCAATTTTTTGATCATTTTGCATACCAGCGCTTCTGAATTGCCATTGTCTATACTTGGCAGTGAAGAGATGATGCGAACGGAGAGGCAATATGAATGCTGCAGATATTATGACCACTTCCGTGATAACAGTAACTGCCGATACCAATGTGCGTGATATCGCTGCGCTGTTGCTTTCGAAACGGATCAGTGCCGTGCCAGTGATTGATGAAAACCGGAAAGTATTAGGTATTATCAGTGAAGGCGACCTGATGCGCAGGATTGAAAATGATACAGGGGAACAGCATTCCTGGTGGATTGAGAATCTTTTTTCAGCCAGTCACGATGCCGAACATTACCTGAAAACCCATGGTCGTCGAGCGGCTGAGCTGATGTCCACCGATCTGATCACGATAACCGAAGAAACTCCGCTGCATGAAATTGCCGGTTTGCTGGAAACTAATCATGTGAAAAGGGTGCCGGTAATTCGCGGGGACAAACTGGTGGGAATTGTCAGTCGTGCTAATTTATTGCAGGGCCTGACTGCGAAAGGCCCTGTTACAGCGACCATAGGATCGGCAGATGACCGGACGATCCGGGAAAGTCTGTTGCATGAGCTGTCTGACGAGGTAGGCATAGTGCAAGGCAGGGTCAACGTCACCGTCAGTGATGGTGTTGTCCAGCTGTGGGGCCTGGTTTACAGCGAGGCGGAGAAGAGTGCAGCTGAAGTTGCGGCTCTGAATACGGCAGGGGTCAGGTCAGTAGAGAATTTTCTGGGTCAACTGCCGCCCTGGATGTCGGAGGCTTGAGACTACCAGGTTGCTAGCCCTGTTCATTTTGAGCTTGCTGCAGTATCCAGTCGCGAAAGGTTTTAGCTTCAATGGATAGCGGGGCTTGGCTGGATTCCACAAGATAGTAGCCTCGGTGGGTATTGAGGGATTGCTGTAATGGTTTGATTAATAATCCTTGTTTGAGCAGATCACTGACCAGATGTTTCCAGCCCAGCGCGATACCCTGACCATTTACAGCGGTTTGTAACAGAAGGGGGTAGTTGTTGATGCGTAGACCACCGCTGGGTAATGGACCTTTTACATCCTGGCTTTTCAGCCATAAAGACCAGTCGGTCGCTTTCCAACTGATATTTCGCCAGTGCTCATCATCCAGATGAAGTAGCTGGTGCTGTAACAGATCTTCCGGCTTATTAATCTGAGCTCGGGTGTTGAGGTAGTTGCTACTGCAGACGGGGAACACCTCGTCGGCAAACAGAAAAGTCGCTTTTACACCGCTTTGATTATCGTAATCGCCGCAACCGAATGCCAGATCCACTCCCTCTGTTTGCAGGTTTATATCCCGGTCACTGGCCAGGATACGAACTTCCAGATTGGGATGTAGTTGCTTAAAAGCCAGCAAGCGGGGCGATAGCCAAAGAGAGGCAAAGGCGATTGTTGCTGACACTGTGAGATGACTTTCTGGCTTAGCATAGCGTAGCTCTGTCACAGTAGTAGCGATATGTTCCAATCCCATACTAACCGACTGTAATAGTAGTTCGCCGGCATCGGTTAGTTTTACGCTGCGATGTCCCCGTATGAACAGCGGACGACTCAGGTATTCCTCCAAGCTTCGAACCTGCCGTGATATGGCTGTTTGCGTTACATGAAGCTCTTCTCCGGCCTGAGTAAAACTGAGAAGACGGGCGGCTGCCTCAAAGGTAACCAGTGTACTGAGCGGAGGGAGTTTTTTCTTAAACCCGACCATAGTTACACCTCAAATAATCGTGTGGAATGAATTACACATAACTTAAAGTTATGCCAGTTGACTTAAAAATATCATTTGAAGCGGATAGATAACAACGGCAAAAATAAGCAACGCTTCCGCAAGGATAAAAATAAATCAGTAATGGGCTGCTTAAGATTGTGGTTCGTTTCAACCTGAAGGCAGAGCCGTATGAACAACAAAGACCCACTACTGCAACCTTTTCAATTAAAGCATCTGACATTGAAAAACCGGATCATGACTACTTCCCATGAGCCGGCTTATCCTGAAGATGGTATGCCTAAAGAGCGCTATCGTGCATACCATGAGGCGCGTGCAAAAGCTGGCGTAGCCTTGACCATGACCGCCGGCTCGGCCACCGTTTCGAAGGATAGTCCTCCGGTATTCAATAATATTCTGGCCTATAAAGACGAAGTGGTTCCCTGGTTGAAAGATGTGGCTGATTCCTGCCATGAGCATGGCACTGCAGTGATGATTCAGTTAACCCATCTGGGTCGTCGTACCGGTTGGGCGAAAGGAGACTGGCTACCGGCTGTATCACCCTCACACCGCCGGGAAGCTTCACATCGTGCATTTCCTAAAAAAATGGAAGACTGGGATATTGATCGAATTATCCGTGACTATGCTGATGCCGCTGAGCGCATGAAAGCGGCCGGACTTGATGGTATTGAGTTGCAAGCATATGGTCACCTGATGGATCAGTTCTGGTCACCATTAACTAATACTCTGGATGGGCCTTATGGCGGCAGCCTGGATAACCGGTTGCGTTTTAGTCTGGATGTATTGGATGCTATTCGAAAGCGAGTAGGTGATGATTTTATTGTGGGCGTACGATATACCGCTGATGAGATGATTCAGGGGGGTATCAGTCGGGAAGAGGGATTAGATATATCCCGGTGCCTGAGGGATACCGGACAGGTGGATTTCCTGAATGTAATTCGCGGAAGAATTGATACCGATCCGGCACTGACCGATGTCATTCCGGTGATGGGGATGAAAAACTCACCCCACCTGGATTTTGCCGCTGCAGTACGTGAAGCGACTAATTTTCCAACATTTCATGCCGCAAAAATCCCCGATGTTGCGACTGCTCGATATGCTATCGCGGAAGGTAAGTTAGATATGATTGGTATGACCCGTGCGCATAT
This sequence comes from Amphritea balenae, assembly GCF_003858655.1. Lineage (GTDB taxonomy): Bacteria > Pseudomonadota > Gammaproteobacteria > Pseudomonadales > Balneatricaceae > Amphritea > Amphritea balenae. The sequence goes on from NZ_RQXV01000002.1 coordinate 126,855, forward strand.
GGCGGATCCTCATATCGTGAAGAAAATCATGGAAGGTCGGGAAGAGGATATTCGTCCATGCGTAGGTGCGACCTACTGTCTGGATCGTATCTATCAGGCCGGTGATGCCTTCTGTATCCATAATGCAGCAACCGGGCGTGAATTAACTATGCCCCATGATATCCCCAAAGCGGAAAAGCCCCGGAAAGTGATTGTTGTCGGGGCAGGCCCAGGTGGGCTGGAAGCGGCACGGGTTGCCGCAGAAAGGGGGCATGAAGTCATTGTATTCGAAGCTCAGCCCGATGCGGGTGGGCAGGTGCGTCTGGCAGCGCAGAGTGAACGTCGACATGAGCTTATCTCTATTATTGATTGGCGAATGGCTCAGTGCGCTGCGCATGATGTTGAGTTTCGATTTAATAGCTGGGCCGAAGCTGATGACATCCGCGCCGAGAATCCTGATGTAGTCATTATTGCCACAGGAGGACTGCCGGATACTGAGGTGCTGGAGGCCGGTAATGATCTGGTGGTTTCCGCCTGGGATATTATTGCCGGTGATGTTAAACCTGCTAAGCGGGTGTTGTTGTTTGATGATGCGGGCGATCATGCGGCGATGCAGGCGGCAGAGATAATTGCAGAATCCGGGGCAGAATTAGAAATTATGACTCCGGACCGCTCGTTTGCTCCGGATGTTATGGCGATGAATCTGGTGCCCTATATGCGAGCAATGCAGGAAAAAGAGGTAACCTTCACCGTCACCTACCGACTGCGCGATGTAGTACGAGAAGGCGATAAGCTGAAAGCGTTGGTTGGCAGTGATTATCTGGAATCAGCAGGTCATCTGGACAAATCCCGCATCGTTGATCAGGTGGTCATCAATCACGGTACTATTCCGATGGATGAGCTTTATTTCGATCTAAAGCCTGACTCGACTAACCTGGGAGAGGTGAACTATGAGGATCTGATCGCCGGGAAAGTTCAGCATCAGATTAACAATCCCAATGGTGATTTTCAGCTCTTTCGTATCGGTGATGCGGTCTCTTCCCGTAACACCCATGCAGCGATCTACGATGCGCTTCGCTTGGTAAAAGACCTTTAATTAACCAGGTTTGAATCAACAAATGCGTTTTACATTGGTATAACAACGCCCGGAACTCTCCGGGCTTTTATTATTTAAAGAACAGGGCTGTGTGGCGGCGACTAAAATTCAGATTTACTCATCGAGCTGAGAAAGTCGCAGGTTAGTAAGAGCAGAGATCAGCTCAGTAATTTCGTTCATCCGGTAGTGAAACGATTTCGCTATTCGAGGTTTATATTAAGCACTAGACTAGCGGCTTTCTTAATCAATCGGATAGCTGGAATGGATAGCGAAAGAAAACAACAGGACCCTACACTGGTATGTACCTGTAATGATTTGTATCAGGTTGATATTGAAGACTCGATTGAATTTGGTGAAACCGAGTATCGGGAAATCTTTGCTGTGCAGGGTTTACAGCCGCGCTGTGGTGAATGTGTCGAACATGTGGGTGAAATAGTTGAGGTTTCCCTGCATAAAGTTAGCTAAGAGGCCTGAAATAAATTTCTGCCAAAGTCAGGAAGTCAGGCGAAACTATAACCATTTCTTCCGGCTTGTTTAGATTGGTACATAGCCTGATCTGCTTCATGAAGCAGGGACTCTAATGGCTGGCCAGGGTAATGCTGCGCAATACCAATGCTGATACCGACACTGAGTTGGTTGTTTTTGTAGATAAAAGGTCGTTCAAGCGAGCTTAATATTCGCAGAGCAACCTTCTCCAGCTGTTCTTTATTTCCAGGAGATGGCAGCAATGTCGCAAATTCATCTCCTCCCATTCGACATAAAGTGTCACTTTCACGTAGTAACTTACGAAGACGGTTAGCGACTTCGCGTAATATGAAGTCCCCGGCATCGTGACCAAATTCATCATTTATTGGTTTGAATCGGTCCAGATCCAGATACATAACCGCAATCGGTAGTTTATCTCGTTTGGCATGGGCCAACTCTAACTCAAGCATCTCGATAAACAGTCTACGGTTACAAAGCCCGGTTAAAGAGTCGTGATGGGCAAGGTGATGTATCTGCACCTGATCATCAATGAGTTTTAGCTGCACCCGGTAGTACATATAGGTGCCTGTGCCTGTTACGGATAGCACGATAAAGAAGAAGAAAAATAATAACTGAGATATTTCATTCAACTCAGCGGATACATCTTTCTTTGTTAAGAGTATGACGAGTTTCCAACTGGGCCAATGATTGTTTGAGCCTGCAGTCTGTTCTAATTGAGCGCCGGTATTGATGGTATCAAAAATATAAAAGCCTTCGCTGCTTTCAAAAACGCCAATTCGATTACTGCTGATATTATCCCAGGCGTCTGAATTAAGATTTTGCAGGTTGCGGTCTTTAAATTGTGGAAACATAAATGCCCAGGCAGATTTAAAGCTCTGACCGTACAGCCAGTAGCCTTGTTCATTCAGCAGCATAACTTCACCACTGATGGTTGAATTGGCCTGGCGCAGGTTATCCAGCAGACTGGAGGCGTTCAGGTTGATGATAAGCATCCCTTGTCTTTGTCCATCGTGAGTAAACACCGGGGTGACTGCTCGTACTATCGGTTTGTAGGGAAGTTCGATCTTGCCGTGCTCGATATTCAGATCCATGGGTGAGATAAATATTTCACCCTTCTGTAACTGCTGAGAAGCTTGAAAGTAATAACGGGATGCTTTGTTCTGTAAGTGCTGAGGCGCCAGGGCGAAAGGCCCGTTATATTGCTGATCTATTCGTATTTTTTCATTACCCCGGTTATCAATATAACGGATTTGATCGTAATCACGTTTTATAAGAGCGAGGTTCAGATAATCCTGAGTGGCTTCATAAAGTGCTGAAGAGTCTTTGGCCAGTACCTGTTGAAGATTTTGTTGCATTGCCAGAATTTTTACGTCGAGCGATGCCTGGGCCATCTGGCGCTGCATATTGTTTCTGATCTGGACCAGTTGCTGTTGTTCGCGTTCGATAACCTGTTCGATATGGCTTTGTGCCTGCTGCTGATAGATATTGAGCAGGAAAAATATAAACAGACATAAGCCAAACAGGTAGCTGGAAATAACAGTGCTGGCTATTCGACTTTTATCAGGTTTGTAGAACGTGGCGACTCTATTGCCAGGGGGGATCAGTAAATAGTAATGAATTAATGCCGAGGAAAGCAGGGCCAGTAATAGCGCATTGAAAAACACCATCAGGGAACTATCAGAGTTCGCTCCTGAAAGTGACAAGATCAACATTAGCATCGCTTCGATGCCAAACACGATCAATGCAGATTGAAAAAAAAGTGCCTCACGGGTCAACCTGTTATCCGGGTATATCGCCTTTTTATATAGTAGAAAGCGTATCGCTATTGTTGCGGCGATGGCGACGACACTGGCATCGATAAATGCGACCAGCCAGAAAAAACTACTACTGATAGTAAGCTGATCAAGTGTCAGCATCACCAATATCTCGGTGATGAAGAGGGTTAGAAAGAGTGGTAATAAAGCAAACATCAGAGGTTACAACAGTCCTGCGATCGCGAAAGCGTTTGTAGCACTTAAATGGCGTGGTGTAGCCCAAGTATCTATACAACCAGGTGATCAACTGATGGGCACTATATGATGGATAATGGTATCAAAGTGCATTAATTAAGCAAGAATTTGTTTGATTTTATACGTATAAATGGAAAGGTTATTTGTTAAAAAGTATCTTTTCTTTTAGGGTTTGTACCTATTTTATTTATTTATCTTATTGAAAATAAATGGTTTAATTTTCTAATTAATGGTTAGTTTAAATATTAATTAAAATAGCTTGTGGTGCTTGAGTTGATAGTTAATGAATTTTACTCTGTTTAAGTAGTGAGAGCAGCCTGTGGAATAAACACAGGCTGTTTTTGTCATATTGATCAAGTGCCTATAATGCCGCCATCTTTGCGTTGAACGACCATAATGGTGGAGCGAGGTTTCCTGTTTCCCCCGGCAGGAAAGTGGGACGGTTGGTCTTTCTCCCCGGGGTGCTGGACACCGATAAATACTGTACGCTGGTCAGGACTGAAGGTGAGTCCGGTCAGCTCACAGGCGATTGGCCCCGTTGCAAAGCGACGTACTTCTCCGGTGTTTGGGTCCGCAACCAGAACCTGATTATTACCCATCCCGGCAAAATCACCCTCGTTGGAATATTTTCCATCGGTCATTATCCAGAGACGGCCTGCCTGGTCGAAACCCAAACCATCGGGGCTGTTAAACATGTTCTCATCGGTGATATTGGCAGAGCCAGCGTAGAAGTCTTTATGTACGGTTGGGTTACCAGCAACCAGGAACAGGTCCCATTTGAAGGTTGATGAAGTGTTGTCACCGTTGCTCTCTTTCCAGCGAACAATCTGGCCATAGTTGTTTGCCGCTCGCGGATTCGGGCCGCCAACAGGTTGATTGTCTTTCCTGCCACGGTGCTTGTTGTTGGTCAGGGTACAGCAGACGGTTTTTGTTTCCGGGTGTACTGCAACCCATTCAGGACGGTCCATGGTCGTGGCACCAACAACCGTCGCCGCTTCACGGGCAAAGATCATTACTTCTGCCTGACTGTTGAAACCATTCTCTCGGGTCAGACTGTTCTTGCCGTAAGTCAGTTCGATCCATTCGCCAGTGCCTTTCACTTCGCCCTCTTTAGCGTTGAAGCGGGCAACAAAGAGCGTACCTTCTTCAAGCAGGTTACGGTTGCCGGCCTTGTCAGAAGCGTTGTATTTGTTCTTAGATACGAATTTATAGATGTGTTCACCGCGCTCATCATCACCCAGATAAACAACGACATGACCATTGTCAGCAACGGTAACGGCAGCGTTTTCATGTTTAAAGCGGCCTAGTGCCGTACGTTTGAGTGGTGTAGAAGTCGGATCCATCGGATCGATCTCAACGACCCAGCCGTGACGATTTGGCTCATTGGGTTCTTTGGATACATCGAAGCGGCTATCAAACTGATGCCACTGGTATTTACTGTCACTTTTAATACCGTAGCGCTTTTGATGAGGATCCTGTTCGCCTTCTGGTTTAGCAAAGTAGCCGTTGAAATTTTCTTCGCAGGTTAGGTAAGTCCCCCAGGGGGTCTCACCGTTTGCGCAGTTATTAAATGTGCCCAGTACTTTTTTACCGGATCTGTCGGCACTGGTTTTAAACAGATCATGGCCCGCTGCAGGGCCGGTTAGCATCATCTCCGTATTTGCTGTAATACGACGGTTGTAACTTGAATCCTTAATATATTCCCAGCCGATATCCGTACGTTTTATTTCAAACACCGAGACACCGTGAGCTGCCTGGGCTTTCTTCACATCATCAGCGGTGAGTGCCTTACCTTTGTGGTCGAATAGCAGTGTGTAGTTGGTGTATTCGTTGTTGACTGCCAGCAAGGCACGGTCGTCAGACAGAGGGAAGAAACTCATGCCGTCGGTGTTGTCGCCGAACTGGCCTGCCTGAGCGCTGCTTGGCTGACTGCCGTTCTCATTAAATGCGGGGGCGCCGGATAGGATTGGGTCGCCCCAGGAGATCATGGGACGGGCAATATAGCCTTCTGGTACCACAAAGGTATCTGCAGTGCTGGTAGGGATCTTTCTAAAACCTAACAATTTACTCTCAGGGTGGCTGCTGGCTGCGATCGCTTGTGCCATTGGATTCGCCGCCAGAAACAGTCCCATTGCCGTTGCGCCACCTTGCAGTAAGCGGCGACGACTTAAACTCGCGTCAATCATTTTACTGAAGTCGGAGTCCTGCTCTTGCTTAATAGCGCTGTCTGCCTGCAGATGATCTTTGATCATTATTATATCCCTTAATCTTTGAGTAACTGGGTTGGTTTAATGCCCTCAGACTAAAGCGTATATATGAAACTTATATGACCTGAATATAACAGGAGGATGACAGAGTTAAAGAGAAAGTATAGTGGGCTTTAGTGACCAGAGCAGAGAGCCATTTAAAAAATTTCCTGTTATTAAACTGCGAGAGCAATGAGGAAATTCATCCCGCTAATGGCCTGGTGTGGCTTTGCTGATTTCTATAAAAGCTAAATCAAACAGTATGTTATAGATTTAGTTAGTGAGTACTTCGGGAATGGGTGTCGGTGTTAGTGTTCACTAACCCTAAGGACGTGTTCATATTAGCAACAGGTAAATGGCGCAATTGCGTGTGGCAAGTTGCGAAACGACGTCTAGTTGCTCATCGTCTCGTCAAGCGCCCGGCTAGGGCTTAGCAGGTGCTGCTTAATCAATTTTGTTGCCCCGTCAGCGTCACGGTTCAGCAGCGCATCGATCAGGCGCATATGTTCTTGCTGATTGGCTTCGAAGAAAAGCTGATCTGCCATATTCTTTTTTAGCCATAGGTTGCGATATCGGGACGCCTTTTCATAAAGCGAGCGACGTACATGGAGTAGGGCGGGCGACTGACAGCCGGCTGCGATAGCGGTATGGAATGCCTGGTGACGACGCTCCCACTCTTGCGGATCTTTCTCGACCTGAGCGCCAAACTTTTTCAATTTATGGGCAGCGGCCATAATATTCGCTTCCCACTCATCATCGCCGCGCTCGATAGCCTGACTGATACAGAGCGCCTCGATCTCGGCCCGGGTTTGGTAGATATCCTGCATCTCTTCACGGGATATAGGGTGCACCTTAAAGCCGCGTTGGTTTTCAACGACCACCAACTGCTCAATGAGTAGTTGTGAAAGCGCTTCACGAAGCGGACTTACCCCAACCTGATAGCGTTCCTTCAAACGGGCCATTTTTAGCTTCTCACCCGGTTTGAAGTAGCCGGTGAGGATATCCTGCTTTAACTGACCTACCACTTTCAGGGCAGAATTATCCCGGCTGTCATCTGGCGCTGTATTTCTGTCTGTCATGATTTATAAGGCCTAATAGGCTGTTTTTTAAAGCATTTATTGAAGATGGTCTGGGATTTTAACACGATATTCTAAGTTGCCGACATTTAATAGTTAAGTCTGGCATTGAAATAAATATTGACGATTATCAATAATGTCGACATTATCTCATCTCGTCGATGTTGTGTTGATCCAGATCAGGGTCTGACGGCAGTTAAAAGTAAAAAAGGATTCCCGCTAGGGATGTTATCTCTACAGAGAATCCGCTGAACAAAACGAATACAGTTTTGGAGAGAAAAAAATGACAGCTCTACTGCGTGAAGTTGAAGCCACTGAACCACAAGGTTTTTCCGTTGCCCCTTTTGCCGCTAACAAGCGTCTGCAAGTTGTTACTCTGACTGCAGAGACAATTGCAGCCTTTGATCAGGCTATTGCTGAGTGGCCATTGCAGGCGCTGGAATATAAGCCATTTTTACGTTATGCCGTGGCGGACAAGTTAGATGCGCTTACCGGTTATAGCCTGGGCAAATTTCTTAATGCAACGATGCGTGATCGTGATACTGCGGCTTTCCTGCTGCAGTATGAAGGTCAGCCTGAAGTGACCGAAGGTGAGCTGCGTACAGAGTTTGAAATTAAACTATCGACCGCTATCTCTCATATTATCGGTTTGCCTAACCTTGATGCGATGTATGGAAAATACTACGCCCGCTTTACCGTACTGAATGATGACAATTCTGACAGTTACCTGCGTCAGGCTCATCGCCGGATGGAACTGCATAATGACGGTACTTACGTAAATGAGCGTACCGATTATGTGCTTATGCAGAAACTGGGTGAAGCGAACATGGAAGGCGGTGAGTCATTGCTGCTGCACATGGATGACTGGGCTGATCTGGATAAGTTCTATCGTCATCCTCTGGCGAAGCAGGATATCGTTTGGGGTGCGCCAAAGTCTAAGAATGTTGAAACTAAAGTTAAGCACCCGATCTTTTTTGAAGAAGACAAGAATGGTAAACCGCACATGCTGTTTATCGATCAGTTCGCTGAGCCACAGAATATGGCTGAGGGTATCTACCTGTATGAGATGGGTGAGTCCATTGAAGCGGATGAGAACTTTTTCCGTGTACGCCTGCCGGTGGGGTCTATGTTAGTCGTTCAGAACCATTGCTGGTTGCACGGCCGTGATAAGTTTGTATCCCATCCTGAACTAAGCCGTGAGCTGCTGCGTCAGCGTGGTCACTTTACTAAGTAATATCCTTGCTTGCTGCGATATAATACGGCGGATTGACTCGGGTCTATCCGCCGTTTTGTTATTCAGATTTTTAAGTTGTAACGGGTAAAAAAATATCATGACATACGATTATATTATTATCGGCGGCGGTATCGTCGGCATGTCTACCGGCTGGCAGTTAAAACACCGCTTTCCAGATGCATCAATTTTGTTGTTAGAGAAAGAGTCTGTTTATTCTAAGCATCAGACCGGGCATAACAGTGGTGTTATCCATGCGGGTGTTTACTACGCACCTGGCAGCCTTAAGGCTCAGTTCTGTAAGGCGGGTGTTGCGGCGACGATGAAGTTCTGCGACGAGAATAATGTACCCTACGACCAGTGCGGCAAACTGTTGGTTGCAACTAATGCATTGGAAGTAGAGCGTATGCAGGCGCTATATGAACGCTGCGAGACTAACGGTATCGATGTTGAGCTGCTTGATGCTGCACAGTTAAAAGCGCGTGAACCGAATATTGTGGGTGAAGGGGCGATTCTGGTTAAAGAGACGGCCATTGTTAACTATCAGCAAGTAACTACCAAGATGGCGGAGCGCTTTGTTGAAATGGGAGGCGATGCCCGTCTTAATCATAAAGTGGTTGGTCTCACTGAAACAGCAGATGAGGTTAAAGTGGAAGCCGTACACAACGGTGAGAATCTAAGCTTTAAGGGCAAGTTCCTGATTACCTGTTCGGGCCTTATGGCGGACCGTACCACTAAGATGCTGGGAATCGATACTGACTTCCAGATCATTCCATTCCGTGGTGAGTACTATAAACTGCCGGAAAAATACAATCAGATCGTTAATCACCTTATCTATCCAATCCCAGATCCGGATCTGCCATTTTTGGGGGTACATCTTACCCGAATGATCGACGGCTCAGTGACTGTTGGTCCGAATGCGGTGCAGGGCTGGAAGCGGGAAGGTTACGGCAAGATCAATATCAGTCCAAGAGATATCTGGGATATGGTGACCTTTTCCGGTTTCTGGAAAGTACTTAAAACCCATATTAAAACCGGTATTGTGGAAACTAAGAATTCCCTCTGGAAACCGGGTTATCTGAAACTGGTTCAGAAGTATTGTCCGCAGTTGAAAGTACAGGATCTGCAACATTATCCGGCGGGTATTCGCGCCCAGGCTGTGATGAAAGATGGCTCGTTGGTGCATGACTTCCTGTTTGCTGAAAGTTCACGTTCACTGCATGTTTGTAATGCACCTTCGCCAGCGGCTACGTCAGCTATTCCTATCGGTGAATATATTTGTGAAAAAGTGATAGAGCAGACCCGTATTTTGTAAGAGAGGTGTATTCTAAGGCCAGCGCTTAGTCAGACCAACAGTAGTACTGACTTGAGTGTGGTTTGCGGTCGCAGTAACAAAAAAGAGAGCCAGTGGCTCTCTTTTTTTATGTTGAAACTCAGGCGTTGCTCTTGTTGAAGATAAGCGTTGCTGTCGTTGAAGTTAAGCGTTGCTCTTGTTGGAAGTTAAGCGTTTCTCTTGTTGGAAGTTAAGCGTTGCTATTAGCTTCAATCGACTGCGTCAGATCCTGGATGACAGTCTGAATATCGCCAGAGCGGGTGTAAAGCTCCATTTTTGCACCGCCGACACCTGTTACTTCTAGGGCTGCTTTACGAGACATAATGCCAAGAATGATCAAAGCCGTAGTGATGATATACAAAAATGGTTCTTGCAACATGAAGCCTGTGGCAAAGCCTGAAGCACCCAGTACATAGAGCCAGTAATGTCCATTAGATGATGATTTGCTGAATTCTGCAATGCGCTCAGGATTGATGGTAAAGTTCATATCGATGAACATGTTCTTACCCTGATATACCACTAAATCATCCTGCTTTATGGAGTCATGATAGCGTTGGCTAACCTTCTCCATATCCTCCTCTATCTCAGTAATATTACCGGTACTGGCGATTAGTCCTTTATCATTATAGATAAAACCGAGAATAAACAAACCGGCGACGGTTATACCGACAGCGATCGGCCAGTCAAAGCTAAGCCAGCCAAAAATGATAGCAAATGCAACAGGAAGTCCGATAACTACCCAGACCCAGTTACGGGTTTTGGTACTCGACATTGCGGCGATTTCAGCCAATACAAAATTTGATCCGCCGGCTTTAAACAGTTCTTTCTTTTCCTGTTTAGGTTTTGCTACTGGGGCAGATGCAAGGGGTTGTTGTGGGTGTCCGCAGGTCGGACAGGATATTGCAGCATCAGATATCTGATTACTGCCCTCAGAGCAGGATATTAGAGCCATTTTTCTTCCTTAAAATCTTACTAATCCAGAAAACTACAGGGCAGCTTACGTGCGACAGAGTATCAATTTGTGCACTGCGGAACAATGTCTTAAGAAAACTTAATGTATGTAGATCAAAGTGTATAAATGAGGGGAGCTAGGATTAGAATTTACACGGCGACTAATTAATCCTGCCGGGCTGGAGTTAAGTCTATAACCTTTAGATCTTTGCTTTTTCGATTATGTCGGTCTGTACTGATGTGTACCGGGTATAGAATGGAATCTTCCCCTTTGAGGTGGCTATGTTGTACAGATGTTTATTGATACTCTGGCTGTACTGTTCGGTGAATGTGCAGGCATGGGCGGTGGAGCACCCTGTTATTTTTAAGAGTCTGGTTGAACAGAGTCAACCGGATAAGGCTGGGCCGGGACAAGCCTTTTACACTCTTGAGCAGGCAATTGACTATTATCAGCAATTGAACTGGCAACATCGCTGGCCTCAGTTAGCGGAAGGGCCGTTGTTACGTGAAGGGGATCGCAACCCTCAAATAGCAACGCTACGCCAGCAGCTATTTCTGTTGGGGGATTATCCCCGGCTCACAACACTGACACGGGACTCCCAACGGTTTGATCAGACGCTGACCCTGGCGTTAAAACGGTTCCAACAACGTCACGGAGCTAAGGTTGATGGCATTCTCGGTCCAGACAGTCGCTCGATGCTCAATGTTCCGCCTATTCAGCGAATTAATCAGTTAATTGTTAATCAATATCGGATAAAAGCTTTTTCTGAAACTGCAGGGCAGCGCTACCTGCAGGTCAATATTCCAGAGTTTCGGCTCCGGTTTATTAACGGTGGTGAAGTCCTGTTACAGATGAAAACAATCGTTGGACGAAAAAAGCGTAAAACACCGGTATTCACTACTGAGATTCAGGCATTGATTCTTAACCCCTCATGGACAGTACCAAAGAGTATTGCCTGGAAGGACATTATTCCGGTATGGATGCAAAAACCTAACTATCCCGAGCGACTTAATTTGCAAGTAGCAAGGGGCTGGGGTGAGCAACGGGAGCTGCTAAATAGCAGTGAAATTGATCCAGAGTCGATGTATCTGGGGCGAAATTATACTTACTTCTGGGAAGCCCCCGGGCCGGATAATACATTAGGCCGGTTAAAGTTTATGTCCCGCAGTCGTTATGCTATTTATCTTCATGATACCTCGGCTCCCGGCTTGTTTAATGAGCCGCATCGGGCATTCAGTTCAGGCTGTATTCGCGTTGAAAAAGCCCAGTTACTGGCTGAACGTTTACTGGAAGTCGATAGTCCGCAGCAATCCGGTTTACTAACTGAAATGTTGGCAACAACTGAAACCGGTGAGATCCACCTGAGACAGCCTGTCGCTGTTCATATGACATACTGGACTGCCTGGATAGATCAGTCCGGGGTATTAAATTTCCGTAACGACATCTATAAACGGGATAGCTGGGAGTTAACTCAGTTAACCGGCAGTGCTCAAAACGAGGCCATGGTGCCACAAGCAGTTGATTAAATTCTGTACAGCGAGGGTGAGTTAATGGATAATCACTGGCTGAAATTTGATCAACTTACTACGTTCTCTGATAATGACAAATACGAAACATTCGCGCAGGCAGTTTCTGCGCAAGATGGGACTGCTTTCCGCCGGTGCAGCCCTTTCTTCACCAGCGGTTGCTGCAACTGTAACTTCCTCTGCCAGCCCGTCTCTTGCTTCACCGGTTGCTCTTGCATCGACTCATAAGTCGTTAGCTATCGACTCAGATATGACGTTAGCATTCAATAACCTGCATACAGGCGAGTCCCTGAAAACAACTTTCTTTGCTGAAGGACAGTTTATCGATGAAGGAATACAGGCGATCAGCTATCTGCTGCGGGATCATCGGAATAATCAGGTAGGCTTGATGAACCCCGAGCTGATGGTGATGTTGCATGATTTGCAGCAAACACTGGGGGCAACCAAGCCTTTTGAGGTGATTTCAGGTTACCGCTCTGCCGAAACTAATGCGTTGTTAAGTCAACGTAGTAACAAGGTGGCTAAGAAAAGCTTACATATGCAGGGTAAGGCGATTGATATCCGAATTCCCGGTATACAGTTAACGAATGTGCATACGGCTGCGCGGCAGATGAATCAGGGGGGAGTCGGGCTTTATACCCGCAGCAACTTTGTTCATCTGGATACGGGGCGGCCCAGGTTCTGGGGTAGCTAAGCCGCCGGTCTGTGTTTGCCCTATTGGGCAAACACGACAGTCCTGTTTCCGTTCAGGAAAACCCTTTGTTCTACATGCTGTCGTACGGCCCGGGTCAGGGTTACACGCTCAATATCTCGTCCTTTGGCGACCAGATCGTCCGGATAGTAGGCATGGTCTACTGAATCAATTCCCTGAGCAATAATTGGCCCTTCGTCCAGGTCATCGTTGATATAGTGGGCTGTTGCTCCGACCGTTTTCACACCTTTTTCATAGGCCTGATGATAAGGTTTGGCACCTTTGAATCCTGGCAGCAGTGAGTGATGTATATTGATCGCCCAGCCTTCGAGCTTCTGACACATTTCTGCTGATAGCACCTGCATGTAGCGCGCCAGTACAACCAGTTCTGCGTTACTCTCTTGGATTATCTGCCAGATCTGAGCTTCCTGTTGGGGCTTGGTATCAGCAGTGATTGGCAGGTGATGAAAAGGGATATCATACCAACCTGCCAGCTCTTTAAGGTCTGGATGATTTGAAATAATAGCCGGAATCTCGATATTCAGGGATCCCATCTTATATTGATAGAGCAGGTCATTGAGACAGTGGTCAAACTTCGAAACCAGCATAATAACTCTGGGTTTGTAGTCTGCCGGACGTAATTCCCAGCTCATTTCAAACTCACTGGCCCGTTCACTGAACTGCTGTCGGAAATCATCTTCTTTGAGGGCTGACTCTGCGTTGAAACAGGCACGGATAAAGAAGCGATTACTGTGACTATCGTCGAACGAGTGAAGTTCTGTTACATAGAGTTGATGCTGGCGTAGTAAGCCGGTTACCGCATCAATAGTACCAAGGCGACTGGGACATTGGGCGGTAAGTATCCAGTGCTGATCTGACATAGTTAAGCTCCTGCACGGAAACCTGAGATTGGTTCCCATAAAAGTATCTAAGATAAAAATTATCTAAGCTAAATTATAGCCAGGATGTGCAGGTCCTAACGTACTAACTGATTCTAAACAAAAAACGCGCCTGATGGCGCGTTTTTTAATATTTATTATTCAAACACTATTCGCAGTGGTTCGCCAAAGTCATCATAGATAACTTTTTTACGGTTACTGCTTTGTTTGATGCTGGTTGATACTGCAGGTTTTTGCCGGGACGGTTTACGCGAATCAATCTGCGCCAGAACATTGTTGAGCGGGGTACGCTCCTGACGTTGTGGATTGAGTATAAAACCGGCGTTGCGGTATGAGCCGTTGACCAGACCAGTCGCGCCATTATCAACTTCATCGACATGACCGCCCTGTTGCAGGAAGGCCTGAGTCTGTTGCATTAACTGCTCACGCAGTTCAGCTTTGGTTGGGCGTTTGATCATTTCTGGCACCAGGATTGTGTAAATAACAGCCAATTATGCACTATTGAGGGATCGATTGGCAAAAAAGATCCCCCATTTTGTTGATGTAGCTATCTTTAATAGCTGCTTTCTGTTGATTTATGTCTGTTATTTCATCCGCTTAGAGGTTTATTCGGCTGCTTTAGGTTTATGTATAAGTTTTTTCTCAAGCTCAACCGCCAGAAACATGATGATCCCCACCACTATGATGCGGCCCCAGGCTGCCAGATCAATCGCTGTGGTATGAAAGAACAGCTGCATTATCGGTAAATAAGTGAATAACAGCTGGAATACCAATACCAGGGCAATGGCGTAGAGCGCGTAACGATTGCCTAAAAGACCGTTTTTATTGAGTACAGAGTCTGTCAGGAATCGGGAGTTGAGGAGATAAAATACCTCCATTACTACCAGCGTATTTACGGCAACGGTACGGGCTGTTTCAATGGTTACGCCGGTGCTTATCTCCCACAGGAATAAGCCAAATGTGCCTGTGACCATCAACAGCGATACAAATACAATTCGCCAGATCATAAAGGGGGAAAGGATCGGCTGACGTGTATTGCGGGGGTGACGTAACATGACATTAGGCTCAGTCGGCTCAAAAGTAAGTGACAATGCCAGTGTGACGGCTGTGATCATATTGACCCAGAGAATCTGTGCGGGCGTTACCGGTAACATAGTACCCAGAGCGATCGCCGCTAATACGGTGAGTGCCTCGCCGCCGTTAGTCGGCAGGATAAACAAAATAGATTTACGGATATTATCAAATACGGTGCGGCCTTCTTCTACCGCATGGGCGATAGAGGCGAAGTTATCATCGGCCAGTACCATCTCTGAGGCTTCTTTAGCGGCCTCAGTGCCTTTGACGCCCATGGCAGTGCCCACATCTGCCCGTTTCAGGGAGGGGGCGTCGTTGACGCCGTCACCGGTCATTGCAACTACATGCTGTTGTGCCTGCAGTGCTTCGACTATTCGTAGTTTATGCTCCGGGCTGGCTCGGGCAAATACATCGGTATTTTCTACCGCATCCTGAAGCTGGCTATCGGTGAGTTGCTCCAGTTCGTTGCCGGTAAGGGAGCGGGGAGATTCCGTTATACCCATCTGTCTAGCGATAGCACTGGCGGTGGCGACATGGTCTCCGGTAATCATTTTGACTTTTATACCGGCCCGATGACATTCGGTGACTGCCCGTATAGCTTCATCGCGGGGAGGATCGATGATACCGACCACGCCTAAGAGAATAAGCCCGGCTTTTACATCATCAAAATGCAGGCTTCGGTGTTCTTCAGGCAGCGACAACATTGCCAGTGCCAGGGTGCGTTTTCCCTGACTGGCGATCAGTTCCTGCTGTTCTACCCAATAGCTGCTATCAATGGCTTGTGAGTCACCTTCAGCCATCTGCCATTGGCAACGAGGCAGAATCGCTTCGATCGCCCCTTTGATATAGACCACACCGTTACCGTTATGGTCATGGTGGAGGGTCGCCATAAAGCGATGCTCAGATTCAAACGGGATCAAATCATCACGGGGCATGGCCAGGTGAAGCTCGTTCAGGTCGATGCCTGATTTCGCACCCAGTACCAGTAAGGCGCCTTCTGTAGGATCACCCTCAATTACCCAGTCTTCATCTTTCTGATTTAACTGTGCTTCATTGCAGAGTACTGCGGCACGGCAAAGTTGCTGGATTTCGGGCAGGCTATGAAGATCCAGGTCTTCCTTATTACAGCTAAAAGTACCATGCGGGTCATAGCCAACTCCGCTGATCTCAGCGGAACATTGAGTAGAAATCAGGCTGGTTACTGTCATTTCGTTACGGGTCAGAGTGCCGGTTTTATCTGAACAGATAACAGAAACAGAACCCAGAGTTTCTACCGCAGGCAATTTGCGAATAATTGCGCGCCGGTTTGCCATACGTTGAACCCCGATTGCCAGTGCAATGGTGATAACGGCGGGCAGACCTTCAGGTATGGCAGCAACAGCCAGGCCTACAGCGGCAAGAAACATATCGCCTAAAGCATAGTCACGTACCCAATAACCAAACATCATGGTAGCGACCGCGACCAATAAAATAGCGCCGGTCAGCCAGCGGGCAAAGCTGTCTAATTGTCGGGTCAGAGGGGTGGTCAGCGAAGTGACTTCTGCTAATAAAGTGCTGATACGGCCTATTTCAGTCTCTGCGCCTGTGGCGATAACGGTACCGGTGCCCTGACCAGAAGTGACCAGGGTGCCGGAAAACGCCAGATTGGTTCGGTCTCCCAGTGCGGCATCAGCCGTTACTGGTTGGCCCTGTTTCAGTACGGGTACAGATTCACCGGTTAATAACGCTTCCTCGATATTCAGCTCTTTGAGTTTATGCAGGTGCAGATCCGCAGGTACCCGGTCACCTGATTGAATGAATACCTGATCGCCGGGTACCAGTTGTTCAGCTGGTATCTGCTGACGGTGTCCATTACGTATGACAACCGCCTGTTGAGAGAGCATATTACGCACGGCATCAATTGCCTTTTCGGCCTTACCCTCCTGTACAAAGCCTACCAGTGCGTTAATCAGTACCACGGCTACGATAACACCGGAATCGACGCTGTGGCCTAGCAGTGCAGTCACTATTGCTGCAACAATCAAGACATAGATCAGGACATTATGAAACTGCGACAGCAGACGCATTAGGGGGCTGCGGCGAGGAGGCGCTGGGAGGCGGTTTGCACCAAATTTAGCGTGGCGGGCATCAACCTGGTCTGCGGTTAACCCCTGAACTGATGTGCTTAATGTTGCAGCGATCTGTTCAGCTGTTTGTGTATGCCAATCTGGTAGTGGGGGCTGTTTCAAAGTTGCACGGGTATTCATGGTTTGCATCCCTGTACGGTGGAAAACATTAGGAAACCTGCGAATGAATCCGGAGTTTTCTCAATGAGCCTAAGGCGTTTAGGGCTTGATTGAAGGCTCCTTGGGTAAGAATAGCTAAAAATGAGGGGAAAACGTGTTGCACAGATCAATAGATATATCAGATCAGTGATTACCGGTGTAATCACTGATCGGGGTCAAACACTTAGTTTCAATTGTTATGCTCAGGCACCGTCTATCCAGTGAAGGGCTTGTAAAAACTGGCTTTCTGTAAAATGCTTAGCTTCACCGCTGATAAAGACAGCCCCCAGTTTTACTGCCCAGTCGAGCCAGGTGTTGCCACCGACAACCGCTAACCGGATAAAGTCAGTACCATGTTGAATGCCCAGTTTGGTATCTTCCCAGATAGCTCCGGCTTCCCATCCGGTAAAACCCTGATCCAGATAGATCAGGCAGCGGACCCCACCATGTGTCGCTGTTTTCTGTTCCAGTAGGGGGAGTAAAATGTCCTGATAATCAGTGCTGGTTAGCTGATCGGTTGCTTGTACCACAATAATATCGCCAGCTGTTTCCGGCAGAACATAGAGCATTGTTGTTTCCTTTAAATACAGCGTTAAGGGCTGTAGTTTAACTATCAGGCTGTCACAGTCAAAAAAACTGATGTGCAGCCGATAATTTGGAATAGCGTTGCAGAAATACCCGTTAAGGAAAGTCTGTTTAAAGAAAGCTCTGTTATGAAGGTCTCTATGCTTAGATTGTCAGTTGTCTTACTTGCTTTGTTTATTGCTGGTTGTGGTAGTACGCCTACTCATCAATCTCAGTCCTATGAATATCAGGGAGAAATCAGTGCAGCTGAAAGAAACAGAAGAAACGCTCTGCTGACCCATTATAAACAGTGGCAGGGTACCCCCTATCGTCTTGGGGGTAACGGAAGAGATGGTGTGGATTGTTCAGCCTTTACTCAACTTACATTTAATCAGCGCTTTGCTTTTCAGCTTCCCCGTACGACAGAAGCACAGGCGTTACAGGGCGAACAGGTTAGCCGAACCTCATTGGTTGTTGGTGATCTGCTGTTTTATAAAACCCGCGCAAAAGTACGTCATGTTGGTATGTATGTGGGTGAGGGGCAGTTCATGCATGCCTCGACCAGTAGGGGAGTTATGTTGTCCGATATGTCTAACCCATACTGGAAGGCAAGGTTCTGGCAGGCCCGCCGCGTTATAAAATAATCAGAACAGTCTGGGTTTGAGTCGGGTTGATTGTTGACTGTACGGTTTCTGGTATAGTGTGGCCGCTATCAGATTAATGCGGACAAAGCAGAGTAAAGATGAATTATCTGTCGATTGAACAATACCCTAAAGCCTGGATCTTTCGTCATAAAGATATGCCGGTTAGTGAAGAGGATCTGGCCCAGATTAAACCTCTGACTGATGCTCGTGCTGAGCAGGTTTGGTCACAGCAGATCAGTAAGGAATGCAATCATCCTGAGAATTTTGGTCCTGCGGACTGGGCCAATAAAAATCAGACCTGGCTGGAAACAGATAACTGGCAGAGTCTTTGGGAGTCCGATGATCCTGCAATACCAGAGCTACTGGCTCAACATCTGCAGTGGGAGGATGAAACGGTTGTATGGTTCTGTTATTCCAGTGAGCATGTTATCGAAACCAGCTGGGATGTGTTTCGTCGTAACTGGAAAAACTTTCTGTTTTTTGATGATGGGCCGCTATTGATCGGTAAAAAACGTAAACAGGTTGCACAGTTTCATCAAACCGGTAATTTCCGCATCGGTAACCGTAAATAGTCGAGTGGATGGGTCATTTAAAAGGAATTTTGAGGGTGAAAGTTACATCGCCATCTGTATTGGTTTCTATTTCGGTCTGAATATCCCCCTGTAAGTGTTGGGTTTCGAATATAAAACCCTGACGGCGTAGGAAAATGATCGAATCTTGTGTGAGTTGCTTTTGCGTATGTTCTCTTAGTTGTTGATCGATCAGTTTTATCCGATCTTCATTTCCTTCTAGAAAACCCTTTTGCTCTGGGGTGGCGCTGTTTCCTTCGATATCAGTATATAAGTAGGGCAGGTCATAGGGGAGAGCGTCTGCATAACTCTGAGGTGAGATTAAAATTGGCAGTAATAAAGTGCACATACTCCACGAGAAGTAGCTGAAGACTCTGTTGTGTGCGATCTTTGATCGACAAATCAATAAAATGGCCATGTGCGCCCCACGAAACGGAAAAAATTCCATCCCTGAAATAAAGGTTAGATCATAAAAATAGATAGGATGTTGAATTAAATTCAGTTTTTAAGTTCGTAAGCGCTTTTGCTATAAAGGTGGAACGGCTTATTTCTTGGAATTAATTTATTGATTTATAAGATTTTTTGTTTGTAGTTGTATATCAGATTGGCAAGTTAGGAACTGCCATTGTTTCCACGGATTAGGAGATGACATATGTGAAGGTTTAGGACTCTTTTATGCTTCGTTCATTTGTATTATTGCTCTTGTCTGTCTCTGTTGCACTGCCGCTCTGGGCAGCCCCTCCTTCCTCCTTTAGTAAATCAAAACGCATTTTGGCAGAGCTGTATCAGCCGAATCAGGTTAGTTTTTATTGCGGCTGTGAGTATCAGGCTCAGGGTAAGAAACTGGTGCCACAGTGGCAAGACTGCGGTTATTCACCCCGTAAGAATGCGAATAGAGCGGCCCGTATTGAATGGGAGCATGTTGTACCCGCCTGGGCATTTGGTCATCAGCGGCAATGTTGGCAAGAGGGAGGGCGTAAGGCCTGCCATAAAGATAAGGTGTTTCGTAGTATGGAAGCCGATCTGCATAATCTGGTGCCGGCTATCGGCGAAGTGAATGGGGATCGCTCAAACTATAGTTTTGCACAGCTGGAAGGTGAGCCCCGGGTTTATGGTCGCTGTGATATGGAGGTTAATTTTAAAGCTCGAAAAGTAGAGCCGCCGGCTGCACGTCGGGGAGATATTGCCCGTACTTATTTCTATATGCGTGACCAGTATGGTCTCAATATAAGCAATAAGCAGGTTCAGCTGTTTAATGCCTGGCATAAGCAGGATCCGGTTGATAGTTGGGAGCTGGAGCGAAACCGATTAATTGAGGCTGTGCAGGGTAATGCAAACCCTTATGTGGTTGAAATGGAGCTAATCTCCACCTCTGTCCCTGCGCAAACTAACCCGGTAGCAGACACTGTATCTGGGACACCTGCCCAGGGGCAAACCCGGGAAGAGGAGCAACAGTCTTCACTGGCGAAGCAGCTGGCGCAACAGATTTTGCGTAAACTGGGTAATTTGTAACGTCCCTAGTGTTCGGATTCACAGAGTTTATCCCGTGTCTGAAAATCCTGGTGCCATTGGTCAAACCCGTCGGCAGTCAGTGCTTTAGCGTAGAAAAAACCCTGGCCATAGTCACAGGCGGCATTGCGTAATAGTTGGTGTTGTTGCTCTGTTTCTATCCCTTCAGCGATAACTTTTAGTCCCAACGTATGGGCCATGACTATGATCGCATTACAGAGCACCAGATCATTTGAATCCGGCTGTAGGTTTTGTACAAAGCTACGGTCGATCTTCAGATAGTCGATATCCAGCTGGTTCAGATAGGCCAGTGATGAATAGCCGGTACCAAAGTCATCCAGAGCAACCTGGATATTAGCATCCCGTAGTTTAAGCAGTTGTTGCTTAGTTTCTGCCCTGGTCTCCATTAGGAGGTGTTCGGTAATTTCGATATTAATAGCTGAGCCGCAAATTCCGGCGGAATTGATCAGGTGAATCCAACGCTCCGGTGTATAGCTATGGGCACTGCTTGTGTCAAAGTGCGCAGGGGAGGTGTTTACGGATATCTGGAAGTCCGGCGAGAGAGTATTACGCCAGGCTTTTACCTGCTGTAGTGCTTCAGTAAACACCCATTCTCCAATTTCGAGAACCAATCCACTCTCTTCAGCTTCTGGAATGAACTGGTCGGGGTAAACCAGACCCCGCTGAGGATGATTCCAGCGGATCAGTGCTTCTGCCCGACAAACCGCCATCGATTGTAAATCCACTATTGGCTGATATCTCAGTTCAAATTCTTTATTAGAAATCGCTTCCCGTAACTGTTTAACAAGGTTGACCCGCGTAACCGCCTGTTCCTGCATTTGCCGGGTAAAATAATGCATGGTATTGCGGCCAGAGTCTTTAGCGTCGTACATCGCCTGATCGGCATTCTGAATTAACTGATCGGCATTATCAGCATCCTGAGGATAGAGTGTTGCCCCGATGCTGGCTGAGATGAACAGTTGCTGGTGGTTTATCTCAAAAGGTTGCTTCAGTACATTGAGTATTTTCTCAGCGACTAATTCGATCTGAGAGTTGCTTTCTATCTGAGGCAGAATCAGGGTGAATTCATCACCTCCTAACCGTGCAATGGTATCGCTGCTGCGTACCAGCTCAGAGAAGCGTTTAGCCACTTCAATCAGCAGTTTATCGCCAATATTATGCCCCAGAGTATCGTTAACCTCTTTGAACCTGTCCAGATCGAGAAAGAGCAGGGCAAGGGAGGTTTCCGAGCGGGCAGCCAGGCGAATTTCCTGAGTCAGTCGATCCATGAACATGCGTCGGTTTGGCAGGCCTGTTAATGGGTCAAAGTTGGCTTGCTTCCATATGAGCTCTTCAGATCGTTTCTTCTCGGTGATATCGGAAAAAACCGCAACACGTTGATAGACCGAGTGATCATCATTTAGCAGAGTATTAATATTGAGCCAGGCGACATAGACCTCGCCATTCTTTCGGCGATTCCATATTTCACCCTGCCACTGACCCGTTTGATTCAGGCTGTCCCAGAGTTCGTTATAAAATATTTCATTATGTACTTCAGAGCGTAGTAAAGAGGGAGTGTTGCCAATGGCATCGTCTTGGCTATACCCGGTAATTTGAGAGAAGGCACTGTTGACCTTGACGATTTTACTTTCGCTATCAACGATCATGATAGCGTCATTTGTTTCAAAGGCGGCTGCGGCCAGTCGCAATTGCTCTGTCTGTTTCTGCTTGTCGATATTGACATGAGTACCAGCGATACTTAATGGCCGGTTTTCTCTGTTAAAGGTTATGGGCTTACCGCGGCTCTGAACCCATAACCAGTTGCCTTGTTTTGTCAGCAGTCGGAACTCTATCTCAGAACTGGTGTTATTGAGCATTTGAGGCATAAAACTAATAAAGAAGTCGACCTGATCATCCGGGTGCAGGAGTTTACGAAACCCTTCCCTATTCAGTTCAAATTCTTTGTCTTCATAGCCAAGCATCTGATAACACTGGCTATTCCAACTAATTCTGTCAGTACCTAAATTCCAGCTCCAGATACCGGTACCCGTGGCCTCCATGGTCAGGCGGTAGCGCTGTTCTGACTCTTCTAACGCTTGTTCGTAGCGTTGCCTCGAGGTGTGTAGCTGATTAAAGGCCTGAATAAGCTGACCTACTTCGTCTTGCTGACTTACTTTAAGTAAACGATCAGATTGCTTGCCTTGTGCCATGGCCATGATCGTTTCCGATGCATCTCTGAGCGGTGTTAATTGCTGTTTTAACAGATAGGCTATCAGACCTGCCATCAACAGAATGCAGAGAATCGTAATGAATGTGATGGTCAGGATCAGATCATTAGCTGTCTGCATGGCCAGCTTAAGTGGATAGGTCCTGATAACGATCCACCCCATTTGCTCTATCCGGTCTGAGGTGTAGATTATCTGATCTCCCTCTCTGTCACGGCTTATGCCTGAGGGCTTGCCCGCCAAAACCTCTTTAATGCACTGACAAACCTTCGCTTTATTGTATTTTTGCAGGGCTGCACTCTGTTTAGATTCGGTAACAAATATTTCCAGATTTGGGTCGATAATCAACATCTGACCTTCATCTCTGAAGGCTTGCTGAGAGATCTCTTTTAACAGGTTGTCTTTAGCCAGAACGTTAACGCCAAAAATGTAGCCCAACAGGTCGCCTGAGCGGGATAAAATCGGTGTATTGATAGCAAACAGTGGAGTGTTAAGTCCTTTACCGATTAATGGTCGGGTAATGACCGTTTGCCTGGTTTTATTAACCGCCTTCATATGAGGCCGATTGGCAAAACTGATGCCGGTCCGGTTAGGAACAATCGGGTAATCAACGATTGAGATGCCCTGGCGGTTAAGTACAACTAAGCCTCCGTTGAACATTGAGTGAAGGTAGCTTTCGTTGTTAAGCGCCGTTTGAATGCTGGCGTTACTGATGAGTCCCTGTTTATTTTTTAGAGTGAGTGCGAATTGTTCAAGGTATTTAACCCGTTTGTTCAGCGCAGAATCCATCTGCTCAACCACCATATTGATCATTGATTGCTGCTGATTAACCAATAACTTAGCTGACTCATTACGTAGATAACTAATAATCAACACAGTAAGAGTGACAGCAATCAGCAGAAACCCGGATAGCGTCAGAATCAGAACACGGTTGCGAAGAGAGGTTGGAGAAAAGCGTATAAAACTCATTATTGCGGATCCCTGTGTTTGACGGGGAGATCAGTCCGGTCAGCCACAAAAGGTAGATCGTAAATCAGACAATCCTGTAACTCTTTGTATCATAGCCCAGATAAAATTGGGTGAGGAAAAACATGGTCATCAAAATGGTTAATGTTATTTCTTACTATTTTTATCGTTTTTTATTGATTTTACGGGTTTTTAGCGTTTTTTATAGACTTTAGTTCTTTCTTGTTTGTCCGGCGATACCGTTCTTGTAGCACGTGCTGTTAAGTTTTAATTGTTAAGTGCCGATACCTGTACTGCTTACCCTTATCAAGGTGAGGGGAGAAGAGAGGGGATATGGGTTTAAAAGTTGTGTTTATTTTAGTTCTGATGACCGGTGTAGTACGGGCAGATACTGAAGAAGATTTTCTGTTAGTTGGGCAGGGGGCTTACAGTTGTTATCACTATCTGTATGACCTGGAACAGTCAAAAAGGCATGTTCAGTTTGACCGTGTCAGAGACTATCATCACTGGGCATCGGGCTATATCAGTGCGGTGAGTATGATGACACCTCGTGGAGAAGAGATGCTTCGTAAACACCGAAATGATGATGCCTATC
The DNA here is from genome assembly GCF_003858655.1 of Amphritea balenae. GTDB lineage: Bacteria > Pseudomonadota > Gammaproteobacteria > Pseudomonadales > Balneatricaceae > Amphritea > Amphritea balenae. The sequence continues at coordinate 150,789 of NZ_RQXV01000002.1, forward strand.
GTTATATCAGGCATTATTGCAGGAATAATGAGGATGCTACTTTTGTTAATGCGGTTGCCCGCTATGTGATTGATCTGGGAGGCCGGCTATAACGGCAAAGCGCATATTCAGGTTTCTTAATCACCATTTAAAAACAGAACAACCAGCGCAATAGTCGATACAAACCAGACTAAAAACAGAATTTGCCAAAAGATCATTGAGCTTTTAGTGCTGATCTTCTCTTCCCTGGGGATCAGAAATTCCGGATTAGGGTGGGTCAGATCCTGCATAAAATCCTGTAGTGCGTTGTAACGCTTTTCAGTATTTATCTCTAAGCCCTTTTCCAGTGCCCGGTCGAACCATTCAGGTAGTATCTCGTTATATCGATCAGCCGGAACATAAGAGAGGCGTCGTAACTGTTGCTGTTTTTCACACTTTTCCAGGGCCACGCCATAAGGTAGGTGCTTGGTAAACATCTCATAGGTAATGGCTGCCAAAGAGAAAATGTCGCCCTGAATACCGGTATTGGCGCCGAGCCGGAATACCGGATCCGAGTAGTTGACAGTGCCAAGAATACGGTCACGTTGCAGAGGTACAAAAATCTCATTTACACCGGCAACAAATACCGAGCCAAAATCAACAATTTTGACTTTCAGGTCTTCTGTAATCATGACGTTGCTGGGTTTAAGATCCTGATGCAGCGTTTCTTTCTGGTGAAAAGCTTCAAGGCCGAGCGCGATCTGCTTTATCACTCCAATGGCCTCAGCAGGACTAGGAGCTAAGCTTTCTTCGATCCAGTCTTCCAGCGTCGTCCCTTCGACTTTTTCCATTAAGTAATAGAGGAAGTTTTTAGGTCGGTTCGGAGTAATAACTTCGACTACATAAGGGCTCTTAATGCGACTTCCTACCCACTCTTCCATGATAAAGCGCTCTATATATGCGGGATCATCATCAAAGTTTTGAGAAGGGGTTTTCATGACCAGTTCCTGGCCCGATGCCATGTCCGATACCAGATAAAGCTGGCTGCGGGTGCTGGCATAGAGTTCACGTTCAACCTTATAGCCATCAATCTTCATTCCCTTTGATAATTCAGGGGGAAAGGGTAACTGGGTAAGCTTGTCGGTTAGCTCATTAAGGCTTTCATTGGGCAGTGAATCAATACGTACTAACTGACAGCTGAGGTTATCAGGACTGCCGGTGGCGTGTGCTGCCTCAGTCAGATCGATGCACGCCTGATGCAGGTCCGGGGCCTGGTTAATAATCTCAACCTTGCGTTCCGGTGACAGGTAGTCATGCACGCCGTCGGTACTGAGTAGGAAAACATCGCCGGGTTCAATGGCTACTTTTCGGTAGTCGATTTCTAACCGGGTATCCATCCCCATGGCACGGCTAAGGCAGCTGTTGCTCTCACTGAGGGGAGTTATATGGTCGATAGTCAGTAACTCAAGCTCACCCGCTCTCAGACGATATATGCGGCTATCACCGATATGAAACAGGTGTGCGGTGTGGGATTTGATTATGATGATGCTAAGCGTACAGATGTAGCCGCGTTCAGCTGAGAGGAATTCGTGACTCTTGCCGTACAGGTTGCGGTTAATCGCGGTGAGTACCCGCTGGGCAGATTTTTTAACCGTCCAGATATCGGGAGTATCGAAATAATCGTTTATAAATTCCCGCACACAAAGTTCGGCGGCTTCACCACCGGCTTCGGCGGTACTGACACCGTCGGCTATCAGGCTAACGGCGCCCTTTGTGGTTAGCAGGTTACCAAGCGGCATAAAAAAGCTGAGACAGTCTTCATTGCGCTGTTTGCGCCCTGTTTCACTGTACTGACCGGTTGTCAGCCTTACTTCACCGTTGATATGCATGCAGTTATTCCGTTTTAACTGAAAAGCCTTTAGCTAAATCTGAAATCATTTTTAGCTAAAGACTCTGACAACTCCCTAAAGAAAAAAAGGACCGGCATCAATAACCGGCCCTTTTAACATCCAGATTACTGGACGTCGATCAGTTCTACAGTACCGTCCGGCAGTACTTCTGCCATCTGTCCCTGTGGTTCATCCATAAACTGAACAAGCACGAAGCAAACCGCAGCGGAGGCACTAATCACCATAAAGAAGGTGGAGTAGTCTACGAAGGATAATACGGTCAGGTAGCATACCGCACCGACGTTACCATAAGCGCCCGCCATACCGGCGATCTGACCAGTCATGCGACGCTTAACCAGAGGTACTACTGCAAATACGGCACCTTCGCCGGCCTGTACGAAGAATGAGCAACACATAGTGGCGACAACCGCCAGAGGAATCCACCAGCCGGATGTGATCTGACTGAGGATGAAGTAACCGATAGCAAGACCAATAATCAGTACAGAAAGCGTTTTACGACGACCGATAGTATCACTCAGGTGACCACCGGTAGGGCGGGCAACCAGGTTCATAAAGGCAAAACCAGATGCCAGCAGACCGGCCTGAACAGGAGTCAGACTATCGAAGGTATCCAGGAAGAACAGTGGCAGCATAGATACAACCGCCAGCTCAGAACCGAAGGTGACGAAGTAAGCAACGTCCAGTACCGCAACCTGCTTAAACTTGTAACGCTGAATCTCGGGTACGCCGTGCTTCAGGTTCTCTTCGTTTACATGGTAGATTGCACGCACCTGAACCAGGAACAGTACAACAAGTACGACATACAGTGCGGTCGCAGCTGTATCAGTCAACAGGCCAACACCGGTAGGTGATAGTTTCCATGTCAGTACCGCCAGGGCTACGTACATTGGAATGTTCATACCGATATAGAAGAAGAAGTCAGCTTTTGAAGTTACTTCAAGGCCGCCGTGCTTCTTAGGCTTGAAGTAAGTAGAGCCTTTAGGTGTGTTACGGGCAACACGGTAGTAGATGAAACCGTAAATAATGGCCATGACACCAGTCATACCCAGTGCATAACGCCAGCCGTCATCACCGCCAAACATCAGGGCAATCGTTGGTAGAGACATCGCACCAGCTGCGGAGCCGAAGTTACCCCAACCACCGTAGATACCTTCTGCAACACCCACCTGTTTAGCCGGGAACCATTCGCCAACCATACGGATACCGATAACAAAACCAGCACCAATGAAACCGCTCAGGAAGCGTAACATGGCCAGTTGCTCATAGGTTTGAGCGGAGGCAAAAGCAAGACAGATCATACCACCGATAACAAGCAGCATACTGTATATGTTCCGGGGACCGTATTTGTCCACCAGGGTGCCAATAATGATTCGTGACGGAATGGTAAGAGCAACGTTTAGAATCAACAACGCTTTAACTTCAGGCGTTGTCAGACCAAAACTCTCTTTAATGAAGACCATGAGTGGCGCGTGTGAGAACCACACAACGAAGGTCAGGAAAAAGGCAAACCAAGTGACGTGAAGAGTTTTAATCTTCGGATCACTGAAATTTAGCAGCCTGATTTTATCAGTGGACATTGAATTTCTCCTTCGAGAAAAAAGCGGTTAAAGCGACTGAGTATTTAATGTAACGAAAGCCTTTCATCATTTTGGAGCTGGTGGGCAATCTCATCAGCTGTACGGGATTCGTTACGTCATGTGTGAAACTAAAGTAGAAGGGGATGTGAGTTGTTGATATATATCAACTGATGAAGTCGGTATTAGTACGGTGTTTTCATAAAATACCACTTTAGTGGTACCCATTATGGCATTTGTTATCTTATTGATATTAATGGTTATTTTTAGGTTTGCTGTTTGTATTCCGCAGTGCGGAAAGTGGAGGTATTTTTGTTTGGATATTAAGGGGTATTAATGGTTGCAAGGATATTTAACCGGTTAATCAGTGGCAGGTCAGATGGAGGGCTAAAGCGGCGCGATATTCTGCAGTAGGGGGTGATTGCAAAGATATGATGTTTATCAAGTAAAAATGGTTCTTAAGAGGTAGCTTAAATTTATCTCCAAAGAGGGATTTTTCTGATTTGGACGGAGGGGTAAATTGATTCTCGTTGTCAGGGAAGCGGTCTTTCCGGTCTGCTATATATGTTGCTAAGTAGATCGGGACAGGCTCAGCCGCTTTCTGATTACGGAACTGTTGAAAGGTTCAGTAGAGATTTGCATAGAGATCTTCGATGGCTACCTCCCTCAGGTTATCAGGAGAGTTTTGTGGGTCATGCTGTGGTTCCTAACGTTGACAATTGTGGACACCCCCGGCGGGATGGACCCTTTTTAGGGTAACAAGCGACCTCATCAACGCTTCCAGACTGACCCCTGCCGGGGTTTTTATTGCTGACCTCTATCCTTACATAGCCTTGTATCCCTTGACGTTATTCAACTATTTTCTTACCTCTTCTCCTGTAAAAGAACATCCAGATAATTCTTAAAAAATTCTGATTCATGCTTAGTTAGCCCACTTTAAATCTGTAATAACCAGATAAGTAAATCCGTTATCTGATGTAATTCGATACGCGCCTCTGGCTTTCAGTATTCTGGCGCTAACGGATGTCATTTCCCAACCGTCGATCTCATCGGCAAACCACTTCTCTGTCGTAAGAGCGGAGAAGTGATGGGTCTCACCGTAGATGCGAACTCTGTGCATCTGGTTCTTGCTATTACTCAGAATTTTGCTGTTAGCCCATGACCAGAGCCAGGTATCAGACCGGGTTGAAACGGAGCCAACAATTTGAATTCTGGCAAGGACGGCAGGGCGGTCATTGTTCAAGAAAACCAGGGAATCAGATACTGGGTCTAAGCTAAATCTTTCATGATCTTCCAGATGGTATTGCTGCATCATTGCGCTTTGCTTACGCATCAAGCGGAGATACGCTTCCTGCAGGTATCTGTTCCAGCATTCTTCGGTAGTTGGGTCTGACATAAGCAAGCCAGTAAAAAAAGTGTTTCAGGTTATTTAAGGTATAGTAGAAAAAATTGAGATTATTGTTATCTTTCAGGCAGATATTGTAGGGAAAGGCTTATGTCGTTCGATATTACCGCAGTAGTAAATATTATGGGGTTAGCTGCTGTGGCGGTGTTCGCCATATCGGGCGCCCTTGATGCGGCTCGCCAGAAAATGGATATTCTGGGATTCATGCTGATCGGCACAGCGACTGGTATCGGCGGTGGTACGCTGCGGGATGTGTTGTTGGGTAACGTGCCTGTGTTCTGGATTCGTGAGCCGGTATGGATTTTAATCTGTCTGGTTGCTTCAGCAGTAACCTATTTTATTGCCCCAAAACTCGCTTCACGATCGCGCACGCTAATCTGGATGGATGCGGTGGGTCTTGCGCTGTTTGCCGTGGTGGGAACTGAGATCGCGCTAGAGTTCGGTACATCATCTTTAATCGCGATTTGCATGGGGGTGATGACCGCAACTTTTGGCGGTATTGCCCGTGATGTACTCTGTGGCAGTAACCTGACACTGATGAACGAAGAGCTTTATATCACTACCGCATTGGCAGGTTCAGTTGTGTACCTCTTGCTCAATAGCTTTAACCTTCCTAATAGTTATGACCTGATAGGAGGCTTCCTGGTAGCCTTTATACTGCGAGCACTGGCGATTCAGTTTCATCTGAAACTGCCAAACCCCCATCGTAAGGATTAATCTGCTTTCAGCAAGAAAAGCACAGCTTTTGGTTCGGTGCTTACAACTAGAAAAGAGGGCGTAGGGGAGGGGTAAGGTCACGCTAACGGCTTGTCAACGGCGTGTATAAGATGGCAGCTTACTAAGTCCGATGACCGCAGTTTATTACCTTTCTTTATTAAGCAATCGCATTCTAATGTTTAAAATATTTACATATTTTGTAGAGAATAAACCACGCTACAGAATAGTTTATTATGGTAAATATAACAGCAGCACCCCTTGCGGAAGAAGATGAGACGGCAAATAGTGTGGCATTAGGTAAAAGCATTACAAAATCACCATGCCCTGGCAAAAAAGCGGGCATTGTCAGTGCTATCATTAACAACAATAATATTTTATATGGCGTTTTTGGCATTGGTGTTTTTGACAAAAATAAAACTACAATAACGCCAAAAACACAGCCTATTAAAACGTTTGAATCTATTTCTAATCGCATATTGTTATTCTTTTGAAGCTAACGCTTACCTAAAGCGTGACGCTTTGGCACGTTGTTTCTGCGCTGCTTGCATAAACTGTGATAATTCGCGGCATTGCATTTGAGGCGTTTGTTATATACTGCCCTTTATAAGGGCTGAGACCAGCAACATAACTCCAGCCAAGCTAAATACCACCGTAGCAGTTAATTTAGGTATCAATATCCTTGTCCTAGGAATGCCTTTAAGAATCCCAGCCAACATTGTAAGAATAAAAAAGACCGTGACTAATAATACGCTACCAAGAATCAATGAGTCACTAGGGCTGTTTTCAAATTGAGACAATTCACGAAGGAACATGACTACAAAAATTAAAGTAGCACAATATAAAACTAACTTGTCAAAAAGCGAATATCTATGTTTCATAATCTAGGCATCTAACGCTGAGTGAATGGGCGCGCGGTAGTTTGCGCGTCCAGCCAGCTTTGCTGGCGATCATTGATATTCTTGTTATGGTTTGCTATTTCGGCCATGAATCACCTTCGCTACGGGCAACAAAATCGAAATTCAGCTGTGTATCGAATGGCTCTTTAGGCAGCTTTACACCTTTATATTCAATCGATGCATTATCATTAAGCAGAACCAACAAGTCATGAATCCCAGATTCATTCGATTCTTGAATGATTTTTGCTAATTCAGTTCGTTGCTCATTTGAAAGAGTCGATAAAATTTCATTACGTTTAATATTATCAGGTACTTCAGGAAACGAGCCTTTCTCAACCCAAGTCGATATCGCAGACTTTTTGATCCCGACAACATCATCGATGAATGATTTGTATGATTCTAGTTTGGTGCTCATGCTTTAAAGACCATAACGCCGGCAGCAGCGGCCGGAGGTCCGACTGCCTGCCCTTGTTAAGCGCCTAGTCATATAAGTGCCCCAAACTAACAGAATTTGAATTAAGCCAATAAGGGTAAGAACCTTTAACTTTGACCAAGCTCTCCAAAAGAGACTTGAAACTGTATGCAATTATGGGAGATTCACTTGTTGCATGAAGCTCCCAGAAGCTATCGTAACAGTAGCCAAACTGAGAATTTCCCAGATTAATGCTTATTGCTTGTTCAGGGCCATTTCTTGCGATGATATAGAAATTGTTAGAAATATCATCTTTGGGTATATCTTCCTCAAATCCTTCAGGCAGTATATCTGGATTGGCAGGAATTAATTCTTCTGGTGAAGAGATCTTGAACCAATAGTCACTTCCCTCAAATAAAAGCACACCTCCGCAGAGTGAATAAAACTCTTTTAGATCATCAGGAAGATCTATTTCAGGAAGGCCTGAAGGTGGCAATACCTTGCAGCTTTCCATGTCACCAATCCGTTGGAGTAATTCTCTCATTCTCTAGTTGCCTAAACTCTCTCTGCGCTTAACGCCCGGCTTTGGGGCTGACTTGTAGCGGCGAAGCAGCGAAAAGGAAGTCCCAGCCACGAAGTGGCAACAACAGCCGCTTGTTATCTGCGCCCAGCTTTAATATTTTCATTTGCTTCCCTGTGAAAGATGTATAAACCAAGCTCATGAAATATTGGGCTCTCAGCTCTCAAAGCACAGCTTAGTTGAATAACAACCATGTCATTTATAAACTTTCCAGGATATTCCATTTTCATATCGACGTAGTTTTTTTGTACTACGCTCTCTATTTTTTCTACATCCTTTTGGCACTCAATAAGAGTTGCATAAGCTCTCTTTGCTTGAATTGAATATATTTTTCCTGAGTCGGCGAAATACAAAAGGCTGTAATCATAAAACATTGGTAAGTTTGCTGTTGGCGGCATTGGAACATCAAGCCCTAATACTGCTATTGGCAAACCATTGGTTTCTCTGTTGTCAGTATAAGGGGAGAGCTCTTCTCCATAAGGAAGCTGAAAAGGGTTAAGAGTCTCACTTGACGCATTTGCCAACTGGCAAAACGTTAAAACCATAATAGCTAGATACTTGTACATAATTTGATAATCCAGATAACGCCGCGCTAACGGGCTGGCGCTGCGTAGCAGCGACAGTCCAAGACCAGCGGAGCTGGGCTGAGTGTTGAGCGCCTTGTTATACCCATTGTTTGGCAACCTTGTTTATGAACGCTGCTAAGTCTGAAATGCTGCTAATTTCAGGGCTATGAGTTTCAGGCTCTTTTTCCCAAGGCTTGAATATTAAGCTTTTGATTTTTATAGCTCTAAATTTACTCTCAATATCGATCTCGTCATCGAGCTCAAAGATATCTCGAAGCTCCAGCAGTACCTCTAGGTTTAGAATTAAGCCTTCTGGTATTTCAATATTGGATTTCAATACATTGGTTTCGAAGACTTTCCCGTCTTCGAGGTGAATATCAAGATCACAGACGAGATAGTCAGACTCTATCGGGCTTACGTTATCAAGTAGCTCGAAGACCCCCTCGTGGAGACTAGACCCCTGCTTTTCATCGATGAGAGTAGCTACCTGAAAAATCACGTCAGACAGCAATGAGTCTTGTAGCTCCGGCGATACATTATGAGTCTCGATAGTAGGCCTAATGGTAGCGGCTAACTCTATCAAATCTGATTCTTCGAATTTCATACGGAACTACACCTTCCTTGGGGTATAACAGCTAAATATACGTCAAATTGACGTGATTAAACGCGTCAATTTGACGTATAACTCCGAAATGGAGTTTATAGAAAAGGGGGGTAACGCTTTGATATTCATAAGCCTTCCTTTGCTTATCGAGATTGCTGTTTTGGAGAAAAACATCAAATTGACGTATATCCTCACATATTAGCCAATATTTTTAAAGGGCAAGGAATAGGAGGGCTGAAGTCGGTGATGGTATGTAAAGTTGTGACCTGCGTCCGCTTGTTTCAGTGACGGCAGTTAATAAAAAAGAGAGCTAGTGGCTCTCTTTTTTTGACAAGTAAGTGTAGTTTTCCAGCTAAAAAACCAGCAAGTGACTACACCGAATATAGGTGCGTTCTATCGAGCCGCTCCGCTGCGGTCTGTCATAACGCTCCGCGTTATGACAAGCCTTCTTGCACTGCCCAAACCGCTACTTCTACCCGAGAGCGCAGGCGTAGTTTTTTCAGCAGATGTTTCACATGGACCTTGACGGTGCCTTCGGTAATATTCAGTTTGCGGGCGATCAGTTTATTAGGCAGACCACCGGCAATCAGTTTAATGATCTGCTTTTCCCGTGGGGTCAGGCTGTCGGTATCGGCACTTTTATCGGTACGGCCTGATTGTAGCGCCTGAGCGAGTAGAGCTGTGAGGCGATCACTGATGACCATTTTACCCAGAGCGGCCTGCTCGAGGTTTTGCATCAGCTCTTCGGGCTCCATATCTTTTAATAAGTAGCCATCGGCACCGGCTTTAAGTGCAGCGACGACATCTTCTTCATTATCTGAGACGGTAAACACTACGATCCGGGATGCAACTTCAGCTTCGCGAAGCATTTTCAAGGTTTCGATGCCATTGATTTCGGGCATGTTAAGGTCGAGCAGAATCAGATCCGGGTCCAGCTCCTGAGCCCTTTTTACCCCTTCAATTGCATTTGAGGCTTCACCTATCACCTTAATGCTGTCTTCAAGATCAATTAGTTGTTTAACACCCTTGCGTAATAGCGGGTGATCATCAATCAATAGAATAGAAGCAGGGCTGCTATCGGGGCTATTACCGGAATTAGTCTCTGTGCTCATAATATTTTCTTTATTGTCTTTTGTTACTGATAAGTGAATGTTATCAGATTCGGTTTTCTTGTTTTGGGTTGAATATTGCCTGGACCTGAAGCCCACCATCCGGCAGGTTAATAAGGTTCAGGTCACCATTTAGCGTTGCCACCCGGTCGCGCATTATGATGACACCGTAGTGGTTTTTAATTTCGTGGTTATCGGGCAAACCAACGCCGTTGTCCTCGATTAATACCTCGATAGTATCTTGTTTCTGGGTCAGTAGCACGGATACATCAGTTGCTTTAGCGTGTTTGACCACATTGGCCAGCGCTTCACGAACCAGCTGCAGTACGTGTATCTCTTCGTTAGGGGAGAGTGTCTGATGGCGAATGTCATAATTGAAATTAATCTGGAAGCCCAGACGTTCAGAAAATTCATCTATGGTTGCTTCAAGGGCGGGTTCTAAGCCGGGTTTATCAAGCTTGAGGCGGAAGGTCGTTAGCAGTTCGCGCAACTGGCGATAGGCGTTATTTAAACCTTCTCGTAGCTCATTGATAACATCATTTATCTGCTCTTCAGGTTTGTCTTTTTCACGCAGGATCTGTAAGCGGGTAACCTGCATTTTCAGGTATGAAAGCGATTGTGCCAGCGAGTCATGTAGCTCCCGTGCGATAACTGCACGTTCTTCGATCAGTGACATTTTCTCTTTTTGCTGGGCTTTGAGCTCCAGTGAAAGGGCGACGCTGAGGTTTTCTACCACGGTTTCAATGAGCTTTATCTGGTCTTGGTTGGGTCGGGCTGCAGGATTGAACTGGGCGTTAAATTCACCGAAATAGGTCTCATTTGTCTGTATTGGTAGTGAAAGTGTCTGTTGCGGCGTTTCAATTACCTGCGGGACGATACAACGATCACAGCTTTTGTCGCTACAGTCTAATGGTCGTTCAAGCGACTGGGTACTCACCTGGCGGTAGTGCTGTTTTTTATCAGGCTCGGTCAGGGTTACCTGGATAGGTCCGACCGGGGTAATGGTTTCAAGCTGTTGAAGTACCGGAATCATACGGCGGCAGATATCGTCTTTACGAGTAAACTGTCGGCTGGTTTCGTACAGTAGTTGTAGGGATTCGTTGCTTTGGCGTAACTGGGCTGTTTTCTGGTTTACCCGGTTTTCCAGATGGGAATACATTTTTGATAGTTCTTCTGCCATGTCATTGAAACTGCGGCCCAGTACACCCAGTTCATCCTGGCTTTTGTAGGTGGTGCGGCTGGTTAATTTACCCCGGCTTACCTGGCGGGCCATCTCTACCAGTTGCTGTAGTGGTACGACTACGTTATTCCTGATATCCAGCATCGCAATAAAGATAATCAGGATGGTCATAAACAGGCTGATACCCTGAACTAAGCTGAGTAGCTTAATTTTGGATTCGGTACTGCGCTCTAAAAGCTGCACCATTTTGTCGATACGGGGCACGAACGCTTCAATATCGTCGACAAAGCGATTGTCGACAGAGGAACCTTCCATTAGTGCTTTGTGTAGCGAGGGGGCGAGGCGTTGCTCCCAGTCATCCACGATACTGCGGTATTGCGAGTAAAGCTGGTGGTCGCGGGTCTCGGGGATAACTTCAGCCATGATCGGGCTGTTAATACGGGTACCAAACTCTTCAATGGTGCTTTGAACTTCTTCGCGTAATTCAGGGTATGGGCGGGCCTGGTACTGCTGAGCTTCCGACACAATACGGAATGACAGCATGCGCAGGGAGCCGGCCAGATTGATACCTGCCGCATCGCCCTGGGTACTTTCGGCCACAATAACCGAGCCGATCATACTTATGAGGGCCATCAGGCTGATGGCGAACATTGATGCGCCCAGACGGGCAATAATTGAGTGCTTGAAAATCTTCATATGGCAACAGTATAAGGTAATTAGGGCAGCTAAATGGGGGCTGACAAAAGCGAAAGTAAGAACGGTATCTAATTATGTATCTGAATTCAGTCTGAGTATAGCGTCGTGCGGAGTTAATTTTTTGCTGCAATGCGAGAGGGTGTACTCATAAAGAGTTGGATTTTATTGGCTGGTGGGTATTTGCTGTTCTGGGTTTGTGATTAAGTTAATATTATCAATAGCTTATATTTTATTTGAGTGGTACCTCTTTGGTGGTATTTGGCTTTCGTCTAATAAACGCCGGTAGGTCATTGTTTGATTTCAATCAATATTTATCGGCCTTAATAGGCATAAGTTGGCGTTGTATTAATTAAACGCGCGATGGAAGTGCCTTATATGTTCGCCAATGAATCCCAACAACAGATATCAGCCCTGGTGATGAGCACCCTGGCTTTTGTCGGCTGTTTTGCGGTTTGGACGCTGTTTTCGGTGATTGGTATCGAAATAAAAAGCGAACTGAATCTGAGCGAAACGGAATTTGGTATTCTGGTTGCTACACCTATCCTGACAGGCGCACTGGCCCGATTGCCAATGGGAGTTCTGGTCGAGCGTGTTGGCGGTCGTCGACTGATGGTCTTGTTGATGTTACTGGTCAGCTTACCGCTTTATGGTCTTTCGATTGCACAGACCTATCAGCAATATCTTTTAGTTGGCCTGGGGCTTGGTCTTTCCGGTAGCAGCTTTATCATCGGCACTCACTATGTTTCTGCCTGGTCCAGTAGTGAGAACCAGGGCCTAAATATGGGCATTTTTGGCTCAGGTAATCTGGGTGCATCACTGACGAACCTGGTTGCTCCTCTTATTATTCTGGCTTACGGCTGGCGCCAGGCGCCGGTTGTTTATGCTTTTGTGCTGGTTTTACTGGCGTTGATGTTCTGGATGATGACCAGTGATGATCCGAATCATGAGAAACCTGAGCAGCGCAGTAGCTACAAGTTGTCCGAACAGCTTAGTGTGCTCTGGGATCTGCGAGTATGGCGCTTTGGTCTTTACTATTTCTTTGTTTTCGGTGGCTACGTCGCGTTGACGTTATGGTTGCCGGACTATTATGTCACTCACTATGGGCTGGATCTGACTACCGCCTCGTTTTTGACATTACTCTTTACATTGCCGGGGGCTCTGACCCGTATATTTGGCGGCTGGTGTGCCGACCGGCTTGGCGCAAGACATGTGAACTGGACTGTGTTCTGGGTCTGTCTTGTGTGTCTGTTTTTCCTCTCCTATCCACCCACAACTATGACTATTCATGGCATCGAGCGTGATGTAACTATCAACGTCGAAATGCCGGTCTGGCTGTTTACTGTACTAGTGATGATTGTGGGTATCGCGATGGGTTTCGGAAAAGCCAGTGTGTACCGCATCATCTATGACTACTATCCCGAGCGGATAGGGGTTGTGGGTGGCATGGTGGGCGCTCTGGGGGCGATCGGTGGTTTCGCACTGCCGGTCATGTTCGGTCTGGTGGCCGATGTTCTGGGGGTGCGTAGCTCCTGCTTTATGTTGCTTTATGGTCTGTTAGCTGTGTGCATGATGGTGATGTTCTACGGTGTACAGTTTGAAGAGCGGCGGCGGCGGTTACGGGATGCCATTCAGAATAACTTTCTTAAGGAAAGTACAGATTTCAGAGATGTTTAGCACAATTTTCCAGTGGCTCTGGGGAAGTGTTTGGCTTAGCTGATCTCATCCGGTACAGGGGTTTGTACCAGAGGAAAGGTTTTAAAAAGTATCTGGTTAATACAGATACATAAAATATGAGAGTTCGATTAAGTGTCATAGTACCTTGCCACTAAAGGCGGGACTGAACACTGGGAGATACTAAGGTATGGCTGATATTCACAAGTGGGATGTCGAAGACGACCAATTTTGGGAGTCTACCGGCAAGAGCGTTGCAAGCCGCAACCTCTGGATCTCAATTCCGAGTCTTTTGTCTGGTTTTGCTGTCTGGTTGTACTGGGGCATCATCACTGTACAAATGCTTAACCTGGGATTTGATTTCGATAAAGCTGAACTATTTACGCTCGCGGGTATTGCTGGTCTGACCGGTGCAACTCTGCGTATTCCAAGTAGTTTCTTTATTCGTATTGCAGGTGGTCGAAACACCATCTTCTTTACTACGGCATTATTGATGCTGCCTGCTGCAGGTGCTGGTTTCGCGCTGCAGGATAAGGATACACCGCTGTATGTATTCCAGATCCTGGCATTCCTGTCCGGTATCGGTGGTGGTAACTTTGCCTCTTCAATGTCAAACATCTCTTTCTTCTTCCCTAAGAAGAAGCAGGGTCTGGCTTTGGGTCTGAACGCTGGTCTGGGTAATGCGGGTGTAACTACCATGCAGATCCTGATTCCGCTGGTAATGACTTTCGGTATCTTCGGTGGTGAGCCGATGATTCTGGAAAATACCTCCGGTACGCTGATCGGTAAGATCCCAGCGGGTTCTGAAACTTACATTCACAATGCTGGTTTTGTATGGTTGGTACTGCTGATTCCTCTGGCGATTGCTGGTTGGTTCGGTATGAACAACATCCGTACTGATGCTGTTTCCCCTGATATCGGTTCTCCGGTAGGTTCTATGGGTAAGATTGCTGGTCTGCTAATGATCGGTTTCTTCACCGCAGCATGTGGCCTGTACATCATCCTGCCAGCACCTGTTGGTATTGGTGCACCAGGTTGGGCTAAGTGGCCTGTAATCGCCGGTATTCTGTTCTCAACTATCATGTTGATGAAACTGATTCCGGGTGATATCAAACCGAACCTGCAACGTCAGTTTAAGATTTTTGATAACAAGCACACCTGGGTGATGAGTATCATCTACACCATGACCTTCGGTAGCTTCATCGGTTACTCCGCAGGTTTTGCGCTGGCAATTAAAGTAGTATTCGGTTACCAGCACCTGATGGTTGATGGTGCAATGACGCATAACGTTGTTAATGCTAATGGCCCATCTGCTCTGATGTATGCCTGGATGGGACCTTTCATTGGTGCCCTGATCCGTCCAATCGGTGGTTGGATGGCCGATAAGCTGGGTGGCGCTAAAGTAACTCAGTACTGTGCGATCGTAATGATCGGTAGTGCATTGGGTGTGGCTTACTTCCTGAAAGCGGCTTACCAGTCTGCGACTCCGGAAGAGTTCTTTGTTCCATTCCTGATGCTGTTCCTATTGCTGTTCGCAGCAACTGGTATCGGTAACGGTTCTACTTTCCGTACTATCGCGATGGTATTCCCGAAAGAGCTGGCGGGTCCTGCCCTGGGTTGGACTTCAGCTGTAGCGGCTTACGGTGCGTTCCTGATTCCTAAGATCTTCGGTGAGCAGATCAAACTAGCTACTCCTGAAAACGCACTGTACGGTTTCGCGGCGTTCTACCTGGTTTGTCTGATCCTGAACTGGTGGTACTACCTGGGACCTAAAGCTGAGTTCAAAAATCCGTAGGGTTGTTAATTCAGTAAGATCACAAAGCTTTGCTTTGTTAGCTGGACCGGTGGGCTTCGCCCACCACGCTAGTCGCAGCTACGCTGTTTGCTAGTGGCCAGAGAACGAAAATTAAAAAACCGCCGTTTGGCGGTTTTTTTGTATCCGGGATAAAGGAAGTTGGCGCTGCTTCAAATATTAGCCAGGTTTTATGTTTTTTCTGGCGTGTGGCGTAGTCGTGTCTGGCTGCTCAGGATATTGGATTTTGTCGGGTAATACCTACAAAGATACGGTTATATCAGTGTATCGAATGATATCTTGCTTGAGGTGGTTTTATTCCTTATAAAACAATGACTTATGATTGTATGTGAGAGGTACCTCTTTAGAGGTATGTGTGGTTTTTGTGAATCGAACACTTTTTTGAATGTTGATCTGGGTCAACACGCGCGTATAAGTTCTGCCGTATTTTGATCCAACAGTAAGCTGTGATTACGCCAATTTAATCACTGTCTGCCAGAGTAACTCCAGACTGTTGTCCCAGCCAGATGACAATTTGGATTTAAGCATAACAATTAGAGCTCGGAGCTTGCTCCGTCCTGACCAACGATAAGGTTTCAGGGGACACAATTATGAGTCACTTGCTTGATCGATTAAGATTTTTAAATAAAAAAACAGGTACGTTTTCCAAAGGGCATGGTGATACCACTGCGGAAAGTCGTTCCTGGGAAGATGGTTACCGTAACCGCTGGCAGCACGATAAAGTCGTTCGCTCCACTCACGGTGTTAACTGTACTGGTTCTTGTTCTTGGAAGATCTACGTTAAGAACGGTCTGATTACCTGGGAAACCCAGCAGACCGATTACCCACGTACTCGTCCGGACTTGCCAAACCACGAGCCTCGCGGCTGTCCACGTGGTGCCAGCTACTCTTGGTACATCTATAGCGCAAACCGTCTTAAATACCCAACGGTACGTAAGAGTCTGCTTAAACTATGGCGCGCGGCGCGTGCAACAATGGAACCGGCTGAAGCCTGGGCGTCTATTGTTGAAGACAACGCTAAAGCACAGTCTTATAAGACTAAGCGTGGTCAGGGTGGTTTCGTACGTTCCAGCTGGGATGAAGTAAATGAGATGATCGCTGCGGCGAACGTCCATACCGTTAAGAATTACGGTCCTGACCGGGTAATGGGCTTCTCGCCAATTCCTGCGATGTCCATGGTATCTTACGCTGCCGGTGCTCGTTATCTGTCTCTGATCGGTGGTGTTTGTCTGAGTTTCTACGACTGGTACTGTGACCTGCCGCCAGCGTCACCAATGACCTGGGGTGAGCAGACCGACGTTCCTGAATCTGCTGACTGGTACAACTCTAACTACATTATTGCCTGGGGTTCTAACGTACCTCAGACACGTACACCAGATGCGCACTTCTTTACCGAAGTACGTTATAAGGGTACTAAGACTGTTGGTATCACGCCGGATTACTCCGAAGTTGCTAAGCTGTGTGACCTGTGGATCAACCCTAAGCAGGGTACTGATGCAGCACTGGCGATGGCTTTCGGTCACGTTATCCTGAAAGAATTCCACGTTGATAATCCAAGCGAGTACTTTACCGAATACGTGCGTCGCACCACGGATATGCCGTTCCTGGTTGAGCTGGAGAAGCGTGAAGATGGTTCTTACGCTGCCGGTCGTTTCACCCGTGCATCCGATTTTGACGCTGGCCTTGGCCAGGACAACAACCCAGAGTGGAAAACTGTAGCCTTTGATGAGCAGAGCAATAGCTATGTTGTACCAAATGGTTCAATCGGTTTCCGTTGGGGCGAGAAAGGTAAGTGGAACACTGAAGAGAAAGAAGCCAGCGAAGGTCGTTCAACGACGCTGAAACTGTCTTTGCTGGATAGCCATGACGAAGTAGTGTCTGTCGGCTTCCCTTACTTCGGTGGTGAAGAGAACGAACACTTCACCCACAACAAGTTTGCTGACATCGTTCATCACAATCTGCCGGCTAAGAAAATCAACACCGTTGATGGCGAAAAGCTGGTCGTAACAGTATATGACCTGATGCTGGCTAACTACGGTGTTGACCGTGGTTTGGGCGGCGACTTTGTTGCTAAGTCTTACGACGATAACGCGCCTTATACTCCAGCATGGCAGGAGCCTATCACTGGCGTTAACCGTGATGTAGTTATCCAGGTAGCCCGTGAGTTTGCCGATAACGCTAACAAAACCAAGGGTCGTTCCATGGTTATCGTTGGTGCCGGTATGAACCACTGGTACCACATGGACATGAACTACCGTGGTCTGATGAACATGCTGATCATGTGTGGTTGTGTTGGTCAGTCCGGTGGTGGCTGGGCACACTACGTAGGTCAGGAAAAACTACGTCCTCAGTGCGGTTGGTTGCCTCTGGCATTTGGTCTGGACTGGACGCGTCCGCCACGTCACATGAACGGTACCTCTTTCTTCTACAATCACTCTAGCCAATGGCGCTATGAGCGACTGGATGTAGATGAGATTCTGTCGCCGCTGGCCGATAAGTCTAAGTGGACCGGTAGCCTGATCGATTACAACGTGCGCGCTGAGCGTATGGGTTGGTTGCCATCAGCTCCACAGCTGAGCCGTAACCCACTGGATATCGTTAAGTCTGCTGAAGCGGAAGGTAAGTCGCCGCAGGATTACACGGTTGAACAGTTGAAGTCCGGCGCACTGGGCTTTGCTGCGGAAGATCCTGATAATCCACAGAACTTCCCTCGTAACTTGTTTGTTTGGCGTTCTAACCTGCTGGGTTCTTCCGGTAAGGGTCACGAATACCTGCTGAAGTACCTGCTGGGTACTAACAACGGCGTGATGAACAAAGATCTGGGTGAAGATGGCCTTAAGAAGCCAGAAGAAGTGGTATGGCATGATAAAGGTGCAGAGGGCAAGCTGGACTTGCTGGTAACTCTGGACTTCCGTATGTCGACTACCTGTCTGTACTCCGATATCGTGCTGCCAACGGCAACATGGTACGAGAAAGACGACCTGAACA
This sequence comes from Amphritea balenae, assembly GCF_003858655.1. GTDB lineage: Bacteria > Pseudomonadota > Gammaproteobacteria > Pseudomonadales > Balneatricaceae > Amphritea > Amphritea balenae. The sequence continues at coordinate 168,868 of NZ_RQXV01000002.1, forward strand.
CTTCGGACATGCACCCGTTCATTCACCCACTGTCTGCAGCAACTGACCCTGCCTGGGAAGCGCGCTCTGACTGGGATATCTACAAAGGTATTGCCGAGGCGTTCTCTAAGGTTTGTGTTGGTCACCTGGGTGTTGAGAAAGATATCGTTACTGTACCAATGCAGCACGATACTCCGGGAGAACTGGCACAGCCGTTGGGCGTAATGGACTGGAAGAAGGGCGAATGTGAGCCTGTTCCTGGTGTGTCTATGCCTACTCTGGCGGTGGTTGAACGTGACTACCCGAATACTTACAAGCGTTTCACCTCGATAGGGCCTCTGCTGGAGTCTCTGGGTAACGGTGGTAAGGGTATTACCTGGGATACTAAGGAAGAAGTTGAGTTCCTGAAGCAGCTGAACTGGACTCACACCGAAGAGGGTGAATCTGAAGGTCGTGCGCAGCTGAATACAGCGATCGATGCCTGTGAGATGATCCTGAGCCTGGCGCCGGAAACTAACGGTACTGTTGCGGTTAAGGCCTGGGAAGCTCTGGGTGAGTATACCGGTCTTGATCACTCGCACCTGGCTAAGCCGAAAGAGGAAGAGAAGATTCGCTTCCGCGATGTACAGGCGCAGCCACGTAAGATCATCTCTTCTCCGACCTGGTCAGGTCTGGAAGATGAGCACGTGTCTTATAACGCTTGTTACACCAACGTTCATGAATTGATCCCTTGGCGTACCGTGACCGGTCGTCAGCAGTTCTATCAGGATCATGAGTGGATGCGTGACTTCGGTGAAAGCTTGCTGGTGTATCGTCCGCCGATCAACACCAAGTCTGTTAAGCCGCTGATGAACAAGAAGTCTAACGGCAACCCGGAAATCGCGTTGAACTGGATCACACCGCACCAGAAGTGGGGTATTCACTCTACTTATAGTGACAACCTGATCATGCTGACGCTGTCCCGTGGTGGTCCGATCATCTGGATGTCTGAAGTCGATGCCGAGAAGGCGGGTATTGAAGATAATGACTGGGTTGAGATCTTCAACGCTAACGGTGCACTGGCTGCACGTGCAGTTGTATCGCAGCGTGTTAACGAAGGTATGACCATGATGTATCACGCTCAGGAGCGTATCGTGAACGTACCTGGCGCTGAGACTACCGGTACACGTGGTGGTATTCATAACTCGGTAACCCGTGTATGTCCTAAGCCGACTCATATGATTGGTGGCTATGCTCAGCAGTCTTACGGCTTTAACTACTACGGTACTGTAGGTTCTAACCGTGATGAGTTTGTTGTGGTGCGTAAGATGAAGCGTATCGACTGGTTGGACGGCGAAAACAATGACACCGTTCAGGAGGCCGTGAAATGAAAATTCGTTCTCAAGTAGGCATGGTGCTGAATCTCGATAAATGTATCGGTTGTCACACCTGCTCAATCACCTGTAAAAACGTATGGACCTCCCGTGAGGGTATGGAATATGCGTGGTTCAACAACGTTGAATCTAAGCCTGGTATCGGTTACCCGAAAGAGTGGGAGAACCAGGACAAGTGGAACGGTGGCTGGAAGCGTACAGCTTCCGGTGATATCGAACCGCGTATCGGTGGTAAATGGCGCGTGTTGGCGAATATCTTCGCCAACCCGGATCTGCCAGAAATCGACGATTACTACGAGCCGTTCGATTTTGACTACCAGCACCTGCACAATGCGCCGGAAGGCAAGCATCAGCCGGTTGCACGTCCACGCTCACTGATTACCGGTGACCGCATGGACAAGATTGAGTGGGGTCCAAACTGGGAGGAAATCCTGGGTACGGAATTCTCCAAGCGGTCTAAAGATAAGAACTTCGATAACATCCAGAAGGAGATCTACGGCCAGTTCGAGAACACCTTCATGATGTACCTGCCACGTCTGTGTGAGCACTGTCTGAACCCTGCGTGTGTAGCATCTTGCCCAAGCGGCGCGATCTACAAGCGTGAGGAAGATGGTATCGTACTGATCGATCAGGACAAGTGCCGCGGCTGGCGTATGTGTGTCAGCGGCTGCCCTTACAAGAAGATCTACTACAACTGGAAAACCGGTAAGTCCGAGAAGTGTATCTTCTGTTACCCACGGATTGAATCTGGTCTGCCGACTGTATGTTCTGAGACCTGTGTTGGTCGTATCCGTTACCTGGGCGTGCTGCTTTATGATGCGGATCGCATCAAAGAAGTGGCTGCCAGCGGTAACGAACAGGATCTGTACGAGAAGCAGCTGGAGATCTTCCTGGATCCTAATGATCCGGAAGTTATTGCTCAGGCACGTAAAGATGGTGTAACTGACAATGTAATCAAGGCTGCCCAGAACTCGCCAGTATACAAAATGGCGATGGACTGGAAATTGGCTCTGCCACTGCACCCTGAGTACCGTACGCTGCCAATGGTTTGGTACGTGCCACCACTCAGCCCGATCCAGTCTGCAGCTGATGCTGGCAAGATCGGTATGAACGGTGCGCTGCCGGATGTTGATTCCCTGCGAATCCCGGTTAAGTACCTGGCTAACCTGCTGACTGCCGGTGACGAGAAGCCTGTTAAGGAAGCGCTGAAGCGTATCCTGGCGATGCGTGCTTACAAGCGTGACGAGCAGGTTGAAGGCAAGCTGAATCTGGAAGTTCTGGAAGAAGCGGGTCTGACCGAAAACCAGGCTAAAGAGATGTACCGTTACTTGGCAATCGCGAACTACGAAGATCGTTTCGTGGTACCGACCAGCCACCGTGAACTGGCTAAAGAAGCCTTCCCGGAGCGTAGTGGTTGTGGTTTCTCCTTCGGTAACGGTTGTGCCGGTGGTGAGTCTGAATTCAACTTATTCGGCAATAAGAAGCAGAACGTGACTATGGTCCAGAAGATCAGTGGCGTGACGCAGGTTGATCCGAAGGAGCTGACCGATGCGTAGCCTTAAAGTGATCTCATTGCTGATGGATTATCCTGAAGCTGAGCTCTTTGAGGGTCGTGAAGAACTGATTGAGGCGCTGCGCAGCGATGCGCAGCTGGCCGAAGACCAGAAAACGGCTCTAATTGAGTTCGTTCAGAAGATCTGCTCTCAGGATCTGCTGGATGCGCAGGATTATTATGTCGGTAACTTCGACCGTGGTCGTTCGCTGTCGCTATTGTTGTTTGAACACGTGCACGGTGAATCCCGTGACCGTGGTCAGGCGATGGTTGATCTGATGTCCGTTTATGAGGACAAAGGATTCGCAATCGACGTACGTGAATTGCCGGATTACATTCCGTTATTCCTTGAATATCTGTCGATGCGTCCTGCAGAGGAAGTACAGCAGTGGTTAACGGAAGTCAGTGAAATTCTGGCGTTGCTTGCAACTCGTCTTGAACAGCGTGAGTGCCATTATGCGGTGCTGTTTAATGCAGTTCTGAGTGTGGCTGGCCTTGAGGTCGATCGCACTGAGTTGAAAGAGAAAGTCGAGAAAGAAGAGCGGGACGACACACCTGAAGCCCTGGATAAAATCTGGGAAGAAGAGATGGTGTCCTTTACTGAAGGCAGTGCGGTATCTGGTTGTGGCGATGATGCCATTACCCAGCGTCGCAAAGAGTTTGAATCTGTTTCAGTGGTGCAGGTTCTCGATAATTCGACTAACAACGCCCAGACTGGCATAGCCGGTTCGTAAGAGCCCGGGAGAATAACAATGTCATATATTAATGATCTATTATTTGGGGTTTACCCATATATTGCCGGCGCAGTCTTCCTGATTGCCAGCTGGATTCGCTATGACCGTGAGCAGTTTACCTGGCGTGCAAGTTCCAGCCAGATGCTGAGCTCAAAAGGGTTCCGTGCGGCGAGCAACATGTTCCACGTGGGCGTGCTGTTCATCTTCTTCGGACACTTGGTTGGTCTGTTAACACCCCACGCGCTTTACGAGCCGTTCATCTCTACTGGTAACAAGCAACTGCTTGCGATCATTAGTGGTGGTGCTGCTGGTCTGCTGTGCTGGGTAGGTTGCTTCCTGCTGTTGAAACGTCGCCTGGGTGATCCACGTGTACGTGCAACCAGCTCGGGTGCTGACATCTTCATTCTGGTGCTGCTGTTTGTACAGGTAACACTGGGTCTGCTGACTATCCCATTCTCTATGGGTCATCTGGACGGTAGCGTAATGTTGATGCTGGCAAACTGGGCGCAGGGTCTGGTGACCTTACAGTCTGATGCTGCGACACACATCTACGGTGTTAGCGTGATCTACAAGCTGCACATCTTTGTTGGTCTGACTATGTTCGTTGTCTTCCCGTTCACCCGGATGGTTCACATCTGGAGCGTACCGGTTAAGTACTTCGCACGTAACTACCAGATCGTACGTCAGCGTTAATCTGACTGACAATACCTGTCAGTCTTGACTGACATGCTTTAGAAAGGCAAACAACAGGGGTGGTGACACCCCTGTTCTATTTGTAAAGTCCGGCGAAAAGCTTGATTATTGTCACAGATCATACCTTAGTTAATTAACCCCCGGATAACCCCTATATACCTCTTTAGAGTACTTTTATAAGGCTGTAAGAAACGTAATATCCTTACAAAAGCGCTTTCACTATTTAACCTGAAAGCCAGACCAGACTAAGCAACATCGAGGCACTCTTATGCAACTAATCGATACTAAAGCCATTGCCGAACAGGACTTTCCAGAAGTTCGGGTTAATCAGATCCTGATTCAGGAAAGCGATATTGTCGCTGAGATGCAATATCACCCGGCAGAAGAGCTGGAGCTGGCCCGCAGTCAAGCGGCGCAAGCGCTGGTAGTTAAAGAGTTACTGCTGCAAAAAGCCCGTGAGATGGACCTGAATACTGAAGGCCAGGATGCGGTTGAAAATGATGAAGCGATGATCGCAGCATTGTTGTCGCAGGAAGTTAAACAGCCGGATGCCGATGAAGATGCCTGTTTCCAGTATTTCAAAGCCAACCCTGACAAGTTCCGTTCCCCGGACCTGATCGCGGCCAGCCATATATTGCTGGGTGCTGACCCGGGTGAGCCGGAAGAGCGTCATCAGCGTCAGGAGCAGGCTGAAGGTTTGATTGCCCAGCTGCAACAGGATCCCGATCAGTTTGCCGCACTGGCAATGCAGTTTTCCGACTGCCCATCGAAAGAGCTGGGTGGCGAAATGGGTCAGCTGAGCAAAGGCTCCACAGTGCCCGAATTCGAACGTCAGGTATTCCCGATGGACGAGGGGTTGTGTCCGAATCCGGTCGAGAGCCGCTACGGTTATCACATCGTTCGGGTTGATAAGAAGGTCGAAGGCGATCAGCTGGAATATGAATTCGTAATGGACAAAATCCGTACCTACCTGCAAGAGCAGGTGTATCGCAGAAGCGTCAATCAATATATAAGCATCTTAGCTTCTAGTGCTGATATTACTGGTGTAGAGCTGCATGGTGCTGACTCGATGCTTGTTCAATAAGAAAGAACGTTGCTTCTCAGCTGCTAGACGCCAGTATGTTGCGACGCAACGTCTGGCTAGCACCGTGAAGCTAAGCGGTCTGGTATGTTAAGAGCTAAAACGTTGGGAGATTACCACAATGTTAAGTGATCTTTTAGACAACAACAAAGCCTGGGCTGATGAGATTGAGAAGTCCCATCCGGGCTTTTTCAAAGAGCTGGAAAACCAGCAAAAGCCAGAGTATCTCTGGATCGGTTGTTCTGATAGCCGGGTGCCGGCTAATGAAATTGTCGGGTTGATGCCGGGCGAATTGTTCGTTCATCGTAATATCGCCAACATGGTGCTGCATACGGACCTCAACTGTATCTCAGTGCTGCACTATGCAGTGGACGTGCTCAAGGTTAAGCATATTATTATCTGTGGTCATTATGGCTGTGGTGGTGTTGCAGCCTCACTTAGCAATAAGGATCTGGGGCTGATCGATAACTGGATCCGTCACCTCAAAGATATCGGCTATAAACATCGTGAAGAGCTGAAAAACGAGACTGATCCTAAAAAACGGGTCGATCTGATGTGCGAATTGAACGTTCGTGAGCAGGTTGCCAATATCTGTCATAGCAAAGTGGTTCAGAAAGCCTGGACCAACGGTCAGGACCTTTCAGTTCATGGCTGGATCTACGGTGTAGGCGACGGAATCATAAAAGACCTGGGGGTGGATGTTTCTACTTATAAGGAACTGCCAGAGGTATATCGGATTAATTTTGAATAAAGGCTCGCAACTCGCTGCGCTCAAGTGGCTAGAATGCGACTTCGTCGCTCGCTAGACGTCGCTTCGCGACTTGCTAGGAGAGCCTTCTATTTAGGGTTGTTGCTTGAAAAGCAAGATAAGTATTTTGTAAGCGGAATGATTATCTATTCTTGACCCTATTTATTCCTGATTAAGGCCCTAAAAAGCTGTTAGAGAGTTACTCATTTAAAAGATAGCCCCACACTTGACTAGTTGGTTGATTTGTCTCCGAATCCTCTTGGTATAAATAAACATAGAGATATTTTTCAGTGTGATTGAAGCCAGTTAGTACTCTATCGACTCTATATAAATAGTTTTTTTGTACATAGAGAATGACCTTTGATGTTTGATCTGGCTTTTCGTATAGAGGCTTCCCTATATAGACTGGCGGGGATGGTAAAGACTTTTCTCTTTTAGGCCATTTTTTGCTTGACTCAAATTCCTGCTTTTTTAGAAGGAAATCCAATACAAGATCTAAACAATAATTAAAATTTTCTTGAGTTGTTTCGTTTGCTACAAAATTTGGATCATAATCTGTATGCCAAACACCTTCCTCAGTTTTTATGATTTCAGGTGTCAGCCGTCTGAAATTCTTGATATCAACAGTACTAACGCCCCATTCCATACAATCGATCTTCAGTTGCTCATGATTTATTTGAACGTAGTCGATTGGTTTTTTTACGTTTTCATTTACCCATTCGGAATTTCGAGTCCAATAATGAGCCTTCATTCCACCTCCAAACCCAAGGCCTAACAAGCCAGAAAGTGCATTTGCATTCTTATCCTGATTTCTCCAGCCATAGACCGAATATTCATATTCATATGATAGAAAGAATGCCTTTCTTAATTCTACTAGCGCATCCAAATACTTATTTCCTTCTGATAATGAGATAGCGCCTCTTACAGAATCTTTTACAATACCGTCCTTTAATATGTCAGTTAGAAATATTTCCTGTAACGTAGAGCCAATAACTTCTTTAAGTAGATGGTCAACGAATATTACTGCTGAGGTGTAATAATTTACAACAGACGCCGGCTCAGAAAGCTGTCCATAATGTTTAGATATAACTCTTTGCTTATTCAGTGCCTTTATGGTCCCAGATTTTATTATTTTCACACCCTGACGTTTAAGCTCTCCTAATAATTCATCAAATGATTTTGACTCCAAATTTCGTTGTTCATCTACGTCTAATTCATCAAGAACAGACAGAACTACTAGCTCAACAAAGTCTTGAAGTAATATTATTCCCGCTGTGCAGGAATGCTTATCACCAGAATTTACCAAATACTTGGTCTCGCCATAAATTGATTTGGCAACCATTAAGGTGTTTAACGTAGAAGACTTCATTTCACTCCTTGGTATGGAAAGCTAACGCCTCATTCAGCGGCTTGTCCGCTGCAATGCCTTGTTAAAGCATCCTCTAATATATTCTTGGTGTGCTCGAAAAACTAAAAGCACATCCATTTAATATGATTTAATATTCGCTACAAGAACTCTTCGATCGCGGCTAGCCACATTAAGCTCGCATGACTTTGTTCCAATCTATACCGTGCCCAGCCGCTTCAAGTTCGCGCGCGAGCGCCTGTTTCCAGCCACCATTAGTGTCCATTGTCTCCCAAACGATACCTGCAAAATCACTAGGAATTTCCAACGTACCTCGTTTGAGAGCACATACTTTGTCTCGACCCAAGTGGCCAATGAAGTAGCCCAGCTCCAGCAATACATTTTGCCTGGCCCGTGGCTCGGGTGTTCCTCCCTTTACACAGCCTTCATCATCCGGCGTGAGAAGAACTACTGCAAACCCAACATCGCTGTTTGCAACAACCTTTTCGATAATAGTTCTTCCTTGATTGGCCTGTTCATGGAGAATGATGGGCTCTAAACCAATGCGCTCCAGAAAGCGAGCTACTGTTTCCCGCGCACCATCGTCGTGGCCGTGAACGATAAATATCCTACGTGAAAATGGCGACTTCAACGCAGTTTCAGTACTCCCCTTCGACTGGACATAATTCTTGTAATCTCGAACAAAAGGTATGATGAGCTGACCAGTAAGCGCATGGATGCCAGCGATAATTTTCCGCCCAGAATAGAAAAAATGATGGCCGAAGTTGGTAGCGTAACTTGGGTCGTTGGCCAGCTTTTCGATAAGAAGCAATGTTAATCCCATCGTTTTCTTTGGATCATCAGGCCATGCAAGTTGGGCACTGCCAACCATGCCGCCCCCAGTCTTTTCGCTTTCTGCAATAAAAGCATCGAGGTCAACTTCTTTCGTCAGTTCCTCGTTGTAAGGTTCAAGGTCGGTATGCCGCAATAATTGGGCAAGCTTTTTCAACGGACGTTCGTACGTCTGCAACTGCGAATTCTGTAAGTCGAGAACAACATTGTTAATTTCTCCGAAAATATCTTGGGTCATCATTAATCCTCGTCAGACTGTAATCGGGCCTCAGCAGCTTTTTGGAGAATATTTTCTCTATAGCTCTCTTTCATTTGCTCGGCAAGCGACTCAACAATGGGGTTATCGACGTACGGTTCAATACGACTATCAATCATTCGGTCAACTGACTGAATAGCACCTTCAATACTTGCAGGTTCGTGAGGATCAAAGTTCACGACGCCCAACTCGCCATCCAGTTCATTCAATGCTTGCTCTGCCTGTTTTAGCTCATTTTGTAGCTTGTCTAGGCCGGTAATTTTAAGCATGGCTCCCTCCTGTTTATGATGTGTCAGTGCTACTTTTTTGCTTTAACAACTTTAATATTGCACCCTTGCAAGGTACGAAAGCTTGCAAGCTTTGCTACCTTTGTAAGGTTTTTCTTAATCAGGAGAGATACCGGAAGGGGTAACTGCTTTCTCATCCAATGAGCTCAAAGTTTGGTCAACTCTGTACAGCGTATCAGTCGATATTGAACCAAACAGAAAACCAACGCAACTTCCTTTCAGCGTTAATTCCCTGACTTATAACAAGAAAATCAATAAGAAGGCTCTTATCTAGCTAGCGAAGCGATCTAGCCACTAGCAAGTTGCGTAGCAACGTCTAGCGAGCTGAACTTGTTCAGCGGTCTGCCTTTTGAGCGTTCCGCTCAATAACCTGGGGAAGCCAGATCAGGTCCGTTACCCCATAATCTACCCCCAGCTGCGAAAGCAGGGTAGTGATCTGGCCCCGGTGATGGGTTTGGTGATTGAAGAAGTGGGTGATCGCCAGCCACATCTCGTAGCTGCGGGTAGCTGGATCGACGATGCTTTGATATTGCAGTTTACTGAGCAGTTCGGCTTCGGTGAGGGCTGCGACCCAATTGATTATCTGCTGGTCGGTTTTCTGCCGGACCTGCTTCAGTTCGTTGAAGTCCTTAAAAAGCTCCTGGTCTAAGCCGGCTACAGCAAAAGGCTCACCGGTAAAACGTCCCAGCCAGATCTTATCGCCCAGCAGGAGATGGTTGAGTGCACCATGAATCGATTTGAAGAAACCACCCATATCCTGCTTGCGCTGCTCATCGGTCAGGCTTTCGCAAGCATCGTAGATCTTAGTATTCATCCACTGGTTATAAGCCGCTAAATCCTGTACTTGTTGAGAGTGCATCTAAATTCCATCTAATAAGTATTCAACAGTGGTAACCTATCTTACAGCGTCGAGACCATTATTGATCGATGAAGGTACTAAAGAAGGCTCTGATGTATTTTGCAGTCTGGCGCTCTATCTGAGCATTGCAATAAAGCTATCGACAGTAGCAGCGCCGTCAGGTGTAAGTGCCCAGATAAAGGCACCACAATTCACCAGAACAGTGACCCAGAAAACTGACTGGAAAGATTGTTTTGTCGTTTTATGGCGTAGCTGTTGTTGCGCGACCAGAGCGCCTGGCCAGCCTCCGACAACCGATAACAGGTGAAGAGTGCTTTCCTGGGTTCGCCAGTTGCCTTTTTGTGCCGCTGATTTATCGATTGCATACATAATGAAGCTGAACAGGCTTGCGCCAAAGTAGAGAATCAGAATTATCACGGGTACTTTTGCTGTGATAACAGCAAGGCCGACGAAGATAAGAAAGAAAATTGCGATATACGTTGAGTAAATAGGCCTGGATGTATTGCGTCTGGCTGGTTGCCGATCACCTGCTAAGAGTGCTTTTTTAGCGCAGGGACGCCCTTGCTTGTCGCTGGATAAACTGTAGGTGATCAGTTCGCCTACGGCGGGGCGGCGGGTGCGGTGACTTAACGCCTTAACATGTATGAAAACAGATTTACCACCGGAGCAGGGTTCAATAAATCCAAATCCCTTGTCGTCGTTCCAGGACGTTATTTTTCCTTTGATGCGCATTATGAATGCTTTCCTTTTCGCTCATATCTAAAGCATATATTCTGCATCAACTCTTGGCGTTGGCGGTAGTTTTTTCTAGCAAGGAAAGCGAAACTTTCCGTCTAATCACCAACAAACGACTCAGCCACGTCTAGCTAGCTAAAGTTGTTCAGCGGTCTGATTCATTAGCCGGAGGCTAATGAATATTGTCATCTGTTAGACTTTCTTCATTGACGATAAGCACACCGAATCTGTGATCAAGGTACTCTTCCAGTTCCCATATAGTTTTGAAGGTTTTGGACTCGTCGTTGTACATGACGATCAGCGTGTCGCAATCCCATCCCAACAGGTTTTCATTTAATCGTAATAGCTGCATAGCAACCCCCTTAGCTTTTTCTGATTTTTTGCTTTTAATTGCAGGTAACTAAAGATTAGCAGATCTGTTTTGGGGGCTACGTTGAAGATATTTCGTGGTGATATTTCGGTTTTTGACTATGGGCCGGTCGTTGGCAACCCGGCCCATATTTCTGTTGCTAGCCCTGTTGATATCCTTTTTGATAGTTCTGATCGATAAACCAGCTAAAAGAACAGATTAAACAAGTAGCCCGCCAGCATTGCCATGCTAAATATGACTGTCAGGAAAGCGATGATCATTGGGGTTTTGAACATTGAGCGTAGCAGTATGACTTCGGTCAGGCTTGCCCCTGCGCTACCGATAATCAGTGCCATAACGGCACCCATTCCCATGCCTTTTGCCGCAAGGGCCGCTGAAAGAGGAATGACCGCTTCTGCCCTGATATACAGTGGTACTCCGATAATGGCAGCAACAGGAATTGCCAGTGGATTATCGCTGCCAGTGTAGGTTGCAATGAGATCGGCAGGGATGAAGCCGTAAGTAAAGGCACCAATAGCGATACCCAGTAACAGATAAGGCAACACCTTAGTAAATTGACTCCAGGTTTCTTGCCAGATTCTGTTCCAACGGTTTTCGGTAACGATTTTCAGAGAGGCTGCTCCGGCACAACTATTGGGCAGAGAGGTTGCTTCTACTGAGCCGCAGATAGTAGCCTCTGTTTTTTCAGCGTTACTGTTAGTAGGGCATGTAGTAGGGAATGCTGTCATGTTTTGCGGTTTTGTCTGTGAATTACCAGAACAGCCGGTGGGCGGATTATCGCCCAGTATTTCCGGGCGAATATGTTGAGCGAAGTTAAATCGTTCCAGCAGATAACCGGCGCTGATAGAGACGGTTAGCGCGATAAGTGCGTAGGACAGAGTGACTTGCAGGCCAAAGGTTGCCAGGAACAGTCCGATAATAATCGGATTCAACAGAGGGGATGTAAACAGGAAAGTTATCGTCGGACCGAATCCTGCACGAGCCTTCAACAAACCTGTTAGCATCGGAATAGTTGAGCAGCTGCAAAACGGCGTAACGCCGCCTAAGATGGCGGCAGATAGGTAACCTTTACCGCTTTTAGAGCTGAGTATCCGCTGGATTTTATCTGCTGGCATAAACTCCTGAATAACACCCACAATAAAGCTGATTAGCAGGAACAGAGTGGTTAGCTCTACCCCGAGAAAAATGAACATGCCTAATGTATCTTCAAGCATCGTTAGTAGCTGATCTGACACTTTATATTCCTATATTTCTAAGATTATCGAAACATTATGAATTAGCATTATTTGTTACGTCAAGATATTTCTAGTAATATCGAAATATATATTGATCAGGGCAATATCATGAAGTTAGAAATGGCTGCTAAAAGGCTCGCTGAACTGGGCCATGAAACCCGGCTTAAAATATTTCGTTATCTGGTTAAAGGGGGGCATCAGGGGGTGCCGGTGGGGGAGATTCAGTCGGCACTTGATGTTCCAGGCTCAACATTATCCCATCATATTACCCGGCTGGTTTCAGTCGGGCTGGTCGAACAGCGCCGGGAAGGGCGGACTCTGTATTGTGTACCGCAGTACGATGAGTTGCACGGACTGATCGATTTTCTACAGGAAGAGTGCTGCGTCAATGAGAACAACCCTTCTTAGAATTGACCGGGTTGCTGGATAAGTCGCTGATAGTGTTTTGACAGGCTTAGAGAAAAGGCTGCTATGAAGCTTGTCAACAAAATGCAAAGGAGTGAACGGAATGTCAGGAATTAGGATTAATCGCTTTGCCGGGTTGCTGCCCAGTCTGCTGCTAAGCCTGTTTATAGTAGGTCTGTTTATAGCAGGTCTGCTTATGACTAGAGTCACACAAGCCAAACCGCTGCAGTTGACCGAGGTAGCGCCTGATGTCTATGCGTTGATCGGGCCGATGGAGCAACGCTCGGCGCAGAATCTGGCGAATAATGCTAATTTCGGATTTATTGTCACTCATGATTCTGTTTTGTTGATCGACAGTGGCGGTACTTTACTGGGTGCCGGGGATATTGAAAGCCACATCCGCACAGTAACCGATAAACCGATTCAATTGGTGATTAACACAGGCGGTCAGGATCATCGTTGGTTTGGTAATCGCTACTTTGCCGAGCAAGGAATCAGAACACTGACATCCGTTAAAACTCAGGCAGACCAGAATGCGAGGCGCAATAGTCAAATTGAATCGACCTCAGCTTTGACCGCGGCGAGCTGGGCAGGCACTGATCCTCAGCCGGCAACTGCCGTTGTTTCTGAAACTACTGAACTCACAATCGGAGGACTACAAATTGAGTTGATCCCGGTAGGCCCGGCCCATACCGGTGGTGAAACCCTGGTTTGGTTACCTGAGCATAAAGTACTGTTCAGCGGGGACCTGGTTTATACCGGGCGTATGTTGGGCATAGGCCCTCAGTCACAGCACCGGGACTGGATCGCCGCCTTTGACACAATTCGTCAGCTGGCACCGCAAGTTATAGTACCTGGTCACGGTCAGCCGACCGATCTGTCTGGTGCAGAAAAAGATACCTATGATTATCTGGTTTTCTTAAGGTCTGAGGTGGGGCGGTTGATCGATGCAGGTGAAGAGATGAGTGCGGTTAGCCGTATCGATCAAAGCCGTTTCAGTTATCTTGAGGTGTATGAGCAGATTCATGGCCGTAACGCCCAGCAGGTATTTGAACAGATGGAGTGGGAGTAATCGGTGACTGCCTGCTTCAGCTGAGTTTTCTATACTGCATAGCACAAGGTTGAATATCATCCTACTCGAGAGATGACTGCTATGCCCCGCCTTACACATATAGCCCTTCATGTGGCTGATCTGCAGGCCTGTATAGGTTTCTATTCTGATTACTGCCGGATGGCAGTGATTCACCATCGGGATACTCCGGGCCACAAAGTTGTCTGGATGGCCGAGCCGGGCCGGGAGAAGGACCTGATTATAGTGTTACTGGAAGGTGGACCTGAACGGCCAATGCTGGAAAATGACTACAGTCATCTTGGCTTTGCAATGACCAGTAAAGCTGAGGTGGACCGAGTTGCCAGACAGGCTGAGTTGAACGGAGACCTGATCTGGCCACCGGTGCAGGAGGCTTATCCGGTTGGCTATTACTGCGGTCTGAGAGATCCGAATGGTAATTATGTCGAGTTTAGTTACGGTCAGCCGCTGGGGCCGGGGGCATGAGGCCGGGGCTGAATTGCTGAGCTAATGTCGCTGAGCTTATGTTTCTGAGCTTGTGTGATAATCTCTGCTTAAGATTCATTTTCAATTGAGTTTTTCCTGTTTTGCAATCGCGCTGTAATAGTTGCCTGATCTTCAGTTGCCGGGCCAGGTTTGCCGATCAGATAGCCCTGAGCATAACGTACGCCAAGTTCCTGTAGGGTCTGCATGATTTGGGGTGTTTCAACAAACTCGCCGATGGTCAGCATATCGAAGCCTTTAACCATTTCAGTCAGACAGCGCACAAAGGTTTGCTCTTGCGGGCTGTTAACAATCTCGCGGATATAAGAGCCATCCAGTTTAACGTAGGTGAGTGGCATCTGTTTCAAATAGCTGAAAGATGAAAAGCCCACGCCAAAATCATCCAGAGCAATTTTACAGCCGTGTTTCGCAAGCTGTCTTAAAATTTTCTGGGCGGATTCGAAGTCTTCGAGAAAAGCCGTTTCAGTAATCTCAATGATCAGTTGTTGAGGCCGTATTTTGTAGGTTGCACATAAACTCAGGAACAGGCTGATGAAGTCAGGAGACTGGATGCTCGGCGCAGATATGTTAACTGCCAGGGTAATCTGTTGATCTTTGTGCCGTTGATTATGTTGTGCCAGGTGCATCATGCTCTGGGTTAGCACCCACTTGTCGATATCCCAGATTAACCCGGTCCGTTCTGCTACCGGAATAAAGTCCCCTGGAGGGATAATTTCCCCATCAGGCATTTGTAATCTCAACAGTACTTCGTAATGACATATCTGATGATTGTCGATATTGATAATGGGCTGGAACCAGAGTCGGAACAGATCATCATTAAAGGCCAGACGAATCTTATCCTGCCAACTGACATCCGACTTGATACGATGAATGATCGCTTCGGTCGAATCATACAGATGCCAGCGGCCCTGGCCATTTTGTTTAGCGTTGTACATTGCCATATCCGCGCTGGCCAGTAATTCCTCATCTTTACTGCCATGCTGCGGATACATTGCACAACCAATGCTGCAACTAAAGTGCTGGCGTCCACCGTTACTAAGGCTCACCTCTGTATTCAGCCGTTCACTCATGTTTTCCATCACTTTAGTCGCTTCAGCCTTGCTTACGCGGGGTAGAAGGATAGTAAATTCATCGCCGCCAAGACGGGCAACGAAGTCCGTTCCGCGGGTGTTTTTTTGCAGAATACGAGCAATTTTTCGTAGCACCTGATCGCCTACCCCGTGACCTGCGGTATCATTGATCGACTTGAAACGATCGACATCGATAAACAGCAGAGCGCCGTTCCTGCCGTTATTCAGTGCCTGATTCAGATGGTTCTGAAAATCCCTGCGGTTATGCAGCCCTGTTAACGTGTCGTGGCTGGCCAGCCATGAAAGCTTCTGTTCAGCTTCCATACGATCAGTCAGGTCCATGCCGATTGAGAGGATAGACTGTTCACCTGATTGCTCTTCGATCAGGGAGTGCATCCAGGTAATATATCTTAATGAACCGTAGCGATCATGGAGCTGGGCTTCATGTTGATAAATTGTCAGCTCCTTGCGGCAAAGCAACTGCACTTTTTCGATGTGATCATCCGGCAGAGAGTTTTCTCTGTGCAGGCTGATGAAAGAGTCAGTCTGTGACAGCGTTGGTTTGCGGTGTAGCCAGCTGGTCATTTTGCGGCCCCAGTGGTTCATCGTATGTACCTGGCCATTGCTGCTCTGGGTCACGATAATCAGTGGTGCGGTATCCAGTAGTTTCGCCATAAACTGACGAGCTTCGACCTGTTTGCTCATCTGTTGTTCTAACTGGTCTGCGTGCTGCTGTACTTCCTGTTGTAATACTTCAAATTCATCAGATAGCTGTAGAACTTTATACTCAACCAGGTCCAGTTCATCGGTGAGTATGCTTTTCTTTGAGATATTGATGGTACGGCGTACCGCGTCAAACTTGTGTTCAGATAACATGGGCAGGGCAGCGGCCAGGCGGTGCAGTCGTTGGGTCGGTCGCCATATCAGCAGTAATAGCATCAGTTCTGAAAAGATCAGACCTCCTAGCCCGGAGGCTATGCCGTTAGTGATCGCAGCAGACAAATCTTTCTTTTCGTTTGTAATATTGGTCAGGGAGAGGAGTACGGGGGGATTTCCCAGGATGTTTTGATGCAGCTGAGTGATTTTCTGGATACGGTAAGGAGTGCCTGAGCTTGTTGTTAAAAGGGTGCTGTTGGGCTCGGGTAGTAGTGCCATACTTTTTTTAATTAACGGATTAAGGGTTTCAAATTGATTCAGCGCCCAGATACTCATGCCCCAGTCAGTCAGGTTTCGATCGTTATCGATGTCCTTCCCCGCTTTAAGGATGGCCAGATTCCTGCCTGTAAGCAGTTTAAACCGGGTAGCAAGGCTGCTTATACTCTGGCCAATTGCGATTACGCCGCGGGATCCATTATTGAGTATGAAAGGTTCTATGACGAACAGGGTGCATTGGATTTCGCAGATCAGGAAATTAACCGGTTGCTCATCGGTTGCTGATAGTATGACCTGCTCGGTGATGAGGTTAATGACCTGGTCGCCGATCTGATAGGTTGTGTGATAGCCACCCTGGTCATTTCCTGTCTTATCAAACAGGTGCAAATAGTGGAGGTCGAGATTGAGTGATAAATTTTGCCAGTGCTCCTGTAGTGCTGACTCAAGTGATACCTTATCGTTTTTATTCAGGGCCTGGTCAATGTTACTCATATTAGGAATCAGCACTGCTATTTGCTGTAGCTGCAGATGGCTGTCACTGAGTAGTTCGGCGATAGCCAGATCATCCTGATGGCTCTGGTTTGCGGCACGTTCTTCGGCCTGATTCAGTAACGTAAAGGTGTACAGCACAACTATCCCGGTACAGATGAATACCAGGATAGCACTGAGGAAAGTAACGGCTTTCCATTTTATGCTGAAACCTATTTTATTCATTATTTAGGGGCGGTTGCCTCTCCTCAGTACTCATCTTTAAAAGTTATACACCAGCTGTAATACCAGCATTTGCCAGTGCTCCTTGCGGTCGGCCAAAGAGGGGTTGTCGCTCTTTGGAAGCCATAAGGTGCCGTGGGTGTTGTGGATCTCACCGCGTAGCATCCAGTTTTCAGAAATATCCCAGCGCGCGCCGACTACACGGTTTTTACCAAAGGCGATATGGGCAGCGCCAAACAAGGGTTGATAGAATTTAGTGCCATCGGGGTCTTTCGTATCAAGGGTCTGCTCTTCGTAACGCAGGTATGTGGTCACATCCTGACTAATACGGAAGTCGGTCTGTATATAAAAAGCCTCAGTGTTACTGAACCGGTCGGGTAACACGCCAAAATCCGTTACTTCGTTGTCTGCAGTCAGGTATTCGGCAGTCAGGGACCACTTCTCCTGATTATACTGAAATGAGTAAAGCCACATATCAGAAGCCACATGGCCGGCCCCGAAAGGATCTAATGTGCCGGGTATATAGTCGAATTCCGGGTGGGCGTAGGTCAGCCCTAGTCGTAGGCTGCCACCCAGGTTCTCATAGAGTATACGTGCGCCGCGCATCGTAGCATCGTCAAACTTTCCCGGTAGATCTTGCTGTAATACGTAATACTCCATCTCAGTGTCGGTCCCAGTCTGACCGCTGTAAAGTTCAAAGCTGAGACTACCCCAGTCCCGGTTCAAATTACTGTAAAAGTTACCTCCGTCGGTGGCTATCAGCGAGTTACGCAACTGTTCAAAATAGATTGATGAGGGTACCGATACACCGGATCTGGCATTGGGAATATCCCGGATCAGGTTATAAAAACCGTAGGGAGTTTTGGTTCGTCCCAAACGGATGCCGCTGCGTAAACCGGCTTTATCATAAAAGCTGTAATCCAGCAGAGCATAGTCAAGACGAGGTCTACCGTCATTGGTTTTGCCCGCTTTACGCGAGGTTAGCTGGGCAGCAAAGTTCAGAGTAGGCGTTGCTTCATGGAAAATATTAATGCCTGCCTCGCGAAAATCGAAACTGCCATTCTGAGACTCACCGAAATAGTTGTTGTTCTTACTGTTGATATAGCTCTGACTAAAAAAGCCGTGTATTTCAGTACTATCGTTCAACTCAATAGCTGATACCTGAGAGCTCAAGAGAACCGATGCCATGGCACAGGTTTTGAGGATGAAGCCTGTATCGTTGCTATTGCACCTTAACAACATGGCATGCTCCTTTGTCTGTTGTAGAGTTTATATAGCCGATAGCGCCGGGTGTTGAAGTAACGGCTTCTATCATTGCCTGTTCTGAGGGAACAACTGTCGGTGCTCTACCGGTCCCTGAATAAGTCAGTCGTTGCCACACCCGATCCAGCTGATATGGATAGGTTTTCAGGGCGTTAATCGAAAAACGTCGATGTAGTGGGTGTTTTGTTGGAAGCACAAATACTTTGATTAGGGTGCCGTCGGCCCAGTGTCGGGTTTTCATACCGTAGATTGCCCAGAGGTTTTGAGATGACAAAGTGACGGTGGACTGATCAGGATGAGCAATAATTTGTATTGATTCGGCACGGGCACTGCTGCCCACTGACAGGCAGAGGAACATCATGATGCCGGTGAATAAACCGGTTTTTAAGCACTGAGACCGTTGTCGATTCATCCAGTGAATACCGCCCATACTTGCATTAGCTTTAATGGTTAATTCAGTGTTAGTTGTGATCAGTTAAAAGTGATCATCGAGGGTATAGCTGAATCCCCTGAGCTTCAGAATAGAAGGGTTGTTGATTGAGATACATTAAAACAGCGCTTATGGATACTCATTCTGAGGAGGATAAGTTTCGTTATTGGCTACGGATATTTTAAATCATGGTTATTGTAAGGGAGCTATTGACCAACCGGGGCTTTGTCATTCCGATCGATAGTATGGAGTCAGATATTTTGGTTATTGTTTTTAATGGTTGAGATCAGGTTTTGTAAGAATAATCATCGCCTTAGCGTCTGTGATTAGATTCATGCTGTAATTGGTAGGTAAAAAGTCGTATTCTGTGTCAAATATTTTACGTTAAAACATGTAAAGGGAGTTGCGTGTGAATCAGTTACTGAGTGTGGTTTTAGGTTTAAGTGTTGTCGCATCTCAGGCTTCAGCAAATCAAAATGCGCTAGAAACGATGGATCTTGAAGCGCTAATGTCTCTGGATGTACAGGCTACATCGGTGATGAAACGCGTAGAATCGGTATATGATACGCCGGCCTCTATGTATGTGCTGACCAATGAGCAGATCCATCGCGCCGGAGTTGAAAATCTGTCACAGGCAATCGGACTCCTTCCTGGTATTTTTGTCCGGGATGCCGATAATTCTAAGATCGCTTTAGGTATTCGTAAAAGTCCAAATGAATTTGGTTCGAATATACTGGTGATGATCGACGGGCGCTATTTTTATAACCCGGCTTTCCAGGGGGTTACCTGGGATGCGTTGGATATTCCTCTTGAGACTATTGCCCGGATTGAGCTTATTAGGGGCTCAGGAGGTACTCTTTGGAGTACAAAAGCGTCTTCGGGCGTGATTAATATTATCACTAAGCACAGTATTGATACCCAGGGTTTTGAAGTGACGACCGCAACCGGTGATCCGGTGAATCGACAACTTAACCTGCGCTATGGTGGCCTGTTCGGCCAAACGGGTAGTTATCGGATGAATTTAAAAAGCCAGGGGGTGAAACAGTCCGAAGGCTTTGATGGTAATGAAATTAAGAGTTTCACCAGTCGGCTGGACTACAGTTTCTCCGATGATCTATCGCTATTGCTGACAGCAGGATATCAGAATGGTGATATTGACAGGTTGTTGGTGGGAACTGTAGCTATGTCGACAGAGCCCAGGATTTATGAGGATAAAACCACGACCACGACCAACGATGTAATGATCAGGTTGGATCATCGCCTTTCGGCTAATAAAACCCAGCTGCTGCAAATGAGTTATAGTGTTTTAGATATAGAAACTGACAGTTTTGCCAGAGGTAAAAACTCGATTTTTAATCTGAATTATGCAATGAACTCTGAATTTGAGCGGCATAAGCTGGATTGGGGGCTGGAATATCAATACAACGATGTATTGGTTACCGGTAATGAAATGATATACCTGCCACCAGACCTGAACACTCAGTTGCACAATTATGGATTCTTTCTGCAAGATCAGTACCAGTTGGTACCCGATCAGACCCAGTTAACTTTGGCCATCCGGGTTGATAAAGACCCGATAACCAACTGGTTGTACCAGCCGTCCGTCAAAATAATGCAAAACCTTGGCCGCCACGGTGTACTTTGGGCCGGGGTTTCCCGTTCGGTACAGTCATCGACGTTGTTTGATAAGTATCTCACCTGGCTGCAACCAATGGCTTTACTGCAGGTACAGCCGTACCCTAATCCACCATTTCCGGTTACGCATTACCTCAAAGGGGGCCCTGATATTAAATCGGTTAAGTTTGATAACCTGGAGTTGGGGTATCGGATGAAGCATGAGTTGCTCGAGATGGATCTGTCGCTGTACCGGATCAGCTCTGATAATGACTATGGCGTCCAGACAACCTTCGATCCCTCAATACTCGAATTGAATTCTATTGGGGTCAATGGTGTAAAATCTGTGAAAACCGGTGCTGAAGCAGTGTTTAATTTCCAGCCCCGGCATAACTGGAATCTGCAGTTGGGGCTGAATTATCTGAACTATGAAGCCCGCGCGTTAATGGCAGGTATCGTGATGCCTGAGCCAACGGTTCTAAAGCAGGTTTCGTTACGCTCAGATTATCAGGTATCACCTGAGTTGAATACCTACGTCAGGATAGAACATCAGAACGATATTTCGAGTACATCAGGTAATGACATTCCTGATTATACTTCGGTGGACGCCGGGGTGACCTGGCAGGTTAATCCGTCTCTTGAATTGGGGCTGTACGGCCGTAATCTGTTTGATTCCAAGCACCTTGAATTTGAAATAGATAATGGTGCCTGGTTGGGTAAAACAGAAATTGAACGGAGTTTCTTTGCCCGTGCGGTTGTTAAGTTTTAACGAAAGGGTCCGGATAAAAACGGGGCTTATAGCCCCGTTTTTTCGTTGATGCTTTCGTTGATGCTTCAGTGCTTAATGTTGTAATAGCTGTTGTTCGATTTAATAATCCAGCATATCTCTGTGTGCTCGGGTCTATCCTTCTATTTTTATTTTATTGACATAAGTCATTATTTTATCTGCTATGCCCTGTAGATTCGTGCTCTATACCTCTTATTACTCACTTAGAGGTATGTTGGCTTCTGAGCGCTTTGTCATAATCGTCTAATTGCTTCATAAGCCAAAATAGCTGCGCTTGTATCAGCCTTGGGAGATCGGATGACAATGCATGCAACAGAGGACCAGAATATTCTTCGGGATGGTCTGGGCCGGACAATTGATTATTTGCGGCTATCGGTCACCGATCGCTGTGATTTTCGTTGTGTGTACTGTATGTCTGAAGATGTTCAGTTCCTACCCCGGGCACAGGTCTTAACACTCGAAGAGTTAGCCACTTTGGCCCGAGCCTTTACTGAGCTGGGGGTCAAGCGTATTCGATTAACCGGCGGTGAGCCTTTAGTACGCCGGGACATTGTTTCATTGGTTGAGCATCTTTCAGATCTGCCTGGTTTGGATGAAGTTACCTTAACGACCAATGGTTCCCAGCTAAAACAATTTGCTAAGCCTTTACAGCAAGCCGGCTTGCGCAGAATTAATATTAGTCTGGATACACTGCAACAGGATAGATTCAGTTCGCTGACCCGGCGCGATAAGCTGGATCAGGTATTCGAAGGAATCGATGCAGCAGTGACTGCCGGATTTGAACGTATCAAGCTTAATGCGGTTATTCTGAAAGGCCGTAATGACGATGAGATCGTCGCGCTGGTTGAGTATGCCCGCGAGCGAAACATCGATATCAGTTTTATTGAAGAGATGCCGCTGGGTCAGATAACTGAGCATGACAGAAATGCTACTTACTGCTCCAGTGATGAAGTACAGCAGGTTATTTCAGCACAGTATCCGTTATTAGCGAGCACCGAAAAAACCAGTGGTCCTTCCCGCTATTTCCGTATGGCCGATAGTCAGAGCAGGGTAGGGTTGATATCACCCCATAGCCATAATTTCTGCGATGCCTGTAACCGGGTGCGAATCACCGTTGAGGGTCAACTGTTACTTTGTCTCGGACGAGAGAATGCGGTTGATCTGCGGGCTATTTTACGTCGTTACCCCGGCGATACTCAGCCCTTGAAAGATGCTGTGATCAGCGCTCTGAATTATAAACCAGAGCGGCACTATTTTAATCGGGACGATCAGCCTCAAGTGGTTCGTTTCATGAATATGACCGGAGGTTGAATGAGTCAGCCTGTTTCTGAAAGTGGCTATAATCTGGCCCGTAATAATCTGTTATTTAAATCCCTGGATCAGGAACGGTTTGACTGGTTGTTGGGTAAAGCCCGACAGGAAAGTCGGATTAAAGGTGATGCCTTATTCAGCCAGGGGGAAGTTGCTGACCGTTTTTATCTGGTTATGAGTGGTCGGA
Source organism: Amphritea balenae (assembly GCF_003858655.1). Taxonomy (GTDB): domain Bacteria; phylum Pseudomonadota; class Gammaproteobacteria; order Pseudomonadales; family Balneatricaceae; genus Amphritea; species Amphritea balenae. The sequence goes on from NZ_RQXV01000002.1 coordinate 191,470, forward strand.
TTAAACTCTATCATTTGTCGCAGGATGGCCAGGAAAAAGTAGTTGAAGTTATTAGTGCCGGAAATACCTTTGCTGAAGCAGTGATGTTTATGGAGCAGGGCCGTTACCCTGTTTATGCCGAAGTGCTGGAGAACAGTCAGCTACTGGTTTTTCGTAGTAAGGATTATCGCTCTTTGCTACAAGATTCAAGTGAGATGTGTTTCAAGTTAATGTCGACCATGGCCAGAAGGTTGCATTTGCGGATGTCAGAAATTGAAACGCTGACTATTCAGAATGCCCGTCACCGGGTTATTCGCTACCTGTTAACTCAGCTTGAACTCGTTAAACCCGCGAACGTTATTGAACTCAGCATGACCAAACGTCTGATAGCATCACGCTTAGCGATGCAGCCGGAAACGTTCTCCCGGGTTATTCATGATCTGAAAGACCAGGGGATTCTGACGATTCAGGGACGTAACCTGGAAATTCTGGATGTTAAAGCCCTAAAAGCCTGTTAGATAAATATATCCGTGAAAAAACGAGACGTTTTACCGCTTATCTATGCCTGCTCAGGCTGCTCTAATGTGGCTCAGTTGGCAAACGATGTTGCACTGCATTTTGATCATAGTGGCAAAGCGGAGATGTCCTGTATTGCCGGTGTGGGTGGCGGGGTGCCTGCGCTGGTTCGCATTGCCCAGTCTGGCCGCCCGGTGATCGCGATCGATGGTTGTCAGTTACATTGTACCGAAGCCTGTCTTAATAATGCCGGGGTAACGCCAGAGCATCATTTTCGTCTTTATGATCTCGACTATAAAAAACGCAAAAAACAGACTGCCTCAGAAGCTCAGTTTGCTGAAGTGGTAGGGCTGGTTGATGCAGTGCTTTAATCAGGTGTTGCATCAAACAGCGGGTTTTCTTTGATGGTCTGAGCCAGACGTTGAGTCGCTTCATTGGCATTTTCAGCTATAAACAGGGTAATGTCTGTTTCTGTCAGTGGTGGTAAACCCTGTTCGATCACCCGCATATCTGATTCCAACGTATGTAACGGAATTATGCCAATTCCAATTCCTGCACGTACCGCCGCTAACACTCCGCCCCTGCTCTGGCTGGTGAAAGCTATACGGTAAGGCTTATTACTCTGTTCCAGGGCTTTACGGGCATATTCCCGGTGATAACAGCCTTCTTCAAATACTGCCAGGGGGATGACCTCCTGTTTGTGAATCTGATGGCTACTGCTGCCCACCCACACCAGTTTGTCACGTTGCAAACGTATGCCTCCTCCTGAGTTTGCTGGCATCTCTGCCAGAACGATATCCAGCTTACCCTGCGCCAGCCGATCGGTTAGATGGTTGGGGCGATGATCACAGAACACTTCTAATTGAGCCTCCGGATAGTTAACAACAAAGGCTTCAAGTAAGGGCGGTAGTGCGCGACTGGCATATTGATCATGGGTTCCTAAACGTACTTTGCCTGAGATATTCCCATGTTGGAACAGACCTGCAATCTGATCATGCAGGTTAAGTAATTGCTGCGCATGAGAGCGTAGCTGAATGCCGGTGGCTGTCAGTCTGACGCCGTGTTGCCCTCTTTCCATTAGCGGTGTGGTAACCAGGTCCTCCAAGCGATTCAACTGCATGCTAACCGTTGATGGGGCTTTGTTAAGACGATTTGCAGCAGCGGTCAGGTTAAGTGTTTCAGTTACGACCATAAAGGTTCGTAACAGGGCAATCGGCAAATCACGCATATGTCAGAATTCATGTTTATTGAATGAAGTTGTCAATATTTATCGATTTACTGAATAAAGGCAAGTTTCTAATATTGCCGTCCTTACAACATAACCATTACTTTTCGTCGGGAGAGTTAATAATGCGGATCAGCACCACCTTTGGTATGAACCAGATTGTCAGCCATGGCTTCGGTGTATTTCTGTTTGCTGCCCTGGTCCCGCTGATGCGCGAGGAAATTGGCATCAGTCACTGGCACCTGGCAGTTACCGGCGCATTGACTCAATTGTCGTACCTGGCGGGAGCATTATTGCTTAGCCTGGCAGGGCATCGTATCAGTAGTGCTCGACTGGCTTTGGTCACCGGTTCAATAACCTCATTATTGTTACTGACCATGGCGGGTCTGGATGATCCGTTGGCGGTGATGTTGGTGCTCATACTGGCCGCGGCCTGCGCAGCAATAAGCTGGGGTGCCATTGTTGAACTGATTAGCCGATATACGGCGCCAGAGCTTAAATCTACCTACCTGTCTACTGTTTCGAGTGGCACCGCATGGGGCTATGGTTTGAATGGTTTGCTGGTGTTGTTGATAGTGCCATTGTTTGGCTGGCGTAGTGGTTGGTTGATTGCCGGTGTGCTGGGCTGTACGACAGTATTACTGACCTGGCGGTTGTTAATTCGATTACAGAATCGATCCGGTAATAATCAACACAGTACTCAATCAGCAGCGCTGACAGCCGCCCAGTTATTTCGGGCGGTGACCCGGGAGCGAACGGCTTTCTTCGCCAGTCTGATCTGCTGCCTGGTAGGCTTTGCAACTATGCCTTTTTCTACCTGGCTGAGTACCTATCTTGCCGAGCAGGGAGCCGCTGTTCAGCTGGGAGGCTATACCTGGACGGCCGCAGGAATGACAGGCATGCTGGCCGGTTTTTTAACCGGAAAGCTGGCTGACTCCCGTGGTCATGGGGTAGCGCTGTTGCTGGTGTTTATTGGCTTTGCCATAGGGATCATCGCTTTTGTCTATGATCCGGTTAGTTTTGCTGTCATAGCAGGTTGCGGCTATGGGCTGATGTACTTCCCAATGTGGGGCATTATCGCAGGCTGGCTGAATCGACATTATTCGGCCACCGCTACGATGCAGATTAACAGCATAGGTATGGTTGTATTTGGCCTGGGAGGCGCATCAGGTAATTTGTTGGCGGGCTGGCTACAAGAGCTGAATGGTAGCCTGACGAGTATCTATATGATAATCGCTGTGGATGCTTTGTTGCTGGTGTTGATTGCACTTTATGTTCAGCTCACAGAAGCTAAGCCCAATAAGCTTGTGCAGCAGGAAAATGCTTTGTGTTAAGTTGAAGAGTGCTGAGTTGAAGAGTGTTGAGTGGAATAGTATTGCGCTGAACAGGACATAATTCAGTTACTGCGGGGGCTTGGTATCCGGTGCTGAATTGAGTTGATCCAGCTTCAGGCTGAGCTCAGCATAAAGCAGTTTCAGGCGCTTATTTTCCTGCTCCAGTTCGTTTTTCTCACGGCCCGTTTGTCGGGCTTTCAATTGTTCCAGAGAGTCCCGATACTGTTGGGCCTGCAATCGATGTTGATGAATCTGTTCGTAGTGTCCATCGAGGCGGTCCAGCAACTGCTCTATTTCATGTTGCTGAGTGCTGATAGTACGTTCGAGTTCGGCTATCTGGCTGTGCAACACATCAATAGTCCGGTCTTTATCACTACTGCCGGATTGACCAGCCTCTCTCAGTTCGTGGGATATATGATGATAGATCGCCTGTAACTCACTTGCTTCACGGTTGCTGTAACAGAGATGGCTTTTAACCGCACTGTGAGAGCTGGCGGCACCAATTGAACCCGCCAGTTCATGCTCGATCATCCGGTGATACTCCACCAGTTCAATAATATTGATGCTTTTCTTGGTTTGAATATGAAGATCGGTTTCTATCTGTAACAGTCGTTCGAGGGCCTTGTTTCGACGCAGATAGTGGCTAAGTAGTTGTACCGCTTCCTCGCGTTTGTCTTCCAGGGGTATATAGTCATCCAGGCCGCCGGGACGTACTTGACGCTCCTTGTTGTGGTCGAATAGCGCCATGAATTCATTGGTCAGATTACGCTCTTCCTTGTGGGGCTGAGTCAGTACTGATATCAGATAATAGAGCAGGCAGTTAATGCCCAGTGAAAACAGCAGGCCCTGGGCGGTGGTGTCTATGTCTTTGAGTCCGAACAGGGCTTCCGGGTGCAGCCAGTTGATGGCAAATGGACCGCTCTCCAACAGCTCTGGAGCCATGTTGAGTTGGCGCAATAATATGGGGAGCAGCAGGGTGTAGAACCAGACCAGCATGCCGGCCAGCATACTCCACAACGCGGCCTTACCATTACCTCTGCGCCAGAACAGCCCCCCGAATAGCGCCGGCACTACCTGTAACAGGGCGGTAATTGCCAAGGTGCCAATGGACAGTAGCAGATAAGATGCGGTCAGTGCTGTGACAAACAGATAGCTCAGTAGTATGACTGACAACGCCACTGCCCAGCGAGCCTGTAGCAAGTGGCTGCGTAGCCAGATCAGCATTTGCCAGCGTTCAGCCAGAGGCAGAATAAGATGGTTAGTGACCATGGTCGATACGGTCGTTGTGGTGATAATAACCATGCCGGAAGCAGCGGCAAATCCACCGATAAAGGTTGCCAGTGCAAGGCCGTGCTGATTACTTTGTAAGGGCAGTAACAGCATCGTCATATCGGCCTGATCCGGACTGATGCCATGTAATAGCCCTGCACCGGCAATGGGGACCATAAAGACTGAGAACAGCAGTAGGTATAGTGTCAGAATCAGGCTGGCGGGCAGTATATGTTTCTGACTGGCATTTTCGACCACGGCAATATGAAACTGGCGAGGTAACATCAGAATTGAAAAAAAGCCGATGACAAACAGGCCTAGTCCGGCTGAGCCCCGTTGATGCTCAGGTCCCAGCCCGGTGATATGTTCCAGGTTGTTGTTCTGTAACTGATTGAAGATATCACCGATACCCTCATAGAGACCAAAGCTGACAAAGATACCTACCGCCAGCATAGCGCCTATCTTGATCACACATTCAACAGCCAGTACTACCAGCATACCGTAGTGATGTTCGGTCGGATCCAGACGGCGCATACCATAGAGAATGGTAAAGAGAAGCAGAATCAGGCTACTGCCGATACCGGTCAGGTTAATGTGTTCATTATCCAGTGGTGTATCTGTAAGCACGCCGACAGACTGTATGACTGCTTTAATCTGTAACCCGATATAGGGCACGCTCCCTAGTACTACTATCAGGGTGACAGCAGCCGCAATGGCGGGGGAACGGTTATATCGGGCGGCGATCATATCCGCCAGGCTGGTAATATGCAGTGCTTCTTTAACTTGTACCATGCGCCGCAACAGTACCCACCATAAAGCAATACAGAGATAGCTGCCCAGATCCAGCAGTATAAACATGAAACCATGGCTGGCGGCATAACCTATATTGCCGTAAAAGCCCCAGGAAGTATGGAATACACCCATGGCCAGTGCGTAGATCCAGAGATAGTGTGGTTGTAGTTTTTTATGATGCCGTTCGGCGCCGGTGGCAAGGGCAAACAGCAGTGCCATATAAAGACAGATAGCTAAAAAAACACTGAACAGGCTGAACATCGGTTGCTCTCAGCTCTCCGGTGAGTCGGGATAGTGGGATAAAGTATAGCAGTGGCTCCGGACCGCCCGGTTTGGCTAAGGACGCTGCGAATCAGTTACTTAGTGCGCCTCTGAGTACCTATACTGAACATCGGCTTTGGTAAATTAGAGATAACGTCATAGTGGCCGCTTCGGTTATGATCGGAATTCAAACTAGCCTGAGCCGGGAATAGATTGCCGGCCTGCACGGACCCGCCATGTACAATTTCTTTGAACGAATGACTCAGCCTTATCCTGAACAGGAACCGCAGCAGCCTCCCAAAGGTCTTTATGCATTCTGTCGCTATTATATGCGGGGTATGGAATGGCCATTGCTACTGATGACGCTCTGTTCCGCATTGTTGGCGGTACTTGAAGTATCGTTGTTTGGGTTTCTGGGGCAGCTGGTGGATTGGCTCAATACCAAGCAACCAGAGACCCTGTGGCAAGATGAAGGTGCTACCTTGATCGGTATTGGCTTGCTGCTTTTAGTCGGTTTACCTTTGTTAGTGACATTCCATTCTCTGATTGTTCATCAGGTACTGCTGGGAAATTTTCCGATGGCGGTTCGTTGGCTGGCGCATCGTTATCTGTTACGCCAGAGTCTGTCGTTTTATCAGAATGATTTTGCCGGTCGGATCGCAACTAAAGTGATGCAAACCTCATTGGCGGTCCGCGAAGCGGTGATGAAACTGCTTGATGTGTTGGTTTATATCGCGATCTACTTTCTCGCTATGCTGGTGTTAGTCGCGCAGGCCGATATCCGGTTAATGTTGCCGTTATTGGGCTGGTTAGCCTGTTATTGCCTGTTGATGTGGCATTTTGTTCCCCGATTGAAACGGGTGTCTGCTGATCAGGCTGATGCCCGTTCATCGATGACCGGCCGTATTGTTGACAGCTATACCAATATTGCCACCGTTAAATTGTTTTCTCATAGTCAGCGGGAATCGGATTATGCCCGGGAAAGCATGGATGGCTTTCTCGATACGGTTTATCAGCAGATGCGGTTGGCAACCGGACTCAATGTGATGGTGCAATGTCTCAACTATGTGCTGGTCTTTATCATTGCTGCCGTGTCTATCTGGCTATGGAGCTATAGTCTGGTGACGGTAGGGGCGATCGCTATTGCTATCAGCCTAGCCCTGCGCCTTAACGGTATGTCCCAATGGATCATGTGGGAAGTAAGTACCTTGTTTGAGAATATTGGTACTGTGAGTGATGGCATGAATACGTTGTCACAGCCGCTGGATGTTACTGACTCCCCCGACGCTGAACCATTAAAAGTGTCCCGGGGGGCGATCAGTTTCACAAATGTGTCATTTCATTATGGTAAGACTGAAGGGGTTATTGAGCAGCTGAATCTTGATATTAAGCCGGGTGAAAAGGTGGGCCTGGTGGGACGTTCAGGTGCGGGTAAATCGACGCTGGTCAATCTGCTATTGAGGTTTCATGATCTGGCAGAAGGTAAAGTGCTGATTGATGGCCAGGACATCAGTCGGGTACAGCAGGATAGCCTGCGAGCAAATGTGGGTATGGTGACACAGGATACTTCATTACTGCATCGCAGTGTGCGGGATAACATTTTATATGGTCATCCTGATGCCTCAGAGGAACAGATGATCGCTGCTGCGCACAGGGCCGAGGCGCATGAATTTATTCTTGGATTGAGTGATCCCCAGGGGCGCACTGGTTATGATGCTCAGGTGGGTGAGCGGGGTGTTAAGTTGTCTGGTGGCCAGCGCCAGCGAATAGCGATCTCCCGGGTAATTCTCAAGGATGCACCGATTCTTATTCTTGATGAGGCGACATCAGCACTGGACTCTGAGGTCGAGGCTGATATTCAACGGGGTTTATCCAGCATGATGGAGGGTAAAACTGTTATTGCTATAGCCCATCGGTTATCAACCATCGCTGCTATGGACCGCCTGATTGTGCTTGATGAAGGTAAAATTATAGAGCAGGGGAGTCATCAGGAGTTGATCGCTTCGGGTGGTATCTATGCACAGTTATGGGCCCATCAGTCCGGTGGCTTTATCGGGGTAGAAACCTGATTCAGAACTATATTACGATCAGGTAAATTAACAAAGGAGCGCTTCAGATGCCAACGATCTCCTGGTTATCTCTTGCCTGGTGCAGTTTACCGGTTATTGTTATCGGCATTATCTACGCTCGCTGGTCTGGCAATCGTTCTGAAATACTCATGGCCAGTGCCCGAATGACATTACAGTTGGTCGGTGTAGGTTATGTGCTGGTGGCGTTGTTCAATAATCCGTCGCCCTGGATCACCAGTGGCGTATTAGCGCTGATGATCTGCGCAGCCAGTTGGATTGCGATTCGACCTGTCAGGCACCATCAGGGCTTTTTAAAACCGGCATTTATTGCGCTGGCTGTATCGGTGTCTGTGCACCTGGCTATTTCTCTGTTGTTAGTGATGGGGGTGGATACCTGGTATGAACCCCGGGTTATTATCCCGTTGGCTGGGATGTATTTCGCCAATACCATGAATGCAATTAGTCTGGCTGCTGAGCGATATCACGCAGAGCTACATGAAGGGAAAGATGAACATAAAGCGCGTCTGACGGCGTTTCAGGCGGCGATGATCCCCCAGATAAATAGCTTGTTAGCCGTAGGTTTAGTTGCACTGCCGGGCATGATGACCGGGCAGATCCTGTCCGGCGTGTCACCGCTTATTGCGGTACGCTATCAGATCATGATTATGACGATGGTGCTGGGAGCTGGAGGTATTGGTGCTGCGCTGATGCTGTGGCAGCTGGGTCGCCACTATCGAAAAAAATCGTTGGTCGGGATGCCGGTTGAGAAGAATGATGAACAGCCCTGAGCGTTAAAAACAGTCTTGAACGTAAAAGCAGCCATGAACAATACAAACAGCCGTAATAGGGAAGGTATCTCGTGAACACAAGTATGACCCTATGGCGTACTATTCTGTTTACCAGTATTGCTTTGCTGGCATTTGCCGGAAACTCGGTATTATGTCGTCTGGCATTAGGTGAACAGAGTATTGATGCCGGCAGTTTTACAGTTATCCGCTTACTCTCAGGTATTATTACGCTGACACTGCTGTGGTATTTCAGTGGCATGCTCTCTGAACCGAAATCGAAGCACAAGCAAGTGGCTATACCCGCTGGACGGGGTAGCTGGTCTGCGGCGTTGATGCTGTTTATCTATGCGATTACCTTCTCCTACGCTTACATTAGCCTGGATACCGGTACCGGTGCGCTGATCCTGTTTGGGGCGGTGCAGATTACCATGATTCTGGTTAACTGGATTAAAGGAGGGCGACTGCGATGGCCTGAATGGCTAGGTTTATTCCTCGCATTCGGTGGATTCGTTTACCTGCTGGCTCCGTTGTTGAGTACGCCTTCAGTGAGCGGCTTTTTGTTGATGACTGCATCAGGTATTGCCTGGGGGTTATATACCCTTAAGGGCAGAAGTTCACAGCGTCCACTGGCCGATACGCATTTTAATTTTCTGCGCACTTTACCACTGCTCCTGATTAGCATGTTATTTCTTTTAGATTCCGGGTATCTGACGGTTAACGGCATTGTTCTGGCAGTACTGTCCGGTTCACTGGCTTCAGGTGTAGGCTACGCCATCTGGTATCTGGCCTTAAATGGTTTATCTGCTGTGCAGGCTGCTGTTTTACAACTGCTGGTACCAGTAATCGCTGCACTAGGTGGGGTGGTCTTTGCTGCTGAGGAGATTTCGCTGCGGTTAATTATCGCATCATTGATGGTATTGGGTGGCATATTGCTGGTGGTGTTGGGCCGCTACTATCTATCGGTCTTGTCTGCTGAGAAGGAAACCGGCGGTGATGGATAATTGTGTTGAATAACGAGAATAGCTTTCCTCTGGCAGCTTTGCCTGGCCTGGGGCCTAAATCAGCCCAATGGCTTGCACAAGTGGGAATCATTACAGAGCAACAGTTGCGAAAGCTGGGGCCGGTACGGGCTTTTCTATTATTGGAAAGAGGATGTAGTGTTAAACCCTCGCTTAATTTTCTCTATGCAATGGTCGGAGCGCTTGAAGAACGGCATTGGCAGGATGTTGCCCTGCATGATAAAGCCCGCTTGCTAATGGAGCTTGAAAGCTACCGAGAGATGGACCAGTTTTTTGAATAATGTAGTGACTGCATTTTCTAATTATATGAATAGCTGTCAGAAGTTTTGGTTTATCTTTTCCGGCTCAGTTAAACTCGCTATCTGAGCCATAATTACAGGTCAGTAACGGATATGGATACGCAGCTGTTTTTTACCTTTTTAGTCGCAATTACCCTGCTGACGATGACCCCGGGGGTGGATACTATGGTCACTATCCGCAACAGTGCTCGTGGTGGTTGGAAAGATGGTTTTACTACCAGTTTAGGTATTTGTAGCGGTTTGTTTTTGCATGCGACAGTGTCTGCTCTGGGCATCTCAGTTATTTTGCTTCAGTCTGCTTATGCGTTCAGTGCGCTGAAGCTGGTTGGCGCCGGTTATCTGATCTGGTTGGGGCTGAACAGCCTGTATTCTATTTATGCCGGTCGTGGGATGTTCAGTGTGCCTGAAACTGCGGGTCAACAATTTGAATTGAAGCGCTCACTGCGAGAGGGTTTTTTGTCTAATGCTCTGAACCCTAAAACAGCATTGTTTTATATGGCGTTCTTGCCACAGTTTATCGATCCTCAGGGCTCGGCTCTATGGCAGTCGCTAATGCTGGCAGGCATTCATTTTGTTATTGCTATGCTGTGGCAGTGTTTGCTGGCCCTAGGAGTGAACCGTGCTCGGTTATGGTTACAGCGGCCCTCTGTGAGCCGTGTCTTCAATGGTATAACCGGTACGGTGTTGCTGTTGTTGGGAGGCCGGTTGGCGCTTAGCGATTAACGTTTCTGAGGGGATAGAATATGTCTATTACTCAACTGTTTGATATTGAACTACCCATTATTCAGGCGCCAATGGCCGGGGTGCAGGACAGTGCCCTGGCTATTGCGGTAAGCAATGCCGGAGGCTTAGGTTCTCTGCCTTGCGCCATGCTTACACCGGAGCTGCTAAAAAAGCAGTTAATCATATTGAATCAGGGAACTGACAAGCCGGTAAATCTTAATTTTTTCTGCCACTCTCCTCCGGCCCCGGATGTTGAACGTGAGAAGGGTTGGGGTAGAGCGTTACAGCCTTACTATTCAGAGTTTAGTCTTGATATCGACGCCATTCCTGCAGGTGCTGGTAGAGCACCCTTTAGTGCAGCAATGGCGGATGTAATTGAGCCCTTTCGACCTAAAGTAGTGAGCTTTCATTTTGGGTTGCCGGATGCTGCATTGTTAGATCGGGTTCGCAGCTGGGGGAGTAAAATTATCTCATCGGCCACCACTGTAGAAGAAGCGCTTTGGCTGGAACAACAAGGGGTCGATGCCATTATTGCTCAGGGGCTTGAAGCCGGTGGCCATCGGGGGATTTTCCTGACCACTGATATGACTACCCAGGCAGGTACTTTTGCTCTGTTGCCTCAGGTTATTGCTGCGGTTGATCTGCCGGTCATTGCTGCTGGAGGTATCGCTGATGCTACCGGCGTTAAAGCGGCTATGGCGATGGGTGCTGCAGGGGTTCAGCTAGGCACTGCTTATTTGTTATGCGATGAAGCCAGTACCAGTAACGTGCACCGTGCGGCGCTCACGGCAGTAGGGGCTGAGCATACCGCATTGACTAATATTTTTTCAGGTGGACCGGCGCGGGGAATTGTTAATCGTATTATGCGTGAGCAGGGGCCCATGAGTAGCGATGCGCCGGCGTTTCCCCTGGCTACTACCGCTATAGCACCGTTGCGAGCCGCTGCGGAAGCGCAGAATAACGGCGATTTTTCACCGCTCTGGTCGGGTCAGAACAATAGCGGTTGCAAGGCTATACCGGCAGCTGAACTAACCTTGCAATTGATGGGGGAATAATTTAGTTAAGCTGGGTTGATATTGCTTTACTCAACCCCATATCGTTAGCTATGTGACTTATTCGTACCTTCCCATATTTATAACCGAGGCCTTTGTCAGTTTTTGCTGTGTCGGACCTCCAACTGAGATTGAAATAATGCAAATTGCTGACAAGAAAATTGTTCTGATTCATTACACTCTGACTAACCTGGACGGCGAAGTAATGGATTCATCTGAAGGTCAGGAGCCTCTGGCGTACCTGCACGGTATGGGTAACATCGTTCCGGGCCTGGAAAAAGAGTTGTTGGGTAAGCAGGCTGGCGATAAAGTTCTGGCGGAAGTTGCTCCGGCAGAAGGTTACGGCGAAATCAATGAAGAGCTGATTCAGGAAGTGGATCGTGCTGCGTTTGATGGTGTTGATAGTATCGAAGTCGGTATGCGCTTTATGGCTCAGACTGCCTGGGGTGAGCAGCCTGTGATTGTAACCGCAATGACTGAAGATAAAGTAACTGTTGATGGTAACCATCCACTGGCTGATCAGACGCTTAAGTTTGATGTTGAAGTGGTTGAAGTACGTGATGCGAGCGAAGAAGAGCTTGAGCATGGTCATGCTCACGGTGCTGGCGGTCATCACCACTAAGAGTGACATGTTTATAAAAAGGGCGCATTGCGCTCTTTTTTTTGGCCTATAAGCAAGGGATATCTGAAGTTAGCTCATTATATTAAGGATAATAAGGTGATGACGTTGTCGGGTAAAAATATTAACCCGGTATAGCATCAAAATGTTGGGTTTGGTACAAAAGTGATAATTGATTGTGACATTGCATATGTGCTTTAGTCATACTTGGTCATACCAGTTTAGTTGTATCATTGTAATATTTTCGTGCTTATTATAGATTGGCGCGGAATCTAATAGTCTGATGCATAATCTGTGTGCTGTAACTAAGAATTATACACTGGAAATTTGCCGATTCATTTTTAGCTGTGAAGTGATCTTGTGATGATCTTTTAGTCTTATTCGATAGACTAATACTCCGATAGTTGTGCACTTTCCAAGCATGGGCATTGGGTTAATGGTTGACCCGGTCTAATAAAGGACGTTTATTTGTAAGGGATTATTTAGTAAGGAAATTTTCACCTTTTAATACAGTTTGTGAGATTTGAAGTCTCAATCTGTGTTTGTTGTATGGTTTAGATTGTCTGTGAGTGAACTCCCCTTAAAGAAGCGCCACCTCTATACTTTTTCAATTTTCGTAGTTTGTCTTCTAGCCGGTTTATACCTGACTTGTCAGGCATTAAAATTTGCCGAAAAAGAGCATTACTCCCTGTTAGATGATGTCGCCCAGGCTCAGGCTGATCTGATCGAACGACGTCTTTCCCGTTCGATGCTGGCGACTAACTTTCTTGCCCATACAGTCGTCGAAAATGGCGGCTCTGCGCCGAAGTTTGAATATCTTGCCCAGCGTCTGATCGAGACCCTGGGTGGTATATCCAATGTACAATTGGCGCCGGACGGCATAGTCAGTTCGATCTATCCTCTGGCCGGAAATGAAATAGCGATCGGCCACAATATTCTTGAGCATGAGGCCCGTAGCAAGGAAGCATGGCAGGCGATATATGAAAACCGGACGATTATGGCAGGGCCTTTTGAGTTGATTCAGGGCGGCATGGCGGTTATCGGTCGGCGACCAGTGACGATCAGTGATGATACCGGTGAGCATTTCTGGGGCTTTGTTTCCGCACTGATCTTTCTTAGTGATCTTATATCGGTGACCGATCTGCCGATGTTGGAAGGCAAAGGCTATCTGTTTTCGCTACATCACAATAGTAGTGCAGGTCGGGGCAATTCTTTTTACCTGACCCCAAGCTGGTCGAGCGAGCCAAACACCCAACAGCAAGTAGAGCATAGTGTTCAGGTTCCTGGTGGTTTCTGGACTCTGGTAGTCAGTAAAGATTACCCACTGATTCCGTCGTACATTGCTGGTGCTTTGCTAAGTTTACTGGTGGCCGGTCTAATTAGTTTGGTTGTATACCGTATCCTGCATCTACCGGAATTGTTGCAGCAAAAGTTACGTGAGAGTAGTGCCAAACTGGAGCAGTTATCGTTTTACGATATTCTTACCGGTTTGGCAAACCGTAAACTATTTCAGCAGGAGTTGCTGAGGCTGAATGAAGATAATTCGAACAGTAAGCAGAACGCTGCATTGCTTTATATGGATCTGTCGGGTTTTAAACGGATCAATGACTCCTATGGCCGGAAGGCTGGAGATCAGGTATTGATAGAGGTAAGCCAGCGCTTGCGTAGCGGCGTAAGGGCTAGTGATATGGTTGCCCGGTTGGGGGCTGATGAATTTGCGATTCTGCTTAAGAATGTAAAATCGACCCAGGGAGCACGGCGGATCGCTGAATCATTGCAATTTAACATTCGTCAGTCTTATCTTCTGGAGCATCAGGAGGTTCTCATTTCGGCTTGTATCGGTATTACTATGTTGCCCGCCGATAGCCCCAATGCTGAGTGCTGGCTGCAGAACGCTGATCTTGCTCTGTATGCGGCGAAGCAGCAAGGTAAGGATGGTATCTCATTCTTTGATCCGCATATTCAGACTGCTGTGACGCAAGGTCTCCAACTTGAACAAGAGCTGAGGCAAGCGCTCGAAGAAGATCAGTTTGCCTTGTTTTATCAGCCTCAGGTTGATCTGAAACAGCAGCAGATTATCGGTTACGAGGCGTTGATTCGCTGGCAGCATCCGGAAAAAGGCCTGCAAGCCCCTCTCAGTTTTATTCCGGTCGCGGAAGAATGTGGTTTAATTGTACCTATCGGCTACTGGGTAATAGAGCAGGCTTGTCGGGCGATAAAGCATCGTGAAGAGCAGGGGCTGGAGTCAAGATTTATTGCAGTTAATTTATCACCGGAGCAGTTTAAAGATCCGCAACTGATCAACCGGATCAGGGATATTCTGAGTCGTATTGAGATCAACCCGACGCTACTGGAAATTGAGATTACCGAAAGCTCACTGATCGAAGATGTCGAGCAGGCGGTTGAGGTCTTGTACCATATACGGCGTTTGGGACTGACTATCTCTATTGATGATTTTGGTACCGGCTACTCTTCGCTGGCGCAGCTGAAGCAGCTGCCGGTTGACCGGTTGAAGATTGATCGAAGCTTTATTATTGGGCTGGCTAGTGACCCCGATGACCAGATGATTGTTGAAGCGGTCGTGGCTATGGCGCATAAGCTTGGCCTGAAGGTGGTTGCTGAAGGCATAGAAACCGAGCAGCAGTTGGCGGTTCTGGTCTCCTGCCAATGTGATATCGGACAGGGGTTTCTGTTTGGTCGACCTGAGCCTGAATCCCTGCACAGTGTTGAGTCGCTCAGAGAGCAGCACAGCATTGAGTCAGTCAAAGAGCAAGGTTTCGTCGTTCAGGCACCGGTCTGATGCTTTAGATGGCATTCGCTTTATGGCTCAGACTGCCTGGGGTGAGCAGCCTGTGATTGTAACCGCTATGACCGAAGATAAAGTGACTGTTGATGGTAACCACCCACTGGCTGATCAAACGCTTAAGTTTGATGTTGAAGTGGTTGAAGTACGTGATGCGAGCGAAGAAGAGCTTGAGCATGGTCATGCTCACGGTGCTGGCGGTCATCACCACTAAGAGTGGCATGTTTATAAAAAGAGCGCATTGCGCTCTTTTTTTTGGGCCTGAATTAAGGTCGTTCTGGGAATCCCTTCCTTAGATATCCATAATAAAATGATGGGTAAATGCAGAGGTATCTAGCTGCTCATAATGGTTTTCGACGCTTGTTTAGCTGCGGTGTAAGACATAAGGTTATAGGTAATGATTTACAGTTTTTAGTAGTTTTATTTACCCAGCAGATTTTATTTTCGGAGTCCTTCTCAGCATGCGAGATCAGATTGAATTAGCTGTTTCTGAAATTTCAAAGGTGCTTTATGGTAAGCAGGAGCAGATTAAACTCGCGCTCAGTTGTATTTTCAGTGAGGGACACCTGCTAATAGAAGACCTGCCGGGCATGGGGAAAACGACACTGGCCCACGGACTCGCCCGGGTGTTGGGGTTAGACTATCAGCGCTTGCAATTTACCAGCGATATGTTGCCTGCTGATATTCTGGGTGTCACTATCTTTGATGCTCCCAGCAATAGCTTTCAATTTCATTCAGGGCCGGTATTTACTCAGTTACTACTAGCTGACGAGGTCAACAGAACCACGCCTAAAACTCAGTCAGCCTTGTTGGAGGCGATGGAAGAGCGACGGGTCAGTCTGGATGGGCAAACTTACCCTCTGCCAACACCTTTTTTTGTCATAGCGACTCAGAATCCGGTCACTCAGCATGGCACATTTCCGCTGCCTGAATCTCAGTTGGATCGCTTTCTGATGCGTATAGAGTTGGGTTACCCCGATACAGCTGCTGAGCGGGAATTGCTGAAAGGGGGCGACCCCCGCAGTAAGCTGGAGTTGATGCAGCCGCTGATCAGCTCAGAGCAGTTAAAACAGATTACTGAAGCCTGCAGCGAGGTCAGGGTTACCGACAGTATTATTGATTATCTGCAGCGACTGGTTGCCCATAGCCGTCAGGCAGAAGAGTTTAGTTACGGCATATCACCCCGGGGGGCACTGGCACTGCTTAGCGCCTGCCGGAGCTGGGCCTATATTGAGGGGCGGGATTATGTGCTGCCTGAAGATCTGCAGTTATTAATTGGACCTGTCATAGGGCACCGATTACGCGCCGCTGAGGATATAGGCAGCTTCAGCTCAGATAGTCTGATTCAGCAGTTGCTGAACCGGGTAGATGTAGTCGGGTGAGCTGAGATGATCGGGTTATTTCAGCAGAAACTAAAGCGGGCTTTCTTTCGCTGGAGTTTACGCAGAAGTCCGCGACAACGTGAACTGATTCTGAGTCAGAAACGTATCTACATCATGCCTTCCCGGGCAGGCTTTACTTTCTTAGTGATGTTACTGGTGATGTTGGTTCTGGGGATCAACTTTCAAAATAATCTGATCTTTGCTGTGACATTTTTACTGGGCAGTTTGTTTGTTGTTGCGATTCTGCATACTTACGCCAATCTATCGGGTATGCGGATACAGTTCGTCCGGGGGCACCCCTGTTTTGCCGGAGAGCAGGCAGGGTTTGATCTTTGTTTCAGTAGCAAGCAACAGCGTGATTATGAAAGCATTCAGTTGCGTTGGCAGCATGGTACTTCAAGTAGCTTCGATCTGGCAGCCAATCAAACCCGAGAGCTACGATTGTATCAGCCGACCCAACAACGGGGAATACATAAAGCAGAAGCCTTGCTGATAGAGACGTTTTATCCGCTGGGTCTGTTCCGTGCCTGGACCTGGATGGAAGCCGATCTTAGTACACTGGTATACCCGCGGCCCATTGAAGGAGGACAGTTACCCGGATCTTCAGTCTCTCATTCAGGTAAGCAGGCCAGTGAACAAGCCGGTGGTGAAGACTTTTCAGGACTGGAACAATTCCAGACCGGGATGTCGCTCAAACGGGTAGCCTGGAAACAGTATGCAAGGGGGCAGGGTTTACATGTAAAGCATTACGTTGAACTGACCGATAACCAGTGTTGGTTGTGCTGGGAGTTCTGGCCGGAGTTGGATGTGGAAGCCCGCTTATCCCGGCTGACCTGGTGGGTGCTGCAGCTTGATCGTAAGGGGCAGCCTTATGGTTTACGCATGCCGGGGATTGAAATCGAACCTCAGCGAGGGGAGACCCACCGGCTTAATGTTCTGGAAGCGCTGGCATGCTTTGAACAGCAGGGTGGTTTGTGAAGCCGGTCTATCAGTTAACCCGCAGCAGTATGATCTGGCTGGTGGGCAGTATCGTACTGGTCCTTATCCCTTTTCTCCCGGTGTTGCCGTTGTGGCTAATTGTGCTAGCTATTGTGTCACTGGGGTGGCGATTGCTGGTGCATATCGGGCGTATGAATTTCCCCCACTGGAGTGTCCGGCTGGGGTTGTTGTTGGGGGTTCTTATTGCTCTCCTGTGGGAGCTTCGTAGTGGTGCTACGATGAGTATTCTGGTTGCTCTTCTGGTGGCGTCGTTTCTACTTAAGCTCACTGAGATGTATCAACGGCGAGATGCGCTGGTGGTCCTTTATGTTGCTTTCCTGTTGTGCGCCTGCAGTTTTCTGTTTTATCAAAATATACTGATGGCGTTCTATGGTTTACTTTGCCTGATCGTGATTACTGCTTGCTTGAATACGGTATACCGCAGTCAGCAGAACAGTGATCTCTGGCGTCCACTGCGTCGCTCGGTTGTGCTATATCTTCAGGCGATTCCGGTGATGTTGGTGCTGTTTCTTATCTTTCCTCGCATAGACCCGTTATGGCAGGTGGATCTGGATACGGGGAAG
Organism: Amphritea balenae; assembly: GCF_003858655.1. Lineage (GTDB taxonomy): Bacteria > Pseudomonadota > Gammaproteobacteria > Pseudomonadales > Balneatricaceae > Amphritea > Amphritea balenae. The sequence continues at coordinate 209,162 of NZ_RQXV01000002.1, forward strand.
GCCTATACCGGTTTGTCGGACTCAATGGCACCGGGCGATGTTAGCAAGCTGACCCGTTCGGCTGAGATCGCCTTCAGAGTTAGTTTTGATGGTGAAGTACCTCCTGCGAATCTTCGCTATTGGCGGGGACTCACTATGGATCAGTTTGATGGTCATCGCTGGACCCGTTCCGAGTCGTCAGTGAACGCCGGACCGGTTATTGTTCACTTATCGCTTCCGGATACGCCACCAGATACTGATTATCAGTATCAGATAATTATGGAGCCAAGTGGTCAGCGCTGGCGTTACGCCCTGGATCGGCCAATCAGCTATCCAGCGTCAATGATGATGTTACCGGATTTTACTTTACAGTCGCCTGAACAGTTGCAACAACGAATTCAGTATTCGGTATTATCTAGAACAGGAAAGTCTCGTGTAGACATGTCTAGAACAGTAAAGTCTCGAGCAGGTAAGCCCCGAGCAGGCAAGTCCGGAATAGGTAAGTCCGGATCCGGGTCAGTAAAGGCGCAACTTAGCCGTTCTCAGAGGCAACGATATTTACAATTGCCAGTTAATGGCAATGATAAGGCCCGGCAACTGGCGCAACGCTGGCTGGTAGAGCAGGGTAATACACCCGCTTTTGTGAAACAGATGATGCAAAGCTTTGCATCAGACTTCAGCTATACACTTCAGCCACCAAGGCTGACCGGTGACAGGATTGATCAGTTTCTGTTCCAGACCCGGCAGGGTTTTTGTGGTCACTTTGCCAGTGCTTCGGTATTTTTATTACGCTCGGCAGGTATTCCCGCTCGCATCGTTGGCGGTTATCAGGGGGGCGAACTGAATCCGGTCGATGGCAGCCTGACGGTGCGCCAGTATGAAGCACATGCCTGGCTGGAGTATTGGTTTAATGGCGACTGGCAGCGGTTGGATCCTACTTCAGTTGTAGCACCCTCCCGACTCGACCAGGCAGCGGATCAACTATTTAGTTCCCAGGAAGGGTTTCTGGCCGATGCGGCATTAATGCGCAGCGGAATATTGAGCCGCGGTTGGTTAAAACAAATACGGCAACAATATGACTCAGTTAACTACAGTTGGCATCGCTGGGTACTTAACTATCATCAGCAACAGAACGGTTTTTTGCAGCGGCTGCTGGGCGAAGTGACCGCGCTAAAGCTAATCATATTCTTATTGATGCCGGCAGCAATCATGTTAACGGTTGTCGCATTGAATCTGTTATACCGACGTCGGTCTCGACCAGATCCCCTGACCCGAGCGCTGAATACCCTCAATCGTCAGCTGCAAGGACGGAACCTACAACGTCGCAGAGGAGAAACTGTGGGTAGTTTTTGTCAACGCCTGAGTGGTCAGTTTCCCCAGCTCAGTACAGAGTTAAAGCAGTTAGCCGGTTGTTATGAGAAAATCTGTTATGAGGGTGATGAAAGTAGTGCTTTAGAGAAAGACTTTATCGCAAAAGTGAATTATTGTTGTCGGCAAATAAGGCATCAGTAAATTGATGTTCTTGCTGTTGGCGATTATGGCTGTTACGTAGTGCGAATATTGCATACTCTGAACCCAGTGGCTTAATTTGATGGGTTGCCCGGTATATAGCATCTGACAGTTTCACGTATTGGTATATGTAATAAATACCGGCTTCCAGGCTAAGGATTCCTCTATTTTTAATCATCAACAGCTTCCTGAATACAGTTTGCGCCGTAGTAAACGACGCAAAACCGTCGAAATACAGGTGCGTCCTGATCAGGTTCGGGTACTGGCTCCCTTTGGTATTGCACAGTCCCACATCGATCGGTTTGTAAAGGATAAAACGGCCTGGATTCAACAGCGGCAGCAGGCGTTACAGGCACAGCAATCCAGACAACCACAACCCGTGACTTTAAATACGGGGTGCTGGATTAACGTTTTGGGGCAGCAGGTGAGGCTTCAGGTCACAGAAGATCGGCCTGCTGCCGGGGTAGAATTACAGCAGAATATTCTACAGTTATGGCTTTCAGCTCGAATCAAAAAGCCCCGTACTCAGGCGATCAGTGATCAACTTGAGAAATGGTATCGACAGCAGGCTGAACAGCTTTTTCAGCAGCGCGTAATGATCAGGGCTGATCAGATGGGGCTGCAACCATCACGGATTATCATTCGTAGTTATCGACGCAGGTGGGGCAGCTGTAATAGCCGCCGTGAAGTGAGTTTTAACTGGCTACTGGTTATGGCTCCTGAGTTTATTGTCGACTACGTTATCGTGCATGAGCTCTGCCATCTACGTGAAATGAATCATTCCTCAGCATTCTGGCAGTTGGTACAACAGTATTGTCCTGAATACCGACTGGCGAAAGCCTGGCTCAATAAAAACGGATCCCTTATGCAATGGCCGCCAGTTCAGAGTGGTAAGCAGGGGAATCTGTGAGCAAGTCCGGGCTGCACTTATCATCCCCGCTGAGGGCTGACTTACCCCAAGGCTTTGATGGGCAAGCCCTGAATACAGCATTTGCATTCTTAAAGTGCTGATTAAGGGCGACCGTTATTAATGGTGCACTTCGCCTGGTATCGGCAAGCTTCAGAGCTTTCGGAGCATGAGCAGGAATTAATCATAAGCTGCTGATTACTTGAAATGGGTACATAGATACTTCCCTGTTGCGGTATTTTGTTTTATTTATCTAACAATCGAGAAAATTTAACTTAAAAAAAGAAGCGAACGATATGGGGCTGTACGACGCTATAGAAAGAAATTTTTTCAACTCATTAACCCGCAAAATAGTCGGCAACGTGCTTTTTTTGTTGGGTCCTGTGCTGCTGTTTGCCAGTCTGAATTGGTACTACATAGGACAGATTGAGAGTCTTGCTGCGAGTGGGACCGGGGATGCTCAACAGCAGGCGGAACTGCTTAATCAGTTGCAACAGTTACGTTCCTTTAGTTGGTTAATAACGGGGCTGGCTGTAGGGGCCTCACTTTTCACTGTTTTCTTTATGCGGCATATTTTCCTTCGTCCTATTCGTAAAATGATTGATGTACTCAGTGCTATCAAAGATAAAGATGGCGATATTTCTGCCACGCTGCCTGATTTTACCCACGATGAAATTTCCACTATGGCATCTAGCTATAATGGTTTTTCAACCAGTCTGAAGCGAATTATTGCTGACACCCGTAACCATAGTGTCAGGGTAGCTCTGAGTGCTACTCAGCTAAGCAAGGTGTTACAGGAGGTTCGCCGATCGACCAGTGAACAGGAAGGGCAGGCGCAGCAGGTCCTTATGTCGAGTCAGGAATCGACATTTGCTATTGAAGAAGTGGCTGCAAATACCCTTAAGATTTCAGAGTCGACCAGTAATAACCTGGAGGAGATCAAAAGTTCAAATAACGAGCTGGAACAGGTTCTGGTTCAGGTAAAGACTATCTCTGAGCTGGCATCGGGTTTTCAGCAAACGGTGGAAAAGCTTAGTCATAGCTCCGACACCATCACCGAGATACTGTCGATGGTCAAACGTTTTTCAGATCAGACTAATTTGTTGGCATTGAATGCGTCCATTGAAGCGGCTCGGGCGGGGGAAGCCGGGCGGGGATTCGCCGTGGTTGCAGACGAGGTTCGTAATTTGTCGCAGCAGGTGCGAGATGCAACCTCAGAAATTGATGAGAATATTATGGTGATGACCGCGCTGGTGAAAGATACCAAAGTTAATTCGGCAAATATTCTGGAATATACGCGCAATACCGAAGGCTTTATTGGTGATACCAGCGAACAGTTCGGCCGGTTAGTAGTGGATTTTGAAGAGGTTAATAATCAGTTAACGACAATCAGCTCTACCTTAGATGAACTTTCCTATACTAATAAAGAATCACACTCCCATGTAGAGAAAATCGCCGGAATAAGTGGTGATATTCGCGATGAAATGAACCGTTCAACGGTTTTCTCAGGCGAGCTGGAAAGCTCGACGGAGGAAACTCAGGAGCTGTTATCACGCTTTATTATTGGTTATGGCAGTTTTGAGCGAATCATCCAGGCTGGCAGAGACTGGACCCGCCAGACTCAGGATGCCCTGGAGCAATTGCAATCTAAGGGGCTGAATATATTTGATACTCAATATATTCGAACCAACGATGATCTGCCTGAAAAGTATGATGTTAGCTATGTCGATGCCTACGAGCAGTTATTACGGCCCATGTTTGACCGCTTTCTTACTGAGCAGCCCGGGTTGATCTATGCGATCGCAGTTAATACTGACGGTTATGCTCCAGCCCACCATATGAAAGTCTCAGAGCCGCTTACCGGTTGTTTTGATGTGGATAATATCAAGAGTCGCCATCGGCGTATCTTTGCCGGTAACCGGGCTGAAAAACGCCGTGCCACACATACTGCGCCATTTTTACTGCAAACGTTTATCAGGGATACCGGGGAAGTACTCAATGACCTGTCTTTTCCTGTTTATGTGGATGGTAAGCACTGGGGCGGTTTTATCATGGGCTTTGAAGCAGAGCTTTTGATGGACAAGGATGATTCAGCTGAAATCGTCAATTGAGCGAATTGAATACTGTGCCGGGCTCTTAAAACGGGCTCTGAAAACGGACTCTGAAAATTAGCCTTGTTAGCCAATCTCACAATTAAGTCAGACTAATCGCGCTATTAATGAGCTAATTAATCGCTTAATTACCCAAACCTGTAGTATTGCATCCTAAGGCGTGTATCTGAATCAGATGCACGCTTTTGTATTAGGTCGAATGAGCATGATACCCAATTGTGCTTTGAGTCCGGGCCTTCCTGATAACCTCTCTAACTACTTTTTTAGCGCCGTCATATTGCTTACAGGTAGTAACGTCGTATCGCTTATATTAACAGCGCCAAAGAACACTACTGAGCCTCCGTATTGCCCTGAATAATGCTCTGACCAAATCAAACTTGCGATTAAGAATTAGAGGGTAATATGAATAATAAAAAGATCTTGCGCAGCTTGCCTTTAGCTTTGGCTATTATGTGTAGCAATAGTGCAATGGCTGGTATCAGTTTATATGATGAGGATGGCACAAGCTTTTCGGTCGATGGGCACTTTAATGCGTTTTATACCTATCAGGACCGCGAAGATAAGGTTGCTGATACCAGCACTACAACGTCCAGAGTACGGATGGGTTTTCTGCCTAACTATATAGGTTTTAATGTTGCTAAAGAGGCTGGTGATCTTACGCTGGGTGGCCGCTCCTCTTTCTGGGTGTCTATCAATGATAGTAATCAGGATGGTGATGCAACCAAGACTGATTCAATGATCGATGTACGTCAGTTCTATGCCACGGTTGATGGTGATTTTGGTCAGGTGTTGTTTGGTAAAGATTTTGGTATTTATGGCCGTAGTAACATCTTTAATGATGAATTACTGATGGGGGTTGGTTTTGCACCTGCAACCACTTCAAATACAACCTTCGGTAATATTACGACGGGTTACCCTTATGCAAATCCAACTGCACAAATTACTTATCGCACGCCGGTAACTAATGGCATGCAGCTGGCGGTTGGTATACTGGATCCGAATACAACCGGGTCGGCATCTGATCAGAGTAACAGTGCCCGCTTTGAATCCGAACTGACCTATAGTGTGAATTATGATGGTGTTGCTGTGAAGGCCTGGGTAGGTGGTGCGCTTGGCGATTCAAATACTGCCGGTGTTGATGCTAAAGGTATATCTTACGGTGCTCAGGTTGCAGCGGCTGGCTTTGCCCTGACTGCTTCAGGCTTTAATCAGGAAGGTATCAGCAGTGTATTTGCCAGTAATACCCTGGCGGCCAGTGATGAGGCTGATGGTTATCTGGTACAAGGTTCGTATAGTTTTGGCGCAAATAAGGCCGTTTTGTCTTATGGTCAGACTGAAAATAAAGCGGCCGGTGCCTCTGTTACTACACAGGATAGTCTTACCGGTGCAGCACTGTTTCATAGTGTGAATGATAACTTGAAACTGGTTGCTGAATATACGATTCATGAGACCGATAACGGTGTGATTGAAACCAGCCAGACTGACACTTTTGCAGTCGGCGCTACCCTTAGCTGGTAGTCTGTTCTGCTAGTTTAATAGCAGAGCGGCACTCTGACAGTACACCCCCTTCGTATTCTCAGAGTGCCCTTTACTACTTTGGTCTTGCTTTTGTTTTGCATAAATATCATATAAAACAGATAATTAGATAATTTCTACCGATAGTTGTTCTGTTCAAAAGAGTACTCAAGTACAGTTCTTTTTGCGATTACTGCTGCATACACTCAAAGGTCTGTTTATGTCTCCGAGGTGCCGGACGTGATTAATCAACCCTCCTCAAATATCTGCCAGCCTGAACTGCGTACTGCATTCACGACTGAACAGGATGTTGGTACCGCAACGATATCGTTGTATCAACAACTGAATTGTCCGGACCTTCATTTCATTCTTTTTTTCTGTTCTGCAGAGTACGAGCTGGAAAAACTGGCGAACGCATTGCAAGCCCGGTTTCAGGATCAACTGGTCGTAGGTTGTACAACGGCCGGTGAGATAACCGTTGAAGGTTATGCGCAGGGCAGCATCTCAGCCATCGGCTTTAGCGCTTCCAGTTTTGCTGTCAGTGGTCAGTTGATTACCAATCTTGAACAGTTCAGCTTTGCTGAAGCTCAGGGACTGGTTCAGCAGCTATCTGAGGAATGTCTGGCGCGTCAGGTTGCGCCAATAACCGATCATAGTTTTGCTATATCACTGTTTGACGGGTTGTCTACTCAGGAAGAACAGGTGTTGATAACGCTGGATTCTGCGCTGGGCAGTATTCCCCACTTTGGTGGGTCTGCCGGTGATGATATCTGCCTGACCAATACCCATGTTTATTATGAAGGTGCATTTCATACTGATGCAGCGGTGGTTATTTTGGTCAACACCTGTTGTGAATTCCGGGTTTTCAGTGGCCACCATATGCAAAACAGAGAGACTAAGCTGGTTGTAACCGAAGCTGACAGCGAATCCCGCAGGGTTTGCGAGTTGAATGCTGAACCTGCCGCGGAAGAATATGCGCGGGTTGTCGGGTTGCCGTTAGAAAAGTTGAACCACGAAGTTTTTGCTTTGAATCCAATTGCCGTGAGAATTGGTGATGAGTACTTTGTACGATCGATTCAGAGTGTTAATGATGATCTTAGCCTGACGTTCTACTGCGCTGTTGAAAATGGCATTGTGCTAACGGTGATGCGCCCCGGCGAGATGGTCCCATTATTAGATCAGCAGCTCAGTCTTGAAGAGAGCGCTCTTGAGGAGCATCTGCTGACCCTGGGCTGTGATTGCTTTCTACGCCGGCTTGAGGGTGGTATACGAGGTTTGAATGAGTCGTTATCTGAGTTGTTACGCCGGCATCGGGTGGTAGGTTTTAATACCTACGGAGAACAGATCGATGGTATGCATGTTAATCAGACCTTTACCGGTGTTGCGATCGGGAGAGCCCGATGACTGAGCGACTCGGCGAGAATACCGAACAGCTGCTTCAGCATATTGCAAAGCTGGAACGGGATAATGAAAAGCTGCAAAAGATAAACCGGGTATTGATTGAACGGGTCGAAGTCAGTGCGACCACCCGAACCGACCCTTATGCTGCATTTGAACATTCAGTCGTATTGGCGGAACAGGTACGGGAGCGAACCGCCGCCCTTAATGTCGCCTTAGGTGATCTGAAAACCAGTAATCAGGCGCTGAGTCAGGCAAAACACCAGTCAGAACTGTCCCATCAACGTCTTATTGATGCGATTGAAAGCATCTCCGATGCGTTTGTTTTATTTGATAACGAGCGCCGCATTGTACTTTTCAACAGTAAGTTTGAATCGGTATGGGAAGGTACCGGGGTGGTAATTAGCGAAGGTCTGGCGATTCAGGATATTCGTCGGCTGGCTGAACAACACGATCTGATTGAGGAAGAGTATCGGGCTGATGAGGCCGATAATGCGGTGGTGTTCCGGCTTAAAAATGGTCGTTGGTATCAGGTAAGTGAACGGCCAACGCTGGATGGTGGACTGGTCATCCTGTATACCGATATTACTGAGTTGAAACAGAACGAAACCGCTCGCCGGGAACGCGCTCTGGCTGATAAGTCAAAATTGTTACAAAACACGGTTGATAACCTGTCGCAAGGCGTTGTACTGATCAATGCTGACGGGCGACTGGAAGTGTGGAATCAGCGTTTTCTGGCATTATCAGGCTTAGATGAAAAAGAGCTGATTAAGCAACCGTTATTTGCCGACCTTATCGCACGGTGTGAGTTGATTCTGCTAACGCCTTTCAGTAATCAGCATAATACAGAGCAGACCATTGAGTTGGAACAGAGCCTGGATAGTGGTCAGGTTATTGAGATCAGAACACATCCGATCGCCGAAGGCGGCTTTGTAAATACCTATACCGATATTACCGAACGACACCAGTATGCCGAGACCTTGCGTGAAAGTGAACAGTGGATTCGTCTGATTACCGACCATGTGCCGGCATTGATCGCATATGTGGGTGAAGATCTTAAATTTCAGTTTACTAACAAGGTTTATGAACAGTGGTATGACTGGCCCCGCGAGGCCTTGATCGGTAAAACTATTACGATGGTTCATGGTGGGCGGCAGTTTATCCGCCTGAAGCCTTATATTGACCGGGCACTTTCCGGTGAAAGTGTCACCTTTGAAATAGAGGAACAGGATGCTCAGGGGCAGCCGCGCTATATGCTTAAAGCTTATGTGCCCAATCTTGATGTTGATGGCCGTGCGGTGGGTTTCTTCGTACTGATCAGGGATATCACAGAGCGGCGGAAAACTGCTCAGGCTTTACAGCAGTCATATCAAAATCTTGAGCAGCGGGTGGATGAACGTACCTTTGAACTGACCAAATTGAATGATCAGCTCTGGCAGGAAATTACTGAACGAAAGCAGGTTGAGGCGCGGTTAATGGAGGCGAGCAAAAATGCTGAACAAGCCAACCTGTCTAAAACTAAGTTTCTGGCTGCGGTAAGTCATGATCTGTTACAGCCGTTAAATGCTGCCAGACTTTTTACCAGTGCGCTGTTGGAACAACCTTCTGTACAGGGGGAACGTCATCTGATCGATTCGGTCAGCAATTCGTTAGAGGATGTGGAATCGCTGCTCAGCACGCTGGTGGATATATCTAAATTGGATGCCGGTGTGATCGAAGCGGATATCACCGCTTTTCCGGTCTCTAGTCTGTTAGATAATATCGCCAATGAATATCAGCAAATCGCTGGTAGCGAACAGCTTCAGCTAGGGTATGTGACCAGTAGTGCGGTGATTTGCTCAGATTCTCAGTTATTGGCAAGGATACTGCGAAACTTTCTGTCCAACGCTATTCGCTATACCGATTCGGGCAGGGTTTTATTAGGTTGTCGTCGTAAACGTAACAGTCTTGTTATCGGCGTATGGGATACGGGTCGGGGTATTCCTGAAGAGAAGTTGAGTGATATCTTTCTCGAGTTTAAGCGTCTCAAAGGTAAGCGGGCTGAAAATGATAAAGGGCTGGGGTTGGGACTGGCCATAGTCGATAAAATTTCCCGTATTCTGGAGCATGGTATCAGTGTTGCTTCTATTGAGGGGCGAGGATCGATGTTTGCTGTTGAAGTACCTTTGGCGCAAAAGGGAGAGTATCGTGCCGTTTCGCAGCCGGTTATGCAGCTAGATAATCACGGACAGTTACAAGACGCCTCGATCTGGTTAATTGATAATGACCGGGCGATCTGCCGGGGTATGAAAACATTAATGGAAGGCTGGGGCTGTCGGGTGTTAACTGCACAGGATAAAACCAGTTTGATGGAGCTGCTTGAAACAGAAGCACCACCGGGTTTACTGATTGCTGATTATCATCTCGATGATGATGAAAATGGGTTGGATGCAGCGATTGCATTTAATCAGACGTTGGCTGAACCTATACCGGTTCTGATGATAACCGCTAACTATTCCAGCGAACTAAAACAGATAATTCGGCAGCAAGGCTATCAATTGATGAATAAGCCGGTCAGACCGATGAAACTAAAAATGATGCTTGATCACCTGCTCAAGTAAGCTTGTGCATTCCCCATAGTGGTATATAAGTCCCTTTTGATATTGTCTCGATCTGCTTTAATTAAGCCTGATTAACTTGGCTTAAAGTAGCGATCATCGTTTTATTGTTTTTTTAGCGTGCTACAGAGCTGTTGGCAGACACCTATGAAGGAACGTTAATGGTATTGATTCGCAGCCTGCTATATCTGTTTTTAGTTGTTTTGCTGTCTCACAATTCGATTCAGGCCTCCGAGCTCTGGTTAAGTGAAACTGAGAAACAGTGGCTAAAGCAGCATCCGGACATTCGTCTGGGAGTAGATAGTCGATGGTTGCCTTTTGAATCAGTTGACGAGGGCGGCAAGTATCAGGGCATTGCTGCACAATACATGCTTTTGTTAGAACAGCAGTTAGGTATCAGTCTGGTGGTACAACAAGACTTAAGCTGGACCCAGGTACTTAGCGCTGCCCGTCAGCGTCATTTAGATGTGCTCTCCGCCGCCGCTGCTACTGCCTCCCGTGAAGAGTACATGTTGTTTACCGAGCCTTATCTCTCTTTCCCCATGGTTATCATTACCCGCAACGCGGCAGCAGAGATCAGGCAGCTTGATAACCTTATTGATATGCAGGTAGGGGTGGTTGAGAACTACTTTTCTCAGGATACATTAGAAGCAAATTACCCTGAACTGAATCTGGTCCCTTTCGATACTATAGAAACCGCGTTACAGGCGGTCTCACTCGGTGAGGTTGATGTGTTTGTTGGCAACCTGGCCTCGGTAAGTTATACGATCCGTGAGCGAGGCTTATCGAATCTGAAAGTAGCTGCGAATACCCCCTACAACTTTAAACTGGGCATGGCTGTTCGAACCGACTGGCCGGAGCTGGTGGGTATCTTAAATAAAGCCCTGGGCAGTATCGATCAGGCTACCCACAACAAAATTCAGCAAGAGTGGATTCAGCTGGTCTCGGTAGAGAGTCTACAGCTAAAAACTTACCTGCTTATTGCACTCGTTATTATCGGCCTGATTATTCTGGGATTGTTACTGGTTTTACTCTGGAATACTGAGTTGCGACTGGAAGTTAAATCCAGAAAGAAGGCAGAACAAGCGCTGAGAAAAAGTGAGAAGCGTTTGCTGGTTTCTCAACAAATATCCGGTGTGGGGTCCTGGGAATGGCGTTCAGGTGATTCTGCCATGCACTGGACTGATGAACTCTTTTCTATTTTAGGGATCGATCCGCAGAGAAAAGAAGCCTCCTATGATAATTTTGTTCAGCAGATCCATCCGGATGACCGGCAAAACATTGAGCAAGCCTTGCTGTTGGTAATTCATAGTGGCGAAGACTTGGAGCAGGAGTATAGGGTCGTTCTGGCAGACCATAGGATTCGATATATTCGCTGCCAGGGTCAGGTTGATTCTGTTAACCATCAGGTTGCGGGTACATTACAAGATATAACCGCCGATAAGCTGTCAGAAATTTTTTATCGCGGGCTGGCTGAACGGGTTTCAGGGACCACAGGAGAGCTCTATTTTCAACGCATGGTAAGTTTGCTTGCCGATACTTTTGGTTGTGCATATGCGTTGATTGCGCTGCGGGATAGCGATACCCCTGAGGTGGTTAATACCAAAGCAGTGTCTGCGAATGGAGAGATAACAGATAATTTTAGTTACTCGCTCAGGGCTACGCCTTGTGAGCAAGTTGTAGATCAAAGTACTTGCGTGTTTCCACAGGGGATTCAGCAACAATTCCCTGATGATATATTGCTCCAGGAGATGCAGGTTGAAAGTTATGCGGGTATTCCTCTCTTTGGCACTCAGGGTACATGCATAGGGTTAATAGCGTTACTGGATCATCATCCCCTGGCAAATTCAGACACTATCGGTAATGCACTGCAGGTTGCTTCCAGCAGGGTCGGGATTGAATTACAACGCCAACTGGCGGAACAGCAGTTACAACTGACGGCTTCGGTATTTGAAAATACCCGTGAGGGAATTATTGTTGCCGATGCAGAAAAAAATATTGTTATGGTGAATAAGGGTTTCTGTGATATTACCGGCTTTTCTGAACGCGAAGCCTTAGGTATGGCTGCTGAAGATTTGTTTAAGTCAGGCTACCAGGACTCATTATTTTACCAGCAGTTATGGCATGTTTTAAAACAAACCGGTAGCTGGCAGGGAGAGATTTGGAACCGGCGTAAAAGTGGTGAGGCTTTCCCCGCATTGCAAAGTATTGAACGGGTTTCAAATGAACAAGGTGAGGTGCTGCAATATATCAGTGTCTTTAGTGATATTACTGATAAGAAAGCGGATGAAGAAAGGATTCAGTATCTGGCTCATTACGACCTGTTAACTGGTCTGCCTAATCGTGTCCTGTTTAATGATCGATTGAAACATGCGCTGGACAGGGCGTGCCGTAGATCAGAAAAGGTCGGGGTGATGTTCATTGATCTGGATCGTTTTAAGTATGTAAACGATACCTTAGGACATCACATAGGTGACCTGCTACTTAAACAGGTAGCGATACGTTTGAATGCTGTGATGAGTAAATCAGATACATTATCCCGACTGGGGGGCGATGAATTTACCATTATTCTGGAAGATGTTGTTGATCAGAGCATGTTGGGAGTAATGGCAAAAAAACTGATGCAGGCTTTGGTCGAACCCATTGATCTTGATGGTCATAAGGTCTGTGTTCATTGCAGCATCGGCGTTAGCTTTTATCCAGATCATGGCGAAGAGCCTGATCTGTTAATAAAAAATGCTGATATTGCTATGTATCATGCGAAAGAGAAGGGACGCAATCAGTTTGCTTTGTATTGTGCCGATCAGGAGCGTAATACGTTTGAGCATTTTAAGTTGGAAAATGAGTTACGTAATGCCATAGAACAACAGGATCTGGTATTGCATTATCAGCCGCAAATGAGCCTCATAAGTGGTCGGATAGAACGGGTCGAAGCACTGGTTCGATGGCAGACTGAAACTGAGCTGGTACCACCAGGTACCTTTATTCCACTGGCTGAAGAGACCGGACTTATCGTGCCGCTGGGGCGCTGGGTTTTACATCAGGCATGTAAGCAGGGCTATCTGTGGGAGGAGCAGGGGATGCCGGTGAGGGTTGCGGTAAACCTTTCAGCAGGACAGCTATCCCGAAGTGATATGTTTCATACGGTAAAAGAAGCACTGGAATCAACCGGATTACCCGCACGCTATCTTGAGCTTGAAGTAACTGAAAGCTATATCATGGAGCACCTTGGGCAAGTGGCGGATACCCTTAACCAGCTACGAAGCCTGGGCGTGAGTATTAGTATTGATGACTTTGGTACTGGTTACTCTTCGTTAAGCTATCTGAAGCAACTGCCTATCGACAGCCTGAAGATCGATCGCTCTTTTATTCGCGATATTCCTGATGATAAAGATGATGAGGAAATTGCGGCCGCTATTATTGCGATGGCTAAACAGCTTGGCTTAAAAGTTGTTGCCGAAGGGGTAGAAACCCAGGATCAACTGAATTTTTTACAACGACATCATTGTGACATGGTGCAGGGATACTTTATTGCCAGACCGGCTTCGGCAGGTAAAACGACTGAATGGTTAACACGGCATCAGCTTCAGCCCGCCTGATGCTGTGTTACAAGCATTTATTTAGCAAAAGAATTATTTCTATCAACCCTGTCAGGCCTCAGATAAAGCAGGACAGATGTTAATTCAGATAGATGGCTTAGCGTTTCAGATACTGACTAAAATCGACATTACCGGCTGACAATACCGCTTGAATTCGATTGTGAACCCCAAGCTTTCGTAGGATAGCGCTGACGTGAGCCTTAACGGTAGTTTCAGCAATATTCAGGTTATAGGCGATCTGTTTATTGGATTCGCCTTCACTCATCCGTTCCAGTACCAGGAGTTGTCGACGGGTAAGGGAAGACAGCATCTCGGCCGGAATCTGATTCTCTTCATGGCGTCGCTGAATTCTGCTGGTGGGTCGTTCAGAGCGGATAATGTCTGATGGTAGATAGACATTGCCGTTCAGAATCTGTTGTAGTGCTTCGGTCATCTGATCCCGTGGTGATGATTTAGTAATGAAACCAACAGCACCATAGGTAATCGCCTGTAGCACTATCTGCTTATCCTGTTCTGCAGAGACAATAACCACCGGTATTGTAGGGGAGTCATTACGCAGACTGATCAGACCATTAAGGCCGTTCATGCCGGGCATATTCAAATCCAGCAGGATCAGATCAAGATCATCATGCTCCTGTGCCAGTATCAGAGCGGAGTCCAGATCTTCTGTCTCAAGGGTTTCACAACCGGGAAAACCACTAAGGATCACATTGCCTATAGCTTCTCGGAAAAGCGGATGATCATCAGCAATCAGAATTTTATACACGTTGTTCTCCCGACGGGTATCAGTAACAGCATCGTACCCGTTTATAATTATTCTCTGTAGGGGTATGGAATCTAGCAATAGTGTTTGCTGATTGGCAACCGATAATATCGCAACCTTAAGACTGGATAATTCTTTAGATGTGAGTACCGATTACCTAAAACTCCATTCCTTCTATTACAACGTCAGTCAGACTGATATGACATTCTACTATCGCGTCAAAAAAACAGTACTAAAGTACTGTTTTTAAGTTTAGCTTATACTAATGATCTAAGTCATATATGTGAGCTTAAGGTTTATCAAACATGATGAATGACAGTTTTTGTTTAAAACTGAAGTGAGATAATCAGGTTGTAATAAGCTTTAGCGCATGGATTGTTCAAGTGGTAGGGAATACCTTTTGACATGCTGGCAGGCTCAGATGATGAAACATGAAAATAAGGCGTCACTCCTTTCTTCCTATCTCTTGTGGGGCGGCTCTGCAATTATAACGCTTCTGCTGATCTCATTGATTAGCTATTACTACCTTAATACCCGCGAACAATACGAAGCGCAGCTAACTAATCTACATTCAAACCTGATAGATCAACAACGCAGCCGGTTATCAGCAGAGCTTGATGATGTTGAGCGTTACCTGCAGCTGAGCTATGACAGCGCTGAACAACGTCTGATGAAGGAGTCACAAGAGCAGACACAGCAAGCGATACAGGTAATGAATAGTTTGTATCAGACATACCATCAACAGTTAAGCGAAGCTGAGATGAAGTCTATGTTAGTAGAAGCGGTGCGGGAACTGCGCTTCTTTGATGGTCGGGGCTATATATTTATCGATGATATGGATGGCCTTTGTATCTTACTGCCTACCTCGCCCGATGTTGAAGGGCAATCACTCTATGACAACCGGGATGATACAGGTCATTACATCATGCGTGGTTTGATCGATGCTGTTGATAACCCAGCGGCGGCTGGTTATTCCAGGTATCGTTGGTATCCGCCGGGTAATAATCAGCAGATGGCCGATAAAATTGCCTACGTAGAAGTGTTTGAACCTTATCAGTGGATTGTAGGGGCGGGGGAGTATCTTGATCGCTTTCAGAAAGGACTAAAGCCGGAGGTTTTAGAGCATGTTCGTAATATCCGGTTTGGGCAAAATGGTTATGTGGCGGTCATTAATAATACCGGAAAAATGTTAGCTAATGCCGCGATCCCCGGGTTGGAAAATATTCACTATAACCAGTTTGAAAATGACCTGATACGGGACAGTATGGCGCAGATACTGGACACTGCCAAGGCTGGCGGAGGCTACACAAACTATAACTGGTATCGGCCTGGTAGCAGCGAAAATGTAGAGAAATTATCATTAGTAAGACCTGCCAATAGTTGGGGCTGGATTCTGGTTGCCGGTGTTTATGAAGGTGATCTGAATCAGTTATTGGCTGAGCAAAAAGCTTCGCTGGAGCATGCTCTGGAAGAGGCTGAGCAGAGCCTGATTATCTCTTTTCTGGTATTGGGCGCTCTGGCGCTATTCATTACTCATTATTACAGTCATTGGTTACGCAGCCTCTTTAACAGCTACCACCGGGATATCACCCGTCAGCAGCAGGAGCTTCAGGAGAAAGCCGATTCATTACTGTTAAGTGGTCGTATTGTCGATTCCGCCTATGAAGGTATCACCGTATGTGATGCCAATAACCGGATTCTGCAGGTGAACAGTGCTTTTACACGTATCACCGGTTATTCCGAGCAGGATGCTATAGGCAAAACCCCGGCAATACTAAAATCGGGCCGTCATCAGGAAGTGTTTTATCGTTCGATGTGGCGTCGACTTGAAAATACAGGTTACTGGCGCGGTGAGATTTGGAATAGACGTAAGAGTGGTGAAGTCTATCCCGAATGGCTCTCTATCAACGTCTACAAAGATAGCCAGGGCAGGATTCAGAATTATATCGCGACCTTCAGCGATATTACTCAGCGTAAAGAAGCCGAGCAGCAGTTACGTTATCTGGCTGAAACTGATCCGCTGACCGGTCTGGCTAACCGTAGAACACTGATGTTCTGTTTGAATCGTGATCTGGCTGCGACTGCTCGATATATGGCGCCTGAGGTCGCTCTGATGTTTATCGATCTGGATCACTTTAAGCAGATCAATGATGTGCAGGGCCATGATGTTGGCGATAAAGTGCTGGTGGAAGTGGGTAAAAGGTTACAGCTTAACCTACGGGAATCTGATCTTGCTTGTCGCATTGGCGGTGATGAATTTGTCGCAATCATCAAGTTACATCAGGATGAGGGCATCGAACAGTTACAGATACTCAGTCAGCGGTTGCTTGCAGAGATTGTAAAACCGATACGACACTCAAACTCTGAGATCAGCATTAACTGTAGTATCGGCATCGCGTTACGAAATGAGCTGGCAAGCGACGCCTTTACCTTAATGAAAAATGCTGATCAGGCGCTCTATGAGGCTAAGCATAAGGGCCGGGGGCGAGTCTGTTTTAGTGAATCCCCAGTGCTTATTGATAGTTAAGGTTAAAACAAGGAAGAGTTTGCTTTAGTACTCACCAGGTAGTTATTGAGGGTTAGCCCTGAGTTTGTCTGGTCTTGAAATAACTAACGGTTAGCACGACTGCGGCTTAGGAGTTAGTCTCTTCTAGGCCGTTATAGAGGGGTTAACGCTGAGCATGTTGAGGCTTAAATCCACTCACGGCCAGCACTGATGCGACCAAAGTCACGCCGCTGACTATCAATAATGCCTGAAGGTTGCCTTGTTGATACAGAGAGAACCGAATCAGCTCTACACCGTGACTGAAAGGGTTCCAGGCACAGATCCAGTACAGCCATTCACTGGCTTCACGCATCTTCCATAAAGGGTAGAGCGCCGATGACAGGAAAAACATAGGAAAGATAACGAAGTTCATTACCCCGGCAAAATTTTCCAGCTGCTTGATTCGGGCTGAGATAAACAGACCTATTGCACTCAGCATTAATGCGACCAGAAGCAGGGCTGGCAGGGCGGTAATAAATCCCCATAAGGGCGGCTCTATACCCCAAACCCAGGCGATCATCAGAAACGCATATACCTGCAGTAATGATATAAGCGATGAGGCGAGCATTTTTGCCAGTAACAGAAAAGGCCTTGGCAGGGGGCTGACCAGTAATACCCGCATACTGCCCATCTCCCTGTCATACACCATTGAAAGTGAGCTTTGCATACCGTTAAACAGAATGATCATGGCGCACAAACCAGGCACTATATATACCTCGTAAGTGATGTAGGTTTCATAGGGTTCGATAATGGCAATGCCCAGTGCCGCTCTAAAACCTGATGCAAATACCACTAGCCATAACAATGGACGCACCAGCGCGCTGAAAAAACGGGATCGCTGTTGCACAAAGCGCAGTAGCTCCCTTTTTAACAGACCATTAAAACAGATCCATGCGGTACGTATTGTCACTGTTCTGCTCCGGTCAGCTGCTGAAAAAGGTCATTAAGGTTGTCGCTGTCTGATGCGTTGACCAGGCTCGATACCTGGCCAGAGGCCAGTACATTGCCCTGATGCAGTATGATAACCGGATCATCTTCCTGCACCTCTTCAATCAGATGTGTCGCCCAAAGAACGGTTAGCTTCTGTTGGTTACAGAGCTGACGAATATGATGGTTGAGCTGCTGTCGGGTGGCAGGATCAAGCCCGACACTGGGTTCATCCAGCAACAGAATAGATGGCTGATGCAGTAATGCCCGGGCTATCTCAACCCGGCGGCGATGGCCCCCGTTCAGGGTGCGTACTTTATCTTTGAGTCGATCAGTTAATTCAAAACGTTCTAGTTCCCGGGTTACTCTTGGCCGGGCTTCACGAGCTGAAATGCCGTGTAAAGCGGCGTGATAGAGCAGGTTTTGCTCTACGCTAAGATCAAGATCAAGGGTACTTTGCTGAAATACCACGCCCAGCTGCCGCATTACCTGGGCCGGGTGGCTATGAATGCTGTGACCGGCGATAAATACTTCACCCGATTGCAAAGCGTAGAGTCGGGTTAACAGAGCGAACAGGGTGCTTTTGCCTGCACCATTAGGCCCTAACAGCGCATTAAACTGTCCGCTTTTCAGTTCCAGATTCAGATTACACAGTGCTTTACGAGGACCGTAACTGAAACTGATATTGTCAATTTTTATACTCATCAGCCGGTTTCCGGATCAGGATTTGATCCGTACTCCCCAAGGGTAACGGCCGACTTTAACTGATTTAATGACTTTCAATTTATTAACGTCGATAACAGAGACATCGCCACTGATACCGTTAGTGGTTAATAGCTTTGACTGATCTCCGTTAAAATCCATATGCCATACCCGGCGACCGACTAAAAGATAGTCAATCACTTCATAGGTTTTTGCATCGACTACAGCGATATGATTGGCAGGTCCCAGTGCGATAAATGCATATTTTCCGTCATCGGTCAGGCGGACACCCACCGGCTGAACCTTATCCGGGTGAATACCTTTTATCTTAAAGTTGAGCTTATGTTGAATCTGACGACTGTCTACATCGATGATTGAAACGGTACCGCCAATCTCGGATGATGCCCAGACTATAGTGCCGCTTTTGTTAAACTCGACATGGCGGGGACGCTGATCGACCAGAGTATTGTCGATCAGTTGATTAGTTTCAGTATCTATCCAGTGCACCATGTTGGTGGTTTCACTGGTACTAAGCGCCCATTTTCCATCGGGGCTGACCGCCATGCCTTCAGGCTCTACACCGACGTCTATTTGCGCCAGTACCTCATGGGTCTGGGTATCGACGACTGTCACCAGCGCATCATCTTCATTAGCGATATAAAGTCGGCGGTCATCCGGGTGCAGAGCAAATTGTTCCGGATCTTCTCCCGAAGGGAGTTCGGCAATAATGCTGTGGTCGCTCAAATCCATGATCTGTACCGTGTCAGAGTCGCTGGCACAGATATAAAGTTTGCTACGATCCTGACTGAAGATAATGCCACGGGGACGCTCACCGACGTCCAGGGTATTAATGACTTCCATTGTTTCCAGATCGATAATTGAGATGGTGTCGTCTTTCTCATTGGAGACGTAGGCTTTTTCTGCCATTACTGGACTACTGAGCAACGCACTACTAAGCAGTGCGCAGCCTAACAGGGCGGGATAAATAGGTTTCAGCGGGAACTTTAACGCTTTCATAGCATAGACCTTATGTTGTTATTCTGTTTGTTATTCATGTTTAGTGGCTGGCAAACATTACCGTGCAATTCGATTCAGGTTTGTCGAAACCAAGGGTGTCCAGCTCATTAACCGGGTGAAGGAAGCCTTCTAACGGGGGTTGAGAGACCAGCGATTTAGGCTGAATCAAAGGAATTGGCTGACGTAGCTGACCGCTCCATTGTCGAAAATTTAACTTACGACCTTTAAAGCCCGCGAGCTGAAACTTATCCGAGGTAATGAAATTAAACAGGGTTTCAGCATCGTTGGAGCGGGTCTGGGTAACTGCTTCACCGATGCTGCGAACGGCAGCCCAGGCTGCGTAATCTTTATTGTTCATCCAGCGCCCGCTGAGTTTTTCAAAACGGCTTTGTAGCTGTGCAGCACCCCATTGTTCTACCATTCGGTGCCAGGCAACAGGCGTCAGGCCCTGGGTACCGGCTACCGGGCGTGGATACCAAGTATTAAACATGACATATTCACCGAAATCGCCCCGTTCATCCGCGACCACAACAAGATCATACTCTTTGGTTTGAGTAAAAAGGGGTAATTCGTTCTGGGCTGTACGACGTAGATCGGTATCAAAGTCCCAGGTTTTTTCGGCCACAATGTTGATTCCAAATCGCTTGACGCTTCGATGCAGTGCTGCAGCATAAGCCAGATCATTGGTTTCAGAACCTTTTATAATCAGCCAGTTTTTCAACCGTCGGGAGTTACTCCATTGCGCCAGTGCATCGGTTAACATTGCCCGGCTCGGGAGTGTGTGCAGGGTATTGCTGAGGCATTCTGTAGTGCGCAATTGATCGTTGTAGCTACCCGAATTAATTAACATCGCCCGGTGCTGTTTGACCTGTACCGCGACTTTAGCCAGATATTCGGCAGGTAGATCTGCAACGATAAGCCTGATGCCCTGATTCAGCCATGCTTGAGTGATCTGGGTTATCTGCTCAGGTTCCTCTGCTAGTTTTGAGGTAAGGCTATAGGTCTGTTTTAGAAAACGGCCGGTGGTGTTGTTATCATTCAGGCCCAGTTCTGCACCTTTAAAGCCACGGTCAGCGGCTTCTGGAATCAGGTTAGAGAGCACCGGCCCTTGATCTGGGTGGTAGGCGATAAAGCCAACTTTTATGTCTAATGGCGCTGCCTGTAGCAGAGGTGCTAAGCCAAGCGATATACATAATAGTGATAGTCTGAACAGAAAAACCATTGTTTACTCCCGGGAGATTCAGTTCATTCAGGATAGGCAGGATAGGTACAGGTTTAAATATGAAGAAAGTACCAATCAAATAGGTCTGAAGTACTATTTTTAAAGATTTAGGGTCGCACTAGCATTATCAGGGTCGTTAAAAAATAATAAGTTTGAGGCCGGGTTATGAATATAGTGAAGTCTTTGTCTGTAGCGGTAGTCGCTGCTTCTGTTCTTGTCAGTGGAAGTGTGCTGGCGAAAGGTGATCTGACCCGTAAACCGGTTAAATTGCCAGATCTGGTAATGGGCAGTGAAGAGAGTGATTACAGTTTTTCTGAGCAACGTTATGAGCTGGAAACCGGTACCGCTTATAAGCTGGAAATTACCTCAAGTGGTTTGAAAGAGTATGCATTGCAGGCACCGGAATTTTTTACTTCGATCTATCTGCGAAAAGTAGAAGCCGGTGGTATGGAGATCAAGGCGATGACCCTGACTGAGCTTGAATTTGAAGATGAGGGCAGCGCCGAGATCTACTTTGTGCCGATTAAGCCTGGTAATTTTGAGTTCTATGCCGATGGTCTGCAAAACAAAGGCATGGTAGGTGAGTTTGTGGTGAAGTAAATGCTGTTCTCGAACAGCTGAACACTACTTGAGCTGGCAGTCGATGTCAGCTCAAGTGTAAGGCTGGTGGCGTTAAAAGACTTTTTTCTGTTTCTTCTTCTCCTGTTTATTTCACTCCCTGAAGGCGCGGTTAAGGCTCTCCGTCAGTGGTTCCAGCAGATAGTCCATCGGCGTACGTGAGCCGGTCACGATCATCACTTCTGCCTGCATGCCCTGATACAGTGATTCCCCGTTCAACGCGATATCGATATCACCCGTTAGCTCCACTTCTGCCTTGTAGTAGGCCTCTCCGGTACGTTCGTCGGTAAATCGATCGGCAGACACATTGATAACTTTGCCTTCAACCGGGGCATGAGTACGACTCGAGAACGCGGTATAACGGACATGGGCGGGCAGGCCCGGCCGAACAATATCGATATCGTTGGGTGCTATCCTGGCTTCGATAATCAGCTGCTCGTCCGAGGGAACAATTCCCAGTATCTGTTCGCCCGGCCCGATAATGCCGCCCTCGGTAAAAATTTGCAGCCCGACAATGGTGCCGGCAAGTGGCGCCCGTATCTCTATTCGCTCAACCACATCCGTTGCGGCGCGGAGCTTTTCGTCGAGGTCAAATACTTCATTTTCGACCTCTCGTAACTCTTCAATAACTTCGTTCAGGAATTGGGTATTGAGGGTACTTATACGCAATTCGGTCTCGCCGATATTCTGTTCAGTCCGGGCGATGGCCGCGAGGTTCTTGCTCTTCTCGCCTTTGATGCGGGCGTACTCTTTTTTTAACTGCAGCATGCGGGTTTTGCCCGCGGACATGCCGTTTGTTTCCAGGTGCTGGTATGCATCGACCTCTTCCTGAGTCAGAGTCAGCTGTCTTCGCTGTGAGTGAATCGCCTGACGCAGGCCTTTGATCTCTGCCTGATACTGGGAGATACGCTGTTGCAGAATGCCGCGTTTTTTGTCCAGCGCGGTGCGCCTGGAAACGATAATATTGCCCTGACCGCGCACAATGACGGTCACATTTTCATCGTTCGATTGCTGCAGGGGGCTGGGGAAGGCTATCTCCTGCAGGCCATCACGTTCGGCCACCAATCTGGCCTGCAGGGCCAGGGCGGCATGGTAGCGGCCGCGAATCAGGTTCAGGTTTGCCTGTGGCTGGGTTTCATCCAGCCGGACAAGTACTTGGCCCGATGCGACGATATCGCCGTCTTTGACCAGTATTTTGCTGACGATGCCGCCTTCCAAGTGTTGGATTACTTTCTGTTTGCCCACAGTGCCGACCTCGCCAACGGCGATAGCGGCACTTTCCAGTGGAGACAGGATCGACCAGCTCAAAAAAGTGCCGAAGAAGGTTAAAATGACAACCAGTCCCAGCATCAGTGTTCGACCTGTTTCGGGACGCTCAGGCAGATTATTTGATAACATCTGGCGTCTCCATCTTATAAGTCATGGTTGGCGGGGACATTTTCCGGGCTGGTGTGGCTTTCTGCGCAGCCGCAGCTTTGTTGAACACATCCTCTTTAGGCCCGAAAGCCCGCAGGCTTCCATCCTGCAGTACCGCGACTTTGGTTACCCACTCAAACACCGTTGGCCGGTGCGAGATGATAATGGTGGTGACTTTATGATCCCTGAGAGTGTCCAGGACTTTAGCCAGCGCTTCATCACCGGCCTGATCCAGGTTGGCGTTAGGTTCATCGAGGACCACCAGGCGTGGCTTACCATAGAGCGCGCGGGCCAGACCGATGCGTTGCCGCTGGCCACCGGAAAGCGCCATGCCCTGAGCTCCGATCTGGGTATCGTAGCCCTGCGGCAGGCGCATAATCAGCTCGTGTACGTCAGCCAGTCGGGCGGCCTCAATTACCTGCCCGGTATCGCCTTCGGTCATACGGGCGATGTTCTGCCGTACGCTACCGGCGAATAACTCCACATCCTGTGGCAGATAACCGATATATTGCCCCCTGTCGGCCGACTCCCACTGTTCAGTATCCATACCGTCGAGTCGTGCATGACCTGACAGAGGATGCAGGTTACCTAATATCAGCCGCACCAGTGTGGTCTTGCCTGAGCCGGAAGGGCCGATCAGGGCCAGGGTTTCGCCGGCAGTGAGATTAAATTGAATACCTTTCAGGATCGCCTCCCCGGTGCCCGGAAAAGCGAAGTTCAGCGCTTCTACACAGAGATCGCCTTTCGGCTCCGGCAATGACATTTTTTCATTTTCATCCAGCTGATTGTGAAAATGTGTCTTCAGTCGGTTATAGGCAGCCCGCGCCGCCAGTGCAGAGCGCCAGGTAACAATCGCCTGATCAACCGGGGACAGGGCGCGGCCGACCAGAATGGAGGCGGCGATGATAGCGCCGGCGGAGATCTCGCCGCCAATAGCTAAAAAGGCCCCGGTGCCCAGAATAGCGACCTGCAGGCTGAGACGGATGAACTTGGATATTGAAACCAGCACCGCGCTACGCCGACCGGCCACCGCTTGCTGTTCAAGGCTGGCATTATTGGCGCGGTTCCAGCAGTCAATCAGGTGGGGGGCCATGCCCATTGCGACTACGGCATCGGCATTACGCACCGTGGATTCGGCTTGTTGCAGGGCTGCCATTGCGGTTTCATTGGCGGCCAGTTGCCGCTTGCGGGTACCGATATCATTGGCAATGGCGATAACTAATAACACTAACGCGCCGCCCAGGGCGATCCAGCCGAGCAGGGGGTGCAGCAGAAAAATTGCTGCCAGATAAATGGTAGACCAGGGCGCGTCGACCAGCGGGTAGACGGTGGGGCTGGTGAGAAAACCACGCACCGTATCCAGGTCCCGAAGGCTTTGCACATTGGCCGGTTGTTCCAGCCTGAGAGTTCGCTTGATACTGACATTGAGGGTTTCGCCGGACAGCGCCTGACTCATCCAGTGGCTGATCTTAGCCATCAGGCCACTGCGCACCGCCTCCAGAAAGCCGATAGTGGCGAGGGCTGCCACTACGATAATCGTCAGCAGTACCAGGGTGTCGACACTGCGGCTGGTGAGGATGCGATCGTAGACCTGCAGCATATAGAGAGGGCTGGCCAGCATCAGCAGATTGATAAAAAAGCTGATGCCCAGCACTGAAGCTAGCCCGAAACGGATACTTTTGAAAACCCGGGTAAAGACAGATTCGTTCGCCATAGTCGCTGTAACTCCCTGTCAGGTAAAGCCTGGAAGCAGGGCCGGTGGGCCGTTCCACCTCCTGCAGAATTGATCGTTACACTATCCAGTCGACACTGTTAAAGGACAGGTTATCAAAAGCCACGCCACTGCCAGTCGAACTGACTGAAACCGAATCAATATCCGTGAAAATGGCTGTGTCGAAAGTAACTTCTGCGGGTGACTGTGTTGCGGTAAACGTTTGCGATCCGGCGACAGTGCCATCTTTGTAAGCGACAAAGGTTACATCGGAGCTACCGCTGTCTTTGGCCATCATCAGGCTGAGAAGATTAAATTCAGAGCCATCTGCGCTGGTAAAACTGTGTTCCGCAGCCGTACCAAGATACAGAGCAGTATCAGAACCGGTAGCAACTGAAAGCTGCTCGGTGCCCACCGAAGCACTGTTGTTTCGCTCGTCTGTTTCAGTAGCAAAGAAGCCAACCCAGTCAAAGCCGTGATAATCGCTGCCGGTATAAGCTTTGGCTATCTGGACAGAATTGGAACCACCATCTGAATGTGCGTCTTCAAAATCAAGGATCAGAGAACCGCCTGTGGCTGGTGTAGTTTCAGAGCCATCGAAGTCCCCGGTGATGACTGATAATGCATCACCACTATAGGAGCCAAAAATGATCGGTGTTGATTCAAAGCTGCCTGTGCCGTCGTTGACCCAAATATAATCACCGGTTGTGGTGCTGCTATTGGTATTAATAAAAGTATCAAGGTCACCATCATGATCGAAGTCGGCTAATGCCAGACCAAAACTGTTGTCGGTGTTACTACCCAGGTACTGATGAAAAATGAAATTACCGCTGTTGATGCCATCATTCAGCCAGACCTCATCCCGGGCTGCGTTGCTGGAGACAACGGCATCCAGATCACCATCGCCGTCAAGATCGCCTAGTTCAGTGAACGAGATAACGCCTGCGATTGCAGTGCCCAGTACTTGTCCGGAATCGGTGAAAGTACCACTACCATCGTTTAACCACAGAGTATTAGCCTGCAGATAATTACTGACCACGGCATCGATGTCTCCGTCGCCATCGACATCACCCAGATCGAGATCATAGCTTTGATCCGAGCCAAAGGTGCTGAATGTGGTGAAGTAACCATTACCATCATTGAGCAGGACTTCATTAGCCAGATCCTGGCTGGTCCCCGGGTTATTACTGTTAACAACAACAATATCCTGATCACCATCACCATCGATATCAGCGGCTTCTACTGAGCGGCTACGTGAGGAACCCAAAGCCTGGCCACTGTCAGTGAAAACGCCACTGCCATCGTTGTCAAAGTAGCGGTCAAATCCGGACCAGTAAGCACCGTAAGCATCCAGATCGCCGTCACCATCGAAGTCTGCCAGTGCAACATCCCAGGCATTACTCGACCCGGTTCCGGTCATGGCCCCGGTTTCAGTAAAGATAGCCAGGCCATCGTTGGTCAGGATTTTGAACTGCTGGCCATCAATGCCGGCAACGATATCCAGGTCACCATCGCCATCCAGATCGCCGGCATCCATCCCACGTACCTTGGAGAGAAAATCCAGATTCTGGCTTGTATCACTTAGAGTTCCTGTACCATCGTTCAGGAAAGTATCTGTCGGGATACCTGAGTGGTAACCGGCGATAAATATGTCATCTGCCAAAGTCACATTAACCGGGGCATCGTTCGTACCGTTAACGGTTACATGAACAGAGCCTTGAGAGTTACCGCCTTTATCATCTGAAAGGGTATAGCCGAAGCTCAGGTGTGCTGTTTCGCCATCATTAAGCGACTGATATGTATCGCCGAAGGTTACTGTTACCGTTTGGCCTGAGAAGTCCGCTGATAAGATCACTCCTTCAGGTAAGCTGGAGTCATCAAATGAGGTGATACTTATTGCGTCGGCATCTAAATCCAGGTCGTTAGCCAGTATTTTACTGAAATTTATAGTTAAAGAATTATCAATTTTGCTACTGTCTACGAAGTCTGTCGCAGCAAGGGGGGCATAGTTATCACCCCCAACAGATTCCAGGCCATCAAGGTTACCGGTTGAAATGGCTGTTCCTTGAATTAAGTTTTGCAGATTAATACCTGTGTAGTTGTTTACTGCTTCATTAATGGCGACAGCCGTATCAGCTGCTGCAGCATTAGATAGCGCATTGGATATCTCTCCCTGGGTGACGATACTGACCTGCGCGATATGTGTGAGTAAGGCTTCGCCTGATACGCCACTATCCTGGGCTATCTGGGTTTGGCTGTTTGCAGCGGCGATAACTTCCGCAGCGCCCTGGATCGTTTCAGTAGAAAGGATAACGCCTAAGGC
Organism: Amphritea balenae; assembly: GCF_003858655.1. Taxonomy (GTDB): domain Bacteria; phylum Pseudomonadota; class Gammaproteobacteria; order Pseudomonadales; family Balneatricaceae; genus Amphritea; species Amphritea balenae. The sequence goes on from NZ_RQXV01000002.1 coordinate 236,021, forward strand.
GGTTGCGGTGTCCTGGATGAGAAGTTCAACTAAGCCCGAATTGGCACTGGTCAGGTCATATATTCCGGAAAAACTAGACTCGATAATATCAAGAGAGATTTGCAGGAAAATTGCGTCAAAAATATCGCTGGTATCTGCATGGGCACCGGCACCTTTCATCAAAGCTGCAATCTGCGTTACCGTATTCAGAACTTGTGAGGCCTGGGACATAATAGCTGCCCCATGGCTATCACCGGCCAGGGTGGCCGCAACCGGATCAATATTGAGGATATCCGCATTCGGATCGATGCCAAAGGCTGCTTTGACCTCATTCACAGCCTGAATAAGCTCGGGTTCAATGGTGTGTTTGACTCCGCCCAGGCTGCTCGGATCAATGACTCCTGTGACGATCGTTGATAAAGAGGTAATGGCAGAGGAACCTTCCGGGGCACGAAGCGTGCCTGCAAAAGCCAGTTCAGTCGAAATATCCACACCACCACGCAGGATCAGGTCACCCGATGCATTAACCAGCGTAAAACCACCAGAACCATCTGTTGTTCCGGATACTTCGCCTGCATCCAGCAGGCCATTAGCGTCTTCATCAGCGAATACAGTGGAGCCGACCAGGTAACCATCTATACCTTTGCCTTGAAAGATCTCATTGGCACCGTTGATAGTAACGTTAACAGTGGCTGTTGATGTCGCTCCGATGTTATCTGTCAATGTATAGGAAAAACTCAGACCTGCCGTTTGCCCCTCAATGAGCGATTGATAGGCATCACCAAAGTTAACGGTAACGGTTTTTGTCGCGAAGTTTTCTGTGAAGTTAGAGCCTTCGGGTAAATCGAGATTATTAAATGATGTAATTGAAATGGAGCTAATATTATTTGCGTCATCAACATCAGAATCATTGTCTAAAAGCTCAGTGAAGCTGATAACAATTTCCCCGTCATCTTCGCCAGCAAATAAATCATCATCGCGGGCTACAGGCGCATCGTTGGCGCCAATGATGTCGATGTAGTGGGTGGTTTCTGACGATTCAGCGCCATGTTCATCCATAATTTTGTATGTGAAACTGGTATTTGAAAAACCACCTTCAGGTATAAAATCATATTGGCCATTCGGATCAAACGAATAGCTGCCATCAGTGTGAACCGTTAATAGAGCACCTTCACCGATGTCAATTGATGAGCCAACATTAGCTGAAGAACCGTTAACTGAGGAGACAGTATAGCTATCCCCATCAATATCATAATCGTTATCGAATACCGTGCCGATAGTTGTAAGGTCTTCATTCGCATTGCCAGAGCCAATGACTGCTGTTGGCGCATCATTAATACCGCTGATTAACACATTGACAGTACCATTATCTGAAGCACCATGTTGGTCTGTTACTGTATAGCCAAGCGTTATCGGATCAGCCGTTTCTCCCTCGCTTAATGATTGGTAACTGTCGCCAAAAGTTATGGTCACACTTTTTGTGTCGACATAGTCTACAGAAAGGCTTACACCAGAAGGTAACGGGCCGGCTTCAATATTCGTTATCAGTAATCGGGAAGCAAAATCGACATCAGTATCATTAACCAGAAGCTCATCGAATGAAAAGGTTACGCTTCCTGCATCTTCATCAGTAGTGATGGTGTCTGCGCCTGATACAGGCGCGTCATTGACGCCAGTGATATCAATAGAGACAACGACTTCTTCAGATTCGGCATTGTGTTCATCAACAATTGTGTATCTGAAGCTTTTGGTTTCAATGTGGCCTTCCGGTAGATAATCATACGAGACTCTGGGTTCAATCGAGTAGAACCCATCTTGCCTTACGTATAGATAATAAGAAGGATCCTGAGGTAAATATGTCCCTACATTACTGGTCGAACCGTTAACTGAGTATACGGTGAAACTATCGCCCTCAATATCATAATCTGAACCGTAAAAGTTGTCGTTAAAGAGGTATCCGGTATCTTGTGTGGTATTTTCATCAATGATTATCAAGTCGCGAAGTGCAACCGGGGCGTCATTCACACCTGTTACTGTGACTGAAGAGATAACGTCTTCAGAAATTGCACCATGTTCATCTACAACGCTATATGTAAAATTATCAGTAACACTTTCGCCGTCAGATAGTGTTTCAAACTGTTTATTAGGGTTGTAACTATAGCTGCCGTCAGCATTGACCAGCAGCAGTGCCCCTGAATCTAAGGTAAGCAGGCTGCCAATGCTAAGTGTAGAGCCGTTGACCGAATGAACAGTGAAGAGATCACCCTCAATATCAAAATCAGGGCCTTCAGTATCAGCATCGAAAAGATTACCGTTTATCAGTACTGAATCTTCGTCGGTAGTGTCATGATCGCTGACGGCAACGGGTGAATCATTTATGCCATTTACTGTAACGTCTATATGGCCGGAGTCGGTCGCGCCAAAATTGTCAGTGACTGTATAGTTAAATGTAATATGGGCACTTTCTGCATCGCCGAGTGACTGATAGGTATCGTTGAACGTTACAGTGACCAGCTCGTTTGAGTTATCAACAGAAACAATCACTCCTGTTGGCGGCACATTACTGAGATCAAAATCGGTAATTCTGATCGCATCATTCTGGTCAATATCTACATCGTTTGCCAGGAGGTCTGAAAAAGAGAACGAGATTGAATTTGAATCCTCATCCGTTGTGAATTCATCAAGTCCGGTAACGGGAGCATAGTTTGCCGGTAACGCTGTTAACGATGATAGTGTCTGGTCTCCCATACCCTCCTGATTAATTTCAATAATACCGTTCGAGAGGAGAGTCCCGTCTAAATTATAGCGCGCTGCAAAAATACCACCTGAGTCGCCATCAAAGCCATCAGCGGTCCAGGAAACGATAAAACTTTCATCGTCCATTGTACTGAGAATAGATGCTTCATGATGGCTGCCTGTAGTGAACGAAGTCGCTTCAAGATCAGTATTCCAGAGCCTGTTACCTTCAGCGTCAAACCGCTGAACATAGATGCTGTCGTATGGTTCAGTCCCCGTCCATAACACCAGAAATCCGCCATCGGGGAGGGCAGCAACAGATGGCTGATTATCCTTTCCATCAATGTTGGCATTCGCAATCTGGAGATCGTTAGACAGCGTATTGCCTGCTGCATCAAAGACCCGATAAGCGATATCGGAATCATCCGTAAGTGATACAGGGTAATTGCCGTCAGCAACCGCCCAGGTTACTACAAAGCCTCCGCCTGTCAGAGCTGTTACTGATGAATCTGTATCGGATGCAGTGAGCCAATCGTAAGGTTCATTATCTGCTGGGTCTATAGTTTCCAAACCTTCATATACCAGCTCGTCTTCCGAAGTAAGCGGGTTTCCATTAGCATCGTAACGTTGCAGGTGTATATTTTCCCTTAGATAGTTCTGAGAAAAAGTAACAACAAATCCGCCATCGGACAATTCAGCAACAGAAGCATCATGATAACCATCAGGACCTGAGGGCCACTGGCCAAGCGTCTTCTCACTTGGCCATAGAGCATTGCCATCAGAGTCAAAACGCTGAGCGATGACATGCGCTGTATGGTGAAATTCAGAAAGACTAACCAAACTGGTCCATGTAATAAGAAAACCACCATCTTCCAAGGCGATAGAGGATGTTCCTCCTTGCTCCCAGGCCGGATGATCCGGATTAAACATTGTATTTTGATTGATGGGCTTTTCTATATCCCACAAGGTATTTCCTGCAGCATCAATAATCTGGGCAAAAACCCCCACCCCATCCTGATTAACAGATGTCCATGTGATCAGTATTTTCCCATCGGATAGTGTCGTTACATCCGAATCATACTGATCGCCTGCAAGCTGTGAGTTTATTTGCAGATCATCTGCCCAGATGGCGTTCCCGGCTGCATCAAAACGTTGGGCAATAATTTCATAGCCATTGCCATCCAGGCTCATAGAAGTCCATGTTGTGATGAAACTCGCTGGAGTATCAGGTTCAAGGCCGTTGATGTCACCAGCAACGGTTTGATTGATATGTTCAGTCAGATTCGTACCTGTGAATTCATTCAGCACCTGATCAATAGCATCTGCTGTGCCGCTTTCTGCGGCGCTAGCTAAGGCAGTTGCTACCTCACCCTGAGTGACGATACTGACCTGGGCGATATCGGTGAGTAAGTCCTCACCTGTTGCGCCACTATCCAGAGCTGCCTGGGTTTGGCTGTTGGCGGCGGCGATAACTTCCGTCGCACCTTGGGTCATCTCGGTGGAAAGGGTCACTCCTAAAGCATCTGCATTGTTTTGGATGAGGCTTTCTATCTGGGGTGAGTTTGTGCTGGTCAGGTCATAAATTCCTGAAAAATTGGTGTCGAGAATATCAAGAGATATTTGCAGGAAAATCGCATCAAAAATATCGCTGGTATCTGCAAGGGCACCGGCTCCTTCCATCAGGGCGGCAATTTGCGTCACCGTGTTAAGCACTTGCGAGGCTACAGTCATGATGGTTGCACCATCGCTATCGCCAGCCAGGGTTGCTGCTACCGGATCAATATTGAGAATGTCCGCATCCGGATCGATGCCAAAGGCTGCTTTGACCTGGTTCACAGCCTGAACAAGCTCGGGTTGAATGGTGTGTTTGACCCCGCCCAGACTGCTCGGATTGATAACTCCGATGACGATAGTTGAAAAGGCGGTAATAGCTGTAGACCCGTCCGGCGCGCGTAATGTGCCTTCAAACGCCAGGCCAGTAGAGATATCCACGCCACCCCGCAGGATCAGGTCACCCTCTGCATTGATCAGGGTAAAACCGCCCGAACCATCTGTCATACCGAAAGCTTCGTTTGCGTCTAACTCTCCATTTGGCTCGCCATCGGCACCATCACCAGAATCTGCAAACACGGTTGAGCCCACCAGGTAACCGTCGATACCATTACCATGGCTGATATCATTAGTACCCTGAACTGTGATCTCAACGCTGCCGTCATCGGTGCTGCCATTACTGTCTGTGACAGTGTAGTTAATCGTTACTTGTTCAGATTCCCCTGCTTTCAGTTGTTCAAACTGACCATTGGTCTGATAGTTGAGTGTGCCGTCTTCATTGAGTGTGACTGTTGCGTTTGATTCAGCCAGGCTAACCGTGTCACCTGCTACGACGGCTACTCCATTAATCTCAATGATGGTAAGTTCATCACCATCCAGGTCGATATCATTGGACAGGACATTAATGCGGCTATTGCCATTATCTTCGGTGGCAAGCGCCAGATCTTCGAAGGCCAGAACGGCGTTATTCGTGACACCATCCAGATAATACGTGTAATCGCTGAACTTAAGCGCCTCGATCTGCTTCAGGTAGTCGGTACCTTCATCACCACCAGTCGAGAAGATGATGGTATTGCCTTTTCCATCGTCGATAGCCAGGGCATCATGGATGCCATCTCCGTCGGTATCGACGGTAAAATACTCGGTAACGGAGCCTTCGTAGCTAGCGATATCAAAACCGCCGCCACCATGGAGGGTGTCATCACCAATGCCGCCTTCGAGGATGTCATCACCACCACCGGCGTTAAGCATGTCATCGCCGTCACCGCCTAACAGAACATCACCACCACCACCACCATTCAGGATGTCATCTTCTGACGTTCCTGCAAGAGTAGGATCATCTGTTGCTGGATCAATGGTTTCGTCTGACTGATTAATGACCTGACTGCCCATGACAATCTACCCCTCGTTTGTGAGCTGTGTGGGTAGACTGCTACCCCCCTATAAGGACAGTAGAAAATCTCATTCAGATAAACGTTATAAGTTTATCGACTTACCTGTCGGTGCTTTATGTGATCCCTGTTATCTGAGATTCAATACCATCTCAAGAACAAGCTTACAAACGGCCCCTTAATCCTAATTTACGACGATTGTGCTGGCTCCAGCTTGTTCGTTAATACTAGTCACATTTTGAGTATTCTCCTCCCCTCAATTGGGGGTGAATCTGCTACCTGAAAAAATACGGTGTTATATCAATAAGATGGCATTGTAAAAAAACTACAATTGTTTCTTAAAAGGGTCTGTTACGTGCTACTTTGTCGATTGAAGGTGGTGATTTTTGTTTGAATATGCGGTTTGGTTGAGCTAAAGCTTAATGAACATCGCGGTCTGTTCTACGCAGTTTTGGACAGGATTTTAGAGCTATATCGGGTCGACTGAAATGGATAACAGGCAGTTTAACCAGATCATTGAATCTATTTATCAGGCAGCGATTCAACCGGATCAGTGGCCTGATGCACTGGCGCTGATTAACCGCTTTATTCCCTCGACTGCCGCAGGGCTGTTTATCCAGAATATCTCCACCGGGGTAATGACTCCGATTCCCTTTCTGGGGGTCAGCGATGAGTGGCTGCAAAGTTACAGTGAGTACTATGGTTTAGTGAATCCTGCTTTTTCAGATGAAGATATTCTGCAACCAGGCACAATTTTCACGGAGCAGCTATTTAACGAGATACATCAGGACCCGGATTATTATTACAGTACCGAATTTTATCAGGAGTGGATGAGACCGCAGGATTTTCATCATACTTCCGGTGGGGTATTGATTGCCGATGGCGATCACTACGTCAGTTTTACCCAGATACGCTCAGCAGCTCACGGCCAATACAGTGGCCGGGAGATGGAGCTGCAAACTCTGCTTGCGCGTCACCTGTGTAAAGCAGTACAGCTGTCCGGCAGTTTTGAAAAACTGCAATATCGACTGCGTAATGCAGAGCAACTACTGGAAAGTATGGGGCATGGCATAATAGCGCTCGGTCAGCTTGGCCGGGTTCTGGAGAGTAACTCGGTTGCTTTGGCTCATATCGATAAAACAGCTGGCCTGGCAGTTCAGCAAGGCAGGCTGACGGCTATCAATAGCAGCGATCAGCAGCAGTTAATGATGGCTCTGAATCAGGCATTTGCGCAGGTCGGGGCGGCGAGGGAAATTCCGATTCGTTTACAGCTTACCGGCTGTAGTTCACTGTTTTTGATTCTGATGCCGGCTACCGCCCAACACCGGTCGCAGTTTAAGGATCTGTCCGCGATTCTGATCATAAAAGACGTGCAGCAAAGCCGGCCTCTGAGCGTAGATTATCTGCAATCCGCTTATCGGCTGACCGCAAGCGAAGCCAGGCTCACTCAGCAGCTGATGAATGGCAACGAGCTGAAAGTTGCTGCAATTGAAGCCGGGATCTCTTACGAAACTGCCCGCGGCTACCTCAAGTCTATATTTGAGAAAACCGGAACCCGGCGCCAGGTTGATCTCATCCTGCTGATGAATTCTGATCCCGCAGGACGGTTTAAAACCTGAACACTGTCTTCTTTTTATTTTCTCTTCTGAGTCACCTGACTCCACTTGCCAGGCTAGTACCAAGGTACTGCTTTTTCAGAGCCAAAGTAGAATTCAGACGTTTTACCTTACCGTTTTATTATGTCCCTAAGTGCAAAGTACCCGTGAATAGATGTGATTCGTTGGGGCTGAAGGTTTTTAAAACTCTAATAAAAAATGGTGATGTGAATGATTAAGCCAACCAAAACTCTGAGTATTGTCACAGCAGGTGCGCTGTCTATGCTGATGTCTGTGCAGGTTCTGGCACACGGAGATGTGACGCCACAATCTATCGATACCACAGAGCTGATGCAGTTGGGTGATGAGTGGTTAGAGGAGAACCCGTACCGCGAAGATTACGAGAAGCATGATGTTGCGGTGGCGATAGGATCGTCTGCTTATACGCAGAACTGTGCCCGTTGCCATGGTTTGGAAGCGATCTCCGGTGGCATTGCTCCAGATCTTCGCTATCTCGAAGATGGTATTGATGGCGACGAGTGGTATAGCTACCGGGTACAAAACGGCGCCGTACGTGATGGCCGGGTATATATGCCTAAAATGTCCGAACACCTGAGCCAGGAAGCGCTGTGGGCCATTCGTGCCTGGTTAGAAACTGTTAGTGTGGCTGAGTAACAGGAGGCGCGCATGCGTTTTCTTATCGCTATTCTGGTACTGGCTCTTAGCTGGGTCGGTACCGCTCAGGCTCGATATTACGATGATGTGATTGCCAGTGGTGTTATCACAATCGGAGCCTATAAAGACTTTCCTCCCTATTCTTTCGAACAGGATGGTGTTGCATCCGGTGTTGATATAGAGATCGGCAGACGTATCGCCCAGGAACTTGGGGTGACCATGCAAGTGCACTGGATCACCCCCGATGAAAATCTTGAAGATGATCTGCGCAACAATGTCTGGAAAGGTCATTATCTGGATAAAGATACGGATAATCCATTGGCGATGAAGCATCTTGCCGATGTGATGATGCGGGTGCCTTACGACCGTGAATATTCATTTAAACGGGACAGCTTAGGCTTATTGATTAACGAACATGTGGTGCTCTTTGGTCCCTATCAGCGAGAAAAATGGCAGGTAGCGTTTGATAGCAAAAAGCTTGACCGCGTCGGTACCGTTGCTGTGTTTCAGTATCACCCTATTGGTGTAGAGATTGATAGTTTACCCGACTTTTATATGACCTCTGCTTTTGCCGGACGGATGCGCAAAAATACCCGTCACTACCCCAATGTGCATCAAGCTTTTTTAGCCATGACTAAAGGTAAGGTTGATGCCGTCATGGGCATGCGCGCAGAAGTCGATTGGCTACTCAGTGAAGCTGAAAACTCTCAGTATCAGTTGGCAGAAAATGGTTTCCCTATGATGGGCAAACAACAATGGGATATAGGAATGGCTGTAAAGCAGACCTATCGCGAACTAAGCCATGCGGTTGAAGGGGTGGTTGATCAACTGGTAACAAGCGGTGAGATGGACAAGATCTACACCAGCTACGGCCTGCGTTATGAGCTACCAGGGTTGTATCAGGAGATTGAATAGTCCTGTTTTAGCGGTGCCAATCTGTCCGGCTAAAGAAACAATTAAGAGAGGGAAGACTCAGATGACAGCGGTATTACAGGAGCAGATTCCGAAGCTTGTTCCAGTGCTTAGCTGCGATTGCCGACTGTACTTTGATGGTCAGCATGATCGCTGGGTACTGAAAGCGCCTCATCAGGTAACTTTTCCCGATCGTTTTACCCGTACGGTACTCCAGGCCTGCGATGGCAGTTGTAAAACCGCTCAGATAGCCCGGTCTCTGGCCTCGCTGCCTGAGCTAAAAAATATTACTGAGACAAAAGTGTTTGACCTGTTAAGCGAGTTGGAGCAACGGGGTTTTATTCATTTCACTACGACCACTTAATCCAGGTTCTGGCAAGGTATTACTACTAAGTAAGTATAAAACTCCTTCCCCAGTTTAATTGCTGTTGAGCGGTCAAATTTTCAAAATATCAATGGGGTTGGAATAACGTTCCAGCCCTTTCAGAGAGTCAAAAAATAATAACAATCCTTAATTAAGGAGCAATGCAATGAAGAAATTCAGCGGCAGTTTTGCTGTAACAGCGCTGGTAGCTGCTATGTCTGTATCGGGTGTTGCACAGGCAGGTGTAACCGATAAAGATATTCTGCAGGATCAAATGACAGTCGAAGATGTAGTATCCAACGGTCTGGGCCCACGTGGACAGCGTTATAGTCCGCTGGATATGATCAATACCGATACCGTAGAAGATATGCGTCCGGTCTGGTCTTTCTCTTTTGGTGGCGAAAAGCAGCGGGGGCAAGAGTCCCAGCCGATGGTGAAAGATGGCGTTATGTATGTGACCGCCTCATACTCTCGGGTATTTGCAATCGATACGAATACCGGTGACGAGCTATGGGAATACAATGCGCGTCTGCCTGATGGCATTATGCCGTGCTGTGATGTAATAAACCGGGGAGTTGCGCTGTATGGCGATCTGGTTATTTTCGGAACACTGGATGCCAAGCTGGTCGCACTGGATGCTAAAACCGGTAAGGTTAAGTGGAAAAAGAAAGTCGCTGATTACAAAGAGGGTTACTCGATTACTGCAGCGCCACTGGTTGTAGACGGTAAGATCATCACCGGTGTATCAGGTGGTGAGTTTGGTATCGTTGGTAAGGTAGAAGCTTACGATGCAAAAACCGGTAAGGTGCTTTGGAGCCGTCCGACTGTTGAAGGTCATATGGGCTATATCTGGAAAGACGGTAAGAAAGTTGAGAACGGTATTTCCGGCGGTAAGCCAGGTCAGACCTGGCCTGGTGATCTGTGGAAGAGTGGTGGTGCCGCTACCTGGTTAGGCGGTACTTACGATCCTGATACTAACCTGTTGTTCTTCGGTACCGGTAACCCTGCGCCTTGGAACTCCCACATGCGTCCGGGTGATAACCTGTTCTCCTCATCTCGTCTGGCGATCGATCCTGATACCGGTAAGATTGTCTGGCATTTCCAGACCACCCCGCATGATGGCTGGGACTACGATGGTGTAAACGAGCTGATCTCTTTTGATTATAAAGAGGGTGGCAAAACGGTTAAGGCAGCCGCAACCGCTGACCGTAATGGCTATATGTATGTCCTGAACCGTACCAACGGTGATTTCATTCGTGGATTCCCGTTTGTAGACGAGATTACCTGGGCTAAAGGTCTGGATAAAAATGGCCGTCCTTTGTACAACGATGAGATTCGTCCGGGTAACCCAAGCGCATCTGAAGATGGAAAGAAAGGCTCGGTAGTACGTGCAGTGCCTTCATTCCTGGGTGGTAAGAACTGGATGCCGATGGGCTTTAGTCAGGATACGGGTCTGTTCTACGTACCATCAAACGAATGGGCGATGGATATCTGGAACGAGCCGACTGCTTATAAGAAAGGTGCCGCATACCTGGGTGCAGGCTTCACCATTACACCGCTACATGACAGCCATATAGGTGTGCTGCGGGCTATGGATCCTAAGACGGGTAAAGAAGTCTGGCGTTACCAGAACTATGCTCCGCTTTGGGGTGGTGTACTGGCAACGGCGGGTAATCTGGTATTTATCGGAACACCAGAAGGTTACCTGAAAGGCTTTGATGCTAAGACGGGTGAGCTGAAGTATCAGTTCAATACCGGCTCAGGCATCGTCGGCTCGCCAATTACCTGGAAGCAGGATGGTGAACAGTATCTGTCTGTTCTGTCTGGCTGGGGTGGTGCAGTACCGCTTTGGGGTGGTGAAGTAGCTAAGCGGGTCAAGCACCTGAACCAGGGTGGTTCGGTCTGGACCTTTAAGCTGCCTAAGTCATAATGCTTATGTTATCAAAAAATCCGTGTTTACCTGTTTAGGGTTAACACGTTATGAAAGGAGCCTTATGGCTCCTTTTTTTATATTAAAAACATCAGAGATAGATGAAATAGGGTAATTGAGGACGCCGCATATTGGGGGTGAGTAACATCTTCGAATTTCTAAATCTTGTTTTAATCTGATCACAAAATCTGCATGCAAACAGATTTATATGATAAAAAATGCGTTTGAATATGATATGTGCCTGCATTCTGTGGCTTTGAATACATGTAGTACGTAATTTTCTTGTTTCAGGCTTGGCTCAGCTGTAATGTTAGTGGATGTTTAGCTGGCTGTAGTAGGGAAAAGTCATGAAAAGTTGTTTTGCTAAAATTCTTGCGGGCGCAGTTTTGGGTAGTCTGGCGATGAGCGTTTGTGCCGGACCCTATAAAGTTTTAGTCGTAATGAGTTATGAGCAGGATAATCCCTGGAGTATGGAAATTCGGGAAGGCATCGAGTCGATATTGGGCGCCAATTCTGATCTGACCTACTTTTACATGAACACCAAGGTGGATCGGGCAGGGGGGCCTGATAAAGCAAAGCAGGCTGCTGCTTTATTCAGCAAATTACAACCTGCCGGGGTTATCAGCGTTGACGACAATGCTCAGTCAATGTTTGTGGTACCAAGCCTGAAAGACCAGACCACGACTCCTATAATGTTTGCCGGAGTCAATTCGAAAGCGGAGAAATATGGTTTTCCGAACAGCCATATTTCCGGGGTTTTAGAACGGGCGCATGTTAAAGAGTCGTTAGCTTTTGCCAAACAACTGATCCCCGATATTAAAACCGCCTGTTTTATGACTAATGATGTTCCTTCCGGGCGAGCATTGCGTAATCAGGTGTCGATAGAACAACAAAAGTACCCTGTTAGTGTGGGGACTTTCTATCTGATCAGTCATATTAGTCAGCTTGTTGACCTGGCCTCTGAGCTGAATAACAACTGTGACACTCTGTTTGTCGATAGTCTTGAGGGGATTCAGGGGGCTGACAATAAAGCATTGAACAGTCGTGAAGTTCAGAATCATCTCCGGTCTGCCTATCAAGGTCCGGTATTAGGTGGAAATCGCTATCTGGTTGAACAAGGTGCATGGGCCGCCGTGGTAAAAACCGGTCAGGAGCAGGGGCAGACCGCCGCTGAAATGCTATTGCAGGCAATGCAGGGTAAGGCGGTTGCTGATATTCCCGTATTGACCAACTCTAAAGGTGAGCGAGTTGTAAATGTGAGTGCTCTGGATCATAACGAGGTGCCGCTAAAACCCCTGGTGTTACGGGGTGCTACCCTGGTTCGTCAGCAGCCTTAACCAGATACTGATATGCGCCACCCTTTCTTAAGCATTGCATCTAAGCTAATAGCCTTAGCGGTACTAAACGCGATCGCTTTTGCAGCTATCTCTCTGGTTGCAAATGGTGGTTTCTTGCGGGTAGAGAAACTGTCTGCGGAAACCGTGAGTACTGAGATGGATATGGTGGTCAGTAATGCGATGCTGAACCGGGAAATATCCGCTCAATTTCTTGATATCGACCATTATATCCGTAGCTGTTACAGCGAATCATTTAGTGCTGGTGAGAGCCCTCGACTTACCGATAGCCTTAAACAACTGACAAACCGTATTCATTCCCCCGTATTTCTAGATGCCTTTCAGGCGTTTAATCAGGTGACACAGTCACTCGTTAATCGCTGTCAGGCGCTTAATGAACAACTGCTAAAGCTGCATTTGTCTGACAGGGAGACCTCTAAACACCTGAGTGATCTGGAGCAGGTAATCGCTGAAGCGCTTATCCGCGAAACCTTGTTAGGCCGTTCTGTAAATTATCTGGATCAGTTAATGGTACTGGTGGCGGGCTTACGGGAAACCCAGCTGGAAATAGGTAAGATTACGGCGGAACAGATCAATAACCCGGCAGAAGAGACGAATAACTACGTAGTTGAGCTCGTGGACGATATGAGGTTACGGCTGCAAACTCTGACTGCATCAACGGATGAAATTGCTTATACCAGCTTGTATTTAGAAGAGGGGTTGACGGACTATCGACAGAACCTGATAGGTTACCTGAACGCAGATCGTCAGTTGTTAACGTCAGTTGCTGCGGCCAGAACAAGTCGATTGGCACTGCTCGATAATATGCGTTTGTTAGATGAGCAGGCGTTTGAGCGGGCAGCGCTGGTACAGGACGATATCAGTGCGATTATTGAAAGTTCCAGCGCCAAAGTGTTGAGCATTTCACTGTTAATTGCTTTGATCACTTTGCTGCTTGTGAGCCGGATTATTCGACGTAACATCCGTGCACCCTTAAGTCATATTCTTAGTTTGATACATGCCATTCAGAATAGAGAAAGCTATAGCGCTCCTGTGGCTCAGGATAATGAGTGGGGTGTCATTCAATCCTCCCTGACTGAGATGGCTGTTGAGTTAAAGCAATCAAGACAGCAGTTAATTGCCAGTCAGGAACGTCTGGAGATGGCATTCAAAGGGGCTAATGATGGACTTTGGGACTGGAATCTTGAATCCGGAGAGGTGTATTACTCAGCCCGTTGGAAATCGATGCTTGGCTATCAGGAAGATGAGCTTGGGGCGGATATAAATACCTGGGCTAAGTTGGTCGACCCACAGCAGAAAAATCACATATTAGAGAGCGTAGAAGACTATCTTAACGGTAAAAAATCGACCTTTAATGTTGAATTCAGGATGCTGCATAAGGATGGGCACTGGGTAGAAGTCCTTTCCCGGGCGCAGCTTGCCCATGATGCACAAGGCAATGAAGTCAGTCCGCGCAGACTGGTGGGTACCCACACGGATATCACCGATAGAAAAACAGCAGAGTCCCTGTTATTGCGTAGTGAGCAGGATCAGCGCTCCCTGATTGCAGCATTGCCGGATATTATTATGCGTTTCGATGAAACAGGCCGTTTCCTGTTTGTTTCGGATAATATCAGTACCGCTTCATACCTTGCGGCTGACCAGTTTATAGGTCATAACTGTAGCGAACTTGGCTTTTCTGAAACTCAATGCCGGCAACTGACCGAGGCCATACAACTGACTTTTAACAGCGGCTCATTCGCTGAAACTGAGTTTGACCTTGATGGACCGCTTGGCCGCAAATTCTTTAACTGGAAATTGACGCCGGATCTGGACAGTGATGGCAATGTCAGCACTGTTCTGGCTGTTGCCCGGGACATCACACTGCTCAAAGAACAGCAGCAGAGGCTGACCCATATTGCTCATTATGATGTACTGACGGGCTTGCCTAATCGAATTTTGTTGGGTGATCGGTTGCAACAGGCGCTGGGTCAAACGCAACGTCATCATAGTTCGTTGGCGGTTATATATATTGATCTTGATGGCTTCAAAGAAGTGAATGATAGTCATGGTCATGATGTTGGCGACCGGTTACTTAAGGCTGTCGCTGAACGGATGGAAGGCTGTCTCAGAGAGGGTGATACTCTGGCCCGGCTGGGTGGTGATGAATTTGTTGCCGTTACACAGGATATTTCTGAAGTTGCCGAATGTAAGCCTCTGTTGAAGAGACTGTTAAAGTCGGTCGCTGGGGAAGTGGTCGATCAGGGGCAAATACTCAGTGTCACAGCAAGCCTGGGAGTCACTATTTACTCGCAGGCTGAAGACCTTGATGCGGACCAGCTATTACGGCAGGCAGACCAGGCAATGTACCAGGCTAAGCTGGCAGGCAAAAACCGCTACCATTTCTTCGATACAGCTAAGGATACCGCAGTGCGGGGATTGCATGAAAGTATCGAACGGATTCGTCAGGGGCTTTTGAATGATGAGTTTGTGTTGTTTTACCAGCCTAAAGTTAATATGCAGCAGGGCACAGTGATCGGTGTCGAAGCATTGATTCGCTGGCAACAGGGCGATCAGGTGATGTTACCGCCAGATAGTTTTCTGCACCATATTGAAGACCAGCAACTGGGTATAGAGCTGGGCGACAGAGTCATACGTATGGCGATGCAGCAGATCGCCGAATGGCGCAGTGTGGGGTTACAAATACCTGTGAGTATTAATGTTAGCGCGCAACAATTACAGCAGCCGGATTTTGTTGCCTCTCTGCAGTATTCATTATCGGAGTTTCCTACAGTAATCGCATCTGATCTGGAGATAGAGATTCTTGAAACCAGTGCACTGAGGGATATAGAGCAGATTACCCAGGTGATTCGAGACTGTAGAAAGATGGGGGTTAAGGTATCGATAGATGACTTTGGAACCGGCTACTCGTCTTTAACCTATCTTAAACATCTCAGGGTCAATACCCTGAAGATTGATCAGAGCTTTGTTCGGGATATGTTAGTCGATCCGGATGATCTTGCTATCCTCGAAGGCGTTTTAGGCTTAGCCCAGGCATTTCGACGAACGGTTATCGCCGAAGGCGTGGAAACCGAAGAACAGGGTAAGTTTCTGCTTGATCTGGGTTGTTATTATGCCCAGGGTTACGCCATTGCCAGGCCTATGCCTGCAGATGAAATTCCCAATTGGATCAGTCAGTGGCAGCCGCCATCGAGTTGGCTAGATCGTGCTGTTTGCGACAGGAATGAGATCCAGATACGAATAGCGGCGATAGAGCATAGATCATGGGTTGCTAATATTATCGATATGCTTGAAGAAAATTCAGATTATTCGCTGCTGGACTTTAATGCCTGTCGTTTTGATAGCTGGCTTAATGGTGAAGGGAGCCGGGTGTTTGGAAACCTGACGCCCTATAGCCGGGTAGAGGATTTGCATCGGGAGCTTCACCGGCATGCAGAGCAATTAATGATGCTAAAGCAGCTAGGCAAACGGGATGCCATGAAAGATGGGATAAAAACGCTGTTACAGATGCAGGAAGACCTGTTGGAGTTGCTGGACCTGCTGAAGCCAGTGAAGGATGATTCCAGAGATAGGGCATCAGTGACGCATTAGTTTTTGCTGAATGTCACTTATTCGCAGCGTCCCTGATAGTTGAGAGTAAAAAAGGAGTCATTGGACTCCTTTTCTGCTTTTAACAATTAAGTTACTCGGTTATTTAATCGAGTTACTTAATCAAGTTACTTAATCGAATTACTCGGTTACCAGTACGTCACACTTCGAAAACGCTTCTCCGTTTTCATCTATCGCCCGACAAAGCCGTGGTAGTAGCTTGGACATTTTCTCAAACAACATCCAGGGGGGGTTAATCACAATCATGCCGGAAGATGTCATGCCGTGTTCAGTAGAATCAGCATTTAGCCCCAGTTCAAATCGCTGAATATTCTTAATGCCACTCTTAATAAAGCGTTGCTCTAACTGATTGATCCGCTGGCGCTCTACCACCGGATACCAAAGCGCATAAGTCCCGGTAGCAAACTTCTTATGGGCGCTTTTAATGACATTGAAGACCTGTTCATAATCACTTTTTATCTCGTACGAAGGGTCCATCAGCAACAGACCTCGACGGGATGCCGGAGGCAGTAAGCTTAGTACGTTGCTCAGACTGTCTTCCTGCATTACTTTTATACGACGATTACCGCGGGTGTTCTGTTGCAGTAGTTTGAAATCACTCGGATGAAGCTCGTACAGCCAGGCTCTGTCTTTTGCCCGTAAATAGTTTGCTGCTATCAGGGGAGAGCCAGGATACAGATTGGAATCCGCCTGGGTATTGCAGGCGTTGATGGCTGAGAAATAGTTTTCCAGTTCCGGCCAGTCTGATGCTGTCAGCTTACCAATACCATTCAGATACTCTGCTAACTTATCTGCCCGGCCAGAATTCAGATCATACAGTCCTGCACCCGAATGGGTGTCAATGTAATCGAATGGTTTATCTTTTTTGGTCAGGTGTTCAAGGATCTCAACCAGTACGATATGTTTTAGCAGATCGGCGAAGTTGCCTGCGTGATATGAGTGGCGATAGCTTAGCAAGGTAATATCCTGAATATGCCGGTATTGCGACCGGATCGTTTTCAACAGCAGTAATTATTGAAAGCACGCTTTGAATAGTGCTTTACATTACTTAACAATTATTAAAATGAGTTAACGGGGCGATTGTCACGGCTAGGTTAACATATAGAGTATCGCTTCATAAAACAGTATCCAGCTTCTTATGATTCTGCTTTTGCTGATGCTGGCTTGTGGTTCTGGCTTGTGGTTCTGGCTTGTGGTTCTGGCTTGTGGTTCTGGCTTGTGGTTCTGGGTTGTGCTTTTCGTTGTAGTTCAGGGAATAAACAAATGTGGGTAGGGTATGCACGATAAAGTCTATGTATGGGATAAGTTTGTACGTTTATTTCACTGGTCTCTGGTGAGTTTCTTTGTCATAAGTTATGTGACCGCGGAAGAGTTTGAAACCCTGCATGCCTATTCGGGCTATGCTATCGCTGTGTTGACTGCTGCCAGAGTAGTCTGGGGATTTTTTGGTACCAAGTACGCACGATTTACCGATTTTGTCCCCAGCCTGAGTCGGGTGAAAGTCTATGTAATGGAATTACGGTCTGGTAAAGCTGATCGTTATTTTGGACATAACCCTCTGGGAGGGCTGATGGTGGTGGCGTTTATTTTGATGCTAAGCCTGATTACGTTCAGTGGCATGAAGCTTTATGCGCTGGAAGAGGGCAAAGGGCCTCTTGCTAATGCTCCTCAGATTCATTTGATCAGCCCGGTGTATGCCGACTCTGATGAAGAGCATGATCACGATCATGATGGGCTGGGCGATGGTGGAATCTGGGAAGAGGTCCACGAGCTATCTGTTAACCTGATGATTATGTTGATCGTTTTACATATTGTTGGGGTTCTTTTCTCCAGTATTGTGCATAAGGAGTCGTTAATCAGCGCGATGAAAACAGGTTATAAAGATCGTCAGTAAATGGTTTTTATAAGGCTGATAGCTTGTTCCTGAGTGCGAATCAAAATGAGATTTTTCAGCATAATTTATGCCTTCAGGGCGTTTATATAGCAGGCTGATCAAGATGAGTCTGGCAGAAGTTAACCAGTTGTCGGGTTAGCTTCTGACCGATATCAGATGCCAGGTTCCAGCTGTGCCAGTACAGAGGGATTTCCAGATATTGGCAACTATTGAGCTGCTGTATTTCACCATTCTTCAAAAGTTCGCTTACCTGCATCTCCGGCACCATGCCCCAGGCATGGCCACGACAAATCAATTCTGTAAAGCCTTCTGAAGAAGGAATTCTGTGGCGCGGATAGTCATCCACATCAGGATAGTAAGTGCTTAGAAAGCGGTCTTGTAGCTCGTCTTTTTCGTTAAATTCAACCACCGGGGCCTGCTCAAGGCTGTGCTTATTTATTCCTGTCGCAAAGTATCGATTGATATACTCCTGACTGGCCAGTGCCAGGTAGCGGCTGGTACCCAAAGGTACGCAATTTCCTCCCTGGACCGGTTTGTCACTGGCACTGATGCAGCCGATAACTTCTCCCTGACGCAGCAGATGATGGGTCTGATCCTGATCATCGACCCGCAATTCAAGCAGTATTGATTGTTGCTGAAACAAGGGTTCCATTGCCGCCAAAAACCAGGTGGCCAGGCTATCGGCATTGAGACCAATAGCCAGCTTGGTATAACCCTGTGTTGCTGCATCACTAAGACCCGTCAGCAGCTCATTTTGCAGTAGCACAAGCTGACGGTAATGTCTCATCAGTTGCTGTCCGGCGCTCGTAGGCCGAAGCGGCTGGCTACGTATAATTAACAATTGCCCCAGACTTTCTTCTAGCTGTTTAACTCGCTGCGAGATAGCCGATTGTGTCAGGAATAAGCGCTGGGCTGCCTTATCGAAGCTCTGCAGTTCAATAACTGTTGCAAATGCCTGTAGCTGGCGATGATCTAACATAGCAGTCCTTAGAAGCGTTGTTGCATTGGTAATTTAGCAATGAAATTAATTTAATTAATGTATCTTAAATATTATTAGTTTTACTAACTTAAAGCCAATGCTTAAGCTGCAAACCTTGTTAGTGAAACCAGAGAAAACCGCACTATGTCTTTGTTAGCTTTACCAGCGCCTTTTTTTACCGGAGTGGCGACCAGTGCAGGTCTGATTATTGCGATCGGTGCTCAGAATGCTTTTGTTTTAAGTCAGGGGGTCAGGCGCGAGTACCACTGGCCAATTGCGGGTGTCTGTAGTCTGTTAGATGCGTTGCTGATTATGCTGGGAATTGCCGGCATGGGGATGATGATAAGCCAGTCAGCATTGCTGTTAACGGTGATTACCTGGGCGGGTGCCGGTTTTTTGATCTGGTACGGCGCCAATGCGCTTAAATCTGCATTGCGCAGTGAAACCTTAGAAGTGACAGGTAACCGATTTACAGGTCTGGGATCGGCGCTGCTGACCACACTGGCGTTAAGCCTGCTTAACCCGCATGTCTATCTGGATACGGTTGTACTGCTAGGCAGTATCGGAGGACGTTACCCTGAAGCCGGACGCTATTGGTTTGGTGCAGGTGCCGCGCTGTTTTCATTTATCTGGTTTTTTACGCTGAGTTTAGGTGCTCGCTGGTTGGCGCCATTGTTTCAAAAGCCGCTGGCCTGGCGGATTCTGGATGTTTTAGTATGCATTATGATGTGGACTCTGGCAGGGCTATTACTGACGGATAAATTGGTTTAAAACCGTTTTAAAACATGACAGTTAACTGGTTTGAAGCTGACAGTTCTACTACTAAATAAGTATTTTTTCAGTGCCAAGGGAGCATAGGTCTACCCCATCGCCTCTGACTACTATAAACGGGTAGTCAAAACAGCCCGCAAAGTGCGGTGTATAACAAAAAAGAGGCTTGGAAAAATGATTTACGCACAGCCAGGAACAGAAGGTTCCGTTGTTTCTTTTAAAGATCGTTACGCAAACTACATCGGTGGTGAGTGGGTTGCCCCGGTTAAAGGTCAGTACTTCCAGAATACGACCCCGGTTACCGGTGAGGCGTTCTGTGAAATCCCACGTTCTACTGAAGAAGATATTAATCTGGCGCTGGATGCAGCCCACGCAGCTAAAGCTGCCTGGGGTACTACATCGGTGACAGAGCGTTCTAACCTGTTGCTTAAAATAGCCGATCGCATTGAGCAGAATCTTGAGCTGCTGGCTGTTGCTGAAACCTGGGATAACGGTAAAGCCGTACGTGAAACCCTGGCAGCAGACGTGCCACTTTGTGTTGATCACTTCCGTTATTATGCGGGTTGTATCCGTGCGCAGGAAGGTTCAATCGGTGAGATTGATCAGAACACTGTTTCTTATCAGTTCCACGAGCCGCTGGGTGTGGTCGGTCAGATTATCCCTTGGAACTTCCCATTGTTGATGGCTGCCTGGAAACTGGCACCAGCACTGGTTACCGGTAACTGTATCGTACTGAAGCCTGCTGAGCAGACTCCGGTTTCTATCCTGAAACTGATGGAAGTTATCGGTGATCTGTTGCCGCCAGGTGTACTGAACGTGGTTAACGGTTTCGGTAAAGAGGCCGGTGAAGCACTGGCAACCAGTACCCGTATCGCTAAGATCGCTTTTACCGGTTCTACACCGGTAGGCTCGCACATCCTTAAGTGCGCGGCTGACAATATTATCCCGTCGACTGTAGAGCTGGGTGGTAAGTCACCTAATATTTACTTTAATGACGTAATGGATCAGGAAGATGAGTTCGTCAGCAAAGCTGTAGAAGGTGCGGTACTGGCATTCTTCAATCAGGGTGAAGTATGTACTTGTCCTTCACGTTTGTTGGTTCAGGAAGATATTTACGACTCATTCATCGCTAAAGTGATTGAGCGTGCGCAGCAGATTAAACGTGGCAACCCGCTGGATACTGACACTATGGTCGGTGCACAGGCGTCTCAGCAGCAGTTTGAGAAGATTCTGTCTTACATGGAAATTGGTAAAGAGGAAGGTGCTGAGTTCCTGATCGGTGGTGATGCACATGCCAACGGTGGTGAGTTTGATTCTGGCTACTACGTTCAGCCTACGCTGATGAAAGGCCATAACAAAATGCGTGTATTCCAGGAAGAGATCTTCGGTCCTGTAGTCGCAGTGGCTACCTTTAAGGATGAAGCTGAAGCACTGGCGATTGCTAATGATACAGAGTTTGGTCTGGGTGCCGGTGTATGGACCCGTGATATGAACCTTTCATATCGTATGGGCCGTGGCATTGAGGCGGGTCGTGTATGGACTAACTGTTATCACTTGTATCCTGCTCACGCTGCATTCGGTGGTTATAAGAAATCAGGTGTTGGTCGTGAGACTCACAAGATGATGCTGGACCACTATCAGCAGACTAAGAACATGCTGGTTAGCTACGATATCAATCCTCTGGGCTTCTTCTAAGCCTTTCTGTTGACGTTTTTCCGCTGATACAGTTGGGGTCGCTTGGCGACCCCTTTTTATCTGTCTCCATCTGTCGTTTTGGAGATTCGCACCGCAACTGGCTTTTCACGGCTGGCTTGCACTCCGCAGCTGGTACAGCCTGCTGTACCGGGTTTTGTCGGTGTTCTTTGGCGGCCTCTGGCCGTCTTTTTTATTGCAATGACGGTACTTTTCTCAGTTGTCATGTCTCCGTAGTATTCACTTTATTTTCATACTGGTTACGTAATAAATACCTGCTTCAACCTGTCATCTTGGGTAGATCGAAACAGTATTCTGACTAATTCAGGTTTAAGCTGATTTCAGGCCCCGTAATTTTTGTTCGGGAATACTTGTACCGGTATGGGTTAGGTCATGTCGTTCGCCAAGGAAAATAGAAAGCCAAACTTATACTTGCTCTGGTCAGTGCTGGCATTGGTTATCTTGATTTTAGCCGGACTGGTTAGTTACTTTTTTGTGTCCAGCCATTTAAATAGTCAATCCCGCCTGGTAAACCTTCAGAATGCAATTGAGCAGCAGATCAATCAACGTCTGCAGGTAGAAGTTCAGGATGCGGCACGTTTTGCCGAGCTTGAATATCAGCAGGCAGAACAGGTATTAATGGATGAGTCCCGCGATCAGGTGCAGCAAGCACTGGCCGTGATGCAGGGGATCTATGACCAACATCATGAAACCATGGCAGACGCAGAGCTACGTCAGCTGTTACTAGAGTCGCTTCGCAAGGTTCGATTTTTTAATGGTCGGGGGTATGTTTTTGTTGGCAACAGCAAAGGTGAAAGCCAGTTGTTGCCGCCGGCACCGGACCTCGAAGGTAGTTCGATGTATGACCTGAAAGATGATCAGGGTAATTATTTTGTACGTCGTTTCCTGGAAATTATAAATTCAAATCAGGGTTATGGTTATGCCCGCTACCGCTGGTATCCGCCGGGTAACCGAGAGGTAATGAAGGATAAGATAACTTATATTGGTCATTTTGAGCCTTACCACTGGCTAGTGGGGGCGGGTGACTATGTCTATCAGATTCAGCAAGATCTGCAGAAAGATATCATTCGCCATATTAAAAATATTCAGTTTGGTAAAGATGGCTATATCTCAATTATTGATCGTAACGGCTTTCTGGTCGGAGGGCAGGGTATCGATCAATTTACCGCCATGCATTATTCACAGTTGTACGCTCCGGAAGATCGTAATCGCGTTAGCCATCTGCTCAAAAGTATTAAAGAGGAAGGCTTTTATCGGGCCGACTGGTACTTCAAAGACAGCTCCCGTTCAGTCAATCAGTTGCTTTACATAAAGCCTCTCCCGGTGTGGGACTGGATACTGGTTGCCGGTACTTATAACGACCCAAGCCTTGCTATGCTGGACCATGAGCGAGAGTCGCTGGCACAGCAGTCGGGTGAGGATAATGGTCAGTTAATCATTACACTGTTGGTTATTCTGGCGGTCGCTCTCTTGACTATCAGGCATTACTCGCGGTGGATCAGGCAGACTTTTAGCCATTACCAGAAAGATATTGAAGACCAGAATCAAATACTTAAAGAGAATGCACGGTCACTAGAGGTGAGTGCACGAATTGTTGAAGCGGCCCATGAAGGCATCATGCTAACGGACGCGAAGAATAAAATTATTCAGGTTAATGATTCATTTACCCGTATTACCGGTTTTGAAAGGGATGAGATGATAGGTTTAGATCCTGTCGTTTTGTCGTCCGGTCATCATAATCAACAGTTTTACCGGGATATGTGGAACAGTATTGAAAAGCTGGGTGAGTGGCATGGAGAAGTCTGGAATCGGCGCAAAAATGGTACGCTTTATCCTCAGGCGTTGTCGGTAACCTGCTATCGTAATCAAAATGGTGAGATCGAAAATTATATAGGTACCTTTTCAGATATCAGTCAGCGCAAAGCGGTTGAAGAGGAGCTCGAGCATATGGCTCAGAGCGATTCTCTGACCGATCTGCCTAACCGACGGTTACTGGGTGAGCGTTTGGAGCATGAATTGGCGGTTATTAGTCGGTACCCTTCCCGGCAGCAGCTTGCGCTTATTTATCTGGACCTGGATCGCTTTAAAGATATAAATGATACATACGGACATGGTGTAGGCGATCAGGTGTTGATCTGTGTTGCCCGCAGGCTTAATGATCTGGTCAGAACTACTGACCTGGTTTGCCGTATCGGCGGTGATGAGTTTGTTGTTCTTGTCGTCCATGAAGATATTGAGGTTGCAGCAGCGCATCTTGCCGAACGGGTTATTAAGTTGATTGCCGAGCCGGTTCTGGTTGCCGGTGAACAACTATCAATGACTACCAGCCTGGGGATCGCCTTAGGTCCGCAAGACAGTAAGGATAAAGAGCAATTACTTGAATTTGCTGATATGGCTTTGTATGAAGCCAAACAGAAAGGACGCAATAATTTCCAGTTTTTTGAATTATGGATGTGTGAGGCAAGGGCTGAGCGGCTTAAAAATGCGGATAAGCCGGGTTCTGTTACCCGAAATGGTGTCTCTGAAACTGAACCTGTTTGACTCTAATTGGTGATTGCCAGATGATTTGAATAAGCAGCTATTTTCGCTGTATCTCCTGTGAGGAAACGAGCATGCCTGTTGTTTGGAAAATGCAGCTGTCCACTGGTAATGATCTGATCGATCTGGATCATAAGTATCTGATTGCGTTGTTTAATTCTGTAGAGTTAGCACTAAGTAAGCCGGAAAACTTAAAGTTTTTGCCGGTGTTTTTTCGACAGTTAGTCGATTACACCCGGGAGCATTTTGCCCGCGAAGAAGTTATTCAGGTTAAAATTAAGTACCCCTATTATGCTGATCATAAGATTGAACATCAGAATATCGTCGAGCACCTCGAAAATGTTTATAGCCGGATCCAGGATGTAATGGGGGCCGGCGATACGGAAGTAACGCCTGAACAGATTCATGAGCAACTGGATGCTGAAATTATCAGTCTGGCGCGTGAGTGGGTGATCGATCATTTGGTTAAAACCGACGCCAAAATGGCACTTTTTTTACGCAAACATCCCCATGATTTAAGTTGAACCCTTTCAGAATCACTGGTCACTGTTACAATCAGTACTGTTACTAAATAAGGTTATACCGTGCTGATTATCTCAAATGCTGTATCAATTCCAGACGATGAAATTGAACTGAGTGCGATTCGGGCTCAGGGTAGCGGGGGGCAGAATGTCAATAAAGTCTCTTCAGCCATACATCTGCGTTTTGATATCCGGGCATCCTCATTACCTGAGTTTTATAAAGAGCGGCTCTTACAACTGAAAGACTCTCGCATTAGCAAAGAGGGGGTGTTGATCATTAAGGCTCAACAGTTCCGCACCCAGGAAAAGAACCGTGAGAATGCATTACAACGACTGCAGGAGCTTATTAAAGCTGCAGTGGTGGTGCAGAAAACCCGACGAGCAACTAAACCTAGTCGTTCTTCGCAGCGAAAACGTATGGATAGTAAAACTAAACATGGTAAGACCAAGGCTTTGCGTGGCCGTGTAACTGATTGATTATTGGGTCTAATACGAATAAACCGCCATTTGGCGGTTTTTTTATGCGACTAAAACAGGAGTGGTTTTAGTTCCAAAGTACCATACGGCTTATGGGTCTGCCTTTCTATTATGGATTGAGTCACTAAGGCTCATTAATCTAATAACAAAAGAGGTTATCACTATGTGGACTAAACCTAGCTACACAGATCTGCGTATCGGTTTTGAAGTAACAATGTACTTCGCTAACCGCTAAGCATTTGAGCCCTGCCTTCGGGCGGGGCTTTTTGCTTTTCCTCATAGCCATCGACAAGATAATAATAACAATGAAAATTCAGATTCTGGGTTCTGCTGCAGGCGGCGGTTTTCCGCAGTGGAACTGTAATTGCCGCAACTGTGCCGGTTTTCGTGCCGGTACCCTCAATGCGAAAGCTCGTACTCAGTCTTCTATTGCCGTGAGTGTTAATGGAGAAGACTGGATTTTGTTTAATACCTCACCGGATATCCGTCAGCAGTTGGCTGACTTTGCACCGATGCAACCGAATCGGGAAATTAGGGATACCGGTATTGCCGCCATCGTATTTATGGACAGCCAGATCGACCATACCACCGGGTTACTGATGCTTCGCGAGGGTTGTCCCCACGAAGTATGGTGTACTGATATGGTGTATCAGGACCTGACCAGTGGCTTCCCGGTGTTTAAAATGCTGGAACACTGGAATGGTGGCATCAAACGCAACCGTATTCCGGTGGGCGAAGCCGATAACAGTTTTGTTATTCCTCAGGTACCGGAGTTGAAATTAACCCCGGTGGCTCTGCTCAGCAGTGCTCCCCCTTATTCACCGCATCGCAATGACCCTCATCCGGGGGATAATATAGGTATCCTGATAGAAGATACCCGCAGCGGTAAAACCTTGTTCTATGCCCCTGGCCTTGGCCAGATTGAACCTCATCTTGAGCCTATTATGACCGATGCCGACTGTCTGTTGGTTGACGGCACTATCTGGCGTGATGATGAGCTGATTACCTCGGGAGTCGGCGATAAATTGGGTGTCACTATGGGCCACCTGGCGCAGTCTCGTAATGAAGAGACTGGCGAGGCTGGCATGATCGAATTTCTGGATACCTTAGATAAGCCCCGGAAAGTTCTGATCCATATTAATAATACCAATCCTATCCTCGATGAAGATTCGCCGGAACGAGCTGAAGTTGAGGCTCACGGTATCGAAATATCCTGGGACGGAATGAGCATAGAACTGTAATAGAGGTTGTGATGATGAATGCACAAGTTAAAGAACTTCAGCCACCGATGAGCCGTGAAGAGTTTGAGCAGGCGCTACGTGCCAAGAGTGCGCTGTATCATACCCAGCATCCTTACCATATCGATATGTATGACGGTAAGTGCACTAAAGAGCAGATACAGGGTTGGGTAGCAAATCGCTTTTACTATCAGATCTCTATTCCAGTGAAAGATGCCGCGATTATGGCTAATTGTCCGGACCGTGAAGTACGCCGTCACTGGGTACAGCGGGTGTTGGATCATGACGGCTATGACGGTGCTGTAGGTGGTATTGAAGCCTGGTTACAGCTGGGTGAAGCGGTTGGTCTGACCCGGGAAGAGATCCTGTCGCAGGAGCATGTATTACCGGGTGTACGTTTTGCTGTCGATGCCTATGTTAACTTTGCCCGTCGCTCGACCTGGCAAGAGGCGGCCAGCTCCTCTCTGACCGAGATGTTCGCCCCAACCATTCATCAGAATCGTCTGGATACCTGGCCGACTCACTATCCCTGGATTAAGGAAGATGGCTATCAGTATTTCCGTAACCGCCTGACCGAGGCTCGTCGCGACGTAGTACATGGCCTGGAGATCACCCTGGATCACTACCAGACCCGCGAACAGCAGGAACGGATGCTGAATATTCTGCAGTTCAAGCTGGATGTACTCTGGAGTATGCTTGATTCGATGACCATGGCTTATGAGCTTAAACGACCGCCGTACCACACGGTTACCGATGAGAAGGTCTATCACAGAGGTCTGTTCGCATGACTTCCGCTCAACAAGCCAGTAGTGAAATTGACACTTCACTGATACCGACCCTGAATACCATGTTTCGTATGCAGTGGGAAAAAGCGCAGGACTGTTATGTTCTGCTCTATCCTGAAGGGATGGTTAAACTGAATGGTGCTGCTGGCGAGATTCTGGCACAGGTGGATGGTCAGCGCAGTGTGGCTGATATTATTGCAGTACTGCAGGCAAAGTTTCCTGACGCTGAAGGAATTGACGGCGACATCCTGCATTTTTTAGGAGAAGCCCGTGAGCAACTCTGGATCACCTTGTAACGCCCAGCCTTCGCTGGGTAGCGTCCCGCAACATGGTCAACCCCTCTGGTTGCTGGCCGAACTTACCTATAAATGCCCGCTGCAGTGTCCTTACTGCGCTAACCCTCTGGATTTTGCCAACCGGACCGAAGAGCTAACCACGCAGCAGTGGTTGGATGTCTTCGCTCAGGCCCGGGAACTTGGCGCTGCCCAGTTGGGATTTTCCGGCGGCGAACCATTGGTACGCCAGGATCTTGTAGAGCTGATCGGTGGCGCCCGGGAACTGGGTTATTACACTAACCTGATCACCTCTGGTGTGGGGTTGAATGAACGTAAGATCGGAGATTTTCACGATGCCGGTCTGGATCATATCCAGGTTAGTTTTCAGGCCGCCGATCCGGAAGTGAATAATATGCTGGCCGGTTCCGGTAAGGCGTTTCGTCAGAAACTGGCGATGGCTAAAGAGGTTAAAGCTCAGGGCTATCCGATGGTGCTCAATTTTGTTACCCATCGGCATAATATCGATCAGATAGATCGTATTATTGAACTTTGCGTTGAGCTGCAGGCCGATTATGTCGAGCTGGCGACCTGTCAGTATTACGGCTGGGCCTATGAGAACCGTAATGACCTGCTACCGACCCGGGCGCAGCTGGAGCGGGCCGAACGGATTACCAATGAATACCGCGACCGGTTGGCGAAAGAGGGTAATCCGATCAAGATTATCTTTGTCACCCCGGATTATTATGAAGAGCGCCCCAAAGGCTGTATGAACGGTTGGGGCCAGGTCTTCCTGACCATAACACCGGACGGCACTGCGCTGCCCTGTCATAGCGCTCGCATGCTGCCGATCGAGTTTCCCAATGTTCGCGAGCAGAGTATCGAGCAGATCTGGAACCAGTCCAACGGCTTTAATCATTTCCGTGGTTATGAATGGATGAAAGAGCCTTGTGCTTCCTGCGATGAGAAAGAGAAAGATTTTGGAGGCTGCCGTTGTCAGGCCTTTATGATGACCGGCGATGCCAACAATACCGACCCGGTGTGCTCTAAGTCTCCGCACCATGATCTGATCCTGAATGCCCGGCAAGCAGCTGAAAGTGCAGAACATACTGAACCGGTATTCCGCAACGAACGCAATTCCAGAGTATTCTGTAAGGGCTAGTCATTAAATTGGTGGGAGCCCCATGACGACAGAGTATGGCTTTTTCGATTCCGCTTTCAGTGCTGCAGATGCCGTAGCGGGTTCCATAGAACAGGGGCAGTTGGTGGCCGGTAAGGCCGGATTATTCTGGGTGGAGTTTCGCCCAGAGGATAAAGGCCGCACGGTACTCTGTCTGCGTGACTGGCAGGGTGAGTTGCAAGACCTCACACCCGAGCCTTTTACTGTGCGTAGCCGGGTCTACGAATACGGCGGTAAAAGTTGGTGTCTGCTGGGGTGTTTGTCAGGGCAGGCGTCTCAATATCAGTTTGCCTTCGTTAACGGTGCTGATCAGCAGATTTGGCTACAATCGATCGGTAGTAGAGAGTCTCCACAGCCTCAATTACAGCCCGTACAGTTAACCCATGAAAGGGAGTGTCGCTACGGTGATCTGATCTATGATCCCCAGCGGCAGCGAATTATTGCGGTACAGGAAAAAGCGACTGCCGACCCAACGCAACCGGATCACTCACTGGTGGCTATCGCATTGCAATCCGGTGTCATTACCTGCCTGAGTGAAGGGCAGGACTTCTATGCCTCTCCCTGCCTGAATAACAGCGGTAATCAGCTGGCGTGGATCAGCTGGAACCATCCTCATATGCCCTGGGTGAATACCCGCTTGTCGTTAGCGAATCTCAGTAATGATGGATCGGTCATCAATGAGGATCAAGTCGCCGGTGCAGGTCATTTAACCGAATTAATGACTGAATCATTACAGCAGCCGCGTTTCCTGCCGGATGGCTCATTAAGCGCTATTTCTGATAATAATGGCTGGTGGAATTTATACCGTTATCTTAAGGAGGGTGGCGGTGTTGATAGCAGGCTCAGGTTCCCCTCTGATGAATCAGGGGTTGAAGGGGTATGGCCTGCACAGGCTGAGTTCGGTATCGCCCAGTGGCAGCTGGGAGTGTCGACCTGGGACTGGATGAACCAGCGGACAGCAGAGGGTCATGAGGCGTTATGGTTGGTGGCCAGCTTTTTAGAGCAGGGTAAGGGCTATCTCGGGATACGGCTAATCGATAGTGATTTGGAATCTGAAGAGAGCGTTACTTTATTAGCTCCAGAGTTTTCATTGTTCCGCCATATCTGCTGTTATAAAGGAAAAATCTACTGCATAGCCAACAGTGAAAGCCGGACTCCAGCGATTCTCGAAATAACACCCGGTTTTGAAACTGCTGCGCAGGTTAGAGTACTGTCGGGGAATAAGGAGATAAGCGGGCTGGAAAAGGTTAGCTTGCCGCGAACTATCTGCTATCCGGTTGCTGCTGATGAAGTTGCTCATGGTTTTCTTTATCTGCCTCAGCTTATTGCTGGGAGTGATACAAAGCCGCCTTTACTGGTATTTACCCACGGTGGTCCTACCGGTACTACTTATCCTGTATTTAATCCCAAGATCCAGTTCTGGACCGAGCGGGGCTTTGCTGTTGTTGATCTTAATTACCGGGGCAGTGCAGGTTATGGCAGGGATTACCGGCACCGGCTGGCCGGGCAGTGGGGCGTTAGTGATGTGGAAGATGCCGTAGCCGCAGCCGACTATCTGGTTAAGAATGGAGCAACCGATAGCCATAATCTGTTTATCCGTGGCGGTAGTGCCGGTGGCTATACTACCCTGTGTTCACTGGCTTTCAGTGACCGCTTCCGTGGCGGCGCCAGCTATTACGGCGTCAGTGATCCGATGACCCTGACCCGGGATACACATAAATTTGAAAGTCACTATCTTGACTGGCTGATAGGTGATCCTGATACCGATGCAAGCCTATACCAGCGTCGCAGCCCGTTACTGGCGGCTGATCAGATTAATTGTCCGATGATCTTCTTTCAGGGGGGACAGGACAAAGTGGTGGTGCCAGATCAGACTGAACGCATGGTTGCCGCTCTACAGCAAAATGCCATTGAGGTTGAATATCACCTCTATCCTGATGAACAGCATGGTTTTCGTTCAAGTGAAAATCAGGTTGATAGTCTCGACGCTGAACTGGCCTTTTATCGGTCTCTTCTCAGGTCCTGATAATTTACCATTGCTGGGTTTCATTCTGTTACAATGCGCGCCATATACGTGGCGGCCTGAAAAACCGGGTCGAATATAGCCACTAGAAAGCAGTATGCAGCGTTAATTGTCAGAACCCGGAGTGATCATGAGTACAGAGCAAGCTTTGCAGTCCCGCAGCGAAAACAAATGTGAACTGTGCGGTGCTGCTGATAACCTGAGTCTGTATGAAGTACCGCCAAACAGTAAAGGCGGTGTTGATGACTCAGTGCTGGCCTGTGGCCCTTGTCAAGATCAGCTCGACAACCCCACTAATACTGACGCTAATCACTGGCGCTGTCTGAACGACAGCATGTGGAGCCAGGTGCCTGCGGTGCAAGTACTGGCATGGCGAATGCTGACGCGTCTGCGGGCGGAAGGTTGGCCGCAGGACCTGTTGGATATGATGTACCTGGATGACGAGCAGATGGTTTGGGCTCAGGCAACAGGCGAACATCTGGATGAGTCTGAAAAAGTGATCCACCGCGACAGCAATGGTGTCGTACTGGAAGCTGGCGATAATGTTGTACTGATCAAAGATCTGGATGTAAAAGGTGCAGGGTTTACCGCAAAGCGCGGTACTGCAGTGCGAGGTATCTCGCTGGTTCAAGACAATGCTGAACAGATCGAAGGCCGGGTAAACGGTACCCGGATTGTTATACTGACGAAATTTGCTAAAAAGTCCTGATTTGCTAAAAGTCTTAATTGCTAATAAGTCTTAATTTGTTAAAAGTCTCTTTATTAAAGAGTACTGAAACGATAAACCACTCATAAATAAGCCCTGCTATTCACTTGTGGTACCTTAGCTACAGGCGAATAGTAAGACGGTCACACTATGCCGTTTAGCGATGCTTATTGAATCTAAATAGTCACACTTAATGTGAAGCCCAATGAAAAAAACGTTTAAACTGTCTCATCCAAAGATCCAGACTCCACGACTTGTTGACTCTATCAAGCATGAAGTGAAGAAATATATTAAAAGAGAGCGCAATAAAGCGCTGCCTAAAGATGTTGATTTTTGGGACTTTGATTGTCGTTTCGGTCTCGATGAAGAAAGCAGTGAAGTGATTCACATGTCTGATATTAATAAATATATTTCTAAGGCTGAAGCTGATGAAGTAGAGTCTTTTTATCTGGAAGTGCTGGTTAAGCCGGGACACCGAACTCAAAAGCCTGCTGAATAATTCATAATATTTGTGCCGCTGCTGGTGTTTTTTATGAATCTTCTACAATACGCAAAGAACGCGTAGTAGCAGATTACATAAGCATCAGCTTTGGTTTTTCAGCGGGACGCTCTTTAGAGCCCGCTGAACAACAGCTATCAGAATTGAGAGCTATATATTTGGTTCTTTAGCTCTTAATTCAGATCTTACGGATTTCACCGGGTATTCCTGTCAAAGTTTCCCTATGCGCCTCGATAAATTTGTTTGTAAAAGTACTGAATTTACCAAGCATGAAGCGGTGCGATTGATTCAGGCCGGTGAGATTATCGTTAATGGTAAAGCTATTACGAATGAATCGGCTCAGGTGCATGAAAATAACAAGATAACCCTCCATGGAGAGGCACTGAAATCACGCGCCTTTCGTTATATTCTGCTTCACAAACCTGCCAATACTATCTGTTCAAATATTGATGAACATTATCCCTCTCTTTTTAACTGTTTAGATGTAGAAAAACAGGCTGAACTCCATGTTGTGGGGCGCTTAGATGTTGATACCACAGGGTTAGTATTGATAACAGATGATGGACGTTGGTCATTTGGGGTCACCAATCCCGCTGGTCATTGCAGCAAAGTGTATCGGGTTGGCTTATCCCGACCTGTCGCAGAAGAAGTGGTCAGTCTCTTTGCTGAGGGAATTCGCTTGCAGGGTGAAGCGCAACTGACATTACCTGCACAGTTGGAAGTGATTAACTCAAAAGAGGTTCTGCTGACGTTGACCCAGGGTAAGTTTCATCAGGTTAAGCGAATGTTTGCAGCGGTTGGAAATCGGGTAGTCTCTTTAAAACGTGAGAAAATTGGCAATATATCGTTAGATGTAGCTGTTGGAGAGTGGCGCTATTTAACCGATGCTGAGGTAATATCTGTCAATAAAAGCTCTATATAAAAGCACGTGATTAAAGGCTTTTATATAAAGAGCTTGTTTAAAACCGTCCTAAAAAGTGGTCACTAGTTGCGCCTATTACCGATCTGTCACTGTGCAACGAATAAACAGTGGTCAGCTAATATCTTCGATAAATCGGCTATAGTGTCATCTATGATGAAAATACCCTTGGTTGTCTTTAATTTACTCCTGCTCCTGCTCCTTCTGGCTTCGTCAGTATCTGCCGGTGAAGCGGATATTATCGAAGTGAAAGCGCGCAAAGCCGGTCCGAACCAGTATGACTTCAGCGTGACGGTGAGCCATACTGATGACGGCTGGGATCACTATGTTGATAAATGGGATGTGCTTGATCTTCATGGAAACCTGCTAGGTACCCGGGTTCTGCATCATCCCCATGTTAATGAGCAGCCTTTCACTCGCAGTCTCAGTGGGGTTTCTGTGCCATCGGGAAGTCAGTCTGTGATTCTTCGCGCACATGATTCGGTGCATGGCTACGGTGGTCAAGAGTTTATTACTGATCTGCAGGACCGCTAATTCCACCACTCAATAAACTTAAGCTTTGAGTTTAGAAATCTATATCTACTTACCTGTATTTACGTTCTTAGCTTCTAATGAATAAATGTTTTCTAACATCATAATTTAATAAGTGTTTTTCCTGGTTTTAAGCTTTTCTCTGGCACCCCTTGTGAATTATTCTGGTGCGGTTAGAATGAAATTTACTCATTAAACTGGGCGTACAGGGAAATCGCAGATGTCTGAGTTATATAAGGTTGTATATACCGGTAAGCTAGATGATAACCGGGATCCGGAACAGGTTATCAACCTTTTCTCCGAGCGCTTTAAGTGCTCGCTTGATAAAGCGCGAAAATTGGTTCTGTCTCAGAAGGATGTGGTGATTAAAAGCGGCCTTGATGAAACTAAAGCGCAAAAATATCAGGCTGTTCTGAACTCACTCGGGATGCAGGTCAACCTGGTGTCTCTGACGCCTGCCCCGAAAGCGTTTGCTTTTGAGATGGAAGATGAGGGTGAAAGTGCTAGCGGTACGGAAGCTAATAGCATGAGTGATGACAGTGTTAAGAATTACCTTAAATGTGTTTCAAACAGGGTTAAAGGTATACAGCCAGTGCCGCTTTATTATTTCTTTAAAGTATCTGTCGTTGCGCTTACTGATCTGGCTGGGCTAGAAACATCTGGATATGTTCTATTTTGAAGGCTAAACGCTGGTGTGAATTTAGGCTACCTGAGATCACCTGAATGATAAGAGTATTATTTTTACGTGATGTGATTGGTTCCGGGTTTACTGCTAAACGAGGTATAACTATACCGGAAACTCTCTAGTGCTGGATAATGCCGACCAGATAAAAAACTAGGTCAGCGGATTGCTATGTTGGAATATTTGTAAAGTATTCTGAAAAATAGTAGCTCTAAGGGCGAATGATGAACGCGCTTATTATGCCTGAATCTAATATTAAAGTATGTTAAATGACTAGTGTAGTGAGTTTTTTTATCTAAATTTGTCTGAATAAGAGTCGGTATGAAAGAGTTATTTAATATTTTCAAGAAAAAAAATGATACTAAGCGATTGTATATGCTTAATGAAAAAGATATAGACCTTATCAGAGATTCTGGTTTGTTCTTTGAAAGGCGTGGTAGTATCTTTCAGGCGATGAAGTTGATGTCATTAGTTAAAGAACTAAGGCCTGAGGGGAGGTTAATTACCAGGAAGTGTAAAGAGTTGGAGGATAGGTCGAAAAATTATGGTAGTTTTACATGTGCAGAGGAGCAATTTAACTATCGCAATTATTTCTTATGTTCAGATAAACCCTCTCATGAAAGGTACATAGTTTCGGCAGATGTAGGCAGTATATATTCAGGGTTAGGGGCAATGATACAAGCTCTAGGTCCCGTATGGAAATATGCTAAGCAGACAGGAAGGACGCTAGTAATAGATTGGAGAAATAGCCCATATCTTAGAAACTATCCTGATATGAATCTATTTTCAAGGCTTTTTGAAATCCAAACGAATTCAATCTCAGGAGTAAAGATAATAGCCGATGATACTGTTAGAACAACGGTTTTTCCCAATACCCTGTTGATGTCACGTATAGAACAAAAGCATGAGTCAGGAGCTTTAATTTCAAGCTATGGTAGAGGTATTGATAATGCTGATACTATCCAGATATTAATGGAAGCATATAATATACGATCAGGGATATTTCTACCTTTATTATTTTCTCAGCTTGAAGTGGCAAATAGGTATAGTCCCCTGAGTAACCATAATGATCCATTTTGTTCCTATGGTGAGCTAAAAAGGTTTTATAGTGAATTAAAACTAAGGCCAGAGATACAGCGGCAGGTTGACCAATATTCTGAAAAGTTTTTTAAGGAATGTCCGGTGATTGGGTTGCATATAAGGCATGGTAATGGTGAAGAAAAGGTCAGGGATCATTTTTCTTCTCGTACAATCAATGATTTTAATTCTTTTATCGATAACCTAGTTTTAAAAATTAAGAAAATTGCTAAGCAGCAGGAATATAGTTGTTATAAAGTCTTTATCGCTACAGATTCGGATCAGGTAGTAAATGCTGTGAAAGAATATATACCTGAGCTTTTGACTCGTGAAATATGGCGCCAGGAAACTGATCAGGGAGTTGATTTTGATGGGGCATTTGGTAGCCCGGAAGAAGGGATTAATGTTGCAGCAAATGCCTTAATAGATATGTATCTATTGGCAAATAGTGATGTCGCAATTCTGACTAGGTCAACCTGCTTCGCTTATCAGGTTCCCTATGTGCAGTCGAAACCCGGAGCAAGATTCATCTCTCCTGATGAATTTGCAACTTTCTAAGGATAAAAAATGAATTGGTCAGATAAAACATGCCTTATTACAGGTGGAGCAAGCTTTATCGGAAGTCACCTTACTGAGAATTTGGTGAGTTTGGGAGCTAAGGTCCGTGTGGTCGATAATCTATCTAGTGGAAAAAAAGAATATATTACATCAGTGGCTGATAAGATCGAATTTATAGAAGCTGACCTATTGAATCTGGGTATAGCAAAGCAGGTGATGAATGGGGTCGACAGGGTATTTCATCTGGCTGCCGATCATGGAGGAAGAGGATATATTGCGGCTAACCCGGCTAACTGCAGTAGCAATATGGCGTTAGATAGCATCGTTTTTAAAGCGGCTGCTGAGGCAGAGATAGAGCATGTAACCTTTACCAGTTCCGCCTGTGTCTACCCAACAGATATTCAGGAGCAGAAACTCTTGTTGACAGAGGATCTGGTCTCATTTGAGAAAAGAGGTGGGGCTTTCGCAGATGAGGAGTACGGCTGGGCTAAGCTTATGGGCGAGTTATCCCTTAAAG
Organism: Amphritea balenae; assembly: GCF_003858655.1. GTDB lineage: Bacteria > Pseudomonadota > Gammaproteobacteria > Pseudomonadales > Balneatricaceae > Amphritea > Amphritea balenae. The sequence continues at coordinate 271,998 of NZ_RQXV01000002.1, forward strand.
CTCATTACAAGCAGCATGGGATGAAAGCTGCAATAGCCAGGCTTTCAACTGTTTACGGCCCTCGTGAGAATGAAAGTCATGCCCTGGTTGCTTTGGTCGCAAAGGCCTTTATTAAACAGTCGCCGTTTGATATTTGGGGTGATGGAAATCAAACCCGGGGTTTTACCTATGTCAGTGATATTGTCAATGGGTTGATTCTGGCGTCAGAGAATATTAACGATGCAAGTGCTGTAAATCTGGGAACGGATGAGTTTATCAGTTTGAATCGAATCGCATCGATTATTTTTGAGCAAACCGGGTGGTCTCCGTTTGAGGGAGTTAAGCATCAGCTTGATAAGCCTGTCGGCGTTGTTCACCGTGCTTTAGATTACAGCCATACACAGGCCCAGACAGGTTGGAGGCCTTTGATGAGTCTGGAGCAAGGGATCGCTGAAACTATCGAATGGTATTTTGCAAATAATGATGTGAATAATATTAAGCAGAATTTTGAATCTAGATTGCTTGCCAGATAGTCTGGAGTTTAATCGTATACTTTGCTGATACAGATTGTTAGCAAAGTATATAGGCAGCATTTGATATTTTTTGCCCCCAAATTTTTTGATAAATAATGAGTCAACTGAAGGTTTAGTAAACGTGAGATATTAATTTCTAACCTTATATTTCATAAGTGTTTTTTTAATTTTAAGCTTTTTTTGAACGACCCTTGTGAATTATTCTGGTGCGGTTAGAATGAAATTTACTCATTAAGCTGGGCGTACAGGGAAATCGCAGATGTCTGAGTTATATAAGGTTGTATATACCGGTAAGCTAGATGATAACCGGGATCCGGAACAGGTTATCAACCTTTTCTCCGAGCGCTTTAAGTGCTCGCTTGATAAAGCGCGAAAATTGGTTCTGTCTCAGAAGGATGTGGTGATTAAAAGCGGCCTTGATGAAACTAAAGCGAAAAAATATCAGGCTGTTCTGAACTCAATGGGGATGCAGGTCAGCCTGGTGTCTCTGACGCCTGCCCCGAAAGCGTTTGCTTTTGAGATGGAAGATGATGATTCGTCAACTGAATCAGGTGATTCTGACTCTGCTGGCGACCACAAGGCTGATGGTAACAATGACGTTAAGAGCTGTCCTAAGTGTGGTTCGAAACGGTTAAAGGATGATAACTGCCTGGGTTGCGGTATCATTATTTCAAAGTATCTGGCGTTGCAGGAAACTGATCAGCATACTATTTCATACGAAGCCACCCCTCAGCCTGTTACTGAAACTGTTTCCTCTAATGATAATCCCTATCAGGCACCGGAAGCCGATCTGGCTCAGGAGTATGAAGAGGGTGAAATAAGCGGCCCGGTTTCTGTTCCCGTATCTCACAGTTGGCGTTGGCTGACTCAGGGGTTTGGCCACTTTAAACAAAATCCGGTGGCCTGGATTCTGACTATGGTTATCTGGATAGTCATTTCGGTAGTCATTAGTCTGATTCCTGGGATAGGTTCGCTGGCCATTACCTTATTGTCGCCGGTGATTGCCGCCGGGTATATGCTGGGCTGTCGGGAGCAGGAAGAGGGTGGTGATTTCCGCATCGGCCATCTGTTTAGTGGTTTTAGCAATAATGTTGGGCAGTTGATCTTAGTCGGTGTTCTCTATCTGGTGGGTAGCATAGTGATTGTTGTTGCTATCGGGATGTTTGCCGGCGGTACAATGTTTATGCTTGGCGGAGGTGATCCATCGGCAATGGGGCCTGAGATGATGTCGGCTCTTATGATCCCTATCTTAATTGCTATGCTATTTTTTATTCCACTACTGATGGCGTATTGGTTTGCGCCAGTATTAGTGGCGCTGAATGATATGTCGGCTATTGCTGCAATGAAAATGAGCTTTAGTGCCTGTCTCAAGAATATGCTGCCATTTTTAGTCTATGGCTTGCTGGGCGCTATCCTGATGATGATTGGTATGATTCCTATTGGTCTGGGGTTACTGATTGTTATGCCGATGTTTGTTGCTTCAATGTACGTCTCATACAGGGATATCTTTTACAGCTGATGCTGTAAATTCCTATGAACTCAGTTGTTAAAGTCCCCCGCACTGATACTATCCGAACCCACGAAACGCCAGAGGGTATTCGGCTTGAACTGCGTTTAGCCGGTTTGATTGTCCGGGCTTGTGCCTGGACAATCGATATGCTGATTCGCTTTGTGCTCTACGGGGTTATCTCTTTTATTTTTACTTATTTCGGTGGTGTTGGTACCGCCGTTATGCTGATCATGTTTTTTCTGATCGAGTGGTTTTATCCGGTTATTTTTGAAATTCATTCAGGGGCTACGCCGGGTAAGAAAGCGATGGGTTTGGTGGTCATTCATGATAATGGCACGCCTGTATCATTTTCATCTTCAGTGATACGAAATCTGCTGCGGGCAGCTGATTTTCTCCCCTTTATGTATGCTGCTGGCATATTGTCTGTTTTGATGAGCCGCGACTTTCAACGTCTCGGCGATCTGGCAGCAGGTACTTTGGTGGTATATCGGGATAAAGAACTGGAGCGAATTAAGTTGCCTGACGCTGCGATTGTTAGGCCATCTCTGGAACTTTCAGTTGAGGAGCAGAGTGAGATTATCCGTTTCGCGGAAAGATGCCCTCAGTTAAGTGTTGAGCGGCAGGCAGAGTTAGCAACGCAACTGAGTTATGTCACGGGCAAGCAAGGTACAGCCGCAGTGCAGGAACTACTGGGTTATGCTGCCTGGTTGACCCGGGGGCGTGGATGAAACAAGAGGCCTTTGAAGATCGTTATCAGTCCATCTGGGATCAGTTAGATGAGCAGTTGAGTGATCTGGAGAAGTTTCGCCTTCGTAGAGCCTCAAAAGACGAACTGCCAACCAACTTACCCCAGTTATACCGTCAGGTGTGTAACCATTATGCTTTAGCCCGGGCCCGGCGCTATAGTCCACTCTTAGTAGAGCAATTGCATCGGCTGGTGCTCAGAGGGCATCAGCAACTATATACTCGTCGGGGTGGTTGGTTCTGGCGTTTCCTGTCTTTTGTTGCCGTAGAGTTTCCCCGTAGCTTACGTCGTAATTTAAGCTATTTCTGGGTCGCCCTTGCGCTTTTTCTGGTGCCAGGCTTACTGCTAGGCAGTCTCTGTATGCTGGATGATAACCTGATCTATAGCGTTATGAGTGATGCTGAAGTGGCAAAGATGGAAGAGATGTACCGGCCCGATAATAACCGTCCGGGCCGCACCATCGAGCGTAGTGCCGATTCTGATTTTGCTATGTTTGGTTTTTATATTTTCAATAACATAGGGATAGGTTTCAGGACCTTTGCGATGGGGATTCTTGCGGGTGTTGGAACGGTATTTACCTTGTTTTATAACGGCCTGGTAATAGGCGGTGTAGCAGGTTATCTGAGTAGTCTGGGTTACTATGAAACCTTCTGGCCATTTGTCAGCGGACATTCTGCATTAGAGCTGACAGCAATCGTTATCTGTGGTGCAGCGGGGCTGATGTTGGGGCGGGGAGTCATTGCGCCGGGCCGGTACCGGCGTCTGGATGCTATTCGATTGCAGGCAGGATTGGCAGTTCCGTTAGTCATGGGGGCGGGCCTGATGCTCCTGGCCGCGGCGTTTATCGAAGCATTCTGGTCAGCCAGTGATCTGCCAAACATGATTAAGTACCTGTTTGGTATTCTGATGTGGGTGCTGATGACGCTGTATTTTATCTATGCTGGTCGGGGGGATGATGGAACTCGATAAGCTGGAAATATCTTTGCGTCGGCGTAGTGCCTGGGAAGCGATTGATCTGGGCTTTGCGCTGGCCCGGCGTTGGTTTGTACCTCTCTGGCTGCTCTGGTTAACCAGTGCAGTACCTTTAGGTGTGCTGTTGTTTCTGTTATTCAATGAGCAGCTATGGTTGTTGATGATACTGGTTTGGTGGTTTAAACCTTTGTATGAACCTCCTTTATTGTTCTGGTTGAGTCGGGCTGTGTTTGGCGAACAGTTGAAGGTGAAAACTGTTATCCGCCAATGGTGGTCTGTCATACGGCCACAGCTGTTTATCAATCTTACTTTGCGTCGCTTTAATCCATCCCGCTCCTTTACCATGCCGGTTGCGCTATTGGAGCAGCTCAAAGGTAAGGCACGCCGTAGCCGGATTAGTGTTCTGGGCAAGAATCAACATGCGGCAACCTGGCTGACCATTGTCGGCATCCATCTGGAAACGATTCTGGAGTTGGCATTTATAACGACCTTGTTTGTGTTGATACCTGAAGACCTGCGTTGGATCAGTCTTGATGATCTGATCATAGCACCGGGTCGAATCGGCGAGTGGCTGCAGTTGGCCGGCGGGTTACTTTGTATGTCGCTGATTGCACCTTTTTATGTGGCCGCAGGTTTTGCCCTTTATCTACATCGCCGAAGTGAACTGGAAGCCTGGGACATTGAGATCAGTTTTCGTCAAATCAATGAACGCGTACGAGAAAGCCAGACAAGTAAATCGAAACGTTTCCTGTCGATGTCAGTTTTATTTATCGCCTTATCGGGTTTGGCAGTGTTTCATCCGATCGCTGAAGCGGCGGGCAAACTGTCCGCGCGAGAGGCGAAGCCTGTTATAGAACAGGTACTGGCTGATGATGATTTTGGCCATACGGAAGAGACTCAATACTGGAAATATGTAGGGTCGACGGATAGTGAAGAGGCTGAAGCTGAAGATCACTGGTTTATCGAGCTACTTGAAATGCTGTTTAAGCGTATTGGTGGCTTTTTTGAAGGCTATGCCAGTATTGGTAAAATTCTGATCTGGATTGTCGGCATTAGTCTGGTGGTTTATCTGATTTACCGGGTGATGGGAAATACGCAATGGTTTTCAGGCTTAAAGCGATCTAGAAAACGCAACATTAATACGCCGGTTGAGTTATTTGGTCTTGATCTGAGGCCGGAACAGTTACCTGATAATCCTGCGGCTATTGCTCAGCAGTTAGCTGAGGCAGGTGAATATCGTGAAGCACTCAGCTTGTTGTATCGAGGTGCGCTGGTATATCTGGTTACTGAACAGGCTATAGATATACCTGATAGCGCAACGGAGGGGGAATGTCAGCTATTGGTGAGCCAATATCGAGATGTCGATGAATCGGAATATTTTAGCCAGCTGACGCATAGTTGGTTAGCAATGGCTTATGGTCATATCTTGCCAGAACAGGAACAGGTTCTGGTCTTATGTCAGCAATGGTCGGGGGTATTTGGTCATGAGCCTGGCTAACAAAATATTACTCTGGACCTTGGCTGCACTGCTTCTATTGGGAGTGTCCTGGTATACGGTTTGGTTTTTTACTAACTATGAACGCCAGACGAAACAGGAATTAGTCGATATTTCACCTGAAGCCCGGCGTAACCCCTGGCTGGCGGCTGAACGCTACCTGCAACAACTGGGTTATTCGACCGAAACCTATTCTGGTCGGGATCAAACCGCTAATCTGCCGCCGGTCACTGATACGTTGTTACTCCGAAGGTTACAAACGGAGATGACCGATACCCAGCTTTACCGGTTAAATGATTGGGTCGAAGCCGGTGGTACCTTAATTATTAGTCCTCAGGTTTTTACTGACACTGAAAATATAAAAGAGTCATTTATACAAGATCTTGGGGTGCGTTTACGTGAATCTTTATCCATCGAGAATGATGATACCGATGAGACTGTTGCGGTAGAAACCGGTGTTGCAGAATCAGCATCTGAAAGCTCTGTTGCTGATAAGAATGAAGCGAAAGCTGACCCTGAAAAGCGCTACCATCAAGTCAGCTTTACTCTCTTTGGTGAACCTGAATCTATCTCAGCGGGCTTTCGTCGTGACCGGTTTCTTGAGGATAGTGATAGCTGGGCCGTAGAGCGAGGCGGTAACGGTGCTGAGTATCACTATCTGAGGTTTGAGATTGGACAGGGAGCTGTTGCGGTGCTGAGTGATCTTGATCTGTTCTCCAATGAGCGGATAGGCCAGCTGGATCATGCCTTTATACTCGGCCATATGGTTGCTGATAGTCCCAGAGTCTGGTTGCAATATAGTCCTGATATGCCTGGTTTACCTGAGTTGTTGTGGCAAAAAATGCCTTTTGTCGTCATCAGCTTACTGCTCTTATTGATACTGATGGGGTGGCGACTATTTCTCTATACCGGTCCGACCCTTTCTTTACAGGATAGGCAGCGCCGTAACCTTTTAGAACATATCGAAGCGACAGCTTCCTACGCCTGGCGAATAGATCGTGGGCGGGGCATGTTTGAGTCAAATCGACAAGCGCTTGAACAAGCCTGGCGGCGACGACATCCGGTCTTGAACCCCATGACACAAGCCCAGCGCGGCGAATGGATTGGTGAAAAAACAGGTATGACTGCCAGTGCAGTAGAACGCAGCCTTTATCATTCGATAGATAAAGATCAGGATTTTATTAAAGCGACGCTGGTATTGCAGCAGTTAGCCAGTGGATTAAAACAGCGGGAGTTAGGATGAGCGATACGCAGGGACAGAATCAACTGTCGGAAAAAGTGCTACGCAAAGTCGGGCAGCTGGAGCAGGAAATTAGCCGCGCCGTTATAGGTCAGCGTCAGGTCATTCGGGATACGACTATTGCACTACTGGCCGGAGGCCATGTATTAGTCGAGGGTGTTCCGGGGTTGGGCAAAACCCTACTGGTTCGCAGCCTGGCTGCAGCTGTTGGCGGAGTATTTAACCGGGTTCAGTTTACCCCGGACCTGATGCCCAGTGATATCAGTGGGCATATCATGTTTGATCGTAAAACTGACTCTTTCCGGGTTCGTAAAGGGCCGGTGTTCTGTAATTTCCTGCTGGCGGATGAGATTAACCGTGCTCCCGCTAAAACGCAGTCAGCGTTGCTGGAAGTGATGCAGGAGCAGCAGGTGACTATTGAAGGGCAATCGTTCAGTTTACAGCTACCTTTCCTGGTACTGGCGACCCAAAATCCAATTGAGCAGGAAGGTACATATCCTTTACCGCAGGCTCAACTGGATCGCTTTCTGTTAAAAGTGTTTATTGATTACCCGGATGCCGACGAAGAACTGCAGATGGTGCAACAGATAACCGGGGATGCCGTAGGTGACAAACTGGATGTGTCTGCTGTAGAGGAGGTGTTACAGCCGGCAGAGATCATTAGTTTGCAGAAATACACCGCTCAACTTGAAGTTGATGAACAGATAATCGCTTATGCTGTGCGTATAGCCCGGGCGACCAGAGACTGGAGTGGTATCGAAAATGGCAGTGGTCCGCGGGGAAGTATCGCCATGTTAAGGGCCGGACGTGCCAATGCGGTGTTAGCCGGACGTAATTTTGTCACGCCAGATGATATAAAAGCGGTAGCCCCGGCCGTTTTACGGCACCGGATTAAACTGACGGCTGATCTTGAGATTGAAGGTTACCAGCCTGATGATGTGTTGAAAGATATCCTCAGTAATGTGGAGGCGCCACGGGTATGATCCCGTCGATCAGGGCGCTGGGGATTGTTGCAGTGCTGCTTGGTTTGTCATTACTGACTATCTGGTGGCCTGAACTTTATCTGCTACGAGACTTGTGTGCGGCTGTTATTGTTGCTGCGTCGTTGCTTGATATTTTGTTAGTGCGACGTGAACCCATGGTTGAGGTGAGCCGCGAACTGCGTGGTAGTGTACCGGTTGGGGTATGGAGTGAAGTTAAGCTGCAAGTAACCAACGCAGGGGGGCGTCCACAGTGGTTAACACTGCATGATCATCACCCAGCGGAATACGCCACTGAAGGTTTACCGCAACACATAACAGTGCCTGCTGAACGTAGTGCCCGCTTAACTTATAAGGTTCGACCGGATAGCCGGGGGGATGGACATTTTAACGGTGTTGATCTGGTTTCAGTTTCACCGTTGGGGTTGTGGCAGCGTAAGCGTTTTGTCAGCTTGCCGCAAACAGTTAAAGTCTATCCAAACTTCCGGGCTATCAGTCAGTATACCTTGCTGGCCACGGATCATCAGTTAAGTCAGTTGGGCGTGAAGCATCGCCTGCGCCGGGGTGAGGGCAATGACTTTCACCAGTTAAGGGGGTATCGGGCGGGTGATTCGCTGCGTCAGATCGACTGGAAGGCAACATCACGCTATCACAAACTGATCTCTAAGGAGTATCAGGATGAGCGGGATCAGCAGATACTGTTTATGTTGGATTGCGGTCGGCGTATGCGCCATAGCGAAGCTGAAGGTGGGCATCTTGATCAGGCCCTTAATGCCATGTTGTTGCTGGCCTATGTTGCCGCAGAGCAGGGCGATGCCGTGGGTTTTCATACCTTTGGGGGTGAGCAACGCTGGTTTCCACCTGCCAAGGGCGGTTCTGTGGTGCGGCAGATGATCGCCGGTACCTACGATATTGAAGCGACCCTTGAAGCGGCGGATTATCTGGAAGCTGCTCGTCAGTTAATGCCGCTGCAACGGCGTCGGGCATTAATCGTTATAGTGACCAATACCCGGGATGAAGACAGTGATGATCTTGTCACTGCGGTACGGTTGTTGTCCCGTCGTCATCTGGTGGTGGTTGCTGATCTGCGGGAAGAGATACTGGATCGTTGTCAGGCCGAACGGGTTGGAGACCTTGATTCAGCCTTGCGCTTTCATGGTCTGCAGGAGTATCTGGAAAGCCGTGCTCGTCATCACGATCTGTTACGTCATCAGGGGGCTGTCACTATGGATCTGCTGGCTAAACAGTTACTGGTCGCGCTGGTGAATCAGTATTTCACAGTTAAAGCGTCAGGACGTTTGTAAATTCGTTTTGTTGCTGCTGTAAGCGCTTGTTAGCCGCTGGTGTAATTCGCTCAATTATCTGTCTCGAGATAGAATCTTTGGATGTATGAACCTTTAACGTTTTTCATCATTGCTACAACCTTTGTTCTGGCGGGCACCGTTAAAGGTATTACCGGTTTGGGATTGCCAACCGTCATTCTGGCTCTGTTAACCATAGTGCTCGATCTGCACAATGCCATGGCTTTACTTATTATTCCTTCGTTATGTACAAATCTCTGGCAGGCTTTCGATGGCCGACATAGCCGGGTAGTGCTGAAGCGTTGCTGGCCGTTTTTACTGCCGGCAACACTATTTATTGGCTTAGGTGGTCAGTTATTGACGGTCATTGAGCCACAACTATTATCAGGCTTACTTGGCTTGCTACTCATATGTTACGCATCACTAAACCTGTTGGGTATGCGGTTGCAGATAACAGAGGAGCAGTCTGTTTGGATAGGTCCTGTTCTTGGTGCCATAAATGGTACCTTTACCGGCATGACCGGCTCTTTCGTGGTACCTGGTGTATTGTATCTACAGTCACTTGGTTTAACCCGGGATCAACTGATTCAGTCAATGGGTATGCTGTTTAGCCTATCGACTTTAGCGTTGGCATTGAGTTTAAGTGGGCAAGGTCTGTTGAATACGGATCAGTTACTACTTTCTTTCACAGGATTGCTGCCCGCATTAGCAGGCATGGTGCTGGGTAAAAAGATACGTCAGAAATTGTCCGAAGAATTGTTTCGAAAGGTGCTGTTTCTCGTATTGCTTCTACTTGGAATCTATATTGTGAGTTCATTGATCTGATCGTTAGGAAATGAGTTATGCAGGTTATTTACCGCGCTGCAGATATAACTGAGGCGCATATCATGGTGGGCATGTTGCGGGCTGAAGGAATAGACGCTGAAGCCGGAGGTCACTACCTACAGGGAGGTGTTGGAGAGTTAGGCGCAATGAATTTTGCGACGGTCTCGGTGGCAGCGAAAGATGTCGATACGGGGATAGCGCTAATTAGGGAATACGAACAGGCAGCTAAGGACCCAGTCAGGCTAAGTCAGAAAGAGGGGGTTAGGTTGTCACCATATATGTACCTGCCTCTTATCGTTTTACTTATCGGTCTGATTATCTACGGCATAGTGATCTGAAAACGGCTTGCTGAATCAGTAACGCTAAATAAACCAATACAGGCTAATAAATATGGAATACTGCGATGGGTGAACAATTAAAACAACTGGATGAAAAGCTGATCAGTTTTATTAATGATCAGCAGCTATATTTTGTTGGCACAGCGGGTGCTGAAGGCTTTGTTAATGTTTCCCCAAAAGGGATGGATAGCTTTCGTGTCATTAGTGAAACCAGGGTTGCCTGGCTCAACCTGACCGGCAGTGGTAATGAAAGTGCCAGTCATGTGCAGGAAAACAGCCGCATGACGGTCATGTTTTGTTCTTTTGATAAAACTCCGCTCATTTTACGTCTGTATGGTAGCGCAAGGGTAATTCATGAGCGGGATAGCGAGTGGAGTGAGTGGCTAGGGTTATTTCCTGATTATGAAGGTGCCCGACAGGTTTTTCTGTTGGATATTGAAATGGTACAAACCTCCTGCGGCTTTGCTGTGCCTTATTTTGAACCTAAGGGAGAGCGGTCAACATTGGTCCGTTGGGCTGAGAAAAAGGGTAAGCAAGGCGTCGCTGATTTTCAGAAGAAACATAACCTGAAAGATCTTAATGGCCGTGATACAGGCTTGCTTAAGCGGGTGCTAAGTGAATGATACAAAGGATTGCTTGAATAATGGTGCGAGTCTTTGCTAAAGAGCCTCTAGCGGATTTGGACTGTTAGTCCGAACTATAAAAATACGAAAGAGAAGTGTATACCAAAGCCTTTGGTATGTTGGTTCAACATCTGTTTAATCACCAGACTCATCACAGAGGGTAGTTAAGTACACTGCTATCTCAGGCCGGTATCGATATAGGAATAACCGATCTGTTGCTGATAATCCCCGATGCGGAGTGAGCAAAAAACCGCCCCCTTTTATTTTTTGTAAACAGACTGCTTATACCCACATTGGGGGTACAAATGAGTTGTTTTCAGGTTAATTTCATTACCATGTATTACATTTGATTTGCAGAGCAGATTAATCTGTCTTTTAAGTAAGATTAAAAGGTCTCAGTTTGGTGCGGTAGTCCTGGCGTATTAAGAAAGGATTTGATTATTTTTTTGTATCAATTCAGCACTCAGTTTTGTGGAACGCCTGAATTTAACCGCTGTACTTTCGGTCTATAGGGAAAAAATAATATGAAGCCCAGTAATTTAATCAAAGCCGGTTTGTTCCTTTCTATTAGTGGTCTGGTGGTTGGTTGTGCCTCCGCGCTGGATTATTCTGGTAATACTGATGCCCGTTGGGCAGATTTTAAAAGTTGGACCAAAATTACGCAGGATCGTACCAGTACCGGAGATCCGACAGGTTTGGTTAGCGGTGTCCATAAAGGTCGTGACGGCTATCGTGATGTCTATGTTAACGATATTGGTCTGGCAACAAATCAGGGTACAGCTCCCTATAATTACCCTGTAGGAAGCGTAATTGTTAAGGAACAGTTTGATGATCTGGCGGCGTTTAAAGCACAAAAGCCAACCGATCTGACCATAATGGTTAAGATCAGAGACAGTGCCACGCCTGATGCGAGCAACTGGGCCTGGGCTGCCGGGTATGATGCTAAGTTAGAAGAAGTGAATGCTTTCTGTAGCGGCTGCCACTCTGCAGCAGCGAAGGATGATTTCGTTTTCACTAATGAAGATTTTCTTAAGAAGTTTCATTAAACGCTTAGGGTTTTCTGTTTAGATTGAGCAAAGAATGCCTGTATCATTAGATACAGGCATTTTTCGTTGGCAGTAAGCTGAGCTTATTTGTGGCTGGTTATTTTAAGAGTCAGCTTTTGATAGCTTGTCGCTTAATGACTAGCCCGCTTATACCAGGCTTTGCTGACGTCGACGTGAGAATCTGAACTGAGAAATAATCATACCCGCTAACATCAGACTGCAGCCGATAATTGATCGGGTGCTAAATTCCTCTTCTAACAGCCACCAGCCACCCAGTAGTGCAAAAACCGCTTCCAAACTCATAATGATTGCTGCGTGTGATGCGGGAGCGTCCCGTTGGGCAACAACTTGTAGGGTATAAGCGATACCTACTGAGAACAGACCTGCATAAGCGATAGGTTGCCATGCCAGCGCTACATTCTTTAATGACAGTGTGTCCTGTTCGAATATAAAGGCGACCAGTAGGCTTAGCAGGGCACAGATGAAGAACTGAATGATTGCCAGACGAAGATTGTCGAGTTCACTGGCGAGCTTACCAATAATCACTACGTGGCCGGCCCAGAACAACGCGCTACCCAGCACTAACAAGTCTCCGGTATTAATACTGAAATCGTCACCAACGCTAAGGTAATACAGGCCGGTTACTGCGAGCAGTCCGCCTAGCCAGGTATTAAGACGTGTGATCTGGCCCAGAAATAAACCAATTAAGGGAACAATGATGATATAGAGGCCGGTAATAAAGCCTGCGTTACCCGCAGAGGTATAGAGTAGGCCTGCCTGTTGTAGGGATGCACCCAGAAACAAGAATGTACCAGCAGCGACACTACCACGAAGCATCGGCGCTATCTTGCAGGTGCCAGGGCGAGGCTTAAAAAACAGCAATAAAGGGAGTAGCGAAACGGCACCCAGTAGAAAACGGCTACCATTAAAGCCGAAAGGACCCAGATGATCCATTCCCAGCCGTTGGGCAACAAAAGCAAAGCCCCAGATGGCTGCGACCAGAAGCAGGATCAGATCTGCTCTAATATTCCGCGTTTCCATAAATTACATCTCAGTATCCGTTTTTAAGCCCGGTATTTTAGATACTTTGTATTGATTAGCAATCGCTAATAGCAGCGACCTGAATCAATATTTCAGGCTGTCTGTTTGAGCTTAACCGTTGCGCCGCTTACGTAGTTTACTAATCTGTTTCAGACGCTGTTCAGTGGTACGAAATAAGCAGTTAATGTCATGACCATCATCTGGGGCAATAGAGGACGCGATACTAACGCTTAAATGAGTATCGGGCTGTCGCAGAGGTAGTTCATTACTGAGCTTATTTGTCAGGGAAGCAATCAGGATGTCGAGCTGATTTTCCGAGTCAAGATTGACGATTAAAATGGCAAACCGAAATTCATCTATTCGTGCAGCAATATCAGATGACCTAATACTACTGGCTATTCTGTCAGCGGTAACTTTCAGGGTTTTTTGCATATTGTTCAAATCGAGTTGCAGGCTCAGTTGAGCAGCATTATCTATTTCCAGCATCACCAAACCGACGCGTTTATGCATGCGAAGTGTGCTAGCGATCATAATCTGTGAAGTTTCAAGGAAAAAACGTTTATTAGCGATGCCTGTTAATTCATCGTATAGCGCACTGGCACCGATCTGCTGCTTGGCTTTATGGTGATCTTCAACTTCCTGCTGTAGCAAAAGTTGGTAGCTGATATCACTGATTGAGGTTTTGGTGAGTAAAAAGGCTTTTGGCAGAGCAACCAGAATGGCCAGTGGAAGTAATATGGTGAGCATCATGTTCAGATATTGTTCTTGCGCCAGCATAAAATAGCTTAATGGCGGTAGCAGAACCAGTGTTGCTGCAAGGTAGTATTCAGGAATGATATTTATACTGAATAGCGACATAAACCAGATAAACAGCAAAATGGTATAGAGAATTACGGAATATATCTGGTCGGAAGTCTCAGGTATCAAAAAAGGAGAAAGGCCATATAGCAGGAAGGCAGTTAAACCTATTGAACAGCGTAAGATGATCCAGTTGCGTAACTCTTTAAAGCTACAGAGCTCTCTATAGAGGCGGTCACAGATTATGATGGCTATGGTCGTAATCAGAAAGGCAGCGATCCAGATCCAAAGATGTTCGATTGGCGTTTCTGAAACAAACTGAAACCAGGCAAGACAGCCGGTGCCCAGCATCATGATTGGTATATTTAGCAGGCTCTGCTTATGAAACAGATGGACCCGTTGGCAGAATACTTTACGGGAGAAGTCATCTGAAGGTTGTGGGTAAAGTAAAAAAAGTGGCGTCTTCATTAAATGCATCCATGCTTAGTTTTCAGCCATAAACAGGAATTCCTTTCCCGTCGTACTCATTGTAGTACTTGCTTTAGTACTGACAAAAGTTGAGTGAATTTAAGCGGGCAGGCCTGCTCTGATCGCAGTTATAAAGCCAAACAGAAACATACTGATAGAGACTGCGCCATAGAGAAAAGCAAAGCGCTTAAAAAATTTACGAACCGATGCCATAGGTATGTAACAACCTGAGTAGATATAATTTGAGCCCCATTTTACCGATAAAAGAACCGGGCAACAATTGTCTCGATTTTAAAACACAGTGTCGCAGAAAAGAGACTGCCCGGTCGTGCCGGGCAGTATTAAATGGTGATGTTAAGCGTTGATATCATAAGTAGTGCTTTTAAAGTTTCTTTTATCTTTAAAAACATCTACATAACCCTTATCTATAGCAGCCTTTATAACTTAGTTAAATGCTCTGCGCCCCAGGCTAAAGGCCTGACGATTCAGATCCACCAATGTTTCACCCTTACGGGCAAAGCGAGAAAGAATAACGTCTTCTAGTACTTCAGCCTTGAATGGCAGATGTTCAGATATCGCACCCAGCATAATGGTGTTAACCAGGCGTCGGTCGCCTAGTTCAATTGCCGCTTCGCCAGCATTGAAATGATGTAAGTTAACTTTCTCTTCGCGCATCTGGCCAATAGGGTCATCCGGGTAATCGAACAAGCCGATGGATACCACGGGTGGCTCTAATGGGTAGCTGTTAATCATGGCGACGGCATCTTTCTTCAGATGGGTATGCCAGCGCAGGGCTTCAGCCGGTTCAAATGCGATCATCATATCCGCATCACCAGGCTGAATAGAGGGAGACAGTACTTTTTTACCAAACCGAACGTGAGAGGTTACAACACCACCACGTTGTGCCATGCCGGCGACCTCAGTTTTTTTAATATCGTAGCCGAGTTCCAGTGCCGCTTGAGCCAGAACATCGGCAGCAGTCATCACACCTTGCCCGCCGATACCAACGACTAAAATGTTGGTTACCTGATCGTTCATGATTTCACCTCGACTGCATTGATCTTGTTGACATTGAAGGCTGGTACTATCGCATCAGGAGCACAGGTTCCTGTACACAGATCGCAGCCGGTACAAGCCGCAGTATCGATAGTAACGAAGGCCAGCTCTTTCTCTTTACCATTAGGTTTAACGACGGTCTCACGGCTTTTTACCAGAATTGCCGGACACCCGATATCAAGACAATTGCTGCAACCGGTGCATTTATCATCTTCAACTTTCAGTGGGGGCAGTTTGCCATAACGCTCGGTCAGTACGCAGGGTTGATTGGTGATAATGACCGAAGGCTCTTTAATTTTGGTTTCAGTTCTCAGTGCTTTAAAGAGGGTTGGCAGTTCATATGGATTAACTTCGTGGATACGTTCAGGCTTTACACCTAGAGCTTCACAAAGTTTCCTGAAGTCTACCTGCATGGTTTCTTCACCATGGATATTCAGACCTGATGATGGGGCGTCCTGGCCGCCGGTCATGCCAACGGCGCGATTGTCCAGTAACAGAATGGTGACATTACCTTTGTTATAAGTAATATCCAGCAATCCCTGCATACCCATATGCAGGAAGGTTGAATCGCCTATTACAGCAAGAATATTCTTGTTTTCATCCTCTGCTGCCCGGCCTTTGTCCAGGCCCTGTGCAACACTGAGTGACGCTCCCATGCTGATAGTGGTATCCAGCGCATTCCACGGGTGTCCAGCGCCCAGAGTGTAGCAGCCGATATCACCTGCGATAATTGTATTTTTCACATGGGACAGGCAGTAATAGATGCCCAGATGAGGGCAGGCCACACACATGGTGGGTGGACGGGGAAATACCTGAGTCGTTGGAATCAGTTCACTATCGGTTTCTTTACCCAATAATTTATCGATACAGGGTGCCAATACCTGAGGTGCTAGTTCACCAATTCTTGGTAAAATATCTTTACCGTAGACGTCGATACCCGCTGCACGCAGTTCCGTTTCCAGCAACGGCTCAACCTCTTCCACAACAACCAGTTTGGCAACGCTTTTAGCAAATTCACGAATCGCTTCAATCGGAGCCGGATGGGTAAAACCTAGCTTATAAACCGGAGCATCGGGGTAAGATTCTTTCACATGGTAGTAGGCCGCACCGGAGGTGACAAAGCCGATACTGTTATCGCTGCCTGCTTCAATACGGTTAAGCGGATGATCCAGTGTGGCTTTAGCCAGCTCTAAATCACGGGCCATCATCAGAGGAATACGTTTCTTTGCATTGCCCGGTACCATTACAAAACGGGATGGATCTTTCTTAAAGCCTCCCGCTTCATGCTGTTCAGCTGGTTCGGTGATAACGACGCCTTTTACATGACAGATGCGGGTCGTTAAGCGAACCATTACTGGTACGTCATATTGTTCAGATAAGCCAAATGCCAGACGGGTCATTTCGTAGGCTTCCTGAGCATCGCTGGGCTCAAGTAGAGGAATATGAGCAAAACGCCCCCAATAACGGGAATCCTGTTCATTTTGTGAAGAGGATAGTCCTACGTCGTCCGCAACGACCAGTACCAGTCCACCTACCGCGCCGATTAAGGTTTGGGTCATTAACGCATCAGACGCGACGTTGACACCTACGTGCTTCATTGCGCACAACGCCCGACTACCCGCCAGAGAGGCACCGATAGCGACCTCAAGAGAGACTTTTTCGTTAATCGACCACTCGGTATACATCTCCGGGTACTGAGCAATAAATTCAAGGATCTCTGTTGAAGGCGTGCCGGGGTAAGCAGCAGCAACTTTGCAGCTGGCATCACGGGCTGCCTGAGCAACGGCTTCATTGCCCGATATAAACTGGCGCTGACCCTGTTTAGTTTGCAGTGGTGCGTTCACAGTAAGCTCCTCAAATGCTGTTTAACTGATATTTTTTTATAAGTTTTAGACTGTAAAGTGAATCATAATGGATCGATTCTATCGGTAGATCCGAAATTACTGCCTGATCTGAATCAATAAACAGAGATAAGTAACACTATTGGGTTAGAAGAATTTTGCTTAAATTGTGATTTTTAGAGAGGGGTTTGCGTAAAAGGGGATGGTTTAGGTGAAAATTGTACAGAGGCATCAGAAACAAAAAAACGCACCTTTTGGTGCGCTTAATAATGCAAAGTGATTCTTTTGATCTAACTAATGAGATGATTGTGTGTCAGTTGTTTTTGTTCATGTAGCGCTCAACGGTATCGACAACGGCCTGAGTCTGGCTGTCTATTTCAAGATTTATGTTGTTTCCCAGTTGTGCTGAGCCAAAGGTGGTGACACTCAGAGTTTCAGGTATCAGGTAAACATTGAAACGGTTGTTTACAACTTCGCCAATCGTCAGGCTGCAACCATTGAGGGCAACAAATCCTTTTGGCAGGATATACTTCATGAGCTCGGGTTGGCTTTCAAACCAGATAATACGATTGTCTTCAGGCTGTTCAATCTGACAGATCGCTGCCTGTCCATGGATATGCCCTGATAGCATATGCCCGCCAATTTCATCCCCGATTCTGGCTGCCCGTTCAAAATTAACCTGATCGCCGGGTTTAAGATTACCCAGGTTAGTCACACGCAATGTTTCCATTATCAGATCAAAACGAACCTGGTTATTGTTAAATCCGGTAATTGTCAGGCAGGTGCCGTTAACCGCTATGCTTGCACCGGTCGACAAGTTATCGCAATTGATTTCAGGTAGGGCCAGTGTAAGTTGCATGAACTGCTCTTTGATGGTTGTCGTAATGACAGTAGCGGTGCCCTGAACTATCCCGGTAAACATGGTAATTCCTGTTATTTAATGACTGGACTATGTTTATAGGGGCAGAGCTAATCGATTGCAATGGCTGAGGATATAGATGATGAGAGTTCTGATAAGTGGTGCTACCGGTTTTATTGGTCGTTATCTGGTTCCCCGTTTGATTGAGTATACCCACGAGCCCGTCGTCTGGGCCCGGTCAAAAAGCAAGGCTGAAAAATTATTTGGGGCGGTCAGGGTGATCGGGGATCTTTCCGAGATTGGCAATGACGAACAGATAGACGCCATCATCAACCTGGCTGGTGCGGGTATCGCTGAGCAACGCTGGAGTGTTGCACGTAAACGTTATCTGGTTGATAGCCGGCTCGACACGACCTGGGCGTTGAACGGCTTAGTTGAACGCTTGGACGTTAAACCTGAAGTGTATATCAGTGGTTCTGCGGTAGGGTATTACGGCTGTCAGGATGACGATCGGT
Source organism: Amphritea balenae (assembly GCF_003858655.1). Taxonomy (GTDB): domain Bacteria; phylum Pseudomonadota; class Gammaproteobacteria; order Pseudomonadales; family Balneatricaceae; genus Amphritea; species Amphritea balenae. The sequence continues at coordinate 290,163 of NZ_RQXV01000002.1, forward strand.
TACTTGATGAGGAGGCTGAGGTTGAGCAGGGTTTTACCCATCAGTTGTGCGCTGAATGGGAGCAGGTCGCTCTGTTGAATCGGGCTAAGGGCGTGCGTGTTTGTCTGATCCGTTCTGGTGTTGTGCTGGGAGAGGGGGGCGCACTGGCAAAAATGTTGCCGCCGTTTCGTTTGGGCTTAGGAGGCCCGGTCGCTTCAGGTAAGCAATGGTTGTCCTGGATACATATTGATGATGAGGTAGAGATCATCTGTATGATGTTGACCCATACTCACTTTAGTGGTGCTTATAATCTTACCTCGCCCAATGCTGCAACTAATGCTGATTTTAGCCAGGCGTTGGCGGGAGTGTTGAGCCGTCCAGCCTGGTTTCGGGTGCCCGCAGGCGTCATCAGACTGATGCTGGGAGAGGGGAGTGAGTTATTGGTAAGAGGGCAGCGGGTTTACCCTCAGCGCTTATTAGATGCCGGTTATAAATTCGCCTTTGATGACCTCAGAACCGCACTAAAGCAGATACTTGAACCTGATGATTAGTGGTGTACAGCACTAATACTTACACCTCTTCAGCCTGTTGTAACTGGCTTTCTCTTATGCGCACCAGTGCTTCAGCCAGCAGGTCACCAGACCATTCGCCGCTTTCCTGACCGCTGATATAGCTTTCCATATCGATCAGCAGAAGCTCCAGGGTTTTACTACTGTTAAGTTCGCTTAGATCATTACTATTGTCGAAGCTATTGTGAGGCCAGAATAATCGGGCCCATTCGAGTGTCAGTAATCGTGCTTCTAAAGGATTGTCATTATTGCAGGCATTGATCGCTTTTTGGAAAACATCCTGTTCAGCCTGAAGTAACTGAGTTAACTGATCGCTGTTTGCGTCTGAACTATCGTTTAATGCAATAGGGACAGTACTGGTGTTATCCATTTCATAGGTAGGATTTTCAACATCGTTACTCTGGTTTCGTTTAAGGCGGGTATAGCTATACAGCCAGCCCAGAGAACTGATAGTTGCAATTGCGGAGAGTAACCAGACCAGTAACTTAACGGTGTTATCTGCTGAAGATTGCGGTTCTTTGTTTGTCACTGCAGTGGCGGTACTACCCATTGAATTTGCTTGAGTCACTTCTGCCACGGTTATTACCGCTTGATCTTGTGCCGGTTCAACTCTGAGTACTATTGCACTGAGTTGCGCCAGAGAGTCTTTATCATTGGCCACATTCCACCAGGGAATAGTGATAGCCGGCAAAGTGACCTCACCCCGCTCTTTTGGCGTAATACGTACCACTTCTGTTCGACTACTAATGATGCCTTTTGCAGTAGTGTTTTGCTCAAGAATAACATCTTCAATGGTCAGTTCGGCCAATTCATTTCTAAGTGACATGAGTGCGGGTAGCTGCTCAGCTGTCAGGCCTTCCGCAGTCACTTTGATGCGACGTACAAGAGTATCTCCCAGTATTATCTGATCAACAGGATCACTCATGTTTTCAAGTGTCAGGCGTCGGGCGGGTAGCCAGTAGCCTTTTATCTTCTGCGTCGGTTTTGGCAGAACGTCTATCTGTAGTGGCTCGCTACTGAGTTCAGTGGTGCCGGGGCCAGCATTAAAAACAGCCGGGGGAATGGTGAGTATCCCTGGCTGATGAGGAAATAATGCATAGTTTCTTTCAGTTACCTGGTAGTTCTGCCCCTGAATCTGTCGATTGTAACGTCGGGGTTCGCCTAGTTGGAGTATCTGGGTATTAGGGATGTCTGGTTCAGACATTCTGGCCATAGGTGGCAGCTCATTCAGGGAGAACAGGCGCTGGCTATAGAGCAACTGAGTATTTTGATAGAGCTCGTAATTATCGACAGCGCTTTCAAGGTAGGCTTCTCTGCTGATAACCGCTGCGGCGCCAGTGTCACCGGTGACACTGATTAAGAGTGGCTGACTTTGCTCGTTATATAACTGTAAAGGAGGGATCTTAAGATCTCCTGCCCGGCGAGGCCGAAGTAGAATTCTCCATCGGGTACTATATTGATTTGTTCCCTGAGCGTGGCTGGAAACAGTCATCTGCTTACTGCCGAGAAAATGAAAATCTTTAGTCAGTGGTGAAAAATCAGGTCGCTGGGTTGAGCGTTGATTAACTTCAACGGTGAGTTGAAGAGTTTCACCGATGGAGATTGCATAGCGGTCGGAAAATACATTGACGTCGGCCACCGCCGGTAGTGTTGGCAGCAGGGCCGAAAGCAGACCGGCCAGTAGAACGGATAGTCGGGCTTTTAATCGGGCGCCTGGTAGAACTTTATGTAGAGCTTTGCTCAGAGCTCTTGGAAGAAGGCGGAGAATCTTCTGCTGCATGGATCGTCTAATCTCGTTTATATCGGCCGGGATAAAAAATATCTGTACCGCTAATCAGCTGGTTGCTGACCCGTCACAGCTAAGAGGCAAACTAAGTTTTAGCATAACTGATAAAAGTATGTAATTCATATAATTTTAGCCATAGCTAAGCTATTGTTTTTACTATACTCATGGAAGTAGCTTCGGCGATTGAAGGGGATCAATATGGCACAGAGTATCAGTGAAATAAGAACGGGCTTGCAGACCACGCTTGCTCGGCTCATTAAACAGCGTTTGCCGGGCGATAATGCAGGTCAGGTTGAAGCCTTTGCTTCCAGTTTTTATGCCACCATGGCGGACGAGGATATTGTTAGCTGGCGACCTGATGATCTCTGTGGTGCCACCTTGTCAGCCTGGGAATTTCTTCAGTCTATTCAACCGGGTCAGCCTAAAGTCAGGGTTTATAATCCGGACTTTGAGCAGCATGGCTGGCAGTCTGTGCATACCATTGTGCAAGTGCTGAGTGATGACCTGCCCTTTACGCTTGATTCTATGCGGGTGGAGTTAAATCACCGTAATATCGGCATACACTCTGTACATAATTCGGTTCTGACAGTTAAGCGAGATGACAGACACCAGTTTGTTTCTTTGTTGCCTAATAACAGCCGGGCAAAAACGGCGCGTCATGAAACACTTATTACTCTGGAAATAGATCGCCATGCTGACTCCGAGCTGCTGAAAGATCTACAGCAGGCGCTGGATGAAGTGCTTTACCAGGTTGGAATTGTAGTGGAAGACTTCCGGCCAATGGAGACGCAGCTGGATGAGTTGGTCGAGATGTATGGCTGTATAGAGCCGGATAAGCAGCCTGAGGGGTTGATCGAGGCGAGGGAGTTTCTTCAGTGGCTAAAACTTCATTTTACTTTCTTGGGGTATGACCAGTATCAAAGAACTGGTCCGCGCAGCAAAAAACTGGAAGTCGTTATGGGTAGTCAGTTAGGGCTACTTAAATATTGTGACGAATACTGCAGATCAGAGCTTATCGATGATAAGCAGCGTGATATGGCGCAGTTTACGTTGATCCCCGAGCTTTTATTGTTCACTAAGTCTCCCAGTAAATCACGGGTACACCGGCCGGCATATCCGGACTACATAACCCTAAAACGGTTTGATGAAACAGGCCGGGTTATTGGTGAAAGCCGTTTTCTTGGTCTCTATACCTCGGGTGTCTATTTGGGTAATGCGCGTCAGATTCCGGTGGTTAGAAAAAAAGTTGCAGCGGTCCTTGAGCGTTCAGGGCGGCATGAAAATAGCCATGACTGGAAAGAGTTACAGCAAATTCTTGAAGTTCATCCCCGCGATGATCTGTTTCAGGCAAGTATAGATGAGCTCTATAAGACAACCCTGGGGATTCTGCATATTCATGAACGTCGTCAGATCCGATTGTTCGCCCGCCGGGATGAGTTTGGTCAGTATGCGTCCTGCCTTGTCTATGCTCCAAGGGATGTTTACAGCACTGAATTCAGGTTGAAAGTTGAAAAAATACTTCTCAGTGAGTTGGGCTGTAATCAGGCTGAATTTAATACCTATTTTTCTGAATCAATTCTGGCGAGAACACATTTTGTTTTGCGTAGCGAGAGCCCTATTGTCGGGGATATTGATGTCGAGGGGTTGCAGCGTAAGATTCAACAAGCAGCGCGGAGCTGGTCCGATGAACTCTATGAGGCGCTGATCGAAGCCCAGGGTGAAGAGCAGGGTATTGTTGCCTTTAACAGCTATGGCAGAGGTTTCGCATCTAGCTACAAAGAGGATTTTCCACCCAGAACGGCGGTTGTTGATATTCAGCACATGGATCAGCTTGATACTGAAAACCAGTTATCCCTGAGTTTCTACAGCACACTTGAGGCGAGTAGCCGGAGCCTTAGTTTCAAGTTATTCAACATGGGTTGCCCATTGCCATTGTCTGATGTGCTGCCGGTGCTGGAAAACTTAGGTTTGCGGGTTATTGATGAGCACCCCTATGCGGTTAAGAGTGCAAAGGGAAGTGTCTGGATTCATGATTTTAATCTGCAAAGCTCTTTTACTATGCAGCTTGGCCCAAAAGAGATGAAAGCATTTTTCCAGGATGCATTTATGCAGATCTGGCAGGGTAAAGCTGCCAATGATGGATTTAACCGTTTAGTGCTGGGAGCAGGGCTGACCTGGCAACAGGTTAATATATTGCGTGCCTATGCTGCATACATGAAGCAGATGCGTTTTCCGTTGGTAGGTGGTGCGGTTAAAGCAACATTAAATAACAGTCCGGTGATTGCCAGAAAGATGGTCGGGCTATTCGAGGCCCGGTTTCAGCTAGGCGTAACGGATGCTAACACTTGTGAAGCTTTAGAGCAGGATCTGTTGGCTCAGCTTGATTCAGTAGAAAGCCTTAATGAAGATAAAATTATTCGACAGCTTATTGCCCTGATTAAGGCGACTCAGCGTACTAATTATTATCAAACAGATGCGAATGGAATTGCGGCACCGTATTTGGCGTTTAAACTTACTCCGGGGCAGGTTCCTCAAATGCCGGAGCCTAAACCCATATTTGAAATTTTTGTGTTTTCACCTCGTTTTGAAGGTGTACATCTGCGGGGCGGAAAAGTCGCTCGTGGTGGATTACGCTGGTCTGACCGCTACGAAGATTACCGTACTGAAGTGCTGGGATTGGTTAAAGCTCAGCAGGTTAAAAATGCGGTGATAGTGCCTGTTGGTGCGAAGGGGGGCTTTGTTGCAAAAGGTCTGAATAGCGATATGACCCGTGAAGAATGGTTGGCGGAAGGGGTGGCCTGCTATCAGCAGTTTATCAGTGCGTTGTTGGACCTGACCGACAATCTGGTGGATGGAGATATATTGCCACCGGCACAGCTGACTCGACATGATGAAGATGACCCCTATCTGGTTGTTGCGGCGGATAAAGGTACCGCAACCTTTTCAGATATCGCTAACGGTATTGCTGAGAAGCGGGGGTTTTGGCTGGGTGATGCGTTTGCCTCAGGCGGTAGCCAGGGATATGACCATAAAAAAATGGGGATCACTGCCAAAGGCGCCTGGGTTTCAGTAGAACGACACTTCAGAGAGCTGGGGGTTAACGTTTCGACAACCGACTTCTCTGTTGTCGCTGTGGGCGATATGTCCGGTGATGTGTTTGGTAACGGTATGCTGTTATCAAAGCATATCTGCCTATTGGCGGCCTTTAATCATCTGCATATCTTTATAGACCCCAGGCCCGATGCCGCTAAAAGCTGGTCCGAGCGACAGCGGCTGTTTAAGTTATCCCGCTCCGGCTGGGATGATTATGATAAGGCGCTGATCTCCCGTGGTGGTGGCGTGTTTAAACGTACGGCTAAGTCAATTGCAATCAGTACGGAGATGAAACGTTGCTTTGATATTGCTGAAGATAGCCTGCCCCCCAATGAACTGATTAGCCGGTTTCTTTGCGCCCCGATTGATCTGTTCTGGAATGGTGGCATCGGGACCTATGTTAAAGCGAGCTTTGAAACCGATGAAATGGTGGGCGATAAAGCCAATGATACCGTGAGGGTTAATGCCTGTGATCTGCGTTGCAGGGTGATTGGAGAGGGCGGTAATCTTGGTATCACGCAGGAGGCCCGGATGGAATATGCCCGTCATTTTGGTCGGGCAAATACCGACTTTATTGATAATGCCGCCGGCGTGGATTGTTCTGATCACGAAGTAAATATCAAAATTCTGCTTAATGGCATTGTTGCTGATGGCGATCTTACATCTAAGCAACGCAACCAGTTACTGCAAAAAATGACCGAAGATGTGGCGCGGTTGGTGCTGAAGAATAACTATCGTCAGGTTCAGGCAATCAGCCTGGAGCAGATACGTGCGGTAGATGCGATGGGAGAAAACCGCCGTTATATCCAGGCTCTGGAACACAGGGGGCTATTGAACCGGGGGCTGGAATTCCTTCCCGATGAAGATATTCTGATGGAGCGTCAGTCAGAAGGTGCTGGGCTCACTCGTCCAGAGATTTCCGTTCTTATTTCATACAGTAAAGCGGAATTGAAGCAATTATTATTAGATTCCTGTGTGCCGGATGATGATTTTCTCAATCAGGAGCTGGCGACAGCCTTTCCTGAGACATTAACCGATAAGTATTCAGAGCAATTGAGTCAGCACCGTTTGAGTCGTGAGATAGTGGCGACCCAGTTAGCCAATAATATGGTTAACTACATGGGATTCAAATTTGTTGACCTGCTTCGTTCTTCCACCCGGGCAGAGATCGATCGTATAACCCGTGCCTATGTACTGGCCAGGGAAGTGTTTGATATGCAGCATCTATGGCAGCTTATTGAATCACTGGATTATGAGATTGATGCGGGCATGCAGCTGCATATGATGGATGAGTTACAGTATCTGGTGCGCAGGGCAACCCGATGGTTCGTGGTTAACCGTCCAGATATGGATAATATCTGTGCCAAAGAAGTGCAGTTGTTCCGTTCAACTATTACTGAGCTTAGAGGGCAGTTGGGTAAGCTGCTTTGTGGTCAGCCAAAGCAGGACTGGCATGAAGCTTATGAGCGTTATATCGATGCCAGGGTGCCGGAAGAGCTGGCGATGGTTATTGCCGGCACCCGGAGTTTATATGCGGTACTGAATATCATTGAGGTGGCAGGTAGTAATGATCTGCCTGTCGACCGGGTTGCTCAGGAGATGTTTGAGGTTGCTGAATCGTTGCAGTTGCACTGGCTGATAAGCCGGTTGAATGAACTTGATCGGGATAATCAGTGGCAGGCGTTAGCACGGGAGTCATTCCGTGATGATATTGATAATCAGCACCGGGTGATTGTTACTGCAGTGCTTAATGCCGGATTATCAGGCAACGGGAAAAGGGAGCGGGGCTTTGATGTATGGAAAGCCGGATTTACACAACCACTCGAGCGCTGGTTGAACCTGATCAATGATCTTAAAACGGCAGAGAAGCAAGGCTATGCCATGTATACCGTGGCTATATCTGAATTGATTGAACTGGGGCGTGCCTGTAAGTAAACTATTCAGTGGTAGTTTGATTCGATAGTACATGCCATAAGATGTACGTTTCTATAGTGCTTGGCCTTGTGTTAGCAGCGCAAGGTGAATTGGATAGATGATAGCCGGGAAAAGCACCGGCCAGTGTTAGGAATTTTAATGCAAAAGGTTATTGTCGATATTAGCCTCACCGCTGAGCAGTATCTGGCTCATTATCAGGGGGCGGTTAAAGATGTGATTACCCTGAGCAGGGATGGTCGTCGGGTCAGATTTCCTTCGTCATTGCTTCAACCCTACTTATTACATAACGGAATTAAGGGGTGTTTTCAGATTAGTTTTACCCAGGATGGCAAGTTTCAAAGCATTGAACGGTTATAAAATGTTCTGTGCTACATGCTCTACGTAATGGAATTAAGGCTTGTTTCCAGGTTAGTTTCATACAAGATTGTAAGTTTCAAAGCATTGAGCGTCTGTATCTTTTTACAGCGCTACGTGCTTTGCATATAATGCCCGCAATATTAAATCTGAATTATGGAATCTCATGCTTTATCAAGCTGCGCGATCGCTGTTGTTTAAACTTGATCCTGAACTGTCCCATGACCTGTCTCTGAACAGTATGAATCTGATGGCATCAGTTGGGCTGAATAAATGCCTGGGAGGAAAAAAACTAAGTCTTCCTACTGAAGTGATGGGGATTCAGTTTCCTAACCCTGTTGGTTTAGCTGCGGGGCTGGATAAAAATGGCATTGCTATCGATGGTATGGCATCACTTGGTTTTGGCTTTGTCGAGGTAGGAACCGTTACGCCTCGTCCGCAGCCTGGTAACCCTAAGCCACGTCTGTTTCGCCTCCCAGAGCAGCATGCAATTATTAACCGCATGGGCTTTAACAATGAGGGCGTAGACAATTTACTGGCCAATATTGAAAAGAGCCGTTTTGATGGTGTGCTGGGTATTAATATTGGCAAAAATTTTGACACCCCGGTTGAGAAAGCCACCGATGATTATCTGATCTGTATGCGTAAAGTGTACAGCAAGGCGTCTTACATCACGGTTAATGTGTCATCGCCAAATACCCCAGGACTGCGTACATTGCAGTTTGGTGACTCGCTAAATGAGCTACTGGATGCGCTGAAAACTGAGCAGGCACGTTTGGCTCAGTTGCATGGTAAGTATGTCCCTGTTGCAGTGAAGATAGCCCCGGATATGTCCGAGGAAGAGTTTGGTCTGGTTGCATCTTCGCTGAAGTCCTATGAGATGGACGGTGTAATAGCCACTAACACTACATTATCCCGTGAGGGAGTTGAGGGTTCTGAGTTTGCCGGTGAAGCAGGTGGACTGAGCGGCGTGCCGGTACGTAATGCATCGACTAAGGCGATCCGTATTCTGGCCCGGGAACTAGACGGCGCGTTACCTATTATCGGTGTTGGTGGAATTACCAACGGCTTTGATGCGGCTGAAAAGATTGAAGCGGGTGCTTCATTGATCCAGGTGTATTCTGGCTTTATCTATCGGGGACCTGAGTTGATATCTGAATCGGTCAAGGCGATTGCCGAGCTGAACAGATAAATTGATTATCTCCAGCATTAAAAAAGGCTTCTTATCAGAAGCCTTTTTTATTGTATCTGCCACGTTAAATAAATAGTGGTCTTAGTTAATGGAGAGATGGGTTAATGTTTATTGCCGAGACACCCGACTGACCGTTCCAGTGTGCTTCACGACCTTCACGCCAGCCACTCATCCAGTGGCTTCTGAGATCATTGGTGTTTACCGGACACTCATCTTTTGATTTGCCGATGAGCCCCGCTTTAAAACCACGGTTGAAAAGTACTGAAGTGCGATCACGTTTTTGTCTCTTCATAAGACAGCCTCTCAAGTTCTTTAATGTTCAGGCAGGTAACCGATTTGACGGGCGATACTGTGAATATTACATACTTCCATGCCGTCTCAGTGACCCGGTTTACTGTGACTCATTAACTCCTATTGGTATTAACAGCTGTTGATGTGTTGTTTGTTACGAACTTCACAGATCTTCACAATGGCGGAATTAAAAAAAGGTTGGTAATTAAAAAAAAATATCAATTTGTAGTATTTAATAAAAAAAACGTAGACGCACCTGCAAAATAGGCCTGACTTCAATAGCTTGCGAGGCTTGGCGAAATTAAAATACTTGTTTGAAAAAAATTCATTTTGAGCGCTATTTTCTTGAATCTGAATCTTAGTCATTGGTCTTAAAAGCGTTTCCCGTTAATATGCGCATCTTCTTTTAGTACTATCCTGTTAGCTGCCACTGAAACTACAGGCTGACTCATTACAGAAAATTAACGGAACTGAGTGACAGTTCCTTGAGGTATTCCCCAAGCATGAAATTTTTTGCTACCTGTCCGAAGGGACTGGAACCTGTGTTGTTTGATGAACTACAGGCACTCAATGTAGAGCAACCAAAACAGACACTGGCTGGTGTGTATTTCGGTGGTGGGCTCGAGGCGGCTTACCGGGTGTGCTTGTGGTCACGGGTGGCAAACAGAGTGCTGTTGGAGTTTCATCGGGGGCCAGGAGAGACTGCAGAACAGCTATATCAGTCGGTACAAGAAGTACGCTGGCTTGATCATATGCGTCCGGCAGGCACGCTGACAATCGACTTTACCGGTCAGTCTGAGGGGATTAACCATAGCCGTTTTGGGGCGCAGAAAGTTAAAGATGCCATCGTTGATCAGATTCGTGATGAAACCGGTCGCCGGCCTTCGGTCGAGCGCTTACGCCCGGATCTGCGCATTAATGTTCACCTGCAGCGTGGCGAAGCCTCCATTGCGATCGACCTGTCGGGTGATAGCTTGCATCGTCGTGGTTATCGCTTGAAAGCAGGTATGGCGCCGATGAAGGAAAACCTGGCGGCGGCATTACTATATCGCTGTGGCTGGCCTGATAAGGCTGCCCGCGAAGAGGCGATACTTGATCCAATGTGTGGTTCAGGCACTCTGTTGATCGAGGCGGTCCTGATGGCGGCGGATATTGCACCGGGTCTGATGCGTAAAGAGTATGGTTTTACTTTCTGGACGCAGCATCAAAAAGCGATTTGGCAGGATCTGATTGATGAAGCAGAGCAACGCCGTGAAGCAGGCTTGCAGCAAGTTAAAAGCCGCTTTGAAGGTTTTGATTCAGATGCAAAAGTTTTAAATACTGCGCGGGATAATGCCCGTCGTGCCGGCGTTGAGTCGTTGATTCACTTTGAGCGTCGTGAATTGTCCCGGCTAAGTCGCCCGACAGGAGAGGAGGCGGGGCTGGTTATTACCAACCCACCATACGGTGAGCGTTTGGGTGATGAGCCAACGCTGTTCTTCTTGTATCAGCATTTAGGTGAGCGTCTTAAAGCGGATTTTGCCGGTTGGCAGGGGGCGGTATTTACCGGTAATCCTGAGCTGTGCAAGATGATGAAGCTGGCATCAGATAAAACCTACAAGCTGTATAACGGTGCTATACCCAGTCAGTTGCAAATCTTTAATATTCGCCAGCGCGCCGTGCCGGAAGTGGTTGAGGTCATCGATGTACAAGACGACTCAGCAGAGCCTGCTGAGCCAACTGTTGTTGAGCTGAGTAATGGTGCTCAGATGCTGGTAAATCGTCTTAACAAGAATCTTAAGCAATTAGGTAAGTGGGCTAAACGTCAGGATATCAGCTGTTATCGGTTGTACGATTCTGATCTGCCGGAGTATGCGGTAGCTATCGATATCTATGGTGACTGGGCCCATGTTCAGGAATATCAGGCGCCCAAGAGTATTGATACTGTAAAGGCCTTTACCCGGTTGCAAGAAGTGGTTGCCGTTTTACCGCAAGTGCTGGGCTTTCCGGCCGAGCAGATTGTGTTGAAACAACGCCGTCGACAGCAAGGTATCAGTCAATACGAGAAGCAGGATCAGACAGCGAACTTTATGGAAGTGCGTGAGGGTGGTTGTCGTATACTGGTGAATCTACAGGATTATCTGGATACCGGACTTTTCCTGGATCACCGTCCGGTATGCTTACAGATTCAGCAGCAGGCTAAAGGAAAGGATTTTCTTAACCTGTTCAGTTATACCTCAACGGTTTCATTACATGCCGCGCAGGGTGGCGCCCGCTCGACTACCAGTGTTGATATGTCGGCAACGTACCTGAATTGGGCGCGTAAAAACTTTGCATTGAATGGCTTTGCTGAAACCCGTAATCACTTTATTCAGGAAGACTGTATTAAGTGGCTGAAGGCGCAGAAAGGTGAAAATTTTGATCTGATATTTATGGATCCCCCGACCTTTTCTAACTCTAAGCGTATGCATGATGTGCTGGACGTTCAGCGTGACCATGTTGAGTTAATCGACCTGGCGATGGGGCTGTTGCGTCCCGGTGGTAAGTTGATCTTCTCTAATAATTATCGCCGCTTTAAGTTAGACCCTCAGTTGAATGAGCGTTATGAGGTGAAGGATATCAGTCGTCAGAGTATCGATCTGGATTTCAAGCGTAATCAGCGAATTCATCAGTGCTTCGAGCTCTGTCGAACTGAGTGATATTTAAAACCGCCAATTGGCGGTTTTTTTATGGGCGTTATCTATGCTGGCTTTTGGTGCAGGTGCAGTTATTGGCACAATACCTGCTTTGTTCTATGCACTTTTACAGAGCATATTGATGAATTATTGTTCCAGCCCCCGGTTTTCTGAGTAGAAAGGCTGGCAGTGAAAATTCACGATAATTAAAAATAAAATATCGCACCAAATAAGTGCTTGTTCAAAGTGGCAGGCATTAAAAGAGTGCGTGGTTATACAGGAGATCACCGTGGAAAGTGTTAATAGTGCCGTAGAGACACTGGTGCAGAGCTCGAATACACTGTTTATTCTAATGGGTGCCATCATGGTATTCGCAATGCATGCCGGGTTTGCCTTTTTAGAGGTGGGTACCGTACGTCATAAGAACCAGGTTAATGCGCTGGTCAAAATTATGACTGACTTTGGTTTCTCGGCAGTTGCCTATTTCTTTGTCGGTTATTGGGTCGCCTATGATGTAACTTTTTTCCAGGATGCTGAAACGCTGGCCCAGGGCAATGGTTATGAGTTAGTTAAGTTTTTCTTTCTGATGACTTTTGCGGCTGCGATTCCAGCCATCGTTTCCGGTGGTATTGCTGAGCGGGCAAAATTCTGGCCGTTTCTGATTGGCTCTGCGCTGCTGGTGGGTTTCGTTTATCCGTTTTTTGAGGGCATTATCTGGAATGGTAACTACGGTGTTCAGGATTGGTTGGCAGCTAGCTTTGGTGCGCCATTCCATGATTTTGCCGGTTCTGTTGTTGTGCACGGTGTTGGTGGCTGGTTAGGCTTGGTTGCAGTGATCTTTCTGGGTATCCGGAAGGGGCGTTATAAGGGCGGTCGTTTAGTTGCGTTCCCGCCGTCAAATATTCCGTTTTTGGCACTGGGTGCCTGGATACTCTGCATAGGTTGGTTTGGTTTCAATGTGATGTCGGCCCAGACTCTGGATGGTATCTCAGGGCTGGTGGCTGTTAACAGCCTGATGGCCATGGTTGGTGGCATTATTGCTTCTTTGCTGATAGGTAAAAATGACCCCGGCTTCATTCATAACGGCCCTCTGGCTGGTTTGGTGGCTATCTGTGCCGGGTCTGATATTGTGCACCCTATTGGTGCGCTGATGATTGGTGCGATTGCTGGTGCGCTATTTGTCTGGATGTTCACGGTAGTGCAGAATCGTTGGAAAATTGATGATGTGCTGGGTGTGTGGCCATTGCACGGTCTTTGTGGCGCCTGGGGTGGCGTGGCAGCGGGTATCTTTGGTTCATCTGCACTGGGCGGTCTGGGTGGCGTAAGTCTGACTACGCAGGTTATAGGCACCCTGATGGGGATTGCGGTTGCTGTGATAGGTGGTGCCGTCGTATATGGTGGTATAAAGGCGGTTATGGGGCTGCGTTTGGATGAAGAGGAAGAGTTTAACGGTGCAGACCTGAGTATCCATAAGATCGAATCAACCTTTACTGATTGAATTGATTAGATCTGTTTGAAGAAAACCGGGCGATGCCCGGTTTTTTTATGTGTGAGGTTGTACTTTGCTGGTCGGTTTTCGATTATCAATTCTTGATTTGAATACCATCAGGCTAACGGCAATTAAAAGACTACCACTGGTGAACCCGATCAGGCTGGGTAGCATCAGGTAGCAACCAAACCCTGCAGCCAGGTAGATAAAAGGTTGTTCTTCGTAGAGCCACTGAGGGTAGTAAGACAGATCGGTCCTGAAGTGTAACTGGGACTGGAATCTTCGGTTTTCCCTGCGGTCTCTGCGTCGGGCGTTGGAGCGTTTTATCCAGAGTATACTGCCTGCGATGTACAGCATTGTGGCGATGGCTAAAGTGATAGCGTTAAGGCTTTCTCTGAATAGAAATAGTAATAATAAGCCAGCGGTGAAATAAAGGTAGGGCAGGCCTTCATAAAGGGGTTTGGGAAACCACATGATTTACCTCCTTGATTTACGTGCTACAAGATCTAGCCTAGACCGAATATTCAGGCATGGAGTAATGTTCAAGTTGAAAATTTTGCAGGTTAACGAGAGGGTAAAGTGAGAAGATGGTTTTTCAGATAATAAAAAAGGCCGCATATAGCGGCCTTTTTAAAGTAGCATGATTACTTTTACTTGGTAGGGTAATCGCGCTTAGTAGGACCTGTGTATAACTGACGTGGACGGCCGATCTTATTTGGGCTGCTGTGGAATTCACTCCAGTGGGAGATCCATCCAATAGTACGTGACAGCGCGAAGATAACGGTGAACATGTTAGTTGGAATACCGATCGCTTTCAGGATGATGCCGGAGTAGAAGTCTACGTTCGGGTACAGCTTACGCTCTACGAAGTACTCATCTTCCAGTGCAATCTCTTCCAGACGTTTGGCGATCTTGAGGAACGGATCGTTCTCAATGCCTAGTTCAGCAAGAACTTCGTCACAGGTCTGCTTCATCACTTTAGCGCGAGGGTCAAAGTTGCGGTATACACGATGACCAAAGCCCATCAGGCGGAAAGAATCTTCAGGATCCTTAGCGCGTTTGATGAATTCTTCGATGTTAGACTCATCGCCGATCTCTTCCAACATGGCTAGAACGGCTTCGTTAGCGCCGCCGTGAGCAGGGCCCCATAGAGCTGCGATACCGGATGCGATACACGCAAACGGGTTAGCGCCAGAAGAGCCAGCCAGACGTACGGTAGAGGTCGAGGCGTTCTGCTCGTGGTCGGCATGCAGCAGGAAGATCTTATCCATAGCCTTAGCCAGAATAGGATTAGTTACATAATCCTGGCACGGGTTGCCGAACATCATCTGCAGGAAGTTGTCTGCGTATTCCAGGTCGTTACGTGGATACTGGAATGGCTGACCAATGCTGTACTTGTAGCACATTGCGGCAATAGTCGGCATCTTAGCGATCAGACGGTACGCGCAAACTTCACGGTGATGTGCATCATCGATGTCCAGAGAATCGTGGTAGAACGCGGACAGTGCACCAACAACAGCGACCATAATGGCCATTGGGTGGGCATCACGACGGAAGCCATTGAAGAAGTGGTTCATCTGCTCGTGAACCATCGTATGGTTCTTAACAGTATTTACGAACGTTTGTTTCTGTTCCGGAGTCGGTAGTTCGCCATTTAGTAGTAAGAAGCAAACTTCCAGGTAATCGGAATTTTCAGCCAGTTGCTCAATCGGATAGCCGCCGTGCAGAAGAACACCTTTGCCACCATCAATGTAAGTGATAGCTGATTCGCAGGCTGCGGTTGAAACGAAGCCGGGATCGTAGGTGAACAGGCCTTTGCCAGTCAGGGCGCGAACGTCAACAACATCAGGACCAGTAGTGCCAGAATAAACCGGCAGTTCAAAGACCTCGTCGATGCCATCGACTGTTAAGCGTGCTTTCTTGTCAGCCATTAGAGGCTCCTATCATTTCTATTTATCTGAATGACTTTATTAATTATTAAAGTAATTATCAGTCACAATCTAAGAGTCTTAGCTCGAAATAGGACCCGAACACTATAGAAGGTTAGGAGCGTTTGTCAATTCAAACGGAGTTGATTTTTTTGCAATGCAGCATGGTTTTTGAGCTTTATCAAGAAAGCCAAATTAGCTGAATAATCATTTAGTTGTATGTGTTGTTCGCAGTTGCAATAAACACTAGACAATAGGCGTAGAACAGGTATGGATTAATTGTAATGTGTTAATTTGCTGGTATACTCTCGCTCCAGCTCACATCCTTCATTCGGGATGGGCTGTGGGCGCTGGACCGAGGTGCTTATCTTTGTCTTTGAACACTACCGTTAACAACTTAGCTCTGCAACCGGGCTTAAAAAAAGTGTGAACAAGAGCCGTGAACAAGAAAAGACCCGTAAATTTAGATCTACGAACTATTAAACAGCCTTTGCCGGCTATCACTTCCATTCTGCATCGTGCGACAGGATTAGCGTTGTTCTTTGGCGCATTCTTCATGCTGTATGTGCTTGGGATGTCTCTGGAATCAGAGCAGGGCTTTAATGCTGCTGCTCAGATGTTGACAGAGAGCTTCTTTGCGAAGTTGATTGCCTGGGGATTGGTTTCAGCGTTGCTGTATCACTTCTTTGCCGGAATCAAACATCTGGTAATGGATTTTGGTCATTGTGAAGAACTGGAAAGCGGTCAGAAAGCTGCCAAGGCTACCCTGGTGATTTCTGCTATTTCAGTACTGCTGGCAGGAGTATGGATATGGTAACTTCAATTACAAGTTTTGGCCGTAGCGGACTGTATGACTGGATGATCCAGCGTGTTACAGCTGTTGCGCTGGCAGCCTACACCATCTTTCTGATGGGTTATATGCTGTTCACTCCAGAGCTGGATTATCAGCAGTGGAAAGAACTGTTCGAATGTACTGCGATGCGTATCTTTACGCTACTGGCACTGTTATCTCTGGCGGCACACGCCTGGATCGGTATGTGGTCTATCTCTACTGACTACATTAAGCCAACCGGCATTCGTTTCTTGTTTCAATCTGCTTGTGGTCTCCTGACGTTTATCTACGTCGTATGGGGTATTCAGATTCTGTGGGGAGTTTAAGATGAGCAGCAAGCTACGTACGCTGACGTTTGACGGTATTGTAATTGGTGGAGGCGGCGCCGGTATGCGCGCAGCTCTGCAATTGGCCCAGGGTGGTCTTAATACCGCATGTATCACAAAAGTATTTCCAACTCGTTCGCATACTGTATCTGCTCAGGGTGGTATTACCTGTGCGATCGCCAGTAACGATCCGAACGATGATTGGCGTTGGCACATGTACGATACCGTTAAAGGTTCCGATTATATCGGTGACCAGGACGCTATCGAATACATGTGTTCTGTAGGTCCGCAGGCTGTATATGAGCTGGACCACATGGGAATGCCATTTTCCCGTACCGAAGAAGGTCGTATCTATCAGCGTCCTTTTGGCGGTCAGTCTAAAAACTTTGGTGAGGGCGGTCAGGCTGCCCGTACCTGTGCTGCAGCCGACCGTACTGGTCACGCGCTGTTGCACACACTGTACCAGGCGAATATGAAGGCAGGTACTACCTTCCTGAATGAATGGTACGCTGTTGATCTGGTAAAGAACTCAGAAGGCGCTGTTGTTGGTGTTATCGCTATCTGTATCGAAACCGGTGAAACTGTTTATGTAAAAGCTAAGGCAACTGTTCTGGCGACCGGCGGTGCGGGTCGTATCTATCAGTCTACTACTAATGCTCTGATCAATACCGGTGACGGTATGGGTATGTCTCTGCGTGCAGGCGTACCGGCTCAGGACATGGAAATGTGGCAGTTCCACCCAACCGGTATTGCGGGTGCGGGTGTTCTGGTAACTGAGGGTTGTCGTGGTGAAGGTGGCTATCTGGTAAACAAAGATGGCGAACGTTTCATGGAGCGCTACGCGCCTAACGCGAAAGACCTTGCGGGTCGTGACGTTGTGGCCCGTTCTATGGTTCTGGAGATCCTGGCGGGTCGTGGTTGCGGTGAAGATGGCGATCACGTGTTCCTGAAACTGGATCACCTGGGTGAGGATGTTCTTTTGTCTCGTCTGCCGGGTATCTGTGAGCTGTCTAAGACATTTGCTCATGCCGATCCGGTTAAAGAGCCAGTACCTGTTGTACCGACTTGTCATTACCAGATGGGTGGTGTTGCCACTAATATCGGTGGTCAGGCGATTGGTGCTGATGAAAATGGCAACGATACGATCATTGATGGTCTGTTTGCCTGTGGTGAAGTGGCTTGTGTATCTGTGCACGGTGCTAACCGTCTGGGCGGTAACTCGCTGCTTGACCTGGTTGTATTTGGTCGTGCTGCTGGTATCCAGATTGAGAAGCAGATGGCTGAAGGCTACGAAGCTGGCAATGCAACCGATGCGGACCTTGAGCGTGCAATGGCGCGTTTGAATCGTCTGAACACATCGACCGGCGGTGAAAGTATTGCTGAAGTGCGTGCTGAGCTGCAGAAAACTATGCAGCTGTACTTCGGTGTATTCCGTGAAGGCGAAAGCATGGAGAAAGGTCTTGGGATGCTCAAGGAAATCCGCAGCAAAGTGGAAAACCTGCATCTGGAAGATAAGTCTCAGGCTTTCAATACTGCACGTATCGAAGCGCTGGAGCTGGAAAACCTGATGGAAGTTGCTGAAGCAACGGCTATTGCGGCTGTTACCCGTACGGAAAGTCGTGGAGCTCACGCCCGTAACGACTACACCGAGCGTGATGACGAAAACTGGTTGTGCCATTCACTGTTCCACCCGACGACAAAAGAGATCACTAAGCGTGATGTCAACTTTGCGCCGAAGACAGTTGAAGCCTTCCCGCCGAAAATTCGAACTTACTAAGGGGTTGTTACGATGCTAGTTAGTGTATATCGCTATAATCCTGAGACCGATGATGCGCCATACATGCAGGATATCCATATTGATATCCCGGGTGGTAAAGACATCATGGTGCTGGATCTGCTTCAGTTACTGAAAGATAAAGATTCGACTCTGGGTTACCGTCGTTCATGTCGTGAGGGTGTTTGTGGCTCTGATGGTATGAATATGAATGGTAAGAATGGTCTGGCTTGTATTACACCGCTGTCTGAAGTGGTTGAAAGTGACAAGCTGGTTCTGCGTCCGCTGCCTGGTCTGCCGGTTATCCGCGACCTGGTTGTTGATATGACTCAGTTCTACACCCAGTACGAAAAGATCAAGCCTTACCTGATCAATGAGACTCCGGCGCCTGCGATCGAGCGTTTGCAGTCACCTGTAGAGCGTGAAGAGCTGGATGGCCTGTACGAGTGTATTCTTTGTGCATGTTGTTCGACTGCTTGTCCGTCTTTCTGGTGGAATCCGGATAAGTTTATCGGTCCTTCTGGTTTGTTGCAGGCTTACCGCTTCCTGGCGGATAGTCGGGATACAGCAACCTCGGAGCGTTTGGCTGACCTTGATGATCCGTTCAGCGTATTCCGCTGCCACGGTATCATGAACTGTGTCAGTGTTTGCCCTAAGGGTCTTAACCCTACTAAGGCAATCGGAAAGATCCGTAACATGTTGCTCTCGCAAGCAACCTAAGTTACAGAAAGGCGGCTCCTCAGGGACCCGCCTTTTTTTATGGCTTGTCTGAACCTCGGTTTGTACTAGTCAAAAGGCTTATATCTCATTGCGCAGAATCTTTTTAGAATTCTATCTGCATTGATATATGAACTGCGTAGGAAAAGGCGTAGAATCACGTCGCGTATATCCTGTACCTCTATCAGGGTATATACGTCTGAAATAATAACGGTAACTAAACAGGGGACGGCCGGGACCGGCCAGTTGAACAAAACGTGGTGCATTTTGTTCTTCAATAGTACCCCTGAGCCAGGGTGATCAAGAATGCAAGAAGGCATAATGGAGCTGATGTGGAAGAATGCCCATCTTTATGGTGGCAACCTTTCATACATCGAGCAGCTATATGAAACCTATCTGATGGACCCCAACGCTATTCCTCAGGAGTGGCGTGAAGAATTTGATCGACTCCCTAAAGTCGGCGATAACCTGACCCAGGATGTTCCACATTCTACGGTACAGGATCATTTCCTTTATCTGGCAAAAAACCAGCGTCGGGCTTCTCCGGCTGCCGGTGGTAATGTCAGTTCTGAGCATGAAAAAAAGCAGATACGTGTACTGCGAATGATCAATGCTTACCGGGTACGTGGTCACCAGGCGGCGGATATCGATCCGTTGGGCCTGATGGAGCGCGAATCAATTCCGGACCTTGATCCGCATTTTCATGAATTATCTGCAGCAGATTACGATACGACCTTTCAGTTGGGCTCATTGTTCTTCGGTAAAGATGAAGCAACGCTGAAAGAGATTCTTGATGATCTGAAGAAGACCTACTGTACAACAGTCGGTGCTGAGTATATGCATATTGTAGATACTCAGGAAAAACGCTGGATCCAGTCCCGTCTAGAGCCTGTACGTTCTCATCCTGTAGTTGATACAGAGAAGAAAATGATGGTGCTTGAGCGGCTGACCGCAGCGGAAGGCCTTGAGAAATATCTCGGTTCTCGCTTTGCCGGTGCCAAGCGTTTCGGTCTGGAAGGTGGCGAGTCCATGATTGTCTCTCTGAATACTCTGATCCAGCGTGCTGGTAAGCAGGGTGCTCGTGAGGTGGTTATCGGTATGGCCCACCGTGGTCGACTGAATACACTGGTTAATATCTTCGGCAAAAATCCTGCAGAACTGTTTGGTGAATTCGAGGGTAAGAAAACCCTGGAAAGTTCCGGTGATGTTAAATACCACCAGGGCTTCTCATCCAATGTTATGACCGCTGGCGGCGAAGTACATATGGCGATGGCCTTTAACCCATCCCATCTTGAGATTTCTGCACCGGTAGTCGAAGGTTCTGTACGTGCTCGTCAGGATCGTCGTGATGATCCGGTTGGTACTACGGTAGTGCCGGTCAATATTCATGGTGATCAGGCATTTGCAGGTCAGGGCGTGGTAATGGAGACATTTCAGATGTCCCAGACCCGTGCTTATAAGACCGGCGGTACTATCCATCTGGTTATCAATAACCAGGTTGGTTTTACTACCAACAAAAAAGAAGACTCGCGTTCGACTGAATACTGTACTGATATCGCCAAGATGGTGCAGGCGCCGATCTTCCATGTGAATGGCGATGATGCTGAAGCGGTTCGCTTTGTTACTCAGTTGGCGGTCGATTACCGTACTGAGTTCAAGAAGGACGTGGTTATTGATCTGGTTTGTTATCGCCGTCGCGGTCACAACGAAGCAGACGAGCCATCGGGTACTCAGCCGCTGATGTACACGCAGATCAAAGCGCAGAAATCCACCCGTGAGCTATATGCTCAACAGCTGATATCTGAAGGCGTAATTACCGCTGAGCAGAGTAAGCAGATGGAGCAGGATTACCGTAAAGATCTTGAAGACGGTAAGCATGTTACTCACTCGCTGGTTATGGAGCCTAAGCAAGAGTTGTACGTCGACTGGGAACCGTACCTGGGTCATCAGTGGTCATTCGATTGCGATACGTCTGTTGACGGTAAGCTATTGCAGGAGTTGGGTACTAAGATCTGTGAAGTGCCGGAAGGTTTCCAGATGCAGCGTCAGGTGCAGAAGATCTATGATGATCGTAAGCGCATGGCTGTTGGTGCTACGGAGCTTAACTGGGGTATGGCTGAGTCTCTGGCCTATGCTTCGATCCTTGCCGAAGGTTATCCGGTACGGATTACCGGGCAGGATGTTGGTCGTGGTACGTTCTCTCATCGTCATGCAGTATTGCATGATCAGAAGGATGCAACTGTTTACGAGCCGCTTAAAAATATTGCCGATGATCAGCCTGCGCTGACCATGCATGACTCCTTTCTTTCTGAGGAAGCAGTTCTGGCTTTCGAATACGGTTACGCGACGACTATGCCGAATGCGCTGGTTATCTGGGAAGCTCAGTTTGGTGATTTTGCCAACGGCGCTCAGGTTGTAATCGATCAGTTTATCGCCAGTGGTGAACATAAGTGGGCTCGTCTCTGTGGTCTGACTCTGTTGCTGCCGCACGGTTTCGAAGGTCAGGGGCCTGAGCATTCTTCAGCCCGTCTGGAGCGTTTCCTGCAATTGAGTGCTGAGCACAATATTCAGGTATGCGTACCGACAACGCCGGCCCAGATTTTCCATCTGATGCGTCGCCAGGTTGTGCGTCCGCTGCGTAAGCCTCTGGTGGTTATGTCGCCGAAGAGTCTGCTGCGTCATAAGCAGGCTGTATCGACTATCGATGAACTGTCTGAAGGTAGCTTTCAGCCGGTTATCGCCGAGACTGATCAGCTGGATCCTAAGAAGGTTAAGCGTCTGGTGCTGTGTAGCGGTAAGGTCTACTACGATCTTTATAACCGTCGTGCAGAGCTGGAAAAAGATGATGTTGCAGTTATTCGTATTGAGCAGTTGTATCCGTTCCCGGAACAGCAGATGTTTGATGCAATTAAGCAATACACCAACCTTGAATCTGCCGTTTGGTGTCAGGAAGAACCGATGAACCAGGGTGCCTGGTACTGTTCTCAGCACCATATGCGCCATGCGCTGGTTCGTCACAATGACAAGATTCATATGGAAGGTGTGGGTCGTCCGCACGCCGCAGCCCCTGCAGTAGGGTACATATCTGTACACCTCGAGCAGCAGGAAAAGCTGGTTAACGAAGCAATTAATGGCCAACAGGTCTGATACAGACGCCTGTTAGTAGCACTGAGAAAGGAATAAACATGTCAATCGAAATCAAAACGCCGACTTTCCCTGAATCCGTAGCCGACGGTACTGTGGCTACCTGGCACAAGCAGCCAGGTGAGGCTTGTTCTACCGATGAACTGATCGTTGATATTGAAACTGACAAAGTAGTACTTGAAGTCGTTGCGCCAGCTGATGGTGTGATTAAAGAGATCTTTAAAGGTGAAGGCGATACCGTACTGAGTGAAGAAGTGCTGGCGTCTTTTGAAGCGGGTGCTGCTGCGGCGGCCCCTGCCGCTGCAGCGCCGGCTGCTGAAGCCGCTACTGCGGGTGATGCTGATAAAGCAGGTCCTGCTGCACGTAAGCTGATCGAAGAGAATGGTCTGGATGCAAGTCAGATCCCGGGTACTGGTAAGAATGGCGGCATCACTAAAGAAGATGTTGTTAACTTCCTTAAGAGTAAGCCTGCTGCAGCACCTGCCGCACCGGTTAAAGTTGATAACGCTGCTGCATTGAATATTGTTGCTGGTGACCGCGTTGAAAAACGTGTGCCTATGACCCGGCTGCGTGCGACTATCGCTAAACGTCTGGTTGAAGCGCAGCAGACAGCTGCGATGCTGACCACTTATAACGAAGTGAATATGAAGCCGGTTATGGAACTGCGTAAGCAGTACAAAGACCTGTTCGAGAAGACGCATAATGGTACCCGTCTGGGCTTCATGTCTTTCTTCGTTAAAGCGACAACTGAAGCGCTGAAGCGTTTCCCTGCAGTCAATGCCTCTATCGATGGCAATGATATGGTTTATCACGGTTATCAGGATATCGGCGTAGCTGTTTCTACAGCGCGTGGTCTGATGGTACCTGTGCTGCGTGATACCGATGCGATGACGCTGGCAGATGTTGAATCTACTATTGCTGATTTTGGTGCCCGTGGTCGTGACGGTAAGTTGGGTATTGATGATATGCAGGGCGGTACATTTACAATCACTAACGGTGGTGTATTTGGATCCCTGATGTCTACCCCGATTCTTAATCCACCACAGACTGCAATCCTGGGTATGCATAAGATTCAGGAACGTCCAATGGCGGTTAATGGTCAGGTTGAAATCCTGCCAATGATGTATCTGGCGCTTTCATACGACCATCGTATGATTGATGGTAAGGAAGCTGTACAATTCCTCGTGACTATTAAAGACCTTCTGGAAGATCCTGCACGTATGCTGCTGGAAGTCTGAGTCAGTCCCTTACAAAAAAGAATCGATAGGTAGGTAATAATGTCAGATAAATTTGATGTAATCGTAGTTGGTGCGGGCCCTGGTGGCTATGTTGCTGCAATCCGCGCCGCACAGCTGGGTCTGAAAACTGCGTGCGTTGAAAAATGGGTCGATGATAAAGGTGCTGCAGTGCTTGGTGGTACTTGTCTGAACGTGGGTTGTATCCCATCGAAGGCGCTGCTTGAGTCTACACACCAGTTCCACAATGCTCAGCATGCAGATGTGCATGGCATCCAGACCGGCGAAGTGTCAATGGATGTTAAGAAGATGGTTGCCCGTAAGGACAAGATCGTTGGCAACCTGACCATGGGTGTTGCGGGTCTGTTCAAGGCGAATGGCGTTACTCTGCTACAAGGTATGGGTAAGCTGCTGGCTGACAAGCAGGTTCAAGTGACTGCTGCTGATGGTACAGCGACAGTCTATCCTGCTGAAAACGTAATCCTGGCATCCGGTTCTGTGCCGGTTAACATCCCGCCAGCACCGCTGACAGAAGATCTGATCCTGGATAATGAAGGTGCGCTGAACATCTCCGAGACGCCTAAGCGTCTGGGTGTTATAGGTGCCGGTGTTATCGGTCTTGAGATGGGCTCTGTATGGGCGCGTCTGGGTACCGAAGTTACCGTTCTTGAAGCGATGGATGATTTCCTGGCAATGGCGGATAAAGATGTTGCTAAGGAAGCGGCGAAGATCTTTAAGAAGCAGAAGTTGGATGTCAAACTGGGCGCTCTGGTTACCGGTACTGAAGTTGTTGACGGTAAAGAAGTTAAAGTTACCTACAAGGACGCTAAAGGCGAGCAGGAAATCGTTGTCGATAAGCTGATCGTAGCGGTTGGTCGTCGTCCACAGACTCAGGGTCTGCTGGCTGATGATTCTGGCGTTAAGCTGGATGAGCGTGGCTTTATCTTCGTTGATGGTCAGTGTCGTACTGAAGCGCCAGGCGTATACGCTATTGGTGATTCTGTTCGTGGTCCTATGTTGGCGCACAAGGCATCCGAAGAAGGCATTATGGTTGCTGACATTATCGCCGGTCACCATGCGCAGATGAACTACGATGTGATTCCTAGCATTATCTATACTCATCCAGAATTGGCGTGGGTTGGTAAGACTGAGCAAGAACTGAAAGCTGAAGGTGTTGCGATTAAAGTGGGTAAATTCCCATTTGCAGCTTCCGGTCGTGCGATGGCGTCAAACGATACCGACGGTTTCGTTAAGATGATTGCCGATGAGAAGACTGATCGTATTCTGGGTGTTCACATGGTCGGCGGTATCGTATCTGAGCTGATTGCTCAGGCAGCTATCGCGATGGAATTCGGCTCAACCGCTGAAGACCTGCAGCTGACTGTATTTGCGCACCCAACAGTATCTGAAGCGGTGCACGAAGCTGCGCTGGCTGTTGATGGTCATGCTATACATATGGCTAATCGCAAAAAGCGTAAGTAATGAGTTAAAATTTCGACCGGGCACTGCTCGGTCGATTATCGTTGACGGGCAGACTAATACTGCCTGCAACATGTTGGGCTGTAAAAAGATACTCTCTCCATATCGTTTTGCAGAGTCCTCAAAAGTGTGAAAAAAAACGACGGATTAGAGCATGAATCTTCATGAGTACCAGGGCAAGCAACTGTTTGCCGAATATGGTCTGCCGGTTTCTCAAGGAATCGCGGTAGATACCCCGGAAGCTGCTGCTGAAGCGGCTCTGAAAATTGGTGGTGATAAGTGGGTTGTTAAGACTCAGGTTCACGCAGGTGGCCGTGGTAAGGCTGGCGGCGTTAAGCTGATTAACTCTCCTGCTGAAGCATCAGAATTCGCAGCTAACTGGCTGGGAAAAAACCTTGTTACCTATCAGACTGATGCTAATGGTCAGCCTGTTTCAAAAATTTTGGTAGAAGACTGCACTGATATTGCTAATGAGCTGTATCTGGGTGCGGTAGTTGACCGTTCATCTCGTCGTATCGTATTTATGGCATCCACCGAAGGTGGTGTTGAGATTGAGACTGTTGCGGAAGAAACACCAGAAAAAATCCTGAAAGCGACTGTTGATCCGCTGACCGGTGCGCAGCCTTACCAGGGTCGTGAGCTGGCGTTCAAGCTGGGTCTGGAAGGTGTTCAGATTAAGCAGTTCACACAGATCTTTATGGGTCTGGCGAAAATGTTCCAGGAAAAAGACCTGGCGCTGCTTGAAATTAACCCGCTGGTTATTACTGAAGAAGGTAACCTGCACTGTCTGGACGCTAAAGTAGCGATCGATGGCAATGCTGTTTACCGTCATAAAGATCTTCAGGCTATGCAGGATCCATCTCAGGAAGATGAGCGTGAAGCTCGTGCAGCTGAGTGGGAACTGAACTATGTAGCGCTGGATGGCAGCATCGGCTGCATGGTTAACGGTGCAGGCCTGGCAATGGGTACGATGGATATCGTTTCTTTGCACGGTGGCTTCCCGGCTAACTTCCTGGACGTTGGCGGCGGCGCGACTAAAGAGCGTGTAACCGAAGCGTTCAAGATCATTCTTGAAGATACAAAAGTTAAAGCAGTTCTGGTTAACATCTTCGGTGGTATCGTACGTTGTGACCTTATTGCTGAAGGTATCATCGGTGCAGTTAAAGAAGTAGGCGTAGAAGTTCCTGTTGTAGTACGTCTGGAAGGTAACAATGCAGAGCTGGGTTCTCAGCTACTGTCTGAGTCTGGTCTGGATATCATTGCAGCTACCAGCCTGACTGATGCTGCCGAGCAGGCAGTTAAAGCAGCGGAGGGTAAATAATAATGTCCGTTCTGATTAATAAAGACACCAAAGTAATCTGTCAGGGTTTCACTGGTGGTCAGGGTACCTTCCACTCTGAGCAAGCTATTGCATATGGCACTAAAATGGTTGGTGGTGTAACGCCAGGCAAGGGTGGTTCCGAGCACCTGGGCTTGCCGGTATTCAACACTGTTGCAGAAGCTGTTGCTGAAACCGGTGCTGAAGCATCCGTTATCTACGTGCCTGCACCATTCTGTAAGGATTCTATCCTGGAAGCTGCAAACGGCGGTATCAAGCTGATCGTATGTATCACTGAGCACATTCCGGTTATGGATATGCTTGAGTGTAAAGTTAAGTGTGACGAGCTGGGCGTACGCCTGATCGGACCTAACTGTCCGGGTGTTATCACTCCAGGTGAGTGTAAGATCGGCATCATGCCTGGTCATATCCACCTGCCAGGTAAAGTAGGTATCGTATCTCGTTCCGGTACGCTGACGTATGAAGCTGTTAAGCAGACTACGGATGCTGGTTTCGGTCAGTCTACCTGTGTTGGTATCGGTGGCGACCCGATCCCTGGTTCTAACTTCATCGACATTCTGGAATTGTTCCAGAACGATCCGCAGACTGAGGCGATCGTTATGATCGGTGAGATCGGTGGTTCTGCTGAAGAAGAAGCGGCTGAGTTCATCAAGGCTAATGTAACTAAGCCTGTTGTATCTTACATTGCTGGTGTGACTGCTCCGGCTGGTAAGCGTATGGGTCATGCTGGCGCGATCATCTCCGGTGGTAAGGGTACTGCAGACGAGAAGTTTGCTGCTCTGGAAGCTGCTGGCGTTAAGACTGTTCGCTCTCTGGCTCAGATTGCTGACGGCCTGCGCGAAGTAACTGGCTGGGAATAATCGTAAAGCGATTATTCAGGGTGCCAGCTGCGCTTTAGTCGCTTGCTGGTAGTCAGATTAAAAAAACCGCCTTTTGGCGGTTTTTTTGTGTCTGTTGATTGAGTGTTCTATGCAGCTGGGGTTATGCTGTTGTTAATGTATTTAAGGAATAGTTATGAGTTTTTTATCGTCTATCAAATCAATTTTTTCTGCCGCCGAGCCTGAGTCTAAAGAGCCGCAAGCGATGGCTTCGGTCGAATATAATGGCTTTACCATTACGCCGGCGCCAGCATCTGAGGGTAGTGGTTTCAGAATTAATGGCACTATTACCAAAGGTGAGCTTAGTCATACTTTTATCCGGGCGGATACGCTGCCTTCAACCCAGATGTGTGCCGATGAGATGGTGCGTAAGGCGAAGCAGATGATTGACCAGCAGGGCGACAGGATCTTCTGATCCTCTACGGTTTATGACTCAGAAGCAGTTGTTCTCGCGGTACCTGAGTGATCTTAAGCCTGGTGTGCTTGAGTGGATAGGCCTGCGTCCCGGTCGTAAGCTTGAAATGGTTCCGGTTAAGTCTGTTGAAGCGCTGCAGGGATTAGGTCTGGAGGGTGATCACCGTTGCAGCAAGGCGCCAGGCTCAGCCCGACAGGTAACAATTATATCGGCGGAATTTATCCGTCTGATTGAGATCTATGCTGGTCATGACTCTATAGATCCCGGACTATTGCGGCGCAATCTTGTTGTTTCCGGCATTAACCTTAACGCATTGCGTCATCAGCAATTCAGAATCGGTGGTGCGGTGTTTGAGGCAACGGCTTTATGTCACCCCTGTTCGCGTATGGATCAGGCGTTAGGGCCGGGTGGGGCGGCTGCTATGCTGGGTTATGGTGGTTTGTGTGCCCGAGTAGTAGGGTCAGGGGTGATTAAGATAGGTGATCGGCTGGTGCCGGTGTATTAATAGGCTTGATATGCTTTTCTGGCCTTTAGCGAGGCGTAAAAAAAGAGCGCTATAGGCGCTCTTTTTTGGTGCTGTTTCTAGTAAAGACTAGTAGCAGTAATTAATCACGACGCGGCTTGCGTGGAGCGCCGCGGTCGTTTCCGCCACGGGCTCTGCCTTTGCCTTTGTACTCACCACGAGGTTTGCGGCTAGGTGGGCGAGCCACTTCACCTTCCATCAGGGTGATGTTGGTTTTCTTGCGGCAGATCTGAACATCTTTCAGGTGTTTCAGCATGTCGTCTGGCATGCCTTTAGGCAGCTGAACGGTGCTGTATTCGTCGTGTAAACGAATATCGCCGATATGGCGGCTGTTGATGTCCGCTTCGTTAGCGATAGCGCCAACAATGTTCTTAACCTGCACGCCATCGTTACGACCAACATCCAGGCGATATACGTCAAGGTCGGCATAGTTTATACGCTCGCGCTTTCCGCCTCGGTCGCTGTCACGATCTTCGCGTTCGCGGCGAGGGCGTGGTTCTGGCTCGGGTGGCAGAATAAGAGGCTTCTCTTTCTGTGCCATGTAAAGCAGGGCGGATGCCAGATCCTGGGTTTCCAGTTCGGTGTCAACAGCCAGCTGGTCAACCAGTTCGCGGTACACGCTCATATCTTCATTATTGAAGATAGTGGAGATCTGTTCGCGGAAGGATTCCAGACGACGGTTTTGAACCAGGTCACGGGAAGGCAGATCCATCTGTTTGATTGGCTGGCGGGTCGCGCGTTCGATCTGTTTCAGTAGGCGGCGTTCGCGTGGTGCAACGAACAGGATGGCTTTACCATCACGACCGGCACGGCCAGTACGACCGATACGGTGTACGTAAGCTTCGGTGTCGTAAGGAATATCATAGTTTACTACCAGGCCAACACGTTCTACGTCCAGGCCGCGAGCCGCAACATCGGTTGCAACCAGGATGTCCAGCTTGGCATCTTTCAGGCGCTGTACGGTGCGTTCACGCAGTTGCTGGTTCATGTCGCCGTTTAGTGCTGCAGCGGCATAACCGCGAGCTTCCAGCTTTTCTGCTAGCTCAGTAGTTGCTGTCTTGGTGCGGGCAAAGATAATAATGCCGCCGAAATCTTCTGTTTCAAGAATTCGTACCAGGGCATCAAGTTTATTGGTACCGGAAACGATCCAGCATTTCTGCTCGATGTTTTCCATAGTCGCAGTTTTGGAAGCAATTTTTACTTCCTGCGGATCACGCATGTATCGCTTGGTAATACGGCGGATCTGTTCCGGCATAGTGGCGGAGAACAGTGCGGTCTGACGTTCTGCAGGAGTTTTAGCCATGATGGTTTCAACATCATCGATGAAGCCCATGCGTAGCATTTCATCGGCTTCGTCCAGTACCATTGCTTTAAGCTCATCTAGCTTAAGAGTACCGCGATCAAGGTGATCCATTACCCGGCCTGGTGTGCCGACAACAACGTGTGGTCCGCGACGCAGTTGCTTAAGCTGTAAGCTGTAGCTCTGACCGCCGTAGATCGGCAGTACGTGGAAGCCTGGAATATGACGGGCATAAGCCTGAAACGCTTCAGCTACCTGAACAGCAAGCTCACGGGTAGGTGCCAGCACCAGTACCTGAGGCTTGTTATTTTTCAGGTCGATACGGCTAAGCAGAGGTAATGCGAAAGCAGCGGTTTTACCGGTACCTGTCTGGGCCATACCCAGTACATCCTGTCCATTCAGCAGTAGCGGAATACAGGCCGCCTGAATCGGCGAAGGGGTTTCGTAGCCCAGCTCTGTAATTGACTTTAGAACGGAAGAGGGAAGTTCAAGGTCGCTGAACGCGACTTGGGTATCTGACATATCTGATGGCACCGGCAGGATTTTAGAAACGCGGAATTATACGCCTATTGTCGTATAAATGCCCGCTTTTTATTGTGTTGCTGCCAATATATATGGAATCTTAGTATTTGAGGCTGATATCGCCGTACCAGCTAAGGAATTGGCTACCGCTGTTATCGCTATCAGTCATCACAGCAATGGCTTCAATTTCGTTGTATTTTTTGCCAAAGGCGGTAAACAGGTCTTTATGTAGCAATCGCTGATGAGATTGCCAGGTGTTGGTTTTTTCTGGACCGCTGTTGACTGCCCACATAACCGCTCGATCGGTAAAAGGGTTGTTCCAGCGATTCCCGACTGGTTGATTATTTGACCAAACGTAGACCAGGGTTCTCTTCTGCCAGAAGAATGGACCCTCGGAAACCACAATATAAACTCTGGCAGGAAAATCATCCCCGGTTTTTGTTGTTTCGTTCAGTTGCGGTGAGATGCCTGATACTTTCCATCGCCAACTGAGCATAGAGTCAGGTTTCAGTTTTAATTTTTTCTTAAAAAATAAGCCTGACGCGCTATTGTTTGATTTTGCTTCAAGTATCTGGATTTGGTTTTCCAGGATCAGTTTGTAGGATGTCTTGCCTTGAAACTCTTCTGTTTGCCAGAGGTGTAGTGATTTCTGATTGAAGCCTGGGATAGCGTTAGCGCTGAGATTGGTCGATGCTAATGCATAAAGAAGAGTGATTGAGATAGTTGTAGCTATATGCATTTTCATTTTTCACTTTACTGATCAGATAATCGTCTATAATGAAGTTACGTTTTAGATCAGTGTATCAGAGTTTTATTGCCCATTTCCCCTTCTGGCAGAACTCTGTTTTGATCGTCTGCCAGTACCTGCCCAGCGAGTGCAGTTATGGCAGGAAGCACTGGTCCTTAACTACGAGCGGAAAGAACTGTTGTGGCTTTCCCCTTGCTTACGACGGTTGTTCATCGTATTAATCTTCGCTCAACAAGGGGCCTGGTTTTCCAGGCCCCTTTCTGGTTTGATTCTGGCTAATGTCTTATAGTGCAGTCTGTTGATTTAAAGTGGTTTAGTTATGAATAACAATCCCCAGTATGAGGTGATATGGCAGATCGTGGCTGCAATACCGCAAGGCAAGGTTGCAACCTATGGCCAGGTAGCGGAGTTAGCTGGATTGCCGAGAGGTGCCCGTATGGTCGGGAGATGTCTCAGTCAGTTACCCCGGGATAGTAAATTGCCCTGGTTCAGGGTAGTAAATGCCAGTGGGCGTATCTCTTTACCCGAGGGTAGTGAGGGGTATGTGAAGCAGCTCGGTTGTCTGCAAGAAGAGGGTGTTGCAGTGGTTAATGGTAAAATACGGCTATCGGTATTTCGTTGGCAGCTATAGTTATCGCTCATATAAGAGATGTGTTGCTATCAGTGCTTTTGATAACAGTGTTTTTTGATAGCAGGCTTTTTTAATAAAAGTAGTTATCGGTGAAAGTGCTTATTAAGCATGGCGCTTTGTCGGTGTAATTAATTTTTTATGCTAAAGAATGGAGTTCAGGAATGGTGGGATTATTACTCGCGTTGCATATGTTGGCTGCAGTTGTTTGGGTTGGTGGGATGTTTTTTGCTTATAACTGTTTACGCCCTGTAGCGGCGCAGGTGCTTGAACCGCCTTTTAGGTTGCAGCTCTGGTCGGGTAGTTTTGTGCGCTTTTTTCGATGGGTGTGGTTGGCGGTAATTCTGCTGCTAGTGACAGGGCACGGGATGATTGCAATGCTGGGTGGAATGGCTGCTGTTGGGGTTCATGTCCATCTGATGATGGGGGCGGGTTATCTGATGGTGCTGTTGTATTGCTATCTTTATTTTCGTCCTTACTTACTGCTGAATCAATATGTAGATCAGCAGCGCTGGTCAGATGCGGCACCTCAGCTAAACCGCATTCGACAGATTGTTGCAGTGAATCTTGGTTTGGGATTGCTGGTTGTTATAGTGGCTAGTGGTGGGCGTTTTTGGTTATAGAAAACTATTAGCGATTGTTTTGCTCCAATCGTGCAATCAGGGTGTCGAGCTTTTTTTCCAGCTCTTTATTGTGGTTGAGGATCGCTTCATTCTGACGCCTTAGTTCGCGATTGCGAACATTTGTATCGGCAAATCCAACCAGTTTGCTGGCGATCTGAGCGCCGATGAAACCGACAATGCCAACGCCGATATAAAACATCAGCGCGACAATGATCCGGCCGCCCTGAGTAACGGGATAAAAATCGCCAAATCCGATGGTGCTGGCGCTCATTTGTAAGGCCCAGAATGCATCCGCATAGTTGGTGATATTTGCCTCTGGGCTGGCTTGTTCCAGCCAGACCAGTGGGTAGGACAGTATTGCAATGATGCTGTACAACAGTACTACAGCGATCAGGCCGAGAAATAGTGTACGGTAATTACGAACATTATATTCATCTGTGGTATAGATAAGCCGTTTTGGCATCGTGCCGATCCCTGTTGTTTCTGGTTATATCTCGGTAATGCTGCCGGCGGTCATCGAATAAGGAAATGCACCGACAAACTTGACGTACTCATCTTCAAAGATCTTGCTTTTCTTTGGTCGGTATTCGTAATCAAAAAGTAAAATCAGCCAGCTTATTTTCTTGTCACCCAGCTTTTCAATCTTGTTTTTTATCGCTTCGCCGTATGAGTATGAGTATGAGCAGGGGCCAATTATATCAATAACAGGTAGTGAGTTTTTTTCTGCGCCGTTAGTTTCCATATTTTCAGGATCATATTCTGGAATCAGAAAGTTTCTGGCCCACTGGTCCAGTCCATTTTCATCTTCTTCAAAGTAGCTGTCCGGAATGCTGGCGTAGTCAACGGTGGAGTACCAGGCGGATACAACGCCCTCTTTTTCAAAGTTCATGATCTGCTTTATCCGCTTAATTGTTGCCATAATTTTCGAATATCGGCGATATCCTGAGTACTTAATTTATCAGTCTTAAATGCGCTGTTAAGACTCTGCTCTACA
Source organism: Amphritea balenae (assembly GCF_003858655.1). GTDB lineage: Bacteria > Pseudomonadota > Gammaproteobacteria > Pseudomonadales > Balneatricaceae > Amphritea > Amphritea balenae. Next base: position 322,910 of record NZ_RQXV01000002.1, read on the forward strand.
TTGTTTTCGAACTCGGCTTTGCTACTGCCCTGTTCAGCGCTGACCAGGCTTATGTGGCCCAGCAGGTAGCTACAGAGGAATAGCTGTTCCGGTTCTGAGTTAGCTTCGAGTTCGATCAGTTGATTGTAAACAGAGTCGGCATGTTGCTGGTATAAGCTCATGGGGCTTCCGTCATTTTCAGTTCATCTATTAACAGGCTGTACTCTTTACCGTTCTTTTCCACCTGTTGAAGCTTTACAACTATATAGTCGAGCTCAGGGGCGCACCAGATATAGCTCTGGCGTTTGCTGTCAGGGCCACGGTCCCGCTGGATCTTGACTGCATTGAAAGAGCCAAGGGGGGTGGCTATCGGCTCTGTACCCAGCCGAATAAAACGATAGGTTTTCAGTCGTCCGCCGTCAGCGACTTCGTAAACGAACTGCTCTTTGTTGGCGAGCAGGTCCTGCCTTAGTTGTACCTGGTAAGTGAGGCTGTCCAGTGCGCCTTTTGGTACATCCATAGTCCAGGGTTTGCCTTTAATATCATTCAGCACTGTACCGGTGCTCCAGTTGAACTGGAGTACTGCGTCTTTGCTGCTGCCTATTACTTTGCGGTGATATTCATAGCGCTGAGGTTCAATCAGGTCGTTGTTAATTTTGAACTGCGTAAATTCATTAATGCTGGCAAACAGTGCTTTGGCATTCATTGACAGAACCCACTGATCACCGTTTTTGCGGAGTTCACGTACGGCTTTGCCAGAAAATGAAAACCCCAGATCGAACTGGGCTTTGTAGGTTGCCTGGTAGGGTTTAAGGCCCTCTGCTGCTTGTCCGGGTAGGGCAAACAGCATGAGTAGAGCGGTAAGCAGTGCGCTAAATCGCATCGGTTACTCCTGAATAAATTGATATCCTTCAGGAGGGAGGGTAGTGCCATCCAGCTGAATCTGTCCTGAAGCTGTATGCATCAGGCGTTCAGCGCAGAACCATTCAACAGCAAGCGGATAGATCTTGTGTTCACTACCATGGATGCGTTGTTGTAGGCTGTCTGCTGTGTCATTTTCCTGAATATCGATAGGGGCCTGTATAGCAAGGGGGCCGCCATCCAGTTCTTCAGTAACAAAATGAACGGTGCAGCCGTGCAGGCTATCACCGGCATCCAGAGCGCGTTGATGGGTATTAAGGCCTTTGTACTTAGGCAGCAGTGAAGGGTGGATGTTAAACATTCGCCCTTCATAATGCCGTACAAAACCCGGCGTCAGGATCCGCATAAAGCCCGCCAGAACAATCAGATCGGGTTGGTGGGCATCGATCGCTTCAATCATTGCCGCATCAAAGCCTTCGCGATCATCAAATTCTTTATGATTAATGATGATCTGCGGAATACCGGCTGCTTCAGCCCGTTTCAGGCCAAAGATATCTGCTTTGTTACTCAGAACTGCAGAGATGCGGCCATTGATCTGGCCGCTCCCGATAGCATCGATGATCGCCTGCAGATTAGAACCGCTGCCAGAGATCAGTACAACAATGCTTTTTTCAGTCATTGATCAGGACTCCAGGCCGCTCAGATCAACCTGCTCTTCTCCCGCATCGGCAGCAGCAATCTGGCCGATAACCCAAGGCTCTTCACCGGCTGCTTTCAGGATAGAAAGCGCTTCGTCGGTTTTGTCTTGTGGTACGCAAACAACCATACCAACGCCGCAGTTCAGGGTGCGGTACATCTCACGATCTTCAACGTTGCCCAGTTTTTGAATCCAGCGGAAAACTTCAGGCATTTTCCATGAATTAATATCGATAACCGCTTTAGCGTTATCCGGTAGTACCCGTGGGATATTTTCCAGCAGGCCGCCACCGGTGATGTGAGACAAAGCGTTAACCTGACTGTTCTTGATTAGCTCAAGCAGAGGCTTAACATAGATGCGGGTTGGCTCCATCAGAGCTTCGGTCATCGGTTTGCCGTCGATCTCTTCGTTCAGGTCCGCGCCACGAACTTCAATGATTTTACGAATCAGGGAGTAACCATTGGAATGCGGGCCGGAAGATGGCAGGCCAATAATAGAATCGCCGACTGCTACCTTAGAGCCATCGATGATGTCGGCTTTTTCTACGATACCAACACAGAAACCTGCCAGGTCGTAGTCTTCACCTTCATACATGCCCGGCATTTCTGCCGTTTCACCACCAACCAGGGCCGCACCAGCCAGTTCGCAGCCAGCACCAATGCCAGTTACTACATCGGCTGCAACGTCGATGTTCAGTTTTCCGGTCGCGTAGTAGTCCAAAAAGCAAAGCGGCTCTGCGCCGGCTACGACCAGGTCGTTGACACACATAGCGACCAGATCGATGCCGATAGTGTCATGCTTGTTCAGGTCCATTGCCAGGCGTAGCTTAGTGCCCACACCATCAGTACCGGTAACCAGCACAGGTTGCTTGTAACCAGCAGGGATTTCACACAGGGCGCCAAAGCCTCCCAGGCCACCCATTACTTCAGGACGAGCGGTGCGTTTAGCAACGCCTTTGATACGGTCAACCAGTGCGTTACCTGCGTCGATATCAACGCCGGCGTCTTTATAGCTGATAGAGGTATTAGTGTCAGATGCAGACATATATGTGTGAACCAAGGTTATTAGTGTAAAAATTTGCGCGTATTCTATCAGGTTGCTGGTGAGGCGGCTATTGTGTGTTAAAGTTTATGCCGCTTTTAAGGGATACTTTTTTATGCCTGTGGCCTGAGCAGTCTAATTGACCTGCTTTGGACAGGGTTAAGGAATTTTAAGGTAACAAATTCATCATGATGCGTTCGATTAAAAATACACTGCTAACGTTGGTTCTGATGAGCCTGTTTGCAACTGTTCAGGCGGCAACGATTAAAGGTTTATATAGCGTTGAATTATTGGTGCCTGAACAGTTAAATCAACCCGCTACTGAACAGTTAAAAGAGGGGCTGCAAGGGGTGCTGATTAAGGTCTCCGGTCGTAGTGCGGTAGTGAATAAACCTGCTGTCGTACTGGCGTTGCGTTCGCCAGCTACGTTACTACAGCAGTTTCGTTACCAGTCTACCCAGATTCCTGTTGCCGCAGGTGATGGTCGGGAGGTACTTGGACAACGTCTGATTCTGGATTTTGATCCGGTGTTGATTGATCAGTTGTTGACGCAAGCGGGAATGAAAGCAATTGGTCATGCCCGTCCCTCTTTAATGGTATGGCTGGCAGATCAGCGTGGCGGCGCTGCCCGGGATTTTGTTGCACCAGAAAGCCAGATATATTCCCAGCTTGCTCTGCTGGCGAGGCAGCGGGGTTTACCTCTTGATGTACCGTTATTAGACCTGACCGATCAGGGGGGGATGGATGTGAGTGATCTGTGGGGATTCTTTCGTCCGCAGATTGAGCAAGCGTCAGCCCGCTATCAGCCGGATGCAGTTTTGGTTGGCAGATTATTGCAACGTTCGAACGGCGGTTGGCATACCGAATGGCTGTTATTAAAAGATGGCCAGTCCCGAACATTTGAACCTTCTGGTGCTTTATCGTTACAGCTGAAATCTGTATTAGATGACAGTGCTGACTTTGTCTTGTCTTCACTGGGCGCGTCCCGTTTTAGCTACGTGGAGAGTGGGTTGCAGCTCGAGGTGGCTAATGTTGATGATATTGCTGATTATCTTCAGTTATTAGAATACCTGCGTCAGTTGCCTCCGGTTGAAAAGGTCCGGGTAAGTGGTGTTGATGCTGACCACATTATGTTTCGGGTTGAATTGGAAGGAGGCAGTCAGGCGCTTGAACAAGCGACTCGTCTGAATCCCCGTATGGCGCCGATGTCTCGTATTACTGCGCAAGCGGAAGATACAGTTTTATTATATCGTTGGCAGGAATGAACTTCACACCTGACGAGGCCGCTGAAAGGGAATTAATATGAGTGATTCACAACGCTGGTTTTTTCTGATTGTTACGCTAATACTGGCGTTCTTGCTGTATTTACTGCAGCCAATTCTTTCTCCCTTCATTGTTGCGGCATTACTGGCGTATCTGTCTGACCCATTGGCTGATCGCCTGGAAGCCAGGGGGCTTAGTCGGACTTTGTCTGTCGTGGTGGTGTTTTCGGTCATGACTTCAGTATTGTTACTACTGGTCATCTGGCTGATACCTAAGCTTGGGCATCAGATTCAGGTGATGGTGAAGCTGATTCCCGCAGTTCTGACAATGATTGAGACTGTTTGGATTCCCTGGATTAAGGCAAACACAGGTGTTTCGCTGGCAGATTTTGACTGGCAGAGCGTTCGTCAGTTAATGACCGGTCACTGGCAGCAAACCGGTAATATAGTTAAAGACCTGTTTAGTAGTGTTTCACAGTCCGGTATGGCACTGGCTGCCTGGTTAGCCAATCTGGTGCTGATCCCGGTGGTTATGTTTTATCTGTTACGTGACTGGGATGTGATGATGGATAAAATCGGTCACCTGCTGCCTCGTAATGTTGAACCTAAGGTAAAGCTCTGGGCCAGAGAGTGCGACGAAGTGCTGGGTGCTTTTATCAAAGGTCAGTTACTGGTGATGTTTGCGCTGGGTGTTATTTATTCGTTGGGGCTATGGGCGATAGGGCTGGATCTGGCATTGTTAGTCGGTATGATTGCCGGATTAGCCAGTATAGTGCCCTACATGGGGTTCTTTGTTGGTATTATTGCCGCGGCTGTAGCTGCGATGTTGCAGTTTAATGATGTCACTGCACTGGCCTGGGTTGGCTTAGTGTTTGCGATAGGTCAGGCGCTTGAGGGAATGGTGTTAACGCCATTGTTGGTCGGTGATCGCATTGGCCTGCACCCGGTTGCCGTGATCTTCGCCATCATGGCAGGAGGGCAGTTATTTGGTTTTGTTGGAATTTTGATTGCACTTCCTGTAGCGGCCGTTATTATGGTGCTCCTTCGTCACCTGCATCAGGGATATAAAAGCAGTAGGTTGTATGATTGCTGAGCAGGGGGATGCAATGGAAATGTATATATATGGAGCATTCAGCTCCGGTCAGAATACAGTATAAAAGTAGATGAGTAGTCCGGAACCCTTTCAGATTCCTCTGGGTATTACCCTGCGGGATGACGCCCGTTTTGAAAATTTCCTTAGCCAGGGAAACGAGCTGTTATGCAACACTCTTGGACAAGCGTCCCGGGGTGAGGGCGAGCAGTTTCTTTTTCTTTGGGGTAATCGCGACAGCGGTTGCTCGCACCTGTTGCAGGCTGTTTGTCATGCCTCTGATTCTGCCGGCCGTACCGCGGTATATCTGCCTTTAGATGAAGTGTTAGATATGGGGCCCGAGGTGCTGGACGGTATGGAGCATCTTGACCTTGTCTGTCTGGATAATCTGCACTTGATCGCGGGCAACAAAGTCTGGGAAGAGGGCTTGTTTCACTTCTTTAATCGTATCCGTGCTGAGAATAACCGTTTGTTGGTTTCGGCTGACCGGGCGCCACGTCAGTTGGGTGTTAATTTGCCGGATCTTGCTTCGCGTTTGAGTTGGGGTATGGTCTTTCAGGTTCATAATCTCGATGACGACGGTAAAGTGAAGGCTTTGCAAATGCGTGCTAACGGCCGTGGTTTTGAAATCACTGAAGAGGTTGCCCGCTTTTTGTTGCATCGTGCCAGCCGTAGTATGGCTGATCTGTTTGATCTGCTGGATCAGTTGGACTCAGCGTCCCTGAGCGCAAAGCGTAAAGTTACAATTCCCTTCGTTAAGCAAGTGCTTAATCTTTGATGCAATTTTTGCATTAGACTAATCAGTATGATGATTTTCCTTGCAGGATTGCCTGCTGAAGTGGCCGCTGAAGAGATAAAGCAGTTGTTGTCGCGCTATGTTGAGGTGGAAGCGCTGGAGCTTTTGCCCGGTGAACAGCCTGAACAGACCATCGCCACGTTAAAAGTAAGTATTTCAAATGCTGAGGCTCACTGGGTAACCAGACGATTGACCGGTTTGTACTGGCGTGGCCATACCCTGAGTGCTTATGTTTCGCTATTCTCTGGTAACAACGATGCCTGATTATCATTTGTTGGCTGAGACTGAAGATTACCTGGTAATAGATAAAGCCCCCGGCATTTCGGTGCATCGGGATCAGGCTGAAACAGGCCTGGTAACCCGGGTTGCCCGGGATCAGGGTGTTGAACAGCTGTTTTTAGTTCATCGTCTGGATAAAATGACCTCAGGGCTGATGTTGTTGGCTAAGTCCAGTGCTGTGGCTGCGCAATTGGCAGAACTGTTTCGTGAGCGTCGTATCGAGAAATATTACATCGCACTGTCTGACAATAAACCTTCGAAAAAACAAGGGTTAATAAAGGGCGATATGATGAAAGCGCGGCGGGGTAGCTGGAAGCTGAACAAAACGGCTGAGAATCCTGCGCTAACCCGATTCTTTAGTTGTGCGCCTGTGCCTGGTATACGTCTGTTTCTGGTTAAGCCGTTAACCGGTAAGACCCATCAGATCCGGGTTGCATTGAAAAGTATCGGTGCGGCGATCATCGGTGATGAGCGCTATCATGCTACAACAGAGGAGCTGGCTGACCGGGGCTATCTACATGCCTGGTGTTTGGCATTCGACTGGCGTGGAGAGCGAAAAGAGTATTGTTGTGAGCCTGTTTCGGGTGAGTTGTTTCAGCGGCCTGAGATACAGCAGCAGTTACAGAACTGGTATCCGCCGGGTAATGTCGCCTGGCCTAATTCATAGAGAAGAATATCTATGCAGGATGAACGTACTGAGCGGGATTTTACCGCCCGTAGTGAAGAAGATCAGCAGGCATTCATTGAGCAAACCTGGTGTGACCAGTGTCAACAGGAAAATCTGGGTATGAGTAACCCCCGTGAGTATCTGTTGAAAGGGATTGTGTTTATTGAAGGTGACTGCAACCGCTGCGGTGGTGTGGTATTAACTGAGCTTACTGAAGATGATTTTTAAGGCCTATGTCTGACTCTTTACAGCAACGTTTTGGTGGTACTCAGCGGCTTTATGGTACGGCGGCTGTTGAGTTATTTCAAAAAGCGAATATCTGCGTTGTCGGTATTGGTGGAGTTGGCTCCTGGGCGGCAGAAGCGCTGGCGCGATCTGCCATCGGTACTATCACGCTAATTGATCTTGATGATATCTGTATTACCAACACCAATCGACAGATCCATGCGATGGATGGCAATATCGGCCGCTCGAAAGTTGAAGTGATGGCAGAGAGGATTAAGCTTATCAATCCTGAGTGTCAGGTTGATGAGGTAGAAGATTTTATTACCCGGGATAATATCCCTGAGCTTATCGGTTCACAGTTTGATTATGTGATCGATTGTATTGATAGCGTAAATGAGAAAACCGCACTGATCGGTTTCTGTAAACGCTTTAAAATACCGATTATTACCGTTGGTGGTGCTGGTGGTCAGACTGATCCTACCCGAATAGAGATTATCGATCTGAGTAAAACTAAACATGATCCGCTGGCTGCCAGTGTACGTTCACAGTTGCGCCGTATTCATGGCTTTAGTAAGAGTGGTCGCCGCTTTCAGGTTGATTGTGTCTACTCAACCGAACAGTTGGTTTACCCTCAATCAGACGGTTCGGTATGCCAGATGAAGACCGTCAGTGATGGTAATACGCGGCTGGATTGTAGTGGTGGGTTTGGTGCATCAACCTGTGTTACAGCGACCTTTGGTTTTGTCGCTGTATCCCGGGTATTGCAGAAAATGCTCGAGCGGGCCGCCCGGGAAAAAACAAACAGTTAATATATTAAATTACCTAAAGTGGTGAACTGCTTTTCCTGAGCAGTTGATCTTTTCTTGTAGCACATTATTGTAATTCCTTTAACAATCGAAAATGGAAACTGGACTTCTGTTATGACGTCGGTTTTTTCGGAAGGATTCTATAAGGCTATCTTTGATGGCTGTAGCGATGCGATCTATGTTATAGATCCGCAGAGTTCGCGTATTCTGGATGGCAACACACGCGCCTGGCAGGATCTGGGCTTGTCGCGGGAGCAGTTACTCCAGCATTCGGTTGTTTCTCTACAGAATGATGTTGAGAATCTTGAGCACTGGCAACAGATTTCGGCTCAGATCCTGTTAAATGATTCTTTTACTTTTATCGGCCGGCATTGTCATCAGAATGGTGCTTTTTTTCCGGTTGAAGTCTATACCAGTGTCATCGAGTTAGATGGGCAGAAGGTGTTTATCTCGATCGCCCGTAATCTCGATCTGACACTGTCGCAGCGGGAAGAATTTCGCACTAGAGATGCCCGGCTAACCTATGCATTAAATGAAGCGGTAGATGGGCTCTGGGATTGGAATATAGCCTCCGGGGAGGTGTTTTTCTCGCCTCAGCTTAAGCGCATGCTTAAGTATCTGCCCCATGAGATGGAGCCTAGTGTCGAAACATGGGTTGAGTCCCTGCATGAAAATGACCGGGAGCGGGTGTTAAGGCTGATTGATGATCACCTCAGTGGCCGTATTGCGGCTTATGAAGCGGAATATCGGTTACGTAATCGTATGGGTGAATACATATGGGTACGTGATCGTGGGCGGGTCTGTGAGCGTGATGAGCAGGGAAAATCCACTCGGGTGGTGGGTATGCTCCATGATATAAGTCAGTCAAAGAAGCTTGAAGAAAAGTTACGGCAGCAGGCCAGCCATGATCACCTGACCGGGTTACTCAATCGGCGTGCCGGATATATCCATTTTAAAAAACAGCTGAGTTATGCGCAGCGCTATGAACAGCAGTTTACGCTTTGTCTGATTGATCTTGACCACTTTAAAAGTATCAATGATACCCATGGACACCTGGCCGGTGATATTGCCTTAAAACACTTCGTCAGCCTGTTGAGTGATTCTGTACGGCAGTCAGACACTCTGATGCGCTGGGGAGGAGAAGAGTTCTTACTCTTACTGCCAAAAACCGATGCTCAAAGTGCCAAGTTACTGATTGAACAGCTTAAGGACAAAGTTCAGGCTAGTCCTGTTAGTCTGGATGGACGTGAGTACAGTTATACCTTTAGTGCCGGGTTGGCCAGCTTTCCTGGGCATTCAATGGATATGGATGGCCTGATAAACAGTGCGGATGACGCGCTCTACAGTGCCAAGGCATCCGGACGTAATTTGGTAATGATCAGCTATAACTGCAGTGATATTGAGCAGGCAGAGTTATTTTAACTTCTCATTTAGTGTCAGTATTAAAATAAACGTTATTGTTTTGCTGCTTTTTGAATCGCATCCACGACCGCTTTAAGACCGTTACCACGGGAGGGGCTAAGGTGGCGGCTGAGTTGTAGTTGGTCAAAATAATTGTCGATATCGAATTCATCAATCTGTTGGGCGGATTTGCCGTTATAGGCAGCTAGCACCAACGCAATTAATCCCCGGATAACCCGGGCGTCTGAATCGGCCGCAAACCAGAGTGTGCCATCATCGGCACGGTGGATATGCAGCCAGGCGTTACTCTCGCATCCATTGATCAGTTGCTGATCCGATTTCATGGCGGATGTCAGGGCGGGTAATTGCTTGCCTAATTGCATGATTTCCCGATAGCGATCGTTCCAGCTGGTTAGCGGTGTAAGCTGAGCAAGAATCTCTTTAGCGTTAATCTCACGACCAAAGGGGGACTCTTCAAACAATGAATCCGGGGTAACCGTGTCTGCAGTGTGGAAGCTTCCGCCTGTGGCAATTAGTTGGAGTGCTTGGGCAAAACGTTCGACTTCTTCTAGGGTGTTGTAGAAGCAGAAAGAGGCGCGTACGGTTCCGGGTAGTTTAAGTTTTTCCATCAGCGGCATGGCGCAATGGTGGCCGGTACGGACTGCGATTCCCTGTTGATCCAGCATCAGGCCAACATCCTGTTGATGGTGGCTGTTAAGTTGAAATGAGAGTATAGAAGCACAGGCTGTCGGGCTTCCTATCCGGGTAAAGCCGGGAATGTCAGAGCAGAGCTCGATGGCCCGTTGCATTAAACGGCGCTCGTGGGCGGCCAGTTTTTTGCGATCAAGGCGGCTAAGAAAGCGGATCGCCTCAGCCAAGCCGATAGCACCACTTATATTGGGGGTGCCAGCTTCAAATTTAAACGGTAGCTCATTGTAGCTGGTGCCAGTGAATGAAACTTTACGGATCATCTCTCCGCCCGCTTGCCAGGGCGGCATCGCTTCAAGTAGGTCCTGACGGCCATAAAGTACACCGATGCCGGTAGGGGCAAAAAGCTTGTGGCCGGAAAACAGATAGAAGTCGCAACCCAGTCGTTGTACATCGACCTCAAGGTGCGACACTGCCTGGGCGCCATCGATAACGACCGTGGCTCCGAATTTCTTTGCTTGTCTGATTATTCCGGCCACCGGATTGATAGTGCCTAAGGTATTCGAAATATGGGTCAGGCTGACAATGCGGGTACGTTCGCTAAGTAGTTCGGTGTATTTTTCAAGATTGAGATCACCGTTTTCTTTAATGGGAATCACTTTAATAAGCGCGCCGGTCTGTTCTGCAACTATCTGCCAGGGCACAATATTGGCGTGATGTTCCAGCTCGGTCAGAATGATTTCATCGCCAGGCTGCAGTCGTGGGCGGGCAAAGCTCTGTGCGATAAGATTGATTCCCTCAGTGGTACCCCGGGTCCAGATTATCTCTTTTTCAGATGCCGCATTAATAAAACCTTTAACTTCAGCTCTCGCGTTCTCAAAGGCGGTGGTGGCCCGCTCGCTCAGTTGGTGTGCCCCACGATGTACATTGGCGTTGTCCTGTCGGTAAAAGTCTTCAACCGCACGAATAACCTGTTCAGGCTTCTGAGTGGTGGCCGCATTATCCAGATAGATCAGAGGTTGACCATTAATCTGTTGCTGTAATGCGGGAAAGGCTTTTCTGACAGAGCTGAGAGACACGGGATTTCCTGTAGTTAATAAAAGCTAAAGCGAGTCATGAATTGCAAATGGGTAGCACAGATCTCTACGAGTTGGCTTCAGGATTATTCTGAAGCTTGCTCAATTTGCTTTGCCAGCGGGCAAACATCATCGCACCAGTAAACAGGGCGGATACTAACAGGGCTTCAATTAATGCCAGGGTTGCATTGCTGTGGCTCGACATTGCAATAGTAACGGCATGCATAAAGTATACGGTTAACATAAAGCAGAGCCAGATGTGGCCGCGCAGGTGTTTTTTAATAATAACCGGATAAAACAAGGCTAAAGGCAGGCACTGAAAAGCCCAGATAACATAAGGGTTAGCGGTCTTTGGTGGTGCAATCAAAAGGTACCAGGCAGAAAGAAACAGTAACAGACCAAAATAACTGAATAGAGTAGTGGCGCGGCTAATCGCGACCTTAGTGATAAGTGTGTTCTGCATTACTATGAATCCTGCAATTGAAGAGCAAATCGGCCGAGTCGTTTTCCCTGGGCCAGACAGAGTTCCTGCTCGGTGCTGTCGATAGCTTGGTTGCCATCTTGTCCGGCTACATGGGTTGCGCCGTAAGGGGTGCCACCGGAGGTTGTTTTAATCAGGCCTGACTCGCTGTAAGGCAGACCGCAAATCAACATGCCGTGATGTAACAGAGGCAGCATCATGCTCAGCAGGGTGGTTTCCTGTCCGCCATGCAGGCTGGAGGTTGAACTGAATACCGCAGCAGGCTTATCAATCAGCGCACCACTAAGCCAGAGGCTACTTGTGGAATCGATAAAATATTTAAGCGGTGCAGCCATATTACCAAACCGGGTAGGGCTGCCTAAAGCGAGACCAGAGCACTTCGCCAGATCCTGCTCGCTGCAATAGAGGTCACCTTGTGTCGGGATGCTATCTTCAGTGGCTTCGCAAAGGGTAGAGATCGCTGGCACTGTACGTAGCCGGGCTTCTATGCCGCTGAGCTCGACGCCCCGGGCTATCTCTTCCGCCATGGCACGGGTAGCACCGTGGCGGCTATAGTAAAGCACTAATACATATGGGCTAGTCACTTACAGGATCTCTAAAACAGATTCTGGTGGACGACCGATACGTGCCTGTCCGTTAGTGATGACAATAGGTCGCTCTATCAAACGTGGAAACTCAACCATGAGACCGATAATTTGTTGATCAGTCAGGCTGGTATCAGCCAGATTGTTTTCTTTGTATTCCGCTTCGCCCTTGCGGAGCAAATCACGGGGAGTAATGCCCAGCTGCTGTACAACCGCAGATAGTTGCTCAGCATTTGGCGGGTTTTCCAGATACAGACGTACATCAGGGCTAACGTTATTTTCTTCAAGAATCGCCAGTGTAGCGCGAGACTTTGAACAGCGGGGGTTATGATATATTTCAACAGACATAGAACGGCTCCGTTTGGCTCAACAGATATGAAGTGCGTTATTGTATAGGGAACCTGCGAACAAGTCCTGCCCATACTCTGCAAGTCCTGAAGTCTGTAGATGCAAGGAGAAGTTCGCCTTTAATGGCCGTAGTCCTTAATCAGAGCTTCAACGAAGCAGGTGCGGGCTTCAGGGCTTGCCCTACGGGGCTTTCGGGAAAGCCCACACTCTTTGTCAGAACTTATGATAAGGTCGATACATTATTGCAAAATTCTTCCTTGATCGTGAGCTTTCCCGTAAGCCAGCCCCTCAAAAAGGGATGATAAGTGCCGGCAGGAATTATTCGAAGGTTCCAGGTTACTGGTCAAAAGTCTGGTGGGGTAATATATTGTGAAAGCAGCTAATAAGTTCTTTAATTTTATCTATATAGAGTCGTTCTGATGAACAAAGATCTATTGACCGGTCGCGGCATAAGAGGATTTCTTCTTTATCTTGGACGGCAGTTCGTTCATAACAAAGGGATTCTCAATGCCTCGGCTCTGACATACACGACGTTATTTGCCGTGGTCCCCCTGATGACGGTTAGCTATGCGATGCTGGCTGCGATCCCTTCATTTCAGGGTGCAGGGCCAGAGTTGCAGGGCTGGATTTTTGATAACTTTGTACCGGCGACCGGCGCTGTAGTGCAAGAGTATTTGAGTAGTTTTGCGTCCCAGGCGCGTAAATTAACGGCGGTAGGCCTGATCTTCCTGTTTGTCACCTCAATAATGATGATGAAGAATATCGAGGCGGCACTGAACCGTATCTGGCGCGTTAGTGAGCCCAGAAAAGGGATGTCCAGTTTTCTTCTGTACTGGGCTGTTCTTAGTCTGGGGCCTATTTTGATCGGTGTGGGTTTGTTGGTGACATCTTATATCGCCTCGATGTCACTCTTTACCAGTGCCACGGAACTGGTAGGACGTGCGCGCTTGTTGGCGATGTTGCCGCTGTTAATGTCGGCGGCTGCTTTTACATTGTTATATGCCGCAGTGCCAAACTGTAAAGTACCATTGCGCAATGCATTTGTTGGTGGGCTTGTGGTCGCGATACTGTTCGAAACCGCTAAACGTGCTTTTGCCCTCTTTGTTACGCAGTTTCCTTCATATGAGTTAATTTACGGTGCCTTTGCTGCAGTCCCACTGTTTCTGGCCTGGATTTTTATCTCCTGGATTATCATTTTGTTAGGGGCCGAGTTAACCCGGGCGTTAACTGTGTATCGGGATCATCGCCGTGGTGAGCATCTGTCTCATCTGCATACTCTGGTCGCGATTTTGAACCGCTTGTGGTTGGCGCAGAAGAGAGGCGATGCACTGCCTGACAGAGTATTGTTGCAGGATGTTGAAGGACTGGATCAGAATGAATGGGACACATATAGCCAGTTATTATTAGAATCGTCAGTGTTACGGCGCACCGATAGAGGTGAATATATTCTGGCCCGGAGTATGGAAAACTTTTCTCTGTATGAATTAAACCGGTTGCTGCCCTGGCCACTGCCTGAAGCGGCGGTAGCGCAAGCAATGACAGGCTGGCAACGGCAGCTGGATAACCGTCTTCAGCAATTAAGTGAGCATCGTAAGCAGTTATTAAGTGATAGTCTCGCACAGCTGTTTGTCGAGTCAGTAGTGACGGGTAGCGCTGACTCTGGTCCTGGTTCTTCCGGACAGGGCACAATTGATTCTTCGATGGCTAAACAGAAACAGGAGCGCTAAATGCAGTGTTTACATGCGTTTGTATCGGGCCGGGTGCAAGGGGTCTGGTTTCGTCAATCCACGGTGGATCAGGCAATAGCAAATGGCCTGACAGGTTGGACCCGTAATTTGCCTGATGGGCGTGTTGAGGTGATGGCTTGTGGTGATGAAGCCGGATTGCTGCTACTTGAGGCCTGGTTAAGCCTGGGACCAGAATTAGCCACCGTGGCTGAGGTTGAAAGTACCCGGGTTGAATCTGATGAGTGTTATTCAGGTTTTGACATTATCTGAATAAGCAGTGACAACAGGCCGGCTATGTAGCCGGTTTTTTTTGTGCTGTTTTTGTGTTGATTAATAGATAACCATTTTGGCTACCTGTGTAATGCAAAAGCTAGCCTGAATCAGAGATGTTGAACTATAATCACTGCGTTTTGTAGCCTGATAATCTGTATTTGCTCTCAGGAGAGTAAGAGATGGCCCGTACAACTAATTACATACTTAATTCGGAAGACCTTTCTTTTGCCCGTGAATTCGTCCTTAAACAGGTGCGAAAAGAGGGGGGCTTTGCTGAAGAAGAGGGTTTGAGTAACGCCTTTGATGATATGAGTGAGCTTGTAAATCAGTTGCGATCCCGGCGTCGGCCGGAGCAGAGCTCTTCAGAATTTGGTGATTGTTTACGGGTGTTTAACGAGCACCCCCGGCATCAGGGGATTGTTGGCAAATTACGCAATGCGATCCGTGTTCGGCGTTATAGAAAGACCCATGGTTCTCGCAGATCGACCGATAAAACAATTACTATTAGTCATGAGTCATGGGCGCTGCTAAAAACGGTCGTTAAGCATGGTCAGGCGCGAACACTGTCGGAGGCGATCCTGGCGCTTGATGTGCCTGAAGAGGTACAGCATAAGATGCGCGCTGAATTTAGCCGGTTGCGACTTCAGTCCTGATAACGGCGCTGATTGTGATAGATCTTTTCCGGATACCAGGTCTTTCCATAACTACCATTGTAGCGGGCCAGTGCTTCAGTCAGATCACCTTTCGAACGTCCAAGATAGTGTTTCAGGATGGTTGAGCCATATCGCAGATTAGTCTGAATATTGGTCAGATTATCATTTTCGCGTCCGATCTCCTTTTTCCAGAATGGCATAACCTGCATTAGTCCCTGGGCACCGACCACTGATACAGCAAAACGGTCGAACAGGCTTTCCGTATGGATAACGCCTAGCAGCAGCGAGACTGGAAGCTCGACCCGATTAGCTTCCGCGTGGACTGTCCTGAGTATTTCGATTCGTTCCAGATCATCTTTGACATAACGCTGAGTTCTGCCGGACATATCGGTCAGCCATACTTCAGCCGCAAACCTGTCTTCAAAGCTGTCGCTTTCAGAAAAAGCCTGCTTCAGTGCATCCCGTAGTGCCGGATCAACTTCCGCAGCGCTGACATTAACCGAAATACTAAAAAATAGTATTAATAGGAAAAGCGGTCTTTGCAGTGAGCTGAATCTGATCATTAAAGTGTCCGTTCTTGAAATGCCTGTGCTTAAATAAATACCGGTTGTTCAATATACATTATTAAAAAAGAGTACTTTAAAGTACTGCTTCAAAGCCTTCGAATGAAGGTGGGCCGATATAGATATCTTTACGGTTTTTACCGCCTGCGCTGGCGTGGGCCTTTTTAAATGCGTCAGAGGTTAGCCAGCCATCAAAAGAGGCCCGGTCTTGCCAGACAGCATGGGAAGACATTAGCGTATATTCTTCACCGGGCTCACCTTGTAACAGGTTAAATGAGATAAATCCGGCTACTTCATTCAGGTGGCTGTCGCGATTTTTCCAAATCTCGATAAACTCCTGTTCATGGCCTGGTTTAATTTTGAAGCGGTTCATTGCGATATACATACGAGTCTCTGCGCTTTAATAAGAGGGGCCTGTCTATTACTACTTATCATAAGAGACAGAGCAGGCTAGTGCCAGTATCAACCGCGCAGCATAGCAAGCATAGTTAATAATTTCTCTCGTTCGGGTCTGATCCAGGCCGGGATGTTTAATCCGAGTAATATCTGGCGACCCTTCGGGTCTTCTGACATCTGTAGCAATACGCGTAGAAGTGTTGGTGCTAGCGGTTTTATTGTTGGCGCAAACATCAGCACAGGAAAGGCTTTGGCAATATGACTACGTGCCAGGAGGTTAATACCTTCGCGGCTGAGTGGCGATAGCTGTTCAAGAAAATCATTGCTGAGTAGTGCGTACTGTAGTTCGCCGCTTTGCAAACCTCTCAGTAAGGCCATCATGCTGGATTTGGCGATGATAGTTGATGGACGGATCTGTTTTTTGTGCAACAGGGTTAGCCCGAGGCGATGGGCGAAGCTGCCTTTCACGCCACCTAATGATGCACTGTGGATGGCTGATAAGTTTTCTTTTGGTGCCGAAGGGCCTGCCACTATGACAGCCTCCTCGTAGCAGTTCACGGGCTGAGCAAAGGGTGTCATTTGATTATGATTAATAAGTCTGCAAATCTGGTCTGGAAAGGCGTAGGCGAGATCAGCGTTTTCGCTCAGGTCTTTATATTCTGAAATACTTGAGGCAATTAATGGTGTGACTGGTGTGTCGGTATGGCGACTGATATAGATAGCAAATTCATACCAGCGTTCTGCGTTTTGGGCGGTATCGTCAGAAGGGACCAGAAGTCGGACTTTATCCATAGTCGTTATTCTCTGTGATGTTTTTGAGTTAGTGCATTCCTTGCACTGCATACAAAAAAGCGGGCCATAGGCCCGCTTGATGTTTTACTTTTTGGCGGTTTTATTTATAAAACTTACCAGATCATCAATAGCGATTTCCTGTTTGTCAGCATCGCGACGACCTTTATACTCCAGTGCGCCGGCTTTGATGCCGCGGTCTGAAATTACAACGCGATGAGGAATGCCCATGAGTTCCATATCGGCCATTTTCACGCCAGGGCTAACCTTTGGACGATCATCCAGAATAACTTCGTAACCCGCTTCCGTCAGCTCTGCGTAAAGCTTATCAGCCTGTTCACGAACTTCCTCTGATTTTTCATATTTCAGAGCAACCAGTGCGATACTGAATGGTGCAATGGCTTCCGGCCAGATAATGCCCCGGTCGTCGTAATTCTGTTCTATGGCAGCAGCAACGACACGGGTAACACCGATACCATAACAGCCCATATCCATGACGACGGCTTTGCCATTCTCATCCAGAACTTTTGCATTCAGTGCAGTAGAGTACTTATTTCCCAGTTGGAAAATATGGCCTACTTCGATACCGCGTTTGATGCTGAGTTTGCCGTTACCGCATGGGCTTGGATCGCCCTCTACAACGTTGCGGATATCAGCCGTCTCAGGGAGTGGCAGATCACGTTCCCAGTTGATACCAAAATAGTGCTTGCCTTCAATGTTAGCGCCGGCACCAAAGTCTGACATCTGTGCAACAGAACGATCGACAATGCATGGGATTGGCAGATTTACCGGACCCAGTGAGCCAGGGCCTGCGCCAATCAATGCTTTGATTGCGTCTTCTTCAGCCATCTCTAGTGGTGCTGCAACCAGAAGGTGCTTCTCAGCTTTGATCTCATTCAGATCGTGATCGCCGCGTACTAACAACGCAACGAAATCCGCTTCGCACTCTTCTGAGGCTTTCACGAACAGCGTCTTAATGGTTTTTTCGATAGGCAGGTCGTGCTGTTCAACCAGCTGAGCGATGGTCTTAGCGTTAGGTGTATCAACCAGTGTCATTTCAGCGGTAGGGGCTGCTCGCTCAGCGGCAGGCGCCAGAGCTTCGGCCATCTCAACGTTAGCAGCGTAATCACTGCTATCAGAGAAGGCGATATCATCTTCACCGGATGACGCCAGTACGTGGAACTCATGAGACGAGTTACCACCAATGGAGCCGGTATCTGCCAGTACCGGACGATAATCCAGGCCGATACGATCAAAAATATTACAGTAGGTCTGATGCATCAAATCATAAGTCTGCTGCAGGGACTCTTTATTACTGTGGAATGAATAGGCATCTTTCATGATGAATTCTCGGGAACGCATGATGCCGAAGCGTGGACGTACTTCATCCCGGAATTTGGTTTGAATCTGATAGAAGTTAGCCGGCAGTTGTTTATAGCTCTGGATCTCGTTGCGTACCAGATCAGTAATAACTTCTTCATGGGTCGGGCCAACACAAAAGGCGCGATTATGGCGGTCATTCAGGCGTAGCAGTTCAGGACCATACTGTTCCCAGCGACCAGATTCCTGCCACAGCTCAGATGGTTGAATGGCCGGCATGAGTACTTCCTGAGCGCCGGATTTATCCATCTCTTCACGCACAATGCGTTCAACTTTGCGCAGTGTGCGCAGGCCTGCCGGTAGCCAGTTGTACAGGCCGGCTGCAACCTTACGGACCATACCGGAACGCAGCATTAGCTGGTGGCTGATAACTTCAGCATCGGATGGAGTTTCTTTCAACGTAGCAATCAGAAATTGGCTGGCGCGCATAGGATAAACCTGATCTCAGATAGATAATAATAAAGCCCGGTATTGTAGGGGGGCAGCGGCGCTTGAACAAGAGTTTCGGTTAATGAAAGGTATAAATAGGGTGGCAGATCTACAATTTGCGCATGCCTACACCAAGTTTTTCCAGTATCAGAGGGTCATCGAAGTGAAGTTTGCCGATGAAATTAATCGCGTGGTCGCCAGGGCGTCTGAGTGTTCCCGGGCTTTTTATACCCATGGGCCAATACAGCCATCGTTCGTCCCGTTGTGAGCCTGCGACATATCCGAGCTTATTGAATACGGCTTTGCGCTGGTCTGAGTGAGAGGCGTCAGTTGTCTTTGATTTCGGTAGGGAAAGGGGGAGGCTAAGCAGTTGCTCAAAAGGTAGTGCTGTGTAGTGACTGACTTTGGTTGCTACAGTTCTCTCAGCAGGGGAGGCTGCGATAAGCAGGTGAGTGTCCGTTTGCAGATATAGCGCCATA
Source organism: Amphritea balenae (assembly GCF_003858655.1). GTDB lineage: Bacteria > Pseudomonadota > Gammaproteobacteria > Pseudomonadales > Balneatricaceae > Amphritea > Amphritea balenae. Next base: position 341,840 of record NZ_RQXV01000002.1, read on the forward strand.
CGATTACTGAATTGGCTGCGCAAGACTAACGTGGGTTCGTTAAACCAACCGGTACGAGGTATGTAGGGTTGGTCTGGTTCAAGTACCAGGGTGTACCAGCAGCCACATAAGTGAATGCTGTCATAGGCGATAATCTGGTTATTCAGTGTAAGGTGAATGCGGAAAATGACAGCATCATGCTGACCGGCTAGAAGGTCAGGCCAGCCATCTGAAGGGCGTTCGGTGAACCAGGTCAGGTAGTTTAACTGCAATACAGGCTGGTCATTAAAAATACCCAGTGAAACATAGTTGTAACTGACAGGCTGCTTTACATTTACTTTTAGTTGTTGCTTATGCCAAAAGGGCTGGCCGGGAATATTAGCGGCTGTTTCTGAAGCGATCATCCAGGTGGGAGCATAACGATTAAGCAGTTTGTTTTGTTGTAGTGATGTGAGTACCGGCAAGCCAAGACTATCTAAGGGAAACTTGTCGTTCGTGTATGCCCGGGTTTTAGTTGATGGTTGGTAGGCGCTCCAGTTTTTGTCTGCTTCCCCTGACCAAAGCTGCATTATCTGTTGTTGTTCTTGCACAACGCCGTAACGAAAGGGTATCGACATCAGTGGATAAAGGCCTATAACGCGCGCTGTGTCAGAATAATCATCATCCTGTTTTAGTTGTCGTAGCCAGCTTATTGTTTGGCCTGGATTCACAAGAAGTAGTTGGCTTAACTGAGCGTTGCACTCTTGGATGAAACGTTGTGGATCAACAATTTTGTAGTCGGTCAGCCAGCGGGATCGCTTAACCTGGGGCAAGTTCTTACTTTCATTGATCAGTCCGTGGCTCGCCAGATCAGACATACGTACTAACAAGCTGTTTAAGTTAGACTCGTTGAGCGATCTATGCTGAATAAAGTGTTGCAGTAGGCGGTTACTACGCAGCCAGGGGGTGTTGTTAATTTTAACGCCAATTAAAGTGCCGCTATGGTGCACAGTCATCGTTTCAAGGTGGTTGATCGCTTGCTGGCAGCGGAAAATAACAGGATTTTGCTTAGTTTGAGGTGATATCAGAGGTTTGAGCGGCTGCGAGCAACCGAACAAAAGCAGTATTGATAGGAAAATACATAGTCGTTGTAACATAATGCTGCCTGAAGCAAAAAGTGGAACTCATTCTCTTGCTGAGTCATATCAGACAATATTTAGCTTAACACTCTTTCCAGACAAACCTTATAATCCCCCTAACTTTTATTCGGCATCTCTTTTAGGTAACCAGCATGCAATTGCAACAAATAGATAAACAACGTTATAGCAAACACTACAAGCAGGTTTTTATTGGGGTAGTGATTCTTATGATGGCGATAGCATTGCCGGTATCTTCCGGGTTGATCTATCTGCTGGGTAATGAGCAAGGCAATTTCTGGCTTAATGTTGCTGGTGTTGTTGTTGCTGCTTTTGTCGTCGTTCAGCTGTTCAGGCGTTATCGCAATCATGAATATCTTTTTGAGGTGCTCTATGTTTGGGATCTTAAACAGATGTTGAATAAGATATATCGCAAACAGAAGGCGATTAAAGCAGCGATGGCTGAAGGTGATCGGGATGCCATGGTCATAATGAACTGGAGTTATAAAGGCTCGAAACAGCTGTATACCCTGGATAACAATACTATCACCATGGAAGAGCTTAATCGTGCGATGTCCGATCTGGATAAGTTGATAGAACAGTACGATTATTCAGTTACCCTCGAGGATTTCAGTCCTGAACTGTTAGAAAAATATTAGAATGGATACCTGATAAAAAAGGCCCCTGAGGCCTTTTTTATTATCTGTCTGTTATGTTTCTAGCAACGCTTAAGATCTTCTTACAGGGCCTTGGGCAAAGTTATCCAGATTGCTGGCAGGTTCATACCAACAGGCATCGGAGTTGGTGAAAATATTACGTGTTGGCCGTACACCCGGGTCCTGATCCAGGCTGCCTGCAGGAATGGCGACATTACCACCGCCCTGAATTTCCCATGGCAGTGATGATCCGCATTTACTACAAAAGCAAGACGCATAAAATTTTGCTTCGGGTAGTTCGAAGCGGCTTACCAGATCAGCACCGCTAAGCCATTCAAACTGATCGGGTTTAACAAACATTATAGCGCCGTGGGCGCTGCCCGTGATTTTCTGGCAACGTGAGCAATGGCAGTACTGAAAGCCCCGTGGCGTACCGGTAAACTGATAGCTGATGCTGCCACACAGACAGCTGCCGCAAGTTGTTTCGCTCATGAGTCGTCCTTTTCTTGTTGTAACTGATTCTTAAAGGTTACAGATGCTTTGAGGCTACACCTTTATCCAGTGACTTCTTAGTCAAACTTATTTCATTTTTTAACGTTATTTCGCTTTGTGGGAACGGGATCTCAATTCCCTTGTCCCGGAATGCGCTAAAGATAGCGGCATTAACCTGAAACTGTAGCTCGAATAACTGTTTAGTCGGAACCCAGTAGCGATATGCCAGTTCGACAGATGAATCGCCAAATGCGGCAATACCAACTTGTGGAGCAGGCTCCTGAACCACGCCAGCATTATCGCTTAATTGTTGTTGAATCAGGGCGATCGCCTGATCCGGGCAGCTGCTGTAACTGATACCGATACTGGCCTCTACTACCGTGTTCTCGAAAGAGTTAACCAGCACCTCACCAACGATGTGTTTATTGGGGATAGTGATAATTTCACCGTCTTCGGTGGAAAGTAGTGTGTGAGCCAGTCTAATCTCTTCAACAATACCGCACACGTCATTACAGCGGATAGTATTACCCACCACAAATGGGCGAGTGAGTATGATGGTGAACCCGGCGCCGTAGTTGGAAAAGACCCCTTGTAGGGCAAGTCCGATACTGAGTGAAATAGCACCGATAGCGGCAATGAATGGGGCAACGCTGATACCGAATTTGCCCAGACAGATGATAGCAACCATAGCAATAATCAGCAGTCGTACTGTGCTGCTGATGAAATGGCTCAGGGTTATATCAACATTGTTCTTCTGACACAGGCGGAGGGTCAGGTTGGCTATCCAGCGTGCGATGATTAAGCCAATAATCAGGATGATTATGGCGCCGATTACCTGAAAGCTGTAGTTAACGAAAAAATCGATAATCAGGGTGTAGAAATGGGCCAGTGAAGCCAGTTCCTCTTCAATCATATGTACTCCGTGCAGCTGGCGAAATTTAATAGCGCCAGTCAGGAGTTATCCTGTCTGGCGCTGTGCTTCAGGTTCGCAATCATCTAATAGTTCGACGAATTCGATAAACTGATCGAGTTGTCGCTCATTGTATACCGGAATACCACTGCGCATAAGTTCATCGGCTGTTGCGCCTGAGCCCGGTTTGATAGTGCCGTTAAAGTTGCCGTCGTAGACTTCAAGGTTGCCACAGGATGGGCTGCGTGATTTTAGAAGCGCGCAACAGCAGCCTTCACGCTTAGCTATCTCTACCGCTTTTTCTGCACCTTCGAGAAACTGAGGGGTAACGTCTTCACCAATACAGCTGGTGATTCGAAGTGGAAACTTATCCTGTATCTCAGCCGGTGGCCGTGGTGTGGGTAGTCCGCCTTCAATTTCGGGGCATACGGGTATGAGTCGTCCTTGGGTGTGCAAGCGATTAATGAAATCGCTATCTATTAGGTTATCCCTGCCGTCGTAACGGACTTTATTTCCTAACAGACACGCACTGATCAGTATTTTATTTTTTTTATTCATCATTCAGTTTGTGTTGATTTGTGTCGGCGCGGATTCTAACAGTTAATTTGTTAAGCGCAATTAAACTATTTGTGAAAATTAAAATTTCACTGATCTGCTGCACCTCGTTATCTGAAAGTTCTGGTAAATGTCGGGTATCTGACGGTCAAGTTTGTTGAAAATCGGTGTTATTGGTTAGTTTATAAAATAATGATTTAGTTCTTTATAAAACTGTTTTATCGACTGTTCTAAGAAAAAAAACGAATTGTCTATTTACGAAAGGTGGCTATCGGGGTATATACTTAGGGGAATACCCTAACAAAAAGAATTCAGGAATTACTAATGGATCTGAATCTCAACGAAGAACAACAGATGATTCAGGATGCAGCCCGTCGCTTTGCGGAAAGTGAGCTTGCACCTGCAGCAGAAAAACTAGATCAGACCAAAGATCGTGAGATACTTCTGGGGCATTGCCGTCAGCTATCAGAACTTGGTTTTATGGGATTGAACATTGATGCTGAGTATGGCGGCACTGAAGCGGGTGCGGTGGCATTTAGTCTGGCTATTACTGAAGTCGCTAAAGCTTGTGCATCTACGGCGGTGACAATGTCGGTAACTAATATGGTTGCTGAGGTTATTCAGGTCGTCGGTAATGAAGAGCAGAAGCAGATGTATCTGCCAAAGATCTGTAGTGGCGAATACCAGGCTGGTAGCTTTTGTCTTACTGAAGCCGGTGCTGGATCTGATCCTGCTTCGATGCGAACTAAAGCGGTAAAAATTGATAACGGCTGGTCAATCAGCGGGACTAAACAGTGGATCACCAGTGCTGAGTTTGCCGGTGTGTTCGTTGTTTGGGCTGTTACTGATCCGGATGCGAAAAAAGGCCGCGGCATTACCTGCTTCCTGGTACCTGCTGATGCAGAAGGTATTACCGTAGGGCCTGCTGAGAAAAAGATGGGGCAGCACGGTTCAGCGACTAATGAAGTTCATTTTGATAACTGCGAAGTGCCAGACTCAGCCATTCTGGGCAAACTGAATGACGGCTTCCGTATCGCTGTTGCTGAGTTGGCGGGAGGGCGTATCGGTATTGGTTCTCTGGCACTGGGTATTGGTTTGGCGGCTATGGACTTTGCCGTTGCTTATACCAAAGAGCGTAAGCAGTTTGGCAAGCCGATAGCTGACTTCCAGGGCTTACAGTGGATTATGGCTGACCGGGTAACCGAGCTGGAAGCAGCGCGATTGTTGTTGATGAGTGCGGCGGACCGGAAAGAGAAAGGTCTGAGCTTTGCTAAAGAAGCATCGATGGCAAAACTGTTTGCCAGTGAAAAGGCCAATCAGGCGTGTTATTCAGCACTGCAGTTGTTGGGTGGCTATGGCTATATGCAAGAATATCCCCTGGAGCGTATGACCCGTGATGCCCGGATTACCTCTATCTACGAGGGAACCAGTGAAGTTCAGCGTCTGATTATTGCCCGTGAAATACTCCAGGCAGCCGGCTGAGGATTAAACTGTGAAATCACCTTTGAAGGGCCTTAAAGTACTTGATCTGTCAACCTTGTTGCCAGGTCCCTATGCCACCATGATGTTGGCTGATCTGGGGGCTGAAGTGCTGCGGGTTGAATCGGCTTCAAGGCCTGATCTGGTGCGTAATATGATGCCGCAGATTGACGGACAGTCTGCCGCATTCAGTTACCTTAACCGGGGTAAGAAATCCCTGGCGCTGAATCTTAAACATCCTCATGCCGGTCAGATTATTCGCCAGCTAATTTCAGAGTACGACATTCTGGTAGAGCAGTTCCGTCCGGGCGTAATGGCCCGGCTTGGGTTGGATTACGAAAGTCTTAAAGAGGTCAATCCTAAGTTAATCTATTGCTCGGTAACGGGTTACGGTCAGGATGGGCCTTACCGGGATAAAGCGGGCCATGATCTTAACTATCTGGCGCTATCGGGTGCTGCGAGTCATATGGGGCGCAAAGCATCAGGGCCTGCGCCTATGGGGTTGCAGGTTGCTGATGTGGCGGCCGGATCGCACCCTGCGGTGATCTCTGTACTGGCGGCTGTGATCGGTCGACAGGTTAGCGGTGAAGGTTGTTACTTAGATATTTCGATGGCCGACAATACCCTGGCTATGCAGGCATTAATGGCGCCGGGGGCGCTTAATGGTGGTCGTGATCCTGAGCCGGAAAGTAATTTCCTGAATGGCGGTGGGCTGTACGATTACTATCGCACCGCAGATAACCGTTACCTCTCAGTGGGCAGCCTTGAACCACAGTTTCGTCAACGGCTGGCGCAGGCGTTGAACATTCAGGATAACCCGCCCTTGGAAGAGTTGCAGTTTAAAACTTTGCTGCAGCAAAAATTTAGTCGCCAGGACCTTGATACCTGGTGTGAAGAACTTGCAGATCTGGATGCCTGTGTTGAACCGGTACTGACGGTATCTGAGGCGGCAACGCACCCTCAGTTCCAGGCAAGAAATATGATTATTGAGACCCCCGCAGGTGAACGTCAGGTGGCTCCGGCGCTGGGCTTTGATCAAGAGCCTTTGCAGCCTGCACCCTTTTGCGGTGAGCAGGGTGAGCAGGTGCTAGATCAGTTGGGTTATAGCGCATCTGAAATTGAACATTTACGTACCGCAGGTCTGTTTGATTAACGGCTTAGTAAACATTTTTTAGAAAAGATAAAGGACCAGTCTTATATCTGTGTCAGAAAAGCCAGGGGCTTTTGCATCGATATAAGGGCCTGAATAAAGATAACAACGAGGCAAATAATGACTATTGCAAATTATCAGGAATATTATGACAGCTTCACACCGGCTCAGATTGAAGATCAGCTGATCGGCAACCTGAAGGATGGCTTTAATGTATGTGAAGAGATCTGTGACCGTTGGGCTGAGGACAGCAATAAAATTGCACTGAATTATGAAGGTGTTTCTCGTCCGGCTTCCAGTCATACCTTTGCCGAACTACAAAAACGTGCAGCGAAATTTGCTAATCTATTGAAAGCGAGAGGCATAGGCAAAGGGGATCGGGTTGCTTGTTTGATGCCCCGCACACCCGAACTGATGGTTGTAGTGTTAGGCACCTTGCGTGCGGGTGCTGTCTATCAGCCATTGTTTACTGCATTTGGTGCCGGCGCAATTGAATATCGGGTAACGCAGGCACAAACAAAGCTGTTGATCACTGACCCTGACAATGTATCTAAACTTGATGATGTTAAGGGCTGCCCACCGGTTGTTCTGTTTAATCGACAGGATGCCGATGCAAAGTATGCAGAACTGGCTGATTTTGAAACTGAGATGGCTCAGCAATCAGATGTCTTTGCTCCGGTTACTATTGGCGCGGATGATCCTTTCCTGCAAATGTTTACTTCGGGTACTGTCGGCAAAGCTAAAGGTGTTGCTGTTCCTGCACGGGCGCTGTTAGCGTTCTATAACTATATGCGTTTTGCTATTGGTCTGCGGCCGGAAGATACTTACTGGAACGTGGCTGATCCGGGCTGGGCGTATGGTTTGTACTATGCGGTAGTAGGTCCACTGTTGTTGGGTAATACCACCCACTTCAACGAGCAGGCGTTTACCCCAGAAACGACTTACGACATGTTGCGTAAGTATAAAATTACTAACCTGGCAGCGGCGCCTACGGCGTACCGCTTGCTGATGGCACATGATGATATTCTGACTGACGATGACACATTTGATCTGCGCGTTGCCAGTAGTGCCGGCGAGCCGCTAAACCCTGAAGTTATTGGCTGGGTAGACCGTCGTTTAGGTTGTCCTGTGATGGATCATTACGGTCAGACTGAAACCGGTATGACAGCCTGTAACCATCATGACCTGGAGCAGCGTATTGTTCGGGTTGGCTCTATGGGCTTCTCTATGCCTGGTGTCCGGGTTGTTGCGCTTAATAATGATCTGCAGGAAGTCGCTGAAGGTGAGACCGGTGAGTTAGCCGTTGATATGGAAAATTCGCCACTGTTCTTCTTCCCGGGTTATACCTGGGGTGAAAAGAATCCGTTCCGTGGCAAGTACTACCTGACCGGTGATGTAGTTATCAGTCATGGTGATGGTAGCTACTCATTCAATGGTCGTGATGACGATATTATTACCACAGCCGGTTACCGTGTTGGGCCGTCAGATGTTGAAAGTACGTTGCTAGAGCATGAGGCGGTTGCTGAAAGCGGTGTTATTGGTAAACCTGATCTGGAGCGTGGCGCCATTATCAAGGCTTATGTGGTTGTTATGCAGCAGTTTGATGCTTCAGATGAGTTAGCTGCTGAGCTGAAAACCCATGTTCGTAACCGCTTGTCTACCCATGCTTTCCCGCGGGAAATTGAGTTTGTTGAAGAGCTGCCGAAAACACCAAGTGGCAAAATTCAGCGCTTTATCCTGCGTAACCGGGCTAAAGATGAAGCGGATACGATGGCCTGACTGTTATGGTTGAGCTTCAATCTGCTCCGGCGGAGTTCAGGGTGTATAACCCTGACTTTGCCGATGAAGTTGAAAGGGTGTTCTATAGCGCGCCCTTTGTCCGGGATCTGGGTTTTGAACTGCTGAGTTTTGAACCCGGTCATTGTAGTACGTCGCTTGAACTGAATGATAAGCACCTGCAGCAGGATGGTTATGTTCATGCCGGTGTGCAGGCGACACTGGCTGACCATACCGCTGGTACGGCGGGGGCTACACTGTTAGCTAAAAATCAGATTGTGTTAACCGCTGAGTTCAAGATAAATTTACTCCGGGCCGCTAAGGGAGATCGTCTGGAGTGTCGATCCCGGGTGCTGAAACCCGGTAAGCAGCTGATTATCGCTGAATCGGAAGTGTTCTGTGTCAGTGGTGATAAGGCTGAACTGGTATCCAAAGCGACCGTCACTCTGGCGGTTGTTTCTCAATAAATAATAACTAAATCAACAGACAGCGGAGCCTTGTTATGCCGGTAATGTCTATTCAAGAGATGAACAGCTTTCTGGCTGAACATTTTCCTCAGGGTGAGAAATTTGGCGTGTTGACGGGTCTGGGCGATGCCTGGGCTGAAATGAAGTTGCCAGTTGATGATGAACATCTGCGTCCGGGGGGGACTGTTTCTGGTCCGTCTATGATGGCGCTGGCGGATGTCTGTATGTATGCCGCCTTATTAGGCCAGATCGGGCCTGTTGCTCTGGCAGTAACCACCAATCTCAATATTAATTTTATGAGCAAACCATTGCCTGGTAGTGATCTGTTGGCTAAGTGCAGTCTGATGAAGGTCGGTAAGCGGTTGGCGGTGGGTGAGGTGTGGATCCGCTCCGAAGGCAGTGATGAGCTGGTCGCTCACACGACGCTTACCTACTCGATACCGGCTGAGCGCATGGGGTGATCGAGATTAACTGGCAGCAACGTCTGTTGCTGTTATCTGATGAGACAGAAATATTTGCTCTGTATTCTTAATCTTGATACGCCGCAGCCAGCGCTGGATGCGATGGCTGGGTTTATTGTGTCAGTTACAGAATTACCTGAGCAGCCTGCTTAACCAGTTCTGGCAGGCTTTCTGCGCGCATTTTGCTCATAACCCGGGAGCGGTGAACTTCCACTGTTTTCGGGCTGATACCGAGCTCTTCGGCCACTTCACGATTGGCCTTACCGGTAACAACCAGCGCCATCACCTCTTTTTCCCTGCGGCTCAGGCTCTCGTAAAGGGTGCGTACCTGTTCCTGTTGCTGCTGATCTGCGAACATTTCAGTAGCCTTACCCAGCGCTGTTTGTACCAGCGGAATCAGAACTTCGTCATCAAAGGGTTTCTCCAGAAAATCGATCGCGCCGTTTTTCATGGCGGTCACTGCCATGGGAATGTCGCCGTGACCACTGAGCACCACAATTGGTAAGCGAATGTCTCGTTCTAGCATGATCTGCTGTAGCGCCAAACCATTTATTTCCGGCATACGAACATCCAGCAGCATGCAGCCTTTTTCGCCTTTGTAATTACTCAGGAAGTCCCGCGCTGAGGAAAAGCTTTGCACCGACAGGTCATCGCTCTCGAGCAGCCACTGCATCGAGTCGCGAAAGTCATCGTCATCATCGACAATAAAAACGGTACCGCTGTGTCTGGTTGTCATGGTCTAGCCCTTTGCCGGAATCTTAATATAAAACTGGGTGCCTGTTTTGCCGTCACTTTCTGCCCATAACTGGCCACCGTGGGCCTCGATAATGGTACGGGATATAGAAAGTCCCATGCCCAGTCCCGTGGACTTAGAGGTGTAGAACGGCTCAAACAGTTTCTCTAACACCTCGGCACTGATGCCATTGGCATGGTCAGCTACCGATATGTAGATGTAATCTTTTGCTTTGCGGGTGCTGATAATAACGGGTCGAGAACTTTTTTCACAGTCGTTATACGCTTCAATTGCATTACGAATCAGGTTTAGCAGTACCTGTTCGATCTGAATTTTGTCAGCTACCAGAGGCAAGTCACCATTTTCCAGTTCATATTCGAAGCTGGTATTGTGATCCAGGGATTCCTGTTTCAGGAATGCAGCAATTTCGTGGCAACTCTCATTGAGAGAAAACTCCATGCGCTGATATTCTGTTTTCTTAACAAAGCTGCGCATCCGTTTAACTATTTCGGCGGCCCGCTTAGCTTGTTTTGTAATCAGCTCCATTGATTTGGCTATCTCGTCGACCTTACTGATTCGGCCTTCATCGATACGACGCAACGAGCCTCGGCAGTAATTCAGAATGGCGGCCAGTGGCTGATTAATCTCATGGGCCAGACCCGATGCCATCTCACCGACAGAGAGGAGGCGAGCAATATGTGCCATCTCCAGTTGGTTGCGTTTCATCTCATCTTCCGCTTTGCGTCGCAGGGTGATATCCCGACCAATAATTGAGTAATACTCAACCTGCATATCGTCGTTCAGGTTACGGTGGGCTATAACTTCGCGTATCTCTGCTGTGCGGTCCCGGCCTGAGGGGAGCTGCATCTGAATGCTGCCGTACCAGGTGCCATGTGTAGCTGCATGGCTTAGCGCATCCTGTACCAGAGAAGCAAAGGTTTTGGGGTCAAACATCTGTTCAAGGTAGAACACTACCGGGTTTTCTTTCTCTGTTCCCAGAGTGATGTAGGTCGCCTCATTCATATAGGTCAGCTGCATCGTTTTATGGTTGCAGAACATGATCATATCGGACGATGCTTCAACCACCCGGGCCAGACGTCGGGTTGCTTGCTGAGCCAGTGTTTGTTCAGTTACATCACGAGAAACGCAGATCACTTCTATCGGTTTGCCGCTGTCATCCCGCAATGTCCGGCTAGTGGTTTCCAGCCAGATATAGTGCCCGTTTTTATGTTTATAACGGTACACATTGGTGTACATCCCTTTGCGATAGCGAACCGAGTCCGAGCGCTTGATCAGGTTGTCAGCATCTTCAGGGTGGAACAGATCATAACCGGCGGTGCCGATCATCTCATTGACGGTATAGCCCAACATACGTTCAACAGCGGGGCTGACATCCAGGAAGGTCCACTCCAGCGTCGGGGTATGACGGGAGATCATATCGGTAGATTGTTCTACCAAAAAACGAAAACGTTCCGCCTCATCCAGATCACTGATAGTTTTAAGATCTTGTTCTGCGCTCATTGGGTCTCACAAATAAGGGATATTCCCTTAGGACATAGTCATACAGGCCACTTTTTTGCCTGTATTTGACTTTAGAATAACTTGTCTAATTAGGGTAATTACGTATTATAGTTGATGCAATCAGGGTAAACCCTGATTTTCATTAAAAGAAATATAACAAGGCTGCGCTTCTATTGTTGATGAATAGGGCTGATAAATAGAGCTGAAACACAGCGCAGCAACTATCAGGGCGAATAACTATGTCTACACACTCGAATCCGTATCAGTTCGGGCTGGATAAAAATGCTGCGAACTTCTCATCGTTGAGTCCATTAACCTTTATTGAACGTGCAGCTTCAGTGTTCCCTGAGCGAACTGCGGTAGTGCATCAGCAGACTCGCCGTAGCTGGTCAGAAACATATACACGTTGTCGCCGGTTGGCCAGTGCACTGAGTAGGCAGGGTATTGGAGAGGGGGATACAGTTGCCGTGATGGCGCCGAATCTGCCCGAGGTATTTGAGGCGCACTTTGGTGTGCCTATGTGTGGCGCCGTTTTGAATGCGCTGAATATCCGTCTTGATGCCGAGGCTATCGCCTTTATTCTGCAGCATGGTGAAGCGAAAGTTATTATTGTCGATCGTGAGTTTTCTGAGGTGATCAGTAAAGCCCTGAAAATGATCGCTCACCGTCCATTGGTTATTGATATTGATGATCCTTATTACGAAGGTGGTGAGTTAATAGGCACCACCAATTATGAAGACTTTATCGCCGAGGGTGATGCTGATTATCCACTACAGCTACCCAATGATGAGTGGGATTCGATTACCCTGAACTACACCTCAGGTACCACCGGAAATCCAAAAGGCGTGGTTTATCATCACCGTGGCGCGTATCTGAATGCGATGAGTAATATCGTATCCTGGAATATGGGCCAGCATCCGGTGTATCTGTGGACGCTGCCTATGTTCCATTGTAATGGCTGGTGTTTCCCCTGGAGTATTGCGGCGGCGGCGGGTGTTAGCGTTTGTCTGCGTCATGTTAAGGCGGATGATATCTATGCGGCGATTAAGAATGAAAAAGTTAACCATTTCTGTGGTGCGCCTATCGTTCTGAATATGCTGAATAATGCCCCTGAAGAGATGAAACAGGGTATTGAACACTCGGTGAAAGTAATGACCGCCGGTGCAGCGCCACCGGCGGCAGTTATTCAGGGTATGGAAGCGATGGGCTTCACTGTGACTCATGTTTATGGTCTGACCGAAACCTATGGGCCGTCAGTGGTTTGTGAATGGCATCAGGAGTGGAATGATCGCTCCGATGAAGAGATCGCCCGTCTGAAGTCCCGTCAGGGGGTGAGAGCGCCTATGTTGGATGGTTTAATGGTTGCCAACCCGGATACGCTGGAACCGGTGCCTCAGGACGGTGAAACCATGGGTGAGATCTTTATGCGCGGTAATCTGGTGATGAAGGGCTATCTGAAAAATCCTTCGACTACCGAAGATAGTTTTGCTGGCGGTTGGTTCCATTCCGGCGATCTGGCTGTCTGGCATGCTGATGGCTACATTGAGATTAAAGACCGCTCGAAAGATATTATCATCTCCGGTGGTGAGAACATCTCCTCGATTGAGGTGGAGGATGTGCTGTACCGCAATGGCAGTGTTATGGAGGCTGCAGTGGTGGCCAAAGAAGATGATAAGTGGGGTGAAGTTCCCTGTGCTTTCGTCAGTCTGAAAGAGGGCGCTGAAGTTACCGAGCAGGAAATTATCGATTTCTGTCGTGAAAATATGGCCAATTTTAAAGCGCCGAAGAAAGTCGTGTTCGGAGATTTGCCGAAGACCTCAACCGGTAAAATTCAGAAGTTTGTGTTGCGTGATAAAGCTAATTCATAGCAAGCACTATTGTTCAGCCTGATAGAAAAACGGAAAGAGACCTGCGGGTCTCTTTTTTCATGCGTCGCAATAATAATCGTAAGTTGTTAGTATTGCGCGCCAACTCATTATCGCACTATACAGGATCAGAATATGTCTAAGTTTTTCTTCAAAGGTACGATAGATGTGATGGGTAAATACGGTAAAAGTGGTTATAACCCTAAACCGAATGTGAAACCTGGCAGTGAAAATGATCCTTTATCACTGCTGGTTCCGAGTGAGGCGCGTAAAACTGAGATAGAAGCTGTTCTGCTGGAGCATGATTTATTCGCGTCTATTCAGGTGGATGCCGCTGCAGAGGAAAATATCTCGGAACTGGATGCGGTATTAAGTACACCAAAAACCCAGCGCTTTGAAAAAAAGCCAGAGCGGAACGATCCCTGTCCTTGTGGAAGCGGTAAGAAATTTAAAAAATGTTGCCGATAACAGTTTAAGATAAACATTAAGCTATCTAGAAAGCATTTTTAATATCGTCCCTGATTGCTTCTGCTTCAAGCTTGCGTTGTTTTAGTTGCTCGATATCACTGTCGCTGAGTTGTTTGTCCCGCATCGCAAAATCAAGTTGACGCAGCGCTTTATCCACCTGTCCGTTAAGTAAAAAGTATTCAGTACGTGCTTCATGAATACCCAGAGTGTTACCCGCTTTGCCTTCTACCTCCGCTAGCTCATACCACAGGTAGCTGTTGGTGGGTTGTTGTTTTGTCAGTCGAATTAATACTTCAGCGGCTGCTTTAAACTGATTGTTGGCCTGTAGAGAGTTGGCATAGAAGTGCGCGACCGGATAACTGTCCGGGTACAGGTCACGTAGTTTTTCCGTCATGCTAAGGGCTTTTGTGTACTGACCCGCTTCAAGGGCCAGTTCAGCATAGGTCAGTTTAATAGTCAGGTGTTGCTGTAATGCCGGAGCAAGAGCCTCTAAGGCTGTAGCGGCTTGTTTGTATTGCTTTGACCTCATCAGTGCCAGTGCCAGACCATAGTTGCTTAATTGGTTGTCAGCGGCGCTCTCTTTATAGCTTTTAATAGCTTGCTTCAGATCTTTTGCATAGTTGACTTCCAGCCGCTTACGAATTAGCTGGAAATCATAGTTCAGAGGGCGGAAATCCGGTTTATCAAGTTGCCGGGCTCTATTTTCTGCATCAGCAATCCGGGATTCTGTCACCGGATGAGTTAATAGAAATTCTGGCGGCTTTTCGCCAAGAAACCGGCTCGAGCGTTGAATGCGTGAAAACATACGTGGCATAGCGAATGGATCATAGCCGGCGCTGGTAAGATTCAGCATACCGATGCGATCTGCTTCCTGTTCATTACGGCGACTGAAATTCAGTCCGGCCTGTTGTCCGGCGGCTATCGTTGAAGAGATGCCCGCGATGCCAGCATCAGGGGATGCGCTGGATACCAGGATGCTCGCCAGAATACCGGCCAGAAGCAAGGGGGTGTTTCGGCGAGACTCTTCTAATTGTTGAGCATAGTGGCGCTGCGACAGGTGGGCTAACTCATGGGCGATAACGGAGGCCAGCTCCTCTTCATCCTGGGCACCTAGTAAGATTCCGGTATTAATGCCGACTATGCCTCCCGGCACTGCAAATGCATTGAGGGCCGGATTATCGAGCACAATAAGCTCCAGGCGGAGATCTTGTAGCTGGCTGTAAGGGGCGAGTTGCCAGATCAGCTGATCAATATAGTTAACGACTATTGGATCACCAAATTCGGGGGTGCTGCCCCGTAACATACGCGCCCAGGTTCTGCCTAGTTTATGCTCCTGTTCCAGGGATATAACCGAGGTACTATTACCTATTACAGGTAGCTCTGATGCGTTGCTGGTCAGAGTATAAGGCAGCAGTAACAGGCCTAAAATAAAGCTGTAAAAGTATTTATTAAACAAAGAGCTAATCCTTATATCGTAATTGCTAATTATATTAACTCACTTTTTGGTATATATTGCTTGCCTCTTGTTTGTTGCGGAAAAAAATCCATGAATCAGATCCATTATGATGAACTGCTTGATGCTTGCGGGCTAAGCTGTCCATTACCTTTGCTTAAAGCTAAACAAGCTTTGCATAAGCTGGAAACAGGCAAAGTGTTAAAAGTGTTGGCGACTGATGCAGGTTCCCAGAGAGACTTCAGGGTTTATGTTGACCAGTCAGACCACCAGTTGCTGGAATCGTTCATAGAAGCGGATCAGTATATTTACATTATTAAGCGTGGTTAGCCGAGGGTGAGCCAGTGAGAAAAATTTTCAGTAAATGGATCGACAGTTACTTCTCTAATGAAGAGGTGATGCTGTTACTGGTTCTTTTGGTGGGTGCCTTTGGTGTCATATTATACCTGGGGCAGGCGCTGACTCCTGTTTTCACCAGTATTATCCTGGCTTTCCTGATGCAGGGGCTGAGTGAGTGGTTAAGAAAGCGTAACGTGCCACATCTGGCGTCTGTGATTCTGGTATTTATCCTTTTCGTCAGTATTTTGTTATCGCTTTTACTGTTTATCATGCCGCTGGCTTGGAAGCAGTCAGTCAATCTGTTCAATGAGTTGCCGCGTATGGTAACTGAAGCTAAGGCGGTGTTGTTGTTATTGCCGCAACAGTATCCGGATGTGTTTTCAGAGCAGCAGATCAGTCAGATCATAGATCTTGCAACTGCTGAGTTGAGTCAGTTGGGGCAGTGGGTGGTGACTTATTCGCTGAATTCTATTACCGGCTTAGTTGCGCTGCTGATCTATCTGGTGCTGGTACCGATTCTGGTATTTTTCTTCCTTAAAGATGGTGGCTCTCTGGTGCGTTGGTGGGTCTCTTTTCTACCGCAGAAAAAAGAGATGTTGACTCAGGTCTGGAATGAGATGGATCTCCAGATCGCCAACTATGTTCGCGGCAAAGTGATTGAGATTGTCATTGTAGGTTCCGTGACCTACATAGCTTTTACCTTTTTAGGCATTAACTATGCGGCGCTGCTGGCGATTATGGTGGGTCTTTCTGTACTGATTCCCTACATTGGGGCTGCGCTGGTAACCTTGCCGGTTGCGCTTATCGGATTTGTGCAGTGGGGCTGGACTAATGAATTCTGGTACCTGATGCTGGCCTACGGCATTATTCAGGCGTTGGATGGTAATGTGTTAGTACCTTTGTTGTTTTCTGAAGCAGTTAACCTACATCCGGTTTCAATTATTATTGCAGTATTAGTGTTTGGTAGTATCTGGGGCTTCTGGGGTGTGTTCTTTGCTATCCCGTTAGCAACGTTGATTAAGGCTATTTTGAATGCCTGGCCGAAGACCCATGCGCTGGGTGCCGTTGAAAGTAGCACGGAGTAGCATAGTGCTGCTCAGATAATTAAAAAGCCGGCGATTGCCGGCTTTTTATTGTGCTGTATTCTCAGCGAAGAGTAGTTTATTGCGTGGCTTTATTTAAAGTGCTTTGACCGCCTCGAATACTTCTTCTACGTGGCCTTTTACTTTAACTTTTCGCCACTCTTTACGTAACATACCATCAGCATCGATCAGAAAGGTGCTGCGTTCTATACCCATATGCTCTTTACCATAAAGTTTCTTTAATTTTATTACATCAAACAGTTGGCAGAGTTCTTCGTCCGGATCGCTGATCAATTCAAAGGGAAAGGTTTGCTTGGCTTTGAAGTTTTCGTGACGACGCATGCTATCCCGTGAAACACCAAAGATCTGGGTGTTAGCTGCTTGAAACTGTTCGTAGAGATCACGAAAGTCCTGGCCTTCGGTGGTGCAGCCAGGGGTACTGTCTTTGGGGTAAAAATAGATGATTACGTTTGAGCCTTTCAGCTGTGACAAGGTTACTGTGGTTTCGCTGGTTGCCACTGCGGTGAAGTCGCTGACTGGCTGATCTATTGTTGCTTGACTCATAATGCTTCCTTAACAAAAAAACTGTCTGAAAAACTACGCTTCTCAGAGCGAGATCAGTTAGAATAATACGCTTTATATACGATAACAGATTACACAGATTTGGCAGCCTTTCTCAGCTGGCTTTTTAATTCTGACGCAAGAGTCGACTTAAGAGCTAACTTATTGAGGTGAAATGGGTTGAGCCGGCACAAACAGGCAAGTACCATAGGCCATTCTAACCACTCTTTGATGGAGACCGAGATGATTACTGGCAGCATTGTTGCTCTTGTTACCCCGATGATGTCTAACGGCGATGTTGATTGGGACGCGCTGGATAAAGTTGTAGATTTTCATCTGGAAAAGGGCACCGATTCAATAGTCGCTGTCGGTACTACCGGCGAATCTGCAACACTGAATTGCGATGAGCACTGTCAGGTTATCAAACGGGTTGTTGAGCGCGTCGCAGGTGCTATTCCGGTGATAGCCGGAACCGGTGCAAATTCCACCCAGGAAGCGATTGAGCTGACTCAGGCGGCTAAAACTGCAGGTGCAGATGCCTGCTTGCTAGTGACGCCTTATTACAACAAGCCTACTCAGGAAGGCTTGTATCAGCATTATAAAACTATCGCTGCGGCCGTAGATATTCCGCAAATTCTGTATAACGTACCGGGCCGTACTGCCTGCGATATGTTGCCAGAAACCGTTTTACGTCTGGCAGAGATTGATAATATTATCGGTATCAAAGAGGCAACGGGTGATCTTGATCGTGCTAAAGAGCTGATTGAGAAGGCGCCTAAAGAGTTTGCTATTTATTCCGGTGATGACGGTACTGCGGTTGAACTTATGTTGTTAGGTGGTGATGGAAATATTTCTGTGACTGCCAACGTTGCGCCTGCGCAGATGGGTGAGCTGTGTCGTCTGGCAATTGCTGGTGAAACAGAGGCGGCTCGTGCAATTCAGGCCTCGCTGATGGAACTCCATAACTCAATGTTTGTCGAAGCTAACCCTATCCCTGTGAAATGGGCGATGGTGGAAATGGGCATGATGGGGCAAGGTATTCGTTTGCCTCTGACAGTGCTGGATGAGCAATACCGCTCTCAGGTACGTGATGCTCTTAAAGCTTGCCAAATTATCTGATTTTATAACGGACAAACCAGAATGAGACTAATCTCTTTGCTGCCTTTGGCAGCAGCTGTGTTAAGTATTGCCGGTTGTGGCTCCTATTCGAACCCTATCTATGGTGAGAATGGGATCATAAATGATCGGAGTCAGAACTATGAAAATGCGCAATCTACCCAGCGTTTAGAGTTACCGCCATCGGTTCGTAATCGGGCTAAGCCGATGCAGGATAATCTGGATATCCCGAATGCGGGTTTAACAGCATCGCAGCGGACCGGAGACTTTGAAGTTCCCCGGCCTGAGTTTTTCTATGCTGATGCTGGCTCGGGCTCAGTTAATCTGAAGCGGGAAGGGTCTGACAAGATTCTGATCGTTGATGAGCCTGTGGGCGATGTGTGGGTTCAGTTACAGGACTTCTGGCGCTTCAATAATGTTGATCTGGCTAAAACCGCTCCCCGTGACGGGGTGATGGAAACCGTCTGGATCGATGCTGATGGTGACGAGTTAAGCTTTATCGATACGATGGTAAAGCGGATGACGTTTCAGGATATCGAAGGGCCGGTCAGTGATAAATTGCGGATTTCCGTTCTTCCACTGCAGGACGACTTCAATAGAACTTCTATTAGAATGCAGCACATTCGTGTGGCACAGGATGATAAAGATCGTGGTCTGGACTGGGGGGCAAAAGCAGAAGATGTTGATTATAAGTCAGATATGATGTTTGAGATGCTACGGTATCTGAGTAAATCTGGCTCGCAGGCGGAAAGTCATAGCCTGGTAAAATTGCGCCAGCAGCGGGATAGTGTGCCTCAAATTGGGCGTGATTCTAATGGTATGCCTGCGCTTAAGATTACTGTGCCGGCTGATCAGGCCTGGCAGCAACTTAATAATGCGATCGCGAAGACTAGTATTGACGTGGGTGACAGAGATCAGCAATTAGGTATCATCTATATGACCTTCACTACTTCAACGCCATTTGATGAAGTGGAAAAAATGGGCTTTTTTGAATGGCTTCATTCCGATCGTAAGCCAATTAAACTTAATGTTGGAGATTTTGGTTCTGCAATAGGTATTGGCGATGCAAATGCAAGTGCAGGTCCGTCATATGGCTCGAAGCAACTCGAGCAGAAGTCGCGTAGTTTTGATGAAGATATCGATTTTGACTACAGTGGCTCAGCAGAGTTGGCCGAAAAGGATGGTTTTAAGATTTGGTTCGCCGGGCGAGTGGTCTATGTCTTTGAGGATTATAAAGATGCGACTTTCAATGATGATAGTGGCAAGTACGAACATGTTGGTCAGTACCAGCTGAAGATGAAACGGACCGCTAATGGTGTATTCCTGACGGTGAAGACTTCCGATGGTTATGCGGCCCCTGAAGTAATTGCTGATGAGATCCTGTGGGAGATCAAAGAGCAGATCTGATAGTCTTAACTAAGATATCCTTAAGCAGGATAGAGATAAGTAAGGGGCCCTCTGTTACAGACCGGCCCCTTTTTAGTGGGAGAAATTATGAAGGCAGTATTTCTTGATCTGGGTAGTCTGGATTGCAATGATCTGGATCTCAGTGCGCTTGAGCGGCAGTGTGATTCGTTTACCTGCTTTGCTGAAACCTCAGCTGCCCAGGTCTCTGAGCGCATAGCGGGGGCAGAGCTGGTTATCGTCAATAAGGTGGTGCTGGATAAAGAGGTTTTAGCATCCAGTGCCTCCCTGAAGCATATCTGTATTGCTGCCACAGGTACCAATAATGTGGATCTGCAGGCTGCTGCAGCACAGGGTATCAGCGTCTCTAACTGTCAGGCTTATGGTACCGATTCGGTTGCTCAGCATGTAATGACTATGATGCTGGCGTTGCACACCAATCTGATCGCATACAACAATGCGGCTCGTAACGGGCAGTGGGCTCGAGCCAGCCAGTTCTGTTTGCTGGATTACCCGATACAGGAGCTGTCCGGTAAGACTCTGGGTATTGTGGGTTACGGCAACCTGGGAGCCGGTGTGGCTAGGTTAGCCGGTGCATTTGGTATGGAAGTACTGATAGCCCAGCGGGCAGGAGGTGATACCGTGGGTGGGCGTATAGCCATTGATGAGCTTTTGCCTCAGGTCGATGTGTTGAGTCTTCACTGTCCTTTAACGGATCTTACCCGTAATTTGATTAATGCTGAAACTATAGCGTTGATGAAGCCCGGCGCATTTATTATCAATGCAGCACGGGGCGGTATCGTGAATGAGGCTGATCTGGCGGATGCTTTACGACAAGGCCGGTTGGCGGGTGCGGCAACCGATGTTCTGATCGAAGAGCCGCCGGTCAATGGTAATCCTCTACTGGCTGAGGATATTCCAAATTTGATCATTACGCCGCACAGCGCCTGGGGCAGTGTTCAGGCGCGTCAGCGAATTGTAGAACAGATGGCGGAAACTATCGCAGGGCTTCGGCAGGGCGAGCGGATCAGAATTGTAAACTGATCCCTGGTATTGATATCAGGATTGTCTCGACGGCAGAGGCACTCCTCTTCTGTACTGATGTGCAGAGGAGGTGTCTGTTTCATAGGTGACTAAGGTGACTAAGGTGATAATAAGGCGATAAGTAGCTTATCGCCTATCTTGAGAGCGGTCCGGACTTAGAGTGCCTGATAGACTTAGCGGCTGATGCCTTTGCCGCTAAATAGCTTCTTTTTCTGCTTCTTTTTCTTGCCGCGGGTAAACAGCACCATGGATTCAATATGGTGAGTTTGTGGGAACATATCCATCACCATAAATTCCTGCATGATATAACCCTCTTCGGTGAGAATGCGGGAATCCCGGGCTAATGCACCTGGGTTGCAGGAGATGTAGAGGATCTTTTCTGGTTTCAGTGCCGTTACCTGAGGCAGGATTTCAGCTGCACCAGCACGGGGTGGGTCCAGAATAATCTTATTGTAAGGCTGCTTATACCACTGATGTCCGTTGAGTGGCTCTGCCAGATTAGCGCAGTAGAAATTACAGCTGGTTAGTTGGTTCAGCTCAGCATTATGTTCTGCCCGGTGCACCATCGACATGCTGCCTTCGATACCGGTAACAGAGACGCCACTTTTCGCGACGGGTAGCGAGAAATTACCCAGGCCGCAGAACAGATCGAGAATCTGGTCACCTTCAGCCGGTTGCAACAGTTCAATTGCTTTATTAACCATCTGTTGGTTAATTTCAGGGTTAACCTGGATAAAATCGCTGGGTTGAAATTCCAGCGTTAGCTCATTCAATACATAGCTGGCAGGCTGCGGTTTGTTTGCTGCGCTCTCTTCCCCGATTAGCTGTAGGTCGAGGGTCAGTAGGTAATCGTTGGCAGCGGCCTGGAAGATAGACAGGTGTTCCTCGTTCAGTGCTTTCTTCAGACGCAGAGCCAGATAGCCGTTGTTGTCACCCAGGTCTATTTCCATCTGCGTAATATGGCGGATATCGCCGGTATCGGTCAGGTCTTCCCGGATGCGGGAAAAAATGTCGCTGACCCGTTTGTCCAGTACTGCACAGCTATCGATCTGACTGAGTAGATTGCTGCCGCTACGACGAAAGCCAATAATAGGTTCACCATCCGACAGTTGGTTGATGCCTATGCGTGCGCTACGGCGGTAGTTCCAGTTAGTTGCAGTCAGTGCGGGCTGAATGTTTGCGGGTTTGCTGTTACCAATTCGGCTTATCTGATCCAATACCTGAGCTTGTTTCAGTTCAAGCTGATATGCATTATCAATGTGCTGCATATCGCAGCCGCCGCACTGATCGTAGTGCGGGCAGTTCGGGCTGATGCGATGGCTGTCAGGGGTTAAAACCTCGAGGGTTTGACCGGTATAGAATTTGGCTTTTTCTTCGGTCAGGCGAGCCAATACCTGTTCGCCAGGTAGAGCATCAGTAATAAAAACCGTTTTACCCTGATAACGTCCGATTCCCCGGGCATCGTGGCTCAGTGAGTCTATGGTTAGTTCTATCGCTTCGGCTGGCAGAGTTTCACTCTGACGCTTAAGGGGGCGTTGTTTTTGATTGCGGGAACGGTTTGGTTTCATGTGCTTCTCCTGACGAAGCGCGGATTCTACCAGTGCCGGGCCGTTAAAGCATCCATGGCAGGCAGAACCAGAGATAAATAACCAGTTCATTTAGCTGTTGGCAGCTCCCCAGGCAGTCGCCGGTATAGCCACCGATACGTTTGTTAAAGTAAAAGCTGCAGCCCAGGGTTGTTAGTGTCACCGGAATCAGGACTAAAAGTGCTGCTATGTCAGCCATTAATATAAATATCAGGATGGCAGGTAACGCTGCTACCAGCATTCCCTGTTTATCTATAGTGCGGGCGACAGGTTTTACTTTACTCTGAGCATCGTCCTGAACATAGCTGTCTTTATAAATCAGGCAGACTGCAGCCAGTCGGCTAAGGCTGTGGCCGAGTAACAGTGCCGTAATAATATGTGTAAGGCTGCTCAGTGCGCTGAATTTTAGGGCCAGCATCATTATCAGGGCTATAGCACCGTATGCACCGATACGGGAATCCTTCATGATCGTTAGTATTTGAGGTTTTTCCCAGCCACCGCCAAAGCCGTCGGCGCAATCTGCCAGTCCATCTTCATGGAATGCTCCTGTAGCGAGAAGAGTACTGAGCATCGATAATAAAATGGCAATAGGTTGTGGCAATAGCTGGCTGGTTACCCACCAGATCACCGCGGCAATGGCTCCTATCAGTAAGCCGATGATGGGTAGGTAGCGGCTAGCCTGGCTCAGGTTGGCAGAGGAAAAATCTACGCCTGCAGGGGCCGGAATTCGGGTAAAAAACACCAGTGCGTTAAAAAACAGGTTAACTTGAGGGTGAAAAGGCTTCATGCAGATCCCGCTCTGGGTGTAATATTGCCGTCTACTGTAATCTAATGGTCTATGCAGGTCTATGTCACAAGAACATCCTTTTGCACCCTTCGTTCGTATTCTAGGTAAAGGTAAACAAGGTTCGCGCTCGCTTACTCAGGAAGAGGCGCGTGAGGCGATGCAGATGATACTCGCTAAGCAGGTTGAGCCTGAACAGTTGGGTGCATTTCTTATGCTATTGCGGGTTAAAGAAGAATCGCCTGAAGAGTTGGCGGGCTTTGTAGAAGCGGTTCGTCAACAGTGTGATGCACCGGCTGATCTACCCGTTGATCTGGACTGGTCTACCTATGCGGGTAAAAAGCGTCAACTGCCCTGGTTTATTCTCAGTGCGCTGGCACTGGCCGGTTCAGGGGTACGGGTATTTATGCACGGAGCCAAAGGGCACACTCCGGATCGCTTTTATACTGAAGACTGTTTGAAACAGTTTGGTATCGGTGCTTGTTCTGATTGGCAGGGCGTCGCAACTGAACTGGATAATACGCATTTTGCGTTTATGTCGATCGACACGCTGAGTCCTGAAATGGCGCGAATTATTAATCTGCGTCCAGTGTTAGGACTGCGTTCTCCGGTACACACTTTATGTCGGCTGATAAATCCATTGCTGGCGCCTCATGCTGTTGATGGCGTATTCCATCCGGCCTATGCGCCGATGCATCAGAAGACTGCTCAGTTGTTAGGTACTGCAAATGGACTAACGATTAAAGGCGACGGTGGTGAAGCTGAAATTAAGCCGGACTCTGAATGTGAACTGCAATGGACCCGGGGAGATCAATACAGTGCTGAACAATGGCCGCGTTATTTCCCGCGCAGATTAGTTAAGCAGGATCTTAATACTGCGGATCTGTTATCACTCTGGCGCGGTGAAATAGAACATGAGTATGGCACTGGTGCTGTGATTTCGACTTTGGCGGTGGTGCTAAAACTATTGAATCGGGCGGATAATTCTGTCGACTGTTTTGCTTTGGCTGAGCAGATTTGGTTAGGGCGAGATAAGCAAAAATATTAAGGTTGCTCGCTATTTGCCTTGCAGCGTTAAAAAAGAGACCCTCAGGTCTCTTTTTTTATTTCGATATACCACTTAGGCTTCATGTTGTGAAAATCAGTTCTTCGGTTCTCTTCAAGATAGCTGGCTGAATCTATCACCTCTGCTATACCTTCGGATCTCTTAAAGACCACCCAGTGCCAGAAGCATTTACCGTTTTCCTGATGATGTTTGATTGATAGTAACGACAGATCAGGCAGTGATTGCCAGGTCACAAAAGGAGTTTCTTCGGTAGATGTTTCAATACCAAAGGCTCCTAACATGCGTCTTAAATACCGGGTGTCAGACCAGAGTGATTCATCTGAAGCCTGAATACCCATAGCATTAGCGATCTGTTTCATCTCTGGGTATGTCTTACCCAGTATGTTAGCGACTGAGGCAATACCGCATCCAGTTGCCTCTTCCTGTATCACCGGCTTCATGAAAGCCTGCTCCTGATCGGTAAGATGCTGCATTACTGTTAACTTTCTTTCTGTGGAGTGAGCGGGCATTGTCTTTGCTCTTTTTAACAAGCCGCGCAGCGGCGTCTTTCTAGTCTCGCCTGAGTTTGTCTGAAACCGCAATCGGATTGGGGTAGTTAAAGATCACCACATAGGTTGAGAACAGGAAGGTCAGAATCGCAGTGGCCTGAATAACGTGCGAAGCTTCCTGGCCAATCAGTGCAGCACTGGTAGCCATGTAGGCGATCAGTAGTGAAAACTCACTGATCTGGCCCAGACGGAAGCCGACTTCCCAGGCCAGTTTATTGTCTTCGCTGATACTCTGTAACAGGAAACGGAATACGACAGGTTTCAGTACCAGCACAAGTAGTGCCAGCAGCAGGGCCGGGATGATGATCTGGCCAAGCAGTCCAAGGTTGAAGCTGGCGCCGATAGAGAAGAAGAACAGGATCAGGAAGAAATCCCGCAGGGGCTTCAGGCTGGTGGCGATATACTGAGCAATTGGGCTGGTGGCCACGGTTACACCGGCAATAAAGGCTCCTATTTCAGCCGACAAACCAGCCAGTTGCGCCAGCTCAGCCAGGCCCAGACACCAGCCTATAGCGACCAGAAAAATATACTCATGGAACCGGTCAAACTTTTGAATCAGGGGAAGTAGAATAAAACGGACAAAAATAAAGGCGCCAACAATAATCACGGGCAGAGCGACCGCCGTTTTGAGGAAGCTGGCTAGCTGACTGCTACCGTTGTCGCCGCTATTCAAAAACAGCAGCACCAGAATGGCGATAACGTCTTGTAGCAATAACAAGCCGACGACCAGCTCACCGGTATGCTTATGGTGTAAGACAGTGGTAGGCAGGAGTTTGATGCCTATTATAGTGCTGGAGAACATCAGGGCGACGCCGATGATCACCGCTTCAGTAGTAGTGTAGCCAAATGAGATGCCGACCACGTAGCCCACTGCCATAAATATAATCGCGCTGAAAATGGCGACCAAAGTGGCTTTTTTTAGCATATGAACCAGATGGCTGGGTTGCATATCAAGGCCTAGCAGAAACAGTAGGAAGATGATGCCTATATGCGATATTTCGGATAACAGGGCGGTATCCTGAATGAAACTGTAGCCATAAGGGCCTAACAGTGCGCCTAGTACTATGTAGGCAACCAACAGGGGTTGCCGGGTGTAAAGGGCAATAGTAGCCAATACGGCTGCGCCGGTAAAAATCAGAAAAAACGAAAAAACCAGGCTGTGTTCCATCATAGGGGTTGTTCCATCATAAGAAAGCGAAGTTCCTGTTATTAATGACTTTATTGATAGTTGGAAGTATAGGCCTGTTAGGCGCTACCGGTGTGAGTTATCTGCCCAGTCTAACCAATCTATATGCGGATATGAACCCAGTTTTTGCGGTTCCATACATAGATGAACAATAGTGATGATCCGGCCCGGTGAATGATCTGTACCAGCCAGATGCCGGTCAGGCCAAAACCTAGCCAGGGTCCTGCCAGCCAGGCCAGTGGCAGATAGAAGCACCACTGGCCCAGGATTGAGATTGACATTACTGTCCTATTAGCTCCGGCGCCCAGCAATGCCTGAGTCAGAACGATAGCGGCTGCATCCAGACAGATGGCAACCCCAGTTAGCATTAAAGGTAGTCTGGCTTGTTCGATAGCTTCACTGGAGGCCAGAAAAATACCGAGCAGATTTTCAGGGAATAACCACATGGGCAGGCTGAGAAGTGACATAGTCAGTAGCGCCGCCAGAATTACATCCCAGCCCCAGCGGCAGGCCAGGTCCGGGCGGTTCTGACCTAAGGCGTGGCTGACCAGAGTGGTCGATGCGATGCCGAGGCCGACGCCCGGTAGTATCAGAAGTAACGCCAGATTGATAAGGACATGACCTATGGCCTGCTGCTCGGTGCCCAGTTGACCAATGATCCAGAACAGAGCGGCGACTGCTGCAGCAAAAAAGAACTGCTGTATTGAGTGGGGTACAGATAACTTCAGAAGCGAGTGCAATGTGCGGGTATTGCGCAGACTGATTTGAAACAGGCCCTGATTGCGGGCTTTGCGAAAGGTCAGCAAGCCAATGATAAAAGCACCAATATAGAGTGAAAGGGTGGTACCGAGTCCTGCTCCGGCTGCGCCCATAGCCGGAAGGCCAAAGTGTCCAAAGATAAGGGCATAACTGATGAGTACATTTAGCAGATGTGTAATCAACAGTACCCGCAAATAGACCATAGGTCGGTTTGTGCCATTCCAATAGCCACGAAAGGTCAGATTAAAGCCGACAGCCAGCATGGCCAGAATCCGGTATTCAAAATATTGATCGGCAATGGTAAGTGCCTTTAGATCGCTGCTCATCAGCGCAACCATGGGGTCGGAGATAGCGGTGAAAAATAGAATCAGAGGGAGGGTTGTCAGTAGTGCTAGCAGAAGCCCCCAGCTTAAAGGCTGGGCTATTTCTGATTGACGCTCCTGGCCTTTGCGGCGAGCAACCAGCGTTTGAACGCCTGAAGAAAGTCCCATAATAAGACTGATAGCCAAAAAGCTGCTGTAGCCACCAATCCCAACCCCTGCCAGTGCCGTTTCCCCCAGGCTGCCAACCATAGCGGCATCGACCAGATTTAACAGACTTTGTGACAGCATGCCGCCGATAATTGGCAGCCCCAGTGCGAGTATGGTTCTGATGCGCTGCCGGCGAGTCAAATTAGACTTTTCCTGTATCCAAATGGGAGAAGCGGGGCAGTCTAACAGATTCTTTTAAGTGATGTATTTGTTAATAGCTGATCAATTTACTCGGGTTTAGAAAGGGTGTATCCTGAGCCTCATAGCGTGTTTGTATAAGTAACAGGATACTGAATGAATATTACCGTAACAGAATCAGCTGAAGACTACCTTGCAGAGCTGCTGGAAAAGCAGGACGTGGAGGGTATCGCAGTACGGATGTTTGTCACCCAGCCAGGTACACCTTATGCAGAAACCTGCCTCGCTTACTGTCGCCCCGATGAAGTGGTCGAAGACGATGCGGTAATGCAGAAAACCAAGCTAAAGTTTTACTTTGAGAAAAACAGCCTGCCTTATCTGGAAGAGGCAACGGTTGACTTTGCGACCGACCGGATGGGGGGGCAGCTAACGATTAAAGCCCCTAATTCTAAAGTGCCTATGGTGTCAGCAGATAGTCCGATGGATGAGCAGATAAACTATATTCTTTATTCTGATGTTAACCCGGGGCTAGCTTCACACGGTGGCGAAGTTAAGTTGATGGAGCTGGTGGAAGAAGAGCAGGGGCATATCGCTATTCTTCAGTTTGGCGGCGGCTGTCAGGGTTGTAGTGCGGTAGATATGACGCTTAAGGATGGGGTTGAGAAAACCTTGGTTGAACGTATACCGGGTTTGATCGGCGTACGTGATGTAACCGATCATAGTGTGCGGGAAAACGCATACTACAAATAAACCTATAAATTATATAAAGCCCGGCATTGCCGGGCTTTTTAGTTTTTTGGTGATGTTATGAAGAAAGGGTAGCTGCTGAAGCCCCCATTTTGGTGGCAAGTTAGCAGAGTGCTTTGCTGTTTATAAGGTCAGACAGTGATACATTCTAACTGGCAGTACGCTTATTTTTTGTTTTTACAGATTTTTCTTTCGGTGTGGTTGTTTTTTTAAAGGCCAGCCCCATCTAAATGAAAAGCGTTATACCGTTCTATCTGTATCTGTGTGTAGCGCAGTTACTATCGTCTAGAGGAGTTAGGTCCGTTATGGCACCACTCGAGAATAATAAAGAGATCACTTCCACCACATTGCCGGTTTTGCCCCTGCGTGATGTTGTTGTTTATCCACATATGGTGATCCCGTTGTTTGTTGGCCGGGAAAAGTCGATTCAGGCCCTCGAAGCAGCGATGTTGCAGGATAAAGAGATCCTGTTGATTGCACAGAAAAATGCGTCCGATGATGAGCCGATCGGCAGTGATCTGTTTGATATTGGTACCGTTGCCAGTGTTTTGCAGATGCTAAAACTACCGGATGGTACAGTTAAGGTGCTGGTTGAGGGCGATTATCGTGCCCGTATCGATCAGCTGCACGAGACTGAGGAGCATTTCACAGCGGATATCTCTGTGCTGCCTATTGAAGAGGTCAGCACCGGTGAGGCTGAGATCTATAAGCGCACTGCGCTGGATCAGTTTGAGCGTTTTGTTCAGGTAAACAAAAAGATTCCATCTGAGGTGTTGACCTCGCTGGGTTCGATTGATGAGATCGGTCGTCTTGCCGATACCATCGCTGCACATATGTCGCTTAAATTGCCTGAAAAACAGGAAATTCTCGAGATGCTGAGTGATCAGCAGCGACTTGAGCATCTGATGGCTCTGATGGAGTCTGAGATCGACCTGGTTGAGGTTGAGAAGCGGATTCGTGGTCGTGTTAAGAAACAGATGGAGAAGAGTCAGCGCGAGTATTATCTGAATGAGCAGATGAAGGCTATTCAGAAAGAACTGGGCGATCTGGATGAAAATGGTACCACTGATATTGAAGAGCTGAAAAAGCGAATCGATGAAGCGGGTATGCCGCAGGAAGCGTTAGATAAAACGCTGAATGAATATAATAAGCTGAAGATGATGTCGCCGATGTCTGCTGAGGCGACGGTTGTTCGTGGTTACATCGATTGGATGTTACAGATTCCATGGGCGAAGCGATCTAAAGTTCGTCACGATATGAAGCGTGCCGAAGCGATTCTGAATGAAGACCATTACGGCCTGGAAGAGGTTAAAGACCGGATTCTGGAATATTTGGCGGTGCAGAAGCGGGTTCGTAAGCTTAAAGGGCCTATTTTGTGTTTGGTAGGACCTCCGGGCGTAGGTAAAACCTCACTGGGTCGTTCTATTGCGCGGGCAACGAATCGTCAGTATGTGCGGATGGCGTTGGGTGGTGTGCGTGATGAGGCGGAGATTCGTGGTCACCGTCGAACTTACATCGGTTCTATGCCGGGTAAGTTGATTCAAAAAATGTCTAAAGTTGGCGTAAGAAACCCGCTGTTCCTGCTCGATGAGATCGATAAAATGGGTATGGATCAGCGCGGCGATCCTGCCTCGGCACTGCTTGAAGTGCTGGATCCCGAGCAGAACAGTACATTCAATGATCACTACCTTGAAGTAGATTATGATCTGTCCGATGTGATGTTTGTCTGTACCTCTAACTCGATGAATATTCCGGGTCCGTTGCTGGATCGGATGGAGACTATCAGTATTCCGGGTTATACCGAGGATGAGAAGTTAAACATCGCGCGTAAGTATCTGATTCCTAAACAGCTTAAAACCAATGGTCTGAAGAAGAATGAGTTGATCATTGAGGATGAAGCGGTAACCGATCTGATTCGTTATTACACCCGCGAGGCAGGTGTGCGTGGATTGGAGCGTGAGATTGCTAAGATTTGCCGTAAAGTGATTAAAGAGATCGCTTTGGAAGGTGTTAAGGGTACTTCTGTAACCGCTAATAGCGAGAATCTTGAGCATTACTCCGGGGTCCGTAAATGCAACTTCGGTGTGGCAGAAGAGGAAGATCGTATCGGTCAGGTAACAGGTCTGGCCTGGACCTCTGTCGGTGGTGATATTCTGACGATAGAGTCAGCTGTTGTGCCAGGTAAGGGGCGTCAGGTGCGCACCGGATCGCTGGGTGATGTGATGCAGGAATCTATTCAGGCGGCGCTGACTGTGGTTAGAAGTCGGGCGGAATCTTTGGGTATAAATCCTGATTTTCATGAAGAAAATGATATCCATATTCACGTACCTGAAGGGGCTACGCCTAAAGATGGTCCGAGTGCTGGCATCGGAATGTGTACGGCTTTAGTGTCGGTGCTTGCCGATATACCGGTTCGCTCTGATGTTGCGATGACCGGCGAAATTACCCTGCGGGGGCAGGTTCTGCCTATCGGTGGTCTGAAAGAAAAGCTGCTGGCTGCGCATCGTGGTGGTATTAAAACGGTCATCATTCCTGATGAAAACACCCGTGATCTGAAAGAAATTCCAGATAATATCAAGGCAGACCTTGAAATTTGTCCGGTTAAGTGGATAGATGATGTCCTGCAAATTGCTTTGAAATATAGCCCAGAGCCCTTGACAGAAGAGCAAAAGGCAAACCTTTCTGAGAAGAAAAAGCAAGCAAAAAATGAGCAGGGACAAATAAAACCGCATTAACACAAAATAGTTACCAAACTGCCTGAAAGCCGCTTGACAGCTGAATTGTGCGCTTGGTATAAATTGTCCGACTACCTTGCTGGGCATGGACCACAGAATATAAAAAATGATTCATATAAGGGGAACAATGTGAATAAATCTGAACTGATCGACGCAATTGCAGCTTCTGCTGACATTCCAAAGGCCGCTGCTGGTCGTGCACTGGACGCTACACTAGAATCAGTATCTGGCGCGCTGCAAAAGGGTGACTCTGTTGCTCTGGTAGGCTTCGGTACTTTTGGTGTTAAAGAGCGTGCTGCACGTACTGGTCGTAACCCACAGACTGGTCAGCCGATCCAGATTGCAGCGGCAACGCTGCCAACTTTCAAGCCTGGTAAGGCTCTGAAAGACGCTGTAAACAAGTAAGAAAAGCTAGCGCCTGATCCGTAAGGATCGCTGGCACCCGGAGCGGTAGTTCAGTTGGTTAGAATACCTGCCTGTCACGCAGGGGGTCGCGGGTTCGAGTCCCGTCCGTTCCGCCAACTACAAAAGGCGCATCCTGTTTAAGGGTGCGCTTTTTTTTATTGGCAACCCAATAAACCTTTAGAGACCAAGAGGCATCATGCTTCAGAATATCCGAGATAATTCCAAGGGAATCGTAGCCAAGATTATTGTTGGCCTGATTGCAGTCACTTTCGCACTATTTGGTGTTGAATCTCTGGTCAGTCTGACTGGTGGATCGAATGCGCCAGCGACTGTTAACGGTGTTGAAATCAGTGAGCGGGATCTGCTGCAGGGGGCTGATCTGCAGCGTCGTCAACTACTGTCCCAAATGGGTGAGAATGCTGATCCAACGCTGCTGGATGATAATCTGATCCGTAAAGCAACCCTGGATAACCTGGTTAAGCAGGAAGTGCTGTTACAGTCTGCTCAGAATCAGGGGATGACTATTTCTGACCGGCAACTGGATCAGATGATAATCAATACTCAGGAATTCATGGTAGATGGTCGTTTCAACCGTGATCAGTATCAGGCGGTTCTGCGAAATGCGGGTATGTCTCCGCTAATGTACAAAGAGATGCTGCGCAAGGAAAGTCTGCTTGAGCAAGAGCGAATGGGTTATATGCTGTCAGCCTTTGCGCTTGAGTCTGAAGCTGAAAATATTATTAGTCTTGATCGTCAGACCCGCGATATTGCATATCTGCAAATCGGTCTTGATGACTATAAGGCGGGTGTTGTTCTGAGTGATGACGAAAAAGCTGAGTATTATAATGATAATCAGCAAAGCTTCATGACTGAAGAGCAGGTCGTTATTGAATACCTGATGTTGAATAAAGCGCAGCTGCTGAAAGAGGTTGAGGTAGATGATGCGGAGCTGCAAACTCAGTTTGATCAGTTATTGGCATCATTCCAGGCGGAAGATCAGCGCACTGTTTCGCATATCATGATTGAAGTGAATGATCAGGTTGATGATGCTGCTGCGTTGGCTAAAGTGCAGGCGCTGGCTGAACAGCTTAATCAGGGCGCAGACTTTGCTACGTTGGCGCAGGCTGAATCCAATGATCCGGGGTCTGCTGCCAGCGGCGGTGAGTTGGGGGTTTATCAGCAAGGTTTGTTGGACGGGCCATTTGAAGATGCTGTTTATGCTCTGACTGAAGGTCAGGTTTCTGAGCCGGTACGTACCGCGTTTGGTTATCATCTGATTAAGTTAACAGGGCTCAGCACTACTGAAGCGCCATCGTTCGATGAGGTTAAAGATCAGCTGGTAGCAGAGCAGATGGATAACAAGGTTGAGCAGCTTTATGTTGAGAAGGTTGGTCAGCTGACTGATCTGACGTTCTCAGCCGGTGATCTGTTGGAGCCTGCTGATGAGATGGGGCTGACTATCGTCGAGGCGCCTGCTTTTGGTCGCCAGGGTGGTGCAGATGAGTTGACCTCAAATGCCCGGGTTATCCGGACAGCTTTCAATGAAGAGCTGATCCGTGATGGAATCAATAGTGATCCGGTTGAACTGGATTCCGGGCGTACCCTGGTGCTGCGTATTAAAGAGCATATTCGTCCGCGTCAGCTGACGCAGGATGAAGTGGCAGAACAGATCACAGCGACGTTAATTGAACTGAAGGCCGGTGAGGCGTTGCAGGTATCTTTGGAGCAGCAGTTAGAAGCTCTGAAGCAAGGTGCTGAGCGTATCGCTATCAATGGTATCGAGTGGCAGAACGCAACTGCTGTTGGTCGTGCGGATCGCGAACAGCCAGCTGAGATAGTGCGTGCGGTATTTGGTATGGCTGAGCCTCAGGCTGCGGCAACTTATAAAGTGATTACCCTGATTGATGGCAGTAAAGCGCTGGTTGCAGTAACGGCAGTTAATCTGCCTGAGCTGGCTGAGTTGTCTGTCGAAGAGAAGCAGGGCATGAAAACGCTTCTGGGGCAGCGTGTAGGGCAGTTTGACTATCAGGCAATGCTAGACAGTAAGAGTGCTAAAGCAGAGGTTGAGCGCCTTTAAAGGGGCTTCTATCGCTGTTTTTAAAAAGCCTGCATTATGCAGGCTTTTTTTGTTATGTAACCTGCATTATGTCACTGCTTTTCTCCCCGTAATGAGTATAATCCGACTTGGAAACGCCCATGAAACTGACATTATTTATGTATGCAGTAATCATTCTGGATCGGCAGATGACATTTAAGTTTTGTAAACAGCTTTTGATATTGTTAATTGTGCTGCAAGTCAGTGCTTTTAATAGTGGTCAGGCTTTGGCTAAAGATAAGCTGAGTCAGGACCAGGTTACTGCAGCTTATCTGTATCGCCTCAGTGAAAAAATCCAATGGCCGGCAACGGGCAGGCAAACATTTTCTATTCACCTGGTAGGGGCTAGTTCGGAGCTGTCCGCTACGCTTAAATCTTTAACCCGATCTAAGCCTTTACATGGTATGGATGTGACCATTAGCCGTTCTGATAAGGCTGATACTCCAGCGGTTGTTGATGTGCTGTATCTGAGTAAGAAAAAAGTATCCCTGGCGTCGAAAATTTTGACCTCAGTGAGTGGAAAGCCGTCCTTAGTTATCACTCATGGGTATAAAAATGAGCGATCATTGATGATCGATCTTTATCAAAACAGTAAGAATCAGATTCGGTTTAATATCAATAAATCTAATATTATCAATCAAGGCTTGAGTATTGACCCGGATATCATCGTTTTAGGTGGTAATGAAATTGATGTTGCCAGAATATACCGGGCTACACAGAATAGTCTGAAAGGTATGGAGCAAAAGCTAGCACAGCTTGAGGGCCAGAATAGCTCACTTGAACAGCAGATTAAACAATCGCAGAAAGTGGTATCTGATCTGGAAACCATGATTACTCAGCAGAAGCGGGTCATTATTACCAGTGAGGCTGAGATTGATGCAACCAAAAAGAAAATTACTGAACAGAATAATATTCTGGCCCATCAGCTGACAACCATCGGTAATCAGCAGGCTCAAATTGATCTGGATTCTCAGTCTCTGCAAGTATTTAAGGGGCAGATAAAGCAACAGAAAGACCTGATACAAACCCAGCAACAACAGTACGAGTTACTGGTGGCTGAAGGTTTGGAGCAGGAGCAGTTATTGAAAAAACGCTTTGATGAACTGAACGTGCAGGCTGATGAGATTAGTCGGCGTGAACAGATACTCGACCAGTTAGAGCAGCAGATTGGATTGCTTGACACAAAAATACAGCGTCAGGAACAGCAGATTACCGCTCAACAACTCAGTTTGACTTCACAAAGCAAGCAGATTGAAAAACAGGTGCTGTCTTTATACCTTATGGCGGCGGTATTGTTGCTTATCATATTGCTGGCTTTGTTTATCTATATGAGCCGCCGCCGTTATCAGGATCTTAGTGAGCAGCTCAAGGTTGCGAAAGACGCTGCAGATTATGCCAGCAAGTCGAAATCGGCTTTTCTTGCGAATATGAGTCATGAACTCAGAACGCCTTTGAACTCTGTGCTGGGGTTCTCTGAGCTACTGCTTAAGCGAAGCAATGATAATGCTGAGGTTAAAGAGGTATTGAATATCATCAATCGTAGCGGCGATCATCTGTTGCACCTTATCAATGATGTTCTGGACCTGTCTAAGATTGAAGCCGGTAAGATCGCTGTCGAAATAGCGCCTTTTGATCTGGTAGGTTTGGTTGATGATCTGTTTGAGTTAATGGAAGAAAGGGCGCGAGCTAATGGTATCGTGATGCATTTGGAACTGGCTAAAGACCTGCCGCGATATGTTAAAAGTGATGCGTCTAAAATCCGCCAGATACTGATGAATTATATTAGTAATGCGATAAAGCATACCAAGCAGGGCTCTGTGACTATTGCCCTGTCATGCGATGATAAGTTTCTTACTTTGCGGGTTACAGATACGGGTATCGGCATAGCTGAAGACCGGCTCGATGATGTTTTTGAGCCCTTTGTTCAGTTAGGGGTTGTTGAGGATCAGCCGGGTACTGGTTTAGGCTTGGCAATCACCAGCCAGTTTGCCGCTCTGTTAGGTGGTCAGGTGCAGGTTGAGAGTGTGTTAGGGCAGGGCAGTAGTTTTAGTGCCACCGTTGAGTATTCTTTGTCGGGTTCTGATGAGTTAGTGGACTCCTCATCAGGTTCGGATGAGCTTGATGTAATAGGGCTGAGCCCGGCACAAAAAAGTATCAAAGTTCTGATTGTTGATGATCAGCCCGATAATATGCGTTTGCTGAAGAATGTTATCGATGTGTTGGGGTTAGAGGTTCAAAAAGCACGCAATGGCATGCAAGCGATAGAGGTGTTTCAGGCTTGGCAGCCTGATTTTATCTGGATGGACCGGCGAATGCCCGAAATGGGTGGTGAGCAGGCAACATCGGCGATAAGAAAGCTGCCCGGTGGCGATAAGGTTATCATTGCTGCGCTAACTGCCAGCGCATTTACCGAGGACAAGAAAGCGATAGTGGCTGCTGGGATGGATGACTTTGTTGCCAAGCCTTATCGGGCCAGTCAGATATATAGCTGTATGCAGAAACATCTTAATTTAGAGTATATATACGCGGATGAAGCGGTTGAAATTTCATCACAAAATGATCTGGTGTCTGCTGATGAGCTGTTAGAGCGCTTATCAGTCCTTGATATGGAACTTTTAAAGCAGATGCATAATGCGGTTTTGTTGTTGGATGCCGATGCAATGGAGCCGATATTAACAAAAATAGAGTCAATTGACCCTCAGTTAGTTGATCAGTTAAGCAGTCTGATCTCGAATTTCAATTACCATTATATTCTTAATGCCCTGGAGCATTTGTTAGAAGCTCAGGGAGTGGGAGAGAGAGACCTTGTTTAACTTACAAGACAAGCATGAAATTTTGATTATTGATGACTACCGGGATCACCTGCAGTTGCTTAGTGGTTTACTGCATGAGCAGGGCTACAGGGTGCGGGGGGCAAGTGATAGTGAGATGGCTCTTAAGAGTATTAAGGCTCAGCTGCCTGATCTTGTTCTGGTTGATATCAAAATGCCGGGTATGGATGGTATAGAGTTGTGCCATCGACTTAAGCTGCAGGAGAATACAGAATCAATTCCGGTAATTTTCATTAGTGTATTGAGTGGCTTTAAAGATAAGGCCAGAGCGTTCAGGGCGGGCGGGGCTGACTTTATTACTAAGCCTTTTCCAAAAGAAGAGTTGCTGGCAAAAGTGTCAACTCAGCTTCGACTGCTTGATTTCATCAGAGTAGAGCAGCAACAGCATCATTAAACCGTCTGTTTGTCTGTAAGATACTCAAGTAACTTTGTAAATGGCACCGGGCGACTGTAAAAATAACCCTGTGCCCTCTCACAATCTTCTTGCATCAGGAAGCTTCGTTGCTGCTGTGTTTCTACGCCTTCAGCAATGATTCCAAGCCGCAGGCTTCGGGCCATCGCTATTATCGCTTTTGCTATTGCTTCATCATCCTGATCGTGTGGGATATCCCTGACGAATGACTGATCTATTTTAAGTGTATCGATAGGAAAGCGCTTCAGATAACTCAGCGATGAATAGCCTGTACCAAAATCATCAACGGTCAGCGTTACTCCCAGAGCTTTGAGCTGATTGAGAGATTCCAGGACTTTGTCGGGCTCGTCCATCAATACTGTTTCAGTAATTTCAAGGTCGAGATGTTCGGGGCTTAGGCCTGTTTCCCGAAGTATTCTGCCAACCAGCACGGGTAGATCGCAACGCTGAACCTGCAGACTGGAAATGTTTACAGATACGCGCTTTAAAGGGTGGCCTTCATCGATAAGTTGACGCATGTCCTGACAGGCTTTTTTCAGCACCCATTCGCCGATAGGTAAAATGAGTGATGTTGCTTCAGCGAGCGGGATGAAACGATCGGGTGGAACCTGTCCAAGATAAGGATTGTGCCATCTCAACAGGGCTTCAATATGCTGTGCCTGGCCTGAGTCCGGATCTACTATGGGCTGGTAATTCAGGCTTAATTCGTTGTTGTCGATCGCTTTTCGTAATGCGGTTTCCATCTGTAGCCGGTCGGTGGCAGCAGCGGTAAGTTCACGAGTGTAAAAACGAAAAGTGAAGCGACCATCACCTTTTGCCAGATACATGGCGCTATCGGCGTTTCGTATCAGGTCAGCAGGGCTGTCACCATCATCGGGAAAACAGCTGATGCCAATGCTGCCGCCAACAAATATTTCATTCTGATCAGGAGCAAAGGGCTCGTTAAAGATGCTAAGTATTTTTTGAGATAGAATTTCGATCTCTCTGCGGTCGTTCATGTTCTCGGCTAATACTAAAAACTCATCGCCGCCGAGCCGGGCAACGGTGTCATTGGCCCTTAATTCATGTTTGAGTCGGGTGGCGACCTGCTTTAGTATTTTGTCGCCGAATGTATGGCCAAAACTATCATTGACGTCTTTAAACCGGTCGAGGTCGATAAACAGTACCGCCAGAGAGCGCTTTTCTCTGGCAGCTGTAGAGATGGCGTGTTGCAGACGATCATTAAGCAGCAAACGGTTTGCAAGCCCTGTGAGTGGATCATGATGGGCTAAATATTCAAGTTTCTGCTCTGACTTTTTCAGTGTCGAGATATCAGAAAACAAAAGTATGTAATTGGTCAGATTTTGTTCTTCATCAGTCACGGCGGTGATGGTAATCAGTTCCGGATTGATAGAACCGTCTTTGCACAGGTTGTTCATCTCTCCGCGCCAGTGACCTGCTTCATCAAGTGAGATAAATACATCATGATAATCGGATTTATTATGCAATTGACTGTATCTGAACTCCAATAACTGCCCTTTAGCGTCTTGCTCGGTGTAACCGGTTATGTCAGTAAAGGCAGGGTTAACGGAGATTATGCGTCGTTGCGCATCGGTGACCATAATGCCTTCAGCAGTATTTTCGAATACGCTGCTGGCTTGCTCTAATTGCTCCTGAACCAGTTTGTGTTCAGTTACATCCTGGGTGGTGCCCAGTATGCAAAACTGGGAGAGCTGAGGGCCACTTAAGGATTCGCCAATAGTTTTTAGGTATCTGACCTGATCATTTGGCAATATGATTCTGTGTTCAATGGTAAAGCCTGAGATATTAAGTTTGGCAGTAGTGAATGAGTCTTCAAACTGAAGTCGGTCCTGGGGGTGTACCGAATGGATAAATGAGTCCAGACTAGGCTGAACAATAGAATCCTCAAGGCCGAGAATATGGTACATTTCATCAGACCAGGACATCTCACCACTATCAATATGCCATTCCCAGCTTCCTAACCGGGCTATTCTCTGGGCACCTTTGAGTTTCTGGTTGGTCCCGGTCAGTTCCGCGGTGCGCTCTTTGACGCGGTCTTCAAGTTCAGATTTTTGTAACGTTAACTTGTGCTGAATCTGATACAGGCTGATATGGGTATTTACCCGGGAAAGTACTTCGCGATGCTGAAAGGGTTTGGAAATAAAATCTACCCCACCAACGTTGAAGCCCTTGAGGCGGTCTTCTGAGTTATCCAGCGCGCTGATAAAAATAATAGGTATATGGCTGGTCAGGGGCTGCTTTTTGAATTCAGCGCACAGCTCATAGCCGTTCATGACCGGCATTTTTACATCGAGTATAATCAGCTCGGGTTGACGCAGTTGTACAGTTTTCAGGCATTGCTCAGGGTCAGTTGTTGAGCGCACCTTATATCCGGCTTCGGATAAGATTTCACTTAACAGCTTTAGGTTGGCGGGTAAGTCATCGACTATGACTATTTCGCCTTTATGTGCAACTTGATTTGCGATTGAGTGATCCATTATCAAATCCGTGAACGTCTACAATCA
This sequence comes from Amphritea balenae, assembly GCF_003858655.1. Classification (GTDB taxonomy): domain Bacteria; phylum Pseudomonadota; class Gammaproteobacteria; order Pseudomonadales; family Balneatricaceae; genus Amphritea; species Amphritea balenae. The sequence goes on from NZ_RQXV01000002.1 coordinate 380,813, forward strand.
GGATTACCATCATAGGTTTACCATATCGCTGTTGCTAATTACAGTCGGCGTTAACCATTATGATGATACTGGTCAGCAAATTCTGTAGTACGTATTTTTATCAGGCCTTGCAGCTTCATAAATCATCAGTTCAGTGTTGAAAAGCGGCGCGTAAAAGTTGTTGTGTATACGGCTGCTGCGGTTTAGCGAAAACGGAGCTGGCTTTGCCTTGTTCAATGATGTCGCCATGTTGCATGACCAGCAGATCGTGGCTTAGCGCTTTTACTACTGCCAGGTCATGACTGATAAATATGTAAGCGAGGTTATAGCGCAGCTGCAGATCTCGCAACAGATCTATGATTTGCGACTGTACCGTACGGTCTAACGCTGAGGTTGGCTCATCAAGAATAATCAGTTCAGGTTTCAGGATCACGGCCCGCGCGATCGCTATGCGTTGTCGTTGCCCGCCTGAAAACTCATGGGGGTAGCGGTGCCTGTCATCCGGGTTGAGTCCGACTTCATTGAGAGTATCGATAATCATCTGTTCCCGTTCTTCCACCGTGCCGATGTTATGGATCTCAAGTCCTTCACCAATCGACTCAGAGACCGACATACGGGGGCTCAGGCTGCCATAAGGATCCTGGAATACGATCTGCATTCGTCGCCGTAACGGTTTTACCTGCTGTTGATTAAACTGATCAATACGTTGTTCGTCGAAGCTGATAGCGCCTTCAGAGTTGATAAGCTTGAGGATAGCCAGCCCCAGTGTGGTTTTGCCTGAGCCGCTTTCACCGACGACACCCAGGGTGCGCCCTGGGTGAAGATTAATATTGCAGGGGTTAACTGCTTTGATATGGTCAACCGTCCTTTTCAACAGTCCTTTTTTGACTGGAAACCAGACTTTAAGCGCTTCTGTGGTCAGCAATGGTGAGCCATTCAACTCAGATATGGAAGGTGCGCCACCGGGCTCAGCATTGAGCAGTTTCTGAGTATAGTCATGCAGTGGTTGTTCAAACAGCAGAGCCGTTGTGTTTCGTTCAACGATGCGTCCGTTATACATGACGCAGACGTCATGGCTGTAGCGACGCACTATATTCAGGTCGTGGGTGATCAGTAGTATCGCCATGCCCAGTTTTTGTTGCAGTGATTGAAGTAATTCAAGAATCTGTTCCTGAATAGTTACATCCAGAGCGGTAGTGGGTTCATCGGCAATCAGCATTTCGGGATCATTGGCCAGAGCCATAGCGATCATGACACGCTGCCTTTGTCCTCCAGAGAGCTCATGAGGGTAGCTCTGGAGTCGCTTTTCAGGTTCCTTGATGCCTACAAGATGTAGTAGCTCGAGCGTGCGCTCTCGGGCTTGCTGTCCAGTGAGTCCCTTGTGCAGCAGTAGTGTCTCACCGATCTGTCGTGAGATATTATGCAACGGGTTCAGCGAGGTCATCGGTTCCTGAAAGATTACGCTGATACGATCGCCTCGCAAGCTGCGCATCTGTGCCTCGTTATTTTGTAGAAGATCAGTGCCGCTGTAGTAAATCTCACCATTAGGATGGCTGGCTTTCGGATAAGGCAATAGCTTAAGAATTGACATGGCGGTAACCGACTTACCGGAGCCTGATTCGCCGACAAGTGCCAGCGTCTTGCCTGCGTCTATATCAAAGCTGACATTGTTTACCGCGTTTACGGCATTCTCGTTTTCACCAAAGCGAACACTGAGATTACGGATCGATAACAGAGGCTTAGTCATTCATCACCTTGCGGGGATCAAATGCATCCCGTACAGCTTCGCCAATGAAAATCAGTAGCGTTAGCATAATAGAGAGGGAGAAAAAAGCGGTCAGGCCCAGCCATGGCGCATGCAAGTTGGCTTTGCCCTGAGCGACCAGTTCCCCGAGTGAGGCGGATCCGGGCGGTAAGCCGAAGCCAAGGAAGTCTAAGGCAGTGAGCGTGACCAGTGAACCATTAAATATGAAGGGCATAAATGTCAGGGTAGCGACCATCGCGTTAGGCAGGATATGGCGGAACATGATTAAGCGATTATCCAGGCCTAAGGCTCTGGAAGCGCGAACGTATTCCAGGTTTCGGCCACGGAGAAATTCGGCGCGAACGACATCGACCAGTTGCATCCATGAAAACAGCATCATAATACCCAGCAACCACCAAAAGTTGGGCTCCACAATGCTGGCCAGAATAATAAGCAAAAAGAGTACGGGCAGCCCCGACCATATTTCGATAAAGCGCTGAAAGAACAGATCGATCTTACCGCCGTAGAATCCTTGTACCGCCCCTGCGGCAACGCCGATGACCGAGCTGACTAATGTCAGTGTGATAGCAAACAGGACCGATATACGAAAGCCATAGATTACCCGTGCCAGAACGTCACGGCCCTGGTCATCAGTACCCAGCAGGTTTTCGCTGCTGGGGGGAGAGGGGGCCGGTACCGGCAGTTCCTGGTTGATGGTGCGGTAATCAAAGCGTATTGGGGGCCAGAAGATCCAGCCATTTTTTTCTTCGATCAGTTCCTGAATATAGGGGTCTTTGTAATCGGCAAAGGTATCAAACTCCCCGCCAAACTCGAGTTCAGAGTAATCGACCAGAACCGGATAGTAGAATTGTTGGTTGTAGCTGACCAGTATGGGTTTGTCATTGGCGATAAGTTCGGCAAACATGCTCAGCAGGAACAGTCCCAGAAACAGCCAGAGAGACCAGTAGCCCCGTTTATTGTTACGGAAGTTTTCGATGCGGCGTTGATTAATCGGGCTCATTTTCTTATTAAGCATGATTATTGCTCCCGACTCTCAAAATCGATGCGGGGATCAACAGCAACATAGGTCAGGTCGCTGATCAGTTTCAGTAACAAGCCTATCAGGGTAAAGATATAAAGGGTGCCGAAAATAACCGGATAATCTCTTTTAATAACGGCTTCGTAACCTAATAATCCCAGCCCGTCGAGGGAGAAAATAACTTCGATTAACATTGAACCGGTAAAGAAAATGCCAATGAGTGCTGCGGGCATGCCGGCAATTATCAGTAACATCGCATTGCGAAACACGTGACCATAGAGAACCTGGCCTTCTGTCAGGCCTTTGGCGCGGGCAGTGATGACGTATTGTTTGTTTATCTCGTCCAGAAAAGAGTTCTTAGTCAGCATCGACAGTGTGGCAAAGCTACCAATGACCGAGGCGATAACCGGCAAAGTAATATGCCAGAAGTAATCCTTGATCTGTCCCCAAAGGCTGAGCTGATCGAAATCCGGTGAGGTTAGTCCCCGTAGCGGAAACCAATCGTAATAGGTGCCGCCGGCGAAAATAACAATCAACAGTATTGCGAACAGAAAGTTTGGAATGGCGTAGCCGATGATAACGACCGTGCTGGTCCACACATCAAAGCTGCTACCATCCCTGACCGCTTTTTTAATTCCCAACGGAACAGCAATCAGATAAGTAATGAGGGTGGTCCAGAGGCCTAATGATATCGATACCGGTAACTTTTCAATGATCAGGTCGGTTACTTTTTTGCCGCTGAACAGGCTTTCACCAAAATCAAACACCAGATAATTCTTTAGCATTTGGAAAAAACGTTCGTGAGCTGGCTTGTCGAAGCCAAATTGAGCTTCGATCTGCTTAACCAGTTCGGGGTCAAGCCCGCGGGCGCCCCGATAGCCACTGCTGTTTTCTGTCGCTGTTTGTGAGCTATTGCTTAGATCCGACTGTGCGCTGCCATCAAAGCGTGCGGTAGCGCTGGCGTTGATGCCCTGCAGATTGGCTATCGTCTGCTCGACAGGACCGCCGGGGGCCGCCTGAATAATCAGGAAGTTGATGGTAAGAATACCCAGCAGTGTAGGAATAATCAGCAGCAGACGCCGCAGAATATAGGCGGCCATTAGTTAGATAGTCCTTGTTTCAGACTCTCAGGTTTTACCCACCAGGTATCAAAGCCAAGCGAGTATTTAGGCCGGATCTGAGGGAAGGCAAACTTATTCCAGTAGGCAACGCGGTAGCTGTTTATGTGATATTGAGGAATGACATAATGATTCCATTGCAGTACCCGGTCGAGCGCTCGGGTGCGTAGTACCAGCTGTTCTCGATCGGGGGCCTGGATAACCTGTTCGACAAGATAATCGATGGCCGGATTTTTAATGCCAATCATGTTTCTGCTGCCCGGCTGATCGGCGGTTGAGGAGTGCCAGTATTCGCGCTGCTCATTACCCGGTGAACTCGACTGACCAAAACCACTGACAATGATATCAAAATCAAAGCTGCGCACCCGATTGATATACTGAGATACATCGACAAGCCGGACCGAGGGAATGATACCCATACGTTCTAAATTACGGCTGAAGGGTGCGACTACCCGTTCAAATGCAGGCGAATACAGCAGAATCTCAAATGACATCTGCTCCCCCTGCGCATTTAACAATTTACCATCTTTAAGGTTCCAGCCTGCGCTTTTTAGCAATCGGAGTGCTGTACGTAGCTGGCTGCGGGTTTTACCGTCGCCTTTGGTTGTAGGGGCGCGATAGACAGTATTGAATACCTCTGGAGGGACCTGGTCCCGAATCGATTCCAGGATCGCAACCTCTTCGGTGGTGGGTAATTCGGTTGCAGCCATCTCTGAGTTAGAGAAATAGCTATGGGTGCGGGTGTAGGCACCGAAAAAGATATTTTTATTGGTCCACTCAAAATCAAATGCATAGGCGAGTGCTTGTCTCACCCTGCTATCGGAGAAATAAGATTTCCGGTTATTGAGAATAAAGCTCTGCATCCCGGTAGGGTTTTCGTGTTGCAGGGTTTGGGTAATGATCTTGCCATCATCAAACACCGCTCCGGTATAACCGGTGGCCCAGCGTTTTGAAGAGTTTTCTTCCCGGAAATCGTATTCACCGCCCTTAAATGCTTCCAGAGCGACGGTGCCATCTTTGTAGTAATCGTAACTGATGGTTTCAAAATTGAAGCGGCCGCGGTTAACGGACAGATCGTTGCCCCAGTAGTCCGGATTGCGGCGGTAGGTAATCTGTCGGCCTGAATCAAACTTCTCGACGGTATAAGGGCCTGAGCCCAGTGGTGCTTCTAATAATGGTTGTTGAAAATCCCTGTTTTCCCAGAAATGCTTCGGCAGGATACTCACTTCACCGACGATAAGTGCCAGTTCCTTATTCTCACCAGAAGAGAAACTGAATTTAACCCGTTGTGGCGTTAATGCTTCTATATTTTCAATGCCACGATAGTAGGCTTTGTAGAAAGGAGCGCCTTGCTCTCTAAGCAATTTAAAGCTGTATACAACATCATCTGCGGTGACCGGCTGACCATCGCTGAAGCGGGCTTCGGGTCTTAGATTGAAAATGATGGAGCTGCGGTCTTCTGCTACTTCAAGTGATTCTGCCAGCAGGCCATAAAGTGAAAATGCTTCGTCCTGTGCCCGCGCGAGCAGTGAATCGTAGACTAATCCAAGTCCATCAGCCGCAGTGCCCTTAATAATAAAGCCATTAAAGCTGTCAAACGTACCGATAGCGGCTTGAGTAACCCCGCCGCCTTGTGGGGCGTTGGCATTAACATAGTCAAATTGTTGGAAGTCTGTTGGGTATTTAAGGTCGCCGTGCATGGCGATCCCGTGTTCGGGCAGAGCAGCGTTGAGTGGGCTGGTCAGGCTGCTGATAAAAATAGCCGATGCCAGGCAGGATTTAGATAACTGTTTGAAATTCATCCGTAATATCCAGCAGATTGGTATCTGTTAATTTATAACAGGGGTTCTCTGTTATCGCCAGTTATATGAGTACGGATTAACGGTTTTGTTCAAATTTAGCTGCAAGATCAGTTAATTGCTGGTGTTGAAACTTGCGTTTTACTTTGTTTGTCTGCAGTTGCTTAAGTTGCTGTTGTAGGTAGGTCAGCTTATCGGGATTGCCTTCTGCCAGACCTTTTATCAAATCCTGATCCATCCAGTTACAGATTTTACGATAGAGCACGAACTTAAATAGCAGCGCCGTAACGGTTGCGAAGATGATAATGGCAATGCTCAGTGCATCCATGGATAAGCTTCCTGGTGAGATTTCTTTAATCTGTGCTTTTTAATGAGTATTAGTTACATCAACGTAAAGGGTTAATTTTTGGCCCGGTTGCAGGTATTGCTTGCCGGTGAGCTTGTTCCAGCGTTGGATATCTTTAACCGATACCCTGAATTTACCCGCTATGACCGACAGGGAGTCACCGCTGCGAACGGAGTAGCCGATGCGGCGGATCATCTGTTTCTCGGTTGGGCTCAGGTTAGCGCTACTGTTAGCTTTCCATATTACCAGCGACTGACCGCTACGCAGGGCGTCGCCGGGTGCCATCTGGTTCCATGAAGCCAGCTGCCGAACACTGACTTTGTGTTGTCGGGCGATTTTCCAGAAGCTATCACCAGGCTGAACCTGATAGCTGATCTTGTCTCTATTGCTTTGTGCCAGTTGATTCTGCTTACGGTTAAAACGCTGGGTTTTACTTAGTACATAATCACTGGATTGATTTTTTGCGGTCGGAATTAGCAGGTACTTACCGGCACGAATATTAGTATTACTCAGCTTGTTGGCGCTGCGAATAACCGCTGTTGTGGTATTGTGACGTCGTGCAATGGTGCTGATACTGTCACCGCTACGAATTTTGTAACGGGTCCAGTTAACCCGTTGCTCTGCTGGTAGCTGGGCCAGTTTTTGGTTAAAGCTATCGACTGTTTCTACTGGGATTAACAGGCGATGAGGGCCCTCAGGATCAGTGGCCCAACGGTTAAATCCGGGATTAAGCTGATATAGCTCCTGGGTTGATATATCTGCCAGTTCAGCGGCCTGTGCCAGGTCGATCTGACTGTCCAGTGTAACGATTTCAAATACTGGCTGATTGTCAATTTTAGCCAATGCTATGTTGTGCTGTTCAGCATCGCGAATTAACTTAGATACCGCCAGTAGTTTAGGCACATAAGCCCGGGTTTCTTTAGGCAAGGGAAGAGACCAGAAGTCGGTCGGAAGTCCTTTTTTCTTGTTTTTACGTATCGCTTTAGAAACGTTGCCACCGCCACAGTTGTATGCAGCTAAAGCCAGTTCCCAGTCACCAAAGCGTTTATGAAGCTGTTGAAGATAGGTTAGCGCTGCATCCGTTGATGCGACAATGTCGCGTCGTCCGTCATACCACCAGCTGGATTTGAGGCCAAAATGCTTTGCTGTGCCGGGAATGAACTGCCATGGGCCGGCTGCTCTGCCATGTGAGTAGGCAAAGGGATCATATGCACTTTCAATAATAGGCAGCAGCGCAATTTCTGCAGGCATATCCCGTTTCAGAACTTCACCAAGAATATAATGGTAGTAGCGTCCAGCTCGCGTAGTTACACGCTGCATATACTGAGGGTGTTTCAGATACCATTTAAACTGGGTTTCAAGGCGTTTCTGGTCCTGATCCAGGTCCAGTGCCATGTTGGTACGGGTTAACTGCCAAAGGTCTTTGGCGGTATCAGTTTTGCTCGGGACAGAGAAGGTTTTGTCTGCGCTGTCGGTAACTTTTACTTCCTGAACAAGGCTTAAACTACCGCTGTCAGTGACGCCTGTCTCGGAGATGTTTGGGTTTGTCTGACAACCAGCGAGCACCAGACTGGTAGTGGTAAGTACAACAAGTTTTCTGACCAACTGCATGCCTGATAGGCCCCGTAGAAAAAGAACAAAGGCAGCATTCTATGGGGCCGGTTAAGAGGGGTCAACTGTTATTGGCTGGTGTCCGTCTCAGGTTGGTTAATATCGTATTGGCGACAGATTAAAACTGATTTTTCCATTCACGAATGGCGGCAAATATATCTGATTCATTACCCAGAGGTTTGCCTGTGAAGTCTTCAGCGGCAGCTTTAACGCTGGCTGATGAATATCGCAGGAAGGGGTTGATCTGTTTTTCAGTGGCAATGCTGGTAGGTAATGTCGGCAGGTTACGTTCACGTAGTCCTGTGCATCTGTCCTGTGCATCTGATATGGCCAGGTTGTCAGGTTCTACTGCAGCAGCGAATTGTAGGTTTGCCAGTGAATATTCGTGGGTACAATATATTTCGGTGCTGTCTGGCAGGTGGTTAAAGTATTCCATCGCCTGGTGCATCTGTTCTGCGGTACCCTCGAATAAGCGCCCACAGCCTGCTAAAAACAGGGTGTCACCACAAAATACCTGAGGCTGCTGGCCAGACAGGTAATAGCTTATGTGATCCAGGGTATGTCCCGGGACTTCGCGTACTTCAAGCTGCTGGCCCAGCAACTCAATCTGATCGCCGTCTTGTAATCTGTTTTCTATCGCTTTAAAGGGGGAGTTGGCCGGGCCATAGACAGAGCAGTTGTGCTGTTTCTTTAGCTGCTCTACACCACCAGTGTGGTCATTATGGTGGTGGGTGATCAGTATTGCAGTTAAATCAAGCTGATTCTGTGTGAGGTATTGATTTACTTCATCCTCAGAACCGGGATCAATTACTACAATTTGTTGTTTTCCGGGTACGCTTAGGGCCCAGATATAGTTATCATTAAAAGCAGGAATCGGGGTTACTTTAAACATCAGGGGCCTCGGATAAGCTGAGATAGTAGTACACAAACATTAACGGGAAGATTAACCTATTAGGCAGTTGAGGTTAACAACGCTTAGTTAAACAGGCAATGATTCGATATGGTATTCAGACAACAGCCCCCACTGGCAAGTTTCCTGCCAGAATTAAGAGAGTGGTTTGACACTGAATTAGGTCAGCAGTTGCTGGCTGCAGAGCGCGACCTTCTGGATCGTTTATTGCCGACTATGTTTGGCTATCATCTGTTGCAGATAAGTATAGATAACCGATTGGATCTGGCACGTGAAAGTCCTGTCAGGCATCAGGTTCTGGTTAATCCAGTCAGTGAGTTGGGTTTGCCTGATACAGCTGTTATTGGCCGTAATGAAGAGTTACCATTTGCCCATAACAGTATTGATGTTGTGTTGTTGCATCATGCGCTTGATTTTGCTGAGAGCCCGCATCAGGTCTTGCGGGAAGCGTCACGGGTATTGCGTCCGGGAGGCTACCTGTTAAATGTTGGTTTTAATCCGATGAGTTGGTGGGGATTGTATCGTCAGTTCAGGTTTAATAAAGACGGAGTGCCCTGGAAAGGTCACTTTATCAGTTCCCACCGTATGCATGACTGGCTGGCTTTGTTAGAGCTGACAGAAGTTAAGGTGTTGTCCGGTTTTTACTCATTACCTTTTGAAAAGCCGTTGTGGCGTCAGAATAGTCGTCTGTTGGAGTCGGCTATCCGACGTTGTTCGCCTAACACCGGAGCCTTTATGTTACAGATAGCTCGTAAAGATGTGGGTGGGATGACGCCCACAACACCGGCCTGGAAAAGACGAAAGCTTATAAATATCCCATTAGTTGAACCCACCACCCGTGGTGCCCGAGGAAGAGTGAGTGAAAAAAAGAGTTAATATTTATACCGATGGTGCCTGTAAAGGGAATCCTGGTCCGGGCGGCTGGGGTGCAGTGCTGCAATATGGCGAGCACGCCAAGGAGCTGTTTGGTGGAGAGATGAATACCACCAATAACCGGATGGAATTGATGGCGGCTATTGAAGCACTGGCTGCGCTCAAGGAGTCCTGTGAAATTATTCTAACGACTGATTCGCAGTATGTACGCAAAGGTATTACTGAGTGGCTGGCTGGCTGGAAGCGTAATGGCTGGAAAACCTCGGCTAAGAAACCGGTCAAAAACGATGATCTGTGGAAGTTGCTCGATGAGCAGACTGCACGCCATCAGGTCGAGTGGAAGTGGGTTAAAGGCCATAGCGGTCATCCGGGAAATGAGCTGGCTGATGAGCTGGCAAACAAAGGGGTTGATAAGGCCCTGGCAAACGCATAAGTGAATTAATAGATTATGAGACAGATTGTACTTGATACCGAGACGACGGGTATCGACCCTAAAGAGGGGCATCGGATTATCGAGATCGGCTGCGTTGAGATGATCGGCCGAAAACTGACCGGACGTACCTATCATCAATATATTAATCCGGACCGAATAGTTGAGGACGAGGCGATCTCGGTGCACGGGATAACCAATGAATTCCTGGCAGATAAGCCTTTCTTTGCTGAAGTGCAGGATGAGTTTCTGGAATTTATAAGGGGGGCTGATCTGGTTATTCATAATGCCCCCTTTGACGTTGGGTTTATGAATCATGAGTTGATGCTCAATGGTTATCGTGAGCGGGTGGATGATTTTTGTCAGATCACCGATACCCTGGCGATGGCGCGAAAGAAACATCCGGGTCAGAAAAATAACCTTGATGCCTTATGTCGTCGTTACGGTATTGATAACTCGCACCGGGAGCTTCACGGGGCGTTGCTTGACTCTGAAATTCTTGCTGATGTGTATCTGCTGCTTACCGGTGGTCAGAAAACGTTATTACTGGCTGGAGAGGGCGAAGGTAATGATGACGGCGTTGACCAGATCAGGCGTTTGGATACTTCTGCATTCGATCTTAAAGTCATCGAAGCGAGTGCCGCGGATATGGAAGCTCATAAAGCCTATATTGCCAAACTGGATAAGAAGGCGGGCAGTATATGGAGTCAACTAGGTGCTGAAGCCGCTGAGGCGGAATAGCTAAACCTGTCGGTAAGTTTGTGTGGATGAAAGCAGATGTCGTGGTAAAGAGATAAATCAGACATAAAAAAAGCAGGCGTTAAGCCTGCTTTTTTGTGTCTGTAATACAGTGATGCGTTACAGGAAGTTTGTTACGCCGATGTAGCCAACAAGACTCATGACGATGGTGTAAGGCAGAGCCATCCAAACCATTTTGCCGTAAGACAGACGAATTAGCGGTGCCAGTGCAGAAGTCAGCAGGAACAGGAATGCAGCCTGACCGTTTGGAGTCGCAACACTTGGGATGTTAGTACCGGTATTGATGGCAATTGCCAGCAGGTCGAACTGTTCGCGGCTGATAGTGCCAGCGTCAAGGGCTGCAGCAACCTCATTGATGTATACCGTTGCTACGAACACGTTATCGCTGATGGCTGAAAGAAAGCCGTTTGCGATAAAGAAGATGCCGGGTTGTGCCGCTTCATCCATTTCAAGTACCGCCGCGATGATCGGCTGGAACAAGTGTTGCTCATGGATCACAGAGACGATTGCAAAGAATACAACCAGCAGTGCGGTGAAGGGCAGAGCCTCTTCAAATGCTTTACCGATCTGATGTTCTTCAACGATGCCGTTAAAGGCGGTTAGCAGGATGATAATAGTCAGACCGATCAGGCCTACGGCGGCCAGGTGGAGTGCCAGAGCGACAACCAGGAACAACGCTACAAGTACCTGAACCATCAGTACCATTTTGTCGCGCTTAGTCTGCTTCTTATCCTGAGCGGCCGAGTAATCTTCAAGTACGGTGCGAACAGAGTTTGGGATTTCTGCGCCATAATCGAACCACTTAAGCTTTTCCAGTAGTACGCAGGTAACCAATCCTGCTGCCAGTACCGGCATAGTGACGGGTGCCATCAGAACGAAGAACTGGACGAAGTCCCAGCCGGCTTTTTGTGCGATCAGCAGGTTCTGCGGTTCGCCTACCAGTGTACATACGCCACCCAGTGCGGTACCTACAGCACCGTGCATCAAAAGGCTACGCAGGAAAGCACGGAATTGAGCCAGTACTGCATGCTTATCTTCGTGTACTTCTTCGTCATCACCATGGTCATGGTCATCATGGTGAAAATGTTTGCCCGAGGCGACTTTGTGGTATACCGCATAGAAGCCGACACCAACACTGATCAGAACGGCTGTAACAGTCAGGGCATCTAGAAATGCTGATAATACTGCGGCAAACATGGAGAATAGCAGTGATAGCAGCATTTTTGAGCGAACATTAAGCAGTAGCTTAGTGAAGGTCCAAAGCAGCATGCTCTGCATGAAGTAGATACCGGCTACCATAAACATCAGTAGCAGTATTACTTCCAGGTTAGCCTGGACTTCGTGATATACGGTTTCTGGACTGGCTAAGCCGATAACGATGGCCTCAATCGCAAGTAAACCGCCAGGTTGTAGGGGGTAGCATTTAAGAGCCAGTGCCAGAGTAAAGATAAATTCAAAAATCAGAATCCAGCCAGTTATAACAGGACCTGCGGTGTATAAAAGAATAGGGTTGAGAATCAGAAATAATACAATTGCCTGTTTGTACCATACTGGTGAGTTGCCGAGGAAATTCTTGATAAGAGCCTGCGATGTGGTCATCGATACTAGTCCTGTGCCATGCGGGGCTTATATAAGCTAAAAGGTTGTTATTATGGCGCCGTAGCCTATCAGGACTGCTAGAAAATCAAAACCCCGTGGCTGGGCTTATATACCAGTTAAGAGTATCTTTTCTACTTTATAGTGGCTCAAATCAAGTAATGTGATTCATAAAACCGATCGTTAAGGGTGTAAGAAGTAATATGAATGTCGAGTATATCTATGCCAGCGATAGTCGAATCTGGTCTGATGAGGCGGGTCATTGGCTTTTTTCAGAGCCTTATCATGATCATTCTATGTCTCTGGCAGTATATGAATTAGAGCTATCGCCAGATCAGAGCCAGAAGCTGATAGTGATGCCAGACCTGTTATCTGATATAGATATTCCTCCTGTGGGATTACGCCAGTTATTAATGGGGACTGATGATTCTGGTTTTGCTTTGTTATCCCGAGCGGCTCAGGTTACTACCTGGCATCAGAACCACCAATACTGTCCCCGTTGCGGTAGCGGCCTCGAACAGCATAATCAGGATCTGGCGAAAGAGTGTGTTAAATGTGGTTTGCTGCAGTACCCCAGAATATCGCCCTGTATTATCACGCTGGTGACTGATGGCGATTACTGTCTGTTGGCACAAGGTATACGCTTTAATGGGCCTATGTTCAGTACGCTGGCGGGCTTTATCGAGGCGGGTGAGTCTGCAGAACAGGCGTTAGTGCGTGAAGTGAAAGAGGAGGTGGGTGTTGATGTAAAGAATATTAATTACTTCGGTAGTCAGCCCTGGCCTTTTCCTCATTCTCTGATGTTAGGGTATTTTGCTGAATATGACGGCGGAGAAATTGTACCTCAGCCGGGTGAAATTATTGAAGCGCGATGGTTTCACTATACCGAACTTGAAACCGCGCCAATCCCACCAAAGCTATCAATTTCAAGAGCGTTGATAGATAGCTTTATCGAAAACCGTAGTGGTCATTCTGAAGGTGAGCGTTAAATCGTGCTTCAAATAGAGCTTAACTTAAAGCGTCAGGGGTAGGGTTTAACGTTGTTTGTCTTTACTGAAGAATTTACTGAGTTTAGTCGCCAGCATTACATTGCCTTCAGCTCTCAACTGGCCTTTTAAAAAGGCGCTCATGCCATCCTGTTCCCCGGTAACTACCCTGATAAATGTTTCACTGTTCAGAATCAGGGTGATATCGGGGTCCGGGTGCTCACCTGTAGTGACTTCAAGGCTTTGATTCGCAATGGTAAAATGAAAGTCTTCAGCGTCATCGAGTAAGAACTGATATGTGGATGTAATATTGGCAGCGTTTTCCGGCAAAAAGCGACTGGCTAGTTTTTCAATGACTCGTTTTACAGTGATTGCTTCAGACATTATGTATAGAGCTCTTTATGATTTTCATACAGTGATATTGCGGTGATGTGTATGGTACATTACCCGGCAATAAATCAATATCTAGATTTTTTCTTTTAAAGCTTTCGTAGCTTGGCATCAGGAGTGTGCAGTGGTCGATTTTTTGGCGAATTATGGTTTGTTTCTGGCAAAAGCGTTAACGGTAGTCGGTGCGATAGTGTTGGTTATTGCAGTGGTAGGTACCGTCGCGTCCCGTAATAAAAAAGATAGTCATGAAGGTTTTTTGTCTGTCCATAGTATGAATGAAACACTTGAAGATATGGAAGACGCCCTAAAAGAAGCCATATTGGATAAAGAACTTTATAAACAACAGTTAAAAGCAGAAGAAAAGAAAGAGAAGGCGGAGGCAAAGGCGCGTAAGAAAGCGCTGAAAAAAGGTATTGAAGCGCCCGAAGAGGAGCAGAAGCGGGTGTTTGTGCTGGACTTTGATGGCGATATTAAAGCTTCTGAACTAGAGCCTTTGCGGGAAGAGATTACTGCTGTTCTAACCATGGCAACTGAAAAAGATGAAGTGGTTGTCCGTTTGGAAAGTCCGGGAGGTATGGTGCATAGCTATGGCCTTGCATCGTCTCAGCTGGAGCGGGTGAAGCGTCAGGGAGTACCTTTAACGGTATGTGTCGATAAGGTAGCGGCTAGCGGTGGTTATATGATGGCCTGTCTGGCGGATAAAATAGTGGCGGCACCGTTCTCTATCCTGGGATCTATCGGTGTGGTTGCCCAGCTACCGAATTTCCATAAACTGCTTAAAAAGCATGATATCGATTATGAAATACTGACGGCCGGAGAGTATAAGCGGACCATGACTGTCATGGGTGAAAATACCGAAAAGGGTCGGCAGAAGTTTATTGAAGAGTTAGAAGATACTCATACTCTGTTCAAAGAGTTTGTTGGTGAGTTCCGGCCACAGGTGGATCTGGAAAAGGTAGCAACGGGCGAAGTTTGGTTTGGTCGCCGTGCGTTGGATGTCAATCTTATCGACGAGATCTCTACCAGTGATGAATATCTGATGAAAGCCTGTGAAGAAGCCGATGTGTATTCAGTACGCTATGAATATAAGAAAACCCTGCAGGAGAAGATTTCTGAGATGTCGATTAAAACGACAGACTCACTTTTTACTAAGTGGGCAGGTCGGATTCTGAATTATCGATTATTAGCTAAGTAACCAAAATGGTAGACAAAAAACCGGTTTTTCTTGAATTGTCATTTATAATTTGATTACACGTGTTTCAAACGCATTACTGTGTTTTGAAATCAGGCATGAATCCGACAATCAGGAGTGTCGATGCGACAATCAGCTACCGCTAAAAAAATCATGGTCGCCGCTGAGGCTTTGTTTGCTGAGCAGGGCTTTGCTGAAACGACAATGAGGGAGATAACCGGTGCAGCCAAAGTTAATCTGGCTGCGGTAAATTATCACTTTGGCTCAAAAAAAGGGCTGATTAACGCTGTTGCAGAGAAGTATCTGAATCCACTGGCTGTCAGTGTTCAGGGGGCTGTGGAGGAACGTCAGCAAGCGGGTCCTGAAGGGACGATCAGTGCAGAGGAATTACTTGAGATCCTGATGCGTTCTCTATTGCAAATGGGTAAGTCCCGACAGTTTGCATTGCCTGTGTTTATGCGTTTGCTCGAGTTGATTTATATGAAAAATCAGCAAGAACTTCGGGATGCTATGGTGTCCCGGTATAGCGCTCAGTTCTCGCCTTTTATTGCGCTTCTTAAGCAGGACTCGGCCGTGATGGCAGATGAAGAGTTCTTCTGGAGGCTCCACTTTCTGTTAGGCTCGATTGTGTTTACGCTATCAAACTTCCAGACGCTGGTGGCGATCGAGATGCGTGAGTATGAACGCGCAGCTGAGATCGAGCGGACCCTGCATCGTATGATTCCGGTACTAGTCGCAGGCTTGCAGGCGCGTGCGGATCACACTCCATTCACCCGTATCTGAATTATTTGTATGTTGTTACGTGTATCCCTTGCCCGTCAGTCCCTTGAATTATGGCAAGGGGAGGATCGCTTAGTCAGTTACTCTGTCTCGACTGCCTTGAATGGGGTAGGCGAGAAAAAAAATAGTGGCCAGACCCCGCGGGGTTGGCATCTGATCAGGGCCAAAATTGGCGCTGATCAGCCTCTCAATGCGGTTTTTGTGGGTCGCCGGCCTACCGGTGAAATTTATAATGCCGCACTAAGTCAACAGTTTCCCGATCGGGATTGGATACTTACCCGTATATTATGGTTGTCTGGTTGTGAAACCGGCTTCAACCGGCTGGGTGATGTTGATACTATGCAACGATATATTTACATTCATGGTACGCCGGATACTGAACCTATGGGTAAGCCGTTGTCACATGGTTGTATTCGAATGCGAAATACTGACATTGCTGATCTGTTTGAGCGCGTCAGTGTAGGCACCCCAATTCATATAGAAGAGTAATTTATCTGATGTCTGGAGCATTAATGCTGGACGTCGCTGGCCTGAGTCTGACTGCAGAAGATCGTACGCTGCTTAAGAATCCGCAGGTTGGTGGTCTAATTCTGTTTAGTCGTAATTATCAATCACCGCAGCAATTGTCTGATCTGGTAACGGAAATTCGGACTTGTGCGCCTGATATCCTGATCGCCGTAGATCAGGAAGGTGGTCGGGTGCAGCGTTTCAGGGAGGGGTTTACCCGTTTGCCACCAATGGCGGTATTGGGGCGGGCCTTCGCTGAGGATGCGTCGGAAGCGGAGGCGTTAGCCGTTGAGTTGGGTTGGCTGATGGCGGCTGAGCTGGTTGCCTATGGTGTAGATATCAGCTTTGCGCCGGTGCTGGATCTTAATTTTGGAGTCAGTGAAGTGATCGGTGATCGCGCCTTTTCTGCTGATGCTGGGGTTGTGACGACCCTGGCGGGAGCGTTTATTGAAGGGATGCGTGGTGCGGGTATGGCTTCGACCGGCAAGCATTTTCCTGGACATGGCTGGGTGGTGGCTGATTCGCATCATGAGATTCCGGTTGATGAGCGCAGCTTGGCGGATGTCGAGGCGCAGGATCTGTTACCTTTTGCGGCATTAATGGAGCAAGGGCTGGATGCGGTTATGCCCGCGCATGTTATCTATCAGCAAATAGATAGTCGTCCTGCGGGTTTTTCACCATTCTGGATTGAGCAAAAGCTAAGGGCTGAGCTTGGTTTTGATGGTGTGGTGTTCAGTGATGATCTGACCATGGAGGGGGCTAGTGTTGCTGGTGGCTTTGTCGAGCGTGCTCAGCAGGCGCTTGAGGCGGGGTGTGATATGTTGTTGGTGTGTAATAACCGTCCGGCTGCGCTGCAGGTGTTGAGTTATCTTGAATCTGTTGAGCATTCAGGCTCTGAGCGTATTGAACGGATGCGGGCGACAGCGTTGTTTAGTCCTGATTCACTTAAAAAATCTGAGCGCTGGAAGTCAGCCGTTGAGGTGGCGCAGAGGTTGATTAACGAGCCGGTCAATTAAAGGAGTTTGATATGCAGGAGCAGCTTTCAGCGTTTTTTTCAGCGATAGGGCTGGATGGAATGGATGATGCCTGGATTATTCAGGTATTCATTATTATTTTTGTGACGATGCTGGTTAATTTTCTGTCTAATCGTTTGTTCAGGCGACTTGAAACCCAGTTGGCTAAGACTCGTAATGTCTGGGACGATATCTTGTTGCATGCAGCCCGTAAGCCGGTGGCAATGCTTATCTGGGTGTTTGGTGTCAGTTGGGCGTTAGAGCTGGTGGATCTGCAGACCGGAACGGTATTGCTGAATATAGTTGAGCCGCTACGAAAAGTGCTGGTTATTGTGATGATCGCCTGGTTCCTTACGCGCTTTATTCGTCAGGGTGAAAAGGCGCTGGTCTGTCCCGAAAAAATCAAGAAGCCGATGGATCAGACCACGGTCGGCGCGATCGGTAAGCTGCTGCGCTTATCAATTATTATTACTGCAGCTTTGGTTGTGTTGCAGAGTTTTGGTTACAGTATTTCAGGTGTGCTTGCATTCGGTGGTATAGGTGGTTTGGCGGTAGGTTTTGCTGCCAAGGATTTGTTGGCAAACTTCTTTGGTGGTCTGATGATCTATCTGGATCGTCCCTTTAAGGTGGGTGACTGGATACGATCCCCTGATCAGGAAATTGAGGGTACGGTGGAGGAGATCGGTTGGCGCCAGACCTGTATCCGAACCTTTAGCAAGCGCCCGCTCTATGTGCCTAATGCGACCTTTGCCAGTATATCGGTAGAGAATCCATCGCGTATGACTAATCGACGAATCTATGAAACGGTAGGTTTGCGCTATGATGATGCGGCCCGGGTTGCGCCTGTTGTGGATGCGGTGCGGGAGATGTTGCGCAGCCATCCTGAGATCGATACCGGGCAGACGCTAATCGTAAATTTGAATAGCTTCGGGCCCTCGTCGTTAGATTTCTTTATCTATACCTTTACCAAAACGACAGACTGGGTGCGCTATCATGAAATTAAGCAGGATGTGATGGGGCAGATTATCCGTATAGTGCATGAGCATGGTGCTGATTTTGCTTTCCCTACGCAGACGATTAATTTTCAGGGCGCTGAACTGGAAGGGATGGTTTCGAAGGCTGGTGTTGATACGCCCTTAACCAATTAAAACCTGGTGCGGGGCTTGTTATTTTATTTGAAGAAGCGCCTAATGCGCTTCTTTTTTACTGCAAAGCGATAACGCTTAGGAGAAGCTTGGTGGCATTAGAGCAGAATGAGATAGATGTACTGGCGGGTTCTGACGCTGAGCAGCGTTTTGATTATCTGGTTAGTCGTGCGGTTGAGACTGGAGAGCTGTGGATTCTCACCGATGAACAGGGCAGTGTGATGCTCAATACGGATGATGAAGACTGTGTGCCGGTCTGGCCTGATCTGGCGTTTGCTGAACAGTGGGCTACCGGAGAGTGGTCTGATTGTAAGCCGATGTCTATTACACTAAAACAGTGGAATTTCCGCTGGACCCCAGGACTGGAAGAAGACGGTTTTGCAGTTGTGGTGTTCCCTCTGCCAGGTGACGGCAGTGAGGAGAATGGTCTGGTTGTATGGCCGGAAGAGCTGGATATGATGCTAACCCGTGCGGTTAAAAAGGCTAACGCTAAGTAAGTTTAGTTGTTGAGTCACTATAAAAAAACGGAGCTTATGCTCCGTTTTTTTTGCTGAAATTATCTGCTAGGGCTTGTTGGATAAGCTATTCCGTTGGCGTCATCTGTACCAGTACGCCAAACAGTGGATGATCCAGGTAGTGCAATTCATTGCTGCGCATACGGCGACCGCTGGTTAGATTAGTGGTCAGGAAATCGGGGATGGCGGTCTGCGTCAGGTAGCGATTACCGTTGGCGCTTTCATCGTCTGTCATCGCTTCGTTATCACTGCTGGCAGCGGTGAGGTTGTCGCCTTCAGTCAGGTTCTGGCTGTCTGGCTTGGTCGTTGCTTGTAGTAGAAGTCGTGTTTCAGTGGCGCTGAGTTGGCGGCTATGAAAAAGGTTGGTACGGAAATGAAGGTAGCGGGCTTTATCAATTGATATGTAACCATCCAGTTCATAAAGACCGTTATCCAGAATGTCACCGCCGGTGATGCGTACCCGGTTTTGATCCTTTATCTCACCTATCGGCTGTACCCAGGCTTCATGAAACAGCACCCGGTAGTCCGGGCTGCGGCGTAAGCTGGCCTGCTTGCCGCCCATCTGAAGTGAGGATTTAGGCAGGCGGGTAAAATAGTTTATGGGTTGTCCCTGCTGATAATAAGTCAGCTTGCGGCTACGTAGTGCGGGAACAGCGTCAATGGTCGGCCAGATTTCGTCATCAAGCGTATCAGACGTAAGATTGCTGAAGATCAGTACTTCTACCTGATAATTTCTGGTTTCAGCCTGTGCGCTGCTATTGAAAAGCAGTAAAGAGGCTAAGGCGACGACTATCCCTGAGTAAAGCTTGGTCATTGTTATTTCTCGGTCAATTGCTGGAGCAGCTGCTCCACGGCTTTGAAACGTTGCTCTATTTTATCCATGTTCAGTGTGAACTTCAGCTGACTGGCGCCACCAAATTGATATTTTTGTGGTTGTTGCTGGATTAGTTGTACCAGTTTAAACGGATCGACGCAGGTATCTTCTTCGAAATCGATCCGTCCGCTACTATCGCCGGCGTCGATTTTGCTGATACCAAGCTTATCAGCCTGGAGTTTCAGCAGGGTTTGTCGAAACAGGTTTTTAGTTTGTTCTGGCAGGATACCAAACCGGTCAATCATCTCAACCTGTAGTTCTTTTAGTTCGATATTGCTGTTGGCACTGGCGATACGTTTGTACATGATCAGCCGGTTATGGACATCGGGCAGATAATCATCGGGAATCAACGCAGGTAAGCGTAGGTTAATCTCAGCGCCATGTTTTAGTGGTGCTTCCAGGTTAGGTGTTTTACCTTCCCGGATTGATTCAACCGCTTGTTCCAGCATCTCCATGTAAAGCGAGAATCCGATATTCTGAATCTGGCCGCTCTGATCTTCGCCTAACAATTCGCCTGCGCCACGGATCTCCATATCGTGGGTAGCCAGAGTGAAGCCTGCACCAAGATCATCAGCACTGGCGATAGCATCAAGACGTTTTACCGCATCCCCGGTCATGGCTTTGTGGTGGGGAGTCATTAAATAAGCGTAAGCCTGGTGATGGGAGCGGCCGACACGGCCTCGCAGTTGGTGTAGTTGCGCCAGGCCGAACTTGTCTGCCCGGTCGATGATAATGGTGTTGGCATTAGGGATATCGATGCCGGTTTCGATGATGGTGGTGCAGACCAGTACGTTATAGCGCTTATGGTAAAAATCACTCATTACCTGCTCAAGCTCACGCTCGCGCATCTGGCCGTGGCCAATGGCGACCCGGGCTTCGGGAATAAGTTCGCTGATCTCTCTGGCTGTTTGCTCAATGGTCTTAACTTCATTGTGCAGGTAGTAAACCTGGCCTCCGCGCAATAGTTCTCGCAGTACGGCTTCTTTCTTCAGTGCGTTATCTGATTGGCGAACAAAGGTTTTAACGGACAGGCGGCGGGCCGGTGGAGTGGCTATTATCGACAGATCGCGAATGCCGGACATCGCCATATTAAGTGTTCGTGGAATGGGTGTGGCTGTCAGAGTAAGGATATCAACTTCGGAGCGAAGTGATTTCAGGCGCTCTTTCTGTTGCACGCCGAAGCGGTGTTCTTCGTCGATAATCAGCAGGCCCAGATCGTTGAACTTGATATTGCCCTGAATCAGTTTGTGGGTGCCGATTACGATATCGGTTTTACCCTGTTGAAGTGACTCGATTACGCTATTGGTTTGTTTGCCGGAACGGAATCGGGAGATCAGCTCAACATTGACCGGCCAGTCGGCAAAACGGTCACGGAAGTTCTCAAAGTGTTGTTGAGCAAGCAGCGTGGTGGGTACCAGAATGGCAACCTGCTTGCCGCTCTGTGCCGCCATAAAGGCCGCTCGCATGGCGACTTCGGTTTTACCAAAGCCTACGTCACCGCAGACCAGTCGGTCCATCGGTTGTTTAGAGCTCATGTCTTTGACGACGGCTTGAATGGCGTTAGCCTGATCGATGGTTTCTTCAAACGGGAAGGCGGCGCTAAAGCTGGCGTAATGTTCATCGGGCGCGTCAAACTGATGGCCTTTGCGGGCTGCGCGGCGGGCGTAGATGTCCAGTAGCTCCACTGCGGTGTCGCGGACTTTCTCTGCGGCTTTTTTGCGTGCTTTACTCCACTGTTCAGTGCCGAGTCGATGTAGTGGTGCCAGTTCGTCGCCGGCGCCGCTGTAGCGGCTGATCAGATGTAGCGAAGCGACCGGGACGTAGAGCTTGGCTTCATTGGCGTATTCCAGCATCAGGAATTCTGATGTTTGTGAATCGAGTTGCAGTGTCACTAAGCCCTGATAACGACCAACGCCGTGATCTATGTGCACTACCGGTGCGCTAATGTTCAGTTCGGTCAGGTTTTTTATAACCTGGTCTGATTGCTCCTGCTCTTTAGAGCGGCGACGGCGTTGAAAAACCTGATGGCCGAACAGTTGAGATTCGGTGATCAGGTGGAATTTGCCCGGCGCGCTGAGACCTTTTTCAAGCGGATAGATACAGATGTTGATCGGATAGCCGTCGTTAAAAAACTGTTCCAGATCGTTAACCTGGTGCGGTTTAATATCGATTCGTGCCAATAGCTCGAGTAGTGCTTCTCTACGGCCTGCGGATTCTGCGCAAAACAGAATACTGTCTTTGGTCTGGTTTAAGAAGCTCTCAATGGCGGCCAGTGGTCGTGCATCCTGAGCGTTGATGGTGAGCTCAGGTGGTGCCTGAAACGGCAGGTTGTAACGGCCTGCTTTGGTTTGGGTTTTACCTTCCTGTAACTGTATCCGGTGTGCGGGCTTAAGGATTTTGAACAGTTCGTTGGCTGGGATAAACAGCTTTTCGGGCGAAAGAATAGGGCGCTCAATGTCATGGCGGCGCTCTTCATAGCGTTCTTGTACGTCGTGCCAGAACTGTTTGCTGTGCTCTTCCAGGTTGGTGTCTGTCAGGATGAGTGCGTTGTCTGGCAGGTAATCAAATAAGGTTGCGTTATGATCAAAAAAAAGTGGTTGATAATATTCGATGCCGGGCGGGCTGATGCCGCTGCTGATGTCCTGATAAACTGAGCAGCGTTTATAGTCCACATCAAAGGTCTCACGCCAGCGCTGTTTAAAGCTGCTGATCGCTTGTTCATCAAACGGAAACTCTTTGGCGGGCAGTAGTCTGATTTTGCTGACCTGTTCTAGTGAACGTTGGTTTTCAGGATCAAATGTCCGCAGTGTCTCAACTTCATCGTCAAACAGTTCAATACGATAAGGGCGGGTGCTGCCCATAGGGAATATATCAATGATCGAGCCGCGAATGGCAAATTCACCGTGTTCATAAACGGTCTCGGTCAGATGGTAGCCGGCATCGGTAAGCTTGCGGCGCATGGTTTCAAGGTTGAGTGTTTGTCCCTGATCCATAATGAGTGAGTTGCCATCCAAAAAACTGGTGGGGGCGACCCTGTGCATCAAGGTACTGGCCGGTACTATTAATATGCCTTGTTGCAGCTGGGGGAGTTTGAAAAGGGTGTTGAGGCGTTCGGAAACAATGTCCTGGTGTGGCGAAAAATTATCATAGGCCAGGGTTTCCCAATCTGAAAACAGGTAGCAGTCAGTTTCTTTGCTAAAAAAATTAATCTCTGATTTCAGCCGAATGGCGCTGTCCGAGTCATTGGTAATGCAAAGCATTAGCCCGGGGTGTTGCGCTGCGATTTCTGCTGTCAGTAGGCCTCTGGCGCTGCCTTGTAGGTTTCCAAGTCGGCGAATGTCGCCCTCTTTCTCGGGCAATTGATATTCAGTTTCAAACACTTACCGAAAACTCCACAGTGATTACTTGATAGAAAAACAGATCTGGGTGCCTATGTTACGGAGCGCGATACAAAAGTACACAACAAAAATACTGTAATATTTTTGCAAAATACCCCTAAAGTGTAGTGATTCTGATTTGCCCGCAGCTGCGGAAAAGAGGATAATGTGGACCAGCAAAAATTTGACTGATATTTTTGATTGCATTTTTGATTACTACCTTTATGGAGTGAGCCGTGAGCCAAGATAAAGTGTTAGCTGACTGGAAAGGTCGCGAAGCATTAGCTGAAGAGATGATTCCACTGGTTGGACGTCTGTATCGTGACAAGAACGTTGAGACATCCGTTTTCGGACGTCTGATTGTAAAACGTTCCGTAGTGGATGTGCTAAAAGCACACCGATTTGTGCGCCAGGTTGAAGAGCAGGAGTTGTCAGTTGCTGATACTCATCCTGTACTGAAAGCACTGGATAACATTGATGTTAAAAATGCACACGTGGATGTTGGTAAGCTGGCGGTTAAATTCCGTGATGAGGCCAATGGCGCATCACTGGAAGATTTTCTTGCTGAAGAGCTGGCTCCTGCAATAGGCGGTGATGCTGCTCAGCATACAGATGTGGTTCTGTATGGCTTTGGTCGTATTGGTCGTCTGTTAGCGCGTCTGCTAATTGAGCGTACCGGTGGTGGTCAGTCTCTGCGTTTGCGTGCCATTGTTGTGCGTAAAGGTAAGGCAGCTAAAGATCTGGAAAAGCGTGCCAGTCTGCTGCGTCGTGATTCTGTGCATGGTTCTTTCAAAGGTACCATCCAGGTTGACGAAGAGAATCAGGCGATCATCGCTAATGGTAACCTGATCAAGGTTATCTACTCCGATGGTCCGGATCAGGTTGATTACACCTCGTACGGTATCAACAATGCACTGATACTGGATAACACCGGTATCTGGCGTGATGAAGCTGGCCTGTCGCTGCACCTTAAGTCTAAGGGTGCATCTAAGGTTGCGCTGACAGCACCAGGTAAGGGCATTAAGAATATCGTTATGGGTGTTAACCATGCTGATATTTCTGATGACGACAATATTCTGTCTGCTGCATCTTGTACTACTAACGCAATCGCGCCGGTTCTAAAGGCGTTGGATGTTAAGTATGGTGTGACTAACGGTCACGTTGAGACTGTTCATGCTTACACCAATGACCAGAACCTGATCGATAACTACCATAAAGGTGATCGCCGCGGTCGTGCAGCGGGCCTTAACATGGTTATTACCGAGACCGGTGCTGCTAAAGCGGTATCTAAAGCTCTGCCTCAGTTAGAAGGTAAGCTGACCGGTAATGCGATCCGTGTTCCTACGCCAAACGTTTCAATGGCTATTCTGAATCTGAATCTGGACAGCCCTGCAGATAAAGAAACCCTGAATGCATACCTGCGTGATCAGGCGCTGCATTCTCCATTGCAGAAGCAGATCGATTACAGCAACTCACCTGAAGCTGTGTCTTCTGACTTTGTTGGTTCTCGTGCTGCTGGTGTTGTTGATGCGTTGGCAACTATTGCTGAAGATAACCGTTGTGTACTTTATGTTTGGTACGATAATGAGTTCGGTTACAGCTGTCAGGTGATTCGTCTGGCTCAGCGTATGGCTCAGTGCACACTGCCTGCATTCCCGAAAGCTAAGCGTTAATAGACTTTCGGATAATAGTGAAAACCGCTTTAAAGAGCGGTTTTTTATTGCTTTTTTTCTGTTATTTGTTTTAGGTATAAGCTTAGATCTTATTGTTCTATATAACCCTTGCTAATAGTGATCTAAAACCACCGTTTGGGTGACGGTTTTGTAGAAAATTTACCTCCCGATCTTTATACTTAACCGGTTTTTGGGTTGGGGTAATCCCGTCCGTTTGTAGGGTTATAGACTTTGAGTTGTGACATCAGGGGACAATGTCGCAGGGTTGAAGACGTAACGCTCTGCTGGATGGGTCCTTAAAAAAATTATAATAGTGATTGGGTGAGGCGGATGATCAAGATCAAACAGGGTCTGGATCTACCTATAACAGGCGCTCCTGAGCAAGCTGTATCTGCAGCTGTTGAGGTTAAGTCTGTCGCCGTGATCGGCTTCGATTATATGGGCATGAAGCCTACGATGCGGGTCAAGGTGGGAGATCGGGTAAAACTCGGTCAAGTGATCTTTTCCGATAAGAAAACGGAAGGTGTTGATTTTACAGCACCAGCTGCGGGTGTAATCCAAGCGATTAACCGCGGTGAACGACGTGTTCTGCAATCGGTTGTTATCGAAATTGATGGTGACGAAGCAGAGCAATTTACTAAGTACGAAGCATCTCAGTTGTCATCTCTGACAGCAGAGCAAGTGCAGGATAATCTGGTCAAATCCGGTGCCTGGACTGCGCTACGTACCCGTCCTTTCAGCACAGTTCCACAGCCGGGTACAACACCTGCTGCTGTGTTTGTGACTGCAATGGATACAAACCCTCTGGCAGCAAACCCTGAAGTGGTTATTGCTGAACAGAATGAAGCTTTTGTTAACGGTCTGACTGTCTTGACCCGTTTAACTGAAGGTTCTGTATACCTTTGTAAAGCTGAAGGCGCAAATGTACCAACTGCTAACGGTGTTACCGTAGAAGAGTTTGCGGGTAAACACCCTGCAGGCAACGCAGGTACACATATACATTTCCTTGAGCCGGTATCTCAGCAGAAAACTGTCTGGACGATTGGTTACCAGGATGTGATCGCATTTGGTCAACTGTTTACAACGGGTCAGCTTTATACTGATCGCGTTATTGCTGTTGCAGGCCCACAGGTTAAACAGCCTACGTTGGTACGTACCCGTCAGGGTGCTGATCTGAACGAAGTATTGGCTGGTCGTACTGAAGGCGATAACAATCGTGTGATCAGTGGTTCCGTATGGAATGGGCGTAATGCGGGTGGTCCTCTGGCTTACCTGGGTCGTTACGTTAATCAGGTTACTGTGCTGGAAGAAGGTAATCAGCGAGAGTTGATGGGCTGGTTAGTACCTGGTGCTAACAAGTTCTCTGTCCTGAACCTGTTCACCTCTTTCCTGACCCCGTCGAAGAAGTTTAACTTCACTACGACGACTAACGGTTCAGAACGAGCCATGGTACCTGTTGGTCAGTTCGAAGAACTGATGCCAATGGATATTCTTCCTACGCAGTTGCTGCGTGCTCTGGTAACCGGCGATATCGTGCATGCGATGGAACTGGGTTGTCTGGAGCTGGACGAAGAAGACCTCGCGCTGTGCACATTTGCCTGCCCTGGCAAGTATGAGTACGGCCCAATCCTTCGCGACAATCTGGCGCGTATCGAGAAAGAGGCCTGATCATGAGCTTGAGAAATATTCTTGATAAAATGGAGCCGCATTTCCATAAAGGCGGCAGGTATGAAAACTGGTATGCGCTGTATGAAGCAGCCGATACTATTTTCTACACTCCGGGTCACGTAACTAAGGCCGCTGCTCACGTACGTGATGCGGTAGACCTTAAGCGTATGATGATCCTGGTATGGGCTTGTACCTTCCCGGCAGTTTTCTTCGGTTTATACAACGTTGGTTTCCAGGCAAATACTGCTATGGCCGCGTTGGGTGTAACTGAACCTACTACCTGGCAGGGTAGTCTGGCATCGGTGTTTACCAGCTTTAGCCCGGACAGTCTGTGGGATAACATCATCCACGGCGCAATGTACTGGCTGCCAATCTACATCGTTACTTTCGTTGTAGGTGGTTTCTGGGAAGTGCTGTTTGCGATGAAGCGTGGTCATGAAGTTAACGAAGGTTTCTTCGTATCTTCTATCCTGTTTGCCCTTATTCTGCCGCCGACCATTCCTTTATGGCAGGTAGCGCTGGGTATCAGCTTCGGTATCGTAATTGGTAAGGAAGTATTCGGTGGTACCGGTAAAAACTTCCTGAACCCTGCACTGACCGGTCGTGCTTTCCTGTTCTTCGCATACCCTGCTCAGATGTCAGGTGATGCGATCTGGACTGCGGTTGACGGCTTCTCTGGTGCTACGCCACTGGGTCTGGCTGCAGCAGGCGGTGTTGATGCGATTCTGGCACAGAACATTACCTGGTTCGATGCATTCATTGGTACTATTCAGGGTTCTGTAGGTGAGGTGTCTACCTTCGCCATCTTGATCGGTGGTGCTGTACTGCTGATTGCTAAGATAGCTGCATGGCGTATTGTTGCCGGTGTTTTCCTGGGTATGACGCTTCTGTCGACCCTGTTTAACATGATCGGCTCTGATACTAATGCTATGTTTGCGCTGCCATTCTACTGGCATCTGGTGTTGGGCGGATTTGCATTCGGTATGTTCTTTATGGCAACCGATCCGGTATCTGCCTCTATGACCAATACCGGTAAATGGGTGTTTGGTGCTCTGATCGGTGTGATGGTTGTTCTTATCCGGGTAGTTAACCCAGCATTCCCTGAGGGTATGATGCTGGCGATTCTGTTCGCAAACCTGTTTGCGCCACTGATCGACAACTTTGTTGTTCAAGCGAATATCAAGCGGAGGGCTTTGCGCAATGTCAGCAAATAAAGATTCCATCGGTAGAACGATTACCGTTGCTGTTTTACTTTGTGTGGTTTGTTCCGTTGTTGTATCCGCGGCAGCAGTACTGCTCAAACCTCTACAGGTAGCTAATAAAAACCTCGACCGTCAGACCAATATCCTGGCCGCAGCTGGTGTTGCCACTGCAGGACAAGATATTCCGGCGCTGTTCAGTGAGGTAATTGAGAAGCGCTTCGTTGATCTGCGTACCGGTAAGTACACTGAAGTGTCTGATCCGGCGCGTTACGATGCCAAGAAAGCCGCTAAAGAGTCCGACACTGGTGTCGCTCTTGAGCGTGGTATCGATATCGCCTCAATCAAGTATCAGGCGAAAGTTATGCCGGTATACCTGGTTAAAGGCGAAAGTGAGACTGGCTACGATAAGGTGATTCTGCCAGTACACGGTTACGGCCTCTGGTCTACCTTGTACGGTTTCCTGGCGCTGGAAAGTGACCTCAACACTGTTGTTGGTCTGGGTTTCTACTCTCATGCAGAAACCCCTGGGTTGGGTGGCGAAGTCGATAATCCGAACTGGAAAGCGGTTTGGCCTGGTAAGGAAGTTTATCCGGCAGGTTCCATGGAACCTAAACTGGGCCTGATTAAAGGTACTGTTGATCCGGCTAACGCGAATGCCAAGCATCAGATCGATGGTCTGGCTGGCGCGACTCTGACAGCAAATGGTGTTACCAACCTGGTTCAGTTCTGGATGGGCGAGAATGGTTATGCACCATTCCTGGCAAACCTGAAAGCAGGGGGGGCGTAACTCATGTCTCAAGCTAAAGAAGTCCTGTTAGGACCTATTTTTACCAATAACCCGATCGGTTTGCAGATCCTGGGTATCTGTTCCGCACTGGCGGTAACATCTAACCTGGGTACTGCATTTGTAATGTCACTGGCGGTAATTGTTGTAACAGCGTTTTCTAACCTGTTTATCTCTATTATCCGTAATCAGATTCCGAGTAATATTCGGATCATCTGTCAGATGGCGATCATTGCATCATTGGTAATCGTGGTAGACCAGATCCTGAAAGCTTACGCTTACGATATTTCGAAGCAGCTTTCTGTATTTGTTGGTCTGATCATTACTAACTGTATCGTAATGGGTCGTGCCGAAGCGTTCGCGATGAAGAACCCTCCTGGAATCTCCTTCCTGGATGGTGTCGGTAACGGTCTGGGCTACGGTGTGGTACTGATCTTTGTTGGTTTCCTACGTGAGCTGTTCGGTGCCGGTAAGCTGTTCGGTATTGAAGTGCTGCCGCTGGTGACTGACGGTGGTTGGTATTATGCAAACGGTATGATGCTGCTGCCACCAAGTGCGTTCTTCATTATTGGTATCTTCATCTGGCTGGTTCGTTCCTTCAAGAAGGATCAGGTTGAAGCACCTGAGTTCGAGCTGGCGAAAAACTCTAAGAAGGAGGCGGTGTAATGGAACAGTACATCAGCCTGGTTGTTAAGGCGATTTTCGTTGAAAACATGGCGCTGGCCTTCTTCCTGGGGATGTGTACATTCCTGGCGATCTCTAAGAAGGTACAGACTTCTCTGGGTCTGGGTATCGCAGTAATTGTAGTATTGGCGATCACCACCCCGGTAAACAACTTGATCTATAACTTGCTGCTGCGCGAAGGTGCACTGGCATGGGCCGGTTATCCGGAAGTAGATCTGAGCTTCCTGGGTTACATCTCTTACATCGGCGTTATCGCGGCGATGGTTCAGATTCTTGAGATGTTCCTGGATAAGTACGTACCTGTACTTTACAACTCACTGGGTGTATTCCTGCCGCTGATTACCGTGAACTGTGCCATCATGGGTGCTGCTCTGTTCATGGTAGAGCGTGACTACACTTTCGGTGAGTCTGTTGTATATGGTACTGGTGCTGGTATCGGTTGGGCGCTGGCAATTACAGCCCTGGCAGGTATTCGTGAAAAACTGAAATACAGCGACGTACCGGATGGTTTGCGTGGTCTGGGTATCACCTTCATTACTGTTGGTCTGATGTCCCTGGGCTTCATGTCTTTCTCCGGCGTTCAGCTGTAAAGCTGTCACATGATTAACTAAAGGAAGGATTAGCTAATGAATGCAGAAATCGTTCTCGGCGTTGTCATGTTTACTGCGGTGGTGCTTGCACTGGTCGCGGTAATTCTGGCAGCCCGTTCAAAACTGGTTAGCTCCGGTGATGTGACTATTCGCATCAACGAAGATGATGCTAAAACAATTACAGTACCTGCTGGCGGTAAGCTGCTGCAGACACTGGCAGAAAAAGGGATCTTTATCCCGTCTGCCTGTGGTGGTGGCGGTACCTGTGCCCAGTGTAAGTGTCAGGTTCTTGAAGGTGGTGGTTCTATGCTGCCAACTGAGGAATCTCACTTCACTATGCGTGAAGCTAAAGAGGGCTGGCGCCTGTCTTGTCAGGTTGCGGTTAAACAGGACATGGAACTTGAACTTGAAGAGGAAATCTTCGGTGTTCAGAAGTGGGAGTGTACTGTTGAATCTAACCCTAACGTTGCGACCTTTATTAAGGAGCTGACTCTGCGTCTGCCTGAAGGTGAAAACGTTGACTTCCGTGCCGGTGGTTACGTTCAGCTTGAATGTCCGCCGCACGAAGTACACTACAAAGACTTCGATATTGAAGAAGAGTACCGTGGTGACTGGGATAAGTTCGATCAGTGGCGCTATGTTTCGAAGGTGAGTGAAAACACTATTCGTGCATACTCTATGGCCAACTATCCGGAAGAGCGTGGTGTTGTTAAGTTCAATATCCGTATCGCATCTCCACCTCCGGGTACAGATGTGCCTCCGGGCATCATGTCTTCATACGTATTCAACCTGAAGCCAGGTGATAAAATTACCGTTTACGGACCATTTGGTGAGTTCTTTGCCAAAGATACCGATAATGAGATGGTGTTTATCGGTGGTGGTGCAGGTATGGCGCCGATGCGTTCCCATATCTTCGATCAGCTGAAGCGTCTGAACTCTAAGCGTAAGATCTCTTTCTGGTATGGTGCGCGCTCACTGCGTGAGTGCTTCTATAACGAAGAGTACGATATGCTGGCCGCAGAAAATGATAACTTTAAGTGGCACCTGGCACTGTCTGATCCGCAAGCGGAAGACAACTGGGATGGCATGACAGGTTTCATTCATAACGTGTTGTACGAAAATTATCTGAAGGACCATGATGCGCCGGAAGATTGTGAGTACTACATGTGTGGACCGCCTATGATGAACTCCGCCGTAATCCAGATGCTGCTTGATCTGGGTGTTGAACGGGAAAATATCTTCCTCGACGACTTTGGTGGCTGATCAGCTAATGTCTGTAAATCTCAGACATATCACTAAGTGGCCTGCAGCTTTGCTGCTGGCCACTTTGTTTATGTTGCTGCTGATCCTGACGGGTTGCAGTAAACAATCCGAAATTGTCGGTCATCATGGACTGACGATGGGTACCAGCTTTACAGTAAAGTGGGTATCTTCTGACGCTGAAGCAGATAAAGCATTACCTGCGCAGATCAATCAGTTACTGGTTGATATTAATAACAGCATGTCTACTTACCAGCCAAATTCAGAATTGACCCGAATTAATCAGCTGGAAGCCGGCACTCCTGTGACCTTGTCGCCGGATCTGGCAAAGGTTTTATCCAGGGCTTTAGAGATTAGCCAGTCTTCATCAGGGGCGTTTGATGTCACTGTTGGACCGTTGGTTAATCTGTGGGGCTTCGGGCCTGACGGGCGTATAGTTAAAGCGCCATCAGCAGCTCAAATCACAGCACTTAAGCCTCGTATCGGCTTTGATAAAGTTAAATTATCCGAAGATGGCTCCGAGCTTATAAAGGATGGCGATATCTATATCGATCTGTCAGCCATAGCCAAAGGATATGGCGTTGATAAGCTGGCAGAACTACTTGAGAATGCTGGTATTAACAGCTATTTGGTAGAGATTGGCGGGGAGCTCAGGGCTAAAGGGTTGAAGCCAGATGGCAATAACTGGAAAATTGCTATCGAAGCGCCGATTGTGGGCGAGCGTGAAATTCAGCGTATTATTGCGGTAAAGGATGTCGGTATTGCCAGCTCCGGAGATTATCGTAATTATTTCGAAGAGAATGGGGTACGGTTCTCCCATACAATTAATCCGGCTACGGCAATGCCGATCAGCCATAAGCTGGCGTCGGTGACGGTGTTAGCGCCTGATTGTGCATCTGCTGATGCGTTAGCAACAGCGATGATGGTTCTTGGTCCGCAAGCTGCCGAACAGTATGCAATAGAGCAGGGCGTAGAAGCGTTATTGATTGTTAAAACAGCAACCGGCTTTAGAGAAATTATGACACCAGGCTTTTCTGATTTTCTGGTGCAGTGAGGTAAGAAATGACAACTTTGGTTCTTAGTTTTGTAGTGCTTGGTCTGGTCATCACTGGTATGGCTATCGGCGTTATCATGGGGCGTAAGCCGATCGCAGGTTCTTGTGGTGGTCTGGCAAATGTTGGTATTGAAGGTAAGTGTTCAATCTGCGGTGATGACCCACAAAAATGTGATGACGAGCAGGAAAAGCAGAAAAAGAAGGCTGAAATTGCAGACATGGCCTACGAAGTTAAATAATTGATCTGGTTCTCTATTAGGTTGATTCGGGTTAGCAGCACAGCGCTAACCTAAAGGCTAATTTGTCTGATCTATAGCAGGCTATATGCTTTCAGAATGCTTTATCCTGAAGAGCAGCAACTGCTTAGATGCATAAAACGATATAAAAAATAACAGGTAATAGGGGAAAGTGATGGCTGTATATGACTATGATGTCATTGTAATCGGTTCAGGTCCTGCCGGTGAAGGAGCGGCAATGAACGCGGCTAAGAAAGGCAGCCGTGTTGCTGTAATTGAAGTGCAGGATTCGGTGGGTGGTAACTGTACCCATAAAGGCACTATCCCTTCTAAGGCGTTGCGTCACTCGGTTAAACAGATCATCGAATTTAACACTAACCCTATGTTCCGTGATATTGGTGAGCCACGTTGGTTTTCCTTCCCTAAAGTGTTGAAACGTGCCGAAAAAGTTATCGCTAATCAGGTTATGATGCGCACTAACTTTTATGCCCGTAACCGTATTGATCTGTTCTTCGGTCAGGCAGAATTTCAGGACAAAAACACCGTATTAGTCAAAGGTACGATTAAAGGTGATGAAGTCCTGCGGGCCAAGAATGTTGTTGTTGCTACCGGCTCCCGTCCTTATACCCCGGAAGATATCGATTTTAGTCATCCGCGTATTTATAACAGCGATACTGTACTGACCCAGAGCCATACACCCCGTACACTTATCATTTATGGTGCGGGCGTTATCGGTTCAGAATATGCTTCTATCTTTAGTGGCCTGGGAGTTAAGGTCGATCTGATTGATTCAATGGATCGTTTGTTATCTTTCCTGGATGCCGAGATCTCTGACTCGCTGAGCTATCACCTGAGAAATAACGCCGTTAAGATTCGCCACAATGAAACTTACGACAAAGTCGTAGCGGATGAGCGTGGTGTTACCCTGACACTGAAGTCTGGCAAGATGATTCGCGCTGATGCTTTCCTTTGGTGTAATGGTCGTACCGGTAATACCGATAAGCTTAAGCTTGAAAATATTGGTCTTGAAGCCAATGGCCGTGGTCAGTTAGAAGTTGATGACCATTACCGGACTAATGTTGATGGTATCTATGCTTGTGGTGATGTGATCGGCTGGCCGGCATTGGCTTCAGCTGCGCTGGATCAGGGTCGTGCAGCTGCTTCTGATATGCTAAGTGCTGAAGACTTCCGTTATATCAACGATGTCCCAACCGGTATTTATACCATTCCGGAGATTAGCTCTATTGGTAAAACTGAAGAGCAGTTAACTCAGGAATGTGTGCCTTATGAAGTCGGTCAGGCGTTCTTTAAGGATACCGCCCGGGCACAAATTTCGGGTCAGCCGGTAGGTATGTTGAAGATTTTGTTTAATCGCGAAACCCTTGAAATACTGGGCATTCACTGCTTTGGTGATCATGCCGCTGAGATCGTGCATATCGGTCAGGCGATTATGAACCAGAAGGGCGAGGCTAATAGCATTAACTACTTTGTTAATACTACTTTTAACTACCCAACCATGGCTGAAGCCTACCGGGTAGCGGCAATTGCAGGTCTGAATCGTATTGCTAATCTATAATCGCTTTATTATGTCCGGAGTCTCTTGCTCCGGACTATTTTAAGTATAAAAAAACCGCCCTTGAGGCGGTTTTTTTATATCACTTGTCGTCCTTGTCTTTGTAAAACCCATCTTCATAATACTTGCCTTTCACGCCGAGCTTCTTTTCAACCCAGCGGTTGTAGTATTTCCAGACAAGAAAGCCGGGTGTCATGGCGATCATTATGCCAAGCATCAAGCCTGAACCTGCATACTCTTCGGGCAGCTGAGCGGTTATCCAGTCATAAAATCCAGTTTGGTCCATAAACAGATAATAGCCGATCAGGAACAGGAAGCCGGCGCCGGTGCCTATATGATGTAAAACCTTGTTATGCGAACTGTCTGACATGTAGCAGATTATCCTAAATAAAGATGGGCCCGCAGGCTGGGCAGGTAGGGCTGTGGATCGATCTTAAGATCGTTTCGCTCCAGCCTGCTGCGGGCTTCCGGGGGTGATAAAGGTGGCTCATTATACGCAGGTAAAACCGGATTTTCATTGCTTAGTGCGATTAGGATGGGAAGGGATGTGTTGCGTGCTTTACGGGTAACGCTGTCCTGTTGTTTCCAAACCATGTTGGCCCGGATTACCGGTACCTGTGTTTGAATCTGGGCCAGCATATCGCCAGGACGCAGTTTACCGACGGCACTGAGTTGCAGCTGTATGTGAGGCTGGCTGGTATCCATCTTCATTAACTTTTGCAGGGCTTCTTCGGGGCTAAGCTTGCGAATGCTCCGGCCACTGGTATACCAGCTGAAACCTACTTTCATGGGGGCTGTTTCCAAAACGGGAATCTGGCGATAGCACTGTTTCAAATGCAGTCGGCTGGCTCCCTGGCGATGAAGTAGTTCGGCCAGTTGCTGGGTTCGTTTATGTAACTGCTGCTGCAGCTCGCTATCCTGGCGTAATCGATATTGAGTGGCCAGGCTCTTAAACAGCGCTTTGGTATTATTTAACTGCTGGGCAGAATGTATCAGTTCAGGGCTGGCGCCGATAAGGCCGTGCTGGCTAAGGGTGGTTCGGCCGTCCTGGCCATCCCGGTACCAGATATCACCGTATAGTTGCGCCGCCTGGTCCAGATTAGTAGCCTGTTCGCCGGGTAGCCAGCAGGGTAGCTTGCTTTGGCTGAGTAGGGTTGTAAACGCTGCCAGGTGGCCGTTAAGCTGTTGCAGGGCTTCAACTAACTCGACAGCGCTAGTTGTCATTATCCTGCTTTTGCAGATCCCGGGCTTGGCAAGACAAAATATGCCGTGCAACTATCATGCGACTACTCTCCGGCATATCGGTAAATTCAACGCCGATTTTGTAGCCTTTTTCATCTGCCAGGCCACAGTAAAGTACTCTGCCGTAAAGTAATAAGCCAGTCAGGTTTTCTTCAAATACGATCTTCAGGGCCAGATAGCTACCTAGCTCAATTGCCACATCATTAGAAAAACTAAGTCCGCCTTCGCTGAGATTGATCTCGTGGGTTGAGAGGTTGTCAAACTCGACATCGCTTTTTGCAACGGCCTGGGCGACGGCGTTAATGCGAGCACCCAGATTTTCAAGGTAACTGGCTATGGCTGGTTCTTTTTGTGAAATTTTACGTAGTTGATAGCTGCTATCCTGACTCAGATCCTGAAGTTCAGTCAGCAACATAAAGAAAGGCGAGACTTCAAATTGCGAGGGTAGCCGGCTGTGCTTCATCTCCTGAATGGTGATGATCTTATAATCCAGCGCAACCTTTCCGTTTATGCGGAAATACTGTCGTCGTTCCTGATTCAAAATGCTGTCCTCGAAATAAACTCACTTTCAAGCAGTATAGCGAATATTATTCTGATTTTGTTAGAGAAATTCACCAGTGTGTGATTTAATCCTGAGCCATGTTTAGACCATTTTCTATCTACGTTGGCCTGCGTTATACCGCCGCCAAACGAAGCAATAATTTTATCTCTTTCATCTCCCTTGTATCGATGCTCGGACTGATGCTGGGTGTCGCTGCGCTGATCGTCGTATTATCGGTTATGAATGGCTTTGACAGGGAGTTGAAAGACCGTATTTTGGGTATGGTGCCCCACGGGACTATCTCTGATTATGGTCAGCCGTTGCAAAACTGGCAGGCGATTGCCGCACAAGTTGATAAGCAAGCCGGTGTTGTCGGTAGTGCGCCTTATATCCAGGCCCAGGGGATGCTGACGAACCGGGGTGTGGTGCGTGGGGTAATGATTAATGGTATCGATCCTGAATTAGAGAGAAAGATCTCAATACTGGATGATCATATGAAAGCTGGCTCTCTTGATCAGCTGCAGCCTAAAGAGTACGGCATCATTCTTGGGGCGCTACTGGCCCGGTCGATGGGGGTTGCTGTAGGCGACAAGATTACGCTGGTGTTGCCTGAGGCCTCGATCAGCGTTGCCGGTGTTATTCCACGTTTGAAACGATTTACGGTGGTGGGATTGTTTGAAGTAGGGGCGGAGCTGGATGCCAGCCTTGCTTACATTCATATCAGTGACGCGGCGCGAATTAAACGTATGCCGGACGGCGTAGATGGTTTGCGATTGCAGTTTGATAACCTGTTTGAGGCGCCTTATCGAATCCGTCAGATTATTACCGACACAGGTGAGCTATACCGAGCCAGTGACTGGACCCGTACCCACGGTAATCTGTTTCAGGCAATTCAGCTGGAAAAAAAGATGATCGGTCTGTTGTTGTTCCTGATCGTTTTTGTGGCAGCCTTCAACATAGTGTCGACGCTGGTGATGGTGGTCACGGATAAGAAGGCTGATATCGCAATATTGCGGACGTTAGGCGCTACACCTGGCTGTATTATGCGAATATTTATGGTGCAGGGCACGGTCATCGGTGTCATGGGGACTATGCTCGGTACCCTGCTGGGAGTGGTCTTAGCACTGACTGTTACAGATCTGATCGCCTGGGTTGAGAATACACTGGGCATTCAGTTTCTCAGTGCTGAAGTTTATTTCATCAGCTATCTTCCGTCTCAGTTGCGTGTTGAAGATGTGCTGGTGATTACGGGTGTTGCACTGTCGATTAGTTTCCTGGCAACCCTTTATCCTGCGTGGCGGGCCTCGAAGACTCAACCGGCGGAGGCTCTGCGTTATGAGTGAGTTGAATAAGGTGCAAAGTAGCGCTGATGATCGTCTGGTTTTGCAGTGCCTCAAACTAGAAAAAAGCTACGGTGAAGGCGATATCTGTGTAGAGGTTTTACGCGGTGTTGAACTTGATGTGCGTCGGGGTGAAACCCTGGCTATCATCGGTAGCTCAGGCTCAGGCAAAAGTACCCTGTTAAATATGCTGGGGGGGCTGGATTTGCCGAGTACGGGCGATGTTCAGATTGATGGCCATTCACTGGCTACTCTGAATGAAAAGCAGCGTGCGGATCTTCGTAACCGTTCGTTGGGTTTTGTTTATCAGTTTCACCACCTGTTGCCAGAATTCACGGCGTTAGAAAATGTGGCGATGCCGTTGCTGATTCGTGGCGATTCAATTGAATCGGCAAGGCTTAAGTCCCGTCAGTTGTTAGAGTCGGTCGGGCTGGGGCAGCGCGTAGAGCATAAGCCTTCAATGCTGAGTGGTGGTGAACGTCAGCGAGTCGCTATTGCCCGGGCATTGGTGACTAATCCAGCTTGTGTGTTGATGGATGAGCCAACCGGTAATCTTGATCGGCATACCGCAGAAGATGTGCAGGCGTTGATGACAAAGCTGAATAAAGAGTTTCAGATCTCTTTTATTCTGGTGACTCATGACTCTTTGCTGGCTCAGCAGCAGGGGCGGGTAATGGAATTAAAGGATGGTTTATTGCATCAGATCAGTTGAATTAAATGTTTGATTGAGTCAGATAAAAAAGCCGGATCTTAATCCGGCTTTTTTGATTCTGTTTCACTGTCTTCTGTATGCAACAGGCATACATCTGACGGATTGATCGACTTCCTGTTTTTACGTTTGCGCCAACTGCTATTTACATGCCAGACCCAGAAGCGCTGCATCAGGATATAACCTAAGGATCCGGAGACTATTCCACATACAGCAGAGCCGAGTATCAAAGGTAACCAGATTGCCGACAGTCCGTTAGTAAACCATTCCCAGGTAAGTTCAAACTGTACGTCCTGCAGCGGAGTGCCAAGAATCTGGGTGCCTACCCAGTAAGTAAAATAGAACATCGGCGGAATAGTGATTGGGTTTGTAATCCATACCAGGCTAACCGAGATCGGCAGGTTGCTACGCACTACCAAAGCTAAAACCGCAGCAATCAGCATCTGTGAAGGGAGGGGGATAAAGGCGCAGAAAAGACCAACAAGAAAGGCTTTACTAACCGACTTGCGGGTCAGATGCCACAAATTGGGGTCGTGTATATGTGAGCCGAGCCAGCTCAGATATCGGTTGGATTTGAGCTTATGCTCATCCGGCATGTACTTGCGTATCAGTTTGCGCGGCATCAGGGTCGCACTTATAGTTACTTCGTGGGAATAATATTATGCCCCCTATAAGTCGCTAAGCCAACCGGAAATCAGGGATGATTGGAATATCTGTTGGGGTAGTGCTGGTTGCCTGCATGTCATCACTGCTTCCTGGTGTGTGGTTAGTGGTTTTGATGCTGCTGGTGTTGCTGCTATTCCAGGCTATCTTCTTAATAAAAAATAACTTTTCAGGATTGCTCTGGCAGATTCTTGGGCTACTTGTTGGGCTTATTTATGCAAGTTGTTGGGGTTATTACCAGTTAGCACAGCAATTACCGACGAACCCGCAACGTCATGATGTAACGCTTACAGGTATTGTTACTGAAGTTAAGCTTGATTCTGATCTGTTAAGCCGATTTGTATTGCGGGTTGAGCGTGTTGAGGACGCTGGATCGTCAGTATCGATTACCAAAGCAGAGCTGGCCTGGTATCAACCGACAA
Organism: Amphritea balenae; assembly: GCF_003858655.1. GTDB lineage: Bacteria > Pseudomonadota > Gammaproteobacteria > Pseudomonadales > Balneatricaceae > Amphritea > Amphritea balenae. The sequence goes on from NZ_RQXV01000002.1 coordinate 419,437, forward strand.
GTGTTTTAGTTCCGGGTGATCGGTGGCGCTTTAGTGTGCGCTTAAAGCCAGTGCGTGGTTTCAGTAACCCCGGTGGCGATGATTATAAGGCGCGTCAGTTAAGCAGGGGTATCGGCGCTAAAGGCTATGTTCGCGGTGACGCTGTTTTAATATCTACGGCCACAGCAGAGCCCATTGCCCGACTCAGATATCAGTTTTCAGATTGGTTATCCCGGTTGCCCGTTTCGAGCCGAACCTTAGCCACTATCAAAGCGTTGTTGTTAGGTGATAAGTCTGGTCTGACAGATGATGACTGGGATTTGTTACGAAGTACCGGCACTGTTCATCTGGTCGTTATTAGTGGCATGCATATAGGCATTGTTTGTCTGTTAGGGTATTGCTTGGGCTTTGTTCTGCAGTGGCTGATCTCGAAGGTTTGCTGCGGGCTTACTGATATTCGGGCAATCAGAGTTGTTCTGGCGTTGTCCATGGCGCTGCTGTATGCCTTGTTGGCAGGCTTTACTATTCCTACGCAGCGGGCCTTGATTATGGCGGGAGCCTTATTGTTACCCGCTTTATTGCATATTCAACTGGCCCTTGGTCAGCGCTTTCTTCTGGCGCTTGCGCTGGTGCTGTTATTTCAGCCTTTGAGTATATATCAACCCGGCTTCTGGTTGTCCTTTGGTGCCGTGTTAGTGTTGTTAATTGCATTGCAGCCCGGTACAGGTGCTGTTAGAAATCTGATTAATGCTCAGTGGGTGGTATTTGTGGGGTTGATGCCGTTGCTCCTGTTCTGGGTCGGGGCGGCCTCTGTTATAGCTCCCCTGATCAACCTGCTGGCGATCCCCTATCTGACCTTCATTATGTTGCCCGGGACTTTAATCGGGGCGGCTGTCAGTGCTATTGAGCCAGGTAGTGGTGCGATTATGTTGAATTCGCTCTGTGATCTGTTCTGGTCATCGCTAGAGTACAGTCATTCGCTGGCCGGTGATTTGGAAATTGAACTTCTGCCGACCAGGTTACCAGTGATCATCGCTTTCTGCGGTGCGTTGTTATTGGTGCTGCCGATCTCTGTGGATTTCAGGGTGTTCGGTTTGTTTTTGTTCCTGCCGCTGTTATTTATGGCGTCAGAACGTCCGGATAAAGGGCAGTTTAATGTCACCGTTATCGATGTGGGGCAGGGGTTGTCTGTTTTGATTGAAACCGAGACTAAGGTGTTGCTGTACGACACCGGTGCGGGATATCGCACAGGAGGGAGTGTTGCGCCCTATACCGTATTACCACTGCTGCGTCATAAGAGCATCAATCATCTGGATAAACTGGTTATCAGTCATGCTGATAGCGATCATGCAGGGGGATATCCTGCTATCAGGCATAGGATTGCTATTGCTGATATTGATACCGGTAGCCTGGTATGGGGGAAGAAATATAAGGCGGATGCCTGTGCAAGTGGTGACTTTTGGCGATGGGATGGGGTTGAATTCAAATATATTCAACCGGCTACACCCTGGAAGGATGATGAGAATAATCGCTCCTGTGTGTTATTGGTTAAAAATGACCGTTGTAGCCTGATCATTCCAGGTGATAGCGATAGCGGTGTTGAGAGTCAGGTCCTGCTGCAGTATCCCCGCATAGAGGCAACCTGGTTGGTGGCAGGCCATCACGGTAGTCGCTTTTCAACTTCAGTTGAGTGGCTGCAGGCTTTAAAGCCAGAAAGTGTGATTTTTAGTGCCGGGGCAGGTAACCGTTATGGCCACCCTGCGCATCAGGTTAAGTCCCGGCTAACGGGGCTGAGTTTGTCCTGGTTGATCACGTTTGAGTCAGGTGCGTTGATTCTTGCCAGTACAAAAAATGGCTGTTTGACAAGGGAGTACAGGGCAATGAAAAAGCGTTACTGGACAGCAGGTTAATCTCTATTATGGTGTCTGACTCTATGCTAGAGTATGGGCCGGTTTGAAGGAGGAATACTGGTGTTTGAGCTGATTCAATCTGGTGGTTGGTTAATGATACCGATCATCGCCTGTTCTATTTTGTCTCTTGCTATCTGTCTTGAGCGTCTATGGGTGCTACAGACAAAACGTGTCGCCCCGTCGCAACTGTTATCTGAGGTCTGGGTGTTAGTGCGTAATGGCGAAATGACGCCTGACCGGATGCAGTTGATCCGTAATCAGAGTTTTCTTGGGCAGATTATGGTTGCTGGCCTCAATAACTCCAATCACGGTCGTGAGATTATGAAGGAGAGCATTCAGGAAGCCGCGCAACATGTTCTGCATCAGCTTGAGCGTTTCTTAAATGCATTGGGTACCATTGCGGCAATAGCGCCTTTATTAGGCTTGCTGGGTACTGTTATCGGTATGATTAAAGTATTCGCTGAAATTATGTTGCAGGGTACCGGTAATGCCAGTGTGCTTGCGGGTGGTATTTCTGAAGCGTTGATTACCACTGCTGCCGGATTATCCGTGGCTATCCCGACCCTTATCTTTCACCGCTTTTTTCAGCGCAAGGTTGAGACGCTCCTGATTGAAATGGAACAGGAATCTCAAAAGCTGGTAGAAGTAGTACACGGTGAGCGTGAAGTTGATTTTGAGTAACAGGTGGGATACGTGAAATTTCGTCGTAAAGAGCCCGAAGAGGTCACGGTAAATTTAACACCATTGATAGATGTGGTGTTTTTGCTGCTGATCTTTTTTATGGTATCGACAACCTTCACTAAGGAAACCCACTTGCAGATTGATCTGCCTGAAGCGGGTGGTGAGATCAGTGAAGCACAAGCTAAGATAATTGAGGTAGTCATCGGGATCGACGGTGATTACAGCGTGAACGGACAGAGCCTTATTAATAGTCAGCCTGATACGTTGCGGCGCGCTATTGTTGATCAGGCCAGTGATAATCGAAAGCTTCCGTTTATCATCTCTGCAGATGCTGAAACGCCGCATCAGGCGGTCGTAACCGCGATGGATGTCGCTGGAAAACTTGGTTTTGCCAGTCTGAGCATTACCACTCAGCAACCGGCTGAGCAGTAAGCGTGGGGCTGGAACAGGCCTGGTACCGGCGAAGCGGTTGGCTCAAGTTACTGCGGCCTGTAGAGTTGTTGTTTCGTTTTCTGTCTGCCAGGCGGCGACAAAGCTATGCTAGTGGTCAAAAGCAAAGCTGGACTGCCCCCGTACCGGTTATTGTGGTCGGTAATATTTCTGTTGGCGGGACAGGCAAGTCTCCGTTGGTTGTTTGGCTGGTCGAATACTTACGCGCTAAAGGGCTTAAGCCGGGTGTTATTAGCCGGGGCTATGGCGCAAATCCTCCTTGTACTCCCTATTTTGTTACCTCTGGTTCCTCCGCTTCAGAAGCGGGCGATGAGCCCCTGATGATTGTGCGTCGTACCGGTGTGCCGATGGTTATAGCGCCGGATCGGGTTGCTGCCGCAAAATTATTACTCGAGCAAACTAGCTGCGACTTGATTATCAGTGATGATGGGTTGCAGCATTACGCATTAAACCGCTCGATTGAAATTGTTGTTGTTGATGGCTCCCGGGGTTTTGCTAATGGCCGCTGCTTGCCTGAAGGCCCCTTACGTGAACCGGTTGAACGGTTAGATGAGGTTGATCTGATCGTTGTGAATGGTACAGCAGCCCCCGGATTGTTTTCAGAAAATCGGTCAAAAGAATGTGGGGCTAAACAGTTCTCTATGCAGTTGACGTCTGATTTCTTTGTGCATGTGAAGCGGGCTAGTCATTGTCCGGTTGATCAGTGGTCTCAACGACGACAAGTCGATGCTATCGCAGGCATTGGTAATCCTCAGCGTTTTGCCGATACGTTAACCGGCTTGGGTTTTACGCCTCAGCTTCATCGGTTTCCCGATCATTATCGTTATAAACAGGAAGATCTTGATTTCGGTGAAGACTCTGTTTTGATAATGACTGAAAAAGACGCCGTAAAGTGCGATCATATAACTCTAAACAATGCATGGTATCTGCAGGTGTCAGCCCGGTTGGATGAGTCATTTTCCAGTCGCTTAGATAGCTTGCTAAAGCAAACAGTTTCCTCCGGGAAATAATTTTTTTAATGTATATAAAGGCTTGTTCAGATGGATAAGAAACTTCTCGATATTCTGGTTTGTCCGGTATCTAAAGCACCGGTTGAATTGAACAAAGAAACAAATGAGCTAATCTGTCGTAGCTCCGGTCTGGCTTACCCGATCCGGGACGATATTCCGGTAATGATTGAATCTGAAGCCCGAACCCTGACGTCTGAAGAGCGCCTGGCGAAGTAAGGGCGTTTGTTTTAGAACGCATTTTTTAAAGGTGCTTTGTTAAGGCTTCTTTTTTAAGGAATTGTTATGGCATTTTCTGTTGTTATTCCGGCTCGTTTTGGTTCTTCTCGCTTTCCGGGTAAGCCGCTGGCGGATATCGCCGGTAAGCCTATGGTTCAGCATGTCTATGAACGGGCTATTCAGAGTGAAGCTCAGCGGGTAATTGTTGCGACAGATGATCAACGCATAGCTGATGCTGCCCGCGGCTTTGGTGCTGAAGTCTGTCTGACGTCTGATCAGCATCCTTCAGGCACTGATCGTCTGCAGGAAGTTGTTCACTCATTGGGCTTTTATGCTGATGATATTGTGGTGAATGTGCAGGGTGATGAGCCGCTAATACCGCCGCGAATTATTAATCAGGTGGCGCATAATCTGCGGGCCGTGCCTGAAGCCAGCATAGCAACGCTGAGTGAGCCTATTAATGATCTTGAAAGTGTTTTGAACCCCAATGTGGTTAAGGTCGTCGCTGATCAAAAGGGGCGGGCGCTCTATTTTAGTCGGGCACCTATTCCCTGGCCCCGTGATCAGTTTTCTGATCCGGCGGGTCGACAGGTAATGCCGCAAGGGATTAACTTTCAGCGCCACATCGGTATCTATGCCTATCGGGTAAAGTTGCTCAATGACTTTGTTGGTTGGGCACCTGCGCCGGTTGAAGAAACAGAATGCCTGGAGCAGCTGAGAGCGATGTGGAACGGTGCGCAGATTCATGTGGATGTTGCCGATGAGCAGCCGCCTGCCGGCGTTGATACGCCGGAAGATCTTGAGCGTATTCGTCATCTTTTTGAACAGTAAAAGTAAGAGTTCACTGGTATGAAACGGGTACTATTTGTCTGCTTAGGCAATATCTGTCGTTCACCGACAGCGCATGGTGTTTTTCGTCATCTGGTTGAGCAGCAAGGTCTGGCGCACTTAATTGAAATCGATTCGGCGGGCACCGCAGCTTATCATGTGGGTAATGCGCCGGATCACCGTTCTGCTGCTGCCGCTTTGCAGCGGGGTTACGATCTGAGTGATCTGCGAGCCCGTCAGGCGATACCTGCTGATTTCGACCATTATGATTATATTCTGGCGATGGATGGCCAGAATCTTGAGGATCTTCAGGGTATCTGCCCGGCAGATTATAAGGGTCACTTAGGTTTGTTTTTGTCGTTTGTGGATGACAGTACCCGGGATGTCCCTGATCCCTACTATGGTGGCGCTTCTGGCTTTGATCAGGTGCTCGATCTGGTGGAGCGTGCATCTGATGCATTACTGCAGCAAATACGTAAAGAGTTGTCCTGATGCCGTCACTGATCCAGGAAAACGTGTCACTCAAAGCCTTTAATAGTTTCGGATTTGATGTAACTGCGCGCTACTTTACCGAACTGACCTCTATGGATCAAATAGAGTCTGTTCTGGGCTTTGCCCGGAATAATAGGTTGGCTCTGTTGGTTATTGGTGGCGGTAGTAACCTTGTGCTGACTGATGATATCGATGCTTTGGTGTTGGTCAATCGGCTTTGTGAACGAGAGATTATCGCTGAGCAGGACGGGGTCGTCAGAGTGCAGGCGGGCGCAGGTGAAAACTGGCACGACTTTGTTCGCTGGACCCTTGAGCAGGGTTTGTCTGGTTTAGAGAACCTGTCACTTATACCGGGAACGGTAGGGGCGGCGCCGATGCAGAATATTGGCGCTTATGGTGTTGAGCTTAAGGATGTAATGCTGAGTCTTGAAGCTTACGATATTGAAACCGGCGAGATTAAAGTCTTCAGTTGTGATCAGTGTGGTTTTGGTTATCGGGATAGTGTCTTTAAGAATCGATATCCCGGACGATATCTGGTGTTGAGTGTGCTGTTTTCATTGCAGGCAGAGTATCAGCCGGTGCTGCATTATGGTGGTATCGCGGATGAGCTGGCTGCTGCAGGTATTGAAACACCAACAGCGCTGCAGGTAAGTGATCTTATTTGTGAGGTGCGTTGTCGAAAACTACCTCAGCCTGAGGCGATCGGCAATGCGGGTAGTTTCTTTAAAAACCCGGTTATTTCTAATGCTGAAGCTGAGCAGTTAAAACAGCGTTTTTCGGGGTTGGTTTCATTCAGTGATAAGCCCGGTTTTACTAAATTGGCGGCCGGTTGGCTGATTGATCAGTTAGGCTGGAAAGGGCGGCGTCAGGGTGATGCCGGGGTGTATGATAAGCAAGCCCTGGTGCTGGTTAATCATGGTACTGCAACAGGCTCTGATATTCTGGAGCTGGCGGGGGCTATTCAGGCAGACGTTTACTCCCATTATGGTGTGATGCTGGAAATTGAGCCGCGCAGCTATCCATAACAATCAACTGCTCTTGCGCTATCGCTATCGTATTGAACAGATACAAGAAAGACATAAAAAAGCCCGCACTATCTCTAAAAATAGTGCGGGCTTTTTTGTTTGGCCTGGTAATTAAACCATCTTGTATTCATTTTAGGTGCTTTGCTCGCCAGAAAAGGTCTGAGTGTTTTTCAGAGTTGTTGGATGGAGTTGAGTGAGTGGTATGCGGGCAAGCTTTAAAGGTTGTGGTTGATGGGGGATAGTGAGGTCTCGCTTAAAAGACAGGTATAAAAAAGCCCGCATTCTCTTTAAGAGTAGTGCGGGCTTTTATGATGGCTGGTTAATTAGCCAGCATTGTTTTCGTTTGAAGCGCTCTGTTGATCAGCAGAGCTGTCAGTATTTTGCTGAGCTGCTTGCTGGCGAGGATCGTTTGCGGCGCGACGTTGGCGGCGCTGACGAGGTGCAACACCTTCAGGAGCCTCCGTTGGCGCAGCCTCACGACGTGGGCGAGCGGTCATCAGCTGGTCAGCGGGTACAGAGGCTTCCTGAGATGGTTCAGGGCGCTTGCGTACTCGGCGGCCAGCAGGGCGAGCTTGCTCGGCTTTAGCTTCTTCTTTCGCAGGTTCTGCAGCCGGTTCTTCAGCGGCAGGAGCTGCTGCTTCAGGAGCGGCGGCTGGTGCTGGAGTAGTTTCAACTGCAGTCTCTGGTGCTGCTTCCTCTGAGGTAGGTTCCTCAACTTTAACCGGCGTTTCAGCTACGGATGTTTCAACTACCGGTTCTTCAGCTACAGGCGCTTCAGTCGTAGTCGCTTCAGCTGTAGGCGCTTCGGTTGCAACTGTGGTTTCAGTCTTCACTTCAGTCGGTTGTGCAGCTGCTTCAACGCTGGCTTCTTGAGCTGGAGTCTCTGGTGCAACAACGGTCTCTTCCTTAGCGCTTTCTGCTGATGGCTGCTCAGAAGTCTGGGCAGTATCCGCTGCGTTACCTTCAGCTTCGGACTTTCTCTTAGGGCCGCGGCGACGCTGACGTCGTTTACGAGGCTTTTCCTCAGCAGTATCGGTAACGCTGGTGTCGCTTTCATTAACTGGCTGAGTCGCTTTAACTTCAGTTTCGACTACTGCTTCTGTGTTTACAGATTCAGTGCTCGGCGCTTCAGTATTCAGTTGCTCTTCAGTTGTTGCTTCACCGGTGCGTTTGCCAGCGCGCTCACCACGGTTGCGACGGCCCCGACGGCGTTCGCCACGAGCCCGGCCATCTTCATTTTTATCTGATGGACGGTTTTGTTCTTCAGTAGCGCTGCTCTGATTTTCAGGCTGTTGCTCTTCCTGGCGACCTTTATCACGTTCACCGCGACGGCGGTTTCGAGAGCGGCTGCGACGAGTATCTGAGGAGCGGTTATCAGTGCTTTGCTCGCTAGATTCTTTGTTTTCTTTAGTGTCTTTGTCAGCATTGCTGTCTGACAGGTTGTCGCTGATTTTATCGCTGTCGCGACGTTGGTTGCGATCACGATCACGATCGCGTCCACGTCCACGATCCCGACGGTTGTTAGAGTTTGAACGTTTGCGGCCGCGCTGCTTACGATTGCGCTCCTCTTGCTCTGGCTCTTTCTCTTCTTGTTTCTTGGTTTCGGTCTGTTCTTCATTGCCACCGAACAGGCTGGTTAGTGCGCCCATAATCCGGCTGCCAAGGGATGGCTGTTGTACAACTTCTTGTGCTTTAACCGGTTCTTCCTGAGTCGCGCCAGTAGGAGCGGGTGTAGCAGGCGCTACAGTGCTAACGGCTGCACGTTCTCTTGCTGGTTGAGCTTTAGCTGTTTCAGCTTCAGGCTCGTCTTCAGGCTCAGGTTGTAGCGTATAGCTTGCGTCGTTGGTGTTGATAACCGTATGGTCATCGCGCAGACGAACAACTTCGTAGTGCGGCGTTTCCATGTTTGGATTAGGTACAACCACAACACGTACATCGTGGCGTAGTTCAACGTCATGCACTTCACGACGCTTCTCGTTAAGCAGGAAGGTCGCAACAGATACCGGCAGGATTGCCCGGATCTGAGCTGTGCGATCTTTCGCAGACTCTTCTTCAATCAGGCGCAGAATAGACAGTGCCAGTGATTCAGTATCACGAACGGTGCCCTGGCCGCTACAGCGTGGACATACAGCGCCACGGCTTTCGATCAATGAAGGGCGTAGGCGCTGACGGGACATTTCCATCAGGCCGAAGCGGGAGATGCGCCCCAGTTGTACCCGTGCGCGGTCGACCTTAAGCGCATCGCGCATACGGTTTTCAACTTCACGCTGGTTTTTGATTGGCGTCATATCGATAAAGTCGATAACAATCAGGCCACCAATATCACGCAGGCGTAGCTGTCGTCCGATCTCATCGGCAGCTTCCAGGTTGGTATTCAGGGCTGTTTCTTCAATATCGCTACCGCGGGTTGCGCGGGCAGAGTTGATATCGATCGATACCAGAGCTTCAGTCGGATCTATAACAATAGAGCCACCTGAAGGGAGCTGTACTTCGCGCTGGAAGGCGGTTTCAATCTGGCTCTCAATCTGGAAGCGGTTGAACAGAGGGATCTGCTCATCGTACAGTTTGATCTTGTTTTGATAGCTTGGCATTACCTGCTGTACAAAATTCAGAGCATCCTGATAAACATCAGGATTATCGATCAGTACTTCACCGATGTCCTGGCGCAGGTAGTCGCGGATCGCGCGGATAACAACGTTGCTTTCCTGATAGATCAGGAAGGGCGCTTTGCGTTCGCCGGATGCAGATTTGATCGCATCCCAAAGTGTCATCAGGTAATCAAGATCCCATTGCAGATCTTCAGAGGCGCGGCCAATACCAGCGGTACGTACAATAACGCCGGTTTTAGCGGGAATATTAACCCCGTCCATCGCTTCTTTAAGTTGCTTGCGATCATCGCCTTCGATGCGACGGGAGATACCGCCGGCACGCGGATTGTTAGGCATCAGGACTAAATAACGTCCAGCCAGACTGATGAAGGTTGTCAGGGCAGCGCCTTTGTTGCCGCGCTCCTCTTTATCAACCTGAACGATGACCTCGGTACCTTCGGCAACAACTTCTCTGATGTTAGGACGGCCGCCTTTCGGGGAGTCCTTTTTGAAGTACTCGCGGGAGATCTCTTTCAGGGGTAGAAAGCCATGGCGTTCGGCACCGTAGTCAACAAAAGCAGCTTCCAGGCTAGGTTCAACCCGGGTTATTTTGCCTTTGTAAATATTGGCTTTCTTCTGTTCGCGGGAGCTGGACTCGATATCCAGATCGTATAGTCGCTGGCCATCAACCAGGGCGACGCGCAACTCTTCTTGTTGAGTTGCATTTATTAGCATTCTTTTCATGATTCGTTAGCGTTCTCTGTAGTAACACTAACGTATTTCATCCGGCTTCAAGCCACATAGAGAGGTGCGCGTCATCTCGCGGATACCGCACGCTAAACCAAGTCTTCGTAACGACTTCTATGTTTTCTTTATGCCTGATCGCTTTCTTTAGAATAGTCGCTCAGGTCTTATCGGCGGTGAAGGAAACAGCTGCCTCATATCAACTCATAAATGAGTGATCAGGTTGTGACTGCTGGTGTTAAACTCAGCAGGTTCCGGGCGCCTGACATCGTCACCTCCAACTGGTTTTGCAATTCAGGGCATTGCCAGCTGGATGAAATACGTAGTTATTCTGTTCGTTGTAATGCTGTACGGGATTTCCAACCGGTAATATGCTTTATTTTCATTACTAATTGGCAAAAAAACCGGGAATTTCAAATTAGCTAAAGCCAACAGCCCGCAGCAGCGCTAGAATATAGCAGCTTACATCCCCAGCATCAATCGCAAGGTTTATATCTTATTAATATGGCAGAACAAAAAGCGTCAACCAGCCCTTCCGTACAGTGGTTTGAAATTGATTCAGAACTGCAGGGACAGCGAATCGATAATTTTCTGCGTACCCGTCTTAAGGGTGCGCCAAAAACACTGATTTATCGAATTTTGCGCAAAGGTGAAGTCCGGGTTAATAAAAAGAGAATTAAGCCTGATTATAAATTACAGGCCGGTGATCTGGTGCGTGTACCACCGATTCGTCTGAGTGAAGCAAAAACGCCGGCTAAGGTGAGTGATAACCTGCGTCAACTGGTCGATTCCTCAATACTCTATGAAGATGATGATCTGATGGTTATCAATAAGCCTTCAGGACTGGCGGTACACGGCGGCAGTGGCATTAGCCTGGGCCTGATCGAGACAGTACGGCAGATGCGCCCGGATGCCCGCTTTCTTGAATTAGTGCATCGCTTAGACCGGGATACATCAGGTTGTATCATGGTTGCTAAAAAGCGCAGCGCATTACGTTTTTTGCATGCCGCATTACAGGCTAAAAAAATTACCAAGATTTACCATGCGCTGGTTGATGGCAAATGGTCTTCACGGAAGACTAAAGTCGACGCGCCTTTACAAAAAAATGAACTTAAGTCCGGAGAGCGAATCGTAAAACCGCATCCGATGGGTAAAGCTTCGTTAACTGAATACAAAGTGCTGCAGAGGTTTGATAATGTTGCCACTCTGGTTGAGGCGCGTCCGATCACCGGGCGTACTCATCAGATTCGGGTACATTGTCTGTTTGCTGGTCATGCCATTATTGGTGATGATAAGTACGGTGCAGATGAAACGAACCGGGAGATGAAGGAATATGGAATTAAACGATTATTCCTTCATGCGGCAGAGTTACGTGTGCCTCTGCCCTCAGGTGGACGAAAAATCTTTCATGCCCCGCTTGGCAATGAGCTGGAAGCGGGCATTAAAAAGTTAAAGAAGAGTTGTGGTCAGAATAGTGTTCGGTAAGGCGTAATTGATGAACTCACAGATTAGTACAGAAGAATTTAATAAAGCAGCAGATACTATGTTGCTTGCGGGAACCGCTCCAACCGTTGATGCTCTGGCGGTTGAGATAGAGGGGGATCGTCAACAGCTTGAAACTATGCTGAATCGATGGTGGCAGTTGTTACCAGATCGTATGCGGCTGTTTAATGATGATGCTCCTCTGGTGCCTGACCTACCTTCATCTCTGGCTAAAAGTGTTCAGTCATTGTGGCATCAGGCGGTGCAGGAGGCTCAGTCAGCGCTATCCCATGATAAGCATTATCATAATTTAGCCACCGAAGAGGCACAGCGCCATGCTGAAACTGAGTTGAAAAAAGCTCACGGTGTTCAGGCCGAGCAGGATCAGCGTTATCGGGAACTGCAGCAGTTAATCGGTGAGGAAAAGCATCACACCCAGGCGCTTGAGGCTGAAATATCAGTATTAAAAATAAATCTGGCGACAGCAACAACAGAACAAAAGACCGAAGAGCAGCGGCGTGAAAATACCGATCAGGAGCTGACGTTACTGCAGAAAAAGCTGGATGATTCAAAGCATACTTTCGATCAGCGAGTGAAAGATGAGCAGCGTCACAGTCTCGAACAGGTTGCGAAGGCCGAAGCTGATACCCGCTATTATCGTAACTCTTTGGAGAAATTGCGCGATGAGTGTGGTCGTAAAGAATCGGCGCTGACCAAAGATATCCATAATTTGCAGGCCGTCATTGCTAAGAAAGATGTCAAACTGGATACTTTAACGAATCAGATAAAGTCACTTGAGTCAGAGCTGAAGCGTTTTAAAACAGAAGGAACTCATAGCGTCAGAGAGCGCAGTAAACTCAGTGGTTCTTTGTTATCTGAGCAGAACCGAAGCAAGCGCCTGGAAGATAAAGTTGCTGAACTTACTGAGGAAGTGAAGCGTAGCAATCAGAAACAGCTCAGTACTTCAAACGAGGCCGCCCGACGTGAAAATACCTTGCGCGGTCAGTTAAAAGATAAAAATGAAGAGGTCATGCGTACCAATGCCCGTATGGTTTCGATGGAAAAGAAAATTGCTGCGCACGAGGAAGAAGTACGTCGTCTGCGCAGTCGTTTGAGTTGAGAAAAACGGTCGTTTAAGCCGGTAAATATTCAGAGCTGCACCTGACTCAGTATCGGTGTATTATAATTAAAAGTTATTAGTGTCTTTGTTTTTTGGTCTTGGAGGTATAAATGAAGTTGCAGCAATTGCGTTACATATGGGAAGTTGCCAGGCATGACCTGAATGTGTCTGCTACAGCGCAAAGCCTGTATACCTCTCAGCCAGGCATTAGTAAGCAAATTCGTTTGCTTGAAGATGAGTTGGGTGTAGAGGTGTTTGCACGTAGCGGTAAGCATCTAACCCGGGTTACGCCGGCGGGAGAGGCAATACTCGACGTGGCCGGTGATATTCTACGTAAAGTAGAAAGCATCAAGCAGGTAGCCCAGGAGTTCAGTGATGAAAAAATGGGTACTCTGGATGTAGCGACAACTCATACCCAGGCGCGTTACGCCTTACCTGTGACTATTAATAGCTTCATGCAAAGTTATCCTGATGTTTCATTGCATATGCATCAGGGTACGCCGATGCAGATTGCTGAAATGGCTGCCGATGGCTCGGTAGATTTCGCTATTGCCACTGAGGCGATGTCGCACTTTAATGATTTAGTGATGATGCCTTGCTACCGCTGGAACCGTTCCGTGGTTGTACCAAAAGATCATCCGCTGGCGCAGGTTTCAAAGTTAACGCTGCAAGATGTAGCCAGTTATCCGATTGTAACTTATGTGTTTGGTTTTACCGGCCGCTCAAAGCTTGACGATGCCTTTAATCGTGAAGGATTAGATCCCAAGGTTGTATTTACCGCAGTAGATTCCGATGTCATCAAAACCTATGTTCGCCTTGGTTTGGGAGTAGGTATCATTGCCAGTATGGCGTTTGATGAAGAGATGGATCGTGATCTGGTGCGTTTGGATGCCAGCCATCTGTTTGAGTACAGCACCACTAAGATCGGCTTCCGTAAAGGAACCTTCCTGCGCGGTTATATGTATGACTTTATTCAGCAGTTTGCACCACACCTTACGCCGGATGTGGTTAAGCAGGTTCAGGCCTGTAGCAACCGGGCTGAGATTGAAGAGCTGTTTGTTAATCAGGAGCTACCCGATCATTGATCGGTAGTTTTGTAAAAAAGCCTCTCTTTGAGGCTTTTTTTGTTTCTGGAGGCTGATAAGTATTTTGGCGCAGCACGGGGTTGAGAAAACGGTTGAGCAAATGAAGCAGCAAGGTTTTAGTCTCCGCTTCAGTGTGAGGGCTGGCGAGGGTAGCGTTATTGGTGACTTTCTGTCTGCGCAGCTGGTTGAGGCTCATGTGCAGCAGTTGCCTCTGCTCTTTGATGCTGGCTGTATTTGTATTGATGGTGAAATTGTTGGCCCTGAAGCTCTGGCGGTGCAGGGTAGTGTTGTGGGGCTGCGTTTGCCAGAACACTGGGAGGAGTCCGTTGATACTCGATGGCGGTTGCTTTGGCAGAACGCCGAATTGTTGGCTGTTTACAAGCCGCACCTACTACCGGTAAGCCGAACTACACGTAATTTATACAATACCCTGATCTCTCTGGTGCGACGAGAAACCGCATTTTCTGATGCCCGATTACTACACCGCCTGGATACAGAAACCGCCGGTGTTGTGCTACTGGCTAAAAATAAACAGGCGGACCAAAAATGGAAGCCACGCTTAGATCAGTTGATGAAGAAAAAAATCTATCATGCATGGGTTAGCGGTACAGCTGCATGGCAGGATAAGGTTTACGAGTGCGAGTTGTCTGAGAAAACCGGTAGCCTCATCAGAAGTCAGATGTATGTTGTGAGCGCCAATGAGCCCGATCTTTACCCAAAGCCTCGTTACTGCAAAACAGCGTTCAGTGTTTTGAAGCTGGAGCCCGGAAGGTCATTAATACGTTGTGAACTGTTTACCGGCCGTAAGCACCAGATTCGTGCTCAACTGGCAAGCCTGGGTCTGCCGGTTATTGGTGATAAGCTTTATAGCCACGACGGCTACTATTATTTGAAACGTATCGAGCAGGGGCTGAATACTGATGATTATGTCCATCTGGGGGCTGAACATCATCTGTTGGAGGCGGTGCGTTGTGTTATTAGTCCTGAGGGTAAAGAGATTGTGATTAGCTCAGACTAATTTACTCGCTAATATATATTGTAGTTTTTTCACATTACCTGACATCTATCTTCACCGCCTCGCCCTTAAAGTGGGCGGGCGGAATTACCTGTTTAATTATCGGAATGCAGTCATTAGCTTTCGGTAGCTGTTGCAACGGTCTTCAAAATCATAGGTAACGTTTACCAGCATCAGCTCTTCGGCGCTATATTGCAGTGCCAGGTTTTCCAGTTTCTCGCGGCATTGTATGGCTGAACCGCTGATAACAGTATTGAGAGTCTCCTGATAATAAGCCTGATCGGACAGAGAGAGCTTGTTGTACAGATCCAGAGCTTGCTCGGGGCTGCGAATATGTTCGCGGATACCGTGCCGGAAGGCCATTACTTTCCAATACATGTTTGGGGCCGCTAGATAGGCGGCTTCTTCGGCGCTATCGGCGCAGAGGCAGGCTACTGACAGTATGGTCTGGGCCGTTTCTGGGCCTTTGCCATTAGGTCGGAAGCGCGCTTTATAGCGTTCAAATATCTCTGCCGGACGGTCATGGGTGCCAATAAACAGAGCCAGTACAAATCCGAGTCCTAGTTCAGCAGCCAGATCGATACTGCCGCTACTGGAGCCCAGCGTCCAGAGTTGGGGAGAAACGCTGCCTACCGGGGTTGCATTAATACCGTAGTAAGGGTGGTCTGGCGGCAGGTTGTCATACAAGAAGCCGCTCAGATCACTGAGCAGGTGAGGGTAGATATCGGCGTTATTAGGCTGATTTGGAAAAGACAGCGCCTGGCTGGTCGCGTCGGTACCGCCGGGTGCACGGCCGACGCCCAGATCAATTCGTCCCGGATTCAGTGCTTCCAGGGTTCGAAATACCTCGGCAACTTTGAGTGGACTGTAATGGGATAGCATCACGCCACCGCTACCAACCCTGATATTTTGTGTGTTTTGCGCAATATGTGAAATGAGAATTTCCGGGCAAGAGCTGGAGTAGCTGGCGGTATCATGATGCTCGGCGATCCAGAAGCGGTGATAGCCAAGTTGATCGCAGAGCTGGGCCAGTTGGGTTGAATACTGCAACCCTGCTACCTGTGATTGATTATTATGGGCAGGGGCCTGATCGACAACGCTTAGTTTTAAATTCATGATGCTTCCTGTACTGCCTTGATTGAAAGTTGCTCTATGGCGAACAGGGCTATCTCCTTATCCTGCTCAGCACTGCCACCGGATATGCCTATACCACCAATAACGGTGTTGTTGTGACGGATGGGTTCTCCACCGGCAAACAAAATCAGGCCGTTATTAGTCTGTTCGAACCCTGTTAGCTGTTGATTACGGGCTAGTTCTCCAAGCGCTTCGGTGGGGGCGCCAAATAGCACAGCACTGCGGGCTTTGTTCATCGCGATATCGATGGAGCCCAGAGGAGCGCCCTCCATTTTCTGAAAACTGAGCAGATTGGCTCCCGGGTCATAAACCGAGATATTCACGGAAATGCCTAGTTGAGTTGCATGCTGTATCGCTGCAGTTGTCAAAGTCTGGCAATGATTCTGATGCATCTGTTATACCTCTATGCCCATTTTTTTAAGTCGATACGCCAGTGTGGGGCGAGTCATACCCAGTAGCCTTGCCGCTTCAGCGACGTTATTTTCTGCTCGTTCAATTGTGTGGCGCAGCAGGGCTTCTTCAATTTTTTCCATCGAGCCATGTTGATCCAGTGCCTGATCAAGCCAGTTGTTATCTTCAGTGTCAGTACTGCTATTCAATTCAGGTGCATTGATCAGGGCTCCCGTACTGGAAATAATCTGGCTTCCCTGATCGATGTTGAGGCTGGGAAAGAGGTACTGGGCATCGATAGTTTCGCCGCTTTCGGCCAGAATAAGGCCTCGTTCGATAACATTTTCCAGCTCCCGAACGTTGCCTGGCCAGCGATAATTGAGAATAGCTTTCATTGCCAGGTCGGATAAGCCCAGGGTTTTTCGATTATAAAAAGCCTCGTACTTCTTCAGGAAGTGATCAGCCAGTAAAGGGATGTCCTCGCGACGTTCTCTTAAAGGGGGAATAATGATCGGATATACGTTCAATCGGTAATAAAGGTCGGCACGAAAACGACCTTCTTCAACAGCTTGCAGCAGTGATTCGTTGGTAGCGGCAACCAGGCGAACATCAACCGTACGGGTTTTGGTATCACCCACCCGTTCCAACTCGTTTTCCTGTAATACGCGTAGTAGGGCTGCCTGTGCCCTGGGGCTGAGTTCAATCACTTCATCAAGGAAGATGGTGCCTTTGTCAGCCCGCTCAAAGCGGCCGGGACGGGATTGGGTAGCCCCGGTGAACGCGCCTTTTTCTACGCCAAACAGCTCGGCTTCAATCAGGTCAGGGGGAATGGCCGCACAGTTGACCGCAATAAAAGGGTTTTCAGAGCGTTCTGAATTCTCATGCAGGCCCTTTGCAACCAACTCCTTACCAACGCCGGTTTCTCCCAGTAGCAGTACCGATACTTTGCCCGGTGATGCTTTGCTGGCAAGTTTACATACCTGCTTGAAACCCTCTGATTTACCGATGAAGTTACCCAGGCTGGAGCTGTTGTCGATCTTATGTCGTAATACCGAGATCTGGTCCTGAAGTTCATACAGCTCTTCAATGATCGGGGCGCTTTTAAAGTAGTTGCGATAAGTTTGATAGTCTTCCCACTCTTCAGCAGGGCGGCCTTCGAACAGGCATTTGCTATCGCCGCAGCCCCGGCACTGCATCTCTTTAAAGATTATTTCCTGTCCCAGAAGTTCTGAAGCAAAGCTGCTCGCGTGCCCCTGTAGTGCCCAGCAGGCAGGGCCATCTATTAGACCCAGCTCGGAGATGAACATCTCGGCTTCATATGCATCGTGCATGACAAGCTGGGCATAGAAATGCTGCGATGACTTATCTATTTCAAGTTTTTGCTCTTCTACCCGTACCGAGCCTTTAAGTGAGTGCAACTGAAAACCGGTGCGAAACAGTTCGTCATCCGGAATATTACCTGCAAGTCGTTTGATCAACTCAGCATCTTTCTGGCCCAGGCTGTAACCCAGCCGCATAAAGAAGCCCTTGGCCCGTTCCAGACCAACGGTCAGAATTTGTTCCTTGCGGAAGTTAGCCAGAGATGCCAGTTGCATCAACAGCATTCGTTGCTCGCCAAACCATACGGTGCCATCTTCGCGTTGAAAACGTACCTGCTGTGATAGCTGATGACTATCGGGGCGCTCGGTTACTTTCGGTTCTGAAGCAATATTCATGGGAAGCACTCGGGTCATTATTATTTTGATTGAGTCATCATAAATGATTGCTTATTTAAAATAAGGTCTTAGTAAAGTAATATTAAATCCCATATATGGGATTAGAGGTGTTTTATAGTGAACTATCAGGATCTGTTTATTTTTTTGAAGGTTGTAGAGCGGGGTAGCTTTCTTGCGGCATCGCAATCACTTTCGCTGCCGACGTCTACCGTCAGCCGTAAGGTTATGCAGTTAGAAAAAGATCTTGGTTATAAGCTGATGCACCGAAGTGCCAGGAAAATGGTACTGACTGAGGCGGGAGAGAAATTCTATAACCGTTGCCAGCCATTGTTCACTGAGCTTGAATATACCGCCCGCGAGCTGGATGATCAGCTGGCTGAACCTTCAGGTCTGTTAAGGGTAACAGCGCCGGTCAGCCTCACTAATGATCTGCTGGCTGAGTGGTTTTTCCAGTTTATGGAACGTTTTCCACGTATTAATCTTGAGTTAGTGGTAGTGAACCGTAATATCGATCTGGTTGAAGAGGGAATTGACGTTGCTTTTCGGGTTGGGGATGTGAGGCTGCAGAACTGGATAGCGAGACCTCTGATGGAATCCAGTTTCAGCGTGTGTGCCAGTAGTGATTATCTGCAACGCAGGGGAGTACCACGCCATCCGAATGACCTGTATGAGCATACGCTTATCGTGCCCCGACGCACGCCGGTGTGGAATTTTACCGGGCCGGGTGGAGAGAAGGTAAGAATAGATGGTCAGGCAAGGCTTAAAGTAGATGAGTTAAGCCTTGCCGCCAGGGCCGCTGAAAACGGACTGGGTGTTGTGAATCTGCCTGACTATGTAGTTAAAAACTCAATTGCAGCGGGGCGCTTAAAACGATTGATGCCAAGCTGGCAACCCCGCTCCAGAGATGTGCAGATGCTCTACCCGGAACGCAAATATGTTCCGGGTAAAGTCAGGCTGTTTATAGAGTTTATTATGGCTCGGGTCGCAGAGTTAGATGCGACCAGAATCAGCTGATGTTGGCGACTTTTATCTGCTTTTCAGGCTCATAAAAGTGTGGCCAGTATTTTTTGACAACTTCGCCAGCGCTGTCAAACGTGTGACAGGTATCCAGTGTGTGGGGGCGGTTTTCGCCCTCTGACCAGTTTTCGCGATTTTCCCGTTCCTGGTGGGTTGCCTGATAGGCGGTCGTTGCGATAGGGCCTAGCAGCTCTAATAAGTGAGTACAGCCGCTGATGCCGCTGAACAGGGCCTTGCACTTTTTAGTAAAGCCCGGCGCTATCTGTATACCGATCAGTTGCTGGTATGTGTCGGCAATGGTTGGGCAGATACGAAAAGGGGTGTAGTCCATGCTGGCAACGGCATCGATAATATTAAGGTCAAGATCGACGGTGATACGAATGGCCAGCTGGTGGATAGGTTCGCCCGGCTCAACAATGCCATTGTTGCGTTCACGAATAGCGATAGGCTGGGCTTTTATATCGGTCAGATGACCTTCAATATCCCACAGACCATCAGTGCGCTTAAAACCTTTGCAGGTGACAGTCCGGGTGTGCTGATCAGTTCGCTCAGCAGGTGTAGGTAACGGCATAGAATTGTTTCTTTAGAATAATAGTTATAGTTGCACTAACAGGTGGTCATAGTCGATTGCGTGTTAGTGCTGTGTTACATGGAGCAATTAAACCATCAGTTTAGCTGTGCCAGCATTTCATCAATGCGATTGAATTTTTCGCGGGGCTTGCCTTCCGGTGCCCGGGATATTTCAGCCTGATTGATGACCTGCCACTGATCAAAAGAGACCGTTTGTACATTGCGGGCGGTCAACAATTCATCTATGGCTGCTGATCCGGCTTTATTGCCTGCTGGTGGATTGGCTTCAAGGTTCGCTATGATCTGCTTACCAACAGCCATGGAGTCGGCCCGGTTGGCGGGAATAACGCCCTGAGGGCCACGTTTACACCAACCGGAGGTATAAACCCCTTGTTCTACCAGGCCTTCATTATTACTAACAATGCCACGGGTAGTATCAAATGGCATACCTTCGATTGGCTCGCTGCGATAGCCGATGGCCGAAATGATGGTTTGCACTGGCAGCTCAAAGAATTCTCCACTTGCCTGTGCGCGGCCATCAATGATGGTATTTTTTTCCAGAGTCAGTCCTGCTACTTTGCCATCAGCTTCGATAACGGCTGTCGGTGATGCACAGAACATCAAATGAAGTCGAACGGGCTTGTCCTGGCCGCTGTTTTCGGCATAGCCGCGCAGGGTTTCAAGATTTTTCTCAATCGCTTTAACGTCTTTCGGGTCAAGTGTGTCAGGTAGGCTAGTGACCAGATGTGCCGGATCAACCAGAGCCGCGCAACGTTCTAAGTCTGCAAACTCACTTAGTTCAGCGTTAGTAAAGCTGGCTTCTACGGGGCTGCGGCGACCAATCATGTAAATATCTGTGATTGGTGCGCTATCGATCGCGTTTGCTGCTTCACTGGTGATGTCAGAGGAGCCCATTTCAGCGGCCGTTTTAGCCAACAGGCGAGCGATATCCAATGCAACATTGCCGTTACCGATAATAGCGATGCCCTGGCTATTAAGGTCAGGGTTGAGCTCAGACTGATCGGGATGGCCATTATACCAGGCAACAAACTCACCTGAACCATAAACGCCTTGCAGATCTTCACCGGGAATGCCCAGGTTGCGATCGGTAAGGGCACCGATGGTGATAGCGACAACGTCGTAGCTATCTTTAAGTTCCTGATAGCTGATGTCTGAACCGATGTTTACATTACCAACAAAGCTGACGTTATCCCGGCTGAAGGTACGCTCGAACTGACGAATAATGTTTTTCGTACCTTGGTGGTCCGGGGCAACGCCGGCGCGAACCAGGCCAAAGGGGGTTGGTAGGCGGTCATATATATCAACCTGTGAACCTGCCACTTTTTTAGACAGTAGATCCGCGATATAGCAACCTGAAGGGCCGCTTCCTACGATAGCAATATTGATCATTGCGTTGTCTCCAATTTCGCTGACCAACAGCAGTTATCCGTTGATATCTGCTGTTGCCGGTAAATAATAGTATTAATGTAAAGGAGCTTGCCGGCAGCGGGGGAGACGCAGTCCGGGGCTTATAGCCCACCAAATCTTGTATAGAAACGTGGCGCTGGCTCGGGTAACGGGCCGTCGGCAGTTTCCTGGGTGTCAGACAGGTACTGTTCTGCACCTTTCTGTATCAGGCGATAGATATTGCGACACAATACCCGCGCTGATGTGCCAGCCCAGTCGGCTGGCAGTAATTTTTCTGGTAGTTGCGGGTCACGCAACAACACTCGGCGATAGTGATGAATCAGCAGGGTCCGGAGTTGAAAACACTGTTCGGGATCCAGCTCCTGTTCTGCTTCAACTGCCCGAAGTATTGGGCGAAAGCGTTGTAAGAACTCCTGATAATCCTGTGATAGCTTTTCCAGGTTCCAGCACTCGTGAACAAGTTCTTTAAGCGGTGCCGACGTTTGGCTACCTACCAGTTCGCTAGCCATGTGAATCACATCATTTTGGACACAAAGTTCTTGTAGTGTGCCGTTCAGCTCATTCATATCGGCCATGGGATGAGCCATAACACTAGGTGCAATGTTACCAAAACCAAGCCACTCGAGCTCTTTCTTGACAACCTTTCTCAGCTCGTTATCAAGCTGAGTGGTAAGTACCATATCCCATTTTCCATCCCATTCAGGATAGAGCTCAGCGTAGATACGGCGGAAGGCGCTCTCAAAGCGTCTTCTGCCGGTATCGGTCAGGCTGTAGAAGCTTCTGCGTCCTACCTGGGTAGACGTTAGCCAGCCGTCTTTAGTTAAACGAAAAATGGAGGTCCTTACCAGGCGCTGATTCAGGCCTAAAGGTTCCAGTAACTTTATCAGGCTACCCAGCCAGACGGTCCCGCCCCGGGGCGATATAGCATCTCCGTAGATAGTAATAATAAGTGAGCCGCCCCGTATAGGGCGCTGACTTTTAAATTCATCAACCAGTTCTTCGATGCAGTGAAGTTTGTTCATTCAGTTCGCACAATCAGGTATTTGTTGTGGTAACGCAGTGTAAATAGCTGAATTACCGGGGCTTAGACAAGATTCTATGTGCAAAACCTTATGTCATCAACCTTATCGCAGTCGGGCTTTTATCTGATTCAGGACAAAGTAAACGGTTGACATGAAGTGAATGATACACTAATTTTATAGAAGGCGTCGAATTCTGTGTCACATTACAGGGTTGGGAGAGCGGCGCTAAAAAATGATGTGAACGAGTGCAAAAACTCAATCGGAGACAACAGAATTATGAAAACATATGATAAGGGCGATAAGCTGCCAGATCATTATAAAGAGTGTCTGATCAACCTGATGACATTCCAGGCAGACTCTGAGTATGCCGGCGCACAGCGTGTTGCTGAAAACCATCGTTTTGCTCCGCGTCCTGAAGAAGCTTACCGTCTTTCTAAGAAAGTTATGGAAGAGATGGGTCACGGCTACTACATCTGGAACCTGTTGCGTGACCTGGGTGTTGATGTTGACTCCCGTCTGCACGAACTGGCTTCGAATTCAGAAAACCCTGATCCGAATAAAGTAAATATCATTAACGGTTTCCGTAAAGAGAACTGGTCAGCATTTTTTGAGTGCTGGGAAGATGTTGCGCTGTTCTCGACAGTAGTAACCCCTGCCGCTGTAGCTTTCCTGGGTCAGTACCGTGAGTGTTCATACCTGCCATGGGCACGTGTAAACGTACGTATCCATAAAGAAGAACATGGTCACCTTGCATTTGGTGTTTGGGCTTCTAAGCGTTGTATCGAATTTGGTGGTGAGAAAACCCGCGAATTCATGCAACAGCGCATTGAGAAGTTCATGAAAATGGGTCTGGGTTTCTACGGTCGTCCTTCTAAAGGTGAAGGGCAATCTGAAATGTTCGATATTTACCACGAGTATGGTCTTAAGATTAAGACCCCAGAGCAGCTTCAAGAAGAATATCTTGAGCTCCTAACGGATCGTCTGGGTGATATCGGTTTTGAAGTACCACAAGGCGTTGAAGCTGATTACGATATGCGTATCGGTTACGGCGTAGAGTGATCAGGGGGTAATTGCCATGATCATCCCATCACCAGATAAATTAGTCGAAAGCAATGTCAGCGTGTTAGCCAAGTTTGGCTATAAAGCGTTTGAGGGGGCTGAAGAAGACTGGTCTGGAATGTGGGCGCTACTGAAGGGGGACTTCGCTAGTGCGGAGTCTTCTGAGGTGCCCGATTTCTCAGCAATGTCTCCAAGCCAGCAAGAGGCGGCTAAGATTTATATGCGTCGTCGCTTGATTGCCGATCGCTTTTTTGAAGAGTGTCGTGCATGCCAGGCTGATCTTTATAAAGGTATTGATACCGAGCAGATGGAGCGTTATACGCTGGCTCGCGATGCCTATGAAGATAGCGTTAACCATTTTGGTGAGGCGCGCGAGAAACTTGAAGAGATCATGAAAGGTGTTTACTGGTAAGGTCTCTTAAGTTGATAGATAAAAAACTAGTTTATATATTAACTAGTTTTTTTTTGTTCAAAATACTGGCACAATGATTGAGTCGACTGTTTCTGTATAGGAAACAGATTTGTGCTTAATCGAAGGGTTATCCCCCTGATTTGCTAGGGTATTGTTTGATCAATATCAAGGATGCATGAATTATCGGGCAGTACCGTCAAAGAAGACTGATACAAATAAAGACTAAAGAATTAGTCGATATGTATCACATTGTCGGTTATGCTAGCGTTAAGCTTTAATTGTGTAAGTTAAAGTCTGACGACGTAAGAAACAGGGCTTAGCCCTAATTTAGTCTTTCATATAAAAATAAAATTGATGCACTCAAAAGTGCGTACATGAGAAAGCCAGGAGATAGAACGAATGACAAATATGAACTTCCTGAAAACTGCAGCAGCTGTAACTTTGGGTGTTTCCCTGTCCGCAGGTGCTATGGCCGAAACTACTATGCGTGTAGCTAGCTGGTTGCCACCAACTCATCCACAAAACGCTGTTGTATGGCCGACCTGGTCAAAGTGGGTTGAAGAAGCAACTGAAGGACGCGTTAAGATCGCTATCGAATACGGTCTGGGCCATCCTAAAACAATGTTTGAGCTGGTAGAAGATGGTGTTGTAGACGCTTCTTTCAGCTATCACGGTTATGTACCAGGTCGCTTTAAGCTGACTCAAGCAGTTGAACAGCCATTACTGGGTGTTGATGCTGAGGCTGCTTCTGTTGCGCACTGGCGTATATTTAACAAGTATTTTGCAAAAGCTGGCGAGCATGACGGTCTAGAAGTAATCGGTCTGTTTACTCACGGACCAGGTCAGATCCACATGGCTGATCCAGTTTCCTCTCTTGCTGATCTGAAAGGTAAGAAAATTCGTCTGGGTGGTGGTGTTCAGGGTGAGATCGGTCACCGTATGGGCGTAACTGCTGTAGGCGCACCAGCTCCTAAAGTATACGAAATGATGCAGCAGGGCGTAATTGATGGTGTATTCATCCCAATGGGTGAGCAGAAGTCACTGCGTCTGAAAGAAGTTGCTAAAAACGTAATTGCGTTGCCAGGTGGTATGTACCTGGGTAGCTTCGGTATCTTCATGAACCCTGACTTCCTGGCGGGTCTGGAAGCTAAAGATCGCGCTGCGATCATGGCTGTTTCCGGCGAGAAGCTGTCTGCAATGGCTGGCCGTGCATGGGATGCGGGTGATGCTGCAGGTCTGGTTGCTGCTCAAGAAGCGGGTGTAAACATCACTATGGTTAAGGATGGCGATGCGCTGTCTAAAGAATTTAAGGACCTGACTAACGGTATGGATCAGGCGTTCCTTGAGTCTGTTTCTGACCGTGGTGTTGATGCAAAAGCTGCGCTGGCAGAATTGCGTGATGTAGCACGTAGCTACAAGTAAGACACGCTAGCTGCACGTAATAAATAGGAGTCTTCTATGACTTTTAGTGCCTGGATTTCAGCGCACTACGAAGAGAAAGGGCCAGTCGCTTGGCTGGCCTTTTTTCTTGAGTTGATCGCTGCCATAACACTTTTCTTCCTGATGTTACTGACCTGTGCTGATGTATTTGGTCGTTACTTTTTGGATAACGCTGTTGACGGAACGACTGAACTGACCGAGATGGGTATTGCCATTCTGGTATTTGCTGAGATGCCTGTTATCACCTGGCGTGGTGGCCACGTGGTAGTAGATATTCTTGATAAGATGCTGGGCAATACGCTGATTAAAGCATTGGGTCTGTTTTCAGCACTGCTGATGTCAACATCGCTGTATTTCCTTGCGGTGCGGATCTTCGAGCTGGCAACTCGCTCATTAAAACGTGGCGAAGTAACCGAATACCTGCAGATGCCGGTTGGTTATATTGTTGAATATATTGCAATCATGAGCTGGGCAACTGCCGCTCTGATGATCAGTTACGGTATTTACCGGCTACTGTTCCTGTCCCGGGATTAATCCCGGAACTGTTTTCGTATATTTTTAATATCACTACGTTGATAACGCTACAGGTAATTCCAGAATGATTATCGCATTAACTGGCTTTGCAATTTTATTGATGATTATCGTGATTGTTCGCGTGCCTATCGCTTTTGCGATGGGTTTGGTGGGCTTTTTCGGTTTCGCATATATGCAGGGGCTGACCTTTGAAAACTTTATGGACTTCCGCTGGACCGGTGCGTTGTCGATGGCGTCTAAGCGCGTTATCGATACAGCACAGGAATATAGCCTGTCTGTAATCCCTCTGTTTATCCTCATGGGTAATCTGGTTACCAAATCAGGTTTGTCTCATGAGTTGTATCGTGCATCTTATGCTTTCCTGGGGCACAAGAAGGGCGGTCTTTCGATGGCCACTGTTGTTGCTTGTGGTGGTTTCTCCGCTATTTGTGGTTCAAGTCTGGCTACTTCAGCAACCATGGCTAAAGTGGCGATGCCGCCGATGCGTAAATACGGTTATGCTGATTCACTGGCAACCGCGTCTATCGCTGCGGGTGGTACCCTGGGTATCCTGATTCCACCAAGTGTGATTCTGGTTATCTATGGTCTGCTAACTGAAACCAGTATTCGTGAGCTGTTTGCTGCGGGCTTTATACCTGGCTTTATGGGTATTCTGTTGTACCTGATGGCGGTTCGTTATGTGGTATGGCGTGATCCTTCAGCGGGTCCTTGTGGTGAAAAGCTAGGCTGGCCTGAGCGGATTCAAGCACTGAACGGTGTCTGGGGTGTATTGATCCTGTTTACCGTGGTGATGGGTGGTATTTATGGCGGTATCTTTACGCCAACAGAAGCTGCAGGTATCGGTGCCGGTGGTGCGTTTGTTATTGCGCTTAGCCGTCGCTCTCTGACCTGGGGTGGTCTGTTTGATATCCTGACCGACACTGCACGTACCTCTGCGATGCTGTTTGCAGTACTGATCGGCGCACTGATCTTCTCTAACTTTATCAACCGTGCGGGTTTACCTGCAGATCTGCTGAATCTGGTTAATAATCTGGATGTCTCGCCGATGGTGGTTATCCTGGTGATTCTGGCGATCTACATTGTGCTGGGTATGGTGTTTGAGAGTCTGTCGATGCTGTTACTGACAGTGCCAATCTTCTTCCCATTAGTGCAGAGCCTTGGCTTTGATCTGGTGTGGTTTGGTATTGTGGTAGTCGTAGTTACTGAGATCAGTCTGATAACGCCGCCGGTAGGAATGAACGTGTTCGTGCTTGCTGCTGTACTGCGTGATGTTAAGGCCAGTACGATCTTTAAAGGTGTAACGCCTTTCTGGTGTGCGGATATCATCCGTCTTGCACTGGTTACTCTGTTTTCTTCGATCGCGCTGTTCCTGCCGGAACTGCTGTATCGCTAAATAACACTGATTGTTAAAGAGCCCATCTAGAGTAAATTTAGTGGGCTCTTTCTGTTTAAGGGGTTCGAATATGTTACCTGTCGTTAAAAAAATTCTGTACGCATCTGATATTGATAAAGGTTCCCGGCCGGCATTCAGAGCGGCGGTTAGTTTGTGTGGTCACTATAATTCTGAAATTACCTTTCTTCATGTGCTTGAGCCTCTGAGCTCTTCGGCACAGAGTGTAGTCGATACAATGATGAATGATGCCTCTTTAAATGAGTTGCATGATCAGAGTATTGCCAATGTTAGACAGAAGTTGAAAGAGCGCGTCGATCACTTTTGCCAGACTGAGCTGGAAGAGAATGAAATGCTGTCTGAGGGTTCTGTGCATGCTCAGGTAGCTGAAGGTGTCCCCTGGAAAACTATTCTGAATGTAGCGGATGAGATGGATGCTGATGTTATTGTCATGGGCACCCGAACGCATTCGGCGGTAGGGCAGTTTCTGTTAGGGTCAACGGCGAACAAAGTAATGCAGAACTCGAAACGTCCGGTTTTGATTGTGCCGCTTAAATAATTGATATCCTGCTTTTGTAATAAAGATTTTAAACGGCCGAAAGGCCGTTTTTTGGTTTAAATCATAAAGTTATATACTTTAGTACTTGTTGGTTGAGTATTTTTAGCCCGGCTGATAGGGTGAAATTATGTTTACTGGGAGAGTGTTTTAGATGGATGTCTTTTCGGCTATGGGCGTGTTCGTTCGCGTTGTTGATCTCAAAAGCTTTTCGCTGGCAGCTGCCGAACTGGAGATATCCAGTTCTTCCGTTAGTAAACAGATTGCTCACCTTGAACAGCATGTTGGTGCCCGCTTATTGCAGCGTACGACCCGACGCTTAAATGTTACTGAGATAGGCTCAGCTTACTATGAGCAATGCCAGAAGATTATTTCGCAGGTAGAAGAATCAGAGAACCTTGTTTCCCAGTTGCAAGGTAAGCCTCAGGGAGTATTGCGAATTAACTGTAATATGACTTTTGGCCAGTTGCTGTTATCAAAAGCAGTACCCGAGTTTATGGAGGCTTATCCGGATATCAAGTTTGATATTACGTTGGAAGATGGTGATGTCGATCTGGTACGGGATAGTTTTGATCTGGCGTTACGAATAACTCATCCTCAGCTACCGGATTCTAGCCATATCGCCCGTGAAGTGGCTTCAATTCCAATGTATATTTGTGGCAGTCCAAAGTACCTTGAGCTTAAGGGGTGCCCGAAAGTACCGCAGGACCTGAAGCAGCACAATTGTCTGATCTTTATGCTGGCTTCCAATACAAATAGCTGGGTCTTAAATGGTAAAGACGGCCGGGAAACCGTCCAGGTAACTGGCGACCTTAAGGCGAACAATGGGCTGTTAGTCCGTGAGGCAGTATTGGCGCACCGTGGTCTCGCTTGTCTGGCCTCCTTTGTTATAGAGCGCTTCGTTGAGGCCGGTCAGATTAAAGTATTGTTTCCAGAATATGAGCCTGAGCGGCTAAGTTTGTATGCCATCTATCCTGATCGTAAATACACATCGCCAAAGGTGAGTCTCTTTATCGATTTCTTTAAGGCGTGGTTGGCGGATAATCTACATCAGGAATTTCTATTGTAAAGTTCCGTGATAGTTCTTTTTTTACTCAGTGTCATGATGGATGACAAGGAAATAGCTTTAAATATCAGAAACCTTAGCCTGAAGCTTGAAGTTGTCTATCTTGAAAGTAAGGCGTGTGATTTTTACTTGCGGAGCCTCCGTTTGGGTTCTGCTAAATGCACTTTTATAACCTGTAGGGCTAATGTTTAAAACTTATACTCGTCCTGAATTTAGCTACAGCCGCGACACAGACCAGGATGCTGAGGATGTTGTTCATCATCAGGTTATCGTTGTGGGGGCCGGTCCTTCGGGTATGGCTACGGCTATCGGTCTAGCGCAGCAAGGTATAGCCGTAGTGCTACTGGATAGCAGTAACACGGTTAGTACCGGATCTCGCGCAGTTTGTTATAGTCAGCGCTCCCTGGATATCGCAGATCGCCTGGGTATAGGTCAGCGGTTAGTTGAAAAAGGTACCAGTTGGAGTTTTGGTCGTACTTTCTTTGGTGACACTGAGGTTGATAGCTTTAATCTGACTGATACGGATAGTCGCCACCCGGCATTTGTTAATTTACAACAGTACTATTTAGAAGAATACCTGATTGATCGTATCGGTGAGTTGTCGGCTATTAGCTTACGCTGGGAGAACCGGGTGGTACGGATCGATCACAGTAACGAACTGACACTGCTTAAAATTGATACTCCTGAGGGCTCGTATCAACTTAGTTGTGATTATTTGATTGCAGGGGATGGTGCTAACAGTTTCATCCGGTCAGAGAGTCATCAGGACTTTAAAGGGCAGATTTTTCACAATCGCTTCCTTATTGCAGATGTAGTGATGGAGACTGATAAGTTTCCTGTAGAACGATGGCTCTGGTTTAATCCTGCTTTTCATGATGGTCAAACGGCGTTGATACAGCCTCAGGCTGATAATGTCTGGCGTATAGATTTCGATATTGGCTGGCAGGCTGATCCTGCTGAAGAGCGTAAACCCGAAAATGTGATCGCCAGAGTCGAAGCGTTATTAGGTGGTGATGTCTCTTTTGAACTGGAGTGGGCATCCGTTTATACCTTTACTTGTAGGCGAATGGATCGCTTCAGAAAAGCAAATCTGTTCTTTGTTGGTGATGCAGCACACCAGGTCTCCCCATTTAGTGCCAGGGGTATTAATTCAGGATTTGAGGATGCTGATAATTTGGTATGGAAGCTCAGGCTGGTAATCGATGGCCTGGCATCAGATTCGTTGCTCGATAGTTACTCAGATGAACGCTGCTATGCTGCTGACCGGAATATGCAGCTATCGACTAATGCGACAGATTTTATTACACCTAAGGCGGGACAGTGCCGTGTGTTTCGAGATGCGGTGTTGGATCTGGCAAAGGACTATGACTTTGCTCGAACACTGGTCAATTCAGGACGCCTGTCTGAGGCGGTCTTTATTGAAGAGTCCCCTTTGAATACGTCTGATGCAGATCATTTTGATTGTGATGTTTTACCAGGTGCTCCCTGTGCTGATGGTCCTGTCCTTTATCAAGGGAAAGATACTTTTTTACGATCTGTTCTTGGCATAAGCTTTACCGGTCTGCTTTTTGTTGATCAGGAGGATGAGGCGAGTCGGGTCGTTGCTCAGTTAGACGCTCAGTTAGCTGAACTGGCTGAGCTGGCGGTACCGGTTAAGACGTATATTATTGCCCCCCACGGGATGGAACTGGCTTTGCCCGAGGGAGGCAAGGTGATTGTTGATCATCGGGCTGTTGTCAGGCAGCGTCTGGATGCAAAGGCTGGGACTTTTTATCTCTGCCGGCCGGACCAGCTGATCGCCGCACGTATGCGCCGGTTTGATATGCCTGCAGTATTGGCGGCCCAT
This sequence comes from Amphritea balenae, assembly GCF_003858655.1. Lineage (GTDB taxonomy): Bacteria > Pseudomonadota > Gammaproteobacteria > Pseudomonadales > Balneatricaceae > Amphritea > Amphritea balenae. The sequence goes on from NZ_RQXV01000002.1 coordinate 449,641, forward strand.
AGCAGAGCGTTGGGTAATTATCAGGAATATGAGGAAAACGACAATGGCTGAACTTATAACTGCCTCAAATATGCAGGCTCCTGATGAGTTTTACCAGCAGCTTAACAGCCTTTATCAGGCACTGGATGATGATCAGAGTCGCGATGTAAATGCACGGTTGATACTGTTACTCAGTAATCATATTGGTGATCAGCAGGTGTTGTCTCAGGCACTGAAAATTGCCGGTGAGCATGTAAAAGATTAGTGATATAACCGCACCAACGAAGCTGGTCAGTCCCGTTCAGTTCTACCCGACCAGTTAACACTAAGACTTAAAATTCAGAGATTCTAATTATGCTGTTGTTTGATTATTGCCGTTCATCTGCGGCTTATCGGGTGCGTATCGCTCTTAACTTAAAAAAAATGCCCTATGAGCAGGTGCCAGTTAGTCTGTTGGCGGGGGAGCATGTCGAAGATAAGCACCTTAATCGCAATCCGCAAGGTTTTGTACCGGCGCTGCAGGATGGTGATCTGATGCTGACTCAATCTCTGGCTATCTGTGAATATCTGGATGATGCCTATCCTGAATCAGTGTCTTTGTTACCCGGTTCTGCTGCGGATAAAGCCAGGGTAAGAGCGATGGCACAGTTAATCGCTTGTGATATTCATCCGGTTAATAATCTGCGTATATTGAAGTATATGGTGTCTGAGCTGGGCGCCGTCGATGAGCAAAAAACTACCTGGTATCAGCACTGGATCTATAAAGGCTTCGATGCGCTCGAGCAGATTCTTTCTGAATCATCTGGGCAGTACTGCTTTGGTGATCAGGTGACTTTGGCGGATCTGTGCCTTGTGCCTCAGGTCTTTAATGCGAATCGTTTCAAATGTGAGTTGAGCGCTTATCCGAATATTGTTCGGGTGAATGAAAACTGCCTTAAATTGGAGTGCTTTACTAATGCGCATCCTGACCTGCAGCCGGGTGCCTGATGAGTTGTGATATGTTTGTTGATATTGCGCGGGTTTAAACTCGAGTATTAGAAAAGGCCGCATCAGCGGCCTTTTTATGGTCTTGATGAAATAATATCAAACGATTAGTCGATATCGTTAAGTGCCTGCATCGCTTCTTTACTCCAGTCCAGCGCCAGTCGATAGCTATTCTCGTAAAGATTTGCATCAAAATCGGTAGGTAATAGATCCCAGTCGCCAGCTTCATAGTTGTCGACGTGCATCAGCACTTCACCCATATCTCCTTCATTAAGCAAGATCGCATCTTTGATCTCATCAGCCAGCGGGACTTCGTTCAGCATAGTCTCACGGTCAATATCCAGCAGCAGGTGCAGGTTCGACATCATACCGGTCATAAAATAGCTGGAATGATTCGACTGTTTGCCTGCAATCGCAATCTCTTCACACATACGTCCCCGTACTAACAAACTACGGCAGATCTCCTCTGGCTTACCACTTTGATTGCTTAGCGCGATCAGGGTTGCCCACTTACGAATCTGCGCCATGCCTAGCATAACAATGGCTTCAGTTAATGATTCAACTTTACGTACCAGAGCATAGGCGGCTGAATTGACGATGCGCAGCAGCTTATAGGTTAATACCGGGTCACGAATAATCAGCTGTTCCAGTCGTTCAGGCGTGGTATTTGGGTTTTGTAGTTCCTGAACCAGTTCGATTAGTGCGGCCTGGTTCGGATCGACCTTTTTACCTTTAACAATCTTTGGTTTACTAAGGAAATGCCCCTGAAATAGCTTAAAGCCAAGCTTATTGCACTCTTCTAGTACTTCGACGGTTTCAATTTTTTCAGCCAGTAGAGTTACTTTGAATTTTGATAGCAGCCTTACCTGTTCCTTTATTTCGTCAAAGGTCATATCTTTTACATCGACCTTAACGATATGAGCCATTTTAAGAAGGGGTTCAAACTCCGGCTTGTAGATGAAATCATCGAGAGCGATTCTGTAGCCATCTTTAACCAGGCGGTGTACTGCGATAATGACTTCCCGGTCGACTTTAATATCTTCCAGGATCTCCAGTACGATATTCTTGCGGGGTAGTTCTGGGAAATCATCAGAAACCAGGAGTTCCCGGGTTAAATTAATAAAGGCGGGAACCCGCTTCAGTGCGCCCTGGTCAGATATACTGGTATAGGTGTTTAAGATAACATCGCTGGTAGCGCTGGAACCGCAGAAAAGAGCATGATCGGAGCTATGTTCATCGCGATAGAGAAGCTCATAAGCAACGACCCGCTGACTACGATCGAAGATCGGTTGGCGGGCCATCAGGACTTGTGAAGCAGAAGATGATTCCATATAAGCTCTTTCCATAGAAACTTCAGTTCAATCCAGCATATAGGTAGCAGTGACTGTTGTCAGTATTGAGATTCCCCATAACAGGTAGTGTTATTGAGGCAATGTGGAAAATAAGTCGCTGTTTTGGTTGCTATAGGTATAATGTGCGTCCCCTGTAGAGTGCGAATAGAATTATGAGTATTAACTGGTTTCCGGGCCATATGCATAAAGCCCGTAAAGAGATCGCTAAAGTAATGGACGAGATCGACGTGGTAATCGAGGTACTTGATGCCCGGTTGCCTGTTTCCAGTGAAAATCCGATGATTTCGCAGCTCGGTAAAGGCACTCCGGTCATCAAGTTGCTGAATAAGAGCGATCTGGCGGACCCTGTACGCACTCAGGAGTGGGTCGACTACTATAATAGCCTGCCGGATACCCGGGCTATCATGATCGACTATAAGCAGAAAAAGTTGATTAGCAGTATTCCTAATCTCTGTAATGAGTTAGTACCTTCACGCAGCAATAATGGTCGACAGGTCAGGGCGATGATCATGGGGATTCCCAATGTGGGCAAATCCACCATGATAAATGCATTGCTGGGTAAGAAAATTGCTAAAGTGGGTAATGAGCCTGCGGTAACGAAAGGGCAAAAGCGCTTTCTTCTGAAGAACGGTATGGCGTTATCCGACACGCCGGGCATGTTATGGCCTAAAATTGAAGACCGCGATTCCGGCTATCGGTTGGCGGCCAGTGGTGCGATTAAAAATACTGCAATTGAATTTCAGCAAGTGGCTGAATATGCCGCTGAGTTTCTTTGTCAGGATTATCCCGAGCTCATGGTTGCCAGGTATAAGCTCAAGAAAATCCCTGAAAATGCTGATGAACTGCTAAAAGAGATTGGTCGTAAGCGTGGCGGTCTGCGTGCGGGTGGCAAGATTGATATGCACAAAGCATCAGAGATATTGCTAAACGAATTAAGAGGCGGTCAGATCGGTCTGGTAACCTATGAGACTGTTTCTGAGTGGCTTGAAAAATGGGAACAGCAGCGCATAGAAGCTGAGCGTCTGGCGGCTGAAGAATTGGCTGCAGAAGCAGCGAAAGAACAAGGTAAAGAGTAAGAGCGATGACACGTAAGAGAAAGAAACGTACTGGCGGCGGACTGACAGTTTATATTGATGGGCCCCGTCGTAGTGAGAAAATGGCCGATCCGGATAGCTATGAAAGTCGTAAGCGGAAAAACCTGGATCAGAAGAAAAAGACCAAGTCGGTGTATGAGAAAGCTCGGGCGGCTGAACAATCTGATAAGGCTGCTTCGCAAGCACGAAATACTCCATTAGCAGAAAAAATACGTCGTTTAAAGAAGGCAGAAGCGGCTAAAAACGAAGAATCCGATTCCGAATAATCACTTCATAGTTTGATCTCCGCTACAGCCTAATCTACGTTTATTGTTGCCTGCGGGCTAAATCGCAGGCGCAAGTGGAGATCAGACAATGTCACATTCTGATGTACATCGTGCCGGTGATTCCCCCGCAAAGGTAGAGCTGCAAGAAGGTGAAACTTATTGTTGGTGTGCCTGCGGTCGTTCTAACACACAACCTTTTTGTGATGGTTCTCACCAGGGGACCGGATTAGATCCGGTGGTTTTTGTCGCGCGAAAATCTGAAACTGTTTTTCTTTGTCGCTGTAAGCAAACCGCAACGCCACCCTTATGTGATGGTAGCCATAACCGAACGGAATAAAATTCGCTCCTGACCTTGCAACTGGGTACAATGCGCTTCTTTTTCAACGGGAAGTCAAAGCCTTGCAACAGGTCGATGTCGTAGTTATAGGGGCCGGAGCATCCGGTTTAATGTGTGCAGCAATAGCCGGTTACCGGGGCCGTTCTGTGCTGGTGCTTGAGCATACGAAAAAGATCGGTCGTAAGATCCTGATGTCCGGTGGTGGGCGGTGTAATTTCACTAATATTCATAACTCGCCGGCAAATTTTATCTCTGCCAATCCCCATTTCTGTAAATCAGCTCTGAGCCGTTATTCAGCACAAGACTTTATCGAGCTGGTGGAGCGCCATGGTATTGAGTTCCACGAGAAAACACTAGGTCAGCTTTTTTGTAATGAATCCAGTAAAGAAATTCTGGATATGTTGTTAACCGAATGTGACTGGGCCGGCGTAGAGCTTAAAACTGAGACCAGTGTTAACGCTATCAAAGCAACAGATGCCGGATACCAGCTTTCGACCGGTCATGGCGAGCTGGAAGCAGAGTCGGTAGTGATAGCGACCGGTGGTCTTTCAATACCGAACGGTGGTGCGACCAGCTTTGCCTATGATATTGCCCAGCAGTTTGACCTGAATATTCTATCGCGCAGTGCGGCTCTGGTGCCATTTACGCTACAACCTAAGGAAAAGGATGCTCTGAAGGAGCTGTCAGGGGTGTCTCACAAGGTTCGGGCTAGCATAGGTAATACCAGCTTTGTCGAGAGTATGTTGTTCACTCATCGTGGTCTGAGTGGCCCTGCCATTTTGCAGATATCCTCATACTGGCAACCGGGTGCTGAAGTTGAAATCGATCTGTTTCCGGATATGGATCTGTTGGCATGGCTAAAGGAGCAGCGCGAGGCTCGTCCTAAAGCAGAGATTAGTAGTGTCATGGCGCAGCAGATGAGTAAACGAATGGCACAGATTCTCTGTCAGCTGTTTGGTCTTAGCGGCACCATGGCGGATCAGTCGAACAAAGCTTTGGAAAATATCAGTGGCGCTTTTCATCACTGGAAAGTAAAACCCTCAGGAACGGAAGGCTATCGTACTGCTGAAGTGACTCTGGGTGGCATCGATACTAACGAGATTGACCAGAAAACGATGGCGGCAAAAAAAGCGCTGGGGCTCTATTTTATCGGTGAGTGTCTGGATGTTACCGGCCATTTGGGAGGGCATAACTTCCAGTGGGCCTGGGCCTCTGGTGTAGCGGCGGGTCAGGTCGTTTAAAAATGCAGGGGTATTTAAATTTAAGACAATCAGATGCTTGTCTTAAATTTAGTCTAGGGGAAGTATACACCCGTACCTCATTGCACACTTTTTAGGCTTTAGCCTTCAGCCTAACTCAAGATGCAACTTAATTGCAGGTTTCCTAAGGGCTGTGGATTCAAAGTAATAAACGGTTCGAGAGGTTTTTGACAAATTCAGTATGCTCAAAAACTTAATTTGGCATCAGAAAGATTGGTTTTCACTAATGAGCGTATCAGCTCTGCCAACTGCCTGTAAAAACCCCTGTTTGGGGAGTTCTGTCGCCATGCTAATACAAGTGTGCGGTGCAGATTCAGGTTTTCAACATCCCTGACGCTCAGACCCTGTGGCTGGTGTATTTCTGAGTAGATGTAAGTTGAGGGTACAAAAGTTAATCCCATTCCCATTATCACCATCTGGCGCAGGGCATCCAGGCTGGAGCCTTCGTAATCCCTGGCTATAGTAGCCCCCAGCTCTGAACATAGAAGCTCCATCTGGTGGTAGCTACTGTATTGTTCTTCCAGCGTAAGAATATTCTGTCCGCGCAGGTGATGGGTTTCGACTCTCTCTAACTTAGCCAGTGGATGATCTTCCGGGGTAATCAGTTTAAGGGGTTCTTCAAAGAGTACCTCGGTGGTTAAACGAGGGGTACCGAAGGGCTGGGATATCAGAACCAGATCCAGCCGACCTTCAAGCAGGTCAAGCTCTAATGCTTTAGGTGTGTTCTCCCGGACAAAGAGCTTAAGGGATGCGTAGGTCTGATGTAGCCCGGGTAATATATGCGGTAGCAGGTAGGGGCCGATCGTGGGTGATACTCCCATACGGAAGGTGCCTCCCGGCCCGTGATTCATCATCGCTGCCTGGTCCAGCAGGCCGTTCATTTCTTCAAGAACCTGGCGCGCGTTAGTTAGCAAATCCCTTCCTGCTGGCGTCAGGGTAGCTCCGCTACGACTGCGTTCGACTAAGGTCAGATTTAAGGTTTTTTCCAGATTGTAAATCTGAGCTGTGAGGGTTGGCTGACTGATTTTGAGCTGCTCCGCAGCACCCCGGAAAGTACTGGATTCTGCCAGACGAACAAAGTATTCCAATTGTTTTATGGTCGGTGTTTCCAGGGCCATAATTGTAACTCCTCGGGAATAAGGTCTTTATGATGATAGGGATATCCTATCAATAAAATTAAATAATCTCTATTGAGCTATCAGCTACAGCAACGCAATATTGGGCCCCATATTTGATCTGGGATTAAGAATAAACTTTAAGATATTAACTAGTTAAGGGGCTTCTGAAACTCCAGATGGCATTTTTATGCTGATATTCAAGGTCTTTTGGGTGGTTTTCATAGATGATGAAATGCCGTTACAAAGGGATAACTGAAGACTTAAAGGGTCAGATTTTCAGGCTGGCTGAAAACGATTTATATCAAAGTGGATAGATATTACATGCATATCGTTAAATGGACGGTGGTACTGTCAATATTCTGGTTGTTGCTTTCAGGCTACATCGAACCATTGCTGCTGAGTTTCGGTGCAATATCTGTCGTTGTTGTGCTGTTAGTCCTCAAACGTATGGATAAAGTCGAAAATGAGCCCGGGCATATCGGTACAAGTCTTCGACTGATCCGATATGCCCCTTGGCTGATCGGGCAAATATTCAGTTCAGGTCTTCATGTAACTAAACTGATCTGGGGTTCACCAGATAAGGTTTCTCCGGCTTTAGCAAAAATTAGCGCGAAAGATATTCCGCCAAGCAGTCGGGTCCTTTATGCCAACTCAATAACCCTGACTCCGGGAACATTGAGCGTGGACCTGGAGGAGGGGGAGGTGACTGTCCATGCGTTGCAAGAATCATCAATCGCTGAGCTGGAAGAAGGTCAGATGGAAAAGAAAATTACTGCTATCTGGGGTGAAAACAAATGACTGAAATTCTAGCGGCAGCCTGCATAGCTATTCTGGTGGTCATGGCAATTGCTCTAGCCAGGGCATTTAAGGCACCTACGGTTTACGACCGGATTCTTGGCGTAAATATGTTCGGTACCAAGACCGTTCTGTTTATTGCCGCGAGCGGATATCTGATGGGCCGTCCCGATTTTCTGGATATCGCCATTGTTTATGCGTTGATTAACTTCATAGGGATGGTCGCGGTACTTCGTTTCTTCGAATATACCTCACCTATTGAATAACAACTGAGTATAAGTGATAAACCATGGATTTCCTGGACATTGTCAGTAGCATGCTGCTTCTAGCAGGTGTTTTTTTCGGATTCAGCGGCGCTGTCGGGCTGTTCCGGTTCCCGGATTTTTTTACCCGGGTACACGCAGCCAGTGTTACCGATTCTATCGCCGCTATCCTGATTATCGGCGGTTTGCTGTTACAAACCTCATTCGATCTGAATACGGCTAAGCTCGTGTTTATTCTGCTGTTTCTGCTGGTTACCAGCCCGACGGCTTCTCATGCCCTGGCAAAATCTGCCCGTCATGGTGGACTACTGACGTTGGCAGAATCCAGCTCGCAAGATAAACAGGAGAGTGCTAAGTAATGGCTGAGTTTATTGACCTGGTGTTGCTGGCAATGTTGGCACTCACCGCCCTGCGGATTATTTTCTTAAAAGATCTGTTTGCTGTCGTGATGCTGTTCGGTATCTATAGCTTTCTATCCGCTTTGATATTTGTGAACCTGGATGCGGTTGACGTTGCCTTTACCGAAGCCTCTGTGGGGGCAGGTATTTCTACGGTTCTGATGCTTGTCACCCTGGCGATGACTGGCCGGAAAGAGAAGCAGAGTACGCACTCCACTCTATTGCCGCTATTTGTTGTTCTGGTTACGGGTGCTGCGTTAATTTATGGCACCCTCGATATGCCCCCTTTCGGGCATCCGGATAATCCAGTGCATCAACATGTTGCGCCTCGTTACATAGAAGAGTCACCTAAAGAAGTGGGCTTACCTAATATGGTCACTTCGGTGTTAGCCAGTTATCGTGGCTTCGATACGCTGGGGGAAACGGTTGTAGTATTCTCCGCGCTCATTGGTGTTCTCTCGCTCTTGGGAGTACGTCGTAAGAAGAAAAAAGACCTTGAATCGGGCCTGGAAACACACAGTGTTCTGCATGTGGTTTCTAAAATCATTATTCCTTTGGTGATTCTGTTTGCCTTATATGTCCAGTTTCATGGCGATTTCGGTCCCGGGGGAGGCTTCCAGGCCGGTGTGATCGCAGCAGCCGCCTTTATTTTGTACGCGCTCGTCCTTGGGCTGCCTAAAGCGTTTGCAGTGGTTGGGCCTAAGTTCTTACAGTGGATGGCTTCTTTTGGCGTGCTGCTCTATGCCAGTGTCGGTTTGTATAGCATGTACAAGGGCGGTCATTTTCTTGATTACAACAAACTCGCCGCAGACCCGATAGCTGGTCAGCACTATGGCATCATCATTATTGAGCTGGGTGTGGGTATTACAGTGTTTGCGGTCATGTTGAATATTTTCTATGCCTTTGGCAGTCAGGCTGAGAGGTCAAACGTCCAGTGAGCTTTATTTTCGATTATTACAACTACTGGATCGTCGTATTTCTGATGATGGCCGGTTTTTACATTGTTATTTCCGCTAACAACCTGGTTAAGAAGATTGTAGGTCTGAATATTTTTCAAACCTCTGTTTTCATGCTCTATATATCCATGGGTAAGGTTACCGGAGGTACAGCACCTATCGTGGTGGAAGGGGTTACTCAATACTCTAATCCACTGCCTCACGTGCTTATTCTTACAGCCATTGTTGTGGGCGTTGCCACAACAGCGGTGGGTCTTTCACTGATTGTCCGGATCAAACAAGCTTATGGCACTGTTGAAGAGAATGAATTTGAAAATAAGGATGATGCGATCTGATGCTTGAACAACATTTAGCAGCGCTTCCTATTATTCTGCCCCTGATTGCTGCACCAATAGCGCTTATCCTGGGGAGAACAGTGCTTTCCTGGGGCTTTGCCACGCTTGTCAGTGGCCTGGCATTTATACTGTCCTGGCAGCTCCTGTCAGCAGCACTGTCTGAAGGGGTAATCAGCTACGCTGTTGGCGGCTGGGCGCCTCCCTGGGGAATTGAACTAAGAGTCGATGCTGCCAACGCTTTTGTCCTGCTGGCGGTAACTGCGATCTCCACACTGGTGCTGGTTTACTCTAAAGAGAGTATTGAAAAAGAGGTAAAAGTCGCCAATCACGCACTTTTCTATACCGCGCACTTACTATGTCTGGCGGGTCTTTCAGGGATACTGATAACGGGTGATGCGTTTAACCTCTTTGTGTTCCTGGAAATTTCTTCTCTGGCTACCTACACCTTAGTGAGCCTGGCATCAGACAGACGTTGTCTGACGGCAGCTTTCCGCTATCTGGTGATGGGTACAATCGGTGCGACCTTTATCCTGATCGGTGTTGGCTTGCTTTATATGAAGACCGGTACCCTGAACATGATGGATCTGGCGGTCAGAATAGACGCATACGATAGCAGTCGTACGATTAACACCGGACTTGCGTTCATCATGGTGGGTGTCAGCATCAAGCTTGCGCTATTTCCGCTGCATATGTGGTTGCCACCGGCATATACCCATGCCCCTTCGGCAGTGACAGCATTCCTGGCCAGTACCGCAACAAAAGTCGCGGTCTACGTCATGATCCGCTTTATCTTCACGGTTTTCGGCATTGACCATGTATTTGTTGATATGGGGATGGGCCTTATCCTGATGGTGCTGGCGGTTGTAGCGATTTTCAAATGCTCCTACATGGCAACCGTACAAAGCAACGTTAAGACCATTCTTGCCTACAGTAGTGTTGCGCAGATTGGCTATATGATTCTTGGGCTTAGTCTGGTCAGTGTGGCCGGTCTCATGGCCAGTATGATCCATATCTTTAACCACGCGCTGATGAAAGGTGCCCTGTTTATGGCCGTAGGCGCAGTGTTCTACCGTGTTGGCTCTGTTGATATTAAAGCATTTGCCGGATTAGGCCGGAAAATGCCTCTGACAATGGCGGCGTTTACCATCGCAGGCCTGAGTATTATCGGCGTGCCGCTGACCGCAGGCTTTGTTAGTAAATGGTATCTGGTAACTGCGGCCTTAGAGCAGGGCAACTGGATTGTAGCGGCGTTGGTACTGATCGGTTCACTGTTTGCGATTATCTATATTGGGCGGGTTCTTGAGGCTGCTTATTTTCAGAAACTTCCAGAGTCACGGAAATCAGAAAATATTAAAGAAGTTTCCTGGCTGATGCTGGTGCCTATGTGGGTAATTGTTATTGCCAATATCTACTTCGGTATTGATACCAGTCTGACAACCGAAGCGGCTAGTAGCGCCTCTGAATGGCTTTTCCAAACTAACAATATGCTTGAAAACAGTGCCCTTGAAAACAATGTATCAGAGGCTAATGTGCAGGAGGTGTCTTCATGAATCTCTGGCAAGCACTCGAACCGGCGCAGCTAATTACATTATCTATCTGTGTTCCTTTTGTGGGTGCACTACTGGTTATCGCGACGGGGAAAATACCCAACCTGCGTGAAGCAGTGACACTGATAACAGCAGCAATACTGTTCAGTATTGTTCTGGCGATTACCGATTACACTTTCCAGGGAGTAACGCTCCAGCTGGATGTGGTCGAAATTTTTCCCGGGCTTGGCATCAGCTTTGTTGTTGAACCTTTAGGTGTACTATTCGCCCTGGTAGCCAGCTTTCTCTGGATTGTTACCAGCATATACGCCATCGGGTATATGCGGGGCCACAACGAAGATAATCAGACCCGTTTCTTCTGCTGTTTTGCACTGGCAATCAGTTCTGTCATGGGTATCTGCTTCTCAGGAAACCTGCTGACGCTGTTTATTTTCTATGAGGTCCTGACCCTCTCAACTTACCCTTTGGTAACTCACGCTGGCAACGACGCGGCGAAGCAGGGGGGGCGGGTCTACCTGGGTATCCTTCTGAGCACCTCAATTGCGTTCCTGCTATTCGCGGTGCTTGGCACCTATGCCCTGACCGGAACGCTGGATTTTCGCGCTGGCGGTATTTTTGATGACTCACATAATAAAGTGGTTCTCAGTGTTCTGCTGGTGCTGTTCTGCTACGGCGTGGGTAAAGCGGCTATCATGCCTTTCCATCGCTGGTTACCTGCTGCGCTGGTTGCGCCAACTCCGGTCAGTGCGCTGTTGCACGCAGTGGCTGTGGTAAAAGCCGGTGTATTCAGTATTCTGAAGATAGTTATCTATATCTTCGGAATTGAAGGCCTGAAAGATCTGGCAACAACCGATCTCATGTTATATATCGGTGCGGCGACGATACTGCTGTCGTCCTGTATCGCCATGACCAAGGATAATCTGAAGGCACGACTAGCCTACTCAACTGTGAGCCAGCTGAGCTATATCGTGGTAGGGGCGCTTCTCGCATCTTCAATCGCTAGTGCCGGTGCTGCCTTGCACATCGCTACACATGCGGTCGGTAAGATCACGCTGTTCTTCTGTGCTGGCGCTATTATGGTGGCCAGCCATAAGAAAAATATCAGCGATATGGTGGGTCTGGGGCGCAAAATGCCCATTACTTTTGCTGCTTTTACTATAGGTGCAATTAGTATTATCGGTTTACCACCTATGGCAGGAACCTGGAGTAAATGGTATCTCGCTATCGGCGCATTAGAAACGGATAAGCTCATTATCGTAGCGGTGCTGATGGTAAGTTCTCTGTTGAACATAGCTTATCTGTTACCGATTCCTATCAAGGCCTTCTTCAGCAAGCCTGTTGCAGGTGCAGAGCCCTGGTCCTGGTCACAAACAAAGGAAGCACCGTTACCGATGCTGATTGCCCTGACAGTCACTTCTGTTGGTTGCCTGGCTCTGTTTTTCTATCTTCAGCCCCTGGTCGACCTCATTAATCTGATTCCGGGAGTCTCAACCGAAATGACAGCTTCAACGAATATGGGGGAGGGCTAGATGTCTGATAAACACCATTCAGATGATGGCTGGTTTGATAAGCCTGAAAACGTTAAGAAAATGTTAAAAGTTTTCTATGTTGTTTGTGCTCTGTTAGTCCTGGTTGATTTTATTGTTCACAGACATATCTACCACGACTGGGAAAGTATTCCGGCATTTTATGCCATCTATGGTTTTATTGGTTGTGTTGTTCTGGTGCTTATAGCGACAGAGATGCGTAAGTTCCTGATGCGTGGGGAAGATTACTACGATGAATAGTGTGATACCGTTTCTTCCTTTGCTGCTGGGTGCCCTGGCGGCGATTGTGCTGCGGGGCTGGTTGCGCAATCTGATAATGATTGTTGCGCCTATCCTGGGCGCTATTAACCTGATGGGCATGGAACATGGCGTGTTCTGGTCCCTTGAGTTTATGGGTTATGCCCTGGAACCGGTAAAAGTAGATAAACTCAGCCTGATGTTTGGCTATCTGTTCCATCTCGCTTCTCTTATTGCTGTTATCTATGCGCTGCATGTTAAAGATACCGTACAGCATGTGGCAGGGCTGGCTTACGCTGCAAGCGCCGTGGGAGCCGTCTTTGCTGGTGACCTGCTTACCCTGTTTATTTTCTGGGAACTGCTGGCACTGACCTCAGTATTCCTTATCTGGGCTCGCCGTACGGATCGTGCTTATTCTTCCGGTATTCGTTACCTGATCATTCAGGTACTATCCGGTGTGTTGTTGCTTGTGGGCCTGTTGATCTTCGCCCAGGTCAATAACAGCTTGCTATTTACTCAGATCGGCCTGCAACATGAAGGCATTGCTCAAGTTGGTGCCTGGTTGATCTTCTTTGCCTTTGGCATCAAGTGTGCATTTCCATTTATGCACAACTGGCTGACCGATTCTTATCCTGAGGCTACCCCAAGCGGTACAATTTTCTTAGCCTCATTCACCACCAAGGTAGCGGTATACGCTTTTGCCCGGGGCTATCCCGGTGAGGAAATCCTGGTCTGGATCGGCGTTACCATGGCCTGTTTCCCAATATTCTTTGCAGTAATCGAAAATGACTTGCGACGGGTACTCGCCTACAGTCTGATCAACCAGATCGGCTTTATGATAGTAGGTATTGGTATTGGTACTGCACTAGCCTTAAATGGTGCCGTAGCTCACGCCTTTAACGATGTTATCTTTAAAGGCCTGCTGATGATGACCATGGGTTCAGTACTGCACATGACCGGTAAAATCAATGGTTCTGAGCTAGGCGGGCTATATAAGAGTATGCCTAAAACCACCGTGCTATGTATTGTCGGTGCAGCTTCCATCTCTGCTTTTCCACTGTTTAGCGGTTTCGTATCCAAATCGATGATTATGGCCGCTGCCGTTTCTGAAGGTTATGATGTGGTCTGGCTGTTGCTGCTGTTTGCTGCTGCAGGTGTATTCCACCACGCAGGAATCAAGATTCCTTACTTTGCGTTCTTTGCTCATGATTCGGGTATCCGTACCACAGAGCCACCTAAGAATATGCTGATTGCCATGACGATAGCCGCAATCGCCTGTGTTGTATTAGGTACTTTCCCGGCCCAGACGGTTTATGCCCTGTTGCCCTGGGAGCATAGTTATCAGCCTTATGATGTTACCCACGTGTTAACCCAGCTGCAGTTGCTGTTCTTCTCGGCGCTTGCATTTGTTTGGCTGAATCTGCGTAATATGTATCCGCCTGAGCTACCATCGACTAATCTCGATGCGGATTGGTTATACCGCAGGCTTGCGCCGGCTATTGTAAAAAGGGTTGCGAGCACAACTTATAATGCTTATGTTGGCTTTGAAAAGTCTGTAGCTATTTCGATAAAGCAGATGGTACAAGGTTCCTATGATGCAGAGTCAGGCAAACCCAAAGGTTACTTCGCAAGACTCTGGCCAACTGAAACCATGGTCGTTTGGGTAGCGGTATTGCTGGCGATCTATCTGATATTTTATTACCTACCTGATCTGCTCTAAGAGCACTTCACTTTCAGATAGTAGAATTGCGGGCTCAAGGACATAGGAGTGGTTTCGTACTCAGTTTTCGAGCCCGATGCTTAAAATATTTAAGGGAGTCATCTGTGATGACTGGAATGCTATTGGTGATCCTTCATGGTGAAGGCAAGCAGATGGCAAGGTTTCAAAAAAGCTGCAGGATTATGCTGTCTGTTTGCCGAAAGTGAAGCCTGTAATCTGAGGTCATGATGAGCTTGGGGGAAGGAGTCACTGATTATGTTCAACCTCGTTATACGGGGCTTCCAGATTGTCTTCGTTTTAATTCCATTATTAATGCTAAAATGCCTGCCAAATGATGCGACCAGCAACCCTGTTTAGTCTGCACTCATCCCTATTTTGTATCAAACGATTCCGGAACCAAGACTCAAATGGAAATCAAAGTAAATTTTTTAGAAAACCTCAGGCTTGAAGCAAAGTTTGATGATTTCACCGTCACCGCAGATCAGCCTATCCGCTACAAAGGTGATGGTTCTGCCCCTAGTCCGTTTGATTACTTCCTGGCTTCGTCGGCGCTGTGTGCTGCCTACTTTGTGAAGGTCTATTGTAAGGCCCGTGATATTCCAACCGAGGATATCCGACTTTCGCAGAATAATATTGTTGACCCTGAGAATCGCTACAACCAGATCTTTCAGATCCAGGTAGAGTTGCCGGAGAGCATCTCTGATCGTGATCGTGAGGGTATTCTCAGATCAATCGATCGTTGCACCGTTAAAAAGGTAGTGCAACAAGGGCCTGAGTTTAAGATCGAAACGGTTGAAAACCTGGACGAAGACGCCACTATTATGGCGATGGGTGTACAGGATGATGGTACTAATACCATGATTCTGGGTAAGGACCTGCCGTTGGAAAAAACCATCGGTAATATGACCGGTATCCTTGAACAGCTGGGTATGAAAATTGAAATTACATCCTGGCGTAATATCGTTCCTAATGTCTGGTCGCTGAATATTCGTGATTCCGCATCAGAATTGTGTTTTACCAATGGTAAAGGCGCGACTAAAGAGAGTGCTTTGTGCTCAGCATTGGGTGAATTTATCGAGCGCCTGAGCTGTAACTTCTTTTATAATGATCAGTTCTTTGGTGAAGAGCTCGCTAATGCAGAGTTTGTACACTATCCAACCGAAAAATGGTTCCCGCTTTCTGAGGATGACGCTATTCCTGAAGGCTTGTTAGATGATTACTGTCTTGATATCTACAATCCTGAAGGTGAGTTACAGGGCTCCAACCTGATAGATACAAATTCCGGGAACCACGAGCGCGGTATTTGTGCCTTGCCCTATATCCGTCAGTCCGATAATGAAATCGTCTATTTCCCGTCTAACCTGATGGAGAATTTATTCCTTAGCAACGGTATGAGTGCGGGTAATAACTTATATGAAGCCAAAGTTCAGTGTCTGTCAGAAATTTTTGAGCGGGCAGTGAAGCGTCAGATCATCGAGCAGGAATTGGTACTGCCTGATGTGCCTATGGCTGTATTAGAAAAGTATCCGGGGATTCTGGCGGGTATTCAGGGGCTTGAAGAGCAGGGCTTTCCTGTCGTTATTAAAGACGCTTCCCTGGGCGGTCAGTTTCCGGTTATGTGCGTTACCCTGATGAACCCAAGAACCGGGGGCGTGTTTGCATCCTTTGGCGCACATCCTAGTTTTGAAGTAGCGCTGGAGCGTAGTCTGACTGAGCTGCTGCAGGGACGTAGTTTTGAAGGTTTGAATGATGTACCGCCACCGACATTCAATAGTCATGCAGTAACAGAGCCTAATAACTTTGTTGAACACTTTATTGATTCCACCGGTGTTATCTCCTGGCGTTTCTTCAGTGCAAAACATGATTTTGAATTTTGTGAATGGGACTTCTCTGGTAGTAATGAAGAGGAATGCGCCGGCCTGATGGCCATCCTGGAGGCGCTGAATAAAGAGGTCTATGTATCGACCTTTGAGCTGCTTGGTGCTTCTGCCTGCAGGATTCTGGTGCCGGACTATTCTGAGATCTATCCAGTGGAAGACCTGGTTTGGGATAACACCAATAAGGCGATATTCTTCCGTGAAGATATCCTTAATCTCCATAAGCTGGATGCTGAGCAACTAAGCGATCTGGTTGAGCGTCTGGAGGAGAGCGAGGAAGATAACTACACCGAAATTCGCACATTGATCGGTATCGAGTTTGATGAAAATACGGTCTGGGGGCAGCTGACGGTTCTTGAACTTAAGATCCTGATCTATCTGGCGTTACAACGTCATGAAGATGCTCAGGAGCTGGTGGAAAGCTTCCTGCAGTACAATGATAATACGGTCGAGCGTGGCCTGTTTTATCGGGCAGTCAATGCGGTATTGGAAATCGTGTTGGATGAAGAGCTGGAGCTGGAAGATTACATCCATAATCTACAGCGGATGTTTGGTGAACAGGTAATGACAGATGTAATTGGCTCTGTCATCGGAGACCTGAGATTCCACGGTTTAACCCCGACCAGTACTAAACTTGAAGGGATAGAAAAGCATCTGCGCTTAATCGAGAGTTATAAAAAACTTCATACCGCGCGCGCGATGATGGCTTCGCAATAACGATAGCCACTACGAACCAAAAAAAACCGGCCTTCAGGCCGGTTTTTTTATGGCTGCTCAAGCGGCTAATCTAACTGCTTTACTCGTGTGTTTTTATGCTGTGCTTTCTATCTAAGGTCTTAATTCGCAGTCTGCAGACTCAGCAGTTCACAGTATGAAAATAATTATCTTATTAAGCATTGTTAAAACTAACATAAATCAAGGCTCTAAAAATCAGTTGGTTTTTAATGATTGTAGATTTTATGGAGTTAGATAATGACATCAATTGTAGAGTATATGACCGATCAGCATCGTTGCTGTGATGATAGTTTTGCCGATGCTGAAGCCGCGGTTTCAGCTCAGAACTGGGGCGAAGCAGGGCAGCAGTGGGATAAATTTAGCCGGGATCTTGAGACCCATCTTACCAATGAAGAGGAGAACCTTTTTCCTAAGTTTGAGCAAGAGAGTGGCATATACAATGGGCCGACGGCGGTGATGCGGATGGAGCATCAGCAGATGCGAGAGATGGTCAAATCGATGACCAAGGCTCTGCAGGCGCAATCGGTGGATGATTACTTAGGTTTGTCAGAAACCCTGATGATCCTGATGCAGCAGCACAATATGAAAGAAGAGCAGATGCTCTACCCGATGACGCAACAATATTTAACGGATTCCGCTGCAGTGATCAGCAGCCTGAATGATCTGTAGGGCTTAGTACTGATGCCGAATTTGCTTGCACTGGATGTTAGCGATCTTGAGCCGCCCGAGCCGATGACGGCGATTCTGCATGAGCTGCAACAGTTGAACCCGGATACTGCGCTCAAGGTATGCCACCGTAAGCGGCCTGTTCCCCTGTTTAGTTTCTTACAGGAAATGGGCTATGCATATCATTGCGTAGAGCTGGGTGTTTCAAATTTGGTTATCTATATCTGGCCGGAAGACGATCGGTTGCTGGCTGAATTCTGTCATCAGCAGGCGAGTCAGGATATTTTGCCATGAATACTGCAGGGCTATCACTGGATAATGTGCCTGAGTTCAGAATTCCAATGGGCTTTTTTCTATCTGCGCCCTGGTTTGGCATGCTGGCGGCGTTATTGATGCTGATAAGCCCTGAGCTTATCTCTTCCCGTTGGCATCCTTCAATGTTGGCCACAGTGCATCTGCTAACGCTGGGTTTTGGCGCCATGATTATGGTTGGCGCAATGATCCAGGTCCTGCCGGTTCTTAGTAGTCAGCCGGTACCGGCGGCTGCGACATTATCTCCCTGGATCAGGGGGGGATTGGCATCAGGTACCCTGTTTCTGGCCCTTGGTTTTTTGTTTAATCAAAACAGTTTGTTCTATATCGCACTGGCGTTACTGGCTGGCGTTTTTATGCTGTTTTTGGGTGCGTTAGGGGTCGCCCTGGTGCGGGTGAAAAGTGGTGGTGATTCGGTATTTAGTTTACGTTTAGCGGCGCTTTGTCTGCTGGTTACAGTACTGTTTGGGGTGTTGCAGCTTTCTACCTATATGGATCTGAATTGGATAGGTTACTCTTTTGAACGTACAGATAGTCATGCGTTGTTAGGGTTAGCTGGCTGGGGGATGTTACTAATTATGGGGGTGAGCTTTCAGGTCATCCCTATGTTTCATGTTGCGCCAGCGTTTCCTTGGTGGTTTTGTCGGGGGAGCTCTGCTCTATTATTCATCACTCTCGTAATTGCATTGCTCGCCAGTGGGGCTATTTCAAAGGCTGCACTACTGATGCTTCCGCTGATCATCTGCTTTTATGGGGGTTATGCTCTCTACCTGATATATCAGCGCAAACGTAAGTTGGTGGACTATACGATACGTTTTTGGCAGCTCTCTTTTACCAACCTTGTATTGTTGTGCTTGGTTTATTTACTGCATCAATTAGGGTTAAGCATTATGCCGGAGTCTGCTCAATTCTATCTGTTGCTAGGTTTTGGTTTTGGATTGGGGTTCGTTGTTTCGGTGATGTTAGGAATGCTGCAAAAGATAGTTCCTTTCCTGATGTTTCTGCATCTGCAGCGAGCCTGCATTCATGAGCCTGGCGCGTTTATGAAGTTACCTAATATGCGGCAGTTGCTGCCTCAGTCGGATTCAAAGTGGCAGTACTATCTGCACATAAGTGCACTGGCAACGCTTTACCTGTCATTTTTTGGCGGTGATCTGCAGTACCCGTTGCTGTTTGTGGCAGCGGCGTTATTACTGGCAAGCTTTGCCTGGTTATTTAAAACCTTGTGGCAGGCTAACCGCCGCTACATTGAAAGTATGGCGTCTATAACGGCTAAATAGTGCTGATTTATTGGCGCAGCTTGTTCAAAGCTGCGCAGTACTGATTTTCAGGTGATTGATGGCTGTTCAGGTAACCTTGCTTAGTGCTGTGCTTTTCTGGGTGCCCGTCGAGAGCGGCGAGTCTGGCCGCCACTGGCAGAACCGCCAGCGACACTCAGATCGCCGTTTAGCTGGGCTTTAGCGCCAGTGCTGATTGCGCCTAGTACCTGTTCAAGTGTTTCCAACTCTGGCTTATCTCCGGCCTGATAACCGTCTAGTGCTTCGCGCATCGCGGCTATATGGATTGGAGTAGTGCCGCAGCAACCGCCGATAATACGAGCGCCGGCGTCGGCCACCATGCGGGCATAGCTGGCCATAAGTTCGGGGGTACCGCTGTAGACGATCTTACCATCAACATATTCCGGGATACCGCAGTTGGCTTTGGCAACCAATACCGGATCAAGCTGGTGTTGTTCGGCTGAGGTTTTCATATTCATGATAGCTGCGACTACTTCAGCAGCGCCAACACCGCAATTAGTACCACAGGCGCCAGGAGGCTGATCGAACTGAGTGCCTAACTTAGCACTTAACTGAACCAGTTCATCGGGTGTGACGCCCATCATGGTACGACCGTTAGTATCAATGCTCATGGTATAAACCACGGGCAAACCGGTACTAACCGCGGCTTCATAAGCAACTTTAGCTTCTTCGCTGGCGGAGATCGTTTCTATCCAGAGCACGTCTACACCACCGTCTTTTAAGGCTTCAGCCTGTTCCTTGAATGCGGAGTAGGCTTCATCGTAGGTTAGGGTGCCGGTCGGTGCGAAGATCTCTCCGGTCGGACCCATTGAACCGGCAACGATAATGTCCCGGTCGCAGATATCGGCTTTTTGTCTCAGGATCTGCGCAGCGGCCCTGTTAAGTTCGTGCACCCGGTGTTCTGCCTTGTGTAACTTCAGGCGAAAGCGGGTGCCGCCAAAGCTGTTGGTTAGCAGGATGTCAGAACCGGCATCGATAAATTGTTGTGCCAGATCTGCGATACGGTCCGGATGATCAATATTCCATAGTTCAGGCGCATCTCCGGTTTGAAGCCCCATAGTAAACAGGTTTGTGCCTAATGCGCCGTCTGCTAATAGGAAAGGGCGTTCATTCAGCAGGTGGGTAAACAGATTGGACATGGGATTTACTCTCGGGTCAGATGTCAGATGCCGGAATTCAGATTGGAATACTGGGAACCGAAAAGTTTAGCCCCGGATGATATAGATAATATCGCTCAGGCGTCGCGGTATGTTCTGAATGCGTCAGAGATTGTTGCAACTGTCATTTCGGGAGGGTTGGCAGCGCACCGGCGCCTATCTCTGAGAGTTAGGGGCCGGCGGATGTTATGTGAAGTTTGAATATTTCTTATTCAAAGATTGTGGTTTCAGTGTGGCTTATGTCAGAACAGGTTCGTTCAGAACTGCTCAGGAAAGTCCCTGTCTCTGTTTATCTGCTCGATCAGGGAATCCTCTTCTGCAGAACGGGTATTCTGCCAGCTATCAAAATGTACCAGTTGCTCGAGTGGCTGGCGGGGCAGCCAGCCTGCTGTTTCCAGTTCTGGTTTATCATAGAAGTGATCAACGTAACCGATGCAAAGGTAGGCGATCGGAATTATTTTACGGGGAATATTGAGTAGATCCTGAAGCTTGCGCTGGTCGAGGATACTGACCCAACCGACGCCCAGGCCTTCGGCCCGGGCTGCCAGCCATAAATTTTGTACCGCGCAGACACTACTATATTGATCCATTGTTTTGATATGAGTGCGGCCGATAACCGTAGGGCCTGCGCTGTCACGATCGCAGGTTATACAGATATTGAGTGGAGACTCCAGAATCCCTTCGAGTTTAAGTGAGCGATAGGTATCGCGTTTCTCTTCGGGGAACATCTCTGCAGCTTCATTGTGAGCGGTAGTAAACAGGTCGTGAACCTGTTGTTTCTTTTGTTGATCAGCGACGACTAAAAAATTCCAGGGCTGCATAAAGCCGACCGAGGGTGCATGGTGTGCGGCGTAAAGTACCCGGCTAAGCACTTCGTCAGGCACCGGGCCTGGCTTAAACTGGCCGCGCACATCGCGACGGTTGAAGATGGTTTTATATAAACCGTTTCGTTCTGAGTCATCGAACCAGATGTCAGTCTGCTGACCGGAGTGAGTCGCTTTGGCTGTATGTTTAATTGTGCTTTGCATCTGTTCCATAGGTATTCCCCTTAGATATGGAAACTAAAAACGTCTGTCCAAACGTGTTTTGGTCTCACAGGCCGGTCTTCTGACTCAGGTGTAGATAATCATTGAGATTATCCTATGCAGACACCTTCCCGGCGCTAGCCAGTGGTACAAGCCTGCATAATCACCATTACAGCGTTGGGCACGTATCGGATTTACACCGATTTCCCGATTCTCCCGTGCCGGTTCTACTTATTTCATTAAGTTAGAGCGGCAAAGGCACCTGTAAGCATGTAGATTGATATCAATCGAACGGCAGAGCCTAATCAATTGATTCAGAGGGAACTATGATCGTAATCAATATTTGTTAAAGACTCGGGTATTTGGTCGCATTCTGATAAGACCGCGTCGCGGTTTCCTTGGACCTAGTGTTTGGTTTGAGATAGCGCAGGTAAAGGGTTGGGATAGCTTGAATTTTATTTGAGTTAACATGAATAAGAGTTGTTGACAGTGGTTGTTTTGGAGGAGTATCTTGGCTCGATTGTCAGGCCGCATAATCACGGTTATGCAAGGCGACTAAGGCAGATTAAATTTATCCGAATGATTTAATCTAACCGATAGTTGTCTGGGAAGTTGGTGCATCCTCAGGATAACCCCAACACTGCCCCCGCAACGGTAAATAGGTCAGTTTTTCTAATCTATGAGTCCGGTACCAGCCTGGTAAATGTAGTTCAATGGTGTTGCGGAGGGCTTCACCGAGCGGCAATTTTAAATTGTGCTTATCCTCCCAATTCCGCCTGTATTCATGTTTCAGACGGAGCTTTATCACGTGTTTAAATCGTTCACTCTGCCACTGGTTGCTGCCGGTGCCATTCTATCTTCAACCGCCCAGGCTCACTTTCAGATGCTGTATACACCAGATCTGTTGCGCGAACGGGGTGGTCAGATCACTCTAAAAATGCCTTTTACCCATCCTGCTGCCAGTGGTCATGTGATGACTGCAGAGACGCCTCAGAGCTTTTACAAAATCCGTAAGGGTAAAAAGACGGACCTGACGGATGCCATTAAGCCGATCAGTTGGACCAGTGCAGAGAATACCGGCCCCGCGTATGAAGCTGATGTAAAGCTGCGCGGTCTGGGTGATCACGTATTCGTCATGGAGCCTGCGCCTTATTACGAAGAGTCCGAAGATAAGTACATTCAGCAGATTACTAAGACTATTGTTAACGTGGGTAGCCTGCCGACTGACTGGAATGAAGAGTTGGGCCTGAAAACCGAGATTGTACCGCTGAGCAAGCCTTATGCGATTTATGAAGGTGGCACTTTTGTCGCGGTGGTAAAGAGTGAAGGTAAGCCGGTACCCTTCGCGGAAATTGAAGTTGAGTATCTCAACTATGAGCCAGATCTGGATAATAACAGCTTCGCTAAAGATCCAAAGATAACACCACCGGCTGATGCTTTTATTACTATGACGATAATAGCTGATGCCAACGGTACCTTTACCTTTGGCCTGCCTAAGGCGGGGCAATGGGGGTTTGCGGCACTCGAGGTTGGCCCAGAAAAAGAATATAAAGGTAAAAATCTGTCGCAGGATGCGGTTATCTGGGTTCAAGCCCACCCGATAAAGTAGGCGGAGAGTTATATGCATATTGTTGATGGTGCATTATCTGTTCCGGTGCTGGCAACGGGCGCTGTTCTGGGGCTTATCGGGGTAGCGATCGGCTTAAAAAAGATGGATTACGATCACTTGCCTCAGGTAGGCGTGCTGTCTGCGGCATTCTTTATCGCATCCTATATCCACTTGCCATTAGGTTTTTCCAGTGTTCATCTGATACTTAACGGTTTGATCGGCCTGGCATTAGGCTGGGCTGCATTCCCCGCTTTGCTGGTTGCTCTGTTGTTACAGGCGGTTTTCTTTGGCTTTGGTGGCTTCTTAGTACTGGGAGTCAATGTTGTTAACATCGCATTACCGGGTTTGCTGGTTTATTACCTCTGTCGCCATGGTATTGCGACTTCATCACCTAAGGGAGCTGCCATCTGGGGTGCCATCGGTGGGGCCGGCTCAATACTGCTGACCACCATCATGGTTGCCGGATCTCTGGCACTGTCCGGTGAGGCATTCATATTGGCGGCAAAGGCTACATTGGTGGCGCATATTCCGGTGATGGTGGTGGAAGGTTTTGTCACTGCTGCGGCGGTATTACTGATTCGTAAGGTAAAACCTGAATTCCTGAATATTTCAGAGGACTGGGAAGATGCGTAAAACACTACTGCTCGTATTAACGCTTATGGCCTGTCCGGCCTTTGCTCACAATATTGTCGGTGGTGTATACGCTATCGGTAGTCTGATTGAAGGCGAAGTGGGCTTTTCTGATGGAATCATGGCTCAGGCCGGTGTGCCGGTAATTATCACCGACGGTAAGGGTAATAAACTCGGAGAAGTTCAGGTTGAAGAAGAGGGGTTGTTCAGCTTTGAAGCAACTCGTCAGATTGACCACCATTTCTCTATTGATCTGGGGTCCGGTCATGTTCTGAATACCCTACTGCCTGCCGATGAATTGCCTGATAGCCTGGGCGGCAGCACTCCGACTGAGACTGCCGCTACTGTCTCATCTGCCAATACCTCAGCTGTCAGCCTCAACGACGTAGATTCCGTTGCTCTGCAACAGATGATTGAGCGTGCAGTTTCCAAGCAGGTTAAGCCGCTGCGTAAAGAGTTGCAGGCCTATAAAGAGAAAGCCTCGTTGCAGGATATCCTGGGTGGTATTGGTTATATCTTCGGTTTGTGCGGTATTGGAATCTGGTTGCGGCAGCGTAAATCAGAGAGTCAGAGCTGAATATGTCGCAAAATTTCGAGCATAGCGGAACATCATGGAAAGGCCAGCGATTAAAGCATGATGAGTCGATGGTTGATCGCCTGGATCCACGGGTGCGGATAATTGTTGTATCGATCTTCGCTTTGGCGGTCGTGTTATCCCATGATTTCTATGTTCTGTTGTTGGGTCTTGTTTCGGCCGTGGCAACGGCGGTTATAGCACAGCTTAACTTTAAGCGGACGTTACGCCGGGTCATTGCGATGGATATGTTTATGATCTTTCTTATCCTGATGCTGCCGTTTACCACGCCGGGAGAAGCGCTGTTTTCAATTGCGGGCTTGCCGGCGAGTAAAGAAGGCTTACTACATGCTTTGATGATTGCGCTGAAAGCTAATGCAGTGGTGTTTGCCCTGTTAGCGCTTATCGGGACAATGAGTGCAGCAACCTTAGGTCATGCAATGGCTCACCTGCGGGTGCCGGATAAGCTGGTGCATCTGCTACTGTTTACCGTGCGTTATTTGGATGTGATCGGACAGGAATATAAGCGCATGCGCCGGGCGATGCAGGCACGGGCCTTTGTTATGACGGTCAGTAAGCATACCTGGCGCTCAGTTGGTTATCTAATAGGAATGCTGTTGGTGCATTCACTGGAACGCTCAGAACGAATCATGGATGCAATGAAGTGTCGCGGCTATAAGGGACAGTTTTATCTGATGGACGATATGGTGCTACAGCGTCAGGATTATCTGTTTATGATGCTTAGCGTACCTTTTTTCTTGTTATTAATCGGGTTGAATTTCATATGACAGTGTTAATAGAAACCCGGGGGCTGAGTTATCGTTATCCTCGCCGCGGTGAAGTGTTGAACGAGATCGACTTTAAGCTAGAGGCGGGGGATCGTGTTGCTCTGACCGGATCTAATGGCGCCGGTAAAACCACTTTATTGCACTTGTTAGTGGGTTTGAAGAAAGCTAAGGCGGGCGAAATTCATGCTTTTGGTGCGCAGCGCCGGGAAGAAAAAGAGTTTGTTGAAGTGCGTGCCCGGGCCGGTTTCCTGTTTCAGGATCCTGACGATCAATTGTTCTGTCCTACGGTGCTGGAAGATGTTGCTTTTGGTCCGCTCAACCTGGGCAAAGCCCGGGATGAAGCGATGCAGCTTGCTCACCAGGCATTGGTATCGGTTGGTTTAGAAGGCTTTGAAGAACGGGTCACGCATCAGTTGTCCGGTGGTGAAAAGCGCATGGTAACGCTGGCATCAGTGTTAGCGATGGAGCCGGAAGTGCTATTGCTTGATGAACCAAGCAATGCGCTGGACACCAAAGCGCGTTGGCGTTTAATCAATATTTTGCAAGAGCTGCCCCAGGCGATGATCATTATCTCCCATGATGATGATTTTCTGGATCATCTGGCGAATCGTTGGGTGCGCCTTGAAGATGCAAAGCTATTTGAAGATCGGCGCATGATCGTTCCTGAACTGAGAGCCGTTACTGTTTAATGATGATTTTGCTGCCACTGAAAAATGCTGACTTCCGCTGGCTGTTTCTGAGTCAGCTGGTTTCACTGCTGGGTACGGGTCTGACGACGGTGGCGTTGGCATTGTTTGCCTTTGATCTGAACCCGCTCGAGGCTGGCATGGTGTTGGGCGCAGCACTGGCAATTAAAATGGTGGCATACGTTACCGTAGCGCCGGTTGTGGGTGGTTATATTCATCGTTTACCCCGGCGGCACTGGTTGGTCGGTCTGAATATCAGTCGGGCGGTATTGGTCGCTTTGTTACCCTTGGTAGCTGAAGTGTGGCAGTTATTCGGCGTTATCTTTCTGCTAAATGTGCTGGCAGCGGGTTACACGCCGGTATATCAGGCGTTACTGCCAGATATTCTGCCCGACGAAAAAGAATATACCCAGGCTTTGTCACTGTCGCGGTTGGCGATGGAGATGGAGAGTTTGTTGAGCCCGGCGTTAGCGGCGGTGCTGTTACTTGTTATGCCTTATACAGTACTGTTTGAGCTGAACGGTCTGGCCTTTATTCTGGCTGGTCTGGCGCTCTTGCTGGCAAAAATTCCGGTTAGCAGAGCAACGGATCGTAGTGCCGGCGTATGGCAGCAGGTTAGTTTTGGTATGCGTAGCTACCTCAAAACGCCACGCTTATGTGGTGTTCTGGCACTCAACCTGGCGTTATCGGCTGCCGGGGCGATGATTATCGTCAACACCGTTGTATATGTTCGTTCTGTATTAGGGCTGGGGGAGCAGCAAGTACCGCTGGTGATGATAGCGGCGGGCGTCGGTTCCATACTGGCAGCGTTGATGGTGCCGGATCTGCTGGAGAAATATTCAGCCCGTACCATAATGCTATGCGGTGGTTCAGGGCTTAGTCTGGCGCTCTTTAGTGGTTTGCTGATGCCTGGTTATGCGGGTTTATTTCCGATCTGGCTGGTGATCGGCTTTGCCAGTTCGCTGGTTCTGATTCCTACCGGACTAGTGCTTCGTAATTCATGTCGGGAGCAGGACCGTAACGACTACTTTTCGGCTAATTTTGCGCTAACCCACGGTATGTGGTTTATCGGTTATCTGCTGGCGGGTTGGGTCGGCAGTCATCTGAGTATATCCTGGGCGTTTGCCTGTATGGCTTTGCTGGCGCTGCTGGCAACCTTGTTGGCGTGGCAGGTCTGGCCCGTTAATGATGAGCTGGAAATGTGGCATGAACATGTCGCGAAAGATCATCTGCATCCCCATGTACATGATGAGCACCATCAACATGAGCATGAAGGTTGGGAAGGGCCGGAGCCCCACGAGCATCCGCATTATCATGCCCGTCAGCGCCATCGGCATCGTTTCGTGATTGATGAGCATCATGCCCATTGGCCCAAGCAATAGGGTTTAATGGCAATAAGGTGTAAGGGCAGTAAAGGCTAACAGCAATGATGCAGAGCAGGGTAATTAATGCCGTTGATAATATCAGCAGCCAGAGAGAACGAGGTTAAAATGACGGACCAGTATTTTCCTTTCAGTGCGGTAGCCGGACAGGATCAGTTCAAACTGGCGCTGATGTTGGCGGCGGTCAACCCTGCGATCGGTGGTGTAGTGATCAGTGGTCCGCGTGGCTGTGCTAAATCAACACTGGCCAGGGGGCTTGCTGACCTGCTGCCGCCTCATAAAGCTGACGCTAAAAGAAAGGATGACCAGTCTCTGTTGGATGCTGAGTTTGTTACCTTGCCACTGGGGGCCAGCGAAGAGATGCTGCTGGGCACGCTGGATCTGCAGCAGGTATTAAATGAGAAAAAAATAGCCTTCAGTCCGGGGCTGTTAAGTAAGGCCGATGGTGGCGTGCTTTATGTTGATGAAGTAAACCTGCTGCCTGACAACCTGGTGGATCTGTTGTTGGATGTCTCTGCCAGTGGTGTTAACCGTATCGAGCGGGATGGCATCAGCCACAGCCATCGAACTGAGTTTCTACTGATCGGTACCATGAACCCTGATGAGGGTGAGCTGCGACCTCAGTTGCATGATCGATTCGGTTTGTCGGTAGAACTGACGAATCAGTATACGGCAGCCCAGCGGGTAGAAATTGTTCGTAGCCGGGAGCAATTCGATCGTAATGCGGATAGTTTTTGTCAGCAGTATGAGGCTTCACAAGCTGAGCTGATCGCTGCGATACAGCAGGCCCGTAATATATTACACAGTGTCGATTGTTCTGATGCCCTACGGTTAGAGATAGCCGAACGCTGTAATGCCGCCCGTGTTGATGGCCTGCGGGGCGATATTGTCTGGTATCGGGCTGCGATTGCCCACGCTGCGCTTGAGCAACGACAGCAGGTTGAAATAGTGGATATTGAAGCGGTTGAAGAGTTGGTACTGGCCCATCGACGCCATGCGACACCGCAACCGCCGTCATCACCCCAGCCACCTCAACCTCCTCAGAATGACCGGGGTAATGACCGGGATAACGGTTTTAAGCGACCGGATGATAGCCAGCGCAAGCAACAGATGCCGCAGGAGGCGCCTCAGGAACAACACAGGTCATCCAGTGACTGGGGTAGTATGGAGCCTCAGCAACAGCGCACCGCTGCAGGTGTTATTTTGCCACTTCCAGTTTCTATGCCAGAGCAGCAGCCCGCCACTAAATTACTTAAAGGCAAAGTCGAAGAGCTGGCAGGTAAAACTAAAGGTTCGGTATCGGGTGGACAGCATAAAGGTGTCACTGATAGTCATAAACCTGACTGGTTCGGTACGCTGCTATCTAACATGGGTAACTGGCCGCCGGCTCAGCTGCGCTTTAAGAAACGGCAACAGGGTCAATCAGTATTACATCTGATATTGCTGGATACATCCGCATCGACACTGGCGTCTGATCAGTTTTCCAATGCCAAGGCTGCCGTAATTGAGATCGCCCGACCTGCTTATCTGCAGCGTGAACAGTTGGCTGTTTTAGGTTTTGGTAATAATAAAGTTGAAAACCTGTTACCCCGGATACGGGCACCAAAAGAACTGCGCGGCTGGCTTGATAGTCTTCCCGCTGGTGGAGGCACGCCGATGGGGGAAGCGTTACAGCAAGCCCAGAGCTACCTTGAACAGTTACAACGCAAATCATCACAACTGTTGATACGTACCTACATTCTGACCGACGGTCGCAGTAATGCTCAGTTACAGGGCATTGATCTACCGGGCGAAACCGTTTGGATTGATACTGAAGTTGCTGCCGTAAAGCGGGGGCGTGGTAAACAATTTGCAGCGCAACTAAACGCTGAATATATTTCTCTTATGACTCATACAGCACAGGGAGTTAAAGCATGAAAACCCATCAGGAACGCATGGCCCATAAAAAGGCTGTAGTCGATCAAAAAATTGCTAAAGCCACCGAAGAGCGTGGTGTATTGATTCTGTTAAAAGGTAACGGCAAGGGCAAGAGTAGTTCTGCCTTCGGTACTATGGCCCGCATGGTAGGGCATGGTAAGAAAGTGGCCGTTATTCAGTTTATTAAGGGCCGCAAAGAGACGGGCGAATTTAAACTGTTTCGCGATCATCCGCTGATCGATTGGCACATTATGGGTCATGGTTTTACCTGGGAAACCCAGGATAAAGAGCAGGATATTGCTGCGGCTAAGCAAGCCTGGGCGTTGGCCGAGGAGCTGTTGCAGGACGACAGCTACGGCATGTTGGTCTTTGATGAGATGAGTTACATGTTCAAGTACAAGTACCTTGAGCTTGAACCGGTTATTGAAGCGTTGCAGAAGCGCTCTAAGATGCAGAGTGTGATGATCACCGGCCGGGTCATGCCGGAAGGACTGGAAGAGATTGCCGATACTATCAGTAGCATCCGTGACGAGCGCCATGCTTTCCGTCTGGGTGTTAAAGCGCAAGAGGGGATTGAATTCTGATGACCGATCAATCCAAGGGCTTAGAATCACAGAGCCTGGAATCAAAGAGCTTTGAGCCACAAACAGTCAGCTGTCCGGCGCTATTCTTGTCGGCGCCGGGTTCCGGTGATGGTAAGACTACTTTCACTGCAGCACTGGCACGCTACTTTAAACAGCAGGGTAAGATCGTCCGTATATTTAAAACCGGTCCTGATTATCTTGATCCACAAATTCTGGCGCAGGCATCCGGGCAGGATGTCGAGCAACTGGATCTGTGGATGGCCGGTGAAGAGTATTGCCAGCAAAAGCTGTTTGAAGCGGCACAGGCTGCTGATCTGATTCTGGTTGAAGGCGCTATGGGGATGTTTGATGGTGATCCATCAAGTGCCGATCTGGCGGCTCGCTTTAATATCCCGGTCGCTATCCTGATGGATGTTAAAGGCATGGCACAGACAGCGGCAGCTCTGGTTACCGGAATGGCAAACTTCCGCGATGATGTACAAGTGGCGGGTCTGATTGCTAACAGTTGTGGTACCGAACGTCATGCAGAGCTGATTCGTAATGCTTTACCAGAGAGTTTGCCGTTACTGGCAACATTGCCACGGGATCCTGCGGTAGCACTGCCAGAACGGCATCTTGGTCTGGTTCAAGCGGAAGAGGTGCGTGAGGAGTTGGAACAGCGCTTCAATGCGGGTGTTGACTGGGTTGCTGGTAATAAGATTACTGAGTTACCAGCACCGGTTGAGTTTCACTCAGCGCCGGTCCCTACCGTTGAGCCGCTACTTAAAGGTAAGCGCATAGCGGTTGCCCGGGATATAGCATTTAGCTTTATCTACGATGCTAATCTGCGTTTGCTGCAGGATATGGGCGCAGAGTACCAGTTTTTCTCGCCTCTCAACGACAGTGAAATACCCGCTGCGGATGCGCTCTGGTTGCCGGGTGGCTATCCGGAACTGTATGCGGCTCAATTGGGAAAAAACCAGTTGATGCAGGAGTCTATCAGAGCATTCCATGACAGCGGTAAGCCGACCCTGGCCGAGTGTGGAGGCTTCCTGTACTGCCTGGAAACCCTGACTGATTTGCAGGAACAGCAGTATCCGATGCTGGGCCTGATGGGTGGTCACGGGGCTATGCGGGGTAAACGCGGTTGCCAGGGGATGCAGACGGCAGTATTACCAGAAGGTGATATTCAGGCTCATGCGCACCATCGTTCTCGCAGCGAAGGCACTGCCGAACCCATCAGCTATGGTCGACGTCAGCGTCATGCGGCACCGGGGGAGGCGATTTTCCGTGAGGCCGGCCTAACTGCTAGTTATCTGCATCTGTTTTTCCCATCTAATCCGGCGGCTATAGCTGCGGTGTTTAATGGTACTTTTGAAAAAGCTGAAGCGGGTTTATTTGAAAGCTCTCTCGAAAAGAGTAAGGCAGGCTAAGCATGTGGCCAGAAAGTTCTGAATCACCCCAGCCGCTGCGTAGCGGTTTAACTACAGGTTGTTGTGCAACAGCCTGTTGTGTGGCGGCGGTTCAGGCTTTGCTTAAGCAGCGTCAGCCAGACAAAGTTGAGGTTCATTTACCCCGGGGTAAAACAGTTGAGTTAGTGATTGAGGGTTATCATGCGATAGAGAACGGCATATCAGCCTCGACCATCAAAGATGCCGGCGATGACCCGGATGTTACCCATGGTGCCAGGGTCTTCGTTGAATTGCGGTTGGTGAGTAATAAAGGGGTTTCCTTTAAAGCGGCTGCCGGGGTTGGCACTGTTACCCGGGAAGGGCTGATGTTGGCTGTCGGTGAGCCCGCCATTAACCCTGTACCCCGCAAGATGATGACTGAACATCTTGAGAATGCGGCCTATACCTACGGCTATGAAGGTGGCTTTGAGGTATCGGTCGGTATTGAAAAAGGCGATCAGATCGCCTTGAAAACGATGAATCCCCGGCTCGGAATTCTGGGTGGGCTGTCAGTGTTGGGTACCACCGGCATAGTACGACCTTATTCATGTGCCGCTTATATCGCCTCTATTCATCAGGGTATCGATGTGGCGCGCAGCAATGGTATTCATCATATCGCTGCAACAACCGGTAGTAGCAGTGAAGCGGCAATTAAGGCGCACTACGGCTTACCGGAAATGGCCCTGATTGAGATGGGGGATTTCGTCGGTGCTGTATTGAAGTATCTGAAAAAAGCGCCGGTTAACAAACTCAGTATCTGCGGAGGTTTTGGTAAACTGACCAAGCTGGCTAACGGTCATCTTGATCTGAACAGTCGGTCTTCGAGTATAGATTTTCAACATCTTGCCCTGCTGGCAGAGCAAGCCGGTGCTGACCGGGAACTAAGCGAATGGATAAAAACTGCTAATACCAGTGTGCAGGTGCTTAAAGCCTGCCAGTTGAAGGGGATTGATCTGGCGGGCATCGTTTGTCGGGAGGCGCTTATTAAAGCGCGCAGTATAGTGCCGGAAGAGGTTGAGGTAGAGATCTGGGCGATAAACAGGCAAGGGGATTTTGTCGGCTCTGCCAGTGGAGAAACGCTATGAAATTGCTGTTGCTGGGTGGCACTGCGGATGCCCGTAAAGTTACTCGCGAATTGGACGAACAGGGTCTCTTACAGATAAGTGACACGGATAAAGATAGATTAAAACTGATATACAGCATCGCCGGTTTAGTGCGTACGCCGCAGGTGCCCTGTGAGGTGATCAGTGGTGGCTTCAGTCAGTACGGCGGGCTATCGGTTTACCTGAAAGAGAACGGTATTGACGCGATTCTCGATGTTACTCACCCCTTTGCTGAGAAGATGAGTAATACCGCGGTGACAGCGGCACGGCAATGCAATATCCCTTGCTGGCGCTTTCATCGTCCGGCATGGACTAAACAGGCTGGTGATTGTTGGCAGTTGTTTGAAAATTGGCAGGAACTGATACCTGCGTTGGCTGGCAAAAAATCGGTATTGCTGACCGCAGGGCAGCTGGACCAATCATTGATTGATCAGCTGGTAGAGCAGGCCAAAGTTGTATGTGCCGAAGGTCAACCACAGCAACTGATCTTACGGACAGCGGCACCGCCAAGAGCAAAGCTGCCTGACAGTATTATCTGGATAAAAGCGCTGGGCCCGTTTAAAGAAGCGGACGAACTGGCGTTGTTTAACGAGTACCAGGTGGACGTTGTTGTCAGTAAGAACAGTGGAGGTGCAGCCACCGAAGCGAAGCTGACAGCGGCGCGTAAGTTAGGCGTAGAGGTGATGATGTTACAGCGCCCGACATTTGATGCTGCGGATCAGCAGTTCAGTACCGTTACTGAATGTGTTGATTGGCTAAAACAGCAGCTGGTCGCCGGTTTAAAAGATAACTTAAACGATAGCTGAAACAGACAAATTTATCAGGGCTGAATTTTTTTTCAGTCAGGGCAGCCCGAGACAGGAAAACTCTAGTGTCATTTGAATATGAGATAAACCCGCAAGCTATTGAGCAGGAAAGCTTCCGTCAGATTCGTGAACTGACCGATCTGTCTGGACTGAGCCGTGAGCAACAGCAGGTTGTGATGCGGGTGGTGCATAGTGTCGGTATCCCGGAGATTGCCGCTCAGGTTCGCTTTAGTGAGAATGCCTGTACCAGTGGTATGGAGGCACTCGGAGATAACTGCAACATCCTGTGTGACGTTGAGATGGTCAAACAGGGCATTACTAAACGAATGATTAATCACCTGCCGCTTTGCTATCTGAATGACCCGCAGGCTGCTGCTCTGGCTAAGGAGCGTGGAGAGACCCGCTCAATGGCTGCGTTGGAGCTCTGGCGTTCTAATCTGTCTGGTAGCGTGGTGGTGATTGGTAATGCGCCTACCGCGTTGTTCCGGTTGCTAGAGATGATCGAAGCAGGTGCAGATAAACCCGCCTTGATTATTGGTATGCCGGTGGGCTTTGTTGGTGCGGCTGAGTCAAAGCAGGCCCTGTGGGATTGCCACCAAAAGCTGGGTATTGAATGCATTACGTTACTGGGACGGGAAGGGGGAAGTGCAGTTACCGCCGCGACCTGTAACGCCCTGTTACGTTGTAATCGTGGAGAATGGTACTGATGCAGTTTTATACTACCGAGCTGGGTGTAAGCGAAGTCACCGCTGCCACTTGTAATGTCTTTTTGCGCTGTAATCAGGGAGAGTGGTGCTGATGCAATTTTATACTACCGGGCTGGGTGTAAGCGAAGCCACCGCCGCGACCTGTAACGCCCTGTTACGTTGTAATCGTGGAGAGTGGTACTGATGCAATTGCATATCATCGGGCTGGGTGTAAGCGAAACTGCACATCTGGATCAGGCTGCACTGACGGCGTTGCAAGCGGCTGACTCTGTGATCGGTGCCGAGCGCCAATTAGCCACAGTGCAGCACTTACTATCGACAGGCCAGGAACAGATCATATTGCCTAAGTTGAGCCGGTTAAAGGAGCAGTTAACAGCACAGGCTGATAAAGACTGCTCAATTGCCGTGCTGGCCTCCGGCGATCCATTGCTCTATGGCATTGGTCGCTGGTTCAGCCGCACGTTTAATCCCAGTGATCTGAGTTTTTATCCTGCTGTTTCGAGTATTCAGGCTGCTTGTCATCGCTTGGGCCGGGCCTTTCAGGATTTGACAGTACTGAGCCTTCATGGCCGCCCATTAGCAAAAGTGCGTACTCAGTTAAAACGCAATCAGGCGCTCATTATTCTGACCGATAAGCACAGCACGCCGCAGGCGCTGGCTCAGGAGTGCATTGCAGCAGGCTTTCCTGATTCAAAACTGACAGTGCTTGAAATGTTGGGCTATGAGCAGGAGAAAATCAGCCTGTTTAGCGCGTTGGAGTTGGCTGAACAGCCGTTGTGCAGTGAACTTACCTTTGATCCGCTGCATGTCACGCTGATTGATCCTTTAGGTGCGGGCGGCGTATTCCCTGAGTTTCCGGGTATTCCTGATGAAAGCTTTGTCACAGATAGTGGTGAAGGTAAAGGGATGATAACCAAGCGGGAAGTACGCTTATCGATACTATCCCTGCTCCAGCCATCAAGCCAGGACTGTATCTGGGATATTGGTGCAGGCTGTGGCGGTGTCTCGGTTGAATTGAGCTACTGGAATGCTGATACAAGTGTACATGCGATCGAATACCACCCCGCACGCCTGGCCTGTCTGGCTGCAAACCAACAGCGCTTTGGTGTGGTCAGCAATCTGCACGTGGTTGAGGGGCGGGCACCGGAAGTACTTTCTGATCTGCCTAAACCGAATAAAGTTTTTATTGGCGGCAGCGGTGGCGAGTTAGCTCAACTGTTAACCCAGGCCTGGAGCGTATTGCCGGTTGGTGGCGTGCTGGTGGTCAGTGCGGTCACTGAAACAACCCGGCAGCAAGTGTTCAGTTTTTATCAGGCACGGCAAGCGGCGCAAGACAGTGATTTTGAAAGTATGCAGGTGGCCGTGAGTAAAGGTGATCTGTTAGCTGGACAGTTGATGTACCGGCCGACGCTGCCGGTGGTACTGACACGCTATGTGAAATTAAACCTAAATGCAGAAAGCTCCGATGACTGATGCGCTAACGACCAAAGCTGTTAATAAAAGCGAAAGTGAATTTACAAAACCGGGCACATTTTACGGTGTGGGCGTAGGCCCAGGTGATCCGGGTCTTATTACTGTAAAAGCATTGCGTTTGATTCAGAACTCGCCGGTAGTCAGCTATCTGGTCAATGACCAGGGGCATTCGCAGGGTAATGCGATCGCTCAGGCAGCCATAGCCGAAGACAACGCTCCGGTTGTTCCGGAACAACAGCATATCGCGATTACCATGCCGATGCTGACTGAGCGCCGCCTGGCTAACGACGCCTACGATGAGGGTGCGCGGCAGATTAGTGAACAGCTCGAACAAGGCTATGACGTAGTGTTCCTGTGTGAAGGGGATCCACTGTTCTTTGGTTCATTTTCCTATCTGTTAGAGCGCTTGCAGGACCAGTACACCTGTCACGTTGTTCCGGGTATCTCGTCGGTTAATGCGGCCGCCTCTGCCTTAGTAAAGCCGCTGACCATGTTGACCGAGTCCTTTGTAGTCATGAGTGGCCGACACAGTGATCAGCAGATCCTGCAGGCACTAAATGAACATGATTCGGTGGTGATTATGAAAGCCGGACAGGCCCGACCAAGGATTCTGTCTTTATTAGCAACGGCAGGCCGTACACAAGATGCCCAGTATCTTGAATATATCGGTCGGGATAATGAACGCATAGAGCAAGACGTTACTGAACTGGAAGTTGAAGCGGGTCCTTATTTTTCATTGTTTGTAGTACTGCGCAGTGAGAGAAGCAGCCGATGAACCTTCCGATCAAGCCGGTCATCAGAATTGTTGCTCTGACCGAAGCGGGTCACAGGCTGGCGTTGCACTTGCAGTCTCAGCTTGAAGACGCGCAGGTTAGTTATAAGCCACAACCCTTTAAAGAGACTGTGCAGCAGTTTTTTGAGCAGGGTGAGCGGCTGATCTTTATCTGTGCCACCGGTATCGTGATGCGCAGCCTGGCGCCGGTTATACAGGACAAGTACCTTGATCCCCCGGTACTGGTACTGGATGAACTGGGTCAGTTTGTTATTCCGTTGTTATCGGGCCATGAGGGCGGCGCCAACGACTGGGCTGTCAATATAGCAGCGTTACTCGATGCTCAGCCGGTCATTACCACGGCTAAGCCCTACCTTAAACCACTTTATACGGTGGGAATGGGTTGTGAGCGCAACTGTCCGGAAGAGGAACTTGAAAAACTGTTATTGAGTTGTCTCGAACAGACAGGATTAACGCTGGAGCAGATAGACAGTATTAGCAGTATTGATATTAAGGCTGATGAAGTGGGCCTGATAAGACTAGCGCAGAAGTTAAATAAGCCATACCAGACCTGGGATAAACACCAGTTGGGTACTGTCGAGAATCTGCTCAGTACGAA
Organism: Amphritea balenae; assembly: GCF_003858655.1. Lineage (GTDB taxonomy): Bacteria > Pseudomonadota > Gammaproteobacteria > Pseudomonadales > Balneatricaceae > Amphritea > Amphritea balenae. The sequence goes on from NZ_RQXV01000002.1 coordinate 485,978, forward strand.
ATCAGATTATATCTTTAAAACCGTTGGTGTTTACGGCGTAGCGGAATCAGCTGCTCTGTACACTGCGCAACAGGCAACCGGTGAAACTGCCGAATTGCTGTTGAATAAACATAAAACATCTAAAGCGACCTGTGCCATTGCGCGCAGCTACCCGCGTTAAAGAGATCAGGAAAAAGAGAATAAAATCGATGACTCAGTTATTTGTAGTTGGAACAGGGCCGGGCGATGCTCAGCTGGTAGCACCAAAAGCACTGGCAGCGATTAAAGCCAGTACCGATCTGGTGGCTTACGGCCTGTACCTGGATCTGTTAGGCGATGTCTGCAATGACAAACAGCACCATGATCTGCCTTTAGGAGAGGAGATCGGTCGCGCCCGATTGGCGCTTAATCTTGCTGCTAGCGGAAAGACCACCGCACTTATCTCCAGTGGTGATATTGGTATCTATGCCATGGCTACCCTGGTATTTGAATTGTTGGATCAGCAGTTACAAGGCAAGGAAGATCACCCGGAATGGCTGGATGTTGAGATTCAGGTGGTTCCAGGTATTTCTGCAATGCAGGCAGGTGCCAGTCGTGTTGGTGCTTTGCTGGGCCATGATTTCTGCACCGTATCCCTGTCTGACCTGTTGACGCCCTGGGAAACAATTGAGAAGCGTATCCATAGCGCCGGTACAGGTGACTTTGTTATCTCTTTCTATAATCCGGTTTCCCGCAAGCGGGATTGGCAGTTGAATCATGCCCGCGACATCTTGTTGCAATATCGTCCGGCGAGTACGCCGGTTCTGTTGGGACGTCAGCTGACCCGCGAAGATGAAAGTATCAGAATAATCACTCTGGGTGAGCTGGATGCCAAAGACGTTGATATGTTCACTATGGTTAGCGTGGGCAACAGTGAGTCACGTCATATCGTTAACGGCAGCCGCGAGTGGATTTATACGCCCCGCGGTTATAGCAAAAAGCTCTGAGAGAAGGTAATCAGATGACAGTCTACTTTATTGGCGCAGGCCCCGGTGATCCGGAATTGATGACCCTTAAAGGCCATCGGATTTTGCAGCAGTGCCCGGTGGTGCTATATGCCGGATCTCTGATTCCCCGAGAGGTGCTGGAAACCGTTGAGGACAGCGCGGAAAAAATTATCGATACAGCCTCTACCGATCTGGAAGAGATTACCGCTCATATCGTTCAGGCGCATAAAGAGGGGAAGGATGTTGCACGGTTACAGTGTGGCGATCCGGCTCTGTATGGTGCCATTGGTGAACAGATTCGACGCCTTGAGGATGCGGGCATCGATTATGAAGTGATACCGGGCGTCAGCGCAGTGGCCGCTTCTGCAGCTTATCTGGGTAAAGAGTTGACCTTGTCCGGCGTATCTCAGACCGTCATCATGACCCGTTACGAAGGTAAGACGCCGTTTCCTGAACGCGAGCGTTTACCTGAGCTTGCCCGCAGTGGTGCGACCCTGGCAATCCATCTGGGCGTGACCCGGATTCATAAGATTGTTGAAGAGTTGATACCCCACTACGGCGAAGATTGTCCGATCGCAGTTTGCTACCGTACTTCATGGCCGGATCAGGACAAAGTAACCGGTACTTTGAAGGATATAGTGGCTAAAGTCCGCGAAAAGGGCTTTACCCGCACCTCTCTGATTTTAGTGGGACCGGTACTGGATTGTGATGATTTTGCCGATTCCTACCTGTACCACAAAGATCAGGCGCATGTTTACCGGCCGCGGGTTAAGCCGGAGCAACCGCGAACGGTTAAGCGCGACTGAAATCCTCTGTTGAACAGATAGCCTGAATGAATAAAAAGATTTTTGAATAAGAAGCTTTTGAATAAAAGAATAGCGAAGAGATAACAAGATGCAGCTAAATAAGATTCCAACAACGGTTGTTACCGGCTTTTTGGGTAGCGGTAAAACAACACTGTTATCCAGCGTTTTAAAGCAGGCAGCGGGTAAGCGTATCGCTGTCATTGTGAACGAGTTTGGCGAGCTGGATATTGATTCAGACCTGCTGCGCAACTGTCCGCTGGATTGCGAAGATGAAAATGCTACCGCTGCTGATGGCGAAAACGGTTTCTATGAACTGGCGAATGGTTGTATCTGCTGCACCGTGGAAGAAGAGTTTCTGCCGGTGATGCAGCAGTTGGTAGAGCGTCGTGATGATATCGACCATATCTTAATCGAGACCAGTGGTCTGGCACTGCCAAAGCCGTTGGTGCAGGCGTTTAACTGGCCGGGTATTAAAGAGTATTGCACTGTTGATGCGGTGATTACTGTTATTGACGGTCCGGCAGTTGCCGCGGGACGTTTTGCTCACGATACCGATAAGGTTCAGGAACAGCGTCTGAATGACGAAAGCCTGGATCACGATCCAAGCCTGCAGGAACTGCTGGATGATCAGCTCAGCGCTGCAGATCTTGTTGTGGTAAGCAAAAATGATCTGCTTGATGCCGGTCAGCGTGAATTAGTTCAGCAAGTGGTTACGGCGAAAGTGCCGAGCGCAGTTAAAACGTCTTATATCAGCAACGGTGAAGCTCACCTGGATATGCTGATGGGGCTGGATGCGGCGGCTGAAGAGCGTATCGATCACGTACATAACCATCATGATCATCATCACGAGCATGGTGCTCACCATGATCACGCCCACGATCATTTCGACTCGTTTGTCATTACGCTGGGTGAAGTGGACAGCGATAAGCTGCAAGCGGCGCTTAAATCGCTACTGAGTGACTTTAATATTTACCGGGCTAAAGGGTTTGCCGCATTGTCGGGTAAGCCGATGCGTCAGGTGTTTCAGGCGGTAGGTAAGCGTCTGGATGTCTATTTTGATCGTCCATGGGCTGCAGATGAAAGCCGCACGACCTCTTTAGTATTTATCGGCAAAGGTATTGAAGAGTCGGTCATTAAAACTGCACTGGAAACAGCGCTTATTGATCAGCCAGCGGTCGTTTAAATATTGTGAGAAGACTTTAGTATGCATCTTTTAGCGGCCCAGCCGGGCGGATTTGTTGATGATGAGGGTATCATCGATCTGGATCAGTCCCCGGCTGATATTGTCATTCTGTCTGCGGCAGACAGCTCTCTGGCTGCGCTGGCGACCGGTGTTGCCGATTTGCCGGATAGTACAAACTGGCCAAGTGTTCGCTTAGCTAACTGGATGCAATTGCTGAAGCCTGCCGCCTATGATCTGTATGAACATAAGGTTCTGGAACATGCCAGGGTGGTAGTGCTGTCATTACTGGGCGGACAGAATTACTGGCAGTATGGCTTTGAGCGCCTGCAGGACTGGGCACGCGGCGGCTCAGACGCACAGCCACGGCAGCTGATCATCGTCCCCGGTGACGATGCGGCTGATCCAGACCTGTTGGATGCCTCTACGGTTGAACAACAGCATTGGCAAAGTGTCTGGCGTTATCTGCGCGAAGGTGGGGTGGATAACAGTCAGCAATTGGTTCGTTTCCTGACGGCTGAATATCTGGGCATTGATACTCTCTGGCACGAGCCCCGGACCCTGCCGCGCTGCATGATGTATATGCCCCAGGATGTACAGGCACAGATAGCCGGGCAAGCCACTAATGCTGGTTTTAATCTGGGGCAGGCTAGTTTTGCCGAATGGCAGGCGCGCTGGCAGCAGCAATCATGCAATGATAATGAGCGACCTGTGTGTATATTGCTGTTCTATCGTAGCCATCTGCAAAGCGCTAATACAGCCATGTTTGATGGCCTGATAGCTGAGTTAGAACGCCAGCAACTAAACCCTTTGCCGGTAGCGGTGGCCTCCCTTAAAGACCCTGAATCTATTACGCTGGTGAATGCGTTAATAGAGCAGAGCGGTGCCAGCCTGATTATCAATACCACCGGCTTTGCCAGTAATACTGTGGCGAGTCCTGACCTGTCTTCCGAGCCGACAGAGTTTTATTCGCCGTTTACCCGTAAATTGCCGGTATTACAGTTGGTATTGTCCAGCAGTACCGAAGATGACTGGCAACAATATAGCCAGGGACTGCGCAGTCGGGATATCGCCATGCAGGTAGTATTGCCTGAGATGGACGGTCGAATCCTGACCCGGGCGGTGAGCTTCAAGGCAGAAAGTTATTTTGATCCGCACTGCCAAATCTCGGTGATACGTTATGCCCTGCATACTGAACGTGCCGCCTTTATCGCTCAGTTAGCGATGAAATACTGCGCTTTGGCCCAGAAACCAAATCATGAAAAACGGCTCGCTCTGATTCTGGCTAACTATCCTACGAAGGATGGTCGGATAGGCAATGGTGTAGGGCTGGATACCCCGGCATCGACCATTAATATTCTGAATGCTTTGCAGGCAGCGGGCTATCCACTGCAGGATATTCCTGTCGAAGGTGATGCGTTAATTAAAGAATTGCTGGGAGCAGTGACCAATAACCCCAATACCCTGCATCAACTGCCTTGCTGGCAAAGTATGGCGTTAGATGAGTATCAATACTATTTTGATCAGCTACCCGAAGAGAGCCGGAAAGCGATATTAGAACAGTGGGGTGGTCCTGAGCAGGACCCAAAATGCCGCGACGGTCGGCTGATGTTATCGGGCATACGCCTGGGTGAAACCTTTATCGGTATTCAGCCCGCCCGGGGTTTTAATATGGATCTGGTGGCGAACTACCACGATCCTGATCTGATTCCGCCGCATAACTATCTGGCGTTTTATTTCTGGCTGCGGCACTGCTATCAGGTAGACGCGGTCATCCATGTCGGCAAACACGGCAACCTCGAGTGGCTACCGGGCAAAGGTACCGCGCTTTCAGAAAGTTGCTGGCCTGATATCTCGCTGGGACCGATGCCGCATTTTTATCCCTTTATTGTTAATGATCCCGGTGAAGGGGCGCAGGCTAAACGACGCACTCAGGCGGTGATTATAGATCACCTGATGCCGCCGATGACCCGCGCCGAAAGCTATGGTGAACTGGCGGAGCTGGAAGGCTTAGTCGACGAGTATTATCAGGCGATGGGTATGGATACCCGCCGTGAAGAGTGGTTACGGGCAGAGATTCTTAAACAGGTTCAAAGCAGCAATGTATTGCAGGAGCTTAGCGGGATTGAAGTTGAGACTGTTGCAAATGATGATGGTTATGAAGAGGGTTATGAAGAGAAAGTACTGGCTGAACTGGACGCTTATCTTTGCGATATAAAAGAGGCCCAGATCCGTCATGGTCTGCATATTCTCGGCGAACTGCCCGAAACAGATAAACTAGCGGACACTTTAGTTGCGCTGTTACGTCTGCCCCGTGGTGAAGATGATAGTAGTCAGGGCATCCTGCATAATTTGATCGCGGATCTGGATCTGCGTGTCGACGTTGAAGGAAAGAGTAAGCTGTTTGATCCGTTGGCCGCCGACGCTGCACTCTGGCAGTCGGAGCGTCCTGAACTGTTACAAGCCGTTTCTGACGATCTCTGGCGTACCGAAGCTGATACCCGGGAGCGTTTGGAGTTGCTGGCTAAACAATTGATTCTGGATTACGTGCTGAACCAGAACAGTCCTCTGGCAGAACTGCAATTACCACATACCATGGCTCAGCTTAAATACGCCCGACAGACGCTTCACCAAGCCCTGCAGCAAAGTGTTGTGTTAGAAATCGACTCGCTTATCAATGGTCTTAACGGCGAGTTTGTACCGCCGGGTCCGAGTGGTGCGCCAACAAGAGGGCGGCTGGATACTCTGCCGACCGGGCGTAACTTTTTCTCGGTCGATAACCGGGCGATTCCGTCGCCGGCGGCCTGGGTTATAGGCGAGCGTTCCGCCCAGGCGCTTATTCAGCGACACTTACAAGAGCACGGCGACTATCCAAAACAGCTGGGTCTTTCCGTATGGGGCACCGCTACTATGCGTACCGGCGGCGATGATATCGCTCAGGCATTTGCCCTGATGGGAGTGCGACCGATCTGGGCGCCGGGTTCAAACCGGGTTGTTGATTTTGAAGTGATCAGTAGTCAGTTGTTAGGCCGGCCGAGGGTCGATGTAACGTTGCGGGTATCAGGTTTTTTCCGCGATGCATTCCCTAACGTAATGAAGCTTTACGATGCGGCGGTGCAGGCGATCGCAGCGTTAGAAGAGCCGGGTAACGGTAATACCATCCAGTTTAATATTCAGCAACGACAGCAACAGCTTGAAGCTCAGGGGATGTCTGGTGAGGATGCCCGTCGTGAAGCCAGCTATCGCGTATTCGGTAGTAAACCCGGTGCTTACGGTGCCGGTTTACAAGGCTTGATTGATGAACGTTGCTGGGAACAAGCCAGCGATCTGGCGGAAGCCTACCTGAACTGGGGCGGTTATGCCTATGGTAATCAGCAGGGTGACGGGGTAGATGCTCGTGGTGCGTTTGAGCACCGGTTATCGCAGCTTGAAGCCGTAGTGCAAAATCAGGATAACCGTGAACACGATCTTCTCGATTCTGATGATTATTATCAGTTTCAGGGCGGCATGACCAACGCGGTAACTGTGTATCGTGGAGAGGCTCCGGCGGTTTATCACAATGATCATTCCAACCCGATGGCACCCAAGGTACGCACCCTTAAAGAGGAGCTGAACCGGGTGATTCGGTCGCGGGTACTGAACCCGAAATGGATCAACGGGATGCAGGAGCATGGTTACAAAGGCGCGTTTGAGATGACCGCTAGCGTCGACTATATGTTTGCCTACGATGCCACTACTAACCTGATCGCCGACTATCAATATGAAAAAGTGACCGATACGTTGTTGTTTGATGAGCAGAACCGGGCGTTTTTGGAACAGCATAACCCCCATGCTTTGGAAGAGATGGCTGAACGTCTGCTTGAAGCAACTCAGCGTGGGCTATGGCAAGAGCCGGGTTCATACGCGGATAAACTGCAGGATCTGCTGCTGGAACTGGATCAGCAGCAGGAGATGGCCGAATGAGATATCTATTGTTATGAGTAATCAGCGGGTGAATGAGTTTAGAAACCAACACACATTGATGGTGCAGGGTACAACATCCGATGCCGGAAAGAGCATTCTGGTAACAGCCCTGTGCCGTATTCTTGCGCGCAAGCAGATTGCGGTAGCACCCTTTAAATCGCAGAACATGGCGCTCAACAGTGCCGTCACTGCTGAGGGTGGTGAAATCGGTCGGGCCCAGGCGGTACAGGCCGAAGCCTGCTTTTTGCCACCCTCTGTGGAGATGAATCCGGTTCTGCTTAAGCCTAACAGTGATCTGGGTGCTCAGGTGATTCTCAATGGTAAGGCCATTGGCAATATGCAGGCTACAGAGTATCACCATTACAAGCCGGAACTGTTGCAGGAAGTAGTGCGTAGTCACCGCGCATTGCAGGATAAATATAGCGCGGTGATTGTTGAAGGTGCAGGCAGCCCGGCGGAGATTAATTTACGCGAGCATGATATAGCCAATATGGGTTTTGCCGAGGCGATCGACTGTCCGGTCATTATTGTGGCTGATATCGACCGTGGCGGTGTTTTTGCGCATCTTTACGGTACTTTTGAGCTGCTGAGTGATAGCGAGAAAGCCCGTATTAAAGGTTTTGTCATTAACCGTTTTCGCGGTGATGTGAGTTTGCTGCAATCCGGGCTGGACTGGCTTGAGCAACGTACCGGAGTGCCGGTGCTGGCGGTTATCCCTTACATCACCAACCTGCATATCGAAGCGGAAGATGCGGTTAACAGTCAGCAGAAAACCGATACGGCTTACCAGCAGTTAAAAGTCGTCGTACCCAGGTATCCGCGGGCCAGTAACCATACTGATTTTGATGTATTGCGTATGCATCCCCAGGTGGATTGTGAATTTATGCCTGATCCGCAGCAGTTCAACGGTGCAGATCTGATCGTCTTGCCGGGCAGTAAGAATGTTCGGGGTGACCTTGAATGGTTGCAACAATCGGGCTGGGCTGATGCCATTAAACGTCATTTGCGTTTGGGCGGCAAAGTGATCGGTGTCTGTGGCGGTTATCAGATGTTAGGGCAGTGGATACACGATCCGGATGCGATCGAATCCAGCGCAGGATCAACGGCGGGTTTAGGCTTGCTGGATATGGCCACCACCCTGACTGACAACAAGGTACTGCGTAACGTTACCGGACAGTTGCTGGGTTCTTCAATCCCGGTCAAAGGTTATGAGATTCATGCGGGTATCAGTAGCGGTGCTGCATTAGATAAGCCTCTGTTTTCGATCACTGCTGCTGTACCAGAGCAACAATCGAATCAACTTTCAAATCAATTATCAGAAGTAGAAGAACAACCAGAGCTTGCCTGCGAACGTTTTGATGAAGGGGCTCAGAATCTGGATGGCACGGTATTGGGTTCATACATCCACGGTATCTTTGATGAAAAGGACTTGCTGGAACACCTGCTGCAATGGGCAGGACTGGGTCAGGTAGAACAGTTTGATTACCTGGCCTTTCGTGAACAGCAGATCGAGCGTCTGGCGGATGCGGTAGAAGATGTGATGCCGTTGGCTTCCCTGTGCCAGCTGTTGGCACTGTCAGAGCCAAGCCAAAACTCAGAACAGGGCTGCAGCTCAACAGAGCAGCATACGACAGCAGGAGCATTGTAACTGATGGTATTAGTCAGCTGTTTGTTACTGGCGTTGCTGCTGGATCTTCTGTTTCAGGAGCCGGCCCGTTATCACCCGCTGGTGGGCTTTGGTAATCTGGCCAGTTGGTTAGAGAAGCAGTTGAATACCGGTGCTGCTAACGGACGTATTAAGGGGCGTATTTCGGGCCTGGTCGCCTGGGGTCTGATTGTAGGGCCGCCCACGTTGTTTTTTTTCTGGCTAGAGGCTCTGATCGCTGAGTCAGAAGCGCTACAGCTTTTAGTCGGCGGTCTGATGCTTTATCTGGCGATTGGTTGGCAGAGTTTATTGAGTCACGGGCTGGCTATTGCTAAGCCGTTGGCTGCAGGACGAATGGTTGATGCCAGACAGGCTGTGAGTATGATCGTTAGCCGTGATACACGCGAGCTGGATGAACAGGCTATTGCCGGTGCCGCAACCGAGTCGATGCTGGAAAATGGCTCCGATGCAATATTCAGTGCAATTTTCTGGTTCTGCCTGTTGGGCATACCTGGCGTGGTTTTATATCGGCTGAGTAATACTCTGGATGCGATGTGGGGCTATAAGAATGAACGTTTTTTGCAGTTTGGCTGGGCCGCGGCCCGGATCGACGATCTGTTGAACTTTATTCCGGCTCGCTTAACAGCGCTCAGTTACGCCTTGATGGGACAGACCCGAATCTCTCTTGCTGCCTGGCGGCAGCAAGCGGGAAACTGGAAAAGCCCGAATGCGGGGCCGGTAATGGCTGCCGGTGCGGGGGCGATCAATGTCTCTCTCGGTGGTGCGGCTATTTATCATGGTCAGCTACAGGAACGGCCGCCACTAGGACCGCAAGATGGTCCTACTGCATCGGCAAAGAGTATTCGTGAGGCTTGTGCTCTGGTTAACCGGGTATTATTGCTCTGGGTTGGTGTAATCATAGTAGGGGTCAGTGTTACAGCATTAACCGCTGTTTCGGCCACGGGAGTCAGCCTGTGAATTTGTTAAGCGATGAACTGATCGTTGAAAAGAGTGTGATTGATAGCGCTTCTGGCGAGCGCTGTTTTAGTGATAATAGTATGAATACAAGCATTGCTGATGACTTTGCTGATGGCCTTATTGAGCCGACTGCGATGCCGTTACATGGCGGTGATATATACAGCGCCAGTGTTCGCTATGGTATACCAGCGCCGCAGTGGCTGGATCTCTCTACCGGCCTGAACCCTGAATCCTATCCGCTACCGCAACTGGATGCTGCTGCCTTTCAGCGATTACCTTATCTGAATCCTGACTTTATAGCGGCGGCGGCGCATTATTACGGCAATGATCAGCTGATGCCATGCAATGGCTCGCAGCTGATTATTCAGGCTTTGCCCCAGTGTCTGGAGCAAGAGTACTTGCCACCAGGAGTTCAGGAAAAACTGCCGGTGTTACTGCCTGAGTATGGCTATCAGGAACATCGTGATCACTGGCAGCGTCATGGTAATCCTATTCGCACTTATCCTGCCTTCGATTCAGGTGCAGCGGTAGCGACAGTCGAAGCCGCTATAGATCAGGGTGATCCTTTTCACTTGGTGGTTATCAATCCTAACAACCCAACCGGGCTCTGTTTTACGCCACAGCAGTTGAAAAACTGGGCTGAACGAATGCCTGGTGGGGGCTATCTGGTGGTAGACGAAGCTTTTATTGATCTGGAGCCTACACAGAGTGTGTTGGCTAACCACTTTTGCGATAATATGCTGGTCCTGCGGTCTTTCGGTAAGTTTTTTGGCCTTGCCGGTATTCGGCTGGGCTTTGTGTTTGCCCAAGCTGAGTTACGAAATGCACTACAGCAGCATACCGGTATCTGGATGGTAAACGGTCCGGCTCAGTCCCTGGCTACCAGGGCACTACTAGATAGCGAATGGCAGTACAGTGCACAACACAGAATACGCGACTGTGCAGCGCACACCCGACAGTTGTTCAGTGCATTGTTTGATCGAATCAAGCCATTAATGCAGGTTCATACGCCGTTGTTTTCCAGCTACCAGATAGACAGAAAAGAGGCGTATCGGTTACATCATCACTTTGCCAGTCAGGGTATTCTGCTCAGGGTTATTGAGCTTGACGGGCAAACGAGCTTACTGCGTATCGGTATTAGCAGTGCCGCAGATGACCAACAAAGTGAAAGGTTACGGGAGGCAGTAGCTAGCTATGTCGGATAACAAAGCCTCAAATAGTCTGTCGGGTAAAAATAAGGCCTACAGCACTGCTGACAAAGAAGCGGTGTACCGGGTTATTGCAGAACGCCGGGATATGAGACATTTCCGCTCGGATGCGGTTGATCCGGAAGTGATTAAGCAGATGCTCATTGCTGCGCATCATGCTCCTAGTGTGGGACTGATGCAGCCCTGGCGGTTCCTGCGGGTTTCAGATAACGACCTGAGACAACAGTTACATCAACTGGTTGATGAGGAGCGTGCGCATACCGCCGAAGCGATGGGTGAACGTAAGAACGAATTCATGAAGCTGAAAGTGGAAGGTATTCTCGATTGCGCTGAAGTGATTGTTGCCGCACTACCCGATGATCGGGAAAAGTACGTTTTTGGCCGACGCACCCTGCCGGAGATGGATCTGGCTTCACTTTCCTGTGCTATCCAGAATATGTGGCTGGTGGCACGGGCTGAGGGAATAGGGATGGGCTGGGTGTCAATGTTTGACCCACAAGCTCTGGCGCAGTTGTTAAAAATGCCGGCCAATAGCAAGCCGGTGGCCATTCTCTGTATCGGCCATGTAGATGAGTTTTATGACCGGCCCATGCTGGTGGAAGAGAACTGGGCGCAGGAGCGTCCGTTAGAAGAATTTATATATCAGAATTATTGGCCTGAAACTGCTGAAGAGCAGGGGAACTAAAAGCGGGTAACCTAAAACTAGGTAACCGAGAGTTCCGGTCAACAGTATTTACGAGTGGAGTAGAGTTGTGTCTAAGAAAGGTATTATGGTTTGTGGTCACGGTAGCCGTGATAAAGACGCTGAACGTGAATTTGGTCTGGTTGCTGCGGGCTTAAAGAAACGTTTTCCGGAGATGCCGGTTGAGTATGGTTTCCTGGAATTTTCTGCGCCCAATATACATATGGGTCTGAACTCCCTGATAGAGCAGGGCGTTGATGAGATCTATGCGGTGCCGGGTATGTTGTTTGCGGCGACTCATGCGAAGAACGATATCCCATCGGTGCTGACGACCTTTGAGCAGAACTGTTCTGATGTAGCAGTTAAATATGGCAGCGAGCTGGGTCTGCATAGCGCCATGATCGAAGCCTTTCAGGCGCGTATTTACGAATCTATGGGGCTGGACCCTGAAAACCCACCTGAGAATCTCTACGATACCCTGCTGGTGGTTGTTGGCCGTGGTACCTCTGATACCCATGCCAATGCCGAAGCGGCAAAGCTGACCCGCATTGTGAATGAGAATATGGGCTTTGGCTGGGCTGATACGGTTTACTCCGGCGTAACATATCCTTCAGTGGGTGTGGGCATGGAGAAACTACTGAAACTGGGTTACAAGAAGGTTGTGGTCGCACCATACTTCCTGTTTACCGGCCGCCTGATCAAGCGTATCTATGGCTACGTTGATAAGGTTGCTGCGCAGAACCCTGAAGTAGAGTTCATTAAAACCCCATACCTGAACGACCACGAGAAAGTGATCGATGCCTTTGAGGTGCGGGTGCGCGAGATTCTGGAAGATGAGCAACCGGCAGAAACCCTGATGAGCTCCTTTAAGCGTCGCCTGGCCGCGGGTGAAGTGGATGTGCATCACCACCATGCTGAATTTACACCAGAGACAGAGACCGGTTCCCATGGTCATTCACATGCTCACGACCATAGCCACGACCATTCTCATGATCACGGCCATTCCCATGACCATTCTCATGGTCACAGCCATTCACACGGCCATGACCACGGCCATGGACACTCCCACGGTGTGTACAAACATATTGGTCATCCGTTAGGGCCTCGTACTATGATCGGTGAAGGCATCTGTTGCTGCTTTATGAGCCAGTTCCCACAATCGGTGCTTGATGAAGAACAGGACAAGATCGCCGGCAGCAAGCCTGAAGATGCGCTGGCGCATAAGTAACTATTTGTTATGATCAGCTCTGTACCGGGCAGCCCTGCCCGGTACTTTTTTAAGCGCATGCTTATCTTAAGTACAGTCTTTCAACATTACGGACACAATCAAAATGCTTTTAGGCGTATGTCTTGGGACCAACGATCTGGCCCGTGCTGCTGTTTTTTATGATCGTCTACTGAATACGCTTGGCATGGTGCGTACGATGGAAGCGGATAATGAGGTAGGTTATGGTCCAGAGGGCGGATCTAGCTGTTTCTGGATACTGGAACCTTTTGATAAACAGCCGGCTACCCATGGAAATGGTACTCAGGTGACCTTTAAGGCGGTCAGTAACGACGCTGTAACTGCATTTCATCAGATCGCTCTGGAAGCAGGCGGGACTGATGATGGTGCTCCCGGCTATCGATATCGTCCTCATTACTTCGGCGCTTATTGTCGTGATCCGGATGGCAATAAGCTGCATGTCATGCATGAATCTGATTGAAATTTTAATTGAATCTTTGTTATTAACCGGTTGTTGTGAAAAATCATCAGGGCCGGTGCCCACTTTGAGAAACACTGTGTTAGCCTATAGGCAGCAGTATCTTTTCGCATAACCGAATAAGGGGTAGGTATGGCTCGAAATTTTAAAGGATCAGGCTATAAAAATGCTAATCCGAAGAAGGTCGCTCGGGGAATAATAGAAGCGGTTGAAACAGAGGGACCTTTTAATGACTGGGTGGGTATGCCCCAGTACTATATTCATCAGCTCACGGTGGATTCTGAAGTTTATCGCTACCTTTCGCCGAACAAAGAGTTTGAAATCGAGCTGGGTAAAAAAGTGACATTTCGCTACAAAGAAACCGCTAAAGATAAGATGGTCGACAAAAAATCCCTGGGGGTTGTTATCGACCCGAGTGAATTGCAATAATGTCTATAGACTGCTTTCTGATCTAAGCAGCTAAATCATATCGATGTCCGCTTTGTGTCAAAGCGGACATCTGTCCTGATAAAAGATACAAATACCTTTATTTCCCAATCTGATTTCTTCACCAATGAATTTACTGGCTGATACCCGGCCAGATATAATCGACTCTTTGATTCTCTAGTCCCCAAAATGGTTAATTGCTCCTTGTCTTATCATGAAGGAACTATCTAGGCTGGTTGTATATATATCATCCTGCGAGGGCTCGCTATGAACGATGAATATGACAACGTTTTAGAACGGGACGAAGAGGATGTAGCTCTCGATTCAAATGAAAAACTTAACTCTATAGTTGCTGCAGAAGAGGTAAGCGATTGCCTGGCTGATGAGGTTACTAATGATCAGCGTATTGTTAAGCTTTGGGATGATAAGTGATGCGCCGGTAAAACTATCAGACTGCTTTAACTTGCCCGATATGCATTACCGGTCTTATAGAAATTGTCACAGCAGTACGTTAATAAGCTGTTATAAGCTCTGAGCACTTTTCTCTAAGCATCTCCCTGAACAATATCACTGCGGGTGTTACTTGCTTTCTGCCAGGGCAAAGCAGATAGAGTTGTACCGGCGGTGATTGAAAGTCAGAAAGTACCTGTACCAACTTTCCGCTACGCAGATCTGCAGCTATATCTATCAACGATCTGTGTGCGATTCCCTTACCGGCAACCGCCCAGCGCCTGACAATATCAGTATCATTACTGATTCTGTTACTGGCTACTTTTATCTTGTAGCTGGCTGAGCTATCCATATATTCCCAATTATCGAACAGCCGACTATCCAGCCGGTATAACAGACAGCTGTGTTTTCTAAGATCCTCAGGATGCGAAGGCTCACCAAACTCAGCAATGTAACCGGGAGATGCGCAGGTAATTCTGTTTATCGTGGCAATATGAAAGGCCACCATGGTTGAGTCTTCTGGTTTCCCATAGCGAAGAGCAACATCTACCTGATCTAAAAAGAAGTTGGAAAGGGAGTCCCCTACATTCAGATCAATCGACAGTGAGGGATGTTGATCCATTATTTCATCTATCCAGGGTAAAACGATATTGCGCCCTAAATCCGATGAAACGGAAAATTTTAGCTCTCCACCGACTTTTCCCTGTACCTGATGGGCTGACAGGCGGCCCTGTTCGATTGATTCAAGCGCCTGACGACAATGGAACAGGAACTGTTCGCCTTCCGTTGTTATGCGTAACTGTCTGGTTGTTCTGATAAACAGTTGTACGTCTAACTCTTTTTCTAATCGCTTGAGCGCCAGGCTTGCTGCTGCAGCGGTGATGCTCAGCTGTTTTGCTGACTCGCTGATGCTGCCGGTTTCAGCGATTCGAATGAAAAGGCTCAAATCTGATGTGTTCATTAGTAACTTTTATTTAATAGTCTTTTGTAAATTACACTGTTTTTAGTTTATAGATAGTCACGGATAATGTCTTTAACAGCAGCGGTAATTGCCAGCAGGCACTGAAACCCGAACTGCATTAGACCGATATGGTTTGAACATTAAAGAGGTTGCTATGAGCGGGACATCAGATTCAATTCATCTACTCAATCGTCCATTGGAGCTACCTTGTGGTGCGCTGTTAAAAAATCGTCTTGCTAAATCAGCAATGTCTGATTCGTTGGCGAATGGCGCGGGTGATCCGACAGAAGCACAGATCCGACTCTATGAACGCTGGGCGCAGGGGGGCGTTGCTTTATCGATTATTGGTGAAGTGCAGGCTGATCCGGGTTTTCCTGAAAAACCGGGTAATCTTGTTTTAGGTACAGGCTCAGATCTTAAAGCTCTACACGCACTTGCATCCCGCGCTTCGATTGAGGGGGCACATATATGGCCTCAGCTAGGTCATGCAGGGGCGTTATCCCACGCACAGATTAGCCAGCCGACAGGGCCTTCCGCATTAAAGATTGGTGATTTTCAGTGTGCTGGACTGACCATGGCAGAAGTGGAACAGTTGCCTGCTATGTATGCCCGGGCAGCGGTGCAGGCAAAAGAAGTTGGATTCACCGGTGTTCAGATTCATGCGGGTCATGGTTTTTTGCTGAGTCAGTTCTTGTCGCCATTGTTCAATCGGCGAAATGATCAGTATGGCGGCTCTGTTGAAGCCAGGAGTCGCATTATTGTCGAGGTGATTAATAAAGTGCGATCTGCTGTGGGTCCGGCATTTCCAATCGGACTCAAGATCAACTCCTCTGATCAGTTAGAAGGGGGGCTGACACAGGACGATGCCTTAGAGGTTATCCGTATACTGGATCAGACTTCAATTGATCTGATAGAGATTAGTGGCGGTACCTATTTCCCCGGTGCCAGGGCAAGTTCTGATAGTGCGACAGCAGGGCCGTATTTTGTAGGCTTCGCTCAACGGGCCAAAAGCGTAACCTCTGTGCCCCTGATGGTAACAGGTGGGATTAAAACCCGTGATGAGGCGCTTGAATCGCTGGCTTGTGGTGCGACCGATATGGTTGGGTTGGCACGGGCTATGGTGTTAAACCCTGAGCTAACTAATGACTGGTTGAGTGAATCAGGTGGTGACCCTGATTTCCCCCGATTCGCGGCATCTCCTCCCGGCGGAATAACCGCCTGGTATACAATGCTGATAACGGCGTTAGGTAACGATAACGAAAGCAGCTACTCATTAGATCTACCTACAGCTATGCGTATCTATGAAGAACGCGATAATCATCGTTGTGTGACCTGGAAAAAGACGTTTTCGTGAAATAGAGCTGTCAAAGCTGGTTTATTGTTAATGATGAAGTAAATGTATTTCAGGCCTTAATGATCTGGGATTCGCCTGAATCGTTAAGATAATGCCGATAAATGAATGAATTTGATGCTTTTTTAGCTTTGATGGAGTCGTTTTCTTACGCATTTACTTCCTTAAGTGCGAACTAATCTGTAAAATACGCACCCGAAACCCGTAATCAGTTGTTTTTATGTCAGTCTTTGTTCAACTGTGCGGGATAAATAAATTGCCCTGTATCTAACTGACAATACAGGTATTACCAGCTGTAAACACACTTGAACGATAGTGTTCACAGCATAGGAAAAAGCATGACCGAAAGCTTTGCTGACTTATTTGAAGAATCCCTAGAACTCGTAGCTATGGTACCAGGCACCCTCGTAATGGGTGAAGTTATCGAAATCGATAGCGACTGGGTTACTGTAAACGCTGGCCTGAAATCTGAAGCTGTTATCCCTCGCGCTCAGTTCCTGAACGATGCTAACGAACTTGAAGTTCAAGTTGGTGACATGGTTAAGGTTACTCTGGAAAGCGTTGAAGATGGCTCTGGTGAGACTCGTCTGTCTCGTGAAAAAGCTAAGCGCGCTGAATCTTGGGGTGTCCTTGAGACTGCTTTCGAAGCTGAAGAAACTGTTAAAGGTTTCATTAGCGGCAGTGTAAAAGGCGGCTTCACAGTTACTGTTAACAAGATTAACGGTTTCCTGCCAGGTTCCCTGGTTGATGTACGTCCGGTTAAAAATGTTGACCACCTGATGGGTCAAGAACTTGAATTCAAACTGATCAAGCTGGATCAAAAGCGTGACAACATCGTTGTTTCTCGTCGCGCAGTCCTGCAAGAAGCGAACAGTGCTCAGCGTGATGAGCTGCTGGCTACGCTGGAAGAAGGTCAGCAAGTTAAGGGTTACGTTAAGAACCTGACCAACTACGGTGCATTCGTAGATCTGGGCGGTGTTGACGGCCTGCTGCACATCACTGACATGGCGTGGAAGCGTATTTCCCACCCTAGCGATATGCTGACTCCAGGTGATGAAATCACCGTTCAAATCATCAAGTTTGATAAAGAGACTAACCGTCTGTCTCTGGGTCTTAAGCAGCTGAATGAAGATCCATGGTCTTCTATCCTGGCTCGTTTCCCAGCCGGCACTAAGGTTCCAGCACGTGTTACTAACCTGACTGACTACGGTTGCTTCGCATCTATCGAAGACGGCGTTGAAGGTCTGATTCACGTTTCTGAAATGTCTTGGACTAACAAGAACATCCATCCTTCAAAAGTTGTTCAAGTGAATGACGAAGTTGAAGTTATGGTTCTTGATGTTGATGAGAAGCGTCGTCGTATCTCTCTGGGCATGAAGCAGTGCATCGCTAACCCATGGTCTACTTTCGCTGAGCAGTTCGCTGCGGGTGATAAAGTGACTGGTACTATCAAGACTATTACCGATTTCGGTATCTTTGTTGGCCTTGAGTCTGAGTTGGATGGCCTGGTTCACATGTCTGACATCTCTTGGGAAGCTGATAACGAAACAGCTCTGCGCGCTTACAAGAAGGGCGAAGAAGTTGAAGCAGTTATCCTGTCTATTGATGCAGAGAAAGAGCGTATCTCTCTGGGTATCAAGCAGCTGGAAAGCGATCCGTTCTCTGAGTACGCTGCAGCTAACGATAAGAACACTATCGTTAAAGGCATCGTTAAGTCTGTAGACGCTAAAGGCGCTAATGTTGAGCTGGCTGAAGGTATCGAAGGCTACCTGAAAGTTTCTGACATCAGCATCGATCGCATCGAAGATGCTTCTACTGTCCTGAAAGTAGGCGAAGAAGTTGAAGCGAAGATCGTTAACCTGGATCGTCGTAACCGTTCTATCTCCCTGTCTATTAAGGCTAAAGACCAGGCAGACGAGAAAGCGGCTATCAAGGCTGTTGCAGAGCAGACTGTTGAGACCGCTGGTCCAACAACTATCGGTGACCTGATCAAGGCACAGATGGCTTCTAAGAAGTAATTCTTACTGCCAAATAAAAGGAGCGCATTGCGCTCCTTTTTTTGTGCCTGAGCTTTTTCTATTTGAGCTTTTGTTTCTGGTTCTCCCAGAAGCTATTCCCTTTATAAGATCCCTTTTCGAGCTACACTCTCACTGCTTTCCCCGATGCGGTCCCGCCTTTAATAGGACTGATTGAATGGACGTTTCAGGGTAAGAACATAAGAAGGCTAGTTACGTGGATAATTTACGTGCGATCACTCCTAAATCTCCGGTGTTGGCTGCATTATAGATCTCTAGGTGTTTTTATCTTACTTTAGCTACTACTATAAAGTTACTGTCACCCGTTGGCAGTCCAGCATCAAGGATTGTGCTGTGTAGTCTCTTCAGCGATTTCGTTTCTGGTGCCATTGGTAAGCTTGTCGTGTCGGCACCATCATTTCAGTTATTCGGATGTGCCACCCATTAAGCTTGCTGTAACGGCCAGTATTTGTATCTCTGGCCCTAAATTATTGGCAGAGGCGTATTGCAGGGTTTTAGTTGTGGCAGTAGATCGCAGCTATAACTAGGCAGGCACGAACACCCGTAAGCGGGCTGGACTCGTCGCTGTCGATCCTGAATCTCAAGTGTTGGCGAGGTTATGTGTTTTTCCTTCAGGTTAAGAAGCTCTTGGCCTGAGGCCGCTATGGTTTTTATTCTTTAAACACTCAGCTAAGGAGGGCTGTAACATGTCAATTACTGTACTCATGGTTCTCGATGGCGAATACCGCTTCGACCAGGCACCTGCACCTGAACCGCATACAGGTTCTCAAGATTTTACGTTCAATACACTCGTTCAGACACTGGAAAACGCAGGTATGACCGTCTACAAGGCGCATCGCGATAGCGATGCCGATGCTGACGTTACGGCCGATGAAAACGGATTCGATTTTTCTAGCCACGACCTGCTCGCCTACGATGTGATCTGGCTGTTTGGTTATCACGGGCGCAACGCGTTCCCGCCTGGTACGGGTGGATCGAGTGGTAATCATCTGCTTTCCGCCGCAGAACACACGGCGATAGAGGTCTTCATGGATGCCGGCGGCGGCATATTTGCTACCGGTGATCACGATAGCATCGGCGCGGATACCGGTGGCCATATCAAGCGGGTACGGGCGATGCGTACCTGGTTCGGTGAAAATGACACCCAGATCAATACGTTACCCGCGGGTTTTCCGCTCAACTATGATGTTGTGGGTGCGTTCCAGGCCGACACTGTGCAGGCGAATCCCCAGAGTGATTACAGCAGTGAAACGGAGGATTTTAAATTCTTCGAGAACCAATCGGATTCCATTCCGCAACCTATCACGCCGACCAGTTCGCCGGCGCACACCATTTTACGGCGCAACGGTGATGATATCACTGTGTATCCGGATCACATGCACGAAGGTAATACGCTGGGCAGTACCGAACTGCAGCCTTTTATCGACGGTGGCACCCTGACTGATTTTCCGTCGCTTGATGGGCATCGTGAACTGCCGGAGATCATCGCGACTGGACAATCCTTTGCGCAGCTCTCGAAGTTTGCCTCCGGCGCGTTTGGTGGAAATTTCATCAGTAATGTTGTTCCTGCCCCCAAGACCGTCAACACCCTGAGCACCTACGACGGTCGAACCGTGGGCGTTGGGCGAATTGTTACCGGTGCGACTTTTCACCATTACATCGACATTAACCTGACGGGTGATACTGACATTGACACGCCGGATGAATTTGCTCAGGCCGGCCCGGATGCGGCCAAGGGCCAGGGTTACGGTTATGCCGGTGCGGAGGAGGTCTTTGCCGATATCAAGGCCGTCTACGTAAATATCACGAAGTGGCTTGCACGACCGAAACCTATTATTCAGATTGTCCTTGAACGCAGCACTTTCAGTCAGGATGAGGCCACGGCCGACGGCACTTTTATCGGTGCTTTTCTGGTTACGGTCAATGCACTCAAACCCAGCCAGTTTCCTAATGGCGGAATCACGACCCTAAGCCCGTCCCAGGCGCAACTGGACGCGTGGGCCCCCGGTCTTACACTAGAGGATGATAACGGAATCACCATTCGGGCATCTGATATCGACAGCGATGATCCGGGTCTGCCCGACAGATTGCAGCGCTTCACGTTTACGTACGAGGTGACGATCAATCCAATAGCTGCGTTCAGCTTCGGGGGTGAAAATCGCGCACTTTATCTCGACGGTTTACTGACACCCTCATACGGCGTTAGTAACCCGCTGACAGACCGGGCGTGGATCGTGCTCGTTAAGGCTGCCAATCCGTTCATGCTCGATCTTGCCAATGGTAACGAAAAACACTGGCTTAGCACTGATGTTCGGGTATTCAAAGTCGTGGCTGGTACACCGTATCTTGGTCATACACTGGTTGAGAACGCGACACCCGACCAGGCCCGCAGTTGGCTACAGAGCGTGATTGGTACTCTGGAAATTGGTGGGTTTGAAGGTATCCCGATCACCCAGGCCGAGTCGGCCCTGAGTCCGTTGCCGACAACAACCGTAAGCGGCAAGCCGGTCTATAACTTTGCGATCGCCCGTGTGCGCCTCAACGGTCAGGCTGTTGCTGCGAACAACGTGCGTGTTTTCTTCAGGATATTCACAACACAGACGACGGCGGCATTGACGTTCAGGCGTACTAGTGGGGCAACACCGATCGACGGTACGCCTACTGCGGGCTATCTGCAAACGGCCGGCGCCAATCCGATTGCGCTGCCGGGTGAGAATGTCGCGGGTGACGAGTGGCTGTCCTATCCGATGTTCGCAGCTGCACGCGCGGCTACCCCAGGCGCGCAGACCGACCCGAACAACGTTGAACCATCCATTGCGCCGGTACCGGGTGATGAAGTATCCACCTTCTTTGGCTCATTGATCGATACCAACCTCAATACGCCGTATCTACCGCCGGAACCGGGATCGGCTGCTGCGCCACAGGGGCTGTCATCGCTACTGATGGGCGCGCATCAATGTATTGTTGCACAGATCGAGCATCAGGGTACGCCGATTCCTAACTTCGCCAAACCATCAACTTCTGACAAACTCGCGCAACGGAATATTGCCATGAGCGAGATCGCTAATCCTGGGCTGGAAGCCTCGCGGATGGCTTTGCATACTTTCGAGATCGAGGCGACGCCAGCACCAATCGCCGATAACTACTGGCCTGACGAACTACTTGTCGACTGGCATCAGGGTGCACCGGACGGTACATTCGCTGCTCTGTTCATACCGACTTGGGACGCGCAACAGGTCATTGAACTGGCCGATCGTTTCTATGCCCGGCATGAATTGTATCTACTCGATGAAGATACTGTGGCAGTTCCGGCTGGTGGTGTTCGATACGTGCCGATCCCGCGACACCAGGTACGTCAGACCGGTGTTGTCAGCGCCCACTTCCCGCTGGGCGTCAGGAAAGGGGACCGCTATGACGTTTCGATCCGCCAGGTCACCTACGGCGAGCGACGGGGCAAGCAGCCAAAATACGAAGGTCGCGAGATATCGCATGCCGAGGCCCTGCGCTTGCTCAAGCAAAGTGGCACCGCGGGTAAAGCCAAAAGAAAATTGCCACGTGGTGCATTCCGCGTCGGGAACAGAGAGGTTTTGGTGACGGACACGTCAGTGTTCGATATGAAATCTGATAAACCTCTGTTGATGAAACTCCCAAGTGAGGAAGATCTAAAAATATTAGCGAGCACTTCGGGGCGATGGCGGGAGACGATCGGGGCCTTCCAGATCGGTATTCCAGTTTCGGATAAACAGACTATGCGCGTCGATCTGTTGAGGCTGCTGGCATTGTTACGCTGGCGTGCGGACTTTGTGAAGCCCACGAGTCGTTGGTATGTAACGTTCAGCCGTTACGTCGAGCTTATGACCAATAAGGTGCGTGCACTCGGCATCGATCCTTTCTCAATTGATCCTTCGCCCAATCCCGCCATTCCGGGAATGGGTGATGACGGCAATGGCAGCGGGGGTGAAGATGACCACAACAGTGGCGATACGGGGGATGCAACCAATACAAATCCGTTCCTTGAGCCTGGCGATGACGAGTGGCTTGATGATACTTCCGGCCTTAAACCACCCGGCGAGGCTGGCTCGGGCAGGTACTCGGGCAAGGTGTCCGGGCTGCTGTACGACCACTTCGGGGACTTCGAGGGATTCATGCTCGAGACCTATGGTGGTAAGCACCTGAGGTTCTTCAGTAGAGAGGCCGCGATACAGGATATCGCCAACAAAGCTTGGTTGGAGCGGTATGTCGTGACCGTGATGACAGTGGCGAGCGATAGTCGGGAGGTGAGGCGGCTACTGATTCGAGGCTGTCGCTGAAAGAGTGAAGATCCGACCGTCGATGGAAGAGCTGTATCCAGCAGTACGACACACAACTAATACGGATAGGTTGCGCGCAGCCGCAACTTAATCCGATTGTTGTAACAGCCCGTATCTCATTAAGTAATTATCTCGGTGAGAGTTTAAGCGATTTCAGCGTTGTGTTGATAACCAGTCTTTCAGGCCGTATGACGCCATAGCCTTGGAGCGGCATGCGGGCTGTTGGGCATTACCCTGAAAGAATCCATAATCTCTAGACCGCTGCAGATAACGATAAGAACGCTATCGTTAAAGGCATCGTTAAAGTCTAAAGCCGCTAATGTGAAGCTGGCTGAAGGTATCGAAGGCTACATGAAAGTAGGCGAAGAGGTTGAAGCGAAGATCGTTAACCTGGATCGTCGTAACCGTTCTATCTCCCTGTCTATTAAGGCTAAAGACCAGGCAGACGAGAAAGTGGCTATCGAGGCTGTTGCAGAGCAGACTGTTGAGACCGCTGGTCCAAACTATCGGTGACCTGATCAAGGCACAGATGGCTTCTAAGAAGTAATTCTTAATGCCAAATAAAAAGGAGCGCATTGCGCTCCTTTTTTTGTGCTTGTCGTTTTCTGACTGGGCGTTTGTTTCTAGCGTTCTCCCTGAGCTATTTCCTTTATATGATCCCTTTTCCGGCTACGCCCTCACTGCTTTAATCTTTATAGTAATTGTGTAAGGATAGTCGTCAATCTGATGTTTTTCTCCAAACGTCGTTATGCAATAAGCAAAGGAAAGCTTATGAAATTCAAGCAATTATCACTTCTTTATACAAACTCCGTTTCGGAGTTATACGTCAATTTGACGCGTTATAACACGTCAGTTTGACGTATATTTAGCTGTTAGGAATCATATGGATATTTACCAACCACCCAAAAGTAGCCTTTTGGTAGGCAAAAAAGACTACTGGAGATCACTATGGTTGCTTATTCCTATCAACATATATTTGTGGTGGAAGTTAT